>NZ_CP150317.1:10687500-13402629 GCF_051526795.1 Sorangium sp. So ce204 | reverse complement strand
CGCTGCTCTGAAGTCCGCTCCACGAAAATAGGTTTCGGGGGCGACCGAAAGAACCGTCGCCCCCAACTTATCCACAGGTCTCACAGCGAGGACTCGCCTCTAACTCCTGGAGATCTCTATGTTATTCTGAATGTAATCGAAGGGCGTGTCGACTTTTCAACAGTCCGCCCACGGCCGCTTCGTCCTCGGGGAATCGTCCACATGCGCCCGCCAACTGCGGGTGAACAGTACAGCCCTCCTGTACCTGGGCCCGGCCCGGCTGCAGCCGAGCACGCCGATCGAGGTGGGGGTACAGCCGTCGCGTCGAGGTCCATCGCATTGAAAGACAGATCGGCACAGCCGTCCCCCATACCGCCTCACAGAGCTCGGTAACCCGCAGCGCCCCTTTCGAGGCCACCCTTTGGAGGACCCGGTGCGGCACGGAACCGCCCCGAGGACGAATCGGAGGTAGCACCGGGTGAGTCCGGGCGTCTATCCCCAACTGCGAAACTTGGCTCAAGTATCCGATACCATTGTTATAAATTCAGTCCCTGACACACTGCGAAGCCGGCTTCGCGTCGACCGAGCTCTGGCTGCCGGACACGAGGCGCCAAAACTCCCGACGCGGGGCGGTGATTTTTACGACGCGCTCACGATTGCAGAGCAAAACCCGCTCATCTCGTCGTCAAGAGCCTCGACGTGGCGGGTTTTCCAGCTTTTTGAGGAAGACGGAGTTCGTCCAGCACAGAGCGACCGAGGTTCGCCGGTTTTCAGGAGCCGAGAATTTGCCCCCGGGGTCCAGGTGTGCGGTATGGCGAGGCGATGTCGTCAGGGATCCGGTTGACAAGGGGGGCACTCCTGGCGCAGCGGCCGGAGGGGGCGTCGCGCCGGGCGGCGGCCGCCTGGCGGGCCGGGGCCCTCTCGGCGGCAGGCGCGCTCCTGATGGCGTCGGCCGCGGGGCCGGCGGCGGCGGCTGACGAGCTGCCGCCCCAGCTCGCCTACGCCTACGGAGAGAATGAGACGCCCCGCGCAGCGGCCTTCGGGGGCGCGCTGCGCGCCCTCGGGAACGGGACGTCGGCCGTCTTCCTCAACCCGTCCGCCATGGTGGAGACCCGCGTCTACCACCTCCAGGCGCTCTTCCAGGGGAGCCCCGAGGCCGGCCGGCACGCTTACGGCGGCGTCGTCGTCGACTCGGTCACCGGCAAGCTCGCCGGGGCGCTCTCCTTCGTGGGTGGCTTCGTCGACATGGACGACGGCGGCATCAAGCGCTCCTACCTCGACGTGCGGGCAGGCCTCGCCTACCCCCTCACCGAGCGCGTCTTCGTCGGGCTCACCGGCCGTTACGCCAAGATCACGCAGGACGGGACCCTGCTCGAGGGCGGCCTCGGCGACAGCTCCGTCTCGGGCGGGCTGCGCGCGTGGGATAACGGGAAGCTCGTCGGCCGGCACTCCTTCGTGGACGAGTTCACGTTCGACGCCGCGCTCACCGTCAAGGCGACCGACAGCCTGTACATCGCGGCCGTCGGACAGAACCTCACCTATCCGGACAACGGGCTGCTCCCCACGACGGTCGGCGGCGGCATCGGGCTCGGCACGGCCGACTTCTCGATCGAGGTCGACGGGCTCGCCGACCTCAACTCTTACCGCGACACCACCTTCCGCCTCATGGCCGGCGGCGAGTACCTCGTCGCCGATCACTTCCCGCTCCGCGCCGGCTACCGCTTCGATCAGGGCGCCGACCAGCACGCGCTGTCGTTCGGGCTCGCCTATGTGGGGACCCAGTTCGCGGTCGAGGGCACCGTGCGGCGGGCCCTCGCCGGCGGAGGACCCACCACGTTCGTGGTCGGGCTCGCGTACCACCTCGAGTCGAGCGGGCTGACCCGCGGCTCTTCGGACAGCTTCTAGAGCGACGGCCACCCGCGTCGGATACGGGCCCACCTCGACGTTTTCGGTGCTCAGCGCACCGGAGTGCGCTTGCGCGCCGAAAACGCCGATCTGGGCCCGTCTCCTGTGCGGGTGACCGTCGCTCTGCGACGCGTCCAGAGCGATCTCCGCGGCCGCGCCGGCCTCGAAGACTGGCTCCCCCTTCTCGCCGCGGCGCGGCTGCTCTAGGTCGGCCCTGCGTGCTGTGCCTGACCCTACCGACCGACCCGCGCTGGGCTGACGTGGCGCTCGCCGATCTGCCGGCGCTGCTGACCGATCACGCGCACTGCGAGATGAAGGCGGCGTCGAACGCCCTGTCCCTCGCCGCGCGCTGGCCGTCGCTCCCGCGCCTCGCGCGGGCGCTCGTCGACCTCGCCGAGGAGGAGCTCCGGCACTTCCGCGCGCTGCTCGACGTGATCGAGCAGCGCGGCCTCGCGCTCGGCAAGCCAGAGACCGACGTCTACGCGAGCGAGCTGCGCAAGGCGGCATCGAGCACCTGCGCGCGCAACGCGAAGGCCGCGCTCATCGATCGGCTGCTCGTCGGCGCGATCATCGAGGCCCGCTCCTGCGAGCGCTTCAGGCTGCTCGCCGACGGGCTCGCGGCGCGCGAGCACGAGCTCGCGCCGCTCTACGAGGAGCTGTTCGCGTCGGAGGCCCGGCACTACCGGACCCTCGTCGACCTCGCCGTCGAGGTCGCCGGCGACGAGGACGCCACCCGAGGCCGGCTGGCCGAGCTCGCGCGCGCCGAGGGCGAGATCGCCGGGCGGCTCGGGACGGCCCCCGCGGTGCACGGGTGATGCACGGGTACATGGCGTCATGAGCATGGAGATCGATCTGATCCGCCTCGACCGGGACGTCGCCCGCGCGGAGCGCGCGTGGCGCGCGGCGCACGGCGACCTCGCCCGGCGCGGTCCGGCCCCCCCCGCCTCAGACGAGGACGGCCCGAGCGCGGCCGAGGCGAGGGCCAGGCTCGAGAACCCGCTCGATCCCTTCCGGCGCGTCAGCTCGCGGTCGACCTACCTCGAGCTCACCGGCAAGACCCCGGGCCTCGGCGCGGAGCTCGGGCTCGCGAGCCCGACGTCGCCCGCCGCGCCGGACCCGACCGGCCTCGCGGCCCCCCTCGCCGACTGGGTCTACGCGCTCACGCTGGAGCGCGTCCTCTGGGCCGACCGCGTCCGGCTCGCCGCGGCCTGGCACGCGCCGCTCGTCACGATCGACCTGCCCGAGCCGGCGCGGATGTCGCCCCACGAGGCGCGGCTCAGGCTGCTCGCCGACCCGACGAGCGCCGGACGGCAGATCTTCGCCGAGGCGCTCGCCCGGGGCTCCGGCGCGGTCGCCGACGCCGCCCGCGTCCTCGTCGAGCGGAGGCACGAGGCGGCGCGGCGGCTCGCGGAGGAGGGCCTCCGCGCGATCGAGATCCCCTGCGACCCTCCCGGCGCGGCGATCGGCGCCGCGGAGGCGGTGCTGCGCCGGACCGAGTCGGTGATCGCGCTCGAGCCGACCTGGCACGCCGCGCTCGGGCGCGCCGTCGGCCGCGACGCGGCGTCGGGGTGGCCAGCGCGGCTCGGCCCGCGGTGGATCGAGGAGCTGTTCCGCGCGACGAAGCTGACCGAGGGCGTCGCGATCGATCTCGGACCGCTGCCGCGGCCGCTCGGCGCGGCGTCGTTCGCGCGCGCGCTCGCCCGCTTCGGCGCGGCGCTCGCGCGTGGTGGTGGAGCGCGCGGGCCGTTCGCGCTCTCCCGCGCGCCGTTCGATCTCCGGCAGGCGCGCCGCGCCGCGCTCTTCGGCGGCCTCGTCGCCGATCCCGTCTTCTGCGCCCGCGCGCTCGGGCTCGGCCGTGGCCGCGCGCTCGATCAGGCGCGCGCCACCGCGCGCAGCCTCCTCCTGTCGCTGCGCCTCGAGGCCGCGACCGTGGCGCTCGTGTTCGGCGCCGGCCAGGACGGAGGCGGGCACGTGCTGCTCCGGGCCTCGCGCGATCGGAGCGACCGCTTCGAGGAGACCACCGCGCGCGCGCTCGGCGCGCCGATCCCGGGCGCGCTCGCCGGGGTCGTCCCTGCGCTCGATCCCGGCGCGGCGGTCCGGCTCGCCGGGGCGCTCCTCGCCGCGCGCGATCGGCGCGGCCTGATCGAGCGCTTCGACGAGGACTGGTTCCGCAATCCGCGCGCGGCCGAGGCCATCCGTGACGAGGACGGCGCACGCGCGCCGGCGCCGCGCGCCGGCGAGGGCGATCTCGAGGCGGGCCTCGACGAGATGATGCGCTCGCTCGCGGGCCTGTAGCGCGGGCCCGTCGTGAGGAGACGTGATGTTAAGGAGGGGCTCGTCCGCTCTGCGAGAACCCTTCCAGCTTTGACTGACACGTGCTAGTGCCGGCTCGCGAAATCGCCCCCCTGAGGGGCGTGGGGCAGCGAGCGGCTCGCGCTGCGCCGCCCTCGTCGCCGAACAAGCACCCGTGAACCCGAACGCAATGCACCCACTCCTCGCGTCCGGCGCCAGCCCCATCGCCGTCGACTTCGATCTGACGTTCCTGGCGCAGGTCGTCCTGTTCTCGACGTTCGTCGTCGTGCTCAAGCCGCTCCTGTTCGATCCGCTGCTCCGCGTCTTCGAGGAGCGCGAGCGGCGCACCGACGGCGCCAAGCGGGAAGCGCGCGAGATGGACGAGCGCGCCGGCGAGCTGCTCACCCGCTACGAGGCCGAGATCGAGAAGGTCCGGCGCGAGGCCGGGATCGAGCGAGAGCGCCTCCGCGCCGAGACGGCGAAGATCGAGGCGCAGATCATGGCCGAGGCCCGGGCCGAGACGGCGCGCATCCTCGAGGACAGCAAGGCGAAGATCGCGGCCGAGGTCGCCCGCATGCGCGGCGAGCTCTCCGCCGCCCAGCCCGCGCTCGCCGCGGAGATCGCCGCCAGCATGCTCGGCCGCGAGGTGCGCCAGTGAAGAAGCCGCTCCGCCGCTCCTCGCTCGCGCTCGGCCTGGCCGCGGCGCTCGCCGCCGGTACGGCGCTCGCGCAGCAGCCGGGCTCCGACCCGGCGCTGCCCCCCGGGCACCCGCCCATCCCGGCGCCTGCCCAGGCGCAGCCGGGCTCGCCGCAGATGCCGCAGCGCCCGCGCGACGCGCAGCCCGGCCGGCCGCTCGGGCCGGGCGGCCGCCAGCTCCCGCCGGGGCACGGGCTCCGGCCGCCGGGCATGCAGCCCGGCCGCGCGCGCCCCGCGCCGCCGCCCGCGCAGCCCGAGCACGCCTCCCACGGGGACGGGCACTGCCCCGGGCACGGCCCGACGGATCCGCCGCCGCACGTCAACTGGTGGCACGGCCTCATCGGCGTGAACAACGAGGCGGCCGCGAAGGGCGGGATCAACGCGCTGCTCTGGCGCTACCACAACGACCAGAACCCCTGCGATCCGAAGAACGAGCCGCCGCCGTTCCTCGCGTCGGTCCTGAACTTCGGGCTGCTCGCGCTCATCGTCGTCCGCTTCGGGAGGAAGCCCATCGCGGAGGCGCTCAAGAAGCGCAAGCAGACGATCACGCAGGAGCTCGACAACGCGTCGCGCCTCAAGCAGGAGGCCGAGCAGCGGCTCGATGAGTACGAGGACAAGCTCACGCGGCTCGAGGAGACGCTCGCCGAGCTCAAGGCCGAGCACGCGGCGCAGGCGGAGGTCGAGAAGGCCCACGTGCTCGCCGAGGCGGAGCAGCGGCGCGTCCGGATGCGGCGCGACGCCGAGTTCCGCGCCGAGCAGGAGCTCAAGGCCGCGCGCGCCATGCTCCTCCAGGAGGCGGTGCAGAACGCCGTCGCCGCGGCCGAGGAGCTGCTCCGGCAGCGCATCGGCCAGCAGGACCTCGACCGGGTCAACGAAGAGTACCTGAAGGCCATCCCCGCGGCCGTCTCCGCCGGCGCGCGCCGCGGAGCCCAGACCACCGGAGCAGCGACATGAGCTACGAGTCCGTCGCCCGACGCTACGGGCGCGCGATCTTCGAGATCGGCAAGGAGACCGGGACCCTCGCGGCCCTCGCCAGGGAGATCGGGGACGCCAGCGCGATGTACTCGGCGAGCGAGGAGCTCCGCCTCGTCCTCGACAACCCGCTCATCCCGGAGGCCTCGCGCGAGGAGCTGCTCCGCGAGCTCGGCGGCCGCGCCGCCTTCTCGGAGGTCACGAAGAACACCCTCCTCCTGCTGGCGCGGCGCCGGCGGCTCGCGGCGCTGCCCGAGATCGCGCGGCAGCTCGCGCTCCTCGTCGATCAGGACCAGAACGTCGCCCGGGCCGTGGTGACGAGCGCGGGCCCGCTGAGCGACGGCTACCTCGACCGGCTCCGGGCCGAGCTCGAGAAGGCGACCGGCAGGAAGATCTCGGTCACCCACAGGCAGGACCCCTCGCTCATCGCGGGCGTGGTGACCCAGATCGACGATCAGGTGATCGACGGCAGCCTCCGGACCCGGCTGTCGAGCTTCCGTGACAACCTGCTCAGGACCTGAGGGGACGCGAGAAAGCCCCCCTGTTTCATGATGGGTCGTGGCCCGGCGCTCGGCGCCCCCTCGACCTTGACGACGTTGACTCCGCAGCCCAAGCGTCTCCCGACAGAGGACTCCGCATGCAGCTCCGCGCCGAAGAGATCTCCCAGATCATCAAGAAGCAAATCCAGAATATCGACAAGGCCGCTCAGGTCACCGAGACGGGCACCGTGCTCACGGTGGGCGACGGCATCGCCCGCGTGCACGGCCTGAGCCGCGCGATGGCCGGCGAGCTCGTCGAGTTCACCGGCTCGGAGGGCGGCAGCCTGATGGGGCTCGTGCTGAACCTCGAGCAGGACAACGTGGGCGCCGCCATCTTCGGCGACACGAGCTCCATCAAGGAGGGCGACGCCGTCAAGCGGACCGGGCGCATCATGGAGGTGCCCGTCGGCGAGGCGACCCTCGGGCGCGTCGTGAACGCGCTCGGCATGCCGATCGACGGCAAGGGGCCGCTCGAGACGAAGGAGCGCCGCCGCGTCGAGGTGAAGGCGCCCGGCATCATCCAGCGCCAGCCGGTCACCGAGCCGATGCAGACCGGCATCAAGGCGATCGACGCGATGATCCCGGTCGGCCGCGGCCAGCGCGAGCTCATCATCGGCGACCGGCAGACGGGCAAGACCGCCGTCGCCGTCGACGCGATCATCAACCAGAAGGGCAAGGGCGTCATCTGCGTCTACGTCGCGATCGGCCAGAAGCTGTCGACGGTGCGCCAGGTCGTGGACAAGCTCGATGCGCACGGCGCGCTGGAGTACACGATCATCGTCGCCGCGACGGCGAGCGAGACCGCGCCGCTCCAGTTCATCGCGCCGTACACCGGCGTGACGATCGGCGAGTACTTCCGTGACAGCGGGCGCCACGCGCTGTGCATCTACGACGATCTGTCGAAGCAGGCGGTCGCGTACCGCCAGCTCTCGCTCCTGCTCCGCCGCCCGCCGGGCCGCGAGGCGTACCCGGGCGACGTCTTCTACCTCCACTCCCGGCTCCTCGAGCGCGCCGCGAAGATGGCCGACGTCTTCTACGTCGTGTCGAAGGGGACGAAGATCGAGGGCGGCGACGCCTCGTACCGCGGCGTCGACGGCAAGGCGCACGTCGGGGCGCACGGGATGCACTCGGCGAAGGACTCGCTCTGGAAGACGATCGACGGGGCCCTCTTCGAGAAGCTCGAGCAGGCGCGCAAGGACGAGAAGAAGGACGAGATCAAGAAGCTCGAGCAGCAGCTCTCGGACAAGGCGAAGGCGAGCGACTACGAGATCGTCCGCGATCCGAAGTCGGGCGGCTCGCTCACGGCGCTGCCGGTCATCGAGACGCAGGCGGGCGACGTGTCGGCGTACATCCCGACGAACGTCATCAGCATCACGGACGGGCAGATCTTCCTCGAGGCCGACCTCTTCTACTCCGGCGTCCGCCCGGCCATCAACGTCGGCATCTCGGTCAGCCGGGTCGGCGGCAACGCGCAGATCAAGGCGATGAAGTCGATCGCCGGCACGCTCCGCCTCGACCTCGCGCAGTACCGCGCCATGGCGGCGTTCTCCCAGTTCGCCTCGGACCTGGACGCGAAGACCCGCGCGCAGCTCGAGCGCGGCGCGCGCCTCACCGAGATCCTGAAGCAGGGCCAGTACGTGCCGCTGGCGGTCGAGAAGCAGATCCTCATCATCTACGCCGGCACGCAGGGCCTGCTCGACAGCCTGCCGGTGAGCTCGCTCTCGCGCTTCGAGGAAGAGCTCTACAAGTTCGTCGAGGCGAAGCACCCGCAGATCTTCACGGACATCCGCGAGAAGAAGGTCCTCGACGACGACCTCAAGTCCCGGATGACCAAGGCGATCGACACCTTCAAGAAGCGGTTCGCGGTGGAAGCGGGCGGCGCGTCGACCGCGGCCGACGAGGACGGCGCGGGCGACGACGAGGAGGAGGCGCCGGCGCCGAAGGCCAAGTCGAAGAGCGGGAAGAGCGCCTCGAAGGCAAAGGAAAAGTAGGCAGCCGTGCCCAGCCTCAAGTCCATTCGCAAGCGGATCTCCAGCGTCAAGTCGACGCAGAAGATCACCCGCGCCATGAAGATGGTCGCGGGCGCCAAGCTCAACAAGGCGCAGCTGCGCATCACCGAGCTGCGGCCCTACGCCGTGAAGGTGCAGGAGGTGCTCTCGGCGATCACGCGCGACGCGGCTCCCGCGGCCGAGGCGCTCGCGGCGGAGGGGATCGGGGCGGAGGGCGAGGCGGGCGCGCCCGCCGGCGGCGAGGGGGCGCTGCACCCGCTGCTCGTGACCCGCCCGGAGCGGCGCGTGCTGCTCGTGGTGCTCACGAGCGACCGCGGGCTTTGTGGCGCCTTCAACACCAACATCAACAAGCGCGCCGAGCGCGAGTGGAAGAGCCGGACGGAGGCGGGCCAGGAGGTCCAGCTCGCGATCATCGGCCGCAAGGGTCGGGACTACTTCAACCGCCGCGGCGCGCCGATCCTCGAGTACCTGGCCGGGGTCTGGGACAAGCTCAACCTCGAGACGGCCCAGGCCGTCGGCGCGAAGCTCCTCGCCCCGTTCAACAAGGGCGAGATCGACGCGATCTACCTCGTCTACAACGAGTTCAAGAGCGCCATCACGCAGACGGTCGTCGTCGAGCGGCTCCTGCCGCCCGCCGGCGGTCCGGCGAGCGAGCAGGAGCAGGGGGAAGAGGGCGGCCACGGCGCGCCCTCCGCGGCGGCGGAGTTCCTCTACGAGCCGGACAAGGGCGCGCTCCTGGAGCGGCTCGTGCCGATGTACGTGGACATCTCGATCCTGCGCGCGCTCTACGAGTCGATGGCGAGCGAGCTCGGCGCGAAGCTCACGGCGATGGACGCCGCGAACAAGAACGCCAAGGAAGTGATCGACAACCTGACGCTCGAGTACAACAAGGCGCGTCAGGCGGCGATCACCAAGGAGCTCATGGAGATCATCGGCGGCAGCGAGGCGCTCAAGGAGTAGCGAGCCGCGCCGCGCGCCGGGATCTTCGATCGCCGCCTCGGGCCGGCCGCGCGTGCGGCCGGCTCGCGTCTCGGGGCTTCGCCCCGCCTCGCTTTCACTCGCTTCACCTGCAGCGCCCGCACCCGGCTGCCCCGACGCTGGCCGAACATCCGCGCAGCCAGCACTGGCGAAGCCGACCGGGCTGCCCCATGGTTGCGTTCCCGTGCTCCAGCCCATCAACCCCGATCACCCGGAACCCCGCAAGATCGCGCGAGCGATCGATCTCATTCAGAAGGGGGAGGTCATCGGCTACCCGACCGATACCGTGTACGGGTTCGGGTGCGACCTGATGAACAAGGCGGCTATCGAGCGGGTGTATCAGATCAAGGGGATGCGCCAGAACAAGAACCTGGCGTTCATCTGCCCGGATCTGAGCGACATCGCGCGCTACGCGATCGTCGAGAACCAGACGTACCGCATCCTCAAGCGCTACCTGCCCGGGCCGTACACCTTCATCCTCCCAGCGACGCGCGAGGTGCCGAAGTACGTGCACCTCAAGCAGAAGACGGTCGGCATCCGCGTGCCGAACCACCCGGTCGCGCTCGCGCTGGTCCGCGCGCTCGGGCGGCCGCTCATCAGCACGACAGCGGCGCCGCCAGGGGAGGATCCGATCATCGATCCGGGGGAGATCGACGACCGGTTCCCGGGGCTCGCCCTCGTCCTCGACGCGGGGACCGGCGGGTCGGTGCCGACGACCGTGATCGACCTGAGCCAGGGCGAGGTGCAGATCGTCCGCGAGGGCGCGGGGCCGACGGACGATCTGGTCTGAGCGAGGGCGAGAGGAAAAGCGGGGCGTCCGAGCCCCTCTCCTCGGGCCTCCCCCTCTACCCTCGCGAGCTCGGCCAACGGCCCTCGCTGCGCTGCGCAACGAGCAGCATCCTCGGGCCGACGCTCCCTCCTCGCAATGCGGGGCGAGCCGGTTGCAACGCTTGATGCAAGCGTTGAAATGGGCCACTCGGGCGACGAGTGAGCCATCTCAAGCGCTGAAGTGTGCCACTCGGCGACTTAAAAGGCCATCTCAAGCGTTGAAGTGTGCCACTCGGCGGCCTGGGAGGCCTTCTCAAGCGTTGAAATGGGCCACTCGGTGACCGAGGAGGCTTTCTCAAGGTTTGAAACCGGCGTCCGCGCCTCCCAGCACCGCCTTTCAAGGGATGGACGGCTCGACAGCACGCGATCCGAGCGGAGTCGCTGGGCGTGGCTGCGCGCAAGCGCCCCCATGGAGGCGCCGCGCCACGCCGTGTTCCTCTCGCGCGCGAGCCGCGCTGCCTGGGTCCGCGTCCGGCGCACGGGGGCCGAACAGGTGCTCCGGTGCTGGGTCTGCTAAGGTCGTGCCGTGTCGCGCCGGGCCGTCTGGGAGATCATCTACAAGCGATTCGACCCTTTCCGTCCGGCGGACAACCGGGCGTGGCGAGCCGAGCGGGTGCGGAGCCCTGCCAGCCGAATCGTCCAGCGTGTGGCCATGCCGTTCGGGGACACGCGGGCGCTCGTCACGGGCACGACGGGCACCGGGAAGTCGACCGAGCTCCTCCGCATCGCAGAGGCGCGCAGCGGCCAGGACTTCGTCATCGTGCTCGACCTGCACCGCCATTTCGCCGAGGTCGTCGGCGACGAGCAGGCCCTGCGCAACGTGGGCGCCTGGGAGGTGGTGTTCCTCGCAGGCCTCGCCCTCGTCCGCGCGGCCAGCGAGCTCCTCCCCTACCCCATCCCCCCGCCCCATGTCGCCGATCTCTCGGCCGCGTGGGAGAAGGTTGCGCGCGCCACCGAGACGCCCGGTGCACAGGCCGCCGTGGACGCGGGCGCGCTGGCGAAGGCGATGGTGGTGCTGGCCTCCGCAGGCCTGCCGCTGCTTGGCGCGCCCGCCGCGGCGGCGGGCACGGTCGGGCTCAAGGTGCTCGAAGCGGCGTCCGGCGCGCTCAAGTGGAACCTGCCCATCGGCCAGGCTGCACGGCGGCGGCGCGATCAGGACGCTGAGATGCAGACGCTGCTTCAGGCCGTCAACGTCCTCATCGGACACGTGCAATCGAAGGCGACGCGGATCCTGCTGCTCATCGATGGGCTGGACCGGATCGTCGAGCTCGATCGGGCGGAGGCGCTGTTCATCGAGTCGGAGATGATCGCGCAGCTCGAGTGCCGCGTGGTCGTGAGCGGCCCGTTCGCGCTGCGATCGAGCCCCGTGGCGAGCGCGATCCCGCGCTTCAACCTGATCCTGCCGCTCGTCAACGAGCCGGTCATGGATCACCGCGATCCGACGCAGCGCGGGCCCGGGCTCGATTTCTTCTGCGAGCTCTACGCGCGGCGCACCGCCGATCTGGGCGCGCCGGATCTCGTCGCGCGGGCGGAGCTAGAGCGGCTCGCTTACTACTCCGGCGGCAGGGCGCGCGATTTCGTGAAGTTGATCCGAGCGCTCGCCGAGCAGGCCTGGCTCGAGGACGCGCCGCACGCGACGCCGGCGCTCGTCGACGCGGTGCTCGACAGCATGCGCCGGCTGCTCGAGACCGGCCTCGATGAAGGTCATATCGAGGTGCTCGAGGCGGTGATGGCGAACCCGCGGCACCGCATCCCCTCCGACGGGAGGGCGCGCGAGCTCCTCACGTACGGCCACCTCCTGCCCTATCCGAACGAGTCCGAATGGTATTACCCCCATCCGCTCCTGACGATGCACCTGCTCCGGCCGATCGCGCGCTCCACGAGCGGCTCCGCCTGATCCTGCGGCTCGGCGAGGCAGGCGTCCTCGTCCTCATCGACCAGGCGCGACCCGAGCGGCTCGGGTCCCTCGTGCGGGCGCTCGCCATGGGCGAGCCGGACCTTTTCGTGCACACCGACGCGACGCAGCTTGCCCGTGCGCCGAAGGGTGCCGTGGTCGTGCTCGTGCCGGACGCCGCGCAGGCGGGGTGGCTGAACGTGGAGCGGCCGATCCTGGCGGAGCGGGCGCTCCGGGTGATCCTGTTCAGCGACGCAGCGACCTCGGCGGCCCTGGCGAGGAAGGCGCCGGATTTCTTCCACTGGATCTCCCATCGGCTGGAGTGCCCGAGAGGGCCGTGGCCGCCGGTGGTCTGGGGGATCCGGGCGGCAGACGAGCGGGGCTGGGGGATGTTCTGGCAAGAAGGAGATCTCGATGAGGCGTTCGCGGCGGCGCTGCCAGCGAGCACGCGGGTGCGCGTGTCCGCGACGGCGCCGTATCCGGCGCTGGTGGAGGCGATCCGGGCGGCAGACGGCGGCTGGATCGAAGCCTGCGAGGTCGACAGCTTCTTCGAGCTGCGCCGCCTGCGTTGGGCGCTCGTGGAAGCTGGGCGGAGAGAGCCGCTCGTGACCGAGCGGGTCGTGGCGCGCGGTCGAGCCGCGATGTCCGGTACCGGCAGCATGGGCCTGCTAGAGGTGGACTCGCGTCCAATGCCGCTCGCGCAGGCGATCAGGGAGCTCGAGGCCGCGGGAGCCGAGGGCGCTGGACGGCTCGCGGCGCTCCTCGATTTCGAGTGCGATGCGGTCACGACGGCGGTCAGGCTGCTCGAGGCAGGCCTCCCGCAGGCGCGGCTCGACGATGTTGCGCGCGCAGCGGGTGATCCGGTGCAGCGGCTATGGCCGCTCTGCAGCGCACATGGCATCTCGCCGGCGCGAGGAGTGGGGACGTCCCTGCTGCGCACCAACATCGCGCCTCGTCGGGATCTCCGTTTCTCCTGCGAGCAGCTCATCGCCGAGCGCCGCTGGATCGGTGCTGCGCGCGGCGCCATCGCGGACGGGGATCCGATCGTGGCCGTCCACTGGGCGCAGCGCGCGCTGGCAGAGGAGCGCGGCAACATGGATGCCGCTCGCACGCTGGGTGTGGCGCTGGCCGACGGAGGGCAGCTGGGCAGGGTCCGGGAAATCCTGCGCGAAGTTTTCGCCGAGAGCGAGCTGAAGGAGCACGCCGAGCTGGTCGATGAGCTGGTCGGTGTGATCCAGTCGATCGACCTCTCGGGAGCCCGTAAGCAGTTGGAAGAGGCGCTGACGCTCGTGGACGATCACGATGTCGAGCCCTCCCTCGAGGGCGCGAACGTGCTTCGCGAGCTGGCTCAACTTCAAATCGCCGCCGGCAATCTGACCGGCGCGCGCACCAAGCTGGAGGAGGCATCGTCGCTCCTGACGAGGACGCACGGGACCGAGGAACACCCGCGCGTCGCCGCCTCGCTGCGCGACCTCGCTCGCGTCCTCTTCGCGCAGGGTGAGGTGCCGCGCGCGCGCGAGCTCCTGGAGCAGGCGCTCCGTATCGAGACGAAGGTGCACGGAGACTGGCACCCGCGCGTCGCCGCCTCGCTGCGCGAGCTCGCCCGCGCCCTCTTCGCCCAGTCGGATTCGAGAGGGGCGCGCGAGCTCCTCGAGCGGGCGCTACAGATCCAGCTGCGGGTTTACGGGACGGGAGAGCATCCTGGTGTCGCCGATTCGCTCCACCACCTCGCCCGGGTCCTCTTCGCGCAAGGCGAGCTGCCGTACGCGCGGCAGCTCCTGGAGCAAGAGCTGAGCATCAGGACGAAGATCGAGGGGGCGAACGCTCCCGAGGATATCAGCGCCTCGCTCGAGTCGCTGTCCATGGTGCTCCTGTCCCAGGGCAACCTCGGGGGGGCACGCGAGGCGCTCGAGCGCGCGCTCCCGATGCTCGAGCGCGTTCACGGGACCGCCCGGCACCCCGAGGTGGCCGTCATGGAGGGGAACCTGGGAGCTGTGCTCCTGGCCCTGGGCGAAACGGAACGCGGTATCGCTTTGCGCCGTCGAGCGCACGAGACGCTGCGCAGTCAGCTGGGGCCCGATCATCCGTTGACCCGCGACATCGGGAGGAATCTTCCACGCTCGGCCAGCCAGACGGAGGCTGCGGAGCCTCATGCCATCGAGACCACAGAACGCATGCTGAAAGCACGCAACGCGCCGAGCTCGTGATGGCCCCTTCTACCCGCTGAGCTGCGCTCGGCGGTCCCCTCACGACGCTCGCCCGTTACGGTGCAACCCCGTCGCCCGGCGCCGGCGGGACCTCCAGCGCCGTGTACACGATCCCCTCGCGGTCGAGCCGCTCCCGCGCCGTCGCGAAGGCGAGCGGGCTCCGGTCGCCGCCGACGAAGCGGCGGCCGAGGCGCGCGGCCGCGACGAGGGTGGTGCCGCTCCCGCACATGAGATCGGCGACGGTCGCGCCGGGCGCGGAGGACGCGCGGACGATGCGCTCCAGCAGCCGCTCCGGCTTCTGCGTGGGGTAGCCGGTGGCCTCGCGGCGCAGCGGGGTGTTGGCGACCATCCCGGGAATGTCGCTCCACACGCTCCCGAGCCGGCGGCCCTCGTCGGCGTAGTACCTGTACGCCTTGCCGCCGAGGATCCGCTCGCGGTACAGGCGGCCGTCCTCGTCGCGGTGCTTGAAATGCATCGCGAGGCTGGTCTCGGCGTACGGCTCGCGGAGCGTCGGATCCGCGGCGTTGTAGACCACCTGGCCGCGCTCGCTCGCGGCGCGCGCGTAAAGGAGGATCGTCTGGTGCGTGACGGAGAAGCCGCGCGCGCCCCGGCCGCCGTTGCCGGGCGCCCAGATGATCTCGCCGAGGAAGGCGCCGCGGCCGAACAGGCGATCACACGCGACCTTCGCGTCGTGGACCGCGCGGTGATCGAGGTGCAGGTACAGCGTCGCGCCCTCGGTCATGCGATCGCGGATGGCCTCGAGGCGCGGCGCGAGCATCGCGACGAGCGCGTCGGCGCTCGCGCGATCGTCGTACGCGTCGGGCCCGCTCTCCGGCCTGCGCCGGCCGCGCGCCTGGCCGCGCGCCGCCCGCGCGGTCATCGTCGTCCCGACGCCGAAGGGAGGATCGAGGTAGACGAGATCGAACCGCACCTCCGCGGGGAGCGCCGCGCAGACGTCGGCCGCGTCGCCGTGCGCAAGGAGGTGGCTCACAGCGCGCTGTCGGGAGCCGCCACGCGAGAGCCCGCGGCGGCGCTTCCAGGCAGGAGGTCGTCGAGCAACGCCGCGGCGAGATCGCTGTCCGACGGCGCGATGAGCTCTGGCACCGCCGGCAGCCACGGCCACCGCGGGCCGCCGCCGAGGCAGCCGGAGAGGGTCTCGTCGGGCGTGCAAGCGACGCGGAGGTGGATGTGATCGTCGTGGGCCGTGCTGTCGCCCGGCTGGAGCAGCACGCTCTCGGCGTACCAGATGAGCTCCGGGTCCTCGCCGAGCGCGCGCGCGTACTCGATGAGCAGCGCCTCGAGCCAGCGGGCCAGGAAGAGCCACTGGACGTGCGCCTCGGGCGAGCGGATGAGCGACTTCACGAGCAGCCACTCCCGCTCGACGTCGAAGCGGACGTACTGAGGCGCGCCGGCGCGCGGCGACGCGGGCTCCTCGGCGCCATCGCTGATCCGCCCGAGCCCGTCCGGCCCGATGGCGACGAAGCCCGGCGACCGCACAGGGCGGCCGTCCGGGGTCAGCGCGTAAAGCAAGAGGTCGGCGTCGCGCCCGGTGCGGTGGGACCGGTGCCCCCGCGTCGCGCCGCCGTAGCGCGCAGAGAGGTCGCCGACGACGAGCGGCGCGCCGCCCGGCCGCGCCAGCGCCACCTCCGCCGCGGCGCGCTGGACCGCGGCGACCAGCCCCGCCGTCCCCCACCGGATGCCGTTGCTGCGGAGCAGCCGGTAGCCCGGGCCCTGCTTCGGGAGCTCGACGGCGTCGGTGATGACGCCGTGGTGCGGGACGCCGATCGAGCCGCGGAGCGCGGGGGCGAGCGGCGTGGGCGAGGAGCCGACGCAGGCCGCGCAGCAGAGCGCGACGAGCCCGAGGAGGAAGGCGGCGAGGAGAGGACGGCTGGTCATCACGACGAAAGAGAGGAGGGCCGCGGCGCCAGGCGCCGGACGGACGAAGCTGACAGCCGCTCGTTAACCTCGCCGGCGGCGGAGGGGAAGTTCTCGGCTCACCAGGATGCCCGGAGCGCGGCGCGCGCCGCGATCGTGGGTCCAGCCGGCGACGCAGATGAGCTCGCCTGCGCGCGTGCGATCCCCATGAAAGTTCAGGTCGTTGATGATCCATGGAGGGGCCGTGTCGGGAGGCCCGTCGTGGACACGATCGGCCTGGTTCAAACGCACGCCGGGCCCGGGAACAAGATGGCTGTTTCGGTGATCGCTCGTCCTCCTGGCGGAGGTGAACTCGCAGGGTCCTGCGCCCCGAGTTGGTCCCTCGATGGTGGATATCGAGCATCGATGGATATCGGCACGACCCAGCGCGCGCGAACCGGCGTCGCGCCGCGCAGAGGCGGCCGAACTGCCACGCAGATCTGGCGCCGCAATACGCTCCCCCTGCCCTCGCGGAGCGATCAGCGCTAACACCCACGCCCCATGGATCCCGACCAGCGCGCCGCCCAGCGGAACACCAGCCAGGGGAGCACGGGCGCAGATCGACAGCCGCCGCCAGCGGACGAGCCCGAGGGCGTCGCCTGGAAGGGCGCGCTGGCCGTCGCCCTCGCCGTCGGTGGCCTCGTCGTGTGGCGCGCCTGCTCCGCCCCGGGAGGCGCCGCGAGCGACGCGCCCGCGCCGCCCAGCGCGAGCCCCGCGGCGTCCGCGCCGAGCGACGCCGACGATGCCGCCGCGGCGCAGCAGCCGGCGCCCCCGCGCTGCACGCCCGCGAGCCCGCCGCCGTTCGTCATCGGCGACGCGCCGCCCGCGCGCGGGGCCGAGCAAGGCGCGGGGGGCGGCGGCGCGGACGGCGTTGAAGACATCGCGCCGTTCGCCGTCGAGGTAGGCCGCGGGACGACGTTCTCCGGCGGGTTCGCCGTGGGCGCCCAGCGCGAAGCCGAGGGCGGGACCGTCGCGATGGTGGCCACGCTCTCGGCCGACGGCGCCCAGGGGAAGCTCGTCCGCCTCGCGCGATCGCGCGGAGACATGGATCCTCCGGTCGTCGCAGGCGCCGGGGGCGCGATCCTCGCCGCGATGCTCGAGCCGAACGCGGGCGGGCGCGCGATCAAGGTCGCCAGGGTCGAAGGGGACCACGTGACGTGGGGGGCCGAGCTCGCCGAGGGGCGGGACGAGTCGCTCGCGCTGGACATCGCCGCGTCCGGCGAGCGCGCGGTCATCGTCTGGGACGACGTGACCCGCGACGGCAAGCGATCGCGGATCATGCTCGCCTCCGCCGACGTGGGCACGCTGCGCTCCGTGACGTCGGCCCGCCCGGTCTCCCAGCCGAGCACCGACGCCGAGATGCCGCGCGTGCTCGGCCGGCCGGGCGGCTACTGGCTCGCGTACATCGCGCGCGCCGAGGAGCCGGCGCGAAAGGCCGCGGCCAAGATGGACGACGGCGACGAGGACACCGCCGCGGCAGGCGAGACGATCACCCACCAGTGGATCGAGGTGGTCCCCCTCGACGAGACGGGCGCGCTCACCGCGACGCCCCGCGCGGTCACCCCCAAGAACGGACACGTGCTGGCGTACGACCTGACGCTCGGCGACGACGACGGGCTCATCCTCGCCTTCCGGGACGACGACACCCCGAGCGGCTCGATCGGGGGGCGCATCAGCGCCGTGCTGGTGCGGCTCGGCGGCGCCAGCGAGCCGCGCGTGCTCGTCGGCGGCGATCGCGAGCAGGACGCCCCGCCCGAGGCCGCGCTGGGCCTGGGCGCCGGGGTGCCGGCGCTCGTTCCCGGCGCTCGAGGCCCGGCGAAGGCCGCGGGCGCAGCGGCATGGCTCGCGATCGCGAACGCGTCCGGCCCGACGCAGCTCGCGACGCTCACCGCGAGAGGCGAGCTCGACGGCGGGCTGCAAGCCGAGCCGGCCCTCGGGCGCGGCGAGCCGATCGCCGCCTCCGCGGATGCGCTGCTCGTGGCGCACCCGGCCGGAAAAGCGATGAAGCTCGCCTTGCTGCGCTGCGCGTCGACAGCACCGCTCAACAAGTAGGTCGCCCCTGTATCGGTAAGCGCGCGACGCCGGCGAGCAGGCGCATCGACTGTAGATTGAAGGCGCGTGGATGTGTAGCATCCGCGGCGGTGGCCCACGGGGACGATCCGCAACACGAAGCGTCGCGCCGGCCTGGTTTGCCGAGCCTGTCCGGATCGCCGGACGAAGGTGGCTGGGAAGCCAACGCCGACAACGCTCAAATGACGCGCGCGAGCGCGCAACCTCAGCCCGGCGCGAAGACGCTGCTCGTCGGCACGAGCACGTCGAGGCTCGGCGCGCCGTCGAGCGCGAGCGCGCCGGCAGACGGCGAACCGCTGCAGGCAGCCGCGAGCGCGCCGACAGGCGGCGAGCCGCCGCCGGCGACCGCGAGCGCGCCGACAGGCGACGGGCCGCTGCCGGCGGCCGCCAGCGCACCGACAGACGGAGAACCGCTGCCGGCGACGGCGAGCCCGCTGCCGCCGCCGAACCCGCCGCCGCTGCCGAGCCCGCCGCTCACCTCGATCCCGCCACCGCTGCCGAGCCCGCAGCTGGCCTCGAGCCCGCCGCTGCCGCCGAGCGCGCCGCCGCCAGGGCCAAACAAGACGCCGGCCCCGAGCGTACCGCCGCCGGTACCGAGCAGGCCGCCGCCGCTGATCCGCCGCAAGGACGGCAGCGTCGCGAGCGGGCCGCCACCGGCGCCGCCGTCGCTTGCGCCGCCATCGAGGCCACCGCCGCCGATGCCTCCGGGAGGCGCGTCCAGGTCCAAGACGACGGCGCCCCCTGGATCCCCCCCAGCCCGCCCTCCGGCGCGCGGCCCAGGCCAGCGCCCGCCGAGCCCGAACCGCGCCGCAACGCAGCCCGCTCCAGGCTCCGCCGCGAGCGCGGGCAAGCCGGCGCCGGGCTCCCAGCCGGGCGGCGCGGCCCAGGCGATCGCCGCCTTCGACGCAAGCACGACGCCGATGCCCATCTCGGTCGAGCCGACCGCGACGCCGCTGCCCATCTCGGTCGAGCCGACCGCGACGCCGCTGCCCATCTCGGTCGAGTCGATCGAGCCGGCGCCCATCTCGGTCGAGTCGATCGAGCCGGCGCTCGCACAGAGCGGCGCGCCCGCGCAGAGCGCTGCGCCCGCGCCCGTACAGAGCGCCGCGCCCGCGCAGAGCGCCGCACCGGCGCCCGTACAGAGCGCCGTGCCCGCGCAGAGCGCCGCGCCCGTACAGAGCGCCGCGCCCGCGCAGAGCGCCGCGCCGGCGCCCGCGCCAAGCGCGACGCGCACGCCGCTGCCAGGCGGCGCGCACGCGCCGAGCGCCACGCGCACGCCGCTGCCGGGCGGCGCGCCCACGCCGGGCGCCCCACGCGCGCCGCTGCCGGGCGGCGCGCCCACGCCGAACGCCACGCGCACGCCGATACCGGGCGTCACGCCGAACGCCGCGCATGCGCCGGGCGCCACGCCCGCGCCGAGCCCAGCGGCGCTCGCGCAAAACGCCGCGCATGCGGCGACCGTCCTGCACGCGCCGAGCGCCGCGCATGCGGCGACCGTCCTGCATGCGCCGAACGCCGCGCATGCGCCAGCGCCAGCGCCGAGCGCCGCGCACGCGCCCGCCCAGCCACCTCCGGCGCCCCGCTCGCAGCCGAACGCGCCCGAGGCGCCCGCGCAGAGCCCGCAGCTCGCCGCGCCGGACCTCGCCGCCGAGCTCCAGCAGCGCGCCGAGCGGCTCAAGGGCAGCGATCCGGTCGGCGCGGCGCGCGCCCTCGTCGAGCTCGGCATCCATGAAGAGCGGGTGCTCAAGAACCCCGCCGCCGCGCGCCGCTCGTACGAGCGCGCGCGACAGCTGTCCCGCACGCTCGAGCCGGCGCTCTCGCGGGTCCACCGCGTGCTCGACGCGCGCACCGAGCTCGCCCTCGCGCTCGAGGTCGTCGAGGACAAGCTCCGCGTCGCCGAGACCGACGCGCTCCGGGCCGACCTCCTCGCCGAGCGGGCGCGCCTGCTCCAGGCCCTCGGGCGGACGCCCGAGAGCTGCGAGGCGTTCACCGAGGCGCTGCGGCTCGTGCCGCTCCACGCCGCGTCGCTGCGCGGGCTCGAGATCGCCCTCCGGCGCGAGAGCGCCCGCGGCGCCGAGCAGGCGGCCAAGGACCTCGCCGCGCACCTCGACCGGCTCTCCGCCGCCTACGCCCCAGGGCGCGGGCGGCCGGACGGCGACGGCCAGCTCACCGCCTGGGTCCACGTCGAGCGCGCCGCCGTGCTCGATCGCAAGCTCTACAAGCCGGAGCTCGCCCTCGCGTCCCTCGAGGGCGCGATCGCGTTCGATCCAGGGCCTGGGCCCGTGCGGGAGGCGCTCCGCCGCCACCTCGTGCACCACGACGGCATCGTCGGCCTCGTCAGCGCGCTCTCCCTGGAGGCCGATCACGAGAGCGACGACGACCGCGCGGCGCGGCTGCTCTACACGGCGGCGCGGCTGCTCATCGACAAGATCCGCTCCCCGGCGGACGCGGTGCCCCTCCTCCGGCGCGCGTCGACGCGGGCCCCGGCCGGCTCGCCGACCGCGCGGCGCGTGGTCGGCGAGCTGATCCGCCTGCTCGAGGCGAACGGCATGCTCGAGCTCGCCGCCAACGTGCGCCAGAAGGAGCTCGCGCTCCTCACCGACAAAGAGGCGATCATCCACGAGCACGTCCGCCTCGCGGAGATCTACGACACCCTCGGGGGCGCAGAGCAGGCCGCGCTCCACGCGACGCGCGCGCTCGACCTCGATCCCGAGGACAGCTCGACGCGGGAGCGGCTCGACCGCGCCCTCCAGCGCCTCGGCCACCACGCCGAGCGCGTGGAGGTGTGGACCGCCGTCGCCAACGCCGACCGGCCCGCGCCCGTCCGGGTCGCGGCGCTGCTCCGCGCCGCGGACATCTCCGAGCGCCACCTGAAGCGGCGCGACGAGGCGCTCGCCATCCTGCGCGCCGCGTGGGCGATCGAGCCGGGCAACAGCTCGGTCTTCGACGCGCTCTCCGCCCTGCTCACGCCGGACGCCCTGGCCGTCGAGGAAGATCCGCGCGGCGTGCAGGCGCGGCTCGACCTGTACACGCAGGCCGCGAGCGCGACGGAGGACCCGACGCGCAAGATCGGGCTGCTCGAGAAGCTCGTCTCCATCTGGGAGGACGAGCTCGCCCAGCCCGCCCGCGCCGTGGAGGAGATCGAGAAGATCCTCGCGATCGACCCGGAGCGGCGCGCCGCGATCCTCGCGCTCCAGCGCAACGCCGCGCGCGCGGGCGACGCGCAGCGGCTCGCGCGCGCGCTCTGCGCCGAGGCCGAGCTCACGGGCAGCCCGCGCGAGCAGCGCAGGCTCCTCCTGCGCGCCGCCGACGTCACCGAGCTCAGGCTCGGCGATCGCGACCGGGCCTCGTCGCTGGTCGATCGCGCGCTCGCGATCGATCCGGCCGACCCCGACGCGCTGCGCGCGCGCGTCCGCCTCGACGAGCGCGCCGGCCGGTACGAGGAGGCGCGGCGCGCGCTGCTCAAGCTCATCCAGCGCGACCCCGCGGGAGACGCGGCGTTCAGCCTCTGGCTCGAGGTCGCGGGGCTCGACGAGCGGCGCCTCAAGCGGCCGCACAGCGCCGTGGAGTCGTACCGCGAGGCGGCGCGGAAGCGGCCCGCCCACCCGCTGCCGCGGATCGAGATCGCGCGGCTCCTCCGCGAGACCGGCAACTACGAGAAGCTCGTCGAGGTGCTCAGCTCGCTCGCCGACGAGGCGCAGCGGCCCGACGACCACGCGCGGCTGCTCTTCCAGGCGGCCGAGGTGCAGGAGCTCGCCCTCGGGCGCGATCAGGACGCCCTCCGCCTCCTCGCCCGCGCCGACGCGGCGCTCGCCTCGGGCCAGCACGATCCGGCGATCCTCGACGCGATGGAGCGCATCTACGTCCGCGCCGGCGGCGCAGGCGTCGGCGTCGGCCTCGGCGCGCCCGTCGCCCAGCGGCCCGCGACCGGCGCCCGCGCGCCCAGCCTGCCGGGGATGTCCGCCTCCATGATCGCGAGCGAGCTCGCCGGGCTGTACGCGCGCTGGCTCGAGCGCAAGCCGCCGGCGCTCGTCGATCACGCGCTCCGGATCTCCCTTGCGCTGGTCCTCGCGGACAGCAGCCCGCGCCAGGCCGTCGAGATCCTGGAGGGGCTCGTCGGGGTGGTGCCGAACCACGTCCCGGCGCTCCGCATGCTGGAGCAGCTCTATCGGCACCTCGAGGCGCCGACGTCGCTCGCGACCGTCCTGCGCGCGGAGGCCGACGTGTTCACCTCCGCCACCGCGCGCGGCGGCGCCCTCTGGGAGATCGCGTCGCTCGAGGAGCAGCTCGGGCCGAGCGCCGCGCTCGAGGCGCTCGCGCGCATCGTGAAGGAGGCGCCCGACGACGCGGCCGCCCACATGGCGATCCTCCGCATCGCCGCCAAGGCGAGCCCCGCGGATCCGATCGCGCCGCGGGCGCAGGCCCTCTTCGCCAGCGCCATCCGCGACAGCCGGGAGCTGACGCCCGATCCCATCGCGCGCGCCCTCTACAGCGTCGAGGAGGCGCTCCTCGCGGAGGCGCAGGCCGACGCGGACCTCGCCGCCGCCCGCGCGGCGCTCGCCGGCTTCCGCAACGCCCTCGGGCTGTGGCCGGAGAGCGTCATCGCGGCGCGCGGGCTCGATCGGCTCGCGCAGCGCCTCGGCGACCGCGCGAGCGTGATCGCGGCCCAGCTGGCGCTCGCCGATCTCGTCCTCGGAGCGCCCGCGCGCGCGATGCACCTCGTGCGCGCGGCGGAGCTCACCGCCGAGGACGCGTCCCCCGAGGGCCGCGCGCGCGCGCTCGATCTGTACGAGAGCGCGCTCCGCGCGGATCCGAGCTGCGTGGCCGCGGCGCGCGCGCTCGCCAGGGAGCTCGCGGGCGATCCCCAGCGGCTCACCGACCGGCTCGGCGAGGCGCTCGGCAAGGCCGCGAGCCGCGAGGCGATCTCGCTGCTCGGCACGGAGATCGCCCGGTCGGTGCTGCAGCACCACGGGCGCCCGGGCGCGATCGACGCCGGCGTGGGCATCGCGGCCGTCCGGCGGGTCATCGAGACGCTCCCGAACGACGCGGCCGCGCTGCTCCTGCTCGCGCGGCTGCTCACCGCGCAGCGCGTCTGGCTCGAGGCGCGCGACGCCCTGAAGCGCACGGTGGCCGCGGCGACGGACGCCGAGACCAAGATCGCGGCGCAGTTCCTGATCGCCGACCTGTACGAGGGCGCGCTCGCGAACCCGGCGCTCGCCCAGGACGCGCTCCAGGCGGTCCTGTCGCTCGACGCGCAGAACCGTCCCGCGCTCGAGCGGCTGCACAAGCTCGGCGTCACGCGCGGCGACCACGCGCTCGCGCTGCGCGCGCTGGGGCGCCTGGTCGAGCTGTCGCCCGACCCGGGCTCCCGCGTCGAGGCCGCCCTGCGCCTCGCGGACGCCTACCGCGACGCCGGCGACACGGCCGGCATGGTCCGCACGCTGTGCGACGCGATCGTGAGCGCGCCCGGCGGCGACACGCGCGGGTGGGTGGCGCTCGCCCGCCTGTACCGCGTCGACACGAGCGAGGGCGCGGCGGCCTACGCCAAGGCGCTCGCGCAGCTGCTCGAGATCGCCGAGTCGCGCCGCATCCCGGCCGATCCGCGCTGGCTGACCACGCTCGGCCTGCTCGAGTCGACCCTGCTCGTGCGGCCTCGCGACGGGCTCGCGCGCCTCCAGCAGGCCGTCGCGCTCCCGGGCGCGCCGCCCGAGTCGCGCACCGCGCTCGGCCGCGGGCTCGAGGCCGCGGGCCGCAACGCGGAGGCGGTCCAGGTGCTGCGGGACGTCCTGACGCCCGATCCGGAGGTCTTCACGCGGCTCCCGGACCTCGGCCCGGCGCTCGCCGCGCTCGAGGCCGCGCTCGCCAAGGACGGGCGCGCGGAGGAGCGGATCACCGTGGAGGAGGTCCGCGCCTGCCTCGGCGAGGTGTCGCTGGACCGCATGTCCCGGCTCAGGGGCCGGCGCGTCCCGTCGGAGGCGCCGTACGCCGGGGCCTTCGCGGGCCCCGAGATGGGCCGGCTGCTCCTCCCGGAGGCCCGGAGCCCGTGGATCGACGTGGCGCTGGCGATCGCGCCGATCGCCGCGAAGGCGATCCGCTTCGAGCTGAGCAACTTCGGCATCAGCTCGCGCGAGCGGATCAGCCCGCGCGACAACCACCCGACGCGGCATCTCGCCGAGCGGGTGGGCCGCGCGCTCGGCGTCGAGGCGTTCGAGCTCTACCTCGTCCCCTCGTGGCAAGGAGCCGCCCGCGTCTTCCCGGGTGATCCCCCTGCCCTCGTCGCGCCGACGTCGTTCATGGAGCTCCCGGAGCTCGAGCAGACGTTCGCGCTCGCCCGCCTCTTCGCCCGCATCGCGGTCGGCTTCACGTTCCTCGACGAGATCCCGGCCGAGGCGACCGACGGCCTGCTGCTGGCGTCGATCCGCACGATCGATCCCGGCTTCGGGTCGGGCGCCATCTCGCCCCCGCGCGAGCACGCCGCGCAGCAGATGCTCCCCGGCGTGCAGCGGGCGATCGGGCGCCGCCAGCGCAAGATGCTCGAGGAGCTCGCGTCGACCGTCGCTGTGTCGTACGACGCGCGCGCCTTCGTCCTCGGCCTGCGCCGGAGCGAGCACCGCATCGGCTACCTGCTCTGCGGCGACGCGCTCGCCGCGATCGACTACCTCCGCCGGTACGATCGCGACATGGCCCGCTCGACCGAGGAGCCCCGCCTGCTCCTTCAACACCCGGTGTCGAACGAGCTCCTGCGCTACGCGCTCTCGGCCGAGGCCTACACCGAGCGCCGGCGCGCCGGATCCATCTGGCCCGCCGTCTGAGCGGCACGCGCCCGCTGCGGATACGGGCCCACCTCGACGTTTTCGGTGCTCGGCGTGCTGGAGCACGCCTGCGCGCCGAAAACGCCGATCTGGGCCCGTCTCCTGTGCGGGCGCGCGCCGCTCGGCGGGGCGCATTCCAGGGCGGATGAGCTCGGCGGGGTGCGTTCCAGGGTGGATGAGCTCGGCGGGGCGCATTCCGGGGCGGAGGAGCTCGGCGGGAGCGTTTCAGGGCGGATGAGGTCGGTGACGAGGGGGCTTCACCAGGGATGAGCTCGGTGAGGGGCGCGCCACGATGGATGAAGGAGCGGTGGTGACGCGGCTTGGCATGGTGTGTTTCATGACCGGTGAAGTTCGATGTCGAGAAGATATCGGTGCTTCTGCGGTAACAGGGACGTACAGGGGGCCGGTGATGTTATGTGGCTCCCGGGGTCGCGGTGGGCAACCGAACATCCGTGTTGAAAAGATCACCGCGCTTTTGCGGCGACAGGGACGTACACACGAGCACCTATGTCGTATGGCGCGCCGGGGTGCGCGGGGCTGCGTCGAACACGTAATTGTCCGACCGGAGCGGTGTTTGGGCGTTTGAGGCGCGCGGAGAAGGTCAGGAGGACGGCGCGTGGTATCCTGATCTCCGCGTGAGCAATCCGCTGATGCCAGGCGCCCTGGTGGCGAGTCGCTATCGGGTCGATCGCCAGCTGGCCGAGGGAGGCATGGGGGTCATCTGGGCCGCCACCCACCTCGCGGACGGCGAACGTGTGGCGCTGAAGCTGCTGCGCCCCGGCACGGCGGAGGACGCGTCGACCCGGCGGCGCCTCGTCCGGGAAGCGCGCGCGGCGGCGGCTGTCGATCACCCGAACGTGCCATCCATCCACGACGTGCTCGAGCTCGACAACGGGACGCCGTTCCTCGTCATGGATCTGCTCGAGGGGGAGTCGCTCCGCGACAAGCTGCTGCGCGAGGCGCAGATCCCGCTCCCCGAGCTGTCGCGCATCCTGCTGCCGGTCATCTCGGCCGTCGGCACCGCGCACGCGCTGGGGATCGTCCACCGCGACCTCAAGCCCGACAACATCTTCCTGCTCACGCCCGACGCGGCCGCGCCACGAGGCTCGCCCGGCACAGCCGCTCACGCCGCCGAGGAGCACCCGAGCGGCGCGGCGGCGCGCGGCTCCGCGGACGCGCCGGAGGCCGCGCAGCACGACGCCCGCGTCAGGGTGCTCGACTTCGGCATCGCCAAGGTCACCGCGGCGCCCGGCGAGACCAGCTGGTCCTGGGGTCGCACCGGGAGCGGCGAGATGCTCGGGACCCCGTACTACATGTCGCCCGAGCAGATCCTCGGCGAGCACGACGTGGATCACCGCGCCGACATCTGGTCGCTCGGCGTCATCCTCTACGAGTGCCTCACCTCGGTGCGGCCCACCGAGGCCGAGAACATGGGCAAGGTGATGAAGCGCATCCTGACCGGCTCCATCCAGCCGATCGGCGAGAGCGCGCCGACGCTGCCCGCCGACGTCGCAGCCATGATCGATCGCATGCTCAGCCCGGACCGCGCGCAGCGCCCGGCCGATCTCCGCGAGGTAGGCGCGCTCCTCGAGCGCTACGCGGCCGCCGCCCTCCGCCCCTTCGGCCCCCCGGCGGCGCCCAGGGTTCCGGAGAGCGACTCGCTCGTGCCCAGCGCCCGCGCGAGCGACCCGCTCGTGCCCAGCGCCCGCGCGAGCGGCTCGCTCGCGCCCGACGCCCGCATCAGCGACGCGTTCCCGGCCAGCACCGCCGATCTGGACGGGGACGCGTCGACCGCGACGCTGCGCGCAGGCAGCCTCCTGCCAGCGCCCCCCTCGAGCAACCGGCCCCGCGCGCGCGGCGCCGGAGCGGCCTCCCTGGAGGCGCCGCCCGGCGCCGCGGCGCTCTGCTCGCCGGCGACGGCCGGCGCCACCGCCGCGCTCGCCGGAGAGGGGGCGGTCGCCTCGCCGGCAGGGACACGCCGCGCGAAGCGCGCAGGGATCAAGCTCGTCGCCGCCGGCGTGCTCATCGCCGCCGGAGCAGGCTTCTCCCTGCTTCGCTGCTCCGCCTCGTCAGCGCAAGAGTCGCCCCGCCACCCCGTCATCGCGCCATCGAAGCGCGCGCCATCGAACGAGCAGTGATCTGGTCGACTCCGGATCTGCCGGAGAGCCATTGAGGGAGCTGCCTGAACGAGCCAGTGTCGAGCTCGCCAAGATCCGGTTGTGATGCGATACGCCAGCGTTCTGCCGGATCGGATTCCTGTTGCGCCTGGATCTTGAACGCGGCGACGCTCCCCCACCTCAGGAGAGCGTCATGCCCAGCGATGTCATCGTCCGGATCCGTTCGCCCCGAGGGTTCGTCGACCTGCCTGGCACCGTGGATGCCGTCGGGCCAGCCGCGTCGTCCGCCTTCGAAGAGCGAAAATCCGCGCCAGGCATTCACCTGCTCGCGGTCGCGATGAGCGACAGCGATCATGCCATCTCGCTCTCGGCGCCGGTCCCCGGGGACAGCCTTGCGGCGCTCCGGGAGCGCGAGGGCAAGGCGGTGCTCATCGTGTTTCCCGGCCGCTCGCCCGTGCGTCGACGGCTGCGCGCCGTCGCCGTCTCCAGCGTCGAGGTCGTGCCGGATCCGGGCGTGGCGTCGCAGGCGGCGCCGATCGACCTGAACGCGGGGCGCGAGGGCGCCGCGCCGCTCTGGCTCCTGCCCGCCGGGGTGTTCAGCGCGAGCCCGACCCTCGGCCCCGACGGGCCCGCCGCCCGCGATGCCCTCGTCACCGCGGCCCGGTGGATCTCGTCGCGCCGGACGAGCACGCTCACGCAGCTCTTCCCGCCGAGCGCGTTCCACCCGGAGGAGCCGGCGCGCAAGGAGCGGCTCTCGGCGCGCCGGGGCGCGGCGCTGCTGGATCAGGCGCGCGCGGCGCTCGAGATCGCGACCGTGGGCGGCGAGAAGGCGAGGCGCGATCCGACCGCCGCCGCGACCCTGCGCTCGGCGGCGACGACCATCCTCGCGCACCTCATCGCGACGTCGCTGGACGACCGCGGCTTCGCGCCGGTCGCGGAGCGCGCCGCCGAGGAGATCCTCGCGCTCATCGAGAGGGAGGCGGGCGACGAGACCGCCCGGCCGGCGCTGCGCGCGCACGCGATCCACCTGCTCCAGCTGCGCGCCCCGGGGCTCACGGCGGCCCAGCAGGAGCGAGCGCGGGGGCTCGTCCGCGGGCTGCTCCGCGAGGCGCCGCCGTACGACGAGCTCACGGGACCGTGGAACCTCGCGATGTGCGGCGCCTCGGAGTTCCACGAGGGCGAGTGCAACATCCTCGTGTCGACCCACGGCTTCAAGGAGATCGCCCTCCCGCCCGAGGCGCCCCCGTCGCCGAACGCCTCGAGCCCTTACCGCGCCTTCGAGGCCCCCTTCAAGACGCCCGCCGGCGAGCCCATCCGCGTCTTCGCCCGCGCCGCGACCCCGCGCGACGAGAACCTGGAGATGGGGATGGCGTTCTTCATCGGGGTGCACATCAACCGGCACG
Organism: Sorangium sp. So ce204; assembly: GCF_051526795.1. Lineage (NCBI taxonomy): Bacteria > Pseudomonadati > Myxococcota > Polyangiales > Polyangiaceae > Sorangium > Sorangium sp. So ce204. Next base: position 13,374,014 of record NZ_CP150317.1, on the reverse strand, counting down.
CCCAGCTCGGCGCCTTCGACCTCCGCGCGGCCGCGGTGCAGGTGAAACAGGAAGGGTACAAGCTGATGATGAACTCGCAGTGCGCGGGGCTCACCACGCGCTTTGCCGTCTCCCAGATGTTCCCGGACGCCGACATCTACTCTTCGTGGGACTCGACGTACTTCAGGACCGGACCGGACGGGGTGGTCACCTCGTCCGAGGGGGTCGACTGCTTCGTCGCCGCGCTGCGCGGGATGAGCAAGCGCGCGTCGCACGCGGAGCTCGACGCGCGCCTCCGGAAGGCACAGTGGCCCCACCCGCAGGCGCAGATCGCCGGGTTCTCGCAGTTCGTCGGGCCCTCACACCCGCTCGTCGTCGCCCGCTACTCCGACGTGAACCGGGACGGGCGCGCGGACTACTACGACGGATTCCTCGACTTCCAGCTCGCGGACATCGCCGAGGACATCGAGGCCTCGATGACGCCGCGCGACCCGGGGGTGAGCGCGTCGCAGATCGGCGGCGACGGCGCGGCGGGCCTCAACTGGGCGGCGGGCAGCCTCAATCGCGTCGCGCAGTACTCGGACATCTGGGCGGGGCTCGCGGGCCAGAGCGAGCTCTACTATGCCTTCCAGTCGGGGGGCTTCTTCAGCCACCGCGAGCCGCCCCACGACGTGCCCGCGGGCGGCGCCGTGCAGCAGGATCTCGGGCGGCTCCCGGTCATCACCCGCTTTCAGCAGAGCGAGGAGGCGCTCGGCGGCCTCTCGGTCGAGGTCATGTTCCACAGCCACCTGAGCCACGCGGCAAAGGAGCTGAAGCGCCTGCTCTGCGCGGCCGACGCCATGCGCCGCGCCTTCGATCTCGGCCACCTCGCGGGCGAAGGGGAGCTGTCCACGCCGAGGGGGCAGCGCTGCGCCATGCTGCTCACCATGGCTGGCCTCTTGGAGTTCCCGGCGGACCAGAACCGCATCGACGGCCTGTGGTCGATGGCGCTCAAGGCGCTGCGGCTCCCGGAGGTCTCGCGGAGCGCGGTGCGCGCCTGCATCACGGACGAGGATCACGAGATGTCGAACTACTACGGGTCGCAGCGCGGGCTGGCGCAGCTCCTTGCGGCGCTCGAGAAGAGCGATCCGGGGGCGTTTCAGCAGCTCGGGAGCGAGGATCCGCTCGTGGGGAGGCTTTCGGAGATAGAGCTTTCGGCCGAGGGGAAGCCGGAGGGCTGAGCTCGAGAGCGCAGGTGGGGGGCCGAGGCGGTCGTCGCACGCGTCGTGCTGGCGCAGCTCGTGACGGCCGGACGGAGACAGGGTGAGGGCGCAGCGCTACCGAGCGCGGGCGAGCAGCGCCTCGAGCTCCCGGATGCGCCGCTCGGCGGCCTCGCGGGCCGTGCGCTCGGCCTCGGCGTCCCGCTGCGCGGCTTCGGCCTTGCGCTGCGCGGCTTCGGCCTTGCGCTGGGCGCGCGCGGCCTCCCGGCGGGCAGCTTCCTTGGCGGAGCGCTCCGCCTCTTCCGGGGTCAACCAGCGCTCCGCGCCGGCCTCGTCGGTGCTGAGGTCGAACGACGCGCCGGCCGGCGTCCGCGCGGCGTGAAGCCAGCCCCGGACGAGCTCCGACCATGCGGGCCCCTCGCCGGCATGCACCTGCGCGAGCACAGCGTCGTCCACGCGGCGCCAGATCTGGATGCGGAACAGGCCGCCGTGGGCGCGCGGGCCCTCGTGGAACGGGTCGAGGATCCACAGCTCCTCGACCCCGCAAGCCGCATACTTCTGCGGCGCAATGACGTAGTCCTTCGTCGGGTGCTGCGCGCTGACGATCTCCACGGCGAGCCGCGGCGCGACATGGCCCTTCTTCCAGAGCCTCAGGCTGCGCACCGCGTCCCCCTCCGGGGGCGGCGGCTCGACGACGTAGACGTCCGGGTCGACCCCGAGCTGCGGGAGCTGGCGGTCCCAGCGGACGGCGAGGTTGCGGCCTATCTTCACGGTGCGCGCGGCACGGGCTGCCCAGCCGAGCAACAAGCCGCGGATGCGCTCGCTCAACAGATCGTGGGGGCTGGACTCGGGCACCGTCTCCTCCGTCAGCACCCAGCGCTCGAGATCCGGGACGACCTCGGAGCAGCGGATCACGCGGAGAGACGGCGGCATCGGCCCGGAAGGTAGCACGGGGCTGGGGGCGCGCTGCGCGGCGGGCAAGGTCGGCGGAATCCTGGGTGCGGTCATGGCAACACCTCCCCCCCGGGCGCGGAAGGGGCCGCGCTGCGGGGTGTCTCTGTTAAGGAGTTCCGGGCGGGCGGGGCGGGTGATTTCGGAAAATGCGTCGCCGCGTCGTGAGCGCCCGAGCGACGCCATCGGTCAGTGCGTCTTCATTCGACGTAGAGCATGGGGGTCCAGCTGCTGCAGGCGCCGGAGGTCATTGCGGTGCACCGCGTGTGACGAATGGCACCGGATGTGCCAGAACCACCGCCGGTCGAGTCGAGCACGTAGGCGAGCTCCACGGAGGCCGCTGCCGAGGTGCCGGCGCCCACGCCGCGGGCCAGCGCCGGAGAGCCCACGATGCGGATGCCGCTGACGGGCTGCGTCGCCGTCGACCAGCTGCCACTGCCGCTCGGGTTGAAGAACCTAGTATACAACGTTCCCGCTGACCCGCTGGAGCTCGATCGGTAGGCCATCACGACAAGCCCCCCGTCGAGAGCGGCGAGCGCGACCTGATGACTCGTCGTAAGCGTTCCGATTCGCAGCAACGGGCTCAACGTCGTCGTTCCCGTCCGCCTCCTCCAGTACATTCCCCCTGCCGAGTCAACGAGGACCACCCAGCAGATCGGCCCCGCTCCCGCCGCGGAAGGCGATGATCGAGGACGGCACGGTCGAGGACGGCGTGCCCCCTGAAACGTTCGTGCTGAGCACAGGCTCAAGCACCCATGCATTCTCGGCGTTCCTTTCCCTCGCCCGGATTTCCAGGACGTCCGACCCGTTCACCCTGATGCCATGCGTGTAGACCATCGCCGGGCGGTCCGACGGTGGTGCCGCGATATCAGGTGCCAATTCTGACCTGGTCGTGTCCTCGACGTACCCGAAAGGTTGCCAGGCATTGCCAGCAAACCCTCGCCGGGATGGAAGTGGGCTCCGAGGATGTCGTCCGCGCCGCCGAGCAACAGCACGGTGTGCGCCTGGCATGTTCCGGGAATCATGATGTTTCCCGTGCAGAAGGCGCCAGCGATGCAATCCGTGTCCGCGTTGCAGCTCGTCAGACATTGACTACCCGCCCACGCGTAGAGGTCACAAAGCGCAGTGTTCGCCGGGCAGTCTGCCGAGGCACCCGTGCACGACTCGGCCATGTCGCACCCGCCCGCCGCCGCGCGGCACTCCGTCCCGCTCGCCCTCACGCTCGTGGCGGCGATCGTCGCCGAGCGGGGGCGACGGCAGCTACGGCGGGCTCTCGAGGACACGCGGCGCGCGCTCACCGCGGAAGGAGAGGCGGCCCATGCCGCGTCGGCGCGGGAGCGCGAGGCCGAGGCCATGCGCAGCGGCGCGGAGGCCGCTCGCCATGCACGGGACGCAGCGCAGCGCGAGGCTGCAGCGGCGCGGCAGGCGCAAGACGCGGCCCAGCGCGACGCCGCGGCCGCGCTGCGCGAGGCCGCAGCGGCGCGGCAGGCGCAGCACGCGGCGCACGCCGCCCTGGAGTCGGCGAAGGCTGTCGCAGAAACGGAGCGCCAGGCTGCGCTGGAGGAGGCCCGGCAGGCGAGCGCCGAGCGGGACTCGTTCGCGCTGGAGGTGCGGGTGCTGCGAGCGGAGCTCTCGACGGCGCGCAAGCCTGTCGAGAAGGCGCCGCAAGCGGCGGAAAAGCTCGCGGGGACCTCCGTGAAGCCGAGGGCGCCGAAGACATCCGAGCAGCCGGGCAAAACGAGCTGGTGGTGTCAGCAATGCGGGCGAGGAGGGACGCGGCCCGAGCGGTGCGGCCTATCGCGGCCGATGGGTGGCAGATAGGTGCCGGGGAGCACCGCCGGACGAGCGCGATGCCGAGCTCGGGAGATCCGTCGCCGCACGCCCTTCGCGCGGCCGCCGCGCACGTCGGGTCTTGCAAAAAGGGCGGCGGAAGCGCTATCCCCGAGGACGGGACCTCATGTTGTGCCCTCGTTGCCACCGGCGGTACGCGGATGACCACCGCTTCTGCCCGCACGACGGAGAGAAGCTGGTCGCGAGCCACGACATCCGGCGGCTCCGGTCCCAGCCCACCGAGCACGTGGGCGCGATCGTCGCCGAGCGGTACCGGGTGCGGGGCCTGATCGGCAGCGGCGCCATGGCGCAGGTGTTCCTGGCGGAGGACACGAAGAGCGGCGCGCCCGTCGCGCTGAAGCTCCTGGAAACGAGGTTCCGCCGCGAGCCCAAGGTGAAGGCGCGGTTCCTCCTGGAGGCCAAGGCCGCGGCCACGGTCGTTCACCCGAACATCGTCGAGGTCCTCGACATCGGCCTCCATGAAGGGTCGCCTTACCTCGTGCTGGAGTTCCTCTTCGGCGAGTCGCTGAGCTCGCTGCTCCTGCGCGAGAAGCGGCTGTCCCCGGAGGCGGGCGTCCCCTTTCTCCTGCAGGCCGCGGCCGGGCTCGGCGCGGCCCACCGCGCGGGGATCGTCCACCGCGACGTGAAGCCCGCCAACGTGTTCCTCGTGGGGGAGAAGGGCGACGCCTGGGCGGCCAAGGTCGTCGATTTCGGGTTCGCGAAGCTGTACGAGCACTCGGGGCTCACGCAGGCCGGGGTGACCGTCGGCACCCTGGAGTACATGGCGCCGGAGCAGACCGTCAGCGACCCTCCCGACGGGCGCACGGACGTCTACGGCTTCGGCATGCTCATGTACCGGATGTTCACCGGCCGCCTCCCCTTCAGCGTCGCGCGGGCCTCCTCCCCTGCCCTGGCGCCCGCCATGGACGAGGCCGTGGTGCTGGCCAACCAGCTCGTCACGCCGCCCCCGCCGCTCAACCTGGGTGAGAGCCCGGCGTCGCGGGCGCTCGAGGCGGTGATCGCGAAGTGCCTGCGCAAGCGGCCGGAGAACCGATATCCCTCGATGGAGGCGCTCAGCGAAGATCTCGCCCGGCTCGGGCGGCCAGGCGCGCTGGCGGCGCACGCGCCGATCGCCTCGCCGGACGTGTACGCGGCGCAGACGCCCTATGGAGAGCACGCGGCGCGGTTCCTCTACAAGCAGCTCGGCAGGGTGTACGGCGACGCGCCGTAGCCGCGGCATGCCCGGAGCGCGCTCCCTCGCGCGACGCCGCGCTCGTGCGCTGGCCGCTTGCGCCGCCGTGGTCGGCTGGCTGCTCTGGCCGCTCGCCGCGGGCGCATCGCCGCTCGCCGTGGGCGCGTCGCCGCTCGCCGTGGGCGCATCGCCCGAGGCGCCGCGGCAGGCGGCGCCGGCGACCGCCGCCACGGAGCCCGACATCCGCCCCACGCTGGCGTGGCTCCTCGTCCAGCTCGTGCCGAGCCCCGAGCTGTGGCTCGAACCGGGCGGGGCGCGCTTCGGGTTCCGCTGGCAGGTGACGCCGCTGCTCTACTCGTTCGGCATCAACCGCAAGCTCTCGCCGTGGCGCGCCTTCATCGCGGAGCCGCTCACGCGTCACGCCGGCTCGATCGAGCTCTTCGGCTCGCCCGGGTACGTCGCCCGTCCGGGCGCGTTCGCCGATCGCTGGGTGATCCGGGGCGGGGTCCGCGCCTATTTCCCGCTCCTCGACAGCGGCGACTACCTGTCCTGCTCGCTCGGCGGGTCCGCGCTCTTTGCTCGAGGGCAGGTGGCGGCCTCGTACGAGGCGGGGGTCTACACCCTGTTCGGCGCCCTGGGCGCGCAGGTGGCGGCGACGCCGACGGCCGCCTTGCGATCGACCACGATCACGCTCAGCATCCGCTACTTCTGACGCCGCGCATGGCCACGCGCTCCTCCTCGTCGCAAGCTCGCCTGTCCGCCGCGGCGCTCCTCGCGCTCGCGGGCCTGTCGTGCGGCGTGCCCGCGCGCATCCTGGAGAGCAACGTGGCGAGGCTGTTCGCGAGCCCGCTGCCCGTGCCGGACAAGGTGCGCGCGCCGTACCGCCCCGAGGCGAGGCTCGCCGCGCTCTGGGTCGGGCACGCGACCGTGCTCGTGCAGATCGACGACCGATGGATCCTGACCGACCCCGTCTTCACGTCGACGGTGGGCCTCATGGTGAAGCGGCTCGTCGAGCCGGGGCTCGCCCCGGAGGACCTGCCGCCCATCGACGCCGTGCTGATCTCGCACATGCACCTCGACCACCTCTCGCTCGGGTCGCTGTCCCTGATCGAGCCGAAGGTCCGCGCGCTGCTCGTGCCTCGGGGCGGGCTCGTCTACGTGCCCAACCATCGCTTCGCCTCGTTCGAGGTCCCGACCTGGACGACATGGCGGCAGGGAGATCTCAAGATCACGGCCGTCCCGGTGCTGCACTCCGGCTATCGCTACGGGCTGGACCGGGACTGGATGGCGGAGAGCTTCACGGGGTATGTCGTCGAGTACCATGGAATCACGGTCTACTTCGGCGGCGACACAGCCTACGACCGCGATGGCTTCGTGAAGACGCGCGGGCGATTCCCCTCGATCGATCTGGCCCTCTTGCCGATCGCGCCGGTGGGGCCGCGCGAGTTCATGGAGAGCAAGCACGTCGATCCGGCGGAGGCGGTGCAGGCCTTCCTCGACCTCGGGGCGCGGCGGATGATGGCTATCCATTTCGACACGTTCATCAACAGCACCGATACGTTCGGAGAGGCGCCCCGCGAGCTCCGGCGCGTCATGGCCGCGCGCGGCCTGGGGCCGGATCGCGTGATCCTGCCCAGGCACGGAGAGCAGCGGATCCTCATCACGAGGGGCGAGCCCGGGGGCGCGGCGGCGACGAGCGCGCCGGCGCCGCGCGGCGACTAGGCCGGGTCAGTCGAGCTCGCGCAGCGCCGCCGCGTAGTCCTCGGGCGTGTTCAGGTTGCGCAGCGATCGCAGCGCCGGATCCGCGGCGCGGAGCCGCGGATCCGCGAGCAGGAGCTCCGGCTCCGCGACGAGGGTGCGCGCCCGCTCGAACAGGGTGGAGAGCCGCAGCCTGCCCTCGGCGAGCAAGGCCGCCACCTCGCCGCGCACGGAGCACGCGTACACCGCGGCGAGCGGGTGATGGTGCCCCTCTGCCCGCGGCACCGCGATGGCGTGGCCGCCCGCCTGGAGATCCGCGAGGCGCCGCACGAAGGCGGGGTGCAGGAAGGGCGCGTCGGTCGAGGCGACGTAGGCCCGCTCGGCGAGCGGCGCGATCGCATCGAGCCCGGCCGCGATGCCCTGAAGCGGCCCGCGGCCCTCCACCGGATCGCGCACGAGCAGCACCCCCTCCGGCAGCGGCGGCAGCTCCTGCCCCGGCGCCGCGACCACCACGAGCGGCGAGGCCGCCTCGCCGAGGCGCCGCACCACCCGCTGGAGCAGCGCCTCGCCCTCGAACGGCAGCCATGCCTTGGGGCGCCCCATCCGGCGGCTCTGTCCGCCGCACAGCACGACGCCCGCGAGGCCGGCCACGCGGCCCGCCCCGCCGCCGTCCTCCGAGGGCGCCGTCATGAGCTGCACCGCCGTCCTGCATACCACCCCTGCCCGGAACATGCGCCGCGGCGCGCGCCGAGCGCCGCCGCCGGTGCGCTCGTGCCAAGCCTCAAGGAGCCGGCAGGAGGACCCGCGCGCCGCGGGCGAGCGTCACGCCGTCCACGTGGCCCATCAGCGGTCGCTCCGGCAGGACGACGTGAAAGTGCGTGTTCGACCCCATGTGCGTGAAGACGCCGTGGTGGCGCTTCGAGAAGAAGCCCACCAGCACCCCCTCGGCGGCGGGGAGCGCTCCGTTCACCGACGCCCGCACATGGTCCGCGTGACCGCCGCCGGGGGCGAGCTTTCTCCCGTCGATGACGTGCCAGCGGAGATCGCGGAAGCCGCCGCGCACCTGGACCGGGACAGCGCCCTCCGTGTCGAGCCCGCGCTCCCGCAGCAAGGCCTCGATGCGCGCGTCGATCTGCCCGTCAGGCACGTCGGCGTCGAGCGTCGCCTCCTGCCAGCGCGCGACGTTCGCCACGACGAAGAGCGTCGCCTCCTCGTCCGCCCCGGCGGGGCGCACGTCGAGGGTCCCGTCGTCGCGCGCATAGGAGGTCCAGATCGCGTCGTCGACGACCGTCACCTCCCCGCGCAGCGCGCTGAGCGCCCCGATCCCGAACGCGCGCGGGCCCGGCACCACATCACCGATGCGCACGGCGGGCCCCGTCTGCCCCTCGTGCATGATGGCGCGCAGCGCGCCGAACGAGCGGACCTGCACCGCCGCCGGCGCGCCCGGCGCGGGTCCCGCGGCGGTCTCGCTGGAACCCGCTGCGGTCTCGCTGGAAGGCGTGCAGGAGGCGATCGGGGACATCAGGAGAGCTCCGAGGAGCCCGAGAAGAACGCTAGGGAGAGTCGCTCGCATCGCTCGCATGGGGTTGCTCCTCTGTCGCGCGGGTCACGCGCGAGAGCGCGCGATTCAGGACGTGCAGCGCGCGCACCACGGCGGCGCGCTCCTCGCAGGGGATGGCGTCCACGATCGACTGGAACCGCAGCAGGCTTTGCCCCTCGAGTCGCCCCGCCATGCGGCGCCCGGTCGAGGTGAGCCGCAGGCGGCGGACCCGCCCGTCTTCCTCGCTGACGTCCTGCTCCACCCGGCCATCCTCGCGAAGGCGCTGTATCAGCCGGGTGACATTGCTCTTGTCGATGCCGAGCGCCCGCCGCAGGTCGCTCTGGGAGAGCTGCTCTCCCGCCCGCTCGGCGTCCGCCAGGACCGTCAGGGCGTGGGCCTCGCGCGGCGCCACCCGGACGCCGCACGGCGTGCGCTCCTCGTCCAGGAGACCGAAACCGCGCACGAAGGCGCGGACCTCCGAGCGGAGCTCTCTCGTGGTCACCCGTCGAGGAGACCACGGATGGTTGCGATGCGCAACCAATTTGGCACCGGGGCAGCAGCGCCGCGCCCCGCCGGCGGCCGCGCCGCCCAGGGTCAAGGCGAGGGCGCTCGCCCCTGCTCTTCCGCGCTCGAGAGCGCGACCTCGCCGAGCACGCCGTGGTTCGCCGCGCCGAACAGGTTGTCCGGATCGACGGCCTGCTTCACCTGCTGCATGAAGGCGCGCGCGCCGTCCGAGTAGATGTCCTTCACGAAATCCTGCCGGATCTTGCCGATCCCGTGGTGGTGAGACAGCGACCCTCCGGCGGCGAGGATCTCCTCTCGCGCGGCGTGCTCCATCTCGGCGTAATGGCGCACGGGGTCGTCGACGCCCTTGGCGTAGAAGCCGAGATAGAAATAGATGCAGACCCCCGTGGGGTAGACCTGGGTGATACGCCCCGTGAAGAACGGCTTGCCCGGCAGGCGCCGCTGCTCGTGCTCGCGCAGGATGCGCTGGCGCACCCGGTCGTAGAGCTCGAGCGCCCGGCTCCACGGGACGCTCGTCTCGAAGCTCTCCGCGATCGCCCAGTGCTCGAACGTGAGATCGCGGATGTACGCGATGCCGAAGGTGAGCTGATAGCCGCGCTCGCCGTTCGCCGCGCCCGCCTTCATCCCTCCGTGCTGCGCCGCGATGCGGTAGAGCGTCTTCTCCTGGAAGTCGACCTCCTCCTTCGTCCCCTCGAACACGAGGGTGGCGACGGCGAGCTGGTGCGGATCGAAGCCCTTGATCCGGGTCACCACGAGCTTCTCCGCCTGGCTCTTCACCCGGGCGAGCAGCCCGGACTTCTTCGGCTTGAGCGCCTGACCGAAATGGAACTGCGTGTTGTCCATGACACGCACGCTCGCGGGCAGCGCGCCGGCGGCCTGCAGGTCGTAGAGGAAAGCGAGCCCGCGCCCGAGGTCGGGGAAGATGACGCTGCCGTAGCGCTGGACCTCGGGCAGGGGGAACAGCTTGACGACAGCGCTGGTGACGATTCCATAGTTGCCCTCGCTGCCGAACATGCAGTTCTTCGGGTTGGCGCCGACGCTCTCGCGCGGGGCCACGTGCGGCCGCTCGACCACGCCGCGCGCGGTCACGACCTGCATGTCGAGGACGAGATCCTCGATGTTGCCATACCGGTTCTTCTTCATCCCGCTCGCGTTCGTCGCGATCCACCCCCCGAGCGTCGAGAACTCGAGGCTGTCGGGCTCGTGCCCCATGGTGAGCCCGTGCTTCTCGAGCTCCGCGACGATGTGCCGCCCGGTCGCGCCCGCCTCGATGCAGGCCATGCGGTTCACGGGATCGAGCCAGAGGATCCTGTTCATGCGCCGCATGTCGACGGCGATCACCGTCCGCTCCTCGTGGATCGACAGGCGCAGGGCGTCCGTGACGTTGGTGCCGCCGCCGAACGGGACGAGGCACGCGCCGTGTTGCTTGGCGACCTCGGTGAGGCGCACGACGTCGTCGTGCGACGCGGGGAACACGACGAGATCCGGGACGCGCTCGAGGCGCTCGTAGCGGATCGCCCAGATCTCGGCGCCGGTGTGGCCGTGGCCGCGCCGGAGGCGCACGAGCGGGTCCTGCGAGATCTGATCGTCCGAAAGGAAGCCGCGGAGCGCGGCGACGAGCTCGCTCGCGACCCTGGCGTCGGGGATCTTGGGCGGGTAGTGCGGCTCGTTGCGGTTCTCGTAGGAGAGCGGCGCGGCGAGCGTGGCCGACATCCACGGGAGCAGCGACGGCAGCTCGACGTTGCTGATGCTGTACCGCGTGCCGGTCAGCACGACGCTGCCGCTCGGCTTGACGACGAACCGGGTGTCGGCGAAGCCCCAGCCGTCCTTGCGCTCCTCGTCGCGCGCCTCGTCGCGCGCCGCGGGGCCCGGCACGATGCGCGTGCTCGCCGGCGTCGCGCCGCGCGAGGAGACCAGCGTCGAGCCCGAGGGAGTCTCACGTCTTCGATTCACCATGGAGATAAGGCCTTCCAAGCAACCCGCGCACGAGCGCGCGTCCAATCCCGAGTAGATCGCGCTGGAGCGGGCCGGACGTCCATCGAGAGAGCGCGGCCGCCGATCGACGCCGCGGCTCTTCTGGGCCTGCTCAACGCGCGGCGATGGTGGCACGAACGTCGGCGGGCGTACCACCGGATACTTGGGCGCGGCCGCGGGCCCGTGGATAATGCGCGCCGAGACGCCGCTCGAGATGCGCCCTGCCCCTTTCTTCCTCGCGATGTGCGCAGCCGCCGCGCAGATCGGCTGTGAGCAGCCCGCCAACGTGGGTGCCGGGCTCGCGCCTCCGCCCGCCGTCGCGCCGGCCGTGCCGCGCGACGTCGCGGAAGCGACCCGGGGAGCCCGCGCCGCGCCGGCTGCCGCCACCGCCGCGCCGGCCGCCACCGCCGCGCCGGCCGCCACCGCCGCACCGGCCGCCGCGGCCACCGCCGCGCCGGCAGACGCCACCGCCGCGCCGGCCGACGCGATCACGCTCCTCGCCGGCGGCGACGTCTGCCTCGGCAAGGCGCTCGGCCAGGAGCTGCTCCGCGATCCGGCGTACGATCCGTTCGCCTCCGTCGCGGCGCTGTTCGCGTCCGCCGACGTGCGCTTCGTCAACCTCGAGAACCAGCTCAGCGACCAGGGCGGCGAGACCCAGCACCCGCGCCAGCCGCTCGTGTTCACGGGCCCGCCGGCCGGCGCGGACGCGCTCGCGCGCGCCGGCATCGGCGTTGTGTCGCTCGCGAACAACCACATGTGGGACTACGGCAAGGGCGCGTTCCTCGAGACGCTCGGCCACCTGGAGCGCGCGGGCGTCGCCTACGTGGGCGCCGGCCGGACGCGGCTCCAGGCGTACGCGCCGGCCATCATCGAGCACCGCGGCTTCCGCGTGGCGCTGCTCGCCGTGACCGGCATCTGGAACCAGGGCTCGCTCTGGCAGCACCCGGCGCGGGAGTTCGTCGCCGCCGCGGAGCGGGACGGGCTCGCCGCCGCGGTGCGCGCCGCGCGCAAGCAGCCCGGCGTGGACGCTGTCGTCGTGAGCTACCACGGCGGCACCGAGTACCTGGACACCCCGCTGCCCCAGGCGCGCGCGCTCGCCGGCGCCGCCATCGACGCGGGCGCCGACGCCTTCCTCGGCCACCACCCGCACGTGCTCCAGGGCATCGAGCTCCGCCGCGGCCGGCCCATCTTCTACAGCCTCGGCAACTTCATCATGAAGGTGAAGAGGACCGGCCCCGCGGTCGAGCTCGCGATGATCGCGCGCCTGCGCCTGCGGCGGGGCGCGCCGCCCCTCGCCGAGATCTGCCCGGTGCGCAGCGAGGGCCTCGGGACCGTCCCGCTCGCGGCCGACCCGCGGCGGGCCGAGACCGAGGCGGCGTTCGCCGAGCGGATGCGCCGCGTCTCGGCGTTCGTCAAGGGCGAGCCGGCGATCGGCCCCTTCGCCGCCGACGGCTGCGCGCCGCTCGAGCCCGCCGCGGAGGCGGCCCCCGCCTCGCCGCCGAGGGTCGCCGGCCCGATCCGCTGAGCGACGCTTCGCGGCCTCGCGACGGGCACGCGCGCGAATCGCTCGGCACCGCCGGCCGGCGCCGGCGGCTGGGCGGAGGCCGCCCGCGAAGCGGGTCGGAGCGAAGCGGAGAGCCTCGATGGCGTCGAGCACGGCGCCATCGAGGCATTCGGCGGGCGTTCGCGCCGTACGCCCACGAAACGTTCAGGAGCGCCACATTTTCTTTGGATCAGGGCGTCGCGTTCCAGACGCGACCCGATGCAGTTCCATTGCTACCGGGGTTGAACACCTCGACGGCCAGGACCTGATAGGTGGGATCGTCGCTCGCATCCAGGTTGTTCATGTTCGGGAGAGTCCAGCCGTTGTCGGACCATGCCTTCACGTGATCGGCGAAGATGATCTTGTGGTCCTGTCCGAGGGCCTGCGCCCGAGCGGGCTTGCTCCAGTACTGGTAGAAAGTGGAGCGACCATTGATGGAGGGCTGCTGATTCCGCGTCGAGCGGTACGTGGAATACTCGACCCCATCGCTCGTGAAGGTCTTGCCAGGGGTAGCACCCGCGCTGGGATCATAGCTCCATCGCTGCAGGATGTAATACTCCACCAGGTGTGCCGCGTTCGAGGTGGGCATGCTCTTGTCGTACCCCCAGCCGTACAGAGCGATGTAGCTCGCGCCGCTGTCGTTGTTGAGGCGGTAGCCGATCACCCTCTTCTCATCTCCGTAATGCCACCCTGGACCACCGACATAGTTATAGCCGCCGCCCTGCCAGGTCACGCTGAACTCGCCGTTCGGGTCCACGGTCATCGATGTCGAGCCGCCATCCTTCCAGTGAGTGAAGAAGAAATCACCGACGTGCCCCGTCGCGTGATTCGAATTGATCACAGTCTTCTCAGTGTATTTCTGAGTGTAGGCTGAGTACTTGGAGAAATCGGGGAGGGGCGTGACCGCTGTATCCAGCTCTCCATCATTGGAGAAAATAGCAAACCCTGCGATGGTGGGGTTATCTACACCCTTGATCAGCTCAATGGTGACGCTACCGTCATTCACCGCGACATCCGCGAAGGTCTCCGTGTGGCCCACGTCATGGCCAACTTCGGCATAGATATCCAGATCGCTGATAACGGAGTTACCTTCGATCGCAACGTCAAAGCTGCGCGCTCCAGCGCTGGTTTTATTGATCTCCGCGAAATGCAACTTCACGGTGTAGTTGCCGTTGGCGGTGACCGGAATTTCATACTTGAATGAGCCATACCGCTCTGTTTGATAAAGCTGCCCACCGACAACAGAGTCTTGCGTGCTGTTGGCCGTACCACCGCTAGCGTATTTGTCCGCCTGGTACTCCACGCCGTCGACCGTCGCGCTCGAAGTACCACCGGAGTTGATGGCGACCACCAATGCGAGATCGCCACCAGACGAGCTGGAGCTGCTCGAAGACGAGCTGGCGCTGCTCGACGATGAGCTGGAGTTGCTCGAAGACGAGCTGGAGCTGCTCGACGATGAGCTGGAGCTGCTCGAAGACGAGCTGGAGGAGGAAGAGCTGCTAGAAGACGATGAGCTGCTCGAGGGCCCTGTGGGATTGGTATCATCGCCGCAGCCAGCCAGCGCGACTGACGCGAACGCCAGTAGGGACCAACGAGAGAACTGATTCTGCTTTGACTTTGTCATAGGTGTTTCCAATGTTTCCCGAAGATGCGCACGAAGCGACTCGCCTGTCATGGACTCTCTGTCGCGCGTTGAGACCAGGGGGACAACGACATTCGAAGCTGATCACACAGGATCACGTAGCGTCATTCGCAGAGTCCGATATCTCGTCCGGACACCCATGCTCTCTATGGAAGATTACGTGGTCCTTCGACTGAATTTATACGCCATGGATCGGCCGCGACACAACGCCATTTTGCACGGTATCCTTGCTCGCATTTCTCACCCGACGTTGACACAGAGGGGGCGGAAAATGCCAACAGGATTGAGCCAGGCCGGACCAGAATCCGATGCGTGGATCGCGCAGAGAGGCGCGTTCCGGCTCCAGCCAACGGTCATGCGACTCAACAGGTCGAGGACGACGTACAGGCAGTAGAAGACCCCAGGCAGCGGCCCGCGCAGCTCGGGGATGTCCCACGTCCAGATCGGGTTGGGGGCCGTGGCGGTGAGCGTCGGCTTGGCGTGCTTCATCGGCGCACGCTGGGCGCGCCGCTCGCCGCTCTCGCCGGAGGCGGCGAGCGGCCGGTACATCGCGCGGAGGGAGGCGAGATGGACGCCGCGCGACAGCCGCGTCGCGCAGACCTCCGGCGGGGGCTGGTCGACCTCAGGCCCCCCCGCGCCGCGCGCCGTCCACCTCGTCGACCGCCTCGAGCGCGCTCTCGATCTCGCGGACGAGCTCGTCGGCCGCCTGCTGCTCCCTGTCGGCGCGCGCCTCCACGGCCGACGCGTCGAGGCGCAGCTCCACCCGCCGCAGCACCTCCGCGACCCGCTGGCCCTCCGTCGAGGCGGCGTCCACACGCCGCCGCTTCAGCGCGCCCAGCGCGGCCTCCACGGCCGGCACGAGCGGCGCGGCCACGACCGGGTCAGCGGCCCCCAGCTTGGCCCGGGTGCGCTTCGCAAGATCGAGCAGGCGGCCGCGCGGCGATCGGGCGCGCCGGCGCTGCAGGACCCACCCGATCGACGCGAGCACGGAGGCGCCGAGCAGCACGGCCGCGCCCTGCACGTAAGGAACGGCCGCGGGCGCGACGGGCGGGAGCACGGCGTCCGGCACCTCGACCGTGATGCCCCCGTGAAGGCAGCTGCCCAGCTCCTGCGCCGTCTTTAGCCGCGAGCGCGCGAGCGGCAGGAGCCGGAGCGGGAGGCACGGGGCTTCCACGCCCGCGAGCGCGCACGCGGGGGCCGGATCCCCGGTCGCGATGGCGTGGACCTCGTGGGTCGCGGGGTCGCGGCTCGTCATGTGAAAGCCGCCCTGCTCGAGGTCGACGAGCCCGCCGCTGTCGACCGACGCGCCGCCCGGCGCGCCCGCGGGCCAGGTCGTCGTCGCCGCGTCGATGACCGAGGCGTCGGTCGAGCAGACCAGCTTGCCGCGGAGGACGATCTCGCCGCCCGGCGCGACGTCGACGTGCTGCGCCGCCACATCGCGCCGGAGTGTGAATGTCTGGGTCATGTCCGCCCCTCGGCTCCGCCGGTGGATCGCCCCTGCGCCATCGTGCCCCGAGCCCCGCCCTCAGTGAAGGTGCGTCCGCGAGGCCGTCTCGAGCAGCATCGCCAGGACGAGCGGATCCCCCAGGCCGCCCGCGGCCCCCGCGTGGCCGCGGAGGCGCGCGAGGCGGGCCGCGTCCTTCAGGAAGAGCGGCTCCCCGAGCGCCTCGGCCGCGGCATGCAGGATCCCCTCCCGCTCGGAGAGCAGCGCGGCGGCGCGGGCGCGATCGCCGAGCGCGATCTGGCGGGCGGCCTCGGCCAGCGTCTCGCCGGCGGCGAAGCCCTGGATCGTGCGGGCGACCGACGGGTCGACGCTCGCCGCGCTGTCCGCGTCGCCGGTCGCGTACGCGACCCGGAGCGGCGCCTCGTCCACGACGTTCTTCTTGGCGACGCGGTCCTTGTACTTGAGCTCGATCGCCGCGATGGCCCGCGTGTCCGCGCCCGCCGGCAGGCCCAGCTTGAAGAGCATCGCGTGGCTGTCGTCGCGCGAGAACGCCGGGATGAAGAACCGCATCCCGCCCTCGGCGTCGTCCTGCCGGTCCCGCTCGATGCCGTCGCGCCGCGCGGACTGCGCGTCCGCCGCGACCTCGATCGTGCGCACGCGCGCCGCCTCCACGTCGTTCAGCCGGCGCGACCCGTAGACCTGGAGCAGCTTCACGTCCGGCTTCAGCCGCACCCGCAGCTCGACCGCCGTCGCGACCGGATCGAGCCGCCTGTCGAGCTCCGTCGCGAGGGCCGGGGCGATCTGATCCGGATCGCGCAGGTAGTAGTACCCGCCCGCGCCGTCGCTCGCGATGGCGCTCATCAGCGCGCCGTCGTAGTCGGCGCCGAGCCCGAACGTGCTCGTCTGGACGCCGCCCTGGAAGGCGTCGAGCGCGAGGCGCGAGAGCCGCTCCGAGCTCGTGATCCCGGAGTTCGCGCGCCCGTCGGAGAGCAGCAGCACGACCTTCACCGCGCCCTCAGGGATGCCCGGCCGGGCGGCCTGCGCGTAGCCGAGCGCGAGGCCCTGGCCGATGTTGGTGCCGCCGCCCTCGCGGATGCCGTCGATCGTGGCCTTGATCGCCGCCCGCCGCGGCCCGACGGGTCCATCGGCGATCCTGACGTCGGCGCCGCTCGAGAAGGTGACGAGGGAGAAGTCGTCGTTCGCGTCGAGCTTGTCGACGAGCGCCCGCGCCGCGTCGCGCGCCCGCGCCATGGGCTCGCCCTGCATGGAGCCGCTCACGTCGAGCACGAGGTGCACCGACAGGTGCGGCCGCGCCGCGGGCGCCTGCGCCGTCGAGCGGAGCGCGACGCGCACGTGCACCGGGCCGCCGCCGGGCGGGACCCGCGTGCGCTCGAGGTCCGTGCGCAGGGCGAGCGCCGAGCCCTTCGGGGCGTCGATCGAGGGGGCGTAGCGGGCGCCGACGTCGCTGACGAGCTCGCGCCCGTCGGGCGGGACGATGCCGCGCGCGACAGCGGACTCGAACGCGGCGAGGTGGCCGCCGCCGGGGCGGTACGTGGTGGCGAAGCGGCCGTTCGGGTCGAGGCCCGCGGCCTCGGGCGCCGCGGCGCGGACCGCGCCCTCGCCCGGCGCCGCGGTGGCCGCCGGGGCGGGGGACACCACGCCGCCGGCGCCTGCGCGCCCCTTCATGCCCGCCATGTCGCGCCTGGGCGCACGCGTCAGCTGGAGGGGCTCAGCGGCCGACGCCACGGCCTCGCGCTTCGCCTCGGCGGCGTTCCCCAGCGGCATCGACGGCGGGGACGCCTCCGACGACGCCTCCGACACCGCGGGGGCTTCCTTCGTGCTGCACGCGATCCCCGCCCCCGAGAGCCCCAGCGCGAGCGCGCCGCCGAGGAGCGCTCGCTTCACCCACACGATTCCGAGTTCGTTCATGGTCTTCCCCTCCCGCGGACAGAGCGGGTGCTCGGTCTGACGGGTGAGCGCCGCATCTGTTCTGTCGCTCCGCTCCGGAGCGACGGCGCCGGCCGCCGCCGGCCGCTCCAGCCGGAGAGACAGCGGCGATCGTACATTGTTCGGCAGGGGTCGCCCATGCGCCGGCGGAAGGCCTCCGCGTCGGCCGCCCGGTCGCCACCGCCGGCCACCGCCGGCCACCACCGCCGGCGGGTGCGACAAGGCCAGGGGGCGCCCGGCCCCGCTCCCGCGCGGAGCGCGGCGACCGGCCGGGCCTGCCTCATCGCCTCAGCGGATGTTGACCCTGAGCCGCGTCGGGCGGCCGTCGCGCTCGACGACGACGGAAAGACTCTTGTCGGAGCGCATGCGCGAGTAGGCCAGCATGGCCTTCTGTGGGTCGGTCAGGTCGATGCCGTTGACCGACCGCACGATATCGCCGCTCTGCACCCCGAACGACTCGAGCACCGAGCCAGGTTTGACCATCATCTTCAGCCCGATCACCTTGTTGTCCCGCATCTCCGGCACCGCCGCCGAGGTCTGCGTCACGAGCTCGGGCTGCGCGAAGATCTTCTCGGCGGCCGAGCGGTCGATGTCGATCTCCGTGTCGCTCACCCGCTGCATCCGCGAGGCGATCTCGGGCGGGACATCGCTCCTGCTGCTCGGGCGGTACGTCGCGCGGGGCGGAGCCGGCGCCGCCGCCTGCGGCTCGGGCTCCTTCTTGCCGCCCTCTCCGCCCTTCTTGCCGAGCTGCATCTGGCAGCGCGCGCCCCCCGAGGTCGAGGTCATCCACACCCGATCCCAGGCGATGTCCTCGACCTTGCGGCCGCCGATCTCTCCGCCTCGCCGCCCGAGCGCCGTGTGTCCGCCGTCGCTCTCGACGGCGGCGAACGACCATTCGGGGTCCTCGGACATGGCGATCAGCACGACGCGGCCCGTATCGCAGGGTGGAGCGAGGTAGGGGTCGAGCTGCGAGAGGTCCGCCGGGCCGGCGGGCGCGGCGCTCGGCGGGGGTACGAGCGGCCCTGTCGTCGAGTCGAACGGATTGCGCTCCAGGATCGGCGCAGCGCTCGGCGGGGGATCGTCGGAGGGCGGCACGTCGACCGGATCCATGACGAGGGGGGCGGAGGCCTCGCCGTCCCGCGTGATCTGGTGAGCGATGAGCTGAGATACCCCGGAGGCCTGAAAATACGCGGAGACCGCGACCATTCCTCCCAGGATGAATGCGAATCGGCGCTTGACGAACGCGTCCGGGTTCATGAGTAACGCTCCTCCTGGCCGGAGCGCGCCGGGGCTCGCTGCGCGAGTGTCCCTTGCCGCCGCGGCGTTCGCGGCAGTGCACGCCCTCGCCACCGGCGAGACAGCGCCTCGGGGCGAGCACCGAGCGTGCCTGCGCGAGAGCGAGCGCGACGCGCGTCCCCATGGCGCAGGGACTGCCGCTCTGACTGGACCGCTCAGCGCCGGTCGCGGCTCGTCCGATACGGACGCGGAGCGCGCCCCGCGGGCATCACGCGCGTCGCCCGGCGGAACAACCGGAAGATCCGTCGATCAGGGGAGATCTGGCGGGCAACGGGGACGGCGCGGCGAGCGAGCCCGCGCGCTCGCGCTGGGGAACGGGGCCGTGAAGGGCGCGCTCGGAGACCGAGGAGCGCCGTTCGCGCGGCTCAGCGGAGCGTGTACTCCAGGCCCCAGATGTCCACGGAGCTCCGCTGTGGGTAGTACACGGTGAGCTCGTCCGAGGTCTCGAGCCGGGCGGCGTCGATCAGAGGATCGGAGAAGAACCGGCCCGAGTCGGCGGCGTCGAGGAGCGTCCAGGTCGCGTAACCGTCGCTCGGGGAGGCGCCGGCGATGCGGAGATCGGGGAGGATCGCATAGGCGTTCTCGGTGGAGGAGATCGCGAGCTTGCCCCGGAAGTTCTGGACCACCCTCAGGCCGATGCCGTGGCGCGACCACGTCCCGTCGGTGTCGCGGAGATAATGGAAGAACTCGCTGCGCGTCCGGGCGTTCGTGAAGTTCGAATTGTCGGCCTCGGCGTCGGGGAGGTGCGAGAGCAGCACATGGACGCGGCCGCTCGCGTCGACCGTCATGTGTTCCTGGTTGATGAGCCCTCGGTTCTGGCCGAGGGGCCACACGGACAGGCCCTCCGTGCGCAGCGTGACGAAGGAAGCGCCGGTCGTCGCGACCGTGGCGCCTGCGTTGTTCTTCCAGGTGCGCCCGTGATCGTCGCTGTAGACGTACAGGAGATCGTGGTTGGTCGTCGCGTCGGGCGTGTCCCGCCAGCACCACGCCGCGTGCAGGCGCGAGCCGCCGCGCGTGTACGACAGGCCGTGCAGGTAGGCGTTCATGCTGGCGTCGGTGCCCTCGATGTACTCGCCGAGCGCGGTCCAGGCGTGCGTCGTGGCGTCGTACTCCCACAGGTGCTCATCGCCGCTGCCGCTCTCGCCGATCCGGGCGCTCAGGAGCATCCTGCCCCCGCCGGGCTCGGTGACGAACCGCGGGTACGTCACGAGGGACACGCGGGTCGATCCGACGAGCGCGCTCGAGACGGCGCCGAAGCTCGAGGCGGCCCAGGCCGCGCCCTCCGGGTCCGTCAGGAGACCCGTGACCGAGCGGCGGTAGTGCAGGTTGCTGCCGTGATGATCGAACGCGAGGTGCAGCGTGCCGTCGCCCGGCGCGATCCCGAGAGAGATCGTGTTGTGGGCGTCGTCGGCGCTCAGCCGGTAATCCTTGAAGTCGAACTTCTCCCAGGCGCCTGCCGCTCCGCCGGCGCTCGCCGGCAGCCGCCGTCGCGCGAGGACGACGTTGCGGTTGGTGTTCCAGAAGGCGGTGTACTGGAAGCCGCCGAACGACACGATCGCGTCCTGCTGGAACGACTCGCCGTTCAGGTAGCCGCCGTAGGACACCACGGTGAGCCCCGACTCCGCGAGCTTTCCCTCGCCGAGCTTGACGATCCCCGGCGCGACGGGCTCCGCCCCTCCGCCGCCGGTGGTCGTGCTGCTGACGGTCGTGCTGCCGATCGTCGCGCCGCTGGTCGTCGTGCCGCCCCCCGCGCCGGTGGCCTCGGAGGTCGTCGCGACCGCGCCGCCGCCGCCCGGGTCCGCGCCGCCTGAGCCTGACGAGGTCGACGACCCGGGCGTCGAGGGGCGCTCGCCATCGCCGCAGCTCGTCAGCCATGCGACCGGCGCAAGGACGGGCAGGATGCAGAAGATAAGTCGGAGGGTCATGCGTTTGCCCGAGGATACTGCCGTGCCGCGGCGGTACCAAGCGAGGCAAGCGGTGGTCGTTGAAGGATTCGCGGCAGATAGCTCTCCAGCAATCGCATTGCGCTATCATCACCCACCGACCAGAGCGCTCCGAAGAGGGCGCTCCACAGGGAGACCTGGCAGCGCGGCGTGGTGTTCGAGCCGGTGAGGGGGAAGTGAGCGCTCGTTCGGCGTAGATCATGGCTGGAGCCGGCGGTCGACCTCCGGGACACCTCGATCCGACGAGAGCGATCCGATCGACCGGTTCCCCGGGAAGCCCGTCAGGACGCCGGCACGAGTGCCGCTCACATGAACAATTCCACCGTTTCGACCCCCTGGCTGCCACGCTCTGCGGCGCATCGCCCCGCGCTGGTCCTCGCTGAGCAACCCCTCCGCGGCGCGGCGATGCGCTTCCTCCGGCGCTCCACGGCAGCCGCAGCGCTGCTCGCGAGCGCGCTCGCGCCGTGCCTCGCCGCCGCCGCGCCCGACACGCCGCTGCCGCATGCAAAGCCGCCTGCGGAGCCGTCCGGCGATGCGCCGCCGGCGGCGCCGCCCCCCGATGCGCCGCCGGCGAAGCCGTCCGGCGATGCGCCGCCCCCCGATGCGCCGCCCCCCGATGCGCCGCCGGCGGCGCTCGTCCCACCAGCGCCGCTCACGCCGCTCGGCGCCGACTACCCTGCTGGAGCACACGGCGACGCGACGGTCCGCCTCGTCCTCACGGTCAACGCGGACGGGACCGTCCGCTCCGCGGTCGCCGAGGATGGCGTGGAGCCGTTCGCATCGGCCGCCGTGGCCGCCGCGACGTCGTTCCGCTTTGCGCCGGCCACCAGGAGCGGCGCGCCGGTCGCCGCCAGGATCCGCGTCGAGGTCCGCTTCACCGAAGCCGCATCACCCGCGCCGCCCGACGCCTCCGCAGCCGCGCCGCCCGGCGCCTCCGTGCCCGCGCCGGAGCGCCCGGCCACGGCTGCCGGGCCGGCGCCGAGCGCGCCGCGCCCGATCGAGGTCACCGTGCGCGGCGAGCAGCCGGCGCCCGGCGTCTCCAGCTTGAGCCGCGGCGAGGTCAGGATCATCCCTGGCGCGTTCGGCGACCCCTTCCGCGCCCTCGAGGTGCTCCCCGGGGTGACCCCCATCGTCTCGGGGCTGCCGTTCTTCTACGTTCGCGGCTCACCGCCGGGCAACGTCGGCTATTTCCTCGATGGCATCCGCGTCCCCTACCTCTATCACCTCGGGCTCGGGCCCTCCGTTGTCCATCCCGGCATCGTCGAGCGCGTCGACCTCTACCCTGGCGGCTACCCCGCGCGTCACGGTCGGTACGCCGGCGGCATCGTCGCGGGCGAGACGACGCCGCCGCTCCCGTACTGGCACGGTGAGGGCATGCTGCGGCTCGTCGACGTGGGCGGGCTCGTCGAGGGCCCCTTCGCCGGAAACCGAGGGGCCGTGCTCGTGGGCGGCCGCTACTCGTACACGGCGTTGCTCCTCTCGCTCGCCGCCCCCGAGGTCGCGCTCGATTACTGGGATTACCAGGCCCGGCTGTCCTACGAGGTCGCCCCGGAAGGCCGGTTGAGCCTCTTCGCGTTCGGCGCCCACGACTTCCTCGGGAGCGAGGAAGACGGCGAGCAGACGACGCTCTTCGACACGACATTTCACCGGCTCGATCTCCGGTACGACCAGGCCTATGGCCAGGGCAGCGCGCTGCGCGGCGCGCTGACGCTCGGCCACGACGAGACGGGGATCGGGGACGGCCAGAAAGCGCTGACGCGCAGCCTCGGCGCGCGCCTCTCGCTCGCTCACCGGCTGCGCGACGAGACGATGATCCGCGCCGGCATCGACGCCGTGATCGACGACAACGAGCTCGATCTCGGGACCGGCCCCGACGACCCTCCGGGCGACGCCGCGCCGGACGACGACAACGACGTCCCCATCGACGATCTCCTCTTGAGCCGCGTCGACCTCACGGTGGGCGGCTACATCGAGTCGGACATCGCGATCACCCCGCGCCTGCGCATCACCCCCGGGCTCCGGCTCGATCTCTACCACTCGGACGGCACGGTCGCGCTCGCCGTCGATCCGCGGATCTCGGCCCGGCTCTCGCTCGGGCGCGGGGTGACGTTCGTGCAGGCGCACGGCGTCGCCTCCCAGCTGCCGAGCTTCGTCGTCCCGATCCCCGGCTTCCGCCCGCGCCTCGAGGACGGCCTCCAGCGGAGCTTCCAGTCGAGCGCCGGCGTCGAGCTCGCGCTGCCGGAGGACATCACGGCCACGGTCTCGGTGTTCCACAACGCGTTCTTCAACATGACCGACGCGCTCGGCTCGCTGGGCCTCGAGTCGGCCGAGGACGCCTTCACGCTCCGCGCGCTCGGCGCCGCGACCGGCGTGGAGCTGTCGGCCCACCGGCGGCTCACGCGGCGCGTCGGCGGGTTCGCGTCGTACACGCTGTCGCGCTCCACGCGGAGCATCGGCCGAAGCCAGCGAGTGAGCTCGTTCGACAGGACCCACGTGGCGAACGTCGCGCTGACCTACGACTTCGGCCGCGGGTACAGGGCTGGCGGGCGCTTCGTGTTCTACTCGGGGCTCCCCCAGAGGATCGGCGGCGCGACGCTCCCGCCGATCAGCGGCGTCCCCGGAGGCTCCGGATCCCTCGCCGGCGGAGCGCCGCGGTGGGAGCGGCTGCCGCCGTTCTTCCGCCTCGATGTCCGCCTGGAGAAGCGCTGGTCGATCGGGAAGTCGGGCTGGCTGGCGGTCGTCCTCGACGTGCTCAACACCACGTTATCGAAGGAGACCATGCCGGGGATGTGTGATGCGTTCTCGCCGTGCAAGCCGACGACGTTCGGGCCTGTCACCGTCCCGAACTTCGGCCTGGAGGGCGGGTTCTGACGCCCCGGCGGCGCGGCGCCCCAGGCTGGCGGCGGCCCGCGCCCGCTCCGGCGGGAGGAGAGGATGCCTCAGGTCACCACTTCAAGGCTTCGATCATCTTCTCACCATAACGCGTGCCCATGAGGACGACGGACGCATGATCGAAGTGGTACTGATCCATGACCTTGGTCCCATCCTGAGAGACCCAGTATCCATCAGGCAGCATGTCGGCCGCCTGGCGCACGAGGTTGTTATGCGAGCTGCAACATCCGCCCGCAGGCAGCTCCCCGAGGATGAAGGGAACGTCGTAGTCGACGCCCCAGGCTGCCTTCATCTCGTTATAGAGCTGAACGACCTTGCCGGGCCATGAGCTCTGGCCGGTGTCGGTCTCACCCTGGTGGAAGATGATGCCCGCGAAGCGCGCATTCTCGGCCGTCTTCGCCTTGGCGATCTTGTTCAAGATCGTCTGGTGATGTGAGCCACCTGAGATGAACGTGTTGATCGACTCACCGCTCTCAGCGGTACCGATCAACCCGATCGTATCCCCCTCACGCAGCTTTCCGAGCAGGGTCTTGCCGAACCAGATGCCTGGGTCGACCGACGTCGACAGGTTGATTCGCGATTCACCAGGGCAATCGCTGAGCGGCGGATTGGCCAAGTTCCACTGTCCGGCCGGCTGGTTGCACCCGCCGAGGACCTTGAGCCGCTGGTCGGTGTTCTGGTCACTGGCCTGCTTGGCCGCGACGCCAGCCATGTTCGACTGGCCCATGAGCATGAAGATGTGAAACGTCGGACGTGAGTTCGGCGCGCCGCCGGTGCCTGCCCCGCTGCTGTCCGATCCGGTCCCCGCGGTCGTGCTGCTCGTGGCGCCGCCCCCGGTCCCCGCGGTCGTGCTGCTCGCGGCGCCGCCCCCGGTCCCCGCGGTCGTGCTGCCCGCGGCGCCGCCCCCGATCCCCGCGGTCGTGCTGCTCGTGGCGCCGCCTCCGGTCCCCGGACCGGCCCCTCCGGTGTTGTCGGTATCACCGGTCGCGCCGGGCGAAGAGGACTCGCCACAACCCGACGCAGCGAGCATGGCGAGCAATGGGAGGAGCAGGAATCTGGCAGTGCCTCGGAGTGTGCGGTTCATCTGGGTCATGGTCATTACCTCGTCGCGCCCGGTCGCGATCAGAACACAAGAGCGGAATTGGGGGGCCGGCCGTGCGATGCCGACAGGACGAACGTCGCCCGCAAAGAGCTCAGCGCCGAGGCCTAACCTATCGCATCTTGGGTGCCTGGCATCCAGGATTCGGCCCGAGATGGCGCGCGGAGGAGACCGCTGTCGATGGATTCTTTCATCATCGGCGGTGTTCGCTCTCCCTGCCCCTCGAGCGCGGACGGGCCCTCTCGAAACGAAGCGGTTTCATGGTCCCGGATCTCGGAAATTCGAAACGGACGCGCCGCGCTGGCAACGCAGGTGACTCATCACGAGGCAACCGCGTTGCCTCCGCGCTTCACCGCGATCGCTGGGAGGGCCGCCAAGCGCTCATCGATGCCGTTCGGACCACGCTCGGCATCCTGGTGAAGCACGCCAGCTCGACTTGTACACGGCTCCACCCGGCGGCAGACCTCGCCGCCCCTCGCCTCACGCGTCGTAGAGCAGCACCTCGACCTCGGCGCCCTCGCCTATCACCGCTTCCTCGGCCTGCACGATGACCACGCCGTCCGCGCGCGTCGTCGACGACAGGATGGACGCGCCGCTCGTCGCGATCGGAAACACCCGATCTCCCTCGACACGCACCCTCACGTAATCGACGCGCCCGGGCTGGGAGGCGATCTCGCGCGCCACCACGCACCGCCGCCGCCGGTGCGGCCACGCGCGCGGCAGGCCGCCGAGGGCGCGGATCGACGGGCCGGCGAAGAACTCGTAGGCGCAGAGGCACGACACCGGGTTGCCCGGCAGCAGGAACACCGCCCGCCCCCCGGGCAAGAAGCCGAACCCGGCGGGCTTCGCCGGGCGCATCGCGACGCCGTGGACCACCACCTCGCCCAGCTCCGCGAGCACGAGCGGCGCATGGTCCTCCGAGCCGACCGACGACCCGCCGGAGACGAGCACCACGTCCCCGCCAGCGGCCTCGAGGGCGCTGCGCACCGCCTCGCGCCGGTCGGGGACGTACGCGACGGCGATGTCCTCCGCGCCGTCACGGCGCGCGAGCGCCGAGAGCACAAGGCTGTTCGTGTCGACGATGCACGCCCCGCTCGGCGCGCTCCCCGGCGGCAGGAGCTCGTCGCCCGTGATCAGGATCCGCACCGACGGCCTGCGCACCACGCGCACCTCGGCGACCCCGGTCGAGGCGAGCACGCCGACGTCCTGCGGGCGCAGCCGGCGCCCCGCCGGCACGACCTCCGCGCCCTCCAGCACGTCCTCGCCGATCGCCGCGACGTGCTTGCCGGACGGCACCGGCTCGCGCGCCCGCACGACCGCCGCCCCGTCGCGGCCCGCGCCCTCCTCCGCGCGCTCCGCCACCAGCACCGCGTCCGCCCCCTCCGGCACCGGCGCGCCGGTCGTGATCCGCACGGCCTCGCCCCTTCGGATCGCGCCCGCGTGCGGGCGCCCGGGGAACGACGCGCCCACGAGCGCGAGCTCCACCGGCGCGAGAGCAGCCGCGCCGGCGGTCGCCTCGCCGAGCAACGCATAGCCGTCCATCGCCGCGCGGACGAAGTGCGGCACGCTGATCCGCGCGCGCACGGGCTCCGCCGCCACCCGCCCGACCGCCCCGGCGATCGGGACCAGCTCGTCACCGAGCCGCTGGATCCGCCGCTCCAGGACCTCGAGCGCGCGCGCGACCGCCGTGTGCTCGCGAAAACCCCGCATCCGGACGTCGCGCATCGGCTCTCCGTGGAACGACGGCCGCTCAGACCGCCGCGGAGGCCTCGAGCGCGCCCCGGTACACCTCGTCCACGTCGAGCAGGGCGTCGATCGACGCGAGCCGCGCGCGCTCGCCGGGCCCGGCCTCGTGGAGCGTCCACGTGCCGTCCTCGTTGCGCCGGAAGACCTCGATCCTCCGGTGCGCCTGGGAGACCAGGACGTACTCCCTCAGCGAGGGGATCCGGCGGTAGTGCGCGAACTTCTCTCCCCGATCGTACGCCTCCGAGGAGTCCGACAGCACCTCGACCAGCACCAGCGGGTTGACCACCGCGTCCTTGTCCTCGGGATCGCGCGCGATCGGGCCGCAGACGACGCTCACGTCGGGGTAGGTAGCGAGGCCCGTGGCGCGCACGCGCACGCGGAGGTCGGACGAGAACACCTCGCAGGGGCGCCGGCCGAGCTGCGCGCCGAGCGCCACGGTCACCCGCGCCGCGAGCCGCGCGTGCTCCGGCGTGCCGCCGGCCATGTCGAAGACCTCGCCGCCAAGGAACTCGTGCTTCGTCGGGCTCGCCCGCTCCTGCTCGAGGTACTCGGCGTAGGTGAAGGAGAGCCGGCGGGCGGGCGCGTTCACGTCATGACCTCGTCCGGGAGTATGCCACGGGAACCGCCCCCCCGGTGCGCCCCCCTCCCGGAGCGCCGCCGCGCGGCCTACCGCCCGCCGCGCCCGCCGCCCTTCCGCGGCCGGCTCGCGCGGCGGAGGGGCGCGATCAGCGCGAACATCCCGAGCGCCATCACCGACAGCTTCGGCCCGCGCTTCTTCCGGGCGCTCGACTTCCGCTCGCCCGCGATCGAGCAGTCCTCCGACTCGGCGGAGTCGTCGGTGTCCCCGCTGCAGCCGTCGTCCTCCGCATAGTACTCGTCCTCGGACTCGCTCGTGTCCCCGCTGCAGCCGTCGTCCTCCTCCGCGTAGTACTCGTCCTCGGACTCGCTCGTGTCCCCGCTGCAGCCGTCGTCCTCCGCGTAGTACTCGTCCTCGGGCGCCGGCTCGCTGGTGTCCCCGCTGCAGCCGTCGTCCTCCGCGTAGTACTCGTCATCCTCGACGTCCTGCGTGTCGACATCGTCCACGACCACCGTATCGGCGGTGCCGGAGCAGCCGCAGCCCACGTCGGGGGCCGGCTCGTCGTAGTAGTCGTCATCGTCCGGCAGCGGTTTCCCGGCGCCGGACGAGCCGCTGGCCGGACCAAATCCGCCGCTGCCCGGCCCGCCGCCCAGGCCGTCGGGCCCGCCCACGCCCGACGAGCCGCCCGCGCCGCCCGCGCCGGAGCACT
Organism: Sorangium sp. So ce204; assembly: GCF_051526795.1. Taxonomy (NCBI): domain Bacteria; kingdom Pseudomonadati; phylum Myxococcota; order Polyangiales; family Polyangiaceae; genus Sorangium; species Sorangium sp. So ce204. The sequence goes on along the minus strand of NZ_CP150317.1, from coordinate 13,346,288 downwards.
CGTCCACGAGGACGCGCCCGGCCCTCACGACGGGCGAGATCGCGGCGCCCTCCCCGAAGGTCAGCGGCCAGTCCGCGCCGGGCTGCCCGGCCGCGAGCCGGAGCGAGACGCGGGTCAGCCACACGGACGACGGCGCGAGCCCGGAGAGCCCCACCGCGAGATCGTCGGCGGCCGGACCGCAGCGCAGGAGGTCGGGGTCGGTCTCGTCCCTCCGGGGCGACTCCGCGCAGTCGAGCGCGCCGTCGACCACGCCGTGCGCGGCGCGCGGGCAGCTCGCGGCGACCTTGAGGCTCGACTCCAGCGCGGCCGCGGCGACCGCGGCGCACGTGCCCGGCCCATCGCCGATGTCGCCGTACGCGCTCGCGCGCGCGAAATAGGCCTCGATCACGCTGTCCACGCTGTCGCTGCCGAGGGAGATGCGGCGGCTCAGCGCCTCGTGGCCCGCGCCCTCGACGAGCGCCCCGTGGAGCCCCGCCTGGCCGAGGGCCCCGGCGCGGAGCTCCGCATAATCGCTGCGCTGCGCGCTCGCGTCCCAGCTGAGCGAGGCCAGCGGGAGCGTCACGGGCGCCGCGCCCGAGAGCGCGCCCCGGCCGTCGCCGAGCAGCCACGCCGTCACCTGCACGTCGCCCGCGCCCGCCCCGGCCAGCGACAGCGGCAGGATCGGCTCGCCGCCGCCCATGGCGATGCGCAGCGTCCTCGTGACCGCCGCGCCGCCGGGAGCGTCGAAGCGGGCCGCCGCGAACCGCATCCCTTGCAGACCCCCGAGCTGCGCGGCCGCCTCGGAGGACAGCGCGAGCCCGGCCGACGCCGCCCAGCGCGCGACAGCGTCGGCGTCCTCGAGCACCGTCACCTCGACCGGCTCGAGCGTGGCCTCGTGGGCGAGCCGCCCGACCGTCTCGAAGGGGCTCGGCGCGCCCGCCTCCCCCGGGCAGTACGGGTCGACGCCCTGGGGCGGGAGCACCCGGGGCGCCGTCGCCGCCTCGAGCGCCTCGAACCACGCGTCCGAGCTCGTGTCGAGCGCGGCGAGCGGCGGCACCGGAACGACGAGGGCCACCGGCCCGCCCGCGCCCTGGAACCGCAGGCTCGTCCAGAGCGTCGTGCGCTCCGGCCCGGCCGCGATGGCGACGCGCTGCTCGACCGACGCCTGTCCGGCGCCGGGCAGCCATGCCCCCGTGGCGAGGGCGTCGCCGGAGAGCGAGAGGAGGACCGAGGAAGAAAGAGCGACCGCAAGCGACCGTCGGGGCATGCGAGGCCGATTGGCAAGCAGCATGCCCTGCAGAGTACGCCTTGTTCGAGGCCAACTTCCACGCGGCCGCGTCCGGCTGAGAACGGCGGTTCACGACGCCCCGGCGCCACACGGGCGCCACGGCCGACCGGCGAGGATCACCCCTCGTGGACGATCACGATGTCGTCGGGGTGGAGGTGGCAGAACACCCGGTCTCCGACGTGCAGCGCCGCCTGGCCGGAGCTCTCGTTGGCGACCACCGCCGTGAGCACGAGGCCCGCGTCGGTCCGGAGGCGCAGCTGGTCGGTGGCGCCCTTGAACAGCTCGTCCTCGACGCGCGCCTCGAAGCGGTTCTCCGGCGCGCCCTCTGGCTCCCTGCGGAGCGCGATCTTCTCCGGCCGGATGGAGACAAGGGTGCTCCCGGCCCCGCCCGCCAGGTGCTCGGCGTTGGCGTTGACGAGCAGCTCGAGCCCCCCGTCGAGCTGGACCCGCGCCCGCTCGCCGCTCCGCGAGAGGACGGTCGCGCGGAGGATGTTGGCCTGGCCGATGAAGCTCGCGACGAACGTCGTCCTGGGGCGGTGGTAGATCTGCGATGCGTCGCCGAGCTGCTCGATCCGGCCCTTGTTGATCACCGCGATGCGGTCGCTCATGGTGAGCGCCTCTTCCTGGTCGTGGGTCACGAACACGAAGGTGATCCCCAGCTTCTTTTGCAGCGCCTTGAGCTCCACCTGCATGGCGTGCCGGAGCTTCGCGTCGAGCGCCGAGAGGGGCTCGTCGAGCAGCAGGACCTTCGGGCGGCACACGATGGCCCGCGCGAGCGCGACCCGCTGCCGCTGCCCGCCGGACAGCTGCGACGGCTTGCGCTGCTCCATGCCCCCGAGCGACACCATCGCGACAGCGGCCCGGACCCGCTCGTCGATCTCCGCCCGGGGCACCTTCTTCATCCGCAGCCCGAAGCCGATGTTCTCCTGCACGGTCATGTGAGGGAACAGCGCGTAGCTCTGGAACACCTGGTTCACGTCCCGGCGGTACGGCGGCTCGTGCGTGACGTCCTTCCCCTCGAGCAAGACGGCGCCGCTCGACGGCGTCTCGAAGCCCGAGATCATCCGGAGCAGCGTCGTCTTGCCGCACCCCGAGGGGCCGAGGAGGGTGATGAACTCGCCCGCCCTGATCTGGAGGTCGACCTCGCTCACGGCGTGGAAGGCGCCGAATCGCTTGGTGACCGCGCGGAGCTCGACCATCACATCCATCGATTCACCTCGGAGGGCCGGCGAAGCGCGCGGGGGAGGCGGAAGAGGCGGCAGAGGCGGAGGCGAGCGGCGCTGGGCCACCCCGCGCGACGGCGCCGCATCAGGCCTCCGGCTCCTTGCGCAGGCCGAGCAGGAAGAAGAGCGAGAACAGGAGCAGGAGCGCCATGCCGAGCGCGGCGCCGAAGGGCCAGTCGCGCGCCTGACCGAACTGGTTCTGGATGACGTTGCCGATCATCGGCACGCGCGATCCCCCCATGAGATCCGTGATCGCGAACATCCCGAGCGCCGGGATGAACACGAGCAGGACGCCCGCGAGGATGCCCGGGCGGGTGAGCGGGACGATGACGTGCGAGAACGCGGACACGGGCCCCGCGCCGAGATCGAACGCCGCCTCGATCAGGGCGTTGTCGAGCTTCTCGACGCTCCCGTAGATGGGCAGGATCATGAACGGCAGATACGAGTACACGAGGCCGATGACCACCGCCGTCGGCGTGTACATGATGTCGAGGGGGGTCGAGATGATCCGCAGGTAGAGGAGGAGCCCGTTGAGCAGCCCCTCCGACTTGAGGATCGACATCCACGCATAGGTCCGGATGAGGAAGCTCGTCCAGAACGGCACCATCACCAGCATGAGCAGCCGGTTCCGGACGCCCTCCCTCGCCCGCCCGATGAAGTACGCCACCGGATAGCCCGCGACGAGGCAGATCGCCGTGGTGATGGCGGCGTACTTGATCGAGCTCAGCAGGATCTTGAGGTAGGTCGGGTCGAAGACCCGGGCGTAGCTCGACAGCGAGAGCTCGAAGACCACCTGCCCGAGCTCGTCCCGCTCGCAGAAGCTGTAGACGAGCATGATCGCGGTGGGCGCCACGACGAAGGCGAAGAGCCAGAGCAGGAGCGGGGCGAGCAGCAGCCACCCGCGGACGCCCGGCCTCCGCCGGGCGCCCTGGAGCTCGACGACCTGCCCGGTGGCCGTGTTCATGACGCCCCGCCGCTCACTGCGACGCCTTGAGGTCGGTCACCAGCTTGTCCACGTCCGCGGCCACCTTGCCGATGTCGTGGAACGTCTCCATCCCCGCGAGCGGCGGGTAGCTCGCCGGGTTCGCGAGCTGCTCCGGCGTGAGCAGCTTGCGCGCCTCCGCGTTCGGGTTCGTGTAGGGGAACTTGTCCGAGATGATCTTGCTGACCTCCGGACGGAGGATGTAGTTCATGAACATCTCCGCGCCGATCTTGTTCTGTGCGCTGTCGGGGATCACCAGGCTGTCGATCGCCTTGTGCGTCCCCTCCTGGGGCAGGACGAACTGGAACTTGTCCTTGTCCTCCTGGTAGAGCAGGGCCGCCTCCCCGCTCCAGACGACGCCGATGTCGACGTCGCCGTTGAGCAGCGCCGTCTTCGGGCTGTCGGAGTCGAACACCTTCACGAGCTTGATCCACTCCGCCAGGGTCGGCTTGACCTTCGCGAGGCTCTCGGGCGTGACGTCGTTGGGGTTCATCCCCATCGTCACCATGACCCAGGAGACCATCTCCCGGTTGTCGTTCAGGGCCACGATGCGCCCCTTGTACTTCGGCTGGAACACGTCCTTGAAGCCCTTCACGGGCTCCTTCACCTTCTGGGTGTTGACGACGATGCCCACGACCGTGCCCATCCACGGGACCGAGTACTTGAGCTCCGGGTCGTGCGGCTGGTTCCTGAACGCGGGCGCGATGTTCTTCAGGTTCGGGATGCGCGATTGGTCGAGCAGCTGCAGCTTCTTCTGCCGGATGAGCGCCTCGACCGCGTACTCCGACGGCTGGATGAGGTCGTACCGGGTGCTCCCCGCGAGGAGCTTCGACAGCATCTCCTCGTTCGAGGCGAAGGTCTCGTAGTTGACCTTGATCCCCGTCTCCTTCGTGAAGCCGTCCAGGACCTCCTGCGGGACGTACTCGGACCACCCGAAGAGGTTGAGCTCGTCGCCGGGCTTCGGCTCGGGCGCCGCGGCGCTCCCCGAGCCGGCCGCCTGCTGCGGCGCCGGGCTCTCCTTCTTCCCGCAGCCGAGGAGGCAGAGGAGCGGGACGAACATCAGTATCAAGAGCGCTGAGATGCGTTTCATTGGCCTTTTCCTTGTCTCGCCTGCGCCGGCGCAGGCCCCCGCGTTCGCGCCGCGCGCCGCTCCCCTTCAGCCCTCGTCGGGGAGCCGCCGCGCGGTGCCCTTCAGCGACTCGGCGACCACGACGAGCATCGCGGTCGCTGCGATGAACACCGTCGAGATCGTGTTCAGCATCGGGTTCAGACCGACCTTCGCCATGCCGAACACCTTGATCGGCAAGGTCTCGGACTTGGGCCCGCGGGTGAAGTAGGTGACGATGAGCTCGTCCATCGACAGCGTGAACGACATCAGCGCACCGGAGATGATCGCGGGCAGAAGGTAAGGCACCATGATCAGGAAGAACGCCTTGAGCGGCGTCGCCCCGAGGTCCAGGGCGGCCTCCTCGAGCGACGGATCGAGCCCCGCGAGCCGCGCCTGGACGGCGATCAGCACGAACGGGAAACAGAAGGTGACGTGCGAGATGATGACCGTCGTGAAGCCGAGATCGAGCTCCACCGTCTTGAAGAAGATGAGCAGGCTGATCCCCATGATGATCTCCGGGATGATCATGGGAATGAAGATCAGCGTCGTGATCGACCGGAGCGCGGGGAACCTGTACCGGTAGAGCAGGAAGGCGCCCGCCGTGCCGAGGGCGACCGAGAACGCCGTCGTGATCGCGGCGATGATCACGCTGTTGCTCAGCGACTCGATGAGCGGCGACCGCCGCTCGTCGCCCAGGTGGGCGACGAGCTCATCGAAGAGCTGCCGATACCATTTGAAGGTGAACCCCTCCCACACCACGCTCATCCGCGAGTCGTTGAACGAGTAGGCGACGAGGAGCAGGATCGGCAGATACAGGTAGAGGAGGACGAGCCCGCTCCAGCCGCCAAGGAGCCAATTCGACAGCTTGATGCCCGACATCGTCCGGAGTCGCATGCGGCGGCCTCGCAACCCGACAGGATCGCCGCGCGAGCTTATCGCTTGCAGAACGCCGCGCGCAACCCATTGCCGAGTGGAGAGGAAGGGCGCGACGCAGGTGATCGCGGCCACGCTGGCTGTCGTTCGCGAGGGCGCGCCTGCACCGGCCGCACGCCCGCACGCCCGGCCGAGCGCGCGCCCGCACGCCCGACCGAGCGCGCGCTGCACGCGCGCTGCGTGCGGCGGGCGCGCGCTGCATGCGGCGGGTGCGGCTCCTTCCGTAGAAGCCCTTGACACCGCACTCTCCTCCGCTTACCGGCCCTGCATGACCGGGTCGTCGCGCCGCCCTTCAGGTGAGGTCCCGTGAGCACCTCCCGCATCTGGACGATCGAAGAAGCGAACGCGCTCGTCCCGCGGCTCTCGTCGATGATCGGCCGGCAGCTCGCCCTGGCGAGCGACATCGAGCGCTGCTGGCAGGAGCTCGTGCAGGCCGTGCAGAGCCCGGCCGCGACGCCGGATCAGCTCATCGAGATGGCGCGCAACGGCAGCGAGCAGGCGCGTGCCCGCGAGCGCGAGCTCTCGCAGAAGATCGCCGCGTACGAGTCCGGGTGGCAGGAGATCGAGGCGCTCGGGGTCGTCGTGAAGGACCAGCGGATCGGCCTCTGCGACTTCTACGGGCGCCTCGACGGCGCCCTCGTCTGGCTCTGCTGGCGCTACGGCGAGCCGGCCGTGGAGCACTACCACGGGCTCGAGGCCGGCTACGCCGGGCGCAAGCCGATCACCGCCGAGAGGCGCCGGCAGCTGCTCAACTGACGAGGCCCCCAGTGATCGATCGGAAGAGAGCGGCGTGGGCTATCGAGGAGTTCCTCCGCGCCCTCGGGCGCGACGTCGAGGGGGACCTCGCGGGCACGGGCGAGCGGGTCGCCGACGCGTGGGCCGACGACCTGATAGAAGGCGAGGCCATCGACGCGGCCGCGGTGCTCCGCGAGGGCGCCATGGAGACAGGCCCCTTCGAGCGCGGCCTCGTCGTCGCCCGCGATCTCGCCGTGACCACGATGTGCCCGCACCACCTGCTGCCGGGGCACGGCACAGGCATCATCGTCTACCTGCCGGGCGCGCGGGTCGCCGGCATCGGGACGCTCGCGCACGTCCTCGACGCGCTCGCGCGGCGGCTGACGCTGCAGGAGCGCATCGGCGGGCAGCTCGTCGAGCTCCTGGTCCGCGAGCTCGGCGCGCGCGGCGCGCTGTGCAAGCTCACGCTGACCCACACGTGCCTCATCGCCCGCGGCGAGCGCAAGGCGGGCGCCCTCATCGAGACCGTCGCCGCCGCCGGCGAGCTCGCCGAGCCAGGCCCCGAGCGCGATCTCGCCCTCGCCGCGCTCTCCGGGGGGAGGGCGTGACCGACGTCGCTGTCGTCACCGGGCCGAGCCGCGGCATCGGCCGGGCGACGGCGCTCGCGCTCGCGCGCCGCGGCCTCTCCATCGCGCTGCTCGGCCCGCCGAGCCCGCGCCTCGACGAGGTCACCGACGAGGTCCGCCGCCTCGACGTCGCCGCGCTCCCGGTCCCCTGCGACGTCGCCTCCGAGGAGCAGGTGGCGCGCGCCTCCGCCGAGGTGGTGGCGTGGCTCGGCGCGCCCCGCGTCGTCGTGAACAACGCCGGCATCGTGAGCCGCGGCGCGAAGGTCCACGAGACCGCGCCCGCCGCCTGGGACGAGGTGATCGCGGTCAACCTCCGCGGCCCCTTCCTCATCTCGCGCGCGTTCCTCCCGGCCATGCTGAAGCAGGGGCGCGGCCGCCTCGTCCACGTCGGCAGCATCTCCTCGACCCTCGCGTGCCCCGGCAACGCCTCGTACGCCGCGTCCAAGTGGGGCCTCATCGGCCTCTCGAAGAGCCTGGCCGAGGAGCTGCGCGGGACGGGGCTCCAGTCCGTCGCCGTGCTCCCCGGCTCGGTCGACACCGACATGCTCGTCGGGAGCGGGTTCCCCCCGCAGATGAGCGCCGACGAGGTGGCGCGGCTCCTCGTGTACGCCGCGCTCGACGCCCCCGACGCCGTCACCGGCTCGGCCATCGAGATGTTCGGCTGACTGCGCGCCGCGCTCGCTCCCGCGGGACGCGCGCCAGAACGCGGGCCGGCGACAGCGGACCGCCGAGCCCGATGTGCATGTGCGTGGCGCCGCCACACCCCACCCCCCGCGTGCTACCCTGCGGCCCGTGGACACGACGCCTCCGCGCCCGGGCGACCTCAGTGCGGCATTGCCCGAGCTGCCGCTGTTCCCGCTGCCGCAGACGGTGCTCTTCCCCGGCGCCCTGCTGCCGCTCCACATCTTCGAGCCGCGCTACCGGGCGCTCGTGCGCGACGCCCTCGGGACGCACCGCATCCTCTCCGTCGTCCTCATCACGGACCCCCGCGCGATCGACGCGCACGGCCACCCGGCCATCGCGCAGGTGGCCGGCGCCGGCGAGATCATCGATCACGCCGAGCTGCCCGGGGGCCGCTACAACATCCTGCTGCGGGGCCGCGCCCGGGTCCGCCTGGCGGAGCGCCCGTTCGTGCCGCCGTACCGCACGGCCGCGGCGACGGTCCTCGAGGACGAGCCCGGGGAGGTCCCGGCCCAGGATCACGCCGCGCTCATCTCCACCGCGGCCTCGTTCGCGGCGCTCGTCCGGGATCGGGACAGCAATTTCGAGTTCCGGCTGCCGCGCGACGCGGCCACGTCGCTCGTCGCGGATCTCTGCGCCCACCACCTCATCCTCGACGCGCGGGAGCGGCAGGCGGCGCTGGAGACCCGCGACGTCGTCGCGCGGGTGCGCCGCGTGACCGAGGCGCTCGCGCTCCAGCAGCTCGCGCTCGCCTCGGCGGCGCGCGACGTCAACTGAGACCCGAAGCGCCGGCCTGCCCGCATGGGCCCGCGCGGCGCACCTGAACACGGGTCCAGAAGGGGCTCCGGGGCGGATGCGGTCGTCCCAAGATCGAGTAGGCTGCGCCGCCTATGGCGACCTCTCGTTCAACGGAACCCTCGGCCCCGATCATCGTCAAGCACCCGGGGTGTCCCCAATGGGGACTCGGATACCTCGTCGAGGAGCGCGACGAAAAGCGCTTCTACGATTTCGAGGATGGCCTCAATCACTCCATCGCCAAGGCTTTCTGGTCGAAGCTCGAGCCGGTGCAGCTCGGCGACGACGAGGCGAGCGCGCTCGAGGCCAGGATCCGCGGTCTCCGTGACCGGCCGTCGGCCGCCGCCAAGAAGCAGCGCGCCCGCGTCGTCGCGCCGCCGGTCACGAGCTTCGACGAGCAGGTCGCGAGCTTCGAGTCGCAGTTCGAGGGTGGGTTCGGGGGTCCGCAGTTCATCGCCGAGGAACGAGGCGCCGCCGGGGGCGAGGGGGCCGAGGGCCCGGCGAGCGGGGGGAAGAAGAAGAGCAAGGCCTTCAAGCAGGGCGCCATCGAGACCGCGCGCGCGCTCCTCGCCAAGGGCGAGCTCGAGGCGCTGCTCGCGGCGGGCAACCTGAACGATTTCATGGAGCGGATCACCAAGGTCCACAAGGCCGCGACCGGCCTCCTGCACCCCCTCGGCGATCTCATCCCCTTCAACAAGATGCCGGCCGAGCACCACCGCGCCTACGCCGAGGCGGTCGTGGATCTCCTCTATGGCGCGGGCGACTACGCCGCGCGCTTCGACCGGCTGGCCGGCGTGCTCGCCGCGGCCAAGGTCGTCACGTGGCCGCTCGTCACGATCCTCGGCGCGCTCGTCTACCCGGGCGAGCACGTCTTCGTGAAGCCCTCCTTCTACGAGAAGCAGGCCGCCGTGCTCGGCTTCGATCTCGCCTACGATCGCGCGCCGAGCGCCGAGGGGTATGCCCGGATGCAATCGCTGGCGCGCGAGCTCGAGCGGCGCCTGCGCGAGCGCGGCCTCGCCCCGCGCGATCTGATGGACGTCTACGCGTTCCTCTGGCGCACGATCTCCCCGTCCAAGCCGGCCACGAAATCCTGACATCCCGCGTCAGGCCGCCCTGCGCGACGTCGTGCGGCGCTGCGCGGGGCGGTCCCCGGCGCTCTGCGACGCGGCGCGGGCGCGGCCGGCGGCCCTCGACCCTCGACGCGCGGCGCTGGCCCGCTTATGCGACCTTCCCAAGGAGGGTCTCGCATGAAGGCTGCCGTGCTCGAAGCCGTGAAGAAGATCGCCGTTCGCCATGACGTCGCCCCGCCGCAGATCGGCCCGCGCGACGTCCTCGTCCGCGCGAAGGCGTGCGGCATCTGCGGCACCGACGTGCACATCTGGGAGGGCGATTTCTTCCCGACCTTCCCGCTGATCCCCGGGCACGAGCTCGCCGGCGAGGTGGCGGCCGTGGGCGACGAGGTCGAGGGCCTCCGGCCCGGCGATCGGGTGATGGTCGACCCGACGGTGACCTGCGAAGAGTGCCACTTCTGCATGATCAACCGGCAGAACCACTGCCTGAAGTGGAACGCGGTCGGCGTGACGCGCGACGGCGGCTTCGCCGAGCTCGTCCGGGTCCCCGCGAAGAACTGTTATCGCTTCGAGCGCGTCTCGTTCAGCGAGGCCGCCTTCTGCGAGCCGCTCGCGTGCGTCGTCTTCGGGCAGGATCGCGCGCGCATCGAGATCGGCTCGGAGGTCCTCGTCCTCGGCGCCGGCCCGATCGGCCAGCTCCACCTCCAGGCGAGCCTCGCGAACGGCGCCGCCGCGGTCACCGTCGTCGACGTCGTCGAGTCGAAGCTCGACCTCGCCCGCCAGCACGGCGCGACCGAGGTGGTGCTCGCCGACAACGCGCTCCAGGCGAAGCTCAAGAAGATCGCGCCCTACGGCTTCGACGTCGTGATCGACGCGACGGGCATCGCCCGGGTGCTCGGCGACTCGGTCCAGTACGTCAAGAACGGCGGCCGGTACCTCGTGTTCGGCGTGTGTGGGCCGCAGGACAAGGTCGAGGTCTCGCCGTTCGAGATCTACCGGCGCGATCTCGAGATCATCGGCAGCTTCGCGATCCGGCGGACGTACGACCGGGCGTTCAAGCTGATGGAGCGCGGCGCGGTCGACGTGAAGAAGCTCCTCTCCGAGGCGATGCCGGTCGAGGAGCTCCCGCGCGGCCTCGAGATGATGAAGAAGGGCACCGCGCCCATGAAGCTCCAGGTCGTGTTCTAGCCGCGCGGCCTGCGCGCTCACAAAGCTTACGTTTTTCTCGATTAGTTAAGAGTCGTTACGAAGATCACCGAAGTAGACGAAACTGCAAAAAGGACGCTTTCCATGGCCATCGTGATCGGAATCGACGTCGGGACCAGCGGCCTCAAGGCCATCGCAGTCGAAACGGAGCGCGGCGCGGCGGTCGCGTCGGCGCACCGCGAATACCCGCTCTCCACGCCGCACGCCGGGTGGGCCGAGCAGGATCCCGAGGACTTCGCCGCGGCGGCGCTGAGCGCCCTCGGCGAGCTCGCCCGCTCCCTCGGCCCGCGCCGCGACGACGTGCGCGCGATCGGGCTGACGGGGCAGATGCACTCGGCGGTCTTGCTGGACGAGGCGCAGGCGGTCATCCGGCCTGCGATCCTGTGGTGCGACACGCGCACCACGGCCGAGTGTGAGGCCATCCGCGCGAACCCGAAGGTCGGCGACGCGGGGCTCGCGCGGCTGGTCGGCAACCGCGCGCTCGAGGGGTTCACGCTGCCGAAGCTGCTCTGGCTGCGGGCGAACGAGCCCGAGGCGTTCGCCCGCGTCCGCGCGGTGCTCATGCCGAAGGATTTCGTCGGCTTGCGGCTGACGGGCGAGCTCGGGACGGACGACAGCGACGCGAGCGGCACGCTGGCGTTCTCGCCCGGGGATCGCTCGTTCAGCGCCGAGCTCCTCTCGGCGGTCGGCGTCCCGCGCGCGGTGTTCCCGCGGTCGGCGCCCTCGAACGCGCCGCTCGGCCAGCTGACGGCCGAGGTCGCGGCGGCGACGGGGCTGCCGGCGGGCATCCCCGTCGTGCGGGGCGCCGCGGACAACGCGGCGGGCGCGGTGGGGCTCGGCATCGTGCGCCCCGGCCGGGCGATGGCCTCGGTCGGCACGAGCGGCGTGATCCTGGCGCACACCGACTCGTGGATCGTGGAGCCCGAGATGCGGCTCCACAGCTTCTGCCACGCGGTCCCGGGCCGCTTCTACTTGATGGGGGTGATGCTCGCCGCCGGCGGCGCGCTCCGCTGGTACCGCGACGTCCTCGGCGACGGGGAGCGCCTCGCGGCCGAGCTCCGCAAGGTCGATCCGTACGAGATCATCTCGGACACGGCGTCGACGGCGCGCCCGGGCGCGGGCGGCGTCGTCTTCCTGCCGTACCTGATGGGCGAGCGCACGCCGCACAACGACGCGGCGGCGCGCGGCGCGTTCGTGGGGCTGAGCGCCCGCACGACGAAGGCCGATCTCTCGCGCGCGGTGCTGGAGGGCATCACGTTCGGGCTCGCGGACTCGCTGGATCTGATGCGCGGCGTGGGCCAGACGAGCGGCGCGGCGGCGGTCTCGATCGACGAGATCCGCCTGACCGGCGGCGGGGCGCGGAGCCCGTTCTGGCGCCAGCTGATGGCCGACGTCTTCGAGGCGCCGGTGGCGATCACGACGTCGACCGAGGGTCCGGCCTACGGCGCGGCGCTGCTCGGCGCGGCGGGCGCGGGGCTGTTCTCGTCGGTCGAGGAGGCGGCGGACGCGTTCGTCCATGTCGTGTCGCGGGTCGCGCCGGACGCGGCGCGCTCGGCGCGGTACCGGGAGATCCACGCGGTGTACCGGGGGCTCTACAACGACCTGCGCGGGCGGTTCCGGGAGCTCGGGCGGCTGGCGTGATGGGGTGAGGGGAGCCGGGCGGCTACGGTGGGCGTGAGGGCTTGCCGGGTCGCCCGGCGCCCGGAGAGGGGGTTCTCCGCGCGGGGTGGGGGCCCCGCCGAACTCGCCTGAGTCATCCCTCCTCCGGCTCCGCCGGAGGAGGGATGACTCAGGCTCAAACATCGGCCCATCCCCCACCCCGCGCGGAGAACCCCCTCTCCGGGCGCCTACCGCTCACTTGACTGATCCAACAGACAGATCAGACAGACATCGGCCCGTCCCCCACCCCGCGTGCTCGAACATCGGTTCGTCGGCGCTGGTCATGGACGCATGCCTGCCTGGCAGATCCTTCCGTTCGAACATGGCTCAGGAGTCACCGAGCTTAACGTCAAGACGCTCGCCAAGGTGGCCCCTGCAGCAGATCTTCCGCGAACTGCCATCGTTGTCGGTCTGAGCAACGGTCGGCTCGTGATCCAGGGCATCGCGAGACGCGTCGAGCATACGCACCTCCCTGCGGAAGGAGAAAAAGCATCCTTCGTACTGCGTTCGTGCAGACCGGGCCACGTGGCGCTATGGCATCATGGGGTAGAGCAGTTTCGATATGAGAGCGGCAGATCTGTCGACCTGTCCAGCAAACCCAGTCTATTCAAAATCCTGTCGGAGCAGGAGAGCATCATCGCGTCGGCGCTTCGACGCCTTTGTGCCGGCATCGTGAATGGGTCACCTCGTCCATATCTATTCCACCGAGAACACCAATACGCAATCGTCCATCGTGTCGTCGCCGGTCTCGTCGATAGAATGTCCGCAGGTAACCATGGCGGCCTGATCACCTTTCTCCCCGAATCCCCAGAGATGGATCGACAGGCAGCACTCGGGAAATATCGGCTACCACCGGCGCATCGTCGGGCGCTGGCCGCAAAGACCACAGAGCTCGCGCTGCGCCGTGCGCACCTCCAGGACCTCTGCGGGCGGCTTGACGGGGCCACAGCTCCGATAACGGACGACGATCGATTCGAGCGCATGGTCGCAGAGGATGACGAGCGGAGAACCGAGGACGCTCTCGACGCGCTCATCGACAACATCGGCCAGCTATCTACCGTTGACAACGCTCTCCTCCTAGGCCCGGATCTCGAGATCCTCTGCGCCGGGTATCCGATCAAGGTGAGTAAAGCGGCCCCCGCCGTTTACGAAGCAGTGACGCTAGAAGGTAAACGAGGCAGACGCTTCCCGCTGCCAAGACAAGGTTCACGACACCGTGCCGCGGCCACCTTCGCCAAGCTCTTTCCTGGCGGGATAGCCTTCCTTTGTTCCCAGGATGGCGATCTGCGATGCCTGCATCGTCCCCCAGGCGAGGAACACGTACTCCTATGGAATCTATCGCCGTCCGAATGGTAGCTGACATGTCCATATGAAAGCTCACCCTCGCCCCTCTGATGGAGAGCAAAACAGCACGAGTCTTCGAGAGATCGCCGACATCACTCCACGAGCTCGGGCTGCTCGCTCCAGCGGAGGAGTCGTGCGCGCCGCCCCTACGCCGCCCGCACCCAGCCCCGCGCCGTCTCCTCGAAATGCTCCGCCCTCGCGATCTCGAAGACGCTGCTGTCCGGCAGCCAGAGGTTCCGCTCGATATCGATCCTCCGCCCATCGACGCGGATCACGTTGAACGCGTTCCGCTCCCCGCGCCCCCGCGTCGAGGTGGCCGTGCCGGCCTGGATGATGAGCGAGGAGTGGCCGCCGACCTCGAAGCGCTCCGCGGAGTGCCCCGTGTGGCTCATGTGCAGGTGCCCCGACAGGATGACGTCGACGCCGCAGCCCGCGATCGCCGCCATCGCCTGCCTCGCGCGCCCGACGATCGCATGCGGCGAGTTCTCCGGCAGATCGAACGGGTGGTGCGTCACCACGATCTTCGTGATCTCGGGCCCTAGATCGCACATCCTCGCCTTGATCCCCTCGACCTGCCGCGCGTTGATGCGCCCGTCCTTGATGGTCAGCGAGCGCGCTGTGTTGATGCCCAGGACGGCGATCTCCGCGTCGAGGTGGAACGGCGAGAGGTCGTCCGTGATGTGGCTCCGGTACCTGTCGAGCGGGCGGAAGAACCGGTCGAACAGGTTGTAGAGCGGGACATCGTGGTTGCCAGGCACCACGATCCGCGGCGAGGGCAGCGCGTCGAGGAAGGCGCGCGCCTCGGCGAACTCGGCGTCGCGCGCCCGCTGGGTCAGATCGCCGGAGATCACGACCACGTGCGGCTCGAGCCCCCCTATCCTGTCGATCAGCGGGCGGAGGATGGCCCTGTCGACGCGGCCGAAGTGCAGATCCGACAGGTGCACGAGCGTGCGCACGGCGCCTCATCCCTCCAGCGCGGCGACGCGGCCCGATCGATCCTCCTGCGGTCGCGAGCCCGCGCGGAGCTCGGGCGACAGCGGCACGATGACGCGCAGCGCTGCAGGCCGCACGCGATAGCAGAGCGGCGGCGCCATCCTGAGGACCTCGCCGTCCGCGGCCACATGGAGGCGGCGGTGGGGCGCCTCCACCCGGAGCTCCGTCGTTCGCAGGATACTGAAATCGTTCGATTGATGAATGCGCCCGACGACGGCGCTGGCGATGAGCTTGAGCGTGGAGAGGCGGCTCTCCGCGTGCGCCACGCAGACGCCGAGCTCACCCGAGCACGGCGGGCGCTGGCGGCCGATGTCCACGTCGCCAAGCTTGAAATCGTTGTTCGCGACGAACACGAACGGCGTCTCCAGCTCGACCTCCTGCCCATCCAGGACGAGCCGGAGACGGACGCGCTCGTGCCGCCGGATCCCGGAGACGGTCGACAGCGCCAGGGCCATCCACTTGTTGAGCCCACGCCGCTTCCGGAGCGCCTCCCGGGCGCGCACGATGCCCGGATAGATCCCTAACGTCGAGTTGTTCACGAAGACCCGGCCGTTGACCTCGCCGACATCGACCCGGACGCGCCGCCCCTCGACGAGCGTGCGCACGGCGCCCTCGAGGGACAGCGGAACCCCGAGGTGCTTGGCGAAATGGTTCACCGTGCCGAGCGGAAGAACACCCATCGTCTTGTCCGTGCCGGCGATCGCGGCAGCGACGGTGTTCACCGTCCCGTCGCCGCCGCCGGCCACGACGAGCTCGCAAGGCCCCCGCGCCACACGGCGGGCGAGCTCCCCCAGCTGCTGCCCCTTCTCGGCGCACAGCACCTCCGCGGCGAGGCCGCTCTCTTTCAGGAGCTCCCCGAGCCGCGCGCGCTGCGCCGCGGCGCGGTTCGACCGGGAGGAGCCGTTCAGGAGGACCGCCATGGATCGATGCTTCACCGTCGCGCTCCCGGCATGGGGCAAGGGCCCATGCCCACCCGACAGCGAGAAAGCAGATCGCGCGCCACCGCCCCGCGGCGAGCGGCCGCGGCGCTCCGGCTCCGTAAGGCGGCGCGGAGCGTGGCGGATTGCCACGCTCGCCCCGCGCCGCGCGCCCATGCCAGAGCCCGCGCTCCTCAGCGCATGCCGAGCCCGCCGTCGGTCTCCATCCGAGGCCAGGTGAAGAAGAACGTGGCGCCGGCGCCCTGCTCGGACTCGACCCACACACGCCCCCCCTTGCTGAGCACGATCTTCTGGACGATCGCGAGCCCGATGCCCGTCCCCTCGATGTTGTCGCGCGCGTTCAGGGTCTGGAAGATCTCCCATACCTTCCCGTGGTATCGCGGATCGATCCCGGGTCCGTTGTCCTTCACCGAGAACTCCCAGAGATCGCCCAGCGCCCGCCCCCGCACATCGACGCGCGCGTCGGGGCGCTCGGCATACTTCAGCGCATTGCCGATCAGGTTCAGGAACACCTGCTCCAGCGGGATCCGCTCGGCGAGGAGCGTCGGCATGCCCATCGCGACCTCGATCGACGCGCCCGCATGGACCGTGAGCTGGGCGACGACGTCCTCGAGGAGCTTCTGGACGTCCACGATCTCGGGCTTGTCGCGGAGGCGTCCGGCGCGCGAGTAGCGCAGGATCCCGTCGATGAGCGCCTCCAGCCGGACCACGCGCGAGCGGAGGAGCTCCATGTACCGGCGCGTCTCCGGCGTCGCCTTGTCCACGAGATCGTCCTCGATCCACTGCGAGAGGTTCGCGATGGCGCGGAGCGGCGCCTTCAGGTCGTGGCTCGCCACGTAGGCGAAGCGGTCGAGCTCGTTGTTGCTCCGCTCGAGCGCCTGGATGAGCTGCTGCGCCTTCCGGAACAGGTGCGCGTTATCCATGGCAATGGCGGCCTGAGCCGCGAGGCCGACCACCAGCTTCTCCGCCCGCTCGGTGAAGACACCCCGCTCGGAGTGCCCGAAGAACAGCCCGCCGATGACATGCCCCGAACGGGAGACCACCGGCACGGCAAGGTAGCTGACGACAGGCAAGTGGCCCTTCGGCATCCCGTGGTAAGAAGCGTTGTTCCCGTAGCGCGGGTCCATCGTGACATCATCGAGCCGCACCACGCCCTCTCCGTTGAAGGTCGGCGCGAACACGTCCGTGTTGCGCGGCATCGCGAACCCGGAGAAGCGTTCTCGGGGCACGCCAGAGATGGTGTAGAGCATGTAGCTCTTCCCCTCGGCGTTCGTGACATTGTAGAAGAACGCGCCGAACTGGGCCCCGCTCAGGCGGGTGGCCGCGTCGGTCACCGCCTGCACGAGCTTCTCCAGATCCAGCTCGGCGGCGAGCTGCTTGCCGGCGCGGTTGAGCAGCTCGAGCGTCTCCCCTTCTTCCTGGAGCCTGTCCTCCGTCTGCTTGCGCTCGGTGATGTCGAGGACGATCGTCCCCACACCCATGACGGGCCCGCCGTTCGCCCGTACAGGCGCGTAACTGACCAGCCAGGAGCGCGGTCGCTCCGACGCCCGCGTCGTCCCCGTCACCTCGGCGGTGAACGCCTCGCCCGTCTCCAGGACGCGCCGGAGATTGGCGACGATCGCGTCGCTCATCTCCGGGAGAAGCTCGTGGATCGTCCTGCCGAGGTGCGCCTCGAGGGGGATCCCGTTGATGTCCGCCAGCGCCTGGTTGAGCCGCACCACGCGGAGATCGCGGTCGATCACCGCCAGCCCCGCGGTCGTGGCCTGAAAGAAGGCGTCGACCAGCGCGCGGTCCGCGGGGGACTCGTGCGGCGCAAGGCGCTCCTGCTCGAGCCGCGCAGCCCCCGCATCGCCACGCTGCAGGGGCGCCGCAGCGGGCTCTGCCGCCGCAGGCGAGGCCGCTTCGGAGAGCTCCGCAGTTTCTTGACGCGAATCCGTGTTCTCCATGGACCTCGTGGACACAGGCTGTCCCACGACCTTAGCGCTCGAGCGCAAACACGACATCCGCCGGCTGTCGCCATCGGTCGCCGTCGGTCACCGTCTGTCACCGTCTGTCACCGTCTGTCACCGTCTGATACCAGGCCGTTCCCCGGCGCCAGCGCTGCGATGCGGGCTCAGCAGCCAAACACGGCCGGTCGCCGCGCACGACCGCATCCCCCTGCGCGCCGGCGACCGCCGGCTACCCGCCAGCGACGACTGGCCGGGCGAGACGGAAGCCCACGGCGCTGAAGCGATCCTCCGGGCGCGCGGCAAAGCGACCTGCCGCGCGGCACACCGCGGGGGGCCCGGAGCTCCACGCACCCCCGCGGATCGAGCGGAGCCCCGGAGCCGCCGCGTCCGCTGGCTTGAGGCGCGCGATGCGGTCGACCACCGTGGGGCCGTCGGGCATCCACAGCTCGGCGCACCAGTCGCGGATGTTGCCCGCGAGGCCCCGGGCGCCGTGGGGGCCCTCGTCCGTCGGATGGTCGTCCACCGGCGCCGGGCTCGCGGGGCCGGGGCGGCCGCCCACCATGCAAGCCCACGTCGGCTCGGGCTCGTCTCCCCAGGGGAAGAAGCGCCCGTCGACGCCGCGCGCGGCCTTCTCGCGCTCGAGCTCGCCGACGAGGCGCCACGGCGCGCCGGTGCGCGCCTCCAGCCAGGACGCGTAGGCGACGGCGCTGCGCCAGTCCACCGAGGCGACCGGGTGCCGCGCCTGCTCCGCGCGCGCCTGCGGGCCGAGCGCGAAGCGCCCGTCCCCGTCGCGCGCGAACAGCGGGATGTCCACGTTGCCGGCGATCGCGCGGGCCGCGCGCGGGCACGCCGCCGCGGCCTCCGCCTCGCGCCCGCGCGCGAGCAGGTCGTTCAGGAAGGCGAGGTACTCGGCCTGCGTCACCGGGTGCCGCCGCACAACGAAGCCGTCGACCCAGATCCGGCACGCCGGCAAGCCGTCGCCGGCCTGCGGGTCTCCGCCGGCCGAGAAGAAGCCCGCCGGCACGTAGACGTCGTCTTCGCCGAGCGCCTCCGAGGGCAGGAGGGGCACGACGAACGGCTCCGCGCCGCCCGGACGCACGCCGTCCCAGTGCTCGCCGCGGCCGATCTTCACGGGGTACAACGCCTCGCGGTACCCGGGCGCGCGGATCGAGAGCAGGTAGCTGCCGCGCGCGAGCGGGACCTCGCAGAGCGGCGTGTGACCGAGGAGGCCCTGGGGCTCGGCGCGAAGCCGGCGCCCCTGCTCGACGTAGCGGAGCAGCCAGACCTGCGCCCCCTCCGGGTCGGTCCGCAGCGAGAGGGCCCCGGTGCCGCGGAGCAAGACCGCGTGCCGCTCGCGCGCGTGCGCCCTGAGGAACGCCTCGGCGCGCGCCGCGGCCTCGGCGTCGCGGGCCTCCTCGGCGGCCCGCAGATCGGCCAGGTGGGCGTCGGCGAGCGCCGCGTGCGCTTCGTCGAAGTCCGGGGCCTCGTTGAGCGCGGCGCGGAGCTTCTGGTGCCAGGTCGCCTCGTCCAGGGCCGCGGCGCGGTCGAGCGCGCGCGCCTCGTCCTGGAGCGCCCAGCCCTGCGCCTTCTCGGCGGCGGGCGCGAACGAGTCGAGGCGCCCGAGCACCGCCTTCGCCTCGGCCCGGAGGGCCCGGGCGCGCGCGCGCAGGCCCTCGATCTGCGGCGCCAGCGCGCGCGACTCCTCGACGAGAGCGCGCGCCCGCTCGCGGCGGCGGGCGCCGTCGAGGAAGCCGCGGATCTCCGCGGCGAGCACCTCGGCGCTCGCGTAACGCGAAGACGGCTCGCGCGCCATCGCCCGCTCGCAGATCGCGATGAGATCCCGAGGGATCTGGTCGGGGCACCGGACGGCGAGCCGCTCGGGCGGCCGCTGGACCACCTGCGCCAGCACGGCCAGCGCCGTCCCCCGGAACGGGGGCTCGCCGCAGAGGAGCTCGTACAGGACGGCCCCGAGGGCGTACACGTCGCTGGGGGGCCCGAGCTGCTCGGCCTCGCCGCGCGCCTGCTCCGGGGGCATGTAGACCGGCGTCCCCAGGACCAGGCCCACGTGCGTGTGGTGGCCGCTGTCCGGCAGCGCGTCCGCAAGCGCGCCGCGCGCGGTCGCGCGGGCGATGCCCCAGTCCATCACGAGGACCTCGCCGAACTCGCCGATCATGACGTTGTCCGGCTTGAGATCGCGGTGGAGGACGCCCTGGCCGTGCGCGTACGCGACGGCCTCGCAGACGCGGACGAAGACGTCGAGCACGCGGCGCAGCGCCTCGGGCGAGGGGCCCGCCTCGCCCGAGGCATGGAGCGCGCGGATCAGCGCGCTCAGCGTGCGGCCGCGGACCTCCTTCATCGTGAACCAGAGCTGGCCGTTCGGGAGCATCCCGCAGTCGTGGACAGGGACGATCCCTGGGTGCTGAAGGCACGCCGTGAGGCGCGCCTCGTCGAGGAAGCGCGCCCGGCCGTCCGCGTCGTCCTGCCCCTCGACGCGCAGCAGCTTCATGGCGAGCACGCGGCCCATCACGCGATCGCGCACGCGCCGCACCTCGCCCATGCCCCCGCGGCCGATCAGCCCGAGATCGTCGTAACGGTCCCAGGGCCACGCCGCGACAGGCGCGTGGACGGCCGGAGGCGCGGCGCTCGGGCGGCGCTCGGCCGCCGCCGCTGCGTCCCCGGTCAGCCCGGGCGCGTCCCCGGCCGCCGCCGGCGCCGGCGCCTCCCCGCCGGGGCCCGGCGCGCCTCTCGGCGCCGCCGGCGCGTCCCGGACCACGGTCGCCGGCAGCTCTTCCGTGAGGCTGCGCGCGGCGTGCTCGGCGAGCGCCCGCTGGATCTCCGCGCATGCCGAGGGAGACAGGTGCAGCTCACCCGCCAGCTTCCTGAGGAGTGCCGCGGGATCGCTCATGGGGGGCTCGCCTTCGACGCCGTTGATGTGGTCGGCGGCAGCATCTTACGCTGCATCCATGGCGGTCTTGAAGCATGAAGCCCACGGCGTTCGCGTGACGCTCCCGGCGCGCGCGCGGGTCGGCCGGGCGCGCGACTGCGCCGTGCGCCTCCGGGACCGCTGCGCCTCCGGCGAGCACGCCGTCCTGTTCTGGGACGGGGCGCGCTGGTGGATCCGCGACCTCGGCAGCACGAACGGCACGCACGTCGGCGGCCGGCGGCTCACGTCCGCCGAGCGGGTCGCGCTCGACGCGGGGACGGAGCTCGTGTTCGGCGGCGACGCCGAGCGCTGGACCGTGGAGGAGGCCGGCGCGCCCGTCACGAGCGCGCGGGCCGAGCTCACCGGCGAGGTGCGCCCCGCGGAGGAGGGCCTGCTCGCGCTGCCGGACGCCGCCGACCCCCGGGTGACGCTCTTCGAGGATCAGCACGGCGTCTGGCAGATCGAGATCGACGGGAGCACGCGCCCGGCCGTGGATCAGGAGCGCATCGAGGCCGGCGGCGCCTGGGTCCTGCGCGTCCCGCCGCAGGCGCTCGACGCCGCCGTGCCGACGACCGCGTCGAGCGCGGCGAGCCCCAAGCTCCTCGGCCTCACCGTCCTGCGCTTCGAGGTGAGCCACGACGAGGAGCACATCGCCGTCGCCCTGGTGCAGGGGGAAAAGGTCATCCAGCTCGCCGCGCGCGCCCACCACGAGCTGCTCCTCATGCTGGCGCGCTCCCGGCTGCGCGACAGGGAGACCGGGCTGCCCCCGGCCGAGCGCGGGTGGCGCTACGTCGATGACCTGCTCGGCAAGCTGCGGCTCGACCTCCATCACCTCAACGTCAACGTCTTCCGCGCCCGCCAGCAGCTCGCCCGCGCGGGCGTGCTCGACGCCGGCTCGCTCGTCGAGCGCCGGACGACGTCGCGGCAGATCCGGCTCGGCACCGAGGCGGTCGAGGTGGTCCGGTACTGAACATCGGGCCGCGGACGGAGCGCGCCCGCCCTCGCGCGTGACCGCCTGTCATCGACGCCGCGGCCGGGAGGATCCAGGTTTCCTCTCGTCGACGCCGGGTGAGGCCGCGCGGGTCGCGCGTCGTGAACACACGCGCGACCGCGCCGCCGCCGGAGCGCGGGCTGGACAGGGCCTGCGCGCTGCGATCGACGCTGTCGTGATCGTCATCCCAGGAGAGAGCGCAACCATGAGCAACGATGCAGACTCAACGTTCGGTGCGCCCGCCGCCGGCGCTTCCATCTCGACGCGCAGCCCGGCGAAGGCCAAACCGAGCTCCGGTGTGACCGACCAGATCCCGCCGGACGTGAGGCTCAGGATCTTCTCGAACGCGGATCTCGTCCGGATCGTGACCCTCGGGGCCAACGGTGTTTCCAATGGCCAGCTCACCTTCCAGGCGCAGACGGAGTACTGGCGGTGGGCGAGCACGCTCACCTTCTCGAACACATTGACCTTCACGTCCGAGGTGATCCCGAGCTTCACGGCGCCGGCGCTCGACGCGTTCCTGGACGTCGTGAGCCCGAGCAACCAGTTCACGGCCCCCCGGAACACGACGCAGGGCAACTGGACGCAGGGGATGCGCACCGTCCCGGGGACCCGCACCGGGTACCTTTACCGGCTGCCGAGCCCCGACGACAGCCAGGTGAAGATGGGCGTCCTGTTCGAGCAGGACATCCAGACATCGGCCCTGATAGCGGCCGCCTGGTACGTGAAGACGCAGGCGCCGAGCAACGGCCTCGCGTTCAACAAGAAGATCTTCACGAGGACGCTGACCCGGGTGGCCGGGGCGAACCCGAACGCCATCGAGGTGGGCACCTGGTATTATCTCCTGATGGGCACGCCCTGACCTAGAGCGACAAACGGGTTGAAACCGCCAGAAGAGAGCAGAATTCGAACCGCCAAGGCGCCAACGACGCCAAGAGAATCACAATAATCTTGGCGTCTTATGGCGCCTTGGCGGTTCACTTCTCGCTCGATCAACGTGATCGGTCTTCTAGAGCGGCTTTCAGCCGAGTCTGCTACAGCCCGAGCTCGACCGCACCGGATCGTGGCACAGGACCTGCCCAAGGTCTGCCCCATGAGCCCGTACAGTCTCGATCTGCGCCGGCGAATCGTCGATGCCTACGTCAACGGCGAGGGGAGCATTCGGGAAATAGCGGAGCGTTTCTCGGTCGCGCCGAACACTGTGCAGAATTACCTCACCCAGGTGCGCGCGACAGGCAGCCTTGCGCCCTTGCCGCACGGTGGTGGAGTGGGGCCGAAGATCGACCGGGCGGGGCTGGATGAGGTGCGCAAGCTGGTCGAGGAAAAGAACGACCGGACGCTGGCCGAGTTGGCTGAGCAGTTCGAGCAGCGGCAGGAGGTGCGTGTCAGCATCCCGACGATGCATCGGGCGCTGCAGCGGCTGGGCATCACGAGAAAAAAAAACGCTTCGAGCGAGCGAGCAGTATCGGCCCGCCGTCCGCAAGCGCCGCGCTCAGTTCCGGCGGCGAGCACGAAGAGTAGGCGCACGCCACATCACCTTCTTCGACGAGTTCGGTCTGCATCGCGGGATGGCGCGGCGGTACGGTCGTGCGCGTCGCGGGCGTCGGGCGCACGGCAGGGTGCCGTGTAACACCGACCCGAAGATCACGCTCATCGTCGGGCTGAATCTCGGCGGCGCTGTAGAACCGATGGCCTTCGAGGGGTCCATGAACGGCGCCATCTTCGAGGCGTACATCCGCGACCGGATCGCTCCTCGAGTGCAGCCCGGCGATGTGATCGTTGTCGACGGGCTGGGTGCACACCGTGCTCCCGGTGCTCGCGCTGCCGTCGAGGAGCGCGGGGCAAAGTTCTGGATTTTGCCGCCTTATTCGCCTGACCTGTCGCCGGTGGAAGGCTGCGGCAGCAAAGTCAAGGAGCTCACCCGCGCCGCCGCCCCGCGCTCGGTTCCGCAGGTATACCGAGCCATGGGCCGAGCCATCGGTCTGGTAACTGATCGCGACGCCAAAGGTTGGTTTCAGCACGCCGGCTACATCCGTCCACCGCGTCGCCCACCTCCCTCGCGTGCCGGCGCAACCCGGAGGATGGCGCCGCCCGGCGAGCGCTCTCGCGCTCCGCCAGCGGGGATGCCCTGCAGCATAGGGAATCAGTGAGCCCGAGCAGCAGCTTTTGTACCAGACCCAGCTGAAAACCGCTCTAGGGGGCGAGAGCGGCGCGGCGGGGTCGCCTCCGGGCCCTCTCGAACGCGCGCGCCGCCTCAGAGGAGCGGGGCAGAGCGCCGCTCCGGCTCGCGAAGGGGGATATGCAGCTCGCGCTGGGGGATCGGGACGACGATCCCCTCCGCGTCGAGCCGCTCCTTGAAGTGACGCGTGAGCTCGAGCCGCGCCGGGAAGAAGTCGGCGGGGAGCGTCCAGGCGCGGACGAGCAGGTTGACCTTCCCGTCCGCGAGCTCGACGACATCGACCGACGGCGCCGGCTCCGGCAGCACGCGCGGCTCGCTCGAGAGGACGTCCCGCAGCGTGGCGAGGGCGTGAGCGATGTCGGCGGTGGCGCTGACGCCGATCGTGAGGTCCATGCGCCGGCGCTGCGCCCGGGTGAAGTTCTGGATCTTGGCGGACCGGACCTTGGAGTTCGGCAGCGTGATCGGGACGCCATCGAAGCTCGTCAGCTTGGTCTGGAACACGTCGATGGCGTCGACGACGCCGGAGGTCCCGTCGGCCTCGATCGCGTCGCCGACATCGAACGGACGGAGCACGAGCAAGACCAGCCCGGCGGCCACGTCCGACAGCGTGTCCTTGAGGGCGAGGCCGACGGTCAGACCCGCGGCGCCGAGCACGGCGAACAGGCTCTTCGTGTCCACGCCGAAGCGCTCGAGCACGGCCATGGCGGTGACCGTCAAGAGGGTGAGCCGACTTGCGCTGGCCAGCAGGGGGATGAGGGTCGCGTCGACCTGCGTCCATTTCTTGCCGAGCGACCGCACGCTCCGCGCGGCCCAGGCGGCGGCCATCCACCCGACGACCGCGATGAACAGCGCGCCCGAGACGCGGGGCCCGTGGCTCTCCAGGAGCTCGATCGGCGTGCCCCACGTCGGAATCCCCTGCTCCACCTGCGCATCCTCCTCGGCTTCGACGCAGCGCGCGACGCCGCGCGCGGCCCAGCGCCGGGGTGTCTCCGCGCGCGGCCGGCGGGAGTCAACCCGCGAACGTGACGAGGCGGCGGAGCCGCTGCGCCGCGAGCTCCACGCCGTTCACGAGGCCCCGGAGGAGGTGGGCGGTGAGGTCGTCCTTCGCCGCCCGCGTGGCGCGCATCGGGCGCGCCGCGAACCACGCGAGCTCGCCGGCGACCGCCTCGACCAGAGGCCTGCGCATCGACAGCCAGCGCGCGCACCACGCGGCGAGCGGCGTGTCGCCCTCCACGGTCGCGACGTACTGGAGCAGCTCGACGAGGTCGACGCCGTGCCGCAACCCGAGGAGCGTGCCGCGGTAGGACCTCTCGGTGCTGAGCAGGTGATCGGCGAGGTGATCGCGCAAGGCCGAGAAGGCCTCGCCCACCATGCTGCCGCCCGCGCTGATGGGCAGCCCGCGCTCGCGGAGGAGCGGGCGGACCTCCGACAGCGCGGCCTCCGCGTGGGTCGAGACCGCCCGCATGGCGCGCGCCGGCGGCACATCGCCGAGGCGCTCCGCCTCGATCCGCGGGTGGATCATCGCCGAGCGCTCCGTCTGAAACAGCTCCCGGACAAGGGTCGTGAGGAACGCGCGCCCCCTCCGGCTCTCTACCTGCGGCCCGGACTCGTCGCCCAGCAGGCCGTCCTCGCCATTCGTCGCTCCGTTGCTCCGAAGTTCGTGCATGGTCGCCCCCTCTCCTCTTCTCGCCGGGGCGTCAGGACCCGCTCGCGGCGCGCCGCGCTCCGGTCCTCGCCCCCGAGGTCGTCTTGCGCGAGGCCCCGCTCGCGGCGCGCCGCGCTCCGGTCCTCGCCCCCGAGGTCGTCTTGCGCGAGGCCCCCGCACCGCCGCGGCGGGCCGTGCCCTGCGCGGCGCGGGAGCGGCCGCTGGTCGACGTGGCCGAGGAGCTGCGCGAGCGAGCGCTGGACGCGGCGCTCTTCTTCGCCCTCGCCGGCGCCTTCTTCGCGGCCGTGGTCCGTCCGGCGCTCGCCGCGGCGTTCCGCTTGCGGGTCGCCGCCGCCTTCTTCGCCGCCGCGCTCCTCGCGGCGGCCGGCCGCGCCTTGGACGCGGCGCCTCCCTTGCGGCCCCCCTTTTTCGCCGGCTCCTTGTTCACTGGCTTGCCCACCCCCGATCCCGACTTCTTCCCCCCGCCGGTCATCTTGTTGACGGTCGCCCAGGCCCGCCGCTCGGCCTCTTCCTCGGGGACCCCGCGCTTCTCGTACCCCTCTTCGATGTGCTCGGCCTGCCGCTTCTGCTTGGTCGTGTAGCTGGATTTGTCGCCTCTAGGCATGGTGCCCTCCTTGCGCCTGCTCCACCTCGCGGGTCGGCAGCTTCGTCGAAGACGCCGGCTCGCCCCGTCGTGAGAGCGTGAGAATCGCGAGATCGTGCGAACGTGTGAACGTGCCGGAACGTGCGAAAACACGCGGAAACGTGCGGAAACGTGCGGGAAAGACAGACCGTGCGTGTGGCCCGGGTCCATCGCGCCGCGACGTCGGTTGCGTCGGTTGCGTCGGTTGCGTCGGTTGCGCCTGTCTCGATGGACGAGCAACGGCTGTGCCGCCGGAGAGCGCGGCGGCAGCCGCTGGCGGCGCTCCGGGCCGGGCGCCCCGTCACACGCGGTGTCTCCGCTCCGCTAGCTCTACTGCGGGAAGTTGCCCCGGATCAGCAGAAAAACCGCCAAGCCGCCAAGGACGCCAAGGGGAGAGGGGAAAGCTGGCCGTCCGGGCATTCCCCCCTGTTCCCCGGTTTTCTTGGCGTCTTATGGCGTCTTGGCGGTTCGCTTCCCCGGCCGACTTCCCGCAGTAGAGCTAGCTGCCGGGGGATGGGGGCTCGCAGCGTGGCAATCGGCCCCGGATGTCGAGGAACGCCTCGGTCGTACCGCGCGAGGAGCGCGGCGCGCCGGAGGCTCAGAGCGACTCGAGATAGGAGACCAGATCGTCCAGCTGCGCCGAGGTCAGGCCGGAGGTGTCGCCGTGACGGTCACCTCCGCACAGCGGATCGAAGCGATCGTGGAGCGTCGCCGCGCAGCCGTCGTGCATGAACGGGGCGCGCCCGGCGATGCCGAGGAGCGAGGGCACCTGCAGCCGCTCGCCCTTGCCCACCTCCTCGTTCCGGTTGTTGGTGAGCATCGGGCCACCGTGGCATTCCGCGCAGCCCACCTGCTTGTCATGGAAGAGCACCTCGCCCCGCGCCACGGCGGCGCCGTCCTCGGGCGCCGACGTCGGGAAGGCGGGCAGGCTGTCGATGTAACGGGCCATCAGGTCGAGACGCCGGGCGCCGGGCTGCTGGCCGCCCATGCGGGAGACGAACACCTCCCCCATCAGGCCCGCGAGATCCTGCAGATCGCCGCTCCAGTGGAGGGGCGCCGTCTTCAGGATGCCGCCGCCCAGCGCCTGCGTCCGCCGCAGGCCCACGGGATCGAAGTTCCACGTCCGCCCGTCCTCGTGCCCTTCGGGGTGGCACGACGCGCACGCCACGGCGCTCACGCCGTTCGGCGGGCGGTGGAACATGTCGTGGCCGGTGTCTTTCACGCTCGCGCCCGGAAGCGCGATGGTGCGCCGGCCGACCAGCTCCAGGGCTGCCGGCTCCCGCAGCTGCACGACGATCCCGCCCTGGCCGTCGAAGGCCACGGCGACAGGCTGCCCGCTCAGCGCGTTCGCGGTGACCTCCGGCCTGCAGCCGTTCATCTCGGCGTCGCGCTCCAGATCGTCGACGGTCGCGCTCACGACGGTGCGCCTGCCGGCCGCCACGATGGCCATCCGCGCGCCGTCGGGCGCGACAGCGATGTCGACAGGCAGCGAGACATTCGGGATCGCTGCCGCGGGCAGCGAGGGGAGCGATGTGTCAGGAACGTCCGCCGGGTCGATCCTGCTGACCGCGGCGTGCACGATGTTCCCGTCGCAGTCGGCAGACTGGTAATAGCCGCCCGGGCTGAGGGTGACCTTCGACGACATCGCGCGCTGGTGCACCATCAGCGCACCTCCGCCGGCGAGCGGCGCCATGCGCCAGGCCACGGACGGCGCATACTCCGAGTTGGCGAACCCGCTCGAGTAGAAGACGGGGAGCGTGCGGCGCGAGAGCACCGCGCCGTCGGGGCCCACGACCAGGGTCTCCGCGGACCTGAAGCGGCTGACGAGGAGCCGGTCGCCCTCGACCACGACGTCGCGCAGGTCGGGGGCGAGGCGGAGCTTCCGGACGGCGGGGCCGCCGGAGGCCGGGAGCGTCACGAGCTCGCCGCCGGCGCAGGCGACGTGGATGGCGTCGAGCGAGGCGTCGTAGGCGACCCCGCGCGGCGCGCGGCAGACCTCTCTGCGCGCGATGACCGACCGCGCCTCGACATCGAGGGTCACCACCGCCCCGGCGCGCCGGAGCGCCACGTGGACCCGGCCGCTCGCGTCCTCGACGAGGCGCCCGGGCTCGTCACCCCGCTCCAGCAGGACGGCCGCCGGCTCGCCGCCCTCCAGATCGACGATCCAGACGCGATCGCGGTCGGCGTCCGCCGCAACCGCCGTGCGACCGTCGCCGGCGACGATCAGCGTTCCGCCGCTGATGGCCGGCGGTGGCACCTCCGTCACCGTGATCTCCTGATCAGGGTCGCCTACAGGGGCCCCGGCCACCGGGGATGGATCCCCCGGGCCGCACGCCGTGAGAGCTGACGAGAAAACGCCCGTGGACAAGAGCCCTGCCACGACAAGAGAACGAGAAAGGCGCAGACGCATGGGTTCCTCCGTTCGCCGCGCGCGCGAGCTTAGCAAGGAGGATTCCAGGCAGATGTCGAGATTTGGACGGCGGCGATCGCAGGGCAGCTGCGCGCGCGGCGCGGCGCCGGCGGACGGCGCGAGAAGGGGTGTTCGCTGGCGAGGTGCGAAGGATGTCGCGCGGCGATGGTCCATCGAGGCGCCGGCGAGGGCGTGACGAAAGGAAGAGGGCCCAGGTTGCAGCCTGAGCCCTCGGTGGATGTTCGGTTCCGATCAGGGCGTTTCTGGCTCAGGCCGGCGCGTCGTCGCCTTCGAGCGGATCCTCCTCGTCCGGCGGCGCTCCGCCGGTGCTGCCATTTCCAGCGCTGCCGCTGCCAGCCGCGCCGCCTCCTCCGCCGGACGCCTCGGCCGCCTTCTTTCTGGTGCTCCGGCTGAAGAGCCGCCGCGTCGCGATGGGTACCAGTCGCGGGATGGTCGGATCCTGCTCGTTCGCGCGCTCGAACACCCGCACGATCTGCTCGAGGAGGATCAGGTTGATGCCGTCGGCCCGGTCGAGATCGCCGCTCGTGACCTTCTGGCCTGCGGGGCGCGCAGCCGCCGTCTTCGCCGCCTGGGTGAGCTCCTGGGCGGTCTCTTCGAGGCGCGCGACGTAGTCCTGGTCGAGCCGCATCAGCTTGGCGCGCACGGCGAGGGGGCCCTTCTTCTGGACGAGGTAGCGCTTGCCGAGCGCGGCGAGCTGGGTGAGCCCGCGCGCGAGCGCGCCTGGATCTTCCGCGGTGCCGACCGCCTGCGCGAGCTCTGCGCGCGCCTCCTTGCCCGAGCCGGCGACGCCGCGCAGGACCTCGTAGGCCTGGTCGCGCAGGAGCAGCGAGCGCGAGAGCCGCTCCCGCAGCGCCGCGTCCGTCGTGGCGCGCGCCGCGTCCTTCTTCTGCCCGGCGCTCTCGTGCGCCTCGAGCAGCCGCTCCAGCGCGAGCGCCTGATCGACCGCGAGCGCGAGCAGCTCCGGCGAGAAGCCGCGCAGCTTCTCCCGCTTGTCCTTCGACGCGCCCGACCAGCATGCGTGTGCCGTCGCGTAGAGGCGGCGCAGATCGGTCAAGACGCGCGAGGAGGCGATCTGCCGCCCTCGCTCGACGAGCTGGGATTCGGTCGTGCCGTCGAGCAATGCCTCGATGATGCCTGGCTCCGGCTTGCCGAGCCGCTCCGCCAGGGATTCGAGCGTGGGGTCGTTGTCGTCGGTCTCTTCGGGAGGAGAGATAGGTTTGGCCATCAGCGCAGGCTACGTGCACAGGGAACTGAATGTCGAGGGGATCGTCTCGGCCCATAACGCCTGCGAGCGCCGGACGAGGCGCGCCCATGAATGGCGACAGCGCGAGGCGGAAGGCGCGAGGGCGACGCGCAGGCGCGCGGCGCGGAACCGTCGGCATCGCGGCCGAGGGCGTCGTCATTCCGGGAGGGGGCCATCCTCATCTGAGGTGGAGGTCGTCGTCATCCACCCGGGATGCATCGGCATCCGACCGGGACACATCGGCATCGGGGATGGGGCCCGCCGGCATACGCCCGGAGCCCATCGGCATCCGGCCGCTGCCCTTCGGCATCGGGCGTCGAACCATCGTCATCCGGCCCGGGGACGTCGTCATCGAGGCTGGAGCCCATCGTCATCCAGCGGCGAGCTCGTCGTCATCCGAGGTGGAGCCTGTCGTCATCCGGCGGAGATCCGTCGGCATCCGCTCGCCCGCCGGCGTCGCGCTCGCCATGAGCCAGACTTGGCCTGCAGCGCCGGGACCCCGAAGCGCCTCGCCAGGCGCCGGAAGAGCTCGAAGCTGCTGGAGGTCCCCGCCGGGTTGCCCATGCCGGTAGCACGTCTGAGCGGCCCTCCCGGGGTCAGAAAAGTGAACGGCCCGGTCCATTTTGGTGGGATGATACGCCACCTGCCCACGCGCACAGCGCTCGGCGTCCAGGCGAGATGACAACATTGCTCGTTCACGCCCCAAATTCTCATGACAAACGCAACGGCACGGCGATTTCACCCGCCATTGACGCCGAGCAGTTCACGCAACTACCGTCGTGACATGCGTTGCGCTCCACAGTTCCTCTCGATTCTCCTTGCGGTCGGGGCATCGACATTCCTTACGAGCGCAGCGCGCGCCCAGGGTGGCTCATCGACGACGAGGTCGGGAGAGCACGCGACGGTGAACCGGGGAGCTCGGCCTCTGCGAGGTCGCGCTGGGCAAATACCGCGATTGAGGGGGAGGCGAGGTCATGCGTTCTAGATCGATGGGTGGCCGTCGAGAGGTCCTCCGTTCGCTGGCGTCTGTCGCGCTGGGTCTGGCAGGCGCGGCCGGGAACACCGGCTGCTACTCCGACAGCTGTGCGGACAGCTACTGGTGCGAGGTTCCGCCGGCGGGGCCGTCTCCTTGCAAGGGGGAAACAATTTCTACACGCAAAAACAATGCTGAGTGGTTTCGAACGGTTATGGCTAATCGATCCGCTGCGCGCAGCCGAGCTCAGCGAAGAGATTACAGAGGAGGTCGCAAGCGTCATCGACCCCAAGCTGCCGCCGGGGATCTTTTTCAAACAGTTTGCCGGCGCGGCGGACGCTGCGTTCAAGTTCAAGTATAAGGGGCTCGGTGCCTCGGTGACGAATCCATGAAGACGACTCGCTCCGAGCTGCTCGACATTATCTACCGATTCTACCCGCGGGGTGTGCAACAAATCATGCGCATCTATGTGCCTCCCAACGAGCCCGTCTACGAGGACACGGAGGAGCACCGCCGCCTGGTGGAAGCCGCAAACCGCGGGCGAGCGGAGTACCCAACGTGGAAAGCGATGATCCACCGCTTGGGGGATCGATACAGCCTTCAGAACGAGTCGCTCAGCCTGTTTGCGGGGGGGATCGAGCCGGCGTACTCGGGCCGCATCTGGCTCATCGACGAAACGGCGCTCAGCTTCCACGTGTCCCTGCTCGGCCCATACTACGGGATCCACCTCCCCGGCATCCCCGAGGAGGAGCCGGTGGCGCGCGAGGTCGCCCGGGAGATCGAGGCCACGTACCCCGGCTACCAGCCGATCCCGCCGGAGCTCGGGAACGAGGTGGTGCCGGATGTGGAGTTGGACGGCGTGATGATGGGCGAGGCGACAATCTACGTGTGCCTCTTCTCGATCGTGTGGACTTGGGTGGATCCGTAGCCCTTCCGTGCCGTCCGCCGTCCCGTGGCGGATTCGGCGCCACGGCTTGCGGAGCGCCTGCGCGCGTCGAGGTCGACGCCCGCGGGCGCGCGATGACGTTGGCGTCGCCCATGGCACCGGAGCAGATAGCGGGGCCGCGGCGTCAAGGAATATCGCGGCGTGGTCCGCACCTTCCGGCGGACCGGCGGCGGTGGTTGATGAAAAGGACGGGTGCATGATGAAAAGAGCGTGTTCTCCCGGGTGCGGCGTGGTGGCTGTCTCCTTCAGCTCGGATCCCCGGGATTGGGTGTGGGTCGCCGTGGCCCTGCTCGTGCTCGCCGGCATGGGCGCCGCGCTCGTCCTCGGCTTCAGGCGCCGTCGCTGACGCGGTAGGCCGCCCGCACCCCGGAGTGGGCCCGCTCCCTTGTCCTTACCGGTCGGCAGTGGCCGTCGCCGCAATCGGCTGGAGCGCGGCGATGGTTCCCGCGATCACGCCATGGCGGATCGCCCGTGGCGTATGCGCTTCACACCGTTTGCAGGGGTCGCCTGAAGTGTCGTGATCCTAGTCAGGGAAGCGCTGCGTCTCGACCTGGATGCCGTTCTCCCCGTGGATCTCTTCGCCGGACCAATCCCAGCTCACGCCGCCCTTGCCCGGCGGTCCGAGATCGTACGTGACTCGCTCGAGCGTGAGCTGGTCCTCGTCGAGGGTTGCAATGCCGATCGAGTCGCCGCCGCGTCCGGGGCCGCCGTAGCCGCCGTCGCCTCCTCGGCCTTCGTCGCCGCCGCCACACGACCAGGTGCCGTCCCCCACGGCTCCGCCTGGTGCGCCTCGGCCGCCGTCGCCGCCTCGCGCCGGCTCCCCGCCGTCCCCTCCCACCCCGGCCTCGAGCGTCTTGAGCAGGGGGTCGCACACCACAGCGACATGGACCGGTGGCCGACGCCGGCAGGTGGACGAGCACGCGATCCGCGCAGGCAGATGGGAGCGTTGCGCGGTCTGGATGGAGCGATCCGCGTCCATTGGGGTCCTCTCCTCCAGATTCCGTTTGACGCCGAACCCTGTCGGCGGAAGGGTGGCTCACCTCGTCATGCTGTCCGTCCGTCGCGGAGACAGGAGAAGGGGGACGATGGGCACACGAAGCCAGCGGACCCCATGGGTGGTCCTGGTCATCCCCGCGCTCGTCGTCATACCGGCGCAAGGAGAGGCCTCCGAGTTGAGCGCCGGTGTGAGCCTCGGGTGGCTCCAGGCCGGCACCGTTCCGCGCCTCGCGGTGGGGCCGCACGCGGGCATATCTTGGCCCATCCAGCGAGACATCCTGTTCACGGTGCACGATCTGTGCACGATCCTGCCCCCGATCCAGGCTGACGGGCTCGGGATCTACAACCAGACCTCGGTGGACATCGGGTACGCGTGGAAGGACGGCAACGTCAGCGCGGGGCCGTCTGTCGCGTTCTACCTCATGCCGGCGTGCGGCGTCACCTTGTGCGGCCGCGTCGGTGGCTTGGCCGTGGGCGGCCACGCGCAGTCCAACGCGTACGTCGCCGGACCGCTGGGGGTGTCGGTGAGCGTCAACGTGGATTGGGTCGGTCGAGGCAGCCTGGTGCTCCCGGGCTATGTGTCCGCCGTCATTGTTGCTGGTCCTGTGCTTCGATGGAGTCAGAAATGAACGCGAGAAAAGTTCTATTCTTGTTCTTGGCTGTCGCGGTTTGGGCGCTGGCGGCGTGCAACATGACGTTCGGCGACTGCTATCCTGTCGGGGAAGGAACTTCGGGTGCAGGGGCCGGTCCGGGCTCCGAGCCACGCCCCGTCTTCACCTCGTCCGCATCCGGTGACTTCGGGGCCGACCCCCAAGGCGGCGGCGAGGGCAAGATCGCGTGCAACGAGTGGGACCTTGAAGACGAAGAGGAGAGACCGAGCGACAGCTCAGAGACCCCAACGACATACCGCCCGGAGAGCCCGCGAGACCAGTGCCCCGGAGCCGGCGATGTGGCGGGAGCCGGAGCGACCTTCTTGAGCTGTAGCGGTGCGTGCAGCTCGAGGTGTCCGAAGCCTGGGATGGCCCACTTCGTCTGGGTAGATTTCGATTCGTCGCTCTTTACGTTTGTTACCATTGTCAAGGATGACGGCCGGGGGGATGCGGGCGGGTACCAACAGGCCAAGACAAACCTGCATTTCAAGCATGTAAGTTCAGCCGGCACCAGGGAGTGGTCCTGCGCTGTCACCATAAAAATGCCGATCCGGACTGAGAAGATGGGGCTAATCGATGCAGCCAGCCTCAGCGAAGAGATCACGGAGGAGGTCGCAAGCGTCATGGACCCCGAGCTGCCGCCGGGGATCTTTTGCAAACAGTTTGCCGGCGCGGCGGACGCTGCGTTCAAGTTCAAGTATATGGGGCTCGGCGCCTCGGTGACGAATCCATGAAGACAACTCGCTCCGAGCTGCTGGACATTATCTACCAATTCTACCCGCGGGGTGTGCAACAAATCCAGCGCAACTATGTGGCTCCGGGCGACCCCGTCTGGGAGGATACGGAGGAGCACGGCTGCCTGGTGGAAGCCGCAAACCGCGGGCGAGCGGCGTACCCGACGTGGGAAGCGATGATCCACCGTATGTACGAACGATACCGCCTTCAGAACGAGTCGCTCAACCTGTTTTCGGGAGGGATCGACCCGGCATACTCGGCCCGCATCTGGCTCACCGAAGAAACGGCGCTCAGCTTCCACGTGTCCCTGCTCGGCCCATACTACGGGATCCACCTCCCCGGCATCCCCGAGGAGGAGCCGGTAGCGCGCGAGGTCGCCCGGGAGATCGAGGCCACGTACCCCGGTTACCAGCCGATCCCGCCGGAGATCGGGAACGAGCTGGTGCCAGATGTCGACATGTATTGGTCATTGATGGGCAAGGCGACGATCTACGTGTGCCTCTTCTCAGGTGTCTGGACTTCGGTGAATCCGTAGCCATTCCGTGGCGTCCGCCGTCCCATGGCCGGATTCGGCGCCACGGTTTGCGGAGCGCCCGCGGGCGTGCGATGACGCCGGCGTCGCCCATGGCGCCGGAGCAGATAGCGGGGCCGCGGCGTCATGGAGTATCGCGGCGTGGTCCGCACCTTCCGGCGGACCGGCGGCGGTGGTTGATGAAAAGGACGGGTGCATGATGAAAAGAGCGTGTTCTCCCGGGTGCGGCGCGGGGGCTGTCTACTTCAGCGTGGAGCCCCGGGATTGGGTGTGGGTCGCCGTGGCCCTGCTCGTGCTCGCCGGCATGGGCGCGGCGCTCGTCCTCGGCTTCACGCGCCGTCGCTGAAGGGGTAGGCCGCCCGCACCCCGGAGGGGGCTCGCTCCCTTGTCCTTCCGGTCGGCAGTGGCCGTCGCCGCAATCGGCTGGAGCGCGGCGATGGTTCCCGCGATCACGCCATGGCGGATCGCCCGAGGCGTATGCGCTTCACACCGTTTGCAGGGGTCGCCTGAAGTGTCGTGATCCTATTCAGGGAAACGCAGCGTCTCGACCTGGATGCCGTCCTCCCCGTGGATCTCGTCGCCGGACCAATCCCAGCTCACGCCGCCCTTGCCCGGCGGTCCAAGCTCGTACGTCACGCCCTCCAGCGTGAGCTGGTCCTCGTCGAGGGTTGCGATGCCGATCGAGTCGCCGCCGCGGCCGGGGCCGCCGTAGCCGCCGTCGCCCCCTCGGCCGCCGTTGCCACCCTCACAGGACCATGTGCCGTCCCCCACCGCGCCGCCTAAAGCGCCTCGCCCCGCTTTGCCGCCGTCTTCGGGCTCCCCGCCGTCGCCGCCTGGGCCTGCGGCGATGGTGATGATAGCGCTATCGCGCAGCGTCAGCTTGGCGTGGAGCGCGACGATGCCGATGGTCGGGTGCCCGTTCTCGCCCCCGCGGCCGCCCCTGCCGCCACAGCCGCCGGCGCCTCCCGAGCCGCCGCCGGCGCCTCCCATGGTCGCCACGCCACACACAGCGAGTTCGCCTCGCCGGCCGCCCCCGCCTCCGCCGCCTTGACCCGGCATGCCCCTGCCACCGTCGCCTGCCCAGTCAGCCACCCAGCCTTTCTCGGTGATACGCCCAATGCCCTGACCCGCGGCGCCAACGGCGCCGTAGATGCCGGAGATCCCGTTGTTTCCACCGTTGCAATGGATGCCTGGCACGTCCCCGTCTCCTCCCCGGCCAGCGTGCGCGGCGTCTGGAGTTGGCGTCGGCTCCCCGTCGTCCCCGTCCTCCGCGCCGTCGGGGAGCCCGTCGCCTCCCTTGCCGCCAACGCTCGGGATTCCGCCGTCGCACGGATTCACCACCGCCGGACCGCCGGGGACGGTGTCCGCCGAGCACGCATCGCCGCCGTACAGACCATCCGGTCCGTCCGCTGCGCGATTGAGCCCGCCCCATTCCTCCCCATCGTGACCTGCCCAGCCGTACGACGTGCGAACCTCGCTCCGGATGACCTCCACGACCGTGCCGGATTGCACGAGCATTCCGATCGGGCCGCCCGACTGAAACCGCATGTCGATGATCGTCGATACTCCGTCCGCGGTTCCCGTGTCTCCCGCGCTCGCCGGTACGACGGTCAGAGCGATGTCGTCGGTAGTTCTAACCTGAAGGATCGAGGGCGCGAAGCGGGGCATCCGCTTCCAGTCGATGCAGCTGAAGCCGCCGATGAGATCCACGCCGGAAGGCAGCGCGAGGGGCCCGAAGAAGCCGTCGGCGCACGCGAACACGCGCCCTCGTGCGGCACGCGCGAGCTCGACGGCACGCTGCAAGGTGCGCACGGGCCGCTCCTTCGTACCCGGGTTCGTGTCGTCGCCGTCGCCCCAGACGCCGGCCACGAACACCCCGCAGCCATCCTCCCACACGTCCGCGGCGAGGCGCTCGAGACAGAACGACTCTGTCGGCGCGTCACCCTGACACGACGAGGTGCCGTCGCATCCCGTTCCGCCCGGCTCGTTGGGTCCCGGTGCGGTGCCGCAGCCGGCCGCGACGAGCAGCAGCGCGGGGGACAGATGGATCGCTCTTGTGGTTCGCATCGTTCTCCCTCGATGTCGCGTCGTGAAGGGGGACATTTACTGGGGCGGTGGGGGATCGGGGACTTCGAATTGACGGTAAGGCATGGATTCGCCTTGCAGGCCCTTACCGACGGGGTCATCAGGTGCTGCATTGCCGGCGAGACCACCAACCCCTCCTTTCCCGGAATTTGCGGGCGCGTCCGGGCCGAAGTTCACAGAGGCAGCGATAGACGCCACGCCGTACGAAGGGCCACCGAGGCCACCTCCGGCGTCGCCTCCGCGGCCGCCTTCGCCTCCACGGCCGCCACGACATGCGCCCCACATGATGCCGTCAGTAAAGCCCTTCCCCCCATCGCCACCCCATCGACCGTAGCCGCCCGGTTGACCCGTCCCGCCGACCCCACCGTTGCCGCCGTTGCCTGCAAATACCTCGGTCCGATCGAGCGTCAGCGCGCTCCCCTGCAACGCAATGATGCCGATGCTCGCCCCGCCATAGCCGCCGCCCTTGCCTCCCTGGCCGCCGCATCCCCCGCTGCCCCCCGAGCCGCCGGCTGCGCCGGCCTGAGGTCGGCCCGCCGGGCACGCCGTCATCTCACCTCGCGATTTGCTGCCGCCACCGCCGCCGCCCCCCTGGCCGACGCCGCCCTTCTTCCCGTCCTCACCCCGGACGCCGATCCAGCCATCGATGCTGAGCTGGCCTATGCCCACAGCGCCGGCCGCGCGACCGCCGTCAAGGCCGTCTATCCCGTTTTCGCCATCGCGGCAACCGACGCTCCCCGCGCCAGTGCCTCCAAGGCCCTTGCCTGCTGGATTCGCCGCGTGCACCGGCTGCCCCGAGGCGCCATCCCCCCCCGATTTGATGTCGCCGTAGCCCCCAGGTCCGCCCGTCGACTCGATGCCGTCGTCGCACACTGTCACGACGGGGAGAGCACCTTTGGCGAAGTCCGCGGTGCAAGCGTCCGCGCCGTCGTTCCCCTGCACGCCGCCGTTGGCGGGTTCGCTGCGGGCGTCCTCTCCGGGCTCCCCGTCCTTGCCGTTGCCCGCGATGATCTCGCTGTCCCGCACGATCGCCCGGGCCCCCCAGCTCAAGATCATCGCGATCGACGACTTTCCATCACTCGCCGAGGCGTCGGCCGCCACGGCGCGAACGCCGACGATCACCGACGTCGCGTCGTCCTCCGCGATGCCCGCATCGTCGCCCCCGAGGACCCGCACCGGGATCCGCGCAGGCGGCGCGATGACGGTCGACGCACTCGGCCCGATGCCCGACCATTCATACGACCAATCGCCGCCGTCATGACAGAGACGGCTGCCCCAGAGGTCGACCCCGGAAGGCAGCGAGATCTCCTCCTCGAACAAGCCGCCGCACGCAAGCACGCGCCGGGTCGGCGCCTCGCCGTGGCCTCGTCCGCTCGCGGCGAGCCCGATCGCATGCTGCAGGGACTTCACCGGCGCGCCCTTCGTGCCGGGGCTATTGTCGTCACCCGACGACGCGCTGACGAACACCCCGCATTCGTCGAGCGCCGGCGCCGTATTGGGGTTGCCGTCACAGAGAGACGTCGGCGGTGTGAGGCAGAGGCGTCGGTCGTAGCAGCTATCGTCGTAGGCGCACCCGGAGAGGCCGCCCGCGAAGGCCGTGGAGACGGCGCCTACAGCCAACAGCAGCCGCATTCGTCGCGGTTCGAGAAGAGACATATCCTGACCCCCTGATCACCACGCGCCGTACGCCACGAGGCCGGCCTGGGTCGGCGCGACCGCCGGCACCAGCGCGACCCGAGCTTTGGTCGGTTCCGCCTGCAGTAGCGTGAAGTCCGTGAAGAACGAAGCCAGAGTCGCAGCGCCCACCACACCGCTCGTCACCACCATCGCCGTGCCGAGCCCGGCGAAGAGATCCCGCTCTCGTTGGAGACTCGTCAGCTCGCCGCACGCGGAGGGTTTCGGCGTTCCCCGACATGCCCCTTGAGAGACGCCCACGGCGTCGAGCTTCGCGTTCCGCTCGTCCAGGTCTCCGTCGGCGGCCCTCGCACGAACCATGAAGACCGCACCGAGCGAGCCTGTCGCCAAGGTCAACCCGATACCGCTGATGCGCAGGGCGCCTGGCCAGGATGTCCAAGGGCTGGGCGGCCGGCCCCGCACGGCAGGCGACGAGCTCCTGGTCTTCGGCGTTTCCCTCGGTGAACCCGGCGCGCTCTCCGGAGCTTGGCTCACCGCCAGACGCGCCAGCGGCATTCTGACGTTGTACGCCGTTGCGGCCACAGCCCCGAACTCATGGAACCCATCCAGGCGGCCCGGGGCGCTGGCCCGCACGATGCGCTGGCCGGGCTCCAAGAACAGCTTGTACGTCCGCGCGACCCGGCCTACCCACTTGCCGTCGACGAGCACCTCGGCGTCCGGCGGATCGACCGAGAGCACGAGTGTCGCGACGTGCGATGTCGCCTCGCGTTCTCCTTTCTCGAATCGCAGCTGAAGCGCGAGCGGCAGCGCCGTGCGCTGCTCGAGGCTGAAGGCCAGGTGCTCGGCGGCATCGCGGTACTTGCGCAGCGCGAGCTCGCAGAGGCCAAGCTCGCCGGCGAGCTCCGCGCGCTCTCGCTCCGTGCTGGACGCCGGGTCAGCTGCCTCGAAGGCGGCCTTGTAGGAGGCGTATGCCTCGGTCCACTGCCCGGCGTTGCGCGCCCTGCGACCGCGGCGAACATGGTCCTTCACCGTTGCGCCGTCACGTGGTCCTGACTCCGGATAGGCGTCCTCCGCGCTGGCCGAGCTCGCAGCGCCGGTTGCGGCGAGGAGCGCAGAGAAGAGCAGAGCGCGAGCGGAACATCGCATGGTTGGACGGTACTCGCGCCAGCCGCGCGGCGTCAACGAGAGCGAATCGATGCAAAGTGACCCTGGCAGTGGCAAATTGCGTTCGGGTGCGGCAATGCGATCATCTCCTCGCGGCAGCGAGGGCTCGATCGCCTGAACGCATGGTTCGGTGCGACCTGGTGCTACCAAAGTGGCCGCTCCTTGCGCTTTCCTGCACCGTTTCGAGCGGCTCAGGGATGCTACCTACCGTGGGCAAGCCAGCGACCCATCTCCTCAGCTTCAACCGCTTCCGGCGCCTGGCCAGGCTCCACGGCGTGCCGGCGCGCGACGCCGAGGACGTCGCGCAGAACGCGCTGCTGCGGGGGTTGGAAGCGGCGAGGCGGGTCGAGCTGAGCGGCGATCCGGCGCGGTACTTCGTCACGATTGCCCTCAACGAGGCACGGAAGCACAGGCGGAACGAGCGCCGCCGCGGAGAGGTGCTGACGTCGTTCGAGGAGCGCGATCCCCGAGACGAACGCCCCACGCCGGAGGAACTGCTGCGCTTGCGACAGCAGGAAGAGCTGGCCCGGGACTTGCTCGACCGGGTCGGCCCCAAGGACCGGGATCTCCTGGTCAAGCACGAGCTGGAGGGGACACCGCTCTCCACGATCGCCGCCGAGCTGAACGTCCCGTTGGATACGGTGAGGGCGCAGCACCGCCGGGCTTGGGATCGACTCGTTGCGGCTTTCAAGCGGTGGACGGCCCAGCAACCCGCGCACGGTAGGGACGAGAGCGCCTGCGTCCCGCTGGTGCTCGGGCTGGACCGCCGTGCGTCGTGGACGGCCTGGCTGCGCCGTCTGGGCGTGAGGATCGTCGTGCAGGGTGCGTTCGTCGTGTTGAGCGGCGCGCTCCTCTCGGCGGTGCCGCCGCTTCCCAGCGCGGAATCGTGGCTGCACCCGGCGGCATTCCGCGCACCGGGGGGCGCGCCTGCGCCAGACGACGTCACGGCGCAAGGCTCACGTGACAGCGCGCGTTCCCCTGCCGCGCCCGCCGCGCACGAGAGCTCGTCGCCGACGGCGACAGGCAGCGTGCGCGCTGAGGCTGTGGCGAGCAGCACGCCCGGGCCCTCTGTGGCGACAGCACCTCGGATCTCGTCCCCGGGGCGCCCCGTGTGGCCAGCGGTCACCGCGCGCGAGATGCGCCTGATCAGCCAGGCCCGAAGGGCGATTGAGGACAACGACGGAGAGGGCGATCACGAGGCGCGCCTGCTGCTCGAAGCCCATGCGCGGGAGTTTCCGCGCGGTCGGCTCGCGGCGGAGCGCGAAGCGCTGTTCAGGCAAATTCGCTGAATCGTCGGCCGTCGATCGACGGCGAGCTGACGGTGACGCTGATGGTGTCTTCAGCCCAGACAGCACAGGGCCGAGATCTGTCTTGCGTAGGAATGCTTACGTCCAGGAGGAGAATTACCATGGAGGACATGCTGGGGGCGATGTGGCTCGTGTCGCCGCTCGGGCTCGCGATGATCGCGTGCGTCGCGATCGGCTTCGCGGTCACCGCGCGCGAAGCGCTGGGACGAGAGCGCGGGCTTCGCGAGGCGCGCGAGCACGCGCATGATGACGAGGAGGCAGCCCTCACCGATGCGAAGGAGCAGGCCGTGGGGGACCGGGATCGATACCGGCGCCTTCTGGACTGTCACGTCGACGCGGCGCTCGCGGAGCTGAGAGACCCCCGAGGGCGCCCCGTCCCCTGGCCGGGAAGGGTCCTCGAGTCGTTCTGCGCGACGACGCCTTCGTGGAGGAGAAAGCTGGCCGAGAGCACGGGGCTATCACCGAGGGAGGTGGAGCGGCTGCTGAGGAGCGACCTGCCCATGACGCCCGGCCTCGCGCAGCAGCTGGAGACCTTCACCGGCACGCCGGCGCGGTACTGGGAGCGCCTGTGGCAGCTGCACGACGACTACCGGACGGACGCAGAGGAGACCGTGGTGATCCAGGTCGGCGAGCCCGTCACCAAGCGCGAGAGCTCGGCGCGTCCCGCGTCGTCGCCGGCGCCGCCGAGTCCGCCGCCGATACCTCCCCGCGCGCTCGACGTTCCTCCGCCTGTGGTGCCGTCGCCCGAGCTTGCGGCCATGAGCCCGCGCGCGAAGCTCCCGCCGCCGCCGCAGCCGCGCCTTGGGTCGCCGCTCCCTGTCCGCGCCGGCACGGGGACTGAGCTCGCCCGGCGCGCTGCCACGCTGACGAATTTCCCGCTACAGCGTGACGAAGGCGGGCCGGCTTCCGCGAACGTTGCCGATTGGGAGGACGTAGAGCGCTCTCCGCTGAACACGACCCTTCCGGGAGTGGGGAGCCATGGGTGAGCGCAGCCGTGCCTCGCATTCATTTTAGGGTGCGATTTCGCAAGGGGGGGATTCATGGATTGTCCGAATGAAGGCAAGCGCGCTGCCGCGTACGCGCGCTTGTTTTGCCCGATGCTGGTTCGTGCCGTGTTGCTCTGGTTGGAGAGGATGGGGGTGCCTCAGTGCCATCGTGGCGACGTCGCGGGCCAGGTCTGGCTCAACGCCTGCGAGAGCTGGCCCAGGTTCGATCCGAAACGCGGCAGGCCGGAGCGCTGGTTGAACGCGATCACCGTACACGTTGCCTCCCACTACCACGAGCGTGCGCGAAAGCGCAGAGAGAATTGGTCAGTTCGATCGAGGTGCTTGATCCAGCGCCGGATGCTGCTGCTGCGATGGAGTCCGACAACGTCAGAGCCAGCACCATGGATGCAGTGAATGAGCTCGATCCGGTGCTGCGACTCGTTCTCGTGGCACACGATTTGGGCGGAGTTTCGATGGCCCAGATCGCCCAAGATGCAGGTCTGCCCCTCTCGACGCTTTACAGGCGACGCGCACGTGCCATCGGTGAGTTGCGTAATATCCTTATGCTTCGGAAAGCCGGTGAGATCTCTTCGCGGGGAGCGGGACTGCAATGAGCGTCAAGGGCCTGGTTGTTCACTTCCTGCGCGACCTGGATGACGACGAGGCGGAGCGAATGATCGACGCTATGATGATGCTGAAGGGCGTCGCCAAGGTGTCATCTGTCAAAGCCGGTTACGAAGACGAGCTGAACCGGCAGCGGGTCAAGCGAGAACTGCTAAGCAAGATTGATGGGCTTCTGAGAGATGACGAGGTACCCATCTAGCTGCCGACGAACCCGCGTCGTCGTGGTGTCGACGCAAAAGGCGCGCGGTGCCGCCATCGGGCCGCGCTCGCGGGCGACGCTGGCGCCCGGACGACGTCGTGCCGCTCCAGGCGTGCGCCTCTGATCACGATGCGGGAGCCGAGCGCGGCGAATCGGCACCGTGTGGGTTCGACACGCACGTGCCAGGGGTCGCGCTGGATTCCATTCCCACAAAAGATGGTGTTCACCGTGCGCAGTTGAAGCCGAGCGGGCGCGAGGGAGCTCGGCAAGCCTGCGACGTCGGCCGGCAGCCCCATGGTCTCGTACGCGTCAAACAGAATCCAGACGAGCACACTGTACGGACCGGCGGTCGTACCGTCCAGAGCGCACGCCAGCGCAGCTATCTGCGCGGCTCCAGCGCGTATCGACCAGCTGGCGCCAGTGGCCCGTCCGCGCTGCCATGAGAGCGCCCGGACGGCGGTGCGCTCAGGGAGGCACGACGTCGCCCGCGTGCCACGGCCACGGCCCACCGCGACAGCGTGGGCAGGCCGCCATCGCGGTTGACGGTGCGATGGGGGCCGCCGCGGCTCGAGTTCGGCGTCCATCGGTCAAGCCGAGCCCTTCCACTTGGTCTAGACTGAGTGGGCGAGGCGCGGTGGAGACGATCCTGCCGGACGGGCCGCGGCTCCTGGACCGTGCGAGGTTCGAGCGCGACGAGCGCGGCTCCGTCACGCGCTCGCGGAACGAGATCGCGATGAGCCGCCGTCCGCAGCAGGGCGCGGTCAGCGGTAGCCGCCGTATCCGAGCTCGTGCTCTATCTTGACCAGCTTGTTGTACAGGCCGATCACGAGCAGAGAGGGCGCCCACTGGCCGATGAAGTTCGCGATCTGCTTCTTGCCGGCCAGCATGCAGCCGGCCGAGACCACCATCGAGCCGATCGCCAGCCCGAGATAGGTGCCGGACGGAATCCTGCCGGTCCTCTCCTCGATCTTCGTCGTGATCTTGCCCTCTTCCTTCTGGACCATCTGCTTCTGCATCATTGGCTCGGTGGTGGTCATCGTGGCTCTCCTTCCGCAGCGCCTGGCCGGCGCTGCCCTGGCCAGCACTGCCCTGGCCGCCGCGAGCCGGTGCGACGACCGGGCCAGAAATGAGGGCGTCCGGACGAGAACAATCCGCGCAGCGAACGCTGCTGCCGCCGGCACCGCGGCGCGCTGTGCCTCTGGGCAATCGCCGTCCACGCAAGGCGCAGGGCGGACTCGACAGCGACGATGCCAGGGCTCGATCGCGCGCAATGCCACGTCGATGCACACGCCGGCTGGTCGACCGCTCGACCGCCGGCCTCCGG
Source organism: Sorangium sp. So ce204 (assembly GCF_051526795.1). Classification (NCBI taxonomy): domain Bacteria; kingdom Pseudomonadati; phylum Myxococcota; order Polyangiales; family Polyangiaceae; genus Sorangium; species Sorangium sp. So ce204. Next base: position 13,302,568 of record NZ_CP150317.1, on the reverse strand, counting down.
CGCCGGTCCTGCCCGGGCGCCCGCGCCGCTCAGATCCGCGCCGTCACCGCGCGCAGGATCTGCCGCTGGGCCGCCGCGAACACGAGGAGCACAGGCAGGCTCAGGATCACGTTGCCGGCCATCACGAGGTGCCAGCGGACCCCTGTCCCCTGCTCCCGGAGGAGGGCGATCGCGAGCGGCAGCGTGCGCACCTGGTCGTCGGTCGTCATGACGAGCGGCCAGAAGTAATCGTTGTAGTGAAAGACGAAGCTGAACAGGAACAGCGCCGAGAGCGTCGGCCGCAGCATCGGGCCGAGGATCAGGTAAACAATCCTGAGCTCGCCAGCCCCATCCATCCTCGCCGCCTCGATGATCTCGTCGGGGACCGAGAGCAGCGCCTGGCGCACGAGGAACGTGCCGAGCGCGCTCACCCCGAACGGCAGGATCAGCGCCCCGAACGTGTTCACGAGGCCGACCGAGCCGAGCATCGTGAAGACCGGCACGAACGTCACCTGCGCCGGGATGAGGAGGCAGGAGAGCACGATGACGAACGCGGCGCTCCGCCCCACGAACCTGAGCTTCGCGAGCGCATAACCGGCCGGGAGCGCGAGGGCGATCTGCAAGAGCGCGATGGCCGTCGCCATGAACACGGTGTTGGCGAAATACCGCATCACCGGCACCGCCTGGAGCACCTCGCTGTACGCGCCGAGCTGGAGGGCCTGCGGCAAGGGGTAGGCCGGAGCGCGGGTGATCTCGGGCAGCGTCTTCAGCGAGGTGATCGTCATCCACGCATACGGCCCGAGCCACACGATGGCCACCACGACGAGCACGGCGTCCGAGACAAGGCGGCGCGAGCGCGCGTACGAGCGCGCGTTGAAGCGCCCCGCGCCGGCGCCGCCGCTCTGCCCCGCCGTCACGACGGCCGCCTCCCCTCGCGCGGCGCGCCCGCGCGGAGCGCCCAGAGCTGCAGGACCGTCAACAGGAGCAAAAAGACGAAGAAGATCACGATCATGGCGCTGGCCCGGCCGACCCGCAGGTTCACGAAGACGTGCTCGTAGATCGCGTAGACGAAGAGGGTCGTCGATTTGACCGGCCCTCCCTGCGTCATCACGCGGATCACGTCGAACGCCTGAAAGGAGAGGATGAGGCTCGTCGTCGCCACGAAGGCGGCGCTCGGGCGGAGCAGCGGCCATGTCACGTGGCGGAACCGCCGCCACGGGCCGGCGCCGTCGAGCGCGGCCGCCTCGTGGAGCGCGCGGGGGATGTCCTGGAGGCCGGCCAGGAAGATGACCATGGCATAGCCGGTGATCTTCCAGACGCTCACCGCGGCCAGCGCGAGCAGCGCCGAGCGGGGATCGCCGAGCCAGCTCATCGTCGGCAGGCCGAGCCAGCGGAGCGCGACGGTGAAGAGCCCCTCGGCGTCGAGGATCCACATCCAGAGGAGCGCCACCGCGACCCACGACACGACATAGGCGCTGAACACAGCGCCCCGCACGAAGGCATAGACCGGCCCAGGGCGATCGAGCGCCACCGCCAGCGCGAGCCCCAGGGCGCCGGAGAGCGCCACCACGACGGCGCTGTAGCCGAGCGTGCGCAGCAGCGTGCCGGCGAGCTCGCCGCTCTCGACGAGGACCTCGTAGTTCCGGAGGCCGACGTACCGCGGGGGCGTGAGCAGGTCCCACGCAAAGAAGCTGTTCTTGGCCGCGAGCAGGAGCGGGATCAGGAAGAACACGGCCAGGAAGGCCGCTGTGGGCAGGAGGAGCAGGTAGGGCGAGAGGGGGTGTTTGGGCTTCATCGCTCGCGCGCCGCGCGGACGGCCTCGGAGAGGGTCTCGGCGGCGTCGCGCGGGGCGAGCACCGCCTCTTCGAGCCGGGGCTGCACCGCCTCGCGCTGGACGCGGAACAGGTCCGGAGACCAGGGCCAGGGCGCGGCGTGCGCGAGCTGGTCCACCGCGACGCGGTCGTTCGGGTGCGCGGCGTAGTAGCCGCCCTGCCGGAGCATCTCGAGGCCGCGGCGCGAGACGGGGATGTAGCCCGTCCGCGTCGCGAACGAGTTCGCCTGCTCCGGCTGCATCATCCAGCGCAGGAACGCGAACGCCGCCTCCTGCGCTCCCGGCGCGGCGCCCCGCGGCATCACGAACATCGTCCCGCCCGTGGGCACCGAGGCGCGCACGTCGCGCGGCAGCGGGGCGGCGCCGACCTCGAACTTCCCGGCGCCCGCCTGGCTCGCGTTGTCCTCCAGGTACCGGAGGAACGCTGTCGACGTCCAGATCATCGCGACCCGGCCTGCCAGGAAGTCGGTGTTCGTCACCTGCCACGCGTTGTAATCGCGCCCAGGCGGCGGCTTCATCGTGCGGTCCTCGTGCACGAGGGTCTGCCAGAACCGGAGGGCGCGCACGCCCGCCTCCCCGCCGAGCGTTGGCGTGCCGTCCGGGGCCACGACGTCGCCGCCCGCTTGCCCGACGAGCGCGGCCCAGAACCACCAGTCGACAGGGCACTCGAAGCCCCACCGCCGCGTGCTCTCGCCGTCGCGCACGACGAGCCGCGCGGCCGTCGCGCGGAGCTCCTCCCAGGTCGTCGGCGGCGACAGCCCGAGCTCGCGAAACACGTTCCGGTTGTAGTAGGCGATCGGCGTCGATCGGTTGAACGGCAGGCACACGAGCGGGCGCTCGCCGCCGCCCACGAACGTCCCCGACTGGCCGAGGGCCTCGACAACGTCGAGGTCGCCGCCCGGCGCGCCGGCGAGGAACCGATCGAGCGGCTCGAGCACGCCCGCCTCGGCCAGGTAGGGCACCACCTCGCCGACCACGTGCGTCAGGGCGGGCGCCGCGCCCGCCGCGAGCGCGGTCCGCAGCTTGGCGAGCGCCTCGAAGTAGTCGCCCTGGTACACGGCGTCGATGCGGTAGCGGCCCTGCTCGCGGTGGAACTGATCGACGAGCGACAGGAGCACCTCGCGGTTCTTGCCGCCGTAGGCGAACCACAGCGAGCCCTCGACGCGCCCGTCGGCGCCGCGCCCGCGCCGCGCGCAGCCGATCGATCCCGCCGCGGCCGCGGCGAGCGACGCGGCGAGCGCCCGGAGCGCGTCGCGCCGCGAGCGCACGGCGCGGCCTCCCCCGCTCATGACGCCGCCCGCGGCGCGGCGATCCGCGCGCCGGAGCCCGCGTCGAACCAGAGCACGTCGCGCGGATCGAGCCGCGCGCGCACCGCCTCGCCCGGCGCGGGCGTCGCGAAGCCGTGCGCCCGCGCGCGCAGCCGCGTCCCGCCCGCGTCGAGGTACAGGAACGTCTCGGCGCCGAGCGGCTCGGCCACGACGAGGCGCGCCTCGACCTCCACCTCGCCTTGCGCCCCCGCGCCGCCGGGCGATCCGCGCCCCGGCGCGACGCGCAGGTGCTCGGGCCGCACGCCGGCGATGGCCCGGTCGGGGAGCGCCACCCCCGGCGGGGCGGGCAGCGAGAGCGCCGCGCCCTCGTACCGCTCGCCGGAGCGCTCGAGCGGGAGGAGGTTGATCGCCGGCGTGCCCAGGAACCCGGCCACGAAGGTGTTCGCCGGCGCCTCGTAGATGGCGCGCGGCGGGCCGACCTGCTGGAGCTCTCCGGCGCGGAGCACGGCGATGCGGTCGCCCATGGTCATGGCCTCGACCTGGTCGTGGGTCACGTAGACCGACGTCGTGCCGAGGCGGCGCACGAGCGCCGCGAGCTCGACCCGGAGCTCGGCGCGCAGCGCGGCGTCGAGGTTCGAGAGCGGCTCGTCGAACAGGAACGCCGCGGGGGCGCGCACGATCGCGCGCCCCATGGCGACGCGCTGGCGCTCGCCTCCGGAGAGCTCGCCGGGGCGCCGGTCCAACAAGTGCCCGATGGCGAGCAGCGCCGCCGCCTCCTCGACGCGGCGCGCCCGCTCCTCCCGCGCGACCCCGCGCATCCTGAGCGGGAAGCCCATGATGTCGCGCGCGGTCATGTGCGGGTAGAGCGCGTAGCCCTGGAAGACCATGGCCACGTCGCGGTCCTCCGGCGCGACGCGGCTCACGTCGCGCCCGCCGATCGAGACCGTGCCGCCGTCGGGGCTGTCGAGCCCCGCGATCAGCCGGAGCGCCGTCGATTTGCCGCAGCCCGACGGGCCGACGAGGACGAGCAGCTCGCCGTCGTCGACGTCGAGATCCAGGCCGGCGAGCGCGGGGCGCTCGGCGCTCGGGAACCTTCGGGTCAGGCCTCGGAGCGAGAGGGTGGCCATGGCAAGAGCTCAGGTGGCGAGCAGGACGAGCCCGGGGATCGTCTCGGCGACCGCGAGCAGCTTGGGGCTCGGGGAGACCGCGACGGGCACCCGGGCGGTCCGGAGCAGGGCGGCGTCGTAGGCGCTGTCGCCGAAGGCCGCGAGCACCGCGAGCTCGGGGAAGATGCGCTCGAGGGCGCGGGTCTTCCCCTCGCCGTAGGTCGCGGGCGCGCCGAGCTCGGGGGCGAGCCGGCCCTCCCGGACGGCCGGGGTCATCGCGGCGATGCGCTCGGGCGCGACGCCGAGGCGCGCGACGGCGCGCTCGATCACGGCGCGCGGCGACGCCGAGACGACGAACACCGGGACGCCGCGCGTGCGCGCCCAGCCGAGGATCGGCAGCAGCGCGGGCCGGATCCGCCCGGCGTGGCCCTTCTCCTCGAGCACGCGGTCGACGAGCGCCGCGAGCTCGTCCTCGCGCCACCCCGCGAAGGCCCAGGCCATCATCGCGAAGGCCCTGTCCTCCGGGTAGCGCTCGGCGTTGAACGCCGCGTAGAGCGCGCTCGCGATCTCGTGCGCGCCGCCCTCCGCGGCGACGCCGAACGCCTCGGCCTCGCGGCGCAGGGCCGCCTCCGCCTCGGGCCGCGCGCAGCGCCCCGCGAGGAACGCCTCGAAGAGGTCGACGCCCACGTCCCCTTCCCAGAGGGTGCCGTCCGCGTCGAACGCGAGCGCGGGGCGCGTGGCGTAGGTGCCGTACGCGGCCTCGATCCGCCGCAGGATGTCCGTCGTGCTCTCGCGCGGGATCGTCGCGCCGCCGTCGAGGTGTGCCGCCGTCATGGTCTCCCCGGGGCCGGACGCCTGGTCCGACCGAGGCCTACGCCTACTGCGGCGCCCGCGTCGCGTCACGCCTGTCAACGTCGCGTCACCCGGCAGGAACGCCGATCACGTGGAGGATCCGGGAGAAAACGACAGGGAGACGGGGAGGCGAGGAGGAAGAGAAAGGAAATAAAAAATCTCCCCGTCTCCCCGTCTCCCTGTGAAATCTCTCCTGTTTCTCGAGGTTCAATCGGTTCGGCGCGCCACGAGGCGTCACCGCGCCTTCTCGAAGAGGGAGTGGTGCAGGACGCCGACCGCAGAGGCGACGTGCGCGTCCTCGATGACCATCGACAGGTTGACGCTGCCCGTGGCGTAGCTGAGCATCTCGACGTTGACGCCGGCCTGGGCCATCGCGTCGAGCACCTGCGCGGCGACGCCCTTCTGCCTGGGCATGCCCTGGCCGACGATCACCAGGGTCGTCCGGTTGGGCAGGATCTCGCAGGCGCCGAACTGCTCGAGCTCGGGCAGCGCGCGGCTGAGCTTCCCGAGGTCGTCGGTGGTCATCGAGACCGAGACCTCGGACGTCGTGATCACGTCGATCACGACCTCGTGCCGGGCCAGCGCCGCGAGCACCTGCGCGAGGAAGCCGACCTCGCCGAACATCCGGGTCGAGCTGATCTTGAGCACGACCTGCCGCTCGCGGTAGGCGATGCTCGTGACGGGCGGGGACGCGGCGTCGGTGTTGAAGTCGATGACCGTGCCCGGGTGATCCGGCCGGTTCGTGTTGAGCACCCGCACAGGGATGCCCTTCTCCATGGCGGGCAGGAGCGTGGAGGGGTGCAGGACGCGGGAGCCGAAGAACGCGAGCTCCGCGGCCTCTTCGAAGCGCATCGTGGGGATGTTCCGGGCCGTCTTCACGACGCTCGGGTCGGCGGTCATCACGCCGTCGGTGTCGCTCCAGATCTGCGCCTCCTCGGCGCCGAGCCCCGCCGCGACCAGCGTGGCCGTGAGGTCGCTCCCGTTGCGGCCGACGGTCGTGATCTCGCCGGCCTCGTTGCGGCCGACGAAGCCGGTGACGATCGGCACGATCTCCTCGGGGACGCGCTCGGCGAACATGGCCTTGATCCGGGCGTCGAAGCCGGGCAGCGGGCGCGCGCGGCCGAAGTTCGCGTCGGTGATGAAGCCGAGGTCCCAGACGTCGTAGGCGCGGGCCGGCACGCCGCTCCGCGCGAAGAAGTCCGCGATGCAGCGCACGGCCATCCGCTCTCCGAAGCTCGCGATGTAGTCGAGGCTCCTCGGGCTGAGCTCCTTGACGAGGCTGATGCCGCGCAGCAGATCGGCGATCTCCTCGTAGAAGGGCGCGAGGAGGTCGGGCGCGCAGCCGAGCGACTCCGCGACCGCGCGCTGCTTGTTCACCGGGAGGGAGGGATCGAACCGCCCCGTGGCGGCGGCCTTGGCGGCGTTGATCAGCGCGTCGGTCATGCCTTTGTGCGCGGAGCTCACCACGACGGGGCGGCGGGCCAGGCGAGCTCTGACGATGTGGAGAACCTTCTCGATCTGCGCGCGGCTCTCGACCGAGCTGCCGCCGAACTTCATGACGATCATGCGCGTGCCTCCATGGGCCAGCTGGGCCCGGTGGGCGCGAGAATAGTCGCGGCTGGCGGTGAAGCGAGCCCGGCCTGACGTTGACGCGAGGTGCTAAGAGCCTGCCTCGGTAGCCGACCCAACCAGGCGGGCGAGGGGCCTATGCCTCGGTGGCGAGGAGGGCCCGGAAGCTCTCGCGCTTCGTGAGCAGGAGCCAGCGCAGGTTCTTCATGAGCGTGCCTTGCTCCGAGAGGGCCGCGTGGCTCAGGAGGACGAGCTCGGCGACGCTGATCCCTTCCCGCACGTCCTCCGGGGAGACCTTGACCCTGCCGTCCGCCGCGGCGCGGCAGCGGGCGAAGCGGGAGATCACGACGGTGGCCAGCGAGAGGTCGAGCACGGCCGCCAGGAGGTGCCTCGGCGCCGAGAAGATGTGCCGGCGCTGGAGCACGAGGCGCAGGTAGTCCTTCACGGCGGCCCCCTCGTCGCCGGCGAGGAAGCGATCGACCGTCCTCACCCGCTGGAGCTTGAACGGCCTCGGGACGAACATCATATCGACGGTGCCTCTCCCGAGCATCCAGGCGGCCTTGTTCCCGAAGCTGCGCAGCGCCTGGAGCTCCGTCCACGAGGCCTTCTCGACCCGGTGGGGCTCGCGGACCCGCGACGGATAGCAGAGGTTGCCGAGGAGATAGGCGAACAGCACCCGCGCATGGAAAGAGGGCTTCTTGCGGGGCGCGAGCGGCTCGGGCTCGTCCTTGCCGGCCTGCCCGAGGGCGGCGTCGACCGAGGCGTCCGTCGCGCGCCCCTGGCCCTGGGGGAGAGCGCGCTCGAAGGCCGCCGTCCAGTCGTAGAGCCGCGCCAGCGTCGACGCCGGCGACGCGCCGGTCGCGAGCTGCTCTTCCCAGTGCCTCGCGGCGCGCAGATAAAGCGGCTGGGGGAGGATCACGCCGCTCAGCGTCGCCAGCGCCGTCGACATCCGCTCCGTGTCGCCTCGCTGCTGGAGCTTCGCCTTGAGCTGGCGGTCGACGGGCTTGCCGTAGTTGTCGCGGATCGACGGGCACAGCTGGGAGAGCTGCGCGACGACGACATCCTTCTCGTCGCGGACGAACCCGAACGGAAACGCCTGGCACGACTTCGGGATGTACTCGTGGCCGAACCGCTTCTGCATGCTGCAGAGCATGTCGTCGTCGAGGAAGACGCACTGGAGCTGGCGATCCCGCTCCCGCACGGGCAGCACGCCGCGCCCGATGACGAGGGCCCCCTCTTCCCCGACGCGCTCCCGCACCCAGGGCTCGGCGAGGTACCGCCTGGCTTCGTCGCCGCTGAAGCGGATGTTCCACGGCATCCGGCAGCACCGAGCTGGGCAGTCGCGGCACTCGAACTTCTGATTCGGGGGGTGACTCGAGGGAGCGATGAGCTTCGTCGCCATGGGGCGCGGGACCATACAACGCCACGGAGATCGGCGCTCGATCCGGCGCGCGATCCCCGCGTGCCGCGCGTCCATCGCGTCCATCGCGCCCGGCGTGGCGCAGCGAGCCAGTGGGCTCAGGCGTGGCGACGGCGATCGGCGGGACGGCGACCGACAAAAAGACAGCGCCGCCGGGGCCTCAGGGGGGCGAAGGCCACGCCGGCGGCGCTGCCTCCCATGAAGCACTGATCGTGCCATCCGGACGACCCCTAGGCAGCACCCCGAATTGCGGCGATGCGTCAGGGACATCCCCTACGGGTTTCGTTTTTGAAACGCCACGGTCTCAGCATTGAACGATTGTAAGGGTTCTTTTCTTACCACCACATTTCGTTACGGACGTAACAATTCCAGTCAATCCAGGCTCTTTTTGCTGTTGTCGCAAGTTTTGCTGCGTTCCGTGGTCGAGCGCTGTACCTCTCTTTGAGGAGAACAACATGCGACTTGCTCTTCCCCTGTCGGCGGTCACAGCGATGTCTCTCGCGCTCGCCGCCTGCGGCGACGACGACGAGATCTCACCGTTGGGAGCGGCGTCCAGCGCAGGCGGCCAGGGCGGCCAGGGCGGCCAGGGCGGTGACGACGGCGAGGGCATCGCGCCGGACGGGAAGGCGGACGGCGAGGCCTGCGCGGTCAACGAGGACTGCCTCGGCGGGCTCTGCTTGACCGAGGAGGAGTTCGGCTGGGCGGGCGGCTACTGCACGAGGCTCTGCGACACGTCGCTCTTGCCCTGCGGTGAGGGCTCCGAGTGCCTGCCGCAGGGCAGCTTCTCGCTCTGTCTCAAGTCCTGTGAAGAGACGTCCGACTGCGGGAGGGCGGGGCATACGTGCGTCGACGTGACCGACGACGGGTGGACGATGTGCTTTGGCGGCTGCGACGACGACGCGCAGTGCGAGGGCGCCTGCGACGAGGACTCCGCGTTCTGCGTCTCGTCGGGTGAGATCTGCGACAGCGCCGAGGACGAGGACAAGGACGGCCTGCAGGACTGCGAGGAGCGCGACTGCTCGACGAAGGCAGCGTGCGTCGAGAGCGTCGCCGCGGCGTGCGCGGAGGCCACCGACGTCTCGGCGGGCGGGAGGTTCACCGGCACGACGGAGGCCGGCACCAACCTGTTCGCGGCGCTCTGCCCTGGTATCCCCACGGCCGTCACGGGCACGGGCATGCGAGAGCGGGTGTTCGGGTTCGTCGCGCCGGCGAAGGGCGCGGTCCATATCGCCGCGACGGCGACGGCGCCCGAGGCCGACTTCGACTGGTACATCCGGGAGAGCTGCGACGACGAGGCGACGCTGCTCGGCTGCGTCCCTGCGTTCGGACCGGAAGAGGCCCCGCTGGAGCTGCTCACCGAGCCCGGTCAGACCTATTTCATCTTCATCGAGGGCAAGAACGGGATGGACGCGTCGTACACGCTCGACGTGTCCTTCGCGGAGGAGATCTGCGGGGACGGAGCGCGCGTCGGCGCGGAGGAGTGCGACGACGGAGACGCCGTGGATGGCAACGTGTGCAGCGGCGCGTGCAAGGTGAACCTGGAGCCCCTGTGCGCGGCCGCGGCGACGCTCACGGAGGCAACGGCGGTGGGCGACACCTCCGAGGGCACGCAGGGCGTCACGGGGTGGTGCGGCGGCGAAGGCGGGGAGCTCGTGTACCGGTATACCCCGGAGGAGAGCGGCGACCTGACGATCACCGCGACGCCGGAGGGCCACGCCGATGTCGTCCTCTACGCGCGCAGCGACTGCGCGGACCAGAGCAGCGAGATCGCCTGCGTGGATGATCCCTTCGACTCCGGGTTGCCCGAGTCGATCACGGTGACGGCGACGGCGGGCCAGCCGATCGACATCTTCGTCGACAGCTACAACGCCGCCTCCTCGGGGCCGTTCACGCTGACCATCGCCCCGGCGGAGTGACCTGAAAACGCGGACCGGCCGTCCAGGAGGCTCCGCCTCCGGACAGCCGGGCGATCGCGCTTTCGCGGAGCTCGCTACCGCAGCGGGAGCGCGGCCTCCTTGCCCTTCATGCTGGGCAGGTCGATCACCTGGAGATCCGCCGTCGCGACCTCGCCCGCCTTCACCTGCACGCCCGTCCCGATGCTCGTCGACTCGACGTTGACGATGTAGCCGCCGGCCGGGAGCCCGGACACGCGGAACGAGCCGTCCTCCACGGTGACGGGGTAGAACATGCCGATCGCGCCGTCGTCCCCGATCTGGGTGGCCACCATGAGGCGAGCCCCCGGGAGCGGCTTGCCGGCCACGGTGACGCGGCCGCGGATCTCCGCGGTGCCCCGGGGCGCAAAGGCGATGTCGTGCTGCGTGTTCTTCCCCTCCTCGATGCCGACCGCCGCGAGCATCACCTCCTCGCCTCGCCGCATCATGACGCGGAGCTCGCCGGGCGGGACCTGGTCGAAATTGAAGCTGCCGTCCTCGTCGCTCACCGTGTTCACGAAGCCGATCGGGCGGTGCATGAGCGTGAGCCGGGCGCCGGCGACGGGCTTGCCCTCGGCGTCTCGCGCCACGCCGGAGAGGCTGCCGCCGGGCGACATCACGAGCTTCACCGGCTTCAGGCCGTCGCAGCCCGCGACCTCGATCTCGGTCGAGCTCACGGCGTTGCTGCCGTCATAGCCGCGGACGACGATCGTGCCCTTCGGCACGTGCGGCAGGCTGAAGGAGCCGTCGTCCTCGGTCTGCGCCTGCGCGGCGGCCTCCATGGACAGGCTGCTCAGCTCGCCGACGGCGAAGAGCGACTCGGCGTCCACGTACACCCCGGGCAGCCCAGCGCCGGACGAGTCCACCGCTTGCCCGATCAAGGTACATCCCTTCGAGAGGGTCAGATCCATCTTCTCGACGTCTCCGGCGCGCACGTTGACGTTCGTGGAGAACGCGGGCGCGAACTCCGCCGCCGTCGCCCTGACGACGACATCCCACGAGGGCAGCTGATCGACGCGGAACGAGCCGTCCGGGCTCTCGAACGTGCGAGAGAACAGGGGCGGCGTCGCCGGCGTCTCCGCCGTCACGGCCGAGAGGATGTCGATCGAGAAGCGGCGCACGGGCTCGCCCCGCTCGTCCAGCACGCGCCCCTCGATGACGCCGCTCTTCGGCAGCACGAGGCTCAACGCCTCGCCGGGGCGCGCCGTGGTCGACGTGGTCCCGTATCCATCGACGCTCGCGCTCAGCTGATAGGTGCCGTCCGGGAGCGTCAGCTCGAACCGCCCTCCATCGTCGCTCTTCACGGAGCCCGCGGTCGAGAGCACGTTGCCGGCGACCTCGAAGGTCATGGCGACGACGGTCGCTCCGGCGAGGGTGTTCCCGTCCGTGCCATAGACGACGCCGCTGATCGTGGGCTTCGCCTCCTCCTTCGCCGCCGGCGCCGGGCCGCGCACGAGCGCCCTGTTGCGGTAGCGGACGTGCTTCTCGGCCCCGGCGGCCGGGCCGCTCGCCCCGGCGGTCTGCTCGTCCCCGGAGCGGAAGGCGAGGAAGAGGGCGACGCCGGCGAGGGCGGCCAGGAGCAATCCGGCGGCGATCCACGAGGGCCGGCGCGAGGGGTTCCGTTGCGACGAACTCGGTTGCATCATTGTTCCTCCAGACAAGTTGACCTGGCTAGAGCCCTGCGGTCCGGAGCTCGGCGGAGGCGGAGAAGAGAAAGGGGCCGCCGGCGTTCCGCCGGCGCCCCCTCCTCAATCCGCACGACACGATCGACGAGCGCCTCCCCGACCTGCCCGGGGCCGTTACTATGGGCTTTCTGCAGGGAGGCTCTCGCCGATCGGTCGGACGCCGGGCGCCGTCTCAGAGCCCGGTGAAGACCGGTCTCAAAGGCACGCCGTCAGTAGCAGTGCGGGGTGTACGTGACCGGCACGGGCATCGACAGCGCGGAGTAGAACTGAATCGTGGCCTTGATCGTGCCGGTGAAGTCGTCCTCCATCCCCACGAAGTTGCAGATGGGCGCCTTCTGGAGCCGTGAGGTGATGCCGGAGCTGGGCGGGAACGCCACCGTGCTGGGCGGGATCGGCACAGAGGGCAGGAGCGAGATGCTCCCGTCCGTGAAATAGAAGGAGTTCCAGTCGCAGTCGTTGCTCCCGATCGTCGTCGCCTGGCGAAGGAACATGTTGGCGGCGACGGCGGCGCCCGGGGCCGCCACGACTCCCCACTTGCACACGTAGCCGCACTCATCGTTGAACGGGGTGCCCGCCTGCTCGGCCAGCTGGCAGACGGTCGTACCGACGGGCACCTTCCTCAGCCCGGTCTTCATCGACACGTTGTAGATACAGTCGTTCCGGATGGCCAAGGCGCTGCCCGAGATCGACGTGACGGTTGCGAAAGCGAGCACCCAACGAGCGAAATTCTTCATGAGAAATACCTCCGAGGAATCGAATCTGTGGTGAAGTTTGATGCAGATACCTATCCAGATCGTCACCCAAGGGATGCAATCCCCCGGGGCCTGCGCCAGGAGAGCGGTGCCCCGACGGGCGCGACGCACGTCGTCGTCGTCCCGTCACGGTCACGCTCCCGGAGGAACCCGCCCCGAGGTCATGACGCGAACAACAGGAGACTATTCTCCCCGCGGTCTCACGCAAGTACTTTTGACTGGCATCTTTCCGGTCAAAAACAGGACGGAGTTAGAACCATGGAGAATACCGGCACTCCTCGATTATGAACTCGTGCCCTCTGCCGTGAACGCACCCCGCGGGCGCCTACATCCGGCCGAAGTATCGGGCACCCGCGCCGAGAGGCGGTGTGCGGCGGCGCCGCGAGGCGCGGCCGAGGGCGGGAATCGCCGGGGAACGCCAGGGCGGGCGCGCGGCGGCGGACGCGCGCGCGAGGCACAAGGCAGCTCCGTGCCGCCCCCGGCGCTCGATCTACCCACCTACCTACCTACCTACCGAAGACGCCCCGCGAAGGCGCTTGTGGGTATGGCCCCCCCATGCGGCGCCGATGGGCACCGCGGAGCCACACCGCGCGGCGGCGCGACGGAGCGCGGCAGTCTCGCGATGATGGGATATCGAGACATCGAATCAAATCATCGCGCGGCGGCGGGTGCGTCCCGGTCCTCTGACAACGCGCGACGCGCGGCGCGCGGCGGCGGACGCGCGCCGTCCCGGCCGGATGGGGCCAAGGGTGATCCCGGACGTCCGGCGGCGTCCGCGCTCGTCAGCGGAGCGTGACGGCCAGCCGGTACGCGAAGAGGGCCGCGGTGCCCGAGGCGCCGGACGCGGCGCGGACGCGGAGGAAGTACCGCCCCGCCGGTAGCGCGTGAGCCCCGGGGTGCCGCGGGGCGTCCCCGGTGCCGTCGAGGATCGAGCAGTTGCCCCGGCCGCCGTCGTCATCGTCCGCGATGAGCGCGCCCGCGGCGTCGAGCAGCGACAGCCGGCTGTCGATCTCGAGCGACTCGCACGCTTTCTCGCCGCCCTCGATGATCTCCGCGCGGATCGACCGGCCCTCCGGGACATCCACTGCGTAGAAGTCGAAATCGTCGGTCGCCCGCGCGCCGGCGATGAACCCGTCGGATCCGACGGATTGGCTCGCGGTGGCGATGCTGCCATTCGGCTCCTCCTCGGCGCCCGCGGGCGCGAGGATCTTGGCCTGGAGGAGGTAGAGCGGAAATTCCGCGCCGCCCTCGCGCGCCGCGACCTCGACGTGGTGGTCGCCGGAAGGCAACGCCACGACGAGCGCCGAGCATCCGCCGATGCCCCCCGCGTACGCGGCGTCGGAGAGCCCCTCGTCCGTCGCGACCGTCCCGCCCGCCGCGTCGAGCACGCGGAGCGTCGTGACGAGGCCTCCCTCGCAGCCCGCCGCGGTGCCGTCGAAGACCTCGAGGCGTACGACCGAGGTGACAGGCAAGCTCAGGCGGAACACGTCCCTGTCGCCGCCCGCGGAGAGGCTCGCCGCGAGGAGCGCGTCGCCCGAGATCACGAGATCGCTCGCCCCGGCCTGCGCGGGGGTGTCGTTCGGCTCGATCTCGGCCGTCACCGCCTCGAGCTGGCAGGCGGCGCTGCACCCGTCGCCGCCCGCGGCATTGCCGTCGTCGCACCCCTCCGGCGCGTCGAGCAGGCCGTCGCCGCAGACAGGGAGCCTCTCGCAGCGGGCGCTGCACCCCGCGCCGCCGTCGCACTCCTCCGCGCCCTCCCTCACGCCGTCGCCGCACGAGGCGTCGAGCGAGACCCGCAGCGTGTAGCGGGCCCCCGGCTGCTCCGGGAAGCCGCTGACCCGGACATGGTATGTCCCGGGTTCCAGGCGGCGCGCCGCGGCCCCGCCGGGGCTCCTCGAGTCGATGAGCGAGCAGGCGCCGATCCCGCCGTCGTCGTCGGACGCGAGCACGGTCGCCCCGTCCGGCGAGAGGAGGGAGAGGACCGTATCGACGCCCTCGGCGCACCGCGCGGGGCCGCTCGAGTCGAAGGTCTCGAGCCGGAGATCGGAGACGGTCGTGACCTGCAGGGCGAACAGGTCGACATCGCTGTCCGGCTCGATCGCGCCGGACACCAGCGCTCCCGGCGCGACAGCGCCGTTCGCCTCGGCCTCGGCAGGGGTCGAGTTGGGCTCGACCTCGGCGATCGCGCCCTCGATCCGACATGCGGCGTCGCAGCCATCCCCGGCTCCTGTGTTGCCGTCATCGCAGACCTCGGGCTCGTCGATGAAGCCGTCTCCGCACACAGGGACGCGCTGGCACGTCGCCCCGCACGCGGCGCCGCCGTCGCACTCCTCCAGGCCCTCGACAACGCCGTCGCCGCAGACGGCCGTCGTCCGCGCGCGCACGGTGTATTGAGCGATGGAGTCTCCCCCATAGTCCTGGACGCGCACGTAATAGCGGACGTGATCGACGCCCGGCGCGGTGACCGCGGCGCGGATCCGGGAGCACCTGCCTTCGCCGCCGTCGTTGTCCTCGGCGATCACGGCGCCGTCGGGCCCGAGGAGCTGCACCACGGTATCGACGCCGCGGCACGAGGTCGGGCCGGTCGCGTCGAAGGTCTCCACCTCCAGCTCGGCCAGGCCGGGGACGTCGATGGCGAAGAAGTCGGCCTCTCCCGGCGGAGAGATCGACGCCGTGAACAGCGCCCCCGCCGCGGTCGCCCGACCCGCGGTGGCCTGGCCTCGCGCGTCGTTCGGCTCGATCTCCGGGAGGGTCCCCTCGAGCTGGCACGCGGCGCTGCAGCCGTCTCCGCCCTCGGTCCCGCCGTCGTCGCACGCCTCGCCGCCGTCGATGGCTCCGTCGCCGCACACCGCGATCCGCGCGCACTCCGGGGAACAACGCTCCCCGCCGTCGCACGCCTCGCCCTCCTCGATCACCCCGTTGCCGCAGAGCGAGGTGAAGGCGATGAGGAGGTCGTACCCCGGGATGACGGCGTCGTTGTTGAACTCCTCGACGGTCACATAATACGTGCCCGGCTGGAGCCGTGTCGCCCTGTCGTCGACGCTCGAGTCGATGAGCGAGCACGCCTCGAGGCCGCTGTCGTCGTCGCTCGCCAGCACCGTCGCGCCGTCCACGTCGAGCAGCTGGAGGAAGGTGTCGACGCCCTCGGCGCACTCGTCCAGCCGCCCGGGGCTGAACGTCGCGAGCTGGACGTCCGCGAGGCTCGGCACCTCGAAGGCGAAGACGTCGAGCTCGCCGAGCGGCTCGATCGCCGCCGAGACGAGCACGTTCGGCCGGAGCGCGGCGCGCCCCTCCGCCTCCGCCGCGGTGCCGTTCGGCTCGACCTCGGGGGAGCGGAGTTCCAGCTCGCACGCGGCGCTGCAACCGTCACCGCCGGTCGTGTCGCCGTCGTCGCAGAGCTCCGGATCCTCCAGCACGCCGTCGCCGCACACCGAGGTATCCAGCGTGAGGGAGAGCGTGTAGTCGAACGTCGCGGGCTCCGCTTCAGGGGAGATCTGCACGCGGACGAAATACTCGCCAGGGCTCAGCTTGCGCAGCGCCAGGTAAGAGCAGAAATCGTCGTTGGCGACATCGTCGTTGTCCTCGATGCTCGCCAGGCTCGCGTCGAAGATCGTCACATGGGTATCGACGCCGAGCGAGCTGCACGTCGTGCCCAGCGGGCCATCGAGCGTCTCTGCCTTGATGCGCCCTATCGACCCCTCGGGGACGGTCACCGAGAACACGTCCACGTCGGATCCGGGGTCGATGAACGCGCGGATAAGGCCGCCGGGCGCGATGGCGAAGGCGTCGTTGGCGGAGGCGAATCCGTCGTTCGGCTCGACCTCGCAGCCGGACTCGACCCGGCACGCGCGCGAGCAGCAATCGCCGTCCTTGTCGCCGCCATCGTCGCAGGTCTCCGCGCCGCCCAGCGCGCCGTCGCCGCACCCGCTCGTACAAACGCTCGGCGCCCCGGCGCACGCGAACCCAGGCTCGATCGCGCATCCCGGATCGCACCCGTCGCCGGCCGTCCGATTCCCATCGTCGCACATCTCGGCAGGAGCGCTGACCGCCCCATCGCCGCACACAGCGCCGGCCGCGCCGCCCTGCCCACCGCCGCCGCCTTCTCCGCCGTTGCCGCTCTCTACACTGCTGCCGCCTTCTCCGTCGCTGCCGCCTTCTCCACTGCTACCGCCCTCTCCGCCCTTGCCTCCGACCGCGGGTGCATCGATCTTGCTGCGGTCCGCCGAGGCGAGCAGCTCACATCCGCTCAGGGCAATCAGCGCCAGACCGAGGAACCATGGGAGAGCGGTCCTGGGGGAGAAAATCATGATTTTTGAGGCCTCTGCTCGGCAGCGTCGCGAGGATCACGGCGATCGCGGCATTCGTGGCGATCACCGCAGGCGCGCCGCAGGCTGGCCACGACGGCGGGGGCGGCAGAAGACCGATGCTCCGCGGCTGCGTCAAGAGATGACGACCGCGCCGCGCCCTCAGTACGTCACGACGATCGCCTTGTGGAGGTACTCTTCGCTCTCCAGCTGGGAGAGCATGAAATACGCCAGATCCTCGCGCGAGATCGTGGGGCCGCCAAAGAGGTAGCCCTCCGGCGGAGAGGGGTCGACTTCGGCGCGGCACTCCCTGGTGAGCCGCCCATCGGTGAGCTTGGGGACGCGCACGACGGTCCAGGCCACATCGCTCTGGCGGAGGGCCTCTTCCATCCGCAGCATGTCGGAATACCGGTTGCGGAGCATCGGCTTGACGAGGAGCCGGAACCAGAGCGCAGGCTGCTGCTCCTCGCCGATGCCCGCGGCGGTGACGGCGATCAGGCGGCGGACGCCGTGCTCCTTCATCGCGCGCAGGACGTGGACGATGCCGTCGGAGTAGACGCGCGTCGGGCCCAGGCCGCGCGACCCCAGGGCCGAGAGGACGGCGTCGTGGCCGGACACGGCGCGCGAGACCTGCTCGGCATCCATGATGTCGCCGCGGAGCGCGCGCAGCCGCTCATGGTGGGGGACAGGCAGGGTGGCGGGCGTGCGCGCGAAGGCCGAGACCTCGTGTCCAGCCTCCAGCGCCTGACGGATCAACGCGGCGCCCGTGCCCCCGGTCGCCCCCAAGATCAGCAGCCTGCTCATGTGCCGAAAGCCTACCCGGTCCGCCGCAGCGGGTACAATTTGCACGCGAACGCCGCATCCATCGAGATCTGCTGGAGATCCGGGCGAGCGGGGCCCCGCCCTTCAGGCGCCGAGCCGCAGCCACGCGGCCACGCCGTGGTGATCCGAGCCGGAGAAAGGCGCCCGCTCGCAGCGCGTGACCGCCCACCCCTCGCCCGGTTGAACGAAGACATAATCGATGCGTCGCAGCGGCAGGCCCGCGGGCCAGGTGCCGCCCGCCTTGCCGGGGTGCGCCTGCGTCCAGGCGTCGAGCCAGGAGCCATTTCCGGCGCTCGCCTGGAGATAACAGACCGCCTCCTCGCTGGGGAGCGCGTTGAAGTCGCCCATCAGCACGGCGCCGTGGCTCCCCGACTTCTGGCGCTCGCGCGCGGCGAAGCTCACGAGCTCGCGCACGGTGCGCGCCCGCGCGCGCTTCGACAGCGAGAGGTGGGTGACGAGCACGTCGACCACCGCGCCGGCGTGCCGGATCGCGGCGCGCAGGACGACGCGCTGGCTGTCGCGCTCGAACGGGTCGTCGCGATCGAGCGTGAGCGCCTCCACGGAGTGGTCGAGCACCTCGATGTCCTCCCGGCAGAGCAGCGCGACCCCCTCGCACTCGCCGCTCGCGGCGACCCTGCCCGGCGCGAACCAGGCCCGGTATCCGCCAGCGAGCCGCGAGAGCTCCCCGGCCTGGCCGAGGTCGCCGCTCGCCGCCGGCGCGTGCACCTCCTGGAGCCCGAGGAGGCATGGGCGCAGATCGCCGATGAGCCTGGCAAGCATCGCCCGGCGCCGCTCCCAGAGGGCGACTCCCCCCCAGATGTTCTGCGTCAGGACGACGAGATCGCGATCGTGGCTCAAATGCCTCCTCCTCGGGCGTCAGGCCGGGGATGTCTCTTAGCCAGCTTGTCGAGGAGGCTCAAGGTCCCGCGAGCGAGCCAGTCGGCGGCTTGCCGGGGAGCGGGGAGAGGGATCCGGTCGTGTCGGCGCCGCGCGCGGTGGCGCCTCTGGGCGTGCCGGCGCCGCGCGCGGCGGCGCCTTCGGGCGGGAAGCGCTCAGTTGAGCGAGAGCGGGCCCTCGCCGGGCTGGGCGCCGCCCTTCATCTCGTGCGAGTTGGGATCGTACTTCGAGGTGCACTTGGCCATCACGAGGCTCGCCTCGAAGTCGCCGCCCTGCGAGAGCGTGCCCTCGACGGTCACCTGGACGCCGCCGCTCGGGACGTCGCGGAAGGTGTCGGGGATGACGCACTGGGCGTAGCGCACGGGCAGCGGCGCCTGCGTGCCGTGGATCTGGAAGCGGTACTCGCAGGGCGAATCGCGCTTGACCAGCGTGCCGGGCACGAGCTCGCCCTCGACCCGGACCTTGCGGCCGGTGAGCTTGTCCTTCGACGCGAGCAGCTGGTCGACCGGCGTCGCGTAGACGGCCGCTTCCTTGAAGCCGACGAGGAACAGGGCGACGAGCGCGCCCACCATCACGAGCAGCGTCGCCAGCAGGCCGAGGCTGCGCGACGGGCGCGCCTTCGGGGCCGGGCTCGCCGCTGCCGGCTTCACCACCGCGGGCGTATCCTGCTGCTCTGCGAGAGACAGCGCCTGGGCCAACTCGTCGTCCAGCTTCTTGCTCATCGTGGATAGGTACAGGCTAGCCCGCGCCCCGCGGACGGTCGAGCACCACCTGCACGGCCTCGGGTCCGGCCGGCGGCGTCCTCCCGTTTGGGCGCTGCGGCGGACAGCCGTACCGGAGTTCTCCCTCGCGAGCGGACCCGACGACCCCGCGCGCCCGCTCGCGGAGGGTCGGAGCTCACCGGCCCCTCTCGGCTGCTCAGCGGCGCGATCTCCACGCGCCGACGAGGCTGACCAGCGCACCGACGCCCCCGAGCGGGAGCGCGAGGAGCCCCGCCGCCCCGCAGTTCATCAACCGTGACACGGTTTCCGCCAGGAGCCGGGCCTTGGTCGCAGGATCCACGCTGCTCGACGCGATGCCCGACGCGACCACGAAGGGCAACACGCCGCACCCGATTCCTCCCGCTACGGCGATGAGGCAGAGCGTCCTGCCACGACCCCACCGGCGCTGCAGCAGGGCACGAAGGCCAAGCAGGGCCACGCCGAGGGTGGACAGCCCGAGAAGGAGCATCAGCACGTCCAGCGCCTGCATCATGGCATCGTCCTACGGCGCTGGATGACGCTCATTGCGGTGTCAGAGCTCCTCCTGGCGCTGGCGCGGCACCCTGCCTGGGCCCCTCATGGGCTCTGCTTATAGCCGCCTCGATGGCGGGGAGAAACAGCGTGTGAGGGAACGCCGCGCGGAACCGCTCGGCGCGCGCGCGGGCGTCGGCGCGCCGCCCGGCCTGGACGAGGGCCGGAATGGCCAGCGCCTCGCGAAGCTGGACTCTCGGGCTGCGCGGGTAATTCCGCTCGTGCAAAGCCAGCACGTCGAGCGCCTCTGTCGCCTTCCCTTCGCTGAGCGCACGGCCGGCGCTGCTGAGCAACGTGCTCTCGTCGGTCGCGTCGTGCTCGCTGAGCGGAGCCGCCTTGCGGGAGGGGGGCGTGACGGCGCCGCGGCCGCGATCTCGACAGCCGCCGGGGATCCAGCGCTCCCGACGGTCGCGGCCACGGCGCGCCCGTCCGCGGCGGCCCCGCTGTGCCCGGCCACGGCGCGCTCGGCGCGCTCGGGCGCGGCGCGCTCGGACGCGGCGCCAGACGCCGAGGAGCACCGTCTGGAGGGGATCCTCCAAGTCGCGAACGGGAACGTGGAGGGCGCGGAGCAGGAGGGCGACGAACGGCCGCTCGGCATAGCTGGTACTATTACAAAAACGGAGACATCTGTGTGTTCATCGCCGGAGTTCCCGTTAAGTGCGGCTACGAGGGTGGAACTCCTGATTGAGAGCGCGCGCGTGGAACGCGGCTTCCCGCGACACGCGCTTCCAGTCCGGTCCGAACAGAGATTCCATGCACCGAAGAGCGAGCGGGTAGAGCTCGGGCGATCGCTCACCGCTCGAGAGCGCAGCGGAGCCTAGTCCGCGGAGTCGCCGCATCCGCTCGACGTCTTCCACGGTGATGGTTGTAGGCCCGTGCAGGCGACCGCGGACGTGCTCCAACATCGCCCCCTCGGCGGCGATCAGGGTGTTTTCCCACGCCGAGGGATCCACCTGGAGATCGGCGTCGCCGCGCTCGAACGCGTCGGCGAGGATGCGGATGTAGCCGACGGCGTAGAGCGTGGCCCAGGACGCCCAGTCGAGCAGATCCTCGTCCTCTTCGCTGAGCAGGTCATCGTCCTCGTCGTCGTTGGTGAGGGGCTGATCCGGGTCAGGCATGCCCGGAGTCTAGTTCAGTCTCACGATGCGGAGAGGCGCTGCGGCGTCGCCTCGTCCGAGGACGGTCTGGCGTGCGATAAGAGAAGGTTACCGAGCACCAGACTGCGCCTGGCTCCCCTCGTCTGCTGGCGGGGGCGCACGGCCAGGCGGACTCCTGCCGCCGTAGCTCGCTCGGTCCGCTCGACCCTCGTGCGGGGCAGGCGGGGCAAACCTGAGAGAAATGTCACCTGGAATTGGGCGTGAAGCGGCGTTGCGAGGTAACCGGCGAACGGCGCCGTCCTCGCGCAATGGGTGGGATGGCCGGTCGCCTGCGGGCGGGCACGCGAGGAGCAGCGCTATCCGATCGGGTCGGGCTCGACGTCGGCCTTCTTCCTGGCGCTGGCGGCGCGAGCCCGCTGGTCGGCGCGCCGCTCTTCCTCCGCCGCGTCCTCGTACGGCGAGAGCAGCCGGTCGCGCAGGAGCGCGTGTGTCTCGTCCTTGTCGTCGTCGTACTCGGCATGGGCCTGGACCAGGAGCGTGCCATAGGCCTCGTGCCACGCCTCGACCGCCTTGACGGCCGGATCCGCGGCCTTCGCTTCCGTGACGCCGAGCTTCTTGCCGTACAGCTCCGTCCAGCGCTGGAGGCGGCCTACCTCGGCCGAGAGGCCGAGACGCTCGACAGCCGCCTTCACGTCCTTGCCCTCGAGCGCCTTGATCATCGCGCTCATGCGCACCCACTGCTGGGAGTAGACGAGGCGGATGAAGTCGGTGCCCGACGACAGCACCTCCGAGCGCACCAGCAGCGCATCGCGGCGGCGCGCCGCCTCGTCATCCGTCAGCGGCAGGATGTCGTCGTGATCGAACGCGCGCTCGATGCTGGCGAGCTGGCCGCTGAACGCTCCGATGCACCGGTCGGTGCCGCGATCGATCTCCACCATCGTGGCGTCGATGCTCCCGAGCGCCTCGAGGGCCTCAGTGGACGCGATGACGGACTGGACCGCTGCGTCGACCTTGGCAGCGAGCTTGATCTTCTTCGATTTCAGGGCCTCCCGGTGAGCGGCGAGCTTCGTACCTGCAACAATGCACCCGCTCGGCGTGAGCCGGCGGGCGAGAAATGCGGCTTTTCCCATCAGACCTGGCTATCGGGCCGGCGATGGCCAGGCAAGGCGACAGCATGGTATCGACGCGCCGCAGCATGCCGGCCGGCGTCCCCCCCACGCCCCGCAGCATGCCGGCCGGCGTCCCCCCCACGCCCCGCAGCATGCCGGCCGGCGTCCCCCTACGCCCCGGCGCACGACGGCCGGCGTCCCTCCACGCCCCACAGCACGACGGCTGGCGTCCCCTCACGCCCCGCGATCCGGTCGTCGCTCGAGGTCCGCCCCGCTGGCGTTACGGCCTCTCCTGCGCGGCGTGAGCCAACGTCCTGTGGACGCACACGGCGCGCGCGGCACGCGACGCGCGCCGTGATTCCCATCAAAAGCGATAGACGCCCTCGACGGCTATGCTGATGGAGATCCCGGACCAGGCGATGCCTGGGATATACGCCGTATGTACGGTGCCTCTGCCGCCAAGCCGGCTTTCCGGTGCCGGCAACAGCATCGCGCCCAGATGCACGGCCGGCGCCAGGCCGTGCTCACGCTGGCACCACGTGTCGGCGCAGAGCGGCACGGCGAACACGTCGAGGCTCGGACCGAGCTCCAGCGTGAGCTCGCGGTGGTGGATCCCGACCACGGCGGCGTTCACGTCGATGACGCCGATCCAGCGCAAATCCTTCAAATTGAAGAAGGAGATCGCATTGCGGTAACGAAGGCTGCCCCATTCGGCGAACCGCCAGCCCAGCGCGATGCTGGGCTGCAGGGTCATCCCTCCCGTGGCGCGACGCTCGCCCAGCGACGTGATGCCCACGCCGAGGCCCGCCTCCAGATCGAGCTCGCCCGCGCGGGCGATTCCGGGGAGCAAGGTGACGGCGACGGCGGCAACGACCCGGCACAGTGAGAGGCCGTCGCTCAGAAGTCGCCTCCGCCCGGCGGTGGGAGCAGCGGAGGGAGGTCGCTCGCCATCGGAGGAGCGTCGTCGCAACCATCGATGTCGTTCGGACAGCTGCGCACCGGCGTCGGTGGCGGCGACCTGAGCGGGGTGCCGTTGCAGCGGACGTCGTCGACATGGAAGCTCATCTTGAAGAGCATGCGGTCCGCCGTCGACATCTTGTCGCTCAATTTGTCGAGAAGCCATCTGGGAAAGTAATATTCGCTGTTGCTAATGCAACGCGCCACGACTTCGGCCCAATCGACGCCATCTATTTTGAAAGCTCCCAGTACTTCCCGAGCAGTCCACCGATCAACACGCTCGTACTCCGTCCACGTTCCGCTCCCAGGGGGCTCTTCGAGGTTTCCGGTGCACCGAACCTCGACCACATCAGCGTCCGGATCGAGGGACTCAAGCCACGCCCGGACCCGACCAGATGCATCATCATCGGGGACAGAGCAGCCCAACAGAGCCAACAGAATCAACAACATGCATCGTCGCATCACGCACCTCCGATACCGCATGCGAGCCTTGCCTGCGGATTCGCCGCCAGACTGGATGGGTTCACTTTACGTGAATGAGCCGATCGAGACCGAGCGTTCGGGCGCGTTCGCGAGGGAGGGCTCATGAGTAGTCTTCGGTCGGGACGGGGGGTAAGCCGAGCTCTACCCTGATCGCGTCCCTGGCGTCACGAAGCTCGCGGGTGATCTCATTCTCCGGCTCCGCATCCCTCAACCTCTCCAACGTCGCCTCCAACTCGTCTGGAAATTTCTCGTCCTCGAACGTCTTTCCGCCTTCTGTCATCCGCAGAATCGTTTCCCACTTGGCCTGACGCCACCGCTCCTGGGCCATCGACAAGTCGTAGACAGTCCTCGCGCGCTCGTAACGCAAAATCACCTGCTCGCTCACGCCAAACTCCTCAGCGAGAGCGCGCCGCTCCTCCGCCGACAAGCCACCAGAGTGCGTCTTGCGGGCTATGCGCCAGATGAGAAGGATGTCTTTCGTCCATTCAACGCTCATACCCATCACCCAGCCCACGCCGTGCGGCCAGCGAGAGAACGCCGGTCACCTCCGAGCAGCGTCGTCGCAGTCCTCAGCTCCGTCCAAGCAGCGGCCCGCCGGCGCAGGTGGCGGCGACGTGAACCGTTTGTTGTCGCAGCGCACTCCCTCGACCCAGACCCTCATCTTGAAGGCCAGGACCTTCACCCCCCTGATCTGCTCGCTGATGGCGCTGGATAGCCGTCCGGGGAGGTCGTTTCGGGCTGCTTCGCGGCGTGCGGCGCGGCGACGCGCCGCGATCTCCTCGTGGTCGATGACCTCGCCGTTGATGACGACCACCGATTCACGAGCGAACCATCGATCGAGTTGCTCGTCCTCCTCCTGTGTCGCACTCTCGGGACCCCCCTCGATCTCCCCTGCGTACGGTGCCTCGATCACCTCGATCACCCCAGCGCCAGGGCCGATCGACCCGATGCGCGCTTGCCCTCGAACGGACGCACCGTCCTCGGGCAGGACGCACGCCAGCAGGGCGAGCAGGAACAACGAGCCGTATCGTCGCATCACGCACCTCCGGCGCCGGAGACGCGCCAGGTCGTCCACTGCGCTGTCAACCCCGCTGAAGCCAGCCGGCGCAACCACACACGCGCCCCTCCGGAGGCCGAGCAATCCGGCAGCCTCGGCGCCCCCAGGATCCGTCCTTGTGGCATCCGCGGAATCGGACGCGCCGGGCTCTTGGCCGGCCTGCATGTCGGTACCCCGGTGAGCGTCGCACGCGCTGCGCTCGTGACCAGGCAGGTCGCTGACCTCCGCGCCATCGCGCCGGCCGGGCGCAGGAGGGCTACCCGCCGCCTTGACTGCGCCGACAGCGAAAGGCGTGGAGTCAGGCATCCGGCGCACCCATAACAATGGCGCCCCCACAGCACGCGACGACGGTACCCGCAGCGATCGCTCGGCGTCAACCTGCGCCGGGCACGGACTGGTGGCGTGGGGAACGGTTCAGACCGGGAGCCTGGGTTGCACCCGGACGGAACGGGAGCTTAGGTTGCATCTGTCATGGAGGACCAACGACGGAGGAGCGCTGCACGCAATCTTATGAATCGTGCAAGCTTCGGTCCGTCGAGAGGCTCATGTTCAGAAATCAGGGAGGTAGCGCGTCATAAGCGACGCGAACTCGGCTCCCTTTCCTTTTAATGGTCCACCATGCCGCCATTGTGAGCCACATGCAGCACGCGCGCCGGACCCATGGTGCCTCGATCGGATTGTTGACCGCCCCCCTGAGGGTGGAACCAGGTCTCGGCCACTCGGACGACGGGGCTCTCACCTGCGATGAGCTCTGTGACGACGACATTCCCTGTCGCATCGGCGCGCTCTAGATAGACCTTTTTTGTACTCGACTCCATCTCCCCTGGACCTCGCGCCCCTTGGCGCCTCTCTGCCATTTCCGAACCAACCGCGAGCGTGCGGACGGCGCCCGCGCTAGGCTCGGCCGCCCCGGGCAGCCACGCGGGCAAGGAGACCCGAGCGCGAGCGAAGGATGCGTCGTCCCCGATCCCCCCTCTCCCCCCGATCTGTGCTCCCTGCCCTGCTCGTACCGCTCGCCTGCGGCGCGGGCGCCTGCTCCGGCGGCTCCCTGCGGGACGCGCCCGCACAGACCGGCACCGCGGCGCACGCGCCCGGCACAAGCCCGGCCCCGGCCCCCGCCCCGGAGAGCGCGCCCTCGATCGGCGCCGCCGTGGCCCCCCTGGCGAGCGTGGCTCCCCCCGGCCGCACGCCGCTCGGCACCGCGACGGTGCAGCCGCTCCCGTTCACGATCGA
This sequence comes from Sorangium sp. So ce204, assembly GCF_051526795.1. Classification (NCBI taxonomy): domain Bacteria; kingdom Pseudomonadati; phylum Myxococcota; order Polyangiales; family Polyangiaceae; genus Sorangium; species Sorangium sp. So ce204. The sequence continues at coordinate 13,276,924 of NZ_CP150317.1, read as the reverse complement.
GCCGTCGCTCGACCGCCGCTCGGTGCTGCTCCTCTCCAAGCTGTCGTCGGATCGCGCCGGCTGGGTCAGGCGGCTCGACGCTGCCACCGGCGAGCTCGGACCGCCGCACCTGCTCCTCGACGAGGACCTCGCCGGCGCCCTCTCCTCCCCGGACGGGACCACCACGCTGCTCACCTCGCAAGGCGGCGAGCTCTGCGTGACGGCCATCCTCCCCGGCGAGGCCTCGGCCGCGCCGCGCACGTGCGCCCCGATCCGAGCGCACGCGATGGCCGCCGTGGGCGAGCGCGTCGCGCTGCTCGAGCTCGCCGAGGCCGCGCCGCGCGGCAGCGCCACGACGCCGGCCAAGCGCGCCGCGCGCGAGCGCTCCGCCGCGGCGAAGCCCGCGCGCAAGGCCCCCGGCCGCAAGGCGACGGTGGCGAAGCCGAAGCAGCCGGCAAAGACCTCCGGCGCGAGCGGCAAGGCCACGCGGAAGAAGCGCGGCGAGCACCGCGGGCGCGACGGTCGGCCCACGAAGACCACGCGCCCCGCGCACCGGCCGAAGCGGCCGGACCCGCCGCCCGAGGTCGAGGTGCGGCTCCGCTGGGTCTCGCCGTCCGAAGGGATCGCGGCCACGTCGTCCCCCACCGGGCTGCGCTTCCGGCCGCCGCTCGACGGCATGGGGCTGATCGACGCAGGCGGGCGGCCAGGCGCGATCGACCTCTTATTTTACGCGGTGAGCTCGAAGAAGACGAGCACGTCGTGGCTCGGGAGCGCGCAGATCGCCTTCGCCTCGCTCGGCGAGGACGGCAAGCTCGATCCGGGCCGGCGCGCCGTCGTTGTCGAGGGCGACCTCGAGTACGGCGCGCTGCGCGGCCACCAGGATCCGCGCCTCGTGACGGCGAGCGCAGGCGCCGTGGTCGTCGACGTCACCGGCCGCAACGGGGCCTGCCAGGCGACGCGCGTCGCGCCCTCGCTCCAGCGGCTGGCCGCCGGCGCCGCGCCCAGGGCGGTCTGCGCCGTGGATCCGGCGCGCCTCGCGGACGCGACCCCGGTCACGCCGGCCGAGATCGGCGCCCTCGAGCGCATCGCCGCGAGCGGCGCCCGGCGCGCCGCGGGGCAGCCGGGGTACGATCCGGGGCTCGCCGCGTGGGCGGGAGATCGCGCGTACTTCCAGACGATCTCCGGCGGGCTCTTCTCGGCCTCGCGCGCCGACGGGCAGCCGCGCCGCGAGCCGGACCCGTTCCCGGCGCGGCGCGCGCGCATCGCGTGGGGCGCGCTCGCGACGGACGGCGAGGGGCTCGCCTTCGCCGCGGGGCAGCTCCACCGGCTCGACGCGCGCGCCCTGGTCACCGCGGCGGCGGCGCCGGAGAGCGGCGGCGCAGCGCCGGCAGGCGCCGCCGGCGGCGCGCCGGCCACGCCGATCGGCGAGCCGGAGCGCCCCACCGACAGGCGGCGCGCCGCGCGCATCGGGTCGTCCTGGTGGCTCGCGAGGACCGACGTGGGGCGGCTCCTGCCCGAGCCGCTCGTGGTGCCCGCGCTGCGGGGGCGCGCGCACGAGGACAGCACGGCGCTCGTCGGGGGCCGCGAGCGCGGGCTCTTCCTCGAGGTGCTCGGCGACAGGCTCCAGATCACCGGGATCGACGCCTCGGGCGCGCTCACCGGGCTCGGCGCTCAGGGCGGGCTCGCGCCCGTCGCGCCCGTCGCGCCCGATCCCCACGGCGCAGGCCGCGCGCCGCCCGCCCTCACCATCGCGTCGCCGGTGCGCGCGGGGTTCGACGCATGCGAGCGCCGCGGCGGCGGGGCCATCGTCGCCGGCGTGAGCGCCGCGGATCCGCGCAGGGTCGTGGCGCTCTCGATCGACGCGCTCGGCCGGCCCGGCGCGGCGCGCGCGACCTCGCTGCCGATCGGCGAGGGCGACCTCGCGGTGCGGCTCGTCGCCCTGCCCGAGGGGGGCGCGCTGCTCAGCGACGCGGCCCGGCGCCACGTTGTGTGGCTGGACGACGAAGGCGCCGAGCTCGCGTCGCAGCCCTGGCCGGCCGACGACACGGGCGCGCTCTGCGTCGACGGGCAGCCCGCGCGGCGCGCGGTCCCGGCCCCGGCGCCCGGCGCCTTCGTGACCGTCCCGGAGCTCGCGGCGCCCGGCGCGTGCGTGGTGGGTGATGCGGTCTGGGCCTCCGACGGCAGCCTGCGGTGGTTCGGGAGCGCCGTGAGCGGCCTCGACGCGCAGGCCGAAGCCGGCGTCGCGCGCCCCGCGCTGCCCGCGAGCGCGGGCGCGGCGCGCCCGGCCGCAGGAGAGCCCGCGGAGGCGCCCGCCGCCGCGCTGCCGGGCGCGCCCGCGTGTCCGGCCGACATGGTGGCCATCGACGGCGGCCGCTTCTGCGTCGATCGCTTCGAGGCGATGCTCGTCGACGGCGCCACCGGACAGGCGCTCTCGCCCGACTACCCGTCGACCCCGAACCTGCTCGAGCTCACCCTCGCCGACTGGTCGACCGGCCTGCGGCGGATCGGCGACGTCCACGCGCGCGCCTTCCCCCTGCCGCTGCTCGCCCCCTGGCAGCGCGGCCGGGCGATCGCCGCCCTCGCCCGCTCGCGGTCCGGGGTGCGGCCGAGCGGCTACGTGACCGGCCTCGTGGCCGAGAGCGCCTGCGCCGCGGCCGGCAAGCGGCTCTGCTCGGTCGAGGAGTTCGTCACGGCGTGCCGCGGCGAGGACGACACGCTCTACCCGTACGGCGACACGTTCGAGGAGGGCGCGTGCAATGTCTACCGGCCGGCGCACCCCGCCGCGCTGCTCCACGGCAATGCGTCGGTTGGCCACCTGGATCCCCGGCTGAACCGCGTGCGCAGCGCCCGCGAGCCGCTGCTCCGGGAGACGGGCGGGAGCCCGCGGTGCAGGAGCCGCTGGGGCAGCGACGCGGTCTACGATCTCGTGGGCAACCTCGATGAGTGGGTGAACGAGCCGGGCGGAGCGTTCGCCGGCGGCTTCTACGCGCGCTCGACCCGCGCAGGCTGCGAGGCGCTGATCACGGCCCACCCGAGGAGCTACCTCGATTACTCGACCGGCGTCCGGTGCTGCCAGGACGGGCCCTCGCCGCCAGCGACAGCGACGGACGCGCCGCCGGGCGCCGCGGCCGCTCCCGCCGGCTCAGAGCCGCGGCCGCCCGGGCATCTTCCGTAGCATCCCGGTCACGGCGAAGGCGGCGGCGATCACGAGGAGCGCGGGGGTCCACGGGTGCACGGCCAGCACACCGACCATGGCGAGCAGCCAGGTCAGCAGCGAGACCAGCACCACGCTCCAGAGCACCACATCGGTCCAGCTTCTCATTCGTGCCCCCTTCGATGACGGTCCGTCCAGGGACGAGGCGAACAGCGTGCCACCCCATCGCTGATGCGCGGCCGCGCGTGCTACGTTGGGCCGCGATGAGCGCGTCATCCTCCGCAATGGCAAGCGATCTGGAAAACCCGACGGAAGAGCACCGGATGCTGCGGCAGATGGTGCGGGATTTCGCCCGTGAGGTCGTCGAGCCGCAGGCCGACGAGCACGACCGGAGCGCCACCCTGAACGTTCCCCTGATGCGGCGGCTCGGCGAGCTCGGCCTGCTCGGCGTGACCGTGCCCTCGGAGCACGGGGGCGCGGGCATGGACGCGGTCGCCGCGGTGATCGTCCACCACGAGCTCGCGAAGAGCGATCCCGGGTTCACGCTCGCGTACCTCGCCCACGCGATGTTGTTCGTGAACAACTTCTTCCACGCCGGCAATGACGAGCAGCGCGCGCGGTACCTGCCGAAGGTGCTCTCCGGCGAGTGGATCGGCGCGATGGGCATGACCGAGCCGACGAGCGGGACAGACGTCCTCGGCATGAAGACGTTCGCCCGGCGCGACGGGGATCGGTACATCCTGAAGGGGCGCAAAGCGCTCATCACGAACGCCCCGGAGGCCCAGATCTTCCTTGTCTATGCGACCATCGAGGGCCGGGTCACGACCTTCGTTGTGGAGCGGGGGTTCCCCGGGTTCTCGACCGACGAGAAGACCCCGAAGATGGGAATGCGGGGGAGCACGATGAGCGAGCTCCTCTTCGACGACTGCGTCGTTCCTGCCTGGAACGTCCTCGGCCAGGAGGGGGGCGGCATCCGCAACATGATGAGGAACCTGGAGCTGGAGCGCCTCACGCTCGCGGCCATGAGCCTGGGTATCGCGGACCGCTGTCTGGAGATCATGATCCAGTACGCCGGAGAGCGGAGGAGCTTTGGCAAGCCCATCGCCGAGCACGGGCAGATCCAGCGCTACATCGCGGAGAGCTACGCCAAGACCGAGGCGGCGCGCGCCCTCATCTACGCGGTGGCGCGCAACGTCAGCCCCGAGCGGAGAAATCGGCTCGGGACCGACGCGGCGAAGCTCTTCGCCGCGCCGGTGGGCAAGGAGGTGGCCGACAACGCCATGCAGGTGCTCGGCGGCTGGGGCTACTGCACCGAGTACAAGGTGGAGCGGTTCTTCCGCGACGCCAAGCTGCTCGAGATCGGCGGCGGCACGCTCGAGTCGCACCAGAAGAACATCACGCGCGAGCTCATCGGCCGCATCAGCTGACGCTGCCCGGCCGCGCCGATGGGCTCGCGTTACCTCGGCGCGGGTGTGTCGGCGACGGATCTCACGTAACACCTCGAGTTCGTGCCGGCCATCGCGGTGTGTCGTGGCGATGAGGGGCTGTCACACCTCGGTCGCGAAAAGTCAGCGCTGGGTTTGCGGTCCGGCCATCGAGACGCCACGCGGTTCGATCAGCATGGCCATCCATGGATTGGGGAGATCTGGCGACGGTCGCGCCGACGGCGCTGTCATCCATCATCTACACGACGATCCAAACCTCCTTCCTCTGGAGGATCGCGCGGCACCGGCTCGTGGCGCCGGTCGACGCGTGGCGACCATCCGGGGCGACCCCGTTCGTCAGCATCCTCAAGCCCGTCGCGGGCGTCGACGACGGGCTCGTCGACAACCTCGAATCCTTCGCCCGGCTCGATTACCCCTGTTACGAGATCGTCTTCGGCGTGGCCTCGCGAGAAGACCGGGCGGTGCCGGTGATCCAGGCCTTCATCGCGGCGCACCCCGAGCTGAAGGCGCGGCTCTGCCTGACGGATCCGAGCGAGGCGTTGAACCCGAAGGTGGCGCAGCTCCTCGAGCTCGAGCGCAGAGCCGAGGGCAGCGTCCTCGTCATCTCGGACGCGAACGTGTGTGTCCGCCCAGACTACCTCCGCTCGCTGCTGTCGATCTTGATGCGACCGGGCGTGGGGCTCGTCTCGAGCGTCGTCGTGGGCACGGGGGAGCGGACGCTCGGCGCGGTGGTCGAGAACGCGCAGCTCGGGGCGTTCATCGCGCCCGGGGTCGTCGCCGCCGCCGAGCTCGCGGGGCGGTCGATCAGCGTGGGCAAATCGATGGCGATGCGGCGGGTCGATCTCGCGCGGGTGGGAGGGTTCGAGAGCGTGGCCAACGTGCTGGCGGAGGACGACATGCTCGGACAGCGCTTCAGCGCGTGCGGGTTCGTCGTCGATCTCTGCCTGGATCCGATCGAGAACCGCAACACGAGCTGCTCTCTCACGCGCATGCTGGATCGACACACCCGCTGGGCGAAGATGCGGCGCACGCTCGTTCCGCGCTGCTTCGCCGCGGAGCCGCTCAACTCGCCGCTGCTCATCGCGTGGCTCACGTTGCTGCTCAACCCGACGGGCCTCGCGCTGGAGATGTGGCTGTTCGCCTGGACGCTCCAGAGCCTGGGGGCCTTCCTGGCCCTGAGGATGCTGCGCCCGGCGCGCTCCAACCTGGCGCTGGTGGCGGTGGAGCCGCTCCGGACGCTGTGCTGGTTCTTCTGCTGGCTGAACGCCTATTCGAACCGGCGGGTCTCCTGGCGAGGCAACGCGTTCCACATCGGGCCCGGGACGGCGCTGGTGGCCGCGGACGAGCCGTCTTCCCTGCGATCGCCCGCCAGGTAGCGGGGACGAGGGATCCCGGGCTGCTCCCCGGGCGCGGGCACGGCGAGAGGGGGCCGGAGCAGCGAGGAGCGCCGGCTCAGACGTGAACCGACGCGACGCCGATGACGGCGCCGGCCAGGATGAGCCAGAGCGAGCTCACGCGGTACCGGATGAGCAGGAGCGCTGCCGCGATGGCCAGGGCGCCCGTGAGCCAATCGACCACCGCCGCGCGGGCGAGGCGGAACGACACGACCGCCATCAGGGCGAGCGACGCCGCGTTCACGCCGTCCAGGAAGGCCGAGGCCACGGCCGAACGGCGGACGCGGGGGATCAGGGGTCCGCTCAGCGCGACGAAGAGGAACGCAGGAAGGAAGATGCCCGCCGTGGCGACCAGCGCGCCCGGGACGCGGCCGAGGAGATAACCGATGAACGTGGCCGTCGTGAAGACGGGTCCGGGCGTCACCTGGCCGACCGCCACCGCGTCGAGCAGCTGCGCCTCCGTCATCCACCGGTATCGCTCGACGAGATCCGCGCGGAGGAACGCGAGGAGCACATAACCACTCCCGAAGAGGACCGAGCCCACCTTGACGAAGAACAGGAACAGCGGCAGGAGCCCGAACGGCACGCCCGCCGCCGCGGCCGTCGCGGCGGCGCCGCCGGCGAGCGGGACGGCGAGCGGGACGGCGGCCGCCGCGCCGGGAGGCGGGCCCGCGGGGCGCCCGGCCGCGAGCCGGTGCGACACGGCGAGCGCGCCCGCGCCGGCCAGGACCGCGAGCTCGTGGATCCCGAAGAGGCTCGCGCCCGCGCAGAGCGCCGCGAGGCCGAGCGAGCGCCCCGAGCGCAGCCCGGCGCGGCCGAGACCCCAGAGCGCCTGGGCCACGACCGCGATGATCACCGGCTTCACCCCGTAGAGGAGCGCCGACATCTCCGGCACCGCGCCGAACCGGACATAGCCCCACGCAAACCCGAGCGTGATGAGCGCCGCCGGAACGATGAAGCACCCTCCGGCCACGAGCAGGCCCGCCCAGCCGGCCCGTCGATGCCCGATGTGGATCGCGAGCTCGGTCGAGCTGGGTCCCGGGATGAGGTTCGTGGCACCATAGAGATCGAGGAAGTCTTCGCGCGTCATCCAGCCGCGCCGGCGGACCACCTCGTCCTCCATCATCGCGACATGGGCCGCGGGGCCGCCGAAGGCCGTGGCGCCCAGCCGGAAGAAGAGCCGCGCGAGCTCCCAGAGCGCCGCGCCGCGGGCCTCCCCGGACGTCGGCGCCCCCTCGATGCCAGAGTCTTTGCTCATGATACGTGCCGCGTGAAGCAGCGCTCGCGGGGCCTCCAGTGGGCCGCGAGCGCTGGAGGCTCATCAGTCGATGGGGGGCACCGGGATCTCCGGCGGGACGAGGAAGAAGACCTTGCGGGTGCTGAGCGTGGCCACGCTGTCGCCGGTGACGACGATGTTCGCCGTGAACACCTGCGGCTCCGTCGTCGGAGGCACGGAGACGTTGACCTTCGGAATCACGTCGAAGCAGACCGTGGGCCCCGGGAGCACGTTGGTATACGTGTCCTCGACGCCGTCGAGGTTCCTGTCGATGACCTTGAGCCCGGCGGTGCAGGGCTCAGAGGCGCTGTTGTTCGCGATGATCCTGTCGACGAACGCGCTCACGGCGTCGATCGTTTCGTTCTCGTCGACCTCCGGCGTCGCCGAGATATCGAGCGTGACATAGTTCGTGAGCACCTTGATCGCCTGCACGACGGACAGGTTCAGGCCTGCGCCGGTGTTGGAGACCTCGAACACGAGCGGGCACTTGCCGTTCTCCACCGTCACGCCGCTCCCGTTCTCGCCGGTGCAGCACTGCCCGACCGCGCAATTCGGCGGGCGCGTGCCCTCAGGCCCCCACGCCGCCGGCGGAACCACCGATCCGGTCGCCAGCGCGCCGGCCGTGAGGTCCGCCTGCGCCTCGGCCGATTCGGGGGTCGGCGTCACGATGGACATGCCGATGAGGCGGCCTCCCAGGCCGGTCACCGCGCGCAGCGCCTCCGCGTGGCTCGGCGACTCCAGCCCGGAGTAGTCGTACCGCGGGATCGTCCCGTTGTGGTTCGGCATGTCGGTGATCATCACCACGATGGGCAGCGAGCCGGCGCGGAAGCCCACGCCGCCGCGGGTCCCGACCGCCTCGCCGGGCGGGATCGTGCCCGGCGGCGCGCTCGACGGGTTGAACATGGGAACGTTGGCGTGGCCCTCGCGCGTGCCCTCCCCGGTGGCGATCTGATAGAGAGCCTCCCAGCCGCTCTCCGGTTCATCGAGCCCCCCCTTGGCCGAGAGGCGATTCACCGCCTTCTGCACGGAGGTGCGCCCTCCCGGCGTGTGGACGCTCATCACCCGGTGCTCCAGGTAGAATGGCTGATCCTTGTAGACCGGCTCGGTCGCCCCGTACGGGTCGATCGGGAAGTCCCTGTAATGCGTCACCCCGATGCCGATGCTCGGGATCTCTTCGGCGAGCTGAGCGATCATCTCCTGGAGCGCTTCCTGCATTGTCCTGATCGCGCGGGTCATGGATGAGGTGGTATCCATCGCGAACACCACGTCGGCCTGCGAGATGTTGGTCGAGAAATTTAGCGTGTCCTGCGCGGGATCCGGGCGGCCCTGATAAGGCATGATGAACACGAAATCCCCGCTGGCCCGCGGGTTGTCCAGATCGTCGTTCGGGTCCGTGCCGGCGGCCTGCTCGATGAGATCGTTCACGCCGTCCTCGTCCGTGTCCTCGCGCGCGGTGCTGGACTCGCCCGGGTCGAGCACGCCGTCGCAATTGAGGTCCTCGAGCTCGTCGAGCAGGCTGTCGTTGTCGCTGTCCAGGTCGAGGAAATCGGCCCCGCCGTCCCTGTCGCTGTCGACGGGCGGCTGCTCGGGATCGCCGTCGCCGCGCTCGATCGAATCGGGCCGGCAGTCGCCGTCCGAGTCGAGATCTCGAAACGCCGGGATCCCGTCGCCGTCGGCGTCGAACGCTCTCTCGAACCGATCCAGGATATCGTCGTCGTCGGAGTCCCTGTCACGGAAATCAGGCCAGCTGTCGCCGTCGGTGTTCACCGGATCGAGCGGGCTTGGCCCGAGCTCGACCACATCCAGGAGGCCGTCGCCGTCATCGTCGGGATCCACGTAATCGGCGCTTCCATCGCGGTCGCGGTCACCGTCGCCGTCGTCCTCGTCGGGTAGCCCGTTGTTGTCGGAGTCCTCGTCGCGGTAATCCGGCACCCCGTCGCCGTCGCTGTCACGCGGCTTTGCTTCCCCTGGGAAGGGAGCGCCCTCGAGCTTGTCGGACAGCCCGTCGCCGTCGGAGTCGGTGTCCTCGAAATCCGGCTGACCGTCGCGATCCGTGTCGACCGCCACGTCGCGCCCTTCAACCGCATCGCTGATCCCATCGCCATCCGTGTCCACGCTCGGCAGCTCCGCCGACGTATCGTGGGACGGCGGCCTGTTCGCCGACGTGGCGTCGCAGCCGACGGGCACGGAGAGCAAGAGGCAGCAGAGCAGAGGGTGAAGACTGCGACGCATAGGAGCTCCCGCGCGGATGTAGGCGCGAAATCCTAGACGCTCCACGCAATCCGGATCAACCGACATTCCATGATGCGCCGGGGCTCTCCGGGTCAGGGGAGCTTCAGCCGAGGCAGCGCGACGGGGATCGACTCTGCCGGCGCCCTCTCCCGGTAAGGGCAGTGGCGGCACTTGGAGTTACAGCAGTATCCCCGCTTCAGGTGATACGCCTCTGTAAAAACCACCCGGCCTCCCTCGAGGTAATAGTCTTCGCCTTCGACGGCCCTGGGAGGCTTCGGCCCGCTCATCTACCCTCGATCAAGCTACTCCGAAAGGCGCACCGGCGCCATCCGGCGCGCGGGCGGCTGGATGGCGCGCCGGCTCCACGACGCCCGCCCGCCGCCCGTGCTACGCCTGCGCCGCCCGCCGCACACCGGTGCGCCGCCGGGTCCGCCCGCGATGCCCGATCGATCCTGCTCGAAGCTCCTCCGCGCCCTGCTCCCGCTCCTCGCCGCCGCCGGCTGCGATGGCTGCCCGAGCTCCAGGCCCTACACGCCCTACACGCTCGGCTCGGCGGAGCCCTCCGGCTCCCCGCCCCCGCTGAGCGGCGTCGGCCCTGGCGCGGCGACCGCCGGCCCCGAGGCCGACGCCGGCGCTCCGGACGCCGCCGCGCCTCGGTTCGCGGTCGTGCCGAGCGTCCCGGCGCCAGAGGGCGGCAAGCAGTGGCCCCTCGAGGGCGGCGCCGTGGCCGCGGCGCCGACCGGGCGCACGTTCGAGACCGGGCTCCTCCTCGACGTCGACGGGGACGGCGCGCGCGATCTCGTCGCCTGGGCGCGGTCGCCCGACGGCCTGCGCGGCGAGCTCCTGCTCGCGCCCGCCGCGCGGCCGCAGGCGCTGCGCACGCTCGCCGCGCTCCCCGGCGATCTCGACGCGCAGGGGTGCACTCCGCGCGTCGGCCTCAGCCAGATCGGCCCCTCCGCGCTCGCCTTCGATTTCGCCCCGCAGTGCGGCGGCGCTCACCGCGGCGCCGCGGGTACGGGCCCGACGCGCTGGCTCGCCGTGATCCGCCTGCCCGAGCCCGCCGCGGGCGCGGGCGCGCCGCCGGAGCTCGCCCTGGAGCTCCGCCTCCGCGCGCCGCCTGCGGAGGAAGCGCTCTCCGCCTCCCTCGAGGTCGCGGACCGCGACGCGGACGGCCGCGACGACCTCATCGTCTCGGTCGGCCTCTCGGGCGCCCTGCGCCCGTTCCCTGCCCCGGCGGGCGCCGCGTCCGAGATCCGCGCCCCGCTCGTCTTCCTGGATCGCCCCGCCGGCCTCTCGCGCGACGCGGCCCAGCCCGGCGAGGCGCTGCGCGCCCTCGCCGCCTCCCTGCTCCGGGACGCGCGCGGCAAGTCGACAGCGCCGGCCGTGGCCGCCTCCGCCCAGCGGCTGCGCCGGCTCCACGCGGCCCTCTGCGCCGACGCCGAGAGCGGCGCCGGAGCGACAACAGGCCGCGACGCCGCGCGCGCCGGCGAGGCCCTCGTCTGGACGGGCCCTGGCCCGGTGCGCTGCGGCGAGCCGGGGCTCGCGGCCGCCATCGGCCACGCGGAGGCGGTCGCGGCGTCCACGCGGGGCGCGCCGATCGCGGCCATCGCGGCGCTCGACCGGGGCGGCGCCGACGCGCGCACCAAGGAGGACGGCAAGCTCCTCGCGAAGCTCGCGCCGCCGGCGACCGCCGCCGCCGTGTACCGCACCGCCGCCGCCCCGCAGCCGACGAGGACCGGCGCCTTCGGCCCGCTCGCGTTCGAGGCGAGCGGCGCCCTGCTCGTCAGGACCGCGCAGGGCGTCGTCCGCGTCGACCCGGCCACGTCCACCGAGTCCGCGACGGACATCCCTCCCTGGCCCGCCGCCGTCCATGCCGGGCCCGCTGAGCTCGTCGCCGTCGAGCGGCGCTGCGACGCGCCCACCTTGCTCGCGCTCTTCCGCAGCTCGCCCGATGCCGTCGGCGAGATGGAGGTCCCGCTCCCGCTGCTCCGCGGCCAGGGGCCTCGCGCCCGGCCCGGCGCGGCCGCGCCCGAGCGCTGCGCCGGGACGGAGCGCCTGCCGTTCGTTCCGCTCGCCGCGTCCGAGCGCGGCTTCGACATCGCCCTCGGCGCCGCGCTGATCTCGATCGACCTGCGGGCGGCCGCGCCGGCCTCGTCCGCGCTGTCGTTCCCGCTCACGACGCCCGCGCCTCAGGGCGCGGCGCGGTCGCCGGACGGCGCCACGCTGGCGATCCCCGCCGCCGGCGGGCTCCTCGTGGCGACCGCGGGCGGCGCCGCGCGCCTCTGGACGGGCGGCGACCTCGCGCAGGCGACGGCGTGCGCGCCGGCCAACGGAGGCGCCCGCGTCGCGTGCGTCGCCGGCGCGGCCGCCGTGATCTTCGAGGCGAAGTGACCTCCGTCGGCGCTCGGACCCCGGAGGTCAGCCGGGGCTCAGCCCTTGTTGACGCGCTCCAGGTACTTGCCGTCGGTCGTGTCGATCTTGATCCACTCGCCCTCCTTCACGAAGAGCGGGACGTTGACGGTCGCGCCGGTCGACACCGTGGCGGGCTTGGTGGCGCCGCTCGCCGTGTCGCCCTTGACGCCCGGCTCGCTGCTCACGATCTGGAGCACCACGTGCGGGGGCATGCTGACGCCGATCGGCAACCCGTTGAACAGGGTCACGTCGATCGACATCCCGTCGCTCAGCCACTTCGAGTCATCGCCGATCTTGTCGCCGGGGACCGTGAGCTGCTCGCCGGTCGCCGCGTCCATGAACACGAAGTCGGTGCCCTCCGGATAGATGTACTGGAGGCTGCGCTCCTCCACGTCCGCCGGCTCCAGCTTCTCGCCCGATTTGTACGTGCGCTCGAGCACCGCGCCCGTCGCCATGTTCCGGATCTTGACGCGGGTGAACGCCTGCCCCTTTCCCGGCTTGACGAACTGGAAGTCGATGACCGAGTAGGGCTGGCCGTCGACCATAAACTTGAGGCCTTTTCGGATGTCGCTTGTGTCCATGGGGAGAGCTTCCTGGTAGCGTAAGGGCGGCCTGTCGGCGAGGCCGGGGATCCGCGTCCGCGGCACCCTGGCGCGGCGCGGGGGTCCGCGTTCGCGGCCCCTTCCACGGGTCGGGGGTCCGCGTTCGCGGCCTCCGTCTACAGGTCGGGGGTCCGCGTTCGCGGCCCCCTTAGCACGAGCACAGCCTCCTGCACAGGGCACGGTTTCAGGACCTGAAAATGCACGACTTCGACGACGAGCTCAGGGAGATCAAGCGTGAGATCGTGGAATCCCGTGGGCTCATCATCAAGACGAACAACCTCACGAACGCCCTCGCCGCGGATCTGAAGAGCATCTCCAAGCGCCAGATGGCGTACGAGCGGCGCGCCTTCTGGAACAGCGCGAGCGCGAACCTGCTCTTCGTGATCGTGGTGATCGGCGTGGTCAAGCTCGCCTGGGACGCACGCGTGGACGCCGTCCAGGCCGAGACCAAGGGCGCGCGCGACCGCATCGCGAAGCACGAGGCCGATCTCAAGGAGATGCAGCAGCGGAGCGACGCGCGCGCCAAGGCCGAGAGCGACGCCGCGGCGTTCTACGAGCTCATCCGTGCCGAGCGGCGACAGGAGGTGATCGAGGGCTTCGAGGCGCTGCGCAAGGCGCCGCTCACCCGGGCCGAGCTCGCGTTCTTCTCGGACTCGGTCGACAAGTCGCGCTCGGAGCTCTCGATCAAATCGTACCAGACGGGCCTCGATCACATGCGGACGGGCCGCTGGCACGAGGCCGCTGTCGCCTTCGAGGACGCGATCCGGCAGAAGGAGACGGCGTCGCACACCCCGTCGGCCCGCCTCAACCTGGCGCGCGCCTACCGCAGGCTGAACCGGCAGCGCGACGCGATCCCGCTGCTCATGACGCTCTCCGAGGCGTCGCCCGATCGGGAGGTCATGGATGACGCGACCTTCCTCCTCGCCGAGTGCCTCCTCGACATCCAGGCCTGGAACGACGCGAAGACGACGCTGCGGTCGTTCATCCGCCGCTTCCCGGACAGCGCGTACGTCAACGACGCGCGCCTCGCGCTGGCCAACGTCTCGCTCCGGCACTGACGCGCGCCGCCACGGCCGGCGCCCCCGCACGCGGCGCCGCGGCGGCGGGACGACGTCAGGACCCGCGCCGCACGTCGATCCGGCGCGGCTCGTCCTTCTTCTTGAACCAGCTGGATCGGAGCTGCCGGCGGAAGCCCGACGCGAACAGGCAGTCGCGGAACGCGTTCTGCTCGAACGTCACCGCGCTGTGCGCGAGCGGGACCTGGATGAAGATGGCGCGGCCGTCCAGGAGCTGCTTGCGCGTGAGCTCGCCCGGGCGCCGCTCGTGCAGGCAGGCGACGCCCTGCGCCTCGAGCGCGCGCTCGAGCTCGAGGTTGAGCCGCCGCACGTCGCCCGCGACGAAGTGGCTGATGAGCTTGTGCCTGTCCCGCCCCGTCCGGCTCTTCCGCTCGAGCACCCAGTCGCGGAACGCGTCGACCTCGCCGTACAGCGCGTCGAACAGGTACACCTCGTTCACCTCGCAGCCGCCGTGGCGCAGGCACGCGGCCGCGACGCGGTATCCGCCCGAGTGCGCCGACAGGCAGAGCCTCCCGAGCCTCGCCTTCCGCGGGATGGCGCGATCGCCGAGCGCCCGCCGCGCCGAGGGGCTCGCGAGCACCGACCCGAGCTCGCCGCAGAGCCGCCGGAGGCCGCCCTTCTGCCCCAGCTTGCCCGGGGGCGACTCCGCCGCGTTCACCGCGCACTGCGGCACCACGAGCACCGCGTTCTGCTTGCTCTCGTGGAGCTGCTCGCGGAGCTTGTGCGCCGCGATGGCCCGCTCCGCGGTCGTGACGTGGCCGTGGAAGTGGATCACGAGGTCGAGCTCATCGCTCTCCGGCGCGCGGTAATGGGCCGGCACGAAGACCATCGCCGTGGCGTCCTGGTAGGGAGCCCCGTCGCAGGGAAACGGCGCGTTCGACAGCTCGATCTTGAGCGTCACGCCGATGTCCGACGCCTCGACGGTCCTCACCCTGGAGGCCGCCCTGGCGAGCGCCGGCGCCGGCGCCCAGAGCCCCGGCGCGGCCAGGGCGCCGCCCGCCGCGCCGAGCGCACGAAGAAAGGCCCGGCGGCCGAGCGCCGGTGTTGCGATTCGGGACATCCTGCCGACCTCGTCCCGCGCCTATCACCGACGCTCGACCCCGGCCAAGAAACCGCGGCTCGTCAGGGTTGACCGACGGCGGCGGAGCTGACCTGCGCGAGCAGGTCCTGGATGCGCCGGACGAGCTTCGCCGGCTCCTGGACCACGCCCTCGACGAGGAGGGCCTGGTCCAGGAGGAGCTCGGACCACTGCTTCACCCGCTCCGAGCCGGGCTCACGCCCCGCCAGGATGTCGAGGTTCTTCACCACCGGGTGGCCCGGGTTGAGCTCCAGGATCCGCTTGGATTCCCCGGTATTCTGGTCGATGAGCTTCATGATCCGCTCGAAGTTCGCCCCTGGGTCCCCCTCGGCGGCGACGAGGCAGCTCGCGCTGTCGGTCAGGCGCCGCGAGACGCGCACGTCCTTCACCCGGTCGCCGAGCGCCGCCTTGACCGCCGCCACGGCCGCGTCCACCGACGCCTCCGGCTCGTCCTTCTTCTCCGGTTCGGCGCCGAGGTCGACGTCGCCGTGCATCACGCTCTTGAGGCGGCGCTTGTCGAACTCGTTCAGCGACTGCACGAACCACTCGTCGACCGGATCCACGAGGAACAGCACGTCGTAGCCGCGCTTCCGGAACGCCTCGAGGTGCGGGCTCTGCTCGACCGCGTGGCGGCCGAGCCCCGTCACGTAATAGATCTCCTTCTGCGCCTCCGGCATCTTCGCCACGTAGTCGCGGAGCGAGATGGCCTTGCCGGCCTCCGTGTTCATCGACTCGAACCGGCAGAGCTCGGCGATCGCGTCCTTGTTCTTCCAGTCGTTGGTGACCCCCTCCTTGATGACCCGGCCGAACTCCTTCCAGAAGGCCGCGTAGCGCTCGGGCTCCGACTCGGAGAGGTCCTTGAGCGATTTGAGCACCTGCTTGACGATCTGCTGCTCGATCTGGGAGAGCGTGCGGTTCTCCTGGAGCATCTCGCGCGAGACGTTCAGCGAGAGGTCCTCGGAGTCGACGACGCCGCGCAGGAAGCGCAGGTACATCGGCGTCAGCTTGTCGCAGTCCTCGACGATGAGGACCCGCTTCGCGTAGAGGCGCACGCCCCTGCGGTCCTTGTGGAACATGTCCGCCGGCGCCTTCTCGGGCACGTAGAGCAGGGCGTGGAACTGCACGGGCGCGTCGATCGACAGGTGCACGGTGAGCAGCGGCTTCTCCCCCTCGTAGCCGCCGGTCACGTGCCGGAAGAACTCCGCGTGCTGCTCCTCGGTGATCTGCGACTTGGGCAGCGTCCAGAGCGCGGCCGAACGGTTTGCGACCTCGTCGTTCACCTTGATGGGGAAATGAACGAAATCCGAGTACTTGCGGATGATCTCCTTGATCCGCCACACCTTCGTGTACTCGCGCGCGTCGTCCTTGAGGTGGAGGACGATCTTCGTGCCCGGGTGCTCGCGATCGCCGGGGGCCACGGTGAAGGAGCCCGCGCCGGACGAGCGCCACAGGACGGGCTCCGCGCCCGGCAGCATCGAGCGGGTCTGCACGTCGACGCGCGAGGCGACCATGAACGCGGCGTAGAAGCCGACGCCGAACTGGCCGATGAGCTGGAGCTTGCCGCCGTCCTTCTTCTGCTTGGCGGCCTCGGCGTTGGCCTTCAGGAACTCCAGCGACCCCGAGCGGGCGATGGTGCCGAGGTTCTGCACCACCTCGTCCCGGGTCATCCCGATGCCGTTGTCCTCGATCGTGAGGGTGTGGGCGGCGTCGTCGAGCGTGATGAGGATCGCGGGCTCGCCGGCTTGTTCAGCGACGCCCTCGCGCGTGAGGGCCAGGAAGCGGGCCTTGTCGAGCGCGTCCGACGCGTTCGAGATGAGCTCGCGGAGGAAGACCTCCTGGTTTGCGTAGAGCGAGTTGATGACCAGCGCGAGGACCTGCTGCACCTCGGCCTGGAAGGGGAGCTCGACCGCGCCGGCGGCCTTGGCCTCCTCGGACGGGGTCGACGCGGGCGTCTCCGGGCCCGGGGCCGCACCCGAAGGCTCGGCAGAGGGCGTGGAACCGCTGGTTTCGGGGTTCGGGCTTTCCGTGTTCATGTCGGCGACCAAATGGATCCGATTTTCGAAAGGGCAATCCCCCGGCGCGCGCGGAGCGCCACGGAGCGTCCCCGAGACGCGCCGCGGTGTGTCGCCTCGCTCCGGGCGCGCTCCGCGGCCAGCGCGCGGCCCCGCCGCGGCGCCCCCCTGCCGAGGTGAGGGGCTCACCAGGCCGCGGGCCGACGCCTGCGTCGAGGTCGGGATCTGCGCGCCGGGTCGTCACGTTCAGGTCGCTGTGCGCGATCCCCGCCTCCTTGCCCGGCTTTTCCGGTGGGTAAGGGTTTCTTCATCAGGTCGCCGGAGCTAGATTCACCGGCGTTGCACCCTCGCCGTCGTGGAGATCTGTTGTGGTAGCACTTCTCCGTGCAGTCCTCCGTGTTCTCCCGGCAATCGGCGTGCTGGCCGGGGTGCTGGCGCTCGCGGGGTGCGGCGATCGGGGCAAGACGGCCGAGCAGGACGTGAAGCGTCCGCCCGCCGTGCTCCAGTTCGACGGCTATGTCTACGTCCCGACCGGGACGAGCGATTTCAAGATCCTCGAGCGCGTGCGGAAGCAGACGCGATCGGTGTTCACGGGGCTGCGGAAGTCCCGGGTGATGGTGAGCCGGCGCGAGGTCCAGGGCGCGACGACGGACAGCTTCGCCAAGGAGGCCGTGACCGTCGTCGACGCCGCGGGGCACCGCACCCTCGCGCTCCGCGTGCGGTACCGCTTCGTGGCCCGGCCGGAGGTCGCGAACGGCATCGACGATCGCAAGGAGCTCCCGCTCGCGCTCCTGCACCGGGAGGACGACGACGTCGCGGAGCGCATCCACGAGGAGTGCACGCCGCCCCGGGAGCGGAGGAGGGGGGGCGCCAGCGCCGTGGGCCTCGACTTCGATCCGTCCCTTCCGAGCTGCAAGGCCGCGATGGCCGCGGAGCAGGCGGCGATCGACGCGGCGCGCGCGAAGGTGCCCGAGCTCGCGGGCGGGCCGCCGGCCTCCGCCAGGGACACCGTGGTCCCGCTCGAGGAGGTGCGGCGCCTGTACATCCCGACCCAGGTGACCGTCGAGCTCCGCGATCGTAAGCCCGGCGAGGTCGCGCCGCGCTTCGTCCCGGTGGATCGACCGGAGGAAGAGGACGCGCGGATCGCGACAGCGGAGCCGGGCGGCGCCGAGCACCCCGAGGGGCTCGAGCCGGCGGTGGTGCTCATCGACCCGGATCTCAGGACGGAGCGGACGCCCGAGGAGAAGGCGATCGCCGAGGGGACCCTGCTGCCGAAGATGCCCGCGGCCGGCGGCACGGGCGCCGTGAGCGGCGGGAGGCGCGTCGAGGTCGTGAGCCCCGCGGTGGCGCAGGCGCAGCAGCGCAAGGTGGAGGCCGCGACAGCGAACGAGCGCTTCGAGATCCCGTTCGAGACGCTGACCGACCCGAAGTTCCTGGTGGTCTGGCTGAGCCTGCTGATGGCGTATCCCATCCTCCGGGGTGATCCGCGGAAGAAGCGCTGACGCGCCGCGAGCGCTGGCGCGCGCCGCGGCGCACCTCGCCGAGAGGGGCGGCGGCGCGGCGCTCGGACCGGCGCGGGCACAGGCCGCCGCGATCGCGGGAGGCGTCCGCTACGATGCCCGCCATGATGCTTCGCCTGATGAAGAGGTTCGGCCTCGCGTTCGTGGAGACCACGAACGAACGTGCCCGCCGGGGGCCCGCGCGCCCGAGCTGGGGCTTCGGCTTCGAGTGGGTGGTCCGCTTTCTCCGCCGCGATTTCATCCAGCTGCTCGACCGGCCCTACCCGGAGGTCAGGGCCGAGCTCGACGCGCGCCCGTACTCCCAGAAGGCCGTCCGGCGCGTGAAGCGCACGGTCGACACGTTGAAGGGCGTCCCCGCGGTCTGGTTCGAGCCCCCGGGCGCGGCGTCGCGCGGCGTCGTCCTCTACCTCCACGGCGGCTCGTACCTGTACGGCTCGACGAAGACGCACGCGGACCTCATGGCGCGGCTCGCGCTGGCGAGCGGCGCCCGCGTCGTGGGCATCGACTACCGGCTCGCGCCGGAGCACCGCTACCCCGCGCAGCTCGAGGACGCGCTCGCCGCCTTTGACGCGCTGGTCGAGCGCGGCCATGCGCCGGGGGAGATCGCGCTCGCCGGCGACTCCGCGGGCGGCAACCTCGCGCTCGTCACGCAGCTCGCGCTGCGCGACCGCGGCGCGCAGGCGCGCTGCGCCGCGCTCATCTCCCCCTGGCTCGACCTCACCTCGAGCAGCGCCTCGGCGCGCGCGAACGACGCGACCGATTACGGTACCCGGGAGGGTCTCCTGCGCCAGGCGCGCGATTTCGCGGGCGCGACCCCGCTGGACGATCCCCGGCTCTCACCGCTCCACGCGCGCCTCGCCGGGCTGGCCTCGCTGTTCATCCAGGTCGGCGGCGCCGAGCGCCTCCACGACGAGGGCCAGGAGCTCGCGCGGCGCGCCCGCGAGGCGGGCGTCGACGTCACGCTCGACGTGCTGCGGGACATGCCCCACAACGGGCCGGTGCTGGCCGACTTCCACCCGGAGGGCGCGCGGGGCACGGACACGCTGGGCGCGTACCTCCGAGCGAGCCTGTCGCCGGGCGCCCGCGTGGGCGACGCGGCCTGACGCGGAGCTCGCTCCGGGCGCCGCGAGGCGAGGTGGTTGCCGTGAGCGGGCGGCGCGCGTAGGGGATCGCGCGGTGAGGCTCGCCTCGAGGGCCCACGGAGGAGACGATGACCCCTTCCCAGGACCTGGTCGAGCTGGCAGAGCGGCTCGCGGACGCCAGCGGCGCCGTGATCCGGCGCTATTTTCGCAAGGGCATCGAGGCCGACGACAAGGCGGACGCGAGCCCTGTCACGGTCGCCGACCGTGAGGCCGAGGCGGCGATACGCGAGCTCCTTGCCGCGCGCGTTCCGGGCCACGGGATCGTGGGAGAGGAGTTCGGCCGCCAGAACGAGGGGGCGGAGCTCGTGTGGGTGCTCGATCCCATCGACGGGACGAAGGCGTTCCTCACGGGCAAGCCGCTCTTCGGCACGCTCATCGCGCTGCTGCACCGGGGCCGGCCGGTGCTCGGCGTCATCGATCAGCCCGTCCTCGGGGATCGCTGGCTCGGCGTCCTGGGCCGCCCGACGCTCTGGAACGGCGCGCCGGCGCGCGTCCGCGCGTGCGCGGGGCTGCCGCTCGCGCGCCTCTCCACCACGGGCCCGCAGTACTTCCCGCCGGCGAAGGCCAGCGCCTTCGGGGAGGTCGCGTCCCGGGCCAAGCTCGTGAGCTACGGCGGCGATTGTTACCAGTATGGCCTCGTGGCGAGCGGCAGCATCGACGTGGTCGTCGAGTACGGCCTCAAGCTCCACGATTTCGCGGCGCTCGTCCCGGTGATCACCGGCGCCGGAGGGGTCATGACGGACTGGGAAGGGCGCCCGCTCGACGCCACGAGCGCCGGTGACGTGGTGGCCGCCGGCGACCCGCGCACCCACGCCGAGGTGCTCGCCGCGCTCCGCGCCGGCGATCCCCGGCAAGTCATGCGCTGACGCGCGCTGACGCGCGCCGACGCCGGCGCGCCGGTGATCTCCGGCAGAGCGCGCGCCGACGCCGGCGCGCCGGCTGCGCCTCACGCCCGGAGCCCTCGGAACTGGAGGGTGAGGGAGCTCTTCAGCACGGGATCGAGCGCCGCGCCGAGCGTCACGAAGCCGCTGAGCCAGGACAGGAGCGCCGCGAAGTAGAGGGCGAAGATGTTGTGCGCCGCGGCGAGCGGGTCGATGTCGCCCGCGACCTCGCCGCGCGCCTGCGCGTCGCGCACGAGGCCCGCGATGCGGTGGAGGAACGCGAACGTGAGCGCGTTCAGCCGCTCTCCGTTCGGACCCGACGCACCGGGAAACGCCTTCACGAACGCCTGCGACACGAGCGGCTGCTCGCCGTACATCGCGAACAGCCGCTGGAACACGTGGAGCAGCTGAGCGAGCAGGGGCTCTTTGCGCGGCAGCGCCTCGAACGCCGCGTCGACAGCGGCCGCGAGCCGGTCGTGCATCACCATCATGAGCAGGTCGGGCTTGTCGCGCGCGTGCACGAACACTGTCCCCGTCGCGACCTCCGCGCGCTCCGCCACCGCCTTGGTCGTCGTGTCGTCGTACCCGAGCTCCGTGAAGAGCGCCCACGCGGCGTCCCGGATCCGCCGGCGGGTGTCGAGCTTCTGCTGGGCGCGCCCGCCGCGCTCGGGCGCCGGCGCGATCGGCGCCGACGCGGCCGGCGCCGGCGCAGCCGGAGCTCGCGGCGCCGCGGCTCGCTTCCGGCGTTTCGTCGCGCCTAGAATGACCTTGCTCATCGACCGGGCACTCTGTTGCCGCGGATGGCTCCCCGTCAAGCGCCGTCAAACGGCGATCTCCTTGACAGAACGAGCGCGAAGAATGACCATGGTCAGTGACTGAAGTCATCGAACGAGGGTGGTGCCATGGCTCTGGTGCATTACGACGAAGGCCTCACGATGCGGGAGGCGCGGGCGCGCTACTTCGAGGTGAACCGCTTCGGCGCGGACGGCGGGTACGGCGACGCGTGGGTCGACTTCAAGCTCGGTCCGCTCCCCGTCCCTTTCCCGAACACCCGGGCGCGCGTTCGCGCCGTGCGTTACCACGACCTGCACCACGTGCTGACGGGCTACGACACGAACGCGATCGGCGAGTTCGAGATCGCCGCGTGGGAGCTCGGCGCCGGCTGCAAAAGCTTCGTGGCGGCCTGGCAGCTCAACCTGGGCGGCCTCTTCGCGGGGCTGCTCTCGGCCCCGCGCCGGACGGTCCGCGCGTTCTTCCACGGCCGCCGCAGCGAGAGCCTGTATGGCCGGCCGTTCGAGGCGCTGCTCGATCGCGAGGTCGGCGAGCTGCGCAGGGAGATGCGCGTCGATGAGCGCTCTTCGTCCGGCTTTAGCCCGGCGGCGCTCGACGTGCTCTGGCTCGCGCTCGCGAGCCTCGCGGGGATGGTGGTCGGCGTCCTCGGGTTCGCGATCGTGCTCTTCGTGGCGCCGATCGGGATCGTGAACCTGGCGCTGCGCCGGCATCGCGCGCGCAGCGCCGTCGAGGCTGGAGCCTGAGCTCGAGCTGCGCGATAACACAGCCCTCCCGGCGCCTCGTCAAGGTCGTGGCGGCGCCGCTCCAGCGGCGGCGTGCTGTGCTTCCTGTTTCCGGATGGCGCGTGCGATCAGCGGAGCCCACCGGTCAAGCAGCTCCAGTGTCCGCGGGTCTCCAGGGCGGTATTGCTGGTAGAACTGCCGTCGATAGCGGATGACCTGGGGTCCTTTGCGGAGATGGAGGCGATCGAGCATGAACTCCGCGCGCTCCCGCAAGGGTTCCGGACAGCGATCGGTCACCCCCAGCTCCAGGCTGGGAAGGATGATCTCGAACCAGTCGTCCCCGATCTCTAGCGGAGCAAGGATCCGGGACGAACGGATCCCTTGCTTGCTGCTGTTGAGCCCACCGGAACAATAGCGGAAGTTGTCCCACTCATAGGCCCTGCCGCGATCCTCATCGATTGACACGAAGTGATCGACCTGCCCGGGGGAGGATAGCCACATCGCGGTGTACGCGCAGCGCTCGTGAAACGCGTCCGCCAGTGCTTCACTGATCTCCCGCCAGTAATCGGGCGGCCGCTCCGGCTTCCGCGGAGCTTCTGGGGTGCTCGCCCGAGGCGCCGGATGTGCATCAAGCCACGCCAGGCCAGGTCCAAGCACCTTCACCTCGTACCTGTGCCGCGCCTCAGGAGAGAGCGGCTTACGGTCTACGCGGATCACTGCTTCAGCCCCTGGCGCGCAAACAACCACTGCGGCCAGAAGGGGTCCTGATCGGCCAGCACGCGCTGGAGCTCGGCATGAATGGCAGCGCCCGTGTTCAGCTGCTCCGGCAGGCGTTCATGGCGGCCCGCCATGAAGTCGTAGGCTGCGGCGATGGCTCGCTCTGCCTCGGGTGAACGGGCTTCAGGGAGATCGAACACCTCCGAGGTCAACCACCCGACCGCGTCGCCGTACTTGGTCCACGGTCGCTCCTCGAGCTCGACGTTGCGGCCTTCCTTCAGATCGAAGGTGAACAGCTTGTCCCGCGTGCCATCGAAGTGCGGCTCCAGCGAGGCGAGCACCAGGGGTGCGTGGGTCGTGAGCAGCACCTGGGGCCGCATCGCCGGCGCCTGTTCCAGCTGGCCGGCTTGTGTCTGCTCGGCGACGGGCTTGAGCCCGGACAACACCTGCAGGAGCGCGGGGACGATGTGCCGCTGCCACTTCGGATGCAGGTGCACTTCGGGTTCCTCGACCAGGATCACCATGCGGTCTGCCGGTGGCCAGCCAATGATCCGCGAGGCTCGAACGTGCTCGGTCCAGGCCCACACGATCAGATACGACAGGCTAAGGATCTGCCGCATCCCGGCGGATGCGTGCACGACGGGCACACCGGCCGCGTAAGGCAGGTCGATGGTAGGAATCCGGCGGACGTCGTCGAGATAGAGCCGCACGGGCTTGCCGGGAATCATGGGCTCGTCAGGGTGCGAGAGGAGCTGCAGC
Source organism: Sorangium sp. So ce204 (assembly GCF_051526795.1). Classification (NCBI taxonomy): domain Bacteria; kingdom Pseudomonadati; phylum Myxococcota; order Polyangiales; family Polyangiaceae; genus Sorangium; species Sorangium sp. So ce204. The sequence goes on along the minus strand of NZ_CP150317.1, from coordinate 13,253,731 downwards.
ACGAGGCGGAGCAGGTCGAAGGGCTGCTCCGCCTCGTGGCCAGCCTCCGCCTCGAGCTGCCAGGTCACCCAGTCGTGGACGAGCCCGTTGCAAAGCGTCTTCCCCTCGCGTTCCAGTCCATTCCAGAGTTCCTGTTGGCTGAAGTGATAGGCCTGCGCCGAAGCGATGCGCCGACCGTGAGTCTCTTCGCGAGGCTGGCCGCGTGCGGGATCCCAGAGCGAGAGCGCTCCGTTGACGCCCACGTAGAGAACCGGGACGGCCAGCTCCAGCTTGGCTGCCACATCGAGGCCCCGGTGCGCAGAGACCCAGCCGTTCACCGGAAGACTCCGCCTCGACGGCTCGAGATCCCACCCCTGCGCAATCCGGTTGAAGCTCGCCTCGAAAGTGTACTCGTCCTCGCGCGGCGCGTGCTCGCCACGATCCCACTTGAGTTTGTAGCGGAGCTCGCCGGCAATGGCCGCGCTCTCCTCTCGCCCACGCTGCGGCAGCACCGGCCGGTCGAGCCAGGTCCCGGTAAGCGCCCACCAGGCCACCTCCAGCACGAAGCTCTTCCCGAGCCCGTTATCGCCGGTGAGCACATTGAGGCGCTCGCCCAGCTCCAGGTCGAAGCGGGCCGCCGGCCCCACGTCCTTGATGTGAAGCGCTCGCAGCATCGTCTCTTCCCTTACCCTATCCACCTGGCGTACACGCCTGTCCAGCGCCCGCCGTCGTTGACCGCGCAGTTCACCCGCCGGCGGCGTCCACCGCCCCCGCCCCAGCTTGACCTGGCCCCCGCGACGCACGAGGATCCGCCTCGTGCCCCAGCGAAAGCGCTACCTCTTCGTCTGCGTCAACCGCCGCCCCGACGGTGTTCCCAAGGGCTCCTGCGCTCAGCGCGGCGCCGACGGCATCCACGTGCAGCTCAAGGCCGCGCTCGCCGAGCGGGGCCTCGCGAAGGTCGAGGCGCGCGCCTGCTCCGCGAGCTGCCTCGACGTCTGCTGGGCGGGCCCCGTCATCGCCGTCGAGCCGGACGGCTACTTCTACGGCCGCGTGACCCCCGCCGACGTCCCGGAGATCGTCGACGCCCTCGCGTCCGGCCGCCGCGTCGAGCGGCTCGTGCTCCCGCCCGAGGACTTCACGGAGGCGACGGCCGCCCCGCCGCTGCCGGCGCCGCCCCGCGGCGCGCCCCCGCAGGCGTGAGGGGCGGAGGCGTGATGCGCGGCTTCGAGTTCTGCGAGACCATGGCCGGGAGCTTCCACCTGGTCGACTCGCCCTCCGACGAGCGGCCCATGTCGTTCACGATCCGGGCGCGCTCGCGCGGCCTCCTCGACTTCCTGCGCAAGCCCGAGGTCGAGATCGAGGGCGAGATCGACGCCGAGGGCTTCGCCGACCACCGCTACCTCTCCGGGCGGCTCGGCCTCGACGTCGTGCGCACCGGCACCCTGCCCTACTCCTTCGAGTTCACCGCCAACGACGGCCGCCGCTGCGCGTTCGCCGGCCGGAAGACCGTGCGCCCCGGCGATCTCATGACGTCGATGACCGTCCTGCCCGGCGTCCTCGTCGGAGACGGCGGCGCCCTGATCGGCGAGGCGCTCCTCCGCTTCGACCTGCGGAGCGACCTGCTCCGGTTCCTGAGGAGCTTCCGCGCCACGAGGTAGCCACCATGCAAAGGATCGAGCCCGCAGACAGCGCGGTCATCGTCATCGACGTGCAAGAAAAGCTCGCCGCCGCGATGCCGGCGCCCCAGATGGACGCGCTGACCCGCGCGGCCACGGTGCTGATCGAGGCGGCGCGGCGCCTCGGCGCGGCGGTCGTCGCCACCGAGCAGTACCCCGCGGGCCTCGGCCCGACCGTCGCGCCCATCGCCGAGCGGCTCGCCCAGGCAGGCGCGCCCGTCCTCCCCAAGATGGAGTTCTCCGCCTGCGGCTCCCCCGAGTTCGAGCGCGCCTTGCGCACGCCGACCGGGCGCGCGCCCCGCGCCGCCATCGTCGTCGGCATGGAGGCGCACGTCTGCGTCTTCCAGACCGTGCGCGACCTGGCCGCGCGCGGCCTCCTCGTCCAGGTGCCGCTCGACGGCGTCGCCTCCCGCCGCGACGACCACCGGCTCGCCGGCCTCGATCTCTGCCGCGCCGCAGGCGCCACCATCACCACCGCGGAGACCGTCGTCTTCGACTGGCTCAGGATCGCCGGGACGGACGACTTCAAGCAGCTGTCGAAGCTCATCCGCTGACCGATCCCGCGATCTTCGCGATCTTCGCGGGGAGCGCGCGGGGACCAGGCCGGCGTGTCAGTTTGTCATGCGCCGGCTCGGACTTTGTCAGACCCGTGCTCTCCTGGACATGCCGCTGACGTCTGTGACACAGTGGCGCATGGCTGACGATCTGGCACAAGTCCCCTCGAGCGCGCCGCCTGCTGGCCCCGCCGCGCCGCCGCCCGGCGCGCCGACGGTCCTCGTGGTCGACGACGAGCCGTCGAACGTCGCCTCCATCGAGAAGATCTTCCAGCGCGACGGCATGCGCGTCATCACGGCGGACAGCGCGAAGGCGGCCCTGGAGATCGTGCGCAGCCGCCGCGTCGAGGTCGTCCTGACCGACCTGATGATGCCGGGCGTCAGCGGGCTCGAGCTGCTCCGCGCGCTGAAGCAGCTCGCGCCCGACACCGAGGTCGTGATGATGACCGCCTACGGGACCGTCGAGACAGCGGTCCAGGCCATGCGCGAGGGCGCCTACGACTTCGTGGAGAAGCCGCTCAAGCGGATGACGATCATCAAGAGCGTGCGCAAGGCGGCCGAGCGCCAGTCTCTCGTCGCCGAGAACCGCTCGCTCCGGCAGGAGATCAAGCTGCTCACGAAGCGCGAGATCGTCGGATCGAGCCCGACGCTCCGCCGCGTGCTCGACATCGCGACCCAGGCGGCGCCCTCGAGCGCCACGGTGCTCGTGCTCGGCGAGAGCGGCACCGGCAAGGAGCTGCTCGCGCGCTTCATCCACGAGCGCAGCGCGCGATCGCGCGGGCCGTTCGTCGCGGTCAACTGCGCGGCCATCCCGGAGACCATCCTCGAGGCCGAGCTCTTCGGCCACGAGCGCGGCGCGTTCACCGGCGCCCTCGCGAAGCGCGACGGCCGCTTCGCCAAGGCGGCCGGCGGCACGCTGTTCCTCGACGAGATCGGCGAGCTCTCGCCCGCCGTGCAGGTGAAGCTCCTCCGCGTGCTGCAGGAGGGCGAGTACGAGCCCGTCGGCGGCGACACGGTGCGCGCCGACGTGCGCCTGGTCGCGGCCACCAACAAGGACCTCCGCGCCGAGGTCGCCGCGGGCCGCTTCCGCGAGGACCTGTTCTACCGGCTCAACGTGATCGCGATCACGGCGCCCCCGCTCCGGACCCGCCGCGAGGACATCCCGCTCCTCGTCGACCACTTCCTCGGCGTCTACTGCACGAAGAACAACCGCCCCCGCCTGGAGGCGCCGCGCGACGTGCTCGCGCGCCTGACCGACTACACGTGGCCGGGCAACGTCCGCGAGCTCGAGAACGTGATCGAGCGCGCCGTGGTCCTCTGCCGCGGCGATCAGCTCTCCGTCGACGACCTGCCCGACTTCATCCGCGAGGCCGCCCCCGCCGAGCCGAGCTCGCTCACCTTCTCGGTCGGCACGCCCCTCGACGAGGTCGAGCGCAGGCTCATCCGCGAGACGCTCCGCCACGCCCGCGGGGACAAATCCGTGGCCGCGCAGTTGCTCGGCATCTCCACGCGCACCATCTACCGAAAGCTCGGCGAGCTGGAGTGACGCCGCGCGCGCCGTCCCGCGGACACGGCGCGCTCCCGTGCGCCGGCCCCCCGCGAAAATCCATTTGTCACTTTGGCAACGAAGGCCGCCCGGCGCGGCTGGGGTGCGTCACCTTGGCGGGACAGCTTCCGAAATTTCGTGAAGACGCGGGAAACCACCGGCGATTGACCGCTGGCATGAAACTCGCCTAGAGGAGGGTGGGCGCATGGGCATCGACGCGATCCTGAAGCGGTATTTTCCCTGGGTGCTGGGCGCGCTGATCGCGCTCGCCGCCTACTTCCAGGCGTCGGGCATGGGCCAGCTCGTGGCCTCGAGCGTCGCGATCGACGCCCCGCCGGCGCCGCCGAGCCCTCCGACGCGCCCGGCGTCGTTCGGGTCGACCGCGAGCAGCACGGACCACGCGACGAGCGCCGCGGCGATCCTCTCGCGCAACCCGTTCGACTCGGTGACAGGGCCGCTCGACGGCAAGCCGGTCGAGATCCCGAGCGCCCCGCACGAGCTGCCCAACAAGGACCCGTACGCGGACCCCTCCTGCGACGGCGCCCGCGTCCTGCTCATCACGCAGGCCGACGATCCCGCGTGGTCGTTCGCGGCCATGGCCGGCTCGGACGGCAAGGCGATCTTGCGCCGGCAAGGGGATGAGATCAGCGGGCAGACCGTTTACTACGTGGGGTGGGATCGGGTCTGGCTGACGTCCGGCAGCTCGCGGTGCCAGGCCGTCGTGGGCAGCAACCATGTCGTCGCCCGCGCCGCGCCGGCGCCGGCGCCCGCGACGACGTCGACGAGCGCGGCGGCGAAGCCCGCCGCCCGCGGCGGCAAGAAGATCCCGCCGGAGCTCGCCTCGAAGATCCAGCGCGTGAGCGAGAACGAGTTCAACGTGGAGCGCAGCGCCGTCGACCACATCCTGGAGAACCAGGGCGAGCTGATGCGCTCCGCGCGTATCGTCCCCGAGAAGGAGGGAGACAAGGTGGTGGGCATCCGTCTCTTCGGGATTCGCCCGGACTCTCTGCTGGGGACGCTCGGGCTGGAGAACGGAGATCGGCTGTCCAGCATCAACGGGTTTGAGATGAGCGATCCGCAAAAGGCCCTCGAGGCCTACGCGCGGCTCCGGACGGCGGACCGGCTCACGGTGAGCATCAACCGCAAGGGCAAGCCGATGAACATCGACTTCAACATCAAGTGAGCGCTCCGGACTGAATCCAGGGACGAAAGCAGGGTAGCGGCATGGCGCGATGGATAGGGACGCTGAACGAGGGGAGCCTGCTCCGGCGGACGCTGATGGTGATCGGCACGTTCGTCCTCGGCTCGCTCACGTTCGTCGGGGTCATGAGCCTCATCCTCGTGTCGGTCGCCAAGGCCGTCCTGCCGCCCCACGACAAAGAGTCCGCGACGGACGCGACGGAGGAGGCCGACAGCGAGGCCTCCGCCAGCGCGAGCAAGACCGCCCTGGGCAAGACCTCCCGCTCGAAGCGGCCGCGGCCCCCCTCGCCGCCCGCGCGCGAAAGCGCGCCGAGCGCGCCGAACGCGCCGAACGCTGACTGAGCGGCGCCGCCTCCCCTACCAACCAACGCAGAGAATATCGAGTCGACTGATGGTGATGACGACCCTCGAGCGATCCTGCTGCCTCCGGAGGAGGCTCCTCGCCGCGCCGGTGGCGGCGCTCGTGCTCGCCGCCGCGGCGCCGCCCGCCGCAGCGCAGCCCGCGAACCGCGGCGCCCCCGTGCTGCGGACCCCCGGCCAGGTCCCGCCGCCGCCCGCCCGCCCCGCGCCGGGCGCGCCGGCCGCAGGCGCTCCGCCAGCTGCCGCGCCGGGTGCGCCTGGCGCTCCGGGCGACGCCGGGGACGACCCGCTCGCCGCGGTCAAGCAGGGGGTCCAGGAGATCGAGTTCAAGCCGAAGCCCGGCGGCTACAAGGTCAGCTTCAACCTCGACGAGGCCGACCTCCCCGAGCTCGTGAAGGCCATCAGCAACATCACCGGGCGCCGCTTCATCTACGGCGGCAAGCTCCGGCAGATCAAGGCCACGGTGTACGCGCCGGAGAAGGTGACCGTCGCCGAGGCGTACAGCGCGTTCCTGTCGATCCTCGCCTCGAACGATCTCACCGTCATCCCCCACGGCCGCTTCCTCAAGATCGTGGAGACGCCGGGCGCCGTGTCCGAGACGACCCCCGTGTTCGGGACCGCCGCGCCCGTGCCCGCGGAGGACCGGTTCGTCACCCGCATGTACCGGCTGTCCCATATCGACGCCAACGAGGCGGGCGGCGTCCTGAGCAAGTTCAAATCGAAGGACGGCGACGTCACCGTCTACCCGCCCGGCAACCTGCTCATCATCACGGACACCGGGACGAACATCCAGCGCATGCTCCGGATCGTCGAGGAGATCGACGTCGGCGGCGCCGGCGATCAGCTCTGGGTGCAGCCCGTTCATTACGGCTCCGCGGCGGAGGTCGCGACCAAGCTGAACGAGATCGTCGACCCGAGCCGGGGCGCGGCGGGCGGCGGCAGGCCCGGCAGGGGCGGCGCCGGCGGCACCGGCGCCCGCATCATCGCGGACGACAGGACCAACTCCCTCATCATCACCGCCACCGAGCCGGACTACCTGCGCGTCCTCGGCATCCTGAAGCGCCTCGACGTGGCGCAGACGGGCGAGGGGCAGGTCCACGTGCTCTCGCTCCAGCACGCCGGCTGCAAGGAGCTGTCGGCGACGCTGAACCAGGTCCTCACCGGAGGGAGCGGCGGCGGCGCGCCCGTGGGCGGCAGGCCGGGCGCGCGCGCCGCCCCCGCGGTGCCCGGCTCGACCGACGACATCTTCGAGGGGCAGGTCAAGGTCACCTGCGACGAGGCGAGCAACAAGCTCCTCATCACGTCGTCGCCCCACGATTACGCCCAGCTGCGCACCGTGATCGACGAGCTCGACGAGCCGCGGCGGCAGGTGTTCATCGAGGCCGTGATCATGGACGTGAACGTCAGCCGCTCGCTCGATTTCGGCATCGGCTACCACGCCGGCGCGCCGTTCGACGGCCTCAACGCGGACGACAGCGTCGTCTACGGCGGCAACAACATCCGCCAGTCCGTCATCGGCCTGCCGGCGCAGCTCGGCGCGCTCGCGCTGGGCATCAAGGGCCCCGCGATCACGGGCTCGAACAACATCCTCGGGACGGGCATCTCGATCCCCGCGTTCGGCGTCGTCCTGCACGCGCTGGCCCAGGACGGCGACTCCAACGTCCTCGCGACGCCGCACATCCTCGCGACCGACAACGTGCCGGCCGAGATCTCGATCGGCCAGAACATCCCGCTCCAGACCAACGTGGGCGGCGGCGGGCTCAACCAGCTCGCGAGCCTGGCGGGCGGCGCGGGCGCCGCGGCGGGCGGGCTCGCCGGCCTCGGCGGCCTGCTCGGCGGCCTCGGCGGCATCGGCGGCACCGCCGCGCGCCAGGACGTCGGCACGAAGATCAAGGTCGTCCCCCACGTCAACGACTCGGACCAGGTGCGGCTGGAGCTCTCCGAGGAGATCTCCGACGCCGGCGCCCCCCTCGAGGGCGCGCTCGGCGCGATCCCCATCAACAAGCGCACCGCGAGCACCACGCTCGTCGTCCGGGACCAGCAGACGGTCGTGATCGGCGGCCTCATGCGCGACGGCATGACCACCTCGGAGACGAAGATCCCCGTGCTGGGCGACATCCCGGTGCTCGGGTTCCTCTTCCGGCAGCGGGTCAAGACGAAGACGAAGACGAACCTCCTCCTCGTGCTGACGCCCTACGTGATCCGCGACCAGGACGACCTCCGGACCATCTTCGAGCGCAAGATGCAGGAGCGGCAGGAGTTCATCGACCGCTACTTCGTCTTCAGCGAGAGCGCCGCGTGGGAGCCGCCGCGCGACTTCGGCCGCGCGAACGGGCTCCTCGAGGACATCCGCCAGTCGATGCTGGCCGAGGAGGAGCGGGCGCGCCTCGAGGAGGAGGCGCGCCCGAAGGGGCCGCGCGAGCACGTGCCGGTGGATCCGGTCGGCCTGCCGACGTTCGGCGGCAAGGCCACCGGCGCCGCGCACATGCAGCCCGGCGCGGCCGACATGGAGGGCGAGCCGGCCCAGCTGCCGCCGCCGCCGAACGGCGCCCCGCCGCCGCGGCCCACGCGGCGGCCGCCGGGTGGACGGCAGATGGAGCGCGTGGAATGAGCCTGCAGCAGCAGCAGTACCTCGGCGAGATCCTGGTCCGGCGGGGCGTCGTCCCCGCGGAGCGGCTCGCGCCGCTCTACGACACCGTCCGCGAGCGCGGTCAGGCGCTCGCGGACCTCATCGTCTCGTCCAACATCGCCGACGAGGCGAGCATCGCCAAGGCGCTCGCGGAGGAGTGCGAGGTCGGCCTCCTCCCGCGCATCGACATCGACGCGGTGCCGCTCGAGCTCGCGAGCCGGGTGCCGATCACCTACGCCAAGCAGCACAAGATCCTGCCGCTCGCCGAGCACGACGGGGTCGTCTACTGCGCCGTCGCCGACCCCCTCGACACGACGGCGATCGACGACGTGCGGGCGCTGTTCGGCAAGCCCGTCGAGATCGCGGTCGCCACGAGCGACGCGGTGCTGAACGCGATCAACCGCATCTGGGAGCGCAAGGAGGACGGCGGCGCGAAGCTCGAGGGCGACACGGCGCTCGAGGAGGACAACCTCGTCGACATCATCGACTCGGACGACGACGCCCCGATCATCGCCTGGGTCAACGGCCTCTTCGCGCAGGCGGTCCGCGAGCGGGCGAGCGACATCCACATCGAGCCCGAGGAGCGCGACGTCGTCGTCCGCTACCGGATCGACGGCGAGCTCTACGTCGCGAAGCGCGCCTCGAAGCAGTTCATGGCGCCGATCATCGCCCGCGTGAAGATCATGGCGGCGCTCAACATCGCCGAGAAGCGGCTCCCGCAGGACGGCCGCATCACGCTGAAGATCGCGGGCAAGAGCGTCGACATCCGCGTCTCGACCGTGCCGACGAGCCGCGGCTTCGAGCGGATCGTGATGCGCATCCTGCACAAGGCGTCGGTCCTGCTCGGGCTCGACGACCTCGGCTTCGCGCCGCGCGAGTACGCCATCATGGACGCGCTCATCCAGCGGCCGGACGGCATCATCCTCGTCACCGGCCCGACCGGCAGCGGCAAGACGACGACGCTCTACGCCTGCCTCAACCGGATCAACGAGCCCAGCCGGAACATCCTCACGGCCGAGGACCCGGTCGAGTACGAGATCGGCGGCATCCACCAGATCCACGTCCACCCCGGGATCGGGCTCACCTTCGCCTCGGCGCTCCGCGCGTTCCTCCGCCAGGATCCGGACGTGATCATGGTCGGCGAGATCCGCGACAAGGAGACCGCCGAGATCGCCATCCACGCGTCGCTGACCGGCCACCTGGTGCTCTCGACCCTCCACACGAACGACGCGGCCGCCGCCGTGACCCGCCTCGTCGAGATGGAGATCGAGCCGTTCCTCGTGCGGAGCAGCGTGATCGGCATCCTCGCCCAGCGCCTCGTGCGCCTTTTGTGCCCGGCGTGCAAGGTCCCCTACCGGCCCTCCGATTACGAGCTGCAGCAGCTCGGCCTCGACGAGGACCGGCTCGCCTGGAAGGCGCGGCGAAAGGTCTCGACCCGCTACAGCGTGCACGGACAGAAATACGACTACATCGGTCAGGACATCGACCGGGCCGTGTTCTACAAGCCCGGGGGCTGCGACGCCTGCAACCAGAAGGGCTTCATCGGCCGGCGGGGCATCTACGAGCTGATGGTCGTCGACGACGCCGTGGGCCCGCACATCCTGAAGAGCGCGGACGCGCAGACCATCAAGCGGGTCGCCATCTCCCAGGGGATGGATACGCTCCGGGATGACGGGGCGCGCAAGGTGCTCAAGGGCATCACCACCGTCGAGGAGGTCCTCGCGGCGACGCAGGAAGACGTCATCGTCGACGAGTAGGGAAGGCCGTGGCGGTATTCGAATACAAAGGCATCCTCGTCGGCACCGGCAAGCCGGTCAAAGGGGTCCGCGACGCGGAGAACGCGAAGGCCCTCCGGGCCGCCCTGCGCAAGGACGGCGTCATGCTCACCGGCGCGACCGAGGAGCAGGCCGCGAAGGCGAAGGCGAAGCGCGATCTCAAGATCTTCGCCTTCGCGGGCCGCCCCTCGACGTCGGACGTCGCCCTGATGACCCGCCAGCTCGCGACGCTCATCGGCGCCGGCATCCCGCTCTTCGAGTCGCTCAACGCGCTCATCGAGCAGGTCGAGAAGGAGTCGCTGAAGAAGGTGCTCACGCAGGTGCGCGAGCAGGTGCGCGAAGGCACGAGCTTCGCCAAGGCCCTCGAGGCGCACCCCTCGGTCTTCCCGCCGCTCTACGTGAGCATGGTGCGCGCCGGCGAGGCGTCCGGCACGCTCGAGGGCGTGCTGACGCGCCTGACCGTCTTCATGGAGAACCAGGCGAAGCTCGTGGGCAAGGTGACCGCCGCCCTCGCCTACCCCGCGCTGATGGCGCTCATCGGCATCGGGCTCATCTCGGTCCTCATGATCGCGGTCGTGCCGAACGTGACAGGCATCTTCGCGTCCATGGACCAGGCGCTGCCCTGGTACACGGCGGCGCTCATCGGCACGTCGGCGTTCGCCTCGAGCTACTGGTGGCTCGTCCTCCTCGCGCTCGTGGGCGCGGTGTACGGGTTCCGCCGCTGGGTGCGGACGCCGAAGGGCCGCCTCGCGTGGGACACGTTCGTGCTGCGGGCGCCCATCTTCGGCAAGCTCATCCAGATGCTGTCCATCGCGCGCTTCTCGCGGACCCTCGCGACCCTGCTGTCGTCGGGCGTCGCGCTCCTCAGCGCGATGGATATCGTGCGGAGCGTGCTCGGCAACGCGGCCCTGGAGAAGGTCATCGTCGACGCCATCGCGTCGATCCGCGAGGGCCAGAGCATCGCCGAGCCGCTGAAGCGGAGCGGCCGGTTCCCGCCGATCGTCACCCACATGATCGCCATCGGCGAGAAGAGCGGGCAGCTGGAGGCGATGCTGGAGAACGTCGCCAACGCCTACGACTCCGCCGTGGAGACCCGGGTCCAGGTGCTCACGAGCCTGCTCGAGCCGCTGATGATCGTCATCATGGGCGGCGCGGTCGCGTTCATCGCGATATCCATCCTCATGCCGCTCATCCAGATGTCGAGCTTCGTCGGGTAGGTGGCTATGGGGCGGCGCAGGCAGCGAGAGAGCACGATCTTCTTCCCCTGGGAGCGCGGCGGCGGGCTCTTCCGGCGGACCGGCATGGCGCGGGTGCGGCCCTTCGCCGCGGGCCTCGCGATGGCGGTCCTCCTGCTGCTCCTCGGCGCGCGCGAGCGGCGGCTCGTGGGAATTCGATCGACCCGCGCCACGTTGTCCGTCGTCCACGGGGCGATCACCCTGTACCGCGCCGATCACGAGCGGCGGTGCCCGGGCTCCCTGGAAGAGCTGAAGCGCGAGGGATACCTCGCGATCGACCCGGTCGACGCGTGGGGCAGGCCGCTCCGGCTCACCTGCCCCGGAAGAAAGGATCCGGACGGATACGATCTCATGAGCGACGGACCGGACGGCGAAATAGGCGGCCTTGACAGGGTGGAGTGAGAGATGGAGACGAACAGAGCAAGCAGCGCAAGAAGGATTCGACGGCTGAGCCGGAAGCTCTCGCGGGGCGTGACCCTTGTCGAGGTGCTCATCGTCGTGACGATCATGGCGATCATCGCCGGCGGCGCCACGCTCGTTGTGTGGCCGAAGCTCAAGCAGTCGCGCGTCAAGAGCGCCTATACCGGGGCGACGATCATCAAGAGCGCCGCCGAGCAGTACCAGCAGCTCGGGGCGGGCGCCGATGGGTGCCCGACGATCCAGGCGCTGGTCAGCGCGAAGCAGATCGACGGCAACAAGACGGACGATCCCTGGGGCCAGCCCTACAAGATCAAGTGTGACGAGAACAACGACGTCCATGTCGTCTCGTCCGGCGACGACAGGAAAGAGAACACCCCGGACGACATCCGGGATGACATGAAGCAGTCGGATCTCAACAAGATCGCGGAGATGTAGCGCCGCGCGGGAGCAGGAGCGCCCATGGCACGCCGTCGCACGAGGGGACTCACGCTGGTCGAGGTGCTGATCACCGTCACGGTGATCGCGCTCATCAGCGGCTCGGTCATGCTCGGCATGGGCGCTGTCACGAGCGCGCGGCTGAAGCGCAGCGCGGCGCTGCTCGCGGGCGCCGTCCGGGTCGCCTACGCCCACGCGAACGCGAAGTCGAAGCCGGTGCGGCTGGTCTTCGATTTCGAGGAGCGGATGATCGTGCTCGAGGAATCCGCGGGTGAGCTGCTCGTCGAGCGGAACGATCGGGCCGGCGGCGCCGCCGCGGCGACGGAGGCCGAGAAGGCCGCCACGGCGGAGGCCGAGGCGATCCTGAAGGGGCCGCGCGCGCCGCGGCCCTCGTTCGAGCCGGCGAAGGCGTACGGCTTCAACCCCGAGAAAGACAGGCCCGGCAAGGAGCTGTCGAGCGGCGTGCGCTTCCTCCAGGTGGAGACCGGACACCAGGACGAGCCCGTGACGGAGGGGCGGGCCTATCTCTACTTCTGGCCCGGAGGCCAGACCGAGCACGCCGCGATCCAGCTCAGCCTGGGCGGCGGGGAGACCGACGACGCGGTGATGACGGTGCTCGTCTCGCCGCTGACCGGCAAGACGGAGCTCAGGAAGGGCAAGGCGAGCATGCCCAGGCCGCGCGACGACGCCGAGGCGTCGGAGCGCGAGGACACGGGGCTCTGATGCGCGCCCGCGGCTTCACCCTGCTCGAGGTGATGGTGGCGGTCGCCATCCTCGGCCTCGGGCTGACGGCGATCCTCTCCGCGCAGGCCGGCGCCTTCTCGGCCGCGGCGCACGCGCGGAACCTCAGCCTCGCGAACGGGCTCGCGCGCTGCAAGATGACCGAGCTCGAGGAGCGGCTCGCCAAGGACGGCCTGCCGGCGCTCGACGAGGCCGACAGCGGGCCGTGCTGCGAGGGCGACGAGTCGCCGAACATCAAGTGCAGCTGGCGCATCGAGAAGCCCGAGATGCCCGAGCCCAAGTACGGCGATCTGGACCTCGACACCAACCTCGAGGGGCTCGGGGCGCTCGGCAAGCCGGGCGAGTCGAGCGGCACCGCGGCCCCGAGCGGCGACATCAACGATCTCGCGCAGTCGCTGGTCGGCGGCGGCGCGGGGGGCGGCGAGTCGGGCGGCGGGATCTCGGGGCTCCTGCAGCCGTTCGTCGACATGCTCGCGCCGACGCTCCAGCCCATCTTCGAGGCGAGCGCGCGGCGGGTGACGGTCAAGCTGACCTGGCAGCAAGGGTCTCGAGAGCACGCGTTCGAGCTCGTGCAGTGGGTGACGATCCCCCAGATGGGCCAGCCCGAGGAGGGCGCGGGCGGTCAGGGAGGAGGAGGTTGACCATGGCGGCGCGAAGGGCGAGATCTCTCCGCAGGCGCCGCGGCCGCGCGCGCGCGGTGACCCTCCTCGAGGTCCTCGTCTCGGTCGGCATCCTGGCGCTCATCGGGACGCTCATCTACGGCGCGTTCGACGGCATGAGCCGCGCGCGCTCGGGCATCTCCCGGATGGGCGACCGCTACCACCAGGGCCGCGCGGCGATCGCCCGCATCTCGCGCGAGCTCCAGACGGCCTTCCTGTCCAGGCACCAGCCGGCCGACAAGAACATCGTCGTGCGGCTCACCGCCTTCGCGGGGGACGACTCGTCGCCCGCCGACCGCGTCGATTTCACCGCGTTCGCGCACCGGAGGCTCCTCCGGAACGCGCACGAGTCCGATCAGTGCGAGATCGGCTATTTCGGCGCGCGCGACCCGGAGCGCGACAGGCTCGATCTCGTGCGGCGAGAGGCGAGGACCATCGATACCGAGCCGACGAGGGGCGGGGTCGTCAACGTGCTCGCCGAGGACATCGAGAGCTTCAATCTGCAGTACCTCGACCCGATCACCGGGGAGTGGGTCGACTCGTGGGACTCGACGCAGCCGGCGGCGCAGCTCGACCGGCTCCCCTCGCAGGTGTGGGTGACGCTGGTCCTGAACGGCGGGCCGGGCGGCGAGCCGATCAAGTTCGAGTCGAAGGTGCCACTCCCGATGCAGGTCCCCATCGCCTTCGGGGCCAACTGAGCCATGAGCCGCCCGAGGAGCCCCCACGCCGAGGACCGCGCCGCAGAGAGGCCGACTTCCGGACCCGCGCGCCGCCGCCTCCGGAGGCGGCGCGATCGGCGCGGCGTGGCGCTGGTCATGGTGCTCGGCGCGATCACGGTGCTCACCGTGTTCCTGACCGAGCTCCAGGAGGAGACCTCCACCGAGCTCTCCGCGGCGCTCGCCGATCGCGACGCGCTGCGGGCCGAGTACTACGCGAAGAGCGCCGTGAACCTGTCGCGGATGCTCATCGCCTCCGAGCCGAGCGTGAGCACGGCGATCGGGCCGATGCTCGCGATCGTCGGGATCAAGGGGAAGTTCCAGGTGCCGGTCTGGAAGTTCACCGACATGTTCCTCGGCCCCTTCAACGCGCAGCTCGCCGCGGGCGAGGGCAGCGCGGCGCCCCCCGAGGCCGCGGGCGAGGGCAGCGCGGCGGGCAAGAACCTGGGGCTCACCGGCGGCGGCCGCTTCGAGCTCAAGATCGTCGACGAGGACTCGAAGATCAACGTCAACCGCGCCGCCGACGACGTGGGCGGCATCTCCGATCAGATCGCCGTGGGGAACCAGCTGCTCAGCCTGATGAGCGACGCGCAGTACAACATGCTCTTCGAGGAGCGCGACGGCGACGGCCAGTTCTCGGACCGCGCGACCATCTGCAGCGCGCTCATCGACTGGGCCGACCCCGGCGACCAGACGTTCGCCTGCGACGCGACGCCGAACGCCCCGAGCTCCACCGGCGCCGAGGACAGCTTCTACCAGACGGTCGGCCTCTCCTATCAGCGCAAGAACGCCCCGTTCGACTCGGTCGACGAGCTGCGGCTGGTCCGGGGCATGAACGACGACTTCTGGGCGACGTTCGTCGACCCGGATCCGAGCAACCCGGACAAGCGGGTCCTGACCGTCTGGGGCAGCCGGAAGCAGAAGGTGAACGTCTCGTCGGCGAACGCGCTGACGCTGCTCAGGCTCACGTGCACCGCCGATTTCGTGGATATCGCGACGACGCCGCTCTGCAGCGACGTGAACCAGCAGACGGCGTTCCTCACCGTGGCGTCGCTCGTGCAGAGCATGACCGGGGGGCTGCTCTTCCCCACCCCGAAAGATTATGTCGACGCGATGACCCAGAAGGCGGGCAGCTCGCTCGGGGGGATGCTCGGGCAGCAGTTCAAGGCCATGGGCGTGGAAGCTGTGAAGTTCAAGCCGAACGTCACGAAGTCCCTCGGCAACAAGACCAGCTTCCTGAGCATCTACGCCGATGGCATCGTCCCGGGGAACAAGCGCGAGACGCGCGTGCGCGTCCATGCGGTGGTCGATCTCACGGGGGCGACGAAGCTCCCCGATCCGGCCAATGATCCCAAGGATCCCGCTCAGCCCAGCACCCCTCCGACGCCAGAAACGTACGAACAACAGGTGCGATCGAACCCTGCCGGGACGATCATCTACTATCGCATCGACTAGGACACCCCTCCGGGAAGAAGCGCGCAAATGCACAGGCTGCTCGGGATAGATGCTGGAAAATCCGTGGTGCGGGCGGCGCTCATCCGCACCACGTACAGGAGGGTCTTCGTCGAGGCCCTCGGCGAGGCGGCCGTCACGGACGCCGTCTCCGAGGCCGAGGCCATCCGCGCGGCCGTGGGGCTCCACCGCCCCGACGCCGCGGCGATCGCGCTCTCCGGGGAGAAATCGTTCTACCGCCGCCTCGACCTGCCGGCGGCCGCGCAGAAGGAGGTCGAGAACATCCTCGGCTTCGAGCTCGAGGCCACGGTGCCGTTCGAGATGGAAGACGCGGTCTTCGACCACCGCCTGCTGAAGCGGCCGCCCGGCGTGGAGACGCTGCCGGTCTTCGCCGCCGTCGCGCGCGCGGACGACGTGCGCGAGCGCATCGCCGTCGTGAAGGAGGCGCTCGGCTTCGAGCCGGAGCGGGTCGCGCTGGGCGCGGTGGCGCTCGCCAACCTCGAGGCGGTGATGCCGGAGCTCGCCGCGCCGTCGCCCGCCAGCGCGCCGATCGCCCTGCTCGACCTCGACTACCTCACGTCCGAGATCGTGATCGTCTCCGGCGGCGAGCCGGTCTTCGCCCGGACGCTGTCGCGCGGGACGGCCGGCCTCCCCGGCACCGCGCCGGCGCTCGCGCGCGAGCTCCGCCAGACGCTCGCGGCGTGGCGCAACCTCGGCGGCGAGCCGCTCGCGGGGCTCTACCTGGTCGGCGGCGGCGCCGCCGCGCAGGGCGCGGAGATGTTCCTGTCGACGCAGCTCGGCCTCACGATCCTGCCGCTGCCGGCCCCTCGCATCGAGGGGCTCACGCCCGAGCAGGCCGCGGCGCTGCCCCGCTTCGCCAAGGCGCTCGGGCTCGCGCTCGGGCTGACGCCGAAGACCAAGGGGTTCAACCTCCGGAAGGGCGCGCTCGAGGCCGAGCGCAGCTACCCGTTCCTGCGCGAGAAGATCCCGATCCTCGCCGGCCTCGGCACCGTCATCGCGCTGAGCTTCGGGTTCTCCATCGTCGCGGAGCTGCGCACCCTCGACGCGGAGCGGGAGCTGCTCGCCGCCTCGCTCGCGACCGCGTCCCACGACGTGCTCGGCGAGGAGACGAGCGACCCGCAGAAGGCCCGCGAGCTGCTCGAGCAGGGCCCCGGCGCGGCCGACGAGGACCCGATGCCCCGCGTCGACGCCTTCGACGTCATGGTGCAGCTCTCGAAGGCCGTGCCGAAGGAGATCACGCACGACGTGCTCGAGCTCGACGTGAACCGCGGCCACGTGACCCTCCAGGGCGTCGTCCCGTCGGTGTCGGACGCGCAGATCATCGCGGATCACATGAAGGAGCACCGCTGCTTCCGCGACGTGAAGGTCGGCCGGACGAGCCAGTTCACGGAGGGCAGGCACAAGTACGTCCTCGAGCTGGATCTCAAGTGCGAGGACAAGACGAAGAAGAAGAAGACCGGCGCCGCCGACGCGGCGGAGAGCGCCTCGGCCGGCGCGCCGGAGAAGCCGGAGGGATCGCGATGACGCTCCGCGAGCGACTCGACAAGCTGGAGCCGCGCGAGCGCAGGCTCCTCACCATCCTCCTCGGATTCCTGGCGGTGATCGTCCTCTTGCTCGTGCCGATCGGGCTCGCGAGCGTCGCGTCCAGCAAGCGCGCCGAGAACCAGGAGATCCGCGATCTGCTCCAGTCGATCTACGAGGCCTCGGGGAAGGTCAGCGAGCGCAAGGCGCAGAAGGACGCGCTGCTCGCGCGCTACGCGCGGCCGGCGCCCGCGCTCGCGGGCTTCATCGAGGACGCGGCGAAGCAGCAGCAGCTCACCGCCGCCGAGTCGCAGGATCGCCCCGACGTCCCGCACGGCAAGAAGTACACCGAGCGGATCACGGTGGTGAAGATGCACAGGATCGGGATGCTCGGGCTCGCCAAGATGCTCGAGCACATCGAGAGCTCGGGCCACCCGGTCGCGGTGACGAAGCTGAACCTCAAGCCGCGCGCCGGGGAGCCGGACTCCTACGAGGTCGAGCTCGGCATCTCCGCGTTCGACCGGAAGGGCGAGCCCCAGCCGGCGACCCCCGCGCCGTCCGCGCCCCCCGCCGCGGACGAGGAGCAGGAGCCATGAAGGCGCGGCTCGTCAAGATCGCGAAATGGGCGGTCTACCCGCTCTTTTACCTCTTCTGTCTCGGGCTCTTCGGCTACCTCACGTTCCCCTACGACCGGCTCAAGGACCGGCTGATCGCCGAGTTCGACCGCACGCAGCAGAAGCGGGGCCCGAGCCAGGCGCAGCGCCTCGAGATCGACGAGCTCGACTCGTACTGGTTCACGGGGGTCGAGATGAAGGGCGTGCGGCTCATCCTGCCGCCGGGCGAGCTCGGCGCGAGCAGCAGGCCGAGCGGCGCCGCGGCCTTCGCCTCGGGCGACGCCGCCAAGGACAGCGCGCCGAAGCCGAGCGTCATCGAGATCGACGAGGCGCACGCGCGGGTGAAGATCCTGCCCCTCCTGATCGGGCGGACGCGGATCTCGTTCTGGGCCAGCGTGTTCGGCGGCGAGATCGAGGGCGTGGTCCCGTGGGGCCGATCGAGCGGCGACGTCCACGTCGAGGTCTCGGACGTGGAGCTCGCCAAGGTGGGTCCGCTCGGGGACATCCTTGGCCTGCCCATCGCCGGCACGCTGAGCGCGAACCTCGATCTCAGCGCGCCCGACGGCAAGTTCAACAAGGCGAACGGCGCGCTCGAGGTCTCGGCCAAGGAGGTCTCGGTCGGCGACGGCAAGACGAAGATCCAGGGGCTCATCGCGCTCCCGGAGGCGAAGCTGGGGGAGCTGCTCCTGTCGGCGGAGGCGAAGGACGGGGTCCTCAAGGTCACGAAGATGTCCGCCAACGGCCAGGATCTCGAGCTGGACGGCGACGGCAAGGTCACCATGCGCGAGCCGTGGAACAACTCGACGGCGGATCTCTACGTGCGCTTCAAGTTCACCGACGCGTACCGATCGAAGAGCGATCTCACGAAATCGCTGCTCGGCGCGCCGGGGTCGAGCATGCCCGGGCTGATCGAGATGCAGCAGCCCAAGATGAAGCGGTCGAAGCGAGCGGACGGCTTCTACGGCTGGCACGTCCACGGCCCGCTGAAGAAGCCCCGGTTCGACCCGCACGCGGCCGAGTCGCCCGCCGCGCGGGGCCGCGGCACGCCGGGCGCGAGCCCGGCGACGACCACGAGGAAGCCCGGCGGCGTGAACCTGCCCCTCGGCGCCTCCGAGGCCGCCCCGAGGGAAGGTGGTGAGGATCACGAGCCCCCTGCGATGCCCCCGCCTCCGCCCCCGCCCTCCACCGAGGACGAGTCCCCCACACGGCCGCCGTCGCCTCCGCCCGTAGACGGCGAGGGCACGCCTCCCGTTGAATAGAGCGGGGCGCAGCTTCGTGCGACGAGGACGCGCCCCGCTCTAGGACCCGGACCCACGCTCCAAGGACTCGGTGATGGGGGATCCCAGCTGGCAGCAGAACCGGCGCGTTTTACTGATCGACGACGACGAGGCCATCCACGAGGATTTCCGCAGGACCCTCCGATCCGAGGTGGAGGGCTCGACCTTCGCGAGCCCCCAGCCGACGCTGTTCCGCGAGCCGCCCGCCCGGCGGCCGGTGAGGTTCGAGCTCACGTCCGCGACCCGCGGGGAGGAGGGCCTGGCGAAGGTCCGCGAGGCGCTGCACGGCGGCGCGCCGTACGCGCTCGTGTTCGTGGACGCGCGCATGCCGGGGTGGGACGGCGTCGAGACGCTCTCGCGCATCTGGAAGGAGGACGGCGCCATCCAGGCGGTCCTCTGCGCGGCGGACGCGGATGACTCGTGGGAGGAGATCGCCGCCCGGTTCGGGCAGACCGACAACCTCCTCATCCTCGCCAAGCCGTTCGACCCGAGCGAGGTCCGCCAGATGGCCTTCGCGCTCACCGAGAAGTGGAACCAGCGCCGCGCCCTCGCGGCGGCCAATTACAAGGTGTCGACGCAGTACACCGTGACCAGGATCCTGGTCGAGTCGACGACGCTCTCCGAGGGCGTCCCGGCGCTCCTCGGCGCGCTCGGGGAGACGCTCGGCTTCCGGTTCGCCGCCCTGTGGCTCGGCGACGACGAGAGCGACGGGCTGCGCTGCGAGCACACCTGGAGCGCCGCGCCCGACGACGCGATCGCGCTCGAGGCGGCGACCCGGGGCGCGCGGTTCGCCCGCGACGCCGGGCTGCCCGGCCGCGCGCTCGCCCAGGGGGAGCCGACCTGGTTCAGCGACCTGGACGCCGAGGCGGACGACCCGCGCGCGCAGGCGGCGCGCGGCGCCGGCCTCCGCTTCGCGGTCGAGCTCCCCATCGCGGTCCGCGCCGACGCGCAGGTCGCGGCCGTGCTGGAGCTCATGGACGCCGAGCCGCGCGCGCCCGATCCGGGGCTGCTCGACGTCCTGCTCGCCGTCGCCGCCAAGGCCGGCCACTTCATCGGCAGCAAGCGCGTGGAGGCGGCCCTGCGCCGGAGCGAGGCGAACAACCGCGCGCTGCTCTACGCCATCCCCGACACGATCCTCCGGATCAGCGGCGACGGCATCTGCCTTGATTTCAAGGCCTCCCGGGATCCGAGGCCGTCGCTCCGCGCCGAGGATCTCCTGCACAGGCACGTCGCCAACGTGTTCCCCGCCCACGTCGCCGAGCAGATCACCGGCCTCGTGGCGCGAGCGCTCGCGGACGAGGCGACGCACGTCTTCGAGTACCAGGAGCAGTCGGCGGGCGGCGCGCGCGACTACGAGGTCCGGATCGCCGGCAGCGACAGGGCGGAGGCGGTCGTCATCGTGCGGGACATCACGGAGCGGAAGCGCGCCGAGGCGGAGACCGAGGCGCGGCGCGCCCGGGAGGAGGCCCTCCGGGCGCAGAACGAGATCCTCGCGGCGCTGTCGACCCCGCTCATCCCGATCAGCGACGACATCGTCGTGATGCCGCTCGTCGGCGCCCTCGACAGCCAGCGGACGCGCCGCGTGCAGGAGACGCTGGTCCGGGGCGTCGCCTCCCGCCGCGCGCACGTCGCGATCCTCGACATCACCGGGGTGCCGCGGATCGACGGCCCGTGCGCCGACGCGCTCCTCGGCGCCGCGACGGCGGTGCGCCTGCTCGGCTCGGAGGTGATCATCACGGGCCTGAGCCCCGACGTGGCCAGGACGCTCATCGAGATCGGCGTCGACATGAGCGGCATCGTCACGCACAACACCCTGCAGAACGGCATCGCCTCCGCGATGATCTCCGCGAACGCGCGCGGACGGCGCCGGCGGCGCCGCGCGAGGTCGCGCGGGTAGCGGCCGGCGGCCCGATCTCGCCGGCGCGTCAGCGCTTGCCGGTCTGCGCGGCGTGCCTGTCGAGGGCGGCGAGGACGCGGTCGTAGTCGGGCGGCAGCGCGACCGGCGGGTTGGCGAGCCGGCTCGTCACGTCCGCGAGCGCGCGCTCGTGGTATTTCACCTTGAACTCCGTGAACTTGAGGCCGTTCGCGGTCGAGACCACGACGACCCGCTGGCGCTTCTCGACGAGGCCCTTCTTCACGAGCTTCTCCAGCGCGGCGAGGGCGACCGCCGTGTGCGGGCAGGTGTACATGCCGGTGCGATCGGCGCGGGCCGCCGCGTCGCAGAGCTCGTCCTCGGTGACCTCCTCCGCGACGCCGTCCATCGCCTTGAGGGCCAGCATCGCCCTCGGCGCGCTCACCGGGTTGCCGATCTGGATCGCGCTCGCCAGGGTCTCCCCCGCCTTCATCGGCACGACCTCGCTCCGCCCCTCGGACCACGCCTTGAAGAGCGGGTTGGCCCGCGCCGCCTGCGCCACGCAGAGGCGCGGGAACCGCGTCGTCAGGCCGAGGTCCTTCAGCATCTTGAAGCCCGCGTAGAGGGCGTAGGCGTTGCCGAGGTTGCCGCTCGGGAGGATGACCCAGTCGGGCAGCGTCCAGTCGAACTGCTGCACGATCTCGATGGCCACGGTCTTCTGGCCCTCGAGCCGCAGGGCGTTCATCGAGTTCGCAAGGTAGACGACGCCGTCGGCCGAGAGGCGCTGCACGATGGCCATGCAGCCGTCGAAGTCGGTGTCCAGCGAGAGGACCAGCGCCCCCGACGCGATCGGCTGGACGAGCTGCGCCGTCGACACCTTGCCCCGCGGCAGCAGCACGACGACGGGCAAGCCGGCCGCCGCCCCGTACGCCGCGAGCGACGCCGAGGTGTCCCCCGTCGACGCGCACGCGATCGCGCGCACCTCGAGGCCCTCGCGGATCGCCTTGTTCACCACCGAGACGAGCACCGTCATGCCGAGGTCCTTGAACGACCCCGTGTGGCTGTTGCCGCAGAGCTTCACCCAGACGTCATCGAGCCCGAGCGTCTTGCCGTAGCGGTCCGCCCAGAACAGGTTCGAGCCGCCCTCGTCCATCGACACGATGGCCTCGTCCGGGACCTCGGGCGCGACCCACTCCCGCTTGCCCCAGACCCCGGAGCCGTAGGGCCACACCGTGCGCTTGTAGCGCTCGTCGAAGAGCTTCATCCACGTCGCGGGGCTCCGGTCACGGAGCGCGTCGATGTCGTGGGCGACGTCGAGCAGGCCGCCGCAGGTGGGGCAACGGTAGAGGGGCTGCGTCAGCGGGTAGCTGCCGGCACAACCGGTCAGGCATCGGAATGCAGCAGAGTAGGCCATGGCAATCGGATCTCCTGGGTGGCGGGAAGCGCCCGCGGGAGGTGGTGTCGGTTCAGTCGAAGCGTGGGGCTTCCATGCCGAGCCGCCTATAGAAGTAGATCGCCGCGTTCCTGGCAAACGATCCCTGCGGGAGGTAGACGTCGCTGGGCTCGCGCAGCGGCTCGCCGGCCGAGAGCGGCCCGTCCCGGTCGCCGGCCAGCCGCTCGAGATCCTCGAGGAACGCTTCCATGGAGGGATAGCGGTTGTTCGGGCTCTTGCGGATCGCCTTCAGGATCACGGACTCGAGCAGCGGATCGAGGCTCCGGCGCTTCTCCGAGGGGCGGGGCGGCGGGGTCACGAGCTGCCTGGCGAGGAGCTCCGACTGCTCCGAGCGCGGGAACGGCAGCTCCCCGGTGAAGGCCCGGAACATGACGACGCCGAGCCCGTAGACGTCGGTGCGGGCGTCGGGCAGGTCGCTCACGACCTGCTCGGGCGCCATGTACTCGAGGGTGCCCACGGCGGTGCCGGTCGCCGTGATCAGGTCGGCGGCCTGGATCTTCGCCAGGCCGAAATCGAGCACCTTGACCGCGTACGGGTCGCCCTGCGGGCCCACGAGGTAGATGTTGTCCGGCTTCACGTCGCGGTGGATGATCCCGGCCCGGTGCGCGGCGGCGAGCCCGGACGCGGCCTGGGAGAGCACCGGGATGGCGAGGTCCGCGTCCATGCGGCGCTCGCGCCGGAGCCAGTCGCCGAGCGACTCGCCGAAGAGGTACTCCATCACGAGGTAGGGCGCGCCGTCTTCCGAGCGCGTGCCGGCGTCGAGCACCCGGACGATGTTCGGGTGCCCGATCGTCGCGGCGCTCTGCGCCTCGCGCACGAACCGCTCGCGTGTCCGCTCCGCCCGGGCGGCGAACTCCTCGAGGACCTTGATGGCGACCGGCTGGCCCGTCGCGATCTCGACCGCGAGGTAGACGCGCGCCATCGCCCCTTTGCCGAGGTAGCCGCGCACCTCGTAGCGCTCGCCAAGGACGGTCCCGCGCAGCCGGGTCGGCTTGTACCGGAACAGGTCGACGCGCCGGCCCTCGGTGAGCTCCGCGCCGTCGTAGGGGCAGAACCGATGGCCCGCGTCGTACTCCCGGTGGCAGCGCGCGCAGAACATGGCCCCGCATCGAATAGCGCCCCGCGCTCCGGCCACGCAAGCCCGCTCGGGAGAGGCCGCTCGGCCGAGGGGATTCTCCTTGCGGGCAGGTGTTGCCTCCGGCAATTTGCGAGGGTGGCGCCATCGTGTGCCGGGGGACGACATGCCGCTGCCGCCGACCTCACAACGCCTGCTCGATCCCGACGCCGTGCCGTATTTCCTGTGGGATCTGGGCATCACCGTCGCGGAGGCGCGTCGGATCCTCGCGCGTGAGGCTTCCCCGACCCGGGATGACCTGATCGCCCGCATCCTCCGTGAGGCCAACAGCCGCGACGTATGGACGCTGCTCGATTGGCCCGCCATCGAGGAGGCCTGGCCTCGGGTCGTGCACCGCCTGGGGCGCGCCCGTGGCGTCTGGACGATGATGCTCGAGCGTCGCCGGGAGCATGTCCGGACTACCGCGGCTGCCTGAGCTGGCCGAGCGCTTGGTCCTCGCGGCCCAGGACGCATCGCCCGCGGTGCGGCTGGTCGGAGGCTCAGGGCTCGCGTTGCTGCTCGATCACCGGCGCTCCGACGATCTGGACCTCTTCTGCGGGTTGCGCGAGGACGTAGAGCCGATTGTCCGCGCGCTGGAGGCTGCGGCGGCCGCCTCGACCGTCGGCGTCATGCGCGTGAGGTCTGCACCTGGCTTTGTGCGGCTCGAGGTTGCCTCTGGACCAGAGGTCCTCCGCGTCGATGTCGCGTCGGATGCATCGCCGAGGCTGGTCGAGGCGGACACGTACGTCGGTCGTATCCGGGTCGAGGCGCTCCGCGATCAGCGTGCGAACAAGATCGTGGCGCTCCTCGGGCGGTCGGAGCTGCGCGATCTCGTCGACCTGTTCTTCATCGACCGCGCCGGCTTCCCGATCCTCCTGGGCTTCGAGGATGCCCTGAAGAAAGATAGCGGAATGGATCCGGCGTGGTTCGCCTGGGCGGTGTCCCAGATCGAGCTGAAGCCGCTGCGCGGCATGGTCGTGCCGCTCCCAGAGCAGGAGTTGGAGGCGTTCAAGGAGTCGCTGCGCCGAGGAGCGCTGGACCGCGCCGGCGCAGGCGAGAGCGTCTGACGGAGCAAGCTCTGAGAGGTGACGGCGATGCGTTCGCGCGCGAGTTCCCGGCGCGCGCAGGAGCTGCCTCGCGCCGCGCTCACGCCGCCTTGCGCGGCGAGCGCCCCGTCAGCTTGGTGTACGCGTGATAGCCGAGCCAGCGGAGCGGCTCGGGCGGGACGCCCCGGAGGGGGGCCATGTAGAACGGCAGATCCCGCCACCGCGCGTCGTCGCCCGCGTAGATGTCGCAGAGCACGCGGCCCGCGAGGTTGGCGAGCGTCACGCCGTGGCCGCTGTAGCCAAGGGCGTAGTACACGTTCCGGTGCTCGCCGCGCACCCCCATGCTGCAGAGCCGGCTCATCGTGATGCCGAGGGTGCCCGTCCAGCGGTGCGCGATCCGCAGCCGCTCGGCCGCAGGGAAATAGCCGGTGAGCCGGCGCCGGATGGCCTCGAACGCCGGCCCCGCCGACTCGGGTGTGCCCGGGTAGGAGGTCTTGTTCCCGTAGAGGTAGGCGTACGCTGCGTTGCAGCCCCCGCCGAACACGAGCTCACCGGCGGGCGTCATGCTGGCGTACGCGATCCGGTCGCGGTCGTCGCTGAAGCCGGCGACCTGCCCCCAGCCGAGCGCGGCGCGCGCCTCGGCGTCGAGCGGCTCGGTCGCGATGACGTGCGAGTGCAGCGGAAAGATGCCGGTCTTGAAGTAGCCGAGGCGCGGCGTGTAGCCGTTGGTGGCGAGCACGAGAGCCGCGGCCCGGACGACGCCGCCCGGCGTTGTCAGCTCGATCGTGCGCCCCTCCCGGATCCCGAGCACCGGCGTGTCCTCGTGGACGGCGACCCCCCACGCGAGCAGCAGCGGGCGCAGGCAGCGCAGCAGGTCCACCCCGTTCAGCTGCCCCTCGGTCGCGTCCAGCACGGCCCCGGCCGCGCCCTGGATCCCGAGCCGCTTCGAGAGCGCCGCGCTGTCCAGGTACTGTAGCGAAATGCCCCAGCTGGCCAGCTGCTCCACCCGCGCGTGCGCCGCCTCGGCCCGGCGCGCGTCGGTGAGCACCTCCATGCATCCGTCGCGGCGGTGGCGCACAGGGAGGTCGTGCTCCTGGATCATCCCGACGATGCCGTCGATCCCCGCGCGCGTCGTCTCGTACACGCGGCGCGTGAGCTCCGGATCGCGAGAGCCCACCCCGTTGATCCAGTTCAGCATCATCCCCCCGTTGCGCCCGCTCGCGCCGTTCGCGAGATGACGCGCCTCGAGGATCATGATGCGGAGGCTCGGAAATCGGCGGATCAGATGGTATGCGGTGGAGATCCCGGTGAACCCTCCTCCGATGATGGCCACGTCGGCCGCCGCGTCCGCGCGCAGCGGAGGGGCGGGCTCATAGACCGGGCCCGCCTCGCTCCACACGGAGCGCGCGGAATCGATGTGCGTGTGCATGGGCGTGTGCGTGCCGACGAGCGCTGCGCGAGCCACGATGATCACCTATCAGAGGGATGCGCCTCTGGCACCATGAACCCCGGGAGCCCTGCTTGAAGCGACGTGTCCGGCTCTGCATGAAGGATCTCTTCCACCAGGACGTGGTGGAGATGATCGAGCGCGAAACCCGCAAATACCAGATCTGGTCCATCGAGGATCCTTCCGACCCGGACTTCGACGCGGCGTATCAGATCCTCTGGGACTGCTTCGGTCCTCATGGGGAGATGGAGCGCAAGGAGGCGATCGAGGCGTTCCTCCGCGACGACCCGTTCACGCCCGAGCCGTCGGGCACGTACATGCGCTACTTCCTGCTCGTGGCGCGAGACGCGGACGGAAAGGTGCGCGGCGTCCGCGACGGCACCGTGCTCATCAATCCGGCGTACGCCCCGGACCTCTGCGTCATCTACCTCGCTCATATCTTCATGATCCCCGAGGCGCGCGGGACGGTGCTGTCGTACTGGCTGCGCATCTCGCCGGTCGAGCTCGCCATGCAGTACCTCACCGACCTGCACGCGATGGGGAAGATCACGCTCCCCGCGCCGTCGGCCCCGGGCAAGTACTTCGGGATGAACGTCGATCTCGCGGCCGAGGTCGAGTACTTCACGCCGGAAGAGCGCCTGTCGTGGCAGCGCATCCTGTTCTACGGCCGAGGCGGGTTCGACGCCATCAACCCGCGCCACTTCCCCTACCGCCAGCCCGACTTCCGCGATCCCGAGGTGATCCGCGCGACCGGCAACCAGCCGTCTCCCTTCATGGTCCTCGTGCGGCGCATGGGCCGCGAGCGGCAGGCGCAGCTGCCGATCGACGAGGCGAGGGCGCTCATGCGGCTCCTGTACGACGACTTCGCGGATCACTGCGCGCCGCACCTGCTCGAGAACAGCCTCCAGCTCGTCCTCGACCGGCTGGAGGAGCGGGCGAAGCGGAAGAGCTTCGTCGAGCTCTTGCCGCTCCCGACCGGGCCCAGGGATCTGCACCGGCTGAAGCCGCTCTTCCGGTACAACGTGTTCACGAGGTACTATCCGGACAGCCCCGACATCCGCGGTTACCTGAAGAACAGCGGTATCCGCGAGAGGCTGCTCGCGAACCCGCGCCACCTCGACGAGGAGCTCGCCCGCATCGCCCGGGAGCTGGAGACCCGTCCTCCGTTCGTCTACGGGAGCCGGGACAAGACCGCGACCTGGGAGGGCACGCCGCTCGCGCCGGGCTCGGAGCCGCTCGCTGACGGGCCCGACGCGGGCGAGATCACCCGCGAGGTGCCGGCGCCGCCGTCGACCCTGCCGCCACGGTGATCCCCCAGGACGGCGCCGCGCTGATCACGCCGCCCCGGGCGGAGCGGCGCCACCGCGCCCGGGGCCGGCCGTCGCGGCCCGCGCGCGCAGGGCGCCCGCGCGGAGCCTTTGCACCGCGGCGGAGGCGGCCTCGTGGGCGTCGAGCGCGCCGCGCAGCACGAGCGCCCGCCCCTTGGCCGCGGCGGCCTCTCCCAGCGTCCCATCGAGCACGCCCTCGGCGAGCCGTACGAGCGGGCCGATCTCGGCGAGGTTCCGCGCGAGCGCCCGGGCCTCCGTCGCGAGCCCGGACGCCGCCTCGCAGGGCGAGGCGCTCGCGATGGCCGCGGCCTCCTCGCAGAGCCCTTCCGCGACGGGGCCCATGTCGCGCCAGCACGACACGGCCGCGCGCAGGCTGGCCGGCGTGACGTGCGTCGTGCGCGACGCGTGCGAGGCGTGCGAGGCGTGCGACACGTCGTTCGCGCGCGCCGCGTCGACCCGCGGCCCCGCCGTCGCCGCCTGCGCCGCGGCGATGACGGGCGAGAGGGCGAGGAGCGCGCGCTCCAGGGCGCGGGTGGCCTGCTCGACGCGGACGAGGCGCTCCTGCACGTCGGCGCTGGCCAGCGGGGCGTCGCTCAGCGTGAGCGCCGAGAGCCGGCCGGAGACGTCGATGGCGAGCTGCTCGAGGGCGCCGACGATGCGCTGGTCGAAGCGGCGCGGGACGACGTCGAGCACGCAGAGCGCTCCGAGCACGTGCCCGTGCGCGCGCACCGGCACGCCCGCGTACGCGCGGATGCCGTAGCTCTCGACGAGCTCCTTCGGGACGCGCTCGTCGCGCAGCGCGTCGTCGACGATGAGCGGCACCTCGTCGAGCACGACGAGCTGGCAGAAGGAGTTGCTCCTCGACGTCGCGCAGCTCACGGCGAGCTCGAGGGGGAGCCCGTGCTGCGCGCGCAGGAGCTGGACGTGGCGCACGAGCAGGCTGACCACGGCGATGGGCGACCGGGCCAGCTTGGCGGCCCGCACCACGCAGGCGTCGAGGATGGCGTCCGCGTCGGCGCGCAGCACGGCGCCGCGCAGCTCGGCCAGGCGGACGGGGTCGTTCAGGTCGGCCATCGCGCGATGCTATCTCGCCTGGCGGGGCGCGGGTCGGCCGAGGTCACCGGTCACCCCGCGCGCGCCGCCGCTTCCCTCGCCCGCACCGCCGCGATGAAGGTGCGGAGGTGCACCTCGACCACCCGGCTCACGTCGGGCGTGTACCCACCCGCGAGCACCCACGCGATCGGGACGCCCCGCTCGAGCGCGGTCCGGAACACGATCTGGTCGCGCGCGTGGAGATCGTCGTGCGTCAGGTCGAGCGGCGAGTACGGGTCCTCGCGGTACGGATCCGCGCCGGCCTGGTAGAGGATCAGGTCGGGCGCGGCGCGGTCGATCGCCGGGCCGAGGTGCCGCTCCAGGATCTCGAGGTAAGCGGCGCCGCCGCTCCCGTTCGGGACCGGAACGGACCAGCAGTTCTCGGTGTCCGGGGCGCGCTCGCCCTCGACGTCCCGGTGCGCTTTGTTCTGCTTGTACCAGCTGCCATAGATGGAGAGCTGGGACGCCCAGGGGCGCGACGCGAGCAGCGAGGCGGTGCCGTTGCCGTAGTGGAGGTCCATGTCGACCACCAGGCCGCGGCGGATGCGCCCCTCGGCGCGCGCGCGCTCCAGCGCGACGACGAGGCCGTTGAAGGTGCAGAAGCCCTCGCCGTGGCCCTCGTGCGCGTGGTGGAAGCCGCTCGCGAGGTTGCCCGCGACGCCGTCCTCGAGGGCCGCGGCGGCGGCGGCGACGCAGCCGCCGTTCGTGAAGCGCACCGCCCCGGCGAGCGCCGGCGACCACGGGAGCTTCTGCGACTCGGCCAGCGCCCGGGGCTCGCCGGTCGCGATCGCCTGGACGTACCCGGGCGCGTGGACGCGCAGGAGGTCCTCGTCGCCGATCGCCTCGGGCGCCTCGATGCGCGCGGGCAGGCCGCTCCGCTCGATCGCCTCGCGCACGAGCGCGAACTTGCGCATCGGCATGACGTGCTCGCCGATGTCCGCGAAATAGCGCGGCGTGTGGAACACCCGGATCGGCGGCGAGGCGGCGGCGCCGGAGGTCACTTGCAGACCGACTCGAGGTGATCGAGCGCCTCTCCGACGTGGCGCGGGGCGAAGATCAGCGCCGGCCGGAAGCGGAGCGTGCGCTCGCCCGAGCCGCCCACCTCGAGGCCGCGGTTGCGGAGCGCGGTGAGCGCCGCGTCGCGCCGGGCGGCGTGGGGGAAGTCGACAGCGGCGAAGGTGCCGCTGCCGCGGGCGCCGGAGAGCACCGCGGGGTAGCGCCGGCAGAGGTCCTCGAGGCCGGCGACCAGGCGCTCGCCGGTCGACCGCGTGTTCTCGAGGAGCCGGTCGCGCTCGATGACCTCGAGGATCACCTCGAGCTGCGCGCCGCGGAGCGGGTCGCCGAGCCAGGTGTTGAAGACGCGCAGCGGCTCGATCGGCGCGAGCTCCTCGCGGCAATAGAAGCCGCCGAGCTGCATCTTCTTGGAGAACGTGACCATGTCCGGCGGCTCGGGCAGGTCCCACGCCTCGTGCGCCCAGAGCGCGCCGGTCCCGCCGCCGCAGGTCTGCACCTCGTCGAGGATGAGCGCGACGCCGCGCTCCGCGGTGAGGCGGCGGAGCGCCTGGAAGAAGGCCGGGCTCGCGTGGCGGTCCCCGCCCTCGCCCTGGATGGGCTCGACGATGACCGCGGCGACCTCGTCCGGGTGGGCGTCGAGCGCCGCCTCGACCGCCTCGAGCGAGCGCGCCTCGGCGGCGCGGTTCTGCTCGACGTGCGCCGCGAGGGGGAAATGGCTCGCGGGGAACGGCGCGACGGGCCAGTCGAACGCGGGGATGTCGAGCTTGTGGATCGGCTTGCTCCGCGTCGCCGAGAGGGCGCCCATGCTGCGGCCGTGGAAGCCGCCGTCGAAGGAGAGCACCTTGAAGGCGTTCACGCCGGGCTGCCGGTTGAGCATGACGGCGGCGAGGTCGCCGTCGCTCGGCTGCGCGCCGCCGCGCCGGCGCCGGGCGAGCCGGATGAACGCGGCCTTGAGCGCGTTCTCGACCGCCTCCGCGCCGGTCGTGAACGTGAAGACGCGCGTGTGCCCCTTCGGCGCGACGCGCATCAGCGTCTTCTCGACGAGGTCGACCCACTCGGGCGCGGGCGCGACGCCGAGCGCGGAGCGGTAGCCGGCGCACCAGTCGAAGCGGCCGCTGCGCCACGCGGCGAGCAGGTCCGGGTGGTTGTAGCCGATGGGCACGGCGGCGATGTGCCCGTACACGTCGAGCAGCACGTTGCCGTCCACGTCGACCATGTAGTTGCCCAGGCTCTTGCGCGCGTCCTGATAGAAGTGGATCGGTCGCGCGTCCTGGTGGCGATGGTGGCGGGCGCGGAGCGCCTCGGACGCAGGCCCCGGGATGGCGGTGCGCATCGAGGCGCGCTCGGGCTCGCCGGGGATGGGCGGGGGGATGTCGGTCGGGGCGTTCATGGTCGGACTCCAATGCAACGGGGGCGGCGGAGCGTCACGCGGATCCGTCGGTCGCGACCGCCGCCCGGACGCGCACGACGATCGATTTCGACGCGGGCGTGTGGCTCTTCTCGGCGATGCTGCCGAGCGGCACGAGCACGTTCGCCTCGGGGAAGTAGGCCGCGACGTTGCCGCGGGGGATCGTGTACAGCACGACGCGGAACGCGCGCGCGGCGCGCTCCCCGTCGGAGAAGCGGCTCGTGACGTCGACGAGGTCCCCCTGGGCGAGCCCGCGCTCGGCCGCGTCCTCGGCGTTCATGAACACGACGCGGCGCCCGCCCCGGACGCCGCGGTAGCGGTCGTCGAGCCCGTAGATGGTCGTGTTGTACTGGTCGTGGCTGCGGATCGTCATCATCAGGAGCTCGCCCGGCTCGAGATCGTGCCGCGGGAGCGGGTGGATCACGAAGTTCGCCTTGCCCGTCGCCGTGCGGAACTCGCGCCGCGCCGCCGCGTTCGGCAGGGCGAAGCCGCGCGGGTCCCGGACGCGCGCGTTGAAGTCGTCGAAGCCGTCGATCGTGCGCTCGATGAGATCGCGGATCCTGTCGTAGTCGGCGGTGAGCTCCTCCCACGGCACGCGCGAGCGCGCGCCCAGCGCCGCGCGGGCGAGGCCCGCGACGATGGCCACCTCGCTGCGCAGCAGCTCCGAGGCCGGCGGGAGGCTGCCGCGCGAGCTCGAGACGACGCCCATCGAGTTCTCGACGGTCACGAACTGCGGCCCGCCCGCCTGCATGTCGCGCTCGGTGCGGCCGAGGCAAGGCAGGATGAGCGCGCGCCTTCCCGTCACGAGGTGCGCCCGGTTCAGCTTGGTCGAGACGTGCGCGGTGAGGTCGCACCGGGCGAGGGCGCGGGCGGTCAGCGCCGTGTCCGGCGTGGCCGAGAGGAAGTTGCCGCCCAGCGCGAAGAAGACGCGGGCGCGCCCCTCGGCCATCGCCGCGATCGCGGCGACTGTGTCGAGCCCGTGGCGGCGCGGCGGGGAGAAGCCGAAGTTCTGCTCGATCCGATCGAGGAGCTCCGCGGGCGGGCGCTCCCAGATGCCCATCGTCCGGTCGCCCTGCACGTTGCTGTGCCCGCGCACCGGGCACGCGCCCGCGCCGGGCCGCCCGATGTTGCCGCGGAGGAGCAGGAAGCTCATCACCTGCTGCACGTTGGCCACGCCGTTCTGGTGCTGCGTGAGGCCCATGGCCCAGCACGCGATCGTGCGCTCGGAGCGCATCGCGATCTCGGCCGCCGCCCGGATCTGATCGCGCGGGACCCCGCTCTGCGCGACGATGTCGTCCCAGGGCGCGCCGCGCACGGCGCCGGCGAACGCCTCGAAGCCGTGGGTGTGGCTCTCGATGAACGCGCGATCGAGCACGGCGCCCGGCCTCCGCTCCTCTTCTTCGAGCATCTCCTTGATGATCCCGGTGAAGAGCGCGACGTCGCCGTTGATGCGCACCTGGAGGAAGAGCGTCGAGAGCGGCACGCCCGAGCCGACGAGATCGAGCGGGTGCTGCGGGTGCTGGAAGCGCTCGTTGCCGGCCTCGGGGAGCGGGTTCACCGTCACGATCTCGCACCCGCGCAGCCGCGCCTCGCGCAGCGCCGAGAGCATGCGCGGGTGGTTCGTCCCCGGGTTCTGCCCGACGACGAAGATCGCGTCGGCCAGCTCGAAATCGTGGAGGGAGACCGTCCCTTTGCCCACGCCGATGGCCTCGCGCAGGCCGACGCCGCTCGACTCGTGGCACATGTTCGAGCAGTCGGGCAGGTTGTTCGTCCCGAGCTCACGCACGAAGAGCTGGTAGAGGAACGCCGCCTCGTTGCTCGTGCGGCCCGACGTGTAGAAGACGGCCTCGTCCGGCGAGCCGAGCGCGCGCAGCGACGAGGCGACGACGTCGAGCGCCTCGTCCCACGACACAGGCCGGTAGTGCGACGCGCCCTCGTCGAGCAGCATCGGATGGGTGAGCCGCCCCTGCTTGCCGAGCCAGTGGTCGGACTGCCGCGAGAGCGCCTCGACGCTGTGCTCCCGGAAGAACTCGGGCGTGACGCGGCGGAGCGTCGCCTCCTCGGCGACTGCCTTGGCGCCGTTCTCGCAGAACTCCGCGACCGAGCGCTTCTCCTCGGGCTCGGGCCACGCGCAGCCGGGGCAGTCGAAGCCCTCGCCCTGGTTCACGCGGAGGAGCGTGCGCACGGCGCGCGCGACCCCCATCTCGCCGACCGCGTGCCGGAGCGTCGCGCCGACCGCCGGGAGCCCGCCGGCCGCCGCGCTGCGCTCGCCGATCCGGGGCGCCTCGGGCTCGAGCGGCGGCTCGGCCAGCACGTCGCGCGGCACGTCGCGGGCCGTCACGACGCGGCCTCCGCCGGGACCGCGACGGGGACCTCGACGCGCTCCCGGCCCGCGTACACGTTGAACCGCCCGTCGCGGGCGAAGCCGACGAGCGTCATCCCGTGCGCCGCCGCGAGCTCGGCGGCCAGGCTCGAGGGCGCGCCGACGGCGACCATCACCGGGATCGAGGCCCGGAGCGCCTTCTGCACGAGCTCGAACCCGGCGCGCCCGCTGACCATGAGCACCGCGCCCGGGTCGGGCAGCCGCCCCGCGAGCAGCGCGGCGCCGATCAGCTTGTCGACGGCGTTGTGGCGCCCGACGTCCTCGCGAAGATCGGCGAGCGCGCCTCCCGCGTCGAAGAGGGCCGCCGCGTGCAGCCCCCCGGTCCGCCCGAACACCGCCTGCGCGCCGCGGAGCCGCGCGGCTAGGCCATGCACGACGCCCGGCGCGAGCCGGGGGACGCCCCGCGCGAGCGGCACAGGCGGCGCGAGCGCCGCGACGTCGATCGACGCCTTGCCGCAGACGCCGCAGCTCGCGCTAGCGACAGCGAGGGCGCGCTCGGTGCGCCCGAGATCGACGGCAACGTCATCACCGAGCGTCACGCGCACGAGGTCGCCCGAGGGGCCGACGGCCTGCTCGACGGCGACCACGTCGGCCGCGCGGACGATGACGCCCTCGGCGAACAGGAGGCCGACCGCGAGCTCGCGGTCGTTGCCGGGCGTGCGCATCGTGATGCCGAGGCGGCGCGGGGCGCGGCGCTCGTCCCCGGGGGCGCGCCCGACGACGACGATCTCGAGCGGCTCTTCGACGGCCAGCAGGTCCTCGGTGTCCGAGGCGCTCTCGTCCGTGATCCTGCGGATCGAAACGGGGGTGGTGCTTGACGGCATGACGGGCTCGTTCCCTGCTCCATCCTACCGCGCCAGCGGCGCGGCGCCCGATCGAGCAGACCCCTGCGCAGCTGCGCTCGATCGGCGCAGACGCCTCGGGCGGCGCCCCGGTTGGAAGGCGACCGGTGGCCACTCCCTCGGATTCTGACGGATACGTAGGTGGCATCCCCCGCGCGGACGACGGGGCTCATCGTCGACGCCCTCCTCGAGGTGATGCCGGGGTCGGCGTCAGGACGGCGGCGATCCCAGCTTGCGAAGCTCGACGAGCATGGTGTCGAGCTGGCTGTCATTCAGTCCAGAAAGGAGCTTTTGAGCTTCCTTTCGGCGCGGGTCGGGGCTCGTCGGCTGCGGGGTCGGCCAGCCTCGCCCGTTGTCACGCTGCCAGAGAGCCTTCGCGCCAGCGAGGTTGAATTTGGGCAGATAGACGAGCCGCCGCTTGGAGTACACGTCACGCGGCAGCTTGCTGGTCGTGCCCCCGACATCGAACTCTTTCGAGTTTGCGGAGAGCACAGCTGCCTCTGGTGCACGTTCGAGATCGCGATCGGCCAGGATGGCGCTGATGATGTGGAGATCGACGACGTCGGTTCCCCGCATACCCACGCTGGGGAGGAGCGCATCGAGCGCAGCTTGCTCCTCTTGCGGATGGTGGATCATGAAGGGCTTACACCTGACGGTCAGAGCATCCAGCTCCCGCTGCGGATCGGGAAGGTGATACGATGATTCCGCCTTCAAGACGTCTCTCGCGACGGCGAGGAGCGCAGGTTCCTTCAGGTTCCGTGCGGCGGCGGATAGACCTTCAGACACGGCTTTCACCGCCCTGGCATGGTCCTCCGTCTCCCTGTGGACCACGTGTCGCGCCTCGAGAAACGCGGCGACCGGGATGCGCAGCTGGCACTCGCCTCGGTCTGCCGCATCAAGGAGCGACCGCGCTTCGCTCCGCCACGGATGGTGCGGCAAGATGTACGAGACCAGCCAGTTTGTCTCCAGGTAGACGAAGAACGCGCTCATGACGCTTCCTCACGCTGCGTCAGGCAAGCCTTCGTACTCCTCGAGGTCGGCCTCGGCGAGCCCGATCATGGCAGGGAGCATCATCGGAAGCGCCTCGTCCGGCACGGAGCTCCACCATGAGCGCCCCACCGCCTCGAGCCATCGCCTGACCTGAACGTAGAGCCCTTCGCCATGCTCGACGTCTTGGGCAATGCGACTGAACAGCTTGCCAGTCGGTAGCACCTTGACATCATAGGACTCGCTGGAAAAATCGACGGATGTGAACCGATCGGTGATGAAATGAGCGGTCCTGGGCGTGACGAGCACGCCCGCGTGAATGTGACGATCATAGAGCCGGTGTTTGAACCGCTCGATGTCTGGAGGACCCGCCCCGTCGAGCAGGTCGGGTCGCGCCTCGATCAACGCCTCATGCTTGCCCGATCGCGGGTCGGATGCGATGAAGGTGCGCGCCATTCCACGCAGCTAGCATGATGGCGCTGTCCTATCAAGAACGCGGCGGATGGGGCAGAGAGCGCGCTCGTCGAGCGCTCGCTGCAGCAGCACCGCCCAAGCTAGCGCTCTCCTCCGCCGCCCCACGCCGCGCAGAGCCTCTCGAGCTCCCGCTCGGGTACGTCGAGCGGCGCCTCGCCGCGCCACGCCTCCGGGAACAGCGGCATCACCGCGCTCCGGAGCACCGGCGCGAACCCCGCGACCTCCGCCGGCCCTCGCGGGATCCGGATCAGGGGCACGCGCTCGCCCGGGAACGCCGCGAGGCGCGCGAGCGCGTTCTCGCGGATCGGCGCGAGCTCGTCCTGGCTCACCTCGCGCGCGTGGACGGCCTGGTAATGGCGCAGAAACGACTCGGCCCGGGCGCGCGGGATGTCGTCGCGCTCCTCCTCGCCGACCTGGCGCACCACCGCGAGCAGCGGCAGCGGCACCGGCGTGACGCCGAGCGCCGCGGTGTCGCGGAAGTCGGGCTGCGCGTACGGGAGCACGTCCGGCGGGACGATCGCGAACCCCGCGCGCCCGTACGCGATGAGCCGCACCACCGTGTCGCGGTCGTCCGGGTCGACGGCCTCCATCTCGGCGGCGAGCATCACCTCCGCGCCATCGCCCCCTGCCCCCTGGCCCCCAGCGAGCCCCGCGTCGACGATCGCCCGGCGCGCCAGCGCGACCGGCGCCGCGCGCAGCAGGGCGGCGAGGCCGGTGCGGCGGAAGGCCGGCAGGACGAGCGCGTGCGACAGGAGCGCCACGCAGCGCCGCGCCGCCCGGTCCAGCGTGACGTAGCAGTCGCGCACGCCGGCGAGGTGCCCCTCCGCGTCCCGCGCGAGCAGCAGGTGGTACGACGCCGTGATCGGCGCCCCCACGTCCGTGTGCGCCCCGGTGAGCCACGCCCAGAGCACCTCCCGGCGCTCGAGCTCGCCCTTCGGCCCGAAGACCGCGTCGAGCGCCCGGTAGCCCTCGTCGAACGCCGCGCCGTCCCGCGCCTCGTCCACGGAGAACCGCGCGAGCGCCTGCGCGACCTTCTCCGGCCCCTCCCCCGGGCAGACGTCGCGCGGATCGACGATCATCCGGCCATCTCGCGCAGCACCGCGTCGAAGACAGAGGTCGCCTCGTCGACGTCCGACATCGTCGTGATGAGGTGCGGCCGCAGCCGCACCGAGCGCGTCCCCGTGTAGCTCGCGAACACCCCGCGACGGAGCGCGCGCGCGAGGAAATCGTCGCGCGCCGCGGTCGTCGGCAGGTCGAACGCGAGCAGGAAGCCGCGGCCGCGCGGCTCGCTCGCGAGCGCGGGGTAGCGCTCGCAGAGCTCCTCGAGCCGCGAGAGGAAGTGGCGGCCCGCCGCGCGCACGTTGCCGAGCAGGTCCTCGGACTCGATCGCCCGGAGCGTCGCCAGCGCGATCGCGGACCGCGCGCGGTCGCCGTTGCGCGTCTGGTACATGCGCCCGAACTGCGCGACGTCGTACGCGCTCGTCGCGAAGAACCCGCCCATCTGCATCTTCTTCCCGAAGCACATGAGATCGGGCGGGCGCGGCAGATCGAACTGCTCGTGCGCCCAGAGCGTGCCGGTGATCCCCATGCCGGTCTGCACCTCGTCCAGGATGAGCGCCGCGCCCGCCTTCCCGGCGAGCTCCTGCACGCGGCGGAAGAAGGCCGCGCTCGCGTGCCGATCGCCCCCCTCGGACTGCACGGGCTCGACGATCACGGCGGCCACCCGGCCGTCGTGATCGCCGAGGATCCGCTCGAGCGCGGCGAGCGCCTCCGCCTCGGCGCGGTCGTTCTCGTCGGCGAAGCGCGCCAGCGGGAAGCGGCTCGCCGGGAAGGGCGCCGTGGGCCAGGGGAACGCGGGCAGGTCGGCCTTGTGGATCACCTTCGAGTGCGTGGCGGACATCGGCCCGAGGCCCCGGCCGTGGAACGCGCCGGCGAACGACACGACCACCGCGTCGGTGCCCGCGTTGCCAAGGATGAGCTTCTGCTGCTCCTCCGGCAGCTCCAGCGGGTTCCTCGGCAGCCCGGCGGCCTCCCGCCGGCGCTCGCCGTGCCGGATGAACGCCGCCTTGATCGCGGACTCGACGCCCTCGCCCCCGGCGTCCACGCAGAAGACGCGCGCCATGCCGCGCGGCGCGAACCGCTGCTCGAGCGCCTCCACGAACTCGAACCAGGCCGGCGTCGTCACGAACGGCGTCGACGTCGGGTTCGCGACGGCGCGGATGAAGCCCTCGCGGTGCGCCGCCTCGACCAGCGCGGGGTGGTTGTAGCCGAGCGCCCCGAGCGCGAAGTTCGCGAACAGGTCCAGGAACACGTTGCCGTCCACGTCGACCAGCGAGCACCCGCGGCTCGCGATGTCATCCATCACGACCGCGCGGTACCTCGACTGCATGTCGAAGCCGCCGCGCGCCATCCAGGCGCGCGCCTTCGGCCCGGGCAGCTCGGTGACGACTCTTCGCGGAGGGACGGACGGGAGCGTGGGACGATCGGAGAAATCCATAGGCAGCGCGAGTATCCCGCACGCCGGGGCGCCTGTCATCGCCGCTTGCCGCGCCCGGGTGCGCGGGTTTACGACGGGGGCATGGGTGACACGCGCGAGACGGTGAAGGGTCTTTGGATCGACAACGCCGAGCGGGAGGCGCTCTCGGGCGAGACGTTCGAGACCGCGAACCCCGCGACGGGCGGGGCGCTCGCGCGGCTCGCCCGTGGCCGCCGCGAGGACGTGGACGCCGCCGTGGCGTCCGCGCGCGCGGCGTTTCCGCGCTGGGCGGCGATGGATCCGAACGAGCGCGCGCGCATCCTGTGGAAGGCGGGGGAGCTGATCCTCGCGCGGTGCGAGGAGCTCGGGCGGCTCGAGGCGCTCGACACCGGCAAGCCGATCTCGGCCGCGCGGACGATCGACGTGCCGCGCACGGCGGACACGTTCTTCTACTTCTCCGGGTGGGCGACGAAGCTCGGCGGCGAGACGATCCCGGTGCGGGGTCCGTTCCTGAACTACACCGTGCGCGAGCCGCTCGGCGTCATCGGCGCGATCATCCCCTGGAACTTCCCGCTCTTGCTCGCGGCGCGGAAGGTGGCGCCCGCGCTCGCGGTGGGCAACGTGGTGGTCGTCAAGCCGCCGGAGGAGGCGAGCCTCACGACGCTGGAGCTGGCGCGCATCCTCGCGGAGGCGGGGGTGCCGCCGGGCGTCGTCAACGTCGTCACGGGGCACGGCGAGGAGGCGGGGGCGGCGCTCGTCGAGCACCCGGGCGTCGCGAAGATCTCGTTCACGGGCGGCACGGAGACGGGCAGGACGATCATGCGCGCGGCGGCGGGCACGCTGAAGAAGGTGTCGCTGGAGCTGGGCGGCAAGAGCCCCAACATCGTCTTCGCGGACGCGGACGTGGAGAGCGCCGCGAAGGCGGCGGTGACGGCCATCTTCTACAACCAGGGCGAGCTCTGCACGGCGGGGAGCCGGCTCCTCGTGGAGCGGTCGGTGCACGACCGCGTGCTGGAGGTGGTCACGAGCGGCGCGCGCCGGCTGGTCCCCGGCGATCCGCTCGATCCGTCGACGCAGCTGGGCCCCCTCGTCTCGGAGGCGCACTTCACGAAGGTGCTCGGCTACATCGACCGTGGCGCGGCCGAGGGGGCGCGCCGCGAGACCGGCGGGCGCCGCGAGGGCCCGGGGTTCTTCGTCGAGCCGACGGTGTTCTCGGCGGTCTCCCCGTCGATGGCCCTCGCCCGCGAGGAGATCTTCGGCCCCGTGCTGGCGGTCCTCCCCTTCGACGACGTGGAGGAGGCCGCGCGCGTCGCGAACGCGACCGAGTTCGGCCTCGCGGCAGGCATCTGGACGCGCGACGTCGGCAAGGCGCACGCGCTGGCCGCGCGCCTCTCGGCGGGCACGGTCTGGATCAACACGTACAACCGCTTCGACGCGGCGAGCCCGTACGGCGGGTACAAGCAGTCCGGCTTCGGGCGCGAGAACGGCCGCGCGGTGCTGGACGAGCTGACGCAGCTCAAATCGGTCTGGGTCTCGCTAACCTGAGCGGGACGCATCGGCGCTCACGGCGCTGACGACGCGCCCCGCTCTCGTCTCCTTCTCCCCTCCCCGCCTGCAGCCGACTACTTCGGCGGGGGCGCGGCCTCCTGCGTGCCGGGCTTCGTGCCAGGGGCCGGCGGCTGCGCGCCGCCCTGGGTCCCTGTCGCGCCCGCGCCCGCCGGGCCGAGCTTCTGCGAGAGCGCCTCCGCGTCCTTCAGGTGCTTCTCGATCGTCGGCCGGAGGTCCTTCTCGACCATCGCCTTCAGATCGGCGTTCTTCGCGTTCGGCAGCGCCTTCCTGTCGAGGAAGTCGAGCGTGTTCTGGTGATCCTTGATCATCGTGGCCACGAACTGCTGATCGAAATCGGCCCCTTGCAGCGCCTTCAGCTGCTCGATCGCGCTCTGCGTCTCTTCGGTGAGCTGCTTGCTCTTGTCCGAGTCCGCCGCCGTGATACCGAGCTTCTTGACCAGCTTGGCCTGCTTCGCCTTGGCCTCGGTGTGGTGCTGGGCGATGGCCTTGGCATAGGCCTTCACGTCCTTGCTCTTGGCCTTCGTCTGCGCGAGCTGGGCCTCGTCGATCTCCTTCTTGTTCGAGGCGTCGAGCACGGCGAGGATCTGCTCGTCGGTCAGCGGGGCCTCGGCGGGCGCGCTCGGCGTCGTGGCCGTCCCCGGCTGCGTCGCCCCCGCCTGCGGCTCGGTGCCGGGCGGCGGAGCCGGCGGCGTCGCGGGAGGCGCCGCCTCCGGCAGCGGCGGGGCGGCGGTCGGGGCCGGCTGCGGCGGTGCTTCGTTCGTGCTGGGGCTGCTCGCCGGGGGCGTGTTGGAGCAGCCGACGCCGACAGCGAGACCGATCGTCAGGACGAGCGCGTTGCGCGATGCGACCATGGGTAAAGACCTCCTCACGTGGATTCGAGTGCCGGCCCCCGTGCAAGATCCGGTGCACGGCACGGGTGCCCCCTTTTCTCCCGAGTCCACGCGACTGCCTCCCTCCCCGTTGTGGCAAGTTGCCTCGGGAGTGAGCGAATCTGCCTCATCAATCCGCTGCGGTCAGGAGGATCCCTGTGGCGGACTCGACGGTTGCGCTGCCATGCTGTCGCACGACAGCCCCGGTAAGGCCGCGCGGCACGGCGCGATGACCTCGGCGAGCACCTCGCGGCGCAGCGCCCCGAGCGCGCGCGCCGGGAGCAGGCCGAGCGCCTCGTGCACGGCGGGCCCGGGGGCCGGGTCGACTGCGTAGCGGGCGGCGGCGCGGGAGAACGCCCGCTCCGCCGCGGAGCGCGCCGGCTCGCCGAACGTCGCGAGCATCCACGAGAGCGCCCTCCACGAGAGCGCCGCGTGCCGTTCCTCGTCGGCGGCGATGCGCGCGAGCGTGGCCGCGAGCGCCGGATCCCCCGCGCGCTGCGCGATCTCACGGCCCTCCGCCGCGCCCAGCGCCTCGCCAACGCAGCCCTCCTCGACGAGC
The DNA here is from genome assembly GCF_051526795.1 of Sorangium sp. So ce204. Classification (NCBI taxonomy): domain Bacteria; kingdom Pseudomonadati; phylum Myxococcota; order Polyangiales; family Polyangiaceae; genus Sorangium; species Sorangium sp. So ce204. Next base: position 13,213,008 of record NZ_CP150317.1, on the reverse strand, counting down.
GCCTCCACCACCTCGGCGACGCCGGCGCCGAGCGGCGCCGTTGCCGCCTCGAGCAGCGGCCCGGGGCCGATGGCCCGGCCGGCGAGGCGGGAGGCGACGCCGTAGGCGAGGCGCGCGTGCTCCACCTCGTCGAGCGCGGCGCGGTGCGCCTCGCCGACGAGGGCGGCCGGCGCGCCGAGCGCGAGCAGCTGGAGGGAGAAGCGGGCGAAGCTCGCGATGGACGCGTGCTCGAGCGCCGCCACGGCGGCGTAGTGCGCCGCGGCGAGCTCGCGCAGCTCGGGCGAGAGGGACGCGACATCGAGCTCGGCGGGAGCGCGCCAGTCGTCGCGCGCGGCGCCCTGCGCGGCGCGCGCCTGGCCGTCGACGACGAGCGGGCGGCCGATGGCGCAGGAGATCCCGGCGCACTCCCAGCGCACGCTCTCGGCATCCGGGTCGGTGACGACGCAGGCGGCGCCGCGGCTCTCGTCCGATCGGCAGTCCGCGTCGCTCTGACAGGTATCTTCCTTGGTGCGGCAGGCGAGCGTCACCTGCTCCCAGCAGCCGTTGAAGTACGCCGACAGGCCGCAGGCGCTGCCGGGGCAATCGGCGTCGACCGAGCAGAGGGCCTTTGCGCAGACCGAGTGCTGCTCCCGGAGGGCGCCTGTCCCCTTGCACACGCAGGCCTCGGACGCGCCGCACTCCGCGTCGCTCTCGCAGGCGTACTCGCAGCCGCAATACGCGCCTATCTGCCCGAACGAGCTCACGCACTTTCCGCGAGGTCCCTCGTTGCAATCGGCGTCCGTCCTGCACTGAAACGTTCGTTCGGTGCCGCTGCACGCGCGCTGATCGATGGTCGCGTCGCACCGGACCCGCGTGGCGCGGTGCACGGTGCCATCCCGCTCCGTCACCCAGCCGACGCCGCGCGGCGGCCGGGGCGCAGGCGCGGCTTGTTCGTCCGGGACGCCGGCGTCGCGAGGCGTGGCCGTCTGCGGCTCGCCGAGCGTGACGACCGCGATCTCGGGGCTCTTCGCGTTGGAGCAGCCGGCGGCGCCGGCGGCGAGGAGGAGGGTCATGCGGAGCGAGCGGTGGCGTTCCATTCGCGGCAGGGTAGCAGAGGGGCGCGCGACGCCGGACCGGCCGGCTGCGCGCGGCGCCGCCGCGGTGCGAGCGCGCTTCACCCGAGTCGAACGGTTCGGGCATGGACACCGATGCTCGCCGGACCTGCCGAGAAGCGCGCGCCCTCGGCGGTGCACGGTCCTCTCCGGGATTCCACGCCAGAGCGAGCCGTCTCGGCGACCGTGCCAGGTTTTCTGAGGGGTCCAGTCTTCCAGTCCTCAGAGCACCTGCTCGGAGCCGAGCGACTCTCCATGATCCATCTTCGGCGGAGCTGCCTCAGCGCGCTCGTCCCTCACACCGTCCGGAGCCGAGCAGCGAGATGAGCTGCGGTGTGGAGACATGGTCGCGAAGCACGGCGCGAGGCCGCGCGCCGCTGCGCACGGCGCGGCAGCTACCTCCTCGCCCTGCGCCCGATCCCGCGTGCGTCGCGCCCGATCGGCTCGCCCAGCTCGAACGCCGGCTCGCCGGTCCTCGCCGGCGGCGCTTGCGGCTCGCCCGCCTCGAGCGGGCCGTGCGCATGCTCGGCGTCGTCGATGGATGGATAGCGCTCCACGTCGCCGTCGACCCGGAAGCCCCCCTCGCGCGCCGGGCGCACAAAGCGGCCGAGGACGAGCCCCTCGTCCCAGATGCCGCGGTGCTCGACCGCGATCGCGGCGCCCACCACCACCTCGGAGAGCCGCGCGAGGTCGCCCTCCGGCCGCTTCGGCGTGGGCCGCCACCGCAGGATCACGTCCTCGTGAAGCACCACCACGGCGCGATCGCCGGGCAGCTCGGAGACCCCGAGGGCAAGACGGACGCGGCACCCAGGAACGCTGGCGCCCGCCCCACGCTCGTCAGCGGCAACGCCCTCCAGGTCGCCAGCAGCGCCCTCCAGGTCGCGCACAGCGCCCTCCAGGTCGCCGCGCGCGGCGCCCTCCCCCTCATCGCCCACCTCATGGATCGCAATGCTCTGCCCCGGACGCAGATCCTCGAGCGCCGTCATGCGAGGTCCTCCCCCCGGAGATGTCGACCACGGACATGGCGCCGTCAAGCCGGCCGCGCGGGCTACCTCGGCGCCGGAGCGACCCTGCTGCCCGGCGGCGCCGCGGTCCCGGCCTCGCCCTTGCGCGCCAGGTTCAGCTGGATCCGCGCGGGGGACTCCGACGTGATCTCGACCGTCTGCGAGAGGCCGTCGCTCGTTCGCACGTCCACCGAGAGCGACACCCCAGGCATAGGCCGCGCGATGACCTGGCTGCCCACGCCGAGCACCACGCCGTTCAGCCGCACCACCGCGGCGCTCGGCTCGATCTGCACCGCGATCGGATCCACGAGCGACCGCTGATCCCTCGGCCGGCTCAGCGCGACGAACATGAGCGACGCCACCGCGACGCCCGTGGACACCGAGGCCACGAGCCACGGCAGCGCCACCGGGCGCAGCGCGTCGCCGCCGGCGCGCATCAGCCCGCCGAGCCCCCGCCGCGGCTCCGAGCGCACGCTCCGCCGGCCCTCGGAGGGCGGCCCCGCGGACAGCGTCGCGCCCGGCTTCGGCCGCCACCCCGCGCGCTGCTGCGGGGCGACGGCGGCCGCGATGCGCTGCCGCTCCTCCTCCATGCTCTCCCCGCAGCGCGAAAGGAGGAGCTCCGCCACGTGCGCGGGCGTCACCACGCCCGACCTGCGCATGAGGAAATCCTCCAGCACGCTCGCCATCTCGCCCGCCGTCTGGAAGCGCTTCCGCGGATCGCGCGCGAGCGCCTTCACGATGATCTCCTCGAGATCACGCGGGCAATGCGGCGCGATCAGCGTGGGCCGCGGCGGCTCCGGCACCCCGGTCTGCGGCAGCACGAGGTCGTGCAGCACCTGGAACGGGAGCGCGCCCGTCACCGCCTCGAAGAGCACCACGCCGAGCGAGAAGATGTCCGAGCGGCGATCGACCGGCTGGCCCTGCGCCTGCTCCGGCGACATGTACTCGCCCTTGCCCTTGATCTCGCCCGTCTGCGTCGTGTCGCCCAGGCGCTCGAACGCCTTCACGATCCCGAAATCGGCCACCTTCACGGTGCCGTCGCGATCGATGAGGATGTTCTGCGGGCAGACGTCGCGGTGCACGATGCCGAGCGGCTCCCCGCGATCGTCGTGGAGGTCGTGCGCCGCGTGCAGCCCGTGCGCCGCGTCGGCCACGATGCGCGAGGCGATCGCCGGGGAGAGCGGCATCGGACGGAGGCCCGGCCGGAGCAGCTGCTGCATCGTCTGCCCGTCGATCCACTCCATCACGAGGAAGAGCACGCCGTCCGTGTCGCCGAGGTCGAGGATCTCGACCACGTTGCGGTGGTGGATCTTCGAGGCGAGGTTCGCCTCGTCGAGGAACATGCGCTGGAACTGCGGATCGCGCGCGAGCGCCGGGATGAGCGTCTTCAGCGCGACGACCTTGTGAAAGCCGCGGGAGCCCTCCATGCGCGCGGCCCATACCTGGGCCATCCCACCCTCGCCGATGAGGCGCAGAAGCTCATATCGCCCGAGACGCTGCCCCGGACCGGGGTCCTCGGAGATCCGCATGGCTCACCAGATGCTGGTGCTCGGGGAGCCGCGCCCGCGGTCCCCAGGAGCAGCCCGGCCGCGGGTCGCGGCCCCTCTCTCCAGACGATCACCATAGCCAAGCGCGACCGCGCCGGAAAGGCTCGTGTGGCGCGCCAGCGCCCGCGACGCCTCGATCCCGGCGTCCGTGATGCCCGCGACGCCCCGCGCCCGGCATCCGCGATGCGACGCCCCGCGTCCTCCACGCCCCTCTCCCCGCGCCCGCGATCCGCGTCGCTCCCTCGCCTCGCCCCTGCTATGGCCGGAGCACGATGACGAACGCGACAAGCGCTCCGCCCGCCCGCGCGGACCGGGCCCCCGCCTCCAAAGCCCTGTTCGACCGCGCCGCCGCCGTCCTGCCGGGCGGCGTGAACAGCCCCGTGCGCGCCTTCCGCGCCGTCGGCGGCGACCCCCTGTTCATCGCGCGCGCCCGGGGCGCGCGGCTGTTCGACGCCGACGGGGCCGAGTACATCGACTACGTCGGCTCCTGGGGGCCGGCCATCCTCGGCCACGCGCACCCCGCCGTCATCGAGGCCGTCCGCGAGGCCGCCCTCGGCGGACTCTCGTTCGGCGCGCCGACCGAGCTCGAGGTCCGCTTCGCCGAGAAGATCCGCGAGCTCTACCCGAGCATCGACATGCTGCGCTGCGTCTCGAGCGGCACCGAGGCCACGATGAGCGCCATCCGCGTCGCGCGCGGCTTCACGCGCCGCGACGCCATCATCAAGTTCGAGGGCTGCTACCACGGCCACGCCGATCACCTGCTCGTCAAGGCGGGCAGCGGGCTCGCCACCTTCGGCGCCCCCGACTCCGCCGGCGTCCCCGAGAGCATCGCCCGCACCACGCTGTCCTTGCCCTACAACGACCCGGCCGCCCTCGAGGCCGCCTTCGCCACGCGCGGCGGCGACATCGCCGCGGTCATCCTCGAGCCCGTGGTCGGCAACATGGGCTGCGTCCCGCCCGAGCCCGGGTTCCTCGCCCTCGTCATCGACCTCTGCCGCAAGCACGGCGCGCTCTCGATCTTCGACGAGGTGATGACCGGCTGCCGCCTCGCCCGCGGCGGCGCGCAGGAGCGCTTCGGCCTCCGGCCGGATCTGACGACGCTCGGCAAGATCGTCGGCGGCGGCATGCCCCTCGCGGCCTACGGCGGCCGCGCCGACGTGATGCGCGTCGTCTCGCCGCTCGGCCCCGTGTACCAGGCGGGCACGCTCAGCGGCAACCCGCTCGCGGTCACGGCGGGGCTCGCGACGCTCGATCGCCTGACGCCCGCGCTCTACGAGCGGCTCGAGAAGCTCGGCGCGTCCCTCGAGGCGGGCCTCCGGGCCGCCGCCGAGGGCGCCGGCGCGGCCGCGTGCGTCCAGCGGGTCGGCTCGATGATCACGCTGTTCTTCACGAAGGGCCCGGTCCGCTCCTGGGCCGACGCCGCCACGTCCGACACGAAGCGCTTCAGCGCCTTCCACGCGGCGATGCTCGCGCGAGGCGTCTACTGGCCTCCGTCGCAGTACGAGGCGGCGTTCCTGAGCGGCGCGCACTCGGAAGAGGACATCGAGCGGACGATCGCCGCCTGCCGCGAGGCGCTCGCGGCCTGAGCGCCTCGCCGGCCTCTCCCAGGAGGACCCCCGCGACGGCGAGGCCAGGACGGCGAAGGGCCGACCGCCGCGGCGATCGGCCCTCTCAGCGCCGGCGCTCCTTCTTCAGCTTCAGCGCCGGCGCGCGAACGGTCCTCGGAGCGTGTCAGTCGGCCGCGCGGACCCAGCCGTTTCTGTAGTAGTTGCCGCGGGCGGTCGGCCAGAGCAGGCAGTTCGTCGCCGATCCCGGCACCGTGTACACGTACGTGTTCGGCTCCGGGTCCGCCCCGTTCCACCCGATCTCGCGGAGCGACACGACGATCTCGATCGTCCCGTCGCCGTTCACGTCGGCCAGCGTCGGCACCGGCATCGCGCCGAGCCGCGGCAGCGGGATCTTGTGGAGGATCGTGCCGCCGGCGTCGAGGACGAAGAGGTGGCTCCTGTTCTCATCGGTCGAGTAGGTGTTGAACACGATCTCGGGGATGCCGTCGCCCGACAGATCCCCGACCACGACGCCGCCCGTGAGCACCTGCGTGTCGTCCGTGTAGGTGACGTCCCAGAACTCGGTCTTGTCGGCGTAGACCGCGTGGATCCGCCCGTCCAGGCCCGCGAAGATCATCTCGGGCCCGGCGCGCGTCGCGTCGAGATCGGCCACGGTCACCTGCTGCGTCATGGCCACGATGTTGCCGTCGAAATCCTCGCCGCCGGACAGGTAGTCCGAGGCGTAGAACGGGCTCTCCCACCCCTCGATGCGGCTCGCGTCGTTGCGGACCGCCCACAGGCCGACGCCCTGGGACTGGTCGTTCATGGCGACGTCCTCGGCCGCCGCGAGCATGACGATCTCCGGCGTGCCGTCGCCGTCGAGATCCGCGATCGCAGGGGCCGAGTTCTTGAAATAGGCCTGCAGGTCGCTGCTGTCGCCGAAGCCCTGCTTCGCGAGCTCGAGATCGTGCATGTACCGCACGCCCGGCGTCTTCGGACGGCCCTCGAACATGGGATTCGCGTCGAAGGCCTCCCCCGTGCCGTGATAGAACCCGGCATAGGAGTTATCCATCGGCGAGACGATGTCCTGCGATCCATCGCCGTCGAGATCGCCGATGGCCAGGTTCTGGTCGTAGCCGCCCACGATCCAGCACTCGGCGTCGTCGCTGCGGCGCGCGTCGCAGCCGATCGTCTGGCTCTCGATCGGCGGGAAGCCCGCGACCGCCGACCCGCTCGCGTGGAAGGCCATCAGGATGTCGGAGTAGTCGGACCTGCCGGTGCTCGCGGCGACGACGTCGAGCTGACCGTCGCCGTCGATGTCGCCCGCGGCGAGGGAGCGGATCTCGTCGTTCCAGGTGACGGGCCAGCCGCTCACCAGCCGGCCGCTCGCGTCGAGCATGTAGATCGTGGTGCGCGCCGCGAAGACCACCTCGAGCTGCCCGTCGCCGCGGAAGTCCGCGACGATCGGGCTCGCCCAGATGCGGCCGTTCTGGCGCGACTCGGTGTACCGCCACTTCTGCTCGCCGTCGGGGCCCCAGACGACGACGTTGCCGTTGTGCGTCACCAGGATCTCCTGCTCGCCGTCGCCGTCGAGATCGGCGACCACCGGCGACCCAAGCCACGCGCTCTCGTCGTCGTCGGACAGCTGGAGGAAGAGCTGGGGCTCCGCGACGTCGGAGGAGCCGCTCGACGCAGGAGCGCACGACGCGGCGGCCGGCAGCGGCTTGGAGCCCCCACCGACGGGGGGGCGGTAGCCACCGGAGCCAGAGGAGCCACTGCCGCTGCCGCTGCCGCTGCCGGTGGTGGGAGAGGTGCCGTCCAGGTTGCCGAGCTGCCCTTCGCAGGCCGCGAGGGCGAGGACGCTGGTGAAGAGAGCGATTCTACCGGGAATTACAAAACCTCGGTTGGAGACAAGGGAGTTCATCATGCCAGGGAGCTTACCAGCGCTCTGGGCCCTACAAGGAGGTGGAAGCGGAAAATTGACGCAGTCGCGCACACGCCGAACGGTACGTTACGCTCCTCCTTCTGGCGCGCAGGTGGCACACGTCATTGCAGGAGGGAGGCAAGTACACGTTCGTGACGTAGCGCGCACGCGCTCCATCCCCGTTCCCGTTCCCGTTCCCGTTCCCGTTCCCCACCTCCGCTCGCGCCCCCGCGCGACGTCGGAGGCGCATGGCGGGGGTATGGGTGCGGGTAGGTGCTGTGCTAGGCTCCGCCGCCATGAACGTATCGCGACGGCTTTGGATTGCTGGCGCCGCATGTGCCCTCCTGATGGGGACGACGGCGCTTGGCTGCAGCTCGAATCCCCCGCCCAAGACGGCCAAGGTGCAGGCCGGTGACATGCCCGAAGGCGGCGACTGGACGGGGGTCTATTACAGCGAGCTCTACGGCTACCTGCACCTCGTGCAGGACAACGACGCCATCGAGGGGCGCTGGATCCGCCCCGTCAAAGATCGCTGGGGCGTGCTGCACGGGACGGTGACAGGCGACCTCATCAAGTTCACGTGGACCGAGCACACCATCGGCGCGATCGGGCAGAGCGCGACCAAGGAAGGCCGGGGGTACTTCAAGTACCAGCGGCCTGAGGGCGAGAACGTCGACGACCGGCTGGCAGGCGAGATCGGCCGCAACAAGGACGAGGTCGGCGAGCCCTGGGAAGCGGTCAAGCAGCGCAACATGCTCCCGGATCTGAAGTCGATCGGGGGCTCCGGCGCCTCCGACATGGGCGGCGGCGACTGGGACAGCGCGAACCAGGAGGAAGGCGCGCCCGAGCCGCCCGCATCTCCCTCCGACGAAGCACCTGCCGAGCCCCCCGGCCTCTGACATAACAGCCCCCGATGACCCAACCGCAGCCTCGAGGCATTCAGTTCCGCGAACCCCCCATCTTCGAGCGTGGCACGCCGGGCAGGACCGGCGCGTCGCTCCCCCCGCTCGACGTGCCCGAGGTCGAGCCCGCCGCCCACTACGGCGCGCTCGCCCGCAAGGAGCCGGCCGGCCTGCCGGAGGTGAGCGAGCCGGAGGCCTTCCGGCACTTCATCCGGCTCTCGCAGTGGAACTTCTGCATCGACGGGCAGATGTACCCGCTCGGGTCGTGCACGATGAAGTACAACCCGAAGATCAACGAGTGGGCCGCGCGCATCCCCGGGTTCGCGAAGCTGCACCCGATGACGCCCGACGAGCTCAGCCAGGGCTCGCTCGAGGTGATGTGGCGCCTGCAGGAGGCGCTCTGCGAGGTCAGCGGGATGGACGGCTGCTCGCTGCAGCCCTCCGCGGGCGCGCAGGGCGAGCTCGCCGGGCTGATGATGATGCGGGCGTTCCACGAGTCGAAGGGGCGCTCGCCGAGGAAGGTGTTCATCCCGGAGAGCGCCCACGGCACGAACCCGGCGAGCTGCGCGCTCAACGGGCTCGTGGCCGTCCGGATCGAGAAGACCGCCGACGGCATCACCCACCCCGAGCAGGTCCTCGCCGCGATCGAGCGCGAGGGGTCGGACGGCGACGTCTGCGGGCTGATGATCACGAACCCGAACACCCTCGGGGCCTACGAGACGCACCTGCCGGCGATCATCAAGCTCATCCACGACAAGGGCGGGCTCGTGTACGGCGACGGCGCGAACACGAACGCCATCATGGGGCACGCGCGCCCGGGCGACGTCGGCATGGACGTCATCCACATCAACCTGCACAAGACGTTCACGACCCCGCACGGCGGCGGCGGCCCCGGCTCCGGGCCGGTCTGCTTCAAGAAACACCTGGAGCCGTTCCAGCCGTCGCCCGTCCTCGTGCGGCGCGGCGACGCCTTCGCGTGGGACCGCGACCGGCCCCAGAGCGTCGGGCGGCTCCGGGCCTTCACGGGCAACTTCGGCATGTTCATCCGGGCGTACACGTACATCCGCGAGATGGGCGGCGACGGCCTCACGGCGGCGAGCAGCCTCGCCGTGCTCAACGCGCGCTACCTGTGGGCCAAGCTGAAGGACCACTACCTCGCGCCGGTACCGCAGCCGTGCATGCACGAGGTGGTGCTCTCCGACAGCCAGCTGGAGAAGGAGACCGGGGTCAAGACGCTCGACGTCGCCAAGCGGCTGCTCGACTACGGCTTTCACGCGCCCACGGTCTACTTCCCGCTGGTCGTGCCCGGCGCCCTGATGATCGAGCCGACGGAGACGGAGACCCGCGAGACCCTCGACGAGTTCGTGGCCGCGATGCTCAGCATCCTCAAGGAGGCGCAGGAGACGCCGGAGGTCGTGAAGCAGGCGCCCCACGGCACGGTGGTCGGCCGCCTCGACGAGGCCCGCGCCGCGCGCCAGCCGCGCCTGCGATGGTCGAAGGCCTGAGCTCCCCGGCGGAGGCGGCCCGCGGTCGGCCTCCTCCGGCGGCGCCAGCCGGCCGCGCGCTCCAAATTCGCGAATCTCCGCCGGACGCGACTACAATGAGCGCCGAGGGACCGCAGTGAGGCACCTCACGGGACGAGCGACGCGTGGCCGATACCGTTGAGAACGAAGGCGACATCGAGACGATCAGCCAGACCACCCCGGTCTCGGTCGGAGACACCGTGCGCCTCGTGTTCCGCGCCTACGACGAGGCGACCCCGCCGTTCAACATCAAGATCCGCTCCCCTTCGGGGAAGATCATCATCGAGCGTGTGCTGCGCGATCTGCCCACCGGCAAGCCGCAGAGCGCCTCGCCCGTCGAGTTCAGCGCGTCGTCCCCCGGCGAGTACAAGATCGAGATCAAGCAGCTCTACGGCAAGGCGAAGGGCACGGCCGTCCTGCGCGTGAAAGCCTGAGGCGCTCCGCGCTAGCTCGCAAAACCGGGGAGGAGCATCGCGGTCATGCGGTCCGGGTTCACGATGCCCTGCTCGTGCATCCAGCCGTTCGCCGCCTCGACGGCGGCGCGGCCCTCGTCGCCCTTCAGCAGCTCGCCGTGGCGGCGCCGCGCCGCCGCGGCGTAGAGGGCCATGCCGGCGGCCTCGAAGCCGCGCAGCGCGTCGGCCAGCTGCTGGACGGCCGCCTCCCCCTCGCCGCGGGCCGCGGCGATCGCCGCGCGCACCGCGGCCGCGAGCGGGTCGGCCCAGGGCATGTGCTCCGCGTCGATCTTGCGGGCGGCGCGCGTCGCCTCCTCGTACAGCGGCTCCGCGTCGGCCGGCGTGGACGCGGCGGCGGCGGCCAGCGCGGCGCAGGCCCGGAGGTGGGTGATGATGATGCGCACGGCCTGGATGCGCAGGACGAGCGAGCTCTCGAGGCCCGCCCGCTGCTCCGCGAAGAGGCGGTACGTCGCCTCGCCCTCGCCCCGGTACAGGCCGATGTGCGCGCGGGCGACGAGATCGAAGTAGCTCTGCAGCTGGAAGCCCGCCTTCGACCAGCTCCGGATGGCGTCCTGCGCCTGGCGCAGCGCGGAGTCGGGGTCGTCTCCGACGAGCCAGTAGGCGTTGCTCTGCGAGGAGCGGAGGCTCGTGGCGAGGTAGCGGTCGCCGCGCTCGTCGGCCGCCTGCAGGTACATCGGGACCCGGCGCATGAACTCGCGCGTCTCGCCGCCGTACCAGAGCGCCCAGACCGAGAAGGTGTGCGCCCAGCTCCGCTCCCACGTGACGCCGGTGCAGCGCTCGCGAAAGATGGTGTCCGCCCGGTCGAGATCGGCCACGCCCTGCTGCCAGCGGCCGAACAGCGTCGCGGTGACGCCGCCGACGAAGCCGACGAGGCCGAGCGCGTGAGGCCTGCCGATGCGCGCCGCGATCGCGCTCGCCGTCGAGAGCAGATCGGCGACGCGGGACGCGGACGGGCCGCCGTCGATCGCGAGGTAGGCCGCCTCGAAGGCGAGCGCGCGCGTCACGCGGTACGGCTCGCCCGCCTTGAGCGACAGCAGGAGGTTGCGCGCCTGGAAGTCGGCGCCGCGCGTGGGGTCGACGATGGCGAGCCCCATCGCCGCCGACCAGCAGACGTCGATGCGCATGAGGTCCTCGGGCGAGACCTCGTCGGCGGGGCGCTCGACGAAGTTGAGCCCGCGCAGGCGCACCTGCGCGCGCCGCAGCATCAGCGACGCGACAGCGAGCTCCGGCGTCTTCGGCACCTGCATGCCGACCGCGCCGAGCACCGAGCGCAGGCCCGCCATCCCGGCGTCGACGTAGCCGGCGCGGAGCAGGTTCTCCGCGGCCCGGCGGCCGAGATCGATCGCCTCGGACTCCGGGGCGCCGTCGCTCGCGGCCATGTAGGCCTCCGCGGCCTTGGCGCCGCGGCCCGCGCTGCTCAGGGCGTCGCCGAGCTTGGCGAGCACGACCCGCCGCTCCGCCGCGCCGGGCAGGTGGAGGTCGATCGCCATGCGGTAGAGGCGCGCCGCGTGGTCGAACGCGAAGGCGGCCTCGGCGTGCTCACCGGCGCGCACGGCGTAGCCGGCGGCGCGCTCGGGATCCCCGGCGGCGCGCCAGTGCTCGGCCAGCGCCTCGAGCTCCGCGCGCCCCGACGCCTCCAGCGCCAGCGCGAGCCGGCCGTGCCAGCTGCGCGCCGCCTGCTCGTCGAGCCGGCTCGCCACCGTCTCCCGGATGCGGTTGTGGAACGGCTCGAGGAACTCGTCCTGACCCGAGCCGCCGGTCCGCACGAGGTTCGCCGCGCGCAGGGCCGAGAGCACCCGGGTGAGCTCGCCGAAGTCGGCCGCCATGGCGTGCGCGGCCACTGACGTCAGCACCGGCGCGCCGGCGCACACGACGAGCTCGAGCAGCTGGCGCGCCCGCGGGTCGAGCCGGCTGATCCGCGCCCAGAGGACGTCGTCGAGGCGCACCGGACCGCCGTCGGCGTCCGGGGACATCATCCGGTGGCGCAGGAGCGCGTCGATGAAGAGCGGGTGGCCGCCGGCCTCCTGCGCGATCGCCTCGATGCTGAGCGGGCGGCCGACCTGGGCTTGGGCGCCGCGGAGGAGGAGCGCGCAGAGCTCCTGCGCCTCCGCGAGCGACAGGCGGTGGAGGATGATGTGCCCGAGCGAGTCGATCGGCACCCCGAGCTGCCGCGAGACGGGCGGCGCGGTCTCCGAGGCGGTCCGCACCGTCGCCACGAGCATCATCGCGCGCGGGCGCGAGGGGTCGACCAGCGCGCCCGAGGACACGGGCCCATCGAGGCCGGCGAACGAGCCGGGCCTCGTCGCGGCGTGGAGATCGGCCTCGGTCCACGGGCGCATCACCTCCGAGAGCAGCGCGACGCTGTCGGCGTCCGCCCACTGGAGATCGTCGATCGCGAGCACGAGCGGCCGCTCGGCCGCGAGCCGGCCCAAGAGCTCCCGGAGCGCGGCGAAGACGAGGGCGCGGATCTCGGGCGGGTCGATCGCCTTGCGCCGGGCGCGCGCCTCCGTGATCGCCGGGACCGTCCGGAGCACCGGGAACACGGTGCCGAGCAGGCCCGCGTTGGGCGGCAGCAGCGCCTTGACCTGCTCGGGGGGGCGGCGCACGAGGTGCCGGCTCAGCCCGTCGATGAGCTCGTCCACCGCCTTGTAGGGGACGGCCTCGCGCTCGTAGCAGCGCCCCGCGAGGACGAGCGCCTCCTTGTCGATGCGCTCCAGGAACCGGCGCAGGAGCGCGCTCTTGCCGACGCCCGACTCGCCCTCGATGAACCGCGTGACCGCGCGCCCGAGCTTCGCCTCCGCGAACGCGCCATCGAGCGCGGCGAGCTCGCTGCGCCTGCCGACGAAGCCGATGCGCTGCGAGAGGACGGGCGGCTCCTCGATGAGCTCCTGCACCTGCAGCCGGCGCAGCACGTCGCGCGCGGTCGGCCGGGCGGCCGGGTCGATGCGCAGCATGTCCACGCAGAGCTCGTCGATGTCGGGGGGCATGTCCTCGACGAGCCGGCTCGGCGGCGGAGGCTCCGCTCGCCGCATCATGTCGAGCGCCGCCTTGGGCGCCGTCTGGAACGGGTAGACGCCGGTCAGCGCGAGGTAAAGCATGACCCCGACACTGTAGATGTCCGCCTCGGGCCCGGCCGCCTTGGCCTCGGCCTGCTCGGGCGCCATGTAATGGAGCGTTCCGACGACGGCCTGCTCGCGCCCTGTGCCGCTCGCGTCGGCGACGAAGCCGAAGTCGAGGAGGACCACCCGCTCTTCCGCGGTCACGAGGACGTTGGAAGGCTTGATATCGCGGTGAACCTTGTAAGCCGCATGCACCGCCGCGAGCCCCTGGGCGAGCTGCGCCAGGGCCGAGCGGAGGCGGGCCTCGTGGAAGGGGCGCTTGATCCGGGGCTGTGGCTCCGAGGCGGGGCCCTGCACGGCAGACCACATGGGGCTCGACGGCAGGGTCGAGCGGCGCCCGACGCCCGCGGGCTCGCCCCTCGGCCCGGCGTCGCCCTCCTCGTGGAGCCGCACGTGGACCACGAAGTCGACGCCGCGGATGAGCTCCATCGTGAAGAAGAGCTGCCCTTCTTCCTCGTGGAGCTCGCCGAGGCTGACCAGGTTCGGGTGCTGGATGTCCTGGAGCGCGCGGAACTCGTTCTTGAACCGGAGGCGCGCGTCGGCGCTCAGATTCCGGAGGATCTTGAGCGCGACCCGCCCCTTCCGCTCGCGATCGAAGGCCTCGTAGACAACCCCCATCCCGCCGCGGCCCACGACGCGAACGACCTGGAAGCGACGCGTGCCTCCAAACTCGGGTCTCGCGTTCCTCAGGCCCATGCGTGGGACCAAGAAATCACCGGCGCCGAGCGGTGGCAAGCAGTGCGTGGGGAGCGCGTGGGGAGCGCGTGGGGAGTGCGTGGGGAGCGCGTGGGGCGCGCGTGGGGAGCGCGTGGGGAGCGCGCGGCGAACGCGTGGGGAGCGCTCCAGCGCCGCGCAAGCCCTGCGCGGCGCTGGAGCGCGCCGCGAGCAGGATCGGCAGAAAGGTGGCACGCCCAGGGGAAGGGCGGTAGCGTACGCCGCCTGCGAGCGAAAAGAGCCCGGCCGGGCGCGCGCCGCTCAGCCGGTCAGCCCGGCGCGCACCCAGTTGACAACGGGAGGGCATCATGGTCTGCGTAGTACGCTCCGAGGCTTCGGAAGCGGTTCGGAAAGCGCCACGCGCGAAGGGTTTGCTGGGGTGATCCAGAGGTTGAGAGACTTCTTCTCGTCGCCGGGGCAGCGCAGCATGACGCCCCTGACCGAGAGCGCGGCCGAGCGCAACCCGGGATGCAGCCTCGTTGTAGAGAACGTCAGCAAGAGCTTCGGTAAGACACAGATACTGAACGACGTGTCGTTCACGGCGGAGGCCGGCGAGTTCATCACGCTCCTCGGGCCTTCGGGCTGCGGCAAGACGACGCTGCTCCGCATCATCGCGGGGCTCGATCGCGCCGATCGGGGGCAGATCCTGCTCGCGGGCAGGGCGGTTGACCACCTGCCGGCGAACCGCAGGCCGGTGAACACCGTGTTCCAGAACTATGCGCTGTTCCCGCATCTGAGCGTGTTCGAGAACGTGGCCTTCGGCCTGAGGTCGCGCAGCTTCCCTGACGCCGAGGTGCGCGAGCGCGTGCGTTCGAGCCTCTCGATGCTGAAGCTCGATGACCTCGCGGAGCGGTATCCGCACCAGATCTCGGGCGGTCAGAAGCAGCGAGTCGCGCTCGCGCGCGCGGTCGTCAACGAGCCTGAGGTGCTGCTGCTCGACGAGCCGATGTCGGCGCTCGACGCGAAGCTGCGCGCCGAGGTGCAGCTCGACCTGCGCCGGCTCCAGCGCGCGCTCGGCAAGACGTTCGTGCTCGTCACGCACGATCAGGACGAGGCGATGACCGTCTCGGACCGCATCGTGCTGATGAACAAGGGCCGCATCGAGCAGCAGGGGGCGACGGCCGAGGTCTACGAGCGGCCGCAGAGCCGCTTCGCCGCCGAGTTCTTCGGCGCGGCCAACCTCATCTCCGCGCAGCGCGTCGGCGCCACGCTCGTCTTCACGACGGTGGGCGCGCTGAGGGTGCAGACCAAGCCTCAGTGGGAGTACGGCACGCTCGCGATCCACCCCGAGTGGATCGAGCTCTGCGACAACGAGCCGCCGGAGAACGGCGTGCGCGGCGTGGTGAAGGAGAGCTTCTACCGCGGCGATCACGTGGAGCTCATCATCGAGCCCGGGCCGCTGCGCGTGCAGCTCAGCCCCCGCTCGCGGCTCAAGCCCGGCTCCTCGGTCTGGCTCGCCCTGCCCGCCGAGCGGCTCGAGGTGCTCAGTGACTGAGCCCACGGTCTGGTATGGCCAGCTCACGACGCGGCGCAGGCTCCTCGCGCGGGGGTCCCTGCTCATCGCGGGCGGCGTCTCCTGGCTGTCCGTGTTCCTCCTCTTGCCGAGCCTGGCGCTCCTCGTCGTGTCGTTCCTCAAGCGCGACGCGGACGGCGCCCTGCTCTGGGAGCTGTCGTTCGAGTCGTTCGAGCGCATCTTCGGCTCCGCGTCCGGCGAGAACGCGCGCATCCTCATCAGGAGCATCGTCCTCGCGCTCGTCGTGACGACCGCCTCCGTGATGCTCGCCTATCCGATGGCCTTCTTCATCGCGCGCGGCTCTCGGCGCCGGCGCTTCTTCTGGCTCGCGCTCATCATCGTCCCGCTCTGCACGAACCTCGTGATCCGCACGTTCAGCTGGAAGCTCCTCCTGTCGGCGCAGCTCCTGCCTGCCAAGCTCGCCGCCTGGCTCGGGTGGATCGACCCGGGCCGCGACGTCTATCCCAGCTGGACGGCGGTCACGATCGGCCTCGTCGCGGCCTCCCTCCCGTTCGCCGTGGTCCCCCTCTACACGAGCATCGATCGTCTCGACTGGTCGCTCGTCGAGGCCGCGCAGGACCTCTATGCGTCGCGGCTGCGCATCTTCCTCGCGGCGATCCTGCCGCAGACCCTCCCCGGCCTCAGCGTCGCAGTCCTCCTCACGTACGTCCCCGCGATGAGCGTCTTCGTGGTGAGCGACATGCTCGGCGGCGCGAAGCACTGGCTGATAGGGAACCTCATCCAGCACCAGTTCGGCCCGGGGAGGAACATCCCTTACGGCGCGGCGCTCAGCCTGGTGCTCATCGTCCTGACGCTGGGCGGCGTGTCCCTCTACCGCCGGAATGGGCGCTCCGTGGAGATCCTGTGAAGCTCGGCCGGCGCCTCTGGCGCGCGCTGACGACGATCGCCGCCTTCTTCGGCTTCGCGCTCCTCTACCTGCCGCTCTTCGCGGTCGCCGTCTACTCGTTCAACGCCGCGGAGCGGGGCCTGCTCTGGACCGGCTTCTCGGTCCGCTGGTACCTCGATCTCTTCGCCGATCCCGAGACCAGCCGGCGCGCCATGGAGATCCGCGAGGTCGCCGTGAACACCCTGATGCTCGGCGGCGCCTCCACGCTCATCGCGACCGTCCTCGGGACGCTGCTCGCCCTGGGGATGCACTTTCCGTGGCCGAGCTCCGTGAGTCGCGTGCTCGAGTCGATCGTGGACATCCCGGCGGTCGCCCCCGATATCACGTTCGCGGCGGTGCTGGTCATGGCGTTCAACGTGCTCCGCCGCCTGGTGGACCATTGGTTCGAGCCCAGCATGACGACGATGATCATCGGTCATGTGACGTTCGAGATCGCGTTCGTGACGCTCATCGTCCGCAGTCGGCTCGTCGCCATCGGGCCGACGCTGAGCGAGGCCGCGATGGACCTCTATGCGTCGCCGTGGCTCCACTTCCGGAGGGTCACGCTCCCCCTCCTGTGGCCGGCGATCGTGGGGGGCGCCATGCTGGCGTTCACGCTGTCGCTCAACGACTTCGTGATCAGCTTCTTCACGTCCGGCCCGCGCTCGGTCACGCTCCCGCTCTACGTCTACCAATCTCAGATGCGAGGCGTGCGGACCGACCTGTTCGCGATTTCAACGCTCCTCCTGATCGGCGTGGCGGTGTCCATCGTGATCCTGGAGCGGCTCACCCGCTGGAGGCACGATTGAGCCGCCGGCCCGGGCTCGCGGCGGAGGCGGCGGAACTCAGCGCGCCGGGCGCCGGGCGGCCACGCCGCGCGGAGCCCGGCGGACGCCTGCGCGTCAGCGCAGCGATGCACCGCCCTTGTTCACCTTGGCGCTGGGCCTGACCAGCGCTCCACCTCGCTCTGGCTCGCGCGGCCCGGCCCCGGGGCGCCGAGCTCGAGCGCTTGCCTGACGGCGCCTCCCGCGGAGCGCCGGGCCCGGACCGCGCACCGCCCGGGTTCCGCTCACTCTGTCATGCGCTCCGCGCACGGCGCCTACACAGCGGCGTCCACGCCGGCGTGAGGTCCACGGCCGCCTGTGCGAACAGGTTGGATCAGCTGACGGCTTACGGTAAGCTGACCCGGCAATGCGGCTGTTTCGTCCCAAGCTCGCCGGGTTTTTGCGTGACGGCTGGACCCGGCGGACGGCGCTTTGCGCTCCACTTCGACCGTTGGGAATCGAGATCGAAAGATGAGCTTTCGTCGCTCCGCACTCCTACTCATACTCGTAGCACTCCTCACATTCTCCGGTCGGCCTGCCTGGGCGGATGATCTGGCCGATGAGGCCGATCTGCACTTCAGGATCGCCACGGAGCGCTATTCGGCGCGTGACTACCGGGGCGCCCTGGAGCACTTCCTGGTGTCGAACCGGCTTGTCCCGAACCGAAACGTCATCTTCAACATCGCCCGAACATACGAGGCTCTCCAGGAGTATCCAGACGCATTTCGCTACTACGTTCAGGCGCTCGATCTCGAGCCCAACGCCGCGCGCAGGCCGGCCATCGAGGAGGCGCTCGCGCGCATCCGGCCCAACGTCGCCGTCATCAACGTGACCACGGACCCGCCCGGAGCGACGGTGTACATCAACCGCCGCGATCTCGGCGGCCGCGGCAGCACGCCCCGCCTCCTCGGCTTCCAGCCCGGCAAGCACAAGATCATCGTCGATCTCGAGGGGTACGAGCCGGCGGAGGTCGAGAACGTCGAGGCGAAGATCGGCGAGCAGACGAACGTCGCGGTCAAGCTGAAGCGCATCGTCGGGACGGTGCGCGTGGTCGGCGAGATGGCGGGCACGACGGTGCGGGTCAACGACGCGAGCGGCCCCCCGGCGTGCACCGCGCCGTGCGATCTCACGCTGCCTCCTGGCCGGCACCGCCTCTACCTTTCGCAGGAGGGGTATCAGCCGTCGGAGCAGGACGTGAACGTGGCGGCCGCGAGCACGGTGACCGCGCGTTACCGGCTCAACCCGCTCACCGGCAGCCTCGTCGTCAACGCGGACGAGCGCGACGCGCTCGTCGAGGTCGACGGGAAGCCGATGGGCTTCACGCCCGCGGTCCTCAACGTGCAGAGCGGCCAGCGCCGCGTGCGCGTCTCGCTGCGCGGCTTCCGCCCGGTCGAGCAGTCGGCCACCGTGGTGGCCGGACAGCAGACCCGGATCGACATCTCCCTCCGGCAGCTCGAGGAGGTCGAGGCCGCGTCGCGTACGGCGGAGGCCGTCGAGGACGCGCCCGGCTCGGTCACCATCATCTCGGGCCAGGAGCTCCGCGCGATGGGGTATCCGACCGTCGCGGAGGCCTTGAGGGGCATGCGCGGCGTCTACACGACGTACGACGGCACCTACTCCTGGGTTGGCATCCGCGGGATCAGCATCCCTGGTGACTACAGCAATCGCGTGCTCGTGCTGCTCAACGGGCACTCGATCAACGACACGTGGGACGGCCTCGCCTTCGCCGATCAATCGGCGCGCACCGACCTGGAGGACGTCGAGCGGATCGAGGTCGTCCGTGGCCCGGGCTCGCTCCTCTACGGTACGGGCGCGTTCGTCGGCGTCATCAACATCGTGACCAAGGGCCGCCCGACGTCGTTCGGCGCGGGCGTCGGCGTGGGCGCGGCGCAGCACGGCTTCATCCGGGGCCGCGGCCAGGTGCAGGTGCCCTTCGGGCGCGACTCCGGCATGTGGTTGTCGGTCGCCGGAGGCCACGGTCAAGGGCGAGACTACTTCCTGCCGATCCCGCCCGACCCCGATGGCCCGCCCGACCCCAACAACCCGGATGAGCCGAACGTCCCCGATCCGGTGACCAAATGGAAGGACGGGGACCCCAACTCCCGCGGCGCGGACCACTTCAACGTGGGGACGATCCAGGGGCGGCTCTGGTACAAGTCCCTCTCGGCGCAGGTGTTCTACAACGAGCGCAGGAAGTCGATCCCGACCGGCGCCAACTTCACCATGGTCGGCGACGACAGGACATTTTACCGCGACAGGCGCGGGTTCGCCGAGCTCACGTTCTCGCCGCGGTTCTCCGATAGCTTCTCCATGACGACCCGCGTGGGCGTCGACATGCAGCTCTACGATGACACGCTTTGGCTGTCCGACATCGGGACCGAAACGATCCATGACGTCGAGCAGTACCAGGACACGTGGC
Source organism: Sorangium sp. So ce204 (assembly GCF_051526795.1). Classification (NCBI taxonomy): domain Bacteria; kingdom Pseudomonadati; phylum Myxococcota; order Polyangiales; family Polyangiaceae; genus Sorangium; species Sorangium sp. So ce204. Next base: position 13,193,522 of record NZ_CP150317.1, on the reverse strand, counting down.
TGCTCGCGGATCAGCGATTCGAGATCAGCCCGCTCCGCGAGCTGAAGATCACCGTCGGCGCCGAGGGCCAGGTACACCTGCTCGGCAGGCAGCGAATCGAGGAGCACGCGTGCGGTGTTCTCCCATGCATCGACACGCTCGTGCTGCCCGTGTCCGAGGTCGAGGGCGAGGTCCTCGACCCCAACGATGAGGATCTGTTCGACTCGCATCCTTACCAGATCCTCGCCGGCTACGGCGTCGTCGACTTCGTCCCGTCCGACCGCATCCGTGTCTCCGCGGGTGCTCGTATCGACTATTACAACTATGGGAGCGACGGTCTCAGCTTCAACTCCGGGATCAGCCCCCGTATCGCGCTCGTCGTCAAGCCTTACGAAGGGGGCAACCTGAAGGTCACCGGCGGCCGCGCGTTCCGCGCTCCGCCCATCTACGAGCTCTTCCTGCAGGTGCCCTCGAGCAACTTTGCCCCGGGGTACGACCCGGATAGTGGCGCGTCGGTCGATCCCGAGAGCGTGCTCTCGGGAGAGGTCGAGTTCACGCACCGGCTCTCGTCCACGCTCTCCCTGCTCGGCGCGGGATACGTGAACTACATGACCGACATGATCGCGCAGACCGGCGACTTCACGACGGCAGTGCCGGGACGGTACGACAACACAAAGGAGCCGATCCTCGTTCTGGGCGCGGAGGCCGAGCTGCGCCGCGAGTGGCGCCAGGGCTGGATGGCCTCTCTCTCCTACTCCTATTCACGGGCGAGGTACCTCGATAAAGGAGACGTCGACGAGGTGCTCAAGAAGGTGCCCAACTCGCCGGAGCACATGGCCGCCGTCAAGGGGACCGTGCCGCTGTTCGGGAAGGCGCTGATGCTGTCGACGCGCCTCACCGTCGAGTCGCCGCGCATCGACAAGACCCTGACGGAGACCGACGCCGCAGTGATCTGGGACGTGGTCCTCTCCGGTCAGACGGACGTGGCCGGCCTCCGCTACAACATGGGCGTCTACAACGTCGCCGACTGGGAGTACGAGGCCCCCATCTCGCCCCAGTTCACGGCGACCAGGATGCCGCAGGCAGGCCGCACCTTCCTCCTCTCTGCCAACCTGAACTTCTGATCATCGCGCGGCCGTCCTGGCCGCGCGCTCTCCACCTCACGCCCATCACCCCTCGGCGCTCCGCCCCCGCGCCGCCCTGCTCGACCGCGCAGCAGGGCGGCCCGCGCAGCGCGTCGCCTCGCGCCCCGCGTCCATCGACCGGCGTCGCCCTGGCGGCCACATCCATTCCAGGCGTGGCGCAAGGCACAGCTGCGCCACCGTTCCACTCTGGCAGGAGCTCCACCGCCGCACGCGGTTCGCGCCACGCTCGAATTCAGCGTCTCACATGAACTCAGCGCCTGGCTCGGCCTCGCGTGTCATGCAGCGCTCTCGTGTGTTTCCTTGCTCGACGCAAATCGTGCGCCGGGGCGCAAATCAGGCACGTTCCTCCGCAATCCACGATCGAGGCGCGATGGTGTGGGGCGGTGCGTTCGCTTCATGGCCGCCGCCGGAAACGCCGCGATCTGACGGCGCGCGGCCGCGCGCCGCGCGCGCCACGTAACCAAGTGACCAAGTGACCACATCCTCGGACGCCCGCGCACTCTTGTGACAATCCGCGCGGTCATGATTTTGCTTGAAAGCAAAACATCGCTTGTCCATCATGGTCACTCGTGAATATCCGCTCCTCGACCTCGGATCACGCGACACACGGCGCGCGCGGTCCGGAGCGACGGCGGAACGACGGGCGCGCCGCTCGGCGGATCGCGCCGCGGATGGGAGCGATCAGGAGAGCGATGGGCGCCGATTTTCGCGCCGAACCGTAGGCCACGAGAGGAGCGCGCGTCGGGTCTGCCACCCGCGGCGCGCCGTCTCGGCGGCGTTTTTGCCAACCTGACGATCGTCAGCCAGCCCGAGCAAGAGGTCCATGTTGTCCGACCGCCCGATCGATGTCCCCGAGCAGTCGTTCGCTTCCGTCTACGACCGGCGTCGCCTCGCGGCGGCAGGGGAGATGTTGCCACAGCTGTGGGACACCCTGCCTGAGTGGCCGAGCGTCGGCGGCGGGCGCCGCGTCATCGTGCTCGGCGGCGGGATTTCAGGGCTGTGCACCGCATGGTCGCTGCGGAAGGCCGGGTTCGACCCGATCATCCTCGAGCGGAATGACCGTGTCGGCGGCCGCTTCTACACGCTCCGGAATCACTTCGGCGACCAGTACGCCGAGCTCGGCGTCACCCGGATCGCCGACACCCACGTGCTCACGCTCGCCTATGCGCGCCACTTCGGGCTGGAGATCCTCGAGTATCCGCTCGACGCGACGCAGCTGTACTACGTCATGGGCCATCGCTTCCTGAGCACCTCGCGGGGCAAAGCGCACTATCCTGCCGACTTTCCGCTCTCTCCGGAAGAGCGGGACATCGACGCAGAGTCCCTCAACCTGCAGCTCGCGGCGAAGGCGTTCTCGGTGATCGGCGACCCGCGGGACACGCAGTGGCCACCGGCCACCGTCCGCAAGGATTTCTCGGGCGAGACGTTCTACCGCAGCCTGGATCGGACCGGGGCCTCGCACGCCGCGAGGGAGATCTGCCGCGCGTACGAGGGGACGGAGATCGAGATGTTCAGCGGCCTCGCCTGGTCGGCGAACCAGCGGCTCGACGCCAAGTGGTTCCACACCTACGCGATCGCCGGCGGGAACGACCGGCTGACCACCGCGTTCGCCGACGATCTCGGCGATCGCATCCTCAAGGGGGCCCATGTGCAGCGGGTGATCTCCCGCGAGGACGGCGTGACCGTCGAGTTCCTCAGGAACGGGGACCCCGAGACGATCGAGGGCGACTTCGTTGTGTGCGCGCTCCCCCACCGCATCCTGCTCGAGGTCGCGTTCGACCCGCCGCTCTCCGGCCCCAAGCACCGCGCCGCGTCGGAGATCCCGATGTTCACCGTCACGCGCCTCAACTTCCAGTTCTCGCACCGGTTCTGGGCGGATGAGGGCATCGTCGGGCTGCTCGCGGCCTGCACGACCACGCCCATCGAGCGTCTGTGGGACCTGACCTCGCTCCAGTCGGGCACCTCGGGCATCCTCACGGCGTACGTGCAGGACCGCAACGCCGCGGCGCTCGACGAGCTGCCCACCGCGGCCGATCGCATCGAGTTCGGGCTCAAGACGATGGAGTCGTTCTTCCCGAACGCTCGGCAGTACTTCCAGAAGGGGCTGTCGTTCTCGTGGCACCATCAGCCGTACACGCGAGGCGGCTGGCCCGCGTACCGGCCCGATCAGACCGACCTGATCGCGGATCTCCAGCGCGGTGAGGGGCGCGTCGTCTTCGCCGGCGACCACACGTGTCTCTACACGGGCTGGGCGCAGGGTGCCCTCGAGTCGGCGCACTTCGCCACGGCCGAGGTGATCGCGGCGGCTCGCGGGTCGATCGAGCCGACCATCTGAGCGAGCTCGCCAGGCGCCCCGCGGCGCGACGTTCACGACGCCCCTCGAACACACGCCGCAGAGGGGGTGTATAACGTCGCTGGTATGGCTCGCCTCCTCCACGTCATCGGAGTCCAGTCCCGGCCCGTGCCTGGCGACCCTGCTGCGACGCTCGAGAAGCTCGAGCGCGAGGTGCAGACGCTGGGCGTCTCGTTCCCCGAGGCGCAGCTCTACCTGTTTCCCGAGCTGTGGCTCACGGGGGATCACCCGTTCCGCCACACCACCCCGTCGCACGAGCTCGCCCAGCCGATCCCGGGGCCGCTCACGAAGCGGCTCGGCGCGATCGCGCGCAGGGCTCGGAGGTGGCTCTGCGCCGGGTCAATCTACGAGCGCGCGGGGGACAAGCTGCACAATACCGCGCTCGTCTTCTCGCCGAGCGGCAAGCTCGTCGCCCGGTACCGCAAGCTCTATCCCTGGATGCCCTTCGAGACCTGCGCGCCGGGCGATGAGCCCGCGCCCGTGTTCGACATCCCGCGCGTCGGCCGGCTGGGGCTCATGATCTGTTACGACGGCTGGTATCCCGAGGTCGCGCGCGGCCTGGCGCTGCGCGGCGCCGAGGTGATCCTGCACCCGACGCTGACCACGACGCCGGATCGCGAGGAGGAGCTCGTGCTCGCCCGCGCCCGCGCGATCGAGAACCAGTGTTATGTGGTGAACGTGAACGCCGCGGTGGAGATCGGCGGCGGGCGCTCCATCGCGGTCGATCCCGAGGGCCGCGTCCTCTTCCTGGGCGGCTCCGGCGAGGAGTACCTCGGGGAGGTGCTCGATCTCGACCGTGTCCAGACGGTCCGCGCCCACGGCACGCGCGGGCTGAACCGGGTGCTCCGCCAGTTCACCGAAGACTCCCCAGAAGCCGTCTTCGCGCCGTACCGAGCGCGGTCTCCGCGCCGCCGGACACGCCGGTGACTGCTAGAGCACCGACGATGAGGCAACCCCGAGAATTTTCACAGGGAGGCGGGGAGGCGGGGAGGAAGAAGAAAATGAATTTCTCCCTCTTGCCGTCTCTCGCTCCCCGCCTCCGCGCCTCCCTGTGAAATTCCTGCTCTTTCTTGTGGTTTCAGGCCGTTTGTCGCTCTAGGTACCCGGACGCCGCTCTCCGTCGGCTGGCTCCCTTGCTTTGGCGCCAGGCCGGCACGCGATGAGCCCGAGCCCCTCCTGCGCGATCGTCGCGCCAGCCAGCGCCGTGATCTCACCCACGTCGTATGCGGGCGCGACCTCCACGACGTCCATGCCGACGAGCGCGATGCCCTGGAGCCCCCGCAGGATCTCCAGCGCGACCGCGGTGGACATCCCCCCGCAGACCGGCGTGCCGGTGCCGGGCGCGAAGCTCGGGTCGAGGAAATCGATGTCGAACGTCAGGTAAACCTCGTGGTCCCCGACGATATTGCGAACGTGCTCGATCACCGCCCTCGCGCCATGGCGATGAACCCAGGGCGCGTCGAGCACCTGGAAGCCGAGCGTATCGGCGTTGTAGGTGCGGAGCCCGATCTGCGCCGAGCGGCTGGGCTCCACGAGGCCCTCCCGCGCCGCGTGGAAGAACATGGTGCCGTGATCGACCCGACCCGATCCGACCTCGTCGCTCCACGTGTCGGAGTGAGCGTCGAAATGGATCAGCGAGAGCTTCCCGCGGCGCTTGGACACGGCGCGAAGGATCGGGTAGCTCACGAAATGATCCCCCCCAATCGAGAGGGGCGTCACCCCGGCGTCGAGGATGCGGCCGATGTGCTCCTCGATGGCGACAGGGCTCTCCTCCGGACGCCCGTAATCCCAGACGCAGTCGCCATAGTCCACCACGGCGAGCCGGTCGAGCGGGTCGAACTCGTAGCCGTACGGGCGGTTCCACGCGAGGTGCGCCGAGGCCTCCCGCACCGCGCGCGGGCCGAAGCGCGTCCCTGGGCGGTTGCTGGTCGCCGTGTCGAGCGGGATGCCGGTGACCGCCACATCGACGCCAGTCAGGTCGCGCGTGTACTTGCGGCGCAGGAAGGAGAGCGCGCCGCTGTAGGTCGGCTCGCGCCGGACGCCATGGAGGCTATCGGCCGTGAACGCGTTGTCTACGATCATGCCTCTCGCACGAGGAGCGGTCTTGGAGCGATGATCTTCCATGGGGGTCCTTACGTTCGGATCGACGCGCTCCACCTCGTCGCGCCGGGCGCCTTGAGCGCGGTGCGCTCCGGTGGTGTGGTAGCGAGCTACGCCGTGCGCTCCAGCCGGGCTCGCCGCTCACGCCTCGGGGAGGCGCCGGCGAGACGAGCGCCGCACCAGAGTGACACGTCGATTGCAACGAAGCATTCCGTTTTGCCAGGGCTCCACGCGGCGGCCCGGATTCCAGCTCGGGCGTGCGCTCGACACCGGCGCGTCGCGCAGGAGTGGCATCGGTGTGATCGGAGACTGAGCACCTCGCTGGCGCCATCGCCTCGAGGTCAGTTCGATTTCACGGCCGCCCAGACCTCGTCGTAGAGCTTGGCCGACTCGCCGAGATCACGATGGGCCTCCAGGCGGGTCGCCAGATCGCCCGTCGGGTAGATGAGCTGGTTCGTGCGGTCCTCGACCGGCAGCTTGGCCTGCGCGGCGCTGTTCGGGGTCGCGTACTTCGTCATCATCGAGAGCTGCGCGCCGCCGTCGGGGGTCAGCATGTAATTGATGAACTTGTGAGCCAGCTCGGGGTGGGGCGACTTGGTCGGCACGGTCATCACGTCGACCCAGATCACGGACCCCTCCTTCGGAATGACGAGGGCGAGGCGATCCTTGTCCTCCCAGACCACCTTCTGCGCGTCCCCGTTCCAGACGACCGCCATGTCGACGGAGCCGCCCTTCACGTCCTGCGTCGCGCCGATGCCGCCCTTGAAGCCGAGGCACTTCGGGTTGCTCTTGGCCTCCTTGAGGATGCGCCCGGCCTCCCGGATCTCTTCAGGCTTCGACGTGTTGCTGGAAAATCCCTTGTACTTCAGCGCCGCGCCGACCATGTCCCGCATCTCGTCGATCAGCACGAACGTGCCCGGCGTCTTCTGGGCGTCGAAGAGCACGCCCCACGTCGGATCCATGTTGGGGATCTTCTTCTTGTTGTAGATGATCGCGACGGTGCCCCACTGGTAAGGGATAGAGTACTTGTTGCCCTCGTCGAAGCTCGGGCCCGAGAACCGCGACTCGAGGTTCTTCAGGTTGGGGAGCTGGGCGTGATCCAGGGGGCGGATGAGCCCGCGCCGCGCGAGCCGCCCGCTGGCGTGCGCCGCCATCACGACGACGTCGTACTGCGCGTCGGCGCCCGCATAGGCGAGCTTGCTCTCCATCTCCTCGGTGGAGTCGTAGATCGTGAGCCGCAGGCGGGCGTTGTTCTGCGTCTCGAAGTCCTTGATGCTCTTGTCGTCCAGGTAGTTCGGGAAGATGAGGACGCTGAGCTCGGAGGGCTGAGCCGCAGCTTCCTTGGTGCCCGACTCTGGACGTGCTTCAGAAGGAGCCTTATCTTTGCCGCAGGCGGCGACCGATAGGACACCCAACAGAATGGCTAATACCATCAGGGGTCGACGTTGAGTTTTCATAAGTTGTCCTTTCTCCAGCTGCTCAAGGCGGACAGGCCTTCGGGTGTTCGCTGGCGCGATGCTGGCCTCTGGGATCTCCGGAAGCGAGAGCCGGCGGAGCGCGCCTGCGGACCGAGGCCCCCATCGACCGGTAGGACGCGCGCGGGATGCCGGGCAGCCCCGGCCGCAACCCTATGGTCCGTGGATTGCAAGCGCGCGTCCCCTTGTCAAGGAAAATGTGTTGCGCGGTAAGCAACACGACTGGCCTTCTCATTCGGAGCGAAACCACGACTGTTCGCAAGCTTAGGCGAATCGTACATTCCGTGGCTCTGAATCCGAAAGAGATCGTCGAAATTGCATTCAAATGTGTGTCCACCGCGCATCCACGCGCATCTGGGGTAGCGTCTGCACGAGATTGTTCTCCCCAAGGTGAAACGGCGCGCGGCACGGCAATGCGTGTTTCGACGCGACCGGAACACAGGACGGCAATGCTCGCGGGCTGTGTTCGATGCTCGTGCGCGATCGGATCTGCGGGAGCCAGGTGCTCACGCGTGCAGCATTGAAGAGCGGGCGCGCCGGCTCCCCGGCGCGCGGCGCGCACCGGCGGGAGGCGTACTGCCGTCGCACCATGCTGCAAGCGAGTCTCCACGGGAACGCAACGCTCCAGGCTGAACCGATCGAGTCTAGTTGAACAGCGCTTTCACGGGCGACGTCGCGTGCACGATCCTCTTGGCCAGCAGCGTGACCACGAAGTGGTGAAAGGCCGCAGCCAGCTCGGGCGCCTCCGCCGTCATTCGCTGCAGCGCCTCCTCCGAGAGCCGGTAGAGCGTGGACTTCTGGCTGGCGGTGACCGTCGCCGACCGCTTCTCTCCCATGTAGAGCCCGGACTCGCCCACGACCGACCCAGGCCCCATCGTGCGGAGCCGCTTCTCCTTCTTTCCGTCGATCTCGGCCCAGGCCGTGAGCTCCCCGCTCTCGATGAGGTAGAGGTCCTTCGAGATATCTCCGGCCCGGAACAGATCGAACCCGGCCGGAAGCTCCACGCGCTCGAGGTAGTCCTTGAAACGTAGCATTTCCGGGCGACCGCCGAACACATCCTGGAGATCGTAGAACAGCATCGGAGGCGGCAGCATGCTGGGCGGCGCGTCTGCGATGATCTCCTTCTCACACGCCTCGAGACCTCGATCGATATCCGGGTAGAGCAGGGAGACCTCGTCGCCTTCGGCCAGGAAGACCTCACCCCGCTCGAGGTGATTGCGGATGTCCTCACGCACCGCCGTGAAGATGAGCTTGACGCCGTTCGACTTGGCGAGCCTGCGGAGCCGGAGGAAGCTCGCGATGGCGGACGAGTCGATGCCGTTGACGTGGAGGAAGTCGAGCAGCAGGTAACGCGGCCTCTCGTCCTCGTCGCTCTGGATGCGCTGCTGGGCGGTCGAGAGCAGGTTGTACGCCGTCCCGAAGAAGATGTACCCTTGGAGCTGGAGCACGTAGAGCTGCTTGCCGCGCGCCGTCAGGGTCTCCAGCTCGCCCTCGCTGCGAGCGACGTTGCTGCGCAGGTGGACCCCGGTGATGGCGTTGCGCACCACCTCGATGCGGCTGTAGCTGAGCGCGAAGAGGATGAACGAGACGCCGAGCCCAACGCCGATGCCGACGAGGAAGCCCCGGACGGCGACGACAAGGAGGATCACCACGATGACGAAGTACTCGATGCGCCGCAGCCGGAACCAGCCCTCGTAGAGCGTGTTGATGAGGAAGTGGAACCCGAGATACGCGATCAGGCCCCCGAGGACGGGGCGCGGGAAGTACAGGATGGCTTCGGCGCCGACGAAGAGCACGATGCAGCTGATGGCCGCCGCGACCAGCCCCGAGATGCGGCTGTTCGAGCCGGCCTTGTAGCTCATCGACGACTCGGCCAGCGACAGGTAGCCGACCATGCCGCCAAGGAGGCCCGTGACGATGTTCGCGACGCCCGTGGCCCGCAGCTCGCGGTCGAGATCGATCTCCTGCTCCGTCGCGAGCTCGACGCCTGACGCGCTGAGCAGCACCGTGATGGCGGCCATGATCATCACGGCGGCCATGTTGCCTGCGCTGCCGAACAGGACCGACCAGTCCACCTTCGCGAGGTCCGAAGCGCCGATCGGGGGCCAGAGCGACGCGGTCGGGAACGGACCGAGGAGCCAGCCGCTGTCGAGCACCTGCTGCACGCTGACGCCGGCGAGGCCCAGCGAGACGTAGAACACGACGATCGAGCCCCCGAGCAGCACGGGGAGGAGCAGGAGCGACGAGAACCGCCGCAGCACCAGGAGGAGCAGGACGCCGAACACGAGGCCCGGGAGGACCCGCTTCAGGAGCTCCGGATCCATCACCACGCTCGGGAAAATGTCGAGCGTCGATGGCTGGCCGGACATCACCGAGATCGAGCCCTGGAGGAGGAGCCAGCCGGCGCCTGCGATGAAGCCGCCGGCGACGGGGTACGGGATGAAGCGGACCAGGATGCCGAGCCGTAAGAGGCCGAGCAGCAGGAAGAAGCCGCCTGCGACGACCGAGGTGATCGCGATGGCGGCCACGACCGTCGGGAACGGGCTCGCCGTCGGGTCCTTGTCCGCGATGGCCGTCGTGATCGCCGCCGCCATCGAGGCGAGAATGACGGCGGCGTCCTCCTGCGGCGCGGCGATCACCGGCTTGTAGGAGCTGAGGAGAGACACGATCACGCCGACGATGACGGAGCTGATCAGGATGATGCCGATCCCTCTCGAGAGGTAACCGGCGAGCCCGTGGTTGAAGATCAGCGCGCCAAGGGAGATATCGAACGAGACGACCAGCGTCCCCGAGACCATTCCGGCGATCACGGCGGGCATGAGCTTGGAAGGCTTCGCCTTCTCAAGGAGCTCCTCGTTCAACAGCGCAGGTGACTCCTTTGTTGCCTGTCGTGTCATGCTCTTGGGAGACCTCGTGATCGATTGTCAGCGGAATTCGCAGGGCGGCGAGGGCCGGGGCGCGCCGGCGCCGCGCGGGCCGGCGGGGCCTCTGCACCGCGATCTAGGGAACGCGCGACGACGTCGGACGGCGGGGCCGCCTTCGCGTGGGCGGAGGGCACCGCAGCGTCCCCCACCGGCTCAAGAGGCCCCCAGCTCACGCTCGATGGCAGCGGCCTGCTCCTGCAGGGCCTCCGCCTCGCCGAGGTGGCCGCTCAGCCGGTGCAGCTTCGCGAACTCGCCGAGGAGCCTCGCCTCCTCGCGCCGGTTGCCGATCTGCCGCTCGACCGTGATCGCGCGCGAGTAGAGCGTGCGGGCGGCGTCGTACCGGCCCTGGACGGCGTAGGCCATCCCGAGGCTCGCGAGCGTGAGCCCCTCGGCCGGCAGGTTGCCCGCCTCGCGCGCGGCGCGCAGCCCCTCTTCCCAGTAGGTGCGCGCGTCGTCCGGCTGCTGCATCGCCCAGTGCGTGCGGCCCAGGCCGAGGAAGCCGAGCGACTCGGACCCGCGATCGCCGAGCTTCTGCGCGTCGGTGAGCACGCGGATGTGCTCCTGCCGCGCCTCCTGGTACCGCCCCCTCGCCTCGAGGACGTCGCGGGCGAACTCGTAGCGCACGACGACGCTCTCGGGCGTCGGCTCCGGCGAGAGCTTGAAGTAGACGCGGTAGAGGCGGGTCGCCTCCTCGTGGGCGTAGCGCGCCGCCGCCTTGCGGGCGCCCGCGAGGAAGTAGCGGCGCGCGTGGTCCACCTTGCCCGCGCGGCGCCAGTGGCGGCCGAGCGCGACGAGCTGGTCCTCGAGGTCATCGCCGTAGAGGCTCTCGATCGCCTCGGCCGCGAGCCGGTGGAGCTCCTGGAGCCGCGCGCGGGACTGCATCTCGTACGCCGCGTTGCGGAGGAGCGCGTTGCTGAACTGGAAGCGCCGCTCCGTCATCTGCGACCAGATGCACTGCGCCTCGCCGATGCGCACGTGCTCCTCGAGCACGGAGGCGTCGGGGAGCATCAGCGCGAGCACGCGCAGGTCGAACTCGCGCCCGAGGACGGCCGCGGCGACGATCGTCTGCTTCACCTTCGCGTCGAGCCGGTCGAGGCGCGAGATGAGCAGGCTGTTCACGTTCTTCGGCGGCATGAACGTGTTCGAGATCGAGATGGAGCTCGAGCTCGAACCGTAGCGCCCGTCCTCGAGCCAGTAGGCGAGGATCTCCTGCGCGAAGAACGGGTTGCCGCCGGCCGTCTCGCAGAGGAGCGTCGCGAGCATGTCCGGCATCGGGCCGCCGAAGAACGGGACCGCGAGCGCGAGGAGCTGCTCGCGCGGCAGCGGCTTCAGCTCGATCACGTTCTCGGAGATGCCCGGGTCGAGCGGGATGCGGACGGGGGTGCCGTCGTCCTTGCGCCGCGTCGTGCAGATGATCGCGATGGGCAGCCCCCGGCACGCGCGCGCGATCACGCGCACCGCCTCGAGCGAGTCCTCGTCGGCCCAGTGCGCGTCCTCGAGGTGCAGGATCACCGGCTGGAGCGACGCCTCGGCGAGGAAGACGAAGCTCAGCGCCGAGAGCGTGCTCGTGTACCGGAGCTTCGGGTGCAGGCGCTCGTACGGCGAGTCCTCCCAGCGGATGCCGATGAGCGCGGCGAACACCGAGCGCGCGCGATCGAGCTCGCGCTTCAGCGCGGCCTGGCTCTCGGGCAGGCGCTCGAGGAGGTACTCGAACGCGTCGTCGAAGTTCGTGAGCTTCTCTTCCTTGCCGAGCGCGGAGGACTCCCAGAAGTACTCCTTCAGCGCGAACTCGAACGCGTTGAGCGAGCTCTGGAGCGTCTGGTCGCAGCGCGCGTCGATCCACAGGAAGGGCCGGTCGCTCTGGTGCTCCTCGCACCGGTGGCGGAAGCGCTGCACGAGGTAGCTCTTCCCGAGCCCCGGCTCGCCGTCGATGTACGTGATCCCGGCCGGCTTGCCCTCGAAGATCGGCCCGACGTAGCGCACGAGCTGCTCGATCTCCGCCTCGCGGCCGATGAGGCCGAGGTCGTAGAACTCCTTCTGGACCGAGATGCGGCGGCGCTCCAGCGAGTAGACGAGGATGGGCAGATCGAAGCCCTTGAACCGGAAGATGTTCTCCGTCGTCCACTGGTAGCTCGTCTCGCCGGCGCGGAAGACCTGCTCGTCGGCCCAGATCGCCGACCAGGGGGCCTTCGCGACGAGGCGCGCGGCGAGGTTCGTCGCGCGGCCGATGCACGCGAACTCGTGGCGCTCGGTGCCGCCGTTGAAGCCGGCGTACCGGACGTCGCGCGTGATCCCCGCGCGGAGGCGCATCTGCCGGAGGCCGCGCTTCTTCAGCTCCAGCGCGAAGTCGAGCGCGCGATCGTTGTCGTTCTCGTGGGTGATCGGGGCGCCGAAGTGGATCAGCGCGGCGATGCCGAGATCGCCCGCGTCGATGCCCGTGAAGGTGCCGCCGTAGAGCTCGGAGAGCTCGTGCAGGAGGCGCGTGAGCTCCGCGAAGCTCGGGATCTGCTCGAACGACAGGAAGACGCTCGTGACGTTGCGGAACTCGCCCTCCGGGGGCATGTCCGCGACGCCCCTCGCCACGAACGCGGTGCCCTCGCCGCGCGGCGGGTTCCTCGGGACCTGCGGCATCCTGGGCGCCGGCACGTCGCCGAGCTTGTAGACGCCCTCGCCGTGGTACTTCGCGCTCGCGGGCGGGATGCGATCGCAGAGCGCGCGGTCGAGGAGGATGTCGCCCTTCAGCGCTTGCCGCTCGATCGCGACGCACGCGGCGAGCGCCTGCCCGTGGAAGTGGTAGTACGCGCGCTCCGGGGAGATGCGGACGATGCCCCACTCGACCGAGCCCCACGCGAGCCCCATCCGGAACGAGAACGGGAAGCTGCCGAAGGGCGTGTCGCGCTCGGGGTGCTCCGCGAACAGGTCGCGCATCGCGAGCGCCGCGCCGAGCACGTACTCCGCGACCTTGCGGTCCGGCGTGTCCTGGAACAGCGCCGTGAACGCGTCGCCCGCGAAGTTCGTGATGAAGCCCCCGGCGTGGTGGACCGCGGCGATGAGCGGGTCGAAGTAGTACCGGAGCGTGCCGGCGAGCGTCTCCGCGCCCGCGCGGCCGTGCTGCATCAGCTTCTCCGTGAGCTCGGTGAAGCCGGGGATGTCGATCATCAGCACCGCCCCCGTGAAGCTGCCCTCGGTGTTGCCGAGAGCGTCTTGCTGGATGATGAAGTCGGGGACGAGCGGGTTCATTTCCTTGCTCCTCAGCAACGGATCCCGCTTGGAATCGGCCTGGGAAGCGCGTCTGCGGGACGCAGAGCCTGGAGTCTACTGCCGGCGGGAACGGATGAATACCGGGATCTTCGATCGATCGTTCGGGTGATCTGCGCGGGCTGGGTTCGCCGCGGGATTTGACGTTCCCCGCGATGCACGGACCGGCGAGCGTGCGCGTGTTCGCGCGCGCGCTCCTGCGCACGTCCGTGGACGCGTTCGTGCGCGTACATTTGCGCAAGTTCCGGAGAATGCGGCACATCGCCTCCTTCACCGTCACCGTGCGCACCGCGCGCGGGGTGCCCGCCGACGGAAAGCCTGGAACAAGGTGCCTCCACGTCGGCGAGGACATTCGCCCAGAGCGGCCGCGCGGTGAAGACAGACGGGGAGACGACGATGTGGTGTGTGGGGCGCTGGAGGGTCATCGTTCGATCTGGATATCCAGCGGCCGAGGAGAAGGAGGCGGAGGCGGGGGCGCCGCGTCGGGGGCGGGCGCGGGCCTGGCGGCCGGGCGGCCGGAGTACGGGCGAGGCGCCGGGGCGGCCGGGGGCGGCGTGGGCGCGGCAGGCGTGCTCGTCGGCGCCGCGACCTGCTTCGTGAGCGTGGCGACCAGGCGCACGGACTGATCGGAGGGGCCCTGGACGATCGAGTACGGCTCGTACCCCTCGTGGCGCACGGTCAACCGGCGCGGGTTGGCGCGCACGGAGCTGTTCGACAGCGACAGCTGGAGCGGCGTGTTCCCGAGCGGCTTGCCGTCTTCCAGCACCTCGGCGCCGGACGGCATGGACTCGACCATCAGCACGAACGACCCGACGTCGGCGGGCGGCGGCGCGACCTGCGGCTTCTCCGGTTGCGCGGCGGCGGCCGGCGCGGGCGGCGGCTCGCTGGAGCGCATCTGCGACATCGCGACCCCGATGCCCGCGACGGCGAGGACGCCGACCGCGACGAGCACGATGCCCTTCCGGCCCTGCGGCGCCGCGTCGGCGGGGCGCGAGGCGGCGCCGAGCGAGGCGTCGTCCACCTGCGAGGTCGTGGCGCCGGACGTCGACGTGGGCGACGACGAGCTGGCGGGGATCGCCGTCATCACGCGCACGGGCGGCATCGGCGTCGGCATCCTGCCGGTGCCGGTGGAGTCCATGGTCACGAGGCCCGTCGAGCCGAACGCCGGGGACAGGCCCATCGCCTGCGCGCACTCGCCAAGCCCGCGGATGAGGGCCTCCATGTTGGCCGGTCGGCCGTCCGGATCCTTCGACAGGCAGCGCAGCACGAACGCCTCGAGCGGCTCGGGCACGTCGGCCTCGGGGTTGCGCTCCTTCATCCGCGGGACGGGCTGCTGCAGGTGGGCGATCAGGATCTGGACCGAGTTCTGCGCCTCGAACGGGACCTTCCCGCAGAGCATCTGATAGAGGATCACGCCCAGCGAGTACACGTCCGTCCGCAGATCGACCTTGCCGTGCGAGATCTGCTCCGGCGACATGAAGCGCGGGGAGCCGAGGAACGAGCCCTGCTGCGTGAGCTCCTCCGAGTCGTCCGCGAGCACCTTCACGAGGCCGAAATCGAGGATCTTGACGAGCTCTCCTGTGTCCTCGCCGGGGACGAGCATGACGTTCGACGGCTTCAGATCGCGGTGCACCACGCCGTGCTTGTGCGCCTCGCGCAGCCCGCGGGCGATCTGCCGGGCGACGCCCATCGAGTCGGGCGCCGAGAGGCGGCCGGCCTTGCGCAGCCGCCGGAAGAGCGTCTCGCCCTCGAGGAACTCCATGGCCATGAAGTACCGCTCGGGCTCCATGTTCTCGACTCGGCCGTAGTCGAAGACCGTGACGATGTTCGGGTGCTGGAGCCTGGCGAGGATGCTCGCCTCGAGGAAGAAGCGCTTATGAAAGTTGGGGTCGATCTGGTTCGATGAGTTCGTGGGCGTCAGGACCTTGATCGCGACCTGCCGCTCGAGGGCGATCTGCTCGCCGCGATAGATGACGCCCATGCCGCCCGTCGCGAGGAGGGAGTGGATCTTGAACTTCTGATTCAAGACCTTTCCCAGCAGCGGATCGGACTCACCGCTGGCCGAGGCACCGTCCGAAAGCTTCTCCGCCGTGCTCATGGCCTCTGTCTCTTTCCCCTTCCCATCCCGCTGGCCCCCACTGCTGGCAGTCGGGGAAAGCGTACCCCGCGCCCGTCACGCGCTGCCCAACGCTCGATTTACGTTCGATTTACGTTCGATCTACGTTCGACTTACGCTCGATTTACGTACTGGTTTACGTACTCGCTTACGTGCTGGTCAACGTTCAGGTCGACGTGCCGCCTTACGCTTCGTCTTACGTTCCGGATTACGTTTCGCCTTACGTTTCGTCTTACGTTCGGATGCAAATTCTGGTACCCGCCCGGCTGCGGTACCTCTCGCGCTCGTCGGGTTGGCTTTCGGACCGGCTGCGGCACGTTTGAGCTCAGCCTACCGTAAGCCGCGAGCCGATCCAACCCAGCTGCTGAAGATGACATGGGTTGGCTACCCAACCACACGCTGTGGGCGTGCCCCCCCAGCCGGGACGCTCGCTCCCTGAACGAGCTTGCTGCATGGGCGGATGTACCCGTACTCTGACCGGGTCCCCGATGCCGCCGCAGCACTTCATCCGATGCCAGGCGTGCGGGTTGCCGCACCCGTCGGACACCGAGAGGTGCCCGGTGCACGGCACGGCGCTCACGCCGAGCGTCGCCCCGCCCTCCTCGACGCGGGTGCCGCCGACGAGCAGGGGCGAGTCGGGGTGGCCGGTGGACGGGCCGCTGCCGCCCGATATCGATCCCGATCAGCCGCGGCCGACGAAGGAAGCGCCGCTCGTCGGCCGCCTGCTGCACGACCGCTACCGCATCCTCGGCGTCATCGCCAAGGGCGGGATGGGGATGGTCTACGACGCGATCCACATCGGCCTGCGGCGCCGGGTCGCGATCAAGACGCTCCGCGGCCAGTACGCTCAGAGCAAGACGGCCATCGCGCGCTTCCACAACGAGGCCGCCGTCGCCGGCCGCTTCGGCCATCCGAACATCGTCGAGGTCTACGATCTGGGCGTGCTCGACGACGGCACGCCCTACCTCGTGATGGAGCGGCTCGAGGGCGAGACCATCACCGAGCGGCTCGCGCGCGAGCGCCCCATGCCCATTCCCGTCGTGCTGGACGTGGCCGTCCAGGTGCTCAGCGCGCTCGTCGTCACGCACACCGAGGGCATCCTCCACCGCGATCTCAAGCCGGACAACATCTGCCTCGTCGGCGGCGACCGCGGCCCGCTCACCGTGAAGGTGCTCGATTTCGGCGTCGCCGAGGCGTTCAACACGGGGGTGGCGCCGTCGATCCTCGTGTCGATGGCCGCCGCGGGGAGCCACGCCATCGCCGGCACGCCCGCGTTCATGGCCCCGGAGCAGGCGCAGGGCGTCCGCGATCTCGACGCGCGCGCGGACCTCTACTCGGTGGGCATGCTGCTCTACGTGATGCTCACCGGGCAGCTGCCGTTCAAGGCGCCGACGGCCGCCGCCCTGCTCGCCGAGATCCAGCGCGTGAAGCCGATCCGCCCGCGCATGCTGCGGCCCGAGGTGCCCCACTCGCTCGACGTCGCGACGATGCGCGCGCTCGCGCTCGATCGCGAGGAGCGCTTCCCGAGCGCGGCCTCGATGATGGACGCCCTCGAGCAGGTGCAGATCGAGGCGGCGATCGGCGGCAACGCGCCGGCCGAGCCCGAGAAGGAGCCGGCCGATCCGGACTCCGAGAAGGTGGAATACTTCTACCGGAAGAGCGTGCTCCCGCCGCCCATGGAAGAATGAACGGGGCGTGAGCGCCCCATGCGGCACATTGAAGATGCGCGCCGTCGTCATCCGCGAGCCGGGCGGGCCGGAGGTCCTCGAGGTGCGCGAGGTCGATGCGCCCGAGGTGCCCGACGGGCACGTGCGCGTCGCCGTCCGCTTCGCCGGGGTGAACCGCGCCGATCTGCTCCAGCGGCTGGGCTTTTACCCGGCGCCGCCCGGCGCGCCGCAGGACGTGCCGGGGCTCGAGTACGCCGGCGTGGTCGAGGCCACGGGGAAGGGCGCGCGCCGCTTCGCGCCGGGTGATCGCGTCTTCGGCCTCCTCGCGGGCGGCGCCTACGCCGAGCGGATCGTCGCGCACGAGCGCGAGGTCGCGCCGGTGCCGGACGGGCTCACGGACGAGGAGGCGGCGGCGGTCCCCGAGGCGTTCGTCACCGCCTACGACGCGCTCGTGACGCGCGCCCGGCTCGCGCCCGGCGAGCGCGCGCTGGTGCACGCAGTCGGCAGCGGCGTGGGCACGGCCGGCCTCCAGATCGCCCGCGCGCTCGGGTGCTTCGTCGTCGGGACGTCGCGCACGCAGGACAAGCTGGATCGCTGCCGCGAGCTCGGGCTGCACGCCGGGATCGCGACGTCGGGCGCGACGTTCGCGGGCGAGGTGCTGAAGGCGACCGGAGGCGCGGGGGTCGACGTGGTCCTCGAGCTCGTCGGCGGCGCGTACGTCGGCGAGGACCTCAAGGCGTGCGCGCTGAAGGCCCGGATCGCGCTCGTCGGGCTGACGGCCGGCGCGTCCGCGGAGCTCGACCTGCGCGAGCTCCTGCGGAAGCGCGTCGAGCTCATCGGCACCGTGCTCCGCTCGCGCCCGCTCGAGGAGAAGATCGCGGCGGCGCAGGTGCTCGAGCGCAACATCTCCCCCTGGCTCGCGAGCCGCGCTGTGCGGCCGGTCGTGGACCGGGTCTTCCCGATCGGCGATGCCGCCGCGGCGCATATTTACGTCGCCAGCAACGCGTCGTTCGGGAAGGTGCTGCTCCAGCTCGGCGGGTGAGCGAGCGCCGCGGTCAGGCGCCGCGGCCGGTGAGCCGCGCGAGCGCGCCGGCCTCCGCGTCGTGCGCCTCGGCCTCGTCAGCCGGCGTCCACGACATGTCGACCTCGAGGCGGTACGAGCCCTCGAACGCGTGCGGCGGCGAGCCGCCCCACTCCTCCGGCGAGAGCATCGAGAGGTAGGGGACGCCGTCGCCGCGCCGGTACAGGTGGTAGACGTGGCCGGGCCGCTTCTTGAAGCTGCACGCCGCGCGGTGGAGCTCGCCGTCGCGCTGCGCCGCCTCGAGGACCCGCCGCGCCTCCTCCTGGAGCGACCGGATCTGCCGCGCGATCTGCGCGAGCTTGCCGCCGGTGACCGCGCCGAGCAGCGCGTCCGCCTGCTGGATCTCCCGCGCCACGTCGACGAGCTCGTGCGGCGCGGAGAGCCGGCTCAGGGGATACGGCGAGGTGCGGGAGGGCCCCTCGTGGCGGCCGCCGCCGTGCTTCGTGTAGCCGTCGTCGCTCATGCGGTCCACGTCGTCATGGATCGTCCACGGCCCGGCGTCACGGGTCAGGGCACCCGTCTTCATCCGCGACGCCGTCCTCGTCTTCCTTCTGCGTGGGGCAGCGGTCCTCGTCGTCGAAGACGCCGTCTTCGTCGTTGTCCCCTTCGGGGCACCCGTCGTCGTCCTGGAAGCCGTCGCGGTCCTCCGCGAGCTCGCCGCACTGATCGACGTCGTCCGGAACGCCGTCCTCGTCGGCGTCGTGGACGCGCGGGGTCCAGGCCACCGAGAGGACGGCGCGCAGCGGCGTGGTGCCGACGCCGCCGGCCAGCGCCGTCTCGACGCCGGCCAGGAACGAGACGTCGCCCAGCGCGTAGCGCGCGGCGAGGCCGAGCTCGAGCGCGGCCGCCTCCTGGCTCGCGAACGGCGCGATCGGCGAGAGCGGGAGGTGCCCGTGCGCCTCCAGGAAGAACGTCGTGCGCCCTTCCGGGTCGATGCCCAGGATCTGCGGCCGGAACGAGAGGCCGAGGCCGAAGGGGAGCTCGTGGCCGAACACCGTGGGGCACGGATCGTCGCCCGCGGGGGAGGCCGGGGTCGCCTGGCACCCGAAGCGGGCCTCGCCAGCGCGGAGCTTGACCCCCGCCGCGAGGTGCGCGCCGAGCGCGATCAGGCGGTACTCGGCGAGGAGCCTCAGCTCGCTCGTGACGCCCCCCTCGCCCACGAACGACGCCTCGTCCCCCGTGGGCAGCGTGAAGCGCTCGTGCAGCGCGAGCGCGAGCCCGCCGAGATCGCCGCCGGTGGGCTGCACGAGCGTGAGCTTGCCGACGAGGCCGAGATCGCCGAGCGCCTGCGCCGGGAGCCACGTGTCGCCGAGCACCCGCGTGGCGTCGGACCTGGGCGCGTCGCCGGTCTGGTGGAGGACCACGGGCAGCGTGAGCCCGACGAGCAAGCGCCGCGCGACGCCCACGCCGGCCGCGAAATCCGCGCTGACCTGGTGGCGGATGACGTCGAAGCGGACGTCGCCCGAGGCGGGATCGCGGAGCACGATGGGGCGGTAGGCGTACGAGGCCCAGAGGCTCGCGCTCCACTCGCCCGTGTCCGGGGTCGCGGCGGGCTCGAGGTAGACGCCGGCCCCGGGGTCGATCGAGGCGCGGAACCCGCGGAGATCGGCCGACGGCTGCGCGGCGGCGAGCGGGGCCACAGACGCGGCGAGCAGCGAGGACAGGGCGATGGCGCTCGGTCGCATGGCCGGTGGAGACTAGACGAGCGCGCGGGAAGCGCACGGGAAAGTGGGCCCCGTCGCCGGCCGGCCCCGCGCCGTGCGCCGGCGGCGATCGCGACGGCCGGCGCGCCGCGCGGGGCGAAACACGGCGCGCGCCGCGCGCGCGGGCCCCGAAACATCGCGTTCCGCCGCGGGTTGTGCGATAGCGGGGGCATGGACTCCATCCGGATCCGGGGCGGGAAGCCGCTCTCCGGCAAGATCCGCATCAGCGGCGCGAAGAACGCCGCGCTGCCGATCCTCTGCGCGACGCTGCTCTCCGACGGGGAGAGCCTGCTCCGCAACGTGCCCGCGCTGCGCGACATCGAGACGACCTCGGCGCTGCTCCGGTTCCTCGGGCGCAACGTCGAGACCGCGCCGCCGCTCGTGAAGGTCGGCGCCGGCGACAACGTGCGGCCCGAGGCGCCTTACGAGCTCGTCAAGCAGATGCGCGCGAGCGTCATGGTCCTCGGCCCGCTGCTCGCGCGCTTCGGCCGCGCCAAGGTGTCGCTCCCCGGCGGCTGCCAGATCGGGACGCGCCCGGTGGATCAGCACCTCAAGGGCCTCGAGGCGCTCGGCGCGACGATCCGGCTGTCGCGCGGCTACATCGTCGCGGAGTGCAAGCGGCTGCGCGGCGCCGAGGTCGTGTTCGATCTGCCGACGGTGACCGGCACCGAGAACCTGATGATGGCCGCGGCGCTCGCGAAGGGGCGGACCACGCTGGTCAACTGCGCGCGCGAGCCCGAGGTCGAGGAGCTCGGCCGGGTGCTCAACAAGATGGGCGCGCGCGTGAGCGGCGCCGGCACCGACGTCATCCACATCGAGGGCGCGGACGAGCTGGAGCCGTTCGACCACGCGATCATCTCCGACCGGATCGAGGCCGGCACGTACATGGTCGCGGCGGCCGCGGCCGGCGGCGACGTGCTGATCGAGAACGCGCCGCTCGAGGACCTCGAGGCGGTCGCGGCCAAGCTCCGCCAGGCGGGCGTCGAGGTGGGCCGCGAGGGCGACTGCGTGCGCGTCCGCCGCGAGGGGCGGCCGCTGCGCGCCGTCGACGTCACGACGGCGCCGCACCCGGGCTTCCCGACCGACATGCAGGCGCAGTTCATGGTCCTGATGTGCCTCGCGCAGGGCACGTCGCGCATCGTCGAGACCATCTTCGAGAACCGCTTCATGCACGTCCCCGAGCTCGCGCGGATGGGGGCGCACATCGACGTGGACGGCCACACGGCGCACGTGCACGGCGGCGCGCCGCTGTCGGGCGCGACCGTGATGGCCACCGATCTGCGCGCGAGCGCGTCGCTCGTCATCGCCGGGCTCGTGGCGACCGAGGGCGAGACCGAGGTGCTGCGCGTCTACCACCTGGATCGCGGCTACGAGTTCATGGAGCGCAAGCTCGCGCAGCTCGGCGCCGACACGGCGCGCGTCGCGGGGCGGGACGGATGACGAAGCCCCTCACCATCGCCGTCCCCAAGGGGCGGATCCTGAAGGACCTCATCCCGCTCGTGCGGCGCGCGGGCCTCGACAGCACGCCCCTCGAGGAGAACGATCGCCGCCTGGTCCGGCCGACGGCGGACGGCGCGTTCCGGTACGTGTTCCTGAAGCCGGACGACGTCCCGACCTACGTCGAGTACGGCGCCGCCGATCTCGGGGTCTCCGGCCGTGACACGCTCCTCGAGCGCCGCCACGATCTCTACACGCCGCTCGATCTCGGCATCGGCCGCTGCCGCCTCGTCGTGGCCGGGCCGGAGGACACGGAGGTGCCCGATCTGCCGCGCGTCGCCACGAAGTACCCGCGGATCGCCGGGGATCACTTCGCGAGCAAGGGCGTGGTGGCCGAGATCATCCCCGTCCACGGCTCGGTGGAGCTCGCGCCGCTCGTCGGGCTCTCCCACCTCATCGTCGATATCGTCGAGACGGGCTCGACGCTGCGCGAGAACCGCCTCGAGGTGCTCGAGACGGTCACCGAGGTGAGCACCCAGCTCATCGCGAACCGCGCGTCCTACAAGCTGCGGAGCGACGTCATCCGCCCGCTGGTCGAGCGCCTGCGGGCCGCGACGGCCGGCGCGGGGCGGTGATCGCCGCGGGGGCGCTCGTCGCCGCGCGCTGATCGAGGACAGCCGCCGTCCGGAGACCCAGAGAGAGAGAGGAGGCCCAGCTGCTACCGCACCTCGCCGCGCTCCCGGCCGACATCGACACCTGGGTGGGAGGGGGGACCAGCGTCGTCGCGGGCGTGCACCGCGAGCAGCCCGCGGCCCTCCGCTTCGACGCGCTCGCGCAGGCCGAGGTCGGGCTCCGGCTCGCGAGCGGCTCGCTGTACTTCCGGCTCGATCTCGACGTGCAGGCGACCACGGCGCCGCTCGGGCTGCCGGCGTTCGGGCTGCCGGCGTTCGTCTACCCCACGTGGTCCTTGCCGACGCCGGGGATCAAGATCGGCCCACCCGAGTGGGCGATGCTCCAGATTGGCCGCGAGGATCACCACCTCCGGCTGGGCATCGTCACGCACCCGATTGGCATGGAGGACTGGGACAACTGGACCAACTATTTCCCCACGACCTCGACCATGATCAGCACCGTCCCGGGCCGGATGCTCGGCGTCGAGCCCGGGCTCGTCCTCGGCGAGGGATACGAGATCAACCTCTTCGGCGGCTTCGATCTCGACTTCGACGCGCCGACGTTCGGCGCCGGTCTCACCACGATGCAGCCGCTCTGGTCGACCTGGTCGGGCGTCGCGCTGTATCCGTCGATCGATTTCTACTCGGCGGTCGTCGCGCTGGAGCTCTACCCGGCCGAGGCGCTGTCCGTGTCGATCGACGGCAGCGCCGGGCTGGTCGGCGCGGCGGACGAGGCGGGGGCGATCGCGCTGAATCCCTGGGTGGGAGGCGAGATCATCGCCAATGTCCTCCCGAAGGTGGCAATCCATCCGGTCTTTCGAGTCCAGGCTCTCCACGAGCCGGGAGGCGCCCTCTCTGCCTTTCTGTTCGCGCCTCAGCCGAGCGTCTCCGCGAGCGCCGGGCTCACCTGCGCGCCGTTCGATGAGCTCAAGATCAGCCTCGAAGGCAAGGTCTCCAGGGTCGAGGACGACATCCTGCCCGGCCTGTTCGCCCTCGTGGCGCTCCGCCGGCCTGAGCCGCCGCCCTACGCCGCCAAGTGAGGCGACGGAATCGGCGCCGCGCCGCCGCACTTTTCCATGGAGGGATGAGCCGGCGCGAAACACTCGAAACGTAAGGTGCCGGAACGTAACAAAACGTAACACGTGACTCGCGCGGGCAGGCAAGGCAGGCAAGGCAGCCACGCCACCGGGCACACTGACGTCCGTCGACCCTGTTTTTCGAGTCTCGCGCGGGCGCGGCCTTGTGATAGGGTGGCGGCCCCTCTCATGAAAATCCACGAGTATCAAGGCAAGCAGCTCTTCGCTCGCTACGGAGTGCCGGTACCGAAAGGGGAGCCCGCTTTCCAGGCGAGTGAGGTGGCGCCGATCGCCGATCGGCTGATCGCCCAGACAGGCAACCCGGTCGTCGTCGTGAAGGCGCAGATCCACGCGGGCGGCCGCGGCAAGGGCGGCGGCGTCAAGGTCGCGAAGGGCGGCAGCGCGGAGGCGACCGCCCTCGCCGAGAAGATCCTCGGCATGCAGCTCGTCACCAAGCAGACGGGCCCCGAGGGGCAGAAGGTCCGGCGGCTCTACATCGAGCAGGGCCTCGACATCGCGCGCGAGCTCTACTTCGCGATGCTCGTCGATCGCGAGCGCCGCCGCGTCGCGGTGATCGCCTCGACCGAGGGCGGCATGGACATCGAGGAGGTGGCCCACAGCACGCCGGAGAAGATCTACAAGCTCTTCATCGATCCGGTGCTCGGCCTCGCCCCGTACCAGGGGCGGCAGCTCGCGATCGCGCTCGGGCTCACCGCGAAGGAGACGCAGCGCCAGTTCCTGAAGCTCGTGGCCTCGCTCTATGCGTGCTTCACCGCGGAGGACTGCTCGCTGCTCGAGATCAACCCGCTCGTCGTGACCGGCGCCGGCGACGTCTTCGCGCTCGACGCGAAGGTGAGCTTCGACGACAACGCCGAGTTCCGGCACGCCGACTGGAACGGGATGCGCGACGTCGACGAGGAGGATCCGGTCGAGCTGCAGGCGAAGCGGGCCGGGCTGTCCTACGTGTCGCTCGACGGCGACATCGGCTGCCTCGTGAACGGCGCCGGGCTCGCGATGGCGACGATGGATATCATCCTCCATTACGGCGGAAAGCCGGCGAACTTCCTGGACGTCGGCGGCGGCGCCTCGCAGGAGCAGGTGAAGACCGCGTTCCAGATCATCCTCCGGAGCGAGCGGGTCCGCGGCATCTTCGTGAACATCTTCGGCGGCATCATGCGCTGCGACGTCGTCGCGGCCGGGGTCATCGCCGCGGCGAAGGAGCTCGGGCTCAAGGTGCCTCTCGTGGTGCGCCTCGAGGGTACGAACGTCGAGGCCGGCCGCAAGCTGCTCGACGAGAGCGGCCTGACCATCCAGTCGGCGAGCTCCATGGCCGACGGCGCGCAGAAGATCGTGGCCGCCACGCGCGGCGGCAAGGCCGGCGCCTAGGGCGCCCGCGAGCACCGAGCCTCGAACCCAGTTGAGCAGCGAGCCAGCGGCGGTGGCCGAGCTCCTGTCCACGTTGAAGGTAGAGTAATCAAGCGATGAGCATCCTCGTCAACAAGGACACGCGGGTCGTCTTCCAGGGCATCACGGGCGCCTACGGGTCGCAGCACGCCCGCGCCTGCATCGAGTACGGGACGAAGGTCGTCGCCGGCGTGACGCCGGGCCGGGGCGGCCAGCGATTCGAAGACAAGGTGCCGATCTTCGACACGGTCGAGCAGGCCGTGCGCAACGAGGGCGCCGAGGTCTCGTGCATCTTCGTGCCGCCGGTCGGCGCGGCCGACGCGATCACCGAGGCCGTCGATGCGGGTTGCAAGCTCGTCATCTGCATCACGGACGGCGTGCCGGTGCTCGACATGATCCGCGTCCGTCGCTTCCTCGAGGGGAAGCCGGCGCGGCTCATCGGGCCGAACTGTCCCGGCGTGATCACGCCGGGAGAGTGCAAGATCGGGATCATGCCGGGCCACATCCACAAGAAGGGCCACATCGGCGTCCTCTCCCGCTCGGGCACGCTGACCTACGAGGCGGTCGGCCAGCTGAGCGCCCTCGGCATCGGGCAGTCGAGCTGCGTGGGCATCGGCGGCGATCCGGTCGGCGGCATGGACTTCATCGACGTGCTCGAGCTCTTCAACCAGGATCCCGACACCCACGGCGTGGTGCTGATCGGCGAGATCGGTGGGACGGCCGAGCAGCGCGCGGCGGCGTGGATCAAGCAGAACATGAAGAAGCCGGTGGCGGCGTTCATCGCCGGCCGCGCGGCGCCTCCGGGCAAGCGCATGGGCCACGCCGGCGCGATCATCGCGGGCGGCGAGGGCACGGCGGCCGAGAAGATCGCGGCGCTCGAGGCGGCGGGGGCCAAGGTGGCCGCCACGCCGGCCGAGATGGGCGTCGCGATGCAGGCCGCGATGGCGGCGGCGCGCTGATCTGATTGCCCGGCCCGGGGCGAGGGAGCTCGTTGGGCGGGGTGGGGGCCCCGCCGAACTCGCCCGAGGCACCTCTCCTCCGGCTTCGCCGGAGGAGAGGTGCCTCGGGCTCAGACATCGGCCCATCCCCCACCCCGCCCAACGAGCTCCCTCGCCCCGGGCCTACCGCCGTCCCTTTTTAACCCACCTCAGACATCGGCCCATCCCCCACCCCGCCCAACGAGCTCCCTCGCCCCGGGCCTACCGCCGTCCCTTTTTAACCCACCTCGGACATCGGCCTATCCTCCGGGCCTACCGCTGTCGTTGGTGACGCACCTCGAATATCGGCGCATTCCCACCGAACGATAAGCACCCTCGGTACGAGGCGACGGAAGTCGCGTGAACATGCGCTCTTCAACCGCTTCTCAACGCAAGCAGCGGTCTTCCTGCGCAGCGTTGATCACGCCCCCAGCGATATCGTCCGCCGCTCGGCCGCGCTCTTCATCGCGGCCTCGATGACGCGGATCACGTCGCGCGCCTCCTCGGCGCGCACCGGCGGCGGGGCGCCGTCGAGGATCGCCGCCGCGATGCCCTCGTAATAGGCCTCGTAGGCGCCGGGCAGGCTCTCGATGACGCGGCGCTCGCCGCTCGCCGTGACGAGCGTGCCGAACCAGCGCGGATCCTCCCGTCCCCACTCCGGCACACCCGGGCGCGTGCCTGCCTTGAGCGCGTTCTCCTGGCCGTCGATCCCGTGCTTGAGGAAGCTCCCGCCGTCGCCGTGGACCGCGAAGCGCGGCCCCGGCTCGGGCACCAGCGTCGAGGAGCGCACGATCACCCGGCGCTTGCCGTAGTCGAGCGTGAGGTGGAAATAGTCCACCGTGCGCGCCCCGGATCGCTGCGCGAGGACGTCGGCGGTCACCGCGCGCGGCGGGCCGAAGAGCACGAGCACCTGGTCGATCAGGTGCGCGCCGAGGTCGTACAGGATCCCCGAGCCCGGCGCCGCCTGCTCTCGCCAGCCCTGCTTGATGGCGGGGCGGAACCGGTCGAAGTGCGCCTCGTACGAGGCCACCTCGCCGAGCAGGCCCTGCTCGATGCAGCTGCGCACGGTGCGGAAGTCCGCGTCCCAGCGGCGGTTCTGGAAGACCGAGAGGAGCCGGCCCCGGCGCGCGGCCAGCGCGATGAGCTCGTCAGCCTCGGCGCTCGTGATCGTGAACGGCTTGTCGACGACCACGTGCTTGCCCGCCTCGAGCGCGGCGCGCGCGAGCGGGAAGTGGGTCTCGTTGGGCGAGGCGATGACCACGAGGTCGATCCCCGGCTCGGCGATCAGCACCTCGGGCGTCGGATGCACGGCGACGCCCGAGTGGTCGGCCATGACCTGGCCCTCCCGGCGGGTCGCGATGGCGGCGAGGCGCAGCCGAGGGACGGACCGGATCAGCGGGGCGTGGAAAACGGCGCCGGCGAGGCCGTAGCCGACAAGGCCGACATAGACGCGCTGGGACATGGCAGGACGGGCTCGTCCGGGACGCTAGCCCGAAGAGGCGCTGGGGGGAAGCCCAGGCGCGAAGACGCCGACGAGCCTCCAGAGGCGCGTGACGGCGGCCGGCGAGCCGCCACAGGCATCCCCGCAACACCACGCACGCTCGCGCCTGGCAAGCTGCCACAGACATCCACCGCGCCCGCTACCGCGCTCGGCGATATGCCCAGAGCATCCACATCGCTCGTCAATCCCACCAGGCACTCCGCACAAGGCTTCTTCGAACCCTACGAGCTCACGCCGGAGACACGCACGAGCGACGATCACGGGCGAAGTGGTCACCGCACCTCCAATGTCGTCGCCCATGACCCCCTTCGCCGCAGCGCGAGGCGGTTCGTCAAGACGCGGCTCGGCGGTTGGGGTAGCCTCCTGCGCTTGGAGGCTTTGATGCAAGCCAAGAGCATCCTTTCCGTGGTGGCCCTGACCACCTTGATCGCCGGCAGCCCCTTCGCGGCAGGGTGCAAGACCACCGCCGAGGCCAGCGTGACCGAGGAGTCGGTCCAGGCGGTCCCCGTGGCGATCGAAGATCCGTTGATCGAGGAGCACGAAGGCGGCTCGGTCGGGTGGGATTTCGCGGCCGATGGCACAGTGAAGGCGATCGTGAAGGCGCCTGACGGCAAACCCGTCGACAAGGACGTGAGCGGCACGCTCACCTGGAAAGGGCCGAACGGCGACGCGCAGGCCCCGCTCGCGCTCGACGCGAAGACAGGGCTCCTCGTCGCGACCGGGCCCAAGCTCGAGGCCGATCTCACCGAGGTGAAGTACAACATCATCGTCTCCGGGAAGCCGTGGAATGGCACGCTCCACGTGCCCTCAGGGGGCACGAAGGTCATCGTCGAGGGCGCGAGAAAGGCCGAGAAGAGGCCCATTCCCCCCGGCAAGACGGGCCCGAACGGCGGGGTGATCCAGGTGGTCGGCGACGACACGATCGAGGTCGTCGCGGACAAGGCCTCCGGTCAGGTCAGGGTCTACGTCCTCGACGCGGACCTGAAGCCGGTCCCCGTCGGCGACCGCAAGATCAAGCTCGGCTTCGTGGGACAGGGCTCCGAGCTCGTCGTGCTCACCCCCGGCCCGGGCGGCCTCTACTGCGTCGGCAAGGTCGCGGCGAAGGTCAACCCGGTGAAGCTCACCGTCGTCGTGGCGCACCCGACGCACGCCGACGTGGTGCTCGTCGGCTACCGCCCCGGCGTGCACGTCGTCGTCGGCCCGAGCGCGCCGGCCGTGAACGTCGTGGTGGCGACGGCGTGGAACGTGGATGTGAAGGTCAACAGGGCTCCTGGCGTGGTGGTGGTCCACGATGACGACGACGACGATGACGACGGCCGACCGGTCCACATCCACGTGCACGGCAAGCACAAGGGCAAACACAAGCACCACAAGCACGGGCACGCGCACGGGCACTGGAAGTGACCTCGCGCGGCGCTGGGCGGCCTACCTCACCGCCGAGGTCGACGCCGCCTCGCTCGCCGTCTTCCGCGCCGGCTATGGCGCCCTGATCGCGTGGGAGGTCGTCCGGTACGCCCTCCACGATCGGATCTACCGCTATTACATCGAGCCCGGCTTCTTCTTCAGCTTCGTCCCCTTCGTCCGCCCGTGGGGCGGGACTGGGATGTACTGGCATTTCGGCGCCCTCTTCGTCCTCGCGCTGCTCTGCGCCGTCGGGCTCTTCTACCGGGTGAGCGCCGCGCTCCTCTGCGCCGCGCTCACGTATGTCTTCCTCCTCGACAAGGCACAATACCTCAACCACCTCTATCTCCTCTGCCTCCTCGGCCTCTTGCTCGCCGCCGCCCCGGCGCACCGCGCGCTCTCGCTGGATCGCCTCCGCGCGCGGCGCGCCTCGCCCGCCGGGGCGGCGCCCGGCGCGCCGGCGGAGACCGTGCCGCGCCTCTATCTCTTCGCCCTGAAGGCCCAGATCGCCATCGTCTACTTCTACGGCGGCATCGCGAAGCTGAACGGCGACTGGCTCCGGGGACAGCCGCTCACGATGTGGCTCGCCGAGCACGGCGACGCGCCCCTCGTCGGGCCGCTCCTTGCCTCGCCGACAGCGGGGCTCGCGCTCTCGTATGCCGGGCTCTTCATCGACCTCTCGATGGGCTTCCTGCTCTTCTCGCGGCGCGCCTTCCCGATCGGCGCGGCGCTCGCCGTGGCGTTCAACTTCTCCAACGCCCTCCTGTTCAATATCGGGATCTTCCCCTACGCGATGATCGCCTCGCTCGCGCTGTTCGGCGATCCCTCGTGGCCGAGGCGGCGCCTGCCCTTCCTGTTCAAGGGCGCGGACGCCCCCGGCGACGACGCCCGCGCCCCCTCGCCCGCCGCGCCGCAGCGGAGCGCGCTGCCGCTCGCGCTGCTCCACGGGTATCTCCTGTTCCACCTCGTGGTGCCGCTCCGTCACTGGGTCTATCCGGGCGACGTCGCCTGGAACGAGGCCGGACACCGCTTCTCGTGGCGCATGAAGCTGCGTGACAAGAATGTGAGCGAGCTCGGGATTCACGTGCTGGATCCGAGGACCGGCGTGCGCGAGCCGCTCGACGTCGAGGAGTGGCTCACGAGCCGCCAGCTCGGGGAGATGTGCGCGCGGCCCGACATGCTCGTCGACTTCGCGCACCACGTGGCCGATCGCTGGCGGGACGACTTCGGGGTGCGGCCCATCGTCACGGCCAAGGTCGTCGCGTCGCTGAACGGAGGTCCCCTCCGCGACCTCGTCGATCCGACGCTCGATCTGGCGTCGCAGCCGAGCGGGCTCCTCGCGGTCGTGCAGCCACCCTAGCGCCGCGTCGCCAGGCGGGTCCTGCCTCGCGCGCACACCGTAGGCGCGGAAATACCTCACCCGCACCCAGGAACGAACCTGGGCGATTGGCGTCGAGTACTCCGCACCACACACAACGACAGGCAACGCGACGTTGAATCGTGACACAGCACACGTCGCGCCCCCCGCCTTTGTTGAGTGAACCCGCAGAGGCCCATTCTATACTGTTCCTCCCCGGACGTACCCGGCCGCACGGGACGTGCGGGCGAGGCCATCACGAGGTGGAGCGCAAGCACGTAATGACCACCACAGCACCGTTCGATCTGCCAGGACACGTCGTCGAGCAGCTGATCCATGAGGGCGGCAAGACCCACGTTTACCGTGCCCGCCGCGCCGCGGATCAGCGGCCGGTCGTCATCAAGACGCTGAAGGGGGAGCACCCGAGCGTCCGCGATCTCGCCCTGTTGCGGCACGAGTTCAGCCTCCTGCGCGATCTGGATCTCGAGTCCGTGGTGAGGGTGTGCTCGCTCGAGAGGACGCGCGGCGGCCTCGCCCTCGTCACGGAGGCGGTCGAGGGCACGACCCTGAGGGCGATCCTCGACGATCGCCGGCTGGATCTCCGCGCGGCGCTTTCGCTCTCGACGGCCATCGCCGACGCCATCGGCGCCGTGCACCGCTGTCACGTCACGCACAAGGACATCAATCCCAGCAACATCATCGTCAGCTCGGACATGCGCCGCGCCACGCTCATCGACTTCGGCGCCTCGTCGCGGCTCAAGCAGGAGTTGCAACAGTCGACCTCGGTGTCCACCCTGCAAGGCACGCTCGCGTACATGTCGCCCGAGCAGACAGGGCGCATGAACAGGGGCATCGACTACCGCGCCGACCTCTACTCGTTCGGTGTCACGCTGTATGAAATGCTGACCGGAGCCCTGCCGTTCCCGGACGGCGATCCGGTGGACGTCCTCTACAGCCACATCGCGCGGCAGCCCGCCCCGCCGCACGAGCTCCGCGGGGATGTCCCCCGGCCGGTCTCCGAGATCGTCATGAAGCTCCTCGCCAAGGCGCCCGAGGACCGCTACCAGAGCGCGTACGGCGTCAAGGCAGACCTCGCGGAGTGCCTGCGCTCCCTCGAGCAGACAGGCCAGGTCCACCCCTTCCCCGTCGGCCAGCGCGATCGCAGCCACGAGCTGCGCGTCCCGCAGA
Source organism: Sorangium sp. So ce204 (assembly GCF_051526795.1). Lineage (NCBI taxonomy): Bacteria > Pseudomonadati > Myxococcota > Polyangiales > Polyangiaceae > Sorangium > Sorangium sp. So ce204. The sequence continues at coordinate 13,162,709 of NZ_CP150317.1, read as the reverse complement.
AGATCTACGGCCGGGACGCGGAGCGGGACCGGCTCCTCACCGCCTTCGAGCGGGCCCGCGCGGGCGCCGCGGAGCTCGTGCTCGTCTCCGGCTACTCCGGCGTCGGCAAGAGCGCGCTGGTCCACGAGACCTACAAGGCCATCGCCAGGGTCGGCGGCCACTTCGCCCACGGCAAGTTCGATCAGCTGAACCGCGGCGTGCCCTGCGCCTCGGTCGTCCAGGCGTTCAGGGGGCTCGTGCAGCAGCTCCTCTCCGAGCGGACAGACGCGCTGGCCCACTGGAGAGCGGAGCTCGGCGCGGCGCTCGGCCCGAACGCCGGGCTCCTCGTCGACCTCATCCCCGAGCTCGCGCTCATCGTCGGCGAGGCGCCCGCTGTCGCGGCGCTCGGCCCCTCCGAGTCGCAGAACCGCTTCGACATGGTGTTCCGGAGCTTCCTTGGCGTGTTCGCCGCGCCGTCACACCCGCTCGTCCTGTTCCTCGATGACCTCCAGTGGGCGGACCCGGCGTCGCTCCGGCTGCTCAGGCTCCTGCTCACCGACGCCGACACACGCCATCTCCTGGTCGTCGGGGCCTACCGCGACAACGAGGTGAGCCCGGCGCACCCGCTCGTCATCACCCTCGACGCCGTCCGCGCCGCGAGCGCGGCCGTGACCGACATCCCCCTCGCCCCGCTCTCGCAGGACGACGTGACGGCGCTCGCCTCGGACGCCCTCGGACGCGCGGCGCAGGACGTCGCCCAGCTCTCCGAGCTCATCCACGACAAGACGCTGGGCAACCCGTTCTTCATGGGGCAGTTCCTGCGCATGCTGGGCGACGACGGGCTCCTCCTCTGCGATCCGGAGACCGGCAGATGGACATGGGATCTCGCAGCCATCGAGTCGCGGGCCGTGACGGACAACGTCGCCGACTTCATGATCGCCAAGCTGCAGAGGCTCGCGCCGCCCACCCAGCGCGCCCTGACGCTCGCCGCGTGCATCGGGCACCGGTTCGACCTGCGCACGCTCGCGACGATCTCCGAGCTGCCGGCCGCGCAGGCGGCGCAGGATCTCTGGGCGGCCATGCAGGAAGGGGTCCTGCTCCCCATCGACGCCGACTACCGGCTCGTTCACCCGGAAGACCCCTCCCACGGCGAGCCCGCGACCGACGCGTCGCTCGCCGTCTCCTACCAGTTCTTGCACGATCGCGTCCAGCAGGCGGCCTATGCCCTCATCGCGGACGAGCACAGGTGCGCCGCCCACCTGCGCGTCGGCCGCCTGATGCTGGCCAGCCAGCGCGGGGAGCCGCAGGAAGAGCGGCTGTTCGACACGGTGAATCATCTCAACGATGGCGCCGCCCTCATCGCCGATCCCGGCGAGCGCGATCTGCTCGCGCGCCTGAACCTGCGCGCCGGGAGGAAGGCCAAGGGCTCGACCGCGTACGGGGCCGCGGCGGAGTACTTCAGCGCCGGGCGGAGCGCGCTCGGAGACGACGGCGCCTCGGGGGATCACGCGCTGCGCTGGGCGCTCACGCTGGAGGCGGCCGAGTGCGAGTACCTGTGCGGCCGCTTCACCGAGGCCGAGGCGCTGTTCCAGCGGCTGCTCGAGGTGGCGGCGTCGGACCTCGATCGGGCGCGGGTCCAGAGCCTGCGGATGAAGCTCTATCAGGTCGCCGGCCGCTACGACGAGGGCGTCACCGTCGGACAGGAGGCGCTGCGCCTGTTCGGCGTCGAGATCCCCGGGGCGAGCGAGGAGATCGGCGCCGCCGTCGCCGCCGAGGTCGCGCAGATCCCGGAGAGCATGGCGGGCAGGAGCATCGAGGACATCCTGCACGCGCCGCTGCTCGCCGACGAGCAGATCCGCGCGGTCATCAACCTGCTCGCCGACTGCGCTCCGTGCGCGTACATCGGGCGGCCGGGCGTGTTCCCGCTCATCGCGCTGAAGATGCTGAACCTGTCGCTGCGGCACGGCAACACCGAGGCGTCGTGCTTCGGCTACAGCGTGTATGGGCTCATGCTCGTCGCGGCGTTCGGCGATATCCCGTCGGGATTCCGCTTCTCGGAGATGTCGATCCGGCTGAACGAGAAGCTCGGGGACGTCGCGCTGCGGGGGACGCTGCTGCACCTCCACGGCGATCACATCAACTTCTGGGTCCAGCACATCCGGAACGATCTCCCCATCCTGGAGCGGGCGTTCCTCGCGTGCATCGAGGCCGGCGACCTGGTGTACGCGAGCTACCTGGCCTTCGAGACCGTCTGGCAGGTCTACGAGAAGGGCGATCCGCTGGCGGAGGTCGACCGCGTCGCCGAGCGCTTCGCGTCGTTCGCGCGCAAGACAGGCAATCACGCCGTCCTCGAGACGATCCGGCTGGAGCAGCAGTTCCTGCGCAGCCTGAAGGGGCTCACGGCGGCCGACGCCTCGCTGAGCGAGGAGGGCTTTGCCGAATTCTCGGAAGAAGCGTGCCTGGCCGCGCTCACCCGGGCGAGCTTCGGGTGCGGTATCGCCTTTTACCACATCATCCGGCTCATCCTCCTCTATTCCCACGGCCGCCTCGAGGAGGCGCTCGCCGCCGCGGAGGCGGCGCGCCCGGTGCTCGGGGCCGTCATGGCGATGCCGATCGAGGCGACCTACCACTTCTATCTCGCGCTCACGCTGGTCGCGCTCGGCGAGCGCGACGCGCGCGAGCGCGAGCGGCACGCCGGGGCGCTCTCCGCGTCGCTCGAGAAGCTCGAGCTCTGGGCGCGCCATTGCCCCGACAACTTCCGCGTGAAACACGTCCTGGTCCTGGCCGAGGCGGCGCGCGCCTCCGGCCGCGACGTCGAGGCGATGGGGCTCTACGACGACGCCATCGACGCCGCCCGCCAGAGCGAGTTCGTGCAGTACGAGGCGCTCGCGTCGGAGCTTTCGGGCCTCTACTACGCTCGCAAGGGCCGGCGGCGCATCGCCGCGCTCTACCTGGACGCGGCGATGCACGCCTACCGGCAGTGGGGGGCAGAGCGGAAGGCCGCGGAGCTCGCCCGGCAGCACGGGCTCGACCCGCTCCCCATCGCACGAGGGCCCGCGGCGGAGCACGAGAAGGCCGCCGCGAGGACGAGCTCCCTGTCGGTGAGCCACCCGCTCCTCCACAAGCTCGCCGACGTCGCGGCGGTGCTGCAGACGACGCAGGCGATCTCCAGCGAGCTCGTGCTCGGGAAGGCGCTCGACCGCGTGATGCGCGCCGTCCTCGCGAGCGCCGGCGGACAGCGCGGCTTCCTGGTGCTCGCGCGCGAGGAGCGATTGTTCATCGAGGCGTCCGTCACCATGGATCCGGAGTCGGTCGAGGTGGAGCTCCGGCGTCCGCTGGAGGAGTCGTCGGCCCTGCCGGTCAGCGTGGTCCACTACGTGGCGCGGACGCGAGAGCTGCTCATCCTGGACGACGCCGCGGCGAGCCCTCGCTTCGCGGCGGATCCCTACCTCGCCGCGCACCGGCCGAGGTCGGTGATGGGCCTCCCGCTCGTCCACCAGAACCGGCTCACGGGCGTGCTGTACGTGGAGAACGCGCTCGCGAGCGGCGCCTTCACCCCGGAGCAGACCGAGCTGCTCCGCCTCCTGGGCGCGCAGGTCGCGGCGGCGCTCGAGAACGCGCAGCTCTACGGCCGGCTGCAGGAGGTGTCCGACAGGCACCGCGCCATGAACGATCGGCTCGAGAGCGAGGTGCAGCGGCGCACCGAGGAGCTGTTCTCGGTCAACGAGCGCCTGTCGCAGAAGGCAGACGAGCTGAACCGGGCCAACGAGCTCTTGCTCGAGGAGCTCCGCGAGCGCGAGCGCGCCGAGCAGGCCCGGGCGGCGCTCCAGGAGGAGATCATCGGGGTGCAGCGGCTGCGCCTCTCGGAGATGGCGACGCCCATCATCCCGATCACCGATCGCGTCCTTGTCATGCCGCTCATCGGGACGATGGACGCGGCGCGCGCCGCGCAGGTGCTGGAGGCGACCCTCGCCGGCGTGGAGCGCCACAACCCGTCCACCGTGATCATCGACATCACCGGCCTGAAGCACGTCGACGCCGGGGTCGCCGACTCGCTGATCCGCACCGCCTCGGCGCTGCGGCTGCTCGGCGCGCAGGCGATCTTGACCGGGATGCAGCCGGAGGTCGCCCGGGCGCTCACGCAGGGCGGGATCGACCTCCGCGGCATCATCACCCGCTCGACGCTCCAGAGCGCCGTCGCCCACGCGATCACGCCGCCCCGGACCGCACGACCCCACGGATGAGCGGGCGGCGCGCTCCGCCGTCGCCCCCGCCCGTTGGTGAGGTCTGCGCGCGGGCCGCGCGCGCGCGGCCATCGTTTGGGCGCTACGGCGACGCCTGCTTGCCCTCGCAGCGGCCCAGCACGAAGATCCCGCAGACGCGCTCGTTCACCAGGCACTGCTGCCCTTCCGGGCACTGCGACGGATCGAGCACGGCCGGGTCGCACGGCCTCGCGCAGAACGGGGGCGGGCCGCGCGGGGCGTCGTAGGCGCCGTTGCCGTCGCGATCGAGGAAGATGGGGTTCGTGACCGCGTAGGGCACCACCGGGTACCAGTCGGGGACCGGCGGCGACGCCGTGAAGAACCGGGAGAGCGCCTCGACCTGCGTGAACGCGAGGCTCGCGACCCGGGGCAGCTGGAGCTCGCCGAACGACACCGGCAGCGCGACCGGCGTGAGGAGGTTCTCGTCGCGCAGGCCCATCGCCACCACGACGACCCAGCCGTCCGACGGCGGCGCCGGCAACTCGAGCCGCTCGTCGACGTCCACGATCGCCGACGGCCCCGAAGGCGGCTCGAGCACCCGGACAAGGCGGCCGCTCACGTAGACCTCGACGCGATCCACGCCGAACCAGCTCGCCGTCTCGATCCGCAGGTCGAGCGGCACCGTGTCGCCCGGGGCGCGCGCCACGCCGCCGAACGTCGCGCCGCCCACGCTCGCGCGGAGGAATGGCCCGTAGGTCGCGAACGCGCTGCCCGCGCGGAGCGCCCCGGTCGCCTCCTCGAGATCGAGCGCCGCCGGCTGGTCGGTCCGCGAGCGGAAATAGGTGCGCGGGAAGCCGGGCTCCAGCGAGGCGCCGTGGCTGTCGCTGCTCCCCACCTGCGTCGGCGAGAAGCCGTGGTCGAGGTAGCGGAACAGGTCGTCGACCTGGCCCGCGTGGAAGGTGCACGGCCGATCCGCGTCCTCCGGCGGGACCGCGCCGCCCTCACCTCCAAGGCAGAGCGCCTCCCCGTCGGCCGCGGTCCTGTCGAAGTCCCAGACGGCGTCCTGCTCCTCGGGTGTCCTCGTCAGGATCCGCTTGGTCACGCTCCAGGCGAGCGCCGAGCGGGCGCGCTGCTGGCACGCCGCGTACCGCTCGCCAGGCTTGCACGCCGGCAGGCCGAAAGGGAGCTCGGCGCACGCCGCGCGGAGCGACGCCTCGTCGTTCGCGGCGTCGATCCGGGACAGGCACCGGTTGAAATCGACGACCTCCTGCACGGTGGGGGTCCGGAGCAGATCGAGCCGCTTCCCGTTGAAGACCTCCATCGCGTCGAAATCGCAGCTGCCCGCCTGGAACAGCGGGTTGCTCGCCTCGAGCGTCGGGATCGACCGGCGCAGCGTGAAGGGGTCGACGCCGAGCTGGTCGATGTACCCGATGAACCCGTCGCGCGGATGAGCGACGATCACGAGCGCGTCCTCGCCCTCCGCCGCCGTGGCGCGCACCCCGTCGATCACGTCCCCGCCCGCGCGGCAGACCCAGTCGAAGGCGCCGTGATCCGGCACGTCGAGCTCGTCGTAGCGGAGCGGGAAGCCGATGAAGTGCCCGAGCTCGAGCGTCGAGACCTCGGCGCCGACCGCCGTCTTCAGGTGCGGCTCGAGCCCCAGCTGCCTCACCGCGGGCGCGAGATCCGTGTGCACGTCGTGGTCGGTGGTCACCGCGACGTCGAGACCCTCGACGACCGCCGAGGTCACCCGCTCCTCGAGCGGCAGGCCGCTGTCGAAGCTCGGGCGCTGGTGCAGGTGCATGTCGATCGACATCCAGCCCGTCGAGTCGACCTCGCGCGGCACGACCGCCTCGATCCGCCGGACCTCCCCGGCGCGCACCTCGAGGTCGGGGATCTCGAACCGGCCGAACTCGGGCCCGCGCGTGGCGAGGACGCGGTAGCGCCCGGGCTCGATCTCGACAGCGCCCTCGCCCGTCGCCGATCGCTCGATCTGCCGGACGCCGCTGCCGAGGCGGCCGTGGCCGAGGTAGACCCGCCTCGTGCCGTCGCCCTCGAGCGGCAGCCCCGCGGCGTCGAGCGCGACGAACGTCAGCTTGGCTGGCGCGAGCCGGCCGCCCTCGTCGACCACCCGGTACGCGATCCGCGCGGGGCTCGGCAGCTCCGCCGCCACCGAGACCGTGGCCCCGGCGCCGAGCGCCACGCGGATCGGCGCCGACACGGCGGTGCCCTCGGGGTTCTCGGCGACGAGCAGGTAGCCGCCGGGCGCGAGCCGCGCGTGGAAGTCACCGTCCTCCACCGGATCGAGCCCGAGGTCGGCGTCGATGGAGCTGAGCAGCCCCACGTCCCCCGAGCGCGCGAGGTTCGCCTCGACGAGCGCGTCGACGCTCGCGAAGGCGGCGCCCGGGTCGGGGTCGCGGAAGACGTGGACCCGCGCGTTCGGCACGGGCGCGCCCGTCGACCGCCACCGCACGGCGCCCTCGAGCGATCCGGTCGGCGTGCCCCGGGCGCCGTAGACCACCTCGGCGACGCTCGCGACGTCGCCCTCGCCCACGGCGAAGTAGCGCTCGTAGGTGAACGACCGCTTCCTGTCGCACGCCTCGTCGTCGGAACCCGCCGCGAGGCAGCTCCGCCCGGCGCTCAGGAAGGCCGTCGCCGCGCTCGTGAAGACGGGGACGTTGACCGTGGAAGGCGGGCCGCCCTCCGTCGCCTTCGTGAAATAGCCGTAGCTGACGTCGCCGCCCGCCGCGGCGACGAAGTCGAAGCCGAGCGGCTGCTGGAACGTGTCCCGGCCGGCGAAGAGGGCGTCGAACACCGCCTTCTCCTCGTCGAAGCCCATGCCGGGGCCGAAGATGTCGTTCTGGTTGCCGAAGAAGACGAAATCGCCGGCGACGATCCCGCCCTTGCGCTCGGGATCTCCGTTCCGCTCGTCGCCAAGGATGCCCCTGAAGATGTCCGAGGGTCCCGCGTAGTTGTCGAGCGAGAGCGGCTCCCCGCAGGCGCACGCGGGGCAGCCGTCGCCGCCCGCCGCGAGGCCGTCCTCGCACTCGAGCGCGCACGAGGCGACGCTCGGGCACCCGAGCACCTCGTCCGGCAGGAGGAGCGTCGTGCGGATCGTGACGAACCGCTCGCCCGGGCGCAGGACGTAGTCGGTGCGGAAGCGCATCGCCGGCTTGAGGCCGTCGAACAGGAGGCCGAGCAGGTCCTCCTGGGTCTTCAGCACGCCGAGCGCGTGGAAGAGGAAGCCGCCGTCGCCCTCGACCCGGACGACCGCCTCCTGCCCGTCCGAGCCGTCGTTGACAACGAAGACCTCGGTGGCGCCCGGATCGGGCACGAGCAGGTTGGCGACCGGGAACGACTCGGCGAAGCGGTCGCGGCCCGACGCGCTCGCGAAGCGCGGATCGGGGCGGCGCAGGTCGGCGTCGACAAGCGAGCCGCCGTAGACGCCCGGCCCCGGCGAGTGGCGGGGGCCGAGGATCGCGACCCGGATCTCGTCGTTTTCCAGGAGGAAATCGCCGACATCGGCCATCGCCACCGGGCCGCCGACCAGCTCGAACCGGTTCTCGATCGGCTTGGCGCGCAGGAGGTTCGGATCGTCGCAACCGACCAGGCCGACCGGGCCGAGGAGGGCGACCAACGCGAGGGCGGAGCGGCGTTTTCGCATGGCGGACTGCTAGAGCGACAAACGGGTTGAAACCCCAGAAAAGAACAGGAATTTGAACCGCCAAGCGCGCCAAGGACGCCAAGATTGTGTTTTGTTCTTGGCGTCCTTGGCGCCTTGGCGGCTCATTTCTCGCTCGATCAACGTGATCGGTGTCCTAGAGGTTGAGCTGCAGCTGCAGCGCCACGGCGTCGTTGTCCAGCGCTATGCCGTGGCGCTCCTGCCGGTGGGTGAAGTCGACCTGCGCCTTGAGCGTGTTGTCGATGAAGTGGTAGCTCGCGCCGGCGGTGAGGGCCCAGCTGTCCGTCTCGTCCGATAGATCGAGGTTGGGATCGAGCCACTCGAACCGCGCGTTCACGCCGAGCTTGATGCGCTTCACGAAATACCCCACCTCGCCGACGAGCCCTATCGACGTGACCGGGGCGAGCTGGCCGAGCGGCTGCGTCGGGGTGCTCTCGGGGTCGCTCTGGTTCCAGAGGAGCTCGGCCAGCGCGTGCGCGCCCGCGGCCTGGACCAGGACGTCGGCGCCAATGCCGTGGATGTCGCGCGTCCCGCCGTCGCTGAAGAAGTAGCTCGCGCCTGCGCCGACGCGGAGGCGCGAGACGGCGAGGTCCTGCACCGAGCGCGGGAGGGGGCCGAGCGGCTCGGTGGCGAGCCGCGCGACGTAGGCGACGTTGTCGAAGCGGTTGCCGAAGCTCGCGGCGTTCTCGACGTAGCCGGCGAAGAACTGATCCGAGCGCTGGAAGCCGTTGAACATGCCGGCGAAATAGCTGAACGCCCTGCCCCGGAGGTGCCCCTCGACGTGGAGGCCGACCTGGCGGGCGGGCGCCATGGCGCGCACGGCGAGGGGCCGCTCGATGAGCGCGCCCTCGCCGGCGCCGGCCATCGCGGAGCGGCTGAACGGCACGTCGTGCGCGCCGAAGTAGAGGTTCGCGAACGGGAAGTGGGCGTAGCCGATCCACGCCTCGGAGAGCCGCGCCGAGCCGTCCGCGCCCCCGGCGAGCTCGCCCGAGACCGCGAACGGCACATACCCGGCGAGCCTCCCCGCGAAGCCGACGCGGGCGCGCCGCAGGCGGAACCCCTGCCCTTCGGCGACGTCGCCTGCCTGGAGGAAGGCGTCCTCGCCCACGTAGGGGACGGCCTGCGCCTGCACGAGCACGAGGGGAGAGAGCACGAGGCGGCCGATCGCCAGCTGGAACGGCGGTCCGCCAGCGGCCGGCGCGGAGGCCGATCCGGCAGGAGGCGGACTGGCCGCTGACGCGGGCGGCGCTGCTGCGGCGGGCGGCGCAGCGCTGGACGGCGCGGCGCCGGCAGGCGCGGCGCCTGCTGGAGGCGGGCTGGCGGCGGGCGCGCCTGGTGCGGCGACAGCGGACGGCGCGACGCCGGTAGGCGGTGCGCCCGGCGCGGCCGCCGGGGTGCCGGGCGCGGCGCCTGCAGGTGGCGTGGCCGGCGCGCCGCCGGGGGGAGCCGCGCCGGGCGGCGGCGCGACCGGGATGGCTGGCGCGACCGGGATGGTCGGCGCCGCGGGCGGGGGAACCGGAAGCGCGTCGGCGGCTGGAGGCTGGGCTGGCAGCTGCTGGGCGGGTTGCGCGCTGGCCTGCGGACACCAGAGCGCCACCGCTGCCAGAAGGAGAGCGGCGAGCGCAGCGCCGTCCGGCGCCGTGCTGCCCCCGCGGCGCCGCGGCCGGGCACATCGAGGATCCGTACCGCGACGAGTCCATGCGCAAGGTGTCATTGGCGTCCGTGCTGGCCGGCGGGCGAGAGGAATCGCGACGAACTCGGCGACAGCGCCGCTGGCAGGCGCCTTCGTCTATCCCACGTGTCGACAGGGTGTCAACGCGCCGCCTCGCACCCGCGCGCACCGGGCGTGTTGCCCTTTCCGGGCAGCTGCGATGGGCGTACACTGATCGCTCCCGAACCCCGCGGCGCTCGACGTCGATCGCCGCCCGTTCCCGGAGGCGGGCTCGCCCCGCCGCCGCGCGGAAGGCCGGAATGACCGGCGCTCCGCGCGGTCGACCTCTCGCTGGATGTCCGTCAGCCGCGCGAAGGCGCGCAAAGGAGGTGGTGAATGAGGGTGTGCAGGAGAGCGCATGGAGCTGCCGTGGCGCTGCTCGCGGTGCTGGCTGCGCCTGGCCTGGCGCAGGCGCAGGAGGTCGGGCCGCCGCCCCGGTCGCCCGCAGAGCGGACTGCGACGGTGCTGTCCGACGCACAGTTCAAGGCGCGGTTGGAGACGCTGGCAGCGGAGCTTCCGTCCGCGCAGATGGGACGTAACTGGAAGCGTGTGGTCGACGAGGCGCTACAGCGGGTGAGCGACTTGCCGCAGGCGAGCGCGCCGGCGCTTCCGTCCTCGGATATATTCCAGGATCCGGAGGCGCTGGTGGGGCTCGACGACCCGACGCAGGGGTTTCCGGAGGCGGGCGCGACATTCGAGCTGGGCCGCTATGAGGTCACGCTTGCGCCGGTGGTGCTCCCCGTGTCGCCGGTGGTCTGGAACCTGCCTGGCGAGCAGGGGATCCTTCCCGGCGCGCACGTCCGGCTGCCGTGGGCCGTTCCTTAGTCCAGCCTCCGGGTTGAGAAAAAACTCTGGCCGGAGGCTGTCGACAGCCTCCGGGTTGAGAAAAAACTCTGGCCGGAGGCTGTCGACAGCCTCCGGGTTGAGAAAAAACTCTGGCCGGAGGCTGTCGACAGCCTCCGGGTTGGGAAAAAACTCTGACGGGAGGCTCTCAACAGGGCTTTGCCCTGAGATCCTTGTTCTTGGGCAGGGTTTCTGGGCGAACGGACGGCTTCTAGAGCCCCCACGGCGCCCGAAGAGGGCGCTGGCTCTCCCCAGGCACCGTTCGCCACTGGGAGGCGGCTCGGCGAGATCGAGCGGGCCGTGCTGATGAAGCGGACGTGGGGCTTCGACTCGCTCCGCTCCCCCAGTGCGATCGCAAGGTTGCGGGCGCCCGCCAGCGCTTTCCCCTGCGACAGAGAGGTTGCCGTCTCCGCGGCCTCTGGTGTACGTCGGCAGACGCGGGCAACGGTTGCCCCGCGCTCGCGAGCCGCGCCGCCGACACGATGCCGGGCACCATCGACAAGAACCCGAAGCAGATGAAGCGAACCCGCGCCCATGCTTGAGTCGATTCACCTCAAGAACGTCGGCCCCGCGCCCGAGATGACGATGAATTTGGCGCCGAGGCTGAACCTCGTCACGGGGGACAACGGGCTCGGGAAGAGCTTCCTGCTCGACGTGGCGTGGTGGGCGTTGACGCGGACGTGGGCCCGTCACCCCGTCGTCCCCACGACGAGAGGCGCGTCGATCTCGTATTCGTACACAAAGAAGACACCCAGGCCCTACGCCTACACGAGCAAGTACGACCCCGCCTCCGAGCGATGGAGCGTGAGCCAGGGTCGCCCCGCGATCCCTGGGCTCATCCTCTATGCGCAGGTGGACGGCGGGTTCTCCGTCTGGGATCCGGCGCGGAACTACTGGACGGAAGACGCGCCCGATCGCCCGAACGCCTACCTTTTTTCGGCGTCCGAGGTCTGGGCAGGGAACCAATACTGCGAGGGCCTGCTTCGCGACTGGGGTTCGTGGCAACGCGAGAAGAGCCGTCCCTTCGAGCTCCTGAGCAAGGTCCTCGGAGCGCTGTCGCCATCGAGCGACGAGAAGGAGAAGCTCCAAGCGGGCGATCTACGCAAACTCACGGTGAGCGACCCGCTCAGGTACCCGACCTTGCGCATGCCCTACGGCGAAGACGTCGCCGTCATCCACGCCTCGGCCGGGATGCGCCGGATCATCGCGCTCGCCTACCTGCTCATCTGGACGTGGGAGGAGCACCTTGCCTCTGCGAAGGTGCGCGGCGAGCCACCGGCGAGAGAAGTCGTCTTCCTCATCGACGAGATCGAGGCCCACCTGCATCCGCAATGGCAGCGACGCATCGTACCGGCGCTCTTGCAGGTGATGGACATCCTCACCGGGCAACACGGTTCGCGTGTCCAGCTCGTCGCCGCGACGCACTCCCCGCTCGTCCTGGCTTCGGTCGAGCCTCTCTTTGACGCCGACAAGGACGCCTGGTTCGATCTCGATCTGGACCGCACGAGCAAGCCCTATTCCGTCAAGCTGACGCCGCGGACCTACGTGCGCCACGGCGAGATCGGCAATTGGCTCACGAGCGAAGCGTTCGATCTGAAGGAGCCCAGATCCCTCGAGGGCGAGCGAGCCGTGAAGACGGCTCTGGCGCTGATGGACCGAGAGGCGGCCTCCGACGCCGCCGTCGTCGCTGCGGACAAGGCGCTGAGAGACGCCGGTCTGCCCGACATCGACCCGTTCTGGGTGCGATGGGGGTACTTCCGCGACCGTCGAGCAAAACAGGCACCGGCGAAGCCGAGGCGGAAGCGGGCGTGATCCCGGTTGTCCTGGCCGCCGAGCCGCCCAGCTTCGATGCTCTCGTTCGCAAGCGAGGCAAAGAGGCGATCGCGAGGCTCTTGGGCAAGCCTGTGAAGGGCAAGGGGGGCCGCAAGCCGAAGAAGACCTACCCTCGCGAAGAGGACATCCCTTCGGAGAAATTCCCGGCCCTCTGGCGTCAGCCTCGTGAAGCTGACAGCAAGAGCACGCTCGACGACATGATGGACCTCTACGGCCAGCGGTGCGCGTACCTCGCCATGCACATCGAGAAGGCGACGGGAAGCCCGACGGTCGACCACTTCATCCCGACGTCGGCGAACTGGCGCCTCGTCTACGAGTGGTCGAACTATCGGCTGAGCGCCGCCTGCGTGAACACGGCCAAGGATGTGCTGGATGTGGTGGACCCATTCAAGGTGCAGGCAGGATGGTTCGAGCTCGACTTCGCGACGTTTCACGTTCAGCGAGGACGCGGCGCGCCGAACGCGCAGCATGCGAAGATCGACAACACCCTGCCCATGTTGAACCGTCGTGAATGTTGGCAACAACGGGAAGAATACGTGAAGCTCTATCGGCTCGGCCCGGGAAACAAGGGGATCGATCTCCCGTTCCTGGAGCACCGCGCGCCCTTCATCGCGTCCGAGCTGCGGCGCCAAGGGATGCTCGTGCGAGGTGACGCCTGAGGCTCGCGCCCGGTTGGCGCTTCCGTCCGCTGCGGCCTCACCCCTCCCCGGAAGGCCCGATCATCCTCTCCGGCCGAACGATCTCGTCGAACTTCCCCCCGTCGAGGATCCCGAGCGCGAGCGCCGCCTCGCGGAGAGTCGTCCCTTCCGCGTGCGCCTTCTTGGCGATCTTCGCCGCGCTGTCGTAGCCCACGTGCGGGTTCAGCGCGGTCACCAGCATCAGGCTCTCGCGCAGGTTCCGCTCGATGCGCTCGCGGTTCGGCTCGATGCCCCGCGCGCAGTGCTCCTCGAACGACGCGCAGCCGTCGGCCAGCAGCCGGATCGACTGCAGCACGTTGTGCACGATGAGCGGCTTGTACACGTTGAGCTCGAAGTTGCCGCTCGCCCCGCCGATGCCGACCGCGACGTCGTTGCCGAGCACCTGGGCGCACAGCATCGTCATCGCCTCGGCCTGGGTGGGGTTCACCTTCCCCGGCATGATCGAGCTGCCCGGCTCGTTCTCCGGGATCGTGATCTCGCCGATCCCGCAGCGCGGCCCGCTCGCGAGCCAGCGGACGTCGTTCGCTATCTTGGTCAGGCTGCAGGCGAGCACCTTCAGCGCGCCGTGCGCCGCGACGAGGGCGTCGTGCGACGCGAGCGCCTGGAACTTGTTCGGCGCGGTGACGAAGGGCGCCCCCGTGAGCTCGGCGATCCTGGCGGCGACCTTCGCCGGAAACTCCGGGTGGGCGTTGAGCCCCGTCCCGACCGCCGTGCCCCCGAGCGCCAGCTCGTGGAGCGGCGGGAGCGCGCGCTCCACCGCGGCGATGCCGGCGTCGAGCTGCGCCACGTAGCCGGAGAACTCCTGCCCGAGCGTGAGCGGCGTCGCGTCCTGCAGGTGCGTGCGGCCGATCTTGACGATGTCCACGAACGCCGCGCTCTTCTGCGCCAGGGTCTCGCGCAGCCGGCGGACCTCCGGGAGCAGGCGCCGCTCGATCTGGAGCGCGGCGACGACGTGCATGGCCGTCGGGAACACGTCGTTCGAGCTCTGCGACCTGTTCACGTCGTCGTTCGGGTGGACCGGCGATTTCGAGCCCATCACGCCGCCGCTCATCTCGATCGCGCGGTTCCCGATGACCTCGTTCACGTTCATGTTGGTCTGGGTGCCGCTGCCCGTCTGCCAGACGACGAGCGGGAAATGGTCGTCGAGCTTGCCGTCGATGACCTCGTCGGCCGCCGCGACGAGGAGCGCGCACCTGTCGGCCGGCAGGAGCCCCAGATCGCGGTTCACGAGCGCCGCCGCCTTCTTCACGGTGGCGAGCGCGGCGATCATCTCCCGCGGGAAGCGCTCGCCCCCGATCCGGAAGTTCTCGAGGGAACGCTGCGTCTGCGCCCCCCAGTAGCGGTCGTCCTGCACCGCGATCGGCCCGAAGCTGTCTTTCTCGATGCGCGTCCCCATGGCCGCGTCTTAGCGGCGGCGAACGCGCCCCTCAAGCGGCGCGAAGCCCTGTCGCCGGCCCGCGCGCAGGCGCGTAGGCGCATTCGCGCCGCGGGGGCAAAAAGCGGGCGTGCTCTTGTTTTCCCGCCTGTTTTTTGCGAAGTTCCGGGCCGCGCACGCGCGAGAAACACGGAGATCAGCATGGCCGGCATGGACACAGTACCGCGGGAGCTGCTGCAGGCTGCCTACAGGCGCAACCCGATTCACCTGCTCAAGATCCCGCTTCATTTCGCCATCTGGGCCGCGGTCACGTGGGTGCTGTACGCGACGCAGCACCACCCGCTCGCCATCCCGATCGGGGTCGCCTGCTCGTGGTTGATCGCCAACATCGTCCGCGGCCTCGGCGCCGTGGCGCACGACGCCGTCCACGGCAGCTGCTCGCGCTCGAAGCTCGCCTCGTACGTCATCGCCCTGCTCTGCTGGGCGCCGACCGGCATGAGCGTGACGCTGTACACGAACTACCACCTTCATCATCACAAGATCGCGAACACGTACCCTGACGTCGACAACTTCGTGGTCACGGATTACACGCGGAACCCCGTCCTCGCGAGGCTCCTGCTCCTCGCCGTCTACACGTTCGCCTATCCGCTCTACTTCCTCGGCTGCATGGCGCGGTACGTGAAGCGGCTGTCGCCGCTCCAGCGCGTCAAGATGAACGTGGAGCTCCTCGGCTTCTACGGGCTCATGGCCTTCTTCTTCTGGGTCATGCCGCTCCAGGTGTTCTTCTTCTTCTATGTCCTGCCGTTCGTCTTCGGCGCCATCCTCGCCAGCGTGACCTCGATGATCGAGCACTACGAGATGCTCCCGGGGGAGGACGCCTACAGCTCTCGCACCTACGGGACGAGCGCGCGCGTCACGAACTTCCTCTGGAACAACGTCACGTACCACAACGAGCACCACAAGTTCCCGGGCATCCCGTTCTACAACCTGCGCAGCTTCCACGAGGCGGCGTATCCCTACTACGATGAGCGGGTGAAGTCCGCCTGCCACCCGTCGATCGTCGGCGTCGCCCTCTCGCTGTACGGCCGTATCCTGAAGCTCGACATCGCGAAGCTCGACGAGCGGTACCGCGGCCTCAACAAGGACGACGAGCGGCGGAAGATGATGGCGCTGAACGGCATCCAGCCCGGCGCGACCGCCTGAGCTGGACGAAGGCTCAGTCCGCGGCGAAGCAGTAGATACGGCCCGCGCCGCCCACCGCCACGAGCTGCTGCTGGCTGCAACCCGCGGGGGCGTGCACGGAGTTCCACGAGTTGTAGGGGGCCTGGCTGTTCATGTTCGGACCGAGGCCGTCGGAGTGCCCCACCTGCGGCCCAGGCGTGGCGGTGGACGACGTCCAGTCGTTGCACGTGGCGGCCAGGGCCGTGCCGTCGGCCGCCGAGCCCGTGAGGATGTCGTGTTCGATCGGCGTGGGAGAGCCCTGCCACTGGCCGTTGATGCGGTTGCCCTTGTGATCGACGAAGAGCTCCGGGTTGCCGCCAGGCAATGCGTGCAGCGCCTCGACACTGGCGGCCACCGTGACCCCCTTGGCGTTGACCCAGGGCCCCTTGCCGATGCGATCGCGGGCATCCTCGGTGCTCGTGCTCAGGTACGCGCGCCACGTGCGGCCGCCGGCGCCCACTTCGGCCGCCAGCGCCTGGCAGGTCGCGTCCGCGCCGGCGATCCCTCCGAGATCGCCGCCGCTGTCGCTCGGGGTGGATACGAAGAAACCCAGCGATGACGTGCCCGGGTCCCCGCCGGCCCCGGTAGCGGGCCCGCCTGCTGTCCCCGCGCCGCCCTCGCCTGCGCCGCCCGAGCCTGCGCCGCCCGAGCCGCTCGTCGCACCCGCCCCGCCAGCGCCGCCTCCTCCGACGCCCGTGGTCCCGGACCCGCCGCTGCCCCCGGTACCGCTGCCCGAGGCGCTGCTGGCCGACGTGCTGCTGCTGGTCTGGTCATTGCTCGTACCGCTGGAATCGGATTCATCCGAGCAGGCCGTAGAGGTAACGAGGAATGCTGCGGAAAGGACGAGGTAGATCTTGTGCACGGCAGAGCTCCTGAAAGGGCGAATGGCGCGCACGATACCGACAGCTCACCCCTTGCCGCAACAGGATGCGCATTTCCGGCACTGTGCCCCCCTGTTACGCTCGCGCCATGGCGCGCACGGCCCCCGTCCCGAATATCCCCGCGATCCCCGGCATGAACCCCGGCGTCTTCATCATGGGCGGGGGCGGCGGCGGCGGCGGCAAGGGCGGCAAGGGCGGCAAGGGGAGCGGCAAGGACCAGGGCGCCGACGGCTCCGACGGGGGCGACGGCGCCAGCGGAGGGGGGAAGTCGGCATGCGGCGGCGCGGGCGGCGATGGCTCCGGCTGCCCGAACCACCACGGGTCGAAGAAGAGCGGAAAGGTGTCGAAGGGCGACCCGGTCGACGTCGCCACCGGCCGCGTGTTCACCGATCCCGTGGTCGACCTCGAGCTGCTCGGCCCCCTCGGCTTGCGGTTCGTGCGCCGCTACAGCACGAGCGCCCACGAGCGCGACATCGGCCTGGGCTTCGGCTGGATGCACTCGTTCGCGTGGGCCGTCGAGGTGCGACGCCAGACCACCGTGCTGTGGACCGACACGGGCGCGGCGGTCTCGTTCGACCCCATCGCCGAGGGGGACGCGGGCGTCGGCCCCGACGGCTGGGTCCTGACCCGCGACGCCAGCGGGTTCGTGCTCGATGACGCCGCTGGCACGTTCTACCTGTTCTCCGAACGCGACGGCGCGACATACCGCCTCTCCGCGGTACGCGACGCCCATGGCAACACGACGCGGCTCACCTACCGCGAGGGGCGTATCGAGTCGATCACCGACGCCGCGGGCCGCATGGTGCGCGTGCGGCGCGCGCCCGACGGCCGCATCGCCGCGCTCGATATCAAGAACGCCCCCGAGCGAGGGAGGTGGGTGACGCTCCGGAGCTACACCTACGACGAACGCGGCGACCTCGTCGCCGACTCGGACGCCGAGGGCTGCGTCACCCGCTACACCTACGACGATCACCGGCTGACATCGCGCACGGATCCCGAGGATCTCACGTTCCATTTCCGGTACGACGAGCGCGGCCGCTGCGTCGAGACCTGGGGAGATCACCCCGATCCGGAGCGCCTGGGCCTCGCGAAGGGCGTGCCCGATAGGCTCGCCGATGGCACGAAGGCGCGGGGGATCTACCATTGCGCGCTCGTCTATGGCGAGGATGGGTATTCGGAGGTGGCGGACTCGATCACCGTTCACCGCTATTTCGCCAACGAGTTCGGCAAGCTCGACAAGGCCGTTTCCGGCGGGGCCGTCTACTGCCGCACCTACGATGAAAATGGCAATCTCCGCTCGTTCACCAACCCGCTCGGGGCCACCACGACCTGGGTCCGCGACGCCCGCGGCCGCACGCTCCGCGTGAGCGATCCGCTGGGCCGCATCACCGTCATCGAGCGCGAGCCGGACGGGCACATCCGTCGCGTCACCGATCCAGGCGGCGGCGTCACGGAGGTGACGCGCACCCCGGGCGTCCTGTACTGGACCGATCCGATCGGCGCGACCTTCGAGGTCCGCATCGAGGCGCGGGGGCTCATCACGGAGACCGTCGCGCCGAACGGCGCGCGCACGCGCTTCGCCCACGACGCGCACGGCAACGTGATCCAGAAGATCGACGGGACAGGCGCCGTCACCGAGCACGTCTACGATTACTGGGGACGTTGCCTCTCGGTGCGCGACGCGCTCGGGCACATCACGTCGTACGCCTACAACGATCGGGGCGATCGCGTCGCCGTGCGCCACCCGGACGGGGGCGTGACCCGCTATGTCCACGACCGCAACGGGGACGTCGTGCGCGTCGATCACCCGGACGGCACCTCGACGCGCTTCGATCGCGGAGGTCTCCACAAGGTCTGCGCGATCCGGCGCCCGAACGGCGAGGTGAACCGGCTCGGATACGATCGCGAGGGCCACCTCGTGCAGGCCGAGAACGCGCGGGGGGATGTGTACCTCATGCGCTACGACACAGCGGGCCGCATGGTGTACGAGCGGACGTTCGCCGGGCTGGAGAAGTACTACCGGCACGACATGGCCGGGCAGCTCCTCCACGAGAAGACCGGCGCAGGCGAGCTCACGGAGTTCACCTATGACGCGGCCGGACAGCTGGTACGGCGCACCCTGCCGGACGGGGCCACGGAGTCGTTCGAGTACGATCATTGCGGCCAGCTGATCGCCGCCGTCACGCCCGCCGGGGAGCTC
Organism: Sorangium sp. So ce204; assembly: GCF_051526795.1. Classification (NCBI taxonomy): domain Bacteria; kingdom Pseudomonadati; phylum Myxococcota; order Polyangiales; family Polyangiaceae; genus Sorangium; species Sorangium sp. So ce204. Next base: position 13,144,087 of record NZ_CP150317.1, on the reverse strand, counting down.
ACGTTCACGCGCAATGCCGTGGGCTGGGTCGTGGAGGAGCGGCAGATCGCGTCGGGGGAAGCGTTCTCCGTGCGGCGCACGTACGATCTCATGGGCAACGTCGTGCAGCGGACGACGTCGCTGGGCCACTCGGCCGCCTTCGCGCGGGACGCCTGCGGCCGGGCCACGCAGGTGGTGCTGGACGGGCGCACCGCGGTCGGGGTCGCGCACGACGCGCTCGGGCGCGAGATCGCCTGCGCGCTGCCGGACGGAGGGCGCATCCAGGTCGTCTACGACGCGCTCGGCCGCATGGCGCAGCGCTGGGTGGGCCACCCGGCGCAAGCCAGCGCGGGCGCCGGCCGGCCCGAGTGGGTCGGCCCTCGCCCGCCGGGGACGACGGTGTACCAGGCGTTCCGCTACGGGCCGTGCTCGGAGCTCGTCGAGTCGTGGGACGACGCGCTCGGCCGGAGGCTGTTCGAGCACGACCCCGCGGGACAGCTCCTGGGGATCCGCGATGAGCGGGGCCGGGGGCAACGCTTCGCGTACGACGCCGCGGGCAACCTCCACGAGCCGGACGGCGAGCAGCGCGCTTACGGCGCCGGGAACCGCCTGGTGCAGAAGGGCGGCACCACGTACGCGTGGGACGAGTCGGGCAGGCTCACGAGCGCGCGCGACGCGGAGGGGCGGCTGACGCGGTACAGGTGGAACGCCCTCGGGCTGCTCGCCGCGGTCGAGAGGCCCGACGGGAGGGTGGTCGAGCTCAGCTACGATCCGTTCGCGCGACGCATCGGGAAGCGCACGCTCGAGCGAGCGCCCGACGGGCGGCGGCGCGAGGTGTCGAGCGTGCGCTTCGTGTGGGACGGCGGCGTGCTCGTCCACGAGATCAAGCGCGTGGCGCAGGCGGCGGGGGATCCCGTGGTGGAGGAGCGCACGTACTGCTTCGAGGAGGCCCGGTACGCCCCCTGGGCCCACCGCGACACGCGCGTCGCGGACGGGCGGCGCGAGGAGAGCCCGTGGTTCCATTACCTCAACGACGACGTGGGCGCGCCGGAGCGCCTGGTCGGCCCCGCGGGCGAGGTGGTGTGCGAGCTCGACCGATCCGCGTTCAGCGCGAAGGTGAAGGAGGGCGGGCGGACCACCACGCCGCTCCGCTTCCCGGGCCAGTACGAGGACGAGGAGACGGGGCTCGTCTACAACCGCTACCGCTACTTCGATCCCGCGCTCGGCCGGTACCTGAGCGCGGACCCGGCGGGGCTCGACGGCGGGTTCAACGGCTTCGACTATGCCGGCAACGCGCCGACGCGGTTCGTCGATCCGAGCGGGCTGATGCCGTTCTCGACCGTCCGGAACGCGGCCGGGAAGAACCCGGAGGGCAAGGATTTCACCGATCCAAAGAACCGACGCGGGGTGGCGGCGGATATCGAGGGCAAGAGCCAGGGAGAGCGCGGCGGGCCGAACGCAGAGGCTCACCGCGAGAAGTTCGGCAAGGACGACGCCATCACCGAGGCTGTCAAGAACGCGCAGAGAGCGCGCGAGCCGCAGAAAACCCCGACGGGGGACACAACGTGCTCGGAGGTGGACGCGCTGCACAAGATGGCGCGCCAGATCCGCGCCGAAGGAAACGCCCAGCGAACCGCGAAGGGGAAACCTGAGATGACGAATGAGGAGGTGCGCGCCGAGCTTCAGAAGCGCTTCAGGAACGGCGCGACGATCGAGACCACGAACGAGGATGGCGAGGGCATGGCGCCTTGCCCCATGTGCGCGCAGATCTTCCGAGAGCTCGGCCTCCATCCGGCCAACATCGGAGAGGACGCGAAGGGCGGCGTGCTCGGCCCGAATCAAAAGAAAGAGACCAAGGTGAACAAGACGGGTCGGTGGGACGGTACTTTCACGCAGAGCAGCCAGGATACAAACTCTCGACGAGAGAACATCCGGACGGTGCGCTCCACGACCCCCCCGTTCACCACCTGACGCGTGCGATGACAACCCCCCCGCCCCGGATCCCCGCCCCCGCGCCCGTCGAGCGCGCCTTCCGCTGCGCCTGGCGCGAGGCGTCGCGCACCAAGCTCGACACCGAGGAGCACACCGCGCTGGCCGCGCTCGGCCGATGGCTCGACGAGCCGGACCTGCCCTGTGCGATCTTGCACGGCCCGCGCCCGAGCCGGCGCGCGGTCGTGGCCGCCCACCTCGTCCGTGCGCAGCAGCAAGGCACCGCCTACGCTGCGCAGCTCGTGCCGATCGGGCCTGATCTCAGGCTCGAGCGCGACCTGGTCGCGCTGCTCACCTCGCGGCTGCGCGCCGATTATGTGGGCGGCCCACCTCGGCTATTGCGCACGCGGATCGCGGAAGAGCATCTGCGCGTGGGGCCGACAGAGGGCGAGCCGTCGCTGCTGCTCGCGATCACCGACGTCGAGGAGGCGGAACCGCTCGTCTCCTGGCCAGCGCTGTTCTCCGCCGTGGGTCCCCGCGTCAAGGTGCTCGCCACCGTCGAGGGCGACGACGCCACAGCCCGCGCGTGGATCTCGCGCCTCGGCTTCGATCTGGCGCGCACGCGGATCCATCCGCTGCCGGTGCGGCCCTGGCCTGTGCCGGGCGACCCCGCGGAGTTCCTCGAGACCGCAGGCGCCGCATCAGCCAAGCTCCTCGGCCTGCTCTCGGTCGCCTACGGCCGACTTCGCGACGACGAGATCACGACCGCCCTCGGGGCCCACATCGAGGGTGCCCTCGCCGGGATCGAGCCGCTTGTCACGGTCATCAAGGGCACGTACGCGTTCCGCTCGAACGCGGCCCGCCGCGACGTAGAGGCGCACCTCGACCACGACACGCGGGACGCGTCACGCCGCCGTCTACTATCGCTCCCGCCGGCCGGCTATCCGTGCGCCTACGCGCGCGCCCACCTGGAACACGCCGCCGCGCCGCTCCAGGCATTCGCCGCGCTGGTCACCGAGGAGCACCTCGCCCGCTGGATGGCCCGGCCCGAGGCCTACCTCGGCTTCGTCGCCGACCTCGAGCGCGTGCGCCGCCACGCCATCGAGCCGCTTCCAATGAGTCACGAGGCAACGGCCCTCGCGGTGCGCGCGGCCCTTGTCGAGGCGAGCGTGAACCAGTGCGCCCGCCGCAAAGACCACGGTGCCCCGGTGGGCGTCGAGCCGTTCGCTCGGAAGGCGCCGATCGCGGACGAGCGAGATCAGGCCAGGGCGCTCACTGCGCTCGGCGCGGCGATGACGGCCGGCCCGGCGCGCGCCGAGGTGCTCGCGTGGGCCACGGACGCCGCACGGCACACCACGGACGTCGAGTTCCGCGGGGATGTCCTCCTGAGCCTCGCCGACGTCGTCGGGGGCGAGGCGGGATACGCGTTCGCGCGGGAAGCGCTCGCCGCGTATCGGACCACGGAGAACGCGGAGGAGCGAGCGCGCCAGATGCTCTTCGTGGCGAAGTGGTTGCCTCAAGAGGAAGGGATCGCCGTCGTGCGCGAGGCGCTCGCCGTCCTCCGTGACAGCGGCGGAGATCCTGGCGATCTCGACCTGTTCGCCGACCGCTACCCGCGTGCGGTCGCCGAGGCGCTCTGGCCCGACGCGGAGGCGCTGCCTGGGCCCGCGCGGGCGCGAGCGCTCGCCGCGCTCGCGCGCGGCCTCGGCGATCCCGAGCGCGTACGCGCCGCCTTCGCCGCGGTGGAGCAGCACGTCAACCCGTACGACCTGCTGATGCAACGGACTCTCGCGGAGCTCGTGCCGTTCCTCGACGCCCCGGAGGCCCGCCGCGCCGCAGCGCTCGCACCCCAATTCGGCGAGCGCGCCGCCGAGCTCCTCGAGAGCCTGATCCCGCGCCTCCGGGCGCTGGGCGATCCCGCCGAGGACCTGCTCGAGGCGCTGCCAGTCGAGGCGCGCGTGCGTGCGCTGGCCCGGAGCCTCCCCTTCGCCGCGGAGCCGGCGCGGCAGCTGGCGCGGATCGACGAGGCCATCCAGCAGGCCGAGCCGCGCGAGCGCGGCTGGATGCTCTTCGACGTCTGCCCCTGGTTCGCGGCGACGGGCCACAGCGACGCGCTCCTCGCCGAGGTCGCGCTGCTCAGCGACGGTGGCCGCCTGACCGCCCTCGGCATCCTGGCGCGCCACGATCCCGCGCACGCCCCCGAGTTCACGCGTCAGGCCCTCCCACTGGCCCTGCGCTTCGGCGCCGACGAGCCGAGCCGCCTGCTCGACCTGGTCCCGCTGGCCCGCCATTTTCCGGCCGAAGGGGCCGTCGCCGCCATCGGCCTCCTGCTCGACGCGCTCGCAGGCGAATACCGCGGTGCCGCGCTCGCAGGCGACGGCGTGACCCTCGTGAAGCTCGCGCCGCTCATCGCCGCCCTCGCGGGCGACGACGGCCTGGCCGGCGCGGCGCACGAGGTGGTGCGGGTCGCCGCGTGGTTCCCCTGAGCGCCCCGGTGCTCGCATGCTGCCGTCGTCGCCTGCCGCGCGCGCGCCTCGACTGGCAGCGCGCCGGCGGCATCCTCGGCGGCGGATGGCGCCCGGGCCCGGCACGGACCAGCTACCGCTTCTTCGTCGCCATCGCCTTCACGACCGCGTCGACCGCCGTGACCAGCGAGCGCCTGAAGGCGTGCAGCCGCTGCTCCGCCGCCGATCCCTTCGCGACCGGCTGGTTTGGCGCGAAGCTGAACCAGGACATCGACAGCCCGAGGAGGAGGACGAACAGGTCCTCGGCGCACAGCTTCGGTGTCGCCCCGAGGTCGTAGGCCGCGGCGAGCTCCTGCACCTTGGCGGTCGCGACGTCGTGCTGCGCCTCGTCGGGGAGCTCGAGCTGCCTCCACATCATCATCCGCACGCTCTTCGGATTCTCGACCAGGTGATCGAAGACGCCTGCGACGAAGGCCGGCAGGTCCGACGGGTCGAAGGGCACGGCGTCGAACGCGATCTGGCACCGCTCGTCGAGCACGCTGCGGAACAGGCCCTCCTTGGAGCCGAAATAGGCGTAGATCGCCTGCTTGTTCGCCGAGGCCCGCTCCGCGATGCGGTCCACGCGCGCGCCGGCCAGCCCTCGCTCGGCGAACTCGTCGAGCGCAGCGTCGAGGAGCCTCTTCTTGGTCGCCGCCGAATCGTAGCGCATGGGTGGCTCCTTCATGGAGCACACGCCGTGGCGCGCGGCAAGGAGAGCGCGCCGCCGCCTCGCCCAGTTGACACGGCCAAGGCCGCTCCCTAGATTTAAACCATCCAGTTGGTTTAACGCCGATGCGCGCGCGCCATCGATGACGATGACGATGACGATGACGATGGCGCCGCGCGGTGTCGAGATTGCAGGCGCGGGCGTTGCCGGAGCGCCAGGGCGCTGCCGGCCGCGGCGCGGTGACGACAACGGCGCGCAGAGAACAGATCTTTCCACAGGAGCCACGGAGTAACGCATGAAGATTGCCATTGTCGGCGCCGGTAGGATTGGAAGCACCTTTGCCTTTCAGCTCGCGCGCGCGGGGCACGAGGTGACGGTGGTCGCCCGCGGAGAGCGGCTGGAGCAGCTGCGGCGGGACGAGGCGATCGTGAGCGCCTCGGGCGAGCGCGCGGCGGTGCGCGTGAGCGCCGCGCTCGACGCGACGACGGCGTGGGATCTGGTGCTCGTGACGGTGCTCGCGTTCCAGGTCGACGCCGTGCTCCCTGCGCTGACCGGGAGCGCGGCGAAGGCCGTGATGTTCATGTTCAACACCTTCGAGCCGCTGGGCCGCCTCCGAGAGGCGGTGGGCCCGGCGCGCTTCGCCTTCGGCTTCCCTGCGATCCTGGCGACCCTCGAGGACGGCAAGCTGACGTCGAAGGTCGTCACCCGAGGCATGGTCACCACGGTGACGGACGCGGCGTGGGCGAAGGTCTTCACGGACGCCGGCATTCCCGCCGTCGTGCACGCCGACATGGAGAGCTGGCTGCGCACGCACGCGGCGCTCGTCGCGCCGGCGATGGTGGCTATCGTCACGGCGCACGCGCGGAACGCAGGCGTGTCGTGGGCAGAGGCGATGCGCCTCGCGCGCGCCATGGAGGAAGGGCTCCGCTTGGTGCGCCACCTCGGAAACACCATCACGCCGGAGCCGATGGTGACGCTGAGCCGCCTGCCCACGCCGGCGGCGGCCGCGCTCCTGTGGGGGCTCAGCAGGGTCGACGCCGTCCGCAAGACGGGGGCCGTCGGGCCTGGCGAGCCGCGCGCGCTGATCGACGCGATGGCCGCCGCGGCGCCGGGTCAAACGCCGACGCTGCTCGCCATCCGCCCCTGAACCCCTGAAGGAGAAGGCAGCGAGCCCATCTGGACTGCTCGCTCTCGAGCTTCGAGCGGCGCCTCCGGCAGGCGGAGCTGCGTGCTCTCTCAGCCGGCGTGAAGGATCCGAAAGCGATCGGGTTCCGCCGGATCTCGATCGACGACCTGGACCGGCGGCCAAGCCCACTGCCAGACGCTGATGCCTGGCGCGCGGGAGAACCGGATCTGCCCGCGGGTGCCTTCGACCGCGACGCGCGCCCAGGATCCGGCGGTGCGCGCCCGGTCCGCGCCGTGAGAACGCAGCACATCGGTGAGGACGGCGACCGTGTCGTAGCCCTCGAAGGCGACGAAGGAGGGCGCTTCGGCCAGCCGCTCGCGCAGGGCCGTCTCGACTCGGGCGCCGAGCGGGCTGAGGCGCTCGGGCAGGTAGCGCAAGAACGGGATCGCGGCGCTGTCGCCCCCCAGCAACGCCGCCCATTCGGCGAACTCCGGCTGCCCGGCCGGAGCACCCATCATGATCTCGGCGAGGCCCTGGTCGCGGCGGACAGACTTGACGATCGACACCGCCGGCTCCGGGTAGCCGACCAGAAGAAGGAGGGCTGTCGCGCGATTGCCGGCGAGCTCGTCGCACACGGCCGCGGGGGTGAGCGCGCGCATGTCGAGCTCGATGACGGTGCCGCCGCGTGGAGCGAGGTGGTCCCGCAGAACGCGGGCCCCAGACGCCCAGTAGACGCTCGAATCGGCTGCTACGGCGATGCGCCTGTGGCCCGCGCCGAGGAGGAAGTCCGCGTAGATCCGCCAGCCGTGGGACTGCGCCGGGGCGAGGCGCGCGACCCATTCCGTCGGCTGTTCGGTGAGCGCGTCGAGGACCGCTGACGAGCAGAGGAACGGCAGGCCGAGGGCGTCGGCCCTGGCGGCAGCGGCGCGAGCGACGACGCTGTGATACTCCCCCGCCAAGGCAGCCACGCCCAGGCGAGCCAGCTCATCGACGGCCGCCGCGGCCCGCTGTGGATCGGCCGCGGTGTCTCGGACCACCAGCTCGATGGGTCTTCCGGCGATCCCGCCGGCGTCATTGACCTCGCGAACGGCCAGCTCGAGTCCAGCGAGCAAGTGCCGGCCTGCCTCGACCCAGCCGGGCCGACTCAGCGGAACGAGAGCGCCGAGCTTGACGGATGATCCGTCGGTCCGCTCCGCTTCAGGTGGCGACAGTGGCGTAGTCATGCGTTGGCGTCACCCGTGTAACGATTCGTTACACCATACCTGCCACGCAGAGTAGCAAGGCCCGATAGCACGGGTCCATCCATTCCGCGCGCTCGCTCCTACAAGCGCTCGACGAGGTAGCTCCGGGCCTTGTCGTCGAAGTTGTGGGCGGCGAGGTTCGCGTCTGCCGTGAAGACGCGCTCCTCGGCCGAGTACCGCCAGAGCCCGTCGTAAAGCGTCACCCGGAAGCCGGGGGGGACGCGGACGGAGCTGACCGCCTGGTCCCATGGGCTGCTGATAAAGTAGCTGGAGCCGACGCCGTAGATCATCGAGTCGCCCGAGTAGTTGGCGTTCTTGTAGAAGGTGACGACGTCGAGCTGCGGGTCCGAGGCGTTCGAGACGACGAGGCTCGAGATCGCGTCGTTGAAGCCCGCGGCCAAGAGGTCCGTGTCCGAGGTGAAGATGCGCACCTCGCCCCCGAAGTTGTGGTGGATGAAGGCCGTGACCCGGAGCCCGGCGGGGACCTTGATGGCGCTCGCGCGGTTGTCGCCGATGACCGTCAAGTCCGAGAGGTTGTGGTGGCCGATCCCGAGGCCCTGCGAGATGCCGGAGAAGTTCGAGAGATCGTAGAGCACGACCTGGTTGCTGGGGTGGACGGTGGGGCCGCCGGCGATGGTGGCGTCGATCCAGGCGCGGTGGCGCGCCACGTCGACGCCGGTGACCGTCGCGTGCAGGTTCGAGCCGTTCTGCCCGTTCGTGGCCGAGAACACGGCGACCTGATACCCGTCGACGAACCACGGGCCACCGGAGTCGCCGCTCCAGCCCGCGCCCGTCACGCCGTTCGCCTTGAGCTCCTCGACGGAGTGCCAGCCGTTGATGTTGATGGTCGCCTTCTTGAGCGACGGCGCCATCACCAGCGGCGTGCCCTCGCTCCCCCAGCCGTAGGCCGTCGCGTCGCTGCCGATCCAGGTCGACGTCGCCCCGGCGAGCTGGACGAACGGGCCATCGGCGTCCTCGGTCAGGTGGAGCAGCGCGATGTCGGCCGCGGCCGAGGGCACCTCGACGGCGTCGACCTCGATGCGCTGACCGCTGCCGTACGTGTTGCTGCCGACGCGCACGGCCGACGTCTCGCCCTCGTCCGCGATGCAGTGCTGCGCGGTGAGCACCCAGCGCGCCGCGACGAGGGTGCCTGTGCACTGGTAGAAGTCGCCCGTGCTCCGCACGTCGTAGAGCTGCACGGCCCAGGGGCTCGCCTCGGCGAGCTCGCCGCCGATGATCGCGGACGAATGCGACCCCAATGCATCGAGCGTCTCGTCGGACGCGCCTTCAATCGAGCAGCCCGTGGAGAGGCCGAGCGCGGCGCCCGCGCACACCACGAGACCAAGCGGATGACCAAGTTCTCTCTTCTTCATTCTGCCTCCACATCATGATTCTGTTCAGACGATCGTTCGCGCCGACGGAGTCCGCCTCCGCCAGGAGCCAGCGCTCGTCAGCCATCAGAAGCGATCAGAGCGACAGGGCTTGTGATTGCGTCGTGCCGAGCTCGGCGACGGCATCTCCAAGCAGACCCATGGGGGCACCAGGCTGAAACCGGTGAAGGGGCAGCCGGAGCGGCAGGCCCGGAGGCGAGCGTACGAAATCCGCCCGCGACGGCTCAAGAATCGCGCCCAGAGTATGCTGCGCTACCCGGAGCGGCGCCAGGCGGCGATCTGGAACAGCCGCGTTCGAGGCGTGGAACAACGAGGCGGCATCGCGCCGCACCTCGCGCGCGCCGGCAGCCACCAGCGACGCCTTGACCCCCTCGGACGTCACCTCCGGCGGACGCGATCGATCAACGATACGGTCCCTGCCGCGGCGCCTCACCATCGAGCGCCGACACGTGCTCGTCGAGCCCCTCGAGGTCCTTCACGTGCCACTCGACCAGCATGCAGCCCGCGCAGATGTACGCCTCGAGCTTGCCGACCCTCCGGCTCCTCCAGATGCTCGGCTGCGCGATGGCGAGCTCGCTCCCCCCGTTGGCGTCCGCGTCCAGGACCTTGGGCGCGTGGAGGATCTTCCTCGCGCCGCACGCGGGGCAGCGGAGCTCGTCGCGCATCGACGCGGATCGCCGCTCGAGCAGCGCCTGGACCTCGCGCTCGAGCCGCCCCACCCGCTCCTCGAGGGAGCGCTCCGCCGGCGCCCTCGCGGCGTGGGGATCGGTGACGGGATCCGCGACGGGCGCGCTCGCGGCGCGGGGGAGCCGGGCGCCGCAGCCCGGGCAGAAGACATGGGCCTCCGGGTTCGAGCGGCCGCACGTGGGGCAGTGCATGCCGACAGGATACGGGCGATTTCCCGCCCCTCGTGTCAGAAAAGCGGTCGCGCTCTCCGAGCGGGGAGCTCGGCGAGCCCCTTCTCCGCGAGGGGCTCGCACGAGGCGCAGCTGCCCGAGTGGCGCGAGCGACCAGCCTGACCCGAGCCCAGGAAAGACAGCGAGAAACCATGTCTTGGTTCAAGAGAGAGAGGCGTTCGAAAGGCGACCCGCAGGCGAAGGGGAGAGGCGCGGAGGCGTTCCGAGAATACCTGGATGAATACAAGCGTGAGCTTCTGACGCTCATTGCTGAACGAGAGTTCTCCAAGCGTGCGGCCGAGCCTCTCGCGCCGTGGCTCTGCTACCATTTCCCTCTCCAGTTCGATCGGCGGGAGCTCGACGCGCGGGGCGTCGACTTCCTCGTCTACGCCGAGAAGGACAGCTTCTTCTGGCATACGCTGGACGGGGCTGCGTGCATGAAAGCGTTCCTCGCGCATTTCAGGGCGCTTCCTCTCGATGGTCGAATCGCGTACTTCAAACGCTTTGATCTGGGGCCAAGCTGGGTAGACCGAGAGGCGTGGTTCGATCTGGCGTTCGATGACGAGCGGGTCGGCGATCCGGACTACGACCTGGCGCACGCCGAAATCTTTGGGCCGCGCTCGACACGCGGTGAAGCGCCCCGCAGCTAGTGCGACCAACAGGCTGAAATCGCCTGAAAATCGCAGAAATTTCGAACCGCCAAGGCGCCATGAGACGCCAAGATATTTGTATTAGTCTCATGGCGTCTCGTGGCGCCTTGGCGGCTAATTTCTCGCTTGAACGACGTGCTCGGCGCTCCAGAACATCGAAAAAGCTACGGGAATCACCGCCATTGATGAGATGGCGGCCCGGGTCGTTCACGAGACGATCGGTCGCCTGCTCGGGCTGCCGGTGGCACCGGAGCGGTCAGCTAGCCTGGACCGAACGAAGGCCTCTCACGGGATGAGCTTCAGCACCACGTTCCCCGTCTTTTGTCCGGACGCGACGTAGGCATAGGCCTCCTGGATCGCATCCAGGGTCACGGTACGGTCAATGACGGGCCGAACGTGGCGCTCGGCAACGAGCCGGCCCATCACCGCCAGAAACGCCTTTCGGTCGACGGGTATCGGGAACACGACCCGCTGTCGGCCGAGCGCGGGCGTGATCAGCGCCAGGATTGGATTCTGCCAGCCAGGTCCGGGCTCCGAGGAGACGTACACGCCCCTCGGGGTCAACAAGCGCTTGCAGGCGCCAAACGTGCTCTTTCCGACCGTGTCGAACACGTAGTCATAAGCCTGCTCGTCCCGGGTGAAGTCCGCTTCCTCGTAGTTGATGACCCTGTCGGCCCCCAGCGACCTCAATAACTCCAGGTTCCTGGTGTTCCCCACCGCGGTCACGGTGGCGCCCCGGTACACGCACATCTGCAGGAGCGCGGATCCGATCGCCCCGGTAGCCCCGTTGATCAGCGCGCGTCGCCCCTTCTCGAAGGCCGCTCGCTCGAGGATGCTGTGAGCATACCAGGCGCCCTCCAGCGAGGCTGCGGCCTCTTCGAAGCTCAGGCCGGTGGGCATGCGCGCGACCGAGTCATCTCCAGAGATGACGAGGTACTCCGCGTGAGACCCGACCCCGAGGTCGTTGATCCCCCAGACATCGTCGCCGACCGCAAACCCGCTGACGCTCGCGCCGACCGCCTCCACCCGCCCCGCGAAGTCGATACCGAGCGTCCTGGTCCTCGGCCTGCGAAGACCGGTCACGAACCGCATGATGAACGGGTGAGCCGAGAGCAACGCGAGGTCGGTGCGGTTCACCGTGGCTGCGTGGACCCGAACCAGCAGCTGGTCATCGGCCGGCGTGGGCACTGCCACGTCTTCGATCCGGATGACTTCCGGTGTGCCATACCGTTCCCGTCGGGCGGCTCTCATGGGTTAGTGATACCGGACGTAGCTGAGCGTGTCCATGATGCTCATCGTGGGCAGCCAAGCCGCCCGCGGTCGTGCTCCCGGCCTCGGCGCTCCAGAACATCGATCAGGTTTGCCGTTCTAGCCGTGCTTCGGCTGACGCGTCGAGGCCGTTTGCAGAGGCGCGGTAGATTGGCAGGCTTCTGATCAATACCGAAGTGCGCCGTCCGTCGCGACGGGACCCATCGCCGCCATGAACGTCACCAGGATAAGGTCGCAGGTTGTCTTCGGACGCGAAGGTGCTATCCTGTTCTCTCATCATGGACGTTATCTTTCGACGCACCGGCGAGCGGCGGTACGCCGTCGTCGTGGAGGTCGCCGGCAAGCAGCCCCAGGCGATGGATCCGGCGCCTGGGTTCGACGACCACATTCCGCACGACCTCGTCCACTACGTCGTGGAGGCCGAGCTCGGCTTGACGTCGGGCGTCTTCGGTCGTGCCGCGAGCGGCGGCGGCACCTTTATCTCGGCCGCGCCGGGCGACCGGAGCCCGCGCGAACGGGCGCGCGAGCGGCGCAAGCAGCTGCGCCGGGAGACATCGCTTCGCAACGCGGACGAGGGCAGGCAGCACGACATGGTCACGTCGGAGCGCCTCGCCGCCGCCTGCGACCTGATCTGGAGGCGCCGCCAGGGGCAGCGCCCGGATGCCTCGCGGCCCGCGCCGCGCGCGTCGCTCTCGGGCGAAGATGCCCGGCGAGTCGATCGCGTCGTCGTCCGGCTCGAAGAGCTGGCGCCTCTGTGGAACCAGCTGCCGGTGGGCGGTGAGCTCGCCTTCACATGGCCGAGCGTCGTGCCGAGGGCTCCAGGCCGGCGAGACGAGCGCCGCGTGGGCTGATATCGGTGATGTCGGTTCCGCGGGAGAGCCGCTCACTGACCCGGGCTTGTCGCTGTGTTCCTCGGCGCGAGCGAGGTGTAGGATGCCCCCTTGAACCAGCCCACACCATCCGGCCCCGATCTGCTCGACGTCCTCGAGGCGCGGTTCGGCTTCCGCGAGCTCCGCCCGGGCCAGCGCGCGGTCATGGATGCCTTGCTCTCGGGCCACAGCGCGCTCGCGGTCTTCCCGACAGGCGGCGGCAAATCGCTCTGCTACCAGCTCCCCGCGCTCCTGCTCGACGGGGTCACGATCGTCATCTCTCCGCTGATCGCGCTGATGAAGGATCAGATCGATTTCCTCAGCGCGCGCGGCATCGCCGCGGTCCGGCTCGACTCGTCGCTGTCAGCCGACGACGCGGCGGAGGCGCACAGGGATCTGCGCTCGGGCAAGACGAAGCTGCTCTATGTCGCCCCCGAGCGGTTCGTGAGCGAGCGGTTCATGGCGCTGCTGAAAGAGCTCAAGATCGCCATCTTCGCGGTGGACGAGGCCCACTGCATCTCCGAGTGGGGACACAACTTCCGCCCCGACTACCTGAGGCTCGCGGACACCGCCCGGGCGCTCGGCGTGCCGCGCGTGCTCGCGCTGACGGCCACGGCGACGCCCGGGGTCGTGCGCGACGTCTGCGCCACCTTCGGCATCCGCGAGGAGCACACGGTCATCACCGGCTTCTACCGGCCGAACCTCGAGCTCCGCGCGACGGCGGTGAGCGCGACCGCGCGCGACCGGGTCCTGATCGAGCGCCTGCGATCCCGGCCGCCCGGCTCCACCATCGTCTATGTCACGCTCCAGAAGACCGCCGAGCACGTGGCCGAGGAGCTCGCTTCTGCGGGGCTGCCGGCGCGCGCGTACCACGCCGGGATGGAGGCGGCGGAGCGCGCGCGCGTGCAGGACGACTGGATGCAGAGCGACCGCGGCATCGTCGTCGCCACCATTGCGTTCGGGATGGGGATCGACAAGCCCGACGTGCGTTATGTCGACCATTACAATCTCCCGAAGAGCCTCGAGAGTTACAGTCAGGAGATCGGCCGCGCCGGCAGGGATCAGGCGCGCTCGGTGGTCGAGGTCTTCGTGTGCGGCGACGATCTGCCGGTCCTCGAGAACTTCGCCTACGGCGACACGCCGACCGAGGACGCGCTCCACGGGGTGGTCGGCGCCGTGCTCGCCGCGCCCCAGGTGGAGCTCGGCCTGCACGCGCTGGGAACGCGCCACGACGTCCGGCCGCTCGTGCTCCGCACCGCGCTGACCTACCTCGAGCTGATGGGCGCGGTCCGGCAGCTCACGCCGTACTACGCCGGCTACGAGGTGCGGCTCCACCGCAGGCTCGAGGAGGTCATCGCGTCGGTGAAGGGCGAGCCGGCGCGGTTCCTCGAGGCGCTCTTCGGCCATGCGAAGAAGGGGCGAGTCCTGTACGCGATCGACCCGGCCGCCGCCGCCGCCGCGCTGGAGCAGCCGCGCGAGCGGGTGGTGCGCGCGCTCGAGTACCTCGAGCGGCAGGGGCTCGCGGAGCTCAAGGTGTCGGACATCCGGCACCGCTTCGTGCGCGTCGCCTCGACGGACGACGCGGGCGCCCTCGTCGGCGAGCTCCTCGCGCGCTTCGCGAGGCGCGAGGACGCCGAGATCGGGCGCGTGCGGCAGGTGATCGAGCTGCTCACCTCGGAGCGCTGTCACGCCGCCGCGCTCGCCGCGTACTTCGGCGAGCGCCTCGACGCCGCGTGCGGGCGCTGCACCTTCTGCCGCGCCGGCGTCGCCGTGACGCTGCCGGAGCCGGCGCACGCGCCGCCCATGCCGGTGGGGCTCGACGTCGCCGCGTTCACGGCCCTGCGCGCGGCGCACGCGGGCGCCCTGGGCCATCCTCGCCAGGCGGCGCGTTTCCTCTGCGGCCTCTCGAGCCCGGCGACCACCCAGGCCAAGCTCGCGCGCGATCCGCTCTTCGGCGTCCTCATCACGCGCCGGTTCGCCGAGGTGCTCGACTGGTGCGCCGGGCTCCCCCGCCTCGCCGGCGCCGCAGCGGCGACCTGACCGAGGCCAGCTCCGCCTCGGCATGCTCGACACGCTGCTGGCGATGATCGAGACAGGCGAGATCGCCCACGACCAGACCCGAATCGAGCTGCTCGCGGCCATCACCGCGATCCTCGACGCCGGCCGCGCGGTGGACGACCTCCGCCGAGACGTCACCGCCGAAGACATCGCCGCGAGCCTCATCGGCATCTTCACGGTGGCCCCCAAGCCCCAGCGAGAAGCTCTTGCCAGTCGCCTGTTGGACCTCCTCATGGACGGACTGCGGCCTCCCGTCCGCCGGTAAGAGCCGTCAGCCTCCCGGGTTCATTTCGGCTTCGCGGGAGAGCCCTTCTTCCCTCCCACGTCTTCGTCCCAGTACGGCGTCCCGAAGGCGGTGACGAGATGGTCGGCGAGCGCGCGGAGCTTGGCCGAGGGGCGCCGCCCCTCCGTGTGCGCGATGAAGATGAACTCGGGCTCGGGCTGGGCGCCGACGTCGATGACGCGCAGCTCACCTGCCCTGAGCGCCGCGCCCACGATGAACATCGGCAGAAGAGCGACGCCGAGGCCGGCGACGGCGGCGTCCCGCATCATGTCGCCGTTGTTGACGCGGAGGCCGACGCGCGCCCGCACGAGCACGGCGCCGTCCGGCCCCGGGAAGCGCCAGTCGGCGATGCCGCGGTTCGTGTAGAAGATGCCCCGATGCGTCTCCAGCTCGGCGATGGACGCCGGCGCGCCGTGGCGCGCCAGGTAATCCGGCGAAGCGACGAGGACGCGCTGGCTCGGCGCAAGGCGCCAGACCACGAGGCGCGAGTCGACGATGGGCCCGTGCCGCACCACCGCGTCGTGGCCGGCGGCGGCGGCGTCCACGCGCCGGTCATCCAGATCGAGCGTCAGCTCGATCCTCGGGTGCTGTAAAAGGAAGGGGTAGAGCGCCGGGCCGAGGTGCATGCGCCCGAAGGTCACCGGCGCCGACAGCCGGAGGGGGCCCGCCAGGGTGCCGCGCCGCGCGGCGAGATCGGCGGTCGCGTCCTCGACCTCGCGGACGATCCGGACCGCCCGCTCCAGGAACGCCGCCCCATCTTCCGTGAGCGACAGCTTGCGCGTGGTGCGGTGGATGAGGCGCGCGCCCACGCTCTTCTCGAGCTCGGCCAGGCGCTCGCTGACGACGGACTTCGACAGGCGCCTTTCGCGACACCCTCGCCGTGAACCTCACCGGCGCGTTCCTCGGCGCCAAGCACCAGATCCTTGCGATGCTGAAGCACGGCGGAGGGTCGGTCATCTTCACCTCGACCTTCGTCGGCTACACCGTCGCGTTCCCGGGCACCACCGCGTACGCCGCGAGCAAGTCCGGCCTGATCGGCTTGACGCAGGCCCTCGCCGCCGAGTTCGGGCCGCAAGGCGTGCGGGTCAACGCGATCCTACCGGGCGCCGTCGACACCGCGATGTACCACGAGGTGAACAGCACGAAGGAGTCGCAGGCGTTCATCACGAGCCTCCACGCCCTCAAGCGCGTCGCGACCCCGGAGGAGGTGGCCCGCTCCGTGCTCTACTTCGCTTCGGACGACGTCTCCTTCGTCACCGGGACCGCCGCGCTGGTCGACGGCGGCCTCTCCATCACGCGCACCTGACGCGAGGAGGCGAGGGGGAGTCGAGGCGAGGAGGCGAGGGGGAGTCGGGGCGAGCCCCGCCGGGCCGAAGTGAGGAGAGGCGGCCGCGCGGGCTCCTGCGCGCTTGCGGACACAAGCTCGCGACGTGCACCACCGAGGGGGGTCAGCGGGCGACCGAGCTCAGTTGACGACCGGGGTGAAGCAACCGATCGACGTGTCGATGCGGAAGTTCGACTCGGTCGTGTGGCGCTCGGCGAAGAAGAAGTCGAGCGTGTAGCTGTTGCCCGGCGTGATGCCGAACTCCTCGGCGCGCGCGTCGAGGTCGATGGTCGCGCTCTCCGGCCTGTGAACACCGCCCAGATCGATCGCGAGGTGGCCGTTGATGAAGGTGAAGAGGTCGTCGTCGCCCGAGAAGGTGAACACCTCGCCGCCCTCGTATTCAAACTTGGTGCGGAGCTCGAGCGTGAAGTGGTAGTTGTGGCTCCGGTCCTCGTTGCCAAACCCCATGTCGTCGATCGGGAAGAAGTCGGTGCTGTCGTACGTGGACGTGCCATTCCCGTTGTCGGCGAGCGGGATCGATATCTGGACGGCGGTGTTCACGTCGGCCACGTCGCGGAACCACTGATCGAAGGCCTCCTTGCCGGTCGTGGTCCGCGTGCCCTCGCTGTCGCCCGCATACACCGGCTTGCCGTCCGCGCCGAGCTGAGCCTCCACGAGGCCCCGGTCGCTCCCGAACCGGCCCGCCTCGAAATCAGGGTGCGTGTCCTTGAAGTCGCGGGCGATCGCGATGAGATCGCTGCCGCACGGGTCGTCGCCCGAGCTCGGGTCACCGCCCGAGCTACCCCCGATCTCGCCGAAAGAAGGATCTTGCCCGAAGTCGCCGCCGCTCGCCGTCCCGGAGCCGCCGCTCGCCGTCCCGGAGCCGCCGCTCGCCGTCCCGGCGCCGCCGCTCACCGTCCCGGAGCCGTGGGAGGCAGCGTCACCAGCGTCGCTGGCCCCTCCTGCACACGCGGTCGCCGCCACGAGGGTCACGCACGCCGACACCGCCACCACCATCCGCCGATAAGCCATCATGTCTCGCCCCTTTTCCCGACCGCCAGAAGCCATCGAACCCGCACGGGACGACGTCGGAGGCCCCACGTCGCCAGCATCCTTCCCGGTGGGCAGCGGTGGGTCGAACGGGTCAAAAATTCTTCGACAAAAAAGCTCGGCGTCCCCGGCCGCAACCCCGGAGACCTTCTGCATCAGGAGCAGAAAGTTCAAACGTATCTGAAGCTCGTCATGGCCTGTCTACGCCGCGGGACGTGGCCCTCCGCGCAGGAGCTCCAAGGATTGCCGCCCTCGTCGACGCTCACCTGCGCGAGCCGATCGGAGACGCCGACCCGCGAGCGCACTTCGACCTTCCACCCGGCGCATCCTTCCGGGCATCCTGCGCGCCATGGGCGATCGGCCGAGGCCGTTGCTGATGCCGCGGCCAGATCTCGGCCTGCGCGCGCTCCTCCCGGCATGGCGCGAGGCGTCTCGCCGCGCGACGCGGTGGAGCGACGTCATCGCGGGCGCCGCGGCCCTCGGCCCCTCGTTCGCGCTCGCGCTGCTCGCCGCGCACCACGCCGGGCTCCCCCCTGCGGCCGCGCTGACCTGCGCCGTCGTCGGCAGCGCCGTGGTCGCGCTCTTCGGCGGCACGACGCTCGGCCTCGCCGGGCCAGGCCTCGCGATGGGCTTCGCGCTCGCCGACGTCGCCCGCGACTACGGGGCGGCGCCCCTCGCGCTCGCGGGCGCGATGTGCGGCCTCTCTCAGCTCGTCGTCGGGGTGCTCGGGGTCGGCCGCTTCGCTCGCCTCGTGCCCCTCTCCGTCGTGCACGGCTTCGTGCTCGGCCTCGGCGCGCTGCTCGTCATCCAGAGCCTGCCCGACGCGCTCGGGCTCGCGGCGCCCGCGGACCTCGACCCGCTGCGCGCGCTCGACCACATCGGCGCCAACCTCGGCGGCGCGCGCGCCCCGGCGCTCGCGATGGCCATGCTCGCGGGCGCGGCCACGTGGCTGGGCGCCCGCTACGCGCGGCGCGCCCCGGTCGCGCTGCTCGCGATCGCGGCGTGCACCTGGGTCACACGACGAGCGCACCTGGATCTCCCCACGCTGTCCGATATGCCGTTCGCGCTGCCGCTCGGCCCGTGGCCCGGCGAGCCCGCGCACGGCGTGGCGCAGTTCGGTCGGGCCGCGCTCGTCCTCTTCGCGCTCGCCTCGATGGAGACGCTGCTCTCGGCGAGCGCCGAAGAGGAGCGCGTGCCCGGCGCGCGGCCCGACCTCGATCAGGAGATGATCGGCTACGGGCTCGCGAACATCGTCCTGTCGCTGCTCGGCAGCGTCCCGGCGGCCGGGTCCATCGCCCGCTCGTCCGTGCTGCGCGCCGCGGGCGGCGTCCACCGCGCCGCCGCGCTCTTTCATGCCCTCGTCGGGGCGGCGCTCGTCGCGGTCGTCCTGCTGGTCGATCGCTCCGTGCCGCTCGCCGCGCTGGCCGGCGTCGTCATCGCGATCGCCGCGCCGCTCCTCGACTTCCGGCCGCTCGTCGCGGTCTATCGCGTCTCGCGCTCCGGGGCGGTGGTGCTCGTGGCGACCGCGCTCGTGATGATCTTCGGCGGCCTCTTGCGCGGGATCGAGGCCGGGCTCCTGGCGACGCTGGCGCTGGCCTTGTGGCGAATCGCTCGCTTCCGCGCGGCGGTCCACCAGGGCAGCGCGGGCGCCCCGCACCAGGTCAACTTCAGCGGCCCCATCACGTTCCTCGTGGTGCTCGAGCTCGAAAAGACGCGCCGGCGCCTGGCCGCGCTCGACCCGACGGCGGACGTGATCCTCGATATCCGCGGCGTGCTCGTGATGGACCTGACCGGCTGCGAGCGCTTCCTCGCTCTCGTGACCGAGCTCTTCGATCGCGGCGTCCGCGTCGTCGTGCTCGGCGCCTCCCCGGCCTGCCGAGACAAGCTGCTCGCGGCCGATCGCAGGAAGATCCTCGACGGACGCCTGGCCATCACGGACCGCGACGTCGACGCGATCCTCGGGCGAGCGCGCGCGTTCGAGATGCGCGCGCAGGTGGTCGCGAACCTCGAGCGGTTCCGGATCGAGGTGCGCGAGCACTACACGCCGCTCTTCGACCAGCTCGCCGACGGGCAGCACCCTCATACGCTCTTCGTGACGTGCGTCGACAGCAGGATCACGCCATCGATGCTCACGGGCACGCACCCGGGCGATCTGTTCATCGTGCGCGCCCTCGGCGCGATGGTGCCGCCCCCGGGCGAGTCGACGCGGCCGGGCGAGGGAGCGGCGGTCGAATATGCGGTCGGCGTGCTGGGCGTGCGCAATATCGTGATCTGCGGGCACTCGTCCTGCGGCGCCGTGAAGGCCGCGAAGAGCGGAGAGGTGCCTGACGAGCTGCCGACGCTCAGGCGCTGGCTCGCGGAGATCCCGGAGGCGTCGGGCGATCTGTCGGGGTACGCCGACGTCGATGAGGCGGCGCGCGCCGTGATCGTGCGCCAGCTCGACAACCTCCGGCGGTTTCCGCTGGTGCGCGACCGGCTCGCGAGCGGTGAAATCGAGCTTCACGGCTGGTTCTATGACGTCCGTCAGGCCGAGCTCTTCGAATGGGACGAGGCCAAGGGGGCGTTCGCCGTCATGGAGGGTCGTGGCGCGAACGAGGTTCGCTCGGAGCCACCGCCCTTGCGCTGAAGGACATCGATCGACTCGCCAGACGTTCGGCCATGGATCTCTCCTTCCCTAGTGCAGGGGGGACTCAGGAATCCCCGCGGCTGCACATCTTGCCAGGACGTCAGATTGGGCCTGTGCTTTGCGACACCACGGACTCGAGCGTCTTGCGAGGTGACAAAGCCGAGAGCCTCGCGGTGCGCGGCGCAATACCGGAACATTGACCGATGCCTCGCTCCGAAGGAGACTCGCCGCATGGGACTGCTGACCTTCGCCATCAACGTCACCCTGGACGGCTGCGTCGACCACCAGGAGGGGATCGCCGACGACGAGACGCACGCCCTCTTCACCCGCCTCATGGACGAGAGCGGCGCGATGCTGTGGGGCCGCGTCACCTACGAGATGATGGAGAGCTACTGGCCGGCGGTCGCCCGCGGCGACGAGGAGGCGCCTCCGGCGATACGCGCGTGGGCGGTCAAGCTGGAGACCAAGCCGAAGTACGTGGTGTCGTCCACGCGCAAGGACTTCCCGTGGACCAACAGCCACCACATCGCCGGCGATCTGCGCGTGGGCGTGCAGAAGCTCAAGGACGCGATCCCGGCCGGCGTGCTCCTCGGCAGCGGCAAGCTCGCGACCGAGCTGGATCGGCTGGATCTCATCGACGAGTACAGGTTCCTCGTCCACGCCAGGCTCGCCGGCCACGGCCCGACCCTGTACCAGAGCGGGCTGCCCGCCACCCGGCGGCTCGATCTGGTCTCGGCCAAGCCGCTCCGCTGCGGCGCGGTGGCGATGCACTACCGGCGCGCGCGCTGACGCAGAGGAGCCCCATCGCGCGCAGCTCGCGGGCCAGCGCGTCGTCGGGAGCCTTCTCGCCGCGCAGCACCGCGGCGATGTTCGGGGTGATCGCGCCGCGTCAACCGGTGTTTCTGGCGGGACTGTTCCGCGGGGGCGAACCGTCGCGATCTGTCGCGTCCCGGGGATCTGGGGAGAGCGTGACGACGGATCGCCCCTCTCAAGAGGCATGGCCCCAACCGCCGAGCCCTGGGCCCGGGGAGCTAGCGGCGGTCGATCCGTCGCCTCGATCCGCCGTGGTTGCGTCGCTCGCCGGCCCCCTGAGCCGCGCGATAGCCCTCAGGGATGAGGAGGCGGCCCGGGTGGTTCACGATGCGATCGGGCGGTTGCTCGGTCTGCCGGCGATACCAGAGGGGCGAGCGCGCTCGCGCCCGTAGGTGAGCCTGGCGGCGTGTTGACGGTCACGAGGGTTCGCGCCACGCTCGAGCCCAGGCGAGGTCTGAGGTAGGCTTCCCCGCGCATGAGCCTGCTGCTCTCGATGACCTCTTGCCCCAACTGCGGCGCGCCGCTCTCCGTCGAGCCGGGGCTGCGCAACGTCATCTGCATCTTCTGCAACACGAGTCTCTTCGTCGAGCGGCCCGCCACCGGCGCCGCCGTCGCGCAAATCAGGGCGCAGAGCGTCTCGACGGACGACATCGAGCGCGTCAAGCAGCTGCTCGTCGACGGCAAGCGCGACGAGGCCATTGCCCACTATGCGCAGGCAGCATCCGTGTCCAGAGACGAAGCCGAGCGGGCCGTGGAGAGCGTGTTCCTCTCGGCCTACTGGACGCTCGTCCGTCACATGCCGATCAACGGCTTCGGCTTCTTCCTCCACGCGGTCTTCGTCTTCGGGGGCGCCGGGATCGCCGCCTGGGCCGCAACACAGGCAGTCGAGTCGCCGGCGTACCTGGCGCTCGTCGCGGCGGGGGGCCTCTTCGCGATTCTACAGCTCGCGCGGTTCCTGCGGCACCTCACCTCCACCCTGGTCGCATCGTTCGGCTCCCTCGGCCGCGGGCGCGTCCTCCGTTGCTCGGTGGTGCGGGAGTTCGTGAAGCAAAATGGCTTCCTCGTCGTGGTCGTCTTCGAGGTCGTCCCCGACGACGGCAGTCCGGCCTTCGTCGACCAGGAGACCCTCCTCGCCGGCGAGGAGTCTCTCCGGAAGCTCTCGCCGGGCAACGTCGTCCGCGTGCGCTTCGATGGCGCTCGCGAGCGCGTCTTCCCGACCACCCCCGTCACCGTGCTGGCGACGGGGGTCTGACGCGGGGCGATCGCCGGAGAGCCGCACGGGGTACGGGCGCGGCCTGCTGCCCGCCTGTCAGCTTGAGCGCGGAAGGTCGCCGCTGAACGAACGCTGTACCGCTATCCCCTACAACCGAGCGAGTCGGCCATCTTCGAGCAGCACCCAGGGGGCTGATGCCGAGTACGCCTCGACCCCGGCTACCGGCAAGCCCGCTCGGTGTGCGCCCCAGCGCCACGCTGGTAGAGCGTGGCGCCAAGGCCGTAGACGTCCGAGCGCTGGTCGGCGCCGTGCACCTGGCCGCGCGCCTGCTCGGGCGCCATGTACGCGGGCGTGCCCAGGAGCGCCCCGGCCTCGGTGAGGCTCTGCTCGACTTCGGCCTCGCAGGCGAGGCCGAAGTCGACGACCACCGGGTGGAAGCTCCCGTCCTCGACCGGCTCGATCAGCAGGTTCGAGGGCTTCAGATCGCGGTGCACGATGCCGAGCCTCTGCGCCTCGGCCACCGCGCGCATCGCCCGCACCTTTGCGGGCAGCGACATCTCGCTCGCCGCCTCGTCGAACCTCCGGCCACGCACGAGCTGCATCGCGATGCACGCTTTGCCCGCGACCTCGCCGACCTCGTAGACCTTGCAGCGCTCGGGTGGTCGATGCGCGCTTGGGCGCGGGCCTCTTGCAAGAGGCGCCCGCCGCGAAATCTCCCCCGAGGCCGACGCGGCGGGACCGCGCTCGAGGCCTCCGGTCGGGATTCTCGCGCAAGCCAGGAGCCTTTCGACAGTGCCCGGGTAGACAGGCCGCTGACACGACGTAGCCCTTGGAGCCATGGAGCACATCATGGACGCCGCTGCGGAGGAGCGGCTTCGACAATATATCGATGGCCTTGGCGAGATTCTCGGGCACCCCCAACGCCGCGAGGCATTCGCGCTCTACACCTTGGGGCTGTTCAGCGGCTTGGAGCGCAAGAGTGTCGAACCGGTGGCAAGCCCGAACCACACCGGCGGTCGCAGTGAAGATCTCATGTCCTGGACACGCATTCATATACCTATATCTACCTGGGTGGAGCTTGGGGGGGGGCAGGTCACCGAGTAGAGTAATGGGTCACCGAGTGGAGGAGCGGGCCGTTGCTTAGCGCCTGATGCAGCAGCACCTCTTGCTGGGCCACCTGCAGCCATCGCCCGTCATGTGAGAGAAGCCGCGCGTGCCGCAGTAGTCATCACACTTTCCGGACCAAGCTATACCGCAGCTGCTCGGGTGAAAACAGTTATCGGCAACGTTGACAGTCTCCGCTTGGGGCGCGGCAAAGGCACTGGCGGCAAGGGCAAGGTCGTACCCGCAGCGGTTCGCGGTCGGCACGGAGGACTGGGGCTCCATGGGCAGGGTGCCATCGACTGGAGAGGCAGCGTCGGCGCCGCAGCCAGACGCTACCGCGGCCAGGGTGAGGAGCAGGCAGGGAATGAATTCAACAATGAATTTGCGCATGTCACCTACTCCGTTATCTCCCCGGCCTCACTGGACCGGAACTTCTGTTTCTCATGCCCCAGAGCTGGCCGAAGTGCCAACTGCAAGAGAAAAGCTCGCAGGAGCTTCATGAGACTCTCGTCGCTCCACCCCCGTTGCATCAGCCCCACAACGACGGCG
Source organism: Sorangium sp. So ce204 (assembly GCF_051526795.1). Taxonomy (NCBI): domain Bacteria; kingdom Pseudomonadati; phylum Myxococcota; order Polyangiales; family Polyangiaceae; genus Sorangium; species Sorangium sp. So ce204. The sequence continues at coordinate 13,120,546 of NZ_CP150317.1, read as the reverse complement.
GCCTCGATGGATCTCTAAAGAGCTTTCCGGGCTCCACAAGCCCGACCCGCGACGACGACGCCCGGCTCGATCCGCGCGCGCACCTTCGCCACGTGGGTGGTGATCCGCGCTTGCCACGGCGGATCGAGGCCGACCTGCCGCTCCGCCCCGAGCTGCACCCGAGGGAAGGCGAAAGGCGCCATCACCGAGGACGGTGCCGCGTCCAGGGCTTAGGAAGAAAAAAGCGACAACTTCCCATCCTCACCGCCCGGCGAGGTGCACGCGATCGCGGCGGGACGCGGGCATGCCTGCGCGGCGCGAGCCGACGGCACGGTGTGGTGCTGGGGCTGGAACCCGTACGGGCAGGTCGGTGACGGGACACGCGAGGACCGGCTCGTGGCCGTGGAGATCCTGGTGGCGTGAGATCGGGCCTTCCTGCTGCTCGCTCCGCGGGAAATCGCCCGTATCCTGTCGGCATGTACTGCCCCACGTGCGGCCGCTCGAACCCGGAGGCCCACGTCTCGTGCCTGGGCTGCGGCGCCCGGCTCCCCCGCGCCGCGAGCGCGCCCGTCGCGGCTCCCGTCACCGAGCCCCACGCCGCGAGCGCGCCGGCGGAGCGCTCCCTCGAGGAGCGGGTCGGGCGGCTCGAGCGCGAGGTCCAGGCGCTGCTCGAGCGGCGATCCGCGTCGATGCGCGACGAGCTCCGCTGCCCCGCGTGCGGCGCGAGGAAGATCCTCCACGCGCCCAAGGTCCTCGACGCGGACGCCAACGGGGGGAGCGTGCTCGCCATCGCGCAGCCGAGCGTCTGGAGGAGCCGGAGGGTCGGCAAGCTCGAGGCGTACATCTGCGCGGGCTGCATGCTGGTCGAGTGGCACGTGAAGGACATCGAGGGGCTCGACGAGCACGTGGACGTGTCGGTGCTCGATGGTGAGGCGCCGCGCCAGGGACCGTATCGTTGATCGATCGCGCCCGCCTCCACGTCGTTCCGCGACACGATGGCCGGGCCACCTCTCGCATCTTGCCGAGGCCTCCGAGGCGCTTCGGCACGCAACCATTACGAGCGGGCGATCTCAGCAGTACCCGCGGGCGCTGGTGACGTCCGAGAGGGTAATGGCGTCGCTGGAGGCGGCCGGCGCGCGCGAGGTGCGGCGCGATGCCGCCTCGTTGTTCCACACCTCGAACGCGGCCGTTCCAGATCGCCGCCTGGCGCCGTCCCGGAGTTGAGAATCCCGCGAAGATTCTTGCCCCACCTGTGCTGCATTGGTTGCAAGCTCGGTCGCGAATACGCGCCCAGCCTGAGCACCGCTCGTCGGCGCCCGAATCATGCCCGACTCCGGATCCGGTCCCAGGCAAGCAGCTCAGCTGCCCCCGCACAACCGGATCCGGTGCCGGAACGCGAGTTCAACTGCCCCCGCACAACCGGATACGGTGCCGGAACGCAAGCTCAGCTGCCCCGGCACAACCGGATACGGTGCCGGAACGCAAGCTCAGCTACTCCCGCACGACCGGATCCGGGCCCAGGTAGGCAGCTCAGCTGCCCCGGCACAACCGGATACGGGTAGTGCTGCACTTTGGATCTGAGTGCCGCACTTTGACTCCGGCCCCGCACTGACGGGCTAAGTTCGGCCGGAAGTAGTGCAGCCCGCGTCGGCGCCAACCGACCGGGCTGCGTGGCCGAACCCCGTTCATCCCGGAGTCCGACAGTGCAGCTATACCTGATCCCACCCGACGGTGGGCAAGGCGGACGTGTACCTACACGGCGCCGCTCCTTCGTCACCCGTTCCCTCACCGAACCCGAGCGCAAGCGCCTCCGGGCGGCGCTGAAGAACCTGCGTGCCGCGTACGGCACGTGGGCATGCCTTGCCGAGGTGATGGGCATGCCGACCCGTTCGATCCGCGCGATCGCCTCGGGCCAGTTCGCCGGGTCGCCCGGCACCGCCATGCGGGCCGCGCGGGCCGCTGGAACCACCATCGAGCGCCTCCTAGGCCGCCCCGTCGCAGCTGACCGCTGCCCAACCTGCGGGAGGAGCGGGTGAAGCCCCGGCGGAAGGGGGCCGGACGCCCGCCTGCCGCACGACATCCCCGGAAGCTGTCGGTGAGCATCGCGTCCCGCGTCCGATCGGTGAAGACCGCGGCCCCATGATCGGCGGCGTTCACCGTTCACCGCCGGTCCCCACGCCGATCTGGGCCACGCTCGCCTCCGCGGCGTAGACGTTACGCCCGCCGAAAAGTCGAAGGCCCGAGGGCTGCCACCCTCGGGCCTTCTGGAGCTCCGCGTTGCCGGAGTCCCCCACCTTCATCACAAGCCGGGCTCCAGGTCCAGAAAGCGGCGTCATGGAGCCCGTTGCCTTCGTCCGCCTACCGCCTCGCCCACTGCGCCCGCTGCCGCGTCCAGCTTCGCCTCTGCCGTCGCTGCGATCGCGGCCAGCGCCTCTGCCCCGACTGCCGCCCGCTCCAGCGTCGTGAGTCGCTCCGCCGCGCCGGCGCGGCCTACCAGACGCAGCTTCGCGCTCGCCGCCTCCATGCCGCTCGCCAGGCCCGGTATCGGGACCGGCAGCGGGACAAGTTCTCCGCGCAGAAAGTGACGCATCACAGGGTGACACAAGCCGCGGCCGCGTCGATGTCCCAGCTCGCGCCGGAGATCACCCCCGGCCGAAAGGACAACAATGACGATTGGATCCGAGATGTCGGCCGCTGCTCGCTCTGCGGAGCGCGGCTTCCGCCCTGGGCCCTGCGCGAGCGGCGCGCTCGGTCAGCTGTTCACCGACGCGCTCCCCGCGTCCCACGAAGCCCTCCGCGGTGACGGGAGGCGGCGGTGATCGCGAAAGAGAAGGAGGCCGAGGTGCTGCGCCTCTACCACGGTGAGAAGTGGCCCGTGGGCACCATTGCCGCTCAGCTCGGGCTGCACCACACCACCGTTCAGCGCGTGCTCGGGCAAGCGGGCGTCGACCCGAAGGTCGTCGCGCCGCGCCCGTCGATGGTCGACCCGTTCGTGCCCTTCATCGTCGAGCAGCTCGGCAAGTATCCCTCGCTGCGCTCGAGTCGCCTCTTCGGCATGCTCAAGGAGCGCGGCTATCCGGGCGGTCCCGATCATCTGCGCCGAGTGATCGGTCGTCTCCGCCCCAAGAAGCCGGCAGAGGCATTCCAGCGGCTGCGCACGCTGCCCGGCGAGCAAGCGCAGGTCGACTGGGCGCACTTCGGCAAGCTGGCTGTCGGCCGGGCGCTGCGCCCGCTCTGGGCGTTCGTCATGGTGCTCAGCTACTCGCGGCGGATCTTCCTGCGCTTCTTCCCCAGCGCAGCGATGCCCTTCTTCGTTCGCGGGCACGTCGAGGCGTTCGCCGACATCGACGGCGTCCCGCGCGTGCTGCTCTACGACAACCTCAAGAGCGCTGTCGTGGAGCGTCACGGCGACGCGATCCGGTTCCACCCCATGCTCCTGGCTCTGTCGGCGCACTACCGCTTCGAGCCGCGCCCCGTCGCCGTCGCTCGCGGCAACGAGAAGGGCCGCGTCGAGCGCGCCATCCGCTACGTCCGCGAGGCATTCTTCGAGGCCCGGACCTATACCGATCTCGACGACCTCAACCGACAAGCGACCGAGTGGACCAGCTCCGCAGCGCTCGATCGCTCCTGGGTCGAGGACCGCGCCCGCACCGTGCGGCAGGCCTTCGACGACGAGAGCCGTGTGCTGCTCGGGCACCCCGACACGCCGTTTCCAGCCCATGAGCGCGTCGAGGTCGAGATCGGAAAGACCCCCTACGCGCGTTTCGATCTCAACGACTATTCTGTTCCCCACGACCGGACGAGCCGCACGCTCGTCGTCCTCGCCGACCTCGAACAGGTGCGCATCGCTGACGGCAACGAGATCGTCGCGACCCATGTCCGCTCGTGGGACCGCGGCCAGCAGATCGAGCAACCCGAGCACATCCAGCGCCTGGTCGACGAGAAGCGCCGCGCCCGCGAGCATCGCGGCCTCGATCGCCTCGCCCGCGCCGCCCGCAGCAGCCAGGCATTCCTGCGCATCCTCGCCGAGCGCGGAGACAACGTCGGCAGCGCCATCGCCCGGCTTCTGCACCTGCTCGACGCCGTCGGCGCCGCCGAGCTCGAAGAGGCGCTCGTCGAGGTGCTCGAGCGCGACACCATTCACGTCGGCGCCGTGCGCCAGGTGATCGACCGCCGGCGCTCCGAGCGCCACCTGCCGCCTCCAGTCTCGATCCCCGTCACGCGCGGCCAGCACGCCGCCCTCGTCGTCACGCCGCATTCGCTCGCCACCTACGACGCCCTGAAGAAGGACCCGACGCCATGACCGATCTAACGCCCACCGAGACCAAGGCCCGCCTGAAAAGCCTCGGCCTGTTTGGTCTGCTGGCCTGCTGGGAGGAGCTCGCCGAAAAGCCCTGGCTTCGCGAGGTGCTCGCCATTGAGGAGCGCGAGCGCCAAAAACGCAGCCTCGATCGCCGCCTCAAAAACTCCCGCGTAGCCGCCTTCAAGCCCATGGCGGACTTCGACTGGTCCTGGCCCAAGAAAATCGACCGCGAGGCCGTCGACGACCTCTTCGCTCCCGGCTTCCTCGCCACCGGCCACAACGCCGTGCTCGTCGGCCCCAACGGCGTCGGCAAGACCATGATCCTCAAGAACGTCGCCCACCAGGCCGTCGTCCGCGGTCACACGGTCCGCTTCTCGACCGCGAGCGACATGCTTGCCGACCTCGCCGCGCAGGAGTCCTCGGCCGCGCTCGCGCGCCGGCTGCACCGCTACACGGTTCCAGCCCTTCTTTGCATCGATGAAGTCGGCTATCTCTCCTACGATGGCCGCTACGCCGACCTGCTATTCGAGGTCGTCACCCGTCGCTACGACGCGCAGAAGCCGATCCTGCTCAGTACGAACAAGGCCTTCTCCGACTGGGGCCAGGTCTTTCCGCACGCCGCCTGCGTCGTTACGCTCGTCGACCGGCTCGTGCACCGGGCCGAGGTGATCGAGATCGAGGCCGAGAGCTACCGGCTCAAGGAAGCCAAGGAGCTGAGTGCCATCCGCACCAAGCAGCGCCGCACCAAAAAGCACTGAGCGGCCTCTTCACCGGTGAACTTCACCGGCGTCGGGTGCGGGTTTCACCGGCACCGGGCGCGGATTTCACCGGTGAACTTCACCGAATCTCCGCGGATTGCCGCGATCATCAACAGAAGCGACCGACGATGGCAGAGATCCTCGCGGAGCGCGGCATCATCTTGGCGACGCTCGCGGGTATCCCGAAGCGGGACCGCCGCGACGTGGAGGCCGAGGTGTTGCTCAACGCCTGGAACGCCGTCCGCCGGGGGATGTACCGCCCGGACCCGCGGGACAAGCCGCGCGACGCGCTGCGGAAGTGGCTGCACGGCATCGCTTGGCGCCTCGCCTCGCACTACGTGCACAGCGCGTGGGCGCGACGCGCCGTGCTGCATCCGTCGCCGCTCGGGCTGCTCCGCGATCCTGTCGGCATCGACATGCACGCCCAGATCGAGGCGCGTGAGGTGCTCGACGCCATGGCCAGCCTGCCGGACTGGCAGCGGGACGCGTTGCTCTCGGTCGACAGCCCGGAGTCGCTCGTCCAGTACGCCAAGCGCCGCAGGATGAACCCGTCGACTGCGGCGTCGCGATTGCGGATCGCGCGGGAAGCGCTCGCGCTGAAGCTCCGGAGGTGGAGGCGATGACCAACCGTGAGACACGCCGCGTGCTGACCGAGGAGGACCTCTCCTACCTCGTCGAGCGGCTGCGCATCTTCGACGCGCACGCCGGGGCGCGTCCGTACAGCCGCGCCGAGCTCTGGGGCTCCGTGATGGAGCTCTACCTGACCGCCAAGACCCGAGCCGACCGCGAAACCTTCGCGGAACTCGTCGGCGCCCTGCGCGTGCTAGACGCGCTGGAGCGGCACTTCCTGCGCCGCGAGTAGTTGGTCCCCACCCCATCGCACCATCATCCGCTGCGTTCAGTTGCCGACCAACAGCCACGCGTTACTCAGCGCCGCCATTCTCGACGGATGCTTTGCGCGGCGCAACTACTGTTTCGACGCTCTGTGCTGCTTTCGACGATTGCGTCTCTTGCGCGGCCGTGGATGCGATAGTTTGCGTCTGTTGCTTCAGTTCGCCTATTATAAGATCAACAACGCGGCTTTCGCTTGGGGCTCTTATGCTATGGTAAATGGCTTTTGCGGACCATGCGAACGCCACGGCGCCGCCTAGCATAAAGCACGCTTCCCACGTCTTGTCTGACACAATGAACGTCTTGAAGCTGGCCGTTGTGAACGCAAGCACAATCGTAATGAATAGCCCGACCGGGGTGTGCCACGCGTTTCTCTTGCCGATTGCGCTAAGGTGGTTGGCCAAACACAGATGGACCTTATCCTCCGTCACTACCAATAGTTCCTGGGATACATTGTAATGCATCCTTCTAACCATCGGCGATCGAGTCGCAAGAAGCAGTTGGCTCGTGTCGAACGGATGAGCGGGCTCATTCACGGTTGCTCCTCGGTCCTTAGCTCATCAAGCAGACCAAGCACGCCCAGTGCGTGAAGCGAGGTGTTGCCGCATTTGGCACATGCGACTGCGGCCATTGGCACATTTGGACTGCCAACAACTATTCCGCCTGGGTCCTGTTGAAGAAGAGGGGTTATGAACCCGTCGAGAATAACGTGGTTCTTGTTGCCGCATCTGGCACACGGAGAGACCGCGTTGCGCTCCGTAAGCCGCTGGGCGATTAGGTTCTTAAACTCTGGCGAGAACGGCATCGAAACTCCGGGGGTCCACCACCTCATGCCCATGCTACACCCCCCTCGCCGCCGCGGCCAAGTAACCGCCGCCCCCCGGGTCGGGGCGGCCAGTGCGCCCCATTAGTATATTTAGGACATTCCCTGTCCTAGCGCCCCCTCTTCTGCGTCCTTGCCAGCGGTTTTCCTCGGCAAAACCGCTATAATCAGAGGACCTTAGACGAAAACGCCCCGCTCCCAGCGGCAAACTAGGAGCAGGGCGGCAGAAGCCGAGCGGTGCGACCCGTCCGACGTCCTGGCAGACCGGATCGTGGGCCCTCCGCCGGGGAAAGGCAAGGGTCCCGTGGCGAACGTACTCCCGGCGGAGAAGCGCCTGCGTGTGCTCGCGGCGCTCCTGGACGGCAACAGCATCCGGGCGGTCGAGCGCATGACCGAGGTCAACCACCGCACCATCACGCGCCTCCTGCTGGCGCTGGGGACCGGTGCGGTGCGCCTGCATGACCGCCTCGTGCGAGACGTGCAGTGCAGCCTTGTCCAGGTCGATGAGGTCTGGTCCTTCGTGCAGAAGAAGCAGTCCCGTGTGACCGAGGCCGACCCGCCCACCGTTGGCGAGGCGTACACCTTCGTTGCCATCGACGCGACCAGTCGCATGGTCATCTGCTGGCGTGTCGGCAAGCGCGACCAGGCGACGACGGACGCCTTCATCAAGGACCTTCGCGCCCGCATGCTGGTCATGCCGCAGCTGACCAGCGACGGTTTCGCGCCTTACATTTCCGCCGTGGGTACGTCGTTCGGACCGAGCATCGACTACATGCAGACGGTCAAGAACTACCGCTCTGGCAGCCGTGGGCGTCGCGACGATGACCACCGGTACGAGCCGCCCCGCGACCCCTTCATCACGAAGTCCGTGGTGTACGGCGCGCCCGACCCGGCCAAGGCGTCGACGTCCTACGTCGAGCGCCTGAACGGCTCCACGCGCCACAGCAACGGGCGCATGCGGCGGCTCTGCTACGCCTTCAGCAAGAAGGCCGACCACCACGCGGCGGCGGTCGCCTTGAACTACGTGGCGTACAACCTGGTCCGCGTCGTGCGCACGCTCCGCGTCACGCCCGCCATGCAGGCCGGCATCACCGACCACGTGTGGTCGCTGGACGAGCTCCTGGACACGCTCACGACCGAGGAGGAGGGGACCGCTCCCGAAGCGCAGCCGCTCACTCATCGCGAGCCCTCCGCGCCAGCGAGGCCGCTTCCGAACAACCGGGGCTTCCTGCGCCTCGTGACCGAGCCGACCCCGGCGTTGAAGCAGCGCCGCAAGAGCGAGCCGCCTCCTCCGCCGGCATCCCCGGTCCAGGCCGTTCCTCCTCCTCCGCCCGAACCGCCCAGAGGGCCGGTCCAGCTGTCCCTGTTCGATCCCCCGGAGGGGTCGTGAGTGCTGCACTTTGCGCGCGTAGGGTGCTGTACTTTGAGCGCGAGTGCTGCACTTCGGGCCAAAGTGCAGCACCACCCGGATACGGTTACCGGGAGGCTGCCCGCTGCCCCGCCACGACCGGATCCGGTCCCAGGCAGGCAGCTCAGCTGCCCCGCCACGACCGGATCCGACCTCGGGGAGGCTGCCCGCTGCCCCGAGGAGACCCCGATCCCTGGGATGGCGCGCGAGGCAGCGCTCCCGTGAGGGTGTCCGGCGGCCGCCGCGCACGGCGCGCGGCCGGACCCCGGCGCTCCCTACTGCCCGCCAGGCACGCAGATCGCCGTCGCCGAGCCCGCGCCCATGCACGAGAAGCCCGCCGCGCAGTCGGTGTTCGCCGCGCAGGGGAAGGCGCACTTGCCCACGGCCGTGTTGCACTTGTGCGTGCCGCAGACCATGTCGTTCGAACACGGGAGAGCGAGCGGGCCCGGCTGCCCCGTCGTCGCCGGAGCGGTCGTGCCCGGCTGCTGGTACTGCCCGGGTTGCTGATACCCCGGCTGCTGGTACTGCCCAGGCTGCTGGTACTGCCCGGGCTGCTGGTACTGCCCGGGCTGCTGGTACCCCGGCTGCTGCTGGTTGTACGCGTTGTACTGCGGATCCGACGGATCCTCGGCGTCTCGGCCCCGGCTGCACGCGGAGGTCAGGAGCCCGAGGCCTCCGAGGGCAAGGACGACCGAGGCGGCCGAGCGCGCGCTGGTGAACCACATGGATCGCTTCATCAAGGTCTCCTCGAGGTGCGGGGCGCTCCCCGCGTGAGCGACGGGCCGGTGACGGCCCGCCGCTGAGATCTGAGCCCCGGCCCCCGGAGGAGGAGCCGCAGGCCCTTCGCCGGCGAGCGCCGCGTCGCGGGCCCGCTGGACAGGAGCGTACCCCCGGTCGGCGGCCGCGCGCGCCTCAAAAAGGACGCGCCACCGCGCGCTCACCGCGCCGCAGCATCCTTGCAGCAACGAAACCCTTGCTCGTAGCCGTAGTCCTCTTCCTTGTGGAACCCCACCGTGGGGCGGCAGCGGCCGCGCATGGGGCCCCACCAGCCGCCCTTCAGCCCGCTCCGCTCCGGCGACTTGCGGCCCGGCCGCACGACCCACTCGTTGATGTTGCCGTTGAGATCGTAGGCGCCGAACGGCGACACACACGCCGGCATCGAGCCCGCAGGCACGCGCTGATCGAGCCGCTCGAGCTCCGCCTTGCACTTGGGATGCCGCAGGCACCGCTCGTAGTGGTAGAGCGTCACCTCGCGCTGGCGAAAGGGCCGGTCGATGTTGCACTTGGTCGCGTCGCGGACGAAGCCGTACGTGTACGGGAGCATCTCCTCGCCCTCGCAGGCGAAGTTGAACTCGTCCTCCGAGCAGAGGCGCTTGCCGGCGCCCTCGCACGCCTTGACGGCCTGGCGCCACGAGACGAGCAGCGCCGGGAGCTCGCCCTTCCTGTTGGGCCACTCGTAGCGGTCGACGCAGAAACGCATCGGCGCGCGCTTCTTCGAGAGGCACTCGCTCGGCCGCCTGTACTCGAGGCACCGCTCGCTGACGCTGCTCGGGCCCTCGGCCTCTTTGTAGGGCGTCGCCCGTCGCGCCTGGTCCTTCTCGTACTCCTTGTGGTGCTTCAGGCAGATCTGGTCGACCACGGGGCAGTAGTCGCCCTCGACGAGGACCATGTCGTCCGGGCACCCCTCGGAGCTGCCGGGCAGCCCCGCGTCCGGAGCGCCGCCGTCGAGGGCCTCCGCCGCGGCGTCCGGCGAGCCGCCGTCGAGGGCTGCCGCCACGGCGTCCGGCGAGCCGCCGTCGAGGGCCGTCGCCACGGCGTACGTCATCGCTGCCCCAGCATCCGGCGGCTCCGCCGGGGTGTAGGCGAGCTCCGCCGCGGCGTCCGGCGGCTCCGCCGGGGTGTAGGCGAGCTCCGCCGCGGCGCCCGATGGGTCTGCCACAGCGGCGTCGGGCGGCGCGGTCTCGGCATCCGCATCCGCAGCTCCGCCGGCGCGCTCGGGCCTTCCAGAGGCCACGGCGCCGGTCCCCGCGGGCGGCGCGGGCGGCGGGCTGTCGCAGGCGAGGATCGCGGCCGTGAGGCCGCAGAGGAAGGCGAGGCTGACCGCGCAGGGCCCGCGTGGAGCCCTGCGCCGTCGAGGTGGCGCGACGGGCGGCGCGGCGCGGCGAGAGCGCCGGCTCATCGGCCGGGGGCGGGGATGACCTTGAGCGGCACCCGGGTCCCGCCGCGATCCACCTCGATCTCGACCTCGCGGCCGGGCTCGAGATCGCCGAGCGCGAACATGAAGTCGTGGATGTTGGTGACGGCGTGGGCGCCGATGCGCACGATCACGTCCCCCGCCTGCATGCCAGCGCGCGAGGCCGGCGCGTCGGGGCGCACGCCCGTGAGCTTCACGCCGGGCCCCTGGTACGCGTAGTCCGGCATCGTGCCGAGCGACGCGCGGAAGCCGCCGCGCATGCTGCGGTGCGGGTCGGCGGGCGCGTCGGTGAAGGCGAGCCGCGCGTCGCGCCGCGACAGGGCGAGCGCCATCCGCGCCGCGAGCACGGAGCACCGCGAGACGCCCGCGACGTTGATCTTGTCCGCCGTGTCGCTCGGCCGGTGGTAGTCCTCGTGGACGCCCGTGAACAGGAAGGCGATCGGGACGCGCGACGCCGTGAACGACGCGTGATCGCTCGCGCCGAAGCCCTCGACGCCGAACTGGAGCGTGAGGCCGAGCCCGCGGGCGGCGTCGTCCACGATCGACTTCCAGTCGGGCGAGGTCCCCAGGCCGTCGACGAGGAGCTTGTCGTCCCGCATCCGGCCGACCATGTCGGCGTTGATCATGGCCACGACCGGCTTCATGCCCGCGAGCGGCGCCGGCGGGTGATCGACGAAGTGGCGCGAGCCGATGGTGCCGAGCTCCTCGGCGCCGAACGCGATGAACAGGAGGTTCCGGGCCGGCCGCTCGGGGAGCGAGGCGAACCGCCGCGCCACCTCCAGGAGCATCGCCGTCCCCGAGGCGTTGTCGTCGGCGCCCGGGTGGACCGCATGCACGCCGGGCGCGCGCGAGAACGACGTGCCCCCGTAGCCGAGGTGATCGTAGTGCGCGCCGACGACGACGTACTCACCGGCGTGCGGCGAGCCGTCCCGCGCGGGGAGCAGGCCGATCACGTTCGACGCCGGCGCCATGCGCGCGGTGACCTTGGTCGTGATCTCGACGGTGGTGCCGTCGAGCGGCTTCGGCGCGGCGGCCTTGGTCGCGGCCGGCTTCACGGCCGCAGGCTTCGCCGCGGCCGGCTTCGCGTCTGCCGGCTTCGCCGGGGCCGGCTTCGCGGGCGGCGCGAGCCCGGCCGCGGGGAAGAGCGCGCGGGCCGCGGAGCGCGTGATCACCACGGCCGGGATGCCCATGCTCGCCGCGTCGTCCGGCACCCGCGGGAGCTCGTCGCCCGCCGCGACCAGGATCACCCCCGCGGCCTTGTGCTCGCGGGCGGTGCGGAGCTTGTAGCGGACGCTGCCGAAGTCGCGGAGCGCGTCCGCCGGCCGCGGAGCATGATGATGAGGATCGGCGGTCGCAGCGCCGCCGTGCGGATTGGCAGGCGCAGCGCCGCCGTGCGGATTGGCAGGCGCAGCGCCGCCGTGCGGATTGGCAGGCGCAGCGCCACCGTGCGGACCCGCGGGCGCAGCGCCGCCGTGCGGATTGGCAGGCGCAGCGCCGCCGTGCGCGGCCTGCGCCGCTCCACCCGGGCGGCCCTCCAGCGTGGGCACGCCGTCGAGCACGATCGCGATCTTCCCCTCGATATCCCGGCCGGCGTAGTCGTCCCAGGAGAGCGCCGGCGCGGTCACTCCATGGCCGACGAGCACCGCGGCGCCCGACACCGTGCCGCTCGCGCTCCCGTCGGCCGTGACCAGCTTGCCGGCCTCGACGCTCTGCTTCCGGCCCGCGCGCTGCACCGCGAGCGCCGCGGGCGCCACGTCGGCGCCGACCCGCGCGTCGAACACCTGCCGGTACGCCTTCGCGTCGCTCCCCGGCCCGCCCAGCGGCGAGAGCTTGAGCTCCGCGAACCGGCGCGCGATGAACTCGGCCGCGAGATCGGCGCCGGGCTCGCCGGTCCCGCGCCCCGCGAGCTCGGGCGACGCGAGGTACGCGACGTCCGCCGCGATCCGCGCCTCCGCGGCGGGATCGACCTCCATCGAGGCCAGCGCGGCGGGCGCCGGCGCGGCAGGCTTCGCGGCCGGCGGCGCGTCAGGATGGCGGGGCGGCGCGGCCGGCGGAGCGCACGCCGCGACAGCGGCGAGCAGGCCGGCGGCGAGGCCGCGGCGGAGACCCCATGCGCGGGGCGACAGCGGGGCCGCGGCGCGCCCGGCGCTCACCACGGCGACGCCTTCTGCGCCGCGCGGACCAGCTCGAGCGCGCGACGGCCGATGTACTCCTCCACGTCGGCGGGCGCGATGTGACGGTCCTTCGCGAAGTCGAACTCGCGCGGCTTGCCGTCGCCGAACGTCACCCGGACGATCGCGGACTCCCGCAGGAGCTCGAGGGAGAGGCTGAAATCACCGAGCGCGAGCCGGTGCTTGTCCTGCTCCTGCGTGAGCGCGATGGGCTGCCCCTTCTCCCGCAGCCTCTCGTGCGCGAACTTCAGCGACTCGGCCCCCAGCGACACGGCCGACTCCGCGGCCGCGAGCGCCTCGGCGACCCGCTTCTTGTGCCGCGCGAGCTCCTCTGCCTCGCGCTCCGCCTTCGATTTCACGGCTTCGATGAGCTCATCACGCCAGGTCGCCACAGTGCACCTCGGCGCGAACACTCTTCCGAAACGTGCGTTTTGTCCAGCCCGACACGCGCCGGTCACCCGACCACCCCGGCCAGCCCGGCGCGCGCCGGAGACGGAAATGGCCGCGCTGCCAGCACAAAAACAGGAAGCCCGGGAGCTCCGGAGAGGACGACCTCCCCTCGAGCGCTCCCGGGCTGCCTGCCCCCGGATCGTGCGCCGCGGCTTCGTGCGCGCGCCGGCCGCGCCGGACCGCGCGCCGCTACGGCGTGTCGGCGCCCCCGGCCTTCGCCGGGGCGAACTTGCTCAGGTCCTCGGCCACGGTGGCCTTCGGGTTCATGAGCTCGTGGAACGCGCGCTTCGCGAGCGCGCCCGTCTCACCCTGCTCGTGCCGCAGGGCCATGAGCACGCCCTTCTCCTTCATGAACTTGAGCGTCTCGATCGCGCCCTTCTTCTTCGCGCCGTCGCCGCCCTTGGCCTCCTGGAAGAGCCGGTAGCGCAGCACGACGCGGGTCTCCGAGTGCGGGCCGTTGTCGTACTTCAGGTTGTCGAACTGGGCCTGGAGCCGCTGCCGCGCCCACTCCTGCGGCGCGTCGGCGACCTTCACCCGCGTGATCGCCTCGGCGTTCGCGACGTACCGGTAGAGGTTGCCGCGCTTGAAGTCCTCGTCCGACCAGTAGCCGAAGGCGCGGTAGTAGTGGTCCTTCAGGTCGTCCAGCGCGGACTTGTCGAAGTCGGCGTACATCGCGACCGTCCGCGCCGCGGTGTCGCTCGTGCCGCCGAGGATGAGCGCGAGCGCCGCGGCGTTCCGGACCTCGACGTCCTTGAGCTTCTCGAACAGCTGCCCCTGCACCGCCTCGTCGAAGCCGCCGATGCCGATGGCGCGCGCGATGGCCATGCGCACCCCGGGGTCGACGTCGGCCGTGAGGAGCGTGACGAGCTCGGCGGCCGCGCCGGGCACCGGCCGGAGCGCGAGCGACGACGCGTAACAGGCGCCGATGAGCTGCTTGCGCGGCTCCTTCTTGCTCGCGAACTCCTTCGCCTTCTTCGCCACCTCGATCATCGCCTTGTCGTCGGCGCACCAGGCGATCGACTCGCAGGCGGCCTGGCGGGCCTCCTCGTGCCACAGCTCGTCCTCGATGAGCTTCGTCAGCTTCTCCACCGCGCGCGGATCGCCCCACTCGGCGAGCCCCTGCGACGCGCCGTAGGCGACCGCGCGGAGCGCCATCCCCAGCATCGAGAGCCCAGCGCCCTGGAGCCCGTCCTGGGTGATGTCCATCTTCGGATCCTTCTTACGGCTGAACTGATCGAGGAGCTTCGGGTACGAGGGCTCGTCCTTCATGCGCCCGATGTACCGGAGCGCGCTCTGCGCGGTCTCGAAGGCCGTGGGGAACGGCGGCAGCTGCCCCTCCTTGGGGAGCGGATCCGTCGGGAAGGCCCAGTCGCGCATGTCCTTCAGGATCTTCTCGGAGCGGACCGTGGCGAGGAAGCGCAGGCCGTTCGCGTGCGGTTGCGGGCGATCCTTGAGCCACAGGATGACCGGGGCCTCGGCCGCGGCCTTGAGCTCGGCGGCCTTGTCCGCGTGGATCGTGGCGAGATCGGCGAGCATGCGGGCGCCGACGACGCGCGGCAGATCGGTGCGCGACAGGTGCCCGCCCTCGTCCGCCTCCCAGAACTTCTCGAGCTTGTAGAGCTTGAGCGGGTCGGCCAGCAGCCGCTCGCCGAGGAACTTGGCGGCGCGGATGTCGCCGACCTCGGCGAGCCGCGTCCCCGCCTCGCCCTGCCAGTGCAGCGGCGGCTTCTTGGCCTCGATCCACTTCACGAGCGGGTCGGCCGACCGCGGGTCGGCGAGCTCGCGCAGCATCTCCATGATCTGCTTCGTCTGGAACCAGGTCGTCTCCTCCGGGTCCTGCTTCACGCTCTCGAGGGCGAGCACGAGCCCCTCGCCGCCGATGCCGTCGCGCAGCGCCTCGAGGAAGCGCTGGCGGCTGGCCTTGTCGGCGTTCGCGAGGGCCTCGAGGAGCGGGGCGCGCGCCGTCTCGTCGCCGATCCGCCCGAGGCCGTTCGCGGCCTCGCGCGCGACCTCGACGTCCTTGTCCTTCACGAGCGTGATGAGCGCGCTCGTCCACTTGGGCTCGGCGTTGCGCGACAGGACCGTCGCGACCAGCTGCCGCACCGACGAGCTCTCGTCGGTCGCGAGCTTGGAGAGCTCCTCGAGCGACACGAGGCCGGCGAGCTTCTCGGGGTCGAAGGCGATGCCGCCGCCGAGCCGCTCGACCTTCGAGAGGAACCCCTTCCTGTACTGGTCCATCGCGTCCTTGAACGCGGCCGGCTCCTTGAGCTCGACGAGGGCCCAGACGAGCTGGGGCCTGTCGCTCTCGTCCGCGACCTTGAGCGCCTCGAGCAGCGCGTGCTTGGCGCCGTCGGCCTTGGGCGAGCCGTAGTACGCGAGCACCTGCGCGGCGACGCCCTTCACGCGGTGGTCCGGGAGCGCGAGCGCGTTCTGCGCGTGCGTGACGCCCTCGGGATCGTCGGCCCACGCGAGCTGCATGAGGGCCTCCTGCTGGAGCGACAGCTCGGAGCTCGCGGCGGCCCACTTGCGCCACAGGGGCAGCTGGTCCTTCTTGGGCAGGACGAAGATGTTCTTCTTCTCCTTGGAGACGGCGTCGACCGTCATCTTCTGGCTGTCCTGCTTGACGCCGAGCCAGATGGCGCCCGCGGCGCCGAGCGCGACGACGAGGCCGACCACGATCGACACGGGGCTGAACCGCCCGCGCTTGAAGTTGCCGTCGTCCGCGAAGCCACCGCCGCCTGCGGGCGCCGGCGGGGCGCCGGGCAGATCGTTGTCATCGGGGGGCCACTTGGCCGCCTGCTTGGCCGGAAGGGGCCCCGGCGGCGGGCGCCGTCCGCGCGGCCCCGCGGGATTCTCTCGTGAAAGATTCGGACGATCGAGCATGGTTCCTCCAGCGCGCGGGCGACGACGTGACCCGAACGGCGGTGGCATCGCGCGGCGTGCCGCGCTGCGCCCCCGACCCCTCCCGGTGGCGGCGGCGTCGCGCGGCGAGCCGCGCTGCGCCCCCGCCCCCGGGCCAGGCGGCGAAGCGCCCGGCCGGTCGAGGCGCCGGACCGTACCAGAGCCGCTCGGACGTAGGCCCAAAGATTTGCTATGAAGCCCAGGGCCCGTATGGCCGAACCCCAGCCCGATTCCGGCAAGATTCTCTATCCTGCAGTCGCGTTGCTCATCGCCCTGAGCGCGCTGATTGGTCTTGTGATCCTGCCGCGCCTTGCGCCGGGGGCCTCGGGCATGGTCGGCGCGGAGGCCCCCGACGTGACGCTGCCGGTCGCCGCCAACGGCGAGCCCGGCGCGCGCATGCAGATCGCCGAGCTGAGGGGCCAGCCGGTGATCCTGGATTTCTGGGCGACGTGGTGCGGTCCCTGCGCGGTCCAGGCGCCGATCCTCGACCGGATCGCGCGCCGCTACGAGAAGAAGGGGCTCGTTGTGCTCGGCGTCAACGTGGACGACCCGCCCCAGGTGGCCAGCCAGTACGCGCTCAAGAAGGGCCTCTCGTATCCCATCCTGATCGACGACGCGAAGGAGGCCTCGGCCCACTACGGGGTGGACAAGCTGCCGAGCCTCGTGGTGATCGACCGGCAGGGGAAGGTCGCGGCCTACCTGACGGGCGTCGTCGACGAGGCGAGCCTCTCCGAGATCGTCGAGGCCGCCCTCTGATCTCGCGCGACGTGCCCCGCGCGCTCCACGTGCCTCTCTAGCTCGACGTGCCCCGCTCGCTCCACGTGCCTCTCTAGCTTGACGTGCCCCGCTCGCTCCACGTGCCTCTCTAGCTCGACGTGCCCCGCTCGCTCCACGTGCCTCCTCCTTCCCGTCCCTTGCACCTCGTGCTGGCGGCGCTCGCGGTCGCCGCGCCCGCCTGCTCCCGCGGCGACGCCGATCGCGGCCGCGACGCCGGCGCGCCGCCTCCGGCCAGCGCCTCCGCGCCGCCTCCGGGCCCGGCGGCCTCCGCCCCGGGGGCGCCGGCCCCTCGGGCCTCTGGCGCGCCCGACGCGGCCGGCGGCGACGCCGGCGCGCCCGGGGCGGTCGGGGATCCGATGGCGACCCACTATGAGGCGCGCGAGGATCTGGTGCGGCTCTTCTCGCTGAAGGAGCTCTCGGAGCGAGAGCGGAAGCTCAAGAACCCCGAGCTCTTCCTGGAGAAGAACTTCGGCGGCGGCTCCCCTGCCCGGCTCAACCAGGGCAACAAGGAGCTCGCGCGGCACACGCGCTCGAAGGAACAGTGCCTGGAGGGCCTCCGGGGCGTCGTCCTCCAGACGGAGGAGCAGCGCGCCCGCTGCGGCGGCCACGAGAACATGGTGCCCGTGTACAGGCGCGGGAAGCCGGCGTCGGCCGCGTTCTGCATCGACGTCTTCGAGTTCCCCAACAAGCCGTGCGAGCTGCCGATGGTCTGGGCGAGCCCGACGCAGGCGGCGGCCGTGTGCAGCCTGCAGGGCAAGCGCCTCTGCACCGAGGACGAGTGGAGCCTCGCGTGCCGCGGCGATCCCGAGGGCGGCAAGCCGAGGACGTACGCCTACGGCGACGCGCTCGATCTCGCCGTCTGCCACACACAGACGCCGCACCGCGACATCGATGGCAAGCCGTGCGACGGCGACACAGCGCGCTCTGCCTACCAGACCTGCGCGACCGATACCGAGCCTGCGGGGTCCTTCCCCGCGTGCCGCTCGCGGTTCGGGGTGTTCGATCAGCACGGCAACGTGGCCGAGATCATGACCCGCCGCGACCGCGACGACGGCAAGCTGTACAGCCAGCTCAAGGGGAGCGCCTGGTTCTACGTCGAGGTCGCCCGCGAGCACGACGCCCCGAGGCCGAAGGGCCGCGAGACCTACCCCGATCACTGCGCCTACAGCCCGCGCTGGCACGTCGAGCCGATGGAGGACGCGTGGCACGCGAACTACCACCTTGGGCTCCGGTGCTGCAAGACGATCCGCTGACGCGCCCCGCCCGGCGCGCGGCTGGCTCGCGCCCGCGTCGACGGGTATCTTTGCCCCGCGATGCAAGCGCTGGCGCCTCGCGCAAGGATCTCCCGCGGCAGCTCCGGTGAGGGCCGCTGGGAGATCGCGACGCGGCCCCCGGCGCCGCGCCTCCGCCCTTACATCCGCGACTACAGCGGCTACACCGAGGAGACGCCCGGGCCGCTGCGGCGGCGCGAGCTCCCTGCGCCGCAGATCGTCGTGATCATCGAGTTCGGACCGCCGCTGCGCGTGTTCGACGCGGGGAGCGATCGCCGTCATTCCTCGCACCCCGGCGGCTTCGTCGCGGGCCTCGACGCCACCTTCACGATCACCGAGCACGACGGGTTCCAGCGCGGGCTCCAGGTGAACCTCACCCCCATCGGGGCGCGGCTCTTCTTCGGCGTGCCCATGGAGGAGCTGACCGGGCGCGTGATCTCGGCGCGCGATCTGCTGCCCAAAAAGCACGCCCGGCTGGCGGAGCGCCTCGAGGAGCTCCCGACCTGGGACGCGCGCTTCGACCTGATCGAGCGGGCGCTCGGCGACCGCGTGGACGAGGCGCGGCTCGAGATCGGCGTGGTCTCGTGGGCGTTCCGCCGGATCGAGGAGCGCGGGGGCGCGGTCGACATGCGCGCCCTCGCGCGCGAGCTCGGCTACAGCCAGAAGCACGTGATCGGCCTGTTCCGCGAGCACGTCGGCGTCCCGCCCAAGCTCCTCGCGCGCCTCGTTCGCTTCGACCGGCTGGTGCGGCACCTCAGGACGGGCGCCACGGGGACGTGGGCGGAGCTCGCCCAGCGGTTCGGCTACTACGACCAGGCGCACCTCGCGCGGGACGTGAAGCAATTCAGCGGGACGACCCCGACCCGGACGCGCGCGGCGCTGATCGACGTCGCCGGCATGAGCCCCTGAGCCCTCGTCGCGGCGGGTGAATTTGCGGTGGCGAACCGTCGCGTTCGTCGGGATTTCGGTGGAGCGTGACGACGGATCGCAGCCCCTCGGAAGGCATGGATCCAACCCGGGCCCAGCCGGCGCGCGGGATCGTGCGCCGGCGTGGAGGGCTCGCCTGAGCGGCCGGGAGCGCACGGCAACGCCGCCCGGCCGCCTCGGCGGAGGCCCTCTACCCGCCTTCCGGAGCGTCGTGTGTAGCTTCGAGCGCGGCGGCGGCCCGGTCCTCCGCCACGCTGATGCGCTTGATGCAGGCGTTGGTCTCGCGCCTGGCCGCTTCGATGACCTTGCTCTCCTCCGGGATCTTCGAGACGGCGCGGCCGCCGGTGCCCCTGAAGGTCGCGCCGGTGCGGTGCAAGCACTCCCGGGTCTCGCACCGGCAGATGTCGTCACGGATGCGCAGCGCCAGGGCGACGCCCCGCTCCACCACGGGCTCCGTGGATGGCGCGGAGGACGTCGCCGCGAGCACCGTCGCTTCGGCCTCGCCGGCCGGGCGAGGCCGGGGCGCCGCCGCCGGTGGACCGAAAGGCACAGTTACCGTCTTCGGTGGCCGAAAATCACCACCCCGCCCGGCGAGGGCCAGGATCAAGGCCACTGCAGCGCCCACGCCCACGCCCGTGATCATCCACCTTCGCGTCATGGTCGTCTCCTAGAGCGACAAACGGGTTGAAACTGCCTGAAGAGCGCAGAATTTCGAACCGCCAAGTCGCCAAGGACGCCAAGAACGGAGAAATATCTTGGTGTCTTGGCGGTTCATTTCTCGCTCGATCAACGTGATCGGTGTCCTAGGGCTTGCAGCTGCTCTTGATATCGAAGTACCCGGCGAGGTAGGCCCGCGCGGGGCTCTTCCAGAACCGATCCAGCGTGACCTCGGCGTTGGGCATCACATGGTTTTTCGCCGGATCGAGGCCCACCGTGCAGACGTCTGCCTCGATGGACCCGATGTTTCCCCACGTCTGGAAATCACCTTTATCGGCGAAGTTGTAGAAGGAGCTGCTCTGGGCGGCGTGGCAACCACGGCAGTACGGCGCGACGACCGCCGAGTAGATCTTCTCGTCCGCCTTGTTCCCTGTCCAACCGGGCGGGATGAAGGCGCTATTCTGGACCGTGCCCACCGTGCTCACGCTGCCGGCGGCGTACCAGCCGTTGATGAGCTCCTGGGTCGCCGCGGTGGGCCCGGCCTGGAGGACGAGCTTGTTCAGCTTGCGGAACTTCTCCTCCTGAGCGGCGCGCGTGAAGCCCGACGCGGTCGAGAACTCGAAGGCGGAGAGGTCGAACGGCAAGAACCGCGCGCCCCCCCCGTCCACGCTGTCGTTCAACGCATCGTATCTGGCGCCGCCGTGGCAAACGATGCAGTTTTGGGGGATACCCTTGTTGTAGCCCTTGGAGTCGAGCTGCGCATCAGGCAGGAGCAGGTAATTCGGGCCCGGGCCATAAACGGCGAACCGCACGCTGTCATCCGCCGTGATCGGCGGGATGTACCACATGGCGACCGTGGCAAACGCGCCGCTGTGGACGCCCGAATATAACCCGCTCACCGTGTTGGCGAGGCTGTCGATCGGGTCTGCTCCGAAGACGTTCACGTTGTCGTTCACATCGTCGTCGTAGTTGCTCACGAAGCAGGCTACGCCGGTATTCGGGTGTGTCGGGTTTGTCGGGTATGGATTATACGATTTGCAGTTCATCTCCCGGCCGACGCCGAGATCGCCCGCGTTGTAGTAGACGGCCGACACCTCATCCGAGCCCGCGGCTCCGAACCCGAACCGGGTCTTGAAGGCGGTGAGGGAGACCGGCGCGTCTATCTCGTCGTAGTATTCCGCCGTGTGTTCCGGGGAGCCGACCCCGTTCTCTTCAATGTGCGAGAGGTACGCCGGCGTGTCCTCGAGGTCGGTCGGCGTCTTCGAAGCGTTGACCAGCACGGCCTGTGTCCAGTTGCTCTTGCACTCTTCCCCTACGGCAATCCAGTTCTCGTCCTCCTCGGTGGTCAGCTGGCGCATACCTACCGTCTGATAGCAATCCAGCCGGTCCTGATCGAAGGTCGCAAAGGCGCTGCCTATATCGTCGACGACGCGGAAGCGCAGGAGGCCGCCTTCGGGCCAGCGGGCGCTCTCCGTAGAGGTCGGCGAGCTCGGCACGGGGGTCGCGTTGACTGACCACTCGTACCACTCACCGAAACCCTGATCCGTGGGGGTCGAAGCGCTGGTGGTGGTTTCGAGCGTCACCCAGTTCTCGTAGTCAGGATCGTTCTCATCGTCAGGATCGGCCAGCACCTGGACACGGATCGTTTCGCTGCCAGCATTGAACTTGCCTGCGAAGTTGATGGTCGTGCCGGCGGGTACACCAAGGAAGACATCACCATTCTCGGGACCGTCCACGCACGCCACGGATGCGGTGCAAAGCACCGCCAGGAGAACGGAACGCGTGAGGAAGGCAGATCTGCATATCAGCTTCATGGACACCTCTTGTTCTGGCTCGTGCACACGTTTGCTTTTCGGCCTGGGTTCCAGGCGCAGACGGCAGGGGGGTTCCGGCGCGCTGCTCATGAGGAAGATGAGGAGAGGCGGGCGCGCCGGCTCACGCCATCGCCGGTCCGGAAGCTCGATACCGCTGGGCCCGCTCGGAGCGGTCAGTGCACGCCTTGTGCCAGGCGCAGAGGTTGCTCGATGTCTCGATTCCGTCGCGTTCCACGCGCCGGGCAAGGATCCATTCGCCGTGAAATGCGGCTCATTTCTTCGTGACGTGTCACGGGCTGCGACCGTGACATGTCACGGTCGCAGCGTGACATGTCACGGGGTTGCAGCGTGACATGTCACGGTCGCAGCGTGACATGAGCCACGGGTGAACCGCGCATCATGCCCGGTATCCCCGGGCGAGCGCGCGCCCATGGCCTCGCAGACACGGCGAGGAAGCCCTGTGCGAGTTCGCTGGCGGGTAGGCGGGCGGCGCTCGCGTGGGAAAGCTGCGCGCGCCGTTCGCGGAGGAAAGGAATCTTCTCATCGA
Source organism: Sorangium sp. So ce204 (assembly GCF_051526795.1). NCBI lineage: Bacteria > Pseudomonadati > Myxococcota > Polyangiales > Polyangiaceae > Sorangium > Sorangium sp. So ce204. Next base: position 13,098,675 of record NZ_CP150317.1, on the reverse strand, counting down.
ACGTAGACCCGTCTGAGCAGCGCAGTCGCGCGGAAGGCGCCCGCGCCCAGCGCTACCAGGCGCTCTGGCGTCGCTCGGAGGGCCGCGCAGGCGCGCTCAAGGTGAACGTCCTCGTTCGTTCAAGGAGATCTCGACATGACACGGATGAAGCTTCTCGGGTTTCTGATGGCTGGTCTCGCGCTCGTGGCTTGCGGCGATGATGAGGGTGCTGGTAATGGAGGTAGCGAGAGCGACATCGAAGGCAAACAGCTCAGCACGCTGACGGCCGAGGAGGCCGACGGCCTGTGCGACGATCTCCGCGGGCAGGCCAAGACGATCTCGAAGGAGGACGCGTGCGAGGCCGCGGGGGTGCTTGCCTCTTTGTTCGGAACGGAGTGTGAGACCACCAGGCAGGAATGCATCAGCGATCCGGAGGAGCCCGGGGAGACGGACGACCTCGAAGCGTGCGGAGCGTCCCAGTTCACCGGCTGCACCGCCACGGTCGCGGAGGTCAGGGCCTGCGTGGACGCCATGGTAGGCACCCTCAAGGCGCTCACGTGCGAATCGACGATCACTGACCTCGCGGAGAAGCCGGCGGCGTGCGCCGCGATCGAGGAGAAGTGCCCGGGGGCCCTGGACGGAGGGGGAGAGGAAGACGAGAGCGAGGGCTGACACGCCTGAGCGCGGCGCCCGCCCCGCCGCGCGGCTCGGTCTCGCCGGCACGAGCCCGCGGCGGGGTAAGCTTCTCCGTGAACGCCGCGGGGACACCAGGGCTGGACCCGGCCGGAGAGCGCCTCGACCGCGCGCGGCACGGCTCACGGCGAGGCCGCTCTCTAGGACGGGCCGAGCTCTCGCTGGGCGATGTCTCGTTTCTTCTGCTCTTGCCCGCGCCCGACGCAGCGCGCGACGCCGGAGGCTCGCGCCTGCCGCGCGAGCGCAGGAATCTGCACGCTCTCTGCAGGCGCGCCGAGGGCGGGCGCGGGTATCATCGAGGCGAACGGGGTGCCTGCGGGTCCTGAACGGCCACGAACGCACCCTCTCTATCCGGGAGAGCTCGAATGAGACGGATGACGATTGTCGGGGTCCTGGCGGCTGGGCTCGCGCTCATGGCGTGCGGCGACGGTGGGGACGCTGGGGACGATGGGGAGGATGGGGACGAGACCGCGATCGCCCTCGATGAGAACCAGCGGATCGGCGAGCTGACGGCCAGAGAGGCCGGGCAGGTGTGCGACGATCTCGCCGAGCCGATGAAGCTCGCGAAAGTGGACCAGTGCGATCTCGTCGGACTGCTCTTCTCCCCCGAGGAAGGGGAATGCGTGCTCGCCTGGAGAAAGTGCCTCGCCACCGCAGGTGAACCTCTGACGTCGAGCAGGTGCAACACGTCCGAGTTCAAGTGGTGCACCGCCACGGTCGCGGAGGTCAAGGCCTGCATGATCGCCGCGACCGAAGCCATGAAGGCGCTCTCGTGCGGGTCCGACATCGACCTCTTGCAGTCTCCTGTCGACCTCTTGCAGTCCCCTGAGGAGTGCGCGGGCGTCAGCGAGAAGTGCCCGTGGCTCCTCAAAGACGTCGTGGGCTTCTGAGGTCGCCGCTCGCCCCGCTCACCGGTCGATCTCGATCTGGCTGCACGCCCGGCGTCAGCCGCGTCGCTGCGTCGCCGCGTCCCGGGTGCGATAGGTGCCGCTGTCCGGAAGACCGGCCGCCACGATCCACTCGGGGAGCGCGGAGCTGGCAAGGTAAAATCTTTACAATACCTGCGGCGTCGCGCTCCCCAGGGTAGGCCTCGAAGGAGCGAACACCATGTCGAGCTGCTCTCCCACGAATCTGCCCCCTGCGTTCCGCCTGAACCAGATGATCATGAGCCTCTGGGTGCCGCAGGTCATTCACGCGGCCGCGGAGCTCGGCGTCGCGGACGTCCTCGCCGGGGGACCGCTTCCGAGCAGCGCGGTCGCGACGCGGCTCGGCACGCACCCCGACGCGACGGAGCGCCTGCTCCGGGCGCTCGTCACGCTCGATCTGCTCGCCCCGAGCGGGGAGCGGTTCGAGCTCACCGAGATGGGGCGATGCCTGGAGACGAGCTCCCCGAGCTCGCGGCGCGCGTGGTCTCGTCTGATGGGCGGGCCGGGCGTCTGGCGGGCCTGGGGCCGCTTGACCGACTGCATCCGCACCGGCCGGATGGCGTGGGGCGCCGCGGACGCCGCCGCGTCGTCCGGGACCGAGCACTTCGATGAGATGGCGCGCGACCCGGCCGCCGCCGTGATCTTCCACCAGGCCATGGTGGAGCTCACCCGCGGGGTCGCGCCAGGCATCGTCGGGGCGATCGACTTCCGCGGCGTGCGCCGCGTGATCGACGTGGGCGGCGGCTACGGCGCCCTGCTCTGCGCGATCCTGGAGGCTCACGCCGGCGTGGAAGGGGTCGTCTTCGATCTCGATCACGCGCGCGAAGGGGCGCTCCAGCTGTTCGCATCGCGCGGCGTGGGCGCCCGCGCGTCCTTCGTCGCGGGGAGCTGCTTCGACATTGCGCCTCCGGCCGCCGACCTCTACGTGCTCAAGAGCGTGCTCCACGACTGGGATGACGCCCGGAGCTTGAAGCTCCTGGGCAAGTGCCGCGAGGTGATGGACGATTCGGCGCGCCTCCTCGTCGTCGAGGCGCCCGCCCCTGCCGGCCCCTGCGAGCGCGGCAACACGGCCCTTGACTGGGTCCTCACGTTCAGCGACATCAACATGCTCGTGAACACCGGGGGACGCGAGCGCACCGAGGCCGAGTACCGCGCGCTGCTCGATGCCGCGGGCCTCTGCGTGAAAGGCGTGCGAGAGACGCCGAGCTTCTACCGGGTTCTCGAGGCGGCGCGGGCTTGAGCCCCGTCACGGCAGCGACCCATCCACTTTGCCGAGGCTGCCGCGCACGCGGCTGTTCGAGCCGAGCGCGAACACGGCCATCTCCCGCCCCCACGCCGCGACAGCCTCTTCCCTGGCCCAGCCAGGCGCCCTCGACCCGAGGCGCAGACGCGTGGGCGCTCCGGCGCATCGACGAGCGCGGGGCGCGTGTATCGTCGGGGCGACGGGGCGCCTGCGGGTCCTGAACGGCCACCAGCGCACCTTCCTCGTCAAGGAGAGCTCGAATGAGATGGATGACGCTTCTCGAGATCCTGGCGGCTGGGCTCGCGCTCGCGGCGTGCGGCGACGATGGGGGCGAGACCGCGGTCGCCCTCGACGAGAGCCGGCAGCTCGGCGAGCTGACGGCCGAAGAGGCCAGTCAGGTGTGCGACGATCTCAGAGAGCCGATGAAGCTCTCGAAGATAGACCAGTGCGATCTCATCGGACTGCTCAACGCCACCGGGATAGAGGAATGCGTGAACATCTGGCGGCAGTGCCTCCTCTCTGGAAGTGAACCTCTGACGTCGACCAGGTGCTTCACGTACGACTTCGAGGGGTGCACCATCACTGTCGCGGAGGCCAAGACCTGCCTGATCGCCATGGCCGGCACCCTCAAGGAGCTCTCGTGCGGGTCCAGCCTCGACCTCTTGCAGCCTCCTGCGGAGTGCGTGGGCGTCCGCGCGTTCTGCCCGTCGATCCTCGAAAACGGCGAAGGCTTCTGAGGTCGCCCCTCGCCCGCTTATCGACCGCCCGGCCGCCCTCGAACTGGCTGCACAGCCGGCGTCCGCCGCGTCACCGCATCCCCTCGCGCCCATGCCTTCGATCGCCGAGCGCGAGCGTAAAGCTGTCGCCGCCCTCGCATCCCACATCGGAGCACCTGCCACGGCCCGCGCCCGGACCCGCGCAGGCCGAGCATCCTGGACCTTGACAGGTGACCATTTGGTAACATATCAAGGAGGTGACGGACGACGATCGCGTCTTCAAGGCGCTGGCCGATCCCACCCGGCGCTCCCTCCTCGACCGGCTCTTCGCGCGTGACGGCCTCACGCTCACGGAGCTCGAGTCCGAGCTCGAGATGTCGAGGTTCGGCGTGATGAAGCACCTCCGGGTGCTCGAAGCCGCGGGGCTCGTCGTCACGGTTCGATCGGGCCGGAAGAAGCTCCACTACCTGAACCCGGTCCCCATTCGCCAGATCCACGACCGCTGGATCGACAAGTACACCGAGGGGCGCATTTCGGCGCTCGTTGATCTGAAGAAACACCTGGAGAAGAACAATGACGACGAAGAGTGAGAAGCCGGTCCACATCTACCGAGTCCACATCAAGGCGACGCCCGAGGCCGTCTGGGATGCGATCACGAAGCCCGAGTGGATCGAGAGGTACGGTTACTGCGCCCGCGCAGAGTACGATCTGCGCCCCGGCGGCAAATACCAGGCGTTCGCGAGCGCGGAGATGGCCCAGCACGGCGGCCCCAACGTGATCATCGATGGAGAGGTCATCGAGGCCGATCCCCCGCGAAAGCTCGTTCAGACGTGGCGCATCCTCTGGGATCCCGAGATGAAGGAGGAGGGCTTCAGGCGACTTACCTGGGAGATCGAGGTGAGCCCCTACGGCATCACGTCGCTGACCGTGACCCACGAGGTCGGCGACGCGCCCAAGACAGCCGCCATCACCTCGGGCGCGATCAAGGAAGCCGGCGGTGGCTGGAGCTATATCCTGAGCGATCTGAAGACGCTGCTCGAGACAGGCAAGACGCTGTCGGCGGCCTGAACGCGCTGCGCCGCGCGTCCGGACGGCCGATGGCGCCGTCCGAACGCGTCACCTTTCGCGGGCCCAGCGCCAGAGCTCGCGGAGGGTCGGCGTCGCTCCCTGGGAGAGGACGCCTGTCCGGAAGATCCTTGCAGCCACCCAGATGAAGAGCAGCACGGTCGCGCCGGTGCCGCCGATGGCGACGAGGATCTGCCAGAGCGGCGGCTCGGAGACGAGGACCCGGACGAACATCACCATCGGGGCGTAGATCGGGATCATCGAGAGCACGACGGCGAGCGTCGAGCCGGGGTGACCGGCGATGACCACGAGGAAGAACGGCGGCGCGGAGAGCGCCATCGAGATCGGGCTCATCAGCTGCTGCGCGGCCTTCTCGGAGCTCGCGGCCGCGCCGCCGACGGCATAGACAGCCACGTTCACGAGATATCCCAGCAGAAAGAACACGACGAAGTACACGGCGACCATGGGGCGAAGCAGGGTCTCGGCGTCGAGGAGGCGCGGCCCTCCCAGCGCGGCTGTCGCGACGCCCGCGACAGCCGCCATCCCGAGCCACACGAGGATCTGCGTGAGGCCGGCGGCGGCGAGGCCGAGGATCCTCCCGGACAGGAGCTCGAACGGGGTCACCGAGGAGAGGAGGATCTCCATGATCCGGTCCGACTTCTCCTGCACGATGCGGCGCAAGATCTCGCGACCATTCAAGAGGACCGCGACGAAGAGCAGGCCGCCGAAGCCGAAGGCGACGAGCAGGTCGAGGTCGCCGCCGGAGCCCCCGGGGCCGCTCGAGGAGAGGGGCGCCGAGTCGAACGCAGGAGGCGACAGGAGGCCCTCGATCTCGGCGGCGTCGCGGCCGCGCGCCGTCCACTGCGCCACGGCGACGCCGCGCGCCACCACCGCCGCGGCGTGCTCGACGGCATCGAGGTCAGCCCCCTTCGCGTACAGCGCGCCCCGCGCGCCGGGGTCCTCGAGCATCTCGGGCGGGAGCACCACGACGCCGTCCACGCCGCGCCCTCCCGTCGTGGCGCCCGCCCTCGCGCCGTCGAGCAGCGCCGCGACGGCCGCGGTCGTGGCGGCGGCGTCCCCGGGGGCCACGTAGGTGAGCCGCAGCCGGGCGGCCCTCGGGAGTACGGCGCTGCCCATCGCGGCGCCGAGCGATCTCGCGGAGGACCGCGCCGACGCCTCCTCGGCGAGGCCCGCGGAGGCGGCCTCCACGACCCCGCGGAGCCGGCCTGTCCCGTCGACCACGACGACCGAGCGCTCGCCGGCGCCGGCGGCGACGAGGAGCGCGGGGAGCAGGCCCACCGCCGCGAAGAGGACCGGCAGGAGGAGCGTCGTGAGGACGAAGGACGCTGTCTTCACCGAGGCGACGTACTCACGCTTCAGCACGACGAGGATGCGGCTCACGACGCCTCCAGCGCCGCGCCGCGGGCAGCGCGCGGCCTGGGGGCGAGCGGCGGCGGGGCGCCCTCGCCGACGACGCGAGAGAAGATCTCGCCGAGCGACGGCGACGAGACCTCGAACCGCCGCACCCGGACGCGCGAGAGCGCCGCCGAGAGCGCCCGCTGCGCGTCGCCGGCGTCGCGCAGCACGAGCTCCGCCGCGCCCGGCTCGATCCGCGCGCTCACCACGCCGTCGACGCCGAGGAGGAAGGTCCCGTCGCCGTCGAACTCGATCCGCGCCGTGTTGCCGGCGAACGACGCCTTCACCTCGCCGACGGGCCCCGAAAGGACGACGCGCCCCCGATCGACGACGACGACGTGGTCGGCCAGGCTCTCGGCGAGCGGCATGACGTGGGTCGAGAGCAAGAGGGTCTTTCCGGCGGCGCGGAGCTCCCCGAAGAGCCGCTTCACGAGCACGGCGTTGACGGGATCGAGGCCCGACATGGGCTCGTCGAGGACGAGGATCTCCGGGTCGTGGACGAGCGCGCCGCAGAGCTGCACCTTCTGCTGGTTGCCCTTCGACAGCGTCTCGATCCGCGCGCGCGCGACGTGCCCGAGCTCGAGCGACCGGAGGAGCCGCGCGGCGCTCTCGCGCGCGCGGCGCGGGCGGACGCCCTTGAGCTCGCCGAGGAAGGCCAGGTGCTCGGCGACCTCCATCTGCTTGTACAGGCCTCGCTCCTCCGGGAGGTAGCCGACGCGATCGCGGATCGCGACGCTGTCGCTCCTGCCCCCGAGCACCTCGACCGCGCCCTCGTCGGGGCAGAGGATGCCTGTCACGAGGCGCATCGTCGTCGTCTTCCCGGCGCCGTTCCGGCCGAGGAGGGCGGTGGCGCCGCCGCGCCGCACCTCGAACGACACGGCGTCGACGGCCCGGCGCGACGCGAAGACCTTCGTCGCCCCGCGGAGCGAGATCGCGGGCGTCACCGGCGCTCCGGGGCCGAGGCGCTCGCGGCCCGGTCGCCGTGCGCGGCGCGGCGATAACACACCTCGCGCAGCGCAACGCGCTTGAACTCGTCCGCGTCGGCGAAGCCGGCGGAGCGCAGCGCGCCCGCCGGATCGGGCGGCACGGGCGCGCCCAGGCATCGCTCGAAATACCACCGGATCAGGTCGCCTTCGGCCATCCCGGCGTCGGAGAAGGCGGGGTTCGACAGGCCGAGCTCGGCGAGGCGCCGCTGCTTGTCGCGGGCCCGGGAGAGCAGCTCCGCGTACTCGCCGGAGACCGAGAGGTGGTCGCGGACGTGGCCTTGCGCCACCTCGTCGACCGCCTTCTCGACCCAGCCGATGAGCGCCTCGTCGCGGAGCAGCCGCGTCAGCTCGCCCCAGCCGACGCTGAACCGACCCATCCACGCCTTCACGTCGTCCGGCTCGTAGAGCCGCCGCTCGCGGCGGAAGGCGTCGGACGCCCGCTCCAGCGCGGCGTTGTCGACGGTGAGGCCGCGCCGCTCGGCCTCCTGCAGCGCGAGGTACCGGAGCATGGCCCCGCGCTTCGCCCGGCCGTACGCCGCCGCGTCGAGGCGGAGCTCGTCCAGGATGCCGTCGAGGGCCACTGTCTCGTACGGCGACGGGTCGCCGGCGGTCGGGCGCTCCGCGGCGACCATCTCGCCGGCGGCCTGCTCGGCGCGGCACCAGAACTCGGTGACCTCGAACCTGTACGTGACGGTCTTCAGCGAGAAGCCCGCCTCGGCGCGCGCGCGGAGGTGCCGGAGCAGCGCGATCGCGTCGTCGCGCTTCTGGTTGACGCGCCCCTTCGGGAGGAAGTCGCGCAGCGACGCGAGCTCGCTCTGCGGGACGCCGTGGCGGGACGCGGCGTCGAGGATCACGGGATAGACGCGGTCGGGATAGTAAAGAGACTTTGCGACCGCCGTGAGCGCGTCGCGCGTGGCGGAGGTGATCACGCCCGCGGCCGCCGCGGCGTCGAACGTCCCGCGGATGTTGACCATCGCCTCGGAGCCGGCGCGAAAGCCGCTGTCCGCGGGGCCGTGGACGACGGCCACCTCGTCGTCGTCCTCGATGAGGCCGTCGCGGTACGCCTCGAAGATGGCGCCCACGCCTTCCATGCCGAAGGCGGAGAGCTCGGCGGCGCGCAGCGCCCCCATGCTGGAGCTCCCGAAGACGTGGATGCCCTGCGCCATCGCGAAGAGAATTTCCTTGTGCCAGACCGCCGGGACCCGCTCGAAGTAGCCGTCGATGATCGCGATGGCGCTCGGGCGCTTGGCGCATGCCCGGTAGACGTCGCCCTGCGAGACCGGCGGCAGATAGAGGGCGTCGAGCTCCGCCCGCGCGGCCTCGAGCGAGAGGGTCGGACCGACAAAGACGATGAGGCTCATGCGATCTCCTTCGGGCTCGCCGCGCTCCCGCTCCGGCGCTCGAGCGCGCGGCGGAACCGGCGGCCAGGGATGTAGTTGGGGAACGAGTGGATCCCTTCGAGCCCGGGGATCACGATCTTGACGACGGGGATGCCGAACTCCGGCTTCGTGAGATCGAAGGCGACGACGCTGTCGATCCCGACCGCGCGCAGCCGCTCGAGCTGCCAGGCGACGTCGTCCTCGAACGTGTCGCCCGCGAACGTCGGCCCCGCCGAGAACGGGCGCTCTCCGCGCGCCGTCAGCAGCCGGCGGACGTGCCGGACCTGATCGGGGCTCCGGTGGCGGTCGTACTCGGCGCGGAGGAGGTCGTCGCGCGCGCCCGAGATGACCGTGAGCCGGGTCTGCGCGGCCTCGGTGAGGGCGCGGAGCAGCGCGACGGCGCGCGACGGATGGCAGCCTTGCCCGCCGGAGCCGTGGAGCGCACGGACGGCGTCCTCCGTCCGCTCGGCGATCAGGCACTCGTACGAGGGGATACCGACGTCGGAGGTGGTCTCCCACGCGCCGACGGCGACCCCGGCGGCCGCGAATCTCGCGAGCACCTCGCGGCAGCCGGGATCATCGATGCTGTCGAGATCGAGCCGCCTCGCGTCCCGCTCCTCGTCGGTGAGGGCCCCCCACACGGCCGTGGCGTCGCGCTCGACCACCTCGCAGATACCGTAGCTCACCGCCTCGAGGAGCCCGTTCCCCGACGAGAGCCCGTTGGTCGAGCAGCAGAAGATACCCGGGTTGACGCGGCCCGCCGCGGTGGCGTTGACGTGCACGAGCTCGTAGGGGACCCACACCGGGGCGCCGCGCATGAGGTCGTAGCCCTCGGCCCACAGGAGCGGGGTGTCCTCGTCGAACGGCACGCTCGAGGTCCGCGGCAGCGCGGAGACGTCGGCTATCGCGTGGGAGCGCCGGATGTCGCGAGAGGAGCCGAGGAGCAGCGGCCGGACGATGTTCTCGCCGTGATAGGCCTCGATCGATTCCATCAGCCCCGAGACCTTCGCCGCCGCGAGCGTCAGCCCCTTTCCCTGGCTGACCGAGAGAGAGCGCGAGTTGGGGCGGCACACGACGACGACCGGTATCCCGATCGCGTCGAGCCCCGTGACGTTGGCGACCCGCGTGATCCCCATCGCCGGCATGAAGCCCTTGATCCGATCCAGGGTCTCCTCGGGCGAGGCCGCGCGGTGGGTGCCGTTCATGAAGCGCTTCTTCTCGGGGCCCGAGAGCCCCGGCATGGGCGGAAGCTTGGTCTGAGTCTCCACGATGCTTCTCCTTCGCTCGGCGCCCGTGGCGGGCGCGGCTCGAGCTCGTTCTCGTTCAAGTGCTTTGCAAACCGAGGACCACCGGCCTGTCGCGGCGGCAGGCGTCGCGCCGCGCGCGGGCGATGGCCGTGACGAGCCGCCGCTCCTCCGGCGGCACGCCCGGGGCGAGCTCCGCGGCGCGCGCGAGCGCGGCCGCCCTGCCGGCGTCGTCCCCCGCGACGGCGGCGACGTCGGCCTCGAGGTGCGCCGCGGCGAGCGCGAGCAGGGGCGCGCTCCGCGGGGCGGCCCCCCCGAGCGCGGTGAGGCGCGCGCGCAGCCGATCGAGGTGCGCCCCCGCCGCCCCGACCTCCCCCCGCGCGAGGGCCGACTCGGCCCGCGCGTAGAGCACGGCGAGCTCGCCGTAGGGCGAGCGCCACACCCGGGCGCGCGCGGGCCGGGCGCCGTCGAGCCACGCGCGGACCGGGGCCGCGTCGCGGCGCGCGAGGCCGAGCGAGATCGCGTTCTGCGCGGCGAGCGACGCGAGGTCGAAGAGGCCGATCCACGCCGCGTGACAGGCCGCGATCTCGAAGAGCGCCGCCGCCTCGGCGAGCTCGCCAGCGGCCGCGACGCTGCTCGCGAGGCGCACGCGCACCATGAGGGCGCGGCGGAAATCGGCGAGCTCCTCGGCCAAGGCGAGCGCCCGGCGCTGGTGCGCGAGGCCGCGCTCGTGCTCGCCGCTGGCCGCGTGCGCGGCGCCGCGCCACGCGTGCGCGGCGGCGAGGCACTGCGGCGGCGCGTCGCCGCGCGGCGCGGCGAGCAGGGCGTCGAGCCGCGCCTCGTGCTCGGCGCGGCGCTCGCCGGTCGCGCACGCGAGCGCGGCGTCGAGCTCCGCCCAGCAGCGCTCCGCGGCGGACGCGCCGGGCGCGAAGCGCCGCTGAGCGACGTCGTCCCGGAGCGCGTCGAGCGCGGCGGTCTCGCCCAGGTTGTGGAGCGCGGCGAGGAGGACGCGCCGCGCGAGCGCGCGGCGGCGCTCCGGGAGGCCGAGGCGGAGCGCCGCCTCCGCCGCCTGCCGCGCGAGGGCGGGGCGCGACATGCGGAGCATCGTCCTCGCGAGCGCAACGAGCGCGTCGGCCCGCGCCTCGGGAGAGAGGCCGGGCGACGCCAGGGCGTCGCCGAGGATCGCGGCAGCCTCGTGCAGCGCGCCGGCGCGGCAGAACGCTTCACCCCGCGCGACCGTCGCGGGCGCCGGCGTCGCCGCGGGGGCGGCCGCTCCGCCTTCGGGCGCGGTCGCGACGCGGAGGAGCCCCGGCCCCTCTTCGATCTCGGCCACGATCGCGGCCCACCCGGGGCTCGGGCGCCCGCTCGCGGTGACGACGAGGGCGAGCGGCTCCGTCTCCAGGGCGCGCACGAGGAACGCGACGGCGTGCTGCGTGTCGGCGTCGGCGCCATCGACGTCGCGGAGGACGAGCACCGTGGGCTCGAGCGTGTGCTCCGCGAGGAAGGCGCGGAGCGCCCCGGCCACGGAAGCCGGGTCGGGCGGCAGCGGGCACTCCGGCGCGTCGTGCGCGGCCTCGATGCGGCCGAGGGCAGCGAGGAGCGCGCCGCCCGCCGGGTGGGCGTCCGCGAGGGCGCGCAGCAGCGCGAAGGGCGCGGACATCCCGCCTTCGGGCGCGGCGGGCAAGAGGAACCGGAGGTCGTCGCGGCGGGCCGCGTCGCGGAGCGCATCGAGCGCGGCGCCGTCGCAGGGGTCGAGGAGCGCGGTGACGGGCCGGCGCTGCTCGGCCGCGCGGGCGAGGCGCCGCCACGCCTCGCCCGGCGAGACGCCCGGCGGGCGAGCCCGCGGCGGCTCGTGCGGGGCGCCCGCCTCGGCGAGCGCGTCCGCCTCGGCGAGCGCGTCGGCCACCCACACCTCGAAGGCGAGCGTGAGCCCGAGGCGGTTATGGAACGTGTGGGCGAGGTTGGTCAGGACCGTCGCCAGCGGCACACCGAGCGCTCCGCGCCGCGACGCCTCGACGAGCTCGGGCAGATCCGCGTCGAACGCGGTGAGGAGCGCGCGCTCGCCGTCGACGAGCTCGCCGAGCGCGGCGAGCCCCTCTCCCCGCACGAGCGCGCGCACGAGCGCGACCGACTCGGCGTCCGGCGCCGCGCAGACGAGCTCCATGCCCGAGATCGCGCGGGCGAACGTGCGCCAGTGCCGCGCGTACCCCGCGAGGAACGACCGCCGCGCGTCGCCCGCGACGCCCGCGCGCGCGAGCAGCGCGTCGAGCGCGCAGGCCGCGACGAGGGCGCGCGCCCGCGGTCGCCCCGCCGTCTTCCGGATGCAGCCGAGCGCGAACCTGCTCGACGCGAAGAACTGCCGCTCCGCGATCTCCATCCCCGCGGGCCCTCCGTGCTTCTCGAGCTCCGGCTCGTAAACGGCGGCCTCCGCGCGCGACACGGCGGCGCAGCGCGCCGCCGCGGCGTCCACGCGCGCCGCCACGTCGACGGGGTCGCGCCCGGGCGCCACACGCACGCGCAGCCGCAGGTGGTCGCCTCCCTCGGCGTACCGGAGGAAGAAGAAGCGATCGATCGCGCCGCGCTGCTCGAGCTCGGACACGAGCGGATCGATGAGCCCGAGGAGGAGCGCGTCGGTCCCCTCGCCCTCGAGGCCCCGATCGTGGAACAGCTTCCGGTAGATCCAGCTCATCGCGCGCTCCTCTCGCCGTCGATCTCGACGAGCAGCTCCGCCGCGTGCGGCCTCCCGTCGAGGCGCAGCCACGACGCCTCGGGCTCCGGCAGGAGCTCGGTGAAGACGAGGTACCCGCTCGTCCCGCCGCCGGGACCGCCGAGCAGGCGAGCCAGCCCGATCAGCGTGAACAGGCTCTCCCAGTCGACGTACATGTTCGTCTCGGTGAAGCCGTGGCCGGCCACCTCCCGCCCGACGTACCGGGCGAACCCGCGGCTCGGGAGATCGAGCTCGCGCCGCAGGCGCGCGATCGCGCGGAAGTACGACGCGTACGGCTGCTTCGGCTCCTTGCGCGGGATCGCGCTCACCGGGATCGCCCACCGCGCGCGCTCCACGACGACGCGACCGACCGTGAGGCGCGGGCGCCGCGGGGCCAGCGCGACGCCCCGGGCCAGATCGAGGCGATCGAGCACGTTGTAGAGGTCCGCCCGCTCCGCCACCGTGTCGTCGCGGAGCCGCGGCGAGAGCGCGCGGAGCAGGAAGTGCGGATCGGGGAGCGCGGCGTCCCGCAGGAAGCCGAGGTGGATCGGCTCGATCTCGCGGCCGAGGCGCCGCGATCGCAGCCGGAGCTCGACCGCCGCCGCGTCGAAGCGGAGGGAGAGATCGCGGAGCGGCAGGACCTTGTCGCCCGGCGCGCTCGGCTCCCACGGGAGCTCGAGCGCCCACGCCGTGAGGCGCGGGTGCACCTGGAAGTTGAGGCCGAGCGTGGGCGAGAGCTCGACGGGCAGCGGACCGTCCTCCTGCGCCAGGCGGCGGCGGATCGCCTCGAGGGCCTCGGGGGCGCGCCCCTCGGCGTCCGCGAGGTAGCGCGACAGGTACTTCGCGCGCCCGGCCTGCGCGCCGTTGAGCACGACGCGCGGCGCTCCGCCGTCGCGCGGGCAGGGAGGCGCGATCTGGAGGAAGAGCGCCATCGACGACGGCGCGTCCGGGGCGGCGAGCGCCTCGAAGAGGCCTGGATCGAGGCGCACGACGTCGCCCGTCGCCGCGGCGGCGACGCGGCCGAGCTCCGCGTCGATCCAGCGGATCGGCTCGGACGCGCCGCGGATGAGCGCGACGCGCCGCGGGTCCTCGAGGATCTCGGTCACGAAGCCGCCGACGTCGTCGCACACGCCGTCACGACCGAACCGCTCGACGAACGCCGCGCAGAGCCGGCGGTGCGCGGCCCCGCAGGCGCTCGCGCGCACGAAGCGCACGACCGGCTCGAGCGCCTCGACGAGCGCCCCGCGCGGGACAGGGAGCTCCGCGCCGAAGTCGCCGTCCACCATGACATCCTCGAGCACGGCCGAGCGCCCAGGGCCGCGGCCGAGCTCGGCGTCGAGGCGCGCGCGCGCCTCGACGCCGGCGGTCGCGTAGTCCTCGAGGCGCCGCGCGACCGAGCGGAGCTCGTCCGGCGCGCCCGCGCACCCGATCTCGCCCAGGGCGTCCGCCGCGGCGCGCAGCGCCGCAGGGGTCGGCCCCACCGGGACGCTCACCGGCTCGAGCATGCCGGCCTCGATGAGCTGCTCGAGCACGTCGCGGCACGCGCGCTCGTCGGCGTCGTCCGACGCGAGCGCCCGGGCGGCGTCCTCGAGCGTGCGCCCCTCGGCGCCCTCGACGAGGCGGGCGACGGCGGGGGTCCATCCGAGCGACATCAGCTCGCCCGACCGGGCGCGCGAGAAAACGACCGACGGCGCGGCGCCCGCCGCGAAGCGCCGGAGCGGGTTCATCCGGAGCGGCAGGCGCGCGCGGGCGTGGGCGTGAGCCGCCGGGGAAGCCGGGGAAGAAGAAGACATCGCGCGCGCGACGAGCTCCCCGGCGTGCGCGAGCGCGAGCTGCGGGAGGCTGCGCCACCGCGCCTCTTCGGGCGTGCGCGGCGTGCGCGGCGTGCGCGGCGCGCTGCCGACGCCTTCGGGCAACGCGGAGAGGTCGACCAGCGCGACGCCCGCGAACCCCGCGAACGGCGTCGTCCGCGCCGTCGCGCGGAAGACGTAACGCGCGATCGTGGCCTCGCGGATCTGCTGCGCCGAGGTGAGCGGCGCGCCGCTCGGGATCTCCGCGAGCTTCTGCGCCGTGGTATGATGGTCGGCGCTCGAGAGCAGGATCCCCCCGAGCAGGCGCGAGCTCCCGAGCGCCTGCCGGAAGCGCTCCGACGCGGCGATCCACTCCGCGGCGAACGTCGCCTCGTAGCGCTCCTCCAGCGCGGCGCACCGGGCCGCGCGCGCGTCGACGAGCGCGAGCGCGGCGCGCGCCCCCTCCGGCGGCGCGGTCCTCGCGCCCTCGAGCGCGCCGGCCGCCACGGCCTTCCCGTTGAACAGCCGCCGCTTCACCTCGAGCGCCGCGCGGCGCAGCGCCTCGTCCTCGCACCCGCGCACGACGTCGAACATGCGCGCCGCCGCGTCCTCCCGCGCGGCCGCGAGCGCGAGCTCGGCCACGGCGAGCTCGCGCTCGACCGCGGGGCTCTCGCGAAGGCGGAGCCCGGCGAGCGCGTCCGCCGGCATCCCCGCGATGCGCAGCGCGCCCCACGGCGCGATCTGGAGCCCGCGGCTCATCGCGGCTGCCCTCCGCGAGGCGCCTCTCGGGAGGTCGGCTGGCGGTGCCCTCCGACGGCGAACGCGAAGAACGCCGTATGATCGCGGCCGTCGAGCCCGAGGACCTCGTCGACGACCGCGGGGGCGAAGCCGCCGGTCGCCGTGTAGGTGAGCCCGAGCGTCTCCGCGACGAGGTAAAGGCGGTCGGTGAGCCACCCCGCCGCGAACGCCGCGCCCCGGTAGCCGCGATCGCCGAACGCCACGAGCCACCGCCCGATCGGGACCACCAGGAAGAGCACCGCCGCGCCCATGGCGTGCTCGCGCTGCAGGATCGCTGTCTCGGCCATCCGCGCGCGCGACGCCGGGCCGATCGGCGCGAGGCGGTGCTCGCCGCGGTCGTACCGGTGCGCGCCGGGCGGGACACCGTCGACGTCGAAGACCACCGGAAACAGCAGCGGATCGAGCGTCGCGTCCGCGAGCCCTGCCGGCCGCGCCGCGGCGGCCGCGAGCAGCGTCCCGAGCGTCGCCGCGTCGATCGCCCCCGCCGAGAGCCTCCCGCTCCGCCGCGCGACGATGACCGACGCGAGCGAGCGCTGGACCGGCTCGAGCGCGCGCGGCGCGGGCAGCGAGAGGGCGCGCTCCGCGTCCCCGGGCAGCGGCGACGGCGCGGGGAGCGCGGGCTCCGGCGACGGCCGCGCCTCGGGGTAGCGGCTCGCGACGACGAGCTCGGCGACCCCCCGCAGGGGCTGGGTCGCCGCGGCGAGCGTGGACGAGATCCTGTGATCAGCGAGAGACATCGCGGGCCTCCGTGGCTGCGCCCCTGAGCGCGATGAGGAGATGCGGTGCGAGATCGATGCCATCGACGCCG
Source organism: Sorangium sp. So ce204 (assembly GCF_051526795.1). Lineage (NCBI taxonomy): Bacteria > Pseudomonadati > Myxococcota > Polyangiales > Polyangiaceae > Sorangium > Sorangium sp. So ce204. The sequence goes on along the minus strand of NZ_CP150317.1, from coordinate 13,082,925 downwards.
ACGACGCGCGCGACGACCTCGTCGTCGAACGTCCAGATCGTCGTCGCCTCGAGGCCGAGCTCCTGGGCGAGGAGCTCCACGCGGTGCGCCATCAACCCGGCGTCGAGCAGCGCGTAGGTGTACCCGCGCGCGTAGTACTTGGAGCACGCCCGCGCGACCGAGCCGACGACGACGATCACGGCGCCCGCGCGCTCCACGGCCGCGGCGTGCTCGGCGCTCCCGCCCGCGAGCACGGCGCGCGCGAGGGCGCCCGCGGCCACGCCGGCGCGGAGCGGCGTGAGCGCGCGCGCGGCGAGCTCGAACCGGTGGACGCCCGCCGCGAGCCCGGGGACCCGCGCCGCGGCGACGTACGCCTCCGCCGAGCCGAGGTTCCCGGCCGACGCGGTGGTGCGACGCACGTGCGCCTCGCCCTCGGCGCGGCGCTCGACGCGCCCGCCGAAGCTCAGCTCGAGCAGCGCGCCGAGCGCGCCCGCGTCGAGCGTCCCCGTCGCGTCGCGCCGGCGCGACAGCGCGGCCCCGACCGGCGCGCCGAACGCTGCGCCGAGCGGCGCGGCGAGCGGCGCGGCGTTCGTCGCGCCGGCGCCCTCCGGAGGCCGCCGCGGCGACGGCGCGGCCGGCGTGCTTTGCAGCTTCCGTACCTCCGGGCTGATGTGCGCCTGCATCCCCGCGTGCTGGCCGATGTGCCACGGCTGGACGACCGTCGTGTTGTGGAACATCCGCGCGAGGCTCTCCGCGTGGCCGGACGGGAGCGTCGCCGTCCGCGGCGGCGCGTCGCCGCCGCAGAGCGGGCAGCTGGGCAGCCTGGTCATGAAGGGGTGGAGCGCCGTCTCGCCGGCGCCGGGCCGCCACACCTCGACGTGCTCCAGCGGGGCCACCGCGAGCAGCCCGCTCGCGTGGAAGATCACGTGCTGCGCGACCCGGCTCACGAGCGCGCGCCCAAAGAGCGCGCGAAGAGCGCCGTCGTCGAGCGCCGGATCCGCCGCGGCGGCGCCGATCTGGAGCCGGACGCACGCCGGGCACGCGGACGCCCCGGGGATCGTGAGCGGCCCGATCGTCCACGCGCCGGGGTTCGCCGCGAGCATCGGGACGCGCGCCGCGATGCACGCGCGCGCCGCCGCCTCGAGCGCCTCCTGGTCGCCGATCACCACGGCCAAGTCGACCTCGCCCTGCGCGAGCTCCCCGGCGCTCGCGGCGAGGCGGACGTCGGCGACGCCCGCCTCGCGGAGCATCGTCACGAGCATCCCCGCGAGCTCCGCGTCGCCGTCCCCCCCCAGCGCGCGCACGCGCGCGCCTTCGAGCGCCCGCTGCGCTTCCCCCCGGCTGCGGTTGCGCCCGGTCCGCCGGAGGTACCTGCTGAAGAACGCGCGCTGCGCCCGGCGCGGCTCCTCGGCCTCGTCGGCCGCGGCGCCCTCGCCCTCCTCGAGCATGCCGTGCATGTGCATCAGGTGGATCGCGTCCCGCAGGTCGGAGGCGACGACGCCCGGAAACGCGGCCTCGACGTCGCCGACGGTGCGCGTCCCGTCGAGCAGCGGCACGAGGTTCTCCATCACCCACGGGAGCGACGCTCCCTGGATGATCTGCGCCTCGCCGCCGAGGACGTGGAGCTCTCCGCCCGGGAGCGTCACGCGGAGGAGATCCTCGACGAAGCGCGGGCGCTCCGGGCAGCGGAGCTCCCAGTAAAGCTCGGCGAAGCGGCTGAGATCGCGGGCCTCGTAGGCATCATCGGACGGGCTCATCGGCCACCTCCCACGCCGGACGATCCGGCGATAGCGAGCGGGTTCTCGGCGAAGTACCCCGCGAGCGACGCCCCGCGCCCCGCCGCGTGCTCGCCGGCGGCGCACCGCCCGCACAGCCCGACCCGGGCGAAGCGCCGCGCGCGGAGCGCGCCCGACGTGACGTCGCACTCCCAGAAGCGCCCCATGCGCGCGGCGCCGGCGCGGGGCGGCTCCGGCGCGCCGCGCTGCTTGAAGAGCGCGAGCGCCTCCGCGGCGAGCAGCGCCGCGGCCTGCTCGGTGACGGCCGCGAGCTCGCCCTGGAACCAGGGGCCAAGGTCGCCCGAGGCCCCGAGCGCCTCGAGGGCGTCGTGCGCCTCGAGGTCCAGCGCGACCGAGCGCACGCGCCGCGAGAAGCAGGCGAAGCACGGCGTGCGGCCGGGGACGATCGACGGCCCGATCCGGAGCTCGTGCGCGAGCAGCGTGCCCGACGTCCAGGCGACCTTTGCCGCGAACGCCGCCGCGTCGAGCGCGAGCGCCGCCGCGGGCCGCGGGCGATCGGTCGCGAGGACGATCACCGCGCCGGGCGGCGCCTCCGGCGCGCCCGCGCCCAGCGCCGACGTCGTGACCCGCGCCCCCGCGCCGGTCAGGAGCTCCGCGCAGCGGGCGCCGAGCTTTCCGTCACGGATGACGTGCACCGCGGGCGCGCCGGCGGCGCGCTCCGAGGCGGGGCTCTCCTCAGGCGAACGGGATCGGATCATCGGTGATCGACTCCTCTGTGCGAGCGCCGTACCCGAGCCTCTCCGGCGCGTCGTACAGGCGAGGGTGCGCGAGGTACCGCGCGTGGTGGGTGAAGCTGATGGGCACGAGCTCGGGCACGATCACCTTCACGACGACGATCCCGAAGTCGCGGACCTCGGGCATCGTCACGTCGACGGCGACCACCTCCATGCCGAGCGCGGCGAGCCGCGCGACGATCGCCGCGAGCGGGTCGTCGCCCTCGATCGGGCGGGGGAAGGCGGCCGCGACCGGCGCCTCGCGCGTGGCGAACGCGAACCGCGCCGGGCCATCGGGCCCCGCGTAGAGGCGCCCGAACGACTCGGGGGTCTGATCGGCCTCGGTGAAGAACGACGCCCGGGTGACCGGCGGAGCGGGCTCGCTCAGCGCCACCCGCAGGCTCCCCACCTCTTCGAGGACGCGCGCCGCCGCGGCCTCGCCGTCGGGGCGGCAGGCCGCCATCGCGATCGCGTGCGGCGCGCTGTGCGCGCACGTCTGCACGGCGCCGATGACGGGGACGCCGACGTCGGTCGTGAGATCGAGCAGCGCCGTCTCCGTGCCCGCGGCCTCGGCGCCGCGGAGGAGCGCCGCGACGAGCGGGCTCCGCGCGCTCCCGGGCGCGATGCGCGGCATCCGGAGCTGGTGCAGCCAGAACAGCGCGAGGCTGTCGCGCTCGATCACCTCGCACAGGCCGGAGAGGATCGCCTGCCGGAAGCTCGCGCCCGCCGCGAACCCCGTCGAGAGCGGGAAGAGCGCGTGCTCGCGGATCGGCAGCGGCAACCCCATGTACGTCGCCGTGAGCGGCACCCAGATCGGGCGCGCGTGGGTGAGCGAGAAGCCGCGCACCCAGAGCTCGTCGCGATCCGGATCGGGCTCGCGCAGGCGGAAGGCCGACGGCGCGCGGGCCCGCTCGCGCGCAGAGCAGCGCGGCAGCCGCGCGGGGTCGAGCGCGCGATCGCCGAGCGAGCGCGGCGTCGCGCGCAGCACCCCCTCGGTCGGGTACATGACGCCGCAGTAACGCTCGAGGGCCTCGCAGACGGCCCGGATCTGGGCCGTTGTCTCGTCGACGGCCGTGCCGGAGCCGGTGAGCGACCCGAGCTTCGAGCCCGTGCGGGACGGGCCCGGGTGGAGCGCCGGGGGCCTGCCGAGGAACGCGGTGAAGCCGTGCATCTGCCCCTCGAAGCCGGGGGGAAAAATGAAACGCCGGACACGGCGGATGATCCCGCAGCGCTCGTCGATGAGCGGCGCGAGGCGATCGATGAGCGAGATCTCCGACATGGCGGCGACTCCTTGAACGGGGCAGGCGGCGCCCCGGGAGCCCGGACGCGCGACGCGCGTCCGGGCCGCCCAGGGTGCGCCTACGGGTTCACTTCTTGTCGGCGCCGAGCTCGACGCCCTTGGCGATCGCGGCCGAGACGAGGGCGTCCTGGCCCATGACGTCGAGCGCCTTGTCGTGCATGCGGATGACGCTCTCGAGCTGCCCCTCGTCGAGGCCGTCGAAGGACGAGTTCGACGAGACGCTGATCGAGCTGACCGAGGAGAAGCAGCCGCTCGTACAGGCGGAGCTCAGCGGGACGGCCTGGAGCGTCTCGTTGCTCTTCTCGCTGATCTTCTTGAGGGTGAGCTCGAGACGCTGCACGCCGGCCTTCGTGTCGACGACGTCGGTCGCGCCGGCGGTCGTCTGCGTCTCGAACATCGACTCGGTATTCTGGATGGTGAGCATGGCAATCTCCTTACAGACGTTGACTACGTATCGACGCGCGCGGTCGCTCGCGAGGATTCGCGAACGACCGCGCGCGCCCTCTCGGATGCGCTCCGAAGAGTCCTTGAGGTCCAAGGCGGCATGTCGCCTGTGACACCCCGTGTTCGTCGAGCCGGACAGCGAGCGTGCCTTCCGGCGCCGCTCCAGCCCCGAGGCTCGCGGTCCTTCAAGCAACGCGCATGCCGCGGAGCCCGAGCTCACGACCGCAGCCCGGGACCGGCGGAGCGCCGGCCAGGGCGCAAGCGGCATCCCCGGGATGCGGCCGTCGATGCGCAACTACGCGCGCAAGTGAGCGAGGTTTCGCTCAACATGCGCACGCAGATCTCCGGGGCCCCTCGGGGACGAGGAGCGCGTATCGTTCCCGCGAGGCACCGAAGCACCATGCGTCGAGACCGGCTCGCCCTCTCTCTCTTGCTCCTGCAGATCACCCTGCTCGCTGCGTGCGTGCAGCGCCTTGACCCGGCCGGCGGCGCAGGGACGGACGCCGGGCCCGCGTTCCCTTGCCCGCCGGGCGCGGTGGAGACCGGCGCGGGCTGCGAGCCGGCGGGGGTCCCGCCCGGGCGGTGCGGGAGCGGCTTCACGCCCGATGGTGCGCAGGGCTGCGTGGCCGTCCTGCCGGCGGAGGCGGGCCCGGAAGGTCAGATGGCCGTCCCCGGCGAGGCGGCGTGGCGGGAGGTCGCTCCGTGCGGGGCGGGGCCGTGGGGCGGCGCGCCGATCGATGGGACGACCGAGTTCGTCGACGCGGCCTACGCCGGGGCGGACAGCGACGGCACGGAGGCCAGACCGTGGACGACGATCCAGGACGCGATCGACCGCGCGGCCGAGGGCGCCGTGATCGCGATCGCGGAGGGCAGCTATGCCGAAGAGCTGCTGATCTCAGGGCAGCCCGTGCGCCTCTGGGGCCGGTGCCCCGCGCGCGTCGAGATCGTCGGGCCGCCCGCGGCGATCGCCGTCCAGGTCGACAGGGGCGCGAGCGCCACGGAGATCCACGACCTCGCTGTCCGCGGGCAGGGCATGGGCCTCGGCGTGGCGAACGCGCGCGATGTCCTGATCGAGCGGGTCTGGATCCACGACACCAGCGATGTCGGCCTCCTCGCCGCAGGCCTGGAGTCCGAAACGAGCCTGACCGTGCGCGGGGCGCTCGTGGAGCACACGACGGGCGCTGGCATGGTCGTGGCCGACGCCGCCGTGACGCTGGAGGGCACGGTCCTGCGCGATATCGATCTCGCCACCGGGGACCGGGGGCACCCGTTCTACGGCCATGCGATGGCGATGCAGGTCGAGTCGTTCGAGCGCCGCGCGAGCGTGACGGCGCGATCCGTCGTTATCGAGCGCGTCGGGGGGCTCGGTATCCGGTTCTCCGGGGCGGACGGCGTCGTCGAGGACAGCGTCGTCCGCGACGTCACCTGGCTCGCGGCGGAGCTGCCGGGCACCGGGCTCGCGGCGACCCAACTCCGGGGCTTCGATCCCGGGACCCTCACGGTCCGGGGAAGCGTCCTGGAGCGGAACCACACCGCCGCCATCGCGATGATCGGCGCGGAGGCGACCATCGAGGCGACGGTCGTGCGCGACACGGGTCTGGCGCCGGCGGAGGGTGATCCGGGCCACGGCGTGGGCCTCTACACCGAGCCGAGCCGCGTCGACGGCCGCCCCGCCCGCGTGGCGCTGCGGCACGTCCTCGTCGAGCGGAGCCGAGAGAGAGGGGTCGTCGTCAACGGCTCCGACGTCGAGATCGATGGCCTCCTCGTGCGGGAGATCATCCCCGGCGCGCCGGACTACGGCGCGGGGCTCGAGATCGCGCACGATCGACGGCGCGCGAGCGCCCAGGTGCGCGGCAGCGCGGTGGAAGGCAGCTACGGGATGGGGATCGCCGTCTTCGGGGCCGACGCGACCCTGGACTCGACCGTTGTGCGCGACACGAGGCCGCTGCCGTCGAACGAGGAAGTCGGCCGGGGCGTCAATGTCCAGTCGCTGCCCGACCTCGGCGAGCGCGCGAGCGCGCACCTGCGCAACGTCCTTATCGAGTCGAGCAGGGACGGCGGCCTCTTCCTCAGCGACTCGGACGCGACCGTCGACGCGACGACGATCACGGACACCCTGGGGCGCACGCTCGACGGCGGGAACGGCTACGGCTACGGCATCATCGCCTACAACAACGAGACGGGCCAGGCGGACGCCCTCGTCAGGGACAGCGTGATCGAGCGGAGCGCCGCGGCCGGCATCTACAACGTCGGCGCGACGGTGCGGCTCGCGTCGACGACCTTCACGTGCGAGCCGCTCGACCTCGTGAGGTACGTCGATGAGCGCTCCCCGGCGGTCTACGAGGATCTGGGCGGGAACGTCTGTGGCTGCGATGGCCGCACCATCGACTGCAAGGCGGAGCCGACGCGCCTCGAGCCCCCCCGCGCGCTGCCGCCGCCTCCGCCGCTGCCCGCGAGCGAGGATTGAGGCTCCGCGAAAGCTCGTTCAGGCGTGGCGCGTCGGCGCCGCAACGCTCGCTGGTCTCGAGCTTGCATGAGTAGCCGTTTGCCCTGCCCCCCTTGCCGCCGCCCGGCGAGGGCGGGCCGGTGCTCGACCCCCGACGCTCACCGTCAGCCACGCGGAGTTGCGCGCCCACCCGGCCTGGGCGGGCTACAATCACACCGCCGCCCAGTTTCTGCTGGCGTTCGGCATCCCCAATGAGGAGCTGGTGAGCCGGGTCGAGGCCTTGGTCGGTGACTCGCTGCACGGGGAGGACCTGTACTGGGGCAACCTGTACGGCCCTGCCGTGGAGATCACCCGCGGCTGCCCGGCGGGCGAAGCCGAGTGCACGACGGCCCACGTCGACCTCGATCTGGCCTACAGCACATGGCTGCCCGACCCCGAGGTGGACGTCGACTTCGATCTGGATTTCGTGTGCGCTGACGGCGCGCTCAGCATCGTCACGAGCAACCTCGAGGTCGATGCGGACTCCGATTGGTACTACGAGGTCCTGGGTCTCGGCCTGCTCGAGATATTGGACTACAAGGTCCGGCGGGGCGTGGAGGCAGCCTGGGAGGAGCTCTCGCAGACGCTCGACGTCGGCGCGGAGTGCCGCGTCAACGTGACCCCCGAGGGCGGCCTCTCGATCGAGGCCGCGCCGAGATCGGCCGGGCCCCGCGTGCGACCCCGGCTCGGGGTCTTCGAGGGCGCCATCAATTCACAGGTCGTGCGCCCCTGATCAAGTTCGCGCGAATGCCAAGCCACAAGTAAGCTAGCCTACTTCATCACCTCGGGCGCGCGGGATGACGGACGCCGAGACGCGCGGCCGGGAGAGCGCCTCGGCGGCGCGCGGCGATGCTCGCGCCGGATGGCGATGTTTTTTCTTCTGACGAGGAAGGAAAAATCGACCGTGGTCGTAGTATCTTCACGCGCCGCGCGCCTCCCGGTCGACGATTCAACCCGCTCGCTTCCTTCGACGGAGCCGCCCTCGGACGCCGCGCGGACTATTATCAGGTGAACATTCTCGATGATGGAGCGCTCGATGACACGGATGAAGCTTCTTGGAACGCTGATGGTCGGGCTCGCGCTCGTTGCGTGCGGCGATGATGGCGAGGAGAGCAATCCTTCCGGCTCCGGCAGCACCAGCGGCACCGGCGGCACGGACGGCAACGGCGGCAACGGCGGCACGGACGGCACCGGCGGCAACGGCGGCACGGACGGCACCGGCGGCACGGACGGCACCGGTGGCGACGTCGGGGGCGACCTCGACGACAAGCAGCTGGGCGACCTGACGGACGAGGAATCGCAGGCGGTGTGCGACGAGATCGCCGCGTCGGCCAGCGACATCTCGAAGGAGGACGCGTGCGAGTTCGCCGGCTTGGTCGCAGCCGCGCTCGGCGGCGCCGATTGCGCGACCGCCAAGGAAGAGTGCATGAACGATCCCGAGGAGCCTTCGGAAGAGGGGATGTGCCCCACGGACCAGTTCGCGGAGTGTACCGCCACGGTCGCCGAGTACAAGGCGTGCACGGGCGCTCAGATCGAGTTCATCAAGTCGCTCACGTGTGAATCGACCCTCGACCTCTCCGCGGAGCCGCCTCCGGAGTGCCAGGCCCTCAGCGAGAAGTGCCCCGAGCTCGGCGGCGGGGAGCCCTGAGGCTTCCCCGTCGCCCGCTCACCGGTCGATCTCGGGCGCCACGACGTCGAAGCTCGCGATGAGCGCCACGAGATCGGCCAGGAACAGCCCGGGGCTCTTGGCCTCGATCATCGCCATCGCGGTGAAGCTCCCTGTCCTGAAGCGCGCCCGGTACGCCTCCTCCGCGCCACGCCCGATGACGTAACAGCCCATGTCGCCGCGGGCGCTCTCGATGCGAGCGTACGCCTCCCCGTCGGGCCGCATCTTCTTCGGCAGCTTGCCCAGGACGTCGTCCTCCGGGTGCTCATCGATCTTGTCGAGCGCCTGGCGGAGGATCTTCGCCGACTCGCGGCACTCCTCGACACGGACGTAGAACCGGTCCCAGCAGTCTCCCACGGTCCCGTAGCGCCCGCGCCCCACGGGGACGTCGAACTCGAGCTCGGGGTAGACCGAATAGGCGTCCTCCTTGCGGAGATCCCATTTCACGCCGGACGCGCGCAGGTTGGGGCCGACGAGCCCCCAGTCCTTCGCCTCCTCGGCCGTGACCACGGCGACGTTGGCGAGGCGCTTGATGAAGATGTCGTTCAGGCTGATGAGCCGGTCGAACTCGACCATGATCGGCTCGAAGCGGTCGAGCCACTGCTTCACCTTGTCGGCCCACCCCTTCGGCATGTCGAACGACACGCCGCCGATGCGGTGGTAATTGAAGGTGAGCCGCGCGCCGCACAGCTCCTCGATGAAGTCGTTGATGTACTCCCGCTCTCGCAGCGCCCACGGGAAGGGCGTGACCGCGCCGACGTCCATCGCCATCGCGCCGAGCGCGATCATGTGGCTCCCGATCCGGTTGAGCTCGCAGGAGATGACGCGGAGGTACTGCGCCCGCTTCGGCACCTCGATGCCCATCAGCTTCTCGCAGGCGCTCGCCCAGGCCTCGTTGGCGAACATCGCCGCGATGTAGTCGACGCGATCGGTGTACGGCATGAAGCCGCTGTACGTGCAGCGCTCGCCGATCTTCTCGATGCTCCGGTGCAGGTAGCCGACGTCCGGCACCGCCTTCCGGATGATCTCGCCGTCCGTCGAGATGACGAAGCGGAGCACGCCGTGGGTCGACGGGTGATGAGGCCCCATGTTGAGGGTCATCTCGTCTTCCATCTCGGCGCCCGGCTCCGCGCCCCCGCGGTCGACGCTGAAGATGACCTGGCTCATGACGCCTCCGCGTCCTTCTTCGGGAGCTTGATCTTGAAGAGCTCGACGGGGTTCGGCCGCTGCGTCGGGATGCCGTGGTACTCCGCCTTCTCCTGCCAGTCCTTGCGCAGGGGGTGCCCCTCCCAGTCGTCGGGCAGGAGCAGGCGGCGGAGATCCGGGTGCCCCTCGAAGCGCACGCCGAGCAGGTCGAAGCACTCCCGCTCCTGCCAGTTCGCCGCCGACCACACGTCGACGAGCGTCGACACCACAGGGCTCTCCCGGTCGAGGAACACCTTCAGGACGACCCGGTGCTTCTTCGCGTAAGAGTAGATGTGATAGACGACGACGATCTTCTCGAGATCGGGATAGTCGACCCCGGTGATGCACTCCAGGTAATCGAAATCGAGCTCCGGCGCCTCGCGCAGGAGCCGGCACACGGGCTCGATCTTCGCGGGCGCGACCTGGAGCCAGGCGTCGCGATCCTTCGGGGACACGGGGTGGAAGTCGAAGACCGCGTCTTCGCCGAGCTTCGCCTGGAGCGCCTGGAAGATAGCTTCGGGTGACATGGGAGATCCCGGGAGGTGTCGAGAGGAGAGGGCTCAGCCGCCCGTCGCGCCGCGGCGGCCGAGGGCCCGCTCGCTCTTGATCTTCTCCTGGATCTTGAGGAGCCCTTCGAGCAGCGCCTCGGGGCGCGGGGGGCAGCCGGGCACGTAGACGTCGACCGGGATGATCTGATCCACGCCCTTGCAAACCGAGTAGGCGTACTGGAAGAGGCCCCCGCAGTTCGAGCAGCTGCCCATCGAGATGACGAAGCGCGGCTCCGACATCTGGTCATAGAGGCGCTTCACGCGGGTCGCCATCTTGTACGTCAGCGTCCCCGCGATGATGAACAGGTCGCTCGACCGGGGGCTCGGCCGCGGCGCGGCCCCGAAGCGCTCGAGATCGCCGCGGGGGCCGCCGGTCTGCATGAGCTCGATGGCGCAGCAGGCCAGGCCGAAGAGCATGTACCAGACGCTGTTCGACCGGCCCCAGTTGAGCAGCCAGTTGACTGTCTGATCGACGCTCGTCGTGATGACGCCGCCGCCGTCGCTCTCGTACTTCGCTTCCCACCCGCGGGGCGGGGCCATCAGGTTCAGGTTCGATGTCATGACTCCGCACCTCCCTCGGCGGCCGCCGCCTGACCCGGGAGGCCCGCCGGCGCGCCTTCGCCCGCGCCCGCGAGCGGCGCGCGCGGTCGAGCCCGGCTGCTCACGTTCTGAGCCCCGCGCGGATCCCCCTTGATGGAGCGGATCCAGTTGAAGTCGCCCTTCACCCAGACATAGGCGAAGCCGAGCATCAGGATGGCAACGAAGAGGAAGATCTCGATCAGCGCGAAGAGCCCGCTGCCCTGGTCCACCCAGCGCTTGAACACGGCCGCGACCGGGTAGATGAACGCTATCTCGACGTCGAAGATGATGTAGACGAGCGCGATGATGTAAAAACGCGGGTTGAAGTTGAACCACGCGGGCCCGACAGGCGCTTCGCCGCACTCGTACGTCTCGACCTTCTCGGCGTACATGTTGTTCGGGCGCAGCAGCCTCCCGAACAGCAGAGAGCCGAGCATGAAGCCGATCGCCACCAGAAAGAACGCGGCAACGCTGGCGTAGGCCATCAACATCGGGCGGAACCTCGCTCGGCTCGCCCCCCTCGTTTCAGGCGAGAGGGGTCGGATCCAGGGGTGGTTATGTAGGTGAAAAGCTGAACCGCGGCAAGCCGGCAGACCCTGGCCCCGCCGGCGCTGCTGCTCGGGATCGACAGGACGCGCCGAGCTGGGATATCGCTCGGATGTGGGGCTCGTTGACGTGACGGTGCTCGCGGCCGTGCAGGGGGCGGCGCAGGCGCTGCCCATCTCGGCGACCGGGCATGGCGCGGCGGCCGGGCTCTGGCTCCGCGCGGCCGACGGCGACGCGTGGGTCCTTGCCGCGCAGGCGCTCGCGGCGGCGGCGGCGCTCGCGCTCGCCGTGCGGCAGCGCCTCCTCCGCGCGCTCGGCGAGGGCGCCCGGGCGCTCGCGAGGCCGTCGCTCTTCAGGGCGTCGCCGCCGGCGCGCGACGCGGCGGGGCTCGCGCTGGGCGCCGCCGTGAGCCTGATCGTCGCGGCGGCGCTCCGTCCGTACGTCGCGCCGTGGCGGGACGCGCCGCTCGCGGTGGGGCTCGGCCTGCTCGCCACCGGCGCGGCGCTCGCGAGCACCGCGCTCGCGCCGCGGCGGGACGGCCGCGACGAGACCGACGCGCCGTCGATCGCCGGGGCGCTCGTGGCCGGCGCGGCGCACGGGATCGCGGCGCTGCCCGGCGCGTCGCGGGTCGGGGCCGCGCTCGTCGTGCTGCTCTGGCTCGGCGTCCGGCCCGCGCGCGCCGTCGAGCTCGCGCTCGCGCTGAGCCTCCCCGCGCTGCTCGTCTCGGGGCTCGCCGAGGCGCGCGCTTTCCACGGCCCGGCGCCAGACGCGGGCGCGGTGGCGCTCGGCCTCCTCGCCGCCTTCGTGAGCGCCGCCGCGGCGGCCTCCGCGCTCCGCGCCCTCGCCGAGCGGCGGCGCGTCGGCGCGCTCTCGTTGTGGGTCGTCCCCCTCGGCCTCGCGATGGTGGCCTACGCGCGCGCGCTGCCCGGCGTCGCCTGAGCGCCCTCGGCGGCCGAACCGCAACCGTGCGACCCTTTTCGACGTTCAGAGCGCACGTTCAAACCGCACGTTCAAACCGCACGTCCAGACCGCACGCCCAACCGCGGAGAAGCGCCGATGACCTCGACCGACCCCTCCATCCATGTCCTGATCCTCGCCGGCGGCGCGGGCACCCGCTTCTGGCCGGCGTCGCGCGCCGCGCGCCCGAAGCAGCTCCTGCCGCTGCTCGGCGGCGAGCCGCTGCTCGCCGCGACGGCGCGCCGCGCGCTCCCGCTGTGCGCCCGCGGCGGGCGCGCGGGCTGGGAGCGCGTCTGGATCGCGACCGGCCAGCACCTGGTCGCGCCCACCCGCGCGGCGCTGCCCGAGGTGTCCGAGCGGCGCCTGCTGGTCGAGCCAGCGCCGCGCAACACGGCGCCGTGCATCGGCTGGGCGGCCGCCACCATCGCGCGCGACGACCCCGAGGCGGTCGTCGTCGTGCTCCCGAGCGACCACCACATCGCCGACGTGCCGCGGTTCCTCGAGGCGCTGGGGGCCGCCGTCGCCTCGGCCCAGGGCGGCGCGATCACGACGATCGGCGTCCGCCCGACGCACCCGGAGACGGGCTTCGGCTACATCGAGGTGGAGGAGGCCGCCGGGGCGGAGGGCGCGGCGCCCGCAGCGCCCCGCCGCGTGCGGCGCTTCGTCGAGAAGCCGAGCCGCGAGCGCGCCGCGGAGTTCGTGGCGAGCGGCCGCTTCCTCTGGAACGCGGGGATGTTCATCTTCCGCGCCGGCGACATGCTGGCCGCGATCCGCGCCCACCTGCCGGCGCTCGCCGCGGGGCTCGACGAGATCGACCGCGCCGCCGCGCTGGGCCCGGGCGCCGAGGCGGAGGCCGTCCTGCGGGTGTTCCCGGGCCTCCCGGCCGTCAGCGTCGATCACGGCGTGATGGAGCATGTCGCCGGGCTCGCCGTGGTGCCCGGCGACTTCGGCTGGAGCGACGTGGGCAGCTGGCAGAGCGCCTGGGAGCTCGCCGACAAGGACGAGCGAGGCAACAGCGCGCCCGCGGGGTCGGTGCTGATCGACGCGCACGATAACCACGTGGTCGATCTGCGCGCGCGCGCCGCGCCCGACGATCGCCGGGTGATCGCGCTCGTCGGCGTGGAGGGCCTCGTGGTCGTCGAGACCGACGACGCGCTGCTCATCGTGCCGCGCGATCGGGCCCAGGACGTGAAGCACGCGGTCGACGCCCTGAAGGCGCGAGGGCAGGACCGCCACACGTGAGCGTGCTACTCGCGCGGCTCTTCCCGCCGCGCCACCGCCCGCGCGTAGATCTCGCGCCGCGGTAGCCCGAGCTCCACCGACAGCTCCTCGGCGATGTGCTTCGCCCGCCTCCCCTGGGCGAGCTCCCGATCGATGCGCGCGTCGAGCGCCTCGTCGCTCAAGCGCGCGCCCTCCGCGGCCGGCGCCGCGGGCGCGAGCACGAGCGTGATCTCCCCGAGCCACTCCCGCTCGATCGCCGCGAGCTCCTCCACGCTGCCGCTCAGGATCTCCTCGTGCACCTTCGTCAGCTCGCGCGCGACGACGGCGCGCCGCCCGGGCATCCGCTCGGTGAGCTCGGCCAGCGTCTCGCGGAAGCGCCGCGGCGACTCGAACAGCACCACCGCCTCCGGCGTCGACGTGACGAGGGCCAGCGCCTCGCGCCGCTCGCGCCCGCCGCGGGGCAGGAACCCGACGAAGCGGAAGCCCCCCGTCACGAGCCCCGACGCGCTCACCGCCACCATCACCGCGCTCGGCCCGGGAATCGCCACGACGCGCGCCCCCGCCTCCGTGGCCGCGCGCACGAGCGCCGTCCCCGGATCGCTCACGACCGGCGTGCCGGCGTCGGTCATGAAGGCGATCGACTCGCCCGCCGCGAGCCGCGCGGCCGCGCGCGCCGCGTCCGCCTCCGAGGCGTGCGCGTCGAACCGGTCGACCGGCTTGCCCGAGACGCCGAGGTGGCCGAGGAGCGCCCGGGCCCGCCGCGTGTCCTCCGCGAGGATCCGGTCCGCCCCGCGCAGCGTCTCGACCGCGCGCAGCGTGATGTCGCCGAGGTTGCCGATCGGCGTCGCCACCACGTAGAGGCACCCGCGGCCGCTCGACCCGCCCTGCTCGCCGCCGCTCGACACGGCCTAGTCCATCTCGACGGCGTCGCCGAGCTCCTCCTGGAGGTACGTCCGCAGCTTGGACTGGAGCCGCGCCTCGAGCTGGCGCACGCGCTCGCGCGAGATGCCGAACTCGTTGCCGAGCTCCTGGAGCGTGAGCGGATCCTCCGCGGCCATGCGCTTGTCGAAGATGATCACGTCCTTGCCCTTCAGCGTCTCGCGGAACTTCGAGAGCCGATCGTGGACGAGCTTGCCCATCTCGCTCGCCTCGTACGCGGTGTCCGGGCTCGCCCCCGACGACACGAGCAGCTCGACGCGCGGGATCGTCCGGCCCTCGAGGTCGCCGACCGGAGCGTCGAGCGAGGCCTCGCCGCTCGCGAGGCGGCGGTCCATGTCGACGACCTCCTTCTCCTCGACCGACAGGCGCTTCGCGATCTCCGCCGCCGTGGGCTCGATGCCCATCGCCGAGAGCTTCGCCTTCTCCTTGTTGAGGTTGAAGAAGAGCTTCCGCTGCGCCTGCGTCGTGCCGAGCTTCACGAGGCGCCAGTTGTTGAGGATGAAGCGGAGGATGTACGCGCGGATCCACCAGGCCGCGTAGGAGGAGAGCTTCACGCCGCGGTAGGGGTCGTAGCGCTTCACGGCCTGCATCAGGCCGATGTTCCCCTCCTGGATGAGGTCCATGATGTTCTTGTAGGCGCGCCGGTACTCGTACGCGAGCTTGACCACGAGCCGCAGGTTCGCCGTCACGAGCCGCGCGGCGGTCGCGACGTCCTGCGTCTTCGTGTACTTGATCGTCAGCTCCTTCTCCTCGTCCGGCGTGAGCAGCGCGTGGCGCTGCACCTCGCGCAGGTAAGCCTGCAGCGGGTCCGTGCGCGACAGCGCGGCGTCGCTGCCGCCGCCGCCGCCGCGGCCCTCGCCGCCGCTGGCCCGCGCGGAGCGCGGCAGCTCGATGTCGTTCAGATCGAGGCTCGCGTCGTCGATCACCTCGCCGACGACCTCCACGACGTCCCCCTCGTCGACGTCGCCCGCCCTCGCGGCGCCGCTCTCGGGCGCGCCGTCCGCCTCGTCGTCGTCCTCGCGCGGGCCCTCGTCGTCGCTCTCCGCGGGCTGCGCTTCGCCGCCGCGCGCGCGCCCGCCGTCCTTCGCGGTGGAGCGCGCGCGGCGCTTCGCCGCAGGCCGGGGGGCCGCGTCCGAGTCGGGCCGGAGCTCCGCGCCTTCATCCTCCGCTCCGGCCTGGAGCCCCGCCTTCGCCACCCCGTCGGGCTGGGGCGCTCCGGTCCCCTTCGTTCGCTTCGTTCGCGGCTCGCTCTTGCTCTTCGCCACCCGGACCTCGTCCTCGAAGTTCTAGTACAGCCCCGCCGCACCGCGCCACCTGTGCCGGCGCGCAGGCGCGCGGGCGCTTCGCGATCCGGAGGCTACCCGCTCCGCGATCCGCAGGTAAGGAAGAGAGCGCGCGAGATCGGAGAACGTGCTACACGCCAGCCTCCTCCACGTGGACTCGCACCGCCCTCCGCGCCCGCGCTCGCTGCGCCCCTGGTACCTGGTGGCCACCATGCTGCTCACCTGGCTCATCGGCGTGCGCGGCTTCATGGCCGGGTGCGGGACGGCCATGTACCTGCGCGCCGGCATGGCCCCCGACGTCATGGCCGTGGCCGAGCAAGCGCGCGACCAGGGGGATCCGTTCCAGTTCACGTTCCTCGTGCTCGAGGCCGCGCAGGCGCGCGCGCTGAGCCTGTACCAGGACGTCTCCTTCCCCCTCAGCATCGGGAAGCTGCTCCTCGGCGGGCTGCTCGTCGTCGCGAGCGGGCTGGCGCTCGGCGGGCGGCCCGGCACGCGCGGCTTCGTCCTCCAGGTCCTCGTCGCCAACCTGGCCTTCGCCGCGGTCGAGTACGCGCTCACGCGGGGCGTCCGCGGCGCCTGGATCGACATGGTGGCGCAGGCGGGGGCGCTCCTTCCGCCGGACATCCCCGAGCGCGCGGGCCTCACGAACACCGGCCTCTGGTGGACCGCCGAGCGGGTGCGCTTCGTGATCTTCGAGCTGGCCGTCTTCGGCTCCGCCGCCGTGGCGCTGACGCGGGAGCGCACCAAGATGTACTTCCAGGCGGTCGCCCGGGCGGTCGACCCCGGCGACGAGCCATGAGCACCGCGGAGAGGATCGCCGGCGCGGATCCTCGATCGACGCTCACGCAGGCCGAGGAGCGGAGGGTCGCCATCCTCCCGGACGACCTCGCCAACCAGATCGCGGCGGGCGAGGTGGTCGAGCGGCCGGCGAGCGTCGTGAAGGAGCTCGTCGAGAACGCGCTCGACGCGGGCGCGCGCCGCATCCGCGTCGACATCGAGGGGGGCGGTGTCGGCCTGGTGCGCGTCGCGGACGACGGGCGCGGGATGAGCCGCGAGGACGCCTCCCTCGCGGTGCTCCGCCACGCCACGAGCAAGATCGCCCGGATCGACGACCTCCGCAGCATCCAGAGCTTCGGCTTCCGCGGCGAGGCGCTCCCGAGCATCGCCTCGGTGAGCCGCTTCTCGCTGCGGACGCGGCGCGACGGCGAGTCCGAGGGGACGGAGATCCGGATCGAGGGCGGCGGCGCGGCGCAGGCCATCCCCTGCGGGTGCGCCGCCGGCACCGTGGTCGAGGTGCGCGATCTCTTCTTCAACGTCCCCGCGCGGCGCAAGTTCCTGCGCGCCGTCGGCACCGAGTCGGCGCACGTGTCCGAGATCGCGCAGGCGGTCGCGCTCGGCGAGCCGGGCGTGACGCTGGTCCTCTCGCGCGACGGGCGCGTCGCGCGGGAGTGGCTGCGCACCTCGAGCCGCGCGGAGCGGGCGCGCGCGATGCTCGCGGGCGAGGAGCTCGCGACGTGCGCGGGCCAGCGCGGGCCGCTCACGGTCGAGGCGTTCGTGTCGCGGCCGGAGCGCGCCCGCTCGGGCGCCAGCTGGCTGTGGATGTTCGTGAACGGCCGGCACGTGCGCGACCGCTCGCTGGCGCGCTCGATCGCGCTCGCCTACGGCAGCGTCCTCGAGCCGGGCCGGTACCCCATCGGCGCGGTGTTCATCGATCTGCCCGCCGAGCTCGTGGACGTGAACGTCCACCCCCAGAAGGCCGAGGTCCGCTTCGCCGACGGCCGCGCCGTCGCCGACGCGCTCTACAAGATCGTCGCCGCGCAGGTGGCCGCGGCGTTCGGCCTGCCCGCGCCGGCCCCCGGCGGCTTCCAGGGCCGCAAGGGCAAGCTCTTCGAGGACCCGGCGTCCCCGCCCGGAGACGCCTGGGTCTGGTCGAGCGGCCCCGCGGCGGAGGCGCCGGGCGCGTCGACGCCGGGCGCGTCGACGCCGGGCGCATCGGGCGAGCCGCAGGCGCCGCCGGGCGATCCGTGGGGCCTCGGCGGCGACCTCGGCGGTGTCCCGCCGGCGCGCCCGCACGCCGCGCCGGCCGGGCCGGCGGCGCCGGCGCAGCTCGGGGCGTGGGCCGACATCGCTGCGCTCGATCTCCCGGCGCGCGGCGGGCCGGGTGAGCCGCCGGCGCCCGCGCCGGGGTCGCCGCCCGTCCCCTACCCGGATCTACCGGCGCGCAGCGGGCCGCTGCTCGCCGCGGCCGAGCGCGTTGTCTCCTGGCGGTCGCTGCGCTTCCTCGCCCAGGTGCGCAACACCTTCTTCGTGTGCGAGGGGCCGGACGGCATCTACTTCCTCGATCAGCACGCGGCGGCGGAGCGCGTGACCTTCCACCGCCTGCGCGCGTCGTTCGACGGGCGCGACGTCGCCACGCAGAAGCTCCTCTTCCCGGTGATCGTCCAGGCGGCCCCCGCGGAGGTGTCGCTCGTCGAGGAGGCGCAGGAGGCGATCGCGCGGCTCGGGCTCGACGTGCGCCCGGCGGGCGCGGCGCAGCTCGCGGTGCACGCGGTGCCGACGCTGCTCCGCCGCGCGGCGCCCGAGCGCCTCGTGCGCGACCTCGTGGACGAGCTCAGCCACTCGGGCGAGCGCGCCTTCTCGGGCGCGGTCGACCTCGCGCTCGCGACGATGGCCTGCCACGGCTCGCTGCGCGCGGGCGACCCGGTGGCGCCGGAGGAGGCGCGGGCGCTGCTCACGGCGCTCGACGAGGTCGACTTCGCCGGCCACTGCCCGCACGGTCGGCCCATCGTGATGCGCGTCGGCTGGCCGGAGCTGGAGCACCGCGTGGGGAGGCGGTGAGCGAGGCGGCGCTCGAGCTCGCCCCGGACGCCGGCGCGGCCGCGCCGCCGTCGTGGGAGACGATCGCGCCGCCGGCGCCGGGTGAGCTGCTCGTCGTGGTCGGCCCGACGGCGAGCGGCAAGACCGAGCTCGCCATCCGGCTCGCGGAGCGGTTCGGCGGCGAGGTGGTGAGCGCCGACAGCGTGCAGATCTACCGGGAGTTCGACCTCGGCTCCGGGAAGCCGACGCCCGCCGAGCGGGCGCGCGCGGCGCACCACCTGGTCGACGCGGTCGATCCGCTCCAGGCGATCGACGCCCAGCGCTTCGCGGAGCTCGCCGAGGCGGCCATCGACGACATCCGCGGCCGCGGCCGGGTCCCCGTCGTCTGCGGCGGCACGTTCCTCTGGGTGAAGGCGCTCGTGCTCGGCCTGTCGCCCGCGCCACCCGCCGATCCCGAGGCGCGCGCGCGCCACCGCGCGATCGCCGACGCCGAGGGGCGCGCCGCGCTCCACGCGCGCCTCGCCGCCGTGGATCCGGAGAGCGCGGCCCGGCTCGCGCCCAACGACCTCGTGCGGGTCAGCCGGGCGCTGGAGATCTACGAGCGTTCGGGCCGGACGCAGAGCGCGTGGCACGCGGAGCACGGCTTCCGGGAGCGCCGGCACGCCGCGCGGCTGCTCGCGGTGCACCGGGACCGCACCGGGCTCGACCATCGCATCGAGGCCCGCGTCGCCGGGTGGCTCGCGCAGGGCTGGGTGGACGAGGTCCGCTCGCTCCTCTCCCGCGGCTACGGCGAAGCGCGGGCGATGGGCTCCGTCGGCTACCGGCAGGTGCGGGAACACCTGGAAGGGCGCCTGCCGGCCGACGAGCTCGCGCCGGCCATCGTGCGCGCCACACGCACCTTCGTGCGCCGGCAACGCACGTGGTTGAGGGACCAGGCGGTCGCGTACGTCGCGCTGCCATGAGCCATAAATAACAATAATTACAATATTTTACACCATGGCATCACGCCGGCGAGGCGCCGCTCATGCGCGCTCTTCGCCGGTCCCGCCGCCGCCGCGGCGCCGGCCCGGTCCGGCCAGGGGGACGCGCCACCGGACCTCGCCGTCGCAGCGCGGGCAGGCCGCGGTGGACGGCCGCGCCTCCTGGGCAAACGCGACGCGCCCGCAGTGCGAGCAGACGGTCATGTGGCGCTGATAGATGTCCGGGCCCGAGAGGATCGCCGCGGCGAACAGGCTGAGCACGACGTCGCTCAGGAAGTCGCTCTCGTGCGGCGCCGGCAGCCAGCCTGATCGGTCGCCCACAACGGTCCAGCGGACGCGCGCGCTGTACAGCGCTGCACGGAGAAACTTCCCCTCGGGGTCCGGTGCCACGAAGTCGAGCAGCGCGCTCCCCACGCGCCGCCGCGCGCGTGTGGTGAGCACCGCGACCGCCTCGGGCCGCTCGTCCAGCTCGCCGAGCGCCACGGTCTCCGCGCCCGGCTCGCGCACCGCGCGCGGGGGCCTCATCCACCCCGGAGCGATCACGTGCTCGTCGAGCCACGCCCTGAGCTCGTGCGGCTCCCAGGGGCGGGTCGTCACCTGCATGAACTGGAGCGCCCCGGCCAGGCTCGCGCTCGCGAGCATGCGCCCGCGCAGGGCGACGAACGATCGGGCCCTCCCGGCATCGGCGCGCGCGCTCCACCCGAGCCTCCTGCTCCGGCTCGCGAGGTCCGTCGGCGCGGCGCCGGGCATCGGGATCTTCAGGGAATTGCTCATGAGTTCCATGGGGTCTTCCGCCCCGCTGTGCGCCGCGGGGAGCGGCCGGCGAACCGGCGATGTGCGACGCGGTAAGCGCCCGGCGTGCCAGCCGCCGCGGAGGCCTGGATCTCCCGCGCGCGCGGGCGGCGCGCGCAGATACGGCCTGTTCGCGCGCCCGCCGGCGGCGCCGCTGCGGCCTCGAAACCGCCGTCCGCCGAGCGCGGTTGCGGGGTCCAAGCATCAGGGGGCCACCAGCGCGTCATCGACACCGCAGCTCGCTGGGCTTCATGGGCTCACCCCGGCGGCGCTCCGGGTCGACAGCCTCCCTCGAACGATGTCGAACCCCGGACGGCGAGGGGGCGGGGCCCTTCTCGCCATTTTACGTCCATGCTAGAGCAGTTTTCAGCTGAGCCTGGGACGAGCGTCGCAGAGCGGCGGTCACCCGCACAGGAGACGGGTCCAGATCGGCGTTTTCGGCGCGCAAGCGCACTCCAGTGCGCTGAGCACCGAAAACGTCGAGATGGGCCCGTCTCCTGTGCGGGTGACCGCCGCTCTAACCGCGTCTCTCCTCCGACAAGGAACGGCTCGAGAGAGCTCGCCACGGAGCACGGCGCCTCCTGCTCCACGCGACGAAAGGACGACCATGACGCGAGAGTTGAGTGACGTGCAGGCGATCCAGAATGTCGTTGTCCGGATCGCCCACCACATCGATAAGCGGCGCTGGACCGAGCTCCGCAGCCTCTATGCCGACGTCGTGGTGGCCGATTTCACGTCGGTCTTCGGGGGCGAGCCGCAGGAGCAGACGGCGGACGATCTGCTCGCGGGATGGAGCAAGTTTCACGACGCGATCGACGCATCACAACATTTCCTCGGCCCCCTCGACATCGAGGTGAAAGGAGAGCACGCCGTCGTGGAGTGCCATGTCCGCGCCCACCATCGGTTCGCGCGCGCGCCGGGCGGCGAGGACTGGCTTGTCGCGGGCCACTACCGCTATGAGCTCGCCAGGCACGCAGGCGGCTGGAAGATCTCCAGGGTCAGGTTCGAGATGTCGTACCAGACAGGCAACACGAACATGTTCGAGGAAGCGCTCAGGTAAGCCCGCCGCGGGTCACCGCGGGTGGGGCGGCGCGATCGCCAGGCCGAGCGCGTGCGCCGCGCGCAGGGCCGCGACGCGGAGGTGGCCGTCCGGCAGGCGCTCTCGCCCCGCGACGAGCTCGATGAGCGGCACCCACGAGAGCCGCCGAGCGGCATCGGACCCCGGCGCGAGCTCGGGCACGGCGGCAGCCGAGGCGGGCGCGCCGGCCGAGGCAGGCGCCGCGGTGACGACGAAGGCGAGCGGCTGGACCAGCTCCGGGGTCAGCCCTGGCGAAGGGCGGTAAGCCCCGCCGAGCTCGACGGCCGCCCCCACCCGAACGCCGTACTCGGCCTGCAGCCGCTCGCGCACGAACGCCTCGGCGGCCGACAGCGCGCTCACGCTCCGCGGCAGCCGCCACGCCGGCGCGACAAGGATGCCGCTGTTGCCCGAGAAGCTCTGGGCGGCCGGCAGATCGTGGTCGTCCACGCCGAGCACGATCTCCCCCGACGGCGCCCGCGCGAGCAGCGCCGCCGAGACCGTGAGCACCCCGAGCGGCCGAGGCACCACGTACTCCAGCTCCCGCGCGGCCACCACGCCGCCGTCCGCGGTCAGCTCCTCGAAGCGCGCGCGCCGCACCTCGAGGAACCCCGCGCTGGCGCTCGGGTCCACCCGCGAGAACCTCCGGCGGCTCGGGCGCCCGAGCAGCGCGGCGAGCGACGTCGGCCGCACGGCGGCCACGCCGCCGTCGTCGGCGACGTCGCCGGCGCCGGCACCGCCCGCGGCGCCCGCGCCGGCCGCCGCGAGCGGGATCTCGTCGCCGATCCACGGCCCGAACGGCAGGCCGAAGCGCGCCAGGAGGTCGTAGACGTTCAGCTCGAGCCGCGCGTCGGGCAGGCCGCCGACCTGCGCGGCGCGGAGGAGCTGGCGCGCCTCGATGGCGCGGATGCGCCCCGAGGTGCCGAACCCCGACACGTTCTCCGAGGGCGCGTTCACGAACGTGGGCTCGACCTCCACCAGCATCGAGCGCACCTCTTCGAGGATGCCGCCGGGCGATGGGTAGTACGTCGTGCCCGGGATCATGCGCTGGATCGCCGCCGCCCGCACCCCGGCCGCCCGCTCCAGCGCATGCTCGACCGTGTGCCCGACCGGGAACTCGGTCTGCACGACCGCGATCGGCTCGGCCAGGTAGTCCGCCGGCCCGCTGCCGTCGAGGGGAGGCGTCTCCTCGCGGCAGGCGCGCGCGATCGGCCGCGGATAGCTGGTCCGCGCCAGCACATACGCCGTCTCACCCGCGAAGAAGAACGGCACGATGTCCAGCGTGGGGTGCGGCCGCGCCGCCAGGTCGAACACCTGCCCTGTCGCCCGATCCTGGTGGTGCTCGATCCGCAAGAACTGCCGGGCGCTCTCCGCGGGCGCGAGCCGGAACGCGACCCCTTGACCGGCCTTCACCTTCTCTCCGACGATCAGGTAGTTGGTGGGCGGATAAGGCAGTCGGGCGCCCGTGGTGTCCCGGAGCTCGAAGCGACCGACGAACCTGTTCCGCACGATCCAGGGGTTGCGCAGCGGCGTCGACGACAGCACCCGCAGCCCGAGCCGGGCGAAGAGCGCCTCGAACTGCGCCTGAGAAAAATAGGTGTACTCCTCCTTGACCTCGGCTTCCCAGTCAGCGCGGTAATCCTTCCGCAGCACGAACTCGACAGCATGCTTGTGGGCGAGCCGGTACCGGCGCCACCCCGGGCGCGGCGCGGGCAGCGCGCCGGAGGGCTCGCTCGCGGCGCGCGCCAGCGGGAACCCCGGCTCCGGCGAGAGCGAGCGAAACTCACCCGCGAACCGCTCGAGCAGCGCCGCCGTCGAGGCGCTGCGGGGATCGCGGCCGTCGTCGCCGTCCTCGGCGGGCACGTCCAGAAACACCGCCTCCGGCCCGGGATCGACGAAGTCCCTCACCACGAGCACCCCGCCCGGCGAGAGCTGCTCCACCTGCGCCGCCAGCGCTTCCGCGGCGTTCGCGTGGCGGTAGCCCCCGTACGAGGTGACGTGGTGGAGCACCGACGAGTCGAAGATCCCGTCGAGGCTCTCCGGCGGGAATACCGTCCTGGCGATGTCGCCCAGCTGAAAGCCCAGGTTCGGTTGCTGATGAGCGCGGCGCGCGAGCTCGACGACCGTCGGATCGATGTCGACGCCGATGACCTCGAGGCGCGGGTAGAGCTGGGCCAGCGCGGCGCTGCCCTGCCCCGAGCCCATGCCCATGTCGGCGACGCGGCCCTCGCACAGGAGGTGCGCCGCCGTGAGCGCGACCTTCTGGCGCATCGAGGCGTCCATCGCGGACAGGTACCGCGCGTACGCGGACAGGTCGTCTCGCCGTTGATCTGCCTCGTACTCCGCCGGCGCGCGCGTCGTCATGGTGACGAGTGTACGCCGGGCGCGGGACGGGGGTCGACGGCGGCGTGCGCCCGAGGGCGCGCAGGCGCCCGGGAGCGACGCGGCGGTCGCGGGGAACCGGAGCGCGCGCGCCGGGAAGAAGCGGCGCTCCGGCCGCCTCAGCTGGCCGAAAGGCCCGGAAGCGGCGACTTGGACCGCAGGTTCGGATCGCCGAAGCCGGCGAAGTCCGTGACGCCCATCGCGTCGCACAGGCTGAGCAGCACGCGCTCGTGCCGCTCGCCGCTCTTGATGTACCGGCCGCCAGGGGCCGTCTTCAGATAGCCGCCTTCGCCGCTCGCCAGGACGAACTTCATCTCGTTCTGGTTGTGGTTCGGCGAGTCGCCCATGTCGCGGCACCACGCGATCAGCGTGTTGTCGAAGAGCGTCCCGGAGCCGTCGGCCTCCGGGATCGCCTTCAGCTTGTTGATGAGGTCGACGAACCGCTGCGACAGCCACTTCTCCAGCTTGATCAGGTCGAGGTGCGCCGGCGCGCCCGTGTGGATCATGGCGCCGTGCTCGTCGCCCTTCAGCCCGATGTCCGGGAGATCGACGTTCATGGCCTGATCCGAGCCCCACTGGATCGCGCCGACCCGGGTGAGGTCGCACGCGAACGCGCCGACGAGGAGATCCATGTGGAGCAGGTTGGCCTGGAGCGGGTTGGCCGGATCGGTGGCGGGCTTCGTCGGCACGCTGCAGCCGCCTGTCTGGCCGGACGACGCGTTGGCCAGCCGCTCCTCGATCTGCCGGATCGAGTCGATGTGCAGCTCCAGCTTGTACTTCTGCTCGGAGCCGAGGTTCCCCTCGAGCGCCTTGATCTCGTTCTTGAGGTGATCGAGGACGCTCTTGCGACGGCGCAAGAGATCGTCTGACGACGTGTTCGACGGGATCGCCGAGCCGAACAGGGTGGAGTAGGCGGACGTCGGAGAGGCGATGCCCGGCAGGTTGTCCTTGCGATAATACGGCGATCGCCCGCCGTTCACCGTGCTCTCGGCGCCCAGCAAGAGCGAGGGGATCTGCGTCTTCGTGCCGGCGGCGATCAGCTTGTCCGCGATGAACTGGTCGACGGAGATCAGCTTGGCGGGGTCGCTGAAGCCGAGCCCCGTCAGGGCGTCGGGCGCGCCGTGGTTGTTCCCCGGATTCCCGCTGGGGAGGCCGTCCACGAGCACGACGTGCTGCTTCACGTCCGCGAGCGGCGACGTCGACTCGCTGAACGTGGGGGTCTCGCCCGAGACGCTCGTGGGCTTCCAGATCGATGGCGCGGTCCCCATCGTGCAGAACAGAAGGAGCCGCTTGGGCTTCCGGCCGGGCGCCGCCTCCGCGACGGAGTCGAGGAATGGGTTGAACAAGAAGCCGGCCCCGACGCTGGCCCCCAGCCCCTTGAGGAAATCTCTACGACGATGGCTGCGCATGAACGACCCTCTCACGCTACCGATCTCGCGCCAACGGAGCTCGCCGCGACAGGTGCGTGGGGGCGCACCTGTCGCGGCGAGCGGCCTCGCGTCCTCGGTGTCAGGTCGCGGCGATGCCGGGGAGCGGCGACTTGCTGCCCAGAGCCGGATCCCCGAAGCCGGAGAAGTCCGTGACGCCCATCGCGTCGCACAGGCTGAGCAGCACGCGCTCGTGCCGCTCGCCGCTCTTGATGAACCGGCCGCCAGGGGCCGTCTTCAGGTAGCCGCCGTTGCCGCTCGCCAGGACGAACTTCATCTCGTTCTGGGTGTGGTTCGGCGCGTCGCCCATGTCACGGCACCAGGCGACGAGCGTGTTGTCGAGGAGCGTCCCGGAGCCGTCGGCCTCGGGCGTCGCCTTCAGCTTCTTGATGACGCCCACGAACTGCTGGTGCAGCCACTTCTCGAGCTTGATCAGGTCGAGGTGCGCAGGAGCGCCGGTGTGGATCATGCCGTTATGCTCCTCACCGCTGAGCCCGATCTCGCTCAGGTTCGCGTTCATCATCTGATCCGAGCCCCACTGGATCGAGGCGACGCGGGTGATATCGCACGCGAACGCGCCGACGATGATATCCAGATGAAGCTGGTTGGCCTTCAAGCCATTGCTCATGTCGCCGCTCGGCGTCCCCGGGACGGAGCAGGCGCCCGTCCCTCCATCTCCGCCCGGGGTCATCGTGTTCGAGAGCCGCTGCTCGAGCTGGCGGATCGAATCGAGGTGCAGATCCAGCTTGTACTGCTGCTCCTTCCCCAGGTTTCCCTTGAGCGACGTGACCTCTTTCATGAGGTTGTCGAGGACGCTCTTGCGCCGCTTCAGCAGGGCCTCGGCGGCGCCGTTGTCGTTGTTGCCTTGGTTGTTGGACGGCGTGAAGCCCGTGAACACGGTCGAGTAGGCGGACGTGGGGGAGCCGATGGGCGACAGGTTGGTCCCCTTGTAGAACCCCGTCTTGCCGCCCTCGACGGCGGCGCCGAGCAGGAGCGACGGGATGGGCGTCGACAGCCCCTTGCCCTTCAGCTTCTCGACGATGTACTGGTCGACCGAGATCAGCCCGTAGGGGCCGTTGCTGTAATAGCCCATCCCGGTGAGGCCGTCGGCGGACCCGTGGTTGTTGCTGGGGCTCCCGCTGGGGAGGCCGTCCAGCATCACGATGTGCTCCTTCACCTCCTCGAGCGGCGAGGTGGACTCGCTGAACGTGGGGGTCTCGCCGGAGACGCTCTTGGGCTTCCAGATCGAGGGGGCCGTCCCCATGGTGAAGAAGATCAGGAGCCGCTTCGGCTTCTTCCCGGGAGCCGCGTTGGCGATGGATTCATAGAAGGGAGAGAACAGAAGACTGGCCCCCAGGCTGGCCCCGACACCCTTGAGAAACTTCCTACGACTGTGGCTGCGCATGACCGATCCTTTCACTCGCTACCGATCTGTTCTTGGGTTGCAGCCGTGGGGTCACGGACCTTGAACTCTGCGGGTGAAGTGCGGCGCGCGCGTCAGCGCGAGCCACACGCTCTTGAGGCGGAAATCTTCGGTGGCCGCCTCCTCCTGGACCTTCTCGTACGTGCAGCCGTCCTGCTCCCAGGTGCCGCCGAACGCGTAGTACGACCAGTAACGGACCATGCACGCCTTGACGTCCTCGCTCGCCGCGAGGTAGTCGGCCAGCTCGGTCACGCCGCTGAAATTGTAGTCTTCCCCGGTCGGCGGCTCGACGACCGTGCCGGTCACGTCGACGGGGATCCCGTTCTCATCGTTCCGCCACCGGCCGAACGTGTCGTAGTGCTCGAAGCCGACGCCGATCTTGTCGGTGTACTTGTGGCAACCCGCGCAGTACTCCGCCTTCGTGTGCTGCTCGACCATCTCGCGCGTGGTCGCCGGGGTCTCCAGGGGCTTGACGTTCGGATCCACGCCGGGCGGCGGGGGCTCGAGCGGCTGGCAGAGGAGCCGCGTGCGGACCATCTTGCCGCGCTGGGTCGGCGAGGAAAGCTTCGCGCTGCCATGCCCCGTCAGGAAGCTGCCGTGGGCCAGGATGCCCCCGTCGCGCTGCCCCGGGGTGAGCGTCACCTTCGTCAGCTCGGTGCCCCCGGCGCCGTTGATGCCGTAGTGCGAACCGAGGCTGGCGTTGATGAACGTGTAGTCCGCCTGCAGGAGGTTGGCGAACGTGCCGTTCTGGTTGAACGCGGTGTCCACGACGAGCGCCTGCGTCTCGGCCATCATGTCCTTGCGCAGGGCGTCCGTGAGATCGAAGACCGTGTTGTCCTTCACCGCGGTGACGAGGCGGTTCAGCTGGAGCCAGCCGCGCATGAACCGCATCATCTCCTTCTCGGCGAGCGGCCTTGTCGCCGAATCCTCCAGCAGGCGCAGCGCGTGCTGGGCGATCTGCTCGCTGGTCAGGTTGGCGCCCTGGGCGGCGGCCGCGTCGGCGGCCTGCAGCAGCGCCTCGTCCGGCATGGTCCCGGTCAGCAAGTACGAGAGGTTGCTCGCGATCTCATGCGGGGTGAGCTCGTAGACGCCCGAGCCGCTCGCCTCGGTCCCGATCTCGTGGCGATAGAGGAAGTACGGCGACTGCAGCATGGCGCCCACGACCACCTTGGCGCCGTCCTCGAACGACGCCTCCGCCCCGAACAGCGCGTCGTAGGACGCGACGCGCTCGTCCGTGAGCTTGTCGCGGAACGCGCGGCGGCCGAAGTCGCGGATGAACTCGGTCCGGCAGCTCGCGTCCAGGGTCCTGCACGTCGTCGTGGTGATGCTGGAGAGCTTGTTCGTCACCGCCCAGTCGGCGGTCGTCTCGGCCCAATCCATGATCTGCTGGGCCGTCAGGTCGCGGATCACCAGCGCGTTCGCGTCGGCCGAGAACCCGAGCACCTGCGGATCGTTGAAGATGCTCGGGAGGGCGACGGACTGGTCCTTGAAGAGATCGCGGACAGTGGCCTCAAATTGATCCACCGTCAGGCGACGCACAACGCGCGGGCCCGGGGTGCTCTTGTCCGCGACCTCGCATTCCGACACCTCCGGGATCTCCGGGGGCACCTCCGGCGGGTCGCCTATCGGCGGGCCGCCAGCGTCGCCGCCGCTGCTGCTGCTTCCGGTGCCGCTGCCGCTGCCGCTGCCGCTGCCGCTGCTGGTCTCGGAGGGCGTCCCGTCGGTATTGCCGAGGTTGCCCAGGCAACCGAGCGGGCCGGCGAGGAGAAGCGCCACTGCGGAGTAGCGGCGACACGCTTTCGCCGAAACTAAGCTATTAAGCGTGCTCATCATTGCTTGAGAAAAGCTGATGTCTCTCATGTTGTCAAGCCCCGATCAAGCGGTGTCGCCTCGATAATCCATGCGCATACCCGCGCGCTTCAATGGCCTGTCACTGGCCTGTCACCGAATCGTCCGCGTCATTCGTGTTGTTTGCGTTGATTGCGTTGGCCGCGTTCGAATCGTTTTCAGCGTCGTTTTCAGCGTCTTTGCCCTGCCCGCTCGCCTGCATGCGTCATGGTGGGCCCTTGGTGGCTCTCCCCGGAGCGACGTCGAGTTCGACGCTCCGCGTTGAGCCGACTCACGGTGTCACCCGCCACGCCAGAGAGCTCGACCTCCCACCGGATCCGAGGTCGAACCGGAGCCGCTGGATCGCCAGGCGCGTTTCGACCTCAGGGCTCTGGGTGAGCCGCTGGGCAAGGTCTTCGTCGTCCATGAGCGTCGAGAAGCGATCCACGGCGGGCGGTAAAGCAACCCTCGTGCCGCGTGTTCTCGCGGGGTTACCCCGCGCCGCCATGCCCGGTTTCTGGATTTTTTCGAAGGTTGCGAGGGGTGGACGCCGAGGGGTCCAGGAAGGGCGATCCACCGCTTCCGCGATCCATCCGTGCGCCGCTGCAACCGGGCCCCAGGGCCAGCCGCGTCAGCCCTTGGACCAGGCGCTGATCGAGCGATAGCTCGCGACGGACTCCTCGATGACCTCCAGGGCGCGGTTCCTGTCGTACATCGTATCTACCTCTGCGAGCTTGTTCTCGAGCGTCTTGTAGTCGATGAAGAACCGCATGAGCTCCTTGGTCACGTGCGGCGGCAGCTCCTCGTGGGTCAGGTAATGGGCCACGGAGGGGTCGTCGACGGCGACCGCGATGATCTTGTCGTCGACCCCCTTGTCGTCGCGCATGAAGAAGCCGCCGATGGCGCGCGCCCTCACGATCGTGAGCGGCACGACCGGCTCCTGCATGAGGACGAGCACGTCGAGCGGGTCGCCGTCGCCCGCGTGCGTCTGAGGGATGAAGCCGTAATTGGCCGGGTAGTGCACTGACGAGTAGAGCACGCGGTCGAGCATCAAGAGCCCGGTCTTCTTGTCGAGCTCATACTTGCACTTCGATCCTTTCGGGATCTCGATCACCACGGGGAAGAAGTCGTGTCGGCTGTCGGGGAGCAAGATGTCGTGGAGCGGATGGGTCATTGAATCGTCCTGGGCTTTCGCCCCCGCCCGGGAGGCGGGCGAGGGGCGAACACGATACCAGGAGTTCGATCCGGTGAGATCGGGGTCCAGACACCCCAGCATTCCCGCTCTGGAGCGAGATGAGCCACGCCGCCGCCGGGGCCTTCCCGGCGCGGGCCGGCGGGGGCGCAGGACCGACGTCGGCGAGCATGGGCAAGGGCGGTCGCTCGTGCGATGAGCTAGCGCGAAGCCGCCGGGGCAGACTCGCCGGCGGATCTCCGGATACCAGGTGCGCTCCCCATGAGACCGTTCCCCACACGCGCCCCAGCCGCGCGACCAAGGCGAGCGCCCGCGCTGCGACGCACCGCGCCCTGGGCGCTCGTGGTGCTCGCCCTGGGCGCGGCCCTCGGCGGCCCTCCAGCGGCAGCGGCGCGCGCGCCGGACGCGCCGTCGGCCAGGCCGCCCTCGCCCGTCGCGAGCGCGCAGGCCGGGGCGCCCTCGGACGACGGCGCCTCGGCGGCCGCCGCCCCGCCGGCCCAGGGCCGACCCGTGGTCTCGCCCGTGCAGCGCCCGGGCGAGCGCGACGTTCGACAACGCGCCTGCTCCTTCACGCTGCCCGTCTGCGTGCACGCGCCCGCGGACGTCCCCGGCGCCGCCCTCCTCGAGAGCCTCACCCACCTGGAGGCCGCGATGCGGGCCTACGACGCGCTCGGTCTGCCGCGCCCGCTCCCCGATGGCGCGCGGGGCGGCGGCCCGGCGTACGATCTCTACCTGGAGCGCGGCCCGCGCCGCGGCCCGACGCGCGTGGGGTACGACCTGCGGGCGCTCGGGGAGCGGTTCGACGCCGCGAGCGCGTTCGCCATCGTCGCAGCGCCGGGGCGCGGCGGGTGCGCGAGCGCGTCCGACGCGGCCTACGCGCTCGGAGCCGCCGTCGCCATGCGCCTCGACGCCGGGGCGGAGGAGGGCGCGATCGCGATGACGGCGAGCTACCTCGCCGCCATCGCGGCGCCCTGCGCGGCCGAGGAGCTCGCCGCGGTCGACGCCTTCCAGCGGGCGCCCGAGCGGGCGCTCACCGGCGCGGCGCTCGGCGCGCTCGACGGCGGCCTGCTCTTTCCGTGGTACCTCGACGACGCGTACGGCACCGGGACGCCGGCGCAGGTCGCGACGTCGCTGCTCGCCATCGCGGCGCAGTCCACGCCCGCGGGCGCGGCGCGCTTCCACGCCGAGCCCGACACCTTCGATGCGCTCCGGGCGTCGCTGCGATCCCGCGGCGAGGACCTCGACGACCTGCTCCTCGAGTTCGCCGTCGCGCGAGCGTTCCTTGGCAGCCGCAGCGACGGCGCGCACCTCTCCGACGCCGCGCGCTTCGGCGATTTCGGCCGGGTTCGCTTCGAGTGGTCGCTGCCCTACGCCACGCTCCCGCGGCGGGTCGCGCCCCTGCGCCCGATCGAGCCGACCGGCGCGACGTACCTCTGGCTCGATCTCTCGGCGGAGAGCGCGGCCGCCCGGCCGGATCTCAAGACGGCCGAGATCACCTTCGTGGCCGACTGGGAGCTGCCCGCGCTGTTCCGCTGGGCGATCGTGAAGGTCGACGCGCAGGGCGCCGAGGCCGGCCGCGTCGACGTGGCCGGGGTCTTCGGCAGCAGCCGCGCGCAGCGCACGGTGGTGGGGCTCGACGGGCTCTCGGGGCTGCTCGTCGTGGGCGTCAACGCGGGGAGCATGATCCGCAGCCTCCCCTTCGATCCCGACGACGCGCCGTTCATGCCGCACGCGTACACGGTCTGGCTCTCCAGGTAGGCGCCGCGCCGGCCAGCGCGCGCGCCGGGCGGCGGCCAGCGGGCGCGCTCGCCTCGGCCCGCGCGGGCCGCCGGCCGGCGCGTCACGCCCTCGCCTCGGCTCCTCGCGCGATCAGGTGCTGCGCGAACCACTCGCCGGCGAGCCGAGCGACCGCCGCGAGCGCGCCCGGCTCCTCGAACAGGTGCGTCGCGGAAGGCACGACGGCGAGGCGGCGCGGGCCCGCGAGGTCGTCGAGGGCGGCCTGGTTCAGCGCCAGCACCTCGGTGTCCGCGCTGCCCACGATGAGCAGCGTCGGCGCGCGCACCATCGCCAGGGCCGCGCCCGCGAGGTCGGGCCTGCCGCCGCGCGACACGACGGCGCCCACGGCGCGCGGCCGCGCCGCCGCGGCGATGAGCGCGGCCGCCGCGCCGGTGCTCGCGCCGAAGTAGCCGACCGCGAGGTGACGGAGCTCGGGGCGCGCGAGCGCCCAGTCCGTCGCCCCGAGCAGCCGCCGCGCGAGCAGATCGACGTCGAAGCGGAGGTGGGCGCTCCGGCGATCTTCCGCCTCCTCCTCGTCGGTGAGCAGGTCGAAGAGCAGCGTGGCCAACCCCCACCGCCAGAGCGCCTCCGCGACCGAGCGGTTGCGAGGGCTCCTGCGGCTGCTTCCGCTGCCGTGCGCGAAGATCACGAGGCCGCCCGCCCTCTCCGGGATCGCGAGGTCCCCGGGCAGCGCCGCCGTCCCTGCCTCGACGAAGAGCGGCCGCTCCGCCCCTTCCGGCCGCGGGACCTCGCGCCGCGCCTCGGCGAGCAGCGTGGCGACGACGTCGTCCGACGTCTGCGAGAAATCCTCGTAGTAGGCGCCGATCGCCTGGAGGGCCGGGTCCTCCTCGATGCAAGCGACGCCGTCGACCTCGCGGCTGAGCGACGACAGGCTCGACGGCGCGGCGACCGGCGCGGCGAGCACGAGCCGCCTCGGCGCGCGCTTGCGCAGGTCGCGCAGCGCGGCCCGCACGGTCCCGCCGGTCGCGATGCCGTCGTCGACGACGATCACCGTCCGCCCCTCGACGCGGGGCATCGGCCTGTCGCCCCGGTACCGGCGCACCCCGCGCTCCACCTCGGCGGCCTGCTGCTCCGCGATCTCGGCGAGCTCCGCCTCGGAGATCCCCAGCAGCCCGACGAGGCCCCGATCGATGTACACCTCGCCCCCCTCGGCGATCGCGCCCACGCCGAGCTCCGGCTGCCCGGGTGCGCCGAGCTTGCGCACGATCCACACATCGAGCGGCGCGCCCAGCGCGCGCGCCACCTCGTAGCCCACCTCGACGCCGCCGCGCGGCAGGGCGAGCACGAGCGGCGCCTCGCTCCTGTACCCCGAGAGCAGCTGCGCGAGCCTGCGCCCGGCGTCCCTCCGATCCTCGAACAGCTTCGCTCGCCCCATCGCCCCCTCCCCTCACGTCCGCTCCTGCGACCCCTTCAAGAGCGGTGCCGCGGGGCGCGCGCGGCGCGGGCTCGGCCGCGCGCGACGCGACGAGGGCGCGGGTCGACCGCGGTACGGGCAAGGCCGCGCCCGTCAGCGCCCCATCAACCGAACAGGCTCCACTCGTCCTCGATGAGCGAGAGCGCGTTGATCAGCTCGAGCGCGAGCTCGCGCTCGAGCCACTCGTCGATGCGCTGGCCCGCGGCGATCGCGCTGAAGCCCGCGCGCGGGATGCGCTTCGCGAGGTGCGAGAGGCACGAGCCGGTCCGGTCGAGGCGCGCGACCCAATCGGTGTCGCGATAGGCATATCTGGCCTGGTGGAACAGCGAGTCGCTGAGCGCCGAGATCCTGTCGCGCACGACGTCGGCGGGCTCGGCGCGGGACGCGATCGCCTCGCGCACCTCGCCGATGGCGCGCAGCACGAGGCAGACCGGCGCGCCCGGATGGAACGACGTGCGCTTCGGTGAGAACGTCAGCCCGTCGAGCGCAAGGAAGTACCAGGCCTGCGGCGAGGACACGCGATAGAGGTAGGCGGCGTCGCAGGCGTCGGCCGCCCTCATCGCGATCTGCCAGGCGCCTTGCTCGTCGATGCCGTCCTGCTCCGCGGGCATCCCGTCGATGCGCCCGATCCCGGCGCCGCTGGCGAGCGGGTCGGCCCACGCCATGACGAGGACCGAGGTCGCGCACGACCAGCTGCACAGGAGGCGCGCGCTCGCCTCGGCGGACACGCGCCCGCTCGGCGCGATCCAGACGAAGCGCCCCTCCTTGAGATCGGCGCGGTACTCGTGGAGCGCGGCGCCGTGACCTTCGAGCTGCTGGAAGAGCTCCTCCCCTCGCGCCGCCCAGCGCTGGGCGAGGGCCTCCTCGGCGCTCTCGGACGGCGTGTCGTCCCAGTCGAGCTCAGGCGGCCGGGGCGGCGAGAACTCCGCGTCGTCCGCTCCGCTCTTCGCCTTCGCCTTCGCGTTCCGGGGTCGGCGCTTCGGCGGCGCGGCGCCGGCCTGCTCGCCGGCGCGCGCCCTCGCGGGGCGCATCCTCGGCGCCGCCGGTGGCTCGGCCGCCGCGCGCTTGCCCGGCGCTGCCGGTCGCTTCGCGACGGCGGCCTCCACGAGCGAGGTCGCGCCCTTCGCCTTCCTGGGCCTGGCGCGCGAGCTCGCGGGCGCCCGCTCCTGCCCGTCGCGCAGCGCGGCCGGCGGGCCCGCCTTCGCGCCCGCGCGCTCACCCGCCTTGCCATGACGCCGCGCGCGCGCGGATCCGCTCGATGCCTTGACGGTGCGCCTGGGTTCGGCCGATGTCCCTCGACCGCGCGGTTTGGGCATTGCGACAGGCTATCACGAGCTCGAAGCGCGATATCGATGGAGGCGCCCCGGGAAACGCCCAGGGTGAGCCGCGCGCCAGATCGCTCGGAGCGCAGGTCCTGGATCCCGGAGCCGGAGCGCGTGTCGCGCGCGTTCAGGTCGTGTTCAGTTCGCTTCGCTGAGCGCGCGCCGAACTACCTTCTTGAATTTCGCGAGCGGCTGGGCTCCGCTGACCAGGTAACCGTTGATCACGAACCCGGGAGTCCCGGTGATGCCGGCGCTCCGCGCGGCCTGCGCGTCGGCCTCGACGGCGGCGCGATGGGTGTGCTCGTCGAGCGCCTTGGCGAAGCGCGCCGCGTCGAGCCCGAGGCTCGCGGCGTGCTGCTCCAGGGCCGCGCGGTCGAGGTTCGAGGCGTCGCTCCCCTTGAAGAGCAGGTCGTGCATCTTCCAGAAGCCGGCCGGCCCTTTCTGCGCGAGCGCTTCCATGGCCGCCTCGGCGGCCAGCTGCGCCTCCGGGTGGAAGGGGAGCGGCAGGTGGCGGTAGACGACGCGGACCTTGCCCGGGAACGCCTTGATGAGCTCGTCCATCGTGGCGGCGGCGCGCGCGCAGAAAGGGCACTGGAAGTCGGAGAACGCCTGGATGACCACCTTGCCCGCGGCCGCGCCCTTGCTGGGGTGGCCCTTGGGCGCCGGCGGCACGGACACCTTCGGCGGCGGCGCCGGCGGGACCGCCTGCTTCTGGATGGCCTCGTACACCTTGGCGCGCGGCGTCCCGGCCACGACCATCGCCTCCGCCTTGGCGATCTCCTCGTCGATGATCGCCTGGAACTTCTCGATCGGCTGCGCGCCGACGAGGCTGCGGCCATTGATGAAGAAGTGCGGGGTCCCCTGGGCGCCGAGATCGTCGGCGAGATCCACGTCGGCCTCGATCTTGGCGGCGTGCTTGTGCGAGGCGACGGCGCGCTTCGCCGCGGTGACGTTCAGCCGGAGCTCCGCGGCGACGGCCTCGAGGGCGGCGTCGTCGAGGGCGGCCTCGCCGGCGAGGAGGCGATCGTTGGCCTGCCAGAAGGCGTCGTTTCCCTTCTGGGCGCGGGCCTCGCGCGCGAGCTCTGCAGCGGGCTCGGCCCGGGGGTGGAACGGGAGCGGGTGGTCCTTCCACACGACGCGCAGCTTGTCGCCGTACTGCGCCCTGAGCTTGTCGACCGTCGGCGTGACGCGCCTGCAGAACGGACACTGATAGTCGCTGAACAGCACCATCGTGACGAGCGCCGTCTCCGCGCCGCGCACGGGCGAGTCCCCGACGGGCACGAGGTGCACCACGCCGCCGTCGCCTTCCTCTCCGGCGTCGTCGGGCTCCTCGGCAGGAGGAGCGAAGTTCTTCTCCGCGAGCGCCGCGTAGATCTTCTCCGGCGGCGTCCCCCCGGCGCGGAGCGCCTGCGCCGCGGCGAGCTGCGCGTCGATGATCTCCGCGAACCGCTCCGCCGGCTGCGCGCCGACGAGGAGCACGCCGTTGATGAACGATGCCGGCGTGCCGTTCACGCCGAGCCGCCCGGCGAGCTCCATGTCCGCGCCGACCTTCTGCGCCGCCCCGCTCTGCTGGACGAGCTGCTGGATCTTGCCGGGGGTCACGCCGGCCCGCCGGAGCGCGGTGGCCTGGACCTCCGGCGAGAGCCGCTCGTCGGCCGTGAAGATGGCGTCGTGAAACGCCCAGAAGGCCTTGGGACCCGCGTGCGCGAACACCGCCATCGCGGCCTCGGCCGTCGGCCGGGCCTGCTTGTGGAAGGCGAGCGGGAAGTTCTTCCACACGACCCGCAGCCGCTCCGCGCCGTACCGCTGCTCCAGCTGCCTCAGCGTGCCGCCCAGGTGCTTGCAGAAGGGGCACTCGAAGTCGGAGAACACGACGATCGTCACGGGCGCGAGCCGGCTGCCGCGCGCCGGATCCGCGCGGGTCACCGGCACCGGACCGGGGTCGCCGTCCGCGACCATCACGTCGTCACCGAACGTCGCTCCCGGATCAGCGGCTGGGCTCGGCTGCCCCGCAGGGGCGCCGCTGCTCTTCGCCTGCGAAGCGTCTGGAGGGGGCTGCGGCAGCGCGGAGCTGCAAGCCAGGGCGAATAGCAACGAGAGCCAGGCGACGGCGGCGATGGCGCGGCGAGACATCGCGCGAGTGTACTCCGGTTCCGCGATGACGCCTTCGCCGCACGGGCGTCGCTGTGCCCAGCGCGGAACGCCTCGCCGCGCCGCCAGGCGCGATTGACGCCCTCACCGCCTTCGGCCATGACGGGCGCGGCGCGCCGCTCTGCCGCGCCAGGAGACGCACCGGAAAGCCATGGAGAAGGTCTACAGCGCCGCCCGCGTCCAGCCGGAAGAGCACAGGGACGTCCTCGCGCAGCTCTGGAAAGAGAACCTCGCCCACGGCGAGGTATCGCAGGAGCTCGTGGAGCGGCGGATGCGCTGGTTCCAGGAGCAGAACCCGGCCGGCCCCCCGCGGACCTGGATGGGCTTTCACGGACCGGAGCGGGAGATCATCGGGAGCGGCTCGTTCTACCCGCGCGACCTGGTCGTCGACGGGCGCAAGCTCAAGGCCGGCGTCCTCGGCGACTTCGGCGTGACCAAGGCGCACCGCATCGCGGGGGCCGCCATGAGCATCCAGCGAGAGCTCGCGAGGGGCTGCCGCGACGCCGGGGTCGATTTCGTGTTCGGCTTCCCCAACAAGGCCTCATTCCCGATCTTCCAGCGCGCCGGCTACAAGAAGATCGCCGATTCCATCATCTGGGTCCGGCCCCTCATGGCCGCGTACAAGCTGAACGAGCTCGCGGCCTCGTCGGCAGGCGAGCAGCGGAGCACCGTGAGCGCGGTGGTGCAGCGGATCGCCGAGCGGGCCGCGTCGGCGGTCCCCCACCCTCGCTGGCGCGCGCTCTGGGAGGCGGCGGAGCCGGGCGCCCCGCCCGCCCCGCTCGCGCAGGCGCTGTCGACCGCGGCGGAGCGCGCCGTCCAGCGGGCGACGGTGAAGCCGGACAACCTCCTGGTCCGGGCCGCGGGCAGCGCCCTCGACGCCTCGATGGCGCTCCGGGACACCGCCGCGCTGCTCGCGAAGGGGAGCCGCGTGCGCACCGAGCTCGTGGACACCGCCGATCACCGCTTCGACGGGCTGTGGTCGCGGGCGAAGCCCTGGCCGGTCGTCGGCGAGCGGAGCGCCCGGTTCCTGAACTGGCGCTATGCGCAGCTCGGTAACGTTCGATACCGCTTCTTCTGCATGCTCGACAGGCATGACGGGCGGCTGCTCGGCTACGCCGTCTACTCGGTGCGGAACAACAAGGTCGAGGTCAGCGACCTGTTCTGCGAGGACAACGGCCCCACGTTCGACGCCCTGCTGCTCGAGTTCTGCCAGGCGATGCGGCGGGAGGGGCACGTCTCCGTGGGCATGCTCCTCGTGACGCCCCCTTCGTTCAGCGCCCGCCTGCGGGCGCTCGGGTTCTTCTCCCGCCCCCACCCGCCGGACGTCGGCTCGCGGTGGCTCATCGTCCACCTCGATCCCGCCTTCCCCGACGAGCTGCGGCGCGTTCTGCTCGACGCGGAGAGCTGGTTCATGACCGACGGCGAGCTCGACGTCTGATCGCCCGGGCCCGCGCCTCCCGGGGGATCGCATTGATCCGCTGGACCACCTCCTCCCGCCGGTTACCCTTGCTTCTTCATGGATAACGAGGCGCCGGCCCTGTCCATCGCGCGGCTGCGCTCCGTCTGGGATGCGGAGGTGGGCCCCTCCGCGGGCCGCGCGCTCACCGCGGCCGCTTGCGCAGGGCTGTTCGGCGCGGCGCACGTGGCGCGCGTGGGGTCGCCGCTCGCCCGCGGGCTCACCGGCGCCGGGCTCGCGCTGCTGCTCGCGGCGATCGCCGCGCGGGCCATCCTCGTGCGCCGGCGGCGCGGCGACGCCCGGCGCACGGTGCGCGAGATCATCGGTCGCACGGACGAGGCGCTCGGCGCCGCCACCCTGCGGGCGCTCACGCTCGCGGATCGCGCCGCGGCCGACGATCGGGTCGGCTCGCCGGAGCTCGCCGGCCTGCACCTCCGGCGGCTGCTCGGCCGCGCCTCGCAGGCGCGCGTCGTCGAGCGCGCGCGCCAGGCGGCGACGCGGTGGGCGAGCGCGGGCCTCGCCCTCGGCGCGGCGGCGCTCGCGGCGGCGGCGATCGAGCCGTCGCGCGTCGTCGAGGGGCTGGACGTCCTCGCCGCCCGCGGCGGCGAGGCTCCCCTCGATCTGCCGTGGATCGAGGAGGTCGAGATGACGGCGGCGCCGCCCGAGTACCTGCACCAGGGCGCGGAGGAGCTCCTGCCGTTCGCCCCGACGATGCAGCCCCGAGGGACCGTGATCACGGTGCGCGGCCGCCCCGTCCGCGCGGGGCGCGCGCTCGTGCTGACGGACGGCGGCGCCGAGGTGCCGTTCGTCGACGACGGCAAGGGCAGCGTGGTCGCCCGCTGGACGCTCGGCGCGTCGACGACCCTCCAGGCGGCCGCGCGCTTCGGGCAGGTGCGCGTCCGGCAGGCCGACGCGCAGCGCGTCGTGTCGATCCCGGACGACGCGCCGCGCGTCACGCTCGAGGGCGCGCCGCGCACGGTGAAGCTCCTCGACGAGCCCAGCATCCCGCTCCGCTACGAGATCACCGACGATCACGGCCTGCGCGAGGTCGATCTCGTCCTGCGCGCCGGAGCGAAGGAGGAGCGGCGGGTGCTCTCGCGGCCGGCGGCGGACGCGAAGGTCGACCGCGGAGGCTACGAGCTCCGGGCGCGCGATCCCTTCTTCCGCAGGACGTACGTGCCGGTCGAGGTGCGGATCGAGGCGCGGGACAACGATCCGATCGAGGGCCCGAAGTGGGGCAGGAGCGAGGCCATCCTGGTCATCCCGCCGCAGGTGGGCGAGCCCGAGGCGCGGCGCTACGCCGCGCTCGTGAAGGCGCGCGACGCGCTCACGGATCTGCTCGCCGACCGCATCGGCCAGCGGACGCCGGAGGCGGGCGGCGCCGCGGCGCACGCGGCGCACGAGGCCGAGGTGCAGGCGACGGCCAGGGCGGCGGTCGAGGCGGCGCTCGCCGCGGATCACGGCGGGCTGCGGGTGCGGGGGCGCATCGCGTCGCTCGCCCGAGGTCAGCTGGCCCGGCTCGACGCGGCGCTCGCCGCCGAGCGGAAATCGACGACCCGCGCGGCGCACCAGGAGCTGCTCGACGAGACCGAGGGCGCGCTGCTCGCGTTCGACGCCGGCCTGCGCGGCCTGGGCCACCGCGACGCCCGGGCCGTCGCGCAGCGGCTCGCCGACGTCGCGGACGAGGCGGCGGCGGCGGCCGAGCTCCTGGGCAACGGCGACCGCGAGGGCGGCGAGGTCCGCCTGGAGGCGGCCGTCGCGGTGCTGGGCGGCGGGGGGGTCGAGCTCGGCAAGCTCGGCGAGCTCGGCCTCGACCTCGGCGAGATCGTCGCGAACGACCTGCGCAGGATCGCGCGCGCCCGCGGCGCCAGCGACTGGCTGCACGCCGAGCTCTCGGCGCGCGACCTCGCGGCGCGGCTCAGGCGGCCGGAGCCTTCGTTCGGCGGCGGCGGCCGCGGCGGGGTGGAGTCCGGCGCGCCGCGCGGGCCGGACCCCGGGGACGCGTCCAACGCCGACGAGAGCGTCGCCCAGAGCGAGCGGGATCTCGAGGAGCTCGCGCGCGATCACGCCGCCGAGACGAACGCGGTCGCCGAGGAGCTCTCGCGCGCGTCGCGGCCCGAGGACATCGCGGCGCTCCGGGAGGAGGCGAAGAAGCACGCGGAGGCGATCCGCGAGGCCGTGCGGGACCTGCCGCAGCCGGGCGCGGCGCCGGGCTCGGCCGAGGCCGCCGCGGCGGCTGGCCGGGAGCAGGCCGAGGCGATGGCCGGCGCGCTGGAGCAGGGCCGCCCCGAGGAAGCGGTGACGAGCGGCCGGGGCGCGATGCGCTCGCTGGGCGACGCGAAGCGGCTCGGCGCGCAGGCCGGCGGCTTCTTCCCGGAGGAGCGCGCCGCGCGCGAGGCCGGCGAGGCGCAGCAGGCGCTCGCCGAGGAGCTGGCCTGGGCCGAGGAGGCGCTGCGCAAGCTGCGGCAGGCGGCGGCGGAGCGGGCGCGGGACGGCCTCGGGAAGTCGAGCCAGCGCGAGGGGTCGCTCGCCGACCGCGCGCGCGCTCTCCGCAAGCGGGGCGAGCGCGGCGACGGCCGCATGCCCGAGGAGATGCTCGATCGCCTCGACGAGGCCGAGCAGGCGATGCGCGACGCCCAGCGCGCCCTCGCCGAGGGAGACGGCGAGGGCGGCAACGAGCGCCAGCGCGACGCGCAGCGGCTGCTCGAGATGTCGCGCAGCGAGGACCAGGGTCAGGACGGCGACGCCGAGTCGGAAGGGGATCGGAACATGGCGAGGAAGGCCGACATCCCGGACAAGGACAAGCACAAGGGCCCCGAGGAGTTCCGCCGTCGCGTGCTCGAGGGGCTCGGGGGGACCTCGGAGCCGCGGCTGCGAGGGGCGGTCAAGCGTTACGCCGAGGGGCTCCTGAAATGACGCACGCAGGCGGCAGGGCGGCCACGGCCCGGCGCGGGGCGGCGGCGATCGCGAGGCGCGGCCTCCGGGCGGCGATCCTCGCCGGGCTCGCGACGGCGTCGGCGACAGCGTCCGGGCGCCTCACGGTCGGTGATCTCGATCGCGCGGCGCGGGCCCGGGCCGCGATCCTGGAGATCGACGTCCCCGCGGCGCGGGACGCCCTGAAGGACGCGGATCCGGCGGACCTCGCGCTCGCGCTCGAGCGCGGCCGCCTCGCCATCTACGAGGGCGACTGCGACGCCGCCTCGGCGATCCTCGCGCGCCCCGATCTCGCGGCGACGGCCGAGGGCGCGGCGCTCGGGGACATCGCGCGCGGCTGCGCCCGGGCCACCGCGGCGACCGTCGTCGTGAACGACGAGGAGCGCGGCGTCTGGGTGCGGCTCCAGGACGACGACGATCGCGCGCTCGTGCCGCTCCTCGTCGACGTCGCGGCGAGGACGCGCGACGTGCTCGCGAAGGACCTCGGCGTCGAGCTCCTCCGGCCGCTGCGGATCGATCTCGTCCGCGATCAGTTCACGCTCTCCGCGATGACGGGGCTGCCCGAGGAGGCAGCGCGGACGACGGGCACGGTCGCCATCGCCAAGTGGGGGCGGGTGACGATGCTCTCGCCGCGCGCCACGCCGAGCGGCTACCCCTGGCTGGACACGCTCGCGCACGAGATAACGCACCTCGCCCTGTCGCGCGGGACGCGCGACAACGCCCCGCTGTGGCTGCAGGAGGGCGTGGCCAAGCGCGAGGAGGTCCGCTGGCGCGAGCCCGACCCGCTGGACGACGTGCCGTCCGCGGACGCGATCGCCTTCCTGGGCATCCAGAGGGGCCTCGGGCGTCCGCTCGACAAGATCGGCCCCTCGATCGCGATGCTCCCGAGCGCGGAGGAGGCGGCGGTCGTGTTCGCCGAGGTCGCGAGCTTCATCCGTTACTGGACGAGGGAGGCGGGCGACACGGCGCTGCCGCAGCTCCTGCGCCGGCTCAAGGACGCGAGCAGCGACGCGGACCTCGAGCGGGCGATCGCCGAGATCTCCGGCGCGGACCTCGCGGCCTGGGACAAGCGCTGGCGCGCCTACCTCGCCAGCGTGCCGGCCGACGTGCCGCCCGACCTCGCGCCCGGCGCGGACATGCCGCACCGGCAGGAGGTGAGCAAGCGGGTGCGGCTCGGCCAGCTGCTCCACGACCGCGGCCACCACGCCGCCGCCGCGGTCCAGCACGCGCGCGCGCAGGCGCTCGCGCCGCACGAGCCGGCGGTGCGCTGCTTCCTCGCCGCCGCGCTGCTGGCGTCGGGCGAGCGCGCGAGCGCCTCGCCCCTCGTCGAGCGGGTGGAGGACGTGCACAGCCGCTACGGCCGGTGGTGGTCGCTGCACGGGCTGCTCCACGGAGGCCCCGACGGGGATCGCGCCTTCTCGGCGGGCACGGCGCTCGATCCGCTGAACCCCGACGTGGCCTGCGAGGAGAAGCTGCCGCCCGATCTCCCCGGCGATCCCCTCCGTTCGGCCCTCTGCGAGGCCGCGCGCCGCAGGGCGCGCTAGCCCGCCGCCTCCGAGATCAAAAAAAAGACGGCGAGCCGAGGAAATAGCGCCGCTCGACGCAATGGCGCGCGAGCGGCGGTTTGTTCGCGAGGGCGCCCGCTCCGGATTCCGTCGCGCCGGCGCGCGCTCCTAGGGTGCGCGGGATGCCGAACCCTGGTCGCATCCCCTTGATGATCGCGCTGGGCCTCGCCCTGCCGGCCCCGGCCTACGCCGACGGCGCGCAGCGCGCGCCAGAGCCGCGCGTGCACGGCGAGTTCAGCGCGTCCTCCGTGCTGGCATTCGGCCTGACACCGACGGCGGGCCTCGGCCTCTCGCCCGCCGCCGCGCTCCGCTGGTCCGACATGTCCATGTCGCTCGAGGCGCGGGCGCTCGTCGCGCTGGGCGGCCCTCCGAGCGATCTGCCGAGCGTCGGGCCGCGGCGCATCAGCGCCGGCCTGGGGGTCATGTCGCTCTGCAGGCACCGGGACGACGTCTTCCTGTGCAACGTCTTCCAGCTCGGCGCTGTCCGCGCGCCCGTCCCGGAGAGCGTCACCCAGACGGAAGACGGCATCCTCTGGCTGCTCACCTCCGGCGCGCGCGGCGGCGCCGAGTGGCGCATCGCGCGGCACCTCCAGCTGCGCAGCTTCCTCGAGCTGCACCTCGTCCTGGCGCGCCCTCTGCTCTCGGCCGGCCCGGCCGGGAGGTGGAAGACCTCGTCCGTCGCGGCGATCGCCGGGATCGGCCTGACGTTCCCGGTGGACCCGGGGTGAGGAGGTCGCGCGCTCAGCGCGGCCTCAGTGCTTCGCGCGGAGCGCGCGCGCCAGGGTGTTCCTGCCGACGCCCAGCCGCTTCGCCGCTTCCGTCTTGTTCCCCTCGCACGCCCGGACCATCGCCTCGACGTAGCGCCGCGTCACCTCGTCGAGGGTGAGCCCGAGCGGCAGCGCCACCCGCGCGTCGCCCTCGGGCGCCGCGGCGGCGTGCGGCGGGGCGCCTTCACCCCGGCGCGTCGGGAGGTGCCCCGCGGAGATGCGGCCGTCCGGCGCGAGGGCGATGGCGCTCTCGACCCAGTGCTCGAGCTCGCGCACGTTGCCCGGCC
Organism: Sorangium sp. So ce204; assembly: GCF_051526795.1. Taxonomy (NCBI): domain Bacteria; kingdom Pseudomonadati; phylum Myxococcota; order Polyangiales; family Polyangiaceae; genus Sorangium; species Sorangium sp. So ce204. The sequence goes on along the minus strand of NZ_CP150317.1, from coordinate 13,039,676 downwards.
ACGTATGAGCGCGCAGGTGGCGGAGCGCGTCCGGATCGAAGCGCGGCGACGGCCTGCCGTACCTCGTCGCGTAGACGTCCGCGAAGTGCCGCGCCAGCGTCTCGACGTCGTCGGGGCCGCGCTCGCGCAGGGCCGGCAGATCGATCTCGACGACGCGCGCGCGGTAGTAGAGGTCCTTCCGGAAGCGCCCATCGGCGACGGCGCGCTCGAGGTCGCAGTGCGTGGCGCACACGACGCGCACGTCGGCGCGGAGCGACTGGCGGCCGCCGACGCGCTCGAAGGAGCGGTCCTGCAGGAAGCGAAGGAGCTTGCCCTGGATGTCGAGCGGCAGGTCCCCGAGCTCGTCGAGGAACAGCGTGCCGCCCTCGGCGAGCTCGACCTTGCCCGGCACGCGCCGGTCCGCGCCGGTGAACGCCCCCCGCTCGTGGCCGAAGAGCTCGCTCTCGACGAGCTGCGCCGGCAGCGTCGTGCAGTCGACGGTGACGAAGGGCCTCGTCTGGCGCCGCGAGTTGACGTGGATCGCCCGGGCGAAAAGGCTCTTGCCGGTGCCTGTCTCCCCGCGGAGCAGCACGGTCGCGTCGGTCTGGGCCGCGAGCTGGACCTTCTCGTACACGGCGGCCAGCCGCTCGCTCCGGCCGACGATCCGGTTGAACGGCCCCTGCAGCACGACCCCCGGGCCGCCGCCCTCGGCGGCGCGGAGCGTCGTCAGCGAGAGGGCGCGGGCGAGCTGCGTCGCGAGGGCGACGAGGTAGCGCTGGTCCTCCTCGTCGAAGGGCGCGCCCGCGCGGTTCAGCAGCTGGACGACGCCGCGGACCGGCGCGGCGCCGTCCTCGCGGATGGGCGCGACGAGCATCGAGCGCGTCGTGTAGCCCGTCGCCCGGTCCGCCGACGGATCGAAGCGCGGGTCGCGCGACGCGTCGTCGACGCGCACGACCTGCCCGGTCGTGGCCACGTGCCCGGCGATGCCGCGCTCCAGCGGCTGCCTGAGCGAGGGGAGCTCGGGCAGCAGGGCGACGCGCGTCACGAGATCGCCGCGCTCGGCGTCGACGAGCCAGATCGTCGCGCGGTCGGCGCGGAGCGCCTTCGCGAGCCGCTCGCACGCCGTGCCGAGGAGGGCGTCGAAGTCGACCTCCCGGGCGAGGAGGGAGGCGAGATCGACGAGCAGCGAGAGGCGCGACATGGATAGCGGAGCAGCATCCAGCATAGAGGGCGCCGCGCTTGTCGTCATCCGCGTCATCACGCGGCCCGCGCGAGGGCCTCTACGTGGATGCAGAGCCCCTCGCGCGCCGCGACCGATCCAGCGAAGAGCTCGCGGGAGAGGCGCTCGATCTCGGCGACGCCGGCGTCCGTCCGCTGCGGGTCGTGATGGAACAGGACGAGCTTCCGCGCGCCGCACGCCCGCGCGATCTCCGCGCCCGCGACGTACGTCGAGTGCCCCCAGCCGACCCTCGAGCGCCCGCCGTCGCCGCGGTACTCCTCCGGGGTGTACTGCGCGTCATAGATGAGCACGTCGGCGCCGTCCGCGAGCGCGCGCAGCGCCGGATCGACGCAGGCGTAGTGCTCGGTGTCGGTCGCGTAGACGACGCTGCGGCCCTCGTGCTCGACGCGGTAGGCGAGGACGCCGCCCGGGTGGTTGAGCTTGGCGATCCGCACGTGGACCTCGCCCACGTCGAACGCCTCGCCCGGCCGCGCCTCCCGCACGGCGATCTGCGCGCAGAGCTCGTCCATGCGGACGGGGAAGCTCGGCGCGGCCATCTGCGTCGAGAGCACCTCGCGGAGGCTCCCGACCCCGTGCGCGCTGCCCACGATCGACAGCCGCGAGCTCGGCAGGTACGCCGGCACGAAGAACGGCAGCCCCTGGATGTGGTCCCAGTGCAGGTGCGACAGCAGCACCGTCGCCTCGACCGGTCCCTCCCGGAGCAGCGCATCTCCGAGCTTGCGTACGCCCGTCCCTGCATCGAGGATGATCCGCGACGATCCGCAGCGAACCTCCACGCAGCTTGTGTTTCCGCCCACCGCAGCCGTCTCCGGCCCAGGCGAAGCGATGCTCCCGCGAACTCCCCAGAACGTGATCTCCATCGTTGTTGCGAGCCTCCTCGCCCCGCTTCAGCGAGCGGCGTGCCAGGACGCAGGCCCTTGAAACCGCTCCGCTTTTCTGCTGCGCCCGCGGAGGTCGATCGAAGTTGCAGCGCGAGGCCCGGATCGCCGCTTCAGAATGGAGCGCGTCGAGGGGACGGCCCGCGGGCCCTCGCGCCCCCATTTGCGCGGAGCGGCGCTTCGCGATTGACGCGCTCGCAGCGACGTGGAGAAACGTGGGGCGCGGGGGACGGGCCTGGCGTCGCGCCTCGGATCGCGCTGTGCGTCGCGTCAAGGCTGAGCTCCCTCGCTGGCTGGGGACCGCGCCGACGCTGGAAGGTTCGTCTGACCCGAGCGTTGACCAAGGTCCTTCCTGAGGCCTAGCATTCCTGCACCGCTCTTTTCCCGCATCGTTCCCGCATCGTTCCCGCATCGTTACCGCTGCTCCGCACAATGACCGTTGCCACCTACGCCGCCGCACAGCTGTTGCGGGTGCTTCCGCGAGAGCGCATTACCCGGGCCGTTGGCCGCCTCTGCGACGCCAGGGCACCCGCCGCCGTCTTGAACACGGTGGTGAAGCTCTACGCGCGCGCGTACCGCGTCGACATGGACGCCGCCGAGGTGCTGACGAGCCCTTACGAGAGCTTCGACGCGTTCTTCACGCGCAAGCTCCGCGAGGGGATGCGCCCTGTCTGCTCCGATCCCGGAGCCATCACCAGCCCTGCCGACGGCCGGGTCGAGGCGCTCGGCCCCGTGACCGAGGGCGGGCGGCTGACCATCAAAGGGCAGCCCTACCGCGTGGAAGACCTCGTGGGCGACCCCGCGGAAGCCACGCGTTATGACGGCGGGCAGTTCGCGATCGTCTACCTGTCGCCCCGCGACTACCACCGGGTCCATTCGCCCGTCGCCGGGCGGGTGAGCCTCATCCGCTCGATGCCGGGGGAGCTGTTCCCGGTGAACGCGATCGGCGAACGCCACGTCCCGGGCCTCTTCGCGCGCAACCGGCGCGTCGCGATCGTGATCGACACGGAGCGCCAGGGGCGCGTTACGGTGGTGATGGTGGGCGCGATGATCGTCGGACGGATCACGGTGAGCGCCGTCGACGCGCGCGACGTGCCGCTCGGCGTGCACACGATCTCGCCGGCCCTTCCGGTCGCGTGCGGCGAGGAGATCGGCAAGTTCCACCTCGGATCCACCGCGGTCATGTTCGTGGAGCGCGGGGTGGCCCCGCCCTGGAGCAGGGCGCCTGGGCCGATCCTCTACGGCGAGCCGCTGGACGGAGGGGGCCAGCGATGACGAGCGAGCGGCCGCGCAACCCCCTGGCTACGCCCGCCCAGGAAGGCGGCGCCTCCGGAGAGCCCGGCGCGCCGCTGCCGGGCGAGGCAGGGAACGCGGCCGCACCGGCGCCGCAGGGAGAGCAGGGCTCGCTCCCCGCGCGCGCGTCCGCCCCACGGCCCGAGCGCTCGCCCAGCGCGCGCCCGCAGCTCGCGACGACGACGCCGCTGCCGCGCCTCGATGTCATCGCGGGCATCGCGGACGGGAGCTCCGGCGGGCAGATCGCGGAGATCCCGGACCTCGATCTCGACCCGCGGATCGCCGGACCGCCCACGGAGCGCTCGCGGCACGGCGCTCCCCTGCCGACGAGCTCCAGCTCCAGGCGGTCCTGGCAATCGCTCGCGACGGAGGTGGAGCGGGCGGCGGAGGTGGAGCGCGGCGAGGGCGCGAAGACCGGGCGACGGCGCTCGCGGCGGCTCGTGAACGTGTCGGGAGACGCAGCGCAGCAGGGCGACGATCAGGTCACCACGCACGACCGCGCCACCGTGCCCGAGGATGCCGCGGCGCAGCGCTCGCGCGACGAGGCGGACGACGACGGGTGGCCGAGCGCCTCCGAGAGGCGCCCCAGCTACCCGACGCTCGAGGCGCCCAGGCATCCCAGCGAGCCCGCGCTCGATGGATCCAGGCCCCCCAGCAAGCCGGCGGCGGCGACGGCCGCGGCGACGAACCTGGCCGAGCTGGTCGCGCCCCGTGCGGTCCCGCGCCCGTCGCCGAAATCCTCGAGCATGCCGCCGATGCCGGCGCCGAGCGGGCTCATCATCGATCCCGATTCGGTCGCGGTGATCCGGCCGCTCCAGATTGTCAGCATCGAGTCGGACCTGCCGCCGGTGCCGCCGGTCACCTCGGCCGCCGAGCCCGCCAGACCGCCGCTCTTGACCGATCCGGCGGAGCACGAGTGGCCGCCGCTCCAGTTCAGGATCCGGCCGGACGACGTCCCGACCGGGATGGGCCTCGACTCGTTCCAGGAAGGCCTCTCCGAGGGCCCGCCGACGGCGCGCGACGCCGCCTTCGACGCCCTCCAGCCGGCGCCTCGAAGGCGGTCCAGGAGGCAAACCTCGGCGCCGGAGATCGACGCGCGCCCCTTGGACTGGCCGCTGGGGGCGGGCGCGGACGAGGTCGCGGAGGTCGAGCCCGAGTCCGAGCCCGTCGACGAGGCGAAGGCCGAGCTGTCCGGCGCTCCTCCCGCGGGCGGCGAGGGCCAGCAGGCGCAGGGCGACGCGACGCGCATCACCGTGCCGCCGAGGAGCACCGAGGTCGAGCTCGAGGAGGTCGAGCCCGAGCGCGACGCCGAGCTCGCCGACGCGGGCTCGGCCGCGCAGGCCGATCCGCACGCCGCGCACCCGAAGAAGCCACCGCCGCCTCCCTTGCCGCCGCGGCGCCCGCGCGCGCAGGCGCTTGCATCGCCGGATCTCGCGACGTTCACGAGCTCGGTGCCGCCGCCGCCCGCGTCGGCGCCGCCCGTGTCGGCGCCTTCGTCGCACGGCGAGCCGTCCGCGTCCGCGCGGCCCGCCGCTCCCGCCGCGGCGCCCGCGGCGAAGCAGGCCGAGCACGATTCCGGCCCGTCGACCGAGCCCGCCGCGCGCCGGAAGCGCCCGTGGTGGGAGGAGCTCTTCGGCGACGACTTCCTGCGCACGCTCGACAAGATCGACAGCAAGGTGGTTCGCCGCGAGGTCGATTTCATCGAGGAGCGGCTCGGCGTCGAGAAGGGCGCGGTGATCCTCGATCTCGCGTGCGGCGCAGGCGGCCACGCGATCGAGATCGCCAGCCGCGGCTACAGCGTCGTCGGCTACGACCTGTCGCTCGCCATGCTCGCCCGCGCCGCCGACGAGGCGCAGGATCGCGGCCAGAAGCTGAACTTCCTCCAGGGCGACATGCGCGAGATGACGTTCGAGGAGACCTTCGACGGCGTCTACTGCTGGTCGACGAGCTTCGGCTACTTCGACGACGAGAAGAACGCGGATGTCCTCGCCCGCATCCGCCGCGCCCTCCGCCCCGGCGGGATGCTCCTGCTCGACATCGTCAACCGCGACTATGTGGCGTCCCGCCAGCCGAGCCTCGTCTGGTTCGAGGGGGAGGGCTGCGTCTGCATGGATGAGATGCACGTGGATTTCTTCACGAGCAGGCTCAAGGTGAAGCGCACCGTCATGTTCGAGGACGGCCGCTCGCGCGAGCTCGACTACTCGCTCCGCCTCTACGGCCTGCACGAGCTCGGCAAGGTGCTCCACGAGGCGGGCTTCAAGGTCACCGAGGTGACCGGACACCCTGCGCACCCCGGCGTCTTCTTCGGCTCCGAGTCGCCGCGGCTCATCGTCCTTGCCGAGCGGAGCTGAGGCGCTAGGGCTCCCCGCGAATGAGCTTCGAGGCCGCGATCGCGCGCGCGCTGCCGGGGATCCCGCGCAGCGCCTCCCCCGTCGATCAGATCGCCTACGCCCGCGATCTCTGGCCGCGGCACCACCTCGCGGTGACGGAGGGCCGCATCGCCGAGCACCGGCCCGGGATGATCGTCTGGCCGTCCTCCGCGGAGGAGGTCGCCCAGGTGGTGCGCTTCTGCGCGGACGAGGGGCTCCCGCTGGTGCCTTTCGGTGCGGGCTCGGGCGTGTGCGGCGGCGTCTTGCCGGACGAGCGCACGGTCGTGCTCGATCTCAAGCGGCTCTCTCGCCGCCGCTCGCTCGATCGCCAGGCCCCCTCGGTCGAGGTCGAGGCCGGCGCGCTCGGCATCCGCTTCGAGGAGGAGCTCAACGCCGAGGGCTTCACGCTCGGCCATTTCCCGTCGTCCATCCTCTGCTCGACCGTCGGGGGCTGGGTCGCGGCGCGCAGCGCCGGCCAGTGCTCCGGGCTCTACGGCAAGATCGAGGACATGGTCGCGTCGCTCGAGTGCGTCGTCGGCCGCGGCGAGATCGTCCGCTTCGATCGGCGCGCACGAGGCCCGGATCTCACGCCGCTCCTCATCGGCAGCGAGGGCGTGCTCGGCGTGGTCACCGCCGCGACGCTCCGGCTGCACCCGGCGCCGCCGGCGCGCGCGTTCGCCGCGTTCTCGTTCCCCGGCGTCGAGGCCGGATGGGACGCGATGCGGACGATGTTCCAGGCCGGCCTCCGCCCGGCGGTCTCGCGGCTCTACGACCCGTTCGACTCCTTCATGGCCCGGCTGGGCGCCGTGCGCCGGCAGCGCGCCCACGCCGCCGCGGCCGATGAATCCTCCGAGGGGGCGGCCGCGCGGGGGCACGGCGCCCGCGGCCCCGGGGCCGGCGCCGCGGTGCTGCGCGGCCTGCTGCGCGCGCCGGGGCTCCTCAACCAGATCGTCGACGGCGTCGGGTCGCGCGTGCTCCGCGGCGCGACGCTCATCCTCATCTTCGAGGGCACGGCGCGCGCGAGCGCGGACGACCTCGCCCGCGCCGCGGCGATCGCGGAGCGCGGCGGGGCCAGGCCGCTCGGCGAGGAGCCCGCGCGCCACTGGCTCGCGCACCGCTACAGCGTGAGCTACCGCCAGGCGCCCGTGTTCATGGCCGGCGCGTTCAGCGACACCATGGAGGTCGCCGCGCCCTGGTCGCGCCTCGACGGGCTCTACCGCGCGGTGCGCGGCGCGCTCGGGCGCCACGTGTTCGTGATGGCTCACCTGTCCCACGCGTACCCGGACGGCTGCAGCATCTACTTCACCTTCGCCGGCAGCGCTCCGAGCGTCCCGGCGGCCGAGGCGAAGTACGACGCGGCCTGGCGGGCGGCCCTCGACGCAGCGATCGACGCCGGCGGGACGCTCTCGCATCACCACGGGGTCGGCCGGAGCAAGGCGCCGCGGCTCGGCGCCGAGCTCGGCCTCGGCGCCGACGTCATCCATGCGCTCCGCGGCGTCTTCGACCCCGCCGGCGTCATGAACCCTGGCAACCTGCTCCCGCGCGAGGCGTCCTCCGCCGCGCGCCGCCCGCTGCCGCCGCCGCCCGCGGCGCCTCTGCTCGACGGCGACTCCATGCTCGTGCACGCCGCCGGTACCGCTCGCCTCGGCGAGATCGAGCGCGCCCTCGAGCAGCGCGGCCTCACACTGGCGATCGACTTCGGCGCGACCTCGCCCGAGCTGACGCTCGACGCGTGGATCGCGGCGGGCGCCCCCGGCGCCCCGGATCCGTGGAGCGATCCGGTCGATCACCTCGTCGCCGGGTTCACCGCGCGGCTCGCGTCCGGCGCCGAGCTCGCGGTGCGGCCCGCCCCGCGGCGCGCGGTGGGCCCGGATCTCTTCGCGCTGTTCCTCGGCGTGGGTGGGCGCGTCGGCGCCATCACGTCCGCGCACCTCCGCGCCCACGGCGCGTCGCAGCCCCGCGCCCTGCCGACCGCGCTGCCGAGGCAGCCGTCGCTCCGCGACGACGAGGCGGCGTGGCTCGACGCGGCGGTGAGCGCCGCCCGCGGCGTCCGCTGAGCGCGGTCGGCGCGTACGGCGCTCAGCCGGGAGGCCAGGCCATCGGCCTTCCACCCATCACGTGGACGTGGATGTGGAAGACCGTCTGGCCGGCGTTCGCGCCGCTGTTCACCACGGTCCTGAAGCCGCTCTCCGCGATGCCGGTGAGCTCCGCGACCCGCCGCGCTGCGAGGAGCAGCCGGCCGAGGACGGCCTCGTCCTCGGGCGTGGCCTGGGCGATGCCCGCGATGTGGCGCTTCGGGATGACGAGCGCGTGCGTGGGCGCCTGCGGGTTCACGTCGTGGAAGGCGATGACGTGCTCGTCCTCGAACACGACCTTCGACGGGATCTCCTTGTTCGCGATCTTGCAGAAGATGCACATGGCCGCGTCCTACTCCCAGGGTGCTTGCGAGTCACGCCGCGCCTGGTCACGCGGCAGCGCCCTGGTCCCGGGGTCCGGCTCTCCCGGCTCCTTCTCGCCAGGAGGCTCCAGCGCTCCGCCGGCCTTCCCCTCGGGCAGCAGCCGGGCGAGCGCGCGCTCGATCCGCGACGTGTCCGCCGGCTCGGGGAGGAGCGCATCCGGCAAGGCGGCGCCTGTCGCCGAGCTCGGCGCGGCGCCCCCGCCGCCCGGCTGCTCGGCCCGCGGGACCACCCCGCGCGCGACAGCGATGCGGAGCACCGCGAGCTCCAGGGCGTCGAGCGCGGCGGTGCGCTTCAACCCGAGCGACGGCACGTCGTAGGTGAGCAGCGCGCCGCCGCTCGCGGCGGGCGCGAGCCCGGCGCGGTCCGCGCCCGCGACCAGCTGCCGCACGATGCTCCTGAGCAGCGCCGCCCGCCGCCGCACCCGGCGCGCCTCCGGGTCGGCGTACAGCGAGAAGAAGCGGTTTCGCGAGAAGGTCGACGGCGCCAGCACGAGCGCGACGAGCAGCGCCTCCAGATCGACGGGCGGCGCCCCGCTCTCGATGGACGGCGCCCCCATCACGTGGCGGGCTCCAGCGCGGGCCCCGAGAGCCCGCCACGCCGCAGGAGCTCCGCCTGGCGGTGCGTGCGCAGCGCGCCGATGAGCTCGTCGAGGTCCCCTTCGATGATCTTGTCGAGCTTGTGCAGCGTGAGGCCGATCCGGTGATCCGTCACGCGGTTCTGCGGGAAGTTGTAGGTCCGCACCTTCTGCGCCCGCTCCCCCGTGCCGACCATGGTCCTTCGCTCGGCGCTCTGGGCCTCCTCCTGCCGGCGCTGCTCGAGCTCGAGCAGCCGGCTCCGGAGCACCTTCATCGCCTTCGCCTTGTTCTTCAGCTGGGAGCGCTCGTCCTGGCACTTCACGATCATGCCCGTCGGCAGGTGCTTGATCTGCACGGCGCTGTTCGTCGTGTTGACGCCCTGGCCGCCGGGGCCGCCCGATGCGGCGATCGAGATCTCCAGGTCCTTGTCGTCGATGTGCACGTCGACCTCGTCGGCCTCGGGCAGCACGGCCACGGTCGCGGTCGAGGTGTGGATCCGCCCCTGCGTCTCCGTCGAGGGGACCCGCTGGACGCGGTGGACGCCGCCCTCGTACCGGAGGTGGGAGTAGACGTCCTGCCCCGTGATCAGCGCCGCGACCTCCTTGTAGCCGCCGGCGGAGGCCTCGCTCAGGTTGAGCACCTCGACCTTCCACCGCTTCGTCTCCGCGTAGCGGCAGAGCATGCGGAAGAGATCGGCGGCGAAGAGCGCCGCCTCCTCGCCGCCCTCGCCGCTGCGGATCTCGATCACGGTGTTCCGCGTGTCGTTGGGGTCCTTCGGCAGGAGGAGCACCTCGAGCTCGCCGGCGAGCCGCTCGCGCTCGATCTCGAGCTCGGGCAGCTCCGCCTGGGCGAGCTCGGACAGGTCGGGATCGCTCAGCGCCTCGCGATCCTCGGCGATGCGCCGCTCGACGTCCCGCAGCCGGGCGAAGGCGACGACCACCGGCTCGATCTCGGTCCGCTCGCGGTTGAGCCGCTGGAGCTCGGCCGGCGCGGAGAGCACCGCCGGGCTGCACATGAGGTGCTCGAGTTCCTGAAAGCGGCGCTGAACCGCCTCGAGTTTCGCGATAGGTAGCATCTGCAATCCGAAGACGACGCGGGGTTGGACGGCGGCGAGGGGCCCGGCGGAGCCGGCGCGCGCTAGCCGTGAGCGCCTGCGTAGCCGGGGTCGGCCAGCAGCTTGGAGTAGTCGGCGAACACCCGATCGGGCTGGACAGGAGCGGCCACCGAGGCCTCGCGCCAGAGCGTCGCGCGGAGCGACGCGAGGGCGATCTCCAGCTGCGCGTCGTCGGGCTCCGCCGTCGTGATCTTCTGGACCAAAAACCCCGGCCAGAGCAGCGCGCGGAGCGGGCCGGTGGTGCAATAACGCGCGAAGATCCGCTGGATCTCGAAGGTGACCGCGGCGATCAGCGGGAGGAACGGCAGCTTCATCAGGAAGAACGTGACGCTCTCGACGAGCCGGCCGCCGGGCAGCTTGGGCAGGAGCGCCCCGAGGGACGCCCCGGCCACCGAGAACACAACGATCGACACGAGCGCCACCATGACCAGGAACGTCGTCCCGCAGCGGGGGTGCATGGCCGTCTTCCGGCGCGCGTTCTCGACCTCGAGGAGCTCGTGCGCCTCGTAGGTGGAGATCGCCTTGTGCTCGGCGCCGTGGTACTGGAAAACGCGTCGAACCTCGGGGATCTGGCGGATCAGCAGGAGGTAGCCGACGACGATGGCGAGCTTCGCCACGCCGGTGATCGCCTGGAACGCCGGCGACGTGACCTCGAGGCCGAGGCCCAGGAGCTTGTTGACCAGCTCGGCGCCGGCCTGGGGCGCCGCCACGAAGAGCAGGACCGCGAAGAGGATCGGGATCATGCCCATCCCTCCTCCGCGCTTCTTCCCCTCTGCGCCGCCGCCCGGCGCGGGGCTGCCCGTGACCTGCGCGGGCTCCACGTCCTGCGCAGCGATCGCCGCCATGCTGAGCGCCAGGGAGGTGAGGTTCACCCCGCCCGCCTGCCCCGCGCTCGGGCGCTTGGACTCCGGCCCCTTGGCCGAGCCCGCCTCCTCGGCCGACAGATCTTGCTCGTAGAGGTCCGCGGACCAGCGGAGCGCCTGGGATCCCAGGCGGAGCGACTCGACGAGCGTCGCGACCCCCCGCACGAACGGCCAGGTGCGCGGCCCCTTCGAGACGGCGGTCATCGGCTGCTCGCGCACGACCAGCTCTCCCGAGCGGCGCCGGCAGACGATCGCGACCGAGCTCGGCGACCGCATCATGACCCCTTCGATGACCGCTTGGCCGCCGATATACGGACGTGCAGGCTGATCGCTCATACGCGTTCCAATCTAGCGCATAACACGGCCAGCGCATCGGCCCGACCGACGAGCGCTGCACAGGTGAATGTGCCGACGTCGTCGGGTTCGCCTTCGCGTCCGGGTCCGCGTACGCCGCGCGCGACGTCTCGGCCGCTCACGTTCCGCGCAGGGCCAGCGGGCTCCAGGCGAACGAGCCCATCCGCCACGCCCTGGGCGGGCGCGGCGTGACGGGCGAATCCGGTGAAAGAAGGGAGTTCGGGGATAGAGGGACGATCGGCCCGGCTACTTGCCTGCGGTCGCGTACTTCTTGCGGAAGCGGTCAACGCGGCCGGCGACGTCCATGATCTTGTGCTTGCCCGTGTAGAACGGGTGGCAGGCGGAGCAGACGTCGGTGGTGAAGCTGCCGCGGGTGGAGCGGGTCTCGACGACGGCGCCGCACGCGCAGGTGATCGTGGAGGCCTTGTACTCGGGGTGGATGCCGGGCTTCATGGTGAGTCCTTCGGGTGTTGCGAGGGAGGGCGCCTATAGCTCAGCGCGTCTTGGACCGCAAGAAGCCCCTCGGACGCGCCCGCTCTTCTATTCTCTCGTCCGGTTCAGGTCCGGCCCGCTCGGCATCGTCTGCGATCGTTTGCGCCGCTAGCGATGCGAAGCGCGGACACCTCAGGTGCGGCGCGACCGGGCTCCGGTCAAGGTCCGGGCGGCCCCAGCCCGCGCGCACGGCAATTGCTAGAGGCGGCGTTGACGCTCGGGCGCACATGGTTAGCTTCGCGGTCGCGAGCCAGCGAGCTCGCGAAAACTCGGCGAAAGTATCCGGATTCCCAGCGGTTTTTGACGGCTCTGGAGCGGTGGCTCGCGGCAGCTGTCAGCTGAGCCCTGCTGGCCGGTCGGGTCTTCTCGCCCCCCGTGGCCATCAGGCCGTCGCGCAAACAGTTCTCGGAGGGTTCAACGTCATGGGCAAGATCATCGGCATCGATCTCGGCACGACCAACAGCGTCGTCGCGGTGATGGAGGGCAAGGAGCCCAAGGTCATCGTGAATGAGGAGGGCTCGCGCCTCACGCCGTCCGTCGTGGCCTGGGACGACAAGGGCGAGGTGCTCGTCGGGCAGATCGCCAAGCGCCAGGCGGTCACGAACCCCACCAACACCATCTACTCGGCCAAGCGCTTCATGGGGCGCCGCTACGAGGAGGTGCAGGAAGAGGCGAAGCGCGTCCCGTACACGGTCAGCAAGGGCAAGAACAGCGACGCCTCGATCGCGGTGCGCGGCAAGCAGATGTCGCCCCCCGAGGTCTCCGCGAAGGTCCTCCAGAAGCTGAAGAAGGCCGCGGAGGACTACCTCGGCGAGAAGGTCACCGAGGCCGTCATCACCGTGCCGGCGTACTTCAACGACTCGCAGCGCCAGGCGACCAAGGACGCGGGCCGCATCGCCGGGCTCGACGTGAAGCGCATCGTCAACGAGCCCACGGCCGCCGCGCTCGCGTACGGGCTCGACAAGAAGAACGAGCAGGTCATCGCCGTGTACGACTTCGGCGGCGGCACGTTCGACATCTCGATCCTCGAGGTCGGCGACAACGTCGTGCAGGTCATCTCGACCAACGGCGACACCCACCTCGGCGGCGACGACGTCGACCACCTCGTGATGGACTGGCTCGCGGCCGAGTTCAAGAAGGACACCGGCATCGACGTCTCGAACGACAAGATGGTCGTGCAGCGGCTCAAGGACGCCGCGGAGCAGGCGAAGATCGAGCTGTCGAACGTGCAGGAGACGACGATCAACCTGCCGTTCTTGACCGCGGACGCCTCGGGGCCGAAGCACCTCCAGAAGCAGCTCACCCGGGCGAAGCTCGAGCAGATGATCCGGCCGCTCATCGACCGCACGCTCGAGCCGACCCGCAAGGCGCTCGCCGACGCGAAGAAGTCGCCGCAGCAGATCGACGAGATCGTCCTCGTCGGCGGCTCGACCCGCATCCCGCTCGTGCAGGAGACGGTCAAGAAGTTCTTCGGCAAGGAGCCCCACAAGGGCGTGAACCCGGACGAGGTCGTGGCCGTCGGCGCCGCGGTCCAGGCCGGCGTGCTCTCGGGCGACGTGAAGGACCTCGTGCTGCTCGACGTCACGCCGCTCTCGCTGGGCGTCGAGACGCTCGGCGGCGTGATGACCGTGATGATCTCGAGGAACACCACGATCCCGACCCAGAAGAAGGAGATCTTCTCGACCGCGACCGACAGCCAGCCCAGCGTCGAGGTCCACGTGCTCCAGGGCGAGCGCACCGAGGCCCGCTACAACCGGACCCTGGGCCGCTTCCACCTGGAAGGGATCATGCCGGCGCCCCGCGGCGTGCCGAAGATCGAGGTGACGTTCGACATCGACGCGAACGGCATCCTCTCGGTCCACGCCAAGGACACGGCCACCGGCAAGGATCAGCGCATCACGATCACCGCGTCGGGCGGCCTGAAGGAGGACGAGATCAACCGGATGGTCAACGAGGCGGCGGCGCACGAGGCCGAGGACAAGCGCCGGCGCGAGGAGATCGAGCGGCGCAACAAGCTCGATAACCTCTGCTACACGCTGGAGAAGACGATCAGCGAGAACAAGGACAAGCTGCCGGAGGGCGACGTCTCGGCGCTGAACGGGGTCATCGCCGAGGGGCGGTCGGCCATCGAGAAGCAGGACGACGCGGCCGTGAGCGCGGCGCTGGAGAAGCTCGAGAAGGAAGCGCACCGCATCGCGAGCGTCATGTACGAGAAGGCCGGCCCGCCGCAGGACGGCGGCGGCGCCGCGCCCGGCGGCGCGCCGGGAGGCCAGCCGCCGCCCCCCGCCGGCGGCAAGGGGAAGGATTCGGTCATCGACGCGGAGTTCGAAGAGTCGAACTGATCGCCGCGAGGAGCCCGCTCCTCGACGGTGTGCGACGAGCGCGGATCCCTCCGCGCGCGTTCGCCGAGCGGCAAGCGCCAAACGCCAAACGCAACGAGCGCGGATTCGTCCGCGCTCGTTCGCATTTGGAGCGACCGCCGCGCGCTATGCGGCGCACGCGGCCGTCGCCTGCGCGGCGCGCTCCTTGTTGGGCGTCGACTCGGATGTCCGGGAGCCGTATAACCGGCGCTCATGCGAACTCTCCTGCCGATCGCCCCCCTGGTCCTGATGGCCGGTTCCCTCGCCTGCGGGCCGTCCCCCGCGCCTGTCGCGCCGACAGCAGGACAAGGCGAGGTCAAGGCCGGGCCTGCCCAGGTCGCCGCCGGCCCAGCGTTCGATCTATCCCCCGTCGCCGAGCCAGCCGACATCGTCGGCGTGCTCCGCTGGAGCAACCCCGCGGCCACGCTGTCGAGCATCGCGACGTGCGCGGGGCTGCCTCCGGCGCTCGCGGAGACGGGCGCGCAGGCGTTCTCCTCGGGTGTGCTGGGCGAGCTCGTGAGCCCTTCCATCGACACCGACCAGCTCGCCGCGGTGCTCGCGCTCGACGCGCCGGTGCACCTGATCGTCGCGCTCGATGACAGCTCGAAGCGGGGCAAGCCCGTGGCGGCCGTGTCGTTCGGGCTCACGTCGCTCGAGCGGGCGAGGGGCGCGCTCGAGGCGGGCGCCGCGCTCACCGAGGTGAAGCCCGGCATGTGGAAGATCGGCGGCAAGGAGCCCTCGTCATCGAGCTGCTTCCTCGCCGCGTCCGCCGGATCGGCGCCCGCGCGGCTCCTCTGCGGCGATCGGGACCGCGACGTGACGACGCTCGGGCCGTACCTCGCGCGCACGCTGCCGACGCTCGCGCCCGAGGCGCGCGACCTCCACGGCGAGGTCCGCTTCGTCCCGCTCAGCACGAAGTTCGGCGGCATGGCGAAGCAGCAGCTCGGCGGGCTCCCTATCCTCGCGCAGAGCCAGCTCTCGATCGGACAGCCCCAGTTCGATCGGGCGCTCACCGACGCGACGACCGCCGTCCAGCAGGAGCTCGAGGCGCTCATCAACGACGCGAGCAAGGCGGTCGTCGATCTCCAGGTCGACAACCAGTCCTGCGTGAGCCTCACGGCTGCCCTGGAGCTCCGGGGCCAGTCGTCGTGGCTCGCCAAGACGATGGCCGACGGCGCGAACCGCGCCGGGGCCGCGCCGGAGCTCTACTGGCGCGTGCCGAAGGACAGCGCCGGCGCGTTCTTCGACCACGGCTACGACCCGGCGCACTACGGCGGCATCCTGAAGACGCTGCGCGAGATGCTCGAAGGGTGGCTGGAGAAGGAGAAGATCGGCAACCCCGCTGATCGCAAGGCGCTCGCCGACGTCCTCTCGCTGCCTATCAACAGGGGGCCCAGCGTGTCCGCCCACGGGTACGTCGACGCGCCTCCTGCCGCTGCGCAGGCCGGGAAGCCGACGCCGAACGAGGCGCTCGACAAGATGATGGGGGGCTTCGTCGGCTGGAACCTGTTCGGGTTCGAGGAGGCGCCCGACGCGATCATCAAGTACGTGAAGAACGCCGTCACCGCCTACAACACGCCCGGGCTGCGCAAGCGGCTCCCGGAGATCGACGTCAATCCGAAGGATCTGCCGACGGTCAAGACGGTCCAGGCGCCGAAGGAGCTCGGGAAGACGTCCCTCGCCGTCGAGGTCCAGCTCGTCCACGAGCTCCCGCCGCTCGACGGCGACGCGAGCTCGACCCCCGCCGCCAAGGGCAAGCAGAAGCCCAAGCTGACGATGACGCTCCACCTCTTCGTCATGGGTGACGAGAAGACGACGTGGATCGCGTTCGGGCACGACAAGAGCGAGCTGCTGAGGCGGCTCGCCACGGTGAAAGCGGGCGCGCCCGCCGCGGCGACGCTCGCGTCACGTCCGGGGCTCGAGAAGCTGAAGACCGGGAAGTTCGCCTCGGGTGGATTCTCGACGCTCACCCCGATCACCCGCACGCTTCAGAGCGTGCTCACGACGCTGGACCAGCCCGGCGCGTCCCCGCTGGCGCTGCCTAGGGAAGCCCGAATGTTCGGCGAAGCGCTGGCAAAGCTCCCCCACAAAGGGGAAGGGCTGATGTTCATCACCACCCAGCAGCAGGGCGGCGCCGCGCCGCGGGCCGAGATCTCGATCAACGTGTCGAAGCCCGTGCTCGAGGACATCGGCGCGCTCGTCGCGGCAGGGTTTCGAATGGCCGGCATCACGAAGCCATAGGCTCGTGGATGCGCTATCACCATAGCCAGTAGCCTGGCGCGGCCGCTCCTGCTCGGTCGTGTTTCCTGGTCACCGCGCCTCGCGCGTGCTTCGTCCGCCCACGTTCAAGATCGGTACGCGAATTGCCACCGAAAAGATGAGAGGAAACAATGAACAACCGTGAAGGTGCGAGTCGCGACGGAATGAGCCCGGCGCGGCCGGAGACGTCCGTCACGACGGCAGCCGCCATGCCGAGGCCGCCCGTGCGCCGCGCGGCGCCCGAAACGGACGACTCCGACCTGCCCGATCTGACGCCGGAGCAGCTCGACGAGCTCAAGCAGGCGCTCGAGGAGCGCCGGGCGGCCCTCGTCGCCAACATCGATGAGCGGCAGCACGCGGAGCGCGACATCTCGCGCGAGGTGGGCGACGAGATGGACGAGGCCAACGCCGAGGGCGCGACGTCGCTGACGTCGAAGCTCCTGGAGCGCGACGTCCGCGTGCTCGCCGAGATCGACCGTGCTCTCGCGAAGATGAAGGAGGGGAGCTACGGGATGTGCGAGGGCACCGGCGAGCCCATCGGTTACCGCCGCCTCAAGCTGCGTCCCTGGGCGCGCTACAGCGTCGCCTACCAGGAGCAGATCGAGCGCGAAGAGCGGACCGGCGGCGGCGCCTGATCGCTCCCCGCCAGCAGGCACCGCACGTCCCTCCCCGCCAGCGCGGGCGAGAGGCGTGCGGCCTGCGTTCGCGGAGGCGCATGTCCGCGGGAGCGCTCGAGCTCGCGCCGAGCGCCCTGGTCCGCGCAGCGGTCACACGCACGAGCAGGGCCCGCGCGACGAGGCGCCTCAGCCGCCCATCCGCTGGATGAACGGGACGATGCGCTCGACGAAGGGCTGCTTGTGATAGCGGTCGAACTCCGCCCAGGTGCAGAGCGTCCGCGGATCCTTCACGCGATCGATAAAGAGCACGCCGTCGACGTGATCCTTCTCGTGCTGGAAGGTGCCCGCCGACAGCCCGCGCACGACGCGGTCGATCGGCCTCCCGTCGCGATCCAGGCCGGTGAGCCGGATCTCGGTGGCGCGATCGACAACACCCCTCAGGTTCGGGACGCTCAGGCACCCTTCGTAGTTCTCGAACGTCTCCTGCGTGAGCGGCTCGATCACCGGATTGACCACGATGGTGAGCGGGATGTTCGGCTTGTACGGATAGCGGGGGTTGTCCTGCACCTCGACCGCGAAGATGCGCACCGGCACATGGACCTGGGTGGCGGCGATGCCCGCGCCGTTCGCGTCGCGCATCGTCTCCACCAGATCGTCGATGAACGCCTGCATCGCAGGGGAGGAGAGCTCTTCTGCCGTGACCTCACGCGCTCGCTGCCTGAGGACAGGGTTGCCGATGTGGGCGATTTTCAGGAGCGTCACGCGGCGATCGTACCATGGACGCGCGCCGTCGGCCTGGCCGGCCATGGCGGCGCCCAGGCGCTGGTCCATGCGGCGCGCGGCGGCGTCAGCTATGGAGACGGGGCATGCGCTACTTCCCTGACGAGCCTTGCGTCCCCGAGCAGCAGCAGGCGACCGCCGTCATGCACCTCCGCTTCGAAGACGTCAGCCAGAACGGACAGGTGATGCTGGACGCGCTGCCGCACGGCCTCGGGCCCGCGGTCTGGGCGAAGCTCCTGCGGGCGAGCCCCGTCGAGGCGCTCATGCTCACGCAAGGGATCGTCCCGATCCTCACCCGCCTCATCATCGAGGGCGGAGAGGGGCCGATCGCGACGCGGGAGCCGCTGGAGCTGCAGGGCCGCTACCAGCTGGCGCACACGGAGGACGCGACCTCCCAGGTGAACCGGCTGATCCTGGCCATGTGGCTCTCGGCCAGCGGGCGCCGCAGCCGGACCTACGGCCCGCCGCCGCCCGGCGCGGGCGAGCCGATCCAGGTGGGTCGCGTGTTCGCGGAGCACGTCTTCACGCGGCCCTTCGCGGCGCCCGAGGCGCGCAAGGTGCTGCGCTTCGAGTCCCCGGATCTGCCGGCGGTGCCGCCCGAGCGCTACGACTTTCGCTCGCCGGAGGCGTTGATGGGCCTGCCCGAGGGCGCGGAGCCGCTCGACGCGAAGCCGACCCTGGATCCGATCCCGGTGGCGTTCGGCCTGGATCACACGGACGGGAACCAGCACGTGAACTCGCTCGTGTACCCGCGGCTCTTCGCGGAGGCCGCGCTGCGACGCCTCTCGGCGCAGGGCCACGGCACGGCGGTGCTCGCCCGGAGGGTGGAGGTCGCCTACCGCAAGCCGTGCTTCGCGGGCACGCAGGCGAGGATCATGCTGCGCACGTTCACCCTCGGCGGCGCGCTCGGCGCGCTCGGCGCGTTCGTGCCGGACGCGCCGGAAGACGCCGCCAGCGCAGCCCCCGGGGCGCGCGCCTATTGCTACATCCGCACGCTGTTCCAGGGCTGAGCCAGCGCGAGCGCGAAGCCGGCGCGCCCTCTGGAAGGACCGGCGTTCCGGGTCGGCGCCGCGCGCAGCGGCGCCGCGCGACGACCGGCCCGCTACGCGCTCACCGTGCGGGGAAGGCCGGCGCGATCGGCGATCTCGTCGTGGAAGGCGCGGAACGTCGACTCCTGGGGCCATGAGGGCGCGTCGGCGAGGAGCTCTTCGACGCGGGTGAGCTCGCCCTCGTCGATGGCGACGACGGCCGCGGCGTAACGCATGGCCCAGAAGACGAGCGGGCTTGCCTCGCTCGCGCGCTCCAGCAGCGCGCGGTCGCCCGGCACGCTCGTGTGAGCGAAGGCGCGGGCGAGCGCGCCGGCCGCCGCTCGCAGGATGACCACCCGGCTGCGAAAGGGCGAGCTGATGTCCGGGAGAGGGAGGCGCGCCAGGCGACGCGCCTGCGCGAGCGCCATGTCGCGATCGCCCTCGAAGGTGCAGAGGAGCGTGTCGAGGAAGAGGCGGTGCTCGAGGGCCGCTTCCCACGCGGGCCCCCGCTCGGCGGCGGCCATGGCCGCGCGCGCCTTCTCGACCCAGCCATAGGCCGCGAACGCCGTCGCCGTCATGAGCGGCGCCATCGTGGCGGGGTGCGGGATGCGGTGAAGCGACGTCGACCAGCGCCGCAGCACCGAGCCCACGTCGCCCGAGCGCAGCAGCCGGCGCAGCTTGCGGCGCGCGAGCCAGCGGGCCGCGGCGAACACGAGAACCACGCTGACCACCGCCGCCATGAGCACCGGCTGCTGCCAGGCGAGCCGGAGCGCGGCCGCTGCCAGCGCTGCGGAGCCGATGAAGAGAAGCACCGGAATCAGCCGGCTGCCCCGTCCCTCGTCCTCGGAATCGAACGGATTCACGACAGCTCCAAGCGTACGGGGCTTCCTGAACGAGGCAAGTCCCGGCCGATGCCGCTCCAGGTCGATCGCTCCACGCTCACACCACCCTTTGCACACCCCGATCGCAGCTCACGCTCACACCTCACTCACTCCGCGCTCACCCCCCCGAAGACTCCCGAGGAGGGAACCAAACGTGGGCGACGTGGGCGACGTGGGCGGCGGCGCTGCGTCCGCGAAGGAGTCGAGACGCCATGGCCCACGAATCGCCGCCGCGCGCGCCGTGGGGCTCGACATGGGGACGAGGTTCGACTACGAAGTCCCTGCGTCAGGCAACAGCGCCTGGACCTCATGGGTCCGCCGACAGCGCGCCGTGAACCCCGCCAGGCCCGGAAGGGAGCAACGGTAGCGGAAAGCGAGTGTGGCGGGCCCACTTACTTTTTGTCGGTCCAGTTGTGGGCCCGACGCGCTCCCGCGCTCACCTCGGGACGCGGTCCCAGCGCCGGGCCGTCGCCGCGCGGATGCAGGCCTCAGGGGGCGTCGAGCGCCGCCGGCGCGATGGGCGCGACGGGCACGGAGAACAGCGCCTCCGGGCTCGTCACGATGCGCGGGACATCCGCGTCGCGCAGCGGGCTCATGCCGTCAGCGGGCAGACGCTGCTGCACGATGCCCGCCGCTTCGTCGCCGCCCTCCAGCGTCACGGCGGAGAGGCGGCTGTCCAGGCCGACGCCGCCGTCGATGAGCACGCTCGCGCGGCGTGACGGGCGGATGGAAGGGTTGAGGGACTCGAGCCCGTTGCCGCTCAGGACGAGCCCGAAGATCGCGGCCTGCGCGCGCTCCTGCCAGCTCACGCCGTCGCCGACGACCTCCTGGGCGAGCCCGCCGTCCGCGCTCACCACCGCCGAGTCCGCGAAGGTCCCGGCGATGCGCATGCCATCGATGATGATGCCGCGCGCGTCGCCGCTCATCCCCAGGCCGATGGCCCGGTTCTTCTCGAGCAGGCCTCCGGTGAGCTGGACGGTCTGCTCCGGCGTCGTGTGCTGGATCCAGATCCCGGGCTGGTTGCCGCTCACCTCGAAGCCCTCGCCGCTCTCGCCGAGGGCTGCGTTCGCCCGATCGATCAGGAGACCGAACCCGGTGTTGTCGGCGACCTTGAGGGCCGCCGCGTCGAGGCTCGAGCAGCCGGACACGGAGATGCCGCCGCTCGGGTCGAACCCGCTCAGGCCATTGCCGCTGACCTCGACGAAAGACATCGTGGCGCGCGCCCCGACGAGCGACACGCCGACCACCTTGCTGTCGCGGACGAGCGCGTCCTCGACGTGGAGCTCCACCGGCGCCTCGCAGTCACAGCCGCCGGTGCACTGCGCCCACAGCCCCGGCCCCTGCGAGCCCGAGACGACAGACCGCACGACGGAGACGCGGGCGGCGTCGAACGCGCTCAGGCCGTACCGCGCGGAGCCCTCGATCGCCGACGCGACGAGGTCGAGCGACGCGCCGAGGCCGAGCGTCACGCCGTCGGACGCGCTGCCGACGACGCGCACCGCCTCGATCCGCGCCCGGGCGCCGGCCGCGATCCGCACGCCGCCCTCGCCCACGGTCAACGCCCGGAGGACGGCGCCGTCGCCGGCCGCGAGCGAGACCGCCGCGACACTCACGGAGCCAGCGCCCCGGCCGAGCAGGCTCACGCCGGGGGGCAGATCGATCGGGCCGTAGGCGCCAGGGCCGAGCGCGATGCACGCCCCAGGTCGAGCGGCCTCGGTCGCCTGCGAGAGCGCGGCGGCGCTCGAGACCTCGATGACCTCGGCGCAATCGACCGACGCGGCGCAGAAGTCCCCGTCGCAGAGCGCTCCCGCGGGGACACCGATGCACGCGCCGGACGCCGCGCGCGCGCCAGGGCATCCGCCCGGCGGCGCGGGATCCGACGCGCACCCGAGCGCCGCCGAGCCGAGCGCGGCCGCGGCGGTCAGAACGATAGCTGCCTGATTCCAAGACTCGATCATGACGAACGTCTCCCGCGCGGCACGTCGCGCTACCTGACGAGAAAGGGTCAGCGCCTCAGGGATCCGAGAGCAGCGCGCGGCACTCGGCCGCCCGCGCCGCGAGCTCGCCGTCCCGGAAATGCGCCGCCAGCGAGGCGGAGAGCTGCGCCACGGCCGCCTCGGCGCGAGGGCGGGTCGAGGCGTCGCGGAGGGCCGCGCGGCAGATCCGCGCGAGGCCGAGCGCGACGTCCGCGAGGTACACGCGCCCGCCGCCCACCTCGGCGAGCCGCAGCGCCGCGCAGCCGGACTCGAGCGCCTCGCCGACGTGGCCGGCCGCGAGCAGCGCGGCGGCGAGGTTGCGGTACGCGTCCGGGAGATCGGCGCCGGCGCCGGCCTGCTCGCCCAGCCTCACGGCGCGCCGCGCGTGCTCCAGCGCGGCGTGCGGGCGCGCGAGGCGGAGCTCGACCTCCGCGAGGTTGTTGTGGCCCGACGCGATCGCCTGGAGATCGCCGAGCCGCTCCTTCAGCGCGAGCGCTCGGGCGAACACCTCCCGCGCGCCGCCGAGATCGCCCTTCGCGAACAGCACCGCCGCGACGCCGTTCAGCGCGAAGCCCAGCGCCTCTGGGTACGCGCGCTCGTCGACGGCCCGCGCGGCCTGGCGGTAGCAGCGCTCCGCCTGCGCCAGCCGACCGCGCGAGTAGAACACCGTCCCGAGCGCGAGGAGCAGCTGCGACGCCGCCACGCGGCGGCGGTCGTCGCCTCGATGCAGCGTCCGGCAGATGCGCAGGCTCCGGAGCGCGACCGCGCGGCACGCGTCGAGATCGCCGGCGCGCCGGTGGAGCGCCGCGAGCAGCCCGTACATGGGGAGCGTCTCCGGGGCGGCGCCGCCGCGCTCCGCGAGCGAGATCGCGCGCTCGACCAGCGCGCGCGCGTCGGCCGTCGCGCCGCGCACCTTGAGCACGAGGGCGAGGCGGAAATCCACGCGCGCATCCCAGAACAGCGCCGCCTCCGGGCCTTTCGCGGGCGGGGCGGAGGCGCGCCGCTCGACGCGGAGGATCCTCGCCCGCGCCTCGAGGTACGCGCGCTCCGCCTCGTCGAGCCGGCCCGCCCTGCGGAGGGCGTCGCCGACGTCGAGCAACAGCGCCGCGCGCTCGTGCCAGGCGAACAGCCGGCGCTCGTCGCCCCCCGGCGCGGCGGACGACGGGGCGCGCGCCGCGGAGCCCCTCGCCGGGGCGCCGTCCGCCGCGCTCGCGTGGATCTCCCGGGCCCGCTCGAAGTGCCGCAGCGCCTCGGCGTTCTGCCCGAGCGACGACGCGCTCGCCGCCGCGCGCGCGTAGGCGAGCGCCGCGCTCCGCGCGTCGCCGCCGCGATCATGGTGGAGCGCCGCGAGCGCCTCCCCGAGCCCCCGCGGCGCGCGCGCAGGCGAGCGCCCCGCCGAGACGCCGTCGACCCAGGCGGCGACCGCGCGATGCATGGCCCGGCGCACCTTGAGGCTGAGCGTCTCGTAGGCGATCTCCTGGGTCGCCGCCTCGGCGAAGACGTACTCGCAGTCCTCGGGGAACGTCGACGCGTCACGCGCCTGGATGATCTGCTGATCCCGGAGCCGCCGCAGCACGTCCGCGGTGCTCGATCCGCCGCCGTCGAGCGGCGCGGCGCCGCGGAGGTGGTCGATCGCGCCCTTCCAGAACGTCCTGCCGACCACGGCCGCCTGCGCCAGGACCGCGCGCGCCTCGCCGTCGAGCCGATCGAGCCGCGCCTGGACGATGCCCTGGATCGTCGCCGGCAGCGAGAGCCGGGCGAGCTGCTCCTCGTGCAGGATCCAGGGCTCGTCGAGGCGCCGCTCGAGCGCGCCGGCGTCGATGAGCAGGTACAGCGTCTCGGTCAGCGTGAGCGGGTTGCCCTCGGCGCGCTCCGCCAGGGCGCGGATGGCCTCGGCGGAGCAGCGCGCGACGAGGCGGAGGCGCTCGCGCGCCATGTCCTCGATGTGCCGCCGCGGCAGCGGGCCGAGATCGAGGCGCGCGTGGCTCGCCTTCCCTTCGCCCCAGTGCGGCCGCCGCTCGTAGAGCTCGGGCCGGGCCGCGCCGACGAGCAGCAGGGGCGCGTCCGACAGGCGCACGGCGAGATCGTCGAAGAGGTCGAGGCTGGCGTCGTCCGCCCAGTGGATGTCGTCGAGCAGCACGACGACGGCTCCGCGCGCGGCCATCGCGCGCAGCAGCATCGCGACGGCCGCGGCCACCCGCTTCGCCACCTCGGCGCCGCCCTCGTCGGGGACGATCGCCGTCGCGGGCGCGGCTTGCGCCGCCGGGCACGGGCAGAGCACGGCCGCGACCTCCGCCAGCGCGTCCTCCAGGGCGAGCGGGTGCGGCGCGCCGCCGGCCTCGCCTCCGGCGTCGACGCCGAGGACGCCGCTCGCGAGCTTGCGCAGCACGACGTCGCGCACGTCGCCGTCCTGGACGCGGAAATGAGCGCGAAGGAGCGACGCGGCGAGGTGGTAGCTCGCATCCATCGACAGCGACGAGCACGCCGCGCCGAGCACGATGCACGGTTCCGCGCACGGTTCCGCCTGCGACAGCGCCCTCGTCCGGACCTCGGCGAGGAGGCGGCTGCGGCCGATGCCGCCCGCGCCGATCACCGAGACGAACATCGCGCGCCGCTCCGCGATGACCGTCTCCAGCGCCTCCGAGAGCCGCTGCACCTCCCCCGCCCTCCCGACGAAGCGGGTGTCGAGGCCGAGGAAATCGGATCCCGCGCCCGATCCGCTCGCGAGCTTCAGCACACGGAAGCACGGCGCGCCGTCGCCTTGCGGCTCGACCTGGAAGAGCCCGGCCACCTGCCGGAACGTGGGCTGCGCGATCAGCACCGCGCCGGGCGCGGCGGCTTGCTGGAGCTGCGCGGCCGCCTTCAAGGCCTCGCCGGAGGCGTCGACCGGGGCGCCCCGTCCGGTCGCGCCGCTCACGAACAGCCTCCCCGTGCTGATGCCCACGCGCAACCTCGGCCGGGAGCGCGGCGGCAGCTCTACAGGGAGCGACGCGGCGTCGAGCGACGCGAGCTCCAGCCCGGCGCGGACGGCGCGCTCGGCGTCGTTGTCGCTCGCGCGCGGCGCGCCGAACAGCGCGGTGACGACGCCCTCGCTCCTGCCCTGCACGACGCCCCCGAGCGCCTCGACGCGCTCGCGGACGAGCTCGCGGCACGCCTCGCGGAGCTCCAGCTCCTGCTCGGGATCGAGCGGCTCCTGCCCGTCGTCGCCGGCGACGATCTCCGCGGAGAGCACGGTGCAGACGCGGTACTCACCCGCGGGCGCCGCGACCTTCGCCCCGCCCGCGGGCGCCGCGACCTTCGTGGCGTCCGCGGGCGCCGGGGCGGCCGGGGGCGCCGCGCTCGGACCCCGCGGAGACGCCTGGTCGGCGCTCGGCGAGATCGCGGAGAGCGGGGCAGCCGGCGGCCGGAGCGCGGAGCCGGCGCGCGCGGACGCGAGCGCTTCACCGAGCTCGCGCGCGTCCCGGAAGCGCGCTGCGGGCTCGACCGCGACGGCCCGCGCGACGACCGCCTCGAGCGCGGGGCTCGCCTCGACGCCGAGCCCCGCGAGCGACGGCCGCCTGCGCGGGTCCACGGCGGCGAGGTAGAGCTCGGCCCAGTCGCGCCCGTCGATCGGCGGCTTCCCCGAGGCGAGCTCCAGCAGCACGAGCCCGAGCGCGAACACGTCCGTCCAGGGCCCCGTCGCGCCGAGCTTCGGCTCGAACTGCTCCGGAGCGCCGTAGAGCGGCGTGAACACGTGCAACGTCGGCGACGTCGCGAGCACCTGCGTCGTGTCGCTGGGGCTCACGGCCCGCGCCGCGGCCGCCACGGCTCGCCTCGTCTCCGCGAGCGCCTTCGACAGCGGCATCGACGCGTCGATCACCTTGGCGATGCCGAAATCGACGACCTTGATCGTCGTCGCGCCGGGAATCTCGACGAGGAACAGGTTCGCCGGCTTGACGTCGCGGTGAGAGACCCGCTCGTCGTGCGCCATCGCGAGCGCGCCCACCGCGGGTGCCAAAAGCTCGATCGCCTCGTCGACGGAGTACGGCGCGCGCCCGGAGGCGCGCCGCGCCTCGATGTGCTGCGCGAGCGTCTCTCCCTCGAGCCACTCCATGACGATGTACGGCGTCCAGCAGCCCTCCGGCGAGGTCGCGGCGGAGACGTCGAGCGCCTGGACGATGCCCGTCGTCCGGCGCGAGAGCCGGTGCAGCAGCCGGGCCTCGCGCTCGAACGTGTCGAGCAGCGACTGCCGCTCTTCCGGCAGGAGATCTGCGGGGATCTTCAGGCACTTGACCGCCACCTGCTCCTGGAATCCCAGGTGGGTCGCCCGGTAGACCACGCCGAACGTCCCCTCGCCGGCCACGGCGTCCACCAGCAGCTTGCCGCCGATGGTGCTGCCCACCCAGCCGAACGGGTCCCGCGCGATCATCCGCGGAAATTCTACTGCCCGCGCCGCGGCGCCGGGAGCGCGCCGCCTCGCAGCGATGACGATCGCCGCACCGCGCGCGCTGGACCACCTCGACCGCCACGGCCGGGGAGCCCCGCGAGCCCCGCGAGCCCCGCGGGCGCGAGGCGAGCGCGACGGCGGTCGCCCTGCGCGCGCGTCCGTGCTACGCAGCCGGCTGCTGGGCGTGCCCTCGGTCCTGGCGACCGTCCCGCGAACGCTGCCGCGACGGTCCCCGGAACGGATCGCACGCGCGCAGCGGCAGGGCGTCGCTCGTCGTCCGGCGCGACTCTGGGGTGCGATGTGGCTGAGCCGGAGATTCTTTCCCGCGATGGTGGCTCGCTCGAGCTCCTGATCATCACCCAGAGCTCGATGAGCACCCGGCAGCTGCCGGGCTCGGGCAGCGTCGTCCTGGGCAGGGACGAGGACGCCGGCATCTGCGTCCCCGACGCCTCGGTGTCGCGCCGGCACGCGGTGCTGCACCTCGGCCCGCCGCTCCGGATCGAGGACCTCGGCAGCAGCAACGGGAGCCGCGTGCGCGCCCGGCACTGCAGCGCGGCGACCGAGCGCCTGATCGATGTGGGCAAGAGCACGCCCGCGCGCGGCGCTGCGGTCGAGCTCTCGCCCGGCGACGTCATCTACCTCGGCGCCGCGCGCGTCGTCCTCCGCCAGAAGGGCGGCGAGCGGGACGCGGGCAAGGACGTCATCGTCAAGGACGACGCGATGCGCGCCGTCTACGAGCTCGCCCAGCGCGTCGCGAACGGCCCGATCAACATCCTCCTGCTCGGCGAGACGGGCGCCGGCAAGGAGGTGCTGGCCGAGTCGATCCACAGGGCCTCGCCGCGCGCGAGCCGCCCGCTCCTGCGCCTGAGCTGCGTCGCGCTGTCCGAGTCGCTGCTCGAGAGCGAGCTGTTCGGCCACGAGCGCGGCGCCTTCACCGGCGCCGTCCGGGCGAAGCCGGGGCTGCTCGAGACGGCCGAAGGGGGCACCGTGTTCCTCGACGAGATCGGCGAGCTGCCGCCCTCGATCCAGGCCAAGCTGCTCCGGGTCATCGAGGAGCGGAAGGTGATGCGGGTCGGCGGGCTGACCCCCATCAAGATCGACGTCCGCTTCGTCTCGGCCACGCACCGCGACCTCGAGGCCGAGGTGAGCCGCGGCGCGTTCCGGCAGGACCTGTATTTCCGGCTGAACGGCGTGACCCTCTCCATCCCGCCGCTGCGCGAGCGGCCCGGGGAGGTCGCGGCGCTGGCGCAGCTCTTCGCGGAGCGCACGGCGAAGGAGCTCTTCCCCGGCGAGGCGAGCGCCGCGTCCGTTCCGATCTCGCCCGCGGCCCTGGCCGCGCTCCAGCGCCACAGCTGGCCAGGCAACATCCGGGAGCTGCGCAACGTGATCGAGCGCGCGGTGATCCTCGCCAACGGGGCGCCCATCGGGCCGGAGCACCTGCTCCTCTCCTCTCTGGCCGATCCCACCCGTCCATCGCATGCCATGCCCCTTCCGGCGCGCCCGCCGCAGGCGCCCTCGAACGCGCGTGCGCCGGCGCCGGCGCCGGCCTCAGCATCGACGATTGCGAGGAGCGTGCCCGACGGCGCGAAGAGCGCGCCGGACGGCGTGGACCCGGGCCCCACCCGGCTGCGCGACGCCATGGAGGCCCACGAGCGCGAGCGCATCGTCCAGGCGCTCGAGCAGTGCATGGGGAACCAGACGCGCGCCGCGGCGCTGCTCGGGATCTCACGGCGCACGCTGGTCGAGCGGATCCGCGTGTACGGGCTGCCGCGGCCGCGCAAGGCCTGAGCGTTGCGCAGATCGCCGCGCAACCCGGCGTCGATCTGGCGTCGATTGCGCGAGGGCTCGCTCAACCGAGCGGCCGCCCGCGCAACACCTCAGGCGGGCGTCTCGCGCCGCTCCAGCGGGGCGAGCTCGATCCCGAGCTCCGTGGCGAACCGGAAGATGCGCTCGTCGCGGTAGAACTCGCCGAAGACGACGCGCGAGAGCCCCGCGTTCGCGATCATCTTGAAGCACCCCCAGCAAGGCGAGGCCGTGACGTAGACCGTCGCGCCGTCGATCCGCACCCCGTTCCGCGCGGCCTGGATGATGGCGTTGGCCTCCGCGTGGATCGTGCGCACGCAGTGGCCATCCTCGATCAGGTGCCCGTCCTCGTCGCAGTGAGGCAGCCCCCGGATCGAGCCGTTGTACCCGGTCGCGAGGATGCTCTTGTCGCGCACGATCACCGCGCCGACGTGCTTCCGATCGCAGGTCGCCCGCGACGCGACGACCTCGGCGATGCGCATGAAATATTCATCCCACGAAGCCCGATGCGTCATCGCTCACCTCCACGGCGGGGGATCCGCGCCCGCCGCCCCCTCGACGTCCCCTCGACGCCGAGCGACCCGCGCTCGCCGATCCCTCCAGAATGTTCAGGGATCCGCCCTCCGGTCCCCCTCGCGAAGGGCCCGGCGGCGCGCGCCCGCGGCCCCGGCTGAGCCGCGCCGCGCGCCCAGCGGGCGCTTCTAACACGACGCCGGGCGCCGCGGAGCCCCCCGCGGGCGCGGGACCGCGCGAGGCGCCTCGACAGCGAGGCCCGGCGCGTGGTAGCGCGCGGGGGTGAGCTCCGCCGCCCCCCGAAGGTCAGATCGCCGCATCCTCGTGCTCGGCTCCGGGGGGCGCGAGCACGCCCTCGCGCGTGCGTTCGCCCGATCGCCCTCGGTCGCCGAGGTGATCGTGGCGCCCGGGAACGCCGGGACCCACGCGCGAGCGGGCGCCGGCCGCGCCCCGATCCGCCGCGTCGACCTCCCGTCCCTGTCGCCCGCCGAGGCGACCCGGCTCGCCGTCCGCGAGCGCGCCGACCTGGTCGTCGTCGGCCCCGAGGCGCCGCTCTGCGCCGGCGTCGCCGACGC
Source organism: Sorangium sp. So ce204 (assembly GCF_051526795.1). Lineage (NCBI taxonomy): Bacteria > Pseudomonadati > Myxococcota > Polyangiales > Polyangiaceae > Sorangium > Sorangium sp. So ce204. The sequence goes on along the minus strand of NZ_CP150317.1, from coordinate 13,010,842 downwards.
GCTCGCCGCCGAGGGCGTCGCCGTCTTCGGGCCGAGCCGGGAGGCGGCGCGCCTCGAGGGGTCGAAGGCGTTCCTCAAGGAGTTCGCCGCCCGCCACGGGATCCCGACCGCGCCGTTCCGGATCGTGCGCTCCTTCGACGAGGCGGCCCGCGTCATCCGCGAGCGCGGCGCGCCCATCGTCGTGAAGGCCGACGGGCTCTGCGCCGGCAAGGGCGTCGTCGTCGCGACGACCGTCGACGAGGCGCTCGCGGCAGCGAAGGACATGCTCGTGGATCGCCGCTTCGGCGACGCCGGCGCGACCGTGATCCTCGAGGACGCGATCCAGGGCGAGGAGGCCAGCGTGCACGCAATCAGCGACGGCGAGGCGATCTTCGTCCTGCCGGCGGCGCGCGATCACAAGCGCGTCGGCGAGGGCGACACCGGGCCGAACACGGGCGGCATGGGCGCGTTCGCGCCGAGCGCCCGCGTCACCCCTGCCCTTACCGCGCGCGTCGAGCGCGAGATCCTCCGGCCGACGATCGACGGCATGCGGGCGGAGGGGAGGCCCTTCCGCGGGGTGCTGTTCGCGGGCCTGATGATCACGCCCGCCGGGGACCCCATCCTGCTCGAGCACAACGTCCGCTTCGGCGATCCCGAGTGCGAGGCGCTGATGGAGCTGCTCGAGGGCGACGTCGCCGAGCTCTGCGCGTCTGCCGCGGCGGGCGCGCTCGCTCCCGGGGCGGCGCGCGTCGCCCCCGGCCGCCACGCGCTCACCGTCGTGCTCGCGGCGCGCGGCTACCCCACGGCGCCGGTGACCGGCGACGTCATCCGCGGCCTCGACGCCGCGGCCGCGGTGGAGGGCGCCTTCGTGAACCACGCGGGCACGGCCGAGCGGGACGGCGCTGTCGTGACCGCCGGGGGCCGCGTGCTCGCCGTCACCGCCGCGGGCGACTCGATCGCCGAGGCGCGGGAGCGCGCCTTCCGCGCCGCGGGCGCCATCGACTTCGACGGCAAGGTGCTCCGCCGCGACATCGGGGTGGACGGAGCGCGCGCGGCCGGGTGAGACGGCACCATGGAACCCATCGTCGATCTCGCCCCAGGCGCTGAGGAGAACCCGCTCGCGGCCTACCTCGGTCACCTCATCCGCGAGCACCTCGCGCGCGACCCGAAGCGCGCCTCCGATTTCCGGGCGCTGCGCGGGTCGGTGCTCGTCGTCGCGCAGGACGTCGATACGTCCATGACGATGCGCTTCGACCACGGGCGGCTCACCATCCACGACGGCGCCATCGGCATTCCGTCCGTCACGTTCTGTGGCGACGAATCGGCGCTCCGCCGGCTCCCCGACGTCGCGTTCCACCGCTGGCTGCGCCTCCCGAAGCTGGGGGTGCTGCACCGTCGACAGAGCGGCCCCCTGCGCGACCTCGCGCGCCTCGTGGCCCGCGGGGAGCTCAAGATCTACGGCCTCGTCGCGCACCCAAGGCTCCTCCTTAGACTGCTCCGGGTCCTCTCTCGCCTCCCCTGAGCGCCTCGCCCAGGCCGGTAGCAACGCCGCGCGACGACACGCGACAACGTGCGACGACGATGCGACGACGATGCGACGACGGCGATAACTGGTGTGATACTGTAAGACGAAAGCGGACGTCCCGTCCGGATTGCACGGCCGTTCTTGTGGGCTTGCAAACCAATGCTACACGGCCCGAAAGCTGTCTTTTGACGGCCTGTTGGGCTGTTGGTATGGCTCGATCATGGGCATCCGATTGCGCTACCTCGCCCACGATCTCGAGGTGCCGCTCGGCGAGTTCTTCATCGGACGGAGCGCGGACTGCCAGCTGTCGCTGGACGACCCGCTGGTGTCGCGCAGGCACGCGCTGCTGACCGTCGGTGAGGGCGGCGTCGCGATCGAGGATCTCGGCAGCCGCAACGGCGTGCTCATCAACGGGGCTCGGATCGCGGGGCGCCAGATCCTGTCGGACGGCGACAAGATCGCGATCGGGGGGCAGGAGATGTTCCTGCTCGGGGCCATCGAGCCGAGCTCGGCGCACTCGCCGCGGAGCGCGCCGCTCTGGACGAGGCAGCAGAACGCGCGCACGGTCGACATGAGCGAGATGCCCGCAGGCGAGGACGACGGCGCGACGGCCATCGCCTCCCGGAGGTCGCTCCCCGGGCTCGTCCCCCAGCACCCGGACAAGCGCGTGCACGCGCTCAGCCTCATCGGCAGCGTCGCCGACAAGGCGCTCGCCCTGGGGCGCGTCGACGAGGCCGAGCGCATCCTCCAGCGCTCGCTCAGCGACATCCTCACGAAGGCGCGGGACGGAGGCGTCGGCGCCGTGCAGCCCGAGCTGGTCGAGAAGGCAAGCATGTATGCGGCCCGCCTCGCCGCGGCGACGGGTCGGGGCTCGTGGATCAACTACATTTTCGAGCTGAATACCCGGCTCGAGCTCCTCCTCCCCGCCTACCTCGTCGATGAGCTGTATAGTGTCCTGCGCAAGGTGAAGGCCGTCGACATGTCCATTCTCCGTGGCTATGCGAAGCGGCTCCGCGAGCGCGCTGGTGAGCGTACGCCGGCGGAGCGGTTCATCCTCCAGCGCATTGAAGGGCTCGAGCGCCTCGGCGCACTGAAATAGACCATGCCTTTCCGCCTCCGGTACTTGGCGCACGATTTCGAGCTCCCCGAAGGGCCCTTCGTGATTGGCCGGAGCGGCGACTGCCAGCTCTCGCTCGATGACCCGCTGGTGTCGCGGCGCCACGCGACGCTGCAGGTGCGCAACGACGGCGTGGCCTTGCACGATCTCGAGAGCAGGAACGGCGTGTACGTCAACGGCACGCGCATCTCCGGCCAGCGCGAGCTGACCGACGGCGACCGCATCATCATCGGCAGCCAGGAGATGCTGCTCTACGGCGGGGAGGAGTCGCGCCCCCACGACGCCTACGGGGTCGAGTTCCGTCGCGCGACGGCGACGCTCGGCGCGATGGCGCTGACCGAGATGCGCAAGATGTCGGACGACCCGACGGAGCTCACGAGCCCGACGGGAGACGGCGGATCCAAGGGCTTCCAGTCGCTGCGCCTGCTCGCGAGCCTCGCCGACAAGGCGCTGGCGATGGGCCGCAGCGAGGAGGCCGAGCGCATCCTGCAGACGGTGCTGATCGACATCCTGAGCCGCGCGCGGACGAACGTGCCGCTGGAGATGCCGGCCGCCGAGCTCGCCGCGCGCTACGCGGCTCGCCTCGCCGGCGCCACGACCAAGGGGACGTGGGTCAACTACGCGTTCGAGCTCTTCACGATCGCCCGCCGCCCGCTGCCCGGCCCCGTCGTCGACGAGCTCTACACCGTCGTCCGGCGCGTCAAGACGCTCGATATCCAGCCGCTCAGGATCTACCTCGACGACCTGCGCCGGATGGCTCCGTCGTTCGGTCCGACCGAGCGGTTCTTGATGCAGCGGATCGAGGGTCTCGAGCGCCTCGTCGCGGCGAAGTAGCCTCCGCATCGCCGCCGGGCGTCGCGGGAGCGGCGGCCTCTGGCGACACGCGCGACACGCGCGACACGCGCGGAGCCGGCGGCGGCGCCGTGCGAGCGGCCCCGTGCGGAACAGGCGGCGGCGCCGCGCGTGAAGCAGGCGGCGGCACACCTGGGGCCGGCGCCGCGGAGGGCTGGAGCGGCGGCGGCGCGTTGCGGGGACGCGCGCTCGCCTCGGCTTCCTGCCAGCCGAGGTTCCTCGCGGCGGCCTTCGCGATCGCCTCGCGCAGCTCGGTGTCGGCGACCTTCCCGAGCTCTCGCCGCACCTCGGCCGGGAGCGGCGCCTCCTTCGGGGTCGGGCGGACCTCCTCGCGCCACGGCGGCCGCGCGACCGGGTCCACCTTGCCCACGCGGAACCGGAGGGACTGCACCGGGAGGCCGCGCGACCGGAGCTGCGCGGTGATGGTGTCGCCGAGCAGCGAGAGCTCCTGCGCCCACATCGAGCTCGCCGCGCGGACGTGGAGCACGCCGCGCTCCAGCTTGAGCGGCCGCGCGCGCGCGGCGATCCTGGACCCCACGGCCGCTTCCCACTCGCGGAACGGCATCGGCGAGGTGTCGACCTCCGACGGCGCCGAGAGCGAGGACCCGCGCTGGATCAGCGCACCCAGCCGTTCGATCCCACCTCCGCTCCGACGCGACATGCGCGCCGAGCGTAGCAGCCTGACAGCGCCGTGCTCCGGCAGAGCGCGCCGTCCAGGCTCGCCCAGCGTCACGGACGGTCAGCCCCTACGGCGCCGCCTTGTGACCAAGGCGGTCGCCCGCCAGAGCAAGGCACCCGCCCTCGGCTGCCTGGCGTCGAACGATCGTGAGGGGCGCTCTCGGTACCGAAGGTGGGACTCGAACCCACAAGCCCTTGCGGACAGCGGATTTTGAATCCGCCGCGTCTGCCATTCCGCCACTTCGGCTCAGCGCTGCGATGTCAGCGAGCTCCTGGAACCGTAGATCACCGGGCACGATCCTGGCAACCATCAGAGCGCCTGAGAGCCAGAGCGCCTGAGCGCCCGAGAGCGGTCGCGCGGGCAGGAGGCGCGGCGAAGCCAGGAGCAGCGCCGCCGCGCCGCCGCCACGCATCGAGGCGCGGCCCGCGATCGCGGCGCGGCGCGAGGTCACACCACGAAATCCAGCATCTGGAGGCGCGTCAGGTAGTCCTGGAGCGCGGAGGCGTACTCGTCGATCAGGAGATCGAGCTTCACCAGCGCGCCGTGATCGTCGACCGCGTCGAGGGTCCCGCTCACCGGGATCTCGCGCGCGGGCAGGACGAGCACGCCGCTCCAGTGCGCGCCCTTCGCGACGTCGCGCAGTCCGGCGAGGCGCAGCCAGCCGTCCGAGAGCTCGACGACGGGGACGAGGGCGCCGCTGTCCAGGCGGACCGAGCTCTTCAGCGTGTGCGCCGGCTCGACCATGTAGTGGGAACGCCGGTTCTTCTCGATGAGCTCCTCGAGGGTCGCGCAGATGACCTTGCTCAGCGGCGTCTCCTCGCTGTCGAGCACGAGATCGAGGAGCCGCTTCATCGCCTTCTGCGTGCGGATCAGGTTCGCGCGGGTCTCCTCGAGGCGGCGCGCGTCGCGCCGGATCTTGCCGGCCACGACGTTGAGCAGGTTGTTGTAGAAGGGGTACGCGACGTCCCCGTGGTCCTCGAAGAAGTCCTGGAGCTCGGCGGCGCCGATGCGCCAGATCTCCGAAGGCTGCGCCGTCACCGCCGTCGTCGTCCGCCGGAAGCCGGTCAGCGCGCCGAGCTCGCCGATGGGCGAGATGGGGCTCAGGCGGAAGCGCGTCTCGCCCGCGTCGAGCAGCGCGACCTCGCCCCGGACCAGGAGGAACAGGTGCGCCGGGGCGCTCCCGGCCTCGAAGAGCACGTGGCCGGACGGGACCTCCTGGCGCTGGAACGCCTTCATCAGGTCATCGAGGTGATCCTCCGTGATTCTCTCGAACAGCGGGATCGCGTGCAGGTCGGATGGGCGGACCGCCATGGGATGACACTCCTCTTCAACATGGGTCGGGCGCCGCGTCCGCGGCGTCGCGGGACACGGAGCCTTGCGGCGCGCACGAGCTCTGCGTGGACCGCGGGAGCGGCATCCTACTCCAGGTCCCGAGCCGAGGAAGAGGGATGGCCTCGCTGCGGCGAGGTGCGCGCCGAGGTGCGCGCCCGGGCGCCGTGGAGGTTTGCCCCGCTGGCAGGATCGGGTAGGTGCCGGTAACGTCGCCCGGGTGATGCCGTCCGTTCGCCAAGGGCTCCCCGCCGCGATGTGCGCCTCGCCGCCGCGCCGCTCGCTGCTGCGGCTCGCCGCCATCGGCCTCGCCCTCCTCGCCGCCTCGTGCGGCTCCGCGTCGTCCGGAGCGCCGGTCGGCGCGGAGACGGCGCCGCCGCCGAAGCCGCGCAACGCGGCCGCGATCGCGCAGTCGATCGCCGGGGGGAAGGTCTCGGTGCTCGTCTACGGCGACAGGACCCGGGGACACCCCATCATGGCGCGGCTCTCGGCGCTCGATCTGTGGGGCCCCGTGCTCACCGGCACGGGGCTCGATCCGGAGCGGGACGTCGAGCGCGCCTTCGTCACAGCGCCGCGCGCGGACGCGGCCCACGAGGCGGTGGTCGTCGTCCAGCACAGCGTGCCGCCGGACAGGCTGGCGTCCGGCCTCGACGCGCTCCTCTCGCGCAGCCAGCCGCCAGGGGCCGAGGAGAGCGGGCTCGGCGTGCCGGCGGTGCGCGTGACCATCAAGGGGCACACGCGCGTCGTGGCGACCGTGGAGCCCGACTTCCTCGTGGTCTTGCCGGTCGCGCGGGCCCGCGAGGCGCGGCGCTTCCTTGGCACGGGCGGCTTCCCCGATCCGACAGGGGACGAGGCCGCGATCGCCGCGGCGATCGACCCGGCGCGGACGCTGAAGGGACCGCGGGAGGCGCCCCGGGTGCCGCCCACCCTGAGGTCGCTCGAGGCCACGGTGACGCTGACCAAGGACGGCGGCGCCACGGTCGCGCTCGACGGCGCGAGCGAGAGCCCCGAGCTCGCCGCCCGCGACGCGGCCTTCCTCAACGAGGAGATCGAGCGCGCGACCTCGTTCCGCATCGCCATCGTGACGATCCGCGTCGTCGACCCGATCGTCTTCTTCGCCGAGGGGGACCGCGTGAGGTCGAACCGGCGCGTGACGCCCGGGGAGCTCGACAAGCTCTTCGGCCTGCTCAGCGCCGTGCTGCCGCGGTAGGCTGCCGCCCGATGCGACTCGTCAAGATCGGAATCGCCAGCGTCAACGCGACCGTCGGCGCCGTCCGCTCGAACACCGACCGGTGCCTCTCGCTCGCGCGCGCGATGGCGCGCGACGACGTCACCCTGGCGGTCTTCCCGGAGCAGGTGATCGGCGGCTACGCGGCCGAGGACCTCGTGCAGTGGCCGGCGTTCGTCGCGAGCCAGCAGCGCGAGCTCCGCCGGTTCGCCGAGGAGACCGCGCAGCTCCGCACCGTGTTCGTCATCGGCGTGACCGTCGGCGTGGGGGGCGACCTCTTCAACGCCGGCGCCATCGTCCACGCCGGCCGGGTGCTCGCCTTCTCCCCGAAGGAGAAGCTGCCGACCTACAACATCTTCTACGAGGCGCGGACGTTCTCGCGCGGCATGCCGCTCATGGAGCTCGACGCCGACGGCGTCCTCTGCGGCGATCGCGTCTACGCCTTCGATTTCGGGACGATCGCCGTCGAGGTGTGCGAGGACATCTGGTCGCCCGACGGCCCGATGCGGCGCCGCTGCTACGCCGGCGCCGAGATCGTCTGCAACATCTCGGCGTCGCCGTTCCGCGCCGGGGTGACGAGCACCCGGCGCGAGATGATCGCGACCCGCGCCGCGGACAACCAGTGCACGGTCGCCTACGCGAACCTCGTCGGCGGCAACGACGGGCTCGTCTTCGACGGCGGCGGGTTCATCAACCAGAACGGCCGGCCGATGCTGGAGGCGCCGCGGTTCCGCGAGGGGTTCTCCGCGGCCGTCGTCGACCTCGACCGGACCACCCGCTGCCGCCGCGAGGCGAGCACCTGGCGCAGCGATCTCGAGGAGTTCCGCCGCGCCTCCGCCCGCATGGTGCAGGTCCTCCGGATCGACGGGGAGACCGCGGACCGCGCGCGCCTCGCCTACCCCGCCCCGCCGGCCGGCACGACGCCGTTCCTGCCCTCGGCGGCGCTGCCCGCGATCTCCGCGCGCGACGAGCTGCTCGACGATTTCTACGAGGCGCTCGCGCTCGGCGTCGCCGACTACTACCGCAAGATCGGCGCCTTCAAGAGCATCGGCCTCGCGCTCTCGGGCGGCCGCGACTCGCTCCTCACGCTGCTCGTCGCCTGGCGCGCGGTGCAGCGCATCCACCCGGGCCTCGAGGGCGCGGCCCTGCGCGAGCGGATGGGGGCGTCGCTCCACGCGTTCTTCATGCCCTCCCGCTACTCCAGCGACGCCACGCACCGCGCCGCCGCGCAGATCGCCGACGATCTCGGGGTGTCGTTCGCGGTCATCCCGATCGAGGACGCGTTCCCCCGGGAGCTCGAGGCCGCCCAGTCGATGGTCGGCGAGGGCGGGCAGCTCACCGAGCTCACGAAGCAGAACGTGCAGGCGCGCATCCGCGGCGGGCGCATGTGGAACTGGGCGAACACGAGCGGCGCGCTGTTCCTGCAGACGGGGAACATGAGCGAGAAGGCGCTCGGCTACACCACGGTGGGCGGCGACCTCGAGGGGGCGTTCAGCGTCATCGCCAACCTGCCGAAGACGGTGGTCATCGCGCTGCTCGAGCGCCTCTCGCAGCGCTTCCGCTTCCAGGGCATCCAGCAGACGCTCGCCACCACCGCCGGGCCGGAGCTCGCCGAGAACCAGTCGGGCGAGGCCGAGCTCATGCCGTTCGAGGTCCTCGACGCGTGCCTCCACCTCTACGGCGCCGAGAAGCTCGCCGCCGACGAGGTCGCGGCGGCGCTCCCGAGCCTGTTCCCCGACAAGGACCCCGCCGCGCTGCGGGCCTGGGCCGAGAAGTTCGCGACGCTGTTCTCGAGATCGATCTTCAAGTGGGTGCAGTCGCCGATCGCGATCCACCTCGGCTCGCTCGATCTCGACCGCGAGCGCGCGCTGCAGCTGCCCGTGGTGCAGCGGACCGAGTGGAAGGGCGGCTGAGCCCGCTCCGAGGGCGCGGCCGCCGCCCTGCGCCGCGCGATCGGCGCTTCGATCCGCGGCGCGCCGGCGGGCAGCGCGTCAGTTGGCGGCCTTCTCGACGGAGGCCGGGGGCCCCTGCCTGCCGTCCTTCCCGTCCCTCGCGGCGATCTCGATCCCGTCGTGGCCGGCGGCCATGCCAGGAGCCACGGGCGTCACGGCGGGGCGGATCGAGCCGTCCGCCGAGAAGCGCTCGAGATCCTCGGTGACGCGGCGGAGATAGGCCTGCTTGATGTGGAACGGCAGGAAGGCGCTCTTGAAGCCGGCCACGATGGTCGCCTTGATCTCCTTCAGCCCGAACCCCATCTTCGTGTGGCAGTGCCAGAGCTCGTGGGACACCGTCGTGTCGGTGACGAGCCGGTTGTCGGTGTTGACGGTCACGCGCAGGCCGAGGCTCTGGTAGAGCTTGAGCGGGTGCGAGGCGAGGTCCCGCACGGCGCCGGTCTGCACGTTCGACGACGGGCAGCACTCGAGCGGGATGCGGTGATCGTTGATGTAGTGGAGCAGGTCGCCGTCCTCGCGCAGGCGGCAGCCGTGGCCGATCCGGTGCGCGCCGCAGACGTGGAGCGCCTGCGCGATCGACTCGGGGCCGTACGCCTCGCCGGCGTGGATGGTGCAGTTGATGTTGTTCTGCCGCACGAGCTGGAACGCGGCCTTGTGGTGCTTCGCCGGGTGGTCGTACTCGGCGCCGGCCAGGTCGAACCCGACGACGCCGCGGCCCTTGTACGCCACCGCGAGCTCCGCCATCTCCAGCGACGACTCCGACGAGATGTTGCGGATGCCGCAGACGATGACGTTGCTCTCGATGCCCAGCGCGTCGCGCGCCGTCCTGAGCCCGGAGAGCACCGCCTCGACAACGCTCGTGAGCCGCAGGCCGAGGCGGGTGTGCAGCATCGGCGAGTAGCGGACCTCCATGTAGCGCACGTTCTCGCGCGCGGCGTCCTCCGCGAGCTCGTAGGCGACGCGGTGGAGGGCCTCCTCGGTCTGCAGGACGCGCAGCGTGATGTCGAACGCCTTGAGGTACTCGACGAGCGAGCCGCAGTTCTGGCCCAGGTTCATCACCCTGCGCAGCTCCGCCGGCTCGTACGTGGGGAGCTCGACGTGGTGGGCGCGGGCGAGCTCGATGATCGTCTCGAGGCGCAGCGAGCCGTCGAGGTGGACGTGCAGATCGGTCTTGGGTAGTTGCCGGAAGAACTCCAGGGGGAGCTTGCCGGCTAGCTCGGGATGATCACTCATGAGCTATTCTGTCACCCGGCGACCGGCCGCGAAAGGCAGCGCGGGGCGCGACGTCGCTCACGATCGCTCTGGCGAGGACGACGAGGGCGCGGCGCCCCCCTCGTCCGCCGCGCCGCGCGAGCGATCCCTTCCGGCCGCGAGCACGGCGACGGCGGCCACGCCGAAGAGGGCGACGAAGAGCCACGGGAGCGGCAAGCTCATGTCGTCCCCGGCGGCCTCACGGCGCAGCGCATCGCGGATCCGCTCGGGGTTGTACGCCACAACGAGCCGCCGGCCGACGTAGGTCGTCGGGAGCCCGCGCGCCTCCATCCGCCCATACAGCGCGACGTCCGCGTCGATGGCGGCCTGGGTCTCAGGCGCGGCGAGGCAAGCCGCGAGCTCCGCGGCGGAGAGGCCGAGCGGCGAGAGGACGGAGGCGACGCGCTCGTCCGTGAGCTTGCTGGGCGACGCGCTGTAGAGCAGCGCCGCGGCCTTCTCGCGCTTGTCCTCGGGCGTGCAGACGTAGGCCTTCGCGGCGGGGAGCGCGCCGGGGTGGATCGGGAGCGGCACCATCTTGCGCACGTGGCGCACCCTGTCGCCGTAGGGTTCCTCGATCTTGGTCAGCTCGGGGTGCAGCCTGCGGCAGAAGGGACACTCGAAGTCGGTGAAGGCCACGATCGTGATCTTGCCCGGCTCCTGCAGCGCCGCGAGCTCCGGCGGGAGCGGCGGAATGACCGGGTGGCTGCCCCAGAGGAACGGCAACCCGATCGCGGCCGCGGCGGCCGCGCCCCACACCGTGACGCCCAGCGGCCCGCCCTGGGCAGCGCGCTCGAACGCCCCGGCCGGCATGCGCCGCGCCTGCCGCGCAACGAGGGCAGACGTGATCGCGGCGGCGAAGGCCGCGAGATCGACCGCGATGCACCACGCGCAGAACGCGCCGATCACGAAGCTCTGGAGCCCGAGGAGCACCACGGCGGCGAGGCCGCCGACGGCCGAGGCGGCCGCGATCGCGGCGTGGTGCCAGCGCGCCCGCGCGAGCAACGAGGCGGTGAGGAGCGCGGTGAAGGCGGCGAGGCCGAGGTTCGGCAGCGGGACGCCGAGGAAGCGGCTGTACGGCGAGATCCTGACGGCGAAGCACCCCGACGTGACGCCGCAGAACGCCGGATCACCCGCGTTCTGGTACTCGACGACGAGCGCCGCGCTCGCCGCGATGGCGACGAAGAGCGCGAGCCGGAAGAGCGTGACGAAGAACCGGGCGCGCCCAGCCTGCCGCTCGCTCGAGGACGGCGACGCAGGCGCCTCGGGGCTCGCCTGAGAGGCCTCCGCGCGCCCAGGCCGTCCGTCGTGTCCTTCGCGTCCTTCACGCCGGTCGCCGGCCGGACGCACCGCGAAGACGTTGCCCCTGCCGGCGAGGGCGACGAGGAGCACCAGCGCGAGGAGCAGGGCGATCGAGTTCAGCAGCATCGGTCGTTGCGGGTGCGTTGCAGGTGGAAGAGGGGTGGGTTCGAGGCATACCGGACCCGGGCGGAGACAGCCAGCGCGAGGAGACTCGTGCTAGTCGAGTTTCATGCGTTCTTCATCTCGCGGAGATCCTCCGACGACCGGCTCCGGCGCGCGCCGCCGGGAGGCCGTCGTCGACCTGCTGTCCTCGTTCAAGCGCGCCCTGCACGCGAACGAGATCGCCGAGCGCCTCGGGGTCGAGCCGGGCCGCTACGCGAAGCTGCAGCGGCTGCTCGAGGAGCTGTCGCTGGAGGGCAGCATCGTGGCGCTCCCCGGGCAGCGCTTCCGCACGAGCCAGAAGCAGGTCGAGGCGCGCGGCGCCGAGCGCGAGGGGACGCTGACGGTGCACCCGCGCGGCTTCGGCTTCGTGGCGCTCGGAGGGGCGGCCGAGGACGTCTACATCTCGCCCGAGGCGATGGGCGGCGCGCTCCACGGCGACACCGTCCTCGTGCGCATCTCGACCCGCTCGCGGCGCGGCGTGGAGGGGGAGATCGTCCGGGTCGTCAAGCGGCGCCACGCGCGCGTGGCGGGCGTGCTGCGGCGGCGCGGCAGGAGCGCGTGGCTCGAGCCGGACGACGGGCGCGTCCGCGGGCCGATCGTGATCGTGCCGCGCGAGCCGGGCGGGCCGCTCGTTCCGCCCGACGCGGAGGACGGCGCCGCGGCGGTCGTGTCGATCGCCCGCTTCCCGGATCTGGCCGACGAGAACCCGGAGGGCGTGCTCGAGGCCGTGCTGGGGACGCCCGGCGACCCGAACGTGGAGGTCGCCAAGATCCTGGTGCGCGAGGGGATCGAGGAGGAGCACGCGCCCGAGGCGATCGCCGAGGCGGAGGCGTTCGGGGGCGAGGTGCCGGCCGAGGCGCTCGAGGGGCGCACGGACCTCACCCACCTGCCCATGCCGACGATCGACCCGGAGGACGCGCGCGACCACGACGACGCGGTGTGGGTGATCCGCGAGGAAGACGGCTCGTACCGCGCCTGGATCGCGATCGCCGACGTCTCGCACTACGTGCGGCCGGGCACGGCGCTCGACCAGGCGGCGCTCGGCCGGGGCAACTCGGTCTACCTGCCCGATCGCGCGATCCCGATGCTGCCGCGGGCGCTCTCGTCGAACCTGTGCTCGCTGCTGCCGGGCGTGATCCGCCTCTGCCTGTGCGTCGAGGTCGAGCTCGACGCGACGGCGACGGTGCGGCGGGCCCGCGTCATCGAGGGGTACATCCGCTCGATCGCCAAGCTCACCTACCCCGGCGTGGCGCGCGCGCTCGGCTTCACCCCCGAGCCGCCGCGCAGCCCCGAGGCCGAGGCGCTCAGGAACGACCTTCAGGTGATGTGGGACCTCGCCCGGCTGCTCCGCGGCAGGCGCATGCGGCGGGGCGCGCTCGACCTCGACCTGCCCGAGGCGAAGGTGGTGCTCGACCCGGAGACGGGCGCGCCCGTCGACGTGCAGAAGCGCAGCCACGACCCCGGCGTGGCGAAGGCCTACCAGCTCATCGAGGAGATGATGCTCCTCGCGAACGAGACGTGCGCGCAGTTCGTCGTCGACCAGGGCATCCCCACGGTCTTCCGGTACCACGCGCCCCCGGACCAGGCGAAGCTCGAGCGCTTCGCGACGATGTGCGGCGAGCTCGGGCTCGCGTTCGACCCCGAGGACGCGGCCGACCCCAAGCGGCTGTCGGTGTTCCTGAAGAAGCTCGACGCGCACCCGCAGAAGCAGGTGCTGCACATGCTGCTGCTCCGCGCGATGAAGCAGGCGGTGTACGACGTCGCGAACGTGGGCCACTTCGGGCTCGCCTCGAGCGCGTACCTGCACTTCACCTCGCCCATCCGGCGGTACCCGGACATCACGGCGCACAGGGCCATCCGCGCGGTGCTGCGCGGCGAGCGCGTCGACAGGAGCGAGGCGGCCACCGAGCGGCTGCGCGAGGCGGCCATCACCGCGTCGGAGCGCGAGCGAAAGGCGATGGAGGTGGAGCGCGAGGTGGTCGACCTGCACCGCGCGCTGCTCATGCGCTCCCGGCTCGGCGACACCTTCGAGGGCACCGTCACGGGCATCGTGGGAGGGGGCGTCTACGTCAACATCGAGGATCCCTTCGTCGACGTGCTCGTCCGCATGGAGTCGCTCGGCCCGGATCAGTACGAGATCGACGACGAGGGGCTGCGCGTCATCGGCCGCCGCTCGGGGGACCGGATCGCGATCGGCGACGCGATGCTCGTGCAGATCGAGGACGTGGCCATCCTCCGGCGCGCCGTCTATGGCCGGCGCCTCGCCGGCGAGCCGGCGGCGGACGAGGCGAAGCCGCGCCGGCTGCGGCGCGACGCGGCGGACGCACGGCCCCCCCGTCGTGTCAAGATCAGCAAGAGCACGAGGCCCCTGAAGGGCGTTAAGACCAGCAAGCGCACCAAGGGCGGCAAGAGCGCCAAGGTGCGAAAGAAGCAGCGGTAGCAGCCCGCCCGAGGGCTCGATTCCCTGCAGGCTTTGCGCTCGAACGCACGAGCGCGCAGCGCCTTCCCAGCCACGCTCGTTCTCGCGGACAACCGCGCGAAACCTCGTCGAAATCGTCGAGATGCCCCGGCCCGCTCATAAAGAGGGAGGGTTCCTGCATTTTCCTTGCGCCCAGAAAACCACTATGTTCTCAACTAACTCATTCTAGGAGAGAGGTAACCAATGCCCAAGCCGACGTATCCCGCCTACAACGCTGGTGACTTCCTGGTCGATTACGAGGAGAAGGTCTTCGAAGACGTCAAGGCGAAGCCGGGAGAGAAGGCGCTGGTTACCTTTCACACGGTGGCCTTCGAAGGGTCCATCGGCCTCGTCAACGTGCTGACGGCGATCCGCCTGCAACGTAAGGGGTTTGAGACATCCATCCTGCTCTATGGGCCGGGCGTCACGCTGGGGCTCCAGCGCGGCTTCCCCAAGCTCGGCAGCGAGGCGTTCTCCGGGCACCTCGCGGTGAACCAGCAGATCGGCCGGTTCATGGAGGAGGGCGGCAAGGTGTACGCCTGCCGGTTCGCGCTGCAGGCGCTCTACGGCCACGGCGAGCACGCGCTGATCCCGGGCATCAAGCCCATCAGCCCGCTCGACGTGCTCGACATCCAGCTGATCCACCGCCGGGAGAACGCGTTCATGGTCCACTCCTGGACGCTCTGATCCGGGCGCGGTCCATGGAGTTCAACCGCAAAGTCCGGGCGGCCGCGGTGCAGGCCAGTCCCGTCCTCGGCAGCCGGGACGGGACGACCGAGCGGGTCGTCGCCGCGATCGCCAGGGCCGCGAAGGAAGGCGCCGAGCTGTGCGTCTTCCCCGAGGCGTTCGTCCCGTATTACCCGTACTTCTCCTTCGTGCTCCCGCCGCCCGCCATGGGGAAGGAGCACATGCGCCTTTACGACGAGGCGGTCACCGTCCCCGGCCCGGTGACGCGGGCCGTGGCGGCCGCCGCGCGCGCGCACGGGGTGGTCGTGGTGCTCGGCGTGAACGAGCGCGATCACGGGACGCTCTACAACGCGCAGCTCGTCTTCGACAGCGACGGCTCCCTGGTGCTCCACCGGCGCAAGATCACGCCGACCTACCATGAGCGCATGATCTGGGGGCAGGGCGACGGCTCGGGGCTCAGGACCGTGGACACCGCGGCCGGGAGGCTCGGGGCGCTGGCCTGCTGGGAGCACTACAACCCGCTCGCGCGGTTCGCGCTCATCGCGCAGCACGAGCAGATCCATTGCAGCCAGTTCCCCGGCTCCCTCGTCGGGCCCATCTTCGCCGAGCAGATGGAGGTGACGATCCGGCACCACGCGCTGGAGTCGGGCTGCTTCGTGGTGAACGCCACGGCCTTCCTGACGCCGGAGCAGGTCCGGGAGGTCGCTCCGAACGAGCAGATCCAGGGCGTTCTGCGCGGCGGGTGCATGACGGCGATCGTGACGCCCGAGGGCGTGCACGCGTGCCCGCCCGTGACCGACGGCGAGGGGATGGCCGTCGCCGAGCTCGATTTCGCCCTGATCACGAAGCGAAAGCGGATGATGGATGCGGCGGGGCACTACGCCCGGCCCGACTTGCTGCGGCTTTGGATGGATACGGCGGAGCGCTCGATAACGCTCGGCGCGGGCAGCCCCAAGGCCTCCTCCCTTGCCCCTGCGGCGGTGGACCATGGATACCCAGACGCTGATCACCGAGCTCCAGTCGTTCGGCCTGAGGCTGGCTGAAGCCCCCGAGGGCGCCCCCGAGGCGGGCGCCGCGCCCCCGCCGGAGCGCGCCTCCGGCGAGGGCGACGGCGGCCGCGCGGCGTGGACCTCGCGGCGCGGCGGCGCGGGGCCGACCCAGCACGTCGCGGCGACGCTGCGCGGGGCCACGGTGATGATCCCGATCCACACCGACCAGGCGGCGGCGTCGCCGTTCGTCGCGCGGCTCGGGCGCGACGGCGCGGGGACGGTGGAGCGGGACGGCCAGGCGCTCGCGCCCATCGCCCTCGTGAAGACGCCGCGCTTCTACGCCCTCTCGACGAAGGACGGCATCCCCTACCCCAAGATCGCGCTGCTGCACGGGGCGGACGTCCTCGCCTCGACGGTGCTCCAGACGTGCATCCGGTACACGGAGCGCGAGAAGGCCTGCACGTTCTGCGCGATCGGGCAGTCGCTCGCGGCGGGGCGCACCACCGCGAAGAAGACGCCGGAGCAGCTCGGCGAGGTCGCCGAGGCGGCGGCGCGGCTCGACGGGGTGCGGCACGTGACGCTGACGACGGGCACGCCGCGCTCGGCGGATCGCGGCGCGGCGCACCTCGCCGACTGCGCGCGCGGCATCAAGGCGCGCGTCGATCTGCCGGTGCAGGCGCAGTGCGAGCCGCCCGACGATTTCGCCTGGTTCGAGCGGATGCGCGCCGCCGGCGTCGACAGCCTGGGCATGCACCTCGAGGCGGTCGAGGACGAGGTGCGCGCGGCCGCGATGCCGGGCAAGGCCGAGGTGAGCGTGGCCCGCTACTTCGAGGCGTTCGAGGCGGCCGTGCGCGTGTTCGGGCGCGGCCAGGTGTCGACCTACCTCATCGCCGGGCTCGGCGACTCCCTGGCGTCGCTGCTCGACGCGAGCGAGCGGCTCATCGCGCTGGGGGTCTATCCGTTCCTCGTCCCGCTCGTGCCCATCCCCGGGACGCCCGGGGCCGATCGCGCGCCGCCCTCGGGGGACTTCATGCGGGCGCTCTACGAGCACATCGGCCCGCTGCTCGCGCGGGCGGGGCTGCGCTCGACCGACGTGAAGGCGGGCTGCGCCCGCTGCGGCGCCTGCTCGGGGCTCTCGGGCTTCGAGGCAGAAGGCCGGCCCGCGGCGCGGCCAGGACCCGGCGCGGCATGGACACCAACCTCGGAGAGCTCCGATGACGCCACGTTACAGCTTCGAGCTTGTGCAGAGCAGGGACACGTACCTCGAGTACCTCCGCTTGCGCCGGGCCATCTTCTGCGACGAGCAAGGGCTGTTTAAGACCACCGACGAGGACGACTGGGACGCCTCCGCGTTCCCCATCGCCGCCCTGGAGCACGGGGCGCCCGGGGGCCCGCGGCTCGTCGGCGCCGTGCGCATCTACGAGGCGGAGCCCGGCCTCTGGTACGGCGGCCGGCTCGGCGTCGAGCGCGCCCACCGCAAGCAGGGCGTGGTCGGCCGCGGCCTCGTCCACAAGGCGGTCACCACCGCCCACGGCTGGGGGTGCCACCGGTTCCTCGCGCTCGTCCAGGCGGCCAACGTCCCGTTCTTCGAGGGCATCCACTGGCGCTCCCTCGAGGAGCGATCGCACCGCGAGCGGCCGCACCACCTGATGGAGGCCGACCTCGACAGCTACCCGCCGAGCGACGAGCCGCGCCCGCCGCCCGGGCAGAGGTTCCGCTGATGCTCGGCGGCGTCGCGGCCGAGCTGCGCGGCGCGATCGGCGTCCTCGCGAAGCGGGACGTGCAGATCCCGGCGCGGCACCTGTCCGGCGCGCCGGGCGCGGCCGGCTCCGTCCAGCGACCCGCGGCGCTCGGCGACGACTGCGCGGCCATCCCCGACGGAGACGGCTACCTGCTCCTCGCCGCCGAGGGGATCTGGCCCGCGTTCCTCGAAGGGGACCCGCGGTTCGCCGGCTACAGCGCCGTGATGGTCAACGTCAGCGACGTCTACGCGATGGGCGGCCGCCCCATCGCCGTTGTCGACGTCGTCTGGGGGACCTCGGCCGGCGCGCTGGAGCCGGTCTTGGAGGGCATGGTCGCCGCGTCGCGCGCCTACGGCGTGCCGATCGTTGGAGGGCATACGAGCGCGCGCGGCCCCTACAACGCCCTCGCCGTGGCCATCGCGGGCCGGGCGCGGCGGCTCATCACGAGCTTCGCGGCGCGCCCCGGCGACGTGCTCGTCGCGGCGATCGATCTGCGCGGCGCGATGCACGCGGAGCACCCGTTCTGGAACGCCTCGACGGGCGCGGATCCGGCGCGGCTCCGCGGCGACCTCGAGGTCCTGCCCGCCCTCGCCGAGGCGGGCCTGTGCGACGCGGGCAAGGACATCAGCATGGGCGGCGTCGTTGGGACGCTGCTCATGCTCCTGGAGACGTCCGGCGCCGGCGCGGTGCTCGATCTGGAGGCCGTCCCGCGGCCGCGCGACGTCCCGCTCGCGCGCTGGCTGCTCGCGTTCCCGAGCTACGGCTTCCTGCTCAGCGTGCGCCCCGGGGTCGCCGGCGACGTGCTCTCGGCGTTCGCGCGGCGGGGCATCGCGAGCGCGGCGGTCGGCGCCGTCGACGGCTCGCGGCGGCTCACCCTCCAGGCCGCCGGCGAGCGACACACGCTCTGGGACCTCTCCGCGGAGCCGCTCACCGGGCTCGCGCGCGAGGGCGCGCGATGAGCGCCCGCACCCCAGCCGGCGCGATGAGCGCCGGCGCCACGAAAGCCTCCGGCGCGCCGCTCTCTGTCGCGCTCCTCACCTACTCGACCAAGCCGCGCGGCGGCGTCGTGCACACGGTCGAGCTCGCGGAGGCGCTCCACGACCTCGGCGTCTCGGTCTGCATCTACGCGCTGAACAAGGACCAGGGCGGCTTCTACCGCGCGCCGCGCTGCCCCTCGGTCCTCGTGCCCGCCGCGCCCCCGCCGGCGGGGATCGACGCTGTCGTGAAGCAGCGCATCGCGGAGTTCGAGGACGGGCTGCGCCGCCTCGGGGCGCGGCACGACGTCTGGCACTCCCAGGATTGCATCAGCGCCAACGCGCTCGCGGCGCTGCGCGCCGAGGGGCGCGTCCCCCACTTCCTCCGGACGGTGCACCACCTCGACGACTACGACAGCCCGTACCTGCGCGCCTGCCAGGACCGCTCCGTGCGCGAGGCCGACGCGTGCCTCGTGGTCAGCGAGGCGTGGAGGAAGGCGCTCCGGGCCGAGCACGGCGTCGACGCGGCGATCGTCCCGAACGGCGTGAGCCTGCGCCGCTACACGGCCACGCCCGACGAGCGGGACGCGGCGCTGCGCGCGCGCCTCGGCGCCACCGGATCGCCGCTCTACGTGACCGTGGGCGGCGTCGAGCCGCGCAAGAACTCGATCGGCCTGCTCAAGGCGTTCCTGTCGGTGCGGAAGCGGCTGCCCGGAGCCCAGCTCATCATCGCCGGCGGAGAGACGCTGTTCGACTACGAGCCTTACCAGCGCGAGTTCGAGGCGATCGCGCGCGAAGGCGGCGTATGGCCCTCGCCCGCGGGCGCGTCGCCGCCGCCGCTCGTCCTCGCGGGCGTGCTCCCCGACGCGCTGATCCCGCCCCTCTACCGGCTGGCCGACGCGTTCGTCTTTCCGTCCGTCCGCGAGGGGTTCGGGCTCGTCCTGCTGGAGGCGATGGCCTCGGGGGCGCCGGTGGTGAGCTCTGCGCAACCTCCCTTCACCGAGTTCCTCGCCGACGGCGAGAGCGCGCTGCTCGTCGATCCCTCGAGAACAGACGATCTCGCCGGCGCGATGGAGGCTATCCTGGACGAGGGCGTGAGGCGGCGCCTCCGCGCCGCGGGGATCGAGACCGCGGCCCGGTACACGTGGGATCGATCGGCCCGCATCGCGGCCGGCGTGTACCGCGAGTTCCTTGGATCCCGCCAAACGTAGGACAAGCGAGCGACGTATGCCGGAGATGCGCTTCGTTATCGAGTGGCCGAGCGGCGAGCAGCAGGTCTGTTACTCTCCGTCGCTCGTCGTGAAGGAGCACCTCGACGTCGGGGAGAGCTACGAGCTCGACGACTTCGTGTCGCGTTGCCGGACGGCGCTCGATATCGCGAGCGAGCGGGTCTTCAAGAAATATGGGTTCCCCTGCAGCCTGGCGCGGGCCGAGGCGGCGCGCATCGCGAGCGCGGCCGCGCGGTTCCACGGCCGGAGCGGGGCCAAGGTCCGGGTCCTCAGGTTCGTCGAGTGACGGAGTCCTCAGGTTCGTCGAGTGACGGAAGGAGCAGGAGATGGTGACGAAGTCGAAGATGGAGCGCCTCCTCAGCGAGCGCCAGTTCCTCGTTTCCGCCGAGCTGACGCCCCCGCGTCACTACGATCTGGAGAAGTTGCTGAAGCACGCCCGAAACATGGCGGGCTGTGTGGATGTGGTGCAGATCAACGATCACCTGCTCTCGCAGGCGCGCTGCGCCAACATGGCAGTCGGCCATTTCGTGAAGCAGGAGGGGCTCGAGCCGGTGCTCCAGTTCTCGCTCCGCCACAAGAACAAGATCGCCCTCCAGGGCGACCTGCTCGGGATGGCGGCGCTCGGGCTCTCGAACATCATCGTCCTCGGCGGCTACCCGTGCGCCATCGGCTCCGATCCCGACGCGAAGGAGGTGAGCGACGTCGACAGCTACGCGGCGATCGAGCTGACCCGCCGGCTGACGCGCGAGGGGAAGCTCTTCAACGGAGACGTCGTCTCGCCGGCGCCCTACTTCCACGTCGGGACCATCGATTTCCCGTGCGCGGAGCAGGCGATCGCCGGGGCGATGGACCGGCTCGCCGCGAAGATCGACGCGGGCGCGAGCTTCATCCAGGTGCAGGCGGTGTTCGAGCTCGCGTCGATGCGCCGCTGGATGGCCGCGGTGGTGGAGCGCGGGCTGCACGAGCGGGCGCACTTCATCGCGGCGATCTTCCCGTTCGCGGGCGTGGATCGGCTGAGCTTCCTGCAGAAGGTGCCGGGCCTCGTGGTCCCCGATCACCTGATCGAGCGCGTCCGCCTGAGCGGCGACGCGGAGGGGGAGAGCTACCGGATCACGCTGGAGCTCATCCGCGGGCTCCGCGACATCCCCGGGCTCTCGGGCATCCACATGCGGTCCATCGGCGCGGAGGACTGGGTGCCCCGGCTGGTCGACGAGGCAGGGCTCCGGCGGTCGGCATGAGCCTCTAGCGCGGGGCTCCGCGCGCCGGACGGGGGGCCGGTGCCTGGTGCCTGGTGACGGGGCGCTTCGGGCGGCGCGCTCAGGCCTTGCGGGCGATCCAGAGCAGCGCGAGGCCGTTCATCCGGCGCTCGCGGCGGTCGACCTGGAGCCCTGCGCCGCCGAGCTCGCCGCCGAGCTTGTCCTCGGTGTGGCGGTAGGTGACCTCCGCCGCGTCGGCCCACGCCAGCATCGCGTGGGCCGTCGACGGGTTGTACCGGTGGCCGCGCAGGTAGCCGGCCATCGCGGCGCGGCTCATCGTGGCCGCGGGCTCGAGCAGCGCCAGGCGGCCGCCCGGGCGGAGGACGCGCGCCGCCTCGGCCAGCACCGGGCCCGGCTCGGGCAGGTGCAGGAGCAGGTTCGACGCGGTCACCACGTCGAACGAGGCGTCGGGGAACGGCAGCCGCGTCGCCAGCGCCTCCCGGAACGTCACGTTGTCCAGGCCGAGCGCCTTCGCCCGCTGCGCGGCGCGCTCCACCATCGCCGCCGTCGCGTCGATCCCGATCGACTCGTGGCAGCGGCGACCCATCTCGCGCGTCAGGCGGCCCGTGCCGCAGCCGAGGTCGAGGCACCGCTCCTCGACGCCCGGATCGACCAGCGTGACGAGCTCGTCGATGAGCGTCGCATAAGGGCCCTCCGCCTGCATGCGATCGAAGAAGTCGACGAGCTCGTGGAACGGGGTCGCCTGCTCTCGCGCCGCGTAGCGATCGCGCCACCGCCAGACGTCGTCGAGGGCCTGGTACGTACCCCGGTAATACAGGAGCGGCGCGCCCGCCTCCCCCCGGCCCGACGCGAGCACGCGACCGACGTAGATGATGTGATCACCCCCCTCGTACGTGTGCTCCACCTTGCAGTCGATGAAGGCCAGCACATCCTTGAGGATCGGGCTGCCCGACTCGGCCACGTGAGCCTCGGTGAGCACCGCCTGCCGATCGATGTCCGTGCCCTTGCCGGCGAACAGGTCCGAGAACTCCCGCTGCTGCTCCCGCAGGATGTTCACCGCGAAGACCCCGGACGCCGCGATGGCCGCGCTCGTGCGCGACCGCCTGTCCGCGCAGAACAGCACGAGCGGCGGGTCGAGCGAGACCGCGCTGAACGAGTTCACCGTCATCGCCTGCGGCGTGCCGTCCTGCACCGTGGTCACGAGCGTGACCCCGGTCGCAAACTGGCCCAGCACCTTCCGGAACTCCGCGGGATCGAAGAGCATGGGGCATAGTACGCGCTCGGCGCCCACCAGGGATCCAGGATCTGCGCGGCGCGCGGCGCCAGCACGCGCGCCGCGCACCGCGATGCGCGCGTCATGCAGCGGCGCCGCGCGGAAGATCACGCGCCGCGCAGCGCGCGCACTGCGGAGCTCACTCGGCGTCGCGCCGCGCCAGGTCCGGCGCGAAGGCCGGTATGCAGAGCGCGAAGTACTCGCTCTCCTCGTCGAACGGGTTGCTGTAGCGGACGCGCTGATCGGGCTCCGTCCAGAGGGCCTGGCCGGCCGAGACGTCGACCGTCTCGCCCGCGATCTCGGCGCGCACACGGCCGCGGATCACGAGCGTCAGCTCGCCGAACGAAGGCGTCTGCGCCGGCTCGCTCCAGCCCGGCGGGGCCACCATGTGCGCCAGGCTGAACCCCTCCGTGCCGGTGTTCACGCGGCCGAAGATCTCCTCGATGAGCTTGCCGCCAGGGACGGGGATCCGGGCCCTGGAGGTGACGAGACGGTAGGGATGCGCCATGGGGTACCTCGCGATCACATCGCGCGCGTCCGATCATCGGACACGCGGTAGAGCTGCATGAGCAGGTGACGGCCGCCGTACGGCTGCAGGTAGCGGATCGCGCCCGCCTTGCTCGCCCAGAAGCGATGGTAGCGCCGCGCCGGCACGGCGATGAGATCGCCCGCGCCGACCCAGATCCGCAGCCAATCGTCGTTCGTGCAGCGGATGTCGTAACAGCCCTGTCCCTCCACGAAGAGCCGCACCTCGTCGCCCAGGTGGCAGTGCTCATCCGCCTCTCTGGCGCTCTCCGCCTCGTCGCGCGGCTTGCTCCCGTCGCGGCGGACATCCTCGTGGTCCGTCCACCCGCGGTCCGCGACAACGCGCTGCAAGGCGAGCTCGGCTGCGCCCGGGTCGAACGCGCCGCACCGGATCCCTTCCGCCTCAAGCTCCGCCTCGGTGGCCTCGCCCTCGCCGTCAGCTCTCATTCGGATCGCACGCATGCGCACCCCTCCGGACTGCGCTCATCGAACCCTGCGCGCGCGCGACGTCAAGACGCTAAGAGCGCCCCAGCAGCCACAACAGGCCAGCAATGCTGAGCGCCAGCACACCGAGCGCGAGCAGGGCAATGAGCGCCTCTGTGAAGCCCCATCCACTTCCCTGCGCCGCGCGAGACACCGGAGCCGCTTCAGCGGGCTGCGCGAGCGGCGAACTCGTGCTCACCGAGGCAGGCGGAGGCGTCGGCGTGGAATGCGCTGCCTTCGGCTCCTCGATCGAAGGCGGCTCGAACACCGCGTCTGGACGGAGCGGCTCACACGGGCTGCGCTCGATCTCCGCGAGCGCCTCGGCGGCCGGGTGCTCGAAGATGAGCCGATCGCCCGAGATCGCGAGCACCTGTCCAGGACGCCAGATCGTATCGAACTGAGGCACCGGAGCGCCGTCGAGCGAAGCGCCCGAGCGCGATCCGAGATCTTGAACCGAGAATTGATCGCCCCTGCGGGTAATGGCCAGATGACGGCGAGAGACGTCCGGGTCGTCGAGGACGAGATCGGTGTCCTTGGCGCGCCCGAGGATGTAGGGCCGCGCCGCCTCCTCGATCCGCAGCGCGCGGCCGCTGTCGGGGCCCTCGACGACGACCACGCGCGGCGCCGGATCCTCCCCTTGCGCCGCGAGGCCGCGCGCGACGAGCTCGAGGGCGAGCTCCTTGGCGGCGGCCGCCGGGGCGGCCTTCGCGACCGCCGGCTCGATCCGGAGCAGGAGCCACACGCGCCCGATGCGGATGCGGTCGCCGCTCTTCAGGGGCATCGCCGTGCGCAGGGCGATGCGCGTCTTGCCGAGGAACGTGCCGTTCTCGCTGCCCTCGTCGAGGAGCAGGTACGTGGCGCCCCGCTGCCGGATCGACGCGTGCCGGGGGCTCACGCTCGTGTCGGGGAGGCGCACCTCGCAGCCCTCCGCGCGCCCGATGATGACGCGGGGCGCGTCCAGCGTCAGGGAGAGCTCGCCGCCGTCCGCCTTCCCCGCCCCGTCGGGCGCGAGCACCACGATCGTCAACGCCATCGATGCTGCCTGCGCGCGAGGGGGCGGCTCGGCCTCAAATCGCCGCCGTACGGCGCATCCGCTCGGTGGCGCTGAGGAGCTGGCGCACCGCCTGGTCCTGCTGCCGCGCCGCCTCCTCGATGCGCTTGCCGGCCTCGACGAGCTGCTCGCCGCCGCGCGTCTGGCTGCGGTGCGAGATGTTGAGGCTGTTGACCCCGTGCGAGATCTGCTCGATCGCGCTCGTGATCTGGCGGCCGCCGCGCGCCTGCTCCTGGCTCGACCGCTCCACGTGCTGCGTGATGGTCCGCATCTTCTCGGCGCTCTTCATGATGAGCTCCGAGCCGCGCGCCTGCTCCGCCGTGGCGGCGGCGATCTGCTGCACCGTCTCGGCGATGCGCCCGATCGCGTCCGTGACCTGCTTCGACCCCTTGGCCTGCTCGACCGTGGCGCGGGCGATCGCGCGCACCATGTTGGTCGACTTCTGCGAGCTCTCGAGGATCTTCTTGAGGGCCCGCTCGGCCTCGTTCGAGACCTCGACGCCGCGGTCGACGTTGTGGGCGCCGCGCTCGACGGCGGCGATCGCGTTCTTCGACTCGGACTGGATGGTCTTGATGAGCTCGGCGATCTCCTTCGTGCTGCCGCCGGCGCGCTCGGCGAGGTCCTTGATCTCGTCGGCGACGACGGCGAAGCCCTTGCCGTGCTCGCCGGCCTGGGCCGCGATGATCGCGGCGTTCAGGGCGAGGAGGTTCGTCTGCTCGGCGACGTCGTCGATGACGGCGAGGATCTGCCCGATCGCCTCGATGCGGAAGCCGAGGTTCGAGATGACCGCCACGGCCTCCTGGCTCGACTCCTTGATGCGGTAGATCTCGCCGATCGTCTTCAGGATCGCCTCGGCGCCCTTCTCGGCGTCGGTCGCCACCTCCTCCGAGAGCCGGGCCGTCTCGTTCGCGTTCGACTGGACCTGGTCGATCGAGACGTCCATCTGGTTCATCGAGGAGCTCGTCTCCTCGGCCGTCAGCGCCAGGGCGTCGACGTTCTTCGCGACCTCGCGGATGGAGTAGGCCATCTCCTCGATCGAGGAGACCGTCTCGCGCACGCTCGACCCGAGCTCGCCGACGTTCTCGGCGACCTCCTCGTTCGTGGCCGTCATCTCGAGGATGCTCGAGCTCGACTCCTCCGCGCTCGACGCGAGCGACTCGACCGACTGCGCGATGTTGGCGAGGGCCGTCGTCATCTCGCGGATGTACACGGTCGCCTGCTCGCTCGCGTGCATGACGCTGCTCACGCCGTCGCTGAGCTTGGGCAAGAGCTCGTCGAGGAGCACGGTGGCCTGCGCCAGCTCCGAGCGGCGCTGCTTGTCGCGCAGCTCCGCCTGGGTGATCCGCTCCGCGATGCCGCTGAGCTCCGAGTAGAGGCGCGACAGCTCGGGCGACGAGCCCGGCGGGACGCGCACCCGCTCGCCGGCGGTGGCGCGGAGCACGGCGTCCACGAGCGCGTCGACGTCGATGTCGGGGCCGCGCTGCGCGAGATCGTTCACCTTGCGGGTGAGCGTCGAGCACTCCCGCTCGAGGGTGTCGCGCTCCTTCGCGAGCCCGTCGCGCTCCCGGCTCAGGTTGTCCCGCTCCCGCTCGAGGGTGTCGCGCTCCTTCGCGATGCCGTCGCGGTCCCGGCTCAGGCCGTCGCGCTCCCTCGCGAGCTTGTCGCGCTCCTCGGCGAGCGCGTGGCGCTCCTCCGCGAGCTCGAGCTGGCGGCCGGCGATGTCGGCGATCTGCTCGTAGGTCTCGGCGACGTCGGCGGGGGCGCCCTCGGGGAGCTTGGGCCGCTTGCCCCGGGCGGCGCCGCGGAGCGCGTCGCGCAGGCCTCCCAGGGGGACGCCGCCCTTGGCTCCGAGGCTCGCGTACAGCACCGCCCCCGCCGCGGAGAAGCCGAAGACCATGAACAGCTGGCCCGAGAACTCCGCCAGCGACCTCGACGCGAAGCTCAGCCCGAGGCCGATGAGCGCGAGGATGGCGGCGATGGGGATGGAGAGCTGCTTGGCGTTCATTTCGTGCGTTCCAGCGCGGTCGAGCTGCGGCGCGCGCTGGCCGGCGCGCCAAGGGCGACCCCGAAGGACGACCGAGCGTAAGAGGCGAGTGCCCCCCGGTGCAAGGAGAGCGCGCGGCAGAGGCGCGGCAAGCTGCGGCGAGCTACCGCGGGCAGGCGAGCCGCGAACCGAGATCTCCTGGGCAGAGGCGCAGGGGACGGGCCCGCGCGGTTGGGGGAAACGCGATGAACTTGGACGATCTCGACCCGATGGCGTATGCACGGAGGTTGCGGCGGAGGAGGAGCCCGCCGCGGGGGCTCGGCACCGGCGCCGATTCCTCTAGGTTCGACCGCACCGACCCTGAACACCGCCGCGGACCGCGGCGGCCGCCCGGCCGTACCGGCGGCCGTCCGGCCGGGCGGGCGTGGCCGTCCCGCCATGTCCCTCGCCGCTCGCCTCCTGCTCGCCTTCGGGCTCGTCGCGATCATCGCGACGGCGTTCGTCGGGCTGACCCTCCGCGAGGCGTCGCGCGAGATCATCGAGGGCGGCTTCGCCGAGCGGATCGACGCGGCGCATGCAGGCGTCCGGCAGCAGCTCGCGTGGGAGGCCGACGCGCTGCGCGACCTCCTGCCGCCGCTCTGCCGGCACGACACGTTCGTCGACAAGGCCCATGTCGAGCTGGAGCGCGCCAAGGGCGACCCGGACGCGATGGACCCGGGGAGCCGCATCGCCCTCGCGCGGCTGGTCCCGAGCCAGGCCAAGGCGCTGCGCCTCGACGAGCTGTCGCTCGTGGCGGGCGACGGGAGCGTCCTCGGGGCCGAGGACGCCGCGCGCACCGGCGCGCGCGACAAGCGGCTCGCGGAGCTGATCCAGGCCCCCGGGGGCGCGCCGCGGCTCCGGCTGGCGAAGGCGGGCGGCGAGCCGTCGCTGGAGGTCCACTGCGCCCTGTCGCGCCACGGGGTGACCATCGGCCTCGTGGGGGCGCGGCGGATCGGTCCGGTCCTCGCGCGGATCGGCGAGGCGTACCATGTGCGCCTCACGGCGGCGCAGGAGGGGGAGCTCGCCCCTCGGAGCAGCGAGGCGGAGGTCGTGCGCGTCCTGCATTTCGCCGAGATCCCGGGCCTTGACGTCGTCGCGTCCGTCCCGCGCGATCCGCTGAGGCAGGCGCTCGTCCGGCTCGATCGCGCGATCGCGCTGACGGGCGCCACGGTGCTGGCGATCGCCGTCGCGATGGCCGTCGTGCTGGCGCGCAGCCTGTCGCGGCCGCTCGTGGCGCTGGCCCGCGAGACGCGCGAGGTGATGAGCGGCGCGCCGCGGCGCGTGGAGGGGCGCGGGGGGCGGGAGATCGCGGATCTCGCGGCGGCGTTCAGCGCGACCATCGACGAGCTCGCGGCGATGCGCAAGCGCCTGGCCGCGACCGAGCGCATCGCCGCGCGGCGCGAGGTCGCGCGCCAGATCGCCCACGAGATCAAGAACCCGCTGGCGCCCATCCGCGCGGCGGTGGAGACGCTGCGCCGGCTCCGTCAGCGCGACGACCCGGCGTTCGACGACTACTTCGCGGAGGCGACGTCGACGGTCCTGAACGAGGTGCACCGGATCGCGAACATCGTGACCGAGTTCACCCGGTTCGCGCGCCTGCCGCCGCCGAACCTCACGCCCATCGATCTCGTCGCGGTCGCGCGCGGGGTGGTCACGCTGCACGCCGCCCCGGCGTCGGGCGAGGCGACCTCCGGCGCGGGGTTGTCCTCCACCTCCGGTGCGTCGTCGCCGCGCGTCGAGCTCGTGGCGGATCCGATCCCGGAGGTCTCGGCCGATCGCGATCAGCTGATCCAGGTCCTCACGAACCTGGTCCAGAACGGGCTGGACGCCGCGAGCGCCATCCGGCGCGACCCGCGCGTCTCGGTGACGATCGGCCCGTTGCCGAACGACCGCGTGCGGATCGTGGTGCGCGACAACGGCCCGGGCGTGGCGGACGAAATGGTGCCGCGCCTGTTCGAGCCCTACGCGACCAGCAAGGAGAAGGGGACGGGTCTAGGCCTCGCGATCGCGCAGCGGATCGTGTTCGAGCACGGCGGTGAGATCACCTACCGCAAGGCCAAGAAGGGGGGTGCTGTCTTCGAGATCTGGCTACCCATCGCGGGCCCCCCTCTCCTGGAGAAGCCGCTGGGCGACACCACGGTGCGCCCGCGCCCCCCCGACGCGCCGCGCTCGTGAACGATCGCGCTCTCGCACGGCACGCACAGGTCAGCCGAATCGCAGGCTGCTCTCCCGCCTCTCGTCCGCCCTCCCCCGAGCGACGCCGCCGCCGACGGTCACCCGCACAGGAGACGGGCCCAGATCGGCGTTTTCGGCGCGGAAGCGTACTCTTGTACGCTGAGCACCGAAAACGCCGAGGTGGGCCCGGATCCGCAGCGGGTGACCGTCTCTTCTAGAGGGGTTGGCCGTCGGTCTTGCAGGCCGAGCTGCAGCCGTCGCCGCTCGTGTTGTTCGCGTCGTCGCACTCCTCGTACAGGCTCTGCCGCACGCCGTCGCCGCAGTAGGGCCCGTAGATGCACCCCGGCGCGCACTTGCCGTAGCCGCCGGTGTTGTTGCCGTCCCCGTCGTCGCACTGCTCGGGGCCGTTGACCACGCCGTCGCCGCAGCGCGGGCCGTACAGGCAGCTGGGGCCGCACTCGCCGTAGCCGCCGTCGTTCAC
The DNA here is from genome assembly GCF_051526795.1 of Sorangium sp. So ce204. NCBI lineage: Bacteria > Pseudomonadati > Myxococcota > Polyangiales > Polyangiaceae > Sorangium > Sorangium sp. So ce204. The sequence goes on along the minus strand of NZ_CP150317.1, from coordinate 12,982,162 downwards.
GCCGTCGTCGCACTGCTCGCCGAGGTTGGCCTGCACCACCGAGTCGCCGCACTGGGCGCCGAGGCGGCAGTTCTCGCTGCAGCCGGTCGCCTCGTTCGGGGGATCGCACTGCTCACCCCATTCCTCGTCGACGCGGCTGTCGCCGCACTTGGCCGCCGGCGTGCAATCGGGGAAGCAGCTGCCGTAGAAGCCGTCGTTCACGCCGTCGTCGCAGGTCTCAGCGCCGTTGACGGCCGCGTCGCCGCAGTACGGCCCGTACGCGCAGTGCTGCGTGCACCCGTTGTAAGCGCCGTTGTTGTCGGCCTCGCCGAGGTCGCAGTCCTCCTCGTCGGGCTGCACCACGCCGTCGCCGCAGCGCGGGCCGTAGAGGCACATCGGCGCGCACTCGCCGTAGCCGCCGTCGTTGACGCCGTCGTCGCACTCCTCGCCGTAGCTCGCCTGCACCACCGTGTCGCCGCAGAGCGCCCCGAGCTGGCAGCCCACGCAGTTCGGGTCGGCAGGGTCGTCGCACTCCTCACCCCACTCCTCGTCGACGTTGCCGTCGCCGCACCGCGGGGCGGGCGTGCAGTTCGGGTTGCACGTGCCGTAGAAGCCGTCGTTGCTGCCGTTGTCGCACTGCTCGGGGCCGTTCGTCGCGCCGTCGCCGCAGTACGGCCCGATCTCGCACTCGATCGAGCAGCCGCCGTAGCCGTTCGCCGTGTTGCCGGCGCCGAGGTCGCACGCCTCGTACGGCGCGTTGATCGCGCCGTCGCCGCACCGGGGCGGGGCCACGCACCCCGGCGCGCAGGCGTTCGAGGCGTTGGCGTACGCGCTGTTGTTGACCCCGTTGTCGCAGGTCTCCGGGCCGTTCCTCTGGCCGTCGCCGCAGTACGGCCCGAGCTGGCAGTCGTTGCACTGGCCGTAGCCCGTCCCGTTCTCGGTGCCGTCGTCGCACTCCTCGCCCGGCGTCACGACCGGCGGGTCGACCCCGCACTGCGGCGTGCACACCGACGTGCCGGCGCTGAAGCCCGACAGCGTGAGCTGGTAGTTCGACCCCGTGACGTGGCGCTCGGCCTGGAACACCGCGATCTCGTAGACCTTGCCCGGCTCGAGGTTCAGGTCGACCTCGTAGGGGTTGCGGGCGTCCGCTGGGCAGACGTTCTGGTTGCAGGGGGTCACGCGGGCGTCGCCGTTGTCCAGGATGGTCACGCTCTCCTGGAGCTGCCCGTGGATGCCGCCGATGTCCGCGGTCAGCGTGTTCTTGATGAACACCCAGACGTCGTCGTCACCGAAGAAGGTGAGCACCGGATCGGCCGCAGCGCCGTTTGGCGTGAACTGGAACCAGTACCGGACCTCGCTCGTGAAGTAGAAGTTGTGCCCCTGGTCCTGCGCCTTCTCCAGCCCGGCGGAGACCAGGTTGTCGAGCACGGGATCGCCGTTCGGCTGGGTGCGATCCACGGGCCAGAACGGGTTCCGCTGGTACACGTATCTGCCGGCGTCCGGGAGCAGCTCGATGGTGGTGACGAGCGTCCTGTTGAACGTCGGGTTGTCCCGGTACCACCACTGGAAGTTGTTCTGCCCCGTGGTCCAGCCGTTCGCGTCGCTCGGCGTGACGAAGTCGGGGCCGAACCTGCTCACGGGCTTGCCGTCGGCGTCGAGAGTCGTCTGGACCGTGCGGTCGGTCTGAATGCCGCTGGCGTTGCTGGGCGTGATCTCGAAATCGAAGTGCCCGATGAGGCTGTCCGTCAGGTTGTTGTCGCACGCCGTGTTGCTGACGGTGCGGTCGTACGTGGTCGGGCACCAGCCGATGAAATCGCGGAGGACCATCGGCAGCCGCATCTCGGTGGGCTGAACGGTGCAGGTGTAGCCCGGCTCGATCGTGCACGTCGCGGAGCATCCGTCGCCGCTCACGGTGTTGCCGTCGTCGCACGCCTCGGTGGTGTCGCCGGGCAGGAGCATGCCGTCGCCGCACTTCGAGACGCACGCGCCGCCGCTGCAGTCCGGCTCGCCCTTGCAGTCCGGCGTGCAGCCGTCGCGCCAGTTGCCGTTGCCGTCGTCGCAGGCCTCGGTGCCCTCGCGAATGTTGTTGCCGCAGACGGAGTAACCCGTGCAGTCCTGGGGCACGGCGCTATTGCACACCCGCCCGGGCTCGATGCGGCACGTGTCGTCGCAGCCGTCGCCCGAGACGAGATCGCCGTCGTCGCACTGCTCGGCGCCGCGCTTGCGCCCGTCGCCGCAGATGGTCTTGCAGGGGAACCCGACGCGCGAGCAATCCCACCCGTCCTCGATCGTCTGGCAATCGGCGCTGCAGCCGTCGCCGCTGACCGGCGGGCTCTGCCCGTCATCGCACACCTCGGTGCCGCCGATCTTGCCGTCGCCGCACACGGGCGGCGGCGGCGGAGTGCAGCGCCCGCCGCCCGGCGGGCACGTCCAGCCGACCTCGATCTTGCACTGCGCGGTGCAGCCGTCGCCGCCCTCAGGGGACGTCCCTCCGCCGTCGTCGCACTGCTCGCCGAGCTGCACAACGCCGTCGCCGCAAAAGGTCCTCACGGTGCAGGGCTGGCCGGGCCTGCAGACCCAGCCCTCCTCGAGCCGGCAGTCCGCCGTGCAGCCGTCGCCGCTCTCCGGCGGGTCGTCGCCGTCGTCGCACTGCTCGTTGCCGCTCACGCGGCCGTCGCCGCACAGGTAGAGCGGGATGCACGGCTCGCCCGGCTCGAGGCACACGTACGCCGGGTCCTTCACCTGGCAGTCGGCGGAGCAACCGTCGCCGCCCACGGCGTTGCCGTCGTCGCAGAGCTCGCCCGGCTGCACCTTGCCGTCGCCGCACTCGATCAGCCGCACGCAGGGCGATCCGGGGGTCGGGCAGTTGTAATAGGGCTCCTGCCGGCACAGGCTCGAGCAGCCGTCGCCGCTCGCGGTGTTGCCGTCGTCGCACCCCTCGCCAGTCTCCTTGGCGCCGTTGCCGCAGACCGGCAGCCGCGTGCACGGCTGACCGGGCCGGCTGCACTGGAACCCCACCTCGCGCTTGCAGTCCGCGCTGCAGCCGTCGCCGGACGCAGGCGGGTCGTCGCCGTCCTCGCACTCCTCCGAGCCGTTCACGCGGCCGTCGCCGCAGTCGTAGAGCAGGATGCACGGCTCGCCCGGCTTCGGGCACACGTACGAGGGGTCGACGTAGTAACAGTCGGCGCTGCAGCCGTCGCCGTCGATGTTGTTGCCATCGTCGCAGAACTCGCCGGGGTCGACGACGCCATCGCCGCACGCGATGGTCAGCTCGCAAGGCTGACCGGCCGTCGGACACTCCCAGTAAGGCTCGATCTGGCACTGCCCAGAACAGCCGTCGCCCGGCAGCGTATTGCCGTCGTCGCAGGCCTCGGACGCCTGGTTCAGCGCCGCGTCTCCGCAGGCGGGGCCGGGAGGCAGGAAGCACTCGGGGGGCGGATCGTCGACCGCGCACGGGTCCGGCTCGCCGCCGCCGTTGCCGCCGAGGCCGATGCCGCTGCCCACCGTGAACTCGGGCTCACCCCCGGTGCCGCCGGCGCCGCCCACGCCAGGCGCGCCGCCGCCGGAGCTCGCGCCGCTCCCGGAGCCGGTCGCATCGCTCGTGGTCGCGCCGCCCCCGCCGCAAGCGACCGTGATCTGAAGCAATCCCACCGCCAAAGCCAGATAAGAAGTCCTTAACCCCACGGCCACCTCGATAACGCACGTTGCGCTCTTCCCGAGCAAACGGCGCTAGACACACTTTATCGTAAAAGTGCACCCCGGCTCCAGGCGAAATTGGCGGCGCCGCTGTGCTCGGCGCAGCGCTTCGTCCTGCTCATCATCCTGCTCACCGCCGGTAGCCGACGTGGTTCTGCGCCCAGGCGTCCACCTCGGCGCTGCGCTCTGGTCTCCACCTTGGTCTCGGCGCAAATTCCGATAATAATATCTATTTCCACCGTGACTCAACTCGGCTTCTGCCGACGAGCTCGCGGCTTGATGTCGAATCGAGCACGGCCGGAGTTCGATCTTGACATCGCCGGGCGCGCCGCGGATCAGGGCGGCGGCGGCGAGGTGTACGCGGGCCAGCCGCCGCTCACCCGGCGATCGGCGACTGGCCGTCTCAGGAAGGCAGCGGCTGCCCGTCGTTCCGACCTGGCCTGCGCCGCGCGACCTCGATCCCCGAGATGCAGACGGCCAGCCACACGGTGCCTGCGGCGAACCCCGCGAGCACGTCGCTCAGGTAGTGCACGCCGAGGTACATGCGGCTGAAGCCCATCGCCACGGTCCAGCCGAGCGCGAGCGCGACGAGCACGAGGCGAGCGCGCAGCGTCCGGAGGAGCAGGAGGCCCAGGTACGAGAGCATGCCAAAGGCGACGAACGTGCCCATCGAGTGCCCGCTCGGGAAGCTCCACCCCGCGGCCACCGCGAGCGGATCGGCGAACGTCGGCCGCGGCCGGGCGAACAGGGCCTTGAGCGCGGAGTTGAGGAGCCCGCCGCCGGCGAGCGCGAAGAGCCACCCGACCGCGAGGACCCGCCGGCCCCGCCTCAGCAGCGCCGCGGCCACGACGAGCGCGAGCAGCGCGAGCGCCCAGAAGCTGCCGAGGAGGGTGAACGCGCGGAGCGCCGCCACGCCGGCGCGGCTCGATGACGCGTGGAGCGCGCGCGCGAGCGCGAGATCGACGTCCACGATCGGCTCGCCCTCGCGCACCCCCTCCGCGAGCGCGACGAACACGAGCGCGGCCATGCTGAGCGCCAGCCCGAGGCCGAGGTGGATCACGAGGTACTCGGCCGCGGAGAGCTCGCGCAGCACCCGCGCGACCGCGGGGAACCGGGCCGAGAGGCGCCGCGTGGCCGGGTGCGCGGCCGCCGCGGCGTAGGCCCGGACGGCCCACGCCCACAGCGCCCGCGCGTGGCGGTCGGAGAAGCGCGCGACGGCGACGAGCCCGAGGAGCACCCCCACCGTTCCGATCAAGAGCAGCGCGAGCAGCAGAAAGGGCCGCGCGCCGACCGCCGAGGCCAGCTGCTCGGCGGGGAGGTCCAGCGCTTCCATGGCGGAGCTCTAGCACGCGGCCGCGCCGCGGCTCTCGCTCAGGGGACGAGCGACACGACGGCTTCCGGCGTCGCGAGATCGCTGATGTTGGCGACCCGGATCTCGTCCTCGGAGACGGAGTAGACGTGATCCTCCATGAAGACGCTCCGCTTCACGAACGACGTCGCGTTGCTCCACCAGCTCCCGCAGCTCGCGCCGCTCCCGCCCGCGCTCGCCTCGGGCAGCGGGTGGGGCACGCCCCCGACGGACGTGAAGCCCGCGCCGGTATCCACCTTGTAGACGAGCAGCCCGCTGAACGTCATCGTGTCGCCGAAGTCGCCGCCGCTCCCGCCCTCGCAGATCACCATGGGGATCCCGAGCAACCCCCGCTGGGTGAAGTAGTTGAACGCGAGGTGGTTGGTCGCGGCGTCGCTCGCGGAGCCGCGCGTCCCGATCACCTCCTTGTGTGTGAGCGTCGGCGCGTCGAGGTCCGTGACGTCGAAAATCTGGAGCAGGATCCCCTGGAACCACGCGAAGTCGCCCTGGTCGTCGGCGTCGTAGCCGATGCTCATGACGTGCCCCTCGTCGATCCTGTGCATGTAGGTCGAGAAGCCGGGGATCTTCAGCTCGCCGCGCACCCTCGGCGCCTCGGGGTCCGAGAAGTCGATGGTGTAGAGCGGGTCGGTCTTCTTGAAGGTCACGACGAACCCGACGTCGCCGTAGAAGCGGGCGGATCGGATGTCCTCGCCGGGAGCGAGCTGGTCCACCATCCCTTTGACCACGAGCGCGCCGCCCTCCTGCTTCAGCGACGCGACGGTGTTGTGCGTGTCCGGGTCGGGCAGGTGCCCGGTGGTGGTCGCGATGCGGAGATACCCCTCGTGCTCGCTGAGGGCGAACTGGTTGAGCACGCGCCCCTTCACGACGCCGCTCCCCAGGTACGCGCTCGGCGCCGCGCGCTCGCTCAGCGCGAACTTGTGGACGGTCGTCGCGTCGGGCATCGTCTCGCCGTCGTCGTAGAACCAGCCGTACGTCTCGCCGTACTGGTGCCGGCTCGCCACGTAGAGCGAGTCCGCTGTCGCGTAGACGGCGCCGGGCCTGCCCACGATCGTGGTCTGGCCGAGCGCCTCGGCGCCGAGCTCTGTCGAGACGACCGAGAGGAAGCTCTGCCCGTCGCCCGTGTTCGACAGGTAGAAGTTCTCGCAGCTCGCGAACGGGGCGTGGCTGCTCGTCGAGGCCACGCCGTCCCGGTACAGCGTGTCCTCCACGGTGGGCAGCTGGATGTCGAGCGGGGCCGCGTCGATCACGGCAAGGTTCTTCTCCACGAGCTTGTCGTACGCGCTGTTGACGGCGGCCACCGTGGACGGGTTGACCCCCTGCGCGGACAGGGTGCAGACATCGATGCCCTCTGGCCAGGTAGAGAGTCCCTCCACCACCGGCTCGGGGGAGGCCACGACCGTGTGCACGGCGCTCCCGATGCGCCGGGCGTTGAGGAACGATCCGGAGAACTTCAGCGTCCGCACGACGGTCGGCGCCGTGAGATCGCTGATGTCGAGCTCGGTGACCAGGAGCGGCGTGCCGTCGCCCGTGAACTCGCAATCGTATCCGTACGTGCATTCACCCCTGTAATAAGGGAGCTCGCCGTCAGGCGACGAGGACGGGGACAGCGACGAGTACACGAGGGCGCGCTTCTCGTGGACGAAGAGCTTCTTCGGCTCCCCCTCGATCGCGACCGACGCGACGCGGTGGATGTCGGCTGCGGGCCACGCGTCGAAGATCTGGAATTGCCCGTGGGCCAGGATATAGACGTTCTCTCCGTCGTTCTTGATGAAGTCGGCCTCGTCGACGTCCGCTTCCTGCGTGTTCGTCGTCGAGTACTCCGTGGCGGCCCCGTCGTCGACACCCCCGCCCCCTGACTCCTCGGCCGGCGGCGAGACGGGCCCTCCCGTGGAGGAGGAGGAGCCGGAGGAGGCGGATGCGACGACCCCGCCGTCCGCTCCGAACCAGTCGCACCCCGCCTCGAGCTGCTGCAGGGCGGACTTCCGCGCCACGTCGACCGACTTGATCATGTTCTGCTTCAGCCGTTCGCGGAGCAGCGCCTCGACATCGTCGCAGCTCGTCGCGGGCGTGAGGGCGCTCTGCGCCAGGCCCGTCTGCGCGGGCCCGCCCGATCCGCTCCCGTGCGAGCAGGCGGCGAAGCCGGCGCCTAGCGCCAGCAGAGAAACAAGCGTACAACCCCTGTAGAATGATCGCATGTGAGTCTCCGTGTCCGTCTGTCGTTCGGATCGATGGCCTCAGGAGAAGCACTCGACATGCCGAGACATTTCGTCAGCAATTACGGGTAGATACGGCGGACACCACCTGGCACATGCCGGCACAAACTGCGCCTGATACCTGATTGGGTCGGCGCGCAGGCGCCAGAGGGCCCAGGAGGAAGTGAGGAGCAAGAGGAGCGCCGCGGTGACACTGCGGCTCGGACGAGGCAGGGTGGGTCGAGGAGAGCACGAGGAGGGAGTGATGCAGGCGTGATGAAGAAGCTGGAGCTCGAGTCGTATTCTGCGCAGGCCGCCCGTTGGCCCTCGGCAGGACGCCACATCCTCGCGCAGTTCGACGCCGAGACCATCGTGGTCTATCAGGCGTACCGCCCGTCGATCGCGCGCCACGCGGCCCTGCACCAGCGGCTCGGAGGGCCGGAGTTCAGCTTTGGCCGCATGAGCTGGATCAAGCCGAACTTTCTCTGGATGATGTTCCGCTCGGGCTGGGGTACGAAGCCCGACCAGGAGGCGGTGCTGGCCATCCGCATCCAGCGCGCGGGGTTCGACGCGATCCTGGCGGCCGCGGTGCCGTCGGGCTTCGTGCCCGAGCTCTACCCGAGCGAGGAGGCGTGGAAGAGCGATCTCCAGCGCTCGGACGTGCGGCTCCAGTGGGATCCGGACCACCATCCGTCGGGCGCGCCGGTCGCGCGGCGGGCGATCCAGCTCGGCCTGCGGGGCGCGACGCTGCGGCGGTTCGCCGAGGAGTGGACGGTGGGCGTGGAGGACATCTCGGCGCTCGTGGCGGAGCAGAGGGAGGTGCTGCGCGGCCGGGGTGTCGGAGAGCTCGAGATCCCGCGGGAAGAGGTGTATTGGCCGACAGCGGCGGAGGCAGCGAGGCGGGTTGGGATAGAGCGCTGAGGGGCGCAGCGGGACGACGAGCCCTGGCCAGGGTAGCGGCGCTCCCCTACTGTCGGCGCCAATGGCTTCCAGCTCTCTCGGCTTTGCCGAGTCCCGCCAGCGGCGCACCGCCCAGGTCCTGCTGTTCGTCACCCCGGCGCTGTTCACCGCCAACATGCTGCTGGCCCGCGCCACGGCCGATTTCATCCCGCCGGTGGCGCTGGCGGAGCTGCGCTGGACGGGCGTCGTGCTGGTGCTGCTCCCCTTCTGCGGCCGCGAGCTGTGGCGCGCCCGCGCCGCGCTGCGGCGCGACTGGGCCCGATATGCCCTGCTCGGCCTGCTGGGCATGGGCATCTGCGGCGCCGGCGTCTATCACGGCGCCGCCACCACCACGGCCACCAACATCGGCCTGATTTACGCTGTCTCGCCGGTGATCATCATCCTGCTGTCACGGGCCATGTTCGGAGAGCGGCTCAGCCGGCGCCAGGGCCTGGGCGCCGCGCTGGCGCTGACCGGCGTGCTGGTCATCGTGCTGCGCGGCGACCCGGCGGCGCTGCTTTCGCTCAGCTTCAGCACCGGTGACCTGATGATCCTCGGCGCCGCGATCTCCTGGGCGCTTTACACGGTGCTGCTGAAGCGATGGCCCGATCCGCTGGGGGTCCAGGCGCGGCTCACCGCGATCGCGCTGGCCGGGGCGATCCTCCTTGTGCCGCTGCTCGGCTGGGAGCTGGCCAGCCGCGGCGCGCCGCATTTCGACCTGCGCACCATCGCCACCGTGCTGACGCTGGTCCTGGTGCCGGGCGTCGGCGCCTATGCCACGTACAGCTATATCACCGAGCATCTCGGCCCCAGCCGCACTGGCCTGCTGCTCTACCTCTCACCGGTCTATACCGCCGTGCTGGCGTGGCTGCTCCTCGGCGAGGCGTTTGCCCTCTACCACTGGCTCGGCGCGGCGCTCGTCTTGCCGGGCCTCTTCTTCGCCACCCACAAGCCGAAGACGACCTGAATCCCCCGCGCTCGGCGGCCCGACCCCTGCCCGAGCGGCTGCGCTCGGCCGAGCTGCCGCCGCCCTGCGGCCCCAGGGGCCGCTCCGGCCGGCGCGCGCTGACGCGTCGCGCCCTCCATGATTTTGCCGCGCCCTCCATGATCTTGCGTATCTTGCGCGGCGCCCCCTCGTGCGCAGGTTCTCTTCCGGCGCCTGCGGGCTCCCGGTGCTGGGCTCGGCGCCTGCTTGACAGAATCCTCCAGCAGCACCAGACAGATCCCTCCAGATGATGACGAAGACCACCACCCTGCCCGTCGTGCTCCTGACAGCCCTCGCCCTCGCGACCGCCGGCTGCGATTCCAGCGGCAGCGGCGGGCGGTCCAAGGAGCGCTGGGCGACCACCGAGAATACCACCGTCGAGCTCGACTTCGACAAGGTCAACGAAGCCTTCAAGGCGGCCGAGGGGCCCGAGGACTTCGAGCGGCGCGTCAACGAGATCTACCAGGGGAGCGAGGTCATCAGCGTCGCCGTGCAGGACCTGGACGCCAAGACGCAGGTCGTCACCGGGTTCTTCGACAAGAACAGCGACGGCGGCGTGCAGGACCCCGAGAAGGTGTTCACGATCCGCCGTGACGTCTCGGGCGAAGGCGCCGCGCAGATCCAGACGTCCGGGTTCGGCCCCTACGGGTACTACCACTCGCCGGTGATGAGCCTGGCGTCGGGCATGCTCCTCGGCGCCATGGTGTCGTCGGCGCTGCGCCCGAACTACGTGCCGGTGTACACGCAGCCGTACACCACGCCGCCCGGCCGCGCGCCCGATCTGCGATCCCAGCGCGACGCCTACCGCGCCTCGAACCCGTCCAGCGTCGACAGCAGCAAGTCGTCGCAGACAGGGCGGCGCTACAACAACGCTGGCGGCAGCCGCTTCGGCAGCGGCAAGTCCGGCGCCGGCTCGCGCTTCGGCGTCCGCCGCAGCGAGCGCGGCCGCAGGCCCGAGCGCCTGGTCGCGTAGCCGCGCGCCGGCCGCGATGCAGCCCCTGCGAAGCATCTCCGAGCTCCCGTTCCGCTGCCGTCCCGCGCTGGAGCTGCTGAACCTCGAACAGCACCGCGACGAGCCGGACGTGGAGTCCACGCAGTTCGGCTGGTGCCGGGTGGACGCGCTCTGGCTGGATGGCCGCGCGGGTCGCGGGCCGCTCCTGGTGACCGACGCGCTGGTCGTGGCGGTGCACTCCGCGGACGAGCCGGAGGCGCTGTCCGACGACGTGGAGCTCGAGTTCTTCGTCGAGGAGGTCGCCGAGGACTACTCGGTGACCGTGCTCCTGTCGGCGTTCCTCGAGCGCTGGCTGCCGGCCGCGCACTCGGGCGAGCGCGCCATCGTGCTCGCCATGTGCAACCCCCACGCCGCGCGCATCCGGCGGCCGGAGGCGGCGGGGCGCACACCCGTGTATTATGCCGACGGCGACGTCGACGCGTGGCTCGACACCGACGCAGACGGTCGCCGGCACATCCGCCTCGAGGCGGAGGCCTGGCGCATCGCGGAGTGAGACGATGTTCGAAGGACGCAAACAGCCGATCGTGTCGCGCGAGCAGAAGCTGGTCTATGCCGGCATCTACGTGCTGAAGAAGATGGACCTGAAGCCCGCCGATGGAGGCATGGAGATGCCCCTCGTGCTCCCGTCCGAGCTGAGCCCGCTGGAGGACGTCCTGCAGGAGCTCGTGAACGCGGACCTCGTCGAGGTCAACCGCCGCAAGGCGCGGTTCGAGCTCACCAAGAAGGGGCTGGCCTACCTCGGCGAGATCATCGACGAGGCGGAGGCGCTGGTCGACGAGTTCGACGACGAGTCGCTCGAGGACGCGGTGGCCGAGCTCCGCATGCGAAACGTGGACGTGCTGCGAGCCCGGTTTCTGTGGGGCTGGTACGACGGCGAGCTGGACGATCTGGTGCTCTTCCAGCAGCGCCGGGGCGTGACGCCGGTCGAGCAGTGGTGGGCCGACTACCTCATGAGCGACGCGTTCTACGAAGAGCTGCGGCGCGACTACGAGTGAGCGCGAGGGCGGCCGTCAGCGCGGTCGGGCGCGCTCCCCCATCGGCCGCGTGAGGAGCCGCCGGAAGAAGGGGGATCACGACTGACGGGTAACCTCGACCACGGCGCGTTCCGCGTTCCGCGCGGCGCGAGCGCGCGGCATGGGAGGCGCCGCCCGGGCGTTTTGATAGTCTCGCCCCTCGCCTCGTGGACACTCCCGCCCGCCGCCCGCTCTTCCCTCACCTGCCCGCGCTCGACGGGCTGCGCGGGCTCGCCCTGCTCGGCGTCCTCTTCTTCCACGCGAACGGGATGCTGCGCGGCGGCTTCCTCGGCGTCGATCTCTTCTTCGTCCTCTCGGGCTACCTCATCACGTCGCTCCTCCTCGCGGAGCACGAGGCGCGCGGCGCGATCTCGCTCAAGGACTTCTGGATCCGCCGCGCGCGCCGGCTCCTCCCGGCGCTCCTCGCGCTCGTCCCGGTGGTCGTGCTCCACGGGCGCCTCTTCGGGCCGCCGAGCGCGCTCGGCGGCCTCCGCGCCGACGTGCTCGCGACGCTCGGCTACGTCGCGAACTGGCGCGCCATCTACGCGCACAGGAGCTACTGGGAGATCTTCACGTCGCGCTCGCCGCTCGAGCACACGTGGAGCCTGGCGATCGAGGAGCAGTTCTACGTCGTCTGGCCGCTCGTCATCGTCTTCGTGCTCTCGCGGTGGTCGCGCCGCGGCGTGCTCGTCCTGACGCTGGCGCTGGCCGCGCTCTCCGCGATCGCGATGCTCGCCCTCTTCGCGCCGGAGAGCACGACGCGCGTGTACATGGGCACGGACACGCGCGCCTCCGGCATCCTGCTCGGCGCCGCGCTCGCGACGGTGCTCACGCCGCGCGCCGCGCTCTCCGCGGGCGCGGTGCGCCTCCTCGACGGCGCCGGCGTCGCCTCGGCGGTCGGCCTCGCCATCGCGTGGTCCGTGTTCGACGGCCAGTCGTGGCTCCTCTACCACGGCGGGTTCTGGCTCACGGAGCTCGGGGCCCTCGTCCTCATCGCGTGCGCCGTGCAGGGCTCGCGGAGCCTCGTCGCGCGCGCGCTCGCGTGGCGCCCGCTCGCGTGGGTCGGCACCATCAGCTACGGCGTCTACCTCTGGCACTGGCCGGTGCACGTGTTCGTGTCGAGCGATCGCCTGCACGGCCCCGCCCTCACCGCGCTCCGCTTCGCGGTAACCTTCGCGGTCGCGCTCGCCTCCTACCGCTTCCTCGAGAAGCCGATCCGCGAGCGCGGGCTGCCGAAGGGGCGCTCGTTCTGGGCGGTGCCGGCCGGCGTCACGCTCGGCCTGCTCATCGCCGTGCGCGCGACCCACGCGCAGGACGGCGAGGCGCCGAAGGGCTCCGCGATGGTCGACGCGCTCGTCACCGCCGTCGTGAAGGACGACGTCACGTTCCGCGTCGTCGTCGTCGGCGACTCGACAGCGAACACGCTCGGCTGGGCGCTCCGCGGCCTGCAGGAGCGCGGGCTCGCGGTGGACCTCCACGGGCGGGACGGCTGCACCATCATGGCGGACCTCTGCGGCATGACCGAGTGGCCCGCGCTCCTCGCGCAGGCGAAGCCCGACGCCGCGGTCCTCTACCTCGGCGGCGCCTTCATGCACGGCATCACGGTGAACGACGAGTGGACGAAGGCGTGCAAGCCGGCGTGGCACGAGCGCTTCGAGACGAACCTCGTCACGAACCTCGACAAGCTCCGGAACCCGCACGGGCGCGTCTGGATGGCGACCGTCCCCTACGCGCTCGGCGACTGGGACACGAAGGACGTCCGCGAGCAGGTGACGTGCATCAACCGCTCGATCCGGAAGGTCGTCGCGGCGCTGCCCGACGTCGCGCTCCTCGACCTCCAGGAGAACATCTGCCCCGGGGGCGAGTGCCGGCGCATGTACGAGGACGGGGCGATCCGGCCCGACGGCGTGCATTTCACGATCGAGGGGGCGCGCGGCGTGGCGCAGTGGACGCTCGCGGAGCTCCGCGCGAAGCGCGCCGCGGCGGACCCCGGGCCGCTCCGCTGAGCGGGCACGCCACCCGCCGACCACGAGCGCAGCGACCCCGCCGGGCAGCGATCCGGCCGTGACGACAGCGATCACGAGCGTGGCTGGCGCGGCTACGCGCTCCACATGAAGACCGCCCTGGAGCAGGTCAAGGCCGAGTTCACCGAGCTCAAGCACCGTGTTTACCGGCGCGAGAGCGAGAAGATGCCGGCCATGGAGCGTGAGGTTCGCCGCGGCCGAGAGAAGGGTCCGTCGGAGTCACTCCGCGAGCGGCGCGAGAACGCGCTCGCGAATAGACGCTCGTCAGCGACCAGCTGAAGGTCCGCGTACCGACGCCGAGCGCTCCTGTCCTCACTGAAAGCGGTGCGATCTGCGCCTTGTCGGCGAGGGGAAGACTTCGACGGGATGCGACCACGCAACTGGGCACTTCAGGCTTCACGTGACGGCATGTGAAACGCTCGCGTGCTTGCGCGGCGAGTACGTCGCCGTTTGCTCCTGATCCGCAATACATGGCGCGCCCGCCAACATCGGAGAATAAGACGTCCTTGACTGGATGAGCACGCTGCTTTGGGTTGTACCCCTCGCGCCGCGAGAACTTCTCGGCACTCAGCCCGCTCCGTTCTCATCGCTCGACCCGCTCCGCAGACTCCACCCTCGTCGCCATCGCTTCTCCATTGTTGCGATGGAATCAGGTAACCGGCGCCACGCGAGCGATCGCGATGCCCTTGGCTGGGGGGATAGGGCTGCGAGACAACGGCCATTGACGCGGACACGCGCTCTTGCGCCGCGCCACTCCAGGAGACCTTCGTGCCGAAGCATACCCGTCGAGGCCAGCAGCAAGCGGATGCGAGCAAACGCCACACGAGCCAAGAGACTCACCTGGCACGCGATGTAGACGATGTGCGTCCCACCGACATGGTGACCTGCGCCGCCACCTCGGATGCCTGGACAGCGGAGATGGCGGAGCGCGATCCTCGGATCGCGCTCCGCGACGCTGGCCATTCGTATACCCATGCGCATCTCCATTCGTCGATCGGGACGCCCGAGAGCGCGGACCAGAGATGTAAGCAGGCCACCTCCCGCGAGAGCCTCGCGCGAGCGCTCGACCTCACGCTGCAGGGCTGCGAGGTCGCGCTTCAGCTCGCCGATCTCTCTACCTTCGTTCAGCTCGAAGCCGAGCACCACGACCGCGAGAGCATTCGGGCGGCCGACCTGCCGGGGTGCACGGCGCTCCTCCGCGACAGCGCGTCCGACCTCGCGGGGTGGTGCCGAGGTTACATGGAGGTCGTCAGCGCGGCCACCCGCGGCCTCGTCGAAGTAGCCCAGGACCGCTTCTCCCTCGCCGAGGGGCACCTGGAGCACGCGAGGCGCCTGGCCGAGGAGCAGGCCGACGTCGTACGTTCTGGCGTGCTTGCCGAGCTGCTCGACGGCCTACTCGAGCTCACTCGCGCCCGAAAAGCCTGCGCCAGCGGGCAGGAAGTCGATGCTCGGGCGCACCATCGGGGAGCTCACCAGCGCTTTACTCGCCTCGCGCAGCTGCGCGAGGGCAAAGGCTCGCCGGCGGCCCGCCCCACCGGATCGGATGTCGAAGCCGAGGACACAGACAAGACTCCTCGCGTCAACGGACGCGCACCGGGGGCGCCGGCAGCCGAGCAGACCGCAGATCTCGAGCTGGGTCCCGACGGCATGTGGTTCCGCGCACACGGCAGGGCGAGGGTGAGCATGCGGCGGCGCCACGCCATGCGACGGGTGCTCCTTCGCCTGGTGGAGCAGCTGGACACGGCACCGGGGCAGCCCGTCGCAACGTCGGCGCTGATCGATGTCGGCTGGCCGGACGAGCGGATCCTCGCCGGCGCGGCGATGAACCGCCTCTACAACACGATCGCGGTGCTGCGCAGCCTGGGCCTCGGCGAGATGCTGCATACCGCCGAGAGAGGGTATGTGCTGGAGCCCTCGCTCTCGCTGAGCTTCCACCCACGCAAAGCCTGAGACAAACTAAGGAACTCTAAGATCCTCCCATGACGGATTGCCCATACCGTCGACTCCAGAGAGCCGAACGAGACCGGACCCGGCCGGTGGCCGTAGGTCTCGTGAGGCGCTCCAAGGAGTTTCATGTCCACCCAGTGTCAGAGACTCATCTCGGACTCGATAACACCGGACGTGAGCAGGTACATCGCTCCGCACCACACGCTCGGCGACGACCGCGGAGCCTCCCGCGTATGGCAGCAAACGATGGAAGCTCACAAGGCGATGCTCGACGAGCTGAGGGACCACGTCGATCCGGGGTATCTGACGGGGTTCGCTCGCCTCGACCTGGATCCCCGCCGAGTCCCGTCCATCCAGGAGATCAGCCGCCGCGTAGAGGAAATCGGGTGGATGGCGATCTGCGTGGACGGCTATGTCCCATCGCGCGTATACGCCACTCTCCTCGCGAGGAGAGTTTTTCCGATCGCCACCTTCATGCGCAGCGAGCACCACATCGATCACGCGCCGGCGCCCGACTTCGTGCACGACGTGCTGGGACACCTGCCGATGTTGTTCTGCGCAGCGTACCGCACCTACCTGCAACGCCTCGCGCAGATGATGATCGTGGCCGGAGGAAACGACCACGACCGCTGGCTCTACGAGGCGAACCGGCAGATGTCCACGCTGATGAGCCAGTCGGCGTCGCCGGAGGAGATCGCTTTGGCAGAGGCGTCGGCCCGCCGCGCCGGGATCGCCGCGAGCGCGAATCCCTCGGAGCAGACCGAGCTCAACCGAATCTTCTTATGGAGCGTCGAGTTCGGCCTCATCGGCACGGCCGACGAGTTCCGGCTGTTCGGCGCAGCGCTGCTCTCGTCGCACCGAGAGGGCCGCCTCGCGTGTAGGGGCGACGCGCAGATCCGCCCGTACTCGATGGATGTCATCGGATATGACATCGAGTTTTCCAGCATGCAATCCATGTATTTCGTCGCCAGCGACTACGACGTCTTCCACCATGTCCTCACCGGCTACGAGTCCCGCATGGCGTCCCGACGCTCGACGGAGCACCTGTGATGCTACCTCGAATCCTGGAACCAGAAGCGATGGACACCGAGGAGGACGCCGCCGAGTACGCGGCGATCTCCAATGACGTCGTCAACGAGGCGTTCGCGCGGCGCGCCGTCGAACTCGCCCCCGCCCAGGGCCGGCTGATCGACATCGGCACCGGGCCCGGCGACATCGCGATCCGCATCGCCGAGCTGTCGAGCCTCGACGTCACGGCGATCGACCTGGCCGAGGCGATGCTCGCGATCGCGCGGCGGCGCGCTGGTGCGTCGCCTGCGCGGCACCGCATCCACGTCGCGCGCGGCGACGCGAAGGCCACGGGGTTCCCCGAGCGCGCCTTCGACGCCGTGGTGTCGAACAGCCTGGCTCATCACCTGGCGGACCCGACCATCTTGTTCGCAGAGGCGCAGCGCGTGGGCAGGCGAGGCGCGGCCATCCTGATCAAGGATCTGCTGCGACCGACCACCCTCAGGGACCTCGATGCCCTCGTCGAGCGCTATGCCGGCGGCGACACGGCCTACCAGCGCGCGCTGTTCCGGAACTCGCTTCACGCAGCGCTGACGCTGGACGAGGTCCGCGCCTGCTGCCGAAGCGCAGGGCTCGCTGAGGTCGACATCGCCCAGGTGTCCGATCGCCACTGGGTGGTCGAGCGGGCCTCCAGCCCTGAGCGGATCCAGAGCAGGGCTCGCCCGCGTCTGGTGAGGCCACCCGAATGAAATGGGCCGCCAAGAACGCCGAGAGCACCCAGGTGGCTCATCTCGGCGCACCTGGTGCGCTCGCATCACGCTCGTCTGAGCACCGCTCTGATGCAACAAGGAGAGCCTAAACGTGACCAGTGCAATTGAAATGCGTAGCGAGGATACAGCTCTTTTACCGGCGACACACATCGTCGACGAATACGAGGCGCGGGACGTCTCGGCGCACCCGCTGTTCGTGTCGCTCAGGGAGAACCCCGTCGATCTGCGGGCGATCTGGTTTTTGGTGGCGAACACCCATGCCGGCATCTCCCCTCATTTCGTCCGCTGGCTCGCCCAGACGATCGCCCGCATCGACGATCGCCGCATCGCCTCGCTCATGGCGAAGCAGTTGAACGACGAGCTGGGGAACGGCGATTGCAAGAAGATCCACAGTGATCTCCTGGATCGGTTCGTGACTGGCCTCGATGGTTGGCGTCCGAGCGACGTCCGAGGCGACGTGCTCAGGCCCGGAAAACGCCTCGGCGAGCGATCCACGGCCCTGTTCGAGGCTGCAGATCCCTACGAGGCCGTGGGCGCGCTGATCGTCGCAGAGATCTTCGCGAAGAAGATGGATCGCTGCCTGGGCGACGAGATCCGACGCCAGAATGCGATCTCGTCGGACGCGCTCGCCTGGCTGGCCATTCACGAGGTGCTCGAGGTCGATCACGCCGAGGATTCCGGCGTGCTCGCGGCGCTGGTCACGGAGCGCGGCCCATCGCTCGAAGCCACATGGCGCGGAGCGATCGCGCAATGGGCCGCGCTGTGGGAGTTCCTCGACGGCGTGGCTGCGCTGGCTCTTACCCGCAAGGCCACTCAGGCGCATGATCATGGAGGTGAATGAGGTGGCTTGGAACCGGACTGGGCTGACCGTGCTCGTCACGGGGGCGAGCGGGTGGCAGGGCGGCGCTGTCGCTCGAACCCTCCTCGCCAGAGGGCACCATGTGCGTGCGTTCACGAGGAGAGCCGATGGCCCCCAGGTCTCGCAGCTCCGCCAGCTCGGTGCGGAGCTCACGCTAGGGTCCTTCGACGATCAGGGGTCGATCGAGCGCGCTGCAGCAGGTTGTGACGCCGTGTTCGCGATGGCCCCGTCCGAGGCGGGGGCCGGCCTGGAGATCCGGCAGGCGCGCGCGGTGCTCGATGCCGCCAAGGCCGCCAGGGTCGGGCACGTCGTCTACTCGTCCGTCGCGAGCGCCGATCGTGGCACGGGCGTGCCGCTCTTCGACAGCAAGTTCCAGGTGGAGGGGCACCTGCGCTCGCTCGACGTTCCCTTCACTATCATCGGCCCGGCGTTCTTCATGGAGAACTTCTTGCGCGTCTTTCTCCTGCCCGGCCTCTGCGAGGGCAGGCTCCTCATCGCCATGTCAGGGACGCGGACGCTCCAGCAGATCGCGGTCGCCGACATCGCCGTGTTCACCGCCCTGGTGCTCGAGCAACGCGAGCCGTTCCTCGGCGCGCGAATCGACATCGCCTCGGACGAGGTCTGCGCGCTGGACGCAGCGGAGGCGATCACCCGCGCGTCCGGCAAGAAGATCCAGTACGTGGAGCTCCCGCTCGACGCCGTGCGCGCGGGCAGCGAGGGCATGGCGAGCATGTTCTCGTGGTACGAGCGCGCCGGCTTCTCGGCCGACATCGTCCGGCTCCGGCGCGATTACCCCGAAGTCGGGTGGCATTCGTTCTCGACGTGGGCGGCGGAGCAGAACTGGACGGTGCTCGACACCTGAAGCACGGCGACGCGAAAGGGCCTTATTCTCGGGCCCCCTGGATCGAGAGATCCGCTCGCCCGGGAGCTCGCGACGCCGATCTTGCCGAGCGCCGACGGGATGCTCGTCATGCCGCTCGTCGACGCGCTCGATCCCGAACGGGCGAGCCAGACCATCAAGGCCTTGCTGGCGCGCCGTCGCCGGGCGGTCGCCCAGGGCCCCCGACGAATCGACCGCTCGCCTGTCACCTTCTGGCGCCTCTGCCGTAGAGGAGGGTGAGCCCCGCGATGAGCTTCCTCTGGCCCTCCCGCGATGACCACCTCTGCGAGCTGATCGAGGCGTCCCGGCGCGGCGATCGCGGCGCGTTCCGGGCGCTCTACCAGGAGCTGTACGACCCGGTGGCGCGCTTCGTTTCGCGACGCGTGGGCCGGCGGGAGGACGCGGAGGATCTCGTCGCGCGGGTCTTCCACAGGCTGCTGGAGCGGCTGGGAGAGTTCGACCGGCGCAAGGGGACGCCGCGGATGTTCGTGCTGGCCATGGCCAGGAACCTGGTCATCGACCACGCGCGGGCGGCGCGGCACGAGGCGCCGATCGACGATCTCGCGGGCGTGCTCGCGGACGAGGCGGGGACGCCGCTCGACGCGCTCGTGCGGGGCGAGGAGCTCCGCGCGGTCAGGGACGCGCTGGAGGCGCTCGGGGCGGAGGCGAGGGAGGTGCTGGCGCTGCGGTACGGCGACGGGCTGAAACACCAGGAGATCGCGGAGCTGCTCGGGCTCCGCGCGGACGCGGTGAAGCAGCGGGCGTCGCGGGCGCTGCGCGAGCTCAAGGCGCGGCTCGAGGCGCGCGCCGAGCAGGACGCGGGCGAGTCCCGCGGAGAGGGTGTTTCCAATGCTGGGCTTTGAGGTGCGACGAAAGCTGCGCCGGCTGTTCGGGGAGCCGGCGCCGCTCAGGCCAGAACACGCGCGCGAGCTCGAAGGCGAGCTGATGGCGGCGTTCGGGCAGCTCTACCCCGAGCAGGAGGTGGTCCCGATGAAGCGGCTCTGGTTGCGCAAGGCGCTGGTGGTGGCGGCGGCGGCAGCGGTGTGCGGGGCGGCGGCGTGCGTGGCGCCCGCGGACGTGGAGGTGCCCGTGGGACGGAGCATCAGCATCCAGGTGGCGGACGGCGCGGAGCTGCCCGAGCCCGAGGCGCTCATGGCGGCCGTGCGCGGCGAGGGGAAGACGGAGCGGAGGGCGCGCGTCCTGGTGCGGGGGCGGCGCGGCGGCGGGGCGACGACGCTGACGCTCGATGTGTGGGGCGACGAGGTGCCGGAGGGCGACGTGGCCGAGCGGATCCGGGCGGCGTTCCCGGCGCTCGCCGGCGCGGAGATCCGGGAGGACGTGCTGGCGGGGACCGTGCGCGGGACGCTGGGAGCAAAGCTCGGGCACGAGCTGCTCGATCTGGACGTGCTCGACAAGGACGACGTGGAGGCGGCGCGGCGGCAGGTGATGGAGCAGCTCGCGGCGCAAGGGGTCGATGGGAAGGTCGACGTGCAGATCGAGGGAGACGGAGAGAAGCGGAAGGTGAAGGTGCAGATCAAGCTGGAGGGCCCCCCGCAGGACGAGGCGGAGACGGCACCTCCGCCGTAGCCGAACGAGGCGGAGGGGGCGTCCGCGGAGCTCCGCAGCGCGCGAGGCGATGCGCTCGTCGCCTGATGAAGGCGGAGAGGAGAAGACGGCGCCGCCTCACGCTTGCTCGGGCACGCCCCCCGGGACGCGCGCGGGCAACGGGAGCTCGACGCCCTCGGACAGGTTGCCCTTGCCGGGGACGTGGTTGATCTCGAGCCGGATGCCGTCCGGATCCTCGAACACGATCGAGTAGTAGCCTGCCGCCCACGCACCGTCCTGCGGCGCGTGCACGAGCTTGCCGCCGAGCGCGGCCAGCGTGCTCTCGAAGAACTCGTAAAATGCGTCGATATCCTCGCGGCTGCGGGCGCGGAAGCACAGGTGGTGCAGCCCGGGCTTGTACTGGTGAAAGCGGGCGCCGGCGTGCTCCGGGTTCACGGGGCGAATCAACAGGCCGGTCTTGCCGCCGATGTAATAAAGTGTTGGTCGTTCGTCCTCGCTGCCCGGATCGTCGTACTGGCACTGCATCTCGAAGTGCTCGCACAGCGCGCGGTAGAACGCGCGGCTGCGCGGGAAGTCCGTGACCGAGAGCTGGATGTGGGCGATTCCGGCGAGGTTCATGGCGATCACGGTAGCCCAGCTCCGGCCGGCCGAGCGCTCTTCGTGGGAACGCCCTCCTCTTTCGCCGTCCCATTCCTGCTCCCTGGCGTCGTCCGGAGTGTCCGCGGGAGCGGGGAAGGCCAATCCAGTTGCGGCGCCCCAGATCGTGTGGCTAGAAGGCGGCGAACGATCCCCGGCGGAGAAGCAAGAACGAGATGCGAATTCCCAGCAGCCTGATGTCTCTGGCCGACGAAGGGCTCATCGAGGAGGTCGTGCGCCCGCTGATGAGCGGCAAGGAAGCGGAGGTCTTCCTGGTGCGCTCCGGCGGCGAGCTTCGGGTGGCCAAGGTCTACAAAGAGGCGCACGACCGGACCTTCAAGAACCGCGCGGAGTACACGGAGGGGCGCAAGGTGCGCAACAGCCGCGATCAGCGCGCGATCAACAAGCGCTCGCGCCATGGTCGTGCGCAGGACGAAGCCGCCTGGAGATCGACCGAGGTGGACATGATCTTCCGCCTGCACAGCGCGGGGGTGCGCGTCCCGATACCTCACCATTTCATCGACGGTGTGCTGATCATGGAGCTCATCACCGGCGCCGACGGCAGCCCGGCCCCGCGGCTCGCCGAGGTGAGACTGAACCCCGACGAGGCGGTGAGGGTCTTCGACCGACTGCTGGAAGAAGCGGTCCGGATGCTGAGCGCCGGGGTCGTGCACGGCGATCTGTCCGACTTCAACGTGCTGATGGGGGCGGACGGGCCGGTCGTCATCGATTTCCCGCAGGCGGTGGACGCTTCCAGCAATCAGAACGCGAGAAAGCTGCTGCTGCGCGACGTCGACAACCTCCAGCGCTTCCTCTCTCGGTTCGCTCCCAACCGACAGCCCCGCCCTTACGCGCAGGAGATGTGGGAGCTCTACGCGTGCAGCCAGCTCACGCCCGAGACGCGGCTGAGCGGCCGTTTCCGGGCGTCTTCGAGGCGGGTCGATACCGAGGCGGTCCTGGGGCTCATCGGCGACGCCAACCGCGACGAGCGCCGCCGCCGTGAGGCGCAGGGGCGGAGCATGCGGGGCGTATCGTCCCCGCCTCGCGAGGTCGAGGTGGTGATTCTACCGAGCGGCCCACGCGACCGCGCGCGCCGGAACGCGCAGGGAGCACAGGCGGGCAGCGCGGCGATCACGCGCCCAGCGCAGGCGGGCAGCGCGGCGATCACGCGCCGGGCTTGACGTCTCCGTCCGAGCTCCCGGAGGGCGCGTCCGGCGTGGCGTCCGCGCTACCGGCCGGCGCCTCCCCCGACCGTGCCTTCTGCTCCACGAGAAAGAGGACCACATCCACCGCGCCTCCCACGGCGCGGTTGACGAGGCGGATCGCCCCGTGGACGCCGGACAGCGTCGTATCGTGGATGAGCCGGATCCCCCTCACGGGCGCCTTGATCGGGGGGATCTGCTCCAGCAGGTCGAAGGGCAGCTTCGCCGCGTGCTTCTGGAGGCGCTCCACGCGCCGGGAGCCGTGGTCGACCGCGTCCTCTACCAGGTCCTTCAAGCCGCGCCACCGGTCCATCACACCGCCTCCTCGCACCACGCGCGGATCTGCGCGTAGACGCCCGGGTCGTGAGCCAGGCGCAGGTGCCCGAGCGACGGCATGATCCGCGCGTGCTCTTGAGGGAAGGGCGAGCACCGGTCCTCGGCGACCGCCCGCCCCGTGGCGCTCCGCAGCGAGACCATCGCGTCCCCGAACAGGAGGGAGAGCCTCGGGTCGGCCGTGAGCGCGCCGGCGATGAGATGATGGCGAATGTGGGGGAGCAGGGGCACGGGATGGCGGCGATTCTGGAGCAGGGCGTTCGCGCTGGCGCCCTCCCAGTCCTCGCGGCGGAGATTGGCATACGCCAGGTCTTTCATCCCGCCGCTGCGGAGGTCGACGATGTCGGCGATGAGCTTCGTGTACGGATTGTCGATGCTCGCGAGCGCCCACGTGACCACGTTGCCAAAGCGCTCCAGCGGGGCGCCGAGGTGCGGTGTGCCGAGATAGAAGGCCCGCTTGACGAGGGGCAGCCACCGTCGATCCTTGTCGCTCGCCGTGTGCGCGGCGCTGCGCGCGACGAGGCCGCCCATGCTGTGGCCGATGAGGGCCAGCTCCTCCACCGCAACAGGATAGGCGCAGACGAGCTGTTCGAGGAGGGCATCCAAAGCTTCGCCGTTCTCGGAGACACGGAGGCCGCTGTTGTACCGCACGTAAAACGGCGTGTAGCCGAGGTCGCGCGCAAGGAGCGATCCGTACGTCTCGCCGTCCGGCATCGTCCAGACTTCCTCGGTGCTCATCAGCCCGTGCACGAGCACGACGACGCGGGGCATGGCCTGGGCAGAGGCGGCCGCGGGAAATGCCCTGGCCATCGGCACGGGGTGCCCGTCCCGGACGAGCTGCATCGCGGTCGCGAGTCCGTTGCTGGTCCGCTTCAGGTAGTCGCCGAGGACGCCGTTGAGCACCCCGACGACCCGCTCCAGGTGGTTTCCCATGCGACGACCCGGCCGCATCCTGGCACGGATCGGCGCCGGGGGCGACGCCGGGCCCCGCAGCGCCGGACGGTGGCCCTCGGTGGCCGAGATGCTGGGCGTGACGCTCCCGCCGCCGCTCGATCCCGAGCAGACCGACGGATCCGCGACGCGAACAGGCGGCGTCGCTGAGCTCAGACGCGGTCTTCCCTGAAAAACCCGCGCAGGGATCGCGCGACGAGCTCGGGGCTCCCTCCCCGATCGGCGTTCCAGGGAGCCTCGTGACCGACGCCTTCGAGCTCTGTCCGCTGGACCCTGGGGAGGATCGTCTCCAGCGCATCGAGGGCGTTCTTCAGGTACCTTGGGCTCTTCGTGCCTCCGAGCAGGAGGATCTCGGCGTCGACGGCCTTGAACGAGGTGATGCTTCCTCCCCTGTCGACGACCATCTTGAAATCGAAGCGCATCGCCGGGAGCAGCTCGCGCACCGGCGCGTACTGCCCCGAGCCCCTCCTGTCGTCCAGGCGGAGAAATCCTTTCGTCGCCAGCGCGAGCAGCGGGCGCGGGACCGCGGCGAGGAACCCCGGGGCGAGACGCACGATGTGGCTCACCGTGACGAGCGCCGAGGCCAGCTGCCCGCGGCGGATCTCGTCGTTGAAGCGAGCGATCTCATCGAGGGGCACTCCCTCGAGATAAAACGGGGGCTCGTAGACCGCCGCCTTGCGGACGGAGGGCAAGGCGCGCGCGGCCTCGAGCGTGATGATCGCTCCCGAGCTGAGCCCGAACACGAGCTCTGCGCCGCTTCGTGAGAGGAGGCCATCGAGATCCTCGACCTCTCTCTCGATGGAGTGCCCGGCGTCGTACTCCCGCGGGCTCATGCCCCGCCCCCGCCGGTCAGGGAGGTAGACCGTGAAGTCGTTGGCCAGGGCCCTCGCGAGCTGGTCGTAGTTGGCGGCGGTCCCCATCGCGCCTTGCACCAGGATGACGCCGGGACCTCGGCCGATCTGGCGGTAGCCGATCGTGGTGCCGTCCCTGGAGGTCACGACGCCCGCCGCGTAGGGTTCTTTCGATGTCGAGGAGCGGCCCTCTCGGCCGCCTCGTGCTTCCGTCACCATCGCGCGCTCCTTCCCGGCCCTTTGTGACACGGCGGCCGATGAACCAGGCTTGCGCAGCGCCGGCGAGGACTCCTCGTCCCGCCTGCCCCGCGCGGCATCCATCCATGGGTTTCTAGCTGCTCAGCTGCTTCATCTGCGCGAGCATCTGATCGACCGGCTTGCTGAGCTGCTTGAGGATGAAGCCCGGCGCGATGCGGCTCATGAGCTTGGAGACGTTCGCGAAGCCGACGCGGATCTCCGGGCGGTCTCTCTCGAGCCCCTTCAGGGTCTCGTCGACGAGCTTCGCGACGCTCATGAGCGGCGTGCCCCGGAGCTCGTCGGCGAACGTGTGGTTCAGGGGCGTGTCCACCGCCGGAGGTGCCAGCTCGAAGACCCTGACGTTCGTCTGCTTGAGCTGGACGCGCAGCGACTGCGTGAACGAGTGGATCCCCGCCTTCGTCGCGCCGTAGATCGGGGCGATCGGGTAAGGGTTGAAGGCGAGCCCCGACGACACGTTGACGATCGCCGCGCGTGCCTGGGCCTTGAGGTGCGGGAGAAACTGCATCACCATCCGGATCGAGCCGCTCAGGTTGATCTCGATCTCCTCCGTGATGCCCTGGAGATCGGCCCCGAAGGTCTGCAGGTTGACCTTGCGCATGATCCCTGCGTTGTTGATGAGGACGTTCATCGCGGGGAAGTCCTTCATCACGCGCTCGTGGAGGGCCGCGATCGCGTGGGGGTCTCGCACGTCGCTCTGGAGGGTCCGTAGCCCAGGCAGCCTCCGCCGCGCGGCGTCGAGCGCGCCCTGGTCGCGGCCTGTCACGATGACCGTGTTGCCGCGACGGAGGAGCTGCGACGCGAGCTCGAAGCCGATGCCGCCGCTTCCACCGGTGATGAGGATGGTGTTGCCTTGGAGTTTCATGATTGGACCTCTTCTTCGAGCTCCGAGGGAGCGTTCACGCGTTCGACGCCTCCGCCGGCGCCGCGACCCACGGAAAGGAGTACGGCGGAGCAAACAGAAATGCTAATGGATAGTCGTGATGGAGAACATAAACCATGGTTATGGTCGCGATCTCGACCTGAACCTGCTCCGCGTGTTCGTGGTGGTCGCGGAGGAAGGGAGCCTCACGCGCGCTGCGTCGCGCCTCTACGTGACGCAGCCGGCCGTGAGCGCCTCGATGCGGAGGCTCGCGACCTTCGTCGGCGCAGAGCTCATCACCCGTCAGGGTCGCGGCGTCGCGCTGACGACGCGCGGCGCCGAGCTGCTCGCGGCGGCGCGCGCGCACCTCACGCCGCTCATCGCCGCCGCGACGGCGGCGCCGCGCTTCGATCCGAAGCTCTCGACCGCCACGATCCGGTTCGGGCTCGCCGACGGGCTCGAGTCCGTGATCCTCCCGAGGTTGATAGCAGAGCTCCGCGCCGAGGCGCCGCGCATGCAGTTCATCGTGCTGCCCGTGCAATTTCGGACCGTCGAGGAGAGCCTGCTCTCGAGCAAGATCGACTTCGCCGTCACCGTGGCGGACGAGCTGCCGAAATCCATCCTCCGCCAGCCGCTCACCGCGCACCCGAGCGGGCCGAAGGCGTTCGTTTGCCTGTACGACGCGCGCTTCACCAGGCTCCCACGCCCGCTCACCGAGCGCGCTTACTTCACCCAGGAGCATATCGTCGTCTCGTATGCCGGCGACACGCGAGGCGTCGTGGAAGACGCGCTGGGCAAAACCAGGACGGTCCGCGTCTCCGTGCACTCCTTCGGCTACATCGCGGACCTCATCGAGGGCTCTCCCCTCGTGGCCACGGTGCCGTCGTTGCTCGCTGGCCACCTCATCCGGGCGCGGCCGCATCTGCGCGCGGTCCCCGTGCCGTTCTCTCTCGAGGGCGCGCAGCTCGAGCTCTTGTGGTCGCGCACCACCGACGACGATCCGGCGGGGCGGTTCATCCGCGACGTCGTGGCGAACGTCGTCGGATCGCTGGAGGCGAAGAGCGCAAAGCCGCTCGCCCGCTCCGGCGCGGTGAAGCGCGCGTGGTGAGGCGTGCGCGGTGAAGGAGCGTGTTGTCCGTGGCTATCTGCCCGACAGGGCCCCGGAGTGACCCGACCGAGGTTGGGGTGACCAAGCCACGGGCGCTGGCTCCACATGCTCCGGCCCACCGTGTCGCCGGCCGCTCGACGGCTCCCCAGCGCTGCACGCGCTCAGGCGCCAGTCGTCGCGAGCAGCTCCCGGGCGTCGCCGACGGATGCAGCGCGGCGGATCCAGCGGTCCAGCTCGGCCAGGTCGGTACTCGTGAGGACGCGCTCCCGGACCTCGGCAGGGACCTCCAGCCCGCGGGCCTCGAGGACGGCCAGCACGGCCTGAGCCTTCGCTTCGAGGAGCCCCTGCTGCCGCCCCTGCTCCAGCCCCTTCTCCACGCCCTTGGCCACGTAGCTGCGCGCGAATTCGCTCTGAAATTCGTATCCGCTCTTCATCATCGCCTCCAATGTCCGCCTCGCCGCTGCGTTCAGCGAGGATAGCACCAGGTCTCCGTAGACGGCGCGGCGCTCCTCATCGAGCCCGGCTGCCGCCGCCAGGAACGCCGCGCCGATCGCCTCCCCCGCCTCGCCCTGCCCGTGCGCCATGGCCGAGAGCACGACCACCTCGGGCGCCGTCCTCGCCTGCGCGGCATCGGTGACGACCGGGACGCCCTCGGGCCCGAGCACCAGCGGCGTCAGCGTCAAGCCGGGGTGGCCCGCGTCGATCGGCCTCGCGCACCACCGCGCGATCCCCGCATCGATCGTCACGACCAGCAGCCACGTCGGGCAGCGGTGCCGGGCCCTCGTCTGGGTGACATACACGGGCCAGACGTACGGCTTGTCCGGGTCCACGCCGAGCTGGACCTCGACGACGATGGCCATCGCGGGCTGCTGCTGCTCGCCGACCAGCAGCACGACAATGACGTCCGCGCGGCGATCCGAGGGAACGATCTCGGCGAGATCGGAGGACTCGACGCGCGCCTCCGTGAAGACCGGTACAGGCTGGCCGAGCGCGTCGTGCAGCATCTCGGCGGCCAGCGTCGGCCGGTTCTTGAACAGCTCCACCAAGCCTTCATGGGTCACGGAGGGCATCGGGTCGTCTCTCGGGTGTTTACAGCCACGCTGGACATGCGGGCTCTCCAGGCGGTATGCCAAGCTCATGCATGGGGCCCGCAGGAGCCGGAGCAGCCGTGTCCTGCTCTTCAATTCCGGGCACCTCCCTCGAGTTGTCACGCCGTGTGACCTGCGTGCGCCCCGACACCAGGGCCCGGACCCGGCGAGAGTTGCGCTCGGGGTTGCGCGATCTTCCGCGCGCCTTGAAGCGATCTCCGGCGGCGACCCGACCCACCTAGAGAGACGTGTGAAGCTCGCCCCCTGGGCACACGCAGCGTGTCGTTCGTGGCTATCTGCCCGACAGGGCCTTCGCCAGCCGCTCGGCCAGGTCGCCCCTCGGCTCCACCCGCACGCGCTCCAGCCCCAGCCACGCGGCCATGGTCCGCAGCTCGCCCGCCAGCCGCTCCGGCGTCTGCGCGCCCGCCCAGGGCTCGCCGTGGCTTGCCTGCACGAGCAGCACGCCCGCCTTGCGATCGGCCTTCAGGTCCACCCGCGCGGTGATCGCGTCGCCCTCGAGGAACGGCAGCACGTAGTAGCCGTGGGTCCGCTTCGCCGCGGGGGTGTAGATCTCGAGCCGCACCCGCACGCCGAACATCCGCTCGGTGCGCTCGCGGAACCAGATCAGGTTGTCGAAGGGCGAGAGGAGGGCGCAGGCCTCGATCCGCCGCGGCCGCCGCGCAGCCGGATCGAGGAAGGCCGGCTCCCGCCAGCCCTTCACGCTCACGGGGCTCAGCTCACCGGCTTCGACTAGCTCGGTGACCCGCGCCTTCGTCTCGGCGACCCCCATGCGGAAATGGTCCCGCAGGTCCCGCTCGGTCGCCACGCCGAGGGCCCGGGCGGCGATGCGGATCAGCGCGCGCTGGGCATCCTCGCGCGCGGGCGTCGGCGCCTCGATCACCGCCCTGGGCAGCACCTTCTCCGGCAGGCCATACACCCTCTCGAAGGTCCCCCGCCGGGTGGCAGTCGTCAGCTCGCCGCTCCAGAACAGGCACTCTGCCGCCCGCTTGGCGTCGCTCCAGCCCCACCAGCCGCCCGGCCCCTTCTTGCCGATCTCGAGCTCGGAGGCGGCCAGCGGCCCGCGCTCGCGGATCTGCTCCAGCGCCCGGTCCGCCATCGGCCGATGCTCGCGCAGGAAGCGCGCCACGCCCTTCCAGACGCCCACCCCGTCGTGCGCGTCGGCCATCCGCCAGCGCAGCAGCGGCTGGGTGGCGAGCGGCAGCAGCGACGCCTCGTGCGCCCAGTACTCGAACAGCGGCCGCTTGCTCGCCCACGCGAGCTCCTCCAGCATCGGCCGCGGATAGGCCCCCAGCCGCGAGAAGGCCGGCAGGTAATGGGTGCGCGAGACGACGTTGACGCTGTCGATCTGCACCACGCCCAGCCGCTCGATCAGCCGGGTCAACTGCTGCTTCGTCGTCGCCGGCCCGAGGCGCTCCGCCCCGAAGCCCTGCGCCGCCAGCGCGATGCGCCGGGCCTCCGCCGCCGACAGGGTGTCCTTCATCCGCGCCTTCCGTCCGCTCGAGCCCGCACCCTAGCTGGCCGTGCTCGCTTGGCAACCGATCATCGACACCCTCCCGACATCCGATCCCGGTGCGTTCGTCCGCGTTCCGCTGGAGCTCGGTTCATCGCTCGGCGGCCCACCCGTATACCGGGTGACGAGGCAGGGTCGCCCGAGGTACACTGCGTCTCATGAAGCTCGCCATCGACCTGTCGCCCGCGCAAGCCGACCGCCTCCAGGAACGCGCAAAGAGCCTCGGCTTGCAGCCGGAAGAGCTCGCGCGAGCCGCCGTGGCGGATCTGCTGACGACGCCGGACGACGAGTTTCATGCTGCAGCCGAGGTTGCCCTCGCGAAGAACGAAGAGCTGTACAGGCGGCTCGCCTGAGCGTGCGTTACTTGACCTTGGCGGAGGTCTTCTTCCTCCACGAGCGGGTTGTTGCGGCGAGCGGTGGCGCCGCAGGCGTTCGCGACCTCCACGCCGTCGAGGCAGCTGTGGCCCAGCCGAAGGCGACCTTCGGGGGTGAGGAGCTCTATCCTACCGTGCTCGCCAAGGCAGCGACTCTCTGCTTCTCGCTCGTGCAAGGCCACCCATTCATCGACGGCAACAAGCGTGTCGGTCATGCGGCGATGGAAGTCTTCCTCGTGCTGAACGGCTACTCCCTTGATGCCCATGTCGATGATCAAGAGCGCATCATGCTCTCGCTTGCTTCCGGCGCGCTCTCACGAGACCAGCTGCTCGCCTGGCTCGAACAGCATGTCCGGCGGCGGGAACCCTCCCTCTAACAGGAGTGTACGCACGCAGGCCGTCGGATGGAGTGGCCTACAGCGCGACGCGGCCACGGCGGCCCGAGACGAGAGTCAGATCCTGTGAAGAGGCGGCCGACTGTCCCGCCGGTGACGGCCGCGGTGGTGACGGGCGACACGTCCAAGGGCACGAGCGGCTTCACTCTGCCGTTTCGTTCGAGCTGCGCATCACCCCGGGTTGACCTGCTGACACGGCCGGACGAACGCGGCCATCACCCGCGGTTCACGCGGCGGCCCGCTCGATGAGGTCGGCGGCGATGGCCGTTCCATCCACCGCCACGGCGCCTGCGCTCGCCGCCGCGCGGGCGGCGACCCCGTGGTCGAGGGCGCCCTCCAGCGCGGCCAGAAGGGACTCCGCGCTCAGCGCACCACGGGCCACGGACGTCCCGAGCCCGAGCGCCCGGACGCGCGACGCCCAGTAGGGCTGATCGGCGAACATCGGGACGATCACCTGCGGGACGCCCGCGCGCGCCGCCGTCGTTGTCGTGCCCGCCCCGCCGTGGTGCACCACCGCGGCGACCCTCGGGAACAGCGCCTGCTGGTTGACGTCGCCGATCGCGATGCCGTCGGGGGCGTCGTCGATGAGACCGAGCTCGGCCCACCCCTGCGACAGCACGACCCGGCGCCCCGCAGCCCGCACGGCCTCGATGACGACACGGCCCGTCTGCGAGTCGACAGGCATGCTTCCGAAGCCGACGTAGACGGGCGGCTCGCCGGCGGCGAGGAACGCTTCCAGCTCGGGGACGAGCGGCGCCTGGTCGGGAAGGAGCCAGGCTCCCGTCTGCGTGACCTGCAGGCCGGGCGTCGCCGGCAGCGGCCCAAGGACCGAGTCCGCCGCGAGCCACGGCGCTTTGCCCAGGACGTGGCTGAAGACGTCGCTCAGCGGACCCAGGCCAAGGCGCTCTCGATTGGCGTTGAGCCGATCGAGGAGGCGCTCGTTCCAGCTCCGCGATTCATCCTGCCAGCGCCGGAGGTTGGATTCCGGGTCGCCCCCGGGCTCCCCGCCGGGCGCATGGTCCGGCGACGGCAGGGCCACCGGCGCGTACACGGCGACCACGGACGGGATGCCCAGCCGCTCCGCGATGGACCGCGCGGCGTACTGGTGCGCTCCGCCGGCCACGATCACGTCGCATCCCTCGGCCGCCGACGCTGTCGCGTCGAACTGGTCTCTCGCGAGGTGCTCGACCAGCGCGCGGACCTGCTCCGGCGTCGGCGGGGCGGCCGGCGCAGCGGCACCGCTCGGTTGCCGCATCGCGATGCCGATCGGGGTCGCCGTGAAGCCCATACCGCCCACCCAATCGATGAAGTTCGGCGGAACGCACAGCCTCACATCGTGCCCCCGGCGCCGCATCTCGACGGCCAGGGCCACCACGGGCTGCACATCACCGCGAGTCCCCACTCCCGTCAGCAATACCCGCATCGTCTCTCTCCCTTCCACCACGCGGGCCGCGTGGATGACGGAGGCGACGATGGCACCGGAGACGCGTTTTTTCATCGTATCAACGCCAGAGTTCCGGTATACATGCTGAGACGGGAGGCAGGGCGAGACGCCCCTACCACGGATCATCCGTTCAGGCCCAGACGGCCGGAGTCTCCTGGAGCTGAGTCGGCTCGTCGAGCCGTGTGAGCGGAAGGTGCTCTCCTGCTTGGTGAGGGAGCAGGTGAATCCTTATGTGCCCGACAAGGCGATGCCGATCTCGGCAGGGCTGCGAACGGGCTCGGCCTCGGCGCCCGTGGGGCGCGGAATGCATCTTGAACCGCCCTGATCCATGGGCGACGAGGCTGCGCATCCCGGTGACGCAGCGGGGGCCGCGGCGCTCCCGCTGAGCGAGGCGACGAGCGAAGCAGGCGTGGGCGGGCGCCCTGTCGATGCATGGCTCGAGGAGCTCTTGTCCCGCGCGGTGCGCCGCTACAACCGGCGGCTTCGCCCAGCGATCATCGCGGCGTCGACCGGCGTGACGGAGGCGACCGACGCGCGCGCGGTCATCCGGCGCGCCTGCATCCGCTCGGCGCTCGCGGGCGGCGCGACCGGGGCGCTCTCGACCGGCGCGGCCGTGGCCACGGCCGAGACGAACGGGCTCGGCGGGCTCGTCGCGATCCCTGCGGCCATGCTCGCGATGGGCGCAGAGACGGTGCTCCGGCTGCTCCTGCACGTGCAGATGCTCTGCGAGCTCGCGGATCTCTTCGGGCTCCGGTTCGATCCGGACGAGCCGGCCGACGTGTGGGCGCTGCTCGCCCTCGCGTTCGGCGCCGTGGAGCACCCCCAGGACACCGACGATCCAGCGGGCGCGCTCGTGCGCTCGGCGCGCGGGCGCGGCTCGGATGTGGCGAAGCAGCTCGCGGCGCGGCTCGCCGGCGAGAGCGTGGCGCGCAACCTGGTGCCCGTGCTCTCGGTCGCCTCGTCGTCGATCACGAGCTGGGTGGTCACCCGGCGCCTCGGGGATACCGCGCGTCGATACCTGCGTTACCGGCGCGCGCTCGACGAGGCGCTCTGCGACGAGACGCTGCGCCCGCACCTCGATCGGCTGTTCGACGGGCTCTGGTTCATCTTCACCGCCGACGGCCGCCTCACCCCGGAGGAGTCCGCGCTGCTCGCGGCCGTGCTGCGGCGGCTGCCGGCCCCGGCGCGCGCTGGCCTGAACGAGCGCCTCGCCGACGACATCACCTGGATCGAGCGCCTCCGCGGCGTGCCGGAGGGCGCGCGCGCCCCGCTGCTGCGCGCGCTCGAGATCGCGGCGGCCGTGGACAAGGTCGCGTCGCTGCGGGAGCGGAAGCTCCTCGTCCACGCCGCGGCGGCGCTCGGCCTCCGCGTCGACGAGGGCGGGCTCGCTCGGATGATCCGAGAGTTCGAGGAGATCGGCACCCTCGGCGTGGCCGCATAGCGCGGGCCGTGGCGCGCCGGCCAGGGATCACGAGAGGGCGGGTCGGCCCTTCAGAAAGACGCCGACGAGGACGCCGAGGTATGCGCCGGCATGGAGCCCCCAGCAGACAAGGTATCTCGTGGCGGCGCCGCGGGACCACACACCGAGGCTCGCCTCGCGCACGCCGAACGGGTCGAGCACCGCCATGACGGCCGGGCAGAGCGCGAGCGCGGCGGCGAGCGCCGCCATCATCCTGACCAGCCAGGCGCGCCACGAGAACCGGTCGCTTCGCGCGGAGCGGAGGAGGCCGACGCCCGTGACGAGGGCGCCGAGCGGCAGACCTCCCCGGAACCCCGTCCAGGCGACCGCGAGCCGGAACGGCAAGCTCGACGCGGCGAGGCCCTTGCCCTCGAGGAAATACTCCGGGGAGATCGTGGCGGTGACCTGATCGAAGAGCGCGCCACAGGCGCCCGCGGCCAGCGCGCCAGCGAGGATGGCCAGGTACTCGCGAAGACGGGAGGGCGAGGCAGGTGGGCTAGGCCGCACGACGCCCACGATACGACGAGCGGAGGCGAACGCGGCAAGCATGCCGGGCGATTGATCTCGGCCGACAGAGCGCTTCCCGCGCGGAAGCCCGCGGTGGGCAGGAACAAACGAGCAGAGATATTCCAATGCATTGGCGTGAGATCCGACATGCGGGAGGCTCCGTTGCACGCTGCTCTTCGGGCGCGGCCCGCCGGCGAGGCGAGGGCGGTGCGCCATGGAAGGTGAACGCGATGGAAGGGAGCGGCGGATGATCCTGGTGACCGGAGCGACAGGGAATGTTGGCGGCGCGGTGCTCGAGCAGCTCGTCGACGCGGGCCAGCCGGTCCGCGCGCTCGTGCGCGATCCGGCGAGGCTGGGGGCGCTCGGCGGCGATATCGCCGTCGTGAAGGGCGATCTCTCGAAGCCCGAGACGCTCGACGCCGCGTTCGCGGGCGCGGACAGGGCGTTCCTTGTCTGCGCGGGCGGCGCCCTGCCGGACCTCGCCGGCAACGCGGCCGACGCGGCGAGGAGGGCGGGCGTGAAGCACATCGTGCTGCTCTCGTCGTCGAGCGTCGCCCGCGCGCCCGACGTCCAGATCGCCCGCTGGCACCGCGAGGCCGAGGCGAGGGTCAAGGCGTCGGGCGTCGCCTGGACGATGCTCCGGCCGGGAGGGTTCGCCTCGAACACGCTCCGGTGGGCCGCGTCCATCAAGGCGCAGGGCGCGGTGTTCCAGCCCCTGGGCGACGCCAGGACGAGGCCCATCGACGAGCGCGACATCGCGGCGGTCGCGGTGAAGGCGCTGACCTCGCC
This sequence comes from Sorangium sp. So ce204, assembly GCF_051526795.1. NCBI lineage: Bacteria > Pseudomonadati > Myxococcota > Polyangiales > Polyangiaceae > Sorangium > Sorangium sp. So ce204. The sequence continues at coordinate 12,948,138 of NZ_CP150317.1, read as the reverse complement.
GGGGCACGAAGGCAAGGAGTACGAGCTCACCGGGCCGGAGGCGCTGAGCGCGGCGGATCAGGTGGCGAAGATCGGCGCCGCGATCGGCAGGCAGCTCAGGTACGTCGACGTGAGCGAGGACGCCGCCCGCGAGGCGATGGTGAAGGCGAAGCTCCCCGAGGGCTTCATCCGCGCCTTGCTCGAGGCGTTCGCGCTGATCAGGTCCGGGAAGGGAGAGGAGCCGTCGTCCGCCGTCGAGCAGCTCCTCGGGCGCAGGGCGCGGACGTTCGACGAGTGGCTGGAACGCCACGTGAAAGCGTTCCAGTAGGGCACTGCGGTAGATCGCCAAGGAGGAGAGAGCATGACAACGAGAGCAACCAGGATCCTCGTCATCGGCAAGCGGGCAGATATCCTCGAGCGGAGTGTGGCAGCGCTGAACAAACAGGGGCACTCGGCCGTCGGCACCTTGAGCGCGTCGCCGGACACGGAGTTCCACGCCGGCGACTTCGACCTCATCACGATCGGCGGCGGCGTGGACGCCGCCACCCGGGCGCGCCTCCACGCGCGCTTCAAGGAGCAGAACAAGGACGTGATGGTGCTGGACGTGTACGCCCCGATCGCCGGCCAGCAGATCGCCTGGGCGCTCAGGAGATCTTCCGTCGAGGGCGAGCTCGGGAGCGCCTTCTCGGTGACGGAGGCCAGTGACGCCTTCGTCGCCCGCGCGACGATCGAGCGCGCCTGCGCGCTGCGCCTCGACATCTACAGCTACCCCGGCGGCGCCCTGGAGCCGGAGGCCGCGCGCATCGTCGACACCTCCGTCCCCCAGGGAGCGCACGAGTTCAGGATCGAGAAGCAGCTAGCGCGTGACGGGTTCATGGCGGTGCTGACCTTGAACGGCGAGGAGCACCACCTGCACCGCCTGCAGCAGGCCCCGGGCTGAGCCTCGGGCGATCGGAGCCGCTCCGGCACGCGTCACCGCGGGCCCCTCGCAAGGGCGCACCAGGGTCGCGCCCGGCGGCCGCACGGTGCGGGCGCTCGACCAGGTGGATCTCGAGCAATTTACGGATATCTCTTCTCCCAATGGTCGAGGTGACACAGGGCAGACGGCACAGGGTGACATCACGATCATCCGCGACGCACGCGGGTGCCCACGAGGACCTCGCGGCGGTCGAGCGAGTCGCCGTCGGCACGGTGTCTGCACATGCCCGTGCGGAGCTGACCCGCGTCGGGTCGCTCGAGGAGGAACGTCGATGCCTTATTCTCGCTTCACCGCGCTGACTCTCGCCGTCATGGGAGGCCTGGCCGCTCTCGGTATCTCTCGTCCGAGCTCTGCCTGCACGCCTGTGCCGGACGGGCGCTATTTGTCCGGGGTGCTGGGCGTCGTGCCGCTCGACGGGGTCATCGTGGCCCGCGTCAGCTGCTACTCCAACTGTCCGGAGAGCGCACCCGTGCTTCTGGTGAAGGACAAGGACACGGGCGAGGCCATCAGCGGCACCCAGGAGGAGGTCGCCGACGTCGCCGTCGCCGAGCGCGAGAGCGTGCTCGCCTTTCGCCCCACGGCCCCGCTCGTCGACGGCCACACCTACCAGGTCGAGATCGAGGGTCAGGACGTCAGCGCCGGCATCTCGGAGATCTACGCCAGCACCGCTGTCGACATGGACGTGGGCGCCATCCCTGTCCAGAGCAACGTCATCGTGCAAGAGCGCTGGCACGGCAAGATGAGCTGCTGCACCGTCGATCAGCTCCAGGGGAGCTGCGGTCCGGAAGAGCGCTGCGTGGCGGAGGAAATGGAGCGTTACGTCAGCGTCTTCGTCAATGTGAGCGGGGGAGTCGACACCGGCGAGAGGCAGTACGTGCAAGTCGTCACCTTCTCGAGCCCGGACGGGGAGGAGCTCGGCAAGAAAACGGTCTGGAATGAGTTCCCGAGCCAGACGTACGACGTCGCGGCCACGGAGTACTGCTACCAGCTCACGTACAGGAGCCTCATCGACGGCACGACCGTCGAGAAAGAGCGCACCTGCGTTCCGCACGGCGACGCGGGCGAGACGGCCGTCTTCCCGGCCGACCTGGCGCAGATCGCCGCGAACATCGCGGCGTGCTCAGCTCCTCCCCAGGGCTTCGAGGAGGCCTGGTGCAGCGCGAGGACGGCGTTCTGCGAAGAGGCCCCCCACCTCTGCGCCGACAACGACGTGAGCTCCTGCGAGACCCCCGATACGGGTGCCGGCGGCTCGGGGGGATCCGGGGCGGGTGGCAGCGGTGACTCTCCGGAGGACCCGGATGGCGATCACGTCAGCGTCGGCTGCTCGGTCGGCGCGGGCAGCGGCGCCTCGTCCGGCTGGGCGCTGCCCGCGATCGGGCTCGCGCTGTCCCTCGCGCGCCGCGCGCGGCGGCGTCGCGACCGCCGCTGAACGGACCAACCGCGCCATCACAATCGACCCGGCGCTGCGCGAGGCCGCCCGATCCGGCGGCGTTACCTGGCCAGATCCGCGCGCAACGCGTCCGGGCGCTCGCGGATGGAGATGTGATCGCCCACATGGTCGATGTCAATTCCAATCGGCCCGGCCGCGGGGCTCCTCGAGGGCGCCGCGTCGAGAGGAGATCCCCTCGTTGCATGGCGTGCGGGTGCTGCCGATCGCCGGAGAGCACGGACAGGGGTTCCGGGCTATGGTGCGCGGCGCCCGCGCGAGAGCTCATGACCACCCCCACGACCGCCTCAGCACCGATGGGCCCCGGCGCGCCCGCCCTTCGCCCTTACCAGCGCGCTGCCGTCGACGCCGTCCTCGCGGCCCGCAGGCGCGGCGTCCGGCGCATGGTCGTGTGCCTCCCCACCGGCGCTGGCAAGACGGTCATCTTCTCCCATCTCGCCCGCCTCGCCAGGCGGCAGGTCCTCGTCCTCGCGCACCGCGAAGAGCTCCTCTTCCAGGCCAAGGACAAGATCGAGCGCGCCCTCGCCGGACAGGCCACGGTCGCCGTCGAGCAGGGCGAGCTCCGCGCCCCGGCGGACGCGCGCGTCATCGTCTGTTCCATACGCTCCCTCCACGAGAAGCGGCTGGCGCAGGTCACCGGCGGCCGCGATATCGGCCTCGTGATCTACGACGAATGCCACCACGCCCCCGCCGACGACAACCGCCGCGTCCTCCGCCAGCTCGGCGCCTTCGACCCCGCGTGGACAGGCACCCTCCTCGGGTTCACCGCCACGACGGCCCGCGGCGACGGCAAAGGCCTCGACGATGTCTTCGAGGCGATCGTCTACAGCCGCACCCTCCCCGAGATGATCGCGGACGGCTACCTCGCCCCCCTCACCGGCTACCGCGTCGCCACCGCCACCGACCTCTCCCCCCTCGACGCCGGCGGCCTCGACTTCTCCACGGACGAGCTCGAGGAGGCCGTCGACCTGGAGGAGCGCAACGCGCTCGTCGCCCGCTCCATTCAAGAGCTCGCCCGCGACCGACGCACCATCGCCTTTTGCGTCACGGTCGCGCACGCCAGGAACCTCTCGAAGGCGCTCAACCACCTCGGCGTCCGATCCGCCTATGTCCACGGCGACATGCCCTCCGACCTCCGCGGCCGGATCCTCGCCGATTTCCGGGAAGAGCGCGTCCAGGTCCTCACCAACGTCGCTGTCCTCACCGAGGGCTTCGACGACCCCGGCGTCTCCTGCATCGCCATGGCCCGCCCCACCCGCTCGGATGGGCTCTATGCCCAGTGCGTCGGGCGCGGCACGCGCCTGCATCCAGGCAAGAAGGATTGCCTCATCCTCGATTTCGTCGACCTCTCCTCGCTCCAGCTGTGCACGCTGCCCTCGCTCTTCGGCATGCCCCGCGACCTCGATCTCGAGGGCAGGGACGCTTCGGAGGCGAGCCGCTTCTTTCGGCAGGTGACCTTCGACTACCCCGGGTTCGAGGTCGAGGCGGGCCGCATCACGCTGCGCGAGATCCAGGAGCGCGCCGCGCACTTCGATCCGCTGAGCCTCCGCGTCGACCCCGAGGTGATGGCCATCTCGCGCAATGCGTGGGCCTCTCTCGGCCGCTTCGGGCTCGCGCTCCACTACGAGAGGAAGCCCGGCGCGATCAGCGAGGTCGTCGTCCTCGCCCGCGGCGCTCGCGGGAAGCGGTGGCACGTCCTGCTGGACGGCAAGCAGGTCGAGCGCTTCTCCACCCTCGAAGAGGCGGTGGCCGCGGTCGATTACGAGGTCGCGCGCCGCGGCCCCGCGGCCGGGGCCTCGGCGCGCCACGACGCGCCATGGCGCAGAGCAAAGGCCCCCGTGCCCCTGCCGGCCGAGCCCCCGAGGGGTCATCCCCCGCCGAGCACCATGGAACAGGCGATGATCCTCGCGGTGTGGGCGAGGGTCACCGCGCCGCGCGAGCAGCGCTGACCCGGAGCTACATCGCGACGCCAAGATTCCCGCTTCGCCGTCGCGCTCTCGGCCATCTTCGCAGCCGCCTTCCCGATCGCCGCTCGCTTCGCCGGCACCTCGCCCCGCTTTCACCTCGGCCTTCCGACCCGCGACCGCATGACGTAGCATGCGGTCATGTCATTCGGCGTGAACGTCCTCCGGAAGCTCATCGAGCTCGCCCACGAGCGCGTCAGCAAGGACGAGTCCGTCATAAGAAAAAACCTTCGCGATCACTTCGCGCTGGACCCCGCGGCGCTTCCCATCGTGGAGGCGAGCTTTCCGGAGTACGACCGTCCGAACGTCCAGGTCGCGCTCGACGCGATGCTGGAAGAGGGGGGACGATCGCACGCGCTCCTCGGGCTCATCGGACGCGACTCCTACGACCGCATTCGGCTCGGGCAGCTCGCCACCGCGACGCAGGCGGGCCTGTTCGAGGGTGGCCCCACCATCGGCCCCGTCGAATACAAGACCGTCGATCTCGATGAAGGCCAGAAGGTCTCGTGCCTTCGATGCGGCCTTCTCCTCGTACACACCCCCGAACGCGTCGCCGTGCTCGTCGGCGGCAGCGAAAGACCATGGGACGGCGGCCTCACGGTGAGCGTCATGGCGCCGGAGCGCGAAGCGGGAGAGCGCTTCCTCGCAAAGCTCCGACGGACGATGCTCGAACGCAACGTCTACCGCGGCAAGGTGGTGTCGCTCGACCAGGTGGACCGCAGCGCCATCGGGGTGAGCTTCCGTCCATTGCGACAGGTCGGAGAGGGGGACCTCATCCTGCCGGGAGACCTGCTCCGGCGCATCGAGCGCTGTACGATTCGCATTTCAGAGCACGCGCGCCCCCTCCTCTCCGCGGGCCGGCACCTGAAGCGCGGCGTTCTGCTGCACGGGCCTCCGGGTACCGGGAAGACGCTCACGGCCATGTATCTCGCGAGCCGCATGGAGGGGCGGACGGTCATCTTGCTGACGGGCCGTTCCCAGGGCCTCATCCGGCAATCGTGCGCCATGGCGCGCTTCCTCCAACCCGCCACCGTGGTGCTCGAGGACGTGGATCTCGTCGCAGAAGATCGCACGCGGCCGGACCAGTCGTGCAATGGGGTGCTCTTCGAGCTCCTGAACGAGATGGATGGCCTCGGGGAAGACGCTGACGTCCTGTTCCTCCTGACCACGAACCGTCCGGATATCCTCGAGCCTGCGCTTGCATCCCGACCCGGCCGCGTCGATCTCGCCGTCGAGGTGCCGCTGCCGGATGGCGAAGGCCGCCGCAGGATGTTCGAGCTCTACGGGCGCGGGCTGACGCTCAAGGGGATCGATCTGCCCCGGTGGATCGCGCGCACCGAGGGGGCGAGCGGCGCCTTCATCCGCGAGCTGCTTCGCAAGGCGGCGGTCTTCGCCGCCGAAGAGGGGCAGGAGATCGTGGTGGACGATCGGCACCTCGACGACGCGATCCGGGAGCTCGTGCTGTGCGGAGGCGGCCTCACGAAGAGCCTGCTCGCGGCGCAGAAGATGATCGAATGAGGGTGATTGGCCGGCCATCGCAATCGGCACGGCCCCTCGCGGCGCGCGATGATGACCGACAGCTACCTAACGAAGGGACTCGGGCCGCGGGCGCTCAAGCTCCCCTCTTTGCGGTCGCCTTCCCGCCCCGCTTCGCCGGCGCCTTCTTCGCCGGCGCCTTCTTCGCCGGCGCCTTCTTCGCCGGCGCCTTCTTCGCCGGCGCCTTCTTCGCCGGCGTCTTCTTCGCCGGCGCCTTCTTCACCGCCCGCTTCGCCGGCGCCTCGCCCCGCTTCCGCCGCTCTCCCGGCACCTTCCCGATGCGCGGATCGCCCGCCTCGATGAGCGCGCAGGCCCGCAGCGCGGCTTCCTCGAAATCGGGCGCCTCCGCCGGGAGCACCTGCCAGCCCGTCACCCCGCTCCCGAGCACCGCGATGTTTCGCATGCTCGGAAACTCGGGGCGCAGGGCCGCGTGGTGCTCCGCCGTCGTGGCGAGCCAGACGCCGTTGTCCTGCGCGGGCGCGGGCTTGTCGCGCAGGACGAGGACGATCTTGTCCTCCACATAGACCGCCAGGCAGCCGAACATCGGCCGCGTCTCGGGCCCGAGCGGGGCGAGCGCGTCGAGCACGAACTCGTGCGGTACCGGCTTGCGCTTCCTCGCAGCGAACACGTCGTCCGCCGGCGCGACTCGGCTGCTCCCGCTGCGCTTGATCATGGCGACCAGGATAGACGAAGCGGCGGCCGAACGCACCGCCAGGCCAGCGCCCGCGCGACGCCCCGAAAATACCCGAGGGCCCGAGCCCCGCCGAGCGGACCGCGACGCCCCAGCCCGGCGATGCTCCTGCCGCGGTGAGGATCCGGTCGGACCGGACCGGGTTGACACCTGCCCCCGCCCGGTGACACTCCACCGGTGGAACATCGGACGGTCTTGATCGCGGGGGCGAGCATCGCCGGTCCCGCGCTCGCCTTCTGGCTTGCGCGCCACGGATTCCGACCCGTCGTCGTGGAACGCGCCGACGCGCTCCGGCTCGGCGGGCAGAACATCGATGTCCAGGGCGCGGCGCGGAAGGTCGTGCGCCGCATGGGGATCGAAGGCGACATCCGGGCCGCCACGACGGGGGAGCTGGGCCTCCGCTTCGTGGACGAGCACGACGTGACCAGGGCCGAGTTCCCCGCGGAGACCCCGGACACCGGTGGGTTTACGAAGGAGCTCGAGATCCTCCGCGGTGACCTCGCCAGGATCCTCTACGACCGCACCCGAGACACGACGGAGTATGTTTTTGGCGACCAGATCACGGGCCTCCAGGACCACGGCGACCGGGTGACTGTCTCCTTCGAGCATGGCGCGGCGCGCGAGTTCGATCTCGTGGTCGCTGCCGACGGCATCCGCTCGCGAACCCGTGCGCTCATCGTCGGGGATGAGCCCAGGATTCGCCCGCTCGACCTGTATGCCAGCTACTTCACGATTCCCCGCGGAGCATCCGACAGCGCCTGGGCTCGCTGGTACCATGCCCCCGGCGGGCGATCGATCCTCCTGCGTCCAGACAATACGGGCACCACCCGGGCGTCGCTCTGGTTCCTGTCGCCCCCGCGCGGCTATGAAAGGTTGAGCGTCGCCGAGCAGAAGGCGGTCATCGCGCGCGTCTATGCCGGCGCCGGCTGGGAATCGCCGCGGGTGCTCGCGGCGCTGGCAGACTCCGAGGACGTCTATTTCGACGCGGTCAGCCAGGTCATGGCGCCACGCTGGTCACACGGTCGCGCCGCGCTCGTGGGTGACGCCGCGTACTGCCCGTCGCCGGTCAGCGGGATGGGCGCGAGCCTCTCTCTCGTCGGCGCTTACGTGCTCGCGGGAGAGCTGTCGCGGCACGCCGGCCATCGAGACGCCTTCGCGGCCTATGAGAAGCTCATGCGCCCCCATGTCGACCTGGCCCAGAAGCTCCCGCCAGGCGTCCCCTGGATCGCGCACCCGACGTCGAGGCTCGGGGTTTCGCTCCTCCACCGGGTCCTCTGGCTCGCTTCCACTCCCCTGTTGCAGCGCCGCGAGGGGTGGTTCGGCTCCTCCGCGGCCGACAAGATCAAGCTCCCCGATTACTCGAACGGAGGCTGACTGCCGCATGGCAGCAGAACTCGCCGCGACTCACGGAGCGAGCGCCGTCTTGTCGAGGTGCCCGAAGTGCCAGGCCACGGAGGAGCCCGGACCGTAGTCGACCCTCACCGGCTCCTGCGCGGCGAGGCGGTCGAAGGCGGCGCGCGGGAGCAGGAATTGAACGGTGTGGAGATCGCCGTTCGGATGGCGAGCCGCGGTGCTTCGCTCGGCGCCGACGGTGAGCACCAGGTTGGTGGCGCGGAGATCGAAGAACTCGGCGCTGGTGAGCGTGAGCTCGACAGCGTCGGACCCGCTGCGCCTCACGCTCTGGATGGCATTGCCCGCCGTGATCCGCCGCTGCTCGGGGAGGGTCGCACCGGCGGCGCGCGCACGGGCGCTGGGCGGCGCCGCGCTCGACGCGATGGAGGCGAGCTGCCCCGAAGCCGCCAGGGCCTCGGTGGTGGCGCGGGTCGCGCGGATGTTCGCCAGGTACAGGCTGCTTCCGTCGAGCGGGGTGGTGAAGGTCAGACGAACCCCGCGCACCGACGCGAGCGTGGCGCCGCTGAACGAGGACAGCGGAATGCGCGCGGTCGGCAGCGTGGTGCCGGCGCGCGGCGGTGGACCGAGCTCCAGGAACTCATCGATGGCGACGGCGCTCGACCGGGTATCGTCGGCGTTCACGAGCTCCACGAGGAACGACGCCTCGGTCGGGTCGGAGCCCCAACCGCGGTCGGCGCGAAGATCGAGGGTGTCGTACCCCGTGAGATCGAAGCCCGTGCCTGCGGCGGACCAGTTCGACTGGAAGAACGTCGCGCTGCCCGCGGCCACGTCGTGGATCCAGGCGCCCGAGAGCGAAGGGTCGTGCCCGCTCAGGGCCGTGTGCTCCACCGAGAGGGTGCCGCCGGTGGTGTTCGGCAGGCCGTAGGAGCTCGTGCCCGTCGGATTGATGAAATCCTCGAGCATCAGGCTGTCGGCGGAGCCGCCGCCCGGGTGATAGCCGCGGCGGACGCGGTACGGGACGTCCGGAAAGGGGAAGGCGGGGTCGAACAGGGCGTTCGCGGCCTCGTCGCGCTCCGCGCCCACGTTGGCGGTGAAGAACTGAACGGCCGCCAGGCGACCCGTCTCGCGCTGCGCCGGCGAGCCGTACTCCAGCGGATCAAAGAGCTCCTCGTGGTCGATGCAGCCCTGGATCCCGCCGCTGTTCCCGTCCGCGATCTGCCACTCGCTGTTGTAGTAATTGTGATTGGCGCCCCACACATGATAGAAGGACTTGAAGAGGGGCGCCGGCTCGGCGATGCTCATCATGCGATCGAACGGGCGCATCCCGGGCAGATCGCTCAGGTCCCAGTCGCAGGCCGGAAGGATCACGTTCCAGGCCGTCTGGTCGGCGTTCAGGCGCTGGCCGTCCTGGCCCTGATCGGTCGGACCGATCTCGAAGATCCCGCGGATGCTCACCGGGCTGTCTATCAGCGCCGGCCAGGGGCTGCCGCTCCGGCGGTACTCGTTGTAGGCGAACCGCACGGCCTCGCCGCCGCGCGAGTGCCCCAGCAAGCCCACCTGGTCGAAATCGATGCGATCGAGCAGGTCCACGCCGAGCTCCGGGGGCGTCGGCTCGGCGCCGCTGTCCCAGCGGCTCAGCCGCTCCAGGTGGCGGAGCAGCAGGCGTCCGCGCGGCCCGATGACGAACTCGTCGCTGGGCGAGCCCGACGCGGCATGGATACCCCGGTTCGTGTTGATCGACACCACGAAATAGCCGCGCGCGGCGAGGTCCTCGGCCATGTAGTCGTAGCCGCGATGGTTGGGGACGACGACGTAGTTCGCCGGGCACGTCCCCGTCGTGGCATACTGGTTGTTGTTGTCCGTACGAGGATTCACGCCCGTGCCGCACGTCGGGTGGTTCCCGTGCATGAACACGAGCAGCGGATACTGCCGGCCGGCCTCCAGGTTCGTCGGGCGGTAGAAGGACGCCCAGAGCTCGGTCGCGTAGTCAGGGCTGACCATCGCGTCGATCGCGGCCGGGAACTTGTACTCCGCGATCGCCACGCCGCCGCCCATCGGCGGCAGGTCGCTGCTCACCGACAGCACGACCGGCTCGATCCCCTGGCTCGGGATGCTGGCGCAGAACCCGAACTGGCGGCTCTCCGACGGGGGGATCGCCGCATTGCTGCCTTGAGGTGTGACCGTGATCTGACCCGTGGTCCCGCTGAACGTGCCATCCCAGGACGAGAAGATGGCGCCCGGGCCGACGTCGAGCGCGACGCTCCACGTCCCCGTCGTGGCGCTCGGGTGCTGGTTGCTCACGACGATATGCGCGCAGTACCCCTGAGCCCACTGCGAATCGATCACGCGATCCGCGCTGATCCCGTTCGCGCCCTGCAGCGCGGCCTGCGATGTGCCGATCGACTCCGTCGAGCCGTCGCTGCATGCCGGCAGCAGCGCCAGCGCCGCAGCCGCCACCCACGTGTCCCATCTGCTCTGAAAGCTGAAGTTGTGCATGGTTCTTACCCAAGTTGGTGATGAAGCGTTTGATCGTCGCGCCTCGTTCGGCAGGGCGACGAACCACCCCATGCGTCACGACGATCTGCTGACACGCGAACCGATCTAGCGTCCGGATTCATGGCCTGGCAAGCGCCGGGGATGACCCGATGCGCATGCGCGATGCCGTGATTCAGCCGTGATACCGGGGCTCACACCTGACGACGCACGCCGCGCGCTCGTGCCGGCGCGGAGGGCTGTCGCTCTCGGTGTGACGAACGCTATTGGCAAACAAAGGAGCCCTGTCAAGCTCAGCAGTGCGAAATCATTTCTCCCATCGCCGGACGGCCAATGACGGCGCATTGCATAGTCGCCCTTCGACGCCTGCGCCAGTCGGGTTCTTCCGGACTTCAGCACGGATCCTCATGCGCTTGGCGCTCCCTCGGCGACTCGTGGTTTAATTTCGAAAACTATCGTGTGAAATAATGTAAAGAAGCATGAAGCTCATTGCATCCGGGCGTCCGCCGGCGGCGCGACGCGCCGTGAAGAGGCGAGGCCGCGCCGGGGCTCGACGCTCGCCCTCCCCGCACCGGTCCGTCAACCGGGTGGTTCGACAGATCCAGCACACCCGCACGGGCCCGCTGTCGCCTATGCTGCCGGAGCCATGGCGATCGGCGGCATCAACCACGTGACCCTCGCGGTTCGAGATCTCGACCGCGCCGTGCAGTTCTACGTCCAGGTGCTCGGGGGAACGCGGCGAGCGCAGTGGGCCAGGGGCGCGTACCTCGAGCTGGGGACGCTCTGGCTCTGTCTGGAGCTCGACGCGCACGCCGCGCGGCAGGCCGACGACTCGCACCTCGCGTTCTCGGTCGATGCAGAGGGCTTCGCCTCCCTGGGCGAGGCCATTCGCCTGAGCGGGGCCCGGATCTGGAAAGAGAACCGCTCCGAAGGGGCATCGCTCTACTTCGAGGACCCCGACGGCCACAAGCTCGAGATCCGCGTCGGCGACCTCCGGACGCGCCTTACGTCCTGCCGCGAAACCCCCTATGAAGGGATGGAGTTCTTCGACGACGGAGAGAGCGAGGCGCCGGCGCGCTGAGCGATCACCGCGTGGCGCTCGACATCGTCGAGGTACAGAAGGGGACGTCGCGCGGATGTCGCTGGCAAAAGCAGGGCTGAAGGACAGGAGCACGTCGGCTGTCGTGAGCCGTCACGCGCTCGAAGACGGGCGCGTCGCCGGCCAGAGTCGGACGAGGAGCGCGCTGGCCGCCGCCGACGAGGCGAGGGCCGTCACCGCCAGCCAGCCCCACCGGGCGAAGAGCACGCTGCCCAGCGCGGCGCCGGAGGCCATCCCGACGAACATGCCGACGACGAGCACGGCGTTGACACGGCTGCGCGCGCCGGGCTCGAGGCCATAAACGATGGTCTGATGCGCCACCAGCGCGGCCTGGATACCGAGGTCGAAGGCGACGGCGCTGGCGCCGAGCAGCCACAGCCGTCCATGCACCGACAGCATGGGCGACAGCGCCATGGCAGCGAAGGCCACGAACGAGAGGGCGGCGCCCATGCGCGTCACCCGTTCGGGCCCGCTGCGGTCGGCGATGCGGCCGGCCAGGGGCGCCGCCACCGCGCCGGCCGCCCCGGCCAGGCCGAAGGCGCCCGCCACCGCGCTGCCGAGATGAAACGGCGCGCCGTGCAACATCACGGCGAGCGTGGACCAGAACGCGCTGAACCCCACCGACAGCAGCCCCTGGGCCAGCGTCGCGCGGCGCAGGGCGCCGTGGCGCTTCCACAGGTCGGCCAGGGAGCCGAGCAGCGCGGCGTAGCTCAGCCGCGTTGTCGGCTCGAAGCGCGGCAGGCTGCGCCACATCGCCGCGCCGAGCAGGGCGATGCTGGCCGCGGCGGCCACGAACACCGCGCGCCAGCCGAAATTCTCCGCCACGAAGCCGCTGATCACGCGCGACAGCAGGATGCCCAGCAAGAGGCCGGTCATCACGGTGCCGACCACCTTGCCCCGGTGCGCCTCCGGGGCCAGCGTCGCGGCGGCGGGCACGATGTCCTGCGCCAACGTCGCGGCCAGGCCGGTGATCAGGCTGGCGACCAGCAGCGTGCCGATCGCGTGCGCGGCGCCGCCGAGCAGCAGCGCGCCCGCCAGCAAGGCAGCCTTGGCCAGGATGATGCGCCGGCGGTCGTAGCGGTCACCGAGCGGCGCGAGCAGCAGGATGCCGAGCGCATAGCCGAGCTGCGTGAGCGTGGGCACGAGGCCGAGCGCGCGGTCCGAGGCGCCGATCTCGGCCCCCAGCACGCCGAGCATGGGCTGGCTGTAGTAGATCGAGGCCACGGCCAGGCCCGCGCCGGTGGCCAGCAGCAGCACCAGGGCGGCGGGCAGCGGCGGCGCGGACGCGGCGGGCAGCGGCTGGGTGGCGGGGGGTGTATGCGTCAACGGAATGGCGTGCATGGTACACCAAGGTTAGGAAGCGTCGCTCCAGCGCTGTAGTGGCATGGAGCGCACGATGGTTATACCGTCAGCGTATGACCAGGCCGGCACCTCCCTCGCCCTCGTCGCTGGACGACATCGGCTTGCTGCAGACCTTCGTGAGGATCGTCGAGGCCGGCAGCCTGTCGGCCGCGGCCCCCCTGCTGGGGACGACGCAGCCCACCGTGAGCCGGCGCTTGCAGGCGCTGGAGCGCTCGCTGGGCCTGCCGTTGCTGCAGCGCTCCACGCACACGATGAAGCTGACCGAGGACGGCGAGCGGTGCTTCGAGCGCGCCAAGGCGCTGCTGGCCAGCCTGGAGGCGTTCACGTCGGACATGCGAGGCGACCGCGACCAGCCCGACGGGACGCTTCGGGTGGTCGTGCCGCACGCGTTCGGCCAGCAGCAGCTGGTCAAGCCGCTGGCCGACTACCTGCGCCGCTACCCGCGCGTCTCGGTCGAGTGGCTGCTGCACGACGGGCAGCCGAACTTCATCGCCGACGGCATCGACTGCGCGATCCTTGTCGGCGCGGTGGCCGATCCGGCCGTGGTGGCGATCCGCCTGACCGAGGTGCCGCGCATCGTGGCCGCCGCGCCCTCGGTGCTGGGCCGGGCCGCGCGGCCGGCGCATCCATCGGACCTGGCCGCCATGCCGTGGCTGGCGTTGCGCACCTACTACCGCGACACGATCACGCTGACCCACGCGTCGGGCGGAGAGCGGGTCGAGCTCGCGATCCGCCCGCGCATGAGCACCGACAGCCTGTATGCCCTGCGCAGCGCCGCGCTGATGGGGCTGGGCGTCTGCGTGGCCTCGTCCTGGCTGTTGACCGACGACCTGGCGCAGAAGCGGCTGCTGCACCTCGCGCCGTCGTGGCAAGCGGATCCGCTGCCGGTCCACCTGGTCTATCCCCATGCCCGCTTCTATCCGGCCCGGCTGCGTCGCTTCATCGAGGTGATGCGGGAGTCCGTGCCGGCGGTGGTCGACGGCGCGGCGGCGCGGCGCGGCTGAGCAATGAGCCGCCAAGCGCGCCAAGGACGCCAAGAACAAACACAATCCTGGCGTCCTTGGCGCGCTTGGCGGCTCAAATTCCTGCTCTTTTCTGGGGTTTCAACCCGTTTGTCGCTCTAGGATGTTCGGCGGCTCCGAGAGGTTCGCTCCATGTCCAAGCTTCGCCTTGTAGCGCACGTCGGTCCCCTGCGGGGTGAACCTGGCACTCGCCCCACCGCTGGCACGCTCGGGGGTGCAGGTCAGCGGATGCCGCCGGCCGAAGTCGTCTTGATGGAGGTCCTCGACGGCGGACCAGCGCTCCTCTACCGCTTCACACGGGACGGCGTCTTCGCTGGCGACACATGGCACGAATGCCGCGAGAACGCTGAAGACCAGCTGGAGTTCGAGGTCGGCGCTGCCATCGGCGCCTGGACTGCCGTGCCTTTGGAGGTGGAGGATGCCCAGGCCTACGCGGTCGACTGGGCACAGCGCACGCTTCCAGAACGCTGACCGTACACCTCTGATGCGGAGCGCTCGATCGATGCCGTCGAGGTCCTGTTCGGGCGAGGCAGCACGATGCCGCCGAACCGCCGGGCCGCGGTGAGCGTCCGCGCCGCAGTCTCCGGCGCTATCCTTCCCGCATGACGACCCGACCCGTCTTCGTCGATCAGGCCCTGTCCGCCCGGCTCGAGGCCACCGAGGCCGCGAAAATCGAGGCGCTCGCGCGCGAGGTCGCCGCGCGGGTCCCGGCCCGGCGCGCCGCCGTCGCCGCCATCGCCGGCGGTCGCGCCGCGTTCGTGGCGCCCCACGCCCGGCTCTCGCGCGCGGTCGGCCTCGGGTTGAACGGCCCGGTCGAGGCGCGCGACGTCGAGGCGCTCGAGGACTTCTTCGCCTCGCGCGGCACCGCGGCGCGCATCCTTGTCTCGCCCTTTGCCCACCCTTCGCTGCTCGCGCGGCTCGGGGAGCGCGGCTTCCGCCTGGACTCGCTCGACACCGTGCTCGTGCGCCACCTCGCCCCCGCCGTCGAGGCCCACGCTCCTGAGCCGGCCACGCACGGCGGCCTCGTCGTGCGGCGCGCCGCGCGCGAGGACGCCTCGGCGTGGGTCGCGGCCTCGCTCTCCGCCTTCGCCACCCCGGGTGAGCCTCCGTCCGATCGGGCCGACATCTTCGAGGCGGGCTTCCACGTGCCCGGGGCGGCGTACTTCCTGGCATCGTCAGCCACAGGCGCCGGCCCCGTCGCCGGCGTCGGCGCGGTCTACGTGCACGAGCGAGTCGCCCTCTTGTTTGCCGGAGGCACACTCGCGGCCCACCGCGGCCGGGGCGTGCAGCGCGCCCTCATCGACGCCCGCCTCCCCTACGCCCGCGACGCGGGGTGCGACCTCGCCTACTCGGTGGCCGAGGCGGGGAGCACCTCGCAGCGCAACCTGGAGCGCGCGGGCCTCGTGGCCGTCTATTCGCAAGCGATGCTCATCAAGTCCTTCGCCTGAGCCGTCTTCGGGGATAACCGCCCGTCAGATCATACCGATCACGAAGAGTGGATTGCATGCCGAAGCTTCACGAGATCCGAGCGGACTACGACGCGGAGACCATCGTCATGTACCAGGCCTACGCGCCGGCCATCGCCGAGCCTGCGCTCGCTGCCCAGCGCTTCGTCGCCCCGTTCTCGTTCGGTCGCATGACCTGGCTCAAGCCGTCCTTTCTCTGGCTCATGCACCGCAGCAACTGGGGGCGCAAGGCCGGGCAGGAGCGGATCCTCGCCGTCCGCATCCGGCGGACGGGCTGGGAGCAGGCGCTCTCCCTCGCCGTCCTCACCTCGCCGGAAGCGACGGTGTTTCGCTCGCCGGACGAGTGGAGCAAGGCGTTTGCCGGAGCCAAGGTCCACATTCAATGGGACACCGAGCGCAACCTGCGAGGCGGCCCGCTGCCTTGCTACAGCATCCAGGTCGGCGTCGGCCGCGATCTCATTCGCGAGTACGCAGAGAGCTGGGTCGTCGCCATCGAGGATCGAACTCCACTGGTCAGGAAGATGTACCAGCAGATTCAGGCCGGCCACGCGGACAGCGCGGCGAAGTCGCTGCCGCGCGAGAGGCCCTACACCGTTGACGAGAGGATTGCCAGGCGGCTGCTCATCGACCCATGACGAGGCACGCCGCCCAGCAAGGCGACGCTACCGACGCGTGCGCTGCCGAGCGAAGCAAACCTGCACACGCGCCATCGACGAACTGGCTCATCGAGCGGACAGGAGAGACGGATGAATTGGCGAGCGGAGCTCCAGATCTTGATCGACGCGGGTGTCACGATTGCCCCCGGTCTGACGGAATCCGAGATCGACCGGGCCGAGTCCGTCATCGGCGCCAGGTTTCCGCCTGATCTGCGCTCCTTTCTCTCGGAGGGGCTCCCGGCGGGCGAGCGCTTTCCCGACTGGCGGGAGCCACACTCGACGGAGATTCGCCGGCGGCTCGACTGGCCCTTCGAAGGCATCGCGTTCGACATCGAGCACAACGGGTTCTGGTTGGACGCGTGGGGCGCTCGTCCTCCGGAGCTGCCAGAAGCGTCGCAGATCGCTCGGGCCGCGGTCGCAGAGGCGCCCCGCCTGATTCCCGTCGCGGGCCACCGCTACATCCCGGCGGAGCCGGCGCTCGCCGGAAACCCCGTCTTCTCGGTCTACCAGACCGACATCATTTGCTACGGCAGCGATCTCGCGACGTACCTGCGCCGCGAATTTCGGCGACCGTCCCCCGTCGACGCCGCCAGCGGAGGCATTCGCAGGATCCGCTTCTGGAGCGACCTCGTGGATGCCAACGGATAGGGAGCCCCCAACGCCGCACGGCGTGATGTTCCGGCAGCGGGATGGTATGGCTCTGCATCCACGAACATGGGTCCCTCACACCGGCGAGCCCTGGACCTCCCGGACACCGAGAGATATGCTCGCATTTCTTCATACTTCCCGCGTCCACGTCGAGACGTTCAGCCGTCTCGTTCGGGACGCAGACGACGCGATTCCGGTCCGGCATGAGGTGCAGGAGAGCCTCCTTGCGGATGCGCTGGCGGCCGGTGCGATCACGGACGGCATCCGCTCGGCCACCGCCACGATCGTGCAGGCGCTCGCGAACGAGGGCGCGAGGGTCATCGTGTGCACCTGCTCGACGCTCGGCGGCGTCGCGGAGGCCGTCGCCGTCTCGGACTGCCTCGTGATGCGGCTCGATCGCCCGATGGCCGAGCAAGCCGTCGCGAGCGGCCGCCGGATCCTCGTCGTGGCCGCGCTCCAGAGCACCTTTCAGCCCACCGGGGCGCTGCTGCGTCAGATAGCCTCCGGCGCGGATCGCTCGATCGACGTCGTCGAAGTCCTGTGCGGGCGAGCGTGGCGGCTCTTCGAGAGGGGTGACTCTCCCGGCTATGCCGGCGAGATCGCCAGGACGATCGAGGCGACGGCGCTCCCGGGCGATCTCGTGCTCCTGGCTCAGGCGTCGATGGCCCCCGCGGCCGAGCTGGTCCGTCGCCTCGGAATCCCCGTTCTGAGCAGCTCGAGATCAGGCGTGGAGGCTGCCGTGTCGAGGTATCGAGCGCGACACGATGCGGCCCAGATCCGCGGAGAGCCATGAGCGACATCTACCGCGGCAGCGGGCGTTCGCTTCGCCTTCCGCCTTCTCGGCACCGCCCCACGTCCGGTCACCGTGACCAGGATCGAAGGGCTGAGCACCGACACGAGCCCCGCAGCGGTCGGCGCCGCGGCGGCGCTCGCCGTGTTCAACGCCCTCGAGACGGCCACGCCGGCTTCGTTCCACGCTCTCGTGGAGGAGATCGTCTTCACACCCGCGGGGACCAGCGCAGAGTTCTCGCTCTGAAGCCGCCACGCGGAGAGAGAAGATCTCCGCCGGAAGGCGCGGGCCCTACTCGGGATCGTCGAAGTCGGCGATCTTCGCCATGTCCCGCCGCAGCTGGAGATCGCGCTCCACGAGGAGCTGGTCGAGCTCCTCTTCGGAAGCGTACGCCAGCCGTCGATGGCGCTCCGCGACCCGGCTGTCGATCGCCCGGATCATCCGCACCCCGAGCCACGCAGCGGCGATCGACGCCGCGTCGGACGCAATGAACGCATAACGGGACCGGATGAACTCCGCCACCGTCAGATCCGGCATGGTAGAGGCCAGCCACCCGAGGCCACGGCTCGCGACATAACACCCCCACCACGCGCCGAGCGCGGCATGGTGCACCGCGCCCGCCCGCGGGGCGTGCGCCATCTCGACGCGCCGGTAACCACCCCCGCCGTCCAGGAGAGGACGCGGCGCAGGCTCGGGCACGGCGTCCGGGGCAAGGCCGTCGTGGAGATCGCGCAGCACCCTGTACGGCTGCACCAGGTTCACGACGGGAATGAAGAATCCCAGGACCGCCTCGGACGGCGTCCAGGAAAACCCCCGCACGGGATCCAGCTCGCCCGCCAGCGCGACAGCCCGGGCGAGCCAGCGCAGGAACACCACGCCAGCAACAAGCCCGAGCCCCAGCTCGAGCAAACCCCCGACCTCACGGAGCGTGTTGGCAAGCCGCCACGTCGATGCCGAGACGTCCGTCGAGCCCAGCAACACAATGTGCCAGGCGCCGGTCAGCGCCGTGAACGCCGCCACCGCCCCCATCGCGATCAGCCCCGCCATCGCGACACGAGCGCGCCGGCGCACGACGCGGACATCGCGGCTCCACCCCTCCCGAGCTTCTGCCCAGCCGCTCACGATGAGCGAGGCTACCAGCCTGACGCGCCGCATCGCAAGCGACGTGGCCGAGGAACACACGTGGTGATCGTGCGCTTCGAGGCGCCCGCGCCGCCCCCGACACCGCCATCGCAGGGCGGCGATCCGTCAGCTCGCCATCGCCGGCTCCCCTCGCCGCGCGCATTCGTCGAGCCCCGCCAGCGCGCGCCGGAAGCTCTGGATCGTCGCATAGAGCCCCTGCCGGAGCGGCACCCGCGGCTCGAACCCCAGCGCCCGCCGCGCCAGATCGATCGCCGGGCGCCGCCGCATCGGATCACCCTCCGGCAGCGGGCGGTACGCGATCCGGCTCGCGCTCCCCGTGAGCCGCACGATCTCCTGCGCCAGCTCGAGCACCGTCACCTCCACCGGATTGCCCAGGTTGACGGGCCCCACCTCCGACGGGTGCTCCATCAGCCGCAAACACCCCTCCACCAGGTCGTCGACGTGACAGAAGCTCCGCGCCTGCGACCCATTGCCGTGGACAGTCAGCTCCTCTCCCCGGAGCGCCTGGGTGATGAAATTGCTCACCGCGCGCCCGTCGTCGATCGCCATCCGCGGCCCGTACGTGTCGAAGATCCGCGCGATCCGCCCCGGCGCCCGCCCCTGGCGGTGAAAGGCCATCACCAGCGACTCCGCGCAGCGCTTGCCCTCGTCGTAACAGGCGCGCACCCCGACCGGGTCCACCCGCCCGAGGTAGCTCTCCGGCTGCGGGTCGACCTCGGGATCGCCGTACACGTCGCTCGACGACGCCAGCAAGAGCCGCGCGCCGTGCCGCTCGGCGCACAGGAGCGCGTGCAGCGTGCCCATCACGTTCGTGATCGTGGAGCGCACCGGATCGCCCCGCCAGCGCGCAGGGCTCGCCGGCGACGCCAGGTGGTAGACCCTGTCGACCTCGTAATCGAACGGCAGGGCCACGTCGTGCTCGACGAGCCAGAAGCGGCTGTTGCGCATCAAGTGAGCCACGTTGGCCGGCGATCCCGTCGAGAAATCGTCGAGCGCGATGACCTCGTGGCCGTCCGCGAGGAGCCGCTCGCACAGGTGCGAGCCGATGAAGCCGGCGCCCCCCGCCACCAAGACGCGCATGCCGCTCCCCACCGTCCTCCCGTTCGCGTCACCCATAGGAACACCTCCGTCGTCGCAACACCGCCCCTCGTGAACCGCCGAGATCGCCCCGCGCCGCGCAGCACCTCACGCGAGCGGGCTCCTGTAGCGGCCCGGGTCGCGGCGGCGAACGCCGGACGCAGGGCCGCTCCGCTCCACGTCGTCCTCGGCCGCCTCGCCGAGCCGGTAGCACGGCCGCAAGAGCAGCTCGTCGATCAGGTCGAGGAGCGTGTCCACGCGGTGCGCGCACGTGTGGCGCGCGAGCACCGTCCGGCGCCCGTGCTCGGCGACGCCGCGGGCGAACTCCGGGTCCGCGAGCAGCGCGCGGAGGTGCTCCGTCATCTCCGCGCCCGTGCGCGCGACGAGGTAGTCTCGGCCAGGCGAGAAGAGGCGCTCGGCGTCGGTCCACGGCGCGCTCACGAGCGGGATCCCGCACGCGAGCGCCTCGAACGGCCGGATCGTGGGGATGCCGGGGAGCCACGCGGCGTACGGCCGCCGCGGGACGTGCACCGTGATCCTGGCGCGCGCGTAGGCGTCCGGGACGCGGTGGTTGGGGAGCCAGCCGGCGTACTCGATGCCGGCGTCCGCGAGCGCCGAGAGCGCGCGATCGGGGTAACGCACGCCGTGGACCCGCGCGCGGAGCCCGAGCGCCCTCACGGGCTCGACCAGGAACTCGTGGAGCTCCGCCGTCCGCTCGCCGTCCCCCCAGTTGCCGATCCACACGAGATCGCGCTCCTTCTCGACCTCGGGCAGCGGCCGGAACAGGCGCGCGTCCGCGGCCTCGTGCCACACCACCGCGCGCCGCGCGACGCCGCGGCTCAGGTAGAGATCGCAAACGCTCTTTCCAAAGCCGAGCACGCAGTCGTACCCCGAGAGATCGCGCCGCACGATCGCGGCCGGATCGGTGATGAGCCCGTGGTGCGTGTCGTGAAAGAAGAGGCGGTAACGATCCGTGCGCGCGCGGTGCTCGCCGAGCCGCCGCACGAGCTCCGGGTCGCTCCGCTCGTGGACGAGCACGACGTCGACCCCCGCGAGCGCGGCGTCGAGGTCCAGCGTGGAGAGCGCGTAGCGGCGCGGGCGGAGGCGCGGATAGACGGCGGCGGCCTCGCGCAGCGCGTCCGGGCCGTACGCGGCGACGAGGCCCAGGGCGCTCCAGGCGTCCTCGGGCTCGAAGGCGAGCACGTCGTGGCCGCGCGCGTCGAGCTCGGCCGCGATCCCGCGGAGGAAGTGCGCGTCCGCGTGGTCCCAGTCGGAGAGCAAGGAGTGGCAGAAGAGGGCTATTCGCATGGTGTCCCGCAGGGTGAAGGCGACGAAGGAGGGCAGACCCGCCGGGGGGCCGGCGGGCGGGCGGCGAGGGCGAGGGCGTAGACGTCGAGGTAGCGGCGGGCCATGGCGCGCGGGCTGAAGCGCACCGCGCGCCGGCGGGCGAGCGCGCCGAGCGCCTCGCGGCGCGCGACGTCCCGGATGAGGTGGTCGAGCGCGGCGTGGAGCGCGCGCGGATCGTCCGCGGGGACGTAGACGGCGGCGTCGCGCCAGACCTCGCGCAGGCTCGGCAGATCGCCGAGCACGAGCGCGCAGCCGGAGAGGGCGGCCTCCAGGGTGGCCACGCCGAACGGCGCGTACCGCGCCGGGGAGGCGTAGATCGCGGCGCGCGACATCCACCACGTGAGCTCCGGCTCGTCGACCCACCCGAGGGAGCAGAGGCTCTCCCCGGCGCGGCGGCCGACGCCGCCCGCCGCGACGTCGCTCCCGGCCACGAGCACGGGCCACGCGAGGTGGGGCGCGACCTTCTCGAGGGCCGCGAGGTTCTTGGCCTCGTCCCAGAGCCGGCCGGCCGCGAAGACGAACGGCTCCTTCGGCGCCGGCGCGAACCGCCTGCGGTCGCGCGCGTGCGGGATGACATGGCCGCGGCCCAGGCCGAGCGCGCCATACTCGCCCGCGAGCGCGCTCAGCATCGCCGCGCTCGGCGCGACCACCGCGTCCGCGGCCCGGAGCCCCTCGGCGACCCGCGCGCGGTAGCGCTCGTAGCGGACCGGCGCCGGCCGGCGGTGCACCGCGCGCCACCACGACAGCACGCAGGAGTGCGCCACGACGACGCGGGGCGCCCGGAACGGCAGGGCCGCGTGGCAGTAGCCGTTCAGGTGGACGAGGTCCGGCCGCACCCGCTCCTCGAGGTCGAGCAGCCAGTCGCCGGCGGCCGCGACGTCGTCCCACGGGTCATCCATCCATTCGAGCCGGTAGGCGCTCTCGACGAGCTCGAGGCCCTGTACCGCGGCGGCCGCCGCGCGCGCCGCGGGCGACAGGGGCCCGCCCATGATCGCGAGCACCGTGGCCACGCCGGCGCCGGAGAGCGCGCCCGCGAGCTCGAGCGCGACCGTCCACACGCCGCCCTGCGTGTCGGCCGTCATCAGCACCCGGCCGGGCCGCGGCGCCGCGGGGCCCGGGGAGCCGCGGTCAACGCGCGCCATGCTCGAGCTCCGTGAGCGGCAGCGGGCAGCCGTCGGGCAGATCGCCGAACGCCCGGTGCTCGGCGATATAATGGGCGTGCGCGCGCTCCCAGGCGCCGTCGTCCGGCGCGCCCCACCGCCGGGTGTACGCGGGCGAGCCAGGGTACGGGAACGCCGGGACAGGCTCGTTGGCCCACACGCCGAGCCCGAGGAGCCGCTGCCGCCACGACGCCGCCTCGGCCGGATCGACGGGGCCCGCGTCGCTCAGGTTGGCCTGCACGAAGGGCACGCTGCGCCGGGCGTGGACGAGCAGCGCGGTGAGCTCCTCGGTCGACGCGCTGCACCGCCTGGCGAGCGCGTCCATCCCCTCGATCGAGGGGCGCTCGACGCTGG
The DNA here is from genome assembly GCF_051526795.1 of Sorangium sp. So ce204. Classification (NCBI taxonomy): domain Bacteria; kingdom Pseudomonadati; phylum Myxococcota; order Polyangiales; family Polyangiaceae; genus Sorangium; species Sorangium sp. So ce204. The sequence goes on along the minus strand of NZ_CP150317.1, from coordinate 12,925,572 downwards.
CCTCGATCGAGACGCAGCCGGCGCGGCCGAGGAGATCGAGCATCTCGCGCGACCAGCTGTCGATCCTGAGCTGGACGCCGAACACGATGTCCCGCGCCCAGAGCTCCTCGAGCAGGACCCGGTCGGGCAGGAAGCGCTCGTCGATGAAATAGACGTGGCGCACGCCCTCGGCGAGGAGCGCGTCGAGCTCCTCGAGCACCGTCGCGAGCGGGCGCCTCCGGAGCCTGTCGCGCGCGCCGTCCCTGGCGCAGGAGGCGCAGCGGCAGGGGCTGCCGCGCGAGGTCTCCATCTCGGCGCTCGGCCCCTCGGGCACGGCGTCGAAGCGGTGGTGGTGGTGGACGTGGCGCGCGATCGTCGCGCCGTCCCACCGCAGGGCCGGCAGCGTCCTCAGGCAGGCGGCGTAGGGGCCTCCCTGCACGTGGTCGATGCCGTTCCTGCGGTAGGCGATCGAGGGGATCTGCCAGAAGCGCGACTCGGTCGCGCCGGCGAGCATGACGAGGATCTCCTCGCACTCGCCGAGGACGACGACGTCCACGCCGAGCTTGCGGAGCGCCGCGCGCGGGGTCGCGGAGCCGTGAGGCCCGACGGCGACGAGGAGGCCGCCGTGGCCCCGCAGCGCGGCGGCCGTCGCCATGGGCACGCGCAGCTCGGGCGGGGGGCTGCGCCAGGAGAGGTAGCTCGGCGCCGTGGCGATCACCGTCATGGCCGGGCGGAGCGCCGCGACCTCGGCGCGCAGCGCGACGAGGTCGATCCCGCGGGCCTGGGCGTCGATGAGGGCGGCCTCGTGGCCCGCGCGCTCGAGCAGCGCCCTGGCGTACCCGAGCTCGATCGGCAGGTGCGGCTCGCGGCAGCCGAGGTAGACGCTGCCATGGAAGGTCCAGGGCGGGTTGACCAGCGCGACCTTCACGAGGCGGCCTCCAGCCGGTCCATCCGGACAGACGAGGGGATGTCGGCGTAGACGGCCCCGAGGCGCGCCTCGACGCCGAGGCGCCATTGATAGAGCGCGCGCAGCCCGTCGCGCAGGGCGACCCGCGGCGCCCAGCCGGTGAGCGCCTGGAAGGCGCGGCAGTCGGAGACGTAGTACCGCGGATCGCCCCGCCTCCACGCGGCGAGCGAGACGACCGGGCGGCGCCCGTCGAGCTCCTCGAGCAGATCGAGCAGCTCGACGAGGCTCACCGCCGTGTCCGGGCCGCCGCCGATGTTGAAGGCGCGGCCCGAGGCCGGCCTGAGCGCGCGCCGCGCGCGCAGGAGGGCGTCGACGAGGTCCTCGATGAACAGCGCGTCGCGGACCTGCAGCCCGTCGCCGTAGAGGGTGATCGGGTCGCGGCGGATGGCGCGCGCGACGAAGTGGGCGATCCACCCCTGGTCCTCGTTGCCGAACTGCGGGGGGCCGTAGACGCAGCTCACCCGGAGCACCACGGCGTGGAGGCCGAAGGTGCGGGCGTAATCGAGGACGTACTGGTCGGCGGCGCCCCGCGAGCACCCGTAGGGGCTCCGGAGATCGAGCGGCTGGCTCTCGGAGATGCCGTGCTCGCGCGCGCTCTCGCACAGGGGTCGATACCGCTCCTCGCCGCGCTCGATCGGCAGATCGGGCAGCGCGCCATAGACCTTGCTGGTGGAGGCGAAGAGGAGCGGCGGAGGGCGGTCGAGCCGCCGGAGCGCCTCGAGCACGTTCAGCGTGCCGCGCGCGTTCACCTCGAAGTCGTGCGCCGGGTCGGCGACGCTCCTCGCGATGGCGACCTGCGCGGCGAGGTGGAAGACGAACGAGGCGCGCCGCACGGCGTCGCTCACGGCCTGCTCGTCCCGGACGTCGCACACCCGGACCTCCACGCCAGCGCCGTGACGCCCCTTGAGGCGCTCGACGTTGCGCTCGACGAACCCGCGCGAGAGGTTGTCGAGGACGAGGACCGGCTCCCCCTTTCGGAGCAGCTCGTCGGCCAGGTGAGAGCCGATGAACCCGGCTCCCCCCGTGATCAGGACATGGTCAGGCATAGGATGCTCCGTTCCGGTCTGGACGAGCGGCGGGCGAGCGGGCGATGAGGAGAGAGCGCCTCGCGAACGGACGGCGCACGACGGCGCAGCGCGGCAGGCAGGCCGAACGCCCGCCGCCGTGCGAGGTCCCCCCCGGCCCCGCGCCTCGCTGCGCGGGGGTCACTGAGGAGACAGCGATTAACATGCGAGCTGGAGAGCCGCAATCGATCGAAGGAGCTTTGTTTGACGATCGGTATCGCGACTTCCGCGCATCCTGGAGAGGGTACGGCGGCGCCGGATGGCAGCGGAGACTCGATGTGTCGCAAAGGGGGTTTAGGGCGAGGAGCGCCGATCGGACAGGCGATGAGCGCGGACGGGGACGGGGGGGAGAAGGGAGGAGCGCGCTCGGCGCGGGGCGGAAACCCAGGGAGGACCTCGGTGTTGACCGAGCCCGTTCAGTCGCGCTCAGCGCCCGAAGCGAGAACCTCCCTCGCGGTCGTGCGCGTGCACGTGCGCGTGCACGTGCGCGTGGTCGTGGTCGTGGTCGTGCGCGTGGTCGTGGTCGTCAACGGCTAGGTCGTGAACGTGAACGGCACCCGGAAGTCGCGGTTCTCATTCGTTGACCAAGGTTTCGGCAGAGCGTTTACGTCCACGCTGTGTCGTCGACGACCACGACCACGACCACGACCACGACCACGTGTACGCGCACGCGCACGCGCACGCGCACGTGCACGCGCACGTTCACGTTCACGTTGGTGAGCGTTGGTGAGCAAGGGAGGGTCAGGCTTCGGGCCCTGAGCGCGACCGAACGAGCTTGGCCAAGCTCGAGGAGGGGAAGGTGATGCGGCGACAGCGCGGGGGCTCGGCCCGCAGGGAGGAGGGCGGCGCGGGGAGCGCGCCCTCATGAGGCTCAGCTCGCGGTCGGCTGGCCCGTCAGGCGCAGGTAGATGTACGTGAGCCCGATGGTGATGACCGGCGCGGCCACGAACACGCCGAGGCAGCAGGCGAGCGCGCCCGCCAGCGCGAGCGCGCAGGCGAGCAGCACATAGACGAAGATGCCGCCCTTGTGCCCGGTCGTGATTCGCCAGCTCTCCTTCATGGCGTCGATGGCGCCCAGGTTCCTATCGACGATGCACAGGTACGTCATGCTCAGGCCGAGCGAGACGATGACGCCGGGGACGATCAAGAGAAACATGCCGATATACGTGGCGATGGTAGTCAGGAACCCGGCGCCCAGGATGGACAGGAACCACTGCCCGCCGCCAAGGAGATCGCTGAACGAGTACGGCTGGCCACGCGCGACCTTCAGCGAGAGGCTGGTCATGCCTCCAAGGAAGTAGCTGAAGATGACGAAGCCGACGATCTGCAGGAAAAGCCGGACGGCCAACCCCGCCATGGGCGCATCTCCCGCGAGCATGGCCTCGATGCCTCCGCCGATGAAGGCGGGGACGAGCATAGCGAACCAGACGACGAACGCGGCGCCGATGAGGACCGCCGGGTCGCGCTTCAGGCGTTCCCAGCCGAAGGACGCCGCGTCTCCCGCTCCCCACGGCGCCGCCACGCCCGTGCCCGGGGGTGAGCCGTAGCCCGCGCTGCCGCCCGGGGGCTGGTAGGGGTTGGCCCCACCCCAGTCAGCGCCGCCACCCGGAGGCGGGCCGTAGCCGCCGCCACCACCCGGAGGCGGACCGTAGCCGCCGCCGCCCGGAGGCTGGCCCCAGCCGCCACCGCCTCCCGGGGGCGGGCCGTAGCCGCCGCCGCCCGGAGGCTGGCCCCAGCCACCACCGCCCGGAGGCTGCCCAGGCGGCTGACCGTAGCTACCGCCCGGAGGCTGCCCCGGCGGCTGGCCGTAGCTGCCGCCCGGAGGCTGCCCGTAGCTGCCGCCCGGAGGCTGCCCCGGCGGCTGGCCGTAACCACCGCCCGGCGGCTGGCCGTAGCTGCCGCCCGGAGGCTGGCCGTAACCGCCGCCCGGAGGCTGCCCCGGCGGCTGGCCGTAACCACCGCCCGGCGGCTGACCGTAGCTGCCGCCCGGAGGCTGCCCCGGCGGCTGGCCGTAACCACCGCCCGGCGGCTGTCCCGGAGGCTGGCCGTAACCACCGCCCGGCGGTTGACCGGGGCCAGCGCCCCCGGGTGGCTGTCCGTAGCCGCCGCCCGGCGGCGGGCCGTAGCCACCCCCCGGCGGTTGCCCGTAACCACCACCACCCTGACCGCCCCCTGATCCCCCGCCCCAGCCACCTTGGCTCATCTTGTCTCCACTGGGTGTGAATACCGACTACGCCCAACCAACTACCCCCACTATACGTGGAGGGCGCCGCCACGGAACAACTAACTTCCGGCGCGCGGCGCCCCCGTGCGCGCCCGCACCGAGCCGCCGCGCAGAGGAGCAACGGCCGAATGCCGCGCGGGCTCCGCCATTGTGGACAGCGCAGCAATCGCGGAGCCCGCGCGGAATGCGGCGATCAACAGCGATTGAGCGCTCGACGTCTCGACGTCCATTTCCGGACGCGGGCGCGAAATACGCGCAGATCACCTCGGCTGCGGGCCGCTCAGGCACAGGCCGGCGATGCTGCTCGTGAACGACGTCCCCTCCTCGCGCCGGACCTCGACGGAGTTGCCCGTGAGCGGCGACGAGAACACCCCCTGAACGACGCCCGCCCCCTGCTTCGCCGTCACGGAGCGGCCGACGAGCGACCCGGGCGACACGGCCTCGATCGGCGCGCCCGGCGCGATCGCCTGCTCCTCGGGCAGCTCCGCGCGCCGGAACCCGCCGAACCGCACCGCCGTGCCGCCGCCCTTGCCCGGCATGATCTTTCCGATGCACGGCCCGAGCGGCGTGCCGACGACCGCGTACGTCACGGCCGCGTCCACCGGCGACCGCCTCGATTCACCCACCAGGGTGACGGCGACGGCGAGGACGAACGAGGCGACCGGGACCGCGAGCGCGGTCGCCACGACGACCGCGGCGGCGCCGGACGTCGCCCGGCCGAACGAGGCGAGCTCGGCGCTCACGGCCTGCTCGAACGACCGCAGGATCACGACCTGGCGCGCGCGCACCCGCTCGAGGACGGCCGCGGCGACCAGGTTGTCGGCGGCGCAGAAGCCGCACCGCGCGATCGCGCCGTCACCCGCGCCGAGCGGCGCGCCGCACACGTGGCACGCCGCCGGCTCGCCTGGGGCCGCCGGGGGGCGCGCGGCGCACGCCTCCTCGAGCCGCCGCTGCCTGCTGCGCATGACCGCGAGCACGGCCGCGCCGGTCCCGACGGTGCCGAGCCACGCCGCCACCACCATGCCGCCGGTGATGACGTTCCCCTCGGTGTCGGGGCTGACCCAGACCCCCAGCACGATGAGCGCGCCGAGCAGGGTGATCGGCACCGACGCGAGCGCGAACACGACGAGCAGCCGCGCGTGCCGCTGGGACGCCGTGACCAGCCTCCGCCTCAGCGCCTCCGAGAGCTGGCGGCGGCGCACGTCGGTCTGGAAGACCACGTGCGCCGCGGCGCGCAGGCCCTGCGCCGCCTCCCCGGGCAGCGGGCCGCTGTAGTGGCACGCCGCGCAGGCCATGAGATCCGGGCTGGCGAGGGACACAGGCGCGGGTCGCCCGCAGCGCGGGCAATGCACGGCGAGCATGGACCGATTCTACGCCAGCCGCGTCTCGGCAGGTCAAGGCGGCTCACCGCGCCCCCCGCCTCGCCTTGCGCGCGCGCCGCCCCGCCGGCGCGAGCTCGCGGAGCGCCGCCGACAGCGAGGAGAACGCGCTCACGACGCCGAGGTCGACGCCGACGAGGCTCATCGCGATCTCGGGGCGCACGCCGACCAGATAGACCCGCGCCCCGAGCAGCGCGGACGCGCGGCTTGTCATGCCCACCGTGTCGGCGACCCGCGCGTCCACGAACGGCACGCCCGTGAGATCGAGCAGCACCGAAGACGCCCTGTGCCGGCTCACCCCCTCGGACACCTTCTCGAGCACCTGCCTGGCACGGCCGCCGTCGATCATCCCGATGAGCGGCACGAGCAGCACGCCGGGCAGGAGCGGGATGAGCGGACAGCCCAGCTCGCGCACCGTCTCCGAGAGCGCGCGCTCGATCTCGTACGCCCTCTGCAGGTCGGCGTGCTGCGACGACAGCGACTCCACCAGCGCGTCGCGCTCCAGGGCCGCGCCGAGCAGCGTCCCCCAGATCGCGACCGTCCCCTCGTCTCCGGCCATGGCGACGAGGGTCGGGCCGACGAGCACCAGGATCCCCCAGTCGCGCCGGGCAGAGCGTATCGGCAAGAGCAGCACCATGTGCGTGCCGTCCTCGGCCGACGGCGGCAGCGTCGCCGCCGGCAGAAACGCCTCGGGCCGACAGCGGCGGCCGATCGGCGGGGTCGGGCTGCCGTCGCGGCTGTAGGCGCCGGCGACGACGAGGCGGGAGCGCGCCTGCGGGTCGTCCCACAGCGCGAGGCAGCCCCAGATCACCGTGGTCGTCTCGAGCCACGAGAGCGACCGCGTCGCCTGCTGGGTGCCGCCGAGCAGGGCAAAGCTCACATCGTAATTCGTCCTCGCGAGCACCCCGAGCTGGCGGACATACTGGCTCTCGGCCTCGAGCCGGGCCCGCGCGATCGCGAGGCGCACGAGCTCCAGGAACGCGTCCACCCGCCGCCTGGCCGTGTCGTCCAGGGACGCGCCGCGCCGCTCGTGAAGCTGGCCCAGCAGGCGGACCGCCGCCAGCAACGTCCCCACATCCATCGTGATGTCGACCGCCTGCCGGCAGGCGCCCCCGAGCTCGGCCGCCGAAGGCAGCGCGGCGCCCCGGAGCGCCGCGAAATAGCCGTCGATCAACGACGTGACCGCCGGCCATACCTCGGTCGGCGGGAGGTCGGGCGGCAGCGGCTGGGGCAGGAGCAGGAGCTCGACCATCTGCCGGGCCAGGACGCCGCCGGCGTCCTCCTCGGGCGCCGCGTCCTCCCTGTCGAGGAACTCCTGGATCGTGTTGCACCCGCACGAGCTCCGCACGGCGAGCGCGTTGGCCGTGCGCACGCCCTCGGCCGGGAAGGCCTCGCCGGCGATCATCGACGCGAGGAGATCGCACGCCGCGCTCCCCATCATCTCGAACCGCTGGCGCACCGTGGTCAGCGGCGGATCGGCGCTCTCCGCGTCCGCGATGTCGTCGAAGCCGATGATGGCGAGATCCTCGGGGATGCGGACGCCCGCCGCCTTCAGCTGGGGCATCATCCCGAGCGCGTTCTTGTCGGTCGCGAAGACCGCCGCCGTGCACCCGGGCAGCCGCGCGAGGAGCGCCGGCGCGGCGCCCTGGCCGCCGCTGTACCAGTTGTTGTCGCTCCGGATGACCAGATCGGGGTCGAAGTCGATGCCCGCCTCGGCGAGCGTGTCCTTGTAGGACGCGAAGCGCTCGCGCACGTCGTACGCGTCGAAGTAGCCGACGAACGCGATGCGCCGGTGCCCGTGCTCGATCAGGTGGCGCACCGCGCTCCGCATCCCGCCGTGGTTGTCCGGGATCACGGCTGGACAGGCGACATCGGCGGCGCGCGTGCCGACGGTGATGAACGGGACCCGGCCGCGCGCGAGCGCCTCGATGCCATGCAGCTCGATCAGGACGATCCACCCATCCACCTCCTCCCCGGCGAGCGACGGCGCGTGGACCTCGAACGGCGTACCGCGCAGCACCAGCGTGCGAAACCCGCGCTGCTGGGCCGAATCATGGATGCCGAGCAGGACAGGGTTCCAGAATGAGCCGTCGAGAAAGGGGGAGATCACCCCGAGGGTGCGAGGGCGGGCCGCGGCGCCGGCCGCCGGGACATGGAGCGGCGGGGCGTCGGTGCGGCGCGCCGGAGGGAGAGAAGAGCGGCGCGGCGCAGGGAGAGAAGAGCGGCGCACCGGAGGGAAAGAAGAGCCGGTGCCGCGCCCCGAGCCCTCCCCCTGCCCCGGTGCGCCGGAAGGATCGCCCCACTGCTCCGGCACCACGATGCCGCTGTCCCGCCTCCCCTCGCCCATCCTCGCGCTCCCTCCCGCCCTGCTCGCCCACGTCCGGCCGAGCCTCTCCACTTCCGTGGCCGGCGCCATCCTTAATCGATTTCAGTCGGGAGGTGAGGAAAGCGACACGGCCTCACCGCGCGCCCGGCCCCGCTGCTCGCGCCGCACGCACCCCCGCCTGGCCGAGCTCGAGGAGCGCCATCGCGAGCGAGGAGAACGTGGCCAGCTCGCCGAGGTCGACGTCGATGAGGCTCTCCGCGATCTCGGGGCGCACGCCGACCAGGTAGACCCGCGCGCCGAGCAGGGCAGCCGCGCGGCTGGTCATGCCCAGGAAATGGGCGACCTGGATGTCCACGAACGGAACGCCCGTGAGGTCGAGCAGCACGGACAGCGCCTCGTGCCGGCTCACCCCCTCGGCCACCTTCTCGAGCACCTGCTGGGCGCGGCCGTTGTCGAGCATCCCGATCAGCGGCACGAGCAGCACGCCGGAGAGGAGCGGGATGATCGGGCAGCCCAGCTCCCGCACCGTCCGCGACAGCGCGCGCTCGCTCGCGAACGCCTGCTGGAGGTCGGCGTGCCGCGCCGACAGCGACGCCAGCAGCGCGTCGCGCTCGAGGGCCGCCCCGAGCAGCGTCCCCCAGATCGCGACCGTGCCCTCGTCCCCGGTCATCGCGACGACGGCCGGGCCGATGAGCACGAGGATCCCCCAGTCGCGCTCCACGGAGCGTATCGGCAGGAGCAGCACCATGTACGTGCCGTCCGCGGCCGAGGGCGGCAGCATCTCCGCCGGCGGGAACGCCTCCAGCCGATGGCGGCTCCCGTTCGGGGGGACCGGGCTGCCGTCGCGGCTGTAGGCGCCCGCGACGACGAGGGCTGTGCGCTCCGCCGGGTCATCCCATAACGCGAGGCAACCCCAGACCATCGTGGTCGTCTCGAGCCACGAGAGCGACCGGTACTCCTGCTGGGTGCCGCCGAGCAGGGCGAAGCTCACATCGTAGTTGGTCCTCGCGAGCACCCCGAGCTGGTGGACGGAGTGGGTCTCGGCGTCGAGCCGCGCCCGCGCGCTCGCGAGGCGCGCCAGCTCCACGAAGTCCTGGACCCGCCGCCTGGCCGCGGCGTCCAGGGACATGCTGCGCCGCTCCGGGAGCTGATCCATCAGGCGGGCCGTCGACAGCAGGGCCCCCAGATCGGGCGTGATGGCGACGGCCTGGCGATAGGCGCGCTCGAGCTCGGCGGCCGGGGCGGGCGCGGTGCCCCGGAGCGCCGCGAAATACATGTCGACCACCCGCGTGACCGCCGGCCAGACCGCGGCCGGCGGGGTATCCGGCGGGAGCGGGCGCGGCAGGAGCAGCTGCTCGACCATCTGCCGGGCCAGGGTGTCTCCGGCGTCCTCCTCGGAGACCGCGCCCTCGGTGTCGAGGAAGTTCTGGACCACATTGCAGCCACACGAGCTCCGCAGGACGAGCGCGTTGGCCGTGCGCACGCCCTCGGGCGGGAAGGGCTCGCCGGCGATCATCGACGCCAGCAGCTCGCACGCCGCGCTCCCCATCATCTCGAACCGCTGGCGCACCGTGGTCAGCGGCGGGTCGGCGCTCTGCGCCTCCACGACGTCGTCGAAGCCGATGATCGCGAAATCCTCGGGGATGCGGACGCCCGCCGCCTTCAGCTCGGACATCGTCCCGAGCGCGTTCTTGTCGGTCCCGAAGACCGCCGCCGTGCACCCGGGCAGCTGCGCGAGGAGCGCCGGCGCGGCGGCCCGGCCTCCGCTGTACATGTTGTTGTCGCACGGGATGACCAGATCGGGGTCGAAGGGGATCCCGGCCTCGGCGAGCGTGCTGATGTAGGCGTCGCGGCGCTCGCGCACGTCGTACGCGGCGAAGCTGCCGACGAACGCGATGCGCCGGTGCCCGTGCTCGATCAGGTGGAGCACCGCGTTCCGGATGCCGCCGTGGTTGTCCGGGACCACCGCGGGACAGCGGACGCCGGCGGGGCGGGCGCCGAGCGTGATGAACGGGACCCCCGCATCGGCGAGCGCCTCGAGGCCGCCGAACTCGATGATGACGAGCCACCCGTCCACCTGCTCTCTGGCGAGCGAGGGGGCCATGACCTCGGAGGGCGTGCCGCGCAGCACCAGCGTGCGGATCCCGCGCCGCTGGGCCGTTTCATGGATGCCGAGCAGGACAGGGCCCCAGAACGCGCCGGAGAGAAACGGGGCGACGACGCCGAGGGTGGGAGGGCGAGCCGCCGCGTGCGCCCCCTCGGACAGGCGCGGATCAGGGCCGGAGACGCCGGCCTTTCCCCTGGCCTTCCGCTCCGCTGCGCCAGGCAGCTCGCCCCACTGCTCCGGCAACGGTACCGCACTGCCCTGGCGACGCTGACCCATTCCCGACGGCCTCCTGCTCCACAACCTGACCGCCTTTCCCACGGCCGCTGCGGACCGGCTACATCGTATACGCTGCGCCGCCGGCCCGGGCGAGGAGTCTCGTGTCCTGCCGCAGAATCCGGGGCGTGACGTCGGACTGCGGACATGGCCGCCCCACGCGCGGCGCGTGTGTCGACGCGCTTCGACGCGCTTCGACGCGCTCCGACGACCGGCGCGCCGCCGGCGCCTGGCGTCGCTGACGGGCTGGTCGGTGGTATCGTCGAGCAATGCACTACCGCGACGAACGAGACGCGCTGCGGGGGCGTGTGGACAGCCTCGAGGAGCAGCTCGCGGCGGCCAGGAAGGAGCTCGAGGAGCACCGCGACGACGATCGGGCCGCGCGGGTCGAGCAGATCGAGCGCCAGATGGCGGAGGCCCGCCGCGTGCTCGACCAGCTCGGCCGCGAGCTCGACGCGGTGCGCGGCCGGCCGAAGCGGTCGTCGGCGGTGCCGCTCCTTGTGACGATGGCGGGCGTGGGGCTCTGCGCGATGATAGCGAGCTACCTCTTGGCGCGGCCCGCGCGCGAGACGATGGCGATCGTCCAGCAGCCGGCCCCGCCCCCGCCTGCCCCTCCCCTCCCGGAGCTGCCGGCGCCGGTCCCCGAGCCAGCGCAAGCGCCGCCGGAGCCGGCCGCGCCGGCGAGCGAGGCGCCGCCGCGGACCGCGACCGCGACCTGGAGGGCGAGCGTCACGCGCGCCACGGGGCTCCCCCTCGCGGCCGGCGCGGCGTGCACGGTCGAGGCGGAGCTCTCGAGCTCGGGCGACGACATCCGCGTGCCCGCGCTCCGGGTCCTCTGCGGCGGCAAGCCGATCTACCGGTCGAGCGATCCGCTGAACGGCATGTCGATGTTCAGCAGCGGCGTGGAGGAGGACTCCGGTCCTGAGCCTGGCACCTATGCTTATGCCCTCTCGTACCAGGACAAGGGCTCGCGCGCCGGCGAGCGGGCCGAGGTCTCGCTCGACAGCATCCGCAAGACGGGCGCCGTCTGGCGCGACTCGGCGCCCGCGTACCGCGTCGAGCTCATGCTGGCTTACCAGAGCCTGTCCGTCGCGGGGGAGCCGCTCCTCGACGCCACCCGGAGGGCGCTGCGCCGGTCCGCGCGCGTCACCGAGTCCACGGGACCGAGCCCGGTGAAGGTGGGCCAGCGGTGCGCGCTGCTCGTCTCGCCGCTCCCGCGCGGCGGCAAGTGCCTCACGCGCCTCGCGTGCGCCGGCCGCATGCTCTACGGCGCGGGCACGACCGGCGTCTCCGAGTGCACGGTCGAGGGAGACAAGGTCGTCCGCGTCCACGACGGGAACATGACCCCGAACGGCGGCGACCCGGCGTTCGATCTCGACGCCGCGACGGGGCGCATCACCGTGAAGGACGACGTGGGCGGCGCCGCGTGGACCGTCGGCGTGCAGCTCGATCCGAGCGGCTAGCTGGAACCGTGCCGTTCGCGCCGACCTGGCCGCTTCGAGCTCGCCCCTCGCCCGCGTCGTCCAGTCCACCCCTCCGGGCGTGACGTCTCGCATCGCGGCATAGGCAAATATGCCTATGCCTCACGCCCGAGGCATAGGTGAGTATGCCTATGCCTCGGGTGTGAGGCATAGGATACGACATCGTCGCAGATGACCTGCATCGGGTGATGCGAGGACGGACGGCGATCTTAGAATAGAGAGGCGGGGACGAATGAAAACGCTTCGCAATTTCGGCGTGATCGCTCCAGGGATCGTTGCGCTCGCGGCGTTCGCGGCGCTGGGCTGCGCCAGCCAGGGAGAAGCAACGACCGAGGCATCATCCGGCGGCAGCGCCGGAGGGCCCGCTGGGCCCGGCTCCAGCGCCTCCGGCGCCACGGGTAGCACGTCGGCGACCGGTGGCTCGTCGGCAAACGGTGGCTCGTCGGCAAACGGTGGCTCGTCGGCAAACGGTGGCTCGTCGGGGACGGCCAGCGGCGCCGGCGGCAGCGGCGGGAGCCCGGACTCGGGGGCAACTGGCGCGGGCGGCGGGAGCGTTACCGGCTCCGGCTCGAGCGGCGCCGGAGGAGAGGCGCAGAGCGCCGGCTGCGGCAGCGCGACAGCGCCGAAGAGCGGCCGCTTCAGCGTCGATGTCGGGGGCACGACGCGCGAGTACATCCTCGCCGTGCCGGACAACTACGATTCGAAGCACCCTTACCGGCTGATCTTCGCCTGGCATCCCCGCGGCGGCTCGGCCGAGCAGGTCGCGACCGGGTTCGGCGGCGGCTACTACGGCCTCCAGAGCCGCGCCAACGGCTCGGCGATCTTCGTCTCGCCCGAGGGCATCGACCAGGGCTGGGCGAACACGGGGGGCCGCGACATCGCGTTCCTGCGCGCCATGCTCGACCGCTTCCGCGCCGATCTCTGCATCGACGAGAGCAGGATCTTTTCGACGGGGTTCAGCTACGGCGGCATGATGTCCTACGCGATCGGCTGTGCGATGGGCGACGAATTCCGCGCCATCGCCTCCATGTCCGGCGCGCTCTACAGCGGCTGCGAGGACGGCGACAGCCCCGTCGCCATGTGGGGCGCCCACGGCGACGCCGACAACGTGGTTCCGCTCGAGAACGGCCAGAGCGCTCGCGATGTCTTCCTCGAGCGAAACCACTGCGGCCAGCAGACCACACCGGTCGAGCCGAGCCCCTGCGTCAGCTACGAGGGCTGCGACGCGGGCTATCCCGTCGTCTGGTGCGAGTTCGACGGGGGCCACGCCCCGCAGAACAACTCCGGCGAGTCGATCTGGAGCTTCTTCTCGCAGTTCTGAGGCGGGTGTCGCTCGAACCAGCGCCACGTCTCGGCGTGCATCGAATCGCAGCGCGCGATTGAATGGATGGGTCCAGCAATGGTGTTCAAGAATCTGCCAGCGAAGCTCTTGATAACTGGAATCCTGGGCATCTGCTCTGGAGGGTGTGGTTCGTCGACCGACGATACAAGCGGAGCGACGGCGAGCAGCAGCTCCGGCGGCGCGGCGTCGAGCGGTCCCGGCGGAGCGACCGGCGCCGGCGGCGACGCCGGCACGGGCGGCGCGGGCAGCGGAACCACCGCGGGCAGCGGGACCACCGGAGCCGGCGGCGCCGAGGAGACGGGCAGCGGCGGCGGCGGCGGCGCTGGCGGGACGCCCGGCGCTGGCGGCGGCGACAACGGCAGCGACGAGGCGACGCTCGTCCCCGATCCGTCGTGGACCTGCGGGATGCCGGACGGCATTCCGCTCCCCACGCGCGGCGAGCTCGTCTTCCGGGCGACGCTCCAGCTCGGCGAGACCCACGACGTCGGGACCACCCAGTTCGGCCACCGCCGCCTCCTCGACGTGAAAGGGGGCACGCTCGCGGGCGACAAGATCCAGGCCACCTTCCTCACGGGCGGCATGGACCTCGAGCTCACGCTGTCGAGCGGATCCGTCGAGCTCGAGGAGATCAACATCCTGAAGGCGAGCGACGGCAGCTCCATCTTGATGCGGACCTGCGGCGTCGCCGCCGCCGGTGATGACGTCGTCCGGATCGTCCCGGACTTCGAGGTCCCCAACTCGAGCTCGCTCGCGTGGCTCAACACCGGGAAGTTCGCGGGCACCCGTGTCGTCGACGCCGCGGCGGGCACGATCCAGCTCGACGTCTATGACATCAGCGAGGTGGCCGCCGGAGAGCCGAAGATCCAGCTCAAGGATCCCGCGGGCGTCCCGAACCAATCGTGGGAGTGCTCGAAGGCGACCGGGGCGAGGGGCTCGAGCGTGTTCACCGAGTCCGTCACGCTCGGCTCATCCGTGTCTGTCGGCGCCAGCAAGCGCGGCACGCGCAACATCATTCCCATCACCGGGGGCACGGTCACCGGCGGAATGCTGCTGAGCGGCCTGTCGGGCTCGGTGCTCCCCGGAGGCGCGGATTACCAGCTCATCGGATCGACCACGGTGCTGGACGCCCGGTACGCGCTGTCCTCGAAGGACGGCGAGGTCATCGTGGTGAGGAACTGCGGACCGTTCGGCGCCCTCATTCCTGTCTTCGAGACGCGCGCGGACGGCCCCTATGCGATCCTCAACACGAAGCAGTACGTGAGCTCCGACCCGGGTGGCGCGGCGGGCGGCGGGGTGAGCCTCACCTTCTACGAGCGCAAATAGAACAGCAGCGCCGCGGTGACACCGGCGCCGTCCGGTGCCTTCGGCGCTTCAAAAGGAAAGCCGAGCTGACAGCCCGGCCGCCGCGCCCGGCGCCGCGGGCACGATCCGGAGCTCGACGCCGCCTTGATCCTCGGTGCGATACGCCCGCGGCATGTTGAGGAACACGAGGACCGCGCCTGCCGCCAGGGTCGCGCCGCCGGCGATGAACAGGCCGGTGGCGACACGGCTCTCCGTCATACCCCGGCTCGACGTGTCCGTCGTCATCGGAGCGCAACCCGACATGCAGGTCTCTTCAAACTGCCGCTCCGCCTCCTCCAGATGCTCGTCGGCCTGCCAGCGCAACACCGCGCCAGCCAGCCCGAGGGCTGCGCCCGCCCCGACAACGGCCCAGGGTTTCCAGGCGGACCACCTGCGCACCGTGACGATGCCGTCGGCGCTCAGCGTGAGCACGCCCGAGGCCTGGACCCCGGCGAGCACGACGACGGGCTCGACGAGGGGGAAATGCCCCTTCTTCCTCGCGCTGACGACGTGCTCTCCGGGCGTCACGAACCGGCGCGCCGAGCCCGGACCGACGAACCACGACCTCCCGTCGAGCAGCACCTCGGCGCCGGGCTCATCGCAGCGCATCTCGACGACGGCCAGCTCGCGCTCGACGAGCTCCTTCATCAGCGCGCGCGCCTCTTCATGGTCCTCGGGCTCGAGCGACGCCGGCCCCCACCGGAGCGAGAGGCGCAGGTTCTCGTAGGCAAGCAGCGGCATCCCCATCATCTTGAGCACCCTGCCCAGATAGAACCGGAGATCCGGGTGCTCCCACAGGGCGAGCGCCTCCTCGTACTTCTTCTTGGCGTCGCCGAGCACCATCCTTCTGTGCAGGTCCCGCCCCTGCATGAAGAGCTCCAGCGCCGCCTGCTTGCGCTCCTCTGCGACGCCCTCGTGCCAGGGGGGCAGCGCCGGCTCCGTCTGAGCCCACGCGGGCACGGCCCGGGACACGAGGATCGCGATCGACAGCCATGAACAGATCGCAGCTCGGGTGCTCGTCGGCGTCCTCTGCACGGGGAATGGTTCGATGATCTCCCGGCGCGCTTTTTACCTCAAGCGGTCCCGGACCCGCCCGACGGAGCGCTGGATGAGCTGCTCCAGCGCCTCCTTGCTCCGGCGCTCGTCGTCTGCCGCTTGCATGGCCTTCCGCTCCTCGACGCCGACCCTGGCCCGCTCATCATCGGCCTGAGCTTCGGCGCGCCGCGCCTCGGCCTCGGACGCCCGCGCCTCGTCGCGCGCCGTCCGAGCCTCCTCGGCCGCGGCGTGCGCCCTCTCGCTCTCGACCTCGGCCCTGTCCCTGGCCTCCTCGGCCTCCTTCTGCAGCCGCTCGGCCCGGTTCCGCTGCTCTTCCGTGCTCATCCTCGCCTGCTCGGCGGCTCGTCGAGACGCCGTCTCTCTCGCGAGCGCCTCCTCGAGGCTGCGCTCGGTCCGGCGGATGTCCGCGAGCTGCGCGCTGATGACCCGGTTCTGGCGGGCCACCGTGACGATCCCCGCGGCGGCGCCGACGACCAGGAGGGCCAGGCTCGCGATGGTTCCGACGATGAGATTGCGCTTCCGGCGCTGCGCCTGGCCGGCCAGCCTGACCACGGCGTCGAGGTAGCGCTGCTCTCGCTCGGGCAGCCGGCGCGCCGACCGCTCCGAGAAGCGGCGCGCTTCCTCCGCGAGCTTGCCGCGCCACAAGAGGTCCTCGGCGCGGCCGCTCGACTCCCACTGCCGCGCCGCCGCGCGCAGCTTGTCGAGGAACACCGAGTCTTCCTGGCTCTCGTCGAGCCAGCGCTGCAGCGTCGGCCAGCGCGCGATGAGCGACTCGTGCACGATCTCCACCTTGCTGCCGGCGTTGTCGCGCCCCGTCTCGATGGCGAGGAGCCGCGCGTCGGCCAGCAGATGGACGACGCGCTCGATCTCGTCCGGATCCCCGTCCCCTGGCAGCTCGCGGAGCTCTTCCAGGCTGGCCATGGCCCGCGTGCGCTCGGGCGTGACCAGGCGCTCGAAGATGGCTCGGCAGAGCTTCGCCTGACCGCCGCTGAGCCCGGCCCGCACCGCGTCGGCGTGGCTCGCCAGCGCTCCCGCCACGCCGCCGATGGCCTCGTAGCTCGCCCGCGTGAGGAGCCGCCGCTCGCGGTCGCGCATGTCCCACAGCCTGGCCGCAGTGAACTGCAGGATGGGGAGGGCGCCTGGGGTCGTCTCCAGCGCATCGAGGGTGCCCTCGACCATCGCCGGGTCCTCGATCTCGTACCGCGCCGCCTGGACCGGCTTCAAGAGCGCCTCGCGCAGCCCTCCCCGGCCGATGGGCGAGAGGAACACGAGGCCGCGGGTCACCCCCGCCATGAAGCGCCTGTCCTCGGCCACCCGCTCGATGAAATCCGAGCGGGTGGACAGGATGACGCGGAGGGGCGAGGAGGCGTCGTCAGCGACGCCTTCGAGGCACGAGAAGAAGGCGGCGCGCTCTCGGGCGCCGCACGAGAGGGTATAGAGCTCCTCGAACTGGTCGACGAACAGCACGATGCGCCGCTGGGTCCGGGCGGACCACGCGCGCAGCCGGGCGCCCAGGTGGCCGGGCTCGGCGCGCAGCCGCTCGGCCACCTGCCCGCGCTCGGCCACCTGCCCGCGCTCGGCCACCTGCCCGCGCTCGGCCTCACGGCCGCGCGCCGCCGGCGAGCCAACCTCGCCCTGCTCCAGGAGGGATGGATGGTCGAGCAGATCGGCGAGCGCCGCCATGGGCTCGCGCCCGGGCCGCATGACGAGCGACTCCCACCCGGCCCCCGAGCGCTTGAGCGCCGGGATGATCCCCGCCCTCACCAGCGATGATTTCCCTACCCCCGACGCGCCGACGATCGCGAGGAGCGGCTGGCTCTTCAGGCGCGCGACCATGCCGGCGATGTCGTCGTCGCGGCCGAAGAAGCGGTCCGCGTCGACCTCCTGGAACGCCGAGAGGCCGGCGAATGGGCTCTCGTCGGCGCCCAGGACGACCTCGCGGCGCCCCGGCAGGAGCGGCATGAGCTCGGCCAGGAGCTGCCGCGCCGAGGCGATGCGCTCGGATGTCCGCCTGCGCAGGCACCGCTCGATGATCGGCCCGAGCGCGCCCAGCTCGGCGCGCATCTCGCCGATCTTCCGGACGGACGCGTCGAGCGCGCCGGCCGTCATCGCCCCGTCGAACGGGCGCGCGCCGGTCACGAGCTCATAAAGCATGATCCCCACGGCCCAGATGTCCGTCGCCTGGTCGATCTCCTCTCCGGCCTGCTGCTCGGGAGACATGTAGGCCAGCGTCCCCATGACGGCCCCTTCGTGCGTCAGGGTCAGCTCGCTCCCGGGAGCAGGGCGCTCGCACGTGACGGCGGCGTCGACGTCGAGCAGCTTGGCGATGCCGAAATCGAGCACCTTGATCGCTCCGGACGGCTCCAACATGATGTTTTCCGGCTTGAGATCGCGGTGCACGATGCCGAGCTGATGGGCGCACACGAGGGCGCGCACCACGGGCACCATCAGCTCCACCGCGGCGCTCGTCGACACCGAGGTGGCCGCGACGCCCGCTGGCGCGCCCGCCGGCCTCCGCTGCGCCATCCACGCGCGGAGGCTCTGGCCCTCGATGTATTCGAGCACCATGTAAGGATACCCCTTGTGCTCGTTCACATCGTGGATGGTCACGATGTTCTCGTGCTTGCAGAGCGCAGTGGCGCGGGCCTCGACAAGGAATCGGTCGAGCCGGGAGCCGGTCAGCGTGGTGACGAGCTTGATCGCCACCAGGCGGCCCAGCCGGACGTCGCGGGCCAGAAAGACCGTGCCCATGCCCCCGCGGCCGAGCTCGCGGATGAGCTCGTAGTGACCGAGCGACGTCCCGGCGTCGATGGGCAGGTCGCGCGGCGCTCGCCGCGCAGGGTCGGTCCTGGACGCCGTGACCTCCACCGCACGGAGATCGTGGTCGGTGCTCCAGGTCGCCGACGGGTACATCCCCTCTTCTGACTCCGGACGTCCCCTCCGGCTCGGCGGCGGGGCGGCCGCCTCCTCGTCGACGGCAGAGGCGGCGGATTCGCCCACAGAAGCGAAGCGTATTTCCTTCATCGGGCTCATGACAACTCACCGCAACGACCCGACAGGCTCACGCCTGCGGGCCGGAAGCCTGGCCGGCGCGGCGGCGCCGCGGCGCGCAGAGAGGCTCCGGGTCGTCCATCGCAGCACGAAGCCAACCGAAACCAGGCATCCGCCCTCCGCCTTCACCGGCGGAACGCTGTCCGGCCGAATCGATAACTGCGGTCGCCGCGGGGATCATTGCCGTAAAAAAACACATTACCCAAAGAATCACCCCATACCATCTGGGTGGCCCCAAGTGCTCCGGAACGCATGGGCAGCCAAGATACACCGTCGAAGTGCAGCACGCCGCCGTCGACGGCGAAGACATCGTTGGGCCCGCTGCCCCACAGGCCGGTAAACACGACATCGCGCGCCGATGTCATCGCCGTCCAGGAGCTGCCGTCGAAGTGCAGGATGGCGCCCTGTTCTCCGACGGCGAAGACGTCGCTCGGTCCGCTCCCCCACACGCGGTTGAGAGGCACATGGACCGGCGATGCCATCGCCGTCCAGGAGCGGCCGTCGAAATGCAGCACGGTGCCCCGATCTCCGACGGCGAACACATCGCTCGGCCCGCTCCCCCATACGCCGTAGAGCGGCTGATCGATGCCCTCTACAGACATGCGTGTCCAGGAGCGACCGTCATAGTGCAGTACCACCGGTGGCGGCCCCCCGGCTGACGACCCCCCGACGGCGAAGACGTCGCTCGCTCCGCTTCCCCACACGCCGCCGAGATGCACATGGACCGGCGATGCCATCGCCGTCCATGAGCTGCCGTCGAAATGCAGCACGGTGCTATGCGTTCCGACGGCGAAGACGTCGCTCGCTGCGCTCCCCCACACGCCGTTGAGAACAAGCGTATCGACCGGCGATTCCATCGCCGTCCATGAGCTGCCGTCGAAATGCAGCACGGTGCCCCCCCATCCGACGGCGAAGACGTCACTCGCTCCGCTTCCCCATAGATCCACAACGTTAAAGGTCTTGGCATCGGCCGCGGCAGGCAGCTCTGTCAGGGTGATGCCATCGAAATGCAGCACGCTGCCGGAGACGGCGGCGAAGACGTCGCTCGGACCGCTGCCCCACACGGCCCTCATCTCCGCGCGGCCCGAGTCGCTGACCGACGCGAACGTCGGTGGGGTCATCTTCGTCCAGGCGCGGCCGTCGAAGTGCGCCAGGACATTTCCGACGGCGAAGACGTCGCTCGCGCTGCTGCCCCACACGCGGCGAAGTCCCATCTCGAACGTCGAAGGCATCTCTGCCCAGGAAGTTCCGTCAAAATGTAGCGCGCCCCCTTCTCCGACGGCGAAGACGTCGCTCGGACCGCTGCCCCACACGTCGCCCAGCCACCATTCGACCGGCGAGAGCATCTGTGCCCAGGAATTTCCGTCAAAATGCAGCACGGTGCCCTCCTCCCCGACGGCGAAGACGTCGATCTGGTCGCTCTCGTCGCTCGGACCGATGCCCCACACGCCGCTCAGATTCACATCGACCGGCGAAGTCATCTTCGTCCAGGAGCGGCCGTCGAAGCGGGCCAAGGTGCCCCCAGCGCCGACGGCGAAGACGTCATTCGGGCCGCTGCCCCACACGTCGTAAAGAGCCTCCTCGTAGGGCCAGGGCATCCGAGTCCATGAGTCTCCATCATAGTGCAGCACGAGGCCGTTGACTCCGGCGGCGCGGTCCTCGCGTCCGACGACGAAGACGTCGCTCGGACCGCTGCCCCACACGCCGCGCATATCTGCGCTCGTACCGACCGGTAACGAGATCAATGTCCAGACGGTGCCGTCGTAATGAATCATGGTGCCCCAGTCCCCGACGGCGTAGACGTCGCGCGCTCCGCTTCCCCACATGTCGTTGAGCGGCGCCTGTGTCGGCGCCCCCGTGAAGCGCCAATTGAAGTCGCCGCAGCCCACGACGTCCAGCGAGTCGCAGGCACGCGAGCAGGTAGGGCGGCCGAAATCGTAACGGAGATCCACGCAGGAGGCGGCCAAAGGAACGGCGGGGTCACACGTCTCCTCCTCCGCGACCTCGCCGTCGCCGCAATGAAGCCGGCAGTCCAGGCGGCACACCCCGCCCGCCGACACGTTCTGGCGATCGCTGCACACCGGCTCCCGGGGCGCGACGGCATCGGCGCCGCAGTCACACGCCTCGCCTGGGTCGCGGATCGCGTTGCCGCACACCTCCCGCTGGCAGGTCGCCCCGCACCCGTC
Organism: Sorangium sp. So ce204; assembly: GCF_051526795.1. Taxonomy (NCBI): domain Bacteria; kingdom Pseudomonadati; phylum Myxococcota; order Polyangiales; family Polyangiaceae; genus Sorangium; species Sorangium sp. So ce204. The sequence goes on along the minus strand of NZ_CP150317.1, from coordinate 12,904,796 downwards.
GCCCGCCGCGACGTCGCCCTCGTCGCACCCCTCGCCGGGATCGACGATCCCGTTGCCGCACTCCTCCCGCCGGCAGGTCGCCCCGCACCCGTCGCCCGCCGCTACGTCGCCCTCGTCGCACTCCTCGCCGGGATCGACGATCCCGTTGCCGCACTCCTCCCGCTGGCAGGTCGCCCCGCACCCGTCGCCCGCCGCGACGTCGCCCTCGTCGCACCCCTCGCCGGGATCGACGATCCCGTTGCCGCACTCCTCCCGCCGGCAGGTCGCCCCGCACCCGTCGCCCGCCGCTACGTCGCCCTCGTCGCACTCCTCGCCGGGATCGACGATCCCGTTGCCACAGACGTTCAGCGGCGTATCCTGCGGCACGCACCGCGGCGCTCCATCCTTCGAATCGACGCACTGGTAATCCGCCAGGCAGTAGCCGTCCCCGCAGGGAGTGGACACGTCGCACGCGGCCGCGACGAGGAGGAGGCTCGACATCAAGAACACGCGATGATTCATGACGAGGAACTCTCCTGTCACCGTCGACAGCGACCCATTTGCCATGGATGCCCGCCTGGAAGCTAGCCCCCCATCGGCGCGTCCCGCGCGCCGTCACGTCGCATGGCTGGCACACGGGCCAGGCGCAGGGCGTCCTGAGCGCCCCTCGCCGTGGAGCGGCGGCGCCGAGCTCCGTCTACCGCGGCGGGTGCCCCCTGCACAGGGCATGCGAGCCGCGTTACGCTCCGCGGCGATCGTGGCGCCCCCTGCACCGAACACGACCCTGGACGACGCTCCCGGCCCCCCGTCGGAGCACCGCGACCTCCGGAAGCCAAGGCCCGGGCTGCTCCTGATCTTCTCGGTGGACGGCCCCCGCTGCGATGTACTCCCGCTGGAGGACGGGGAGATCGAGCTCGGGCGATGCGAGGTAGCGGGCGTGCTCCTGGACGACCAGCGGATGTCGCGCAAGCACGCGCGCGTGCGCTGGATCGAGGGCACGTGGCAGGTCGAGGATCTCGACAGCCGGAACGGCACCTGGCTCGATGGCGTCCCGCTGAGCGGCGCGCGCGCCGGCGCCGAGCTCCGGATCCTGCGCACAGGCTGGTCGGTGTTCTTGCTCCAGGCCGATGTGGAGCCGTTCCGCGCGGGGATCTCGCGCGCCGAGGGCACGATCCTCGGCCCGACCCTCGCCCGCACGTGGGATGCGATCGGTCAGGCGGCGAGCCTCGGGACGACGCTGCACATCACCGGCGAGAGCGGGACGGGCAAGGAGCACGCGGCGCGGGCCTTCCACGTCCTCGGCCCGCGGCGCGATGGGCCCTTCGTCGCCGTGAACTGCGCCGCCATCCCCGAGGTGCTCGCCGAGCGGCTGCTCTTCGGCGCGCGCAAAGGGGCGTACTCGGGCGCCTCGGACGCCGAGGGCTACGTGCAGGCAGCGCACGGCGGGGTGCTCTTTCTCGACGAGGTGGCCGAGCTCGACCTCGGGGTGCAGGCGAAGCTCCTGCGGGCGCTGGAGGCGAAGGAGGTGATCCCCCTCGGGGCCTCGCGGCCGGTGAGCGTGGATTTCGCGCTGGTCTCGGCGACCCACAAGGATTTGCGAGCCCAGATGGCCGCGGGGAAGCTGCGCGACGATCTCTTCTTCCGCATCGCGCGGCCTTCGGTCCGCATACCGCCGCTGAGCGAGCGATCGGAGGACATCCCGTGGCTCGTCGATGCGGCCCTGCGACATGCGACGTCGGCTGGCGCGCACGCCGAGGCGACCGCGCCCGCTCGGGCGCATGCGTCGCTGATCGAGGCGTGCCTCCTGCGGGCGTGGCCAGGAAACATTCGAGAGCTCACCGCAGAGATCCGGGCAGCAGCGCAGGAGGCGCAGCTTGCGGGCAGCTCGGTGGTCCACGAGCGGCACCTCTGCCCGTCGGCTGGGCGGCTGAGCGCCCCTGAGCCACCAGCGGGCATGTCCGGCGGGGTCCCGGGCGAGACCGTGAAGGACGCCGCGTGGACGCAGCGGCCGGCGGCGGAGAAGGGGCCCTCGCGGCGGGCAGCGGCGTGGCCCGCCGCGGAGGAGATCGAGGCGGCGCTGCAACGTGAAAACGGCAGCGTGATGCGCGCGGCCCGGGCGCTCGGCATGCACCGGACCCAGCTCTACCGCTGGCTCGCGCAACGCGCGGCGGGCGGGAACGAAGAAGGGTGAGGCAGCGGGCCCGCGTGCGGCGCTCGCCCGGCCGATCGGCAGAGCCGCCCTGGAGCACCGGCCGGGGTCCGACGAGGGGGCAACCGCTACCAGGGCCTGGGGAGTTGGTCGGCCATCTCCGCCGACGTCTTTCGCGCGGCGCGGACCGCCGCGAGCCAGTGGACCTGGTCCGGGTCGCCGTCCCACGGCGGCGCCTCGCGCCAGCGCGCGTCCCAGTACTCGCGCGCGGCCGCCTCGGCCGTCGCGAGCTCGCTCTCGTCCTCGGGCGCGTCCTCGACGCGATCTGCAACGAACCGCCACGGTTCCGAGTCGCGGTTGCACCGCTTCGACCAAGGGCACGCAGGCTCCCCGTCGAGGATTCCGTCGCTGCTCCGGAGATAGGCCTCGTAGGCGCTCTGCGCCATCGCGTCGCGCCGGTGGACGATGACCCAGTACGCGCACGTCTCGCGGTACACCTCGGCCCAGGCGCGATCCTCCTCGGGCACGTCCTCTCGCCAGGCGCTGACATAGAGCTCACGCAGCGCCTGTCTGATTTTCGTGCTTTCCTCCACGCCCTTGCTGTCGTGCCACTGGACCAGGAGGATTCGATTGCGCTCTGCGCTCGGTCCAGGAAGCTCCAAGCTGTTCAACGTGCCGCGCCAAAAATAGGGCGGGTCCACCAACCGAGGGATGTTCCTCTTCGTTGAGTAGGGTCTCTCGCTTCGTCCCAGCCGGAAGCCCCGCTGGAACGCGCGGAGCGCCTCGGGGCCGTGGCCCTGAGCCACATCGTCGGCCGTCAGCAGCTTCCAGAGATAGGTCCTGTCCAGGCGCGCGAGCGCCTCGGCCTCCGTGGTGGGCTTTTGCTCGAGAGCCCCATAGCCAGCAACGAACGCGCGCTTCACGGCGGCGATCAGCATCGGCCACGGCGGGGCGGCTCTGCCGTCGACCCAGTGGTTGAATTCTTTCCGGTGCGCCTCGGCCCACGCGCGATCCTCCTCCTCTGCCAGATCGTCTCGCCATGCCGCGCCGCACACCTCGCCCAGTTTCTGGAGGGAGGACTTCCATTCTCGTGGGTCCTTGGTCGTGAACATGACCGACCCATTGCCCGCCTCGCGCACGACGAGATGATGTTTCACGGTTGATCCCCACCAGGAGGGTTCGTGGGCTCTCCGCCTGTAGGAAACGAGTCGGACGGCCGGGGAGGGCATCCCCAGCCCTCCCCGGCGCCGAGCGGGCAGAGGAGCGGCGCGAACCGAGGAATAGCCCACCCTGGAGGCGGCCCCGGAAGGGTGATCATGGCTTGGATGATATCATCCGACTCGATCGCATCGATATCGACCATCTTCGGGTCCAACTTCTCGGGCTCGTACCGAAAATCCCACACATACTTGCACTCGATGTCGGTGAACTCGGGCAACAGAGCCTTGATTTCGCCCTGCGCGGAAGGCACGACGTAGCGTGCAAACTCCTCAGCGCAAAAGATGTACGACGGAAAGTCGGGCTTTTCCCTGAGACACTTGATCATATCACGAACAGTCAAAAACTGATGCGGACGGTCGTACCAACCGCTCCACAGCCCGCCCTCGTTGTCGCGGCAGATTACCTTGCCCACCTGGTCGTTCTCGTCCCTTGTCTTCAACCATTTCTTCGCCAGCTCGTGCATGGTCCAGCGCTTCATCTGCGTCAGATTGTCGTGCGGCAGCATCGCGATCTGACGTCTCAGCTCCGCGCGATCTTCTGGGTCCAGGATCGAGCAGCCGACGACGAGCGAAACGAGCACGGCGACACGCAGACGTCTCATACCCCTCCCTCCTGAGCGTGACGCACGCTACACCGCACCGCGTCGCCGGACAAGACGTCCCGGGGCCCGTACAGCGCGAGCGGCAAGACTCCCCTTGTGAGCACGGCGCCCGCAACGTCTGCCTTCGTGGTCCCCTCACATGCGGCGACGACGGCAATCAACAGGCTCAACGGCGAGCCGTAGGCCAGCGCCACCCGCGACTGGTTGCCGCGGGGACGAAATCGAAAGCCGCGCGTTCACCTGTGGAGCCGACACTCCGTATCGTGCCCCGCGAACGTTACCCTCCGAGCACCTCGTCATAGAGGTCCTCGTACGCGCGCGCCATGCGGTCGAGCCCGAACCGCTCCATCACCCGCGCGCGCCCGCGCAACCCCATCTCCGCGCGATCCTCCCGCACGGCCACCGCCTCGAGCGCGCCCGCCAGGGTCTCCGGCGCTCCAGGCGGCACCAGCATCCCTGTCTCGCCATCCACAACGATCTCCGGATTGCCCCCCACCCGCGTCGCGACGATCGGCAACCCCGCCGCCGCCGCCTCGATGAGCGTCAGCGAGATCCCCTCCGTCAACGACGCGAGCGCGAACACGTCGAACGCCGGCAAGAGCTCCGCCACGTCACCGCGCGTCCCCGTGAACGTCACCGCCCCGCCGAGCCCGAGCCGCGCCGCCTGCGCCTCGAGCGCAGGCCGCCGCGGGCCGTCGCCGATCAGCGTCAGATGCGCGCCAGGCCGCGCCGCGCGGAGCCGCGCGAAGGCGTCGAGCAGCGTCGCGTGATCCTTCTCCGGCGACAGCCGCGCGACACACCCCACGTGGTAGCCCGTCGCCGGCACCCCGAGCCGCGCGCGCGCCGCGCCCGCGTCGCCCGGCCGGAACACGTCCGTGTCCACGCCGTTCAAGATCGTCACGACCTTGGCCGGGTCGACATGCTCCACCTCGAGCGCGACCGCGCGCGTGTCGTCGCTCACCGCCACCACCCGGTCCGTGAGCGCCGCGGCCAGCCGGTTGACCAGCACCTTCCGCTTCTGCTTCGGGTAGTTGCGCCCGTGCTTCGTGTGGATGACGCGCGGCCCGCCGCCGCCAGGGAGCGCCGCCGCCCGCAGCAGGCCCGCCGCCAGCGCGCCATAGAGGTGCGGCCCCGGGTTGTGCGTGTGCACGAGCGCGATCCCCTCGCGCCGCAGCCACGCCGAGAGCCGCAACGGCAGCCCCGGGTCGAGGCCGGGCTTCCGCGAGAGCACGACGATCGGCACGCCGAGCCGCGCCAGCTCCTCCGCCAGCGCGCCGGGCTCCTGGAGCGCGCACACCACCGGCGCGAACCGGTCGCGCGCCATCCTGTCGAGCAGCCGGAGCACCACCCGCTCGAGCCCACCCACGTTGAGCGAGAGCACCACGTGGGCGACCTTCGCGGGACGGCCCGGCGCGGCGCGCGGCGCCGGCCGGACCCCGGGCGCTCCAGTCACGCCGCAGCCCCGCGGCCGAACTCGATCGGCACCTCGGTCATGGTGAAGCGGAACTTCCCCCCCGAGGTGACCGGGATGTCGCTGACGAGCTGGACCCGGATGTCCGCCCGCTCCCCGAGGAACCGGCGCAGATCGCGCTCGATGGCCTGCGACGTCTCCGGCCCGTACCCCTCGCCAGGGATGATCTTGATCGTGATCGCCCGCGTCTTGTCCTGGTGGACCTGATACCGCTCCACCGTCGGGTTGTCCTTGAAGAAGTAAGGGAAGAACACGGACGAGAGGAGCTGGCCGTCCGTCCCGACGATCATGTCGAGCACCCGCCCCTCGACCGAGGCGAGCAGCGGCAACCCGCGGCCGCACGAGCAGGCCTTGTCGGCCGCGACCACCACGTCCTCGTTCTTGTAACGGAGCAGCGGCATCGACCGGCACACGAGGTCGCTCAGGATCACCTCGCCCGGCTCGCCGGGCCGCGCGTGCCGGCCGCCGCGCACCACCTCGAGGAAGACGTTCTCGATGTTGAGGTGCTTGCCCTCGTGGCGCTCACACTCCGCGCCGATCAGCATCATCTCCCTGCACCCGTAGCGATCGTAGACCGGCGCCTGGAACGCCCGCTCGATCACCTCGCGCTGGTGAGGGAAGAGCCGCTCCGCCGTCGCGATGATCCCCCTCGGCGTGGGCAGCCGGTGCCCCGTCTCGAGCGCATAGCGCGCCGTGTAGTAGAGAGGGCTCGTGTACCCCACGACGAGGTTCGGCTCGTAGCGCCGGATCTCGTCCACCACCCCCGCGAGCCGCTCCTCCGCCAGGTTCCACGCGCTGACCGTCTTCTTCCGGATCAGCGCCTCGTGCAGCGTGCGCTTCGCCTTCTTCCAGCGGGGCTCCAGGGTCGGAATCCCCCAGATGTACAGCTCCTTGTCCCCGATCCGGCCGCCAGCCCACGCGTCGGAGCGCAGGGCCGCGGCGCTTCTACACTCGTACGTCGCGTGATCGTAAAAGAAGCGCGCCGGCTCTCCGGTCGATCCGCCCGTACCGCTCCTGAAGAGCTTGCCGCGCCACCCATCCGCGATGAGCTCGCTGCCGTGCGCGCGGAGATCGGCTTTGGTCAACACCGGAAAACGCGCGAGATCCTCGGGCGCGTGAACGTCCTTGACCCGCACCCCGTATTCGGCGAAGCGGCGCCGGTAGAAGGGCACGCTCTGCTCGGCAAAGCGGAGGGCCGCCAGCATCTTTCTCCAGTTGAGCTCCCTGAGCTCGCGCTCCGGGCGCCACTGGGACCGCTCCAGCTCCCCCAGGTAGGCCAGCGTGGCTCTCCCTCGGAGTTTCGTCTCGTAAAACGGAAAGAGCACGTTCCGAAAGAGGGTTGAATACATGGCTGCTGAGGATTCTTTCGAACCTCGGCCACACAGTCAAGCAGCCACGGCCGGGTCGCCGCTTCCCCACGCACGCCCCACCCGCGCGCGCCACCCACGCGCGCCCACCCACATGTCGCGCACGCCACGCCACCCGCGGCCACGATTGGTTACCGCGGAGATGGCGTGAGTGAACTCCTCATGACAGCGGCGCGGCGCAGCTCGATCCGCTCACCGCGGCGCGGTGACACGCGCGCCGCGCATCCCCGTCGCCCTCGCCCGCCGGCGCGGCCGGGCGAGCCGCCGCACAGGGGCTCTTCCGTCCACAGCGCGGCCGCGACTCGGCGCCTCACTGCAGCGTCGGCTCCGCTTCTTGCTGCCAGAGCGCCGCCAGCGCGAACGTCTTGGCGTTCTCCGGCACAGCCTGGCAAAAGCTCTGCCGCCGCGCCGGGTCCTGGATCCATTGCGCCCGCGCGACGAGCCGCTGCATCGCCACCGTGATCGCCTCGCGCGCCGCCTCGTGGTGGCCGTGGGCGCGGAGCGACTCGGCGTACACGAGCCGGATCTGCGCCTCGCCCTCCTCCGTCCCGCCGACCGACACGAGCAGCCCGAGCCCGCGCCGGGCCGCCTCGAGCGCCTCCGCTGCCCGGCCCTGCTCGAGCAGCACCCGCGCGCGCACCGAGAGCGCGTGCGCCTGGAGCGTCGGCACGTGCGCCAGCATCGCCACGGCCGCGCCCGCCTCGTTGTCCGCCGCGTCGAGGTCGCCGAGCCGCGTCAGGATCGCGGCGAGGTACGCCCGCGACCGCGCCTCCTGCCGCCGGTTCGCCTGCGCCACGAAGGCGTCGATCGCCTCGGCCGTGGCCGCGCGCGCCGCGCCGAGATCGCCCTGCTGGATCCAGAGCAGGCCCTGGTTCTGCTTCGCGAACGCCGCCACGTTGTAGAGCCCGAGCCGCCCCGCCTCCGCGAGCGCGTCGCGCAGCTCGGCCTCGGCGCGGCCGTAGACCCCGAGCTGGAGCAGGCAGTGCGCCGCGTTCACGCGGCTCAGGCACGCGTTCCTGAGGTCGCCTGTCTGGAGGTAGGCGGGGATGCTCTGCTCCGTGCACGCGAGCGACGCCGCAGGGTCGCCGTAGCAGAGCGCCCGCGACGCCCGGAGCGCGTGGATGCGCGCGGCCACCGCCGCGTCGCGCTCGGCGAGCGGCATCGCCACCCGGGCGAGCTCCTGCACGATCTCCTCCGCCGCGGCGTACTGGCCCCCGTGCAGGAGCGACCCGGCGATGCGCGCCAGCGCGCTCACGGAGGCGCCGGTCGCCTCCGCGACGTCGACCCACGAGCCGCGGTCCCCGCTGCCCGGGCCGGCCCCCCGGAGCTCCTCGACGAGATCCGCGAGCCGGTCGCCCATGCCGAGGCGCACGCGCATCGACGCGGCCTCCCCGGCCGCCGCGTACCAGAGCGCGCTCTTCCGGGGGAAGCCCCGCATCGCCATGACGGCGCACCGCTCGGCCTGGGAGGCCTCGCCGAGCCACTTGTGCGCCTCGGCCTGGACGAGGCGCAGCGCCGCGAAGAGCTCCCCGTCCACGTCGGCGCTCGCGGCCCCCTGCTCGGCGCGCTGGATCGCGGCGCGGAAGTCGTTCGCCCCGAGCGCCTGCTCCGCCGCGCGCCGGAACCAGACGACAGCGCGCTCGGCGTCGCCGCCGCGCTCGAAGTGGTCCGCCAGGAGCGCCGCGTCGCGCTCGCCGGCCGCGTCCAGCCACTCGCCGGCGAGCAGGTGGCCGAGCGCGCGATCCTCGTCCGTGAGCGTCGCGTACGCCGCCTCGCGCACGAGCGCGTGCCGGAACGCGTACTCGTGCTCGCTCCGGAACTTGCCCTCGCCCCGCCGCGCGATGAGCTCGCGATCGACGAGCACCGCGAGCCACCCGTCCACCTGGGGGGCGCGGCGCTCGCCGCCGAGCAGCGCCATCAGCCCGCCGCGCCAGAACTTCTGGCCGAACACGCTCGCGGCCCGGAGCACCCGCCGCGCCTCGCCGTCGAGCGACTCGAGGCGGGCCTGCACCATCGACAGCACCGTCTCGGGGAGCGCCTCGGTCCGGCCCGAGGCGGCGGCGCGGATGAGCTCTTCCAGGTAGAACGCGTTGCCCCCGGCCCGCTCGCACAGGCGCGCGCAGAGGTCGGGCGTCACGGCGTCGCCGAGCACCTCGCGCACGAGCCGCTCGCTCCCCCGCCGCCCGATCTCGCGCAGCCGGAGCTCCTGGACGCCGCGCGAGACCCACACCTTCGGGAAGACGGTCTCCACCTCCGGCCGCGCCAGCGCGAGCACCATGAGCGGCTGGTCGCGGAGCGCGAGCGCCGCGTCGATGAGCTTCACCGTGGGCACGTCGCCCCACTGGAGATCCTCGAGCACGAGGAGCACCGGCTCGGCCCGGCACTCGGCGAGCACGAAGTCCTCGAAGGCGCGGCGGATCTGGTCGCCCATGAGCATCGGGTCGCTGCGCGCGGCGCGCAGCTCCACCCGGCCCTCGTCGGAGAAGCGGATCCGCGCCACCTCGCCGAGGAACTCGGTCACGCGGTCGAGGTCGGCGCCGTTCAGGTAGCGGCCTACCCGCGCGCGCAGGCGCTGCTCCCGCACCTCCTGCGGCTCGCCGCCCGAGAGCCCGGCCTCGCGGCGGAGCATCTGGCGCAGCATCCCGAAGGGCGAGCCGGCGCTCATCGGGTCGGCGTGGCCGAGCCAGACCTGCACCCGCTCCTTGCGCTCCTCGACGCGGCGCAGAAACTCGTAGCGCAGCCGGCTCTTGCCGAGCCCCGCGGGCGCCGTGATGAGCACCGCGCGCGCGGTCGGCTCGGAGAGGCACTCGTCGAGCACGGCGTCGAGGATGGCGAGCTCGTGGTCGCGCCCCACGAACGGCGTCGTGCGCCCGAGCAGCGTCCGCGCGGCCTCGACGAGGTCGCGCTCGGCGCGGAGCACGAGGCCGGTCGCGTCGCCGCCGACCTCGAAGCGGGCGTCGAGCAGGCCGGCCATCACCTCGTCGAGGCGGATCGACCCGCCGTCGGCGCGGTCGAGCAGCCGCACGGCGCGGTCGATGGTGGGCCCCATCGGGAGCTGGTCGTCGGCGGAGCCGCGGCCGGCGACGAGCGCCATCTGCACGCCGGGCAGGAGGTCCCGCACCTCGAGCGCGCACCGCGCCGCGCGCGCGGCCTGGTCGGTGATGAGGCCGCGCCCCTCGAGGGTGATGAGCAGCAGCCCGTCCGCCAGCGTCTGCAGCGCCCCGCCGAAGCGCGACGCCACGCGCTTCACCTCGTCCTCCGGGACGGTGCGCGCGAGGGGCATCGTCATCGGGAGCGTCATCGGCATGGTGGGCCCCTGCCACGAGGGGGCCTCCGGCGCGCCCATGCGCGCGAGCATCAGGCACAGCGTGCGCCGCTCGCCGGTCGTGAGCGCGCTCGCGCGCCGGCTCGCGGGCGCGGGGGGGGTGCTCTTGATCTCGCCGACGCGGAGCAGCTCGAGGGCCACGGCGGCGCCGTTCGCGGGCCGGTCCGCCGGGATCTTGGCGAGCATGCGCGCCACGGCGATGTCGACGTTCTCGGGGACGTCGGCGCGCAGGTCGCGGAGGCGCGGCGCCTCGTCGAGCACGACGCGGAGGAGGGCCGTGTGGATGTCGTCGCCGACGAACGGCGGGCGCCCGGTGAGGCAGTGGAACAGGACGCAGCCGAGCGCGAACACGTCGGCCTGGGTGCCGACGTCGCGCTCGCCGCGCGCCTGCTCCGGCGCCATGTAGAACGGCGTGCCCATCACGACGCCGGTCATCGTGAGGGGCGCGAGCGACGTGAGGCGGGCGATGCCGAAGTCGAGCAGCTTGACCTGCTCGGCCGACTTGTCGACGAGGTACAGGTTGCTCGGCTTGAGGTCGCGGTGGACGACGTTGTGGCGGTGCGCCTCGGCGAGCGCCTCGGCGACCCGGAGGCCGAGCGTGACGCTCTCGGCGATGGTGAGCCCGCGCCGGCGCAGCCGGTCGCCGAGGCTCTCGCCCTCGAGCCACTCGAGCGCGAGCCAGGGCTCGCCGCTCTCCGTGGCGCCCTGCGCGATGTACCGGACGATGCCGGGGTGCCGCAGCTCGGCGAGCACCTGCGCCTCGCGCGCGAAGCGCTCGCCGTGCTCGAGGCCGCGGCCCGACATGACCTTGAGCGCCGCCGTCTCGCCCGTGTGCCGGTCGAGGGCGCGGTAGACGGAGCCCATCCCGCCCGACCCGGCGAGGCGCTCGATCAAGAAGCGGTCGGCGACGATGTCCCCGGGTTTCATCGGGACGGCGAGTATCACACGGAGCCCCGCGGGAGAGGCCAGATCCCGGCGACGCCCGGCGACGAACCCGCGGCAGGGCGCAGGCGAGCCGGCTCACTCCCCACGGCCAAGGTGTGATAGGGTGCGCGCTATGTCCGCGCTAGTTGTGCCCTCCGTCGAGCTGCTTTCGCCTTACGAGACGGGGAAGCCGCTCGATGAGCTCGCGCGCGAGCTCGGCGTGACGGACGCCGTGAAGCTCGCCTCGAACGAGAACCCGCTCGGCCCGAGCCCGCGCGCCCTCGAGGCGGCGCGCCGGGCGCTCGAGAGCGTGCACCTCTACCCGGACGGGGCGGCCTACCGGCTGCGCGAGCGGCTCGCGGCGGTCCACGGCGTCACGATGGAGGAGATCGTCCAGGGAAACGGCTCGAACGAGCTGCTCGACCTGATCGTGCACGCCTTCGCGACGCCCGGCTCGCACATCGTGTTCGCCGACCCGGCCTTCGTCGTCTACAAGCTCGCCGCGCTCGCCTACGGCGTCCCGTTCACGGCCGTGCCGCTGCGCGACCTGCGGCACGACCTCGAGGCCATGGCCGCGGCCGTCACGCCGAAGACGCGGCTCCTGTTCATCGCGAACCCGAACAACCCGACGGGCACGCACGTGGGCCGCGCCGCTGTCGAGCGCCTGCTCAGGGAGCTCCCGCCCGAGGTGATCGTGGTCATGGACGAGGCGTACATCGAGTACACGGACGCGCCGGACTTCCCGGACTCCATGCGCCTCCGCGGGCTCCGCGAGCGACTGCTCGTGCTCCGCACCTTCTCGAAGATCTACGGCCTGGCGGGCTTCCGCGTCGGCTACGCCGTGGGCCCGGTTCAGCTCATCGACTACCTGAACCGGGTGCGCGCGCCGTTCAACGTGAGCGCGCTGGCGCAGGCGGCCGCCGTCGCGGCGCTCGACGACGCCGAGCACGTCGAGAAGAGCCGCGCGCTGAACCTCCGCGAGCGCGACCGGCTCACGCGCGAGCTCACGCGGCTCGGGCTGTCGGTGGCGCCGAGCCAGGCGAACTTCGTGCTCGTGGACGTCGGGCGGCCGGCGCGCCCTGTGTACGACGCCCTGCTCCGGAAGGGCGTCATCGTGCGGCCCTTCGGCAACCTGCCGACCAGCCTTCGGGTCACCATCGGCACCGAGCGCGAGAACCAGCGATTCCTCGACAGCCTGTCCGAAGTGCTGGCCTGACCCGGCGAGCGGCGCGCTACCAGCGCCTCGCCTCCGGCGGCGCGCAGCCCACCGCGGCGCGCAGCATGCCGCCGAGGCGCAGCGGCACGAGCGTGATGAGCTCGCGCTCCTCCACGGCGCCGGGGCGCGCCGATGGGCTCTCGTAGACGTGCAGGAAGTCGCAGCCGCCCGCCGGCTCGGCCGCCGTCTGCCCGACCTCGAAGACGAACGGGCTACCACGATCGTTCACCTCCGGATCGAACGAGGAGGCGAGCCTGGACATGAGCTCGTCCGCGCCCTCCGGCGGGCTCGTGCGCGCGATGTCGACGAAGCGCGAGAACAGCGCATAGCTCGACGGGTGAGCCACCGAGCAAAGGCAAAACACGGGTCGACCCGGGTGGGCGAGCATGTACCGGATCAGGCGCAAAAGGACGTGGCGGAGGACGCCATCGTCGCCGACGTGCTCGCCGAGCGCCCCGGACTCGCCGCGGAAGATCGCGATCTGCGCGCCGGAGGGCTCCGGATCCATGATCTGAACCGCGAAATAGCCGGTGATCTGGCCGTCAGCGCCCCTCTGGACCACGACGGCGCCGTGCTCCGCGCCAGCGTCGATGACGTGGGTGGCGAAGCTCTTCTCCCGCTGCGCGCCCTCGAAGATCACGCGGCGTAAGCCATAGAGCTCGTCGATGAGGCGCAGCCTCTGATCCGGCGACATCTCACGTGGAACGAGAACCTCGACGGAGGTCTGGTCTTTCATCGAATCCTCCATGCCTGCCCATCCCGATCGACCACCTCGGCCGCGGGACGGCGGTCCGCTGGGCGCCGCCAGCGTCGTTCATGCGGCCGGCGCCGGCGCCATCAGCGCCATCAGCGCCATCAGCGCCATCCCATTCAGCAATGGTGGTGCCACCGGTGCGAGGCGCGGCGATGACGCCACAGCTGTCCCGCATCGTCGGCGTCCGAGCCGCGCGCGGCGCGGCGGCGCGCCCGCACGAGCTCGGCGACGCGGCGGATTCAGGCGTCCATCGCTGTACAGCGGCTGCGTTCGCCGGAACGCACTGCGGAGCGGGTGAGGCCGTCGGGCATCAGGCCGGCAGGCATCAGCCCGCGCCGCCGCCGAGGCGCGGCCCCGGCGTGAAGCGGATCGGCAGGCGGGTCGGGCCGTGCACGTGGATCGCCCGGCGCGGCTCCCACGGCGCGTCGCTCGCGAGCTCGAGGCCGCCGAGCCGCGCGACGAGATCCGCCAGCGCCACCCTGGCCTCGAGGCGCGAGAGCGGCGCCCCAATACAGAAGTGAATGCCGTGCCCGAACGCGATGTGCGGGTTGGGATCGCGCGCGATGTTGAAGCGGTCAGGGTCGCGAAATTGCTCTGGATCTCGGTTGGCGGAGCCGATCATCGCCAGCACCGCCTTGCCGGCCGGGATCACCTGGCCGTGCATCGGGACATCGCGCCTCGTCACGCGGAACATCGCCTGGACCGGCGAGCGGTAGCGCAGGACCTCCTCGATCGCGGAGGGCAGCAGATCGGGCGCGGCCCGGAGGCGGGCGAGCTCGTCCGGGTTCTCGAGGAAACACAGCATCGCATTGCCGATCAGGTTCGTCGTCGTCTCGTGGCCGGCCACGAGGAGGAGCTGGAAGAAGCCCAGGATCTCGTCCTCGTTCAGCCGCTCTCCGTCCACCTCGGCCTCGACGAGCCTGGTCAGGAGGTCATCCTCCGGCGCCGCCCGCCGCTGCTCGATGAGGCCCCTCAGGTAGGCCTGCATCTCGGCCGTCACCGCGGTGAACGCGTCGAGCGCGCGGACCGCCTCCTCGCTGCCGGAGACGGTATGGCTGAGGTCCAGGATCGCGTCGCTCCAGCGCTTGAACCGCGGCTGGTCCGCGATCGGGGCGCCGAGCATCTCGGCGATCACCAGGAGGGGGAGCGGGACCGCGTAGTCCTCGGCGACGTCCATCTGGCCGCTCTCGATCGTCCGGTCCAGGAGCTCGCGCGACAGCCGGCGGATGCGCGGCTCGAGCCCCGCGACCGCGCGCGGGGTGAAGGCCCGTGTGATGAGGGCGCGCAGCTTGGTGTGGCGCGGAGGGTCCGAGAAGACGAGCCACTCGGCGGTCCTGGTGCCCGGCGGCGACACGACCGAGCTGAACGCCTCGTGATCGTGGAGCGCCCGCTTCACGCCGTCGTGATCGAAGATCATCCACGCGTCGGACGGCGGGTAGTGGAGCACGGGAGTGCGGCTCCGGAGCTGGTCGTACGCGGGGTAAGGGTTTCGGCGCATCTCTTCCGAGAACAGGTTCATCGCTCACCACCTCCAGCGGTGGCCAGGGTAGGATCAGGCGACGTGGGCCGCTTGAACGAATCCCGGATCAGCGCCGTGCTCGCGGACGCCTTCGCGGTGCGCGCCTCGACGGCGATGGGGTCGACCCTCCACGCAGAGCACGGCGCGGCGATCCTGGTGGGGCTCGAGCGCGAGGTGACCGTGACCGAGCCGGGCGGCGCGGTCGTGCGCGGGCGCGCGGTCGTGGTGCCCCCCGACCTGTGGCACGCCGCCGCGAGCCCCGGGCCGACGCTCGGGTTCCTGTACGACCCCGAGGCGATGCCGCAGGTGGCGGGTTACGCGCGCCTGCGCGGCGGCCCCTGTCCACTCGAAGGCCGGCTCCTCGCGCGCCTCGACGGGGCCCTTTCGGCGCACCGCGCGTCCCTGTCGCGCCCCGACGTGCTCGGCGGCCTCGCGCGCGAGGTCGCGTCCTGGCTCGCGCGGGAGTCGCCGCGCGTCGCCCTGGATGGGCGGGTCGCCCGCGTCCTCGAGGCCCTGCGCGATCCGGCCGCGGACCGGCGCCTCGCGGTCTCGCGCGCCGGGGTCTCCGAGGCGCACCTGCAGGCGCTGTTCGTGCGCGACGTGGGGCTGCCCATCCGCACCTTCCAGCTCTGGCGCCGGCTGCTCGCGGCGCTCCTGGCGTTCGCGCGCCTCGACGCGACCGGCGCCGCCCACGCCGCGGGGTTCGCCGATCTGGCGCACTTCTCGCGGACCTGCCGCCGCATGCTCGGCTATTCCCCGAGCGAGCTGCGCGGCGGGCTCATGAAATAGCCCTCACCGCGCTTCACCGGGCGAGCTGTCGCCGGCGGCCGCCGTGATTGACGTGGAGCTGCCCAGCCGGCAGCGTGTCGGCCTCCCGAGGAGACGACGTCATGACGATGGATATCGCCGCGCTGCGCCGCGACACCCCGGCCTGCGCCAGCGTCCTTCACTTCAACAACGCGGGTTCCTCGCTGCCTCCGGCCGTGGTGGTCGACACGGTGGTCGAGCACCTGCGCCGCGAGGCGACCGTCGGCGGCTACGAGGCCGAGGCGGAGGCGGGCGAGCGGATCGAGGCGGTCTACGGCGCGATCGCCCGGCTGATCGGCGCTTCGCCCGGCGAGATCGCGCTCGTCGAGAACGCCACGCGCGCCTGGGACATGGCGTTTTACTCGCTCCGCTTCGGCCCTGGCGATCGCATCCTGACCGCGCGGACCGAGTACGCCTCGAACTACATCGCGTTCCTGCAGGTCGCGCGGCGCACCGGCGCGGAGATCGTCCCCATCCCGAGCGACGAGCGCGGCGCCGTGTCGCTGCCCGCGCTCGATCGCCTGCTCGACGGGCGGGTCAAGCTGATCGCCATCACCCATGTCCCCACGAACGGCGGGCTGGTCAACCCGGCGGAGGAGATCGGCCGCCGCGCCCGGTCGGCCGGCGTGCCCTTCCTGCTCGATGCCTGCCAGTCGGTGGGCCAGCTGCCGATCGACGTCGAGGCCATCGGCTGCGATCTCCTGTCGGCGACGGGGCGCAAGTACCTGCGCGGGCCGCGCGGCACCGGCTTTCTCTATGTCCGGCGCGCGCTGCTCGACCGGCTGGAGCCGCCGTTCCTCGATCTCCACGCGGCGCGCTGGACGGCGCCGGATCGCTACGAGCTGCGGCCCGACGCCCGGCGGTTCGAGAACTGGGAGAGTTATGTCGCCGGCCGGCTCGGGCTCGGCGCGGCCGCGGAGTATGCGCTCCGGCTGGGCCTGCCGGCGATCCGCGACCGGGTGGGTGCGCTGGCCGAGCGCCTGCGCGCGCGGCTCTCCGAGCTCCCTGGCGTCACCGTGCGCGACCTCGGCGAGCAGCGCTGCGGCATCGTGACCTTCACCCGGGCCGGCGAGGACGCCGCGGCCATCAAGGAGCGGCTCGGCGCGCAGGCGATCCACGTCAGCGTGTCGACCGCCGCCGGGACGCTGCTCGACTTCGAGGATCGCGGGATTCCCGATCTGGTGCGCGCCTCGGTCCATTATTACAACGACGAATCCGAGATCGACCGCTTCGTCGCCGCGCTCGCCGCGGCCTGAGCGAGGGGGAGGCTCGGGGCGGTCCTTCGCGCGGCCTCCGCGAGGGGGACGCGGCCCGCGATCAGCCAGCGCGCGGCGCGCCGCCGCCGAGCGCCTCCGCCAGGGCCTCGAGGACGCCCTCCAGCCGCGGGGCCGCGCCGCGGATCGCGCGAAAGAAGGTCACCACATCGCGCGCGAGCAAGAGCGGAGGGGTGCCATAGGACTCGTCCGTCAGGTAGATCTCCGCCGTTCCGACGCGGAACGCGAGATACAGGTTCACGGTGAACTCGACGCCGCGCTCGGACTCCCTGGGCAGCATGCGCTCTGGCAGCCGTGCAAGCACGAGGAGCTGCATCTCGCCCATCGCGCTCGACGAGCTCGATTTGCGGACGGCGCTCGCCCAGGCGAGCGGCGACACGAGGACAAGCGCCCCCGGCGGGAGAGCGGCGGGCCACGGCACCCGGGACGGCGGAGAGGCCGAATCAAGGAGCGCCAGGCCGTCGATGGCGGCGTAGAGCGCCTCGATCTGCGGGTGAAATGCCCCGTGGCGCGCCTCGACCTCGGCCACGTCGCGAAGGCGATCCGGAGAGGGGGTCTTCACCGCGACGGAGCGTCCGGCGCACGGCGAGGAGGCGTCGCGCCGCGCGATGGCGCCACGGAGCGTGTCGCCGAGCCGGTCGTCCGCGGGCGCCGCGCCCGGCCCGCCCGCGCGCGCCGCGGCGTGGCGCGGGTCGAGGCAGGCGTCGATGAGCCCCGCGAGCGCCTCGTCGACGCCCGCGTCGGCGCGGAGGGGGCCGCGGTCGAGGAACGGCGTGTAGCGGAGCGCGGCGGCGATGCGGGCGACCTCCTGGCGCCCGCGCGCGCCATAACGCCGCTCGAAGTACGCGCGCCAGGCCAGCGCCGCGTCCGTGAGCGCCGGGAGCGCGGCGCGCACGACCGCATCGGCGTGCTCGCCGGAGAGCACCCACCCGAACACCATCCCGCCGCCGCGCTCCACTGCGATGAGGCCCTTCAGCACCGAAGTGAAGTTCGCCTGCGCTTCTGTGAACGAGAGCGCGTCGTCCGGCTGATGGCGCGCCATGGCCTCGAAGAACCACGCAAGCAGACGTCCCTCGCCGCCCATGGTGCCTGTCAGTCTACCCTTTCGAGGCCCGGGAGGCTCTCGGCGCGGCTAGCCTGATACCCTCTTTCACGGCTGTCCTGTCCGCAGCGAAGGCGGCAGCACCTCGTTCAGGCGTGCGACGTCGCGCGCCATCTCGAGGCGGCGCGCCTCCTTGTCCACCTGTGACGGGAACGGTATCGCGGCGAACGCCGCCGTGGCGGCCTCGGCCACGCGCGCCGCGCCCTCGCGGCCGAGGAGGCCGCGCTCGAGGGCCGTGAGCGCGGCGCCGATGTAGGTATCGAACAGGTGCACGCCCGAGGCCGCGAGCTCCCTCCGCGCGAGATCGGGCGTGGCGACCACGTCGTGAATGAACACCGCCTTCACCGCCCCCGGCGCGAGCTCGAGCATGCGCTGGCCGAAGTGGATATCACCCTGCCCGCTGTCACCGATGAAGACGAAATCGTACTCCGGGTACAGCCGCCGGTACTCGAGGAAGTTCTCGAGCTTCTTCTCCGCGATCGTGCGGTTGCCGATGAGGCGCGTGAACGAGCCCGCGAGCACGGTCGCGGTGAGCTGACCGCGCTCGGCGAGCGCCTTGATCGTCGCGTCCTCCACGAGGCCGAGGCGGTCGCCGGGGCGGGCGGTGACGAAGGTCAGATCGCCGGCCCGCCCGGGCACGGGGCCAGGGCCGCGGTCGAGCTCCGCATAGAACTGCAGGACGCCGGGATAGACGGTCTTCTTCGGGTACCGGGCGTCCTTCCAGTTCGCATAGAACGTATCGTCGATATCGGACAGGATCTTCACCTCGCGCACCAAGACCGAGCCAGACGCCGAGACCGCCTCTCGCGCGAAGTGCGCGAGCAGCTCCTCCCGCAGGGAGTCGTCGTCGATATCGTGGTAGAAGAGCTGGTGAAGGTCGCGGTAGCCTCCCCGGCCGTCGAGCGCGTTCTTGAGCCGCGTGACGTCGGCGCCGCGCGTGCCGAGCCAGAGGCGGCGCAGCGCCTGCTCGTCGAGGCTACCGGTCCGGCCGCGCTGCAGCGCCGAGGCGAGCGCCGCGCGGGCCGGGATCCCGAGGTCGCCGAGGCGCTCGGCGGTCAGGAGATCGAGCAGCGCCGTGCGGTTGTCGGGGCCGATGAGGCGATCGTCGATGTCTCCGAGCAGCGCCGGCAGATCGAGCTGGAGGAGCAGCTGATCGAGCTCGACGGCGGTCGAGCCCGCGAGGATCTCCAGGATCCGTCGCTCGTCGTCCCGATCGGTGTGGGAGGCCATGCGCTGCCGGATCTCGTCGAGCTTCGACAGCACCGACGGGATGGGCGCCTCGGGAGAGGTGTCGATCGTCATGGGGTCCTGACAACGTAACCGATCCGGCGGGCGCTGGTAGTCTCGGCCAGCTCCCGCCGACCGACCACGCGCCTTGCCGCCCGCCCCTCCGGCGGCGGCCGCGCGGCAGGCCTACATGGCAACGCATCAGCGTGGCTCGGCGGTCGAAGAACACGGCTGCCAGGCGGCCCGAGCTCCTGCTCCTTCAGGCGGGTTCACCCCGCCGACCGCTGGTTCCCCGGGTTGCGGAGGGCGTGCGCGATGCCGCTTTGCAGGGTGCCCAGCGTGGTGATACCGGACAGATCCACGCCGAGGGTGACCAGCGTCTGCGCGACCTCCGAGCGCACGCCGGTGAGCACCACGCGCGTGCCGAGCAGCTGGGCGGCGCGCGCGGTCCGCGTCAGGGCATCGGCGACGTGCTCGTCGACAGCGCGCACGCCGGTGACGTCCAGGATCGCGGTGTGTGCGCTCTGACTGCTGATGCCGGACAGCAGCGTCTCCATGATCTGCGCTGCGCGCGCGCTGTCGATCGTCCCCACGAGCGGCATCGCCACCACCCGGTCGGCGATCGGGATGAGCGGCGTGGACAGCTCCCGGAGGGCCGCCTGCTGGGCGACGATGATCTTCTCCTGCAGCGCGGCCCGCTCGGCCTCCGCGTGCCTCAGCAAGGTGGTGTTGGTGACGACGCCGCCGAGGCCCATCGGCTCGCCACGCCCGTCGAGGATCGGGAACTTGACGGTGGAGAAATGAATCGTCGTGTCGCCGAGCCGCAGGACCTCTTCGTACTGCATCGCCTTTCCCCCGGCCATCACCTCATGCTCTTTCGTCACGACCTGCTCGATGGCCTCGGTGGCCAGGGGGCTCAGCTCGATTTCATTCTTGCCGATGACCTCGAGGACGTGCCTCTGGAGGGCCTCGGCGTGAGCTCGGTTGACGAAGACGTAGCGCCCGTCTGTGTCCTTGACGAAGATGGAATTGCGCGAGTGGTCCACCAGCTGGAGGAGCAGCTGAAGCCGCCCGAGCAGCACGTGCTCGCTCCACGGTGGGTCGCCGGTGTCCTCGACGATCGCCGCGATCTCACGCGCGCCGCCGCTGTCGTCGCGCAGCACCGCGTGGGTCCACCGGAAGAGGCGCGCCTGCCCGCCTTTCGTCCTGCCCTCGCTCGTGGCCGAGGCGAACCGGTTCTCCGCCCAGTCGAGCAAGAGCGCACGCACCGCGTCCGGGGACACGGGATCTGCGCCCACGAGCTCGGAGAGCCTGCGGCCGACGGCCTCGCCCTCGCTCCAGCCAAAGACACGTTCGGCGCCATCGTTCCAGCGGGTCACCGTGCCATCGGGACGCCAGTGGATCTGCGCCCGCGCCGGTGTGAGCAGCCACGCGAGCGGGCCGAAGGCGGTGTGAGCGTCCGCGCTCACCGCGCCGGGCTGCGCTGCTCCCCCGGCCGCGCCGCCGCTCGACCGCTCCGCCAGCGCGCTCTCCAGCTCCTCGACCCGCGCGTGCAGCACTGCGATCTCCGCCCTGAGCCGCCCGATCTCCCCTAATCCCTCATCTGTCATTCGTTGGATGATGGACTGTATCCGGAGCGCGCTCGGGGTGGCAAGGTCGACATCCCCGAAGATGTACGCGAGATCCGTACGCCGGCACACTGCTATGCTGCGAATCGCGACATTCCTCAACCAACCGACGGGGCTGCACGTCTCCGATGGTGGATGGGGTCGTGCCGTCTCCCTCGGCGCCAGGTCATTCCCAGCTCTTGCGCTGGGGATTCACCCAGGGGGAGGTGCACATCACGCAATCATCACCGTAGAAATAGTGCTTCCCACCGGTGTCCTGGTAGATCCAGTAACGGAGCCAGGCCACGATCGCCGGCCGCTGGACGCCTCCCACGTCGCGCGTGATGTACCCGTGATCCGCGCCCATCACCGTCGCCAGGAATGTCTGGGTCTGGGACATGTCGTACGTTTTTTGCTGCATTGGAAGCCCGACCGTGTCCTGCGTTCCGCTGGTCTGCAGCATGGGCCCGTGCAGGGCCGCCGTCGCGACGTGGCCGTGGATGGAGACGACGGTGGCCACGGCCTCATGGCCGCCGATCTCCACAGCGGCGGTGCCGCCGACCGAGTAGCCCATGGAAACGGCGTGCTCCACGTCGATCTTGCCCTCGTAGAGGCTGCCCGCCTCGCTGTTTTGCTCGATGATCCAGTCGAGCCCCTCGAGCATGGCCGCGCGGTTGTTCGGGGCGTTGGGGCCGCCCGTGAGGAGGTTGGCGCCGACCACCACGAAGCCGTGAGATGCGAAGTTCGACAGGAGAGCCGTGTAGCTGGTCACCTGCGTATTGATCCCGGGGCCGAAGATGATCGGCGCATGCAGGAAGCCGCCCTCACCCAGGCGCTCAGGCCTGAAGATCGTGAAGTTGCCGCTGGGCCCCGCGCTCCGCTCCACGGTCGTCGCGAACGGCCCCTCGGCAGAGTAATCGGTGATCGGCGGGAGCGGCGAGCCCCCGGCTCCGCCCGCTCCGGCGCCGCCGTCGCCTGCTCCGCCCGCGCCTGCTCCGCCCGCGCCCGCGCCTGCTCCGCCCATTCCGCCGTCGCTCACGTCGGCGCCGCCGCTGCCGCTGGCAGCGCCGCCTGACCCAGCGGTCACGCCGGTCGGCGCCCCGCTGGCGGCTGACACGCTCGAGCTGCCCGAGCCCGCGGCTTGCGCCGCGCCGCCGCTCTCTTCGCCGCACGCCAGCATCGCGACGCTCGAGAGAAAGCAGAAGACATGGAAGCGCCTGACGGCTTTCTTTTCGTGGTCCACGATGCCCCTCGGGTTACGTCACGCCAGCGCGAAGCGGGCAAGGCAATGCAGGTCCTGGAGCGCCAAATGTGAGCGCTCACATAACCTGCGTCAACCCCAAACTGGCGCGCGGCGGTCACGCGGACGGCGCTATTTGGCCAGCTCTTCGATGGCCGCGGCGAGCTCCGCGGGGGGCAGCTCGTCGGCGGCGCGCCACGGCGGCATGCGCAGCGGCGAGGTCGCGGGCTCCTGCAAGCGGAAGATGGCTTTGTCCTTCGTCTCTCGCGACATCGCGTCCAGGTTCTTCACGTTGAACCTGGCGCGGTTCAGCGCCGGGTTCCCGCGACCGTCGTGACAGCGCGAGCAGAGCTGCGTGAGCACGGCGCGCCCGCTCGCCCCGGGCGGCGGCACCAGGCCGAGCTTCACCTTCGCGTCTGCGGAGAAGAGGTCGCGCAGATCGAGCAGGGATTGTCGCGGGGCCGCGCCCGTCACCACGTCGAGGTAGGACCGGGCCCGCTCCGCGCGGAGCGCGGGATCCGTCACGTCCACGAGCGGGTAAGGAACCGAGATCGAATCACCCGCCTGCGACAAGGCGAACTGCTCCTCCCAGATCGAGCTCGACGCGCCGGCCTTGGCCTCGGCCTCGATGCGCGGGTCGAACGCGTTCGGCTGCGCCGCCTGGCCTTCGGCGACGAGCAACGCCTCGAGCTGCGCGCCGCTGCCCTCGTCGATGGCATTCTCGATGGTCGCGATGGGGATGCCGCCGTACTGCGCGTCCTCCGCGTGGGCTTCCAGGAACTGCGCCGTGAGCACCCGATCGGACTCCGTCCGCTGCACGAAGCGCTGCGGGAACCAGTGCATCCAGGGGAACTCCAGCTCCTGCATGCGCAAGATCTTCTTCGTGCCATAGCCGCCTGGCTGGTGGCACGAGCGACAATCGAACGACGTGTTCTCGACGTCTTCCTCGCTGTAAATGGTGAACGCGGTCCAGCCGTGCTCTATCTCTTCGGTGAGCAGGCTCGCCAGATCGCAGCTGCCGTCGTAATCACACTGCCGCTCGAACGTGAACAGGTAGAAATTGTAGTCACCGGTCGAGAGGTCGCGGCTCACGATCTCGACGAAGGGCTCGCCGCGAACGAAGCCGAGCGCGGTCATCTCAGCCGGCCTCTCGCGCATCTCGGTCACGCGCGGAAAGACGATGAGGCGCGGATTGACCGCGGAGACGGCGCCCTTCACGAGCGAGGTGGAGTTGCCGGTGAGCGCGAAGGCGCGATCATCGTCGAGCTTCGCGACGCTGAGCAAGCTGGCGAAGTCGGTGATGTCCGGGCGGGGCGCGGCGCACACCGCCTGCCAGAAGCTGTCGCCGCGCGGCGTCGCGCACAGCGCGCGATACTGCGCCTCGCGCCTGGGCAGGCCCGACAGCTCCGCGTCGGGAGCATTCACGGACGGCAGCGTGTCCCAGTCGGTCGTCGCCTCGTCCGTGGCGACGCCCCCGCCGATCTCGCCGACGCACGCCGCCAGCAGCAGCGAAACCAGGCACAGGCTCTGCAGACGCCTCACGTGGGCCTCCCTCGGCGGGCGCCGAACGTCATCAACGCCGCCACGAGCGCGAACGAAAGGAGCGGCGCGCGGCGATCGCCGCGCCCGCCCGCCGCGCTGCAGCCGAAGAGGCCCTCCTCGCTCGGCTCCTCACCCGCGCCGTCACCCTTGCTCGGCTCCAGGTCGACGGTGCCGTCCAGCTGCTGCACGTAGGCGATGAGCTGCCCGAGCTCGGCTTCGCTGAGCGCGCTGGTGAAGGCGTGACGATCATCAGGGTTGGCCGTGACGAGGACATCGCGCAGCGTCGGCGCGGAGCCGTCGTGCAGGTACGGCGCCGTCTCCCAGACGCCGTTCAGCGTCGGCGTGTCGATGCCGAGCAGCGGCTCGCCGGCGCGCATCCCGGAGGACGGCTTCACGGTGCCGACGTCGTGCAGCTTGCCGCCCGCGCTGTCGGTTCCGTCGGGACCCGTGTGGCAGAAGCCGCAGCCCAGGCGCTTGAAGATGGCGCGACCCGCGACGCCGTCCTGGGTGAGCGAGCCGTCGGGATTGCGAAAGGGGCTCGGCCGGTAGGTGTCGAGCGAGCCGAGGAACGCCGCGAGCGCGTCGAGCTCGGGGCTCAGGCCGGCCTTCTTGTCTCCGCGCGGCGTGCCGACCGTCCCCAGGGCGATCTGCTCGGCGGTCAGGAAGCCCTTCCCGCCGAACAGGTGGCGGATGTTGTCGTCCGAGTCCTGGATCTCGTCGAAGCTGCCGCTCCAGTTGACGTTGCCGTGGCCCGTGCCGCGCCGCCCCAGCAGCGAGACGGTGTTGCGGAGCCCCTCCCCCGCGCTGCCGAAGTCCCAGACTCGCCCGTCCTCCGCGCCGTCGAAGTGACACGACGCGCAGCTGATGTAGCCCTGGTCGCTCATGCGGATGTCGGCCGAGTTGAAGAACAGCTGCTTGCCGCGCAAGACCTGCGGGTCGAGCTTCTCCACGGCGACCGTCGGGATCTCGGCCAGCTTCTTGGTGATGAGGTCGTGCGAGCTGACGATGTCGGCGACGTCGTAGACAGTCACCGTGCGGCTGAGCGACGCGTGAACGAACAGCTTGTTGGTCTCGGTCAGCGCCAGGCCGCGCGGCGCGAAGCCCGCCTCTTTCAGCGCGGTCACGAACTCGCCCGTGTAGGCGTCGCGGACCTCCACCAGGGCCGAGCCGGCGACGCTGATGAACGCGTAGTCGCCGAGCGGCGTGAACACGACCTGGTTCGGCAGGTTGCGATCGTCCAGATCGATGCGCCGCGCGACGTCCTCGGCGCCCTCCGCGAGGTTCAGCAGCGCCACGAGCGGACGTACCGTGTTGTCGTCGGTGAGGTCTAGCCCATCGCGAAATGGACCACGAAAGATGTTGTCCTTCTTGCCCGGCACCCACGCGAACGAGCCGTCGGGCGAGAGCCCCACCGAGAACAGGTAGCTCGGCAGGCCGCGCCCTTGTTGGTCCGTGTCCTCCGTCGTGGTGTCCGCGGCGAGCGCGAAGCGCGTGCTCACCTGGAAGGTCGCCGCGTCGATGCGCGCCACCTCGCCGTGGCTGTCCTCGGAGAGGAAGCGCGTGACGTAGATCTGCGAGCCGTCGTGCGACACCGAGACGCCCCGCGGCGTACCGCCGAGCGAGAGCTCGGCCACGACGGCGCCGCTCGCCACGTCCAGCTTCAGCACCTTGCCGACCGCCATCAGCGTCACGTACGCGGCGTCCCCGGTCGGGCTGATCGCGAGGCCCATCGGTTGCGACGCGTACGGCAGCGCGATCTCGCGCTCCACCGAGAGCGACGCGGTGTCGAGGATGGAGACTGCGTGCGCATCCCGGTGCAGCACCCACAGCGTGCCTTGCGCGGTGAGCGCGAGCCCGACCGGGCCGCGCGCCACCGGCACCTCCGCGACCTTGGTCAGCGCGCTCGCGTCGAGCACGCTCACGCTGTCGTTCTCGTAATTGGCCGTGTAGACCTTCGCGTTCGGCGGGTCGTACACGAGGTCGGTCGAGCCCGCCGCGCTGCCCGTGACGAGCGGCCGGTGCGCCGTGTGCACGAAGGCGACGCTGGTGAACCCGACATCGTCTTTGACCGTCACGAGCACCGGGTAGTGGCCGGGAGCGGCGTAGGTGTGGACCTGCTGCACGTCGTCGACCATGAACTCGGTGCGCGTCTCGTCTCCCATGTCCCAGCGCACCTGAACGGGGCCGACCGCGTCGCCGATCGTCAGGTCGAACGTGACGGCCTCGCCGGCGAGCGAGGGCGCGCGCACGGGGACGCTGGCCGTGACGGCGCGCGCCTCGGCCGGCCAGGCCGCCGCCGCGCAGATGCCTCCGAGCAGGCCGAGGAGCTTCGGGAGCGAGCGCATGGCTCAGGGACCGGTCGTGAACGTCGACTTGAACTCGGCCGCGATGCCGTTGCCGACGAGATCCTTCATGCCGTCCTTCGGCAGCACGATCTCGTAGGTCGTGTTCGGCATCAGGTCCTCGTCGGGGTCGAAGCTCACGATGCCCATGTACAGGCCGAACGAGCCCTTCACCGGCTGCCCGCCCATCGGCCTTACGATGAAGCTGCCGTGGTGAACCGTGGCGATCTCGACGTTGTCGGTGAGGCTGAGGCCGATGCGCGACCTCCTGGACAGCCCCGTCGCCCCGTTCTTCGGCAGCACCGTGTCGACCGCCGGGGGCGTGGTGTCCGGCTCGGTCGAGTGCGCGGCGATGACCATGCCGCGGTAGGGCAGCTCGTCGTCGGCCAGCACCAGCAGGCTGCCGACCGGGATCGAGAACTGGTCGTCGCCGTTCGTGAACTCGAGCCGCCCCCAGACCCGGCTCTTGATCGACATCTTGTGGATGTCGCGCACGTCGATCTTGGAGACGCCGGCGTCCGGCCGCAGGTGACCGAGGAACAGGGTGCCGTCGGAGAAGCTCATGTACTCGGACCCGGCGGGGTAGCCCATGGCCCTGAACGCCGAGTCGGGCAGCGTGGCGATGGGTGAATTGGCCGAGCCGATGTCGGTGGGGTCGGTCAGCACGTCCCACACGCGCAGCGGCGACTGCACGTAGACGTGCTTGCCGTACAGACCGCAGATGTAGCTCTTGCTCGGGGTGATGAAGTCGAGCGCGACCGGGTTCATCGGATCGCTGATGTCCATCGTCGCGATGCCGCCGTTGTCCTTGGGCGTCGTGATGACCAGCGTATTGCCCACGGCCCACAGCGGACCGGCGCTCACGCCGCCGAACTGCGAGATCGGGATCTTCTTGACGAACTTCACGTCCTCGGGATCCGCGGCGTCCAGGATGTGCAGGCCCGTGTTGGTGCCGCCGACGTAGATGACGCTGCCCTGCCAGTACATGCCCCAGACGGCGTCGGTGAAGTCCCCGTAGTTGATGCCGTCGAGCTTGACGAGCCTCACGTGACGAGGCGCGCGGGCGTCGGTGACGTCCCAGATGTCGACGCCGGTGCCCGAGGTGGTGACCTGGTAGAACTTGTCGCCATAGCGACCGAGCGAGGTCTGGTGCGACTCCGCCTCGCCGACGCCCTTGGGCCCTCCCCTGGGATCGAAGCCAGGGCTCTGGATGCGCGAGAGCATCTTCGGGTTGGTCGGATCGGCGATGTCGTAGAAGACGATCTCGGCGTTGCCGGCGCCCTGAACGTAGCCGTTGATGACGATCGGCTGGTTCTGGTGATGGCCCGCCTCGAGCGTCGGCGACACCAGGCCGTCTCGCCAGCTGTTGCGCGGCAAGTTGATCTTGTTCGCCGGCATGGGCATGTTCGGGATCTTGCCCTCCGGCGCGGTGATCGTGTCCGGGTCGATTCCGCCCGCGCCGCCGCTTCCGGTCGTGGCGCCTCCACCGGCTCCGCTCGTGGCGCTGCTGCTCGTGGCCCCGCTGCTCGTGGCGCTGCTGCTCGCGGCGCTGCTGCTCGTGGCCCCGCTGCTCGTGGCTCCCGCCGCCGGCGTCGGGGCTGCGCCGCCGCTGCCTGCCACCACGGAGGTGGTGTCGCCGGAGCCACCGCCGTCATTTCCTTCCGGTGAGTTGAGGTCCCCGCCGGAACACGCCGCGAGCAGGGCGGCGAACGAAGAAAAGCCGAACCAACGTAGTCCCATCCTCTTCGAATGCATCCCTGACCTCTCCTCTGGCGCGTGGGTCATGACAGGTGGCCACCCCGCCGGAACTCGGGGCCGACAGCACCCGCCGCGATCGCGCGGACACACGGGTACACGAACGCGCGATACGCGATACGCGATGCGCCCCCGCAAATGAATCGGTTAAGATGTGGAGAATTGTGAACGTTCACATATGGAATGTCAAGCGCGATCGGCCGCGCTCGTTGTGAGGCGATCCGGCGGCTCGACCCCGCAGGCCGAGGCGCGAAGGCGGCCCCTTCGTGGTCGAGGCCGAGCAGGTTCTACCGCCCAGGTCCACCAGAACGGACGAGAGCTGACGAGGTCGCACGAGAGCTCACGCGGGCGCCGCGGCGCCCTGCTCCGACTCTAGGATCGCCGGTTTTCGATGGACGCTGCAAATGTGAACGCTCACATAGACTGGCCAGGTGCTGGACTTCCGGCTGCCTCACGTACCACAACGCCGCGCTGTCGTAGCCCTGCGCCCATGAGCACGCCGCCGGCAAGGTGAAGCGGTACCTATCCACCAGCGCGTGCAGCGCGGCTGTACGGTGGCGATCTCGCTTCTCCTGCGCGAGCGTCTTTGATAGGAAGTCATCATGAGATATTTGCGCCAGTTCTTCGTATGTTCCGTCCTCGCGGCACTTGCGATGCAGGTGGGTTGTGGAGCGGAGACGCCGGACGGCGTCGGGCAGGCGTCCGAGGTCGGCTCGATCAGCCTCGCCCTCGTCGGGACCAGCGTCACGGGCGCGACGTACCGCCTGTCGAACGCGTGGTTCAATATCCACGGTCCGACGAACCGGCTCGTCGACGGCTCGATCGAGGCGCCGGTGATCACGGAGGTGCTTCCGGTCGGCCACTATGACGTGTACCTCGAGCCCTCCTGGGTCCTCGAGCGGTGGACCGGCGTCGGTTACCAGCCCGTTCAGGCGGTCCTGACGTCGCCGAATCCGCTGCAGGTCTTCATCAACGAAGGCACGACATCGACGGTCGTGTTCCAGTTCCGCGCCGACGGCGATGTCGTCTCCGTCGGTCAGGGGAGCCTCGACATCGTCATCGGCGTCGACGACACGGCGGCGCCGCGCGAGGACACCGACGCGGCCTGCGGCAACGGCTACGATGACGACGAGGACGGGCTCGCGGATTGCGCCGATCCGGAGTGTCAGGGGCTGCCCCTCTGCGCGCCGCCGAGCATCGCGGCACAGTTCACCGACACGCTCGGCGATGACATCCCCGCCATGTGGCCTGCTGTCGTGCTCGCGGATGCGACAGACGCGGACGACATCGTGCTGGAATGCAGAGAATGCGCGGATTGCGGGACGTCGCGGTGGAGCCTCGCGAGCGTGGGCTTCAGCCAGGAGCAGATCAGCGAGATGACCTATTATTTCACGACAAAGGAAGCGGTCGTGGACGGGGAGGAGGACATCATGCAGTGGTCAGCTGGCTGCGTCGACTGCTACGGGGCCTCTTGCTACCCGCAATACAACTTCTTGTACTGGAGCGCGGGCAGCGGCCTGGCGCACTTCCATCTGACCGAGACCGCGGCGGACTGCAGCTCCTCGGTGTGGAACGTCATGGGACCGCGGGATACGAACGGCGCCGAAGGAAATCTGTGCGGGCCCGGTATTGTCGGAGGCATATCCCAGTATTCCGGCAAGGTGGGCGAGTGGTTCCAGATTTCGATCGTGAACCCGCGGTAGGGCACCAACCAGGGTCGGGTGCCCCCTGACCCTCCACCGCCGGATGGGCGCTCCGGGCGACGGGCAGCGAGCGCGCGGAGGAACGGCAGCGCGTGGGCGCGGTCTCCTGCCACGCCATGACGATGCCTCTTTTCATATCAGTCTGCGGGTCCGCTCCTCCGCTGCACGGCTCCTTTGCGCGCGTCGAGCCCGGCGGCCGACTCGACGCGATCGGCGTGAGGGCTGCCCGGGTGTGCCTCGAGGAAGCGCCGCGCCGCCGCGTGTGCGCCCGCGCGATCCCCCTTGCGCGCCAGCGCCTCGACGCGGATCGCGGCGGCCTCGTCGGAGAGCTGGGCGCTCGGGAACTCGCGCGCGTGGCGAGCCAGGAGCGCGAGGGCGGCCGCCGGATCACCACGTCGCAGCGCGCGCCGCGCGGTGTCGAGCAGCGCCAGCTCGGCGGCCAGCGTCGGCGCGTTCCTCTCGCGTGCGCGCGGGCTGCTCGCCGCCGTGGCGGCAGGAGCCGTGGCGGCGGGCGCGGCCGTGGGCGGAGCCTCGTCCGTTCGCTCCTCCGGGACGCGCTCGTGCAGCTCCGCCTCGGCCGCGACGGGTGCGCGCGGCGCGGCGAGCGCAGCCGGCGCGCTGGCCGCCTCCTGAGCGCGCCCCGCGGGCGTCGGCGCGTCGACGTGCGTCCATTCGGCGACCCCGAGCGTGAGGACCCCTGCGACCGCGCCGATCCCGAGCGCGCTCAAGATGCCGCTCCCGCCCGCCACGCCCGCCACCTTCAGCGCGGCGCTCGCCCCCGCCGCGGCCGCGCCCCCCGTCGCGGCCGCGCCCCCCACCCCCGCGACCGCGCCTCCTGCCGCGACCGCGCCCCCTGCCGCGACCGCGCCCCCTGCCACGGCCGCGCCCCCCGCCGCGGCCGCACCCCCTGCCACGGCCGCGCCCCCCGCCGCGGCCGCACCCCCTGCCGCGCCCGCGCCCCCGGTCCCCGCCGCGGCCGCGCCCCCCGTCCCCGCCACGGCCGCGCTCCCCGTCCCCGCCACGGCGGCCCCGACGCCGACCGCGACGAGCATTCGCCGGGTCAAGCCGCTCGGCGGACTCTCGTCGAGCGCCGCGCGGAGGAGCGTCGTTCGCAGAGCACTCCCCTTCTGGTCCAGAAGGCGCTCGGGATCGGTCATGGCGATTCACCTCGGAAATGGGCCCGCGCCTCTATCCGCCTCACGGCGGCCTGGAAGTGCTCGCGCGCCCGGCGGAGGCGAGACGCGACGGTGCCTGCCGGAAGATCGAGCAGCGCCGCGATGTTCGCCGTCGTCATCTGCTCCAGCTCGAACAGCACGAAGACAGCGCGCTGCTCGAGGGGCATCGTGTCGAGGATGGCATCGAGCGCCGCGCGGGCGCGAGCGCGATCCATCATCTCCTCGGGGTCCGGCGCCGGGTCGACGCGCTCGCTGGGCGCTTCCTCCAGCACCTCCCGGCGCCGCTGCTGGGTCCTCCGCGCGCGCGAGGCGATCCGCAGCGCCGTGCTGAACAGGAACGCGGCCTCCCGGCCCGATTCGATGTCGCCGAGCCGCCGGGCCGCCACGAGGAACACCTGCTGCGCCGCGTCCTCCGCGTCGGCGCGCGGCACGCCGAGCCGCACCAGCGAGCGCCAGACGAACGCCGAATGCTCCATCACGAGCCCGGTGAGGCGCCCGGCCGCCGCCCGGCTGTCGGGCGGCGCTGCGGCGGGGAGCTGCATCAGGGTCAGCGCTTCACCACGGCTCACGCCTTGTGCAATCTCCGGATCGAGACAACTCGATCACAAAATCGACAGGCCAGCACGGAGCAGCAGCCTCTGGTGACCGCGGGCGCTTCGTGGATGAGCTGCGCCGAGCGTTCGAACCAACATGAACGCCGCACCAGCGGAAATTGCGGTCCTTATTGCACGTCGACGCGCACAAGCGCGCTAAGCGTGGGCTCCCCGTACTGCATCCGCGTCGCCTCACGTTGGAGCACGACCGCGCGCGCAGCGCCTTCGTCGTCGCCGGCGCTCGCGGTCACGACGACGCTTCCTTTCCTGTGCCCTTGTTCGACACGGGCAAGCACCGTTGTTCTCAACCCCGCTCGCCCGACGCGTCACCTTTCCACTGAAAGACGTGCTCGAGCGGCACACCGAAGGCCGCCGCGATGCGGAAGGCGACCTCGAGGGAGGGCGAGTAGCGGCCCTGCTCGACGGCGACGATGGTTTGACGGGTGACGCCGACCTTCTCGGCCAGCTCCGCCTGGGTCATCTCGCCCGCCTGAAACCTCAGCGTGCGGATGACGTTCGTGATCCGAGGTTGCCCCTTGCCCACGCCGCGCTCCATTCCTTGAACGTCACCTCGCCCTCCGAGCCAGCGCGTCCTTCCCCATCCGCAGGCGGCGAGCTCCGCCTTCCACACATCCGGCCGCAGATGGCCGGACGTCTGCGCCGCTTCACGCGCGCGGCCCCGGCTCTGTTTCCTCGCGGTTTCGCCCCGCTCGCGCCCCGACGCCCGCTCCGCGGCCGCGCTGGTTCGAGGTGTCCGCGATCCCTCCAGGGATCGCGGACACCTCGAACCAGGTAACTGACCGGCGAACCAATGTCAACTATTTCAATCATAGAGTCTTAATTAGTGGACACCGAGTCCGATTTTTATGACATCTGGGTGCTCGCCGTACCTTCCGTCAGCGAGGGCACCAGCGTAGGCTCTCTGGCGATGCTCACTCCCACGGTGGTCGTGTTCGACCTGGACGGTACGTTGATCGACAGTCGGGGCGACATCGTGGCGGCGGTGAACCATGCGCTCGTGGCGACGGGCCGTGCTCCGCTGCCCGGGCAGGTGATCGTCCGGTACGTGGGCGACGGCGCGCGCGCGCTGTGTGCGCGCGCCGCCAGGCTCCCCGAGACATCCGAGAGCGTCGAGGACGTCCTCCGCCACTTCCTCGACTACTACGCGCGGCACCCGCTCGACTTCACCCGCTGGATGCCCGGCGCGCAGGAGATGCTCGAGAGGCTCTCGGACCTCGGCGATCTCGCGCTCTGCGTCTGCACGAACAAGCCGCGCTCGACCACCGACGCGGTGCTCGCCGCGCTCGGGGTCGGCGCGCGCTTCCGCGCGGTGGTCGCGGGCGGCGACGTCGCCGCCAAGAAGCCGGACGCGGCGCCGCTGCTCCACCTCGCGGCGCGCCTCGGCGTCCAGCCGCACAAGATGGTGATGGTCGGCGACGGCCCCCAGGACATCGAGTGCGCTCGCCGCGCGGGCGCGCGATCGATCGCCGTCCTCGGCGGCTTCGCATCGCAAGACGAGCTCCTCGACGCCCGCCCCGACGTGCTCCTCCGTACCCTGGGAGAGCTCTGGGACGTCCTCCGCCGCTGGCGCGACGCGACGGTCAGGCTCTCCACCGTTCGTTAGCTGCACACCCCCGGGTGGTGCGCGTCGGATTTGCGCGCGCGGCCAGCCTCCCTCCCCGCACGCGCGGGACGTCGCCGCCCGCGCGCCCCTCAGGCCGCGACGCCCTCGGCGATCTCGCGCCCGAACGCCGTCGCGTTGAGGATCGCGCGCAGGCGCACGCGCGCCCGGTGGAGCCGCGAGCGGACAGCGCTCTCGCTCACGGCGAGCTTCTGCGCGATCTCCTGGAGGCCGAGGTCCTCGTGGTAGTGCGCGAGCACCACGTCGCGGTAGTCGTCCGGCAGCTCGCAGAGCGCCTCGCGGACGTACGCCTCCCGCTCCGCCGCGGACGCGGCGTCGTCCTCGCCGATCGTGCTGCGCATCGTCGGCAAGAGGCCGAGCTCCTCGAAGTCGAGCCCCTCGACGATGCGCGCGCGCTGCCGCCGCTGCGACCGCATCAGCATGAGCGCCTCGTTCGCCGTCACGCGGAAGAGCCACGTCGTGAAGCTCGAGTCGCCGCGGAACGAGCGGATCGTCCGCACCACCTGCAGCAGCGTCGACTGCACGAGGTCGAGCCGATCCTCGTCGGACACGGGGTAGCGCGCGAGCTGCCGCTCCACGTGCGGGCGGATGAGCCGCGTGAGCTCGTCGAGCGACTCCCGATCGCCGTCCTTCGCCCGGCAGATGACCTCGGCCAACGGGCCCGCGCTCGGGGCGCGGGGCGAAGGGCGCGACCCGACCACGCCGGGCGGGGTGAGACCGCAGGGCGCCAGAGGAGTCTCAGGCCTCGTGCTGGCGCTCGGTACATCGGTCGGAACGGCGGTCAGAGCCATGAGCCATCTCTCCGTCGAGGGCGCCGCGTGCGCTTCCGGCCCACGGGCCCGGTGGTGCGCACCGACCAGCAAAGGCCTTGCCACGGCAAGCTCAACGGACGTGCGCGCCGCGTGCGCACCGCGTGCTCAGCCGGTATAAGCGGGGCCACGATGTCCAGCGACGCTCCGCGATGGGAAGCCCCCCGAGGGGGAAACAGCCACGTTCCGACGCCCGAGATGGACCGGCCAGCGCCGTCCGCCTCCACCCCGCCGCGTGCGCTGGCCCACCCGCTGCCCGCCGGGATGCGCGATCTCCTCCCCGAGGAGGCGCGGCGCCGGCGCGCGCTCGCCAAGCGCGTGCTCGATCACTTCGTGCTCTGCGGCTACCAGCCGGTCTCGCTGCCCGCGTTCGAGTTCGCCGAGGTGCTCGAGCGCGGGCTCGGCACGCTCGACGCCGCGGACGTGCTGCGCTTCATCGAGCCCGAGTCGGGCGAGGTGGCGGCGCTCCGCCCGGACATGACCCCGCAGATCGCGCGGCTCGTGGCCACGCGGCTCGCGGACGCGCCCCGCCCCATCCGCCTCTGCTACGAGGGCACGGTCCTGCGCCGCCGCCAGGGGCGGGCGCGGCGCCACCGGCAGATCCCGCAGGCCGGCGTCGAGCTCTACGGCGTCGGCACGCTCGCCGGTGAGCTCGAGATCCTCCGCCTCGCCGCCTCCGCGGTGCGGGAGGCCGGCCTGGAGCACTTCGTCGTGGACCTCGGCCACGCGATGATCGCGCGCGCGCTGCTCGACGCCGTCCCGGCGGGGCTCGCGGCCGAGCTCTCGGAGGTGCTCGAGCTGAAGGACGCCTCCCGCCTCGCCGCCGTGCTCGCGAGCCCGAAGGCCGCCGACGTCCCGCGCCGCATCGTCGCGGCCATCGCCGCGCTGCCGGATCTCGCGGGCGGCGGCGCTGCCGACCCGGACGGCGCCGCTGTCTTCGACCGCGCCACGCGCCTGCTCACCGGCACGCCCGCCGAGGCGCCGCTCGCCGAGCTCCGCGCGCTCTGGGACGCGGCGAGGGCGAGCCCCGAGCTCGGCCCGGCGCTCCGGGTCGACCTCGGCGAGCTCCGCGGTCTGGCGTACTATACGGGTGTAATTTTCCACGTACTGGCCGATGGCCCCGGGGAGGCGATCGCGGCGGGCGGGCGCTACGACATGCTGCTCTCCCGCTTCGGCCTGCCGATGCCGGCCGTCGGCTTCGGGCTGAACCTCGACGCGATGGCCTGGGCGCGCGACGTCGCGGGCGCGGCGGACGAGCCGGCGCTGCGGGTGCTCGTCGCAGCGCGGCCGGAGCGCGCCGCGTCGCTCGCGGCGGCGCTGCGGGGGCTGGGAGTCCCGGCCGTGGCGCACGCGCCGGACCAGGATCCTGAAGGGTACGCGCTGTCCTGGCGGTTCTCTCACCTGGTGCGGGAGCGCGACGGGGCGCTTGTGGTCGAGGCGACATCCGGCGGCGGCGAGGCCGCGACGAGCGCGAGCGCGGTTCCGGCGGCCCTCGACGACGCCGCGGCGGCCCAGGCGATCGTGCTGAAGACGGGGGCAGGACGTCCGGGCGGCAAGTAGACGCTCGCTCGGCAAGCGAGCCTGGGGTAAAGGCGAACCTGGACCCGGACGGAGCCGCTCGGAGTGACGAGCGGGCCGAGGCCGGGCCACGTGATCCAAGAGGAGCTTCGGAATGACCGCGATCGTGATCGTCGGCGCACAGTGGGGCGACGAGGGCAAGGGCAAGGTCGTCGACCTTTATACGGAGAGCGCCGACCTCGTGGTGCGCTACGCCGGCGGGCCCAACGCCGGCCACACGCTGGTGGTGGGCGGGGAGAAGCTCATCGTTCGGCTCATCCCGAGCGGCATCCTCCGCTCGAACGCCCGCTGCGTGATGGCGCAGGGCATGGTGGTCGATCCCGGGGTGCTCGTCTCCGAGATCGACGCGGTGGAGGCGCGGGGCTGCTCGACGCAGGGGCGGCTGTTCGTGTCCGATCGCGCGCACCTGATCTTGCCGTTCCATCCGCTCGTCGACTCGCTCCGCGAGGCGGCGGCGGCGGACGGCGTGCGGCTCGGGACGACCAAGCGCGGCATCGGCCCCTGCTACGAGGACAAGGCGTCGCGGCGCGGGGCGCGGCTCGGCGATCTGCGCGACATGAAGCGGCTCGCGCAGCTCGTGTCGCGCTCGCTCGAGGCGTGGACGCCGACGCTGCGCGCCCTGGGCGGCGAGCCGCCGTCGCTCGACGCGATCCTCGACGAGCTCACGCCGCTGGCGAAGCGCATCACGCCGCTGCTCGCCGACACGTCGCAGCTCATCGACGGCGCGCTCCGCCGCGGCGAGCGCGTGCTCCTCGAGGGGGCGCAGGGGACGCTGCTCGACATCGACCATGGCACGTTCCCGTTCGTGACGTCGTCGTCGGCGATCGCGGGGGGCGCGTGCGTCGGCGCCGGGGTCGGCCCGACGCGCATCCGCCGCGTGCTCGGCCTGGCGAAGGCGTACTGCACCCGCGTGGGCGAGGGGCCGTTCCCGACCGAGCTCGACGGCCCGCTCGGCGAGCGGCTCAGGTCGGTCGGCGGCGAGTACGGCTCGGTGACGGGCCGGCCGCGCCGGACCGGGTGGCTGGACCTGCCGGCGCTGCGCTACGCGGCGCGGGTGAACGGCCTCGACGGGATCGCGCTCACCAAGCTCGACGTGCTGACCGGCATGCCGGAGCTCAAGGTCTGCGTCGCCTACGACACGCCGTCGGGGCGCACGCGCGAGTTCCCGATCGACGACATCGCGACGGCGAAGCCGGTGCTCGAGACGGTGGCCGAGTGGAGCGAGCCGATCGACAGCGCGCGGTCGATGACCGAGCTGCCGGCGGCGGCGCGGCACTACGTGGAGATGGTCGAGAAGGAGACCGGCGTGCCGGTCGACGTCGTCTCGGTCGGCGCGGACCGCGAGGCGACCATCGTCCGGCGCAACGCGTTCGCCTGAGGGGGCGGGACCAGGGGCGCGCCGCTGCGCGGGCGCCCCGCCGGGGAGTCGGTCGCTACCGGCGGCGCGGGCGGGTGTAGGCGCCCGCGGACACGCGGCTGGCGCTCGTCCGTCGATGACGGCGTAACGCAGTCACAGCCCGCGGTAGATCATTCCGGATCGGAGGGGGTGGAGGAGGGGGCCACGCTCGACAAGCAGAGCTCCTGCTTGACCCAATTCAGGATCAAGCTTCGGGCGATGGCCCGTCCATTGGCCAGGTGATAGGCGACCCATGCAACTCGGCCGTCGGCAGTTCTCTCCTTGGGATCTAGCCAGCTCGTAAAGCCACCAGATACGGACCCCGCGGACTCCTCCAGCTCGCGCTTGATCGACGCTGGATCAACTTGGACCCGAACGAACAACGATTCGAGGTATTCGGCCAAGGCGACGCACGGATGATTCCCGATGGCCCGCAGTCGCTCGACAACCTCGGCGTCGCTCAGCGAGAGGATCCAGACCTCCTCTGGACCATACCCACTGGAAAATTCAGCAAGAATCTCGTCGATCGACTTGTCCATCTCTCGTTCGCACCGCTCATTGCACCAGGCATTGACCAAAGCAAATGCCACTGGTGACCGGACCAAGATGCGCGCGTCGCACACCTCCGTGCAACATTCGGCGAGTACGGCTCGGTGACGGGCCGGCCGCGGCGGACCGGGTGGCTGGACCTGCCGGCGCTGCGCTACGCGGCGCGGGTGAACGGCCTCGACTTGATCGCGCTCACCGAGCTCGACGTGCTGACCGGCATGCCGAGCTCGAGGTCTGCGTCGCCTACGTGCGGCGCAACGCGTTCGCGTGAGCGGCGGGACCTCGGCTCACCGCAGCGGGCGATGAGCCGCCGTCTCGTCCAGCGGGACGGTTGTCCAGACGTGCAGCTTGAAGATTACTGGCCGGAGCCGCCGCTCTTGCTACCGCCGCCGGGCGCGCCGCCCCGCTGGCCGCTGCCGCCGCCCGGCGCGGTGGTCCCGCCCGGCGTGCCGGTTCCGCCGCCCGGCGCGTAAGCCCCTCCCCCCGGCGTGCCGCCGGTGCCGCTGCCCGGCGTGCCGCCCGTGCCCGGCGCGCCGCCGGTGCTCGGCGTGCCGCCCGTCGTGCCGCCCGTGCCCGGCGCGCCGCTCGGCGTGCCGCCGCTCGTGCCGCCCGTGCCCGGTCTGCGGTGGGTGCCGCTGCCCCACTCCTGCGCGCCTCCCTGGGTGCCCTGCCCGCCCTGGGCGCCCGGCTCTCCCATCTCTCCAGGCACCGTATCCGCGCCGGGCGTTCCGCTCTCGGGCGCTCCTGGGGTTCCAGGCGCGCCGGGGGTCTCTCCACCCGCCGGCGCGGGCGCCGGCGAGGCCGCCTCTCCGCCTTGATTGCCCCCACAGGCCATGAGCGGCAACGCGGTCAGGACTACCAGAAACATGCTTCGCATGATGTGTCTCCCAGGTCGTTTGCGTTCGCGGCTCGTGCCGAGCCGCCGGCGATGCGGACGCGCCCGTGCGCGCGAAGGCCGCCTCCGGAGCCTGGCGGCGTAGCGTCCCGCGCTCGACATGCTGGGGCCGGATCCGGCCCTCGGGATCGAGACGACGCCGGAACGGTGCATCGGGCCGCGCCCGATCGAGAGCCGTTAACCCCTCGGGACACGAACAACGCCTGACGCCGGCCGGCGCGCGCTCGACGACAGGCGCTCAGCCGGCCACGGAGCGAGCGAATCGATCCACACGCGCCACACGCGCCACACGCGCCACACGCGCCACACGTCACCGCGCCCGGGCCGCGCTGGCCCAGCTCCGGCGGCAGGGCGGCGGCGTGCTCATCAGACGCCGCGCGGGAAGGGGCGCCTCCTGCGCGCCGCGGTCCTCGGGCTCGCGGCCCTCGCGCCCGCCGCGCCAGGCCTCTTGTGGCTCCGCCCAAGGCTGCTCGCGTAGACGCGCGGCGGTGACGGCGCGCTCCATTGAAGGCGTCTGGACATAACGTCGGGACAAGCGCGCTTTACAGCCCGGGCCGAACAGCTCACCCGCTACGCGCCGCTCGACAGATCGATGCCGCTGGAAGAAGGTCGGGCGAAGTCAGCAGGGAGAAGTTCGCTTTTCCTCCATGGGATCGACTATTCTGTCCATTCCTATGGCCGAGGACAGCTAC
Source organism: Sorangium sp. So ce204 (assembly GCF_051526795.1). Lineage (NCBI taxonomy): Bacteria > Pseudomonadati > Myxococcota > Polyangiales > Polyangiaceae > Sorangium > Sorangium sp. So ce204. Next base: position 12,866,342 of record NZ_CP150317.1, on the reverse strand, counting down.
GTGTTTGCGGGTTCGGAGCGTGCGCGAGAGCTGGAGCGCCTGCGGCGGATCGAGGGCTTCTTCGACCCCGGCAGCCGGCGCCTTCTCAAGGCGTCCGGGATGGGGCCCGGCTGGAGCTGCCTCGAGGTAGGAGCCGGCGCCGGGTCGATCGCCTGCTGGATGGCAGAGCGCGTGGGCCTCGAGGGCGAGGTGGTCGCGGTCGACCTCGATGTCGGGTTCATGGACGCTTCTCCGCCGCCGGGCGTCCGGATCATCGAGGGCGACATCCGCCAGCTCAATTTCCACGCGGCGCGCTTCGATCTGGTCCACGCCCGCTACGTGCTCGTCCACAACGCGGATTTCCAGGATCTCCTCGACGCCATGCTCGCAGCGCTCAAGCCGGGCGGCCACCTGGTGCTCGAGGAGCCGGACTTCACCGCGGCGAGGGGCGCCTCCGGTCCGGATATCGAGGCCTTCGATCGGGTCAATCGGTCGATCCTCGCGATGTTCGAGGCCGACGGCAAGGACCCCGGCCTCGGCCTGCGCCTCCCCGCGATCCTGACGTCGCGAGGGCTCGCCATCGAGGCCGTCGAGAACGAGGTGCCGCTGTGCCCTGGCGGTCACCCGCTGTCCGAGATCATGAGCCTCTCAGCCACCCAGCTCCAGCACAGGTACCTCGCGACAGGGCGGGTCAGCGCGGAAGATCTCGCCGGCTACGCCCGGTTCGCGGCCGATCCGTCGGCGTGGGGTGTCTACTATGGCACCGTCGGCGTCCTGGCCCGCAAACCGGCCAGGATCTCCGACTGACGTCCTTCTCCCGCCCGGGCGGCCAGGTGACGTGCCAGGTGACGTGCCAGGTGACGGCGACCAAGAGCCCGACTCCGGGCCCGTCCTCCAGCAAAGCGGCAAACTCCGTCCTGCGCTCTCCGTCGAGCCAGGACATGGCATCACGCTGATCCTCCGACAGCGCCGCTCCCGGCCCCCGCCCGCCCTCACGCAGGGATTCCAGCGCCTCCGCCCGGGCGGGTGCCCGCGTCCGTTCATCGACGTCGAGAGGTGGCACCTCTGCGCCGGTCCGTCGCGCGGCACGGACGATTCAGCCGATCCTGCGCGCTGGTGAGAATTGCCTATTTGATGTTCTCGCGGCTTGCGTCTCCCAACAACAGTTCAAGATACGTGACGGGGCGGGCCAGGCATCACCGCCGAGCGCTCCAGCGCCGGCCCCGCTTCCGTCAATGACATGGGGGAATTATGAACATTCGAGTCGACTCTCTTCGTTTTGCATGGATGGCAGCCCTCGCGCTCGCGGGGACCAGCGCTTGCTCCGTCGCGGCGGGAGACGGTGTTCTGGTGGCGGCGGACGAGGACAGCTCGGAGGAGGCGGTCGAGTCCACCTCACAGGCCTTCTCGCTCACCATGCCGCAGCTCGCCGCGGTGCTCGCCGCCTTCAACGCGACCGAGCTCAGCGACGCGCAGATGGCCCGCGCCAAGGCGTCGGACGCGCACGTCTTCGAGCTCGCCCAGACGCTGTTCGATCATCACACCGCCGCGAGCGAGCAGCTCGCGCTCGCGCTCACGCAGATGGGCATGGCGCCGGTGGACAACGAGATCAGCCTGGCGCTGATCGAGCAGGGCGCGGCGAGCCAGCAGCAGCTCACGGGGCTCGCGGGGCCCAGCTTCGACTGGACGTTCGTCAATGTTCAGATCTATCGACACCGGGAGTTCCTCGCCCATCTCCAGGAGCAGATGGCCATCGTGGGGCCCGAGCTGCACCCGGGGCTCTCTCACCTCGTCCCGGAGGTCCTGAGCGCCACGAAGCGGAACCTCTCGTTCGCCACGTCGCTCCTCGCGCTCATCGGCAGCCCGTACATTCCGGAGGGCGGCTATCCGCCTGGCGTACCCTATTTCGGCAACTACGGCACCTACGGCAGCTACATCGACTACGGCAACTACGGTAACTACGGCAATTACGGCAGCTACGGCGGCGGCTTCGCCAACAGCGCGCCTTCCTACGGCCCCGTCTACTTCGGCGCCAACGGGCCCTACTCGCCCGCCGTCTCCCCCTACTACGGGGTTTACGGCCGCGGCGCGCCGTCTGGCTTCGGCGCGCCCGGCCCGTACCCCCGCCCGTGAGCCGAGGGGCGCGGCGCGCTACAGGCGGCGCCGCGCCCGGCCGCGATCCGGGATGACCGCGTGGATCTCCGCCTCGCTGAAGCCAGCCGCCCTGTAGAGACGCTTCAGGTGCACCAGCTCGATGTGCGCGCTCTTCGCCACCGAGGCGCGGATGCGGTCGAGCACGCTCAGCCGCTCCAGCGGCAGCCGGGTCGCCTCGACCGTCGAGCGCACCGCCGCCGCCGCCGACTTCACCTCGGCCGCCGCGGCCTGCGCCTTGTCCAGGCTGAGCTTCGGGTGGATCCCCGAGCCGAGCAGCTGCGCGAGCACCTCCAGCCGATCCGGCTGCCCCGTGAGATCGCCGTCCTCGTCGTCGGCGAAGTAGGCCACGCCGCCCGGGAACAGGATCGACAGCGCAGGATCCGCGGAGGGGCGGCCCACGGCGTTCCAGACGTCGTCGGCGACCTTGCCGAGCGCGTCGTCGGCGCGCGCGGACTCGGCCTCGACCTTGGCGAGCAGCGGCTCCGCCTCGGAGCGCGCGGCGTTGCGCTGGGCCTCCACCCCGTCGAAGAGCGTCAGCACGGGCACGAGCCGCTGCTCGGCGAGCTCCCGGAGGGGCCCGCCCTTCGCGGAAGCGCTGTGGAGCGTCGCGCGCACGTCACCGATGATGTCGTCCGCTGGCGCATCCTTGCGAATCACCTCGCCCATGATGTCGATCCTCCTCAGGCTCCAAGGCTGCGGAGTCCAGCGAAACACGACCCGCGAACGCCCCCCGTCGACGCTGTCACCTCGGGCACCATAACGGACCAACGCCCACCCGATCAACCGGATCGCAGCCCTGCGCCGCCGGCCCCGGCGTGAGCCTCCAGCGCGCCTCCCTGGTACACTCTCGCCGTGCACCTCGGCCCGCTGCTGCTCACGGCCCTGCTCGTCCTCCCGCTCGCCGCGCACGCCGGACAGGGCGGCGATCTGGTCGCCGCCGCGGCGGCCGCGGGGCGTCCGCCCGAGTGCTCGGCGCGATCCGGCCGGGCCATCGCGCGGGGGCCCACCGTCTGGGAGCGCGCGCGGGCGCCTGAGCTCCCGCGCTACTGCGACCTGCTCGCGCGCGGCCAGGCGCAGCTCGGCGGCGACGCCGAGGCGGCGCGCGCGTCGGCGCGCCTCGCCGACCAGCTCCTCCCGGGGCACGCCGCGCCGCAGGTCCTGCTCGCCCGCGCCGCCCTCGCGCTCGGCTCGCCCGAGGACGCCGCGCGCGCCTTCGAGCGGGCGCGGAGCGTCGATCCCCGCAGCGTCGAGGATCCGCAGACGATGCACGACCTCGCGCGCTCGCTCGCCCGCACCGGCAAGCGCGGCGAGGCGATCGCGATCTACCGCGCGCTCGTCCCGCGGATCGATCTGCTCGGGACCGCGGACCAGCGCGCGCTCGTGCTGCTCGAGGCGGCGCACCTGTCGATGGCCACCGCGGGCGCGGCGTCCGTCGCCGACGCGAGCGCGAGGCCGCCCGCCGGCGCGCACAGAGACGCGCACAGAGACGCGCACAGAGACGCGCACAGAGACGCGCACGGAGAGGCGGCCGCCCGCGGGGACCTCGACGAGGCGATCGCCTACCTGCGCGAGGCGCGCCTGCGCGCGCAGACGCAGCTCGCCCGCGACGTCACGCTGTCGCTCGCGCTCGCGCTGGACCGCTCCGGCGACAAGGCCCAGGCGGACGCCGCGCTCGAAGGCGACGTGACCGCGCTCGAGGCGGCGCGCCCGCGCGGCGAAGGTGCGCGCGGGCGCGCGGACGACCGGAGCGCCGGCGCGGCCGCGCGCGAGCGGACCGCGGACGACCTCGCCAGCGCGTCGGCGCGCCTGCGCACCGTCGAGTACCTCGCGGTCCCGGAGGACAGGCTCGCCCTCGAGGCGCTCGCGCTGGAGCGGGCCATGACGGCGGCCGCGATCGCGCGCTGGGAGGCGTACCTGGCGGGCGCCGGCGGCCAGGGGCCGTGGGCCCCGGCGGCGCGCGCGCGCCTCGACGCCCTCCGGCGAGGCGCCGGCGGCGGGGGACGCGCGCCCGCGCGCGCGGCCGGGCGCGCCCCGCAGGAGCGGAGCGCGGCGCCGCGGTCAGGCGCGGGAGGGGCGCGGTGACGCGGCCATCGCCCCCGCCCCGGCGGTCGCCCCTGCCGTGGCGCTCGCGCCTGCCGGGCGTCGCGGCGCTCCTCGCGTCCGCGCTCGCGGCGGGGCCCCTCCACGCAGCGCCGACCGTCTGGTCCCGCGCGCTCGATCCGGCGGCCGACGAGCGCGAGGAGCTCATCTCCCAGGCGGACGCGCTGCTCGCGCGGTACGACCAGCTCCGGCGCTCGCCGCTCCTGGAGCGGGTCGAGGAGATCGGCCCGCTCTGGCTGCGCGAGGCGCGCGCCCTGTACGAGCGCGCCGGCGCGGCGACGTCGCGCACCCCTTCGGTGCGGCTGCGCTACGCCGACATCCTGGAGCACCTCGGCGACGTGCAGGGCGCCGTCGCGACGCTCGAGGGGCTCCTCCGGCTCCAGCCTCCGGCGCCTTTCCGGGCCGACGCCTGGCACGCGCTGGCGGTCTGCTACGCGCGGCTCGGCAGGTACACGGACGAGATCGAGGCGTACGACGAGGCGCTGGTGCTCGAGCCGCACGCGGCCTCGCGGGCGCTGCTGCTGGCCAACCAGGCCGAGGCCTACATGGCGCTCGGCGACATCACGTCGGCGGTCGAGGGCTACCGCGCCTCGCTCTCGACCCTCGGGTCGCTCGATATGGTCCGTTACGGCGTGACCACGCTCTGGGGGCTCGCCGTGGCGCTCGACCGGTCCGGCGACCTGGAGGGGGGCATCGAGAACATCCGGCTCGCGAGGACCTACGACCGGGCCGACCAGCAGATCAACGGCGCGGGCTGGTTCTACGTGCCCGCCCACGACGAGGCCTGGTACGCGGCGCTCGGCCACTGGGCCGCGGCGCGGAGCGCAGAGCTCGGCGCCGCGCGCGCGGAGGCCTACCTGCAGGCCGTGGCCGCGTGGGACTCCTACATCGCCCGGGCGCCGGGCAACGATCCCTGGCTGCCGCTGGCGAAGGCGCGGCGGGCGCAGTGCGAGAGGGAATCGGAGCAGACGTTGAAGACGTTGAAGCGCCTGCGCAAGCTCGCGGCGCCGCAGCGGCGCTGAGCCGAGGCGGCGGGCGCTTCATCGTCTGGACGGCCGCGCGCCGCTCCCGCCCGCTCCGGCGGCGTACGGCGAAGGGCGGCGGCGCGTGCGCGTGGTTACCGATGGCGCTCTGGTCGTACAGCGTACAGCGGGCGATGGCGAGAGCCCCCTTTACGACCCCGGCCGGCGGGTTCACCTTAACGTGGTCGCCCTCGCGCGCGGGGGCGCGCCGGCCAGCTCACCCCGAACGGAGGATCCATCGAGATGCGTGACTCGGTGTTCGATGAGGTTGTGCTCTGGTCCGGACGTCCCAAGGTCGTCGCGACGCCGATGCTCTACCTCGTGGGCGCGGCGGTCTGCGGCGTGACCTCCGCGATCAGCACCGCGTCCGCCGTCGTCGTGAGCAAGGCGCTCGACGCGTCGCCGAACCAGCTGCTCGCCTTCGCGGCCTGGATGGCGAGCCTCGCGGTGGCGTTCAGCTACCTGCCGCGCTGGTGGCGCTCGGAGCTGGAGTACATGCTCACCGATCGGCACATCGTCGTGCAGCGCGGGAAGCTCCGGCGCTCCATCGAGCGGCGGTCGATCAGCTACGCGCGCATCCACTGGAACCCGAAGCACCCCGGCGTCGGCGACCTCGAGCTCGTCAGGGCGGTGCCGACCGGGGCCCTCCGGCGGCGGCTGTCGATCGTGCTGACCGGTGTCGTGGCGCCGGATCGCGTCTGGGCGATCCTCCGGGGCGTGGTCCCGTCGGCGCCCGCGGGCGACGGTCACCGCCTGCTCTCGCAGCGCCTCGACGAGGGCGAGCGGGTGCTCTGGTCGGCGCACCCGGCCGACGGCTGGCACAAGTGGCTCCCGAACGGCCTGCGCGGCGTCGGCTCGGTGCTGCTCGGCGTGCTCCTCGGCGGCTTCGCGGTGGTCACGGCGGTGCACGCCGTGCGCAGCATCCGCATCGTGACCGCGGCGGGCATGGATCCGGAGAGCGTCTCCTTCGTGGCGCTCGTCGCGTCCCTGTCGCTCACGATCGTGCTGCTCGTCGCCGCGGGCGCGGCGATGCTCTACATGTCGGTGGTGCGCCCGGCGCGGCTCGCGGCGCGGACGCGGTACCTCATCACCGACCGGCGCGTGCTCATCCAGCGCGGCGACGAGGAGCTGCACCTCGATCGCTCGCGCATCGTCGACGTGATCGACGCGCCGGGCGCCGGGGGCCTCCGGGACGTGTTCCTCGTGCTCGACGGCCCGCGCGCCCGCGCCGTCGCCGCGAGCGGCGCCTTCGGCGAGGCCCCGGGCGCCGGGCTCCAGCCGGTGCTGCACCGGGTCACGGACGTGGACTCGGTGCGGCAGATCCTGCGGCCGGCGTAGTCCGCTGCGCGGTGCCGTTCAGGCTGGATCTCGAGCGCTGCCTCACACGCGAGCCCCGATCCTGCGCCTCCGAGCTGAGCAGTGTACCCCGCGCACGCTGGATCAGGGTAAGGAGCCCCCATGCCGATCGTTCAGATCTCCGATCCGCAGCAGCCGGCGCCGACGAGCTGCGGCGTCATCGTCTTTCGCGTCGATCTCCAGACGGGCAATGTCGACGGCACCTTCGCCCTCGCCCTCTACGAGGGGGAGCTCGCGCGCGAGACCGGAACCAAGATCAGCGGCCCGCCCGGAGATTTCGAGGGCGAGTACTCGGTCGTCACCCTGCGCCCCGACGGGACCACGTTCGCCCGAGGCCGCATGATCGCCCAGCGGCTCGGCGCGCAGGGCGTCTACCTGGTCCGCTGGTACCTCGAGCCGGTCCCGGAGGCGCTCGAGGATCTCGGCTATGTCCCGGGGACGCGGCTCATCTACGAGGCGATAGGGATGACGCTCCGAGGCGGCGCGGAGATCGCGGTCGCCTGGGACAACAACGTCTTCGCGCGGCGCTGGCCCCAGGGATCCGCCCCGCAATAGAGAGCCCCAGCCTCAGCCGGGCAACGCGACGATGAACGTCGCGCCCTCGCCTTCCTTTCCATCGACCCGGATCGTGCCCCGGTGGGCCTGGACGATGTCGTAGCTCAGCGACAGCCCGAGCCCCGTGCCCTGGCCCGTGGGCTTCGTCGTGAAGAACGGGTGGAAGATCTTCTCCCGCAGCGCCGCGGGGACGCCGACCCCGTTGTCGCGCACCCGGATCTCGACCTCGCGCCCGAGCCGCCGCGTGCTCACCGCCAGCGTCGGCACGTACGGCCCGGCCGCCGAGCGCTGCTTGTCTCGCAGCGCGTGGAAGGCGTTCGTCAGGAGGTTCACGAACACCCGCCCGATCTCCTGCGGCACCAGCTCGATCGCGCCCACCGCCGCGTCGTAATCGCGCTCGATGATCACGTTCAGATCGAGCTTCTGCGCCCGCATCCCGTGGTAGGCGAGGCTCACGTACTGATCGAGCAGCCCGTTCAGCCCGACGCTCTGGCGCTCGCCCGTGCCGCCGCTCGCGTGCTGCATCATCCCCCGCACGATCCCGTCGGTGCGCCGCCCGTTCTCGGCGATCTTCTCGGCGCTCTGCTTCAGGCTCACCACCAGCTCCTCGATCTCGGCGACCCGGAGATCCCGGTTCGACGCGAGCCCGTCCAGGATCTCGGCGGCGATATCGACGTTCGCCTCGGCGAAGTTGTTGATGAAGTTGAGCGGGTTCTTGATCTCGTGCGCGATGCCCGCGGTGAGCTGCCCGAGCGAGGCCATCTTCTCCGATTGCACGAGCTGGAACTGCGTCGCCTTGAGGTGATGCAGCGCCTCCTCGAGGTCGGCGTTCTTCTTCCGCAGCTCCGCCGTCCGCTCCCCGACCCGCTGCTCGAGCTGCCCGTAGAGCACCGCGTTCTCGATGGACACGGCCATCTGGGCCGAGAGCAGCCGCAGGACCTCCAGCCGCTCCTGCGTGAACGCGCCCGTGGCCAGGTTGTTCTCGAGATAGAGCACGCCGATGAGCTTGCCCTGGTTGAGGAGCGGCATGCACAGGACCGACCGCGTCTGGTTCCGGGTGATGTAGGGGCTCTGGGTGAAATCGCCCTCGTGCGCCGCGTCGCCGAGCAGCACGCTCTCGCGGGTCCGCTCCACGTAGACGGCGATGCTCTCCGCGAACTGCCCCCCCTCCACGGAGGACACCAGATCCAGCTCCGTGACCGCGGGGGCGGCCCGCGGGTCGGCCGGATCCACGCGCGCCTCCACGCTGGGGATGAGCTCCTCGCCCTGCGCGAGCAGCAAGACGCCGCGCTCGGCCCCCGCGTTCTCGATGACGATGGTCATCAGCTTGGTGAGCAGCCGCTCCAGCACGAGCTCGCTGGCGATCGCCTGCGACGCCTTGAGCACGCTGCCCAGATCGAGCACCCGCGACGTCTGCTGCCGGGTGCTCGTGGTGGTGAGCGTCGTCCGGTCGAGGGGCGCCTCGGCCAGCGGCTGCGGCGGGTTGAGCTCCGCGTCGAGCAGCGCCACCTTGCGCCGCGCGCCCCAGAGCTCGAAGCCATAACGCGCGTCGGCAAGGTAATCCCTGCCGAGCCGCTCCTTCCCGCGCCGGAGCCAGAACCTGCCGTAAAGCTCGCTCGCGAGCGCCTCGTCCTGGAGGAACCCGTGCGCCCTCGCCGAGGTGATGGCGCGCTCGTAGCGCTCGATGGCCTCCCCGGTCTCGCCCGCGAGCCGCGAAAGCTCGGCTCCGACCAGCGCGTGCATGTGCGAGAACGTCTCGGGGCAGACCTCCGCCCAGCGCCCCAGCTGATCCCGCCTCGCCGCGGCGGCCTCCAGGAAGGCCCGCCGCTCGTCCGCCCCGGCGCCGTCGGCCAGCGCCGCGAGGCACAGCGCGTGATGAAACTGGTGCTCCGCCGACGCCACGTTGCCGGTGACGGCCGAGATGAGCGCCTCGGCCCTCGTCGCCGCGGCGCGCGCCCCCGCCAGATCGCCGTGCAGGTAGAGCGTCTGCGTCTTCAGGATGTGATGGTAACAGAGCGCCATCACGCTCTGGTTCGCCTCGCATGCGGCCAGGTAGTCGGCCTCGGCGGCGGGATCCGGCGCGGCGCCCCCGGCCCTGCCCGAGAGGTCCGCGATCGCGAGCTCCAGCCCGCGGATGATGTCGATCGCGATCTGGTTCTTGCTCTTCTGGTTGAAGTGCAAAAACTCCGGCAGATCCGCGAGCACCTGGGCGAGGGGCCTGCCCTCGTACAGCTGGTTGAACAGCTTGTAGATGAGGATGTAGCCCGCGTACCGCAGCTCCCCGGCCTCGAGCCCCGCCTTGTACCCAGCGTCGTTGACCGCCTGGGCCGCCGGCAGGTGCTTCACCCACGGCAACAGGAAATTGCCGAGGGCGAAGCAGCCGTTGCAGACGTCGCCGGGGCTGTTGAACCGCTCGCCGAGCCGCACCGCGAGCACCCCCATCTCGTAGCCCGCGAGCTGCTGGCCCCGGAACCCCGAGAGCACGATCCCGTAGAACGCGAAGATCGAGCAGGCGCCGGGGGCGAGCCCGTACTGGAGGCTCAGGCCGACCGACTTCGTGACGGTGAACGCGTAGAGCTGCCGGTCCACGTAGAACGTCGCCGAGAGCACGTTCGAGAGCAGCTTGAGCGCGGCCTTGCCGGCGGGGTCCTCCACGGCGGGCGCCTCCAGCAGCGACTCGAGGGGGCGATCGGCGAGCCGGCGGTCGACGTCCGCGAGCTCCGCCTCGAGCGCCGCGCCGAGATCCCGCTCGGGCAGGTCGATGCCGAGCAGGGCGAGCCCGCGCCGGGCCACGTCGATGGCCTCCGCGTACCGCCCGACCATGGTGCAATGGCTGACAAGCGCGTCGTAGACGCCGGCCTGCTCTAGCGGCGTCCGCGCGTGATCGAGCAGCGCCCGGGCGAGCGTCTCGGCGCGCGCGTGGTTGCCGTTGAGCCCCTCGGCCTCCGCGAGCGCGCGGTGGAGATCCGCGGTGAGATCGTGGTGCTCTCCCCAGGAGCCCTCGGGCAGGAGCGCGAGCCCCGCGGCGAGGTACTCCCGCGCCGCGGCGTAGGCGGTGGAGCTCTTCGCCCGCTTCCCGGCCTCCAGGTTCAGCCGGGCGATCTCGAGCCGCTCGACCGGATCCGTGACGAGGCTCTGGCCCTGGTTCAGGTGCGTCGCGAGCTGGAAGATCCGCTCGGCCCGCTCCGGCCCGCTGATCTTCGAGAGGAGCAGCCGCCCGATCCTGAGGTGCACCGCGGGCCGCTCCGCCTCCTCGACGAGCGCGTACGCCGCCTGCTGCACCCGGTCGTGCAAGAACCGGTAATGCCGCACGAGCAGCGAGGGATTGGTCGAGTCCTGGACCACCTCGAGCTCGGAGGCCGGGAGCAGGAGCCCCTCCAGCGCCGCCGCGAAGAGCGCCTGGGACAGCGCCTCCTCGGACCTGCCCGCCACCAGCGAGAGCGCGCGCCCGTCGATCTCGCTGCCCATGCAGGCGCCGAGGCTGAGCGCCTGCTGGGTCGCGGCCGGCAGGCTGCGGATCTTGCCGATCATGAGATCGATGATGCCGTCGGTGACGCCCTTCGCCTCGATCCGGCCGAGGTCCCATTGCCACCGCCCCCGCTGCCGGTCGAAGGCGATGAAGCCTTCCTTGTGCACCGCCTTCAGCAGCTCGCTCACGAACAGCGGGTTGCCCTCGGTCTTGCGCACGATGAGCTCCGCCAGCGGGCGGACCCGCTCCGGCTCCGCGTGCATGGCCTGGCCGAGCAGCTCCTCCACGTGCTCGCGCGCGAGCGGCCCGAGGTGGATCTCGCGCACCGCCGTCCCGTACGCGCGGATGGCCGCGAGCGTCATCGCGAGCGGGTGAGCCGGCCCGACCTCGTTGTCCCGGTAGGCCCCGATCAGGAAGAGGTGCGCCAGCCGCTCCTCGCCGAGCACCCGCTCGAGCAGCCGCAGGCTGGCCGCGTCGGCCCATTGCAGGTCGTCGAGGAAGATCACGAGCGGGTGCTCCCGCTTCGCGAAGACCCGCAGGAAGCGCTCGAGCACCAGGTTGAAGCGGTTCTGCGTCTCCGTCGGCCCGAGCTCGGGCACGGGCGGCTGCGGCCCGAGGATCGCCTCCACCTCGGGGATCACGTCGAGGATGACCTGCCCGTTCTGGCCGAGCGCGCCGCGCAGCGCCTCCTGCCACCCCGCGAGCCGCGCCTGGCTCTCCCCGAGGATCTGCCGCACGAGCGACCGGAACGCCGCCACCACGGCCGCGTAGGGCGTCGCCCGCTGGAGCTGGTCGTACTTCCCGCCGATGAAGTACCCCCGCCGCCGCGTGATCGGCTCGTACAGCTCGCGCACGAGCGCGCTCTTGCCGATGCCCGAGGAGCCGGTCACGAGCAGCAGCTCGGCCGCCCCGCGCGCCCCCTCGACGGCGCTCCGCGCGCCCTGCGCGACCCGCTCGAAGGTCGAGAGCAGCGCCTCCACCTCGCGCTCCCTGCCGTAGAGCCGCTGGGGGATCTGGAACCGCTCCGGCACGTCGCGCGCCCCGAGCTCGATCGCCCCCACCGCGCCCGTCTCGCGGAGCGCCGCGATGCACGCCGCGAGATCCGCCTTGATGCCGTACGTGCTCTGGTATCTCGCCTCGGGCGCCTTCTCCAGGAGCCGCATCACCACGTCCGACACCGCCCTCGGCACGCCTTTCGCCCGGGTGTGAGGCGGCGCCGGGAGCCTCGCCAGGTGGCAATGCACGAGCTCCATCGCGTCCTGCGCCGGGAAGGGGAGCGCCCCGGTGAAGAGCTCGTAGAGGGTGACGCCGAGCGAGTAGAAGTCGGTGCGGTAATCGATCGCCCGGTTGGTCCGGCCGGTCTGCTCGGGGGCGATGTACATGAGCGTCCCGTCGAGCACGTCCGGGCTCTTGAGGACGGGGTTCTCCCGCGAGAGCACGGTGGAGATGCCAAAGTCGATGATGGCGAGCCGCTCCCGCTCCGCGCTCCAGACGATGTTCGAGGGGTTGATGTCCTTGTGGATGATGCGCTGCTCGTGGAGCTGCCCGAGCGCGTCGACGACACGGACGGCGATGTCCAGCGCCTCGGCGAGCGGCGGCGTCCCCCGGCGCAGCAGCCTGTCCAGCGACTCCCCGCCGAAGTCCTCGATAGCCATCGTCCAGCCCTGCAGCTCGAGCCCGAGGCCGTAGGCGCGGGGGACGCAGGGCAGCTCGATCCCGCGCTGCATATCATATTCGCGCTGGAACCAGGCGAGCCGCTCGGGAGACGGGCGGAGCGGCTTCAGGATCTTGAGGATGAGGGGCGCCCCGTCCGCCTTGCGCAGGGCGCGGCAGACGCGGGTGTTGGTGCTGTCGTAGACCTGAGCCTGTATCTCGTACCCGGGCAGGACCATGCTGGATCTAGCCTCGAAGCGCCGCGGGGCAGCGGGGCGAGTGGCGGAGGGCGGCGCGCATGGGAGCGGATTGGACCACGGTCCGCGGGACAAAGCCATGTCCCCGCCGGAACCGACGCCCACGACGCCCACGACGCCCACGACGCTCCTTCGACGCTCCTTTGTTCGAGCGCGCGCGGCGCCTCCTCCCGCCGGAGGTGGTTGCGAGGCGACCCACATTGACGCCCGCATTGCGGTGCTGATAACAACGACCCTCATGCTCCGTTCAAGGGGGGGAAAAGCCCTCGCGCCGTGGATCCTGCTGGTGGGCCTCGGAGGTTGTTCCAAGCCGCCCCCGTGCGCCCCTGTCCAGATCCACGAGCGGAAGCACCCGTTCATCGCCTTCGATCGCCAGGAGATCCCCGCCCTGCGCCAGCGGGTCACCCAGGACCCTTACAAGACCTGGATGGACGATGTCCGCCGCGGCCCGCCGGGGCAGGGCCACCCGTGCGGGGCCCCCTCCACGGATACGGACGCCAAAGAGCTCCAGCTCTCCAACTGCGCGCTGTACGGGGCCCTCTCCTGGGTGATCGAGCAGCGCGCCGACGGATTGAAGGCGGCGCGCGGCGCGCTGCTGAAGGCGGGCGACACCGCCACCGGCTGGAGCCAGACGCCCGGCGCCTGGTACTGGGGCGGAAGCCTGCTCAACTATGCCTACGCCTACGACCTCGTGCAGCCGGCGCTGAGCGCGGACGACGACGCGGCCATCCGCGACAAGCTGGAGGACGCGCTCGGGAAGACGATGGGTGTGTACGAAGAGTTCAACACGACGTACGTCACCAACTTCCGCTATCGCGTGGGCAGCGGCGCGGCCACGCTGAGCTACGCCCTGGGCGAGCGCGATCACGCCTGCACCGTCGAGCGCGATCTCTTCGGCGACGCGCTGCTGGAGTCGCTCTTCGCCCTCCGCTCCTACGGCCCCTACATGCAAGCCTGCCTCACCCAGGACGGCACCTACGTCGAGGGCCCGAGCTACCAGGACGACGTGTTCTCCGTGATGCTGCCCTATCTCCAGGCCATGAAGAGGCTCTCCGGCGGGGCGCGCGACGGCCGGGATTACATCAACGCGGTGAACACGCCCGCTGCCTGGGGCAATGACAACCGCATCGCCCGCATGCTCCGCTACGGGGCCGCCCTCTCCATGCCGGACGGCAACGCGGCCACCATCGAGACCGGCTGGCGCGAGCCCCTGCAGCTGAGCAGCATCGCCGCCAGCATGCTCAGCGAGAAAGAGGGGCGCCGCGACGCGAAGGGCCTCTATGGCTGGCTCAGCGCGAAGGGCAAGGCCGTCGTCAACAACCCGGTCTACAGCATCCTCTACACCGATCCCGACATCGCCAAGGCCTTCGCCGGGGGCCAGGAGCCCACGTACACGTCGATCGTCACCTCGGACATGACGTCGCTGCGCTCCGGCTGGAGCGCGGACGCGGTTCACCTGCTGATGACCACCGAGCACGAGTACCGGCCGTCCTCGCACAGCCAGCCCGACCAGACGAGCTTCCTCCTGCACGCGAAGGGGCAATACCTGATCATCGATCCGGGCGACGGCCGCAACTACGACCCCGCGGGCAGCGCCCACACCTCGCTGTTCTACTGGGTCAACTTCAGCCCGGAGTCGCACAACCTGGTCACCGTCGACAGCTTCAAGGGGATCCGGGATACTTACCAGACGCCCGCGTGGCGCCAGCTCGGTGTCTTCAGCGATCTGACCCGGCCCGTGGACGATCCGGCGATCCTCCGGGCCTCGTTCCTGACCGGGGAGCTCGACTCCTCGACGGTCACGATCGACGACTACGTCAACGTGCCCGACGTGTCCACGCGGCGCACGGCGGCGCTCGCGCGGAGGAGCTACGTGGTCGTCTTCGACCACATGATCTCCGCGGGCGTCGGCTCGGCCCAGCCGATGCTCCACTATTACGACACCCACCTCCATTACAGCGGTTGGCTGGGCTGCCGGCCGGGCGCGCCCGCCATCTGCACCGACTACGCCACCGCCAGGCCCTCCTCGCCCAGCACCGATGTGGACTGCGGCGACGTCTGCGGCGAGGTCCGGATGGCCAGCGACCTCGCGGCGGAGGCAGCGACGGGGCTCGCCCCGAGCGGGCCGGTGACGCCGGACGCCGCCGGCCGCGCTGCGTCCGCCCCCACGGCGGGCCGGCTGGTGTGGGCGACGCGGACCGACGACGGCAAGCGCGAGCTCGAGCTCGACGTGGTCTACGTCCCCCGACCTGACGCCTTCTCGGTCGATCGAAGCGGCTTCACCAACTTCTTCCCGAACATGACCTTCCGGCACCCGTTCTCGGTGGCGCGCTACATCGCCTCCAGCACGCAATGGCTGACCGTGCTCTACCCGCGCGACCTCACCGCGGGCGAGCCGAAGCCGGCGGTCGAGGCGCTCACGGTGAGCGGCGGGAGCGGCTCGGCCGCGCTGATCTCCATCGCCGAGCAAGACACGCAGGATCTCGCGCTGGTCTCCGACGGCGCGCAGCCGGTGGAGGTCGGCGACGGTCCGCGCGTGCCCTCCACGAAGCTGCAGGGTCGCAGCGCGCTGCTGCTCCTGCGCCACAGGGCGCTCGAGCGCGCCCAGGTCGACGCCGGCACCTCCCTGAGCGTCGGCGGCCGCGCCCTGCTGCTCGCCACGTCGCCCGTGTCCGCGTCGCTCCGGCCCGAGGGCGCCGGCGTCGCCGCGGAGCTGGTGCTCCCGAGCGCGGCGCAGGTCGGCCTCGCCGTCTCCCAGAAGGACGCGCAGCTCTACCTCGACGGCAAGCCCGCGCCGACGCGCTACGACGCCGCCAGCGGCACGGCCTCGACGAGCGTGCCCCAGGGCCGCCACCGCCTCGCGGCGCGCTGAGGCGCTTCGCGGCAGCGCCTTCGCGGCCTCATCGCATGGTGGTCGTCGAGTGGACTCCGACGGTCGGCTCGCACCCTGCGATGACGTCGACCGGAGCGCGCTTGACGAGGTTGAAGACGCTCACGGGAGGGGCCCCCGGCAGCAGGCTCCTCGCGCCGACGTCTTCGAAATCGAAGAGCTGCTGCGCGGCCTCGCGGACGGTCGCTTCGACGAGGATCTCCCCGGGCCGCGACGCCCTGGCGAGGTGCGCGGCGGCGTTGACCACCTCGCCGAGCACCGTGTAGTCGAGCCGGCCGTACGCCTGAGATCCGACGCTGCCGGAGAGGACCTGCCCCGTGGAGAGCCCGATGCAGATCCCCTGCGTGTACGGCGAGCCCTCGCCGGCGCGGCGCGCCACCGCCGACATCTGCGCGCGGACGGCCACGCACGCGCTGAGCGCCCGCGACAGGTGATCCGGCCCCTGGAACACCGTCATCACCGCGTCGCCGAGGAACTTGTCGACGACCCCCCCCTTGGCGACGAGCTCCGGGACGATCACCTCGAAGTTGGCCCGGAGCAGCCGCATGGCCTCGCCCGGCAGCCTCTCCCTTGTCACGGGCGTGAACTGGAAGATGTCGATGAACGCCACCGTGGCCATGACCGCCTCGCTCGCGAGCGCGATCGCGGGGCCCATCTCCCGGATCCGCTCGATCAACGCCGCGCTCGTGAACTGCCGGAGGATCTTGTTCTCCTCGTCCGAGCGGGCGTTCCTCCGCAGCTCCGCGACGTGCTTGATGGTCTTGTCGATGGTCGCCTCGAGATCGCCGCGCTGGATCGGCTTGAGCAGGAAATCGAACGCTCCCTGGTTCATCGCGCTCCGGATGTTCCCCATGTCGCCGTAGGCGGACATCATCACCGTCCTCGCAAAGGGGCTCACCTCGGGGACGCGCCCAAGGAACGTGAGGCCGTCCATCACGGGCATGTTGATGTCGGTGACGACGACGTCGATGTCGGGGTGGCGCCGGAGCTCGTCGAGGGCGTTCTCGCCGTTGTCGGCGAAGATGAACTCGTAGACCCGGTCGCGGATCTTCTGCCGGAAGAGCAGCTTCATCATGAGCGCCACGTCGGGCTCATCGTCGGCGATGAGGATCTTGGCGGGGCCCCCGCTGGCCTCGATCACCGCCGCGAACGCCGCCACGAAATCGGCCGCGGACTGGAACCGCTGCGCCGGGTCCTTCGCGAGCGCGTGCTCGAAGAAGCGGTCGAAGCCGGGCAGCAGGCCGGGCACGAGGCCCGACGGCGCCGGGAACGGATCGGTACAGATGCTGATGAGCAGCTCTCCGATCCCGCTCGCCGCGAAGGGGAGCCGGCCCGTGAGGGCCCTGTAGGTGATGACGCCGAGCGACCAGAGATCGCTCAGGTGATCCGGCACGACGGCGCGCACCTGCTCGGGGCTTATGTACGACGGCGTGCCGACGACCCTGCCGAACGAGCCCTGCTGTTCCTCGTCCGACTCGAAGACCGTCCACACCACGCCGAAATCCAGGAGCTTCACGCACTCTCCTGGCTCCTTCCGCGCCAGAAAGACGTTCGCCGGCTTGAGATCGCGGTGAATGATCCCCGCTGAGCTCGCCACCTGCAGGCCAATGGCGATCTGCCGGAGCAGGGCGAGCGTCGCCGACGGCGAGAGCTGCCGCTCCCGGGTGAGCCTGGCCTCGAGGTCCTCCCCTTCGAGCAGCTCCATGACGATGTACGGGCAATCTTCGTCGATGCCGTAGTCGTGTATCTGGATGATGTGCTCGTTCTGGAGCCGCGCGATCGCCATCGCCTCTCGCTCGAACCGGCGTCGCGCCGAGTCCGAGCTGACATGCTCGGGCGTCATCACCTTGAGCGCCACGGGGCGCCGGAGCACCTGATCGAACGCCTCCCAGATGACGCCCATCCCGCCGCGTCCGATCTCTCGTCTCAGCGCGTACTTCCGCGCGATCGTGCGATTCAGCATGGTCAGCGCAGTGTAGCGAGCTCCCAGCGCGCTTGCTCAGGTTCGAGACGCGGGAGCGCGCCGGCGGCAGCCGCGCATCATCGAGGAGACGGCCGCTTCACCCCCAGGACCTTCATGCGGTAGGACAGCGTGCGCACCGGGATCCCCAGCCTGCGCGCGGCCTCGGTCCGGTTCCAGCCCGCGGTTTCGAGCATGTCCTGGAGCAGCTTGGCCTCGTACTGCTGCACCTTCCCCCGGACCCGCCCGCCCTCGGGGGGCGCCTCCTTCGGGGCGGACGGCGTGGGGCAGAACACGGCCATGTCCGGCGGAGCGCCGCCGAGCTCGGCGTCCCTCCCCCGGTCCGCGGGGCGCTCCGACTCGCCGCGCGCCGCCGCCGCGCGCACCCTCGGGGGCAGATCCTCGAGCCCGACGAGCGCGCCGGGCGTCACCACCACCGCGCGCTCGATCACGTTGCGCAGCTCGCGCACGTTGCCAGGCCACGCGTACGCGCAGAGCAGGGCGAGCGCCTCGGGGGTGATGCCCTCGACATGGCGCCCGTTGGCCGCGCTGGCCGCGCGCAAGAAATGCCGCGCGAGCGGCTCGATCTCGTCCGTTCGAGCGCGCAGCGGCGGGATGTCGATCACGACCCCGCCGAGCCGATAATACAGGTCGGCCCGGAACGCGCCCGACGCGGCCATCGCCTCGAGATCCCGGTGCGTCGCCGCGACGACGCGCACGTCGACCTCGATCTCGCGGCTCGAGCCGACGCGGCTGAACGACCCCGACTCGAGCACGCGGAGCAGCGCGGCCTGGGCCGGCGGCGGCAGCTCGCCGATCTCGTCCAGGAACACCGTGCCGCCGTCGGCCTCCTCGAACACGCCCTTCTGCTGCTGCAGCGCGCCCGTGAACGCCCCGCGCTCGTGGCCGAACAGGGTGCTCTCCACGAGGTCCTTCGGGATCGCGCCGCAGTTGACGCGCACAACGCGCCGCCCCTTGCGCGGGCCGCCCTCGTGGATCATCCGCGCGACGACCTCCTTGCCGGTCCCCGTCTCGCCGTGAAGGATGACCGGGATGCGCGAGGCGCCCACGCGCCTCACCGTGTCGATCACCTCGCGCATCTGCTGGCCGGCGATGATCCCCCCTTCCTCCGGCTCCTCGCGCGCGAGCACCGAGGTCGCGGCGGGGCCGCACGCCACCGGGCGCTCGGGCGAGGCGTGGCGGGCCGCCTCGCGGGCGGCCGCGAAGACCTCGTCCGCGGTGCTGCCGGCGTCCGGGTAGAGGGCGAGGCCGACGAGGAGCCGGGCGTCGCTGCCCACGAAGGAGGCCGCGATGGCCTGCGCGGTGCGGCTCGCCTCCTCGGCGCCGGCCTCGGGCAGCAGCACGTGGGCAGCGCAGGTGCCGTAGAGCGCCACGCGGTGCACGGGCTGGAGGCAGGCGCGCACGGCGTTGATCCAGCCCTCCGCCGCCACCGCCGCGCTGATGCGCACGTGGAGCAGCGCGAACGGGCGGCGAAAATGCCGGGCGCGCGTCAGCTCGTCCTCCACGCGGCGCAAGAGCTTCTCCTCCCCCTCGAGATCGAGGGACTCGCCCCCGGCGCCGAACGCCTGCACCCGCAGCGCGACGCTGCCGAGAACGACCTCATCCCCTACCGCGATCCCGGCGCGGGAGACGCGGCGGCCGTCGAGGAACGTGCCGTTCTTGGATCCCAGGTCATCGACCCACACCCGCCCGCGCGAGAGGAGGAAGCGGGCGTGCTCCCGCGACAGGGTGCGATCGTCGATGCAGAGCGCGGCAGGCGCGGCGCGCCCCACGACAAGCGGCGTGTCGGGCGAGAGCAAACGTCTCTCCGTCTTTCCGGCGTAGTGCCAGACGAGCGCGATGCCCAGCGCCGCGGTCTGCTGAACGGCAGAGATCGACCTCCCTGCCAAGGTCCAGGTCTTCGCCGCGTCGTCCTGCACCGATTTGCCTGACCGCATGCACTCCGCCTCGCTGGTCTCTATATCAGGCTCCTCCGGGAGGTCCAAGCGCCACCACGGACCTCGCCGCTCATGAGTATCCGCCGCGCCGCTGCTGTTGGTGTCGCCAGGTCGACGCAGGCGGTCGATTCATTTCCACTTCCACTTCCACTTCCACTTCCACTTCCACGTCCATTGCGCGCGAGCATTCGCCGACGCGCCTGGCGCGCCCGGTCATGCACGGTGGGCCAGGGACCGGGGGCTCTGGCCGGCTCACGTGCCGGGCGGAGGGACGATCTGGACGAAGGCCGCGATGATCGCCGGAAGGACACCGCTGTTACGTTCGGCCCATCCTTGCCGGCAAACTCTTGCCGGGCAACTCGCGACGGCGATCTCTCGCGGGCAAGGTCTTGCCGAGACGGCCGCCGGCGGGCGCGCCGCGCCCCCGGCGACGCGCGGGTGCCGCTCGCATTCTGCCCGCTGACATAGAGGGCCTGGCGCTTCCGAGGAGAGCGCGCCCTGGTGGCACGCGCGCTGCAAACAACCGAAACCAGAAGCGGACGGGCGGCGAACATCGCGACCCAAGACATCCACCAGACCGACCACTCCAGGAGCCGACCATGAACACGAAACACATCTTCTCCGGACTCTTCACCTCCAGCGCGCTCGGCATCATGCTCATCGCGGGTTGCAGCGTACCGATGGAAGAAGGCGACTCCGAGCAGGCGTTCGCCGACGAGGAGACCGTCGAGGAGGCGTCGCAGGCGCTCGGCCCTGCGTGCGTCGCCACGAACCTCGCGCTGGAGGCCGGGCCCATCTGGAACAACATCGATGCCCAGACCAAGTGCCCGAACGTCTGCGACCCCCAGAACATGAACTGGAACGGTCAGTGGTGGACCACCGTTCCGGGCGCGATGTCGGTCTGCGAATGCAGCCCGCGCCCTGCCGCCGTCGTGCAGGCCGGCCCCATCTGGAACAACATTCACGCTCAGACGCAGTGTCCGAACACCTGCGCCGCGTACAGCAGCGCGACGAAGTGGAACGGGCAATGGTGGACGACCGTCCCGGGCCAGATGTCCGTCTGCGAGTGCGCGTTCACCCCGCCGGCCACGGTGTCGCTCGAGGCCGGGCCCATCTGGAGCAACGCCGACGCCCCGAGCAAGTGCCCCGCCGCCTGCGGCACGAGCCGCGCCTGGAACGGGCAGTGGAGCACGACCGTCTCGGGCCAGATGTCCGTCTGCGGATGCGCTTGCACGCCCTGACGTCGCGACGACCCGCTCGTGAGCGCGCTGGCGCAGCCGGGTCGCGGCGCTGAGGCATCCCCTCGAATTCTTCGGGGAATTCACAGGGAGACGGGGAGGGGAATCTTCAAATACTCCCTGTCTCCTCGCCTCCCTGTTCAATTTCTCCGCTGAAAAGGGCTGCAAAAATCAGGGGATTCCTCGGGCCCCGGCGAGCGCACCGCGCTCACCTCCGGGTCACGCGGGCCTCCAGGTCGCGCACCCGCGCCTCGAGCTCGCGGACCCGCGCCTCGGCGGCGGCGCGGGCGCGCTGCTCCGCGACGCGGGCGCGCTGCTCCAGGGCGCGCGCCTCGCCCTCGGCGCGGAGGGCCTCTTCCTCGGCAGGCACGAGATCCGTCGCGCGGGAGCTCCGCGCGACGCGCAACGTCGGGTGCGGGCCGTCCTTCAGCACGACGAGGTGCGCGTCGAGCGCCTCGATCCAGACGGGATCGCCGCTCCCGTGGACCCGCAGGTAGGTGCCGTCCGCGTCCCGCCGGTACAGCTGGAGAGGCACCCGCTCCTCCGCGAGCGGCGCGCGGGCAGCAGCCGCCTCGGGATCGAAGAGCAGGAGCTCGGGACAGCCGAGCTGCCAGTACTTCGCCGGCGCATCCTCGTACATACGGCGCCAGTCGCCCGCGACCACCTCCAGCGCGAACCGCGGCGGACGATGGCCCGGCAGCCAGGTCTGCCACTGCCGCGGGATGGGCGGCAGCGGGCGATGATCGAGGACGTAGAGGTCCGGCAGGACGCGCACGAACGGCTCGCTTCGCACCCACGCGAAGAAGTGCCCGGTGCCTGCATACAAGTCGGCCCAGCCACGCTCGCGCGCCAGCTGCGCGATCACCGAGAGCAGCAGGCGGACGACCTCGGACCTTCCGACCTTGTCAGGACGCTCCGCGTCATCGGGCAGATACCAGCCGGACCAGTCGATCGCGGCGCCGGCCTCCTCCGGCGAGAGATCGCGGAGCACGAGCGCGCGGGGAGAACGCCGAGGGGTAAGGGGGAACCCGATGCGATTCGGCGATGCCACGCGAGGAAACTAGCACCCCGACAGGCCCCGCGGGGCAGCAGAGACAACGGACGCAACCGACGCAACGAGCGCAACCGACGCGGCCGACGCGGCCGACGCGGCCGACGCAACCGTCGCAACCGACGCAACCGACGCAACCGTCGCAACCGTCGCAACCGACGCAACGCGACGCAACGCGACGCGACCGGCGGCAACCAGGCCAGGCGACGTGCCCCTGCCGGGCGCTTGACAGCGACAAGGGTCCATGTCCTCTTACCTGCTCGAACCTTTCTTCACATCGTCGTCAACGGCGGCAACGGCGGCAGCCTCGCGCTGAGCGATCTCGCGATCCGCTGCTGGTACACCCCGGAGCCCGGCGCGACGAACCAGCAGCACCGTGACCACGCAGCCATCGCGTCAGCCCGGGTTCGGGCGCGTCGCGCAAGCGTCCGGGATCAACGCCGGCCGCGGCCGCGAGCTCACGGCTGTACCTCACGGTGTGCTGGTCCGGTAGCGCCGAGCCCCGGGCGCGCGCACGGAGGAACCTGGATGAGAACCTTGCATCGACGGATCGGGACTCTGGTGATCGGCTCTGCCTGCGCGATCGCCTGCTCTGCAGGCGCGGATCGGCCCCCGCAGCAGGTCCAGGGAACTGGCGGCGCGGGCGGCATCCCGGACGACATCGGCGGCGGAACGGGTGGCATCTTCGACGTGGGCAGCGGCGGCCCCGTGGAGCCGCCTCCCTGCGCGGTGTGCGAGGACTTTCCCGCGGCCCCGGTGCTCGACGACAGCGGGACGCCGCCGCCGGCGAACGCGGCCGAGCTCTTCGGCGCTCCGGGCAGCGGCGGGACAGGCGGCCCGTGCCTGGCCGAGCCGGAGATCGGCGCGCTCTACCCGAACAACTGGCTGCGGCCCAGGTTCCGCTGGATCGCGCCGCAGGGACAGGACCTGTTCGAGATCCGCGTGCACGCCGACAGGGAGAAGAACGATCTGGTCGTCTACACGACGAACAGAGAATGGAAGATGCCCAAGGACATGTGGGAGCAGCTGGCCGCGCACGTCCGCGGCGAGCCGATCACCATCACGATCCGCTCCGTGTCGACGAGCGCGCCGGGCGCGCCGCTCGTGGGCTCCTCCGGCCCGATCACCATCGCGCCGGCGCCGGCGGGCGGCAGCATGGTGTACTGGGCGGCGATCGGCGAAGGGCCCGCGGACGCCTGGCTGGCAGGCTTCGGCGTGGGCGAGGAGGGCGTCGTCGACGCGCTGAAGGTCGACCAGGTGCAGCAGGGCGGCCGGCGCGACGAGAACGGCAACGTGAGGGGCGACGGCAAGGCGCGGTGCATCGGGTGCCATTCGTCGACGCCCGACGGCGAGGCCGTCATGTTCATGGACCACTGGCCGTGGGATCTCGCCATCGCGTCCGTGAAGGAAGACTCGGTGGGAGCGGTCCCCGCCTATGTGACGCCCGGCGGCTCGGAGGCCATGAACCAGGCCTGGCTCGGGCCACCCAAGATGTCGCCCGCGCATTTCTCCCCCGGAGACCGGATCTTCATCACCTCCTATGGCCGGGACAAGGGCAGCGTCTGGGATGGCCAGTCGCACACCAGCATGCCGAACGCGCGCCTCGCGTGGTTCGACCTGGAGTCGCCCGCGCCGACCTACGCCGAGGGGACGAACGCCACGATGGCCAAGACCGAGATGGCGGCCGCGGAAGGGACCGCCTTCGGCTTCATCGAGCGCGAGGGCGACCCGCGCGGGGCGATGATGCCGGACTGGAGCAACAACGGCCAGACCATCGTCTACGTGTCGACCGACACCGGCAAGGACGGGCGCCTCGCCGCAGGCGCCGGCGATCTCTACACCGTGCCTTACAACAACAGGCAGGGCGGCGCGGCCGCGCCCCTGCCCGGCGCCGCAGAGGCGAATTTCAACGAGTACTACCCGGCATTCGCCCCCGACGACAAGCTGATCGCGTTCAACAGGGCGCCTGGTCCGGGGGAGATGTACTATAACCCCAACTCCGATATTCACGTCATCCCCGCGGCCGGCGGCACGCCGACGCGGCTCGCGGCCAACGACCCGCCCGCGTGCCTCGGGGTCACGAGCCCTGGAATCCACAACAGCTGGCCTCAATGGTCGCCCGAGGCCACGACCGTCGACGGCAAGACGTATTACTGGGTCATCTTCTCGTCGTCACGCGACGGCTATACGCTCCAGAAGGCCTCGAACAAGAAGGCTTCGCAGCTCTACGTGACCGGCGTGGTCGTGGAGGGCACGACGGTGCACACGTATCCGGCCATCTACCTCTGGAACCAGGATCCAGGCACGAGCAACCACACGCCCGCATGGGACGTGTTCAAGATCCCTCCGGCGCCCGTCCCCCTCTGATCCAGCGAGAGACTCACACGTTTCAGAACGCTCACCCCACAAGGTGTGCTGTCCAGGTCTCATGAAGGTCCGCGCCATCCCGTACTGACGGAAACCAACAGTCACACCATCCGTCTGGCACACGTGTGCCAAGCGGCCTGCGGCCAGTGCTTGCATGTCGTGCTCTCCGCGGCGCGGCAGGAGCGGCGCGCGAGCGAAGCGCGGTGAACCGAGCGAGCGGGCGGCTGGCGCGGGCCTTGCGAACGCAGCAGGCACCATGCGAACCCACCGCACCCATTCCTCCCTTTGGCTCCTCCTGGCAACAGGCCTCCTCGCTGTCGGATGCGAGACGGGATCAACGCCTGGCGAGCCTGTCGACTCTCAGCGGGCGGCGCTCCACCGGGCTCAGTCCTGCGACGACCTCGAAGCGCTGCTGAAGCAGGACGCGCTCGCCAAGATGAACGCCCAGATCGACGCCACGATCGCGAGCTACTCGGCGTACGGCTACCCCCGCGGCGGCGTCGTCGGCGGCGTCGACAACGGCAGCGTCGGCGTCCCCGGAGGGGCCCAGGATCCCACGGACACGCCCGCCCCGGTGCCGCCCACGGCAGGCGACGGGGATACCGGCCAGGAGACCTCGGGGGAAGACAGCGGCAGCGGCGCCGACCCTGCCCACTCCGAGACGAACACCCAGGTCGCCGGCGTCGATGAGGCGGATATCATCAAGACCGACGGCAACAACATCTACGTGCTCCACGGCCAGAGCTTCTACACCCTGACGGCGTGGCCGGCGTCGTCGCTCGCGGTGGGCAGCTCGCTCGCTATCGAGGGGTCGCCCCTCGAGATGTTCGTGGCAGGCGACAAGGTCGTCGTCTACTCGTCGGTCAACGGGGCCGCGATCTACGAGCAGGCGGGCGTCACGCCGCGGCCGGGGTACTACGACTACCTGCTCGTCGACACCATGGTCGGCGGCGGCGGCGTCGCGCCGACGCCTGGAAACCCCAGCGCGCCGAGCGGCGCGCCGGGGACCCCCGCCGACGGCGGAGACGCGAGGCCGCTGCCGCCGGACGACACCGAGCCGCCGTCCGGCGGTGATACGCCGTCGGAGGACGACACGCCCCCCGACGCCGAGGAGCCGTCCGGCGGCGAAGCGCCGGCGCCCCCGCCTCCGGACGGCGGCGGGGCCGATGAGCCGCCGCCGCCCGACCCGGGCGTCGACGTGCCCGGCTCGGGCGGCGTCTGGGCGCCGCTCACGAAGATCACCGTCCTGAGCCTCGCCGGCGGCGCACCCAGCGTGGTCAAGGAGGTCTACTTCGAGGGAGGTTACAGCTCGGCGCGGCGCACCGGCCCGAACGTGCGCACGGTGCTGGCCGGCGGCGCCCACGGCCCCGCGCTCCGCTACTGGCCGTCAGGCCTGACCGAGTACCCCGAGACCGCCGAGGCGTGGACCGCGGCGTTCGAGCAGCTCCGCACCGAGAACGCGGCGCTCATCGAGGACGCCCCGCTCTCGACGTGGCTGCCGTACCGCTTCGAGAAGCAGGGAGAGGCGGTCACGCTGCTCGACGCGAGCTGCTCGGACTTCTACGTTCCGGAGGCCGGCACGACGTCGTACGGCCTGACGCAGATCGAGTCGATCGACCTCGGCGACCTCGCCGCGGCGCCGGAGTCGACGTCGATCGTCGGCGCGACCGACACCGTGTACGCGAGCCACGACGCGCTCTACGTCGCCGCGCGCTCCTGGCAGCAGCAGGCGGCGCCGGGCGAGGTGTTCGTCGGCACGAACCTCACCCACCTGCACAAGTTCGATCTGATCGCCGACCCGAGCCAGCCCGGGTACGTCGCGTCAGGCTCGGTGCCCGGCCACATCATCAACCAGTTCTCGCTCGACGAGCACAACGGCAAGCTCCGCGTCTCGACGACCTCGCAGGTGCCGGCGGAGCCGAGGTGGACGACGAGCAACAACGTGTTCGTCCTCGAGGCGCAAGGGGCCGATCTCGCCCAGATCGGCGCCGTCACCGATCTCGCCCCCGGCGAGACCATCCAGTCCACCCGGTTCGTCGGAGATCGCGGTTATGTCGTGACGTTCCGCCGGGTCGATCCGCTGTTCGTGATCGATCTCGCGGACCCGGCGTCCCCCTCCGTCGCGGGTGAGCTCAAGATCCCCGGCTTCAGCGAGTACATGCACCCGCTCGACGACGGTCACCTCCTGACGATCGGCAGGGATGGCGAGGAGGACGGCACGGTGACCGGCCTTGCTCTCCAGATCTTCGACGTCACGAGCGCGTCGGCGCCCGCGCTCCTGCACAAGGAGGCGCTCGACGGGGCGCGGTACATGCACTCCGAGGCCGAGTACAACCACAAGGCGTTCACGTACTACGGCGAGCTCGGCGTGCTCGCCTTCCCGCTCGTGAGCTTCGACGGGGAGACCGGCGCGATGTCGAGCACGCTGGAGCTGTTCAACGTCGATATCGAGGACGGGTTCAGCCGGCTCGGCGCGGTCGACCACAGCGGCTTCTTCAGCAGCGTGCCGTCGGGGTGCACCTACGGCGGGGCCGCCGTGCAGCGCGGGCTGTTCATCGAGGACTACGTCTACTCGTACTCCCAGGGCGGCGTGCTCGTGAACGCGCTCGACGACCTCGCGACGCCGGTGGCGTCGCTGCCCCTGCCCACCCCGGACTCGACCGGGTACGCGTGCGCCGGCGTCGACGGCGGCGTCGCGGAGCCCGCGCCGGCGCCCGAGCCGGCGCCCGAGCCGGCGCCCGAGGAGTAGCGCCGACCAGGCGGCGATCGGCCGCAGCGCCGCCGCCCCGTCCGGGCCGGCGGCGCTGCGCCGCTCAGGCGCCCGGCCGCGCCGCCTCCCACGGGTGATCCGGGTAAAACTCCTTCATGAGCCGCGCGGTGTACGCGGTGAGGTTCGCGAACCCCTCGGCCCTGCGCCGCAGCGGCGAGTCGAAGAACGGCGTGAGGATGCCCGCCAGCACCGCGAACGCCGTCGCGTCGACGCCCGCCGGGCGCGCTCCGAAGAGGTACGGCTCGTCCCCGAGCAGCGCGGAGAGCGCGGAGAGCGAGCGCGCGCCGAGCTCGACGATCTCGGCGTCCGAGTGCCGCCCGATGCCCATCGCGCGGAAGTTCTCGCGGACGCGCGCGAGGAGCTCCTCGCGCAGCTTCGGTCGCGCCTCCTCCGGCGCGCCGTTGACGAAATTCGCCGGGCCCTTCGCGAAGTTCTCCGGGATGAGCCAGCGCGCGCAGCCCGAGGCCGCGGCGAGCTGGTGCTCGAGCATGCGCTCGACGGCCCACGCCTCGGCGCGCTGCCGGGCGTCGAGGCCGGCGTCGAGATCCTTGCCGTGCTTCTTCTCGAGGTGCTCGCGGATGAAGTGCGAGTCGGCGATGCGCGCGCCGCCGTCGTCGATGAAGGGCAGCTGCCCCTTCGGCGACAGATCGGGCCGCGCGCGCTCCTTCGCGTAGGGCAGGCCCAGCAGCTTGAGCTGGACCTCGGTCTTGGTGACGTAGGGGCTGGCCTCCGGCAAGCCGAACATGGGGCCGAAGCTGTGGAGCGTGATCATGGGCAATCTCCGAGCGGTTGTGGGTGCGCGGTGGACTGCGCTTGATGTAGCCCCGCCCTGCTGACAACCTGGTGTCAGCATCCCCCGTGCGACGCGCCGATCGCCTGTTCCAGATCCTGCAGATCCTGCGCCGGCAGCGGGCGCCGATCACGGCGGCGGCGCTCGCCGAGGAGCTCGAGACGTCGAAGCGCACCGTCTACCGCGACATCGCGGACCTCCTGGCCCAGCGCGTCCCGATCCGCGGCGAGGCCGGCACGGGGTACGTGCTCGATCGCGGCTTCGACATGCCGCCGCTGATGCTGACGCCCGACGAGATCGAGGTCGCGGTCCTCGGCGCGCAGTGGGTCGCCCAGCGCGGGGACGTCGCCCTGCAGCGGGCGGCGAAGGACCTCATCGCGAAGATCGCCGCGGCGGTCCCCGAGCGGCTGCGGCCCTTCGTGTTCGAGCCCGCGACGGGCGCGCACGCCGCGGGGGACCAGGCGCCCGACGCGCTCGACCTGGCCGAGGTGCGGGCGTCGATCCGCGCCGGCACGAAGATCGCGCTTCGCTACCGCGACGAGACGGGGTGCGAGAGCGAGCGCGTCGTGTGGCCCGTGATCGTGGGGTATCGCGAGTCGACGCGGCTCCTCGCGGCGTGGTGCGAGCTCCGCCAGGACTTCCGCCACTTCCGCACGGACCGCGTGACAGGCGCCAGGTTCCTCGACGAGCGCTACGCCGAGAAGCCGAGCGCCCTCCGCGCGCGGTGGCGCGCGCACATGCGCGCGCGCAGGGAGCTGCCGGAGCACGCCGGCGCGACGTCGGCCAGGGCGCGCTAGGACGTCAGCAATTCATCCGCGGTCAGCCCCGCACAGCGCCGCGAGGCGGCGCTCGTCCTCGGGTCCGCCCGCAGCGCGCGCCGTGTAGTAGACGAGCTGCTGGCGGCTCGACGTCGTCGAGGCGAGCGTGTGCCACTCGAGCACGAGCGGCCCGGCGCCGCCGGCGTCGCTGCCGCCCGCGCCCTCGGCCTCGACGCGGAAGGCCTTCGTGCCGCTCACCTTGGCGCGGACCTCGTGCCGCGCCCAGATCGCCCGGAACGCCTCGCTCGTCTCGAGCAGCTCGGCGACGAGCGCGTCGAACTCCGGATCTCCCACGTGCGAGCTCGCGCTGAAGCGGAAGGCGGCCACGACCTCCCGCTCGATCACGCCGATCTCCGCGTAGCGCGCGCGGTAGGCCGCATGGCGGAAGGTCATCCAGAGCAGGTTGCGCCTCCGCGGGGAGACGTCGCCGAAGTCCACGAGCAGGCGGCGCGCCGCGCCGTTCCACGCGAGCACGTCGAACCGAGGGCTGAAGACGAGCGCCGGGACGCGCATCGCCTCGAGCGCGCGCGCCATCGCCGGCTCGGCCCTCTCCTGGCGCGCCGCGGCCCGCGCGGGCTCGGGCCTCGCCAGGTAGAACAGGTGACCTCGCTCGTCGTCGTCGAGCTTCAGCACGCGCGCGATCGCCTCGAGCGTCTCACGCGACGGGTTCACGTCACGCCCTTGCTCGAGCCGCGTGTACCAGTCGACGCTGAGCCCGGCGAGCTGCGCGATCTCCTCGCGCCTGAGGCCCGGCGTGCGCCGCCGCTTCCCCGCGAACGCGCCGCCCGCGATCGGCGCCGCGCGCATCCGCCTCCCTCGGAGGAAATCCGCCAGCTCGCTCCGCCTGTCGCTCACGATCGCGCGCGCCCCGGGCACGCATCGAAAGATGCACTGTTCGCGCTTCTCTATCCAGGGATTGCGAATCCCAGGTTCGCGGCACGTCTGCCTAACCTCGACGCGGAGCTCCAGATTGCGGGCACCCCCGAGCGGGGACCCAACCAGGAGCTGGCACCATGTCTCAACATCTCCCTCTCGCAGGTCGCATCGCCGTCGTCACCGGGGCCTCCAGCGGCATCGGTGCGGCCACCGCGCGCAAGCTCGCAGCGCAGGGCGCCGCCGTCGCGCTCCTCGCGCGCCGCAAAGACCGCCTCGATTCGCTGGCCGAGGGCATCCGCGCCGCGGGCGGGCGCGCGCTGGCGCTCGCGGTCGACGCCAGGGACAGGACCGCCGTCGCCGGCGCGGCGCGGTCGATCGCGGCCGAGCTCGGCCCCGTCGACCTCGTGATCAACAACGCCGGCGTCATGTTGCCGTCCGGCGTCGAGGAGCACCGGATCGCCGATTTCGAACAGATGATCGAGGTCAACCTCACCGGCGCGATGCGGGTCGTCGACGCGTTCATCGATCCGCTGCTCGCGGCCGCGAGGCGGGGCGGCCCGTCGGACCTCATCAACATCTCGTCGATCGGCGCGCACGGCGTCTTTCCGACGTTCGCCGTGTACTGCGCCACCAAGGCCGCCGTCACCCACCTCTCGCGCAACCTGCGCGCCGAGCTCGGACCGAAGCACGTCCGCGTCTCGGTCATCGAGCCTGGGT
The DNA here is from genome assembly GCF_051526795.1 of Sorangium sp. So ce204. Taxonomy (NCBI): domain Bacteria; kingdom Pseudomonadati; phylum Myxococcota; order Polyangiales; family Polyangiaceae; genus Sorangium; species Sorangium sp. So ce204. The sequence continues at coordinate 12,836,362 of NZ_CP150317.1, read as the reverse complement.
TCGTCGACACGGAGCTCCAGAGCCACATGACCGACGAGGCCGCCAAGGCGTGGATCGCCGAGGCGAGGCAGCAGATCACGTGGCTCACGGCGGACGACCTGGCGAGCACCATCGCCTTCACGGCCGCCCTCCCGCGGCACGTCAACCTGGCGCACGTCACCGTCATGCCGACCCAGCAGGTGTGACCGGCGCCTCCTCGCGACCGGAGACGCTCGCGGCGCCGTGACGCGCGCCCTGCGCTACCCGTGATCCAGCTTCTCCAGCTCGCGCACGCGCGCCTCCAGCTCACGCACGCGCGCCTCGGCCGCCTCCCTCGCGCGGGCCTCGATCGCCGCGGCTTCCTCCTGGGTGGGCACGAGCTCGCCCTTGCCGCCGGTGCGCGTGAGGCGGAGCCGGGCCTCGGCCCCGCTGCCGATCACGCAGAGCCAGCTGTCGAGCGCGGGGCTCCACACGCGCCCGGCGCCGGCGTACACGCGGACATACGCGCCGTCGGGGTCGCGCCGGTAGGCCTGGAGCGCCACGCGCCCCGCCGGCGGCCGGTGCGTGGCGGCCAGCGGATCGAAGATCGCGAGCTCGGGGCAGCCGAGCTGGCAGTACTTGAGCGGGACGTCCTCGTAGGCCTTCTGCCAGTCGGTCGCCACGATCTCCAGGGCGAAGCGCGGGGGCCGGTGTCCGGGCAGCCAGGTCTGCCACTGCTTGGGCAGCGGCGGCGCGGGGCGGTGATCGAGGAGGTAGACGTCCGGCGAGACGCGCACGAGCGGCTCCTCGCGCACCCAGGCGAAGAACCGATCCGTGCCGGCGTGGTGGTCGGTCCAGCCGCGCTCGCGTGCGAGCTGCGCGATCGAGGAGAGGAGCAGGCGGGAGATCTCGTCGTGCTCGCCCCACGCGCCGATGCCGTCCGCGTCGTCCAGGTACCAGTCCGACCAGTCGATGGTCGCGCGGAGCTCCTCGGGCTCCGGGTCGCGGACGACGAGCGCGCGCGGCAGGCGCGTCGCAGGGGGAGCGGCTCCGGAACGGGCAGGCAGCACGAGCCCGCACGGTAGCACCCCGAGCGGAGCGGCGGGAGCCACAGGCGGGCGCGACGGCGCGCGGCAGTCGGCCGTGGCGCGCCGTCGGGCGGAGCCGGAGGAGGCGCGGCGCGGCGCCGCGGGCGGCTGTCGCCAGCGCGCTCCAACGGACTGCGCGCCGCGTCGCCGAGGCGGCGTGGGGCTCCCGATCCGGCGCGCCGGCGCCATGTCGGCGGCATGCGTTCTCTCGGGGGAGTGCTCTTCGACGTGGATGGGGTGGTGGTCGACTCGCCGCATGAGCGCGCCTGGCAGGAGGCGCTGGAGGCGCTGATGGCGACCGAGTGGCGCGCGATCGCGCCCGAGACGCGCTACGCGCCGGAGCGGTTCACGACGGCCGTCTACCAGAGCGAAGTCGCCGGCAAGGCGCGCGAGAGCGGCGCGCGCGCGGCGCTCGACTACTTCGGCGTGCCCGACGCGGCGGAGCGCGCCCGGGTCTACGCCGAGCGCAAGCAGGAGGTGCTGCTCCAGAAGATCGCGGCGGGGAAGTTCGTCGTGTTCCCTGACGCGACGCGGCTGATCCTGGAGCTCAAGGCGCGCGGCGTGCTCCTCGCAGCGGCGTCGTCGTCCAGGAACGCCAGCGAGCTCCTCCGCAGGATCCGCGTCGACGCCTTCGTCGAGCACCAGAACCCCCGCCGCGCGCCGGTCTCCCTGGGCGGGACGCTGCTCGATCTGTTCGACGCCGACCTCTGCGGCGTCGCGGTGGCGCGCGGAAAACCGGCGCCGGACCTGTTCCTGGCCGCCGCGCGCGCGCTCGGCGTCCCGCCGCCGCGCTGCCTCGTGATCGAGGACGCGCCCTCCGGGGTGCAGGCCGCGAAGACGGCCGGGATGATCTCGATCGGCGTGGCGCGGCTCGCCGACGAGGCGCTGCTGGCGGCCGCGGGGGCGGATCGCGTCGTGACGACGCTCGACCAGCTCGATGCGGACGCGCTGGTCGACGGGCGGATCGCGGCGCGCGCGGCGTGAGCCGCGGCGCCCCCCCTCAGCCGCCCTGCTTGCGGACGATCGCCAGGCTCCAGATCTCCCCGGCGCTCGTCCCGACCCACAGCGTCGGCGACCCCTTGCCCGCGACCGCGAGCACGGCCGGCTCGCCGCGGGCGCCGAGCGTGACGCTCGCCGTCGGCGCGGGCGGCGCGCCGGAGGCGGCCTCGATGGCGGCGCCGTCGAACAGCGCGACGCGGCCGTCCGCGAAGGCCGCGAAGAGGCTCGACTCGAGGACGGCGACGTCGGCGACGGGATCGGCGAACGTGAGCATCTTGGCCGCGAGCTTGCCGGACGACCTCACGACCGCGCAGAGCGCGCTCGCGCCGCGCTTGTACACCGCCGTCAGCTTCGGGCCGCCGCGCACGCGATCGAGGTTCTGGGCCGCGCGCGGCAGCGAGGCGCGGAGCGTCGGGCCCGGCTCGGGCGTGGCGCCGGGGTGGACGCGGAGCTCGCCGCCCTCCCCCACGCCGTCCATCACCACGTGCGCCTCGGTCTCGGTCAGGTCGAACGCCCGCGCGGAGCCGCGCACCGCGAACGTGCGGCCGTTCACCTCGGTCTTGTCGAGCTTGAGCTCCGTCGCGCTGCCGTCCCAGCCGAGCGCGAGCGCCGTCTCGCCCGACGGCCGCGTGGCGAGCTGCCGCGCGTCCCGGCCGACCTGATCGAGCTTCGGGCCGTGCGTGATGCCGAGCAGCGCCCACACCGCGTCGTCGCCGCTCCGCACCACGGCGACGTCCTTCGACAGGAGCGCCACGTCGTGCGCCGAAGGCAGCGACAGGTTCGTCGTCTTCGCGCCGGAGCCGCCGACCGGGCAGACGACGAGGCGCACCGGATCGGTCGAGACCATCGCGACGAGCCCGGGGCTCGCGAGGACCGCGGCGCCTCGGATCTCCGCGTCCAGGCCGTGCACCTTGCGGGGGGAGCTCAGATTGCTGAAGGGCATGGCCCGCTAGGATACCGGTTCTCGCGCGGCGCGGTCAGCCCTTGATGAGCGAGCGGACGTCGATGTCGAGGTTCTCGGACTCCGCGACCGCATCCATCGCCTTGCGGAGCTGGGTGACGGTCACCCCGGCGGGGACGTCGACGCGGGCCTCCATCCGGAAGAGCTGCGAGCCGGTGACGGGCGCCTCGTAGGCCGAGGTCTCGAGCGAGACGATGTTGACGCCGACGCCGTGGAGCGCGCGCGACACCGCGCGCACGATGCCCTCGTGATCGAGCGCGTCGACGGAGATGACGCAAGGGATGGTCGCCGCGCGCCGGTGCGACTCCGGGCTCTTGGTCCTGCGGCTCTGCACCGTGAGCCCCGTCGCCCGGGTGAGCGCCTCCGTCTCGCGCTCGACCGCCGCGATCGCGCCGGGGGGCCCCGACGCGAGCAGGAGGATGCCGAACTCGCCGCCGAGCACCGCCATCCGGCTGTCCTCCACGTTGGCGCCGCGCTCCGTCAGGTAGTGGGTCACCTCCGCGACGATGCCCGTCCGATCAGGGCCGAGGCAGGAGAGGACCAGGAAGACTTCAGGCTCGGACGTCGTCGTCATGCGGCGCATCTTAGTCCGATCCGCGCGGCCAGCGCACCTCGCCGCCGGCGCGCGGCGAGGCGCGCGTCCCGGACGACGAGCGCCCGGGCAACGCCGTCCGTGTCCTCCGGCCGAGCTCCCCCGAGGGCGGCCGGATCGAGCGCCGCGCGCGCGTCCGCGCGCGTCATGCCGGCGACGAGGCGCTTGTCTCCGGCGGGCCAGTGGGCGAGAGACGGCCATCCCCATGCTGTACGAACGCGACAACATCCATCGACTCACGCCCTACACGCCCGGCGAGCAGCCGCAGCGGGCCGACGTGGTCAAGCTCAACACGAACGAGAACCCGTACCCGCCGCCGGCCGCCGTGCTCGAGGCGATCCGGGACGTCTCGGCCGATCAGCTCCGCCGGTACCCGCCGCCCCGGGCGCAGCAGTTCCGCGAGACAGCGGCGCGGATCCATGGCCTGTCGCCCGAGCAGGTGATCGCCACGAACGGCGGCGACGAGCTGCTCCGCATGGCCGTGACGGTGTTCTGCGAGCCCGGCGGCCGCGGCATCGGCGAGACGTACCCGACCTACTCGCTCTACGACGTGCTCGCGGAGATCCACGGCACGACGATCACCCAGGTCCCCCTCGCGGAGGACTGGTCGGTCCCGGAGGATTTCGCAGAGCGCCTGAACGAGCGCGGCTGCCGGCTCGCGCTCCTCGTCAACCCGCACGCGCCGTCGGGGCGGCAGGAGCCGCTCGACAAGCTCGAGCGCGTCGCGCGGGCGTTCCGCGGCGTGCTCCTCATCGACGAGGCGTACGTCGACTTCGCGGAGCTCGACGCGACGCCGCTGCTCGACCCGGCGCGGGGGCTCGACAACGTGCTGCTGCTGCGGACCCTGAGCAAAGGGTACTCGCTCGCGGGGCTCAGGTTCGGGTACGGGCTCGGGCACCCGCGGCTCATCGAGACGCTCGACAAGGCCCGCGACAGCTACAACACCGACATCCTCTCGCAGGCCGCGGCCACCGCGGCGCTGTCCGCGCGGGACGAGGCGCGGAAGAGCTGGGAGAAGGTGATCGCCGAGCGCGCCCGGCTCACGGGGGCGCTCCGGCAGAGGGGGTTCACGGTGGCGCCGAGCCAGAGCAACTTCGTCCTGGCGAGCCCGCCGGGAGGAGGGCTGTCGGCGCAGGCGATGTACCGGGCGCTCTACGACCGCGCGATCTTCGTGCGCTACTGGGACGCGCCGCGCATCCAGGACAGGCTGCGGATCACGGTGGGCACGCCGGAGCAGAGCGACGCGCTGCTTAACGCGATCGACGAGCTGTCGCGCGCCGCCGGGGCCGCGAGCGCGTCATGAGCTGAGCCGCCGTGGCGGATGGGGCTATGCGCCCTCGCGCGCCGTCCGCTTCGTGCGCACGTGTACGATCGTTGCGCAGCCCCTGGCCTCAGCGCATCGCGCGCCGGCGGGCCGCGCCTGTGGCATCGGCCCTGCAATCCCCTCGACCATTCACTGCACAGCGTGCCCCACAGGTCGGGTCCTAACGCCTCGTCGATCCACGGCGGGAGAGGAGATTGCTTATGCGTCAACAGCGTCAACAGCATCAACAGCGTCACCAGCGTCATCAGAGCAGCCGTTCATCGTCCCATGTCCCGTCGCGCCTGTTTCGCGGCGGCGCCCCCTGCCTTTCCCTGGCGCTCGCGACGGCGTGCGGTGCTGGCTCCGGCGGGAGCCCGGACGACTCGCTGACGTCCAGCGCGACCGCCGAGGGCTCCGGCAACGGCGGCAGCGGCACCGGCACCGGCAGCACCTCCGGCAGCGGCCACGGCGGCAGCTCCGGCAGCGGCGGCGGCGCGGTCGCCCCGCCCGGCAGCTGCGGCGCGAGCGGCGCCACCGTGAGGCGCACCTACGCGCCCAGGCTGTTCACGGCGGGCGCGGATCCCTCCGGGGATGCCGAGTGCCAGGGCGTGCTCAACCCCGAGCGCGGCGTCTTCCATTTCAGGGATCTTCGAAGCCTGGGATCCGTCGCTGGCCTTCGAGACGAGGGATACACGCTGATCTACGGTCAGGCGCTCATCGACGATTACCGCGCACGGGACATCGATCAACCCCTCATCGACCAGCTCAACGAGAGCTTCGCCGCCGTGCGCTCGGCGGGGCTCAAGGTGCTCCCCCGCTTCTACTACGCGACGGACATCGGCGAGGACGACGCGCCGCTCGGCCGCGTGCTGTCCCACATCGACCAGCTCAAGCCCGTCCTGGAGGCGAACGCCGACGTCATCGCCGTGCTGCACCCTGGCTTCGTCGGCGCCTGGGGCGAGTGGCACTCCTCGACGAACGATCTCACCCGTCCAGAGAGCCGCAAGCAGATCTTCGACGCGCTGCTTCAGGCGCTGCCCGCGAGCCGGATGACCCTCGCGCGCCGCCCCTCGCACAAGCTCGAGGCGTACGGCGGCCCGCTGACCGAGGAGACGGCGTTCTCCGGAGCGCCGCTCTCGCGCGTCGGCCACCTGAACGACTGCTTCCTCGCGAGCGAAGACGACGAAGGCACCTACCAGCTCCCCGGCGAGAAGGCCTACGCCGCCGCGGACTCGGCGTTCACGCCGGTCGGAGGCGAGACCTGCGGCCGCAACCCGCCGCGCAGCGAGTGCGCCTCGGCGCTCGCCGAGCTGTCCGCGCACCACTTCAGCTTCATCAACACCGACTATCATCCCGACGTGCTCGATGACTGGCGATCCGGGGGCTGCTTCGAGACGATCGCCTGCCGCCTCGGGTACCGCTTCGTCGTGATGGAGCACGAGTCATCCGAGCAGATCGCGCGCGGGCAGCCGCTGCCCCTCCGGCTGCGCGTGTTCAACGACGGGTACGCCCGGGCCTATAACCCGCGACCGGTCTACCTCGTGCTCCAGCAGGGCGAAGCGCGGCGCGTGGTCCAGGTCGACGCCGATCCGCGCCGCTGGGCTCCTGGCGAGGAGAGTGAGATGTGCCTCGAGGCGCAGATTCCGGCCGATCTCCCGCCGGGCGACTATCAGCTCGGCCTGTGGCTGCCCGACGCATCCGAGCGCCTGCGCGACGACCCGCGCTACGCGATCCGACTCTCGAGCGGCGCGGCGTGGGACGGCGCCAGCGGCGTCAATCTGCTCCACGCCGCGGTCCGGGTGGTCGAGTGACCGGCCAGGGGGCCCCGCCGCGCGCGAGCGGCCGCACCCACGGCCCAGGCTGATCCGTCGGCCGTCAAGCGTCGAGCTTCGTCGTGCTAGAGCGGTGATCGGCCGCGCCTGATACAGCGCCTACATAAGAAAACCGTCAAGCACCTCAGCCAAGGAGAAGCACAGATGAGCCAGGAATCCGAGCGAGACAAGATGATGAAGAAGACTGCGGTCCTCGAGATCCCCGGCATGGATGCCGTCCTCCTCCGCAGGGGTATCGAGTACCAGGCGACCGATGCAGGCGCCCTGACCTTCGACCTCTACGCTCCACCAACCTCGGTGGCCGAGGCGCGGGCGCCTGCCGTCGTCTTCGTGTCCGGCTATCCGGATCCGGGGTTCGAGTCGGTGTTCGGCTGCAAACGCAAGGAGATAGGGCAATCGACGTCGTGGGGACGGCTGGTGGCCGCTTCCGGCCTCGTGGGCATCAATTACACGAACCGGGAGCCGTCCGATCTCCACGCGCTGCTCGATCACCTCCGGCAGAACGCCGCCTCGCTCGGGATCGACGAGCGCCGGATCGGCCTGTGGGCCTGCTCCGGCAACGTCCCCATGGCCCTGTCGGCGCTGATGCGGGAACCGAGCGGCTCGCTCCGGTGCGCCGCCCTCTGCTACGGCTTCATGCTCGATCTCGGTGCGTCCACCCGCGTCGCGGAGGCGGCGGCGCAGTTCCGGTTCGTCAACCCGTGCGCCGGGAAGTCGATCGACGACCTCCCTCAGGATCTGCCCCTGTTCATCGCCAGGGCAGGACAGGACAGGATGCCTCACCTGAACGAGACGATCGATGACTTCGCCGCCGGAGCGCTGGCCCGCAACCTGCCAGTGACGCTCGTGAACCACGCCGCGGGGCCGCACGCGTTCGATCTGCTCGACGACAGCGAGGCTTCGCGAGAGACGATCAGGAGCCTCCTGGGGTTCCTGCGCTTCTATCTCCTGGGGTAGCGCGATCCGGCCTGCGCGCTCGGCTCACCGGGCCCCGCCGGCGAGCGACGCCACAAGCCCCCGCTCGGCCTCACGCTCTGACGGACGACGGCTCGGCCGCGCCGCGCACCGCGTCGCGGAACCACCGCTGCGCCGGATCGCGGTGGTGGCGCTCGTGCCAGTACATGCGCACCTCGAAGCCGGGGAGCTTCACCGGCGGATCGACAACGCGCAAGGGGAGGATCTCCGCGAAGGCCTCGGCCACGCGCGCGCCGACGGTGACGACCAGGTCGGAGCCGGCGACCACGTGGGGCGCGAGGAGGAAGTGCGGCACCGCCAGCGCCACGCGACGGCGCTTGCCGAGCTGCGCCAGCGTCTCGTCGACGACACCGCCGGGCGTGCCGCGCGGGGCGATGAAGACGTGGCGCATCGACGTCCAGGCGGCGAGGTCGATGCCCTTCTTCACCAGCGGGTGCCCCTTGCGCACGAGGCAGACGAAGCGCTCGCGGTAGAGCGGGCGTGACCGGATGCCAGCGGGGAGCCCCTCGCTGCGCGCCGGGGCCACCACCACGTCGGCGTCGCCGCGGGCGAGCTGCTCCCCGAAGGAGGCGTCGACCGCGCGGAGCCAGAGATCGACGTTAGGCGCCTCGCGCCCGAGGCGATCGAGGAGCTGCGGCGCGAGGACGAAGGAGCCGTAGTCAGCGGTGGCGACGCTGAAGCTGCGGGCGGCGCTCGCGGCGACGAACGGCTCCTCGGCGCGGAAGCAGCGATCGAGAGCGCGCATCGCCTCGCGCACCGGCTCCGCCAGCTCCTCGGCCCGCGCCGTCGGGGCGAGGCCGCGCGAGGTGCGGACGAAGAGCGGATCGCCGAAGAGGCGCCGGAGCCGGCCGAGCGCGTGGCTCGTCGCCGACTGGGTGAGGCCGAGCCGCTTGCCCGCGCGCGTGAGGTGCCGCTCGTCGAGGAGCGCGCCGAGCACCCGCACGAGGTTGAGATCGACCGAGGCCACGTCATGAAGGGCAGGCATGATGAGTATGTCTATCATGCAGTGGATCGATGCGCCGAGCCGACGCATCTTCTCCGCGTCGACGGCGCGTTCGCCGTGAAGAACAAGGAGCACGCACATGCACTGCGTCATCGCGGGGGTTCGGGGGAAACGGGCTCGGTCGTCGCCAACACGGCGCCACCGCCACAATCGTTTGGAGGTTTCAGCATGAAAGCGGCAGTCGTACATGCGCTCGGTGTCCCGCCGTCCTATGACGATTTCCGTGAGCCGGAGCCCGGCGACGGTGAGACCGTGGTGACCGTACACGCCGCTCCGCTCAGCCCCATCGTCAAAGGCCTGGCCTCGGGCAGGCACTATGCGAGCGGAACGAGCGGCGGCTTCGTCCCGGGCGTCGACGGCGTCGGCACAGACGCTGCGGGGAGGCGTGTCTACTTCCTGTTCCCGAAGGCGCCCTTCGGCTCGATGGCGGAGAGGTCGCTCGCCATGGACAGCATGATCGTGCCGGTGCCCGACGCGCTATCCGATGAGCAGGCCGCGGCGATCGCGACCGCGGGGCTCGCCTCCTGGATCGCGCTGTCACGCCGGGCGCTCCTCCAGGAGGGCGACACGGTGCTCGTGAACGGCGCGACGGGCGCGGCGGGGGGCATGGCGATTCAAACCGCCCGTCACTTCGGAGCGAGCAAGGTGATCGCTGTCGGTCGTGACAAGGTGAAGCTGGACCGGCTCGACGCCGACGTGAAAATCGCCTTGGACGAGGACGCGGATCGATCATTGCGGGATCAATTCGATCAAGGCGTCGACGTCGTGCTCGACTTCGTGTGGGGCGAGCCGGCCGTCCGCGTTCTCCGGGCAGCGACGAAGGACCGTGGGTCCAGGGCTGGCGAGCCACGCCTGCGCTTCGTTCAGCTGGGTACCGTGGCTGGCGACGAGATTCCAATCCGAGGTGACATGCTGCGCAGCACGGGGCTCGAGCTCATCGGCAGCGGTATCGGAAGCGTTCCCGTGAAGGATCTGCTGGCCGGGGCCGGCGAGTTGCTGGCAGCGGCCCCGGAGGCCGGCTTTCGTGCGCCGTTCAAGAGTCTGCCCCTCAGCGCTGTGACCAATGCCTGGAACGAGGAGCCGGATGTGCGGTGTCTTCTCCTGCCGAACGCGACGGCCTAGAGCGGCGGTCATCCGCTTCGGATACGGGCCCATCTCGACGTTTTCGGTGCTCAGCGCACTGGAGTGCGCTTCCGCGCCGAAAACGCCGATCTGGACCCGTCTCCTGTGCGGATGACCGCCGCTCTAAGGTCGATCATCAGCCTGCATGCAAGGAGAACTGGTCATCCGGCCGGCCGCGCGTTTGAAGAACGCGCCCGGTGTGAGCCCGACGAGCTGACGGAAGTCGGCGATGAGGTGGGCCTGGTCATAGTAGCCCGCGTCCGCGGCGATGCGCGCCCAGTCGCACGAGGTCGCTGCCATTCGCACCACGCGTTGCAGGCGGACGGTCCGCGCGAACTCCTTCGGGCCGATGCCGACGTTCTCGATGAATGCGCGGCGAAGGTGCCGCGCCGTGACGCCGAGCCGATCGGCAACGCTCTCCACCCGGACCTCGCCCCCTTCGAGCAAGCGAACCGCACGGCGGGCGAGCTCCCCCGATGTCGTCTCGAAGGGTTGGCCGGCGCGGAGGGCGAGCGCCCGGGCGACGCGGTCGATCACGTCCGCGCGGCTCCTCGCGGCGAGTAGCTCACCGCAGAGCTCGCGCCCCGCGCGGCCCCACACGTCCTCCAGCGGAACGATCCGGTCCGTGAGCTCGCTCGCCGCCACGCCGAGCAGCGGAACCGACCAGCCAGGCTTGAACCGAAGAGTGACCGTCCGCGCGAGGCCGGTCTTGCTCTTGAATATCGCGCGCGTCCGGGGGCCCGCGGCCCACACGTCCCCCTCACGCCCCCCCTCGAGCACTCGAAAAAAGAGGCCCGTTCTGCCGTCGGGAAGCCACTCGACGTCGAACACCCGACCGGGGGGTGCCGCGACATCACGGACGTCCTCGACGAAGCGCGGGAGCGCGAGGGTGAAGAGATCCATCGCAGCGGCCACGTTCGTCATTCTTACGCCTCTCGTGCGGCCGTTCAAGCCGACGCGGGTGCCCGCGTCGATCGGCTACCGCTCACTGTCGAGCGCCTTCATGTGCTGGGCGGGGTAGCGCGTGCCGCCGATCGCGTCCGCTGGCACGATGCTCTCGAGCGCCGCGACGTCGCTCGCCGACAGCGGCTTGTCGAGGGCCACGAGGGCATCGTCGAGCTGGGCTCGCGTGCGGGCCCCGACGATCGGCACCAGCGTGGGCTGCTTCGCCAGCACCCACGCGAGCGCAACCTGAGCCGGCGTCATCCCGCGCTCGCCGGCGAAGGCGTGGAGCTTCTCGACGACGCTCGCGTTCTTTGCCCCCTGTTCGCCGGCGAAGCGCGGCATGTACTGCCGGAAGTCCCCCTTTCCGGAGGGCTTGCTGCCGGTGAGCAGCCCTCGCGCAAAGACCCCGTAGAGCGTCGCGCTCATCCCCAGCTCTTCGAGCGCGGGGAAGATGGACGCCTCGGGCCCGCGCGTCGCGATCGCATACTCGATCTGCAGGTCCACGATCGGGTGCACCTTGCTCGCGCGCCGGATCGTCTCGACCCCCACCTCGGACAGCCCGATATGCCGGACGAAGCCGGCCTTGATGAGATCGGCGATCGCCCCGACGGTGTCCTCGATGGGCACCTGCGGGTCGAGGCGCGCGGGGCGGTACACATCGATGACCTCCACGCCCAGCCGTTGCAGGCTGTACGTCACGAAGTTCTTCACGGCCGCCGGGCGGGTGTCGATGCCCAGCGCTGCGCCGTCCGGGCCGCGCATCGCGCCGAACTTCACCGACAGGTGGACCTTGTCGCGCACCCCCTCGATCGCGCGCCGGATGAGGAGCTCGTTGTGCCCGTTGCCGTAGAAGTCTCCGGTGTCGATCAGGGTGATCCCTCGCTCGATGGCGTGGCGGATCGTCGCCACGCTCTCGGCGTCCTCGGCCGGACCGTAGGCGCCGGACATCGCCATGCAGCCGAGGCCGACGGGAAAGACGCTGGGCCCGGTCTTGCCCAGCGGAGTCGATCGGAGCGGGGAGCGGCCCATCGTGGCATCGAGGTGGGTCATGGGGTGTTCATGCCACGCGCCCGCGGCCTCCGATTGGAAGAACCGGACATTTCGACGATCCGGCAGACCACAACCGTGTCGTGCACCGGCTCGTGCACGGCGGGTTGCTCATGCGGCGCGGGACGACCGCTCACGATGTCCGCTCCTTCCAATCGGAGGGCGGCGGCAAGGGGTACGAAGGCGTGGACATACGCTGTATCCAGCCAACCACCGTCAGGAGCGAACACATGCAAGACAATCACGTCGCCTTGGTCACGGGGGCCAATCAGGGGATCGGCCTCCAGATCGCAAAGGAGCTCGCCGCGAAGAACTTCACCGTTATGGTCGGCTCGCGTGACTTCGTGCGCGGCGTGGAGGCGGCCAAGACGATCGACGGAGACGCACGCGCGCTCCAGCTCGACGTGACGGATCGGGCTTCGATCGCCGCTGCGGCGAGGCGCATCCGCGAGGAGCTCGGCCGCCTCGACGTGCTCGTCAACAACGCGGCCATCTCGCACACGGGACGGCGGCCGGGCCTGACCGTCGAGGAGTATGCCAGGTCGACCCTCGCGAGCAACGTGTCCGTCGATGAGCTGCGCGCTGTGTTCGAGACCAACGTGTTCGGCGTCGTCGCTGTTTTCCAGGCGATGCTGCCGCTCCTGCGCGAGGCGCCGGCGGCCCGCATCGTCAACGTGTCGAGCGGCGCTGGCTCGCTGACGATGAACGCGGATCCGGCCTTTCCATGGCGCTCGATCTTCGGCCCCGCCTACCCTGCATCCAAGACGGCTCTCAACGCGATGACGCTCGCCATGGCGATCGAGCTGGAGTCGACCGGGATCAAGGTCAACGCCGCCTCCCCGGGCTTCACCAGGACGAACCTCAACAACTATTCGGGCACGGAGACCGTCGAGGAGGGCGCCCGCGAGGCGGTCCGCCTTGCGCTGCTCGGCCCGGACGGCCCCACGGGTACGTTCTCGCACGCAAACCTCGGACGGCTTCCGTGGTGACCGCGTGTTGGGCACGCCGGGTCTGAAAACAGCTCCATGACAACGTCACCCGCAACCATCGGTGCACGACCATCCACGAACTCGTCAAGGAGGTGGATGATTGCCTGCAGGCCCTCTCCCCCCTACCCGGGGTCGACCGCGAGCCTGCGGCCGGTGCTCAGCTCGCCCGTTGCCGATTCAGGATCGGCTATTTAGGTGCAGCCTCAGCCGAACAGTGCTCTCACACGGGTCAACCGACTCATGGGCACCTGTTCCCGCCGCGACAGGGGTGACCCTGCAGCATCCCTCTGGCTTCGAGATGCGGGTCAGGTAGGACCCAGATCCCGTCGCTGCGCTCCGAGCGCGCCCGGGCGCTCCTGAACGGGTCGCCGAGCGCTGGTGGAATGGGCGGCCGAGTCGATCGGAATACGCATTCGGCAGCAAATGAGCGTGGCTTGCGCGCGGTGTTTGTTGTAAGAAGTGAGTATGAATCAGCTTGCGAAATCAGGGGGGACAAGGGGAGCTGCCCGTCAATCATCCGTCCGAGGGATCCCCGTCGCGGGCGGTGGGCCTGCTCCGCGCGCGACGAGCAGCGCCATGTCGCGCATCATCGGGGGTATCGCGATCGTCGGTGCGCTCCCTCTGGCGTATTGGCTCGGCACCCGTACGGCGACGGCCGATCGTCCGGCGCTCACGGCGCGGGAGTCCGGCGCGCCGGATCGCAGCGTCTCCGCACCTATCAAGAAACCGCCCGTGATCCCAGCTGCGCCTGATGTCGTGCGCGAGGGATCCCTCGCCGAGCCCGAGTCGGCTGTCGGCGCGCCGCCCTCCGAGCCTCTGGAACCACCGCAACAGGAGCCGTCGGCGCTCGAGCATCGCGATCGGGTCGTGGCTGAGCTGCGCGCCTCTGGCGTGGACCGCCGCCTGGGCGCGCCGGCATCGACGGTGGTCGACGGGTGGTCGAGCAAGCTCGCGCGGTTCGCGGTCGGCGGGTCGTTCGAGAAGGAGGAGTGTTTCGCGAAGGGCTGCTTTGTGACCATCGTCCACCCATCGCTGCAGGACGCGGAGAAAGCCACCGATATCATCACCCGCACCGGCGAGTTCAATGGCTGGCAAGCGGGCAAGATGCGCAGCGGTCCGATCGCTCACGACGATGGTCGCGTGGAACTTACATGGGTGATGTATCCACCGCCGCCCGACGGCCATGTGCTCCCCGAGACGCTGCCCCCGGACAACTTCGAGGAGCTGATGCGGCGCGGCTCCCCCCAGTGAGGGGTGCTCACGTCTGCATGATCGTGAGCGCCGGGCGCCTGTCTTGAGGTACGAAGTCTGTCGCGGGCCCGGGCTCCGACCCGACGCGCTGACCGCGCCAGCTCGTCTCGGCCCTGCTTGTCGAGCCCGCCCGCGGCTAGAGCACCGATCACGTTGAAACCCGGAGAAATTTCACAGGGAGGCGGGGAGGCGGGGAGGAAGAAGAAAATGAATTTCTCCCTCTTGCCGTCTCTCGCTCCCCGCCTCTCCGCCTCCCGGTGAAATTTCTCCTCTTTCTCGTGGTTTCAACCCGTTTGTCGCTCTAGATGCCGTTGTCGTTTACTGGAGACACGCTCACGGTGGACGTGATCCCTTCGAGCGTCACGTTCGACGGCAGCTTGCACATGACACCGACCTGCACCTCGGGGCCGATCAGCGTCCTGTAGGCGTCGAGGCGCACTTGACGCGTGACGCCGGCTACCTTTGTAAATGATGCGGATTCGGACATGCTCCCATCCCGGGTGACCCAGGTGAGCTTGCAGTCCGGGCAGCTGCCGCCGGCGACGCAGCCCGACGTGGCGGTGCCTCCCGCGTATTGAACCTCGGTGAACGAGATGAACCGGTTGTGCTCGGCGGTGTCGTCCGCGGGCGGAGTGATGGGACAGAACACGTCCAGCTCCGAAACCGACGTGTTGGTGATCCCGGACTCGCTGCGCGTGATCCCCGAGACCCCGCTCGCGGTCGTGGCCGCCGAGCACTCGATGCCGCTGACCTGGACGTTGTTCCAAACCGGCGTGAGGGACCAGGGATCGGGGACCGTCGACGGCAGCGAGTCGGGATTGTTGAGGGAGTCGCAGTTGTCAGCGAGCTGACACAGCATGATTTTGTAGCCGAGTATCGCCGTGGAGGCCGGCAAGACGCAGTTGTAGTCCAGGCTAGCCGCAGTCAAGCCCTCGTTGGCTTCCAGCGTGTGCGTTGCGTCGCTCCCCCAGAAGCTGCCGAAAGAACTGGGGTTGGAGTAGGCTGACGCGTCCGCGAGCTTGATCTTGCCGCTCCCGGCACCACCGGTGTTGCTCACCGTCGTGCTGTAGTACTTCGATCCATTGTTGGCCTGCATTCCGGCGTAGCAGCTGACGGTGCGAGAAGGGACGAAGGTCTGTCGCTGAAAATTCACGACCGCCAACATGGCCTCCGCCCAGTGATTGGCGTTGAAAGTGTAGGAGCCAGGGCCGTTGGAGCCCCAGCGGCTGGCCAGGGAGATCGGACAGATGGCCGTCCGATTCGACTGGGTGGTGTTGAGGAGGGCGCCGCTGCTGTAGACCACGCGATCGTCCGCGAGCGGTGTCGCGAAGTGACATGCCGCCCCACCGTCCTTCAGCAGCCAGTTCTTGTGCGTGGCCGACGCTGCCCCGGCGAACAGAGAGCAAGCACCGAACAATGCTATCATCGCGAGCTTTTTCATGGTGTTCACCTGTCAGTTCGGGATGACCGTGCTCGCGTAGTAGTAGATGCTGGTCAAATTGGGGGCATTGCAGGTCAGGCCCCAGTTCATCGTGGATTGGGAGCCGAATTCATTGAAGAAATACATGCTGCCGCCCCCTGTCCACGAGCTCGGCCCCGGGGTGGTGCAGCCCTGACTCGGGTCCGCCGAGCACGCGTAACGCGTGACTCCATAAGAGATGGATCCGTTGATCGCCTTCTCGAACTGACGGCAGCTGACCGAAGCAGTGCTGGCAGCATCATACACCCTGACCACGGTTGCCAGAGGGTCCACGTAGGTCGGATCATCGCTGTCCACTCCGTAGTAAGCCGTTGACCGCCGCGTGATCGGGCAGAACAGCGTGACCCCTCCAGGGGCCAAGGACAAGATTCCGCCTATGCTGCGCTGGAGATACACCTCGTCGCTCGATGTCCCGGCGACGCACCGGCTACCGCTCATGTTCACGTTGTTGTCCCCCCGGGTGTAGATGAAGTTGACCGGCGCCGCGTCGACCCCGACCGCCAGAGTGCTGACCACACCGAGCGCCAGCGCCTGCATTTGTAATTTCATGATGTCCTCCTTGGGATTCCCTTCTCACGCGCGAACCCCGAATAACGATCGGGCCCCGCCTCACGTAGCCGCATGGCTTCGCATCCGGCGCACCGGCTCTTCGTGAGACCTCGGAGAGGCGCTTCCGACGTTGCGTGTCGCCCGTTGCTGCGCCTGATGCGCTTGCCCGCTGGTGTTTATTGAAGAATGGCGAGCAACACGCGCCAGAGGGCGTGGCCGCGGGGAGATCTAGCACCCCGCGTGCCAGAGGCCGAGGAGGGCTGAGCCCTGGGGCGCTCGCCTCCGCCGCCGCGGCGTCGGCAGCGCGTGAGGGGCTGGCAGTGCGGACGCCGCCTGGGAACAGCTCCGGCCAGACAACAGGCGTGGAGAATGTTGCCGTCGCTGATCACGGAGAATGCGTGACATGTCACGGTGCAGGCGTGACATGTCACGGTGCAGGCGTGACATGTCACGGGACAGGCGTGACATGTCACGGGACAGGCGTGACATGTCACGGGAACGAGCCGGTCATGGGCCTTGTCCTGCAGGGGCGAAAAGAAACGGTGCTAGGGGCCGATTCGTTTCCGATGGGCGTTGGCGAGTGTCTGCTCAGCAAGTTCGGCGCATCGCCGAAGCACGACCTCCCGGCAGGATTGCTGGCCCGCAGCGCTACGCTGTGAGCGACGCCTCCAGCCGGTTGCCGGCCGCACGGTGAGCGAGCACCGCCACGACCTTCTCGACGATCACGCCCCCCGCCTCCGCGGCGGGCAGCCCGCCAGCGTGGATGTTGGAGATCACCGTGTATTCGAAGCCGATCGCAGGGTTGCCGCTGAAGGCGGCGGCCGCCTCCTGGTCCGCGCCGGGCGTGAGGCGGTAGGCGAGGTAGGCCGAGAGGCTGCTCGACGCCAGCTCGCCGCTCCCCGGGCGCTCGCCGAGCAGCACGACGACCAGCCGCGCCGCGAGCCGCTCGGCGACGGCCTCCGCGAGCTTCACCCGGCCATAACGCGCGAGCAGCGGCTGGCCGACGGTCACGCCGCGCGCCCCCAGGCCGTCCAGCAGGACCGGGAGCAGGTCAGGGATGTTGCGGTGAACGGCCTCGGCGCTCAGGCCGTCCGACACAACGATCTGCACCTCGGCCTCCTCCGGCGCGAGCCGGGCGGCGCTCTCCGGGGAGAGGCGCGCCCCCGCGTCGGCGGAGCCGAGGTGCTCTCCCTTGCTGGCCGCCGTCGTGGCGATGAGGCGGAACGCGGCGACGCGGGCCAGCTCGTCCTCGCGCAGCTCGGTGGCGAGCGCCGCCCGCGCGATGGCCTCGTCGCGGCGACCGCGGCGGCTCACCGCGTTGGCCGGGCGCGGGCCGGCGATCGCGAAGCCGTGGGCGGCGGGCGTGGCCGCGAGCAGCTCGGCGAGCTCGGCCTCGTCCGGGCAGAACTGCCGCACGTCGCCGAAGCGCGGCCCGCGGGTGATCGCGCCCGCCTCGCCCTGCCCCTCCCCCGCGCGCGCCAGGATGCCCCGGGCGAGGGCCCACTCCAGGAACTCGCCGCCGGGCGCGCGGCCGTGGATCTCCCGCAACGTCTGCACGTCATGCCCGCTCGTGTCGAAATAGGCGAGCATGCGATCGGTGTTGAGACAGACATCCATGTAGTAGTTGGCGCCCGCGGCGGTGAGGAGCTGCGTCGCCATCTGCTGGCCCTCCAGCGTGACGCGGGCGTGGAGGGTGTAACAAGGGGCCATGCCCATGGGCACGCCGAGGAGCTTGCCCATGAAATGGTCCTGGAGGTTCGCGAGGATCATCTCGCGGTCGTCGAGGTGCGTCTCCGGGCCGATGAAGCCGGTGACGTTGTTGAGCATGAACGGGTCCCAGCGGCGGGCGAGGCCGTAACAGAGCGCCTCGGCCGTGGCCATGTCGATGCCCTCGTGCTTGCCGTACGTGAGCTCGCTGCCCTGGCCGGTCTCGAAATACATGAACTGCTCGGCCTGGCCCGCGAGCGGGCCGCGCGCGGCCATGCGGCGATAGCCCTCGTCGATGAGATCCACGGTGACGTCGAACTCGGTGACACAGCACGACTCGGTGCCGGCCAGGCTCTGAAAGAGGATCTCCACGGGCGCGCCCTGGTCGAGCGCGGCGAGCTGCACCTTGAGGTGCGACAGGCAGCAGATCTGCGTGGGCACGCCTGTCGCGCGGCGGATGCGGTCGAGGTGGCGGAGGATCGCGGCGGTGGCCTCCACCGTGCCGGACGCGGGGTTGACGCCGAGCAGCGCGTCGCCGGCGCCGATGGAAAGGCCCCAGTAGAGCAGCAGGGTGATGCCCCGGAGATCGTCGGTGGGGTGGTTCGGCTGGAGGCGCGAGGCGAGCGTGCCGGGGGCGCCGAGGAGCGTGCGGGCGCGGGTCGGGCGGCTGATCTTGCGGGCGAGGTACACGAGCTCGTGCACGTCGCAGAGCTTGACGAGCGCCGCGGCCATGACCCCGGTCAGGGCGCGGCCGAGGCGCGCCACCTCCGGGCCGGGGGCGCGGAGCAGGTGGTCCTTGAGCTCGCCGACGCGCAGCGAGGCGATCCGGGCGAAGGCGTCTCGGTCGATGTCGTAATTGACGCGCATCACCGCGTCGATCTCGCCCCGCTCGCCGGTGAGCGGGTGATCGTGGAGGTGCTCCAGGGTCAGCTCGCCGAGCAGCTCCCGCGCGGCTTCCCGCGCCGCGTCGTCGCTCGCCGCGAGGCCTGCCTGGCGATCGCCGGCCTTGCTGCAGTCGGCGGCGCCGAGGAGCCGCTTCAAGCCGCGGAACGAGCCGTCGTGGCCAGGCAGGCGGGCCGCGTAGACGACGTCGGTCCGGGGGCGAGGGACCTCGATCCGATCGAGCGGGGTCGGTTCCTTCACGGCGCGCTCCTCCCTTCACGGAAGGTTCGCCGAGCGACGTCATGGCGTCATCCCGTAGAACGAGATCGGCAGGATCTGATCGCACAGGCGGCCGACCTGGACGAACCGGGCGCCGTGCGCCTGCACCTCGTCGATGACGACGAGGTCGATCGGCAGCGCGCCCCAGCCGGTCACGTAGCCCCCGAGCGTCTTGCCCGCGTTCTGCGCGGTGAGCAGCACGAGGGGGTGCTCGGGGATCGGTCCGGCGCGGCGCAGCGCGCCGGCGATGCGCGCGCCGAGGCCCTTGAGGGTGGCCGCCGAGACGTCGTCGAGGGCGATCTCCAGAGCGCCGCCGCGGGTGCTCCGTCGGAAGAGGTCCACGGCGTGATCGAGCTCGGCGTCGGACGAGGCGGGCGAGAGGCGCGCCAGGATGGGCACGTCGCGCAGGGGCAAGCGCTCGGGGCGCGGGAGGAACAGCGTCGCGCCGGAGAGCTGGGTGGCGTGGCGCAGCAGGCCGTACGCCGTGGCCCGGCCCATGCTGGCCGGCGTCGCGACCCGCGCGCTCAGCCGGGGCGAGGCGAGGATCGCGCGGGCGAGGTCCACGCCGAGATCGCCGTGGTGAGCCGGCTCGGGCAGCGGGCGCCCGGCCAGGCCGGCGTAGATCAGCTCGCCCACGCCCCCGGAGAACGTGAGGGTGGGCGCCGCGAGCCCCTCCGGCAGCGAGAAGGGCACCTGCACGTGGCGCGCGGCAGCGGGCGTGTCGAAGGCGCCGGCGCGCCCCGCGGTCGCCGCCTCGAGCAGATCCACGTAGAAGGCGACGACGGCCTCGGCCTCGGCCTGCGAGAGCACCTCGCCCGGGCCGCGGCGGAGCCCGAGGTGGTCGAAGGCGGCGCGGGCCTCGGGCGAGAGGGCGCGGAGGCGGCGCGAGCGCGGGTTGAGCGCGACGTGCCGCGCGCCCACGAGGAGGCAGCCGGTGCGCTGGACCTCGCCGGCCAGGCCGAGCGCGAGGTTCGTGGTGCCGCCGCCGATGTCCAGGTTGACGAGGGGCTCGCCGGGGCGCGCGCGCGACAGGGGAGCAGCGCTGCCCATGAAGGCCACCCAGGACTCGAGGCAGGGGTCCTCGGCGACGGCGAGCAGCGCGTCCCCAACCCGCGCGCGGATCAGCGCGGCGAGCGCGTCGGCGTTGCTCCGGCGGGCGGCGAGGCCGGTGATGATCGCCCCGCCGCCGAAGAGGGCCCCGGGCGCCACGCCCGCCTCGGCGAGCCAGCGATCGAGGAGCGCCGCCGCGGCGTCGAGATCGAGGGCGTCGCCGGCGAGGGGCGTGAGCGCCATCTCCGATCGGTACCGCTCCTCCAGCGCGCCGAGCTCCACCCGGCCGCTGCCCGCGGCGCGCGTGAGCGTCGCCGAGGCGGCCACGGCGCAGCTCGTGGTGGAGCCGAAATCCAGGCCGAGCAGGGTGACCTGGGCGCCCATCACCGGACCTTCCTGATCTTCATGGCCAGGCCCCAGTCCTACCGCACCGGCGCCCGCGCGCCGCTCCACGTCAGGGACGTCAGAGCACCCGCTCGAACGCCGCCTGCAGCGCGTCTCGACCGCCGCGCTCGACGACGTCGCCGTGCGCCACCACGATGCGCTCCGGCGCCCACGCGAGCATCCGCTCCAGCGAGGCGCGCACCGCGGCGCGATCGCGCATCATCGAGCGGGCGATGCGGGACGGGCCGAACCTCCCGTAGGCGCCGTTCAGGCGCATGAAGAGGCGCGTCGGGAGGTGCTCGCTCTGCGCGATGTGAAAGCAGAGATCCCAGACGAAGAGGGTCCTGCTCGGCCGGTGGAAGAAGACCGTCTCCTCGAGCTTCGGCATCCCGAAGGCCGCCGCCTGGTCGATCTCCGCGGACCAGAGCGGGTCCGGCGCGCCGTCGAGCGCGCCGGTGAACGTCACGTCAGGGCGCTTCTCGCGGAGCCCCCGCGCGCCGTAGAGCCGCGCCCCCGGGAACAGCCGCGCCGCCGGCGAGAGGCCGAGGTGGTGCAGCAGGTTCGGCGCAACGATCGCCCGCACCTCGCCGAGCGCGCGGATCTCGTCCGCCTCCCGCTCCACGCTCGGGAGCGGCGAGAACAGCAGCAGCCCGCCGTCCTCGAGGCGCACGACCGGAGATCGCACCGGAAACCGGAGAAACCCCACCTTCAACGTGTCTTCCGCAACCCAGAGGGATTGATCGAGCCGTCGCAGCATGGTTCAATTGGTAAACCAGCTTGACCATTTAGTCAAGTAAGTTGACCATCATGACCAAGCACGACCTCGATCCATGCGACGTCGCCGAGCTCGAGCGGCGCAAGCGTGTGAGCCTCGGGCAGCTCCTGCTCCGCTCGGCGCGGCTGCTCGACGAGCGGGCGGTGGCGCGCGTCGCCCGGCGCGGCGCGACCGGGGTGCGCCGGGCGCACACGGCGCTCATGCCGTACATCGACCTCGAGGGCACGCGGCAGATCGACCTGGCGGAGCGCGCCGGCGTGACGAAGCAGGCCGTGGGTCAGCTCGTGGAGGAGCTCGAGGCGGCGGGCGTGGTGGAGCGGACGCCCGATCCGGAGGACCGGCGGGCGAAGCGGGTGCGGTTCACGCCGCACGGGCTGAAGATGCTCCTCCACGGGCTCGGGGTGCTGCAGGAGCTGGAGGAGGAGCTCACGCGAGCCCTGGGGGAGAAGCAGATGGCCTCGCTGAAGAAGGGGCTCACCGCGCTGCTCGCGGCGCTGGAGGCGCCGGAGGCCCCGGAGGCGCCGCCCGAGGGCCGGTGAGCGGCGGCGCGGCGGGGCTCCCGGGGGCGCCGGCTGGGTGGGGCTCGAGGCCCAGCGCGTGCGGCAGGAGCCGCGCGATGTTGCGGGCGTCGTCGATGGCGCGGTGCTGCGTCCCCTGAAACGAGAGGCCGACCCGGCGCAGGGCCTGCCCCACGCCGAGCTCGCGCTCGGCGCCGAGGCGGCGGGCAAAGGCCCGCTTGAGGTTGAGGTGATCGCCGCCGAAGGGCAGCGCCACCCCGTGGCGGCGGGCGTCGCGCTCGATCTGCCGCTTGTCGTAGCCGCCCCAGGAGCAGAAGAGCGCCTGTCTTCCGCGCACCAGCTCCCTCAGCCGCGCCGCCGCCGCGGGGAAGCGCGGGGCGGCGTCGACGTCGGCCTGGCGGATGCTCGTCAGCCGCATGCAGAACGCCGAGAGGCGCGGGTGTCGGATCGGGCGCACGAAGCACTGCAGCTCGGCGGCGGGTCGCAGGGTGCCGGCATCGACGAGCACGGCGCCGACCTCGATGATCTCCATCTCGTCGCGGGGGAAGGCGGGGTCGTCGCTGCAGGTCGCCTCGAGATCGATGACCAGGTAGTGAGTGAGGGAAGACATCGGCGTTCTCCTTGAATTCGTTGCGGGTAGTCTGCGGTCGCGACGACCGGAGGACCCGGACACGATTCCGGACACGCCGCCCCCACGGGCTCGCCTACGGGCTTTTCGTGGGGGGATGAAGGGCTCTCCGGGCGAGGGGGAGGGGGCGGCGCAGGCGCTCCAGATCGCGCGGCGGCTCGAGGACGAAGAGCTCCTCTGGCGGGGAGAGCGGCTCGCGCCGCGCTGTTCGGGCGCAGCGCCGCCCGTCAGGAGATCACGTCGGAAGCGTCCTTTGCTTCGAGCGCGTTATCGACCCACCGATCGAGGGTCGCAGGGTCCTTGCACGCCTGGATGCGCTCGCGATGGTCGGCGGTGAGGGCGATCCCTGCGCGCGCCACCAGCCGGAGCAATGCGTCGCGCTTGGCCTCGAGGATGCCCTCGAGCTTGCCCTCCCGGATGCCCTCGATCCGGCCACGCTCGATGAGCTGCTGGGCGAACGGGGGAAAAGTTGCCTTGCCTTCGGTCTGCCGCTCCATGATCAGCGCCTCCAGGGCTCTCCGCATGGGTTCACGCAACGCATTGTAGACGATCTGGAAGTACACCGCCGCGTGCTCGTGGTCGAGCCGTCCGAGCGCCCCCAGCGCGGACTGGACCACGGCGAGACCGTTCGGTCCGTTGCCGTGCGCCACGGCCGAGAGAATGGCGAGCTCCGTCTCCTTTTCCGCCTCGGCCTGATCCGTCACCTCCGGCACACTCGCCGGCCCCAGCACCAGCGGCTGGAGCGTCCCGAGCCCCAGCCCGAGATCGATTTTCTGCGCGGCCCAGGCGGCCACCTCCGCGTCGGGCGCGACGACGAGGACGACAGCCGAGCACTCCTTCCGGGCCCGCACGACCGCGACGTAGACAGGCCATGAGTAGCCCTTGCGCCGATCGATGTCGCGCTGGACCTCGAGGACGATGGAGAGCACCAGCGCACCGGCCCTGTCGCGGAGCTCGAGCACCAGGTCGGCGCAGAACTCGACCGGGAGGAGCTGGTCCAGCGAAGCCTCGACGACCGCGACCGTGGCATACGGCGGGAGATCCAGGTGAAAGAGGATCTGGAGGAAATGAGGCGCGAGCGAAGGATTCTCGCGGAACATGTCGACGAAACCGTTGTGCTCGAGCGTCGGCATGGGCAGCACGCTACTGCCACCTACATGAGGTGGGCAAGCCGCGCGCACGCCTCCAGCCATGTCTCCCATGAGCGTAAATGAGCGAAATGAACCATGGTTCAACCACGCAAGTCGCCGTGTCGCTCCACACGCGACGGCTCAACCGTACAGGCCGGCGCCAAGCAGCTCCACGCAACGAGGGCTTCCCGTGGCGGCGCCGCCGCGATAGGACAGCGCGGTGACACGCCCCATTGCACGGTGGATACCCCTCCTCGCAGCGCTCTCCGCCGGGTGCGCCCCGGCGCCGCCCCCCGCGGCCCCGACGGCCGAAGAGGTCACCGCGAAGAAGGCCGCCAGCATGGCGCTCACCGCGCTGTTGAACCGCAAGTTCGACGTCCAGGGCTGCGACGCCTCCGAGGCGCGCGTGGTCCAGGAGGCCGAGGCGCGCGCGGGCACGCCCCAGGGCGAGCGCTGCGCCATCCTCGTCGCGCGCAGGAGCGACCGGACCTGGCTCGTCGCCGTCCGCTCCTCGCTCTCGTCGGCGTCCGTCGGAGCGCAGGCGCTCGTGACCGTGCTCCCCGAGGCCGAAGGCGTCGGCGCCATCGAGTACACGCGCTGAGCCGCGCGGCGGCCACGCTCACCGCGCCGTGGCGACGAGGAACAACCGCCGGAACGGAAACGGCGTCTTCCCGTCCGCCGCCTTCGGATACGCCGCCGCCACCCGCCCGCCGTACTCCTCCAGGAACTCGGCCCGCTCATGCTCATCGAGCGCCGCGAGCAGCGGCCGCAGCGCCGTCCCCTTGGTCCACTCGACGACCGGATTCGCGCCCTCGAGGACGTGCAGATACTCCGTCTCCCAGATGTCGAGCCGCGCCGCGTGCGGCGCCAGCATCCCGTAATACGCCGCCGGCGCCGCGACCGGGCTCTCCCTCACCACCGCCGCCAGCCTGTCGCGGAAGCGAGGCAACCGGCTCGCCTCCGCCATCGCCGCGTGCGACGGCGCGCCGTGGTTCCTCGGCATCTGCACCGCCAGCACGCCGCCGGCCGCGAGCCGCCCGAGCAGCGCCGGGAACAGCGCCTGGTGGTCGTCCAGCCAGTGCAGCGCGGCGTTGCTGAAGATCAGCGCGGGCGGCGCGGACGGCGCGAAGCGCGCGATGTCGCCCTCGACGAACCGCGCCCCGGGCATCGCGGCGCGCGCCTGCGCCAGCATCTCCGGAGAGCTGTCGACCCCGAGGATCCCCCGGCTCGGAAAGCGCTGCGCCACGAGGCGGGTGATGTTGCCGGCCCCGCACCCGAGATCGACGATCTCGCCCGGCGCGGTGAGATCGACCCGGCCGAGCAGGTCAATCGCAGGACGCGCCCTCTGGTCCTCGAACTTCAGGTACTGCGCAGGATCCCAGTCCGCCATCGCGCCCTCCGCCGATCCAGCGCGGCAGAGCGTGAGCTCTCCGCCGCCGTTTCCTCTCCCTACTTCCAGCAGATCCGGGCGCGCCTGTCGACGCAGAAACCGAGGACGACCCCGGCGGCGACAGCGCAGGAGCCGCCGAGGCCGCCGCGCTGGACATCCCCGCACGGGAGCGGCACCCTCGCGCCGGTGGATGCCCCGGAGATCTCCGATTCCTCGACCCGCCGCGCGAGCGCGGGGTAGCATCGCGCCGCAATCCACCGATCACCGAGGAGCGCCGCGCGATCCGTCGCCGGTCGCACGCAATACCCTATGAAGCTCGCTGTCATCTCAGGCAGTCACCGCAACGGCTCCGAATCGGGGAAGATCGCCCGCCACGTGCAGCAACAGCTGGCGTCGTCGGCGGACGTCTCCTCCACGTACACGCTCGATCTCGCCGACAACCCGCTCCCGCTCTGGGACCCGGAGGTCTGGCAGCCGTCCGAGAAATGGGAGCGCGTCTGGGGCCCCATCTCCGCCGAGCTCAAGACGTCCGACGCCTTCGTGATCATCGCGCCGGAGTGGGGCGGCATGGTCCCCGCCGGGCTGAAGAACTTCTTCCTCCTGTGCACCCGGGGCGAGCTCGCGCACAAGCCCGCGCTCATCGTCGGGGTCTCCGCGAGCGCGGGCGGCGCCTACCCGATCGCGGAGCTGCGCATGAGCAGCTACAAGAACACGTACCTCTGCTACATCCCGGACCACGTGATCGTGCGCAACGTCCGCGGCCTCCTCAACGACCCGGAGGCGCCGCAGTCCCCCGACGACGAGCGCATCCGCGAGCGGCTCCGCTACGCGCTGGGCATGCTCCTCCAGTACGGAAAGGCCCTGCAGCAGGTCCGCGCGAGCGGCGTGATCGACCTGGCCAAGTACCCTTACGGGATGTGACCGGCCCCCGGCGGCGAACACGCTAGTCTCGCCGGGTGCCGAAGATCCTCGTCATCGACGATCAGCCCGCCGTCTGCGTCGCGCTGACGACGCTGTTCGAGCTGCACGGGCACGAGGTCCGCGTCGCCGCCACGCCCGACGAGGCGATGGCGGCGGTGCTCGGCGACGAGCTCGGCGCCGTGGTCCAGGACATGAACTTCCGGCAGAGCGCCACCTCGGGCGAGGAGGGGATGGAGCTGCTCCGCCGGATCAAGGCCGTCGACCCCGAGCTGCCCGTCGTGGCCATGACCGCGTTCACGTCGATCGCGGGCGCGGTCGAGCTGATCAAGGCCGGGGCGAGCGACTACGTGCCCAAGCCGTGGGACGACCAGAAGCTCGTCGCCACCGTGGGCAACCTGGCGCGGCTGCGGGCGCTCGAGCAGGAGAACGCGCGCCTCCTGGCCCAGCGCGGGCGCGCGCGGCACAGGCTCGCCGAGCGCCACGACCTGGCCGGGCTCGTGTACGTGAGCGACGCGATGCACGAGGTCGTGAGCCTCGCCGTCAAGGTCGCGCCCGCCGACGTGCCCGTCCTCATCACCGGGCCGAACGGGACCGGGAAAGAGCTCCTCGCCACCATCGTCCAGGCCAACTCGCGGCGGCGGGACCGGCCGTTCGTCAAGGTGAACGCCGGGGCCCTCCCCGACGAGCTCGTCGAGGCGGAGCTGTTCGGCGCCGAGCCAGGCGCGTTCACCGGCGCGACCCGCCTCCGCGCAGGCCGCTTCGAGGAGGCCGACGGCGGCACCCTCTTCCTCGACGAGATCGGCACGCTGTCGCTGAACGGCCAGAAGAAGCTGCTGCGCGTCCTCCAGACCGGCGAGTACCAGCGGCTCGGGAGCAGCGTCACCCGCAGGGCCGACGTGCGCGTGCTGAGCGCGACCAACCGCGATCTCCCGCGGGCGATCGTCGAGGGATCCTTCCGCGAAGACCTGTACTTCAGGCTCAACGTCATCGAATTGACGATCCCCGCGCTGCGCGATCGCCCCGAGGACATCGCGCCGATCGCGAGCCACCTGCTCGATCGCCTCGCCGCGCGCGCGGCGGGCGGCGAGCGGGTGACGCTCGGCCCGCGCGCGCGCGACGCGCTCGCCGAGCACGACTGGCCGGGCAACGTCCGCGAGCTGGAGAACCGGCTCACGCGCGCGGCGCTCGTGCGCAAGGGCGAGACGATCGAGCCGCACGACCTGGGGCTCGACGCGATCGCGCGCGCGCCGCCGGCGCCCATCGCGACCGGCGCCGCGCACGCCGCGCACGCCGCGTCGTCCGCGCCTTCCGCGACCTCCTCCGAGCGCCTCGAGATCGAGCGCGCGCTCGTCGAGGCGCGGGGCGTCGTCGCCAAGGCCGCGGCGTCGCTCGGCCTGAGCCGGCAGGGGCTCTACCGGCGCATGGACCGGCTCGGGATCCAGATCGAGCGGAAGCTCAAGTAGCGCGCTCGTCCGGCGGCGGCGGCAGGCGGCACTCCGCCTCGGCCCCGCCCCCCTCGCGGCGCCGCAGCGCGAGCGCGCCGCCGTGCGCTGTCGCGATCTCGCGGCAGAGCGCGAGGCCGAGCCCGCGACCCTGCTGCTTCGTCGAGTAGAAGGGCAGGAGCGCCTTGCCCGGCGCGTCGTCCGGCAGCCCGTGGCCTCGGTCGGCCACCGTGAGCGCGAGCTCGCCGGTCGAGAGGCGCCGCACCGAGACCTCGATCTCGTCGGGCGGGCTCCCGGCCTCGACCGCGTTCTTGAGCAGGTTCAGGAGGAGCTGCTGGATCTGCGCTGGATCGAAGAAGCCTGGCTCGTCCGGCGCGCCGCCCACCGTGAAGGGCGCGAGCCCGCGCAGCCGCTCCAGGAAAGGGCGCCAGGGGACCCGCTCGGGGGCGGGCGGCGGGAGGCGCGCGAGCTCGGCGTACGCGGCGAGGAAGCGGGCGAGGTGCGCGCTCCGCTCCTCGATGGTGTCGAAGACGACGCCGAGGCGCTCCCGCTGCTCCGGGCGATCGAGCAGGAGGCGGCCCGAGTGGAGGAGCGAGGAGATCGGCGCGAGGGAGTTGTTGAGCTCGTGGCTGATGAGCCGGATCGCGTTCCTGTGGAGCTCCGCCTCCCGGCGCGAGATCTCGCGCGTGAGCGACCGGACCGAGACGAGGACGTGCGCCTGGGTGTTCAGGCGGAACGCGCGGCGGGCGACGTACAGCGTCTCGATCTCGCCCCGGCGCTCGACGGACACGAGGGCGTCCCGCCCGGCGACCATCGCGGCGCGGAGCTCCTCGGGCTCCCCCGCGAGCAGCGCGGAGAGCGTCCTCTGGCCGACGCGCTCGCCCGCGGCGAAGAGGGCGCGCGCGGCGCCGTTGCCGTACACGATCCGGCCCGCCTCGTCGTGGAGCACCATCGCGACGGGCGTGGCGTCGAGCGCCGTCTCGAGCAGGAGCTCCTTCTGGTAGAGGTCGTCGCGCTGCGCCCGCAGGGCGTCGCCGAGGCGGTTGTGGCGCTCGACGAGATCCCCGAGCTCGTCCCGGCGGTCGTGCCGGACGCGCTGCGTGTAGTCGGACTCGGCGAAGCTCGAGAGGCCGTCGGTCACCGCGCGGAGCAGGCCGACAGCGCGCCCGAGCAGCGCGCGGGAGGCGAGCGCGCCGGCGACAAGGGCGAGCCCGAGCCCCGCAAGGGCGGACACGGGCAGGGACGCCTGCGATCGCGCGGCGGCGAGGCTCCCGGCGCAGGCGGCGGCGGCGGTCAGGGCGACCACGGAGGCGAGGCGGACCCGGAGGGGCACGCGGAGCGGCGCCCGGAGCCACGCGTGGAAGGAGGTCATGATCGCGACGCCTCCGCGGGGGAGACGGCGCTCGCCCGGAGCGCGGGCACGACCGCCGCGGCCATGCCCGCGAGCCAGAAGGCCGCGGCGACGAGGAGCGCCGTCGGCGGCTCGAGGGGCACGTCGAGCTCGGGGGCGGCGGCGCGCGCCGCGGCCCGGAGCCCGGCGAGGGCGACGGCGCCGGCGGCGAGGCCGGCCGTCGTGAGCAGCGCGTTCTCCGCGAGCACGAGGCGCGCGACGCCGGCGCGGGTCGCGCCCAGGGCGCGGCGGATGCCGAGGGCCTGGCGGCGCTCGGCCACGAGCAGCGAGGCCATCCCGATGCGCCCAAGGAACACGACGACGAAGATCGCCCCGAGGAGCGCGAGGGCCAGGCCGCCCGCGCCGCGGCTCGTGCCGGCGTCGAGGTCGACGCCCTCGTCGAGCCGGCGCACGAGCACGGCGCGGCGCGGATCGACGCGCTCGAGGGCCTCGCGCACGCGCGCGCCGGCGCGGTCGTCAGCGCCCGGATCGACGCGGACGAGGTACGCCAGCGAGCGGCCGAGGGCGGGCCCCTCGGCCGCGAAGAGGGCGCGCTGGGCGTCGTCGGGATCGCGGCCCATGGAGACGCGGAACGACGGGACGACGCCGACGACGACGAGGGGCCTCTGCCGGGCGCTCCGGCGCACGATCTGCCCGACCGCGCGGCCGTCCGGGAAGAGGCGCGCCGCGAGCGCCTGCGTGACGACGGCGGGCGTCGCCTCCGCGCCCGCGGCGTCCCCCGCGGCGAGCAGGCGCCCCGCGAGGGGAGCGAGGCCGAGGACCCCGGCGACGCCGCCGCGATCGTCGAGCATCCAGGCGACCGCGCGCGGGCCGCCCGGGAGGGTCGTCTCGACGACCTCCCTGTGCGTGAGGTTGAACGGCGCCGCGGCCGCCTCGGCGGCGGCGAGGACGCCGGCGACGCGCGCGAGGGCCGCGGCGTCGCGGCGGACCGCGGCCGCGCGCTCGTCGAGGGACGCGAAGCTCGGGCCGTCGCGCTCGGTCGCGGCGAGGAGCAGCGACCGCGTCTCGATGCCGCGCGGCGCGGAGGCGCCGCGGGCGTAGTGGACGGCGAGCCCCGAGGCGTGCACCGCCACGGCGAAGCCGAAGGCGGTCTCGAGCACCATGAGGAGCGCGGGCGTCTTCCGGCGAGAGAGCGCCCTGACGAGGGGGCCTAGCACGATCGCCGGAGCCCTTCGGCCGGGGGGATCCTCGCCGCGCGCAGGGCCGGGTACGCGCCGGCGAGGAGGCCGGCGGCCATCGCGGCCACGAGCGCCGCGCCGGCGGAGCGCGCCTCGAGGTGGTAGTCGACCGGCCGGAGGTGGATGACGCGGTTGACGATCTCGAGCGCCGCCGCGGCGACGCCGACGGCGAGCGCGGCGGCGCTCGCGGCGACGAGCGCCACCTCGGTCAGGAGCCCGAGGAAGACGGCGCGGGCGCTCGCGCCGAACGCGCGGTAGACGGCGATCTCGGCGCGCTTCGCGCGGAGCTTCCCCTCGAGCAGCCGCGCGACGCTGAGCGTGCAGGCGCCGAGGAGGACGTCGGCGAGCAGGACGAACAGGGTCGTGCCGGGGTCGTCCGCGCGGAGCGCGTGCAGGCGCTCGCGCGGCACGAGCTCGGCCCCGAGGACGCGCCGGCCGCGCGCGCGCTCGCCGCGGGCGTAGGCGTCGAGCTCGGCCTGGAACGCGGCCCGGCTGGGCTCGTCGCGCAGCTCGACCACGAGATCCAGCCAGCCGTTGTCGGTGGCGGCGAGCGCGTCGAAGCTGCCGCCCGGGTCCTCGACCTCGCGGACCAGCGCCGGCCGGACGCCGAGCGCGAGGCCGGCGGCGCTCGGCGCGAAGACAACGGCCGTGCGCGGCGCGCGCGTGCGCGGGGCGGCCGGGAGCGCGACGACGCCGACCACCCGGAACGGCTCCCCGAAGAGCCGCAGCGTGCGCCCGATCCCGCTCGCTCCGGAGAACAGCGCGCGCTCCGCCGCGTCGGAGAGCACGACGGGGCGCTCCTGGCCGGCGCCCTCCGCCGCCGGCCAGATCGCGCCGCTCCGGACTGTCGCGCCCACCATCCCGAAGAGATCGCTGGTGCAAAAGATCACCTGGACGGGGACGAGCGGGCCGTCGTCCGGGCTCCCGGCGGCCACGGCGGCGAAGAGATCCGACGCGCGCGAAGGGTGGGGGCTCTCGAGGAGGACGCGATCGCGGTGGCTCGGGGGATCGATCGCCCTGGGATCGGTGACGGCGCCGCCCTCCCGCGGGAGGGAGACGAAGTAGAGCCCGCGCGCCGACGCGAACGGATCGGACGCGCGCGCGTGGAGGACCGCGCGCGCGGCGGTCCATGCCGCGAGGCCGAGCGTGAACGCCAGCAGCATGATGGCGGTGTGCCCAGGCTGCCGGCCGAGGCTCCTGAGGGCCATCCGGAGCGCGTCGCCAGCCGTCACGGGAGGCCCTCCGGCGGAGCTTCCGAGGGCGGCGCCGGCGGCGCGGGGGCCCAGGGATCGATGAGCTTGCCGTCGAGCACGTGGACCCTGCGGCGCGCCCGCGCCGCCAGCTCGGGGTCGTGCGTGGTCATGACGATCGTCGTACCGCCGGCGTGGATGCGCTCGAGCAGATCGAGGATCTGCCGCGCCGCGCGGGAGTCGAGGTTGCCGGTGGGCTCGTCGGCCAGGAGGAGCGAGGGCTCGCCGACCAGCGCGCGCGCGATCGCGACGCGCTGCTGCTGGCCGCCCGAGAGCTCGCTGGGCCGGTGGTGGAGCCGCGCGCTCAGGCCGACGCCCTCGAGCGCGCGCAGGGCGCGATCGCGCCGCGCCCGCGCGCTCAGGCCGCGGACCCGCAGCGGCACGTCGACGTTGTCGAGCACGTCGAGGTCGGCAATAAGCTGGAAGCTCTGGAACACGAAGCCGATCTTCCGGTTCCTGATCGCGCTCGCGCGGGCGTCGGAGAGCCCCCGCATCGGCTCGCCGTCGAGCAGGTACTCGCCCCCGTCGAAGGGATCGAGGAGCCCTGCGACGTTGAGGAACGTCGTCTTCCCGGAGCCGGAGGGGCCCATCACGGCGAGGAACTCGCCGCGCGCGACGCGCAGCGTGAACCCGGCGAGCGCGTGGGTCTCGAACAGGCCGCGCCGGTAGACCTTGGTGACGCTCGTCATCCGTATCATGTCGGCCACTTTGGCAGGAATTGCAGGTACTTTATCTTCACGGCCACCGGCCAGCCAGCTACCGTCGTCGCGTGAAGCGGCTGTCTCCATCGAAATCCGCTCCCTCTGCCACCCCGCGCGCGCATCGCCATGGACCGACGCGCAGGGTCGTGGCCGTGGTCTACGACGGCGCGAGCGCCATCGACGTGGCGGGGCCCACCGACGTGTTCGCCCTCGCCTCGGACATCGCGAGCGCGAAGGTGCCCGGCGCTCCCCCCGCCTATGCGGTCGAGATCGCGGCCGTGAACGGCGGCGTGATCCGGACGCTGTCGGGGGTGCAGATCGTCGCCCACAAGGCGCTCGCGGATCTGGCGCCAGGCATCGATACGGTGCTCGTCGCCGGGGGCGAGACCCGTGAAGCGACGCGGGATGCCCGGCTGCTCGCCTGGCTGCGCGCGACGACGCCCGAGGTGCGGCGCATGGGCTCCGTCTGCACGGGCGCCTTCCTCCTCGCCGCTGCGGGGCTGCTCGCGGGGCGCCGCGCGGCCACGCACTGGCATTCCGCGGCGGCGCTCGCGCGCGAGTTTCCCGGCGTCGAGGTCGACCCCGACGCCATCTTCGTGCGGTCCGGGAAGATCTACACGTCGGCGGGCATGACGGCGGGCATCGACCTCGCGCTCTCGATGGTGGAGGAGGATCTCGGATACGACATGGCGCTCCAGGTGGCGCGGGGGCTCGTGGTGTTCCTCAAGCGCCCGGGTGGACAGTCCCAGTTCAGCCGCCCGCTCCTCGCGCAGACGGTCGCCGCGGGCTCGCTGCGGGGCGTGATCGACTGGGTGCTCCGGCACCTCGACGCCGACCTGCGCGTCGAGGCGCTGGCGGAGAGGGCGGGGATGAGCCCGCGCAACTTCGCGCGGACGTTCACCCGGGCCATGCGGATGACGCCCGCGAAGTTCGTCGAGGCGGCCAGGCTGGAGCAGGCGCGCTCCTGCCTCGAGGGGGGCCGAGCCTCGATGAAGCAGCTCGCGCGCGACTGCGGCTTCGGCACGGACGAGCGGATGCGGCGCGCGTTCCAGCGCGCCCTGCAGGTCACGCCGGAGGACTACCGGAGGCGCTTCGGTCGAGCGTGAGCGGACGCGGGCGCCCTGCCGCGCGCCCGCGTGTCCTGAAAGCAGGGCACGATGTCCTTTCCGCCGCGGCCGGCACCGCTCACAGTCAGGCCTGCGAAGCGCGCTCGTGAGCGCCAGGCGCGGGGCCGCGTCGAGACGAAGCCCCGCCATCGAGGCGATCCTCGGCAGATGACGAAACGAAACGAAAGGGTTCAGGGACGAACGATGACGGACACCTATGACATCAAGCTGCCAAGTCCTCAGCCGCCGCTCCGGGTCGGCATGGTGCTCTACCCGGGCCTCACGGCGCTGGATCTGATCGGCCCGCAAAGCGTGCTGACCGCTCACGCGACGACGTATCTGCTCTGGAAGACGCGCGACCTGGTCATGACGGACTCGGGGGTTCCTATCCAGCCGACGGCGACCTTCAGCGACTGTCCGGACGACCTGGACATCCTGTTCGTGCCGGGCGGCATGGGCACCCCCGACGCCATGGTGGATCAGGAGATCCTTCGCTTCCTGAGGGATCGGGGCGCCCGCTCCAGGTACGTGACCTCCGTGTGCACGGGGTCGCTCATCCTGGCCGCGGCGGGCTTGATGCAAGGATACAAGGCCACGACACACTGGTCCACGCGCCACATCCTGGAGGCGTTCGGCGTGGAGTGTGTCCCGGCGCGCGTGGTGGTCGATCGCAACCGGATCTCGGGCGGCGGGGTGACCGCAGGCATCGATTTCGGGCTGACGCTGCTGGCGCTGCTGCGCGGAGAAGATGCCGCGAAGCTGACGCAGCTCATGCTGGAATACGACCCCGCCCCGCCCTTCAACGCCGGGGTGCCCGAAGCCGCGGGACCCGAGCTGACGCAGCGCCTATTGAGCGTCCTCGAGCCGTACGATCAGCAGATGCGGAAGATCGCCGCCGAGAGGAGCACCAGCGCGAGCTGAGGCGCCGGCCGCGTGGCCGCCACGGGCCGCAGCATCATGCCAGCATCTGTCGCCGCGTCCCTCGTCGATCGGGAGCGCGCCACCCACGCCGCGGCCTCCCCGGGGCTGGTCGTCACGTGGATCGCGGGATACCTCTTGACCGCGCTGCTACAACTCCCCATGACGGAGCTCTGGATCGCCGCGGCGATCCCCCTGTCGCGGGCTTCGCTGCTCGCCTTCGTCCATGGCGCCGCGCGCGATCGACGGACGCTCGGCGTGTTCGTGACGACCTTTCCCCCTCTCTTCGTGGTGCTGCTGATGATGGTCTTTCACCCCGCCTGGTCTGGTGTCGAACGATGAGCGCGCTCCGCACCCTGCGCCTCGTCGGCTTCCTGGAAGGGCTGTCCTTCCTGGTCCTCCTCGGCGTCGCGATGCCGCTCAAGTACCTCTTTGAGCTGCCGATCGCCGTGCGGATCGTCGGCAGCGCCCACGGGCTCCTCTTCCTCCTGTTCGTCGGCGCGCTGATTCGCGCGGCCACCGAGCGCGACTGGCCGCATCGCCGCTCCCTCGCGGCGCTCGTCGCGTCGCTCGTCCCCTTCGGGACGTTCGTGCTGGATCGCGCCCTGAAGCGCGAGATGGAGGGCGACGCGCAGGCGGCCGGCGATGGCTGACGCTGGCGCGTCGCGTCCACGTCGCGCGCGCCGGCGCTGCGCGCGGATGCGGCTCGAGGACACGGGCGTGATGCCCAGGTACGACGGACAGGCCAGGACTGGCTGAACTTGCGAGGCGGTTGCACTCGAATCGCCCCGGCGCGCTCGCCTGCTCGCGAAGCCGCTCGTCCGCCTCGAGGTCGCGACGCGCCGACGGCGCCTATCGCGCCGGTGCGTTATAGGGCGTCGTCGGGGATGAAGCAGCAGCAAGGCGGGGAGACGGGGAGGATTTTGAAGATTTCCCTCCCCGTCTCCTCGCCTCCCTGTGAAATTGTCTCCGCTGAAAAGGGCTGCAAATGAGCGGATTCCTCGGAGGTCAGGCGGGAGGACTCCAGTCGGCATAGTAGCGTTGCCGCATGCGCTCACAGTAAGCAACGAGGTTGGGCTGGGCCTCGGCGTGGCGCTTCAGCGAGGAATCGACGGGGAAGCGGAGCACGCTGGCGAGGAGGGCGTACACGGTCGCGTCCACCGAGCTCGGCTCGGTCCCGAGCATGAAGGGCTGGTCGCCGAGCAGGGTGGCGATGGCGTCGAGGTCCGCCTTGCCCTGGGCATAGATCTCCTCGCGGCTGTGGCGCCCCGTGCCCTGCGCGCGGAGCATGCCGGTCATCCGTTTGCGCCACCTCGTAGGGGAGGCCGACCATGCGCAGCCAGGTCTCGAGCTTGACGCAGAAGGGGCTGATGTTCGGGATGCCCCACGCGGCGGGGGCCTGATAGAGGGTGATCATCTCGGCGCTCCTCGTTGACGTTCCAGCACGTCATGTCATCTCCCCGAGGAGCGGCGCGGCGTCCACGTGGACGGACGAAGGCCGGAATCCCTCGCTCTTCCCCGCAAGAAATCGACGCCGAACAGCGAGCCCACGACACCTGTCCGCCTCCGCCGCGGACACCTGTCCGGACGCGGACACGCGCCCTCGCGCGCCGCCCGCCGATTGCGGCCAATCCTCTCGGGCACGCCCGCTGCTTGGGCGCCTCGCATGCGTCTTCTCATCCACTTCGTCTTGCCCTCCGCCACGGCGCTCCTCCTCGGTTGTTCCCCCGAGGCGGCGCCGGGCGCGAGCCCCCCGACATTCCACAGGGACATCGAGCCGCTGCTTCAGAAGAGCTGCCTCGGCTGCCACGCGCAGGGCGGCACCGCGCCGGTGAGCCTGGCCTCGTACGAGAGCGCGAAGGCGCTCGCGCCGGTCATCGCCGATGAGACCGAGGCGCGGCGGATGCCGCCGTGGGGCGCCCTGCCGACCGACGAGTGCGCGCCCCCTCGCCCGTTCCGGGGGGGACCTGCACCTCTCCCTCGACGAGATCGCCCTGCTCCGCGCCTGGAGCGACGCCGGCGCGCCCGAGGGGGATCCCGCGGACGCCCCGGCCCCCTACAAACCCATCGCGGCGGGCCTGTCGCGCACGGACCTCGAGCTCTCGCCAAAGGCCCCCTTCGCCGCGGCGGAGGGCTCCGACAGCTTCCGCTGCTTCGTCCTCGATCCGGGGCTCACGGAGCAGGCGTGGGTCCAGGGCTACGACGTGCTGCCGGGCAACCGCGCCGTCGTGCACCACGCGCTGCTCTTCATCGACGCGAACCGCGAGGGCGAGGCGCTCGGCGGCGAGAGCGGCAGCTACGAGTGCTTCGGCGACGCGCGCCTCTCGGAGACGGCGCTGCTCGGCGCCTGGGCGCCCGGCACGCAGGCGTTCGAGCTGCCGCCGGACATCGGCATCTCGGTGCCGGCGAACGCGCTGCTCGTGATGCAGGTCCACTACCACCCGAAGCCCGGCGAGGCGCCCTCGCCCGACGCGACCCGGGTCGCGCTCCGCCTCATGGACGAGAAGCCGAGCCGCGCGCTCTCGCACCTCGCGCTCGGCAACGCCGAGGCGCCGTTCCGGGACGGCACCGGGCTCCTGCCCGGGCCGGGCGACCGCGGGAGCGTCGAGTTCCGGATCCCGGCCGGGGCCCGGGGGCACGTCGAGCGGATGCGGTACGTCATCGACTTCCCGATCCCCGAGATCTCGATCTACGGCGCCGGCGTCCACATGCACCGGGCCGGCGTCGACCTCAAGGTCGACCAGATCCGCGCCGAGCCGCGGGGCGACGAGGCCGACCGCCAGTGCCTCGTCCAGACGCCCGCGTGGGACTACAACTGGCAGCGGCTCTACAGCTACGACGCGCCGATCGACGAGCTGCCCGCGCTGCGGTCGGGCGACACGATCGAGCTGCGCTGCACGTACGACAACACAACGGAGAACCCGGCGCTCGCGGCGCAGCTCATCGAGGAGCGCCTGCCCGCGCCGCAGGACATCGTCCTCGGCGAGTCGACGCTCGACGAGATGTGCGTGGCGTTCCTGCCTGTCGTCCACCCGAACCCCTGAGGAGACGCCGATGCCTTCGAACCCCTGTCACGCACTGTTCGGTCTCGGCGCGCTCCTGCTCGCCGCCTGCTCTTCACCGCCGAGCGCCGCGCCGCCCGGGCCCACGGCGCCGCGCGAGGACCTCTGCCCGGAAGGCTTCGCCGATTGCGACGGCGACAGCGACAACGGCTGCGAGGCCGCCCTGTTGACGAGCGTCGAGAGCTGCGGCGCGTGCGGCGCGCGCTGCGCGGGCGGCGACGGCGCGACCGCGCTCTGCGCGGCGGGCGCCTGCGCCCTCGCGTGCGACGCCGGGCGAGCCGACTGCGACGGCGACGGCGGCAACGGCTGCGAGGTCCTCGTCGCGGAGGACCCGCGCCACTGCGGCGCCTGCGGCGTGACCTGCGCCGACGCTTGCTGGAACGGCACCTGCGACGCCGCCGTGCTCGCAGGCGAGCTCCGGCTGCCCACGTTCCTCGGGATGGACGCGACCGGGCTCTACTGGACGAACCAGGGCTCGGGCGACGCGCCGGACGGCAGCGTCATGCGGCTCGATCCGGGCGGCGGGAAGCCGGTGGCGCTCGCGCCGGAGCAGGAGCTCCCGGGCCCGCTCGCGCTCGACGAGGCCGCCGTGTACTTCGCGCACGCGCGCGGCCTCGCGGCCGTCCCGAAGGCCGGCGGCGAGGTGGCCGAGCTCGCGCCCGGCACCCGCGGCGTCACGGCGCTCGCTGTCGACCAGGGCGCGCTCTACTGGGTCGAGGCGGGGGCGCCGCCGGCGTTCGAGGACGGCGGGCTGTTCACGCTGCCGCTCGGCGCCGAGCCCGGCGCGGCGAAGGTGATGCTCGCGGCCATCCCGGGCGCCGCCAGCGGGGTCGCGCTCGACGCAGGCCACGTCTACGTGACCGCGCGGGGCACCGGCGCGGCCGACGGCGCGATCTACCGGGTGGCGCGCGACGCGGCGCCGCCGAGCGCGCCGGAGCGGCTGCACGAGGCGCTGGTCGCCCCGCGCGCGCTCCAGGCGCGCGGCGGCGCGCTGTGGCTCATCGAGGGGCGCGGGATCGCCACCTTCTCGCCCGGGAGCCCGCTTCGCAGGGTCGTCCCGGATCTGCCCCAGATCCCCGCGCAGCTCGCGTTCGACGGCGCGCGCGTCTTCTGGACGACCGCGCGGGAGGCCGACGGTCAGGTGCAGAGCGCGCGGCTCGACGGGGGCGATCTCGCGACGCACGCGCGCAACCTGAGCTACCCGTGGGGCATCGCCGTGGACGGGACGAACGTCTACTTCAGCCTCGCGTGGAACGGCGGGCCCGCTACGGGGGCGCTGGTGCGCGGGCCGAAGGGCCCGTGACCGCGCGCTCCGCCGGGGGAGCCCGGCCTCAGCGCCGGCCGACCTTCGCGCTCGCCGCGGCGTGACCGCGCTGGATCGCGCGGGTCCAGAGGTCTGTGCAGGGCTTTCGCCCTCCGGTCCTCCGGCCTTTGCGCTTCTTCACGCACCGGCGCGGTCGCCCTGACTACGCTGACCCGCATGGCATCCGGAAAAGGTCGCTTGCTCGGGCTCCTCGGCGGGCTGGTCCTGGCCGAGGCGAAGGTGCAGGCCGTGGGCACGCCCCACCCGCTCTACCGGCGCGTGGTGCTCGAGGGCGAGGGGCTGCGCACGCGCAGCTGGCAGCCCGGCGACAAGATCCAGGTGCTCCTCCCCTCGAACGACGTGCGGACGTACACCCCGATCGACTGGGCGGAGGGTCGGACCACGCTGCTCCTCCATGCGCACGGGAGCGCGCCGGGCGCGCGGTGGACGGAGACCGTCCGCCCGGGCGACGTCGTGCGGTTCGTCGGCCCGCAACGCTCCCTCCGTCTGGGAGGCGTGGGCCTCCTGACCGGCGACGAGACCTCGCTCGGCGTGGCGGCCTCGGCGCGCCGCCTCGGCGTCCACGCCGTGCTCCGGGTGGCGAACGTGCCCGCGGCGGAGGCGGCGGCGCGATCGCTCGACGTCTCCGTGGACCTCGCGGGGTCCGACGAGGAGGCCGCCGCATTGCTCCGCGAGCGCGCGGCGGGCGTCGCCACGGCGGTGGCCTGCGGCGGCGGCGCGTGGATCCAGCGGGCCCGCGAGGTGCTCCGGGCGGCCGGGGTGCGTGAGGTGCGCGCCAAGGCCTACTGGATCGCAGGGAAGACCGGGATCGACTGACCCTCTCTGCACACCCGCGAGCGCTGTGCGGAGTGATCGGGAGCTCGATCCAGCGCGCCCGCGGCGCTAGCTCTGCGACGGCTCGAAATCGCCCCCTGCCACCGTTTCAGCGTCATTTCGTCCGTCATCACCGGACGTGGCAACGCTGTCGGGCGATTGCTCCCACGCTCGACGAAGGAGGACGACGCTGCATGTCAGGGCACCGAGCGCGCGGCCCGACCCGCGCGCCTCTCTTGACGGCCGGGCGGGCGGGGGACGAATCTGGCCATACCATGTTGGTGATCCGGCGGGCGCAGTGGGACCGGCTGGCGGACGTGGCCGACGAGGCGTTGGCGGACCGGCTGGCGGAGATCGCGCGCCTGCACTGGCCGGCGGCCGCGGCGTTGACGCCGGAGGCCCGGCGCGAGCGGGTGAAGGGCGCGCTGGCGCGCGGTCGGCGGGCCGGGTTCGTCGCCGATCGCGACGCGGGGTGCTTCGTCATGCTCGACTTCGCGCTCGGCGCTGGCTTCGAGCAGGAGCGGGACTGGGCGCGCGCCATCCTCGGCGCAGGAGGAACGAGGCCCGCCGAGCGCCTGCAGCGCCTGCTCACCCGGGCGCGCGGGGAGCTGGGGTGACCGGCGCGCTCGGGGGTGTGGCGGTCGGTGTTGCGGCAGGGCTGCCCGCGCCGCCGACGTCGCGAGGCGAGCCGTCCCTTCCTCCCGCCGTCCGCCTCGAGCGCCTGGGGTTCGAGCACGCCGCCGCGCTTCAGGCGCTGCTGTCGTCGGCGGCCGTGGCCGGGGCCCTCGGGCTGCGCCGCCCGCTGCGGCCCGATCACGCCGTGGGCGACGTGGCGGCGCTGCGCCACTTCGAGCGCGAGGGGACCCGCGTCGGATTCGCCGTGGTGGTCGCGGGCGCGGGGGGCGCCGCCGTCATCGCCGGTGGATGCGACCTCTGCGCGATCGATCGTCTCCGCGGCGAGGCCACGCTCCGCTTCTGGCTGGGCGAGCCGTTCTGGGGGCGCGGGATCGGGCGCGCCGCCGTGGGCGCGCTGCTCGACGAGGCGCGCGCCCGGAGCTTGCGGACGGCCAGGGCAGTGATAGCCGCCGACAACACCCGCTCCCGGCACCTCGTCGAGGCGCTGGGCTTCGCCGTCGGCGGCGACGGGCAGCAACGTCCGGCGACGGAGCGGAGCGCGCCGCCCCTCGTCTACCTCCGCGCCGTCTGACCGCCCCGATCGAACGAATCGGCTCTCGAGCTACGAATGGACAATCCCGATCACCTTCCCGCCAAGCGGCTGTCTTCAAGGAACTGGGGGCAGGAGCGCGCCGGGTTCTTCCGGTCACCCACGCTGCAGGAGCTCGGCCTCGTCGATCTCTACCCGTTTCTGAGCTCGGAGGTGGAGGGGAGCTGGCCCGATTGCGACGAAGTGATCGAGCTGCTCGAGACCCTTCGTCTGCGGACCCGCTACTACCGCAAGCGGTTCATCACCATCGAGCAGAGCGGGCTCGACCTCTCCACCGCCGCGGTCCAGACCGAGATCGTGGACAGGAGCGGACCGACGGCGAGCTGCTCGTCCCTGACGGAGGAGGCCAGTCGTGAGGAGAAGGAGGGGGAGGAACGGCCCGAAAAGCTGTTCAAGGACCCGGGCTCCCCCGCGACGTCCGCCACCGAGCTGTTGCTGGCCTGCATCTACGAAGGGAACGTCGCAAAGGCGAAGGAGGCCATCCTGGCAGGCGCCGATCTCTACCTGCCCTGTGCGTACAAGCCGTGCATGATCGACAATTTCCTGTATCACTACTCGGGAGCCACCGATTTCTCATGCTCGCCCCGGCAGGCAGCGTACGTCGAGTATTGCTGCTCCCTGGTGGCCAACGGCGGGCTCTCGTGGGCGTGCCAATCGACGCCGCGCGACATGAAGGCGCGCCTCGCGATGCTGCAGCTGCTCCTCGACCATGACAAGACCGACGTCCACCCGGACGCGCTCCTGACCAGCAAGTTGAAGTTCGACCTGGGGCACCTCGAATGCCTCCTTGACGGGCCGCACTGGCAACATCGGGGCAAGCGGGATGCCTCCACCGACGTGCGCGACTTCATGCTCCTCTTGCTCTGCTGGCTGGTCGGCATGTGCACCGAGCTCAACGAAGCGAACCGCCAGCGCTCGTGTGGAATCGAGGATCTCTGGCAACGACTCCTGACGATCGACTCGCTCTGCGAGCTCTGTGTCGGGATCCTCTACGGCCAGGGGATGACGAACACCATCGGGCTGCCACCGTTGAAGGCGCCGCTGGCCTTCTCGGTCGAGCTCGTCACCGAGGTCTTCAAGCTGCAGGCCACCGCCTCCGATTGCGCCCGGGAGCTGGACAAGCGGCTGCGAAACGAGCTGAACATCGACGCCCCCATCGTCCCGGGGGGACGCGAGGACCTGTGGGGAGCCGCGAAGCGAAACCTCTGGAACTACCTGCTGGAGATGCAGGACGCATTGCGAGGTTCGGACCTCATCTGGTCCGCCATCTTCACGCCGATGGACCCCGCCGCGCACGCCGAGCGCTTGGAGGATCCGACGGCTGTGTTCCATGGTTTCTGCGATGCGCTGGAGAAGAGGGCGTCGAGGCACCCGGACAAGGCGGAGAGGTGCAAGCGACAGCTGGAAGCCCTGCGCGAGTACGACACGATCGCGCGACGGATCGTGAGCCGGTCGCTGAAACAGCGAGGTTGCATCGATCTCCAGACCCTACTCACGCTCCGCCGCGAGCTGCCGGTCGCGGAGAAGGTCGAGGCGCTCATCGCTGGCGCGTTGGGCCTTGGGCAGAGCCTG
This sequence comes from Sorangium sp. So ce204, assembly GCF_051526795.1. NCBI lineage: Bacteria > Pseudomonadati > Myxococcota > Polyangiales > Polyangiaceae > Sorangium > Sorangium sp. So ce204. Next base: position 12,794,602 of record NZ_CP150317.1, on the reverse strand, counting down.
CAGCAGCACATCGAGGAGGCTCTCGCGGCTGTTCACGCCTCGACGACGCACCCCGAGGAGTTCGGGGTCGCCAGGGAGATCAAGAACAAGGACGACCCCAGCGTCTGCGGGAGCGGTCCCGATGTCGAGTTCTACGGCCAGGGAGGCCTGGCGTGGGACGCCAAGCGCCTGGGCGGCAACCGCAAGGAATGGGACGCCACGCAGCGCAAGGGGTTCAAGACCAAAAGCGCGGTCCCGTGCGCGCTGCTGCTCGACGCCACCTACGGCAACCAGCGCCGCTACCAGCGGGCCTGGGCCGAGATCTTCGCGGTGATCGCCCGCGCCAAGCTGCGGCTGTTCCGCGTCGTGAAGGGGACCCGCCGCCCGGCGCTGCTCGAGATCTCGGTGACCATGATCTGCAAGGCGCGGAGCCCGCAGATCCTCATGCCGGGCGATCCCGAGCTGAGCCCGCGCTGCTCGTACGGGGCCCTCATCGTCGCCGACTGGCTCGACACAAGGAAGCTGAAGCCGGGGGGCAACGCCATCCAGCTGGACACCACCACGAGCTCACATCCGTGGCTGTCCGCGGCCCTGACCATGATCTGCAAGGGGGAGCTCACCTGGTATGACTTCTTCAAGGACCACACCAAGGAGCTGCCACTGCCAGATGGCCGCCACGTGTGCGTCGAGATCGCCCTCACCGCCGTCCCCGGCCTGACATTCCCGGAGCCCCCGAGCGAGGAGACCGGCGAGGAGATCAAGAAACTCTGGCGGATCATCTGGGTGGTCGACACCCATCAGTTCTTCATCACCTTCACGCACTACGAACGCTGGTCCCTGAACCACGAAAAGCAGATCCTGGGGATGCCGGCGTTCTTCGAGATCCTCGGCGCGCCGCCGCTGAACCTGAACCAACCGCCCACGGGCCAGACCGTGGAGACGGCGTTCGGCGCCTTCGTGGGGGCGCTGCAGTGAGAGCGCCGCCGGTCGCCAGCGGGAGGCGTGGCGCCGCAGCAGCTCGGTCACGCCGTGCAGCGAGCCGGCGGTAGAAGAGCCCTGGAGCTCCTCGTGAAAGCGGCCAATCAGCACGGGTTGGGCGCTACTCGCCCCGGTCGAGCCGCGCTCACGGATCGGATCGATCGCGCACCCCCGCGCCCGCGGGCGGCGGGGAGGACAGCGCGTCGACCTCGCCGCGCGTCACGCGCTTGTCGCCGTCGCGGTCGAGCGCCTTCATCATCTCGCCGACGACCACCTCGGACGGCGTCTCGGAGGTCGTCCTCGAGACGGCGTCCCTCAGCTCCTCGGCCGAGACGCGGCCGTCCCCGTCGGCGTCGATCGCCTCGAAGGCCCCGAGCTGGCGGACGAGGTCCGCGGCGAACGACTCGACGAGGACGAGCTTCGGATCGCGCCCGCTGTCCGCCGGCGGCACCTTCTCCGGGCGCTCCTGGGCGAAGCGGACCAGCGGCGCGATGTCATCCATGCCGCCGAGGAGCCCGCGCGGGAGGGCGATCCGGTACGCGCGATCGTCGACCAGCGGGAGGCCGTCTATCGCGGTCAGGACGCCTCGGGCGTCCGTCGCCATCCGGTCGTCGATCTGGAGGTAACCGCCGTGCTGGGCGGGGGCGCGCGACCGCGACGCGGCGACGGCCTCGCGGACGACGCGGCCAGGCAGGAGGGTCACCACCACCTCGTTGCTGAAGGGCACCTCGGCCTTGAGATCCCCGTACGTGAAGCGCTCCCGGTACGCGCGACCGCCGCGGATACCGCCGCCGTTGAAGAGGCACCCGTCCGCCCCGAAGGCGTCTCGGATCCGCGAGCAGAGCAGCGCGCCGAGCGACGTCTGCTGGACCCGCGTCCCGACGGACGAGAGCTCGCTGCCCGGCGGGAGCCGGAGGAGGGTGGCCGCGTCGAGGTCCCGCACGATCTGCATGTGGCGGTCGACGCGCTCGCGCATCGCCGGATCCTCGGGATAGGCGCCGACCTCCTCGATCCGGACGGTGACCGCGGGCAGGTCGGGCACCCCGGCGGGCGGCGCCATGGCCGGCCACACGAGGTCGATGATCGCGGCGCTCTCCGCGTCCGTGCCGGCCTTCACGACCCAGCAGCCGTCCACGTCGTCGAGGATCACCTCGTGCTCGTGGCCGCCGAGGATCACGGGAAAGCGCGGATCGCGCTGCGCCCGCGCGAGCTCGAGGTCCTGGTCGCGGCTCTGGTGCGTGATCGGGATCACGCACGCGCACCCCTCGTCGCGGACGAGCCGGCGGGTCCAGCGGAGGGCCGCCTCGTTCGCCGGCTCGATGTCGATCCCCCCGAACGCATCCCGCCGGTACAGGCCCTTCACGTGCACGAGCAGGCCGAGGAGGCCGATCCGGACGGCGCGCCCGCCGGGGCTCGAGACATCGACGATCTCGTGCGTCGGCAGCGCCGGGGTGAACGAGGGCATGTTGGTGTTGAGCCAGTTGCCCCGGAACTCCTGCACCCGCGCCCTGAGCTCCGGCAGCTCGACGTCGGCCTCGTGGTTGCCGAAGATGGTGTGGGTGATCGGCAGCGCGTTCATGCAGTCGACCATGCCCCTGCCGTGATCGAGGCTCGACAGCAGGCTCGGCGCGAGGAAGTCGCCGGCCATCACCACAAGGAAGCGATCGGCGGGCCCTGCGGCGTGGCGCCGCACGAGGGTCGCGAGGCGCGGGAGGTTGTCGAGCAGGTACACGTCGTTCACGCAGACGATCCGCAAAAGGGGGCCTCCGGGCAGGGCGTGTGCGGCGGCGGTCATGGCCATCGAAGATAGCCCAGCCCGCGGGCGCGCGACGCCGTCAGCGCCGAGCGCCCCTCGCCTTCGGCGGGCGCCACGCGCGCAGGCTCTCCGCGAGCGGCTCGAGCACGGCGCGCACCCGCGGAATGGCGCGGGCGCTGCGCGGGCAGAGCAGGACGAGCGAGCGTCGCGCGGGCGGCAGGTCCACCTTCAGCTCCACGAGCGGCGGGTGCCTCCGGAAGTGCGGGTGCTCGCGCGCGAGCATCATCGCGCCGAGCCCCAGCTCGCACGCGCGGATCTGCACGAGGTAGTCGTCGGACGCGAACGACGGGCGCCACCCCGGGATCAGGCGGCCGAGCGCGCTGTTCGGCGAGAGGTCGTCGAGCGGCGGCGCCCAGCCGATCCAGGCGAGCTCGGCCGGGTCGGTCTTGCCCGCCACCCGCGCCGCGTACTGCTCCGACGCGAAGGCGCGCAGCTCGATGTCGACCGAGGCGACGCTCTCCTCGCCGGCGGGGACGCCCAGCCGCAGCGCCAGATCCGCCTCTCGCCTCGTCAGGTCGAGCGGGCGCACCGTCGACACGACGTGCAGCTCGATCGCCGGCGCGCGCCGCGAGATGGCCGCCGCGAACGGGACGAGGAAGCCGTGCGCGATGCCGGGGGGCGCCGTCACCCGGACCACGCCCGTGGGCGCGTGCCGCCGCTCCGCCGCGCGGGTCAGCTCGGCGGCCCAGTCGGCCATCCGCTGCGCGGGCTCGACGAGGCCGGCCCCGTACACCGTCAGCGCCGTGCCGGCCACGCCGCGGTCGAAGAGCGGCTCGCCGAGGAGCGCCTCCAGCTCCGCGAGCCGCCGGCTCACCGTGGGCTGGGTCATCTGCAGCTTGCGCGCCGCGGCGCTCAGGCTGCCTGCCTCCGCCACCGCGAGGAACAGCCGCGCGTCGTCCCACGAGATATTCATCTGCGTATGACACCATGCGACTTTCGCCAGTTACTCATTCATTTTTCGGAGAACACACTGGCGGCATGTCCAGACGCACCTTCCGCTTCGTATCCCGCGCTCTCCTCGCCTCCGCGCTCCTGCTCGGCGCGTGCGCCGAGCCGCTCCCGGCGCCCAGGGACCCGCCCGCGTCGACACACGGCGCGAAGAGGGCCACGCTCGGCACGCCGATCCGGCTGCAGGCGATGGAGGCGCTCCTCGACCAGGCGGGCCCCATCGCCGTCGAGACCGTCGTCAGCGCGCGGTGGGAGACCAGCCGCGCCGGGCTCATCAACCTGGCCCACGAGCGCGCCGCCGGCCTGACCGACGGCCTCGAGCCGGTCGACATCACCTTTCACGCGCTCGCGCACCCGGCCCGGGGCCTGTACCTCATCGACACGGGCGCGTCGCAGGCGCTCGCGGCGAGCGACCATCCCCTCCGCACCGGCCCCGTCGGACAGGCGCTGAACTTCGGCGCCTTGCGGGTGGAGGCCAGCCTGGGCGCCTTTCGCGGCGAGCGGGCGCTGGCCGGCGTGCTCCTCACACACCTGCACATCGACCACGTGCTCGGCCTGCCCGACGTCGCGCGCGACGTCCCGATCTTCGTCGGGCCCGGCGAGTCCACGTTCGAGAGCCCGTTCCATGCGCTCACCCAGTCCACCGTGGACCAGCTCCTCGAGGGCCGCGTGCCCCTCGAGGAGTGGGCCTTCGGCGGCGAGGGCGTGATCGACGTGCTCGGCGACGCCTCGCTCTTCGCGCTCTCGGCGCCGGGACACACGCCGGGCTCGGTCGCCTACGTCGCGCGCACGCCCGAGGGCCCGGTGCTCTTCACCGGCGATGTGTGCCACACGGCCTGGGGCTGGCGGAATGACGTCGAGCCCGGGAATTTCTCGTCCGACCCCGCCGGGAGCGCCGAGAGCCTCGCCTTCCTCCGCGCCCTCGCCGCCCGCCACCCGTCGATGCGGGTGCGCCTCGGGCACCAGTCGCTGTGAGCGCGGCCCTTCCCGGCACGGCGCTCATCCGCCGGAGGTGAGCTCCTTCTGGAGGTGCCGCTCCAGCCGCTCCAGCACCTGGCGCGCCACGCGCCGGAGCCGCCGGGGGTAGACGACGACGAGGGGCGGGCTCGGCAGCGGGAGCCTGGGCAGGAGCCGGATCAAGCGCCCCTCCTGGACCCGGCGCGCGACAAGCCAGCGCGGGAGCACGCTCACGCCGAGCCCTGCCTCCACCGCCCTGAGGTTCGTCTCGATGTCGTCGGTCGTGAGCCTGACGGTGAGCCCCAGCTTCTCTAGCTCGCGCACCCCGCCGCTCGCCACGACCCGCACCGCGGCGAGCTCCGACATGGATGTCGGCGCCGGCTTGCCCGCGAACAGGCCGGCGCTGCCGACGAGCCACTGGGGCGAGGTCCCCAGCGCTCGCTCGATGAACGACGGCTCGCTGCGGACGCCGACGCGAAGCGCGAAATCGAACGCGCCTGCCACGAGGTCGACCCGCTGATCGGTGAGCGCGGCGTCCACGACGAGCCCCGGCGACTCATGCATGATCCGCACGAGCTCCGGCAAGAGGAGCCGGCGGCCGAGCGCCCCGGGCGCCGAGAGCTTCACGCGGCCCGCGAGGTCCCCGAAGCCGGACGCGGCGCGGAGCTCCGCGTCCTCGAGCGCGCGCACGTGCTCCTCGATCTGCTCGTAGTACGCGCGCCCCTCCAGGGTGAGCGCGACGCGCCGGGTGGTGCGCTCGAACAGCCGGAGACCGAGGCGCGACTCGAGATCGGCGATCCCGCGGCTCGCGGCCGATTGCGTCATGGAGAGCTCGCGCGCCGCCCGCGAGAAGCTGCCGCTGTCCGCCACCTTGCAGAACACGCGCAGCGCGAGGAACCGATCCATGGCTCAATTTATTCTGATTTCGAATAACTGTAAGCCGTATTCTATCGGTACCGGCATGAGCGGGCGCTGACCATCCTGCGTGCATGCTCGTACGCCACACGTTCGATGGGCCGAGGCGGGGCCGTCTGCTCCGCCTCCTCGCGTTCTTGAGCGCGCTGCTGCCGCCGCTGGGCGCCCGCGCGGCCGAGGCCACGGGGGCATCTCCGCCGCCGGAGGTCGCGCCCCGCGGCGCCGATTCCGCGGGTCCGGGGCCCGCGGAGGCTCGCCTCGTCCTTGGATCACGCCTCGTGGGCAGGGACACGGGCGGCGGCCTGGAGCTCGACGGCCGCGTGCGCCTTTCGGGTGGGGCGCAGCTCGGAGCCGCTGCCTCCTTCTGGGCCCTCGAGCGAGCGTACATGGGGGGGCGAACGGTGACAGGCGCGAGCGGCGCCTCGGGCGCTGCGGTCTTCCTGATGCCGCTCGTGACGCACGGCCCGCTCGAGCTCGATCTGCGCCTCAGGACGGGGTTCCTGGCGCTCCGGGATGTCGGAGGGGGCGACGGGGGAGGCAGCACCGGGGGAGGCAGCACCGGGGGAGGCGGCGACGCGCCCGCGTCGGCGCTCCGGCACGTCGACGAGCTATCGATGGTCGCTCACGTCGCGCTCGGCGAGGCGTGGCTGCTCCGCGCGGGGGCCACCGTCGGCTTCGAGCTGGAGCTCGATCCGACAACGGAGCTGGCCGACCTGGCGCAGGTCCTGACGGCGGGCGCCGGCTACGCCGTGTCCGAGCACGTTCTCCTCACCCTCGACGCCAGCGCGGGAGGCAGCTTTGGGTTCAACGGCGACAACGGCAAGTTCCTGCTCGAGGGCTCCCTCGGAGCGCGCTTCGCTTTCGGACAAGGAGGCTCCCGTGTCGCTCACTGACCGCCGCGGCCACCGTCTTCACCTCATGACGCTCGCGTCGAGCGCGTGCCTCGCGCTCCTGCTCGGGGCCGCGCGGGCCGGCGCGCAGGCTCCGGACGCGGGGTCCGGTGCCGCCGAGCGCGCCGGCGCGGGCGCCTTCGATGCCGGGCAGGCCGCGGCCACGGACACGCGCGGCGCGCGCCGGCCCGCGCCGGGCGTCCCGGTCGGTGGCTTCGTCGACCTCGAGTGGCGGGTGATGGGCCTTGGAGGGCACGTGTCGCACGGGCCGGCGTTCGCCGCCGGCGTGACCTTCGCCGACGGCCTTGTGCGCCTCGGCCTGGGTGGGCTCGGGCGGCCGGGGCCGATGAATCCTGCCACCTTCGACGTCACCCTGCCCGGAGGGCAGACCTACAAGGGGCAACGCACGCTCGAGCTCAAGTCCGACGGATCCATGCTGGGCGCGCATGTCGGGCTCTCGTTCCGGCTCCCCTTCGCGGAAGCGCTGGCGGTCCAGATCCCGATCACGGTCGGCTACGGCGGGTTCGGCTTCTACCTGCAGGGGAACGATCGCAAGACGCCCGACGGACGCCGCGTGAGCGCGTGGGAGGACGAGCTCTTCGCGGGCAAGGACTCCTTCCTCGGCCTGGTCGTCGATACGGGGCTGCGCCTCGGGTACCAGCCGGACGACGCGCCGTGGTTCAGGCCCTACGTGGGCGCGAGCTTCACGGCGGTCCCCGGCTTCGACACGGTGGTGCGAGACGACTACCTCGGGTTCAGCGGAGTCCTCGGCGTGGAGATCGGCCACGGCATCTGAGCGGGCGCCTTCGCCGGTGTCGTCGGGTGGTCTGCCCGGCCCTGGCGCGCGAGCGAGGCATTCTCGATCTCGCGTCGCCCTGACGCGCGAGCGGGGTGCTCTCGATCTCGCGTCGCCCTGACGCGCGACCGCGCTCGAGGAGCGCCCGCTCCTCCGGGATTCAGTCCGGATCCGCCCCGACTCCCATCTTCCCGGCGACGGCCCGGCTCGCGGAGGTCGCGCGCATCGGCGCGCCGAGGCCGAACGTGATGGTCACGCCCGGCGCCTTCCTCAGCGCGCCGCCGTGCTTCGCGACAAGGGCGGCGAGCTCGGTCGCAGGCACCCTCGCGGCGGCCTTGTGGAGCGCCGCGAGCTCGTCGTGGTGGTCGATGTTGGCGAGGACTGCCCGGTTCACCGCCGATCGCTCGCTGAACATGCCCATCTGGTAGACGAGCGCCGCCGCCGCGCCGGCCGCGTCGGCGCCACGGAACCACGACCCGAGCTCGTGCGTCTTCAGGTGCGCGCACTGTCCATAGAGCGCGCCCATCTCGGCGCCCGTGGCGGTGAGCAGCCGGTCGGCGAGCGCGACGAAGCGCCTTCGAGAGGCATCTTCGAGGTAGGCCCGCGCGTATCCTCCCCCCATCCGGATCGCCGCGGCGCGGAAGGCCGGCGCGGCCTTCACCGCCTCGGGCGCGAGCCCATCGGCGAGCTCCGCGGTGCCGTCCGTCACGGTCGCGAGCTCCTCGTCCGCGTCCGCCGTCAATCGGCCTCTGGAGACCGCGGCGACGAGCGCCGGGTGGTCGTGCAAGCTCTCGCCTCTCGCGCTGGCCAACCACAGCGTGACCTGCCAGCCCTCGGTCGCGAGCGGTGGAAACGGGGCTCCCCTGTAGATCTGGCTCCGCGCGGCCTCGCACGCGCGGCGGAGCGCCTCAACCCGCGGCAGCTCCTGCGCGCTCGGTGTATCCGCCGTCACGCTCGGTGGAGGCACCGACGCTGGCAGAGAGGGTCTGGCCTCCGCGGACCGACCCCCTTGCCCGAACACCCGTCTGGCACCTCCGGCCCCGGCGGCGAGCAGCGCGCCGGCCATCACGATGATGAAGGGCTGCGCCTCGTCGCCCTTCCGATGAACGACGACGAAGAGGAGGGCGCCCCAGCACGGCAGGAGCAGGACGACGACGCCCCACGCAGGGTTCGTCTTGAACGCGCTGATACAGAGCCAGATCTGGCCCGCGACCATCACGATGAGACCGAGGCCCATGAGCACATCGAGGAACGTCGCCATGGGGGGATGCTACGCGGCTGACGCCGCGGGAGGCAGCGCCGCACGTCCTCTCGACGACCCGGGCTGTTTCTGCGCGCTCAACCACCCGGAATCACGAGCCAATTGCCCGTGTGGACGCGGGTGAAGCGCGTGCGCCGGATGACGTCGCGTCGTTGCGCCGCGCCGATTCGGCTGCTGCATGTCGTGCCTGCAGAACGACGGTCGCGCGCCAAACGTGCCATGCTCCCGCGGGAGCTCACGAGCTCCGCACGGGCTCCGCGAGCCAGCGAATCAGCGCCTCGCTCTCGAGATCGAGCAAGGCATCCTCGACCTCGCCCGGACCGCTCGCGCGGGCTCGCTCGAGGATCGAGCGCTCTTCTTCCGCCGTCGGCCGATCCGCCGCGCGAAGAGGCGACCGAGCAGCTCCGCGATCGCCTTCTCCTCCCCGCGCTGCTCGCCCCTCAGCTCACCTCGTTGCTCTCCTCGTTCCTCCCCTCGTCGCTCGGCCTCGATGATCAGCTCCCCGATGATCGGGGTGCGCCGGAGCAGCCCCTCTTCCTTGTCCTCCACCATGTCGACGAGCACCTTCATCAGATGATGCCCCCAGGCGGCGTCCCTGGCAGATCGCATGCCAGGGAGGAGGCCGACATCACGGGCTCCCCGCATGAGAGATGCGCGTCGGGCGGGTGGCGGCGCCATGGCGGGCCGCGCTCAGGGGTCGAACCGGTAGGCGGTCTCGACGGCGGACGCCCGCGCCGCGAACTCTCGACAGAAGCCGTTCAGCGCCGGATAGGGCTCGGTCGGCAGGACGCGCCGGAACTCCAGATGCGTGACGAGGCAGAACAGCGCGACCTCCAGATAACTCAGATCCCGGTCCGATGGGAGCGCGGCGAGCGCGTGACCCGCGTTGTCCTCCAGCCATGACATGGTGTCGACCAGGCTCTTTCGCTGCTTGGCCTGGTGCGCGCTGCCGTCGCTGGCCCCGGCGGCGCCGGCCATGATCAGCGCGACCTCCGTCGCCATCGCATGAACGACGAGCTCCTGGGCGTTCGCGAGAAGGGGTTCTGCGAGGTCCTCCGGCCATACCGTGCGTACCGCGCGCTTCGATTGCCGCGACAGCTCGCGGCAGATATTGAGCGCGCCGAACCACACGCCGCGGGATGTCCGGAGAGCAGGCATCTTGAGCGCGGGGTTTCCCCCGTAGTCCGCCGCGTTGGACGACATGAGGTCCCGCACGACCTCGAGCGAACAGTCGACCCCCATCTCCACGGCGAAGATCCGCGTGACGCGCGTGAAGTGCGAGCTGGAACGGCCGACGATCACGGGCTTGACGAGCTCTCCTAGAGCATCTGACATGCTTGCTCCTCCGATCCAGGAACCATTCAGCGTCGATGCGGGCCCGACGCGTGGATCGCCTCGTGCTCCGAGCCGGCCCCGTCGTGCGGCTCCCACGCATCGTGGAGCGGTAGCATGGCTGGCGTGAATCCTCAAGCTGAGCTTGGCAGCCAGGAGCGTCGTGAAAGGCGTGCTGATCGAGAGCCGCAAACGAGGTAGCTACTCGACCAGAGATACTATTGCAAATTAGTTGCAAATAACCCGGAGGTCGGCTACGCGGACGCCATGCACCCGAACACGGAAGCTGCGCCGCGCGTCGGCCGCGGCGCGGTCCCCAGGGCGTCCTCGGACGCAGCAGAGCTTCACCTCGAGGCGGCGCGTCGCGCGCACCGCGCCGGAGGGCGGCCGTGACTGGCGTGTCAGCGCTGCTCCTCGGGCTCGGGCTCGGCCTGCGCCACGCCACGGACGCCGACCACCTCGTCGTCGTCGCCACGTTGCTCCAGCGCGAGCGTGGGCCGCGCCGCGCCGCGCTCATCGCGGCGCTCTGGGGGCTCGGCCACTCCGCCACCTTCCTCGGCGTAGGGCTGATCGTCGTCCTCCTCGGCCTGCGCATCCCCGCGCCCTTCGAGAGGGCGGCCGAGATCCTCGTCGCGTTCATGCTGATCGCGCTCGGCGCATGGCACCTCGTCCGCCCGCAGCGACGAGCGCCGGCGCCCGGTCACGGCGGCGCCGCGCACGCGAGGTCCATCGCCATCGGCCTCGTTCACGGCCTGGCGGGCTCCGCGGGCATCGCCCTGCTCGCGACGGCGAGCATCCCCTCGCGGCTCTGGGCCGCGGCGTACCTTGCGCTCTTCGGCCTGGGCACCGTCGCCGGCATGATCGCGCTGACGGTGATCCTGTCATGGCCCATCGGGTGGACGCTGACGCGAGGAGGAGCGCCGCGCCGCTTCTCGATCGTCACGGCGGCGCTGCTCGGCATCGCGACCGGCGTGGTGGTCGGAGCCGATGCCCTCTTCGGCGCAGGGGCGCAATGACCCCTCGCCCCCCGTCACGAACGAACCCCGGAACTCGAAGGGCCCCATGAATCAAGGCAAGATCCCCGTCACCGTGCTCACCGGCTTCCTCGGAGCAGGCAAGACCACGCTCCTCAACCGCATCCTGACGGAGAACCACGGCAAGCGCATCGCCGTCATCGAGAACGAGTTCGGAGAGATCGGCATAGACCAGGCCCTCGTCATCAACGCGGACGAGGAGGTCTTCGAGATGAATAACGGCTGCATCTGCTGCACCGTGCGTGGCGACCTCATCCGCATCCTCGGCGCCCTCATGAAGCGGAAGGACAAATTCGACCATGTGCTCGTGGAGACCACGGGCCTGGCCGATCCGGGGCCGGTGGCCCAGACGTTCTTCGTCGATGACGACGTCCGCGAGCTGTTCGCGCTCGACGCCATCGTCACCCTCGTCGACGCGAAGCACATCCATCTGCACCTCGAGGACTCGAGCGAGTGCAAAGAGCAGGTCGCCTTCGCGGACGTGCTCGTGCTCAACAAGGCCGACCTCGTCACCGAGCGCGAGCTCGACGCCCTCGAGCGGCGGCTGCGCGGCATGAACACGCTGGCCCGCGTGCTCCGCGCGACGAACGCCGACGTGCCGATCGCCGACGTGCTCGGCGTGGGTGGCTTCGATCTCGACCGCGCGCTCGCCCAGAAGCCGGCCTTCCTGGAGCCCGAGTACCCGTTCGAGTGGGCTTTCGCGTTCGACCTCGCGGAGGGCGGCTGCGAGCTCGTCCTGGAGCCAGGCCCCGACGAGTGCATGGACGTCGTGGTCCTGCCGCTCGAGCCGGCGGTCGATCCGGGCGCGCGCGAGGCCGCCGAGCGCGCCGTGCGGCTCTGGGCGGAGCCGGCGGCGCGCGTCGCGCCGGGGGGTAGCCTCTTGATCGGCGACCACCCCTCCAGGCTCGCCCTGCGCGATCCGGGGACGATGCGGTTCCGGCTCAACGCGCCGAAGAGCGGGCGTTACGGCCTGTATCTGCAGCACGCCCCGAGCGAGTTCCGGGCGCGGCTGGAGTCGGCCGGCGCCGTGGAGCCAGCGGTGGCGCGCGAGTTCGCGGCTGGGCACAGCCACGATGAGCAGGTGAGCTCGGTCGGCATCCACCTCGAGGGCGCCGTCGACCGCGAGCGGCTGACCCGATGGGTCTCGGAGCTCTTGCGCGAGAAGGGCGCGGACATCTTCCGGATGAAGGGCATCCTGAACCTCCGCGGCTCCGAGAACCGCTTCGTGTTCCAGGGCGTTCACATGCTCTTCGACGGGCGCGAGGATCGGCCCTGGGGAGACGAGCGCCGCGCCAGCGATCTCGTGTTCATCGGCCGCGACCTGGACCGCAAGCAGCTGACCCGGGGGTTCCAGCGATGCCTGGCGTGACGGCGCGGGCGCCGCGCGGCAAGACCGAGCTCCCGCCGCGCTGGCGGCTCTCGGCGGGAGACCATGTCGTCGCGATGAGCGTGACGCCCGACGGCAGCCTGTGCGCGATCGGGACCGGCGCCGGGACGGTGCTCGCCGTCGAGTTGCAGACCGGCGCGGTGCGCTGGCGCGCCGAGGCGCACCCGAACGGGATCCTCGCGCTCGGGTTCTCCCCCTCCGGAGCCCGCCTGGCCACGTGCGGCCAGGATGAGAAGGCGCGCCTCTTCGACCTCAGCGGCGCCCTCGTGGCCGAGCTCCCCGGCGGGGCGGCGTGGGTCGAGCACGTGGCGTGGGCGCCCGGCGGCGAGCGCCTGGCCACCGGCTCGGGGCGGACGGTGCGCGTCTGGACCGAGCGCGGCGAGCCGGTCGTCGAGACGGAGCCGCTGCCCAGCACGGTCGCCGCGCTCGCCTGGCGGGAGGGCCGCGCCGAGCTCGCCGCGGCGTGTTACGGAGGCGTCTATCTCTGGTCGATCGCCGCCGGTGCGACGTCGCGCCACCTCGCCTGGCAGGGCTCGCTCGTGTCGATGGCGTGGAGCCCCGACGGGAAGGTCATCGCCTGCGGCAGCCAGGACCGGTCGGTGCACTTCTGGCGCCTCTCGACCGGGCAGGACTCCGAGATGCGCGGGTATCCCGCGAAGCCGAAGGCGCTCGCGTGGGACGCGCAGTCGCGCCTGCTCGCGACCGGCGGCGCCCCGGCGGTCACGGTCTGGGACTTCTCGGGCAAAGGCCCCGAGGGCACCCGTCCAATCGAGCTCGAAGGTCATCAAGACACGTGCCTCCAGCTCGCGTTCAGCCCGCGCAAGGGGGTGCTCGCGAGCGGCGCCCAGGACCACGGCGTGCTGCTCTGGGAGCCGCGGCGGCTCGCCAGGCCGGTGCGCTACGCGTTCCTGGAGGACAAGGTCACCGCGCTCGCCTGGCACCCCGCGCACGCGGGGCTCCTCGGCGCAGACGCCTCCGGCACGGTCGTGCTCTGGCAGGTGGAGTAGCGGCAAGGCTGGCCGGGAGCCGGGCTTGACCAGGTGATTGCCGTTTCACAAGAATTTTCGATGACTACCGCACGCCGTGCGGGTAGGTTTGGTCACCTGGAGCCCAATTTCTCGTGTCTGCCAGCCGAGGAGTCGTGCTTCAGGGGTTGATGCAATCAGCCTCATCACCTTTCAGAGCTGTGCGTTTTCCCGCGCTCGACAAGGAGACCAGGATGAAGGACCACGCGACGCACGATGAGCATGCGCACGATCACGGCCAGGCGTGCGGACACCAGGCGATACGTCACGGTGACCACGTCGACTACCTGCACGATGGCCACTTGCACCACCGGCATGACGACCATGTCGACGAGCACGTCCTCTCGGTGAACGAGGAGAACCCTGCACAGTGCACCCCGAACCACGCGTGCTCAGGGCACGACGTGAAGCACGCGCACGGAGACAACTGCGGGCACCCCGCTGTTCCTCATGGAGATCACGTGGACTTCCTCGTCGACGGCCACTTGCACCACCCGCACGGCGGGCACTGCGACCATCACGGCGACGTACAGCTGACGGCGTAGCCGCGGATTCAGGCGAGGGCGTCGAGCGTCACGACGACACGCGGCGACGTTCCGGGGGGCGACCGGTGCACCGCGCCGCGATCCTGGTTGCCCGGCCACGCCTCTCCCTTGAGCAGCCCGACGTCGAACGGCTCCATCCGGCGGAGGCGCGCGCCGGCGCGCAGCACGCCGGAGACCTCGTCGGGGAGGCCGTTCGCGCGGTGTCCGAGCCGGTCGCGCCGGACGGCCGCGTGCTCTGCCCACTCCGTCCCAGGCCCGACATAGGTGGTCACCAGGCGGACGGTCACCATGTCCGCGTGCAGACGAGGGCACATGGGTTTGTCGAGCCGCGCGAGCCGCAGGCCGACCCGCGGGCAGCCCGTGAGATCCGCGAAGAGCGATATCAGCCCGCGCACGTCCTCGAGGAAGGCTTCACGACCGGGCGAGGGGGGTGCTCCAGCAGCCAGCGCCGCGAGGTCGGGCGCGACCGGATCGACGCTCAGCGCCTCGGCGAGCGGCCGTGGCAGCAGCCATTCGCGCACGAAGCCGTCCACGTCGGGGTCGACGCCCCGCCGCAGCACGCAGACGCTCACCTCGGGCGCCGCGAGCTCGGCCAGGTCGACGAGCTCCGTCACGACGCGCGTCGAGCTGGCTGGCGCCGCGCGCGGCGATGCGAAATTCTCGTGTTCCTCAGCGGTCGTTGTCGTCATCACGTCTTGTCTGGCCTTCCGTGGTGGGCGCCGCGACATGAGCCACCATGCCGCGACGAAGTCTCGCGAGCCATGATGCCATGGGGCACGGCGTTAATGCAATCAAGTTGCATCAACGGGCAACCGATGGAGGGAGCGCTCGACGTCGGCTACCGCTGCGGAGACAACGACCTGAACGACTCGCCTCCTGACTGGGAACGCGTCATCTATCACGCGGATTGAGCCGGGGTCCGAGCAGGCCGCTCACCCCCGCCTGTCCGGCGCTCCGGCCAGGCACGGCGAGCGACCATCCCGCGGCGGCGCCCCTGTCACACTCTCGCCCGCTGGGCCGACGGTCCAGGCATGAGAGCCGCCGCTCCGACCGCCCTCGCCCTCCTCGCCCTCGCCTGCACCCCCTCCCCGCGCGACCCGGCCCCGGCGCCGCCGCCCAGCCCCCCTGCCGCGGCGGAGGCGCCGCCGCGGCCCACCTGCGCCCGGCGAGCGGCGGGCCCCGCGCCCGCGCCCCTCGACGCGACGCACGCCGGCTCCGGCGTCGCCCTCGCAAACCTCGGCGGGCGCACCCTCGCGTTCGTCGCCGACGAGGACGACGCCGCCCTCCACACCGTCGACATCGACGCACGCGCCGCGCTCGCGCGCACGCCGCTCGCTGGCCGGCCCGCCCAGGTGATCGTGCTGGGCGACGGCCGCGTCGTGGCCTCGCTGCGCGACCGCGCCCTGCTCGAGGTGCTGGAGCCGGTGGGCCCTGCCGCCCCGCTCCAGCGAAGGTGTCTGGTGCCCGTGGCGAGCGAGCCGGTGGGCCTCGCGATGACGCCGGACCGCGCCACGCTGCTCGTCGCGAGCCGCTGGGGCCACGCGCTCACCAGCCTCGCGACAGCCGACCTCCGGCGCACCGGCGAGCTCCCGCTCGCCCGCGATCCCAGCGCGGTCGTCGCGTCGAGCGACGGCCGGCGCGCGTTCGTCTCCCACGCGGTCGGCGGCCGCATCAGCGTCGTGACGCTCGGCGAAGGCGGCGCGCCGACCGGCGCACGCGAGCTGTCGACCGACGGGGTGGAGCGGCGCGCCCCGAGATCGACGTCGAAGCTCGCCAAGCCTTTCCCCCGCAGCTCGAGCGGGCCCTCACGGAAAGTGCCCTTCGATTTCGAGGACGGGACGCCGTTCCAGATGCGCCGCCCGACGGTGAGCGTGGATCGCCGCGGCTCCCAGGGCTTCGCGCTGGCGCGCGCGGCGAGCGGCGCGGTCTTCGCGCCCATCGCGCTCGTCGATCCGGGGCCCGCGACAGGCGCCGGCGGTTACGGCAGCGCGCTCGTCCACACCGTGATCGAGCACATCGCCGTCGTCGACGCGATGGGCGAACGCGCGGACGTCCCGCCGGTCTCGACCCACCTCGGGCTCCGCGGCTGCCGGCTCCCGCGCGCTGCAGCGATCGAGCCCGGGGACGACGTCCTGCTCGTCGCGTGCCTCGGCCACGACGAGGTGATCGCCTACGACGCCCGCGCCCAGATCCCCGGCAAGCCGCAGCGGACCGGATCGGCGCGGGAACGCGAGATCTTCCGCGCCCGCGTGGGCGCCGGGCCCACCGCCATCGCGGTCGACGGCGCGCGCCGGCGCGCCGTTGTCTTCTCCCGGTTCGACGGCGCGCTGACGATCCTGCCCGCCGCGCGCGATCCGGAGCCGACCGCGATCGGCGCCAGCGGCAAGGAGCTCGCGGGCGAGCTGCCGGTCATCCCCCTGCCCCGCGCGTCGCGCCTCGACGAGCAGCGCGCGGAGGGCCAGCGGCTGTTCCATGCGGCCGGCGGCCGTCGCGTCGCGTTCGACGGCCGCGCCTGCGCCAGCTGCCACCCCGACGGCCGCGACGACGCGCTCACCTGGTCGACGCCGGAGGGGCCGCGCCAGACGCCGATGCTCATGGGGCGGCTCGAGGGCACCGCGCCATACGGCTGGGAGGGCGACAAGAAGGACCTGGAGAGCCACTTCGCCCGCACCATGTCCCGGCTCGCGGGCACCGGCCTGAGCGCGAAGGAGCGCGACGCCCTCTTCGCGTACCTCCGCGGCATGGATCCGCCGGCCGAGGCGGCGGTCCTCACGGCCGAGGAGCGCGCCGCGCTCGCGGCGGCGCCGGCCGGCGCCGCAGAAGCGGCGACCGCCGAGACAGCAGCCGCGGCGGCCGGCGCCCGCGCGGCCCTCACCGCGCGCGGCGACGAGATCTTCCACGCCCGCGAGGCGGGCTGCTCGAGCTGCCATGTCGGCGACGAGCTGACCACCGACGGCGCGCGGCACGACGTGCGGAGCGCGACGCGCTTCGAGACGGAGCGCTCCTTCGAGACGCCCTCGCTGCGCTTCGTCGGCCGGTCCGCGCCGTACTACCACGACGGCCGCTACCCGACGCTGCTCGCGCTGGTCGAGGGGGTGGACGGCTCCATGGGCCACACGGCCCACCTGTCGGCCGGCGATCGGCGCGCCCTGGTCGCTTACCTGGAGTCGCTCTGAGGGCGGCGCGGCCGGCCTGATATGCGTCGTCCCGAGCGGGGCGACGCTCGGCTGCCACGCGCCCGATCTTCACGCCTCTCGCGGGAGCTCACGAGTGGCGAATCGGCTCCGCGAGCCAGCGGACCAGCGCCTCGCCCTCGAGATCGAGCAAGGCATCCGTGACCTCCCCCGGACCGTTCGCTCGGGCTCGCTCGAGGATCGAACGCGCTTCGTCAGCCGTCGGCCGTCGCCCGATCCGCCGCGCGAAGAGGCGGCCGAGCAGCTCTGCGATCGCCTCCTGCGCTCGTTCTTCGCCTCGTCGCTCGGCCTCGATGCTCATCTCTCCGATGATCGGCGTGCGCCGCAGCAGCCCCTCTTCCTTGTCCTCCACCATGTCGATGAGCTCCTTCCGCAGATTATGCCGCCAGGGATCGATGGCGGCCATCACCAGGAGCGCCGTGTACAGCTCGGCCCGCTCCGCCGCGGCCTTTGCCCCCGCGTGGATCTCCGCGACGACCTCCCGCAGCGCCGCCGCGGTCGCGTCCCGCGCCAGCGGGGCGAACACCAGCCAGAGCACGCTGCCGCGCGCCCGGAGCTCCGCGACCGTGCGCTGGTAGACGGCGTCCACGCGGGGTGGCGGCGCCATGGCGGGCTGCGCTCAGAGGTCGAATCGAGCTGCGATCTCGCTTGCCGACGCCGGCGCCGCGAAATGCCGAATGTCGGCAGATACCGATGCTCCTGGGACAACTCGACGGCACCGCGCCGTACCTCCCTGGAGTCGCCCTGGTGGCCGCGCGACCAGCGCCATGGCGGGCCGCGCGGCCCCCCTCAGGCCGTGAACCCGCCGTCGATGGTGATCGTCGCTCCGGTGATGAAGCGCCCGCCTTCGCCGGCAAGGTGAGCGACCGTGGCGGCGATGTCGTCGGTGTTGCCGTAGTGACCGAGCGCGAGCATGCTCCGCTGCCCATCCGCTCCAGCGCCGTTGGCCGGGTTCATGTCCGTGTCGATCGGGCCGGGCTGGATCAGGTTGGCGGTGATCCCGCGCGGCCCGAGATCGCGGGCGAGGCCCTTCGTGAGGCCGACAAGCGCGGTCTTGCTCATGGAGTACAGCGTGATTCCCGGCCCCGGCACCCGGTCGGCGAGGCAGCTGCCGATGCTGACGATGCGCCCGCCAGCGCCCATGTGCCGCGCCGCGGCCTGCGAGGCGAGGAAGACGCCCCGCACATGGATCCCCAGCGTCTTGTCCAGGTCCGCGAGCGTCACGGCCTCGAGCGGCGCCATGATGGCGACACCGGCGTTGTTGACGAGGATGTCCAGCCTGCCGAGCTCGGCCACCGTCCGATCGACCGCGGCGACGATCGCAGCCGGATCCGCGGTGTCCGCCGCGATCGCCATCCCCCGCCGGCCCGCCGCCTCGACATCGGCGATCACCGAGCGCCCCTTGTCCGCGGCGCTCACGTACGTCAGCGCCACATCCGCCCCGCCCCGCGCCAGCCGCTTGACGATCGCCGCGCCAATCCCACGGCTGCCCCCGGTCACCAGCGCCACCTTGCCTGCGAATTCCGCCACGTGAACCTCTTTTCTGTACAGATCGATACAGAACGTATACGCTGTCCAGTGACCGGTGGTCAATCGGTTTTTTATCGATCGTCACAGAAATACAGAAAGGTCTCGATGATGGTCGGACGGGGTCGCCCTCGCAGCTTCGATCGAGACGCCGCCTTGCGGCGGGCGATGGAGGTGTTCTGGGAGCGGGGCTACGAGGGCACCTCGCTCAGCGATCTCACGGCCGCGATGGGCATCAACTCGCCGAGCCTCTACGCCGCGTTCGGCTGCAAGGAGGCGCTGTTTCGCGAGGCCGTGGCGCTCTACAGCGAGGTCGAGGGCGCGGCGACGAGCCGGGCCATGAGCGACGAGCCGACGGCGCGCGGGGCGGTCGAGGCGATGCTGCGCGGCAACGTGGAGGGGTACGCGACGCCGGGCAAGCCGAGCGGCTGCATGATCGTGCTCGCCGCGACGCTCGGCACGCCGGAGAACGAGCGCGTGCGCGCCTACCTCGCCGGGTGCCGGCGGGCGGCGCTCGACGCGCTCCGGCGCCGGCTGGATCGCGGCGTCGCCGAGGGCGACCTGCCGGCGGGCACCGACACGGCGGCGCTCGCCGCCTTCTACACCACCGTGCTCCAGGGCCTCTCCCTGCAAGCCCGCGACGGCGCCTCGCGCGAGGCGCTCCAGGCGATCGTCGACTGCGCGATGGCGGCATGGGAGACGCTGGCGAGGCCGCGCGCCGCTGTCTGAGCGCGCGCGGCGGCGCGCGAGGCGAGCCCACGCGCTACGTGGCTTCGTTCATGGGCCGCATGACGATCTGCACGATGCGCGAGCGGTCCCGCGGCAGCGCGGCGAGCACCACGGCCTCGGCCACGTCCTCCGGCGTGGAGAAGCCGCGCATGCGCTCCGAGCCGGCGGTGCGCCCGTCGCCGAGGGCGAAGTGGGTCTCGACGCCGCCCGGACAGACGGCGCTCACCTTGATGTTGTCCTGCCAGAACTCGCGATCGAGCGCCTGGGTCAGGCCCATCTGCGCGAACTTGGAGGCGCAGTAGATGGCCTCGCTCGGATAGCCCTGCAGGCCGGCGACGCTGGCGACGTTGATGATGTGGCCGCCGCCCTGGCGGCGCATGTGGGGGATCACCTCGCGGCAGAAAAGCCACGTCCCCTTCACGTTCGTCGCCATGATGCGGTCGTAGTCGTCCTCCGACCACTCGAGGAAGGGCCGGTATCCGCCGATGCCCGCGTTGTTGACGAGGATGTCGACCCGCCCGAGCTGGCGGACGGCCTCCTCCACGCACGCGGCGACGGACGCCGCGCGGGTGACGTCGGCCTCGATCATCCGCCCGCGTCCGCCCGCCTCGCGGAGCTCCCGCTCGAGCGCCGCCAGATCGGCCGCGTTGCGCGCCACGCCGACCACGACGGCCCCCTCCCGGCTCAGCGCGAGCGCGCTGGCCCTCCCGATTCCCCTGCTCGCCCCGGTGATGAGCGCGATCTTGTCCTTCAGCCGCACGGTGTCCCCCTCTCTCCGCCGCGCGCAGAGGAGAGGAACGGAGCGCCGCCCCCCGCGCCGGCGGCAGGCACGCTATCACGGGCGCGGCTCGCCGGCGCGAAGCCGGTGGCCGGCCTCGGGCGGAGCGCCGGCCTCGAGCCAGGCTGGTGTCGGCGGCAGCGGTCGCGGCCCCCGCGCTCCGCGGCGCGCCGCCGGGGAGCACGGCCGGGCTGAAGGGGTGATATAGGACCTGCCATGACCACGCCCGCGCTCCCATCGAAGCTGCCGTCGACCGGCGTCAGCATCTTCACGGTGATGACGCGGCTCGCGAACGAGCACGGCGCCATCAACCTGTCGCAGGGCTTCCCGGATTTCGACTGCGCGCCGGAGCTGGTGGAGGCCGTCGCCCGCCACATGCGCGCCGGCCACAACCAGTATGCCCCCATGCCCGGCGCGCTGGCCCTGCGCGAGGCGCTCGCGATGAAGATCGAGCGGCTCTATGGCCGCCGCTACGATCCGGCGACCGAGATCACGATCACCTCGGGCGCCACCGAGGGCATCTTCAGCACGATCACGGCCTTCGTCCGCCCCGGGGACGAGGTCATCCTGTTCCAGCCCTGCTATGACTCGTACGCGCCGGCCGTGCTGCTGAACGGCGGAACGCCCGTGTTCGTCACGCTCCGCTTTCCGGAGTACCGCGTCGACTGGGACGAGGTGCGGCGCGCGATCACCCCGCGCACGCGGCTCCTGCTCATCAACTCACCGCACAACCCGACCGGAACGGCGCTGTCGGCCGACGACATGCGGGAGCTCGCCCGCGTCGTGGACGGGCGGGACGTCCTCGTCGTCGGCGACGAGGTCTACGAGCACATCCTCTTCGACGGGCGCCGGCACGAGAGCCTCGCGCGGTACCCGGAGCTCTCGGATCGCTCCGTCGTCATCAGCTCCTTCGGCAAGACGTACCACACGACCGGCTGGAAGGTGGGCTATTGCGCGGCGCCGCAGGCGCTCTCGGCCGAGATCCAGCGGGTGCACCAGTTCGTGACGTTCGCGGTGAACGGCGCCATCCAGCACGCGTATGCCGAGGTCGTGACGCGCGACCCGCTCGCCGCCGATCTCGCGCCGTTCTACCAGGCGAAGCGGGATCTCTTCCTGAAGCTCATCGAGGGCTCGCGGCTCCGCCCGCTGCCGTGTGAGGGCACGTATTTCCAGCTCGTCGACTATTCCGAGATCACGACGGAGCGAGACGCCGATTTCGCGCGGAGCCTCCTCCGCGAGCACAGCGTCGCCGCGATCCCGATCTCCCCGTTCCTCTCCGGCGTGGAGCCCGGGCCCGTCCTGCGGTTCTGCTTCGCCAAGCGGGACGAGACGCTCGAGCGCGCGGCGGAGCGGCTGCGCCGGGTCTGAGGGCCCGCCGCGGCGGGCCGCCGGAGCGCCACGCTCTGTACACCCGGCTTCGTTGACAAACAACCAACTCAATGCCTCGCAGCCACAGAGGAACGACCTCATGAATGCAGAGAAGAACGACGCACGTCAGGCCGGCGAGCTCCTCGCCGAGGCCGAGCGGATCTCGGCGGTCCTCGCCGAGCACGCGGCCCGGCACGACCGGGACGCCACCTTCCCGGTCGAGGGGCTGGCCGCCACGATCCGCTCCCCGATCAACACGGCGCTGCTCGGCGGGGCCGCGGGCGACGACGCCGCCCGTGCGCCCTGCTCGTGGCTCACCTTCGGCCGCATCGTCGCGCTCCTCGCGCGGGGCGACGCGTCGTTCGCCACGGCGTGGCTCATGCACCAGGGCGCCATGTCGGTGTACCGCGCCCTGGTCGACCCCGGCGAGCGGTCCCGCTTCGAGCAGGCGATCCGCCGCGGCGCGTGGGTCGGCAACGCGCTCTCCGAGCCCACCAGCGGCAACATGTTCCTCGTGCCGCGCCAGGTGGCCCAGAAGGCCGAGGGCGGCTATCGCCTGACCGGCGAGAAGCGCTTCGTCACCGGGTGCGAGCACGCGGATTTCTTCTTCACGGCCGCGGTCTGCGACGGCCAGCCCGCGTTCTTCCTCATCGAGAAGGACGACTCGATCGCCATCGAGCCCGTCTGGGACACGCTCGGCATGCGGGCCACGCGCAGCCAGATCGTCCGCTTCCAGGGCACGCTCCTGCCCGAGTCGCGGCGGCTCGCGGTCGATCCCACGGCGCCCAACCCCATCCCCAACGGCCTCGGCTGGCTCTCCGTGGGCATCGCCGAGGCCGCCATGGCCGCGGCCGTGGCCTACGCCAAGGAGCGGGTCCTGCCGCCGGGGGACCGGCCCATCGCCGAGCTGCAATGGGTGCAGTTCGCCGTGGCCGACATGAGCCTGCGCCTCGAGGCCGCGCGCGCCCTCGCCATGCGCACCGCCGCCGCCCTGGACGCGGGCGACCCGAGCTACGGCCTCCTGCAGCTGCAGTCCAAGGTGGTGGCCAACGAGGCCGCGGTGGCCATCGCCACCTCGGCCCTGGAGATCGCCGGCGGCGCCGGGTACATGCGCAGCCGCCCCATCGAGCGCCACCTGCGCGACGCGATGAGCGGCCCCATCATGGCCCTGTCCGGCCCCGCGATCCGCGACATCGTGGGCAAGGCGCTGCTCGGCGTCGCGTGACGCCGCGCGCGCGGCCGTCTCGCGCCGCGCGAGCCCGCGCCGCATCGGAGGGCGCGGCGCCGGCGCGCACGGCGCCTACGCGTCAGCCGAGCAGCTGCCGGATCCGATCGAGCAGATCCGGAAAGCCGATCCCCTTCGAGAGCACCGCGTCCGGCGGGGGCGCGTCGCCGAGGGCCTCGTCGCCGCTGCCGCTGATCAGCACCGCCTTCGCGCGCGGCAGGCGCGCCCGCAGCAGCGCCACGAGATCGGTGCCGTGGCCGTCGCCGAGGTTCTGATCGAGCAGCGCGAGGTCGTACCGCGCGCCCTCCGCCGCGATCTTCCGCCCGGCCTCGGCGAACGAGCCGGCCTCCTCCACCTGGAAGCCCTCGTCCTCCAGGAGCGTCGCGAGCACGAACCGGGACGACGCGTCGTCGTCGACGAGGAGCACGGTCACGCTCACGCCGCCCTCCTCCGCCCGCGCGGTCGCGGCCGGGCAGGGCGGAGCGCCCGCCCCTGCCCGGCGCCATGTCCCGCGGCCCTCAGCACGTCCCCGGGTCGCTCCGGGCGCGCGCGATCGTGTGCATCAGCTCGCGCACCTCGAACGGCTTGTGGAGGCAGGCGTACCCGCCCTGGCTCGTGAACGCGTGGATCATCTCCGGCGTCGCGTGGCCGGTCATCGCGATCACCGTGATCCCCCGGCTCAGCCGCCGGATCTGCTCGTGGGTCCTCACGCCGTCCAGGGACGGCATCCGCAGGTCGAGCACGCACACGTCGACCGCCGCGTCCCGCGCGCGCTGGATGGCCGTGTGCCCGTCGTACGCGGCCTCCGCGCGCAGCCCGGCCGCCGTGAGCCCCGCCACGATCGACTCCGCGACCGCGGGGAGGTCGTCCACCACGAGCACGCCGCGCGACGAGAGGGCCCGCGCGATGATCCGCATGAGGTGCTCCATCGAGAACGGCTTATAGATGACCGCGTAGACGCCCTCGCCGATGCCCTGCTCGATGAGCTGCTCGCGCGCGAAGCCGGTCATCAGCACCACCGTGAGCTCCGGCTGGAGCCGCTTGATCTCCCGGAACGTCGCGACGCCGTCGAGGCCGGGCATCCTCACGTCGCTCAGCACGAGCGCGAAGCGCCGCTGCCTCACGAGCTCGAGCGCGTGCGCCCCGTCCCGCGCCTCGACGACCTCGTACCCCTCGAGCTCGAGGTTCGCGGCGAGCGTGGCGCGCATCCCCTCCTCGTCGTCCACCACGAGCACCGGTCCGGTCCCTTGCATCGACGGCCGTCTCCCTCCGCTGTCACGCGGGCTGCATGGAGGAGTGTACCTCCGGCGCCGCGGCGCGCGGCAACCGGATGGTGAACGTCGTCCCCGCGCCGGGCGCGCTCTCCACCGCGATCGTGCCGCCGTGCAGGCGGACGATCCCGGCGGTGATCGCGAGCCCGAGGCCCGTCCCCTTCAGCTTCGTGCTGAAGAGCGGCTCGAAGATCTTCGCGAGGTGCTCCTCCTCGATCCCCTCCCCGTTGTCGGCCACCTCGAGGCTCACGGCCTCGTCACATACCCGTCCAACCACGCGCACCCACCCTTCGCGTTCGACCGGGATCGCCTCGGCCGCGTTCTGGATCAGGTTCACGAGCACCTGCCGGAACTGGTCCTTGTCGAGGCTCGGCACCGGCAGCGCCGCCGGCACGAGGTTCTCCAGGCGCACGTGCGCGGGCGGCGCGACGACCGACATGGCGTCGTCCACCAGGGGCGCTAGCGGACAGGCGGTGCGGCGGAGCCTGCGCTCACGCGCGAAGTCCAGGAGATCGCCGATGATCCGGTTGCACGAGAGCAGCTCCTTCTCCATCAGGCCGAGGAGCTGGGCGACGCGCGGCTCCGCGCCGACCTCGGTCCCGGCGAGGCGCTTCTTGAGGTAGTGCGTCGCGTTCCGGATGGCGCCGAGCGGGTTGCGGAGCTCGTGCCCGACGCTCGCCGCGAGCTGCCCTATCGCCGCGAGCCGCTCGACGCGCACGCTCGACGCCTGGGCCTCGCGCAAGCTCTCGGCCATGTGGCGGAGCGCCGTGCCCATGCGCCCGAACTCGTGCTTTCCCAGGTCGGGCAGCGGGTAATCGAGGTCGCCTCCGGCGATGCGCCGCGAGCACTCCGCGAGCGCGCCGAACCCGCGCGCCATCGAGCGCAGGAGCCCGCCGAGGAGGACGACGAGGAGCACGAGCGCCGCCGTCATCAGCGCGGTGCTCGCGATCCTGATCCTGGCGCCTGCGCGGCCCGCCTCCTCCGCGTTCCGCGCGACGTCGCGCCGCGCGTCGGCGATGGCCGCGTCGATCTGGGGCACGAACCCCTCCTCGTACTCGGCCTCGGGGCGCTCCACGAACCTCCGGTAGGCCGCCAGGTCCCCGGCGCTCGCCATGCGGGACACGTGGTCCACGCCTCCGGCGATCGTCGCGAAGCTCGCGCGCATCCGGCGCAGGCCCTCGTCGCCCTCCTGCGCCTCGCGCAGCGCCTCGGGGCCGCGCTCGCCCTCGATCAGCGCCCGCTCGAGCGGCGCCCACGCCCACTGGAGCGGCTCCCGCGCCCGCTCGAGCGGCGCCCGCGCCCGCTCGAGCGCCTCCGCCGCGGCCAGGTCCCGCGCGACGAGCCCGGCCAGGTGATGGAGCTCCTCGGTGTCGCCGCCGCCGAGGGAGATCTCCGCGGCTTCCCGCATGTAGCGGCCGGCGTGGTTGGCGAGCGTGACGTGGCGGGTGAGCCCCTCGTACGACAGCTCGGCGCGCCGCTGGAGCCGCGTCATGCTGGCGGACGTGACGTGGAGCGCGCCGGTCGCGAGCAGCACGACGGCCGCGGCCACGGCGAAGATCAGCGAGAGGGCGGCCCGGATGCTCATCGCGGCGCCTCGGCCGCGCGCGCCGTCACAGCCGCTCCTCGGCGCCCCCGCCGGGCGGCTCGGGCGGAAGAGCGAGGGGCAGCTCGATGCAGGCCAGCGTGCCCGAGGGCGCGCCGCGGCCGACGGTGAGCGCCCCGAAATAGCGGCGCGCCACGCGCCCGGCGATGTTGAGCCCGAGCCCGAGGCGGCCCGGCTTGGTGGTGTAGAACGGGCGCGTGATCGCCTCCCGCTCCTCCTCGGGCACGCCCGTCCCCGCGTCGCCGACCTCGATGCGGTAACGCGCGCCGGCCACGCTCCCGCGCAGCGTGACCACCCCGCCCCCGGGCATCGACTCCGCCGCGTTCTCGACGAGGCACCGGACCGCCAGGGCGAGCTCGGCCGGATCGAGCTCGACCACGCCCTCCGCCGCGTCGACGTCGACGCGGATCGCCGGCTCGGCGATGCGCGCGCAGGCCGCCGCCGTGAGGACGCACGCGCGGGCGCTCGCGCTCACCGGCCGCCGCCTGAGGCTCGGGTTCGCGTCGACGGCGCCGTCGACGAGCGCGCTCGCCGCGATCGCCTCCTCGTCGATGACGTCGAGGAACTGCTCCACCCGCGGGTCGTCCCGAAAGGCCTGCTCCCGGGCGACCTTGCGCCGGAGGAAGAACGCCGCATTGCGGATCGTCCCGAAGCAATTGCGCAGATCGTGGCGCAGCGTGGCCACGATCTCCTCGGCCGTCGCGGTCTGCTCCACCGCGCCGAGCGGATCTCGGCTCGTCATCGTGGGGGATGGCCTCCTCGGGTGCCGCGTTCGCCGCCGCGGTCGATCACTTGAGGGTCCGGGCCGGGAGCCCAGCGTCTCCGCCCCGCACCGTGTCCAGGTAGCTCGACGCCGCGCGGGAGGACGGGGGCGGGTACGAGCTCACCCGCTCGCGCTGCGAGGACGCCGGCGCGTCCTGGGCCTCCCGCGGCCTGAGCGACGGCGCGGCCCGCCTCGTCTTCGAGGCGGGCGCGGCGGCCTCGCGCGCCGAGGAGGCGTCCGCGGACCGCCGCGCGTGGGCGAGGCGCGCGAGCTCCAGGACGATCCGGGTGACCCGGGCGGGCTCGAACGGCTTGAGGATGACGTAGTGGCGGGCAGCCTCGCCGGAGCGGATGTACTCCTCGTCGCCGGTGATCAGCAGGCAGCTCGTGTAGAACGGCAGGCCGGCGACCCGCTTGAGGAGCTCGTCTCCGTTCATCCCGGGCATCTTGTAGTCGGAGCAGACCACGTGGAACTGGCCTGTCTGCAGCAGCTCGAGGGCCCGGTGGGCGGACGTGCAGGTCTCGACATCGACGTCGTCGTCGAGGATGGCCGCGATGCTGTCCAGCATCCTCCGCTCGTCGTCGACGACGAGCACGCGCAGCCGCTCCTGGGCATACAGGCTCACGATTCTCCTCTTGTGTGCTCGTGCAGTGATCTGGACGCAGCCCGGGCGAGCAGCGGCAGGACGCCTCGCGTCATGTCGCGCGCGCTCCAGGCTGTGCGGTGGCGCCGCACGACACCCATGCTCTCGTGTCGATGCGTTCCAGCCCGGAACAGCGGCGCAGCAGATTAGGAATCTACACCACTCACCCTAGCCCGGCAAAGAGATTCCTGAACGATTCCTGAGCGGTTCTCCGGCTCGCCGTTCTGCGGCGTCTTCGAGCGTCGTCGTGCGTCTTCCCGCGTCTTCGTGCTTCCAAGTCACCGTCTTGAAACATTCGATTCACACGAACGATAAGCGCGTCGGCAGTCCGCCGCTCGAGACGCGCATGGATTGCAACTCTGCAAGGAGCGGGGAGATCTCGACGCGAAAAGGCGCCATGAGCTGCGACTCTGTGCGAGAGGCATCCATCACAGAGCTGCAATCAGCGCAGGTGTGCGCTCGGCGCCGCTCGCCGGCGGGCGGGCGCGCGGCGCACGGCCTTCCCGGAGGAGCCGGGCTGCCTCCCGTCTCCTCCTCTGCACCGGCGGAGACGGACGCGCGCCGGGCGGCGCCGAGGGCGGCCGCGCCCCCCGGCTGTCCTCGGCGCCGCCCGGCGCCTGACGACCGTCGAGTGACCGCCGCGATCCCGTCTGGTAAGGTGTGCGTGTCCATGCCACCGGCCATCGACAAACGCGCGTTGCTCGCGGCCCTGAAGGACCAGCTCGCCCGTGAGCTCGAGCGCTCCACCGAGCGGGCGCGCGACGCCGCGAGCGCCGTGACGCACGAGGAGAACCGCGCCGAGGGCGACAAGGACATGCGCGCCACCGAGGCGTCCTACGTGGCGCGAGGTCACAGCGAGCGCGTGCTCCAGATCGAGCAGGCGCTCGCCAGGCTGGGCGCCGTCACGGTGCGCGACTTCGGCCCTGGCGCGGGCATCGAGAGCTCGGCGCTCGTGGAGCTGGAGAGCGGAAAGCGGCGCGCGCTCTACTTCCTCCTGCCGGCCGCGGGCGGCGAGCGCATCCAGTTCCAGGGGGTCGAGCTGCAGACCCTCGCCACGACGAGCCCCCTCGGCGCGTCCCTGCTGGGCCTGTCGGAGGGCGACGAGGCCGAGGTCGCCACACCGCAGGGGACGCGCACCCACCTGATCGCCAGCGTGCGGTAAGGCCGGGCCCGTTCCAACCCGCGCTGGCCTCTCCCGGCTCCCTGCGGAGCTTGCCTCCGGAAAAAGTAGCTCGCCCTCGTAGGGCCCCCCTCCCCGCCGGCGTCACAGGGATGAACGACCCGCTCGGCACGACGCGGGCGACGCAGGACAGGAGAAGAGTCCATGACGCAGTCTCGTTGGTGGAGGCTTGGTGGGATATTGCCGCTCGTCGGCGCGCTCGTCGGCGCGGCCGGTTGCACGGCGGAGACGGGGCAGGGCGACACGTCCCCGAGCGACGAGGCCGCCGAGGCGGCGCTCGCCAAGGGCCCGCCCAGGGCGGGCGGTCCCCGGGAAGGCTTCGGCGGCCATCGCGGCGGGCCGCGCGGCCCCGAGCACCTCCTGCGCGCGGCGCTCCACGAGCTCGACCTCTCCGACGCGCAGGAAGCGACGATCGAGGGCGCCCTCGAGGGGCTGCGCGACGGCGCGAAGGAGCGCCCGAAGGACGGGGCCGTCTTCGCGGCGCTCGCCGAGGGCGTGCGCGCCGGCAAGATCGATCGGGCGGCGATCGAGGCGAAGCTCCCCGACGCCGGCCGCGCGGCCGAGGAGCGCCACGCCCGCGTCGCCGGGGCGCTGAGCACCCTGCACGCAACGCTCACGAAGGAGCAGCGCCGGCAGCTCGTCGACGCGATCGCCGCGAAGTTGGACGGGCGAGGAAAGCGCGGCCCGCGCGGCGGCGAGCACCACCGCGGCGGCATGGGCGGCCCCGGCATGCGCGGCGGTCCGCTGGGCCACCTCCTCGCCGGCCTCGACCTGCGCGACGAGCAGCGCGCGCAGATCGACAAGGCCCTCGAGGCGGCGCGCCCGCGCGACGCCGACCGGGTCGGGCGGAAGGAAGATCACGCGGCGAGGCGCGCCGAGATGCGCGCGCGGCTCGAGACGTTCGCCGCGGATCGCTTCGACGCGAACGCGTTCCTGCCGCGGCCGCCGGCGGGCGAGAAGATGGGCCCGCGGGCGCACCTGGACCGCATGGTCGGCGCGCTGGCCGCGATCGTCCCGATCCTCGACGAGGCGCAGCGCAAGGCGCTGGCCGAGCGCATCGAGAAGGGGCCGGCCGCGGTCAGGCCCGAGCGCGGCGAGCGCGGCCCCGGGCCTGGCAGGCACGGCGGCATGCGCGGCCCCGGGCCCGGCATGCGCGGCCCCGGGCCTGGCGGGCCCGGCTTCGAGCGCGGCTTCGGGCCCGGCGGGCGAGGCCCCGAGCGCCGCTGAGCGCCCGTCCCGGTAGCGCGCGCGGTGCCATGGGCGCAGAATCGCGAGGGAACGTGATCGTCGACCTCAGGCTCGTCGCAGCGCGCGTCGCCAGGGGCGATGATGCGGCCTTCCGGCAGATCGTCGAGCACACGCGCGCGCCGATGTACCGGCTGGCCGCGCGCCTGGTCGGCGACCTCGCCGAGGCCGAGGACGCCCTGCAGGAGGCGTTCGTCGACGCCTACCGCGCCCTGCGCGAGGGGCGCTACGACGGGAGATCGAAGGTGGAGACCTGGCTGTACCGCATCGTGACGAACGCCTGCCTCGACGCCCTCCGGCGCCGCCGCGACACCCCGCGCGAGGCGTCGACCGAGCCGCGCTTCGACGGCCTCGTCTCCGCCGAGGCGCGCGTCGCGCTGCGCGAGCTCGACGCCCTGCTCGCCGCGCTCCCGCCCCAGGAGCGCGCCGCGCTCGTCCTCGTCGCCGTCGAGGGCCTGCCCGCGAAGGAGGCCGCGGCGGCGCTCGGCTGCTCCGAGGGCGCCGTCGAGCAACGCCTGGTGCGCGCCCGCGCCGCGCTCCGCGCCCGGCAGATAGAGATAGAGAAGGAGGCGCCGCATGTCTGACCGCGACGACGACCGGACCGGACCCGATCGGGACCTCGCGCGCCTCGCGGCCGCGACCGCTCGCATCGACGCCGACGACCGCTTCACGGCGGCCGTGCTGCGCGCTGCGACGGCCAGCGCGGCCAGCGATCCGCTCGCGCGCATCGCGGCCGCGACCGACGGCCTCGAGCCGGACGCCGGCTTCACCGAGGCCATGGTCCGCGCCGCGACGGCCTCTGCCCTGCCCGCGCGGCCCGCGATCGCCGACGGCATCGTCCGCTCGGGTCGCCCCGCCCTCGTCGTGACCGCCCTCGCGGCGGCCGCGAGCGTCCTCTTCTTCCTGCAGACGCAGCGCGACGTCGACAGCGCGATCATGGCCTCCGTGGAGGCCCTCGAGGCGAGCGAATGACAGAGCGCTCCGCGTCCCCGCCCGCCCTCGCCCGCTGGAAGCCGCTGGCCGTGCTCGCCGCGGTCTTCCTCTTCGGCGGCGTCGCCGGCGCGTCCATCGGCCGCGTCACGGCGTTGCGCGACCTCGAGGCCACCTTCCGGGGCCCTCCGACCGAGGCGCGCGCCCAGTTCCGCCTCAAGGCGATGCGCCGTCACCTCGACCTCAGCGACCGCCAGGTGCGCGAGCTCAGGGCGACCCTCGCCGAGGCCGAGGCCGAGCGGGACAGGCTCCTCTCCGAGTGCCGCCCCGCGCTCGACGCCCTCCGCGATCGCACCGACGCGCGCGTGAAGGGCGTGCTCACGCCCGAGCAGCTCACCCGCTACGAGGAGCTCGAGGCCGAGCGGCGGCGGCGCCCGGGCCCGCCGCCGTTCGGGCCGGGGCCCGGCCGCGGGCGCGGGCCGGGCGGTCGGGGCGACTGAGCGCCCGTCAGGGCGGCGCCGGCGAGGGCGCGCTGCCCCGCTACGCGAGATCCTCTTCTTGCAGCGCGCAGTTGATCCCGAACGCCGCGGCGGCGCCCTCGGCGGCGGCCACGATGGCGAGCAGCACCTCCTTCGAGGCGTCTCCGGCGACGAAGACCCCTTCGCGGGTCGTCTCCTCGTGCTCGGCGACCGTCTCGACGCCCCGCTCCTCCGTGACCGCGCAGCGGAGCCGCTCGGCCAGATCCGACCCCTGCTCCTGCTTCGCCTTGACGAAGAGCGAGCGGCGCTCCACCGCGCTGCCGTCCTCGAGCACCACGCGCTCCAGCATCCCGTCCGTGCCCTCGAGCCGGACGACGCGCTCCTCGCGCACGCCGATCCGGTGGCGCGCGAGCCGATCCGCGTCCGATCTCGACAGGGACGCTGGCCCGTCCGTGAACAGGACGACGTCATCGCTCCACGTCTTCATGTTCACGGCGAGCGAGACCCCGGTGCTGCCCTGTCCGTAGACGCCGATCGCCTGATCGCGCGCCTCCCATCCATCGCAGTAGGGGCAGTGGTGCACGCTCTTGCCGTACATCGCCGGGAGCCCCGGCAGCTCCGGCAGCCGGTCGACGAGCCCGGTGGCGAGCAGGAGCTTGCGGCAGCGCAGGCGCTCGCCGCCTTCCAGCGTCACCTCGAAGCGCCTCGCTCCGCGGCGGACGTCGGTGACGGCCGCCTCGCGGATCTCGACGCCGTACGGCGCCAGCTGCTCGCGCGCTATCCGCCGGAGCTCGGACGGCGCGATCCCGTCGCGCGACAGGAAGCCGTGCATCTCGCGCGCCGCGTGGTTGCGGTACTGCCCCGAGTCGCACACGAGGACGCGCCTCCGGCAACGCCCCAGGATGAGCGCCGCGCTGAGGCCGGCCGGCCCTCCGCCGACGATGATCGCGTCGTATCCCGGGATGTCCTCTTCGCGTGTCGACATGGCCGGTGCCCGCCTCGCAACGGGCGCGCCGTGCGCGCCGGTGGCACGGCGCGCACGGCGTCGAGGTGGGCTCGCGGGCGCCGCTCGCGGGCGTTCGCTCGGTGAGGCGGATCGCAGACCCGAGCAGCTCGATCACCGCCCGCTCGGCCTGCCTGCACGAGATCCCCTGACAGCGTCGGCCGGGGCCCTCGGCGACGCGCTCGTCAGCGGTGTGCCCCGCGCCGTTGGCCCCAGCCGCGCACACGCTCCTATCGCCACACTGCACATTGCAACGACACACAGTCCGCTCGCTGCCCTTCTGTCGAGCCTTCATGCAATGTGAGATTTCGATCATCCACCGCTCTTCACTGGGTGTCAGACGACGCGCGACACGCGGCCTCGCGCTCGCCCAGCACGCCGTGGACAGAGCACCCCTGACTCCAACGATTCGAGAATTCTACACAAATCGCGAGTTGAGTACTGGACATGATGGCTAGTCATCGGTACACCCCATGTGACCTTCGACGAGGGCACGAAGGGACGAACCCGGGGGGGGGAACGACGATGTACCGGATCAGCATCGCTGATTTCGCAGCGCTCTTGCTCGCGTCTTTGGTCGGCTGCGTCGCAGTTCAGGAAGAGGAGGAGGACTCCGTAGGAGCTGCCCTTAGCGAGCTCGAGTTCGTCAACGCCCTCAACCCCAACGCCCTCAACCCCAACGCCCTCAACCCCAACGCTCTCAACCCCAACGCCCTCAACCCCAACGCCCTCAACCCCAACGCATTGAGCCCGGCGGCCCTGAGCGCGATCCGGGATCCGGGCGCGGCCGGCGATCTCTCGCGCCAGCTCCTCAGCTATGTGGTCGGCTGTGCGTTCCTCCCCTCGCAGTCGTTCAGCTTCTCGTGGACCGACGGCTCGGGCACGGTGCATAGCGAGGAGTACAGGGGGATCATCGGCCTCGTGCCGGACTGGAGCACCAGGCCGCTCGGCACCAACGATCAGCAGTGGATCTCGGCGTGCATCGCGTCGCGGACGAACTGGTACGGCGTCTCGGTGACGATCTCCTCGCGGGGCAACTCCGCGGTCATCGACAAGAGCGGGACCCTCGAGCTCACGACGTACACGCATCTGGAAGGCGCCTTCTGGGGCAATCTATTTGCCCCCTCTCCTTACCTGAACGCCTGCTACGACGAGGCCAATCGCAGCTATGTGCGGTCGCTCTCGCGGGAGTGCGCCGCCGGTCACCTCACGAGCGGCGGGGCCGTCCAGCAATGCGGGATGCTCAGCATCCGCGGGTCGTGCGCCGCCTACTGCCAGCAGCTCAACACGAACGGCATGTACTACCCGAGCTGCGTCAACAACCTCACCGGCATCCCGGAGTCGACCACCCGTGTGATCACGGTCTTTCTTCCCTAGCTTCGGAGACGGCGAGCCCGAGCCGCGGGACCTATCCCTGGTCGACAGGACATTCTCCGGGAACAGGCGCCACGCAAACACGAAGCGGCGTCCGTCCGGATCGGATGTGCCTTTCGCCGTGTCGATAGCGCCTCGGAGATGCTCCGATGTACGAGGCGGCGAGCACGAAGGGCAGGTCCCGGTCGGTGGTGCGCGGGGCTGCGATGAGGGCGAGTCGGTCGTGCGTGGGAGTACCGCTGTCGGCGCGCCAGCCCGAGAGAACGAGCCAGCCGGGCCGATTCAGCACTTCACGGGGACAGCCTTATGGTGCACCATTTCAGCGCAGACGAACTCCGGGATGGCCGCGGGCGGGGGCTGAGCGCGCTCTCCTCGGCGGCGAGCGGCCGCGCGTGAGATCGCAGATCAGGTAGGGCTCAGGGGGAACGATGGAGATCGACCGGCACAGCGACGAGCGAATCAAGGCAGAGAACGCGCGGCTCCGGGCTCGCGTGGAGGAGCTGGAGCGAAGGCTCGGCTCGGGCGCGGCGCCGCGCGACGCGCAGCGCGAGCTCGCGGACAGCGTGCCTTACCGCGCGCTCTTCGATGCGGTGACCCTACCGCTGGTGGTCCACCGCGCGGACGGGCTCCTCGTCGCGATCAACCAGGCCGACTGCGCGCGATGGCGCATCAGGCCCGAGCAGATCATCGGCAAGTACAACGCGCTGGAGGATCCGCAGGCGGTGAAGACGGGCCACGCCGAGGCCTTCCGCCGTGCGCTCGCCGGGGAGGTGGTCACGCTGCCCCCGGTCCCCTACGACACCGAGCCGGGCGAGCTCTACAAGGAACGGCGTCGGCTCTGGACCGAGCCGAGCTACGTTGCGTTCGAGGACGCGAGCGGGGACCGCTTCGTGGCGGTGGTGAGCATCGACGTCACCGCGCGCGTGGAGTCCGAGGCGCAGAGGCGCCGGGGCGCCGCGCTGCTGGAGGCCTTCATTCAGAACGCGCCGATGCTCATGTTCGCGCGGGACAGCGAGGGCCGCCACACGCTGCTGAACCCGCCGGTCGAGGCGCTCCTCGGCAAGCCGCGCGAGGAGCTGATGGGGAAGACCCAGCACGACCTGTTCCCCGCGGAGATCGCCGACCGGTTCGCGACGCAGGACCGGGCGGCGATGGCGTCGTCCGAGCCCATCACCTCCGAGGACGAGATGGAGCTGTCCGACGGGACGCACGTGTACATGAGCACCAGGTTCGCGCTCCGCGACGAGGAGGGCAGGGTCTCCGGATGCGGGGCGATCGCCGTGGACATCACCGAGCGGGTGCGGGCCGAGGCGAGGACCCGGCACCTGCAGGAGAAGATGCTGCTCGTGCAGCAGGAGACGATACGGGCGATCTCGACGC
This sequence comes from Sorangium sp. So ce204, assembly GCF_051526795.1. Lineage (NCBI taxonomy): Bacteria > Pseudomonadati > Myxococcota > Polyangiales > Polyangiaceae > Sorangium > Sorangium sp. So ce204. The sequence continues at coordinate 12,760,047 of NZ_CP150317.1, read as the reverse complement.
CGCTGTTGCCCATCGCGGACGGGGTGCTCGTGGCGCCGCTGGTCGGCGAGCTGACCCGCGAGCGGGGCGCGCAGTTCACCGAGACGCTGCTGGAGGGGATCTCCCGCCAGCACGCCCGGATCACCATCCTCGACGTGACGGGGGTGCCGCAGGCGGGGCCGGAGGTGGCGGACGCGCTGATCCGGGCGGCGCGGAGCGCGCGGCTGCTCGGGGCCGAGGTGGTGCTCACCGGGATCCGGCCGAGCGTGGCGCAGGCGCTCGTGCAGCTGGGGGCCGATCTAGGGGGGATCGTGACGCGGGGGACGCTGGAGCGCGGGGTGACCTATGCGCTCTCCGGCCGCGAGGGGGCGCGGGCGCCAGCGCGAACCCGGAGCGGGCGCGGCGCGTAGCAGCTCACATCCCGGGGCCATCGTCGCTCTTCGCCAGCGTCGCGGCGTTGGCCTTCACCTGCTCGGGGGTGAGCGGCTCGCCGTACAGCGCGGCATACTGGATCGAGCCGCGAAGAGAGCGCCCGGCCTTCCGCGTATTTCCGAGCACGAGATACCACGTCGGCTCCGCCCACGTGAAGACATAGTCGGCGGGCGGCCGATCCGGGATCGCGTTCGTTTGCACATCGCCGTTCACGTAGAGATCGACGACGCCCTCGGCGGCGTTCAGCACGAGGTGCAGGACGCACGGCTGCTCCAGCTCCTCGACGGGAATGAACCACTGCCCCACGAACTGCGTCTTGGAGTCGGCGTAGATGTGGAACTGCAGCTCTCGGTTCCCCATCCCGTCGGGGTCGCCCGCGCTCAGCGAGTACTTCCCGAACTCGCCTGTATCGGTCCCGAGGTACAGGATGCGCGCCGGCACGCCCTCGACCGCCGCGTCCGTCACGCTCACCACGGTCTCGAGCGTGAGCGCCGCCTTCGACACGAGGAGCTTGCTCGGGGGCGTGGCGGTGGACGGAAACGCGGCCTCCACGCGCGCGTTGCCGCCGAGGTTGTTCCAGCGGATGCCCACGCGCCCCGCCTCGCCTTCCAGGTTGAGCCGCTCTCCGTCCGACACCACGTCGAGCGAGAGCCCCGGCTCCGGTCCCGAGTCGACGAGCTTGCCATCCGTGCCGTACGCGTCGAGGAAGTACCGCGCGAGCAAGCCATCATCGACAAGGCACGTCGAGACATGGCTCCCCGGCCCATCGCAGCCCTCCGGGGGAGCCCCGCCGCAGCCGCCACCCCCCTGGCCGCAAGGCTCCACGGTGCCACCGGCGCTGCCGCTCGTTCCGCCTGTTCCGCCTGTTCCGCCTGTTCCGCTCGTTCCGCCTGCGCCGCCCGCGCCGGGGACGACATCCTCGTAGCTGTAAAAGACGCAGCTACCCCCGGTAAGCGCGACAAGCGGGACGATCGTCGAGAGCGCCCGACCCATCCACGTCCAAGATACGATGCGCACCATCGGGACGATCCCTCTCTTCGGAAACCTCACCAGCGCTTGCTGATCACGAGCCCGCCCGGCATGGGGCTCACCGACAGGCCGGTCGCCGTCGCGTCCCGCGCGTCGGGCTGCCCTGTCAGGAGGACGTACGCCGCCGTGCCGAGCCCCGCCGCGCCCGCGGCCAGGAAGCTCCAGACCGCCGCGTTCGCGAGGTCTGCCTTGGCGTGTCCCAGGTCGTTGTACTGGCGCAGGTCGAGCCCGGGGCAGCGCGCAGGGTCCGTGCAGGCCGGCTCCAGGAGGCGCTGCTGCGCGCTCGCCTTCCCGTTCGAGAGCAGCACGAACGCGACGCCGAGCCCCGTCCCCGCGGCGGTCGCGGCGAGCCCCGTGTACACGACCGCGGTGCTGCGCGGGCTCGGGCGTCCATCCGCCGCGTCACCGCCCTCCTGGGCGCTGCCGTCGGCCGCCCCCTCCCCAGGGCCGAGCGGCCCGCCGCCCTCCTGGGCGCCGCCGTCGGCCGCGCCCTGCCCGGGGCCGAGCGGCTGCGGCTCGCCGCCCGCGTCGCGCCCGATCCTGTCGCTCTCGATCCGCACCTTGCCGGCCGCGAGATCGACCTCGACCTTGGCCATCATCCCCTCCTTGAGGACGATCTCCTTCGTCAGCCCGCGCCGTCCAGGCGCCCCCACGGCGAGCGTGTGGCTGCCCGGATCGCGCGCGACGGGCGTCGACGTCGGCACGTCGAGCCCGCCGAGCGCCACCTGCGCGCCCCCCGAGCCGGCGCCCGTCACGGTGATCTCCACGGTCGGGATGCGCGACGAGAGGGCCTCGAGCTCCGTCCTCGCCTCGGCCTGCGCCTGCCGGAACGCCTGCGAGGCGTCGGCCGAGAGCTGCTCGTCGACGATGACCTGGTAGACCGAGCGCGCCTCGGTCAGGCGGCCGAGCTTGTGGCAGGAGCGCGCGACCATGATCAGGAAGGTCGGCGCATGCACCGTGGCCTCGGCTCGGCGGAAGGCCTGGAGCGCGTCCCGGTACCGGCGTGCTCGGTAGGCCGTCCACCCCTGGTTGGCGTGCGCGACGGCCGCCTGCCGCGCCTTCGCCGACGGGGGCGGCGCCTGCGCGGACGCCTCCGCGCAGGCGAGCGTGGCAAGGAGGAACGTACCCATCACCGCCGCTCGGAAACGCATTCTTTCTCTCTGGGGACGCGGAGCCACCCGGCTAGAGCCCCCAGTCCGGCCTGCTCCCGCCGGACTTCTTGCGAGGAGCCGGCAGCGCCTTGCGCGTCGACGCGGTCCGAGCGGTGGCCGGAGACGTGGGGCGCGCGGGCGCCGCGCTCCGCGCCGCCGCCGCGGAGGGGACGGCGGAGGCCTGTGCCGGCGCCACGGAGGCGGCGCCCGGCGCGCCCGCGCCCGGGTCGAGCGGCAGCGGCGCCGGCACCACCGCGGGCGTCGCCGCGGCGCGCGCCTCGGGGGCGCTCGCGATGGCGGGGACCGCGGCGAGCCCGGCCGGCGCGCCGCTCGGCGGCGCGGCGGGCGCGGGCGCCGCGGCGGCCGCGGACGCCTGGGTCGCGGTCGGGTCACCGTCGGTCGATGCGCCCCTGAGCGTGGCGACGAACAGGCCGCCCCCCACGGCGACGATCGTCGCCCCGACGGCGACGCGCCCCGCGACCCGCGCGATGGCGCCGCGCGCCGGGTGCGGCGCCGACAGGTTGATCGCGCCGGTCAAGGTGCCCGGCAACGATTGCGGGTTCGGCGTCGAGGCGCGGACATCGTTCGGGTCCGAGCGCCGCTGGATGGGCATCGTCGTCAGCTGCGCCACCGGCGGCGTGCCGAGCTCGGCGAGCCCGGGCTCCCCGCCGGAGCCCCGCGATGACCACCCGGCGCCCGGCGAGGTCTCCCCCACGAGCGAGAAGAACGGCGGCGCGCCCGCGACGCGCGCGAACTCGTTGACCATGTCGCGCACGTTCTGGAACCGCTTGTCCCGATCGCGCGCCAGCGCCCGCTCGAAGAACGCGTCGATGCCGCTCGGCAGATCGGGGGCGAGCTCGCGCGCCGACGGCACCGTGCCGAGGATCACCTTCGTGACCACGCGCCCGATCGCGTCGCCCGGGAACGGCAGCTGCCCCGTGAGCATCTTGAACAGGATGACCCCGAGCGACCAGAGATCGCTGCGCGCGTCCACGTCCCGCTCGCCATAGAACTGCTCCGGGCTCATGTAGTTGGGCGAGCCCATCACCTCGCCCGTGGCCGAGATGTCGGCCGCGAGCACCGCCGAGACGTCCTTCGCGATCCCGAAGTCGAGCAGCTTCACGATCTCGCCGTCCTCGCCGTCGACGCGCGCGAGGAAGAAGTTGGCGGGCTTGAGGTCGCGGTGCACGAACCCCGCTTCATGGACGCTGCGGAGCGCCTTCCCGGCCTGGACGATGATGTGCAGCGTCTCCGGGAGCGAGAGGCGGCCGCACCGCTGGAGGCGCTTGCTGAGATCCTCGCCCTGCAGGAGCTCCATGACGAGGTAGGGCACCTCGTCCTCCTCCTCGAAGCCGAAATCGTGGACCTGCACGATATGAGGGCTCTTGAGCTGCGCGGCGGCGCGCGCCTCCCGCTCGAAGCGCGCCCGGAGCACCGGCAGCCGCGAAAACGAGTCGCGCATGAACTTGATCGCGACGAGCGTGCCGAGCTGTACGTGCTGCGCCACCCAGATCGAGCCCATCCCGCCGTGCGATAGCTCTCGCTCCAGGCGGAATTTGCCGGCCAGAAGGACGTCTTTTTCGAACTTCATACGCCCGGACACCTCCCGAGGGGGGAGTCGAGAGGATACCGAATCCCGGGCAGGACGCGAAGCTCCGTGTGGTCGCTCCGGCGCGGGGAGCAGCACCTCGTACGACCGTCGCGGGGGGCGGTAGGCAAACAGGCGACACGGCGCCAGAGCAGGGCGACGGGGCCGGGACGACGCCGAGCTGCGCCCCGCGCTGCAATGCGCAACGCCACAGCCGCCCGATCCTGCCCGGGGATGCGCGCCGCGCTAGCTCGCCGGGCCGCCGGAGGCCGGCACCAGCGCCAGCACCCGGGCCGGCGCGCCGCTGCCGCGCGCGAGCGGGAGCGGCGCGACCACGACGACCGCCCCGGCCTCGGGCAGCTGCTCCAGATTGGCCAGGTTCTCGATGTGGTAGCCGCCGGCGCCAAGGAAGGCCCTGTGCTGCTCGAATGTCTCGCTCTGCCCCGGGTCGGTCGACAGCGTATCGATCCCGATGCAGCGCACGCCGCGCTCGCGCAGGTAGCGGCTCGCCTCCACGGACACCCCGGGAAAGTGCATCACGCCCTGGGGGTCCTGGTTCAGGTACCTCGCCGGATCGGACCAGCGAGCCCCCCAGCCCGTCCGGATCAGCACGATATGCCTCGCGCCCATCGCCCCGTGCCGCGCCTCCCAGCTCCGGAGATCGTCCACGGTGACCCGGTGGTCCGGGCTCGCCGCCACGGCCGCCGTCACGTCCACGACCGCCGCCGCCCCGACGAGCTGCTCCGGCGCGATCTGCTCGACGGTCGCCGCCCCGGCCGTGAAGTGCGCCGGCGCGTCCACGTGCGTGCCCGCGTGCTCGGCCATCGAGAACCGATTGGAGCAATACGCGTCCTCCTCGATGGTGCTCAGCGTCTCCGGCGCATAGGGCTCGTCGCCGGGAAACAGCGGCATCTCCCGGGTGATCGGGTGCGTCAGATCGACCACCCGCGCCGCGGCGAGGTCGATCACGAGAGCTCCGTGCGCCTCCTTCATGGCGCGCAGCTCACCACGAGCCCGCCGCCCGCACAAGGCACGCCGACGGGCGCTCGCGCCGCGCCCGCCCGACGCGCCCGCCCGTGTGCTAGCGCAGCCTGCGCAGCATCGTGTCCGCGCTCAGGAAGCGCACGCTGTAGCCGTGCTGGCACGCGAGGTGTCCGAGCGCGTTCGCGAGGAAGGTCTTGCCGACGCTGCCCCATGACGCCGCGAACTTGCAGAGCCCGCTGCTCCTCGCCCGCCCGCACGCCCTGTCGCTGCGCAACGCCATTCCGCCGCGCCCTTCCCCTCCGGCTAGCGTAGGGCGAACGCCCGCGCCGCAGCCGGGCACGGTGGAACAGACGCGCGGCGCGGGGGAGCCGCACCGCCGCGTTGCCCTCGGCGAAGAGACCGAGAGACTCTGCTTACCCTCGCAGCTCAAACGTTCCGGTCGTATCGTGCAGTCTATTCACCGTTCCCGTGATGTCCGGCTGTCGATTGACGACGTCCCCCTCGGCGGTGCCGCTCTGGCGCGTCGCCAGCTCGGAACCTCGCGCTCCGCGATAATGACGGATCGATGGGGACCCAGAGGGGTACGGCCTGAGGAGCCGCGCAAAGACCTTCGTTCTTTCCCAGGAGAAATCGCGATCGGGATGGGGCAGAGAGCGCGGATAGCTCACGAACCAGCGCAGCAAGAAGGACAGCGCCGTCCAGCGATCGTCCTGGCACATGAACGCGATCGTGGCGTCTCGATAGAGGAAGGCGAACGCGGCTGGGCGGATGTGGCGGTATCTGGGATTGTCCTTGAAAAACCTGTCGAGCACGAGCACGAGGCCTTGATACATCGCCATGGCGTTCCGGCTCACCTGCTCGGGGTGCGCGCGATAGTAGTACAATGGCTCCTTCACCCGAGCCGTCGCGAAGGCGGCGGCGAGCCGAATCCACATCTCGCGATCCTCTGCGTAACGGATCTTGACGTCGAAGCCTCCGACCTGGTCGAAGCAGCGCCGCCGGACCATCACGGAGGACTGTGCCAGGGGAGTCCAGGTCAGGAAGTCCACCACGCTCAACCGATCGACCTCTGGCTTTTCAGGCAGGTCCGGCGGCAGCGCGCCCGAGCTCCCGGCTCCGCCGATGACGGAGAGATCGGGGTGAGCTTTCGACACCCGGATCTGCAGGGCCAGCTTCTGCGGATGCCACACGTCGTCGGCGTCCAGCAGGGCCACCCACTCGCCGGAGGCGAGGCCGATGCCGAGGTTGCGCGCCGCGGACACGCCCTGGTTTTGCTGGCGAACATACCGTATCCGGTCTCGGTAGGGGGCCAGTCGCTCGGGCGTATCATCGGAGCTCCCATCGTCGACCACGATGATCTCATGCCGCTCGTAAGTCTGCGCGAGCACGCTCTCCACGGCGTCCACCACAAAATGACCATAGTTGTATGTCGGGATCACCACCGACACCAGCGGTTCCTGCCGCAGCGGCTTCACCTCATTCATACATCAACCCTCCCCTGGGCACAGACCATATTCCATGTTCCTCGGACCCGCCAGCAGGTACTCATTATTGGTCAGAAATCCAACTCATCGTCCGACATGGGCGTGAGCTCCGTAGCCGCGATGGGTGTGCATGCATCGTTATTCGACGTATTAGAACGCGCGGGACGCAGGACGATGTCCGGAGCGGCCGACGCGTAGCGCCGGGCAGAGCGCATGCCGCAAATTCGGCACAAGCGCGTGGACCTGGCAAATCTGGCGCGCTAGAACGAGGGACGGCCACGTATCGACTTTACGGGCCTTACGAGGCTTGCGAGACACATGCAATCCATCGATATCGAGTATGGACAGGCGGCGAGCAAGCCGGCGAGTGTCGCGTCGCGCTGGTCCCGACTGCTCCCCGTCGGGAACGTCTCGGTGTCCTGGCTCAACACGCTCGTGTCGACCGCGGGCGGGTTCATCGTGACCCCGGCGCTCCTGGGAGCGCTCGGGGAGGTGAACTACGGGATCTGGCTCCTCATCACCTCGTTCATCTTCCAGCTGCGGATCCTCGATCTCGGCATGTCGAACGGGACGATGAAGTTCACCGCGGGCGCGTGCGAGCGAGGCGACAACCGGGAGCTCACGAGCGTATGGAGCGCGAGCCTCCTCCTCTTCGGCGCGGCCGCCCTCCTGACGCTTGGGGTCACGAACGTCCTCATGATGGTCCTGCCGAGCGTGTATCCAGCGTCGCTCGGGAAGCACAGAGACATCATCCTGGCGCTCGGGGCGGGCACCGCGCTGGAGCTCTTGCTGAGGCCGTACGCGGCGTGCCTACGCGCGCGCTCTCTCTTCTTCGTATGCGATGCGACCGAGACGGTGTCGTACGCCGTATTCAAGCTCGGCCTCGTGCTCTACTTCGCAGCGACAGGATCCATGTCCCTCGCGCTGCTCTGCGGCATCACGGTCACCGAGGTGGTGTTCAGGAACGTTGTCGTCGCCTCGGCTGCGCTCAAGCTCGCCCCGTGGACGCGCAGGTTCACGCCGCGGGCGGCAGACCGCGCTACACTGATCAAGCTGACGCGCTACGGCGGCGCGACGTTGCTCATCAACCTCGCCGATGTCTTGCGGTTCCAGATCGACTCGGCGGTCATTGGTTGCTTCATGCCAGGGGCGCTGGAGAACATCTCGATTTACAGCATCGGCATACGCCTCGTAACGGTCGCGTGGTACAGCATCGGTGTCATCGGCGCCGTGCTCATCCCGCGCTTCAGCGGGCTGTCCGAGAAGGGAGACGCGGCCGGGCTCACACGCCTCCTCGAGCGTGCGAACCTCGTCACGGGGCTGTTCACGGCTTACGTCCTCGTCAACATCGCAGCGCTGGGACCAGACCTCCTGGCGCTGTGGATCGACAAGCCGTGGATATCACAGAGCTCGACCGTCATGCTCCTCATGCTCCCCTCGTACTATGTGATGCTGTTGCACGGGCCCGCCACGAGCCTGCTCGCCGGGAGCGGGAAGCTGCGCGGCCAGATGAGCATCACTGCGGTCGAGGCGATCGCGAACGTGGCGCTCAGCGTCGCCCTCGTACGCCCGTTCGGGATCTACGGGGTATGCCTCGGCACGGCGATCCCGATGATGCTCGTGCGCGGCATCGTGTTCCCCATCGTCCTCAAGAAGGAGCTGGGCATCGGGGTCTTGCGTTATTACCGCACGCACCTCCCGACGGTGGCGATCGCCGCCGTTTACTCCATCGTGATCGTCGCCGCGCGCTTCCTTCCGATCCACGGCTCCCTCTCGCTCATCGCAGCGGGCGTGGCGAACACGCTGTTCTTCGCCGTCCTTGTCCTCGCGTTCATCCCCGAGGCGCGCCAGCTCGCCGCCACCCGCCGCTAATCCGCTCCTTGTGCCTGCGGTCGCCGGTCGCGTCCTGATGCGCGGCTGGTCGGGCGCGATCTCCGTCGGGCGGGGCTCGCGGGGCGACTGACCCGCTCTCGGGAGCGATCGCTCGGTCCTCTTCCTCGGGGCCGGGCCCCGCCGGGTCACATCTCTGTCTTCTCTTTGGATCGCGCCTTGACGCCGAGGGCCCTCCGCGGGCGAGAATGCTCTCGCTCGCCTGGCCTTCACCCTCTCAAGCGAAGGGAGATGTTCAAGGCTGCGAGGAGGGCGAACATGGCGCAGCACACGACGGCAATTTCCTTGGCCGATATGCGGATCGAGACGCGTGGGTCCTGCGCGCGCGCGGCGCCATACAGGGCCATGGAGGCGCCGAGCACGATGTAGAGCACGTCCTTGTAGCTCCACGACAGGAAGAAGATACCCACGAGCGCGCCGCACAGGCTCACGAAGACGGCCGGGGCGAAGCGCGACACCGTGACGTCGACATTGTAGCCGTCGCGCCAGATCTTGAACGACACCTTCAGCGATGCATAGAGGAGCAGCGCGAAGAGGCTCGCGCCGACGACGCCGGTTTCTGCAGCGGCGAGCAGGTAGGCATTGTGCGCGGTCTGCGCGCCCACGGATTCGTCGGTGAACTGGCCCATGCCGACGCCAATGCCCATGGTCCGCTGGATCATGTCGAAGCCTTCATGCAAGAGGTCGACGCGTGCATCCGTGCTCGAGGCGGCCTCGTCTCCGTCCCGGCCCCCGAACATGAGCATCGGCGTGCCCGCGAACCCTGCCACGAAGAGGCCCTTCAGGCCGTGCCGCTGTATGACGCACAGGCTGATGATGACGAGGTACACGAGGAGCCCCATCCGCGAGCGTGCAAAAACGATCATGGTCCCGATCCCGGCCAAGTTCGCCGTCGCGAAGACGGCGCGAAAGGTCGCCGCTACCCAGGAAACAGGCGTGCTGTGCTCCATGGCCGCCGCGTCCCAGCGCGGCGCATGCTGCAACGCGGGCGCGTGGCGCATACCGGCGCTCGAGTGAGCCCGTCTTCGATGTCGCCCAGTGAGGGTCAGGACAAAGGGAATGGTCATCCCCGCCATCAGCGACAGGTCGTTGGGATCCATGAGCGTTCCGCGGTAGCGGACGCGACTGCTGATGGTCGTGGTCGCGAACGGACCCGGACGCTCGCATCGATACTCCGCATAGGGGTCAGGCGCGTCGCGCCGGCAGTCGTAGTGGAACTCGCACGGGCGACCATCGGGCACCAGGTTCTCCCCGCTCGCCGCCGTGGGGTCGACGATCATGCACTCGAGAGGCGCATACGCCTGCTTGAGCGCGACGGCGGTGACCAGGACGGCGCAGCCGACCAGCGTGAGCACGAAGATCTGGAGGCCCCGCGACGAGGCGCACCCGAAAGCGAGCGCGAGCATCACGCACGCAGTGGGCAGCAGCGCCAGCGCGCGCTCGCCGAAGACGTGAGGGCTCTTCAGCGCGGTCGTCATGAGCGCCCACAGCATGAACCAGATCGCGTAACGCGTTTGCGGCGCGACCGTCAGCGCGATGCATCGCCTCCGGACATCGACGATGATGCAAGCGACGGTGATCGCGAGCATCACGTGCAGCACCGGTACGGCGCCGAGCGCCGGGACGAACTCTTGTGGCTTGATGATGATGAGCGCGCAGAGCGCGCAAGTAGCCCATGCAGCCATAGCGTCGTCGCGCCGCCGCTGCCACCGAGTTTTAGGCTCTATGCCGCGCCGGCCGCTCGTACGAAGAGAGGCACTCTGGCGGACATACGAGCGGCGGGCGCCCCCTTCGATTTGCCAATTTACACCGGCAATCCATGCTTGTCCAGCACGCGGAGTCCGCCTTGCCGAGCCTTCTTTGAGGACGACCTGTGCTCGTGCCGAGTCGTGGGTCCACGCCGCCCCGCGCCCAGCGTGGTCGACCCCGGCGAGAGCGCAAGGGGCAGTGACCGTGGCGATGGCCTGGCGCTTACGGATCCGGAGCATCCGGAGGTATACAAGTCCGGGAGCTTGGACTCAGCGAGCAGAGGCGCGTGCCGCGCGCGCGAGTCAGGCTGCGCGGTGCGCGCCAGAGGTTTGGTGTCACGAGAAAGCGCCACGTCTTACTCAGGCATGACACTCGCAACCATGTATCGCGGGAGTGGTTTTCCCGAACACAGTCTTCGAACGGCGCACAAACAGGGAGGTCGCAGGGAATTCGGATGCTTCGCGACGAACGAGCGAGAAAATGTCGCTATGGCGCCTCCCGAGCCTCGACGCTCGCTTTCGCATGGCACCGTCGCGGCATCGTTCGCCCCGCCCATGTCGGCGAAGTAGCTCGAATGCGGCCTCGACGGAAGGATTCCGCCACGTGCGTCCGAGAATGTCCGGGAGAATTGGTCGCATCGCTTCGAGTGCCGCGATCTCCTCCGCCAGCGATAGGAAGGCGTGCCATTTTCCGCCGCGCCTGTCTACATCGAGCGCGGCGGGGTCCTCATGATGCATTTTCAGCCAGCGACAAATGGACTTCCATTCCACTTGAGACAGCGCATCCATCCGGCTTGCAGGCAATGATTCACTTGCGCGAGCGAGGTGGCGCAGCAACGCTTGCAATTCATCCTGGACCTATATTCACGCATTCAGCTAGCCATTTGCGCCGGCGTAAGCCACGGGCGGATGTCCAGCGATCGATACATGCCGATTGAGCGCAGCGCGACGCTGGGAATTCTGATCCTCGCTTGGCATCAATCTCACGCGCAAGGTCATGCATGATACCTCGGAGGAGCGGTCTGCGCAAAGACAGTCTGGAATTTCAATAGTGTCCGCCCACGACGCGGCAGTAGCGGTCCGTGCTCGAAATCGTGAGCAATCCGCCCTGGGCTGGGCGAGACGGCGAATTTGGACGATTCAGCGCCGGTGCCGCGCTACCTCGCCGACTCGCCGGAGACCGGCACCAGCGCCAGCACCCGCGCAGGCGCGCGGCTTCATGTTCATCGTCGTCCCCTTCATCATCCTGGTGACGAAGCTCCTCGGCTGAGCCGGTGCGCTGGAGAGCGAGGCGCTCCGGAGTCGCATCACGGCCTTTATCGAGTTGGCCTGGACGCCCTGATCACCGCCCGAGGCGTATCTGCGCCGGTCGAAGGCCCTCTTCAGATCGAAGCGACCGTTCAACGGGGGCGAAACGCTGGTCGACAGCGATTGACGAGATTCGCGCGACAGGCCTCGAGTAGTGTTCGTTGACATGCTCCGGAGAGGTGCAGCCGATCCGCGACGGTGCTACGCTGGAGAGGATGAACAACGGTGAAAGTTGCCCGGTCATACCGCACGAGTCGGACTCACGCGTTCCGGACACGAGCGAACTGGCACACCTGTTCGCGCCCCTGTCACCGAATCGCGAGAGGCTGCGTCGCAGCTACCGCCTCCTGCAGCGCTACAAGCCGGCGCCGCCGCCGTATGTCTACTGGCACCTTGCGACGTCTCGTCGAGACCGCCGGCTTTCGCGTCGATAAGCTCGTCACGTTCGACGGCTATTCGAACGACCGTCAGGATCTGCGTACGCGCGCGCTGTGGTTTGGGACCGTCCTGTGGCACGCCGCCAGCCTGCAAGCAGGGCGGACGCGCAACCTCATCGCTCGCAGCGGTTCGACGTTGATGGTCCTCGCGACGAAAGTCGCGCCTTGTAACGTGACCAGGGTCACTGCCGTCAAGGTCTGAACCGCCAGGCGCTCGGGGCAGACACGCGCTCTCAGGCGTTCACGAGGGTGCGGCGATGGCGATTCCCCACCGGACAGGCGCGCGAACGACAGCGCCGCTCAATCGACCCGCGCGTGCCACTTCACACGCAATCAGGAACGAACTTGGTCGGTGCGGTGTTGCTGCCGCTACGTCGCCGGCTCGGCTGAGCCCGGCACCAGCGCCAGCACCCGGGCCGGCGCGCCGCTGCCGCGCGCGAGCGGGAGCGGCGCGACCACGACGACCGCCCCGGCCTCGGGCAGCTGCTCCAGATTGGCCAGGTTCTCGATGTGGTAGCCGCCGGCGCCAAGGAAGGCCCTGTGCTGCTCGAATGTCTCGCTCTGCCCCGGGTCGGTCGACAGCGTATCGATCCCGATGCAGCGCACGCCGCGCTCGCGCAGGTAGCGGCTCGCCTCCACGGACACCCCGGGAAAGTGCATCACGCCCTGGGGGTCCTGGTTCAGGTACCTCGCCGGATCGGACCAGCGAGCCCCCCAGCCCGTCCGGATCAGCACGATATGCCTCGCGCCCAGCGCCCCGTGCCGCGCCTCCCAGCTCCGGAGATCGTCCACGGTGACCCGGTGGTCCGGGCTCGCCGCCACGGCCGCCGTCACGTCCACGACCGCCGCCGCCCCGACGAGCTGCTCCGGCGCGATCTGCTCGACGGTCGCCGCCCCGGCCGTGAAGTGCGCCGGCGCGTCCACGTGCGTGCCCGCGTGCTCGGCCATCGAGAACCGATTGGAGCAATACGCGTCCTCCTCGATGGTGCTCAGCGCCTCCGGCGCATAGGGCTCGTCGCCGGGAAACAGCGGCATCTCCCGGGTGATCGGGTGCGTCAGATCGACCACCCGCGCCGCGGCGAGGTCGATCACGAGAGCTCCGTGCGCCTCCTTCATGGCGCGCAGCTCACCACGAGCCCGCCGCCCGCACAAGGCACGCCGGCCGGCGCTCGCGCCGCGCCGCGAGCGCCGCGAGCGCCGCGCCCGCCCGACGCGACGACCGAGCGAGCCGGCATCGCCCGCGCGCGGGCCCGTGCCCGCGCGCGCGGCTCACACCTCGTGCAGCCTCACCCGGCGCCGAAGGTAGTTGCTCAGGTCGATGCGGGTAACCGGCCCGACGAACTCGTCACCCTCGGTCAGGGCCGCCGCGAGCGGCGTCCCGGACGACGAGCCGGCGAGGATGCCCGTCCTGGCGCGCTGGGCATGAGGGGCGGGTGATCAGCCCTGTCGTGTCCGTGGCGCTGTGATCCGGCGGAGCGCGCCCTCTTCTCCTGTCGTTGCGATCTCCAGATCGGAAAGGAGCTCGGGTGAGGCGAAGACGCCCTCTCCGGCTTGGTCTGGCACCCACGCCGCGACCTCCAGCAGCTTGCCGGCTGCGGGCGAGCCGTCGCCGGTATCCATGAGCTCTCCCGCGTGGAGGCACAGGCGCACATCGACCCTGGGATCGCGCCCGGAGCGGGCCTCGAGCCGCTGGTAGATCGCGAGCGCCGTGCGCACCACCTGGCGGCGCGCCTCCCTGTCCCCGGCCGGGTCGTCGGGACGATCCGCCGTGAGAAGCACGCTGCTGCCGGTCTGCGCCATGCTCGTGAGACCGGCGCTGACGAGCTCGGCGGCGATGAAGGGGAGGATGACCTCGAGATCCGCGAGCAATCCATCCTCCGGCTCCTCGAGGGCGCTCGGCTCGACGTGCACTTCGGCGTAGAGCGCGAGCGCCTGCCGCGCGCGCGCGGCAGAAGACAGCGCGCCCGTCCCGCCGCTCGCCTCCACCTTGGCCCTCAGCTCGCTCAGAAAGGCCGTGATCGTCGGGGTGCGCTCCCTGCGATCCTTGCTCATCGCACGGAGGATCACCTCATCCAAGGCGGGATGGACGCGCGCCCGGGTGCTCGGGCGCGGCGGGTCCACGTAGAGGTGCAGCTGGCGCAGCATCGGATAGGAGCGCTCGACGAAGGGCGGCTCGCCGACGAGCATCCGGTACGTCAGCACCCCGAGCGCGTAGACGTCAGCGCGAGAGTCGATCGACTCGCCGAGGATCTGCTCCGGGCTGATGCACGTCGGGGTCCCGACGATGTGCCGCGACGACGTGAGCGCAGGCCCCGGCGCATCGAGCAGCTTGGCCACGCCGAAGTCGAGCAGCACCACCCGCCGCCGCCCGCCCTGCTCGGCGAGAAAGACATTCGATGCCTTGATATCCCGGTGCACGATCCCACAGCGGTGCGCCGCATCGAGCGCGCTGCAAAGCGGCTCCAGGAGCGCGAGCACATCGGCGGCGGACAGGCGTCCGCGGGCGCGGAGGTGCTCGTCGAGACTACATCCCTCGAGCAGCTCCATGACATAGTAGGGGTGACCACGGCTGCCGAGCCGCCCGTGATCGAAGATCTCGACCACGTTCGGATGATCCAGGCGCTGTATCGCCTCGATCTCCCGCGCGAAGCGGACGACCGCATCGAGATCCGAGGCGAGGTCGGCGTGAAGGACCTTGAGCGCCGCAGCGGTGCCGCGCTCGGCGTGCGTGGCGCGATAGACGAAGCTGAAGCCACCCTGGGCAAGGGGGCGATCGAGGATGTAGTCGCCGACGCGAGCCCCCCGCGGCAGGGTGCGGAGCGGCAGATGGGACGACGGCTCCTCCAGCGTGGGCGTGGCCTCGGCCTCCCGTATCGGAAGTGTGCTGTCGTCGAGGGCGCTCGGCGGATGAGCCACGGCCGCCGTCGCCAGCGCGGAAGGGGTATGTGAGCTGGGGAGCGTGTCGTCTTCCGTGGTTCGTGCCATGCGCCGGGCAACAACGATATCATGAGCGCCGCTCACGGCTCCCGCGCGCGGCGCGAAGGGAAAACCGATTTGCATCGCTGTCCATCGTGCCACAGGCGGATCGCAGAGGCGGCCCCGTGCCCCCGGCACGGCGGGCCGCCGCTTGGGCCTGCGCCCGCAGAGGCCCGCGGCGCAGCGCCGCGCGTCGAGGGCTTCCGTCTGACCGAGCTCCTCGGTCTGGGCGGCTTCGCTGCCGTCTGGGCAGGCTGGCGCGAGCGCGACGAGATGCCGGTCGCCGTCAAGGTCGGCCTGAGCGACGCGGAGCAGAGCGATGCGCGCTTCCAGCGCGAGGCCGGCGCTCTCGAGCGGATCGGCCCCCCACACGTGCCGCGCCTCTACGGGCAGGGGAGGCTCGACGATGGCCGACCGTGGATCGCCATGGAGCGGCTGCGAGGGCGCACGCTCGCGGCGGACCTCGCGGCGCTGCCCGCGCCGCCGGACCTGGGCTGGGCGCTCGGGCGAGCCGACGCGCTGCTCGTCGCGCTCGAGGCGGCGCATGCCCGGGAGGTGATCCACCGCGACGTGAAGCCGGAGAACGTCTTCCTCGTGCCAGCGAGCGGCAGCGGAGCGCGCGCCGGCGCCGCGGGGCGAGGCATTCCCGGCGCGGAGGAGCGCGTGGTCCTGCTCGATTTCGGCCTCGCCAAGCGGGGCTCTGGCGCCGAGGCGACCGGCGCCGAGCTCACGCGCGCCGGGACCGTCGTGGGGACGCCCGTCTACATGTCGCCCGAGCAATCGCGCGGGGACCTGGCGATCGACGCGCGCGCCGACATCTACGCATTCGGCGTGATCCTGTTCGAGCTCCTGACGCTGCGACCGCCGTTCGTCGGCGACGCGAGCGCCATCGAGCACGGCCACCTCGCGCTGCGTCCGCCGCGCCCGACCGAGCTGGCCGCCGTCCCGGCCGCGATCGAGGACGTGGTGCTCGCGTGCCTCGCCAAGGAACCAGATCGCCGGCCCGCGAGCGTGTCGCTGCTCCGGCGCGCCCTCGCCGGGGCGGTCGCTGGCCTCGCCCGCGGCGCTGTCGTGGACGCTGACCGCGCCCGCGGCGCTGTCGCCGGGGAGGCGGCCCCGCCCGAGAGCGCCGGGAGCGGTCGGCTCATCGCGGACGGGCGCGAGCCGGTCTTGGTGCTGGTCGCGGACGTCGGCGGCGCCGTGCCGCCGGCCGTCGCCGCGCTGGCGAGCCGCAAGGGGCTCGTCGTCCGCCAGCGCGGACGCCGCCTCGTGGCGCTGTTCTCGGGCCTCGACATCGAGCATCCGGCGCAGGCGGCGCTCGCCGCCGCGCGGGAGCTCGTCGACCGATGCGATGCGCGCGCGGGGCTCCACCTCGCGGGCGTCACCGTGCGCCGGAAGGGGAGGTGCGCGCCCGTCGCCTACGGCGCGGCGGTGGATCGCCCGGAAGGCTGGCTGCCGCCCGAGCCCTGGACCGGGGTCGTGCTCAGCGCGGAGATCGAACGCGTGCTGGTGGAGACCGAACCCACGCCCCCCTCGGCAGGCGCCGCGGCCGCGACGGGCGCGGTCGACGGCGAGGTACCCCTGTTCGGGCGGAGCGAGGTCGTCGAGGCGCTGCTGGCGAGCGCCGCCGCGGCCTTTGACGGCACGTGTCCCGGCCTGATGACGCTGCTCGGCGACGCGGGCCTCGGCAAGACGCGCCTCGCGAGCGAGGCGGCTGCCGTGGCGCGATCGCTCCATCCGGGGGCGCTGGTGCTCTCGATGCGCGCGGCGCAGCCGCTGTCGTGCGAGCTCGCGCGAGACGCGGAGGAGATCCTGCGCGCCGCGCTGGGCGCGCAGGAAAGGCCGCCGGCCGACGTCGAGGCGTTCTGCGCGGAGCGGCTCGGCCACGAGATCGGGCGCGCGGCGGGGCCGTCCGTGGCGGCGGCGCTCGGGTGGGGCGCCCCGTCCGGCGGCGCGTCGCACGACCACGAGCTCCGGCGGGCGATCGCGGAAGGGCTCCGCCGGCGCGCGCGCCGCGGGCCGGTGGCCGTGATCCTCGACGACGCGCACTGGGCGGGCGACGCGTTGCTCGATGCCCTCGAGGTCGCGACGCTCGACGGCGCCGGCGTGGCGCTCTGGGTCGTGGTCGCCGCGCACCCGCGGTTCGAGCAGCTCCGCCCCGGGTGGGGTACCCGCACGCAACGCTTCGACAAGAGGGCGCTTTCGCCGCTCGACGAGGGCGCCGGGATGCGGCTCGCGGCGGAGCTTCTCCTGCCGGCGGAGTACCCGCCGGCGGACACGCTGAGGCGGCTCGCCGCGTGGGCCGGCGGCAATCCGGCGTGCCTTGCGGCGATCGTCCGGGCGCTGAAGCGGGCCGGGATCGTGCGCCAGCGGTCGAACACAGGCAGCTATTACGCGGCGACCGCGGCGCCCGAAGGCCTGGCGTCCTCGCCTGGGTGGCAGTGGCTGGCCATGCGGAGGCTCGAAGCGCTGCCGCCGGAGCTCGCGGCGTGCGCGCGGCTCTGCGCGGTGCTCGGGGCCTCGTTCACCAGGGCGGAGCTGGAGTGGGTCCAGGACGCCGCCGATCGGGCCGGTGGGGCCGGGTCGCCGGTGGACGCGGGCTTCGGCCTGAGCGCGCTGGTCGAGCGGGGCATCCTGGAGCGCGCGCCGCGCGCGTCGCGCGCGCCAGGTGAGCGGTACGCGTTCCAGAGCGGCGTCTTCCGGGACTCGGTGATCGAGCTGCTCCATCCGGAGCACCGCAGGGACACCCACCGGTACGCGCTGGCCTTCTGGCGAGCGCGGGTCTCCGCCGGGGATGCGACCCCGGAGACCCTCGCCTCGCTGGCGCGGCACGCGAGCGCGTGCGGAGCCAGCGAGGAGGCGGCGGAAGCCTACGTGAAGCTCGGGGACATCGCGCTCTCGGCTCACCGGCACGTCGAGGCCGACCAGCACTACACTGCGGCCCTCGGGCGCATCTCCGAGGCGGACCTGCGCCGGCGCGCGCTCGCGCTCGCGGGCCGGGGCAGGGTACGCTACCGAGCGCACCGGACGCGGGAAGCCATCGAGGATCTGACCGTGGCGCGCGAGCTCGGCGAGCGCCTCGCCGACGAGGTGCTCGTCGCGGAGATCCTCCTGGAAGAGGCCACCCTGCTCGACTGGACCGGGGATTACGAAGGGTCGGCGCGGCGCGTGGAGCAGGCGCGCCCCCTCGTCGCGCGGTCGGGCTCACCGCGGCTCGCGGTCCGGCTCGTGGTGGCCGATGGGCGCAGGTGCGTGCGGACAGCGCAGGTGGCGCAGGCGATCGCGCTCCTGGAGAAGGGCGCCGTCGAGGCGGAGGCGCTCGGCGATCACGACAGCCGGATCGTCGCGCTGCTGCTCCTGTCGGTCGAGCTGGCGCACGCGGGCTCGTTCAGCGAGGCAGAGGAGCGCGCGCGCGAGGCGATCGACCTCTGTGCAAGGGTCCACGATCTGCCGCACCTGTGCGTCGCATACATGAACCGCGTCGTGCTCTGGACGCTGAAGAAGTCGCCGTCCCGGGCCACGGAGGATCTCCAGCGCGTCATCTCGCTCGCGCGCGAGATCGGCAACCCGTGGCTGGAGCGCGTGGCGACCTACAACGTCGCCGAGCTGCTCTACTGGAGCGACCGGCGCGAGGACGCGCTCGTGCTCGCCCGCCGGGCGCATGTCCTGGAGCGGCGGTTCATCGAGCGCCCGGTGCCCGAGTGTTCCCTGCTGCTCGCGCGGATCCTGGCCACGGCGGAGCAGGACGACGAGGCGCGCGAGCTCATCGCCTGGGTAGCGGGCTCCTGCCCGCCAGAGCCGGGGGCGCACGCTGCGTTTGCGTGCTTCCGGATGCTCCAGGCGCTGCTGATCGACGAGGCGGGGCGCGTCGTCGGTCCCCGTGAGGCGGTGGCCCATGAGACGGTGGATGGAGCGATGGGCGCCGCCGGCAGCACGGGGAGCCTGCTGTTCGCCGATGAGCTCCTGGAGATCCTGTACTGGCGTGCTCGCCTCGCCCTGCGGGACCGGCGAGAGGCCGACGCTTCTGCGGTCGTGCGCAAGGCGCAGGCCATGCTGGAGGAGCACCCGGCGTGGCGGGATCGCTTCGATGGCCTCGCGCGCGCCCTCGAGAAGGTGCTGGCTGGGCCATGCAGCACCTGAGGGCTTCAACATGCAGGTACCGCCGGATCTCGGCCGCATGGGTGTTGTACGACTCACGTGCTTCGCGCGGCGGCGCGGCCATTTCTCATGCAGGGCCTGCTCCTGCCGGGGCGGGCCGCTGAAGCAGGGGGCCGGCCTGCGCCTTGCACAGCTTGCTCGCCGAGCACATGCGGTCGGCGCCGCGCGCTCCGGGGGGATCATGTCCATTTCACGAGCGTTCAGCGCTATCACAACGGTTTTTTCTCTCTTCATCGCCGGATGTGGGGCAGAGCGGCACAGCGGCATGAGCTCGCGCACCGAGGAGCAGGACGCGATCATCGTCATGAACGGAGACGATCCTGCGTTCTTCTGGCGATCCGCGACGCAGCAAGCCTTGCGCGCCATGGCTGAGGCGCCGCTCGAGGGATCAAGCGGCGAGCTCACCGACACCCCGCTGCTCGCGAGCGCAGAGGGGCGGCGGCTCCTCTCCTACGTGGTCCTCTGCGCGCTCCCTGGAGGCGAGGCGCTGCGCGGTGAGGCCGCGGGGGTCTCCTTCGAGGGCGCGGTCGGCCTCGCGCCACGGTGGATATCCTCGCCTCTCGAGGACGTCGAGACACAGCGGTGGATGACGGCGTGCCTGCTTCAGACGCTCAACGGCCTCAGTATGGAAGTGGAGGTCCGGATGACGGGCAGCCATCCGGCGCTTGCCGGGCGCGCGGGGGCCGCGCCGTCCGAGTTCACCACCCCGGATGCCACGATGTTCGGCAACCTCTTCCATCCGGACAGCCCGGCTGCTTTCGCCTGCGTCGACAACGCGGATGTGGCGGCGTGCGGCGCCGACTGGAGCGGGCATTCGGTCCAGCGGATCTGCGGCATCTCGCCCACGTGTGGCGTCACCCTCCTTGGCCCGTGCTCCCTCGCCTGCGCTCGCGACGCGGACGGCCGCTCGACGTGTGACACGCCGAGAGACGGCCGCTACGTGGAGGCCATCTCCACGAGCCTGCATCGCAGTATCTCTCTCGACTCGTTCGCGCCCTGCAGCCTGTGACGCGCCGGACGGGCTCAGCGCTCGCCTGTGTGCGCGCCGAGAGCGCGGGTCGGTCGCTCGTGTGGTAGCTTGAGGTCGATGGCCTCGGAGCGACCCCCCTGTCAAGATGTCGGCGCGACAGCGGTGCTGGAGGCGCGCCCCCGCGAGGTGGCGTTCAGCCGGTTCCACGTCCAGGTGCAGCGCGGCCCTGATCAGGGCGCCTCGCAGGTGGCAGATGCGCCGGAGCTCGTGATCGGCTCCGCCCGCGGCAACCAGCTTGTCCTGACCGACCAGGCCGTGTCGCGGCACCACTGCGTGATCACCGTCACGCCACAGGGGTTTCTGCTCCGGGACCTCGGGAGCACCAATGGCACGAGGGTTTCGGGGATCCGCGTCGAGGCCGCGTACCTCGATCCGGGGGCGCTGATTGGCGTGGGCCAGTCCACGCTCCGCTTCGACGTCCTCCCGGACGAGATCCGCGAGCCGCTCGGCGACGAGGACCTCTCCGGGCGCGTCCTCGGGCAGAGCACCGCGATGCGGCGTATCTTTGCCATGCTGCCGCGGGTCGCGGCATCCGACTCGACGGTGCTCCTCGAAGGGGAGACCGGCACCGGCAAGGGGCTCTTCGCCGAGCTCATCCATCAGCAGAGCCGCCGCGCCTCGGGGCCGTTCGTCGTGATCGACTGCGGCGCCATCCCACCCACGCTCATCGAGTCCGAGCTGTTCGGGCACGCCAAGGGGGCCTTCACGGGCGCGCAGCAGGCGCGGGCGGGCGCCTTCGAGGCAGCGCGCGGGGGGACGGTGCTGCTCGACGAGCTCGGCGAGCTCCGACTCGACCTGCAGCCCAAGCTGCTTCGCGCCCTGGAGGAGCGGACGATACGGCGCGTCGGCAGCCTCGACCCGATCCGCCTGGACGTGCGGGTGATCGCCGCCACGAACCGCGATCTGCGCCAGGAGGTGAACCGGGGCAACTTCCGCTCCGATCTCTTCTATCGGCTGAACGTGGTACGGATACGCGTCCCGTCGCTTCGGGAGCGCCGCGAGGACATCCCGCTGCTCGTCGCGCACTTCTACCGGCAGTTCGCCGACGGGGCCAAGCCGCCCCTGGAGCTCGTGGAGGCGATGGCGCGCCACGACTGGCCGGGCAACGTCCGCGAGCTGCGCGGCGCGGTCGAGCGGGCCGTGCTGCTCGGGGATCCGCTCCTCTGGCGGGAGGGCGCGGCGACCGAGGGCGAGGCCGCGCAAGGCGAAGCCCGCGAGAACGTCTTCAGGGAAGACGATCTGTCGCTGTCGTTTCGTGAGGCGAAAGAGCGAGTCATCACGCTCTGGGAACGCGCTTATGTCCACGCGTTGATCCGCGCCAATGGCAGCAATGTCTCGCGCGCGGCGCGGGCGGCGCGGATGGATCGCAATTACCTGCGGGAGCTGCTTCGCCGGCACGGCGTCCTGGCGACCGACGTCTGAACGTCCGTGGGCCATCGCTGGCGCCGACGTGCAGGGCGGCCCGGCAAGCGATCATGACACCGCATCCAACCGGGAGGAGGGCGTGGAGGAGTTCCCCGGTTCGCCCTCCCATGGTCACGGTCGAACCCAGCCGCGGCGACCTCGGATCACATCGGCGTGCGGAACATGGCCTGCGCGGAGCAGAGGACGTGGGTCACCGCCTCCGCCTGCGCGTCGCTGGCGGCCGCCGCGGTGAGCGTCGGCGCGAGCGCCTCGACCCCCGCCGCGAACTTCGCGTAGGCCTCGACGATGCCGTCCAGCTCGGCGTCGAGGCTGGCCGACGCGCTCGGGTCGGCGTGCGCCTCGGCGTCGAGGTAGGCCGAGAGCGCGGCCTTCAGGTCGGCGTCGAGCTGCGCGTTGAGGTCGACCGTGGCATCGAGCACCGTCCGCAGCGCCGCCTCGGCGTCGGCCGTGGCGCCCACCAGGAGGCCGAGCGCACCGCCGGCCTCGGCCTGCGCCTCGCCGGAGAGGCTCGCGACGAAGTCGGCGCGCGCGGTCGTGATCGCGTCCACGCTGGCTGCTGCGGCCACGTCCGCCGTCAGCTTGGCGCCTGCGTCCGCGATCGCATCGACGGTGGCCTGCGCGGCGCCGCTCAGCTTGGCGATCTCCGTGGTCGCCTGCGCGGTCGCGCGCGCCTCCAGCTGTGCGGCGGCGTGGGCGCAGGCGAAGAGGACCACCTCTACGTCCGCGGACGCGTCGAGCTCCGCGCTGAGCGCGGCGCGGAAGGTCATGCTGGCCGCGGCCTGCGCCTGGGCGCGCACGTCGGCGGTGGCTCCCGCGGCGTCCAGCGCGGCGTCGACCTCCGCGAGGAACTGAGCGGCCGCCTCGCCGGCGGGAACCTCGCTGTCCAGCGCCGCGTTCAGTGTCTGGGCGGCCTCCAGCTCCGCGCTGGCGAGCGCGTCCGCGTCGATGTTCGCGCCCGCGGCTGCGAGCGCGCGCAGCTCCGCGTGGTGCGCTCCCAGGGTCGCCCCCGCGATCGCGTTCACGACCGCCTTGGTCTCGGCGCCGGCCGACGCCGCGGCCGCGACCGCGGCGGCGAGCTCCGCGTCGACGAGCGCGCGCACGTCCGTCGCCACGGTGGCGTCCACCGCGACGCTGGCGGCGAGATCGATGAGCACGAGCGCCTCGACCGAGCTCTCGGTCGAGATCGGCGCCGCGACGGCGATCTCGCCCGCGGCGCTCCCTGCCGCATCGAGGAACGCGGAGCCGATCACCTGGCCCGAGCCGTCGAGGGCCTGCACGATGAGCGGCTTTGCGTCCACCGGGACCTCCGCGGAGAAGGCCCCCTCCGCGTCGATCGTGGTCTCTGCCAGCGGCTCGAGTGCTCCGCTCTCGAGCAGATGAGAGACGCGGACCGTCCTCGTGTTCGCGACGGTGCTCTCGCCGGCGAGGCTGTGGTCGTGAGACCCGGCGCCCTCGTCGGTCACGTGTCCGTTGACGATCGCGAGTGCGCCGTCTCCGGTCTGCGGATCGCCGTCCGAGGACGAGCCACCGGAACCGGAAGAACATCCCAAGGCCATCGAGACGCCAATCACCAAGGCCAACACGCTGCACTTCGAAGAGATGGTTCTCATGCTCACTCCTGTGTTTGCGGTGTACGCTCCGCGCCGCTGGGCCATGTCGTTCGGACGAGCCGACGAACCCCCTGCGACGCGATCACGACGTGATCACGAGGCGATTTGCGGAGGTGGTCGCCGGCCGGTGCCGACAGGAAGCAGGGTTCGCGCTGCGCGCCTGCTGTCCTGACCTACTAGCAGGCTGCGTGCCGCCGGCGCTGCGCGCCTGGCCCGCGGGGAAGGCACCGCAGGCCCGCGCGTCTTCGGCATGGAATCGACGGATCCGAAGGTGCGAATCGACCGGGTGTCACGAGCGCGAAGGGGTGTCGGTTGCTGGGGACAGCCAGCAGTGCCGCAGGCTGCCGCAAGCAGCGGCCGTCGACTTCCGTTCCGGATTGGACGTCCATGTAAGTGCGTTGATGTCGACCTGCGCATGGTCGGATGAACTCGGCCACGTCCTCCGCGCCGACGCGCAGCGGGCCCGAGCGGGAGGGGCGCGATTACCAACCACGACAGCCCCGGCCTCCGGGGGCTGATCCAGATGGGCCGGGTTCTCGATGTAGTAGCCGCCGGCGCCGAGGAAGACCCTGTGCTGCTCGAACGTCTCGCTCGGCCCCGGGTCGGTCGACATCGTATCGATACCGATGCAGCGCCCCGCGCGCGCGGCTCACACCTCGTGCAGCTTCACCCGGCGTCGCAGGTAGTTGATCAGGTCGATGCGGGTGACCAGCCCGACGAACTCGTCACCATCGGTCACGATCGGCACGAGCCCCGCGTCGAACATCGGAAGGAGCTCCCGGATCGGCGTCCGCACGTCGACCGTCCGGAGCCGCGTCGTCATCGCGGCCTCGACCGGCTGGCGGAAGCGCGTCACGTCGTCGACGGCCGCGAGGAGGAGGTCGGACTCGTCCAGGATGCCGATGATCTTGCCGTCCTCCAGGACGGGCAGCTGCGACACGTCGTAGAGCTTCATCCTCGCATAGGCCACGAGGAGCGCGTCCGACCGCTGCACCGTGACCACCGCCCTGTCGGCGTGGCGGCGCGTGATCACGTCGCGCAGATCCCCTGTCGGCGCGCGGTCGGTGAAGCCCTGATCGGCCATCCAGAAATCGTTGTACATCTTCGACAGGTACTTGTTGCCGCTGTCGCAGACGAGGGTACAGACGCGCTTCGGCGACGACTGCTCGCGGCAATAACGCAGGGCCGCCGCGAGCAGCGTCCCGGACGACGAGCCGGCGAGGATGCCCGTCCTGGAGAGCAGCAGCCGCGCCGTCTCCAGGCTCTCCCGGTCGGAGATCGTGTAAGCGCGCTTGACATGGGAGAGGTCGAGGATCGGAGGGAGGAAGTCCTCCCCGATGCCCTCCACGAGCCACGAGCCCGCCTTGCCGAGCTTGCCGGTCTTCACGTAGCCCGCCAGCACCGAGCCCTCCGGATCGGCGAGCACCATCTCGCAGCGCGGCTGCGCCGTGGCGAAGTAGCGCGAGAGCCCTGTCATGGTGCCGCCGGAGCCGACGCCGCACACCATCGCGTCGATCCTTCGATCGAGCTGCGCGTCGATCTCGGGGCCCGTCCCTGTCTCGTGGGCGAGCGCGTTCGCCGGGTTCTCGAACTGGTTCACGTAGAACGCGCCCTCCTCGCGCGCGATGCGGGCGGCGAGGTCCTGGTAATAGCTCGGGTGGCCCTTCTCGACGTCGGAGCGCGTCATCACCACCTGCGCGCCGAGCGCCCTCAGGTGGAACACCTTCTCCTGGCTCATCTTGTCCGGGATGACGAGCGTGAGCCGGTAGCCCTTCTGCGCCGCGACGAGCGCCAGGCCGAGCCCTGTGTTGCCCGCCGTCGCCTCGACCACGTGGCGCCGCTCGCCCCCGAGCTGGCCGGCGCGCTCGGCCGCCTCGATCATCGACAGGCCGATGCGATCCTTGATGCTGCCCCCCGGGTTCTGGCTCTCCATCTTGAGGAAGAGCTCGCACGGGCCGGCGTCGAGCTGAGTCACCTGGATCATCGGGGTGTGCCCGATGAGAGCGACAATGTTCTCTGCGGGCGCAGCGGTCGGCATGGGCATTGGCATGACAGCTCAACGGTCACACGACGCGCACCGTCTGTCGAGGTGGTGCCAGCGATGACGCGCGCGTCACGCGCGTCGCATGGGCGGCGTGGGCCGCGCAGGGTTGCCGCGGACGGCCGACCTCTGGACCGAAGCGACCTTCGCGGCGTCCGGGCCGCACGCTGCCACGCTCAGAGGCGCGATCAGGGACGCGATCAGGCGGGCCGGACCGCCTTCTGGAACGCGGCCGGGCCGAGCGCGTTCAGCACCTCGCCCCGGCGGAGGCCGCCTCGCCGCGCGGTCCCCACGCCGAAGCGCAGGTTGTGGAGCGCGCGCGTCGAGTGTGCGTCCGTCGAGACGACGAAGCGGATACCGCGCTTGCGCGCCTCCTTGATCCACCGGGGCTCCATGTCGAGGCGGTACGGGTCCCCGTTCACCTCGATGGCGGCCCTCGACTCGGCCACGGCGTCGAGCACCTCCTCGACGCGGCACGCGAACGGCTCGCGCCGCTGGATGAGCCGGCCGAGCGCGTGCCCCCAGATCTTGAAGACCGGCAGCCGCATGGCGCTGACGAGCCTGCGCGTCATCTGGTCCGCGTCCATCTTCATGCGCGAGTGGATGCTCGCGATGACCACGTCGAGCTGCTCCAGGATCGCGTCCGGATAATCGAGCCTCCCCGACTCGAGGATATCCGACTCGGTGCCTCGGAGGAGCTTCACGCCCACGCGCTCCTGGACGCGGGCGATCTCGTCCCACTGCTCCTTCAGCCGGTCCAGGCCGACGCCGTTCGCGTAGTGGGCGGCGGGCGAGTGATCGGTGATGGTGAGGTATTTCATCCCCATCGCCTCGGCCTCCAGGGCCATCTCCTCGATCGTGTTCTTGCCGTCCGAGTACACCGTGTGGCAGTGCACCATGCCCTGGATATCGCCCTGCTCGACGAGCTCGCCCTCGCGGCCCGCCCGCGCGGCGCGCTCGATGGCGGCGACGATGTCCTCCGCGCTCTCGCGGAGCTCGGGCGCGATGTACGGGACGCCGATGTGCTCGTAGAGGTCCTCTTCCGTCTTCACGGAGAGGCGCTTCTTGCCCCGCCAGAGCCCTCTCTCGTCGAGCGTGAGCCCCAGCTCGCGCGCGAGCGCGCCGAGCGCCGAGAGGTACTCGGGCGCCCCCGTCCGGTGGTGGAGCGCGGCCGCGTAGTCCCGGGGCGGCACGCAGAGGAGCTCGCCGCGCAGGCCGCCCGAGAGCCTCACCCTGCAACGCGCGCCGCCGCGCGCCTCGACCTCGGCGACGAGCGGGGACCGGACGAAGCAGTCGATCACCTGCGCGGCGTCGTCCGCCGCGGCCACGAGGTCGATGGCCGGCACCGTCTCTTCCCAGCGCCGGATCGAGCCCGCGAGATCGGCCTGCTCGGTCGCCTCGCAGCCGCGCACGTGGGCGAGGAGCGGCTCGGCCGCCTCGAGCGCGTCGACGAGCAGGACGCGCTCGTCGCGCGCCTCGTGGCGGGCTATCCCCTCGAGCAGGCTCGCCTCGGTCTTCGCCCCGAAGCCCTTCACCGCACGGACCTTCCCGGCGAGACAGGCCCTCTTCAGCTCCTCCACGCTGCCGATGCCGAGCGCTTCGTGGAGCGCCTTCATCCGCTTGAGGCTCATCCCAGGCACCTGGGCGAGCTCCAGCACGCCGCTGGGCAGCTCGGCGCGGAGCTCCTCGAGCTGCCCGGAGCGCCCCGTCTGGTAGAGCTCGGCGATCTGGGCGGCGAGCGCCGGGCCGATGCCCTTGATGCCGGTGAGCTTCTTCTCCCGGACGAGCGCGCCGAGGTCGTCCGTCAGCTGCTCCAGCGCCTCGGCCCCCGTCTCGTAAGCGCGCGCTCTGAACGGGTTCTCGCCCTTGATCAGGAGGAGCGCGCCCGTCTCGCGGAGGGCGCGGGCGATGTCGAGCTTGTCGAGCATGGGTCGTGGCAACTCTAGCACCTGCGGCTCGCGGACCGGAGGACAGGAGGTGTGGCTTTTTGCAACGAGGCAGCTTGCCACAGATACGCGTCCAGCCCCCGCCACGGCGGACGACATTCCACGTCCAGAGCGGCGGAAAACGCTCCTCGCCCACGATCCTCCCGTGGAGCAGTTCGCCCCCCAGCTCGATCCGGCGTCGCCTCACCGCCGACCCAACATCGCGCGCCAGACGACGGCCCCCAGGCGGAGGCGCGCGTCGCGCACGGCCGCCAGGGGAGGCGGTGGAGCAAGGTCACGCGCCGAGGGCGCAGGACGCTCGGCCCGACGCCCCCCACCCGAGCTTGAGACGGCGAAAGCTCTACCGATTCCTATGCCCCGAAGCCTGCTCGATGGTCTCCCACGGCGCCGAACCGGTGCGCCGGCGCGCCGACGACGAACTTTCCACGGGAGGGAGGGCGCACTATGCTCCAGCGAGAGAGCGTTCATGCCCCGCCTGCGCCGCATCTTCGTCGAAAACTACCGCGCCTTCGAGCGCGGGCTCGACCTCGACCTCCGCCCCCTGACGCTTATCTACGGGAAGAACAACGCGGGCAAGAGTTCGGTCGTGCGGCTCGCTGGCATCCTCCACGACTCCGTCACGGAGGGCAGCAAGAGCCCGTTCGAGCTCGGCGGCGCCGCGGGGGGCAACGCGTCCTTCAGGGATGTCCTCAATGCGCGGGCGCGGGACGAGGGCAAGTCTTTCCTGGAGCTCACGCTCGGCTGGGACGACGACATCGAGGCTTCCTGGCGGATTGGTCTTCACGAGCCAGGGGGTGTGGATCGGGTCAGGGTCGAGCAGCTGCTGGTCAAGAACGGCGGCGCGCCGGCCCACTACGCCGCGCCCAAGGTCCTGGAAGCAATCCCTCCCGCGGGCGCCACGCACGTCCCGGAGCTCTCGTTCGGCGGACTCGTCCCGCTCGAAGCCCCCGCCCTCCCCGTTGCCGTGTCGGATTTGCGCGCGCGGCTGCGGGAGATTCACGGGCGCGTCCAGTACCTGTCCGCCGTGCGAGCTCCCTCGCCAAAGAGCGTTGAACCGCGGGGCGTTACGCCCGATCTTTCGGCCGACGGGAGGGAAGCGCAGGAGATCCTGCTCTACGACCGCGCTGTGCAAGCTGAGGTCGAGGCCTGGCTCCGAACCGAGGTCGACCGCGACCTTCGAAGGGAGCGCATGGGAGACAACAGCTGGCGCTGGCTCCTTCCTCCCTGCGCGGCGCCGACGCTCTCCATCCCCTTTGCCTCCACCGGAGAGGGCATGACCCAGGTGCTCCCGATCCTGGTGGCGCTCGCGCAACGCTGGGGCAAGGACCGCCCCGATGGCAAGCGGATGTTCGCGCTCGAGGAACCGACGACGCACCTGCACGACGATCTCCAGATCCGGCTTGCACGGCACTTCGCCTCCATCGCGATGGCAGCCGAGCCCCCGGTCGTCCTGCTGGAGACCCACGCCCGCCCGCTGCTGCTCGGCGTACAGCTCGCCATTCTGAAGGAAGGGTTGGACCCCGCGCGGGTGATCCTCTACTGGGTGGACCAGGACGAGACGGGCGCGAGCCACGCGGAGCCGGTGGAGTTCGACACGAATGGGCTCCCCAAGAGCAGCACCCTGCGCACAGCCTTCACGGAGGAGCGGCGCCTCCTCCAGGAGTTGAGCAGAGCGCACCTCCGCGGCCCGGTGTACGAAGCCCCCAAGGAGGAGCCTCCGACGCGATGATCGTCATCGTCGATCGGCGCCTCTTCCAGAAGGGCCTGCCCGCTCTCGTGCGCTGCCTCCAGTTCGTGTTCGCGGCGAGCACGCGGGAGCACGTGCTGCTGACCGACCCCCCATGGAACGCCGAGGACGACGCCCACCCGGTGCGCGTATGGCTCAGCGCCCTCTCAGCCGAGATCCAGGAGGCGGTGCAGAATGAGCTCGAGCGGAGCCTCGACAAGGCCACGACCATGGCCGCGCACGCCGCCAAGCTCCGCGTGGAGCCCATCGCGGAGAGCCGCTGGGAGGACGGCGAGCTCACCCCCGAGGACGCGCTCCGCGCCATGTACACACCGCTATGGCTCGCGCTGGAGAACGGACGCAACGATCTGCAATTTCTCCGTCGTATCCTGGAGGGGCGCGATCGTGCGGAGCTGGACAGATGCATTGCCGAAGGGCTCGTCGAAATCCCGCTCGGCGGCGGCACGGGAGAGCTCAAGGCCTTCCTGGCGAGGCTCAAGGAGCCCGACGGGGCGACGAGCTGGATTCGCCGCCTCCGGAGCTGGGCCATGTTCGATCGCGACGCGCACTCCAGCGATCGGCGCCTGCCGTCGAAGGAGTCAAAGGACCTCCACGGCCACGTGGCGTCCATGCAGAAACCCTGGCCCTTTCCGGGTCACCAACTCGGCCGGCGTACCATCGAGAACTACCTGCCATTCGAGGCGCTCGACATGTGGGCGGAAGGCGGAGAGGGGCACGACAGGACGAGGCGCCGCCAGCAGGTAGAGGCGTTCAAGTCGGCCGACTTCGGACCGACGCGGCGCGCGTGCTTCAACATGAAGGATGGTTTCGAGAAGGACGTCGCTCAGGAGGTCCGCGATGAGCTGAATCAACGCAAGAAAGAGCAGTACAAGCTCAAGCGACAACGCCGCCAGCTCCTCCCTCGCAACGCGCCCGCGAACCACCGGGCGATCGCGCGGCCGACCGTACGCTGGCTGAAGGAGACGGAGTTGCCCGTGGTCTTCCAGGGGATGCAGAACGAGGCGTTCCGCAACCGACTGAACCGTGGCTTCGGGAAGGACATCGCTGCTCTCTACCGCGAGGACGAGGACACGAAGATCGACGACATCTGGTTTCATCGCGTCTTCGAACTCGATCCCGCCGCGCAGGCCTGGCGCAAACGGCTCGTGGAGAGCCTCTGGAGCGTGCTCTGAACATGAGCCGGATGTTCGACACGCCGGTCCTGCCCCGGCTTCCCGAGCTGCTCCAGGAGGTGCACGAGGGCACGATCCAGGTCCCCGAGTTTCAGCGCGGCTACGCGTGGTCGGACGAGCAGCGGCTCCGGTTGATGGACAGCATCTGGCGCGGCATTCCGATCGGCAGCCTGCTCGTCTGGCGCACCACAAGCGATCGGGGGATCCGGGTCAAGACGCAAATCGGCCCCTGCCCCCTGCCCCAGGGCCAGCGTTCGGGCGCTCGCGGATATCTCGTTGACGGCTTGCAGCGCGTCACCACGCTGTACTCGGCCCTGATGCCGCTCCCCGAGGGCGTGGAGCAGGACGGCGAGGGGCGCCGCTGGCCCATCTACTACGATCTCGCCGCCCCGCCCAGCGACGACCTGCGCTTCCGATTGCGCCACGGCCGGCAGAACGCGCCGTCCACGTGGATACCGCTCGCGTGCTTGCTCGACGACGATCTGTTCTTCAAGTTCCGCACACAGCTCGTGGACATGGGGCGGCGGGATCTTCTGCAGGAGGCGCGGCGGCTGGAGAGCCGCTTCCGCAGCTACGTCGTGCCCGTAGTCCCGCTGGTCTCGGACGACCAGGAGCTGGTCACCGAGGCGTTCGCCCGGGTGAACAGCTACGGCCAGGACCTCGACGAAGGGGACATGGCCCACGCTCTCACGCTGGGGAGGACCTTCAGCTTCAACGACGAGCTGGCCGTCATCTCCGAGCAGCTCTCTCCGATGGGCTTCGGCGAGCTCGATCGCAAGACCATCATCGCCGCACTGAAAGGGATGTGGGATCTCGACATCTACAAGTCGGGCGCCAAGGGGCTGAAGCTCAAGCTCGAATCGCAGGACGGCCGAGATCTGCTCCGCGCGTTCCCCGAGATCTTCGCCCCGGTCGCCGATTTGCTGCGTGAGTTCGGGGTCTACGGTCCCGGAAGCCTGCCTTACGCCTACCAGCTCGTCGCCCTGGTGCGGGCGCGTCACGTCATCGGCGAGCCTGGCCTGCGGCAGGCTCGGCCGGCGCTGGAGCGGTGGTTCTTCTGGACGAGCTATCACGAGCACTTCACCGGCATGACGAGCGGTCAGCTCCGACAGGAGTTCGAGCGTGTCGAGGCGCTGATCCGGGGACATCACCTGGCGAACTTGATGGCGCGGCCCGTGGTCCAGCCCGTGGACAAGCTGCGGCTCAACTCGGTGCGCTCGCGCCTCGCCCTGCTCGTGATGGCGACCGCGGGCGACCGCGAAGCCGGCGGCGACACGCAGAGGCGCCTCTACGGCGCGATGGGCAACGAGGCGCTGCATCGCCTCTTTCCGGAGCGATCGGCGCACGATCTGGCGAACCGGGTCATCGCCAGCGACGACGGTCTAGCACAGCTCCGCGCATGGATCGGCGCGCCGGGCCCGGGTCTGCCGGGGCTCGAGAGCAATCGCGATGTCGAGCTAGCGGCTCGCCATCTGCTTCCAGCGGACGATAGAACGCGTACCCCGGAGACGGTGCTCGGCTGGCGCTACCAGCGGCTGTGGCGCGAAGAGCGTGACCTGATCCAGCATTTTGGCGGATCCTGGGAGCTCCCCGAAGGCGAAGATCTGGACGACTGAGTCACCAAAGACGATAGGAAGTCGGGCCAACGTTGGGGACGCTCGCGTGCGCGTTGGATCGCGCTGCCAGCCATGGCCGCGCGGAGGCTCACGGCCCTGGCAGGTCGCGCGCGCACATCGCCGATACATAGTAGTGGCGACCATTCGTCTCGTACGGCGCGCGGTAGGTCGTCGTCTGCCGGTATCCGGCGGCGACGAAGCTCCCGCCGTGCGTGACGCGCAGGGCAGCGTGATTGTCCAGGCGGGAGCAGTCGTCGCACGGCACGAGCGGGCGGTCGTCGTCGGCGGCGTCGCGCGTGACCTTGTAGGCCTCGCCGGCGAGATCGAGCTGGCCCCAGCGCCCCGCTCCCCTGGGAAAGGAGCCGACAGGCGCGAGATCGTCCGTGGTGCAGTGGATGAGGCTCCACGGGGGAAACGCGTCCTCGCAGGGCAGCGACGTCGAGCCTTCCCCCTGGCAGCAGAAGGCCGCGTCCTCGGAGGTGATGGGGGAAGAGCCCCACGGATACAGCCGCTGCTCGTCGCCGCCAGCAGCGGCGTAGTTCATCTCGGCCTGGGTCGGCAGGCGCCCGCCGTCCCACGCGCAGAACGCGAACAGCTCGAGCCATGTCGCGCACACGATGGGTTTGTCCTCGTTCGCGGCCGGAGCGTCGGTCCACGTCGGCCAGCCGTAAGGATCGCAGACGAGCGCCCGCTTCATCGCGGCCGTTGTCGCCGGGAGCATCGCGTTCCAGGCCGGGTCCCACCCGCTGTCCGGGATCTTCGGGTGCGCCCCTGCGCCGGCCGGCGGCGGGCTCGCCTGCGTCGGGCCGCCTGTCTCTTCCAGGTAGCGGCGAAACCGCCCGACCGTGACCATGTACTTGTCCAGGTGGAAGCTGCTCACGCTCGCCGGATACCGCGGGTCGTTGAGCCGGTTGAACGTGCCGCCGGGCACGGGCAAGCTGGCGCAGCAGTCGTCGTCGTGGCCGAGGCCACAGCGGTCGTCGGCGCCGGGTGTGCCGCCCGCGCAGCTCGGCGGAGGCGCCTGCGCGCGGTCGCGCCCTGCGTGAACGGAAGCATTCGCGTCCTGCTCCGCAACGCCGCCGCTGTACGCGTGGCTGGATCCCAGGATCGCCGCGAGCGTGCAGAGGGCGAGGAGGGTCGATAGCGGCTGTCGAGGCGGTCGCGTGGCCATTGGAGCGGTTAGGTGCGAGCGCCGCCGCTCTGGTTGTGCGACACGGCGGAAGGCCCGCGCGAGGCGGCCCGGGCGCCCAGGCGCACGGGGACCAGCGCGCTCCTGCGCGCGTCCGCGCGCGCGCGTCCGCACTGTGCCGCTGGCGCGCGAGATCAGGCCTGGATCCAGGCCCTTCCGGGCAGCTACGCTGGAGTGCCCTCATGCCTCCGCACCGACCGCCTCGCGACCCCGGCCATCGTTACCCTTCATTGCCCTCGTCCGTGGTGTCCGCGTTCATCCGCCCCGCGAGGCTCGATGCGCTGCTCGCCCCCTGGATGCCCGACGCGGAGGAGCGCGCCTTCGTCGTCCGGTGCATCGTCGGGGAGGGCCCGGTCCATCACCGGGGCGCGAGCTACACGCTGGTCTGCCTGCTCGGTCTGCTGCTCGAGGAGCTCGGCCCGCCGGCGGGCGGCGCGCCGAGCGGCGAGTCGCTGCCCGTCCCGATCCGCCTGCCGCCGCACCTCGCGCGCGGCAGCGAGCACGACTACCCGCTGGCCCTCCCGCTCGCGCCGCTTACGCGCCTCGCCCCGAAGGGCTCGCCGGAGCTCGCGGCGCTCGTCGACTGCCTGACCGACGGCCCGCCGCACCACGCGCTCGCCAACGCCGCGATGGTCTGCCTGCTCGACGCCCTCTTCGCGCGCGCCGAGCGCGCCCGCGCCGGGGCGGAGCCGGCCTGATGGCGCTGCCGCCGGCGCTCGGACAGGCGTTCCGGATGGTGGCCGCCGAGCTGGGCATGCGCTCGGCGGCGCGGCTGTTCCTGCGCGAGCTGATGGGCGAAGGCGGCGCCCCGCTCGCGCGCGAGGCCCGCGACCAGCTCGGGCGCGAGTTCCCCGTCCTCGACTTCGTCGCCGAGCAGTGGCTCTCCGGCGGCGCCGAGGCGCCGCTCGACCTGGCGGGCGTCCTCGACGCGCTCCGCGGCGTGACCCGGCTGCTCGTCGTGGGGCTGGAGGCCGACTGCCTCGACGCGCTCGTGCCGCGGCTCTCCGGCGTCGAGGCGGGCCTCGTCACCGACGCGGGCGGGCTCGACACGGACTTCGGCCGCGTGCTCGCGAACTACGACGGGCTCATCGCGCCGGTGGGTCTGTCCGAGCTCCACCGCTGGGCCGGGCGCAGGAGCGCGCTGCTCACGTTCGTCTACGGCACCGACGGGCACGCGGCGCACGTGAGCCCCTCGTGGCTGCGCGTCTCGGGCCCCGACGTGCGGACCCAGTTCCGCTCGCTGATCGGCTGGGACATCCTCGGCCGGCCCATGACGGTGTACCCGCGCTGGATGGTCGAGACGAGCTCGGCCGATTTTTCCTGCCTCGTCGGGCCGGCCCCGCGCGGCCCCGCGCCCGAGGTCGCCGCCGCCGGCGCGGGCGACCCGCGCGCGCTCGCGCCGGCGATCGAGGCGACGTGACGGCGCCCCAGGCCGCGCTCTTCGCCGTCCTGCTCGGCGCGCTGCTGCTCCAGGCGCTCCTGCCGTCGCGCCGCGTGCTCATCGTGACGGGCGGCGCGGGCCTCGCCTGCCTCGCGTCGACGCTGCTCGGGGTCGCGACGACGCCGCTCCTGCTCGCCGACGTGCCGTGGGACGTGCTCGTCATCCTCGTGACGCTGGGGCTCCTGTCCCAGCTCTTCGCCGCCTCGCGGCTCTTCGATCGGCTCGCCGTCGCGGCGACGCGGCTGAGCGGCGCCGAGCCCTTCCGCGTCCTCCTCGTGTTCTCGATCGCGATGTACGTCGTGAGCGGCGTCGTCAACAACCTCACGGCGCTCGTGCTCGTCCTGCCGGTGCTGCACGTGCTGCTCAAGCTGATGGGCACGCGCCAGCGGTACGTCTCCTGGCTGCTCGGCCTGCTGCTCGTCGCGTGCAACCTCGGCGGGGCCGCCACGCCGATCGGCGATTTCCCGGCCATCCTGCTGCTCGGCCGGGGCAGCATGACGTTCGGGGGCTACCTCTCGCGCGCCGCCCCGGCGACGCTCTGCGCGCTCGCCGTGCTGCTCCTCGTCGTGCGCGCCGTGGTGCGCCCGACCGCGGGCGTGCCGCGCGATCCGGTCTCGGCGCGGCTCACGCGCGCGGCCATGGAGGCGCTGCACCGGCGGGTGCGGACCGACAGGCGCCTCCTCGTGCCGGCGGCGGCGTCGCTCGGCGCGATGGTCGTCGCGTGGCTGTTCCTGCCCGCGGAGCTCGGCGTCGGCCCCGAGCTCGTGTGCTGGCTCGGCACCGGCGCGGCGCTGCTCGCGTCGCGCAGGCTCGGCGAGCGGCTCGCGCGGACGGGGCTCGACATCGAGGCGGTGCTCTTCCTGCTCTCGCTCTTCGTGATGGTCGCGGCGGTGCGGCGCACCGGCCTGTTCGAGGAGGTCTCGCGCTCGCTGGCGCGGCTCCCGGTCGCCCCGTCGCTGCAGCTCGTCGCGTTCCTCGTGCTCGCCGGCGTGCTCACCGGGCTGTTCTCGGCGGGCCCCAGCATGGCGGCGCTGCTCGACGTGGCCGAGTCGCTCGCCGAGCGGCTGCCCGCGCCCGCCGTGTACGTCGGCCTCGCCCTGTCCGTCTGCGCGGGCAGCTCGCTCTTCCTGACCGCCGCGACGTCGGGCCCGCTCGCGCAGGCGCTCACCGAGCGGGCCGACCTGCGGGACGTCGACGGCAGGCCCATCCGGTTCGGCTTCTTCGATTTCCTGCCGACCGGGCTCCTGAGCTTTGCGGTCATCCAGGCCGTGGCGATCGCGTATGCGCTCCTCGCCATCTGGGCGGGGCGATGAGGTCGCCCACCGGGGGGCACGAGTTGGGTCACCCGTACGGCAGATGGGTCGCACCCGCATCTGGGTGGGTGCGCCTAGAGCATGACGACGGGTCGCATCCATCTCCCGCTGGCTCCCCTTCCAGAAGGAAGACGGGTCGCACCCGTCTCCGGCTGGACATGCCCCCAACAAAACACGGGTCGCCCCGTCTCCCGCTGGCCCCTCTCCAACAAAAAGACGGGTCGCACCCGTCTCCCGGTGGACGTGCCTCCACAAAAAGATGAGTCGCACTCGTCTCCCGGTGGACGTGCCTCCAACAAAAGACGAGTGGCGCTCGTCTCGCGGTGGACGAGCCTCCAACAAAAGACGAGTGGCGCTCGTCTCGCGGTGGACGAGCCTCTAGCAAAACACGTGTCCGGTCCGGTCATCACGCGCGAGGCATCGCGGCGACGTAGCGCAGCTGCAACGCGCGGCGCTCCTCCTCCGTCGACGCCGTGATGAGCTCGATGTAGGGCTCGAAGGCGAGCGGCATGGGGAGATCGAAGAGCAGGTGCTTCTCCGGATCGACGCTCTTCCCCGCGCCATGACACAGGAACAGCCGCTCCTGGAGCAGCGGGAAGACGGCGAGCGAGGTGAGCTCGTGCCGCTCGATCGTCTCGATGTCGGCAATCGACGGCTCGAGGATCTCGTCGAACACACCGCTCGGATGCTTGAAGGGACCTCCGGCGTGATGGTTCACGTCCTTGCACACGAGCGCCCCTCCGCGACCGATCGTGATGAACGAGCGCTCGTGAGGCGTGCCCTCCTAGACCGTCACCCGTCGGCTCGTCGCGTCGGGGTGGATCCACGCGGTCGGGAGGTCGACGTTCAACGGCTCCACGCCCTTGACCCGGCCGATCGCGCTCGACCTGAGGAGCTGCCGGGTGACGCCCGCGCAGAAGAGGACGTCCGCCGGAGCGAGCCGTGTCCCCTGCCAATCGCGATCGCGGCGGAAGTGACGGAAGAAGACGAGGTAGGGAGACCTGCTCATCTGCGCGAGGACGAAGAGCCCTCGGCGGGTCTCGAGATCGATCACGTTGCCAACGCCCCAGGTGACGCGCCCCATCGCGGCCGCGACTCTACCCATTCCGGCTCGCTCCGGCGAGGCGAGCGCCCTCGATCGCGGCCGTGGATGGCCTTCCCGGACCCGCCGTATCGGGCGGCGCCGATCCCGGCGTCACCGCGCCTCGCCGCCAGGGTTGAAGTCAGCGCATGACGGGCACTTGGACGCCGCGCAAGCCAGCGCGGGGCACGACGTCGGGCAGCTCGGGTCGTCCGGGTCGCATTTGATGAGCTGCCAGGTCAACGAGCTCATATCCTTTAGATCCGCTGGGCACACGTCGACGTCGAACGCATGCGACGCCACCATGGTGAGTGTGTGGCAGCCCGCCGTCACGGAGGACGAGTCCAGGAACCAGCGCCTCACGAAGGGGCGCTGCCCTTCATTCATCGTGCCCGCCTCGATGGCCTCGAACGGGTAGGCGCGGTCCCGGTAGGGCTGCCCGGCTGAATTGCGGGTGCCGTAATCGAGGTAGAGCGCGATCTCGACATCCACGCTGTTGTCCTCGGAGAGCACGGCAGCGCCGAAGTCCACGAAGACGTCTTGTTCCTGAATGTAGACGGCCTGCAGCTGGCTGGGAGATGCCGCAGACGCGATCAGGTACGGTGCCGTCTGCGGAGGCGTCTCGTGATCGGGCTGCGAGAGGAGGAGGCAGCCCGACGCGAGCAGCGCGAGGGCCGTCAGCGCGGCCGAGGAGAGAGCGCGCGCCACCGACGCCGCAGCGCGCAGGGATGGACCGAAGGATGGGACAGACATGGTCAGAGGATCACGGGCTACCAGGACCATTCTACACGGGGGGCGGGCCGCCTCGGTACGCGGAAACTTGCGCGAGGGCGCCGACCTTCCAGCCGGGTCGGTTCGGGTCCCCCGAGCGTCGACCCGGCTTGCAGGCTCATGGGGCCAGCGGGAGACGACGTGATCCGCCTCGACGATGCGTGACACCGCGAAACGTCTCGAGATCCCCGGCGCCGCGCGCGAAGCGCCGGGGTCTCGCCGCCGCGGCCAGCGTGCGTGAACGCCACCGATGTGCGGGGTCTCGGAGCACGCCGCCAGACGCGCCTCGCCAGCGTGTAATTTTCCACGTCGCGATTGCTGTGCACGCAGGGCCGGTGATAGCGTCTCCTGATTGCCTGGGGGTGCCATGCCTGTACGACATATCATGTTCAATGCGCTGCCCGATCCCGTCCGCGATCGGCTCGTTCGGTGCCTCGATGGCCAGGGCCCGCCCAGGCCGATCCTCTCCGCGCCGACGAGCGCAGGCGCGGGGATCCTCGGATGGGGCTTCCTCGCGCTGGCCGCCGCCGCCGTGACCCTGGTGCTCGTCTGCAATCGTTTTGGATCGCTTTGGTCAGGCGTTCAGGGCACGGGGCACCTTCTCGGCTACGCCGGCGGCCTCTTCCTGCTCTTCGTGTCGACCCTGATGGCCATCAAGCGGCTCAGGTTCAAGTCGACCCTCCCGTTCAGGACGGGCCGGTATCTCTTGCCGGCGGACTACGTCGACGCGACGGGGCCCAGGCTGACGATGATCCCGATGTCGGATCTCGTGAACGTCGGCGCGGTACACCACCACACGAATGGGGTCTACACCCACTCGCGCATCACCTTCAGCTTCCAGGGGAACGTCAGCCAGTCGTTCGACGTCCGTTCACAGGCAGAGGTCCAGGCCAAGATCGGCGAGCTCGAGTGGTCCCGGCAGGCGCTCCGGGCCGCGTTCGCGTCGAGGGACGTGCAGCAGCTCATCGCGCTGGATCCGTTCTTCGAGGTCCGGCGCGACGACGCGTGGGACAGGCTCGTGGCCGTCGATCCACCACACGCGGCGGGCGGCCACGCGCCGCGTGTGGGCGCGATGCCGTCGTTCCTCCACCCCGGCTTCATCGCGGGCGCCTCGGCGCTGGTGGCCGTGATCCTCGCGCTGCCCTTGTGGTACGTGCGCAACCTTCTGAGCGACGAGGCGATGTTCCGCAGCGCCAAGGAGGTAGGGAGCGAGTTCGCCTACGAGGGCTATGTCCATTCAGGCCGCAGGCACCTCGATGAAGTGAAGAACAGCTTGCTCCCCCGGGCCGCGCTCGCGGAAGCAAAGCGCGAGGGCAGCGTCACCGCGCTGCGCGCTGTCCTCAAGAAGTACCCGGGATCGGTGGTGGAGGGAGAGACGCGCGCCGCGGTCCATGCGCTCTTCTCGAAGACGCTGGCCGACTTTCGAGCGCAAGCCTCGACGTCGGACCCGGTCATGCTGAGCTTCATGGAGAAGCTGATCTCGTATCTGGAGAAGAGCGAGCGGTCGACCGTCGAGGTCCGCTTCGACCCGCCCTCCACCGACATGCTCGCGAAGCTGGATGTGGTCTTGCAGCAGAAGGCGCAGGCCCTCCGCCCGCGGGGCGCGGGCGTGGCGCCCGTCGCGAAGCATTTCGATGTCGAGCACTCCCTTCCTCGCGAGGCGGCCATCGTGAACAACCTGGCGGCCGGCTTCAAGCGGGTCTTCCCGACGGACATCCTCGAGCTCAAGCAGGGGGAGCGCCTGACCGACGACGCCGGCGCAGCCAGGGTCGATCCGAGCGTTCCGACGATCGACATCCATTACGATGTCGGCTGGTCCGGCACCATGTACTCGGGCGAGCGCAGCGAACGAGCGTTCGTCGGCATCCTGGTCGATTTCGACGGGACCATGCGGATCCCCGGAGAGCGCGACGCGTTCGACTTCAAGCTGAAGGTGATGCCCCCGGACGAGTTCACCGTGGAGTACAGGAGCACGGCAGGGCTGGGGGCCAACCTCGCGAGCGCGCCTCCCGATGACCGGGTCTACGAGGTGATGGCGCTCCGCGCCTTCGACCAGCTCGCGGGCAAGCTCAGGAGCATCTTCTTCAAGCCTGGGAGCATAGCGCTCCAGGGGGCGGACGAGAGCGGCCCGGCGCAGGGGGGCTCGTCCCCCGGCGCGCGCCCGCTCGGGCGCTCCCCGCGCCAGTGACCGGCTGAGCACGCGCGGGCAGTCGCCCTCGAGGTGGCGGAGACTCCGCGACACGCGGCCGTAGCGCTAGTTGCACCCCAGCCGGCACACCATGGCCGCCGTGTAGGAGCACCCGTGGTCGCCCCATATCGTGGAGCTCGGCCCCGTGCACCGGAACGCGCACCCCCGCCCGTCGGCGGTCGCCTCGGCCGTCAGCCGGTATCCCTCGGCGCTGCAGCTCCCCGTCGATGACAGGCAGCTCGCCAGCTGCGGCTCGCACTGCTCGACCACGTAGCCGGCCGGGCACGTCCAGTCGACGCTCGCCCGGCCGTAGTCCGGCGACCGCCCCGTCTCGGTCGCGATCGGCTCGTGCTTCGAGAAGGTCGGCATCCCCGTCGTGACCTGGAGCGGCACCACGACGGCCCGCTCGCGCGGCACCACCGGGGCGGACGCGTCCTTCGGCTGCACGACGAACGTGTCCCGCCGCGTCTGACGCTCGCACCCGGCCGTCGCGCCCTCCGGCGTCCACGAGAACGCGAGCTCCGCGCTCCCGTGCGCGGGCACCTCGACCGTGCGCTCGCCGTGGGTCACCCGGACATCGACCTGCGCCCGGTTCGTGATGAGCGCCTGCGCCGTCCCCGTGGCGCCGTACGGCACCACGCCGAGGTCGACGGGCAGCGGCGCGATCTCGGGCTCGGCGAGCGAGAAGCGGCACACGTCCGCCACCGGGTAGATCGCGTACGCCAGCGGCACCGCCTTCTTGACCTCCATCCGCAGCGCGCCGAACGCCTGCCCGCCTCCCTTCGCGCCCGCGACCGGCGCGCCCTCGACGCCCTCGATGGCCAGCTCCCCGACCGAGGTCATCGTCACCCGGCGGTCCCCCGCCTCGAGCCGGGCCTTGAACAGGCCGAGCGCCGTGCCGTGCGCCTCGCCGGCCGTCACGTCCGTCTCGTAGGCGACCATCGCGCCGCGCTTCACGGCACCGATGAAGTGCGTCGCGCGACCGCAGGCGCAGCCGCCGGCCGCCGCCGGCACCACGCTCTCGGTCGGCTCGAAGAACTGCGGATCCTCGTCCGCGACCAGCGCCATCGCGACCAGCCGCAGCCGGCGCCGGTGGAGCGTCCCACCGGCGCTGAAGTACGCCGGCAGATCGACGTCGGCGCCGACGAGGACCGAGTCGACAGCGATGCCCACGTAACGGAAGTCGATCGCGCGCTCGCCCGGCGCCGGCGCGGGTGCGCCCGGCGCCGCCGTCGCCGCCGGGATCGCGGCCACCGTCTGCGCCGCGGGCGCTGCCGCCGCCCCGGGCGCGCCCGTCACCGCGGGCGCCGCCGGCTCCGCCTTCGGACGGGCGCAAGCAAGGCCGACCGGCGAGAACGCGCCCGCCGCGCTCCTCGACAGCCCGCGGCCCGGCACCATCGCGCTCGATGTGTCGAGGAGGTAGTCGTGCCGCACGTCGCTGAACGCCCGCGCGGCGGCGAGCAGCGCCCCGGCCTGAGAGCAGCCGCTGTCCTTGCAGCCCGGCAACACCGCCGCGCCGGCCGGCTTGCGCGCCGGCGGGACCGGCACCTCCGGCGGCCCGGGGCAGCCGAGCGCGGAGGCCAGCGCCCCGAGGAGGAGCCCGCCCGCGCGCAGCGGCGCGGCGCGCCGCCGGCGAGCGCGATCTGCGCCGCTCACGGCCATGCGATCGTCATCCACCGGACGCGCCCTGAGCCGCTCACCGCGTCGTCCGCAAAGAACAGCGAGGCGCCGGACCGCCCCGCGAACGCCGGCGACACGTCCTGCGACGCGCCGCCGGTCAGCCACGCCAGCGGCTTCAGGGAGGGCGCCGACACGTCGCCGGGCGCCAGCGTGAACGCGTTCAGCTCCACCGCGTCCCCCGGGGCCGACGCGAGCACACCGCGGCAGATCTTGTCGCACGCGAGCGCGAGCGACGAGACCGCCGCGCCGTCCGGGCCGCTCACCACGACGGGCGGGCCCTGCACCGCGCCGTTGCCGTCGACCCGCACGAGCCGCGCGCGCCCGCCGGCCCCCGCGCCCCCGCCGGACTCGTCGGCCGGCTCGTCGATCCAGCCGACGAAGAGCCCGCCTTCGAGCGGCGCGATCACCGGGCTGCGCGAGTGCTCCGAGGACGCGTGGAGGCGCGATTCGTCGCCGATCCGCTGCAGCGTCTTCGCGTCGAGCCGCGCGAGGAAGATGTCGCCGACGGGCTCGTCGCCCTGGCCAGCCGCTCCGCCCGCAGCCGCGCCGCCGCCCGCGGCCGCTCCGGCACCCGCAGCCGCGCCGCCCGCAGCCGCGCCGCCGTCCGTGCGCGCGTCGGACCACACGAGCCACACCTCCTGGCCGCGCACCGCGATCTGCACCTCGGCCGCGTCGAGCGGCGCGTTCGTGATGCGGCGGTCCGGCGCCGTCCGGTTCAGCGCGCGGTCCACCCGCGCCGCGTACACCTCGGCGTTGCCGTCGCGGGTGTCGATCCACGCGACGATGAAGCCCCCCGCGCCGTCGTAGGCGATCGCCACGTCGGACGCCTCGC
The DNA here is from genome assembly GCF_051526795.1 of Sorangium sp. So ce204. Lineage (NCBI taxonomy): Bacteria > Pseudomonadati > Myxococcota > Polyangiales > Polyangiaceae > Sorangium > Sorangium sp. So ce204. The sequence continues at coordinate 12,717,801 of NZ_CP150317.1, read as the reverse complement.
TCGCGGCGCCGCCCTGCTTCTTCCGCGGCGCCGTGGTGAGCTTCTTCTGCGCGACCTTCGCGCCCGTCGCGTCGACCTTGGTCAAGTACACCTGCGTCTCGCCCCGCTCGCGCGCGACCCACGCGATCACGCTCTCGCCCTGCGTCGCGCCCTTGCCCTTCGCGTCGGCCGGGAGCGGCGGCGCCGCCGCGATCGCGACGCCGCCGAGCGACGACGCCTTCTGCGAGAGGACGCTCAGCTTGCCGAGGCCGCCCGGGGACACGGCGCGCACCGCGAGCGTCGCAGAGACCTCCTGCCCGCGGGGCGCGGCGTCCGACGCGCCCTCGACGAAGTACGTGACCCACGCCGAGAGCGCCGCGCCGCCGTCGAGCTCGACCGCCGCGACCTCGGCGATGGGGTCGCCCTCGGCGAGGGCGCGCACCGCGGTCGCGCGCGGCGGCGGGTCCTTGTCCTCCCGGAACGCGGGCGCGCGCCACGCGCTCTCGCGCACCGGGAGCGACACCAGCGCGAGCGGCGCCCGCGCGCCCGCCGCGCCGCCAGCGCCGCCAGACGGCGCGCCGGGCGCGGCGCTCGCCAGCGTCGCGCACGCGCCCGCGTGGCACGTCAGCCCGCGCACGAGGTACGGCACGCCGTCCGTCGCCGCGAACGGCGCGGCGCGCACCGGCTCTGCCGCCCGCACCGAGAGATCCGGGCCGAACCGCACGAACGTCGGCCAGACCGGCGGCGCGGCCGCCCCGTCGCGCGCCATCTTGAGCGTGGCGGGCGCGAGCGTCACCGCGGCGAAGCCGTCGCCGTCGGCCACGAGGTCGGGCGGCCCGCTCGCGCTGAAGACGAGCGCCGCCCGCTCCGCGCCGAGCGTCCCGTCCGGGCCGACCGACGCGAGGTGGATGAGGCGCCCCGGCCCGCGCGCGCCCGCGCCGCCGGCCTCGCCGCCGCGGGCGCGCAGCAGGTCCTCCCACGCGAGCAGCGCCCGCCCGCCTCCGCCCTGGGAGGGCGCGACGAGCGACACGAGCGCCTGCTCGCCGGACGGCGACGTCGCCTGCCGCGGCGCCACCACCACCTTGCCGCCCGGCTCGACCGCCGCGAGGTAGACGGCGCCGTCGATGTCCCGCTCGTCGGTCCAGGTGAGCAGGTAACGCCCACCGAGGGAGGCGATCTCGAGATCGATCTGCGCCGTCGGCTCGGGGCTGACGACCACCGGCGCCGACACCTTCCCGGCCGCGTCGATCTCCAGGAGCGCGACGGATCCGAGCTTCCCATCCTCCGCGGCGTCCGCCGCCTCCGCCTTGCGCGCGGGCTTGCCCTCGCCTCGGCCGCGCGGCGCGGCCGGCGGGAGCACGAGGGCGACCGCCGCGCCCCGCTCGGTGGCGACCGCGTGCCACCCGAGCACCTCGCGCGCGACCGACGCGGGCGCCGTCGGCTTGATCGCGGCGCCCTTGCCCTGCGCCACGACCGTCATGACCACGTCGACGCGGTCGACACCGGGGTGGGCGACACCGGGGTGGGCGACGCCGGGGTGGGCGACGCCGGCGCGAGCCGCGTCGCCCTGGGCCTCGCGCGGCATCTCCCACAGCACGAGCGCGCCCTGCGCGTTCGGGAGCACGTCGAGCCACGAGATCTCCTCGGCCGTCTGCGCGACGAGGCTCGCCGGGGCGCTCGGCTTGCCGGCGGGGTCGAGCGCGAGCACGCGCACCGCGCGGCTCCCCTCGATCTGCTCGATCCAGGCGGCGAGGTAGCCCTGCGGCGTGGCGCGCAGCGCGGCGACGGGCACGTCGGCGGCGACCGGCCCCGCGTCCACGGTGTCCCCTCGCGGCGCGCCGTCCGCGCCGAGGAGGCGCGTTCTCCAGCGCCCTCCCGCGGCGTGGAGCAGCAGCGCCTCGTCGCCGCGCCGGACGAAGTAGGGCGTCGCGTCCTCGTCGTCGAGCTCCGCGATCACGCGGGCCGGCAGGAGCGGCGGCCCTTCCGGCGCCTTCGGCTGCGCGGGCGGCGTCTTCACGACCCGCGCCGGGCGCGCGACGGGGGCCGGCGCTGCGCCGGAGCACCCGAGCGAGAGCGCGAGCGCGGCGCCGAGCAGCGCCGGCGCGCGGCGCCCGAGCGCGGGGCCGGTCAGGCGGCGTGCGTCGCGCCGCGGGCCGCGTGGAACCGAGGGGAGAGCGCTGCGGACGAGCATGGCGGCGACCATGCCAGAAGCGAAGAGCCCCCGCTACAGGGCGCCGCTCGGAGTCACGTCGCGGCGCTCCGGAGCACTAGCCCGCGCCCGGCCCCTCCTTGGTGGAGCGGAAGGGCAAGACCGGACCGCTCGGGACGCGCGAGATCGGCACCGTCCTGGTCTCCAGCGGTTCGAGATCGTCAAGGTCCTGCAAGGCCGCGCCCTCCTCGAGCGCCGGCGGTGGCTCCGCGTGCTGCGGCGGTTCCCGCACACCTCGGCTGGCCTGTGCCGCCGACCGATCCGACTCCGCCGAGACACGATGGAGATCGACCGACGGGTGCACGGCCGCATCCAGGAGCGATCGCACGTGCTCCGCCTGGAGCCGCAGGCCGACACGCTGCAGAAATGCCACGAGGGCGCTGGCCACCTGGGGAAAGGTGCTCGCGCAGCGAATCGGCGCATCCAGCGCGGCGCCCGCGTCGACCGCCTCTTGCCATGCGGCCACCGCGTCCTCCCGGCGACCGTCGAGGAGAGAGCACGTGCCCGCCATGCGGAGGGCCTCGATCGTGAGGAGGGCGATCCGTCCCCTTTTGGCCGCGCTGGCCGACGCGCGGTAAGCGACCGCGGCAGGCGCGTACCGCTTCGCCGTAAGGTACGCGCCGCCCGCGCCGAGCCAGGCTTGGCAGACGACCGGCCAGGCCGCTCTGCCCTCGGCGAGCTCTGCCGCCTTTCGATAGCTCTCGATGGCGAGATCCACCGTGCTCGCCGCGAGGCACGCCCCACCGAGGGCGATGAGCACCATCGACTCTTCGAGCACGAGCCCCTCCGCCCTGCACAGCTCGCGCGCTTTTCGGTAGTCCTCCGCCGCGCCGAGGGGATCGCGCGACGCGGTTTTCTGGCCTGCGCCAAGCAGGAAGGCACGCAGCCGCACCGCTGCGCCGACCGAGGGGAGCCTGCGCCCGGCCACCGCCTCCAGCGCACGCCGCTGCTCCTCGGTAGGCAGCGGGGGGCCCTGGATCGCCGGACCTGCGCTGCTGGCGGCGCCGAGATGCTTGAGGAAGTCCACGAGCTCTTCGGCGTCGATGTGGAAGCGTGCGCCGTCCTCGCCGAGGACGCCGTTCAATGTCCCTCCAGGCGGGTTCCAGACGGCGATCCGAACGCGCTTCGAGAAGCGCGTCCGCTGGAGCGCCGCGATGCTGTCCCGCCAGCCCGATCCGCACTCCACCCGGCCCGGCAAGAGCGCCAGGAGCACGCCGTCGAGGCGCTCTCCGAGCAACGTCGCCGCGCGCTCGAGCGTGAGCACTGCGCGCTCGAGCGCCGGAACCGCCAGCTCGCCAGCTCGCCCTCCATCGGGCGCGAAGACGGGCAGTGAGACCCCTTCTTCCTCAGCGCCCCGCCGGATGAGCTCGTAACCCTCCGAGATCGCGCGCGCCAGGCCCTCGAAGTAAGCGCGCGGATCGATGAATGGCTCCTCATGAAGGAACAACGGCCGCCGGTTCTCCGGGGCGAGCTCTTGGATCCTCAAGGTCTTGGCCACCTCGACGCGCTCGGACGGGCTCGCGACCAGAGGCAAGAGCGGGCCGCGGCCGGAGCGCCAGAACGCCTCGGCCTCGGCGAGGAACGCCTTGGAGGCTCGGGTGATCGGGTCCATGCGGCCTCAGTTGATCTTGACCATGCCGCCCGTGACATCCACGGTGCCGCCGGCGATCTTGACGGCGCCGCCGGTGATCTCGACGCCGCTGCCGCTGATCTTGATGGCGCTGCCGCCGGCGCCGAGGACGATCTCGCCGCTCGCGGTCACGTGGACGCTCGTGCCCTGCAGCGCGGCCTCGGCCGCGGCGATGAGGCTCAGGTTGGCGCCGGCCTGAACGCCGGCGTTGGCGCCGGCCGAGGTAGCGATGTTTGCACCGGCGGTCTGCGTGATGTCCGCTGCCCCGCTCAGCTCGACCGCGCCCGAGATCGTGTGCGTCATCGTCCCGGATACGGTCACCGATCGGCTTCCAGAGACGGTCTCCTCGGCGTTCCCCGAGACCGTGACGGCCTTGTTGCCGGCGACGATCTGGTCCGCGTTGCCGCCCACCGACTCGCTCCGGTTGCCCGAGACGGAGATCGATCGATTTCCTCCGACGGAGAGAGCATCGTTGGCGGCGATCGACGTGGTCTGGTTCGCTCCGACCGAGAGGGTTTGATCGGCGCCGACCGAGACCGTCCGATCGGCGCCGACGCTCAGGCTCTGGTTGGCGCCGACGCTGCTGCTCTGGTCGACGCTGATGGAGCTGGTCTGGCTGCCCTTGACGGACACGGACTCATCCCCATCGACGCTCTCGGCGTTGTTCCCCTTGACCGAGGTGGCGCGATCACCGCCTGTCGACTCCGTTCGGTTGACGCCGACGTCCGAGGTGCTGTCGTTGCTCACCTTCTCGGAGCGGTCGTGTCCCACGGTGCTGTTCCAGTCCTTTCCGGCGTGCATCTTGATCTGCTCCTTGCCCGCGGTGTCGTCGAAGCCGAGCTCGTTGTGCACGCCTGCGCCTGGGCTGGCGAACGACTTGAACATGCTCACGGTCGCAGCCCCGGATGCCGGGGCCGGCGGGCGGTTCGCGCCGTTGTAGACGCGGCCAGTGACGAGGGGTCGATCGGGATCGCCGTCGAGGTGATCCACGATCACCTCGACGCCGACGCGCGGGTGCCACACGCCGCCCTCGCCGACGCCGGCGAACACCTGGCTCACGCGGACCCAGCAGGAGCTCGGCTCCGTGGCCAGGCGCTCCTCGTCGAGATCCCAGTGGAACCTGAGCCGCACGCACCCGATCTCGGCGCCGGGAGGCCCCCCGACATGGATCTCCGCCCCCTGCGACCGTGGATCGGCGGTGACGAACGCCGTCTGGGAGCCGACGATCCGCGGCTTTGGGGTCACGCGCGGCGGCCGGAACCGAGACTCCGCGGGCGCGCCTCCCTTGCCGCGCCGGGCGCACTCGAAGGTGCACGAGAAGGGAACGGCGCCTTGGGCCGAGTCCACCGTGACCGCGCCCTGCTGCTCGCCACGGACGTCGAGCTTGGTGACCAGGTACTCGCCGTCGTAGCGGGCCTTCTCGTGATCGAGCTGGAAGACCGAGCCTGCGGAGAGCACCCTCGAAGCGCCGTCGCCCACGGCATATTCGGCCTCGGTGCGGTACCGATCGAGGCGCGCCTTCGCCAGCGGATCGCCCTGGCTGGGGGCGTCATGGGAATATCCGCCGGGGTAGCGGTACTCGAAGAGGTCCTCCTCGTCGCCCTTGGCCTCTGCGAGCAGGGCGAGCGCTGGTTTGCGCCAGTCGTAGTCCCTGAGGCGCACCTTTCGCTCGCGCAGCCTCGCGCCGAGCTTCACGCTGGTCACCGCGCGGCCTGCGATGTGGCTGCCGAGGGGATCGAACGGATCGAGGCGCGCCTTGCCCTGGTCGGAGTCGGAAAGGACGAGCAGGCAGGCGCCCGCGCCGTTCTCGAAATGGTAGCTGATGCCTTCTTCCTCGAGCAGGCGCGACACGAAGGCGAGGTCGCTCTCGTTGTACTGGACGCAGTAGGGCCTGACGTGCGCATCGTTGATGCGCGAGGGGTCGTCCATGCGCCAGGCGAACTTCTCCGCTGCAGGGGGGAGAAGCTCGAGGCATCCCCATCGTCCTCCTTCACCGCGGCGGCGTCTTCCAGCGTCAGGTTCGGGTCGCCCTGGAGGACGGCCTCGACGATGGCGCGCGTGGTCTTCTCCAGGAAGATACGGCAGCGCGTCCGGTGGCTCGCCCGGACGAGCGGCGGCATGAGGAGCACGCGGTATAGCATGCCTTCCGGTACGGGGTGGAGCTCTTCAACCTCGGCGAGGACGCCGTGGACGAGCCTGTAGGCCGGCCGCGTGAGGGAGGCGATGCGCAGGGTGGCGCGCGCGCCGATGAGGTCGTGCGGGTCGACCTCGGGGGCGGGGTCGCGGGCGAGGAGGGTGATGTCATAGCGATAGAGGCTGGAGATCTGCTCGCGGCCCTGGAAGCCGACCACCTGGAGGTGCGCCCAGGGGCCACCGGGCGCATCGGCGCCCTCGAAGGCGAAGGTGAAGTCCGGGGTGGTCATGGACATGATGCACCGCCGGCGGTGATTACCGGGATCACCACGAGCCTATACTTGCCACCAAAGCCGCGTTCCCACATACCACGAGACTGTGCGCCGCCCACATGCATACCATCAAAATTCATTGGATCGAAGAACAAATATTCACCTTTGTCGAGCGCCAGACCCAGCGAGGAAATAGCCCGACCGCTTTTGTCCTCCTCATGCAAGAACGAGTCGATTTGAAGCACACGCGCTGAGTCTCTTCCGCTTGGCAATAGGCTGCGCAGCACCGACATGACGCCGAACGTATCGTCGGGATCGAGCTCGAAGCAATGGGCGATCCGTTCTACAATCTGGATACTAATTCTGGAGTAATTATCAGCGGTGCCGCAGGCAATAAGATGCTTTCCCGTGTCCAAGTAGCAGATGTCCCACATGGGATGAAACTGAGAAAAATCGCTTATTGGACGAATATTATCCCGCACACCGCTTCCGCTGTCGATGTAGCCGCCGACGTATATGTCTTCTATATTCGATTCAGTGAATATGTCTTTCAGATCGAAAACTGAAATCTCCATGGTTTCACCGTTCAGCGAGAGCTTGTCACCCGGGAGAACTGCTACCAGGGTGTGAAGCCTGGCAGCAGGAGCTGCTGTGGGTTCAGAAATTGCATTGCACCCGTTGTGGCGCGTCCAGTGCCAGACTCCAGCAGCGTCACAAACTCGCCGTTCGGTCGAATGACTGCGGTGATCCCGAGTCCCTCGAACACATGCGCAGGCACGGCGCCTTTGTTGATGGTTGCCAATCCTTGATGTTGGAGTTGACCGCTGGAAATGAGATCCTGAAGCGATTGTCTAAACAGTAAGCCTTCCGCGGACTCGCTCCATTTCGGCAAGCGTTGACCAAGGACTCGCTCAAGCAGCCCCTTGTGACGGATATAATGGTCTTTGAAGTTCTTTCCGGCCGATATTTTGCACGATAATCCCAGCGGATCTGTCGATCGGGTTGGATCCCCAGTGTACCCGAACAGGTTCGATCCGCCTTCCAACCCTATTGGATCTTGGCCTATATACCTACCAGTTTCCGGATCGTAGTACCGAAACCGATTGTAGTAGAGCCCCGTCTCCTCGTCTTCGTACTGCCCCGGCCACCGCCACGGGCAACCCGTCCGCGCCGCCTCCTCCCGCACCACGCCGTACAGATCCAGCTCCCCCTTCCAGGCCACCTCCCCGCTCTCGTCGAACAGCGCCACAGACGTGCCCAGGTGATCCGTCACCACCCCGTACCGCCTGTCGCCCTCCATCTTCGCGATCGGCGCAAACGTCTCCGGCTCGAACTCCCACGTGACGAGCGCCTCCCCCTCCGTTACCTCGTGCACCAGGTCGTTGCCATCCCAGACGAACGTCGTCGTCCGCCCGCCGGACGTCTTCCGCACGCGCCGACCGAGCGCATCGTAGCCGAACGTCACCCACTGCCCGTCCGGCCGCACAACCACGCGGAGCTGCCCCGCGTGGTCCCACGCATACCGCCATCGTTTCCCGTCGGGCATCACCTTCTCGACGATCTGCCCATCCGCGTCGTGCACGTAGCGCACGCCGCCGGCTTCCTCGATCCGCCCGCCTCGTCCATATGTCCTGTCGCTTCGATCCGGGCTCCTGTACACGTTGCCCACGGCATCCGGCGCCCGGTACTGCACCGACCCATCCGGCCGCGAGGCCGCCACCAGGTACGACCGGGCGTCGTGCTCGAACCACGTCGGCCCCGCGTGCACATCGACGATCCCCGCGATCTGATCGTGCGATCGCCACCGGTACCCTGTGCCCATCACCGGCTCGCCGCCCCGCGCCGTCCGATGCACCCGAGGCCGCCCGGAGGCATCGCGCTCCCAGGAGCTCACCACCTCGCCTGGCAGCACCCGCTCCACCTCGCCCCCTGCCGCATCACGCCTCAACGTCGCTTGCCACGGCGCGCGCACCGGTCCACCCTTGGCCAGCGACTCGGGCGTGAAGTCCTTCCACCGCGGATCCCGCCCGAACACCAGCCCGAGCAGCTCCCCATTGCCGTCGAAATCGTACGTGGTCTCGTGCCCCAGGCTCGTCCGCCGACCTATCCGGTTGCCAGCCGCGTCGTACTCGCTCCGGATCGTCCGCCCGTCGGCGTGCTCCTCGATCACCCGCCCGAGCGGGTCGCGCACGAACCGCACCTCCGCGTCGCCGTTCCTGGCCAGGATCAACCCGCCGAGCGCATCATAGCCATACTCGACCTCCTCTCCCGTCGGGATCGGGTCGCCCATCACCGGATTCTTCGGAATGACCAGCTTGGTCGCGCGCCCGAGCGCGTCCCGCTCGATCTTCGTCCGCTTCCTCTGCCCGTTCACCGTCTCGATACAACGGCCCGCGCGGTCGTACAGGAACTCCAGCGAACGCCCGTCAAACCCACGCTCCCGCACGACCCGGCCGGCGAGGTCCACGTCGATCGCGTACTCCTCGCCAAGCTCGTTCGTCACCGCGACGAGGTTCTCTTCCGTGTCGTACGTGTACCGGACGATCCCGCCCACCGGGTCGATCCGCTCGACCAGCTTGTTGAACCCCGTGTACCGAAATCGCGTCGTGCTGCCGAGCCCATCCGTGCGCTCGATCAGGTTCCCCTCGCCGTCGTACGCCAGCCGCAGCGCCGAGCCGTCCGGCAGCCGCACCGCGACCGGCCGATCGCACGCGTCCCTCGTGATCGCCGTCTCGCCGCCGAGCGCGTTCACCTTGTGGATCACGCTCCCGCGAGCGTTCACCACGTAGCGCGTCGCGTGACCCTCCCAGTCACTCACCTCGGCGAGCTCGCCTGCCGTCGTGTAGCACAGCGCGAGTGTCCGCCCTTTCGCGTCCTCGACGGAGACGAGATTCCCCCGCCGATCATGCCTGAAGCGGGCCACATTTCCGAGCGGGTCTTCCGCCCTCCGGATCTTCCCCCGCGCGTCGAACTCGCGCCTCCACACGCCCCCCGCCGCGTCGATCCGCTCCACCGGGAGGTTCAGCTCGTCGAAGCGCCATCGCGTCTCCTGACCGAGTGCGTCGCGCTCCAGCACCCGGTTCCCACGCGCGTCGTAGGCCCACTCCGTCCGGTGACCCAAGCCGTCGACCTCGGCGACCTTCCGGTAGCTCGAGTCCCATTCATAGAGCCTCTCCCGCCCGGTCGGATCGACCTCGCGATCCACGAGACCCGCAACGTTTCCGTAGTAGAGCGTCCGGCCGCCGCGCGAGTCGTCCACCACCGTGAAGTGCCGGTGCTTGTCGTAGGTGATACGTCGATCGTAGATGCCGCCGTCGCCCCAGGTCCTGACACACCAGCCGTCCGGATGGTACCAGTCGTACTCGAAGTAGAAGCTCAGGCCGTTCCGGTTCGTCTCCTGGACCAGCACGCCGCCCTTGTACGCATAGCGCACCGGCCGCCTCATCGGGTCGAACGCCGCCGCGAGCCGCCCATCACCGTCGTACTCGTACGCGACGAGGTCGATCCACCCCTCTCCGCGGCGCATCCGGATGGAGCGGAGCCGCCCCTCCGCGACGGCGAGCTCCAGCACCCTGCCCACGCTGTCCACGACCTGGCGGAGCCGGCCGCCGTCGTAACGAAGCTCCACGGCGTTCTCGCAGCGATCGGTCATCCTCACGAGCGGGTGCGTCACCGGAGCGCCTCGGACCGGCTCGAAATGCAGGCACCGGCCGTCCCAGAAGGTCAGGTGGTACCCTCGCTGCGTCCGCTCGAGCGTGTACCGGTCGATGTCGTCCCACAACGACCCGCCGGGCGGCAAAGCGTCGTGCGTGCGCTCCCGCCCGTCGGGCAAGCGCACCCGCACGCTGTCGGCCCGCTCGTCGGCCGACGCGTCGAGCGGGTGATGCCAGCCGGGGCCGAGCGGGCCGTCCCCCACATCGCGGCTGTAGTAGTTCCTCTCGAACTTCAGCGGGATCGGACCGGGCAGATCGAAGTCCACCGCGTCCGCGAGCACCTCGCCGGTCACGACATCGACGGGGTGTCCGGTCAAGAAGCAGATGACCCTGGACAGCCTTGGGCCAGCCCTGGTCACGCGATGCAGGAAGTCCGAGAACCACTTGGTGCGGATGCCACGGGTGACGGCCGCGAGGATATCGAACGAATCCGGTCCACCCACCAGCACCGGCGCCCCCATCGGGACGGCCATGCACACCGAGGTCGGCAAGTTGATCGGGAAGTTGCACGTCATCACCATCGACGTCAGCCGCCCAGCCGACGCCCCCGCCATGCTGACGGTCTTGCTGCCCGTGATGATCGTGCCTGCATTGTCCGGGATATCGTTCGGCGCGAACGAGACGCCAGGGGGCGTAGGCAGATGCGGGATCCCCTTCGCATCAGTGCCTGTGTTTCCCACGGGCATCATGTTGATGAGCACCGGGCCCCCGCCGCCGAACACGGCCCCGATGGCCGCGCCAAGCGCCGCGCCGAGCGGATCGAACACCACCCCGATGAAAGGGTGCGGCAACGGCGTCGGGACCGGTGCGGGGGCGGGCGGAGCCGGCACCAGCACCATATGGACGTCGACACCGAGCACCGGATCGCCGAATTTCGCCGCCTCGAACACGCGTCGCGTCCCCGTTCAAGCGCCTGCAGGCGCCGCCCAACGCCCGGCGCGTCTATGCAGGCTTCCCCCGTGAAGCCGCTCCATTACCCATCATGGAGCCATCTTCATCTATAGCAGGAAGAGAGAGCCTGCGTACTCGGAACCTATCGAAGGAAGCGGGACGACATGATCGATTCAAAGACATTACGTCCATCCCCAAATCGATGGTCCTGCGCCAGTCGCCGCCTCATTGGTCCACCTCAAAGCTCACCGAGAGGGCGACATCATGCTTGACAGGTGCAGAACCCTGGTACAGCGGGGCGCCGGAGCCGGCCGCGAGCGGAGGAGCTCCGGCCCCTCGGGAGATGATCGCGTCAGCGCCGCGCGGTCTCCGCTGTCAGCGACGGCGCTCCGCTGGTTCCTCCTCCGCAAGCCCGCTGAGGCGCGGGCGCGGATTGCGCGAATTTAGAACGCGAGCAGGCGCCCGAGCAGCGTTCTGTACCTGCGCAGCGCGAGCCGGAGTTCCTCCGTCGACGCCTCGGCTCGCCCGGGCTCGCCGTCGACGAGGCGCTGCAGCGCGGCGCGCTCCTCCCGGAAGCTCTGCGTGACCCGCTGGATCACCTCGTTCACGAGCGCGTCGGCCTGCTCGACCGAGAGGCGCGGCGCTTCGATGAAGCCCGCCTGGATCGCGCTCCAGCGCTCGGACAGCTCGCGCGCCTCTTCCGGCGTGAGCACGGGCGCGCGCTCCGGCCAGGGCTCTCCGGTGGGCCCGCCGCGCGCCGTGTAGACGGCCGGCTGGCGGCCCGACTCGGGTGGGATCTCTTCGTCGGCGAACCGCGCCTCGGGCTGGCTGCTCTCGCGCGCCGTCACCATCCGTTCTCTGTGCAATGGGCTCACGATGGCCACCTCTCCGCTCGTTCGCGCTGTGCGCCCAGCGGACATAGCAAGCCGCATGCGCGTCCCGATGTGCATCCGCGCCCGCTGCGGCGCGCGCAGCGCGACAAGGCCAGAGGCCCGGAAGAGCGCGAGAAAATCCAGACAGCCCTCCGGGCACGCCGGGCAGCCCGGCGCCGATCACGCGGAGCGGCGATCCTTCACGAGCCGATGAGGCGGAAGAGTACGGAATACGCCCGGCGCCGGCCAGGCCGCCGCTCGCGCATGCTCGCGCATGCTCGCGCATCACGGAGCCGCCGCCCGAGCGCGGCAGGGCCGCCGCTCGGGCGAGCGGCGCGCAGATTCACCTCAGCGACGGGCGCAGCTTCGTCACGACCGCGCGGATCTCCCGCACCACCTGGAGGAGCGCCTCGTCCTCGTCGGGCCACTTGCTCACGGGCTTCTTGTCCCGCGGCACCGCCTGGAGCTCGGCGAAGCGCGTCGTCTCCCAGTCGCAGGGGCGGAGCAGGATCGGCACGACCACGGCCTGCCCCGCGGCGCGCCGCTCCATCGCGCGCGCCACCTGCGCGTCGCCCTGCTCGGACGCGAGGTAGCTCGCGCTCACCAGGAGGAGGACGAGGTCGGCCGCCTCGAGCTGCTCGCCGATCGCGCGCTCGGTGTCCTCGCCGGCGCCGATCTTCCCGCTGTGCCACGGCGCGATCAGCCCCTCCCGCCGGAGCGGGGTCATGTGCGCCTCGAGGCGCGCGAGGAGCTCCTCGTCGCGCGAGGCGTAGGAGAAGAAGACGCGCACCGGCCGCGGCGCCGCCGTCGCGCCCGCGCCCGGCGCGCGTGCCGCCACGGGCGAGGACGGCAACGTGGGCGACGACGGCTGCGCGGCCCGCGGCGCGGCGTGCGGCGGCGCAGCGGCATGCGGCGACGCAGCGGCGTGCGGCGGCGCAGCGGCATGCGGCGGCGCCGCCGCGCCAGGCTCCAGGCCGAGGAGGACCTGGACGACCTCCGCGTGATCGCCCGCCTGGTTCTCGTAGACGATGAGCTGGACGCCCGACTCCTCGAGCAGCCGGCGGCGGAACGGCGGCACCCCCTTCGGGAGCAGCGCGAAGTGCATCGGCGGCTGCCCGCCGGAGAGCGCGCGCACGCGGGCGAGCGTCTGGTCGATGTTGTCGTCGGCGAGGCCGAAGCCCACGAACAGGATGGAGTGCGTGCGGTAGAGGGCCCCGAACGCGTCCTGCAGCAGGGGCGAGCCGAAGATCGCCCGGTCGTACTGGTCGCGCGAGAACACCCAGGTGTCCCACGCCCGCAGCGTGCCGTGCAGCTTCAGGATGAAGCCCCTGTCCATGGCGACGTCGCCCGCCGGCCGATCGACCATGCGCCACTCGCCCTGGAACGCGCGCTCCAGGAAGCGATCGATGTTCGTTGTGAGCACGGCCTTGAGCTTCGGCTTGAGCGCGGCGATCGCCCGCGCCAGCGCCGGCACGTCGCGGCCGGTGTCGTCGAGCTCCTTGTCGACGGTCCAGTTGAAGTCCTGCGGCCCGAGCGCGAGCCTCGCGGCGGAGAGCGCGTTGATGAGCTGGTTCGAGGAGATGTACTGCTGGATCTCGTCGATGACCGCCTGGTCCGCGCTCCGCCGCCGCGCGCGGTCGCGCAGCTTCTCGGCGAGCTGCTTCCAGGTGGGCATGCCCGCGGCCGCCGAGACGCCGGCGCCCGCGAAGACGATCAGGTTCCCTGACGTGTAGCGCTCACGCAGCTGCTCGAGGATCTCTTCATCCATCAGCGATCAAGATACCGCGGATCTGCGCCAGCGGGCGGCGCCGCCCCCTCACCGCGCCGCACCCTCACCGCACCACACCCTCATCGCGGCGGCGCGGAGCGCCGCACCCTCACCGCGGCGGCGCGGAGCGCCGCTCGGTGGAGAGCGAGAGGCCGACCCCCAGCCAGGCCCCCTCGACGGCGCCCGCCTCCCCGCGGGCGCCCTCGTAGGGCGCAGGCCGGAGCACGATCCCCGGGTCCAGCGTGAGCCCGAGCCACACCGGGCCGCCCAGCCGGGTCTCCACGCCGAGCCCGAGGCCGGCGCGCGCGGACCACGTGTCGCGCTCGCCCGCGATGCCATCGACGGAGACGGCGGCGGGCAGCCTGAGCGACGCGACGGAGGCGGTGGCGCCGATCGAGAGGCGCCACGAGGCGGCCAGCCAGAAGCGGTAGTCGCCCGAGAAGCCCGCCTCGATCCAGCGCAGCGGCTCGCCGCCGGACGGCGCGGCCAGCAGGCGGGCGAACAGCGACTCCGTGAGCCGCAGGCGCCGCAGGCCGAGCGCGAGGCCGGCCCCGCCGAGCACCCGCGGCCCGCCCGAGACGATCGCCCCGTAGGGCCCGGCCGAGACGGACAGGGTGTCGAGATCGCGCGAGGCGAGCTCGACCTCGTCTTGCGTTGGGCGCCGCGGCGACGGCGGCCGCCGCGGGGCGCGCGCGCGGCGCATCTCGGCGAGGATCATCTCGGAGGCGGCGATCGCGACGAGCCGCGCGGCCACGTCCGAGGTGAGGCCGGAGACGGCGATCTGCCGCCGCACGACGGCGCGGCCGTCGAGGCGCACCTGGATCTCGAGGCGCGCCGCGGTGGGCCGGTCGACCCACACGCTCGCGACGCGGTCGCCGAGCGGGCCGACCGGCTCGGCGGCCAGCGCCGCGCCGTCCGGGAGCTCGATCTCGAGCAGGCGCCGCACGCGGACGCTCGAGACCTCCTCCGCCGCGCCGCGCGACAGGGCGACGCGCACCTCGATGGGCGCCGCCCCCTCGGGGAGCCGCGGCGCGACGGGCGCGGCAGCGCGGCCGGTGATCGCCACGACGGCGCGCGGCTCGGCGGCCGCGGCCGGGAGGGCGAAGCTCAGCTGGACGACGACCGCGGAGGCGGCGAGCGCGGGAAGATCCCGGCGCGGGGGGCGCGCCGGGGGCAGGCGGCCAAAGCCCGTCCTCTGCGGCGCCGTCCGCGCCGGAGATGAGCCGCTGGGCATCCTCGCACGGGCCATCGGGGTACTTGGCCACATACCTTGTTGCGATCTGAATTGCCTCTTTCTTGTCGTCCGAGACCACCTCACCGAGGCTGCTCTGGCCGGACGAATCCACCGCGACGCGCCCTCGATCGAGAACGGCCGCGCGTTCGCGGATTATTTCGCTGCCAGCGCTCACCCCACAGGGGAGCGCGGCTGCCTACCCCGGCTCACGCCTCCTGGCGGAACGCGGCCACGAGCCAGTTGACGTGACGTCCGGTGTCGTCGCCGCTCGAATGGCGCTTGAACAGCGGCATCCTCAGGATGCGCACGTGATCCTGGAGGTTCGTCTTGAAGGGCGAGCCCTGGATGGGCGTCCCGTCGGGCCGCACCTGCCGCCCCTCGATCTTCATCTTCTTCAGCACCTCGAGGGACGCGAGCCGCAGGAGCTCATAGGCCCTGTCCGGGTCCTTGCAGCTCACGGAGACGATGAGCTTGCCGAACGTGGGGTCCTTGTTCACGAGGACGTCCCCCGCCTCGAAGCCGCAGTCGAAGCGGACCTTCAGGTCGGTGAGGCCCTTCTCCTCGAGCGCCTCGCGGATCGGGTCGGTGTCGGGGAGCGCGATGCGATCGAAGATACCCGCGTTGGGCAAGAACAGCCCTTTGCCGCCGTCCCGCGAGTCCCTGAGATCGGGATTCCAGCTCTCCGCGTTGATGCGGAACTCGCGGCTACAGTGGGTCTGCACCACGTGGTCCTGCTCGAAATCGATGGGTTGCCCGTCCGCGATGCGCATCTGCCACGCGACGAGGTTCACGGGGACGCGGCTGCGCTTCCGCTTGATGGCGTAGCTCTCCTCGCTGACGGGGTGCTCCACCTGGATGCGCGTGTTCATCTCCAGGAAGTAGAACTTCCCTTCCTTGAACATCAGCTCGACGGTGCCCGCGCCCACGTAGCCCACGCGGTCCGCGATCCGCACGGCGAGCCCGCAGATGCGCTCTTCCAGGCCCGGGTACCGCCGGAGCAGGGCCGGCGGCGCCTCCTCCTGGATCTTCTGGCTCGCGCGCTGCTCGCTGCAGTCGCGCATGCCGAAGTGCCGCGCGTTGCCGTAGCGATCCCGCAGCACCTGCACCTCCAGGTGGATCGTCTCCGGGATGTTCTGCTCGAACATCACGCCCGGCTGCCAGTTGTACGCCTTGATCTCGCCGAGGACCTTCTGGATGGCCTGAGGCACCTGCTCCACCGTCGGGATGACGGCCTGCCCGCGGCCGCCGCCGCCGTTGGCGGCCTTCAGCCGCCCCGGGAACGTGAAGCGCCCAGCCGCGTGGGCCTCCAGGACGATCCGCTGGATCTCGCCCGGATCGTCGCTGTCGATGACGATGCCCGGCGTCACCGCGGTCGGGTCGAAATCCTGGGCCATCAGGCGGAATTTGCGCTTGTCGCCGGCGCTCTCGACCACGTCCTGCATCGGGCCGACGAAGACGATGTTCTTCTGGCGGAAGTGCCGGATGGCCGCGGCGTTCTCCGCCAGCGGGCCGTACCCGGGGTAGAGCCCCGCGCGCGACAGCTCCTCCTGCCAGCCGTCGCCGAAGCGCCGCTCGAACTCGGCCCTCACCTTGTCCGCGATCTGGGTGAAGTTCGCGTAGCTCTCGCGGAAGCTCCCCTCGAGCCCCACGCCGAACCCGCCGCCCTCCCGCGCGATCCGCAGCTGCAGCGCGTTCGCGTCGTCCTGCAGGCTGTAGAGGACCACCGGGATCTTGCCGAGCGCGATCGCCTCCCGCGTCGCCCGCACGCCCATCTCGCCCTTGTCCGCGACGAGGACGTACTTGAGCTGGCCCGCGCTCACCGTCGTGGCGGGGTAGCTGTCCAGGCGATGCACGGCGGCGTACAGGAGATCCAGCGCCTGCGCGTCCTCCCGCAGGAGGTCGCCGGCCCGGGAGCGCAGGAGCTCCGCCGCCTTGTCGCGGAGCGAGGGCTCGTCCTGCTCCAGGATCAGGAACTTGAGGAGCCGCTCGTCGTCGAACTCACGGCGCTTCAGCGCCCGGAGCAGCCCGCCCTCCAGGTAGCGCGCGAACCCGTCGCGGTCCGCGGCCGTGATCGCCGCGCGCGTGTCCCGGATCCGCGCGAGCAGGCCCTCCGCCGCCGCGAGGTGCTCCTGCACCCGCTCCTCGTCGAGGAGCGCCCTGCGCAGCGCCGCTTCCAGGGGGCGCTGCCAGCCGAAGTGCGTCCTCCACACCTCGCCGTTCGCGATGAGGTACCGCAGCCCGAGGAGGCGGTGCGCGTCCTTGCCGCCGGCCAGCGTGCCCAGATCGAGCAGCACGAAGCCAGGGACGCCCATCGCCGTGGTGAACGCCTCCATCGAGGACACATAGCCGCCTCGGGGCAACACCAGCTTCCACGACGGGAGCGATTGAACGTCGTTGCGAGCGGGTAGAGAGCTGGTGCGGACGGCGGTGGTCATCCTGAGCGGTTCTCCGGCGCGGCGAGCAAGCAAGCGCAGAACCGCTAGGGGATGTCAAGCGTGTCCGCCGCGCTCGGCGGAGCGCGATCGACGTGGACGGGCGCCCCCGCGCTACGGGGTCGGGCTCGCGTCCGGGGCCGGCGGAGGCTGGGGCGGCGGGGCCGCGTGCTCCTCTTGCTCGACCGCCTCTTCACCGGACTCGCCGGAGACGATCCGCTGGACGTCCTCGCACCGGCCGTCCGGGTACTTGGCCACGTACTCCTTGGCCATCTGAGAGGCCTCTTCCTTGTGGCCGGCGACCACCTCGGCGCGGATGCGCTTGCAGAACGAGTCCTCCGCGAGGTTGCCCTCGGGCGACAGCGAGCGCGCCTGCTCGTAGTACTTCGCCGCCAGCGCCTGCTCGCCCATGCTCGCGTGCATGTCGCCGAGCTTGTAGGCCGCGATCGGCGCGTTCGCGTCGCTCGGGAAGCCCTCGACCACGCGCGCGAACGCGCGCATCGCCGCGGCGCGATCGCCGCCCTTCCCGCGCAAGAGGTCGCTGAGGTCCATCAGCTCCCTCGCCGTCTTCGCGGAGGCGATGGCCCCGTCGATGCCGCCGCTCTGCTGCTGCAGGCTCTGCAGCGCCTCGGCGACGTCGCCCGCGTTGTACCGCGCGCGCCAGTCCGGCGCGGCGGCGGCAGAGGCGGCCGGCGCGGCGGCCGCCGGCGGCTCGATCGGCGCCACCTCCGCGCTCGAGCGCGGGAGCGACGGGGCGCGGGCGCGCCGCGGCTCCGGCGGCGCCACGACCGCGATCCGCTGCCGGATCGGCACGCCCTCCTCGGCGTCGCCGCGCCCGAGCTCCCGCGAGCCGGCCGGCGACGTGAGCTTGACCGAGCCATCCGCGACGTTGACGTCGATCGCGTCGACGTTGTGCTTCACGCGCAGCACGCTGCCCGCCGCCGCCGCGAGGCGGGCCTCGCCGGCGACGAGCGCGAGCGCCGCCGTGCGCGTCCCGCTCACGGTGTCGAGCCACGCCTCGCCCTGCACGAGCCGCAGCGTCAGCGCGCCGCCGTCCGCCTGCTCGACCTCGACGGTCGTGCCCGCCGTCAGCGAGATCCTCCCGCCGCCCGGCAGCTGGAAGGTGCGCCCCTGCGAGCCCGCGGCGAACACGTCGACGAGCGACGGCGCGTCGTCGGCCGGCGCCACGGCGGTGGGCGCGGGCGCCGCGCGCTCGTCGCTCCAGATCGCCTTGCCGAGCCACAGGCCGCCGCCGAACGCCGCGAACGTCGCCGCCGCGAGCATCGCGGCCATGCCCGCGCGCCGCGGCGACGAGCGCTCGCGCGCCCCGAGGTCGTGCTCGATGCGGTCCCAGACGCGCGCGATCCGCTCCTCGGTCGCGTGGTCGCGCAGATCTGCCGTGGCGATCCGGGGTAGCCCTCGCCGGCTCATGATGAGACCTCGCTGCTGGTTGAATCTACAAAATGACCGTCGAGGAACTGCTGCGCCCGCGAAATCCGCCGCTTGACGGTCGCGAGCGAGCAGCCCGTCATCTGCGCGACCGTCTCGAGATCGTGCCCCTCCACCGAGCGGAGGATCCACGCGATCCGGTCGTCCGCCGGCAACGTCTGGAGCAGGGCGTAGATCTGCGCGATCTGCGCGCGCGCGTGGGGCGACGCGGCCGGGCTCGCCAGCGCGTCGAGATCGACCGGCTCGCTCGACTTGCCCATCCCGAGCACGCCGAGCAGCCGCGCGCGCCGCATCCGCGAGCGGACCTTGTGGACGATGATCGACCCGAGCCAGGCGCGGAACGCGGCGGGATCCACGAGATCGTCGAGGCGCTCGTAGGCGCGGAGGAACGCGTCGTGGACGATGTCCTCCACGTCGCGCGCGGAGCCCTCGATGCGCGTCGCGAGGTGGATGGCGAAGGCGACGTGCCGCCGGTAGAGCTGCTCGAGCGCGCCCACGTCCCCGCGGGCGCCGAGCACCACGAGCTGCGCGTCCGGCAGCTCCGCGAGGCCCGTTCCGCGCTCGGCCGGCCCGGTCGCGGCGGAGGACCGCCGGTCCTGCGCGCCCGCCCCCCCGAACCGGCCATCGCCGCGGCCGCGCTCCTCCGGAGCGAACGCGGGCCCGGCGTCGCCCATGTCCTCCTGGGCCTCCGCGGCCGGGGCAGCCGGGGCGGCCGGTTCGACAAGGCGCAAGCGCCCTCGCTGAGGTCTCAGAGCCATGCGTTCGTACCAGGGGACATGACTGGAAATGTACAGCAGACGGTGATCGCGGTGCCCTCGCGGGAGGCGGGGCAGCGGCCCGGGCGGAGCGCCGAGCCCTGAGCTCCTGTCCAGAGCGGCATCAGGAGCGCCCCGAGGTTCCCACACTTTTCTAGACGCCTGGTCGGGCCCGGGCGGCTCATCGAAAAAACTGTGAGCCGTTCTGGCCCCCAGCGGCGTCTGGGTGGTGGCCGCCGGATTTGCGTGCGGTTCACACGCCTGTTGGTTGTGAGGGTGGCCTGACCGCCCTCTTTTTCGGAGGATTCCATGAAGAAGCTCGTTCTTGCGCTCGTCGCCGTGTCGTCCCTCGTCGTCGCCTGCGGCGGCAGCGCCCCGGCCCCGACCGACCCGGGCGCGGCTCCGGCGGCTGACCCGGCGGCTGACCCGGCGGCGGCTCCGGCGGCTGACCCGGCGGCGGCGCCGGCGGCTGACCCGGCGGCGGCTCCGGCGGCCGACCCGGCGGCGGCCCCCGCCGACGCCCCCAAGTGAGCTCTCTGCGCGGCACGTCGCTTCCTGGTTGAAGCGCGCACCGCGGAGCGCTTTGGGCGACGCCTCTCCGGAGGCGCCGCCCTCTTTTATTTTGTGCCCCGCGTCGCGCATGCGGCCCCGGCCCGCGGCGCGCCTGTGCTTTGGCGCCATCCGTGGGCCGTCTCCATGTATGTTCCGTCCGCGCGCGTTCCCGTGGACGGCTCATCGCGGCGCCGCTGCAGCCCGCGAGCCGGTCCCGCTCCTTCTGACAACCCGACCTCTCGTGATCCCCGGGGCTGATCGTATGGGTACCACAAGCCGGCTGAGCTTCCTGCTGCGGCCCGGGCGGCGTCGCCCTGGCTTCCTCTCCTCGCGCGCCTTCGCCTGGTCTGCGCTCGTCGCCCTCGCGGGGGCCTCGCTCGGGGCGGGCTGCGGCCGCACCGAGACGTGGGAGTACGACAGCTCGTCCGGCGCCGAGCCCCCGGCGTGCGGCGACGGCGCCTGCAACGGCGCCGAGGACTGCCGCTCCTGCGCCCCCGACTGCGGCCCGTGCCAGGGCCAGGGGTGCGGCGACGGCGCCTGCTCGGGGACAGAGACGTGCTCGAGCTGCGCGATCGACTGCGGCCCGTGCGGGGGGTGCGGCGACGGCGCCTGCAACGGCGCCGAGGACTGCGGCAGCTGCGCCGAGGACTGCGGCCTCTGTCCGCGCTGCGGCGACGCCGCCTGCGATCCGGCGAGCGAGTCGTGCTCGACGTGCCCGGGCGACTGCGGGGTGTGTCCGAACTGCGGCGACGGCGTGTGCAGCGGCGCCGAGACGTGCGCGACGTGCGCGGGCGACTGCGGCGTCTGCCAGGGCTGCGGCGACGGCGTCTGCTCGCCGCGGGAGGACTGCCGCTCGTGCGCCCCCGACTGCGGCGTCTGCGAGGCCTGCGGCAACGGCGTGTGCAACGGCGGGATCGAGAGCTGCTTCTCTTGCCCGGACGACTGCGGCGCCTGCGCCACGTGCGGCGACGGCGTCTGCTCGGGGACGGAGACGTGCGCGTCCTGCCGGCGCGACTGCGGCGTCTGCTCGGTGTGCTCGAACGGCGTCTGCGAGAGCTTCGAGACCTGCGGCATCTGCCCCCAGGACTGCGGCGCGTGCGAGCCCGTGGACTGCCAGGAGGTGGTCACCTGCGCCGCCCGGTGCATCGACAGGGAGCGGATGCCGCCGGAGTTCAGCGTCGCGTGCGTCTCCAGCTGCGTCTCGCGGGGCTGCCCCAACGCTCAGTTCTTCGCCGATCAGGCCCTCTCGTGCGCCTTCAGGTCGCTCGCCGCCTGCAACGGCGACTTCGCCTGCATCCAGAGGCGGTGCGGCGTCGAGCTCTCGGCCTGCGCCCGGTCCACCTGCTGATCTCTCCCCGGGGCCGGCGCGGGCGTCCGCGTCTTTCGCCCTCGGCCGCCCTCGCCTCACGCGTCGTCGAGCAGCTCCTTGGCCGTCAGCTCGCTGGCCGCCCGCCCGTGCTCGTACTCGAGCAGGCCGAGCGAGGCGTAGCGCGGCCGCATCCGCGCGGACAAAAGGCCGATCCGCTTCAGGTTCGGCACGATCCGCCTGAACATCGTCCGGCGGAAGAACCCCATCAGGTCGCTCTGGAGCATGAGCTCGTCCCACGCGCAGCGCGTCATGCGGTGAGCGTAGAACTCGTCATAGAACTCGTGCGCCAGGAAGCGGTTGCGCAGGAGCACCGACAGGTCGAACGCCCAGTCCTCACGCTCCCTCCGCGCCCGCTCGTCGATGCCCTCGCGGTAGAACCTGCTCAGCGCGAGCACCCCGTAGTGGACGTGGCGCGCCTCGTCGGTGATCACCGACCGGAGGACGTCCTTGAGGAGCGGCTCGCTCGTCATCTGTCGAATCGAGCCGAACGCGCCGAGCGCCAGGCCCTCGATCATGATCTGCATGCCGAGGAACTTCATGTCCCACCGGCCGTCGCTCATGATCGCGTCGATGACGACATAGAGGTTGTCGTTGATCTCGTAGAGCTTCTCCAGCTTCTGCGTCAGGTAGGCGTGGAACACCTCGACGTGGCGCCCCTCGTCGGCGACCTGCGTGCTCCCGTAGAGCTTCGCGTCGAGCGACGGCACGCACTCCGTGATCTGCGACGCCGCGAACAAGGCGCCCTGCTCGCCGTGCAGGAACTGGCTCAGCATCCAGGAGAGCAGCCCGTGGCGCTGCGTCGCGCGCTCCCGCTCGGAGAGCCTGCCCCAGGCGGGCAGCTTGGACGGCGGCATCCAGCTGTCGGGCAAGAGCGGCATTGCCGGGTCGAGCCAGTCGACGCTCCGCGACCAGTCGAGGTCTGTCGCAGCGTCCCACTGGGACGTCTTGGCGAGGTGGTAGAGCCTCGCCATGTCGGGGTCGTCCCGCCCGTAACTCCAGTTAAAGCTGGCCTCGTATCCAACCGAGATATCGGTCGAGACCACGCCCTTGCCCCGCCGCTGGACGAAGCCGCGGAAGGCGGGCCCGAGGAGCGAGGCGAGCACACGGACGTTACCGCTGCTCGATGCGTCGCGAAGGAGAGGGGCGGAATCGAGGAGGGTCTGGAGTGCTTGCTGAAGGCGCATGGACATGAGAGCTTTCCGGAGCCGCGAGGCGCGGGCGCGAGGCCGAGCGACCCGCGGGCGGCCCTTATAATGGCACCTATCATCGAGCGGCAATCGCCCCTCGCTCGTTTTTGCGTCGTCATATCGACTCCGGGAGCTCCCGAGTCGGCCAGGGGGTCCACGCCGAGCGCGCGCCCGTCGCCGACCTGACATCGCGCGTCGCGGGGGCGCGGCGCGCGTCGCTGAAGGGCCGACGCCGGCCGCGTCAGAGCGCGCGGCACCGCAGCGTCGGCGCCGGCGAGGAGCAGTGCCCGGAGAGCTCGCCGATCAGCAGGAGCCCGGGCGGCCCCGCGGAGAGCTCGAGTCCGCCGATCCCGCGGACCGCCGCCTCCGTCGCGCAGAGCGCGTGCACCGCGTCGACGGGCGCCCACGCCCCGACCCGGGCCAGGTCGCCGCCGATGATCTCCGGGTGGTTCGCCGAGCGCACCACGACCTGCCCGGCGTGCAGGCACAGGTTCGTGTGCACGCGCGTGTCCGGGCCGCTCCTCAGCGCGATCTCCTCGTGGAGCGAGGCGGCGATCTCGATCACCGCCGCGCGCTCCAGCAGCGACTCCCGCAGCTCGCTGGAGAGGAGGCGCACGGCGAGGATCTCGCTGCCGGTCACGGAGACCAGCGTGAGCCCGGCGTCCCGGAGGCGCTCCTCCGCGAGGTCGAGCACGAGGCCGAGCTCCTCGGCGAGCGCGTCGTCGAGATCGTCGGCGTCGGTGCGCACCCGGAGATCGAGGTAGATCGCGATCGCGTCGGTCTGGAGCTCCGGCATGCTGCTCCGCCCCGACGTCGGCTCGCCGACCGCCTCGCGCAGCGTGTAAAGGAAGCTCTTCACCGAAGGATAGCGGTGCTCCGGCTGCTTCTCCATGCAGCGCAGCACCACCGCGTCGAGCGCGGGCGGCAGCGGGGTCCGCCGGCTCGGGCGCGGCGCGGGCTCCTCCAGGTGCTGCCGGAGCAGCTCGGTCGCGTCCGGCGAGTAGAACGGGAGCTTGCCCGTGAGGAGCCTGTGCAGGAGGACGCCGAGCGCATACACGTCCACGCGCGCGTCGAGGACGCCGCCGAGGATCTGCTCGGGCGCCATGATCGTGAGGGTGCCAGGCGCCCTCCCCGCCGTGGTGAAGCCGCTCGCCCCCTCGTCCGGCTCCATCAGCTTGGCGATCCCGAAATCGAGGAGCTTGACCGCCCGCGGGGCGCCCCGCGAGACGAAGATGTTGCTGCCCTTCACGTCGCGATGGATGATCCCGGCCGCGTGCGCCGCGTCGAGCGCCGAGCAGACCGGCTCGAGCAGCTCGAGCGCCTGCTCCGGCGAGAGCCGCCCCTCCTGCCGGAGGAGCACGTCGAGCGTCACCCCGTCGAGGTGCTCCATCATATAAAATGGCCGGCCGTCCGCGAGCTCGCCGGCGTCATGAATCTCGACGATCCCGGGGTGGTTGAGCAGCCGCACCACCTCGATCTCGCGCAGGAAGCGCTTCACCATCTTCGGCGACGCGGCGAGCGTGCCGTGGAGCACCTTCATCGCCACGCGCTCGCCGGTCCGGAGGTGAATGGCCTCGTACACGGCCCCACATCCGCCCCGGGCGATGGGCGACACAACGGTGTACTCACCCGCCCGCGTGCCGCACGGCAGCTCGCCTCGGGAAAAGGACCTCTCCTCCAGTGAAAATGCCCGCGTCTCGTTATCTCGTGTCGCCAAAGCATCCATCGTCATAACCCCCCCGATGCGACTAAGGACTCACCCGAGCGAGGAGTTTCTCCGCGCCAGACGGCCGGGTTGGCGCTACACGCCGCTTCGCCAAGTGGTACAGTAAATCCATCGTTATCCTTACGGTAGCCTATTCCATCTGCTAGCAGAACGGGCGCGGAGGGGGACAGATGAAGAGGCGAATCCGAGCTCTGTGCGCACACACATTTCTGTTGGCTTCAGTGCCGTGCTGCGGTGGCAGCGACGGATTTCCCGCGGAGTGGGGGTCGGTCGACGAGGTCTCAAGTGCGCTCGTGAATCACAACGCGCTGAACCCGAACGCGCTGAACCCGAACGCGCTGAACCCGAACGCCCTCGACCCGATTGCGCTCGCCCCGAACAGACTCGCCTCGAACGCCCTCTCGGCGGCGGTCCGCGCCGCCATCACCCGCCCAGGGGAGCTCGGCGCGATGTCCAGGCAGCTCCTTCAATACATCGTCGGCTGCGCGCTGACCCCGTCGCAGTCGTTCAGGTTCTCGTGGCGCGACGAGCGCGGCGAGCTGCGCGAGGAGGTCTACCAGGGTTACCTCGGGCTCGCGGCGAGCTGGGCCATCGCGCCGCTGAGCGAGTCCCGGGAGCAGTGGGTCTCGGCCTGCGTGGCGTCGCGCGCCAACCGGGCCGGCGTCTCCGTGATGATCTCGTCGCGCGCGGCGCACCTCGCCCTCAGGCACCCGGACGCGAGCGAGGTCGAGTCGTATCCGATCGAGGAAGGCGCGTTCTGGGGCGATCTGTTCGCGACCCCGCCCCGCCTCTATGCCTGCTACAACAAATCCAACGTGGAGAGCTCTCGGGCCCTCAGCAGGGACTGCGCCGCGGGGCTCCCCGAGCCCGGCGGGGGCGTCCGAGAGTGCCCGAACATTCACATCGTGGGCTCATGCGATCTCGCGTGTGACGCGCCCGGCGCGGCCGACGGCTATCGCCCGAGCTGCACCGACGATCGAGGCGAGTCGTGGCCCGCGGTGATTACGACGTTCCTGCCATGAGGCCCCCATGTTGCCCGATGCTCGTCGAGGCGGAAGCGCGGCCCGCTCCGGGGCGCCCACCGCGCGGTGCAGGGAGTGCGGCAGGCGCGTCGCGCACGCGGATCCGGGGTGTCCGGAGCACGGCCCCGTGGTGCGGCAGGCGAGCCCCGAGCCCGGCGCGCCCGGCGGCGCGGACGAGTCCAGCGGCAGCTGGCTCGGCGCGACCGCGGTGCCCAGCATCGAAGGCTACCGGGGCGTCCGGCTCGCCGGCGCAGGCGGGTTCGGGGCCGTGTTCGCGGCCGAGCCCGAGGAGGGCGGCCCGACCGTGGCGATCAAGGTCGCGCGCGTCGACCAGCCGGACGCGAGCGCGCGCCTCGTCAAGGAGATGCGGGCCCTCTACGACGTCGGGCCGCCCCACGTGCCCGCCGTCTACGGGTGCGGCCAGCTCGCCTCGGGCGCGCCGTACTTCGTCATGGAGTACCTCGACGGCCCCACGCTCGCCGACCGCCTCGTGGCGCGCGGGGTCGCCGGGCCGATGCCGGCGCGCGAGGCGTGCGCCCTCGCGCGCTCCGCGCTCCGGGCCCTCGAGGCGATCCACGCGCGCGGCTACGTGCACCGCGACGTCAAGCCGGAGAACATCTTCGTCTCCGGCGCGCCGCTCGCCGCGCGCGCCGGAGCTGGCGGGCACCGCGCCACCATCATCGATCTCGGCCTCGCCGCGGGGCACCGCGAGCCGTCGCCCCGCCTCACCGCCGAGAGCGACGCGCCCGGCACCGCCGAGTACATGGCCCCCGAGCAGTGCGACGGCCGCGGCGACGTCGACGCGCGCGCGGACGTGTACGCCCTCGGCGCCGTGCTGTTCGAGCTGCTCACCGGCAAGCCGCCCTTCTGGGGACCCCCCGCCCTGGTGCGGCAGGACCACCTCAGCCGCCGCCCCCCGCGGCCCTCCCTGATCGCGCCGATCTCGCGCTCGCTCGAGGAGATCGTGCTCCGGTGCCTCGCGAAGGACAGGGGCCAGCGCTTCGCGAGCGCCGCGGCGCTCGGCGCCGCCCTGGAGAGCTTCGAGCGCGGCCAGGAGCGCCGCCCCTCGCGCCTCCGGGGCCCCACCACCGAGCCGCCGCCGCCGAGCGGCCGCAGCGTCGAGCGGCGCGCCGTCGCGCTCCTCTTCTTCGAGGCCGAGCTCGACGTCGTGGCCCTCCAGCGGAGGCTCAGCGCGCTGGGCGGCGAGCTCGCCCACGCCGCGGGCGGCCGCTTCGTCGCCGTCTTCGATCACGCGGACGGCGCGAGCCCGCTGCGCCGCGCGGTGCACGCCGGCCGCGAGCTCGAGCAGCAGCGCGTCCTCTCCCGCGGGCTGCTCGACCTCGCGACCGTGTCCGTCCAGCCGCGGCCCGACGGCACGCGGCGGTTCCTGAGCCCGCTCTTCCACCGGGAGGATCGGCTCGCGGCGGGCGGCCCTCCGGGCCTCACCCTGTCGCCGGCGGCCGCGGCGGCGCTCGGCGACGACGCCTCCCAGACCCCGGGCGACGGCGCCCCCCCGCCAGGACCGGCCTCCGCCGGGCCCGGGCTGGCCGCCGCCCTGCCCGACGCCGACACCGCGTTCGACTCGAGCTCCCAGCCGCTGTTCGGCCGGAGCGACGTGCTCGACGCGCTGGTCGCGGGCGCGCGCGACGCCGTGGCGACCGCGACGCCCACCATCGCCAGCGTCATCGGCGTGGCCGGCCACGGCAAGAGCCGCCTCGCCGGCGCGCTCGCGCAGCGGCTGCGCGCGATCGAGGGGCGCGCCGAGGTGATCGAGCTCCGGACCGGCGAGCCGGTCGCGGGCGGGGCCGATCGCGTCGTCCGGGAGATCCTGCAGCGGGCGCTCGCGCTGCCGTCGTCCCCTCCGGCGGACGGCGGCAGCGCGCTCCTCCGGCGCCGCCTCGCGGGCGCGCAGCAGGCGCGGCTCGGGGCCGCCGTGGCGCTCGCGCTCGGCTGGATCAGCGACGACCCGCTCGCCGAGGAGCGCTACCCCGAGCTCCGCGCGCTCTCCGCGGCGCCCGGCGCGCTCCGCGCCGCGCTCTCCGTGGCCGCCGGCGAGGCCCTCCGCCGGCGCTCGCGCCGGACGCCGCTCTTCGTGGTGCTCGACGACGCGCACGTCGCCGACGACGCGGCGCTCGCCGCGCTCGAGTACGCGGCGCTCGCCGAGGCGCAGGCGCCGCTCTTCATCTGCGCGTTCGGGCGGCCGAGCTTCGAGAGCGCGCGCCCCTCCTTCGGCGAGCGCGCCGCGCGCCGCGAGACCTATCGGCTCGAGGCGCTCGATCGCGAGAGCGCGATCGCCCTGTGCCGGCGGCTGCTCCTGCCCGCGGAGGACGTGCCCGAGCCCGCGGTCGCGCACCTCGTCGAGCGCGCGCAGGGCGTCCCGCTCCTGCTCATCGAGCTCGTGCGCGGCCTCAAGCGGGGGGGCGTCGTGCGCCGGCACCCGCGGGGCGACGCGTGGTACCTCGCCACCGACGAGCTCGATCGGCTCCCCGACATGCCGCTCCTCGACTGGCTGGCCCTCGGCGAGATCGACGCGCTCCCGCCCGCGCTGCAGGCGCACGCGCGGCTCATCGCGCTGCTCGGCCCCGACGTCGCGGTCGCCGAGGTGGCCGGCGTGCTCCACCGGCTCGACGAGCACGGCGAGGCCGACGACCTGCCGCTCGACGCCGCGGTCGCCGTGAAGCGCCTGATCGCCGCGGGCCTCCTCGTCCAGGACCGGCGGGGGCGCATCGGCTTCCGCCACGCGCTGGTCCGCGAGGCGGTGGCCCGCGGCGCGCCCGAGCCGCTCCGCCGGCGCGTCCACCTCGCGGCCTTCAAGCTGCACCGCGACGCCGCGGGCGACGAGGCCGGCGAGCGCGACGCGCCGCACCTCAAGAACGAGCGCCTCATCCCGTTCGCGTACCACGCCGCCCAGGCGGGCCTCGGCGAGATCGCGGAGATCGCCTACCTCACCCTGGCGGAGCGCGCGCGCGCCCGGCACGCCTACCTCGACGCGGAGACGCTCTACAGCCGCGCCCTGGAGCAGCCGATCGAGCCGACGGCCCCGGGCGGAGGCCCGCCCAGCCGCCGCGCGCCGGGCGGGGCGCGCCCCGACCGCGCGGCCGCGCACCGGGGCCGCGGCCTCATGCGCTACCGCCTGGGCCGCTACCACGACGCGCTCGCCGATTTCGCCAGCGCGCGGGCCATCGCGCGGGCGCGCGGCGACGTCCGGGCGCAGATCGACATCCTGCTCGACGAGGCCACGGCGCTCGACTGGATGGACGAGTTCAAGAGCTCCGAGGAGCGCGTCGAGGAGGCGGGCGTGCTCGCCGAGGAGATCACGCTGTCGCCGGCGCTCACCGCGCGCCTCGCGCTCGGCGCCGGGCGCACGCTCCACCGCTTCAGCCGGGAGGAAGAGGCGGCCACCGCGCTCGAGCGCGCGGCGGCGTCGGCCGCCTCGCTCGGCGACGAAGGGTACGAGACGCTCGTCATCTCGCTGCTCATGCTCGGCTTCGTCCTCCAGGGGCTCGGCCGGCTCGACGACGCCGAGGACGCGCTCGGCCGGGCGATCGCGCTCTGCGAGGCGCACCACGACACGCTCCACCTCGGCTCCGTGACGAACAACCGCGCGCTCCTCTGGGCGTGCCGCGGCGACAAGGCCCGGATGATCGCCGACCTCGAGCGGGTGCTCGCGCTCGCGCGCGATCTCGGCCAGAGCGGGCTGGAGCGGGTCGGCGAGTACAACCTCGGCGAGTACCTCTACCTCATGGACGACCTCGCGGCGGCGGGGCCGCACATCGATCGCGCGCTCGAGATCGAGCGGCACCGGCTCTGCGGGGCGTGCCGGCCCGTCGCCTTGCTCCTCAAGGCCCGGTTCCTCTTCTTTTGCGGCGAGCATGCCGAGGCGCGCGCGCTGTTCGAGCAGATGCGCGAGATGCAGGAGCGCGCCCGCGACGAGGGCCAGGCCGACGCGCTGATGGTCCCCTCGGAGGAGGTGCTCTGCGCCATGATCGATCTGGCCACGCAGGACAGGGGCGCCGCGGACGACGCGGCGTGGGACGCGCTCGTGGACCGCTCGGCCCAGAGCTCCGTGGGCCAGGAGCACATCGAGGTCCTCGAGATCCGCGCGGTGACCGCGCTGCGCCGCGGCCGGCTCGCCGCCGCGCGCCGCGCGCTCTCGGCCGCGCTCGCGGCCTCAGCGCGCATCCCGAACGTGATGGGCGACCGGCTGCGCCGCCACGCCGCCGCCATCGCCGAGCGCGAGGCGGCGGAGGCCGCCCTGGATCAGCCGACGCAGCCGGCGTAGGCGAGCCGCGCCGCCGCCCCGTGAAATGTCACTCGGCGGCGGCGAGCGCGAGGGTCTTCGCGTTGTCGGGCACGCACGTCAAGAACCGCTCCCGGAAGGACGCGTCGCTGATCTTCGCCGCGCGGTCGAGCAGGTGCTGGCGCGCGACGGCGAGCGCCTCCGCCGCCTCGCGCGCGGCGCCCGCCGCCGCGAGCGCCTCGGCGTAGGCGAGCCGCACGAGCGACTCGCCCTCCTCGAGCGAGCCCGCCTCCTCGAGCTGCACGAACGCCTCGCGCGCGGCCGGCAGCGCCTCTTCCGGGCGGCCCTGCGCGAGCAGCGCGCGCGAGAGCACCGCCACGGCGGCGGCGCGGAGCGGAGGCGCCACCACCAGCGCCTCGACCGCGGCGCGCGCCTCGCGCTCGGCGGCCGCGGGATCGCCCGACAGGAGCATGATCTTCGCCATGTACGTCAGCGTCACGCCCTCCATGCGCCGGTCGCCCTGCTGCTGGAACGCCGCGGCGGCGCGCTGCTCGAGGAGCTTCGCCTCCTCGAGCTGCCCCAGGTGGGCGATGACGTAGCCGAGGTTCTGGAGCGCGGCCGTCTCCAGGTCGTCGAGGCCCATGCGCTGCGCCCCGGCCAGCGCCGTCCGGAGCTCGGACTCGGCCACCTCGAAGTCGCCGAGCTCGCCGTACAAAAAGCCCAGGTTCGAGCGCGCCGCGCAGGCGTTCCGGCGGTCGCCGGCCTGCTCGAACGCCGCGCTCGCCGCCGTGAACCCGCTCAGCGCGGCCCCGATGTCGCCCCTCGTGTGCGCCCGGATCGCGCGCGCTTGCTGGTATTGGCCCGCCGCCTGCGGCTCGAGCCCGGCGGGCTCGCTCGCGGCCGCCTCGAGCATCTGGATCAGCGCGTCGGCCGCCGTGTAGCGGCCGCCGAAGATCAGGTACATCGCGGCCTCGCACAGGCACATGATCCGCGCGCTGATCGCGCCCGCCGCCTCGGCCGCCCGCGTCGCCCACGCCTCGACGCGATCGAAGTGGCCGAGCTTCCCCTCCGCGATGATCACCTGCCCGATGGCGCGGAACCACGGCGAGCTCCCGGTCCGCACGAGGCTCGCCGCCTCGGTGCCGCGCTGCACGGCGAGCGCCGTCTCCTGTTGCCACAGGGCGATCTCGGCCTCCACGAGCCGCAGCCGCCCGAGCTCCTCGTCGGCCGCCCCGCACTGGACGCCCATCTCGGCGCGCGCGAGCGCGCTCGCCAGATCGTTCGCCTCGAGCGCCTGCTCCGCGGCCCTCCGGTACCACCGCACCGCGCGCGCCGGCTCGCCGCCGCGACGGAAGTGCTCCGCGAGCGCCATCGCGTCGGTGTGCCCGCTGCGCTCGAGCCACTCGCCGGCCAGCTTGTGGCCGAGGGCGCGGTCCGGCTCGGTGAGCATCGCGTACGCGGCCTCGCGCACGATCGCGTGGCGGAACACGTAGTCCGTCGGGATGAGCCACCCCGGCGTCGAGACCGGGGCGATGAGCTCCCGCGCCGCGAGCGCGTCGAGCCACGTCTCGGTCTCCTTCACGCGCGTCGCGCCGCCGAGCAGCGCCGCCACCGCGAGCTTCGAGAAGCGGTCGCCGAAGATGCTCGCGGCCCGCAGCACGCGCTTCGCCTCGTGCCCCTCGGCGTCGAGCCGCGCCTCGACCGTGCCCAGCACCGAGTCGGGCAGCACGTCCCCCTTGCCCGTCGCCACCGCGCGGATGAGCTCCTCCAGGTAGAACGGGTTGCCGTCGGCCCGCTCCACGACCCGGGCCACCGTCTCCGCGGGCGTGTCCTCGCCGAGCGCGCTCCGCACCATGCGCTCGCTCGCCTTGGCGGGCAGCGGCCCGAGCTTGATCGTCTGCACCTCCCGGTCGGTCCACAGCGCGGGGAACTGCTTGCTCACCTCGGGCCGGGCCAGCGCGAGCAGCATGAGCGGCAGGTCCCGGAGGTTCCGGAGCGTCTGATCGATGAGGCGCACGGTCGCCGGATCGCCGAAGTGCAGGTCCTCGAGCACGAGCAGCACCGGCTGCGCCGCGCACTCGGCGGCGAGCCAGTCCTCCCACGCCGCGCGCGTCGCGTCGGCCATGAGCATCGCGTTGTCGCGCGCCGCGCGCAGCCCGCTCGTCTCGCCGTCGGGGAACGGCGTCCGCGAGATCTCGCCCAGGAAGGCCGCGATCCGGCTCAGCGACTCGCCGCTCAGGTGGCGCCCTAGCCGGCGCGTCAGCTTGCGCCGCCGGGCCTCCACCGGCTCGCCCTCGCGCATCCCCGCCGCCTTGTGGATCGCGTCGGCGATGAGGCCGAACGGGGACCCCGCGGCCATCGACTCGGCCCGCCCGGAGAGGATCTCCACCGACCCGAACTGGCGCCGCACCCGGGTGAGGAACTCCAGGCGGAGCCTCGACTTCCCGGACCCCGCCGCGCCGATCACGAGCACCGCGCTCGCCAGCGACTCGCTCACGCACCCGGAGAACACGCCCTCCAGCATGGACAGCTCGCGGATGCGGCCGACCCAGACGCTCGGCTTGCCGAGGAGCACGGGGACGCTCTCGTCGGCCGCCGTCTCGGTCGCGAGGAACGGCCCGTTCTCGTCGGTCTCCACCTTGAGCCGGCCGCCGACCACGCTGGCCGTCACGTCGTCGAGCCGGACCGCCCCGGCGTGCGCGGCCCGCAGGGCGCGCACGCCCCGGTCGATGACGTCGCCCTCGATGAGCTTCGCCGACGACACCCCGCGCCCCGTGGCGACGGCGAGCGGGATGCCGGGGAACCGCGCGCGCAGCGCGAGCGCGCACCGCGCCGCCCGCTCGGCCCGGTCCACCGCGCTCCCGGCGCCGGCGAGGATCGCGATGAGCGAGCCTCGCGAGATCTCCGTGATGTGGGCGCCGTAGGGCTCCACCGCGGCCCGCACCTCCGAGCGCGGCACCGCGGAGCCCGGGCCCTCGCTCGAGAGCTCCTGCAGCACGCTCGAGACGTCCGAGGCGCTCGGCACGCCGCCGGCCGCCGCGACGCTCATCTGCACGTCGTCCGGCTCGCCGGCGAGCACGAGGGACACGAGCCGCTGCTCGCTGCGCGTGAGGAAGCCGTCGGGCCGCGCCGAGCGCATGGTCGCGTCGCGCGGGGAGGCCAGCGTGGCGGGCCGCGGCGTCGCCCAGGTGTCGAGCACCTCCGCGATCTGCGCGAGCTCGACCCCGACGTCGCCGCAGTCGCGCGGCCGGTCCTCGGGGTTCTTCGCCATCATCCGGTCCATGAGCTGCTCCAGCGGCTCCGGGACGTCCGCGCGGACCTCGCGCAGCCGTGGGGTCGTCTGGAACAGGAGCTTGGCGAGCGCCGCCATGACGTGCGCCCCCTCGAAGGCCGGGCGGCCCGCGACGCACTCGTAGAAGACGCACCCGAGCGAGAACACGTCCGCCCGCGCGTCGAGCGCGCCCCCGCCCTCGATCTGCTCGGGCGCGATGTACCCCGGGGTCCCGAGGATCCCGCCCGTGTAGGTGAGCCGCCGAGACTCCCCGTCCGGGCGCGCGATCCCGAAGTCGACGAGCCTGAGCTGGCCGACGTCGCCGGCGACGAGGAAGATGTTGCTCGGCTTGACGTCGCGGTGGATGATCCCGCGCGAGTGCGCGAAGGCGAGCGCGTCCGCGGTCCTGCGCAGCACCGAGAGGCTCTCGGCGAGCGCGAGCTGCCGGCGCGCGAGGCACGCCGCCAGGTCCTCGCCCTCCAGCCACTCCATGGCGAGGTAGTGGTCCCCGGCGCCGGTCCGCCCGTGCGCCACGTACCGCACGATCCCCGGGTGGCTCAGCTCGGCGAGGATCTGCGACTCACGCTCGAACCGCTCGACGTCGAAGGCCTCGCGGCTGTGCAGGACCTTCAGGGCGACCGGGCGGTCGTCGAGGCGGTCGTGCGCGCGAAAGACCGTCCCCATCCCCCCGGCCGCAACCTTCTGCCCGACGACGAAGCGGTTCGCGAGGACGGCGCCGGAATCCACGCCGCCCGATGCTACTCGAGGAAGACGGACACCGAAGCCTTGTAGCGGTCGGTGCCGCGCGGAAAGACGGGGGGACCGCACGGAAGGTCGAGCGGCTCACGATCGCGGCAGTTCAAGAAGCTGCCGTCCGACCTCGGGCCATCGCACACATCCTCACACTTGCCCACGACATCGATCGGGCAGTTCTTGATCGAGGGCCCGCAGACGCGCGGGATCTGCCGCTTGCCCGGCGCCAGGCAGGCGAAGAGGCGCTGCGGCCTCTGGAAGACGTTACCGAAGTAGGTCGCCTCCTCCTCGTCGTATCTCGCCCGCTCCCGCTTCGTGGACGAGAGCGCTTCGTGCTGTCCGCGGAGCGAGATCATGACGTGTTCGCCCCGGTAGTTGACGCGCGCGAGCAGGCACGCGGAGACCCACTCCTGGCACTCTTCATCACACGAGCCACGCTTCGAGCCCCACTCGGGCGCGAGGCCGAGATCCCCCGCGAAGCTGTAGGGCACCCCATCGACCTTGACGTCGAGGCGGGCCTCCTCGGGGAGCGCGCAGCCCACGATGAAGCTGAGGAGCTCCCTCGACTCGGGGGAGCGGAGCGCATCTTTCAACCGCGAATTACCCATCAACGAATTGACGGTCAGCGCGTTGACGGTCAGCGCGTTGACGGTCAGCGCGTTGACGGTCAGCGCATTGACGGTCAGCGCATTGACGGTCAGCGCGTTGACCGTTATGGCCGCCTGCTGGACCTCCTCCACCGCCTCATCGTCCCCTTCGAGCCCGGCAGACGCGACGCAAGCGGCCTGTGAGAACGACACCGCCACGCAAGCGAGGAGAGCGAACTGGCGTGCAGATTCCATAGTACCAATCAGATCTACACCACTCCAGCTATCAAGCTCAATTGATTTATGAACATTTTGCTGGACATCTTTCTCCACACCGCCACGACAGGCGTTACGTAGTCAGGTGCCGGGAGTGGGATAACGCAGAGCGCAGCACTCGGGCGCACCCTGCGTCGGGGGGGAAGCGAAACAGCGCGTGGGTGGGAGATTTACGCCAGCTTCCTGGGCAGCAGCGGAGTGACCAGGTCGGGGCTCGCCTTGCCGCCGGAGCCTTCATGACCTGACCGACGAAGAGCCCGATCCGCTTCGAATTCCCCGCATGGAAGCGGGGAACCTCGCCTGCGTGGCCGGCGATGATCGGGTCGACGACGCGCTCTAGGGCGCCTTCGTCGGCGACCTGCCGGAGCCCTCTCTGCGCGACGATCGCCTTCGTCTTCGGACTACCGCCCTGCTGCATTATCTCAGTGAGGACAGCTTTTCACTCTTCCCGGAAATCGTCTCGTCATCGTCAACGCCCGGTATCCCACGTGTTTCGATGAGGTGTCTGGCCTTCTCGGCCCGCGCCGGGTCGAGCCGCGCGAGGCGCTCCTCGGAGGGCGCGCGCTCGCGCCGAGGCTCCGGCGGCGGCGCCTTCTCGACCGTGGACAGGCTCGGTTCCACCTGACACCCGCTCAGGGCAACCAGCCAACCAGGATTCAAGTTCTCCAGAAAATCCCTTCCCCCCTTCGACCGCGTCGGGCCGCTCGGCCGCGACGAGCCGGTCGTGGAGCCGGGCCTCGGCGGTGAGCGCATGGGCGGCCGAGACCCAGAGCGACGTTCCCTTCGGCTTGCGGCCGTCGGGCGCGTCACCGCTCTTCGTGGGGGCGCTCGTACGTGCGGCGGAGCTCGACGACCTCTCCTGTGGCCTCGTCTCTCACCACGTCGCGACAGGTGACGAACCCGGCGTAGCCGAGCCGCGCCTGCTGCCCGGGCGCGCGCCGGGACCACTTCTTGGGGGGGCGCCGCGGCCGGCAGGCGCGGGCGTGCGCGACGGACGGCGCACGCCCGCGCGGGCGCTCAGAACTGGGCGGCCTCGGTGGACTCGTGGAGGGCCAGCGTGGACGCAGCGCCGCCCGAGATCACCTGAGCGACCTCGTCGAAGTAGCCCGTCCCGACCTCGCGCTGGTGGCGGGTCGCGCTGTAGCCGAACTGCTCGCCGGCGAACTCGGCCTGCTGGAGCTCGGAGTACGCCGCCATCCCCCGGCGCTGGTACTGGCGGGCGAGCTCGAACATGCTGTGATTCAGCGAGTGGAACCCGGCGAGGGTCACGAACTGGAACTTGTACCCCATCGCGCCGAGCTCGCGCTGGAACCGGGCGATCGTCGCGTCGTCGAGGTGCTTCTTCCAGTTGAACGAAGGCGAGCAGTTGTAGGCGAGCAGCTTGCCCGGGAACTGCTTGTGGATCCCCTCCGCGAAGCGCTTCGCCTGATCGAGGTCCGGCGTCGATGTCTCGCACCAGACGAGGTCCGCGTAGGGCGCGTACGCGAGCCCGCGCGCGATGGCCGCCTCGAGGCCGCCCTTCAGCACGAAGAAGCCCTCGGGCGTGCGCTCGCCCGTGACGAACGGCCTGTCGCGCGGGTCGACGTCGGACGTGATCAGCTTGGCGCTGTCGGCGTCCGTGCGGGCCACGAGGACGGTCGGTACGCCCATGACGTCGCTGGCGAGGCGGGCCGCGATCAGCGTGCGGATGAACTGGCTGGTCGGGACGAGGACCTTGCCGCCCATGTGCCCGCACTTCTTCTCGGAGGCGAGCTGGTCCTCGAAGTGAACGCCCGAGGCGCCCGCCTCGATCATGGCCTTCATCAGCTCGAAGGCGTTGAGCGGCCCGCCGAAGCCCGCCTCCGCGTCGGCCATGATGGGCGCGAGCCAGTAGCGCCCCGCCTTGCCCTCGGCGCTCTCGATCTGGTCGGCGCGGAGGAGCGCCTGGTTGATGCGGCGCACGAGCGTCGGGACGCTGTTCGCCGGGTACAGGCTCTGGTCGGGGTACATGGTCCCGGCCTCGTTGTTGTCGGCCGCCACCTGCCACCCGCTCAGGTAGATGGCCTTGAGCCCGGCCCGGACCTGCTGCATCGCCTGGTTGCCGGTGAGGGCGCCGAGCGCCGCCACGTAGGGCTCGGCGTGCATCAGGTTCCAGAGCCGCTTGGCGCCGAGGGTCGCGAGCGTGTAGTCGATACGGACGGTGCCGCGGAGGCGCGCGACGTCCGCCTCGGAGTACGGGCGGACGACGCCGCTCCACCGGCCCGGGACGGTGTCGCTCGGCGGCGCGTGCAGCGAGTCGGCGGAGATCGGCGTGTTCAGCGGGAAAGCAGCGGACATGACTGGGCTCCTAGTGCGTTGGGGTTGGGGGCGGCAGCGGCCGCTGTGTCGACGTCAAACGAAGCGCGCCGGGCGTCACGAGCGCCGCTCTCCGGCGGTGGAGATCAAGAGCTCGTAAGCAGGCAGCGTGAGGAACTCCTCGAAGGTCTCTCCGATCGAGAGCCGCTCGAACAGCGCGCGCGCCTCGGCGAAGCGGCCGCCGTCGAAGCGCGACGGGCCGAGCGCGCCGCGGAGCGCGGCCATCTCGCCGTCCACCGCCGCGCGGAAGCGCTCCACGGTGAGCGGCTGGCCGTCGTCGAGCGTCGCCCCGTGGCGGATCCATTGCCAGACCTGGGTGCGGGAGATCTCCGCGGTGGCCGCGTCCTCCATCAGGTTGTAGAGCGGGACGCAGCCGAGGCCGCTGATCCACGCCTCGAGGTACTGGACGCCGACCCGGATGTTGTGGCGCAGGCCGGCCTCGGTGCGCGCGCCCTCCGGGACGCGCAGCAGGTCGGCCGCCGAGACGCGGACGTCCTCGCGCTTGCGCTCGATCTGGTTCGCAGCGGGCATGTGCGCGTCGAACACCTCGCGCGCGAGCGGCACGAGCCCCGGGTGCGCGACCCAGGTGCCGTCGTGTCCGTCCTTCACCTCGCGCAGCTTGTCGGCGCGCACCTTGTCGAGCGCCGCGCGGTTCGCCTCCGGGTCGCTCTTGATCGGGATCTGCGCCGCCATGCCGCCCATCGCGTGGACGCCGCGGCGGTGGCACGTCTTCACGAGCAGCTGCGTGTACGAGCGCAGGAAATGCTGCTCCATCGTCACCTGCGAGCGGTCCGGCATCACGCAGGCGGGGTCGTTCCGGAGCTTCTTGATGAAGCTGAAGATGTAGTCCCAGCGACCGCAGTTGAGGCCGGCCGAGTGCTGCCGGAGCTCGTGGAGGATCTCGTCCATCTCGAACGCCGCGGGCAGCGTCTCGATGAGGACCGTGGCCTTGATCGTGCCGATGGGGAGGCCGAGCGCCTCTTGCGCGAAAACGAAGACGTCGTTCCAGAGGCGCGCCTCCAGGTGACTCTCCATCTTCGGCAGATAGAAGTAAGGCCCGGTACCGCGGCGGACGAGCTCACGCGCGTTGTGGAAGAAATAGAGTCCGAAATCGAAGAGCCCGCCTGGCAGCGGCTTGCCGTCGAGCTCGACGTGCCTCTCGGGGAGGTGCCAGCCGCGCGGGCGCACGAGCAGCGTCGCCAGCCTGTCTCCGAGGGCGTACCGCTTGCCGGTCGCCGGGTCGTCGTAACGGAGCTCGCGCCGCGCCGCGAGCCTCAGCGCCGCTTGCCCCTCGATGAGGTTCTTCCACGTGGGCGACGTGGCGTCCTCGAAATCGGCCATGAACACGCTCGCGCCCGAGTTCAGCGCGTTGATGATCATCTTGGGATCGACCGGACCCGTGATCTCCACGCGCCGGTCGAGCAGGTCGTCGGGCAGCGGCGCCACCGTCCAGTCGCCCTCGCGCACATCCCGCGTCTCGGGGAGAAAATCGAACCGTTCGCCCGCGTCCAGCCGCTCTTGCACGGCGCGCCGCCGGGCGAGCAGGGCGGGTACCCGGTCAGCGAACTTGCGCCCAAGACCGGAGAGGAAACGAAGGGCCTCTGGCGTGAGGACGGACTCGTCTCCCCCGACCCGAGGAGCGAGCAAGCGGACGCTTGCGGTCTCATGATTCTGGCTCATCCACATCTCCTGCAACGCTGCGCGTCGTTACAAGCAACCTATGTTTGTCGACGAGGTTTCAGCGTCAACTTCGCTCTGAAATGCAGGCGGATAACGATGTAGACGAAAGGGCTTTACAGCGTGTTAACGTGTAAACTATTGTAAATTTCCACCAGGCGAGCTGCGCCTACATTTCATCCAGGTTGTCCTGGTCACGTCGGGAGGGTCCTCATGGCCGATGCACCTCTTCTCGGAGCCAAGGTCCGCGCGCTCCGGCGTCGCGAGCACATGACGCAGGTCGATCTGGCGGAGCGCCTCGGTGTCTCGGCGAGCTATCTGAACTTGATAGAGAACAACCGGCGTCCGCTGACTGCGCCGCTGCTCATCCGGCTCGCCCAGATATTCCAGCTCGACCTCCAGAACTTCGCGTCGGAAGAGGACGTCCGGCTCACGGCCGATCTCCACGAGGTGTTCGGCGATCCCATCTTCGAGAGCCACGGGCTGACGAACGCGGATCTGCGGGAGCTCGTCGCGGCGTCCCCGAACGTCGCGCGCGCGGTGCTCACGCTCTACCGGACCTACGCGACGACGCGCGAATCGCTGGATACGCTGGGAGAGCGGCTGGCGGGGGACGGGTTCGTCGCGGTCGACAACTCGCGTCTACCGTCCGAGGAGGTCAGCGATCTCATCCAGCGCCGGATGAACCATTTCGCGGAGCTCGAGGAAGGCGCCGAGGCGCTCTGGCGCGAGGCGGAGCTCGACGCGGACGACGTCTACCGCGGGCTCGTCCGGTACCTCCACGCGACGCGCGGCATCGAGGTGCGCATCGTCCGGGTCGCGGACGAGCGCCAGGCGATGCGGCGGT
This sequence comes from Sorangium sp. So ce204, assembly GCF_051526795.1. Classification (NCBI taxonomy): domain Bacteria; kingdom Pseudomonadati; phylum Myxococcota; order Polyangiales; family Polyangiaceae; genus Sorangium; species Sorangium sp. So ce204. The sequence goes on along the minus strand of NZ_CP150317.1, from coordinate 12,678,623 downwards.
ACGACCCCGACAGGCGCGTGCTGAGCATCTCCGAGGTGCTGCCGCCCCGGAGCCGCAGGTTCCAGCTCGCGCACCAGCTCGGCCTCCTGACGCAATCGACGGCCATCGACCGCATCCTGCGCGACGAGAACCTCACGACCCCGGAGTCCCGCGCGCTCGCCCGCGTCGCGCTGGCCAACTACTTCGCCGCCGCGATCCTCATGCCGTACCAGCCGTTCCTGGAGGCGGCGCGCGCCGAGCGCTACGACATCGAGCTCCTCGCGCACCGGTTCGGCACGAGCTTCGAGCAGGTGTGCCACCGGCTGACGACGCTCCGCCGGCCGGGCGCCGAGGGGGTGCCGATGCACATGGTCCGCATCGACATCGCGGGCAACATCTCGAAGCGCTTCAGCGGCTCCGGCATACGGTTCGCGCGGTTCAGCGGCGCGTGCCCCCGCTGGAACGTCCACGCCGCCCTGATGACGCCCGGCATGATCCGGATCCAGCTCTCGCAGATGCCCGACGGCGCCGTCTACTTCTGCATCGCGCGCACCGTGCGCAGCGACCGCGGCGGCTACCACGTCCCCCACACGGTGCAGTCGATCGGCATGGGCTGCGACGTCCGCTATGCCCGCGAGCTCGTCTACGCCGACGGGATCGACCTGGACAACATCGGCGCGGCCGTGCCCGTCGGCGTCACGTGCCGGACCTGCGAGCGCCTCGACTGCGCCCAGCGCGCGCTGCCGGCGCTGCAGCACCCGCTCCGCCTCGACGAGAACCGGCGGGGCGTCTCGTTCTACGCGTCAGTCGACAAGTGAGGCGACAAGTGAGGCGACAAGTGCGGCGAGCCCGCGGCCGCCCTGCTCCGCGCGCCGGGGTGGCCGGCGCGCGGCGCGGGACCGCCGGCGGCCCGCTCAGCTGGGCCGCCCGAGCAGCTGGTTGAGCGTGGCCACGAGCCGGGCCACGTCGATGGGCTTGACCATGTGCGCGTGAGCGCCGGCCGTCCGGCTCTTCTCGCGATCGTCGTCCCCGCCGAATCCGCTCACGACGATCACCGCCCGCGGCCTGTCCACGAGCGACGCGACAAGCTCGACGCCGCTGCCGTCGGGGAGCGACACGTCCGTCACCAGGGCGTCGACCGCGCTCGCGGCGAGCGTCGAGCGCCCTTCCTCGCACGAGCGCGCCACGAGCACGCGGAAGCCGCGGCGGCGGAGCGCCATGCCGAGCAGCGCCGCCGTGTCGTCGTCGTCGTCGAGCACCAGCACCTGCGGCAGCTCCGCGCTCATCAGGCCCCCGCCTTGCGATCGGCCGCGTTCAGCGGCCACTCCAGGGTGATCTGCGTCTCCGCGCCGACGCGGTCGGCCCGCGCCTCGCCGCCGTGCGCCTTGAGCACGCCGTCGATCACCCGGACGGGCAGCCCGCCGTCGGCGAGCGGATCCGCGTCCGGCGCGAGCGCCGCCTCGAAGAGCTTCTCCACCGAGGCCGCGCTCGAGTCGCTCGTCACCACCACCCGCGCGCGATCGCCGTGGGCCGCGAGCGCAACGACGACCCGCGCGCGGGCGACGTTCAGGGCGAGCATGAGCGCGTCCGAGAGCGCCGCGGTCATCGACGCGGCGTGCGCGAAGCCGCGCACAGGGACGAGGTCGAGCGCCACCGTGACGTCGCGCCGCCCGTAGACGAACGACGCCTCCGCGACGGCCTTCTGGACGAGCGCCTCGAGGTCGAGCGGCTGCGCCGGGGCGTCGAGCTGCCGCGACAGCTCGGACGCGGCGGTGTAGCGGTCGGCGAGGCGCAGCAGGCGGCGCACGCCCCGCCGCGCCATGGTGAAGTACGCCGCGTTCTGGGCGGTGGCCTCGCCCCCGAGGACGCTCTCCAGCTCGTTGAGCGCCGTGGCCACCACCCCGGCGGGCCCGCGCACGTCGTGCCCCGCGCGCGCGAACAGCCTGTAAATCGAGTCGGACAGCGCCTTTTCGCTCATTCGTTACGCCTCGCCTCGCGTCCCGCCTCAGCTCAACGAGGAGCTCGCCGAGCCCGGCGAAGAGGCCGCCTTGTCCTTGTCCGGGCCCTCGTCCCCGCCCGAGCCGTCCTGCTCCCCGTAGCGCTCCAGCTTGCGGTAGAGCGTCCGCCGATCGAACCCGAGCATCTGGGCGGCGCGCGATTTGTTGCCGCCGACGAGCGCGAGCACGCGCTTGATGTAGCGCTTCTCGAGCTCGTCCATCGTCATGATCTCCGCCGGCTCGTCGACGGCGACGACGAAGCGGTCCGGCCGGTAGGCCTGGACCTTCTCCGGCAGGTCCTCGACCGTGATCTGCTCGAAGCGCGCCAGCGCCACCGCGCGCTCGATGCTGTTCTCGAGCTCGCGCACGTTGCCCGGCCAGTTGTACGCCGTGAGCTTCTCCGCGGCCGCGGTCGAGAGCGAGAGCACGCCCTTGCTGCTGCGGGACGAGAACTTCTCGAGGAAGTGCATCGCGAGGTGGAGCACGTCGGTGCCGCGCTCCCGCAGGGGCGGCAGGTCGATCTTCACGACGTTGACCCGGTAGTAGAGGTCCTCGCGGAACCGCTTCTCGTACACCTCGGTCTCGAGATCGCGGTTCGTCGCCGTCACGATGCGGGCGTCGAAGGGGATCTCGGCGTTCGAGCCCACCGGCCGCACCTTGCGCTCCTGCAGCGCGCGGAGCAGCTTCGGCTGGACCTCGAGCGGCATCTCGCCGATCTCGTCGAGGAAGATGGTGCCGCCGCTGGCCTCCAGGAACAGGCCGGTGCGCTGGGTCTTGGCGTCGGTGAAGGCGCCGCGCGCGTGGCCGAAGAGCTCGCTCTCGAGGAGCGCCTGGGGCACCGCGGCGCAATTGACCGCCACGAAGGGGCCGGACCGGCCGCTGGCCTCGTGGATCGCCCGCGCGATGAGCTCCTTGCCGGTGCCCGTCTCGCCGTGCACGAGGACCGAGGCGTCGCTCCGCGCGACGCGGCCGATCAGATCGTAGACGCGCTTCATCGCAGGGCTTCGCCCGACGAGGCCCTTGGTCTGCTGGACGTCGTGGGCCGCCTCGCGCAGGCGCTTCACCTCCGAGCGGAGGCGCCTGTGCTGGACGGCGCGCGAGACCGTCAGGCCGAGGAGGTTCGCGTCGAGCGGCTTCGTGACGAAGTCGAACGCCCCGGCGCGCATGGAGGAAATGGCGGTCTCCATGCTCCCGAGCGCCGTCATGACGATGACGAGCATGTCGGGGCGGGCGCCGAGGATGCGCTCGCAGAGCTCCAGGCCGCTCATCTCGCTCATACCGACGTCGGTCAACACGACGTCGAAATCGTCCTCGCTCACCAGCTCGAGCGCGCTCTTGGCCGAGGTGCGCGCCGCGACGGAGAACTCCTGCCTCTTGAGGAGGGCTTCGACCAGATCACACGTCGCTTCGTCGTCGTCGACGACGAGTATCCTGCCGCTCATCGCGTGTCCTTCCCCGGCAGCTCTTCTAAAGGTCGACCGCTGCCTGCACTTGCAGGGAACGTGCCACGGAGAGTTCGCGCCATCAAGCCCAGTCCGCTCCTCGCTGACGTCCTTCCAACGTGACGTTTCGCCACAGGTGCGCGTTCTTGCCCCATCCTGGATGGCACCGGCCGCGCGCAGCGGCCGAGCGGTCCGCCGCCGACGGGGGCCAGTCAGCGCCGCTGCGCTGGAGGCGCCACGGCCGGTGGGGGCTCACCGACCCGCCGTTCCTCCGTGGATCGGCGCGAGCCGGCGGCGCGCCTCGTCGGGGCGCGTGCCGCGCCTCCGGCGGGTCACGCGGGGCGAGGGGCCGCTACCGAGGCATCGCCGCGGTCCCCCGCGGACCGGCGCCTCTCTCGATCAGACGGCGCCGCCTGAAGGCAACAGCCGAGTTCGCCCGGGCTCCGGAAGCCATGGCGAGAGGCGAAATTCCACATCGATATTCCCTGTCCGGTGTCCAGCGTCTCTTCGCATCCGGAATGAACCTAATCGGCACGGTGATTGCTTGAGTGCGCCTCATGCAGAAGAGGGGGCGGGAGGGGGGCTCCCGCGCTCGCGGGCCTCGTCGCTGACGCTGCGCGACGGCGCGATATCACCCCGCTGAAGCTCGGCGCGCCGCCGCGGGCCCTCGCCCTCAGCCGCTGCGTGAGCTGGTCGCGAGCGAGCGAGCGTGACGAGCTCCTTTCCACCTCGATGAACGGCGGCCCAGCCACCTCGATGAACAACAACCCGACGTCCGGTCCTTGAGAGGAGAATGCATGAAGGCGACACAGCTCTTGAAGGGGCAACACCGCGAAGCCGAGAGGCTGTTCGATCTGGCCCTCTCGACCACAGGCGATGTCCGGGGAGCGACGGACGAGCTGACCAAGCACCTCCTCGCCCACATGCTCGCCGAGCAGGTGGTCCTCTTCCCGGAGCTGCTCGCCGTCGAGCCGGACCTCATCGGCGGAGCTTGCGAGGAGCATACGGTCACGCGGTTCGAGATCCGCCGCGTCGTCGGCACGGCGCCGGAGGACCCGAGCTTCCAGGCCAGGCTGGCCACCCTGAGGGAGCTCGTCACGCACCACGCCGAGGAGGAGGAGCGGGACCTCTTGCCGAGGATCGAGGCGGAGCTGACCGAGGACACGAACGAGCGCCTCGGCCGGCAGATGCTGGAGCTCTTCGAGGCGCTCATCGCCCACTCCCGCCGCCCCCACGCCTCGAGCCACGCCCCGCTCCGCACGGCGAGGGCGGCCTGACGGCCGGCGCCCTCCTCCGGCGGGCGGCGGTGGATCAGGGGCCGGTCGCGGGCGCGTCGCCGGGGCCGGTCGGGCCGCCGTGCGCGGGTCCATATCCATGGGACTCGCCGTAGCCGAGATCCTCGGGGACCATGGGGTCCGCCGGGCTCGACGGAGCGGTCGAGGCGGGGCTCCGCGCGTCGTTCGTGACGAGCTCGTAAACGCCGCGCTCGAGCTCCACCTCGTCGAGGGCCGAGCCGCAGGCCCGGCAGGGCGTGGCCGCCGTCGACACGAAGACGTACCGGCGGCCACAGGCTTTGCATCGGAGCTCGCGGATCATCGCTGCTCACCCGGTTCAGCTGGGTTGACCTCGCCGCGCAGCTTCCTCGGCTTCGCGCAGCTCGCCGCCCTCGGGTCCGTCGAGCGCGCGGGCGGCCTCCTCGGCGTGCTCCTTGATCTTGCCGGCCTTCACCGACTTCTCCACCCCTTCTCGGTAACGCCGATCGGCCGTGCGGTTGCCCTCTCCCTCGATGTCCGCCGACGGGGTCTGCTGAGTCGCCTTCTGATTCGCCATCATGTCCTCCTCGTGTCGAGCCTTGCTGGGCCCAGGCGAGCCTGCATCAAACGCGCCGCTTCACCGCCTGGATCGCGCGATCCAGCTCCTCCACGCGCTGGTAGACGCCTTGTTTCACCCGGTCGAGCGTCTCGCCGGTCGCCGTGTCGAGGTCGCGCAGGCTCCTGCGGACCGCCTCCGACTTGTCCTCCACGTCCTTCATCAGCCTGCCGACCTCGTCCTTGGGCAGCTTCTTCTCGGCCTTTTCGCGGAGCTCGACGGCATCCTTCTCGAGATCCTCGATCCTGCGCGACGTGGACGCGCGCACGTCCGCGCGCGCCTTCGCCAGCTCCGCCTCGGCCTCTGCGGTCTTCTCCTGGGCCTCGACGGCGGCGTTGTTGAGCTTCTCCGCGGCCTCGCGGAGCGCGTCGTCGGTGGCCCGCTCGGCCTTCTGGTCGATCTCGGCGACCTTCTTGTCGAGCTCGGTGGCGACCTCCGCCGCCTTCTGCTGCGCCTCGCGCTGCGCGCGCTCGGCCTTGGTTTGCGCGTCCGCCGTGGGAGACTCGCAGCCCACGACGGCGCTCATGACGATGGCGATAGGCAGGAATGTTCGGACGGTCAACATGATGATCTCCTCTGGTCTGGGGTCGACGCGCGACCTCGCGTCCGGGCGAGCGCCCGGCGCGTCACGGTCGCCCTACCGACGCCGCCCGAGATGGGCCTCATGGCGCGATAGATGGGTCGATCCGCGGGCATTGCGACAGACGTGCCATGCGGAAGCATGGATACCGCTCGTCCTGGCGAGGCATGTCGCCCCGATCGTGGCCTCCGAGCACGTGCGATCCGCGTGGCGTCAGGTCGGGGCGCGTCGGCCGAGCGCGAGGGAGACGACCGCCAGGATGAGGAAGATGACGAAGAGCAACTTCGCCACCGAAGCGGCGCTCGCCGCGAGGCCGCCGAAGCCGAGGATCGCAGCGATGATCGCCACGACGAAGAACGCGACACTCCAACTGAGCATGACAACCTCCTCATCGGGTGAATGACTGGGTGAATGACTGGGTGAATCACTGGGTGGATCACTGTGTCGATCGGTGTTCCAGCGCTTCGATGCTGCGTTGTTGCAGCGATTGCAGCGGTTACGTCGTTACCGCGTTACGGCGTTACGGCGTTGCAGCCGACGTGCCGCGACATCGCGAGTTCCCCGGATCCGCGGAGCGCCCGGGCGCCCCGGCGGCTCGCTGCAGATGCCGACGCGCGACACGGGCAGGCGGGGGAGCTGCGGCAAATTGCCTCACTCGTGACGTCGCGCACCGCGCATCCTCTCGTTCATCGGCTGGCCGATCTCGGCACAACGCTTGCTCGCGCCTGGGCTTGTACTGGCGAGGTGGAAGTCAGGCTCAGCTCAAGGCCGGTGTCGAGATCGACGCCGACGGAGAGCCGGCCGCGGCTGTCTCAGGAGGGTGGCGGCCGGCCGTCCGAGGCGGGGTGAGCCGCGCTGGCAGTGCGCCTTGTGGCGCTCGGTCAGCTCTCCGAAGATACCGTGCTCGCCGATGCCACCCGCGCCGCCGATCGCCCACCATCGCTCGCCGCTCGCTGCCCAGGCCCCCTGACGGCGACGTCTGCCGAGGTCGGGCTCCCGACGCGAACGATCCGATCATGACGATCCCGCTCTCCACGCTCATCAGGACCCGCCGCGAGGCCATCATCGAGCGGTTCGTGGGCGAGCTGCGCAAGCGAAGCGCGGCGGTGCGCAACATGCCGAAGCCGCTCATCATCAACTCGCTGCCGAGCTTCCTCGACGAGGTGGCCGCCAGCCTGGAGCAACGCGCGTCGACGGCCGGCAGCAAGGAGGCCGCGCGCGAGCACGGCGAGATGCGCTGGGAGCACGGGCTCGACCTGGGCGTGATGGTCCGCGAGTACGGCGTCCTCCTGCAATCCATCCTCCGCGAGCTGGAGGAGGCCGGGATCACGCCGGATCTGCGGGAGATCGAGGCGCTCTCCGAGCGCGTGGACGCGGGCATCGCCCAGGCGGTGAGCGAGCACGCCCGGCTCCAGCTGGAGGCGATCGAGACCGAGCGCAGGCGCACCGAGATCGAGCGAGGCAGGAGCGGCTCGCTGCTCTCGCAGGCGCCCGCGCCGATCTGCTTCCTCAAGGGCGCGACGCTCGTGTTCGAGCTCGCGAACCCGCTCTTCTGCCGCATGGTCGGCCGCGACGATCTCCTCGGCAAGCCGCTCGTCGAGGCGGTCCCGGAGCTGCGCGGGCAGCCGCTGCACGCGCAGCTCGAGGCCGTCCTGGCGAGCGGCGAGCCGAGCGTGGCGAGCGAGATCCCGGTGCGGATCACGCGCTGGACCGGCGAGACGGTCGAGCGGCTGTACAACGTCCTGTGCAAGCCGGTGCACGACGTGGGCGGCGCCGTGGAGGGCGTCATGGTGACGGCGTTCGACGTGACCGAGCAGATCGGCGCGCGCCGGAAGGCGGAGCGGCTCGCGCTCGAGCTCCAGCAGAGCGTGGCCCAGCGCCTGCGCGCGGAGCAGGCGCTCCGCGTGAACGAGGAGCGCTTCCGCAAGGCGCTCCGGGGGTCGCCGGTCATGGTGTTCACCCAGGACCGGGACCTGCGCTACACGTGGATGCACAACTCGTTCGGCAAGTCCGAGCGCGAGGTGCTCGGGAAGACCGACGGGGAGGTGCTGGAGGACCCGGAGGCCGCGAGGTCGCTCGATCGGACGAAGCGCGACGTGCTCGCCAGCGGCGTCGGCCAGCGGCGCGAGATCGCGGTGCGCGCCGGCGGGCGCACCCAGCACATCGACGTCTCTATCGAGCCGCTGGCCGATGATACGGGCGAGATCGTCGGCATCACCTGCACGGCGACGGACATCACCGAGCGGAAGTCGATCGAGCAGGCGCTGCGGGCGAGCGAGGCGAGGTTCCGCACCGTGCAGGAGGCGTCGCCCGACGGGTTCATGATGCTGCGCAGCGTGCGCGACGCGTCCGGGGCGATCTCCGACTTCGAGTGGGTCTACGTGAACCCGGCCACGGGGCCGATCGTCGGGGGCCGGGGCAAGGATCTGGAGGGCAAGCGGCTCCTTGTCGAGGTCCCTGGCAGCGCGCTCGCGAGCGCGTTCGACGCGTGCGCGCGCGTCGTGGAGACCGGGGAGCCCGCCCGGGTCGAGCTCTTCTGCGCGCACGAGGGCGCGCCGCGGACGTTCCGCGCCATCGCGGTGGCGCTGGGCGACGGCGTCGGCCTCTCGTTCCACGACATCACGGAGCAGAAGCGCGCCGACGCCGAGCGCGCCCAGCTCCTCGACCAGGAGCAGCGCGCGCGCCAGCACGCCGAGCAGCTGAACCGGCTCAAGGACGAGTTCCTCGCGACGGTGTCGCACGAGCTCAGGACGCCGCTCCAGTCGATCCTGGGCTGGGCGCGGATCCTCCGGACGGGCGAGGTGGACGCCGAGTCGCTCGAGCGGGGGCTCGCCACGATCGAGCGCAACGCGAAGGCGCAGTCGCAGCTCATCGAGGACGTCCTCGACGCCTCGACGATCCTCGCGGGGAAGCTGCAGCTCCGGACCGATCCGGTCGACGTGCGGCAGGTGCTCGCCACGGCGCTCGACCTGGTGCGCCCGGCGGCGCTGGCGAAGGGCGTCGCGGTCGACGCCTCCGTCGCCGACGACGTGGGCATCTTCCTCGGCGACGCGGAGAGGCTCCAGCAGGTCGTCTGGAACCTGCTCGCGAACGCGGTGAAGTTCACGCCGTCCGGGGGCCAGGTGCGGGCCCTCGCCCGGCGCGTCGAGGCGACGCTCGAGGTCGAGGTGGAGGACAACGGCGAGGGCATCCCGCAGAGCTTCCTGCCGTTCCTGTTCGAGCGGTTCCGGCAGGCGGACGGGGGGATGACCCGGGCCCACGGCGGGCTCGGGCTCGGCCTCGCCATCGTGCGTCACCTGGCGGAGGCCCAGGGCGGCAGCGTGCACGCCGAGAGCGACGGAGAGGGCAAGGGCGCGCGCTTCCGGGTCCGGCTGCCGATCCGCGCCGACGCGCCCGCGGCGCCGCCGTCCCCGCAGCGCCGGGGCGGCGAGGCGCCGGGGGGCGCCGCGCGGCGCGTGCTCGAGGGCATCCGGGTCCTCGTGGTCGACGACGAGACCGACGCCCGCGAGCTGCTCGGCATCATCTTCGTGCGCGCCGGCGCGACGGTGAGCGAAGCGGCCTCGGCGGGCGCGGCGCTCGAGGCGCTCCGCATGGGCGAGTTCGACGTGCTCGTGAGCGACATCGGCATGCCGGGCGAGGACGGTTACGCGATGATGCGGCGGCTGCGCGCCCTGGGGGCCGACGTCCCCGCGAGCGGCATACCGGCGCTCGCGCTCACCGCGTACACGCGCATGGAGGACCGCCGCCAGGCGATCGCCGCCGGCTTCCAGATGCACCTGGCCAAGCCCATCGAGCCGAACAGCCTGGTGACCGCGGTCGCGCACCTCGTCGGCCGCGCCGGCACGCGTGGTGGCTGGCCGTAGCCCCTGCGCGCGGCCTGCGGTTGATGCTATCAACGAGCCTCCGCTTTGCCCCTCCACGAGGACGAGGATGGACGGTAAATTCCTGAATATTATCCTGGTCGAGGACGACACCGTCGACGTGATGAACGTCCGGAGGGCGTTCGAGAGGGGCAAGATCACGAACCCGCTCTGGGTGGCGGGCGACGGCGTGGAGGGGCTCGATCTGCTGCGCGGCAACCAGGTGCCCAGGGATCGGCGCCTCGTCCTGCTCGACCTGAACATGCCCAGGATGAACGGCATCGAGTTCCTCCGCGAGCTCCGGGCCGACGTCTCGCTGCGGGCGACGCCCGTCGTCGTGCTGACGACCTCGAACGACGATCGGGACAAGGTGGACGCGTACGATCTGAACGTCGCCGGCTACCTGCTCAAGCCGGTGACGTTCATGAGCTTCGTCGAGCTCATGACGGCGCTGAACCGGTACTGGACGCTCGTGGAGATGCCTTGAGCCCGAGGTCGGTTCGCCTCCTCGTCGTCGACGACGACACGGTCGATCGGATCGCGATCTTGCGCGCGCTGCGGAGCGGCCGCGTCGACGCCGAGATCAGGGAGGCCGATTCCGTCGATTCGGCGCTCGCGGTGCTGTACGAGCAGCAGATCGACTGCGTGCTGCTCGACTATTACCTCCCCGGGGGCGACGGGCTCGCGGTGATCGAGGCGGCGCGCAAGGCGAAGCTCACGGCGCCGTTCATCATGCTGACCGGGCAGGGCGACGAGTCGCTCGCGGTCGATCTGATGAAGCGGGGCGCGGCGGATTACGTGCCGAAGAACCTGCTGACGCCCGAGCGGCTGGTGCAGAGCCTGCGCCACGTCCTGCGGCTGAGCGAGGCGGAGCGCCGCGAGGAGGAGGCGCGCAGGGCGCTCGCCCGCCACGCGAACCAGCTCGCGCAGCTCACCGAGGCGACGCTGCGCATCCACCGGTCGCTCTCGCTGAACGAGCTGATCGAGCGCACCACCGACGAGGCGCGCGCGCTGCTCGACGCGGGCGTCGCGGCCTCGCGGCTCTCGGCGCGGGGCGTGGAGCAGCGGCCCTTGACGGGCATCTCGCTGTCCGAGGAGTACGCCGCGCGGGAGGACCGCGACGGCGTCCGCGAGGTCGCGCTCGGCCTGATCGAGCGGAGGAGCACCGGCGTCCGGCTGACGGGCGACGAGATCGCGAGCGATCCGACGTGCGCCGACGTGCTCTCGCGCGCGCCGGCGGAGCTCCACCCGCGCTCGCTCCTCGCGGCGCCGCTGCGCGGCCGGGACGGCCAGTGCATCGGGAGCATCCAGCTGCTCGACCGGCGCGACGGCCCCTTCGTGGAGAGCGACGAGGTGCTGCTCACCCAGCTCGCGCAGTCGGCGTCCGTCGCCCTGGAGAACGCGCGGCTCTACAACGAGGCGCAGGCCGCGACGCGCGCCCGCGACGACCTCCTGGCGATCGTGTCGCACGATCTCCGGAACCCGCTCAACACGATCGCGATCACGGCGTCGCTGCTGCGGAGCGATCTTCTCCAGCGGAAGGACGGCGGCGACGACGACGACGCCGTCCAGCTCGTCGACCGCATGGACCGCGGCATCCAGAGCATGACGCGGCTCATCGAGGATCTGCTCGACGCGTCGCGCATCGAGGCGGGGCGGCTCGTCGTGTCGCCGAGGGTGGAGCGGGGCGGGACGCTCGTCCGCGAGGCGCTCGACGCCGCCACGTCGCTCGCGGAGGCGAAGGGCTGCCGGGTGACGCAGGGGACGCTCGACGCGGGCCTCGAGGTCCTCGCCGACCGGGATCGCGTGCTCCAGGTCTTCTCGAACCTGCTCGGCAACGCGCTGAAGTTCACGCCGCGGGGCGGCGTCGTGAGCGTGTCGCTCTGCCGGGTCGCCGACAGCGCGCGGTTCTCGGTGGCCGATACGGGCCCGGGCATCCCGCCCGAGCACCAGCCGCACCTCTTCGATCGCTACTGGAAGGCCTCGCAGGAGTCGCGCACCGGGGCAGGGCTGGGCCTCTACATCGCGCGCGGCATCGTCGAGGCGCACCACGGGACGATGGCGGTCGAGAGCGCCCCGGGCCAGGGGACGACGATCCACTTCTCGCTGCCCCTGGCGAGCTGAGGGGCGTCAGGGCGGCGGCGGCGAGCCCCCTCGGCCGATCCCGGGCACGAAGCGGCCGACCTTCGCGCAGTAGGCCGCGTACGCGCCGCCGTGGGTGCGCGAGAGGTACGGCTCCTCGACGAGGCGGACCTGCAGCTCGATCGCGATGACCAGCGCGACGAGCGAGGCGAGTGCGGCCGCGTTCGGGAGGATCAGCGGCAGCCCGAGCGCGGCCAGCATCATGAAGCTGAAGACAGGGTTCCGCACCACCGCGAACGGGCCTCCGGTGACGAGGCCCGTGCGCTCCGCCTCGCGGACGCCGATGCGCCAGGACGCGCCCATCGCGCCCTGGGACCAGAGCGTGCCGAGCGTCCCCGAGATCGTCATGGCCGCGCCGAGGCCGACGAGGAGCGGGCCGGGATCGGCGAGGGGCCCGATGAAGGCCGCGAGCTCCGCGACGGGGGCCAGCGCTCCCAGGACGAGCGCGATCACGAAGAGCACGCCGCCGAGCCACGGCAGCGACCCGGGTGGCCCCGAGATGCCGCGGAAGCCCGCCGATCCCGTCGCGCGGAGCTGCCTGAGCGAGCGCCATCCGAACGCGAGCGCGATGTAGATCCCGTAGAGAACGAGGGCGAGCCAGGGTCGGTTCATGTCGAGGTCTCCTGTCGATGGGTCAGCCGGTAGAGGACCGGCAGGACGACGAGCGTGAGCGTCGTGGACGAGAGGATCCCGCCGATGACGACCGTCGCGAGCGGGCGCTGCACCTCGGAGCCGGTGCCGGTGGCGAGCGCCATCGGGACGAAGCCGAGCGCCGCGACGAGCGCCGTCATGAGCACGGGGCGGAGCCGCGCGATCGAGCCGTGGAGCACGGCGTCGTCGAGCGCCTCGCCGCGCTGCCGCAGGTTCTCGATGAACGTCACCATCACGAGCCCGTTCAGCACGGCGACGCCCGAGAGCGCGATGAAGCCCACGGCCGCCGATATCGAGAGCGGGAGCCCGCGGCCCCAGAGCGCGAGGACGCCGCCGGTGAGCGCGAGCGGGACGCCGGTGAAGATCAGCGCGGCGTTCCTGAGCGTCCCGACGGAGAGGAAGAGCAGGCCGAAGATCAGCCCGAGCGCCACGGGGACGACCACGGCGAGGCGCCGCTGGGCGGCGAGCATGTTCTCGAACTGGCCGCCCCACGACATCCAGTAGCCCGGCGGGAGCTTGATCTCGGCGTCGATCCGCGCCTCGGCGTCGGCGACGAAGCCGCCGAGGTCGCGCCCGCGCACGTTGCACTGGACGACGACGCGGCGCTTGCCGCTCTCCCGGCTGACCTGGTTCGGGCCCTCCTCCACGCCGATCTTCGCCACCGCGCCGAGCGGCACGAACGCCGCCCGCTCTAGCGCGCCGGCCGCGGCGGCGATGGTGGGGCCGCTCGGTCCGGTCGCGTGGCCCCCCTTGCTCCGGAGCGGGATCGGGAGCCGCTCGAGCGCCCCGATGTCGCGGCGGATGGAGTCGGGCAGCCGGAGCACCAGATCGAAGCGCTTGTCCCCCTCGAAGACCTCGCCGGCGCTCACGCCCCCGATCGCGGCCTCGACGACCGCCTGCACGTCGGCGACGTTGAGCCCGTAGCGGGCCACCATGCGCCGATCCACGTCGATGGTCAGCACCGGCAGGCCCGTGACCTGCTCCACCTTGACGTCGGCGGCGCCCGGCGTCGCCTTGAGGAGCGCGCCGATCCTGCTCGCCTCCTCGAGCATCACGCCGAGGTCGTCGCCGAAGACCTTGACCGCGACGTCGCTCCGCACGCCGCTGATGAGCTCGTTGAACCGGAGCTCGATCGGCTGGCTGAACTCGTAGTTCTGCCCCGGCAGCTCGTGGATCACCGCCTCGATGGCCTCGGCGAGCTCCTCCTGCGTCTTCGCCTTCTTCCACGCGCTCCGCGGCCGCAGCATCAGGTAGGTGTCGGAGACGTTCGGGCCCATCGGATCGGTCGCGACCTCGGCCGTCCCGGTCCTGGCGAAGACGTGCTCGATCTCGTCCGGGAACCGCTCCCTGAGGAGGCGCTCGAGCTGCGCCTGCATGGCCACGCTCGTCGTGAGGCTGATCGACGGGATGCGCGCCGGCTGGAGCGCGAGCGCCCCCTCGCTCAGCTTGGGGGCGAACTCGCTGCCGAGCCCCGCGGCGACCAGGCCGGAGGCGGCGAGGGCGACGCCCGCGATCGCGACCACGATCGGCCTGTGGGACAGCGCCCAGGCGAGCGCCCTCCCGTAGGCGTTCTTCGCGTGGTGAAAGAGGAGGTTCTCCTTCTCCGACACGTTGCCCCTGAGGAGCAGCGCCACGAGCGCCGGGATGAACGTCATCGACAGGATCGTCGCCCCCGCGAGCGCCAGGACGACGGTCTGCGCCATCGGCCGGAACATCTTCCCCTCGATGCCGGTCAGCGTGAGGATGGGCAGGTAGACGATCGCGATGATGAGCTCACCGAAGATCGTCGCCTGGCGGACCTCCTGGGACGCCTCGTAGGCGAGATCGAGCCGCTCTTCGCGGGTGAGCGCCCGCCCGAGCCGGCGCTGCTCCTCGGCGAAGCGCCGCACGCAGTTCTCGACGATGATCACCGAGCCGTCGACGATGAGCCCGAAGTCGATGGCGCCGAGGCTCATCAGGTTGCCGCTGATCTTGCTCTCGACCATGCCGGTGACGGCGATCAGCATCGAGAACGGGATCGCGAGCGCGGCGATGAGCGCGGCCCGGAGGTTGCCGAGCAGGAGGAAGAGCACCACGACGACGAGCGCCGCCCCTTCGAGAAGGCTGTTCCTGACGGTGCTCAGGGTGGCGTCGACGAGGTAGGTGCGGTCGTAGACGGTCTTGACCGTCACGCCCGCGGGCAGCGACTTGTTCACCGCCTTGATCTGGTCGTCCACCCGCCTGGAGACGGCGCGGCCGTTCTCCCCGACGAGCATGATGGCCGTGCCGATGACCGCTTCTTCTCCGTCCTCGGTGGCCGCCCCCGTGCGGAGCTCCTGGCCGACGCTGACCTCGGCGACGTCCTCGATCCGGATCGGCGCCTCGCGGTGGTTGCCGACGACGATGCCCCGGATGTCGTCCTCGCTCTGCACGAGGCCCGTGGCGCGGACGAGGTACTGCTCGCCCTTGTGCTCGATGTACCCCCCGCCCGCGTTGGCGTTGTTGGCCGCGAGGGCCTCGAGCACGTCGCGGAACGAGAGCCCGTAGCCGACGAGCTTCGCCGGATCCGGCGAGACCTGGTACAGCCGCTCGTATCCGCCGATCGAGTTGACCTCCGTCACCCCCGGCACGGTCCGGACCTGGGGCCGCACGATCCAGTCCTGGATCGTGCGTAGATCGGTCAGGTCGTACGGCTTGCCGTCGGGCCGCCTGGCGTCCGGCGCGGCCTCGAGGGTCCACATGTAGATCTCGCCGAGGCCGGTCGCGATGGGGCCCAGCTGCGGCTCGCCGAGCCCTGGCGGCAGGCTCTCCTTCGCGGCGCCGAGGCGCTCGGCCACGAGCTGCCTCGCCCAGTAGATGTCGGTGCCGTCCTCGAAGATCACCGTCACCTGGGAGAGCCCGTAACGGGACAGCGAGCGCACCTGCTGGACGCCCGGGATCCCGCCCATGGCCCACTCGATGGGGAAGGTGATCTGGCGCTCGACCTCCACGGGGGAGAGCGCCTTGACCGACGTGTTGATCTGCACCTGGACGTTGGTGATGTCCGGGACCGCGTCGATCGGCAGGCGGGTGAAGTTGTAGGCCCCGAGCGCGCCGACCGCGAGGGTGATGGCGACGACGAGGAAGCGATGGCGGATCGAGACGGACAGGAGCCGCGAGAGCAAGGTGAGCATGGGGTCCTCGCGCTCCTCAGTGCTGGTGTCCGGCCTCGGATTTGCCGAGCTCCGCCTTGAGGATGAAGCTGTTCTTGCCGACGTAGCGCTCGCCGGCGGCGACGCCGGCCTCGATCTCGACGACCGGCGCGCCGCGCCGCGGTTCGGCGGCGGGGGCGCCGGGCGGCCCGCCCCCGCTCGTGCCACGGCGCCCGATCTTCACGGGGCGGGCCTCGAAGGCGCCGCCCTCCTCGACGAAGACGACGTCCTTGCCCTCGACCCGCTGGATGGCCTCGTCGGAGACGACCACGGGCGCGGCCGCCTCCTCGACGGCGATGTCGGCGGTCGCGAAGAGCCCGGGGCGCCACGCAGCGCCCGGGCTCTCTAGGACGACGCGGGCCACGGCCGAGCGGCTCTGCTCATCGACGACCTGCCCCAGGTACGCCAGCGTGCCCTGCGCGCTCTGCTCGATCCCCTCGGCCTTGACCCAGGCCGTCTGGCCGATCCGCGCGCGGCTGAGGTCCTTGGCGTAGACGGTGACGTTGACCCAGATGGTCGACAGGTCGGCGATCACGAAGACCTGGGTGTCTTCCTTGAGCACCTCGCCGATGGCGATGTGCTTCTCGATGATGGTGCCGTCGATGGGGGCGACCAGCGCGTAACCGCTGCCCTTGCCCGCGCCCGAGCCCGCGGCGGCGCTGAGCTTCTGGGCGGCGCTGCGGTGCTCGATCCGCGCCTCGGCGACCGCCTGCCTGGCCGCGAGGTACTCCTTCTCGGCCGAGATGCGCTCCTTCCAGAGCGCCTCGTGGCGCGTGAAGCTCGCCTCGGCGAGGGAGAGGCGCTCCTTGGCCGCCAGGAGCTCGCGCTGGAGCTCGGCGAGCTCGCGGCTGTCGAGCACGGCGAGCACCTCTCCTCGCGTGACCGTGTCGCCGAGCTGCTTCTTCACCTCCCGCGCCGTCCCCGGCACGCGGGGCGTGACGTGCGCGATGGCCTCGGCGTTGAGCGCGACCTCGCCGGGGAGGGTGACCGTCACCGCGACGTTGCCCGGTCCGGCGGTGAGCATCTCCAGCCCGGCGTTCTGGATCATCGCGGGCGACAGCTCGAGCCTGTCGCCGTGGGCGTGCGCTTCCCCGGGCTCGTCCGGCGCGTGCTTTTCCGCGCGGTCGTCGCCGTGGTCGTGATCGTGATCGCCGTCGTGGCCATCGGCGTGCGCTCCCTCCTCCTCGCCGTGCCGATGCCCGTCGTGCTCCTCGTGGCCGGCCTCGCGGTCGTGCCCGTGGCGTCGATGCTCGACGCGCACCGTGATGGCGACGGCCGCGACGACGAGCGCCAGGATCGCGGCGGCGATCGTGGCGATCACCTTCGGGGAAAGCTCGATCTTGCGCGGAGGAGCGCTCATCGGGGCGCCCTCCCCGCGGCGACGAGGAGCTCGATCTTGGCCGCCGCGTGGGCGTGCTCGGCCTCCAGCAGCGCCGCCTCGGCGTCGATGACCTCACGCCGCACCAGGAGGACGCTCGCGAGATCCTTCTCGCCGAGCTCGTACCCTCGCGCCGAGATCGCGGCCGCCTGTTCCATCAGGGTGGCCGTCGGTGTCAGCGCCTGGAGGGCCTCTTTCGTCGCCTTGTAGCGCGCGTAGAGCTGGGTGATGTGGCCCGCGGCGCCGGTCCGCGCGGCCTCGGCGCGGGCCTCTGCGACATCGATCTCCGCGGCGGCGGTCGCGGCGCCGGCGCGGTTGGCGTTGAGGATCGGCAGCGGGATCGCGAGGCCGAGCATGCCGATGTTCGCGCCGTCGTCGCGCTCGACCTGGGCGACGACGTTGACGGTGGGCCACCCGGCCGCCCGCTCGCGCTCCGCCCTGGCCCGCGCGGCGTCGACCGAAGCCTCGGCGGCCCCGACATCGGGGCGCCGCCCCAGGTCGCCGAGGATCGACGCGAGCGGCGGCGGATCGTCAGGCGGCACGAGGGGCCCCTCCACCGGGGGCAGCGGCTGCGCCGCTCGCAAGGGGAGGCCGAGCAGGCCGAGGAGCGCCGCCTCGTCGGCGTCGCGCGCGCCTTCCGCCGCCTTCGCGGCCGCCTGGTCGCGCCCTCTCTGGAGCGACGCCAGGGCGACATCGACCTCCGGCACCTCGCCTGCCTTGCGCTGGCGCTCCGCGGCGGCGTGGAGCCGCTCTGCGAGCGCGACGCGGGCGCGGGCGAGCTGCACCTGCCGCTCGCCCCGGAGCACGAGGGCGTGCTGGAGCAGGGCGGCGAGCAGGACGCGGCGCCGGCCGTCCTCGGCGCCGATCTCGGCGGCGCGCTGCTCGGCCTTCGCGGCTGCGATGCGCTCGCCTCGCTGGCCGCCGAGCTCGATCGGCCACGCGAGGGACGCCGAAGCGGCCGCCGGCTTGCTCCCGTCGGGGTTGAGCCGAACGCCGCCCATGCCGGTCAGCACGGGGTTCTCGAGGGAGAGCGCGCCTGCGGCCGAGGTCGCTGCGCGGGCGACGCCGACCTCCGCCGTGGCCACGCGCGCGCTCGGGGCTGCGCGGGCGAGGTCGGCGACGCGGGCGCGGGTGAGGGGCGGCTCTGCGGCGAGGGCCGCCGGGGGCGCGATCGACAGGAGGTGAAGGGCGAGCGAGGAAGCGACGAACAGACGACGCACGGGGGGACGGAACATGGACGGACAGCCCTCGAGCGCGTGGAGCGCTCACGCGAAGAACCGCGGTTGTGCCCGGTCAGGATCGCGTGAGAGGGCCGAGCCCACGGCTGCGCGGCGCAGGGGCGCTCAAACGCCTGTGCGCTGCTGCCGTGCTCGCGGGTGCGACACCTGACGCGGGCGCCTCAGGCGCGCGGGTGTCGGGGTGGCCGTTCGAGGCGGTGAGGGAGGCTGCGCCCTGGCATTTCCGGCAGCGTCGACGCGGCGATCTCGTACGCCTCCAGGAGGATGTAGGGCAGCGCGGCGCCGACGGACAGCGTCATGGGGATACGGCCACAAGCGCAGTCGCTGCAGCTGGGCGGACAGTCCTCGTGGGAGCTGTCAGGCGCCGCGTCCTCCTCGTGATGGGCCGACGACGCCTCGATCATCGGGTGCTCGCAAGCGATCGTCATGCCGAGCGCCTGGAGGGTGTGGCCCTGCGCCATGAGACCGACGACGAGCAGCACCGGGAGCGCGGCGCGGATCCAGCGAAGGATCGCGCTGCGGTCACGATGGGGTCGCCGGAGGCGGAACATCCGATGCGAGCGTGGGGGAGGACAAGACGGACGTCAAGGAAGGCGTTCGGCCGAGCCCGACCAGGCCGCTCGGCGACCGATGCAAGCCTGCGCGCGCCGTCGATGCGCGCCCGGACGGAGGATTGAGCAGGAATGCGCGCGACACGGTCATCGCGGCACCCCGGACTCCACGCTGGAACATGCTGCGTGGACCCTCCACGAACAGCGTAGGTCCGACTTCAAAGCCCCCTGCCGCGGACACCTCGCGCTCACGACCGATGGCTCGATTGGCGTCAACGCCAGTGCGATAGGGACATGAACCATCGTCCGTATCGAACGGAGCGCCACTCCCCGCGCGGCATGTGCTGCCCGCGTGCATCGCCGTGCGTCCAGCTGGGCGCAGACGAGCGCTCAGCGGTGCCACGGCAAGCCGTCGAGACTCAGACGCGCGCTCCGAAGCCGGGCGGCCCCGTCAAGACACAGGGGCAGCCTCACCGGTACCGCACACGAGCCGAGGGAATGCGCTCAGCCAGCTGTGCACGAGGAGGGGAGAACGAGGCGTCGAGAGTAGAGAGACAGGGAGTGCGAAGGGGGGGACTTGAACCCCCACGGTGTTACCCGCTAGCACCTCAAGCTAGTGCGTCTGCCAATTCCGCCACCTTCGCGAGTGCGGTTGCGGGACGGAACCTACCCAGCTGGCCGGGGAAGTCAAGCTAATCCTCACAACGTCGTCCCACGGCGCAGCGCCTGCGCTGGTCAGCCCGGCGCGGCGGCCTCGCGGCCTCGACCGATCGCCGGCTGCCACGGCGGCGCGCGCGACCGGAGCGCGCACGCGCACGAGAGGAGCACGCCCGCACCCGCGCGGAGCGCTGCGCGCACCTCGCCCGCGGGCTCTTCAGCGGACGAGCGCCTCGACGATCTCGCGGATCTCGAACGGCTTGCGCACCCAGGAGACGCCGGCGTTCGCGGGGAGAGGATCGGCGCCGGCGCTGCCGGACATGACAACGAGCCGCACGTCCGGGTTGGCCCTGCGCACGGCGGAGACGGTGCCGAGGACGTCCTGCTGGATCGGCGAGATGTCGAGCAGCGCAGCCTGGAACGGCCCGGAGGCGAGGGCCCCAGGGAGCTCGACCGCGCTCTGCACGCTGACGATGCTCGCGCCGCGCGCTGTGAGCGCCGTGTCGAGCAGATCCACCACCGCGTCGTCGTCCTCGACCACCAGGATCCTGACGCCATCGAGGATCGTCCCGTGCTGCGGCGGCGACGTCGTGTTCCGCGGCGCAGGCGGCTTTTCCTCGGCGCATGCTTCGCCGGGCGGGGCGTCGGCGGGCGGCGTGTCCTCGACGGGCCAGCGCAGCTCGAAGCGAGCGCCTTCCTCCGAAGGCACGAGCGCGAGCGCGCCGCCGGCAGCGCTCGCCAGCGCCGCGGAGTGGCGGAGGCCGATGCCCGCTCCGCCAGGCCGCGTGGAGACGCCGGAGCTCAGCAGCGTCGCTCGGCGCGACGGCGGGACGCCGGGCCCCTGGTCCGCGACGCCGATGACGACCGCGGCACCCTCCAGCCTGGCATCGACACGGACGGACGAGCCGCGGGGCGACAGCGCCACGGCGTTGAGCAGGAGGTTCGTCAAGATCTGCACGACCGCAGCGCCGTTGCTCACGCCGGTGCGCGCGACAGCGGGCGCGATCACCGCGCGGAGCGCGATCGCCGAGCGGCGCGCCTCGGGCTCGAGCCCCATCACGGCGTCGTCGATGACGTCGGCGATCAGGCGCGCCGGCTCCCCCAGCGGCCTCGACGCGACCTCGCCGTCGCCGGCCGGACGCCCCTCGGCGCCGATGGCCCGCCGGATCAGGCGGCGAGCGTCGTGCGCGCGGGACGCGGCGACGCCGAGCGCGCGGCCCAGCTCGGGGCCTTGCTCGCCCTGCGCGCGCTCGATGCACCCCACGATGACCGTGAGCGCGTTGGAGACCTCGTGCAGCGCGATCGCGAGCTCCTGCGCAGACGGAAGCGCGGTCCCGGTCGCGCGCTCCTCGTCGGCGCGCTGGCCGAGGTCGCCGCGCAGAGGAGGCGCGAGGCTCAGGCCATCCTCGGTTGAAGGCTCCGATGTCCCACCGCGCGTCGGCTGCGCCACGGGCGTTAGCCTATCTCGCTCCGCGCTGGGCTGGTACCGCCCTTTTTCGCTCCGACTTCACCGGAACATCGATGGGGGGAGCGGCAGTACATAGGAGCCATTGGCCGCCGACCGGGTCTCGCCGATCTGGATGCCCCTCGTCTCCTGCGCGGTCGCGCCCTGGACCGGCAGCCAGGCCACGACCGTGGCGTCGCCGAGCCGGGCGCCCGACGCGTCGCGGACGACGCCCTGGAGCACGGCCGGGAACGAGATGGCGAGCTCGAGGTCGGTGACCGCGGCGTCCATCGCAGAGACCGTTAGGCGCGGCCTGACGAGCCACGGGAAGGCGGAGCCGGGCGTCGGGCGGACCGAGAAGTCGAACTCCCCTGGGTCGATGCCGATCGAGAACGCGCCGTCACGGAGGACCCCGGACGCCTGCCGGGGCAGCAGCGGCCCGGGCGTCAGCACCTGGCCGATGTAGGGCGTGACCTGGCCGCGGGCAGGGACCGCGAACACGCTGGCGCCGTCCATCAGCTCGCCCATGGGCCCCTGGACGCGGCCGCGCAGCGTCCCGGCCTCGGGGATGACGACCGACTGACCGCAGTAGCAGTCGTCGCCGGCGGCGAACTTGAGCGGCTGCTTGACGGCCGCCTTGGTGGTGTCGTTGATCGGCTGCGCGAAGAGGACGTACTCGCCTGGCGGGAGATCAGCGCGGAAGAGGCCGTTCGCGTCCGTCTCGGTGTCCAGCTTGTAGGCGGCGGTGGGCGCCCTGTCGATGATGGCGCTCTGGATACGGACGGCGGAGAGCACCGGGTTGCCGTTCACGTCGAGCGTCTGACCTTCCACGCGGCGCGCCGCCGCGTCGAGCTGGAGGAGCGACAGGTCCAGGTTCCCCGTGGAGCCCTGGAGCGCGAGCGCGGCGAGCTCCCAGTAGACCGTGGGCCTCGGCACGCCGTCCTTCGGACGCAGCCGGATGAGCGGGCTCCTGTCCTTGTCGGCCCAGTAGAACTTCACGTTGAACCCGACCTGCGTCGCGGTCGCCTGCGAGTCGGGCTCGGCCTGTTCGAGGAGGCCTGCCTGGGAGAGGACGCTGCCGGTCACCGGGTCGACGAGATCGAGCTTCCACCCGTCGACGCGCATGCCCTCGGGCACCTGCAAGCTGCCCTGGAGCACGGCGGGCGCCTCGGCGTTGATGCCGAGCGTCCACTGCTCGGGGACCACCTGGTTCGGCAGGAAGATCGGCGGGGGGATGTCGTCGAGGCAGTCGGCGCGCGCCTGCGGAATCAACGAGATGTGGTAGTCGCCTGCGGGGATAGAGAGCTCGAATCTCTGGCCGTCGGTGCCGTCCGGCTCCGAGAGCGTCGAGTAGCTCTGGGTGGGCAGGCCCAGGATCGGCGCGAGGCGCCGGAACTCGACCTTCACGGGGAACTGCCCGCCGGTCAGGGGAGGCAGCCCGCTGGTGCGGCCCTCGCAATAGGAGCCGCCGAGGCGCATCGTGGCCTTCACGCGCGCGGGCATCGGGATCGTGAGATCGACGGAATGCACCTGCCCGCCAGGGTCCTGAGGAGGGAAGCCGCTCGCTGCATCGATGGCGAGGAGATGGGAGACCTCCGCGCCCAGCTCGGGCGAGGCGCGCGGCCGGATCTCGAGGATGAGCCCCTCGAGGTTCGCGCTCGTCGAGACGCACGCGCGTTGCCCGCTGACATCGGCGCAGGTCGCCCCCGGGCCGCACTCGACCGACCCGTCGCAGGCGTTCATGGGGGCGGATTCCGCCATTTCGAGGGGAATGCCGCAGGCCACCGAGGTCGGGAGGCAGGCGAGCAGCGCGGCGCACACGACGTGTCGCGCGCTCACGGCGCCCTCCTCGCCGCGGACGCAGCGCGCGCAGCGCGGAGCAGAGACCGCCCCCGTGGCGGCGCGGAGAGAGAGCGCCGCGGCCCCGCGGAGACGCCGGCGACCGGTGGCCGCCGAGCGGAGGAGAGCGACGCGCGGAGCCCGAACGGGTCCGCACCCGAGCAGGCGCAGGGGAAAATCACACCCGAACGAGAAGGCGATGTTCGTGCCAACCGACAGACGGCGTTCCGGGCAGCGTGTGGCGTGCATCCACTCGACAGGGCGCCGCGCAACCCGCGGCGGCGCTGTGACAGCGCTGTCGCGTCGAGACGGATGCGCCGATGCGGCCACCCCGCACTCATCGCAACCAGGCGAAGCACGGAGACGCCTACGTGCCTGCACGGAAGCGCGAGCTTCCCGTGTCGACCCGCCGGAGTGAAGGCACCGTACCGGGCTGCCATCGCGCTTCGGCGTACTCCATCCGCGTCGCGAGGCGTACGAGATCGGCGATCTCGGGGACCGCCGCGCAGGCCGCGGCGAGCCCTTCGGGGTCGGAGAGCGGGACCGCCAGCTCCACGCCGCGCTCCTTGAGGGTCGCGCGCACGGCCGTGGCGACGTTGCCCGCGGCGAAGAGGCCAGCGCGGCGCATCGCGGTGCGGGTCGTCTTGACGGCCCCCTCGTAGGTGATCTTGTCGGCGCTGTCGCAGATCTCGCGGAGGCGACGCTCTGCGCGCGGGGGGATGAGCTGCCAGAGGTTCTGCTCGAGCCGCACCACGGCCGGATTGCCGCGGGCGCTGTGCGCGGTGGCCTCCAGGGGCCCGAACGCGGCGACGATGGCGGAGAGCAGCGTGCGGAGCTCATCCTCCGAGCTGGTGTTCACCAGGACATGGTCGGGCATGGCGCCAGCGAGCTGAGCGCCGAGCAGGTAACGCAGCTCGGGGGTGTCCTCGCGGACCTCGCCCCGCAGCAGCACGGCCGGCGGGTTGACCCGGACGATCTGCCCCTCCGGCGGCGACGGAGCAGGCAAGGGAGCGCGCTGGTGGAAGAGCGCGGTGCGCAAGAGGCCGAGGTGAGCGGCCATGACGCCGTAGATCTCCCCGAGGAGGGTAGGCGATGTCGGCTGGATCCGCTCGGAGGGGACGAGCCCGGACTGGCCTGCGTCGCGGCGGTAGAGGCCCGTCTCCCAGACGATCGCGAGCGCCTCGTTGACCGGCGACTCCAGATCGCGGAAGAGCAGCGCGCTCACGAGCTCCGGCGCGTCGCGCTGCGCGGCGAGGGCCGGCGGCGTGACGACGCCCTCGCCGGGCCGATCGGACGGCTCGTCACCGTCGAAGGCGCGCAGCACGTGCTCGATGGCGCGGGCGTAGGTCATGTTCTTGTCGGCGATCGCGGCCGCCTGGAGGCGCTCCAGCGTGCCCCGATCGCCGAGGCGCAGGTGGGCCTGCATCCGTCGGACCGCCAGCGCCTCCCGGGAGCGATCGTCGCGCGGAGCGAAGCTCTTGATGAGCCGCTCGCCAGCGTCGTACGAGCCCGCGGCGAGCTCGCGGAAGAGCGCTGCCTCCTCGAAGCTCTCGGCCGCGGACGGCGACCACGCGGCCACGAGCCGCGTCGCGGAGGAGGGCGGCTGGATCGACGCCGGGGCGGAGACCGGGGGCCCGGGCTGCGGCGCGCTGACGCTGGAGCGGAACGACGCGGCGCCGCCGCGCGCGGCGTTGCTCTCCGCGGCGCCCGACGCGGCGCTCGGCGACGGCGCCGGCGAGGCGGCGGTGCTCGCCGTCCCGTCGAGCAGATCGTCGTCCGACACCGCGGGAGAGGTGGATTGCGACGGGTCGTCGGCGATCAACCCCTCGTCGAGCGGGTCGTTGAGCTCGACGAGATCGATGTGCGGGTTGCTCGAGGCCGGCGCGCCGCCGCTCGACGGCGCGCGGCTGCTCGCGGGCCCGATCCCGCTCGACGGCGCGCGGCTGCTCGCCGGCCCGGCGCCGCTCGACGACGCGCGGCTGCTCGAAGGCCCGGCGCCGCTCGACGACGCGCGGCTGCTCGCGGGCCCGACCCCGCTCGACGGCGCGCGGCTGCTCGCGGGCCCGACCCCGCTCGACGGCGCGCGGCTGCTCGCGGGCCCGACCCCGCTCGACGGCGCGCGGCTGCTCGCGGGTCCGGCGCCGCTCGCCGCCGACGCAGCGCTGGGCGGCGCCTCTGGCGCCGCCTGGACCGGCTCCGCCGCGGCCCGGAGCGTCGCAACCTGGAGCACTTCCTCGGGAGGCAGGGTCGCCCGCTCGCTGGCCAGCTCGGCGTTCAGCTCGGCGATCTTCAGCCCCAGCGAGCGATCCGAGCCCGCGAGCGCCGTGGCCTGCGAGAGGATCTTCGCCGCGCGATCCGGGTCGCTCGACACGTGCAGGCGCGCGAGCTGCATCAGCGCGCGCGCGCGATCGATCCCCGAGCTCTGCGCGGCGAGCTCCTCGAGCGCCTTCCGGGCGGCCTCGGGCTCACCTCGCGCGGCCGTGAGCTCCAGCTGGCGGCGCAGCGCCAGCGTGCGCGTCTCCGGCTCCGCCGCGGCCTCCTCGAGCAGGCGCGCGGCCGCCTCGAGATCGCCGGCGCTCTGAGCGGTCTCGGCGGCGGCGAGCGCGACCCGACCGCGCGCGCGCATCCCCTGGAGATCGCCGCCGAGCGCGCGGTCGAACAGCGGGAGGGCGGCAGAGAAGTTCCGCTTCAGGGCCAGGCGCTCCGCCATGCCGAGCGCGACCAGCGTGCTCGGGCCGACCTCGGCGTGGCGCCGGGTCAGCTCCCGCATGCCGGCGCCGTGGCCCTGGATGACGTCGAGCGTCTCGGCGAGCAGGAACGCGTGCAGGTCGACGTGCGCCGGGCGCAGGCGCGGCGCGATGCGGCCGAGCTCCTCCACCGCGGCCTGCGCGTCGCGCGGCGTCCCGGTCCCGCGCAGGCGATACTCGATGCGGCGCGCCTCGAGGACGGCGTCGGGCGACTCCGGGGCGAGCTTCACGGCGCGGCGAGCGCGCTCGAGCGCCGTCGCGTCGTCCCCGAGCGTCGACGTGGCGCGCGCCGCCTCGACCAGCAGCTGCGCGCGCCGCTCGGGGGCGTCGCGCGACGCGCTGGCGAGCTGATCGAGCGCCGCGGCGAGCGCGTGGCCGTCCCCCTCCCGGCGGGCGATCTCGACGCGGAGCTCGATCACGGCCTCGCGCGGCGCGATGCGAGCGACGCTCTCCAGCGTGTCCTTCGCGGACTCGACGTCCCCGCCGCCGAGGTAGCTGCTGCACGCGCGGAGGCTGTACTCGGCCCGCTCGTCGGTGGTCGTCGCGAGATCGCCCAGCCTGCACCAGAGCGGGGCGGCGCGCAGCGGCGTCCCGAGCCGCTCGTGGATGTCCGCGAGGAACCTCAGCGCGCTCACGTCGTCCGGTGACGCCGCGAGCAGGGCCTCCAGCTCGGCGCACGCCTCGTCGAGGAGGCCGAGGCGCTGCTCGAGCAGGGCGGCGCGCCGGAGCCGCAGCGCGCGCCGCGTGTCCGGCAGCGGAGCCGCCTCGATGCGGCGCGCGAGGAGGGCAGCGACCGCGGCGTGATCGCCGCGGTCGCTCGCGTCCTGCTCGACGACCTCGACGGCGTGCATGTCGGTGAGATCCAGCCGGGCGATCGCCTCGTAGAGCGCCACCGCGGCGCCGCGATCGCCGAGCTCCTGGGCCAGCGGCGCGAGCTCGCGGAGCACGACCAGCCGCTCCTCGTCGCCGCTCAGGATGCCCTGGAGGCGCGTGAGCACGTCGAAGAGCCGCTGGCGATCGTCGGCGCTCCGCGCGAGCCGGATGAGCTCGTCGATGTGCGCCTTGTCGAACGGCGTCCTCTGGGCGGCCTCCAGGAGGAGCTCCACCGCGCCATGGAGATCGCCGCCGGCGGCGAGGATGCCGGCGTGCTCGCGCGTCAACCCGAGGCGGACGGCATCCGGCAGGTCGACGCGCGCGAGCTCGGACTGGACGAGCGTCTCGAGATCGGCGCTGCGACGCTCGGCCGCGTACAGCCGGCGCAGCCGGGTGACGACCTCGTCGCGCGTCTCGCCCACGAGCTGCCCGCCGGCGAGCGCCCGCTCCAGGGCGACGGTGGCCTCGGCGCGCTGGCCCTCGCGCTCGTGTTTGTCGGCGAGGTGCAGCAGCGCCTCGAGGCGCCGCGCGACCGGCAGCGCGTCGTCCAGCGAGCGCTTCAGCGCCTCGTCCCCGCTGGCCTCGACGGCCCCCTCCGCCTCATATGCGAGCGCGTCGTCCTCCGGCGCGCGCCGGGCGGCCTCCACGAGCAGCGCCGCGGCGACCGGCGGCACGTTCAGGGCGCCCGCGAGCTTGCTCGCCCACCTGAGCAGGCCGGGACCGACGCTGGAGTGCGGCCTCATCGCCGCGGCGTACACGGCCGCGACGAGGTGCGACGCCGGCTCGGTCTGCCGCGCGAGCTCGCCGACGATATCAAGGAGCGTCTGGAACTCGTCGACGTCGCCGTCGGCGAGCATCGCGCGCTCGATCGCGGCGAGCGCGAGCGCGGGCGCGTCGAGGACGGCGACGGCGATGCGCGCCATCGCGAGCCCCGCGCGGGCCCCCTCGGGGCCGTCGAGCTTCGCGATGCTCGCCTTGACCGCGCGGTCGAAGCGGATGGCCTCGACCTCCGGCTGCCCCGTGCACGCGATGAGATCGCGGATGGCCGCGCCGACGTCCTCGACGAGCGCCGCGTCCGGGCGTACGACCATCGCGCGGAGCAGGATGTCGAGGCGCAGCCGGAGGCCCTCCTCCGTGCGGCCGGTGAGGGCCGCGGCGCGCTTCAACCACGCGTTGCGCGACGCCGGATCGGCCGTCGTCGCCACCCGCTCGAGCGCGCGCACGGCGTCCGACGGCTCGCCGACGTGCTCGGCGAGCCGGGCGAGCAGCACGTACGAGGTGCCCTCGGTCGGGACCGCCTCGAAGCTGGCCACGGCGTGCGCGAGCGCGAGATCGAACGCGCCGCGCCTCTCCAGCTGCCGCGCCGCGCGGTAATGGGCGGCGCGGCGGCCATAGCAGCCCAGGGCCGCGTCGGCGAGCAGCCGGTAGGTCTTGTCGAGGACGACGACGCCGCCGTCGGCGTCCGCCGATTTCTCGACCAGCGCGACGGCGTCCGCGCGGAGGGGATCGAGCTCGATCGCGCTCGCCGCCGCGGAGAGCGCGCGCTCGGGCAGGCCGTGCTCGTGCGCCAGGTTGGCGGCCTCGATCAGCAGGTTGGCGCGCCTGCGCCGCTCGGGCCCGACGTCGCCCGACCACCTGTCCTCGTCCGCGGCGGGCTGCGCTCCCCGCTCGCTCCGCGCCTCCGCGGCGCGCGCGACGATCGCCTCGATCGCCGCCTCGACGCCCGCGAACTCGCACATGTCCCGCGCGTAACGCTCGGTGCCGCCGCTCGGCGCGAGCTCGCTCGCGCGGAAGAACGCCTCCTCGGCGCCCCGGTGATCCTCCGCCAGGTCCCAGCGCAGGCTGCCGAGCTCACGCCACGCGGCCGCGGCCTCCGCCGCCGCGCCGGCGCCCTGCGCGGTGAACGCCCGGGCCTTCGCCTCGGTCAGCGCGATGGCGCCGTCGGAGCCGAGCCCCTTCGCGTCGAGCAGCGACGACTCGAGGCGCTGGACCCGCGCGAGGATCTCGTGAGGATCGGCCTGCACCGCGGCTGCGCGCGCGAGCTCCTGCGCTGCCCCGTCCGGATCGCCGCCGTCGAGCCGGCAATCGGTGAGCATGAACATCAGCTCGGGGGCGTGCGCCGCCGTGATCTCGACGGCCAGCCACCGCTCGAGCACGGTCACCGCGAGGTGAGGGTCGCCCGCCCGGCGCGCGAGCTCCAGCAGCCGCTCGCGCAAGAGCGGGTTCTGCGGGCCGAAGACGTCGAGCGAGCGCCTCGCGAGCGCCGTTCCGCGCTCGGGATCGAGGTCGTAGAGGGCGTGCAGCGCGCTCGCCAGCGCCGCCGCCATCTCGCCGAGCGGCTTGGGCTGCGCCAGGATCCACGCGAGCGCGTCCGAGAGCCGGGCCGCGTCGCCGGCGGCGGCCGCGCGGCGGATGAGCTCCGCGGTCGCCTGGGGGCACCCTGGCCGCAGCGCGAGCCAGCGCTGGGTCCACGCGAGCGCGAGCGGCAGCTCGCCCAGCGCCTCCAGCGCCCTCGCGAGGCCGTCGCAGAGCGCGCCGCGCGGGAACACCGTGGTGATGGAGCGCTCGATCGCGGCCGCCACCGCCCGGTCGACCTCGAACGGAGGCGCCTCGCCCGCCTCCGCGGCGACGGCGAGATCCGCCGTGAGGAGGGAGGCGAGCGTGGCCACGGCGCGCGCGGACGACGGATCGGCCTCGCAGGCGAGCAGCGCGACCTCGCGCGAGAGCGCCGCCTCGCGCGCCCGCTGCGTCCGGTGGTAGAGCGCCGCGGCGATCGAGAGCAGCACCGCGCGCAGCGCCGGCCAGACCGGCGCGGCGAGCTGCACGAGCGCGTCGGCGCGCTCCCGCAGGCGCCCGGTCCGCGTGGCCAGCACGAGCGCGGCGCTCGCCGCGCCGCGGTGCCCCGGGGCCTCGCCGAGCAGCGGCAACACCTCGTCGAGGGCGCGGGCGTCCTGGCCTTGCCGCCGGGCGATCGCCGACAGGAGCAGCCTTGCGCGCACCAGCTCGACCCGCGTCAGCGAGGCCGCGCGGATCGCCTCGGACCTCGCGGAGCGCGCGCCTTCGCCCTCCGAGGGCGCCCGCGTCGCCTCGGCCAGCCGCGCGCGGAGCAGGGCGTCGAGCGCGGCGCCTCCCCCGCTCCGCCGGCTCAGCCGATCGAGCGCCAGCAGGCAGCCGCGGTCGGCCGGCAGCGCCCGCGAGAGCCCGACGAGCGCCTCCTCGTAGGCCGCGCGCTCCTTCGGGCGGCCGCGGTAGATCACGACCAGCCGGCGGAGCGCGTCGATCCGCCCCTCGGCGGTGTCCGCGCCGCGGAGCGCGCGCTGCGCCGCGGCGAGCGCCTCGTCCTGCCCCTTGAGCCGATCGGCGATCCGCTGGAGCCCTGCCTCGGCGGGCGTCGGGTCCCCGCCGATGTCTCTCAGCGCCTCGAGCGCCCAGCGCGCGAGGCCGGGGTCGCCGATCTTCTCCTCCGCGAGGCGCGCGAGCTCCGAGAGCGCGTCGATCCGCCCCGCCGCGTCCTCCGTCGCCCGCGCGTCGGAGCCCTCGCCGATGCGGATGAGCGCCTCGACGAGGGGCGCCATGTCGTGCAGCGTCGCCGCGTGGTCGCGCAGCGCGGAGCGCGCGGCGGCGCTGCCGGAGTCGCTCGCCGCGGCCTCGATCCAGGCCTCCACGGCGCGATCGGGGCTCGCGAGCGGGCCAGCGTGGAGCCGCGCGAGCGCCACGTACGCCTCGGCCCTCGACGCCCCGACCCGCTGCTCCGCCCTGAGCTCGATCCGCGCGGCCACGAGCTCGTAGAGCCCCGCCTGCTCGAGCACCTCGTCGATCGCGCGGGCGGCGTCGCCGTCGATCGCCCCGTCGAGGCCCGCGTCGAGCACGCACCCGACGGCGCGCGCCCAGTCGCCCTCGTTCGTCGCGCCCTGGAGCCGGTGGCCGTGCACCTCCAGCGCGCGTCGCAGGAGGGCGGAGGGGCCAGGGGCCTCGCCCTCGCCGCGAGGCGCCCGCGCCGCGAGCGCGTCGGCGTGCGTCCGGAGCACCTCGTCGGCCGCGCCCTGCCGGCCGCGCAGGAACAGCGCGGCCGCCATCGCCTTGGCGGCCGTGTCGTCGTGAGGCGCGATCTCGAAGGCGCGCAGGCGATCCTCGAACGCCGCCTCCCGCTCCCGCGCGGCTTCGCGCCGCTTGGCCGCCTCCAGGTACGCCTTCGCCGCGGCCGCGGGGAACACCTCGTCCGACGCCCAGGCCGCGATCGTGCCGAGCAGCTCGCTCGCCATCGCGTCGTCCGGGGCGAGCGCGCTCGCCTCTTCGAGCGCGTCGACCGCGCCCGCGACGTCGCTGGCGCGCGCGAGGAGCACGGCGATCTTCACCAGCATCCGCGCCGTCGCGCCGGGCGGCTGCGCGTCGTCGCGGAGGCCGCGCAGCGCCGCGGCGGCCAGGGCTGGCTCGCCCAGCCCGGCCAGCCAGCCGGCGAGCTCGCTCCTCATCGCGGGGTCGTCGCCCAGCGAGAGCGCCCGGCGCGCCAGCGCCGCCGCCTGGTCCAGCTCGACGCCGCGCGCGGCGAGGATCCTCGCGAGGGCGAGGGCTGCCTCGCGCTCCCCTTGCGCGTCGCCGGCGGCGCGGCGCTCGTCCACCCGCGCGCGCCAGTAGGCCTCTTCAGCCCGCGGGCCGCGGTGGCGCGAGACCGGCGCGATCGCCCGGGCCCCTGCGAGGACCAGCTGCCCCGCAGAGGCGGGCCCGGCAGGATCCATCAGCTCCGGCGAATGCAGCGACCTCCTCGCGCCCGACGCTGATGCTGCCCGATCCGGAGGTGAAGAGCTCATTTCGGCGACCCGCTTCGGGTATGCTGAACCCGCTCAGCCTACCAGAACGACCGAGGTACAAGGCCAGTCTTCCGGTGCAATCTCGCGCTTTACCGGAGCGTCACCGCGAACGGTAACACCGTGAGCGCCCTCTCTCCGGCCAGGAGAGGCGCCATGGAGGCGGCGAAGGTCCCGACCTCCGGCGCGACGCCGAGCCACTCCGGCAGGAGGACGGAAGCCACCGCCTCCCGCGCGCGCTCCTTGAGCGCTGCGCGGTCGGGAGCCCGAGCGCTGCCCTCGTTGGCTTCGTCGCCGGTCGCCAGGAGCTCCAGCAGCCCGCCGTCGTCCTGCTCGATCTCGACCGGCGCGTCCGCCGGCAGCTCCGCCAGCTCGCGCGCGAGCGCGATCGCTCGCTCCAGGCCGCCGAGCTCATCGACGAGCGAGCGCCCTGCGGCCTCGACCCCGCCGAAGATCCGTCCCTCCGCCGACGGCGCGATCGTCTCCAACGGGAGGTTCCGTCCCGCCGTGATGCGCTTCAGGAACAGATCGTAAACGGCCTCCATGGAGGCGAGCACACGGACCCGTGTGGGCTCGTCCCAGGGTGTGAGCGCCGACATGTACGCGGCGCGCGCTGCCCGCTGAGGATCCGGGTTGGCCGCGACCGTCTCCGCGTTGATCCCGATGTCCGCAAGCGCCTTCCCCACGGCGAACTTGCCGCCCACGACGCCTATCGAGCCGATGATGCTCGTCCGCTCTGCGACGATCTTGGTGCCAGCGCAGGCGAGGTAGTAGCCGCCGCTCGCGGCCATCCCGCCGATCGAGACGACGAGCGGCTTCTTCTGCCGCAGCCGCATCAGCTTCTGCCAGAGCAGATCCGAGGCCAGCGCCGAGCCGCCGGGCGAGTCGATCCGGAGCACCACCGCCTTCGCGCTCTGATCCTCGGTGAGGCGCGTGATCGTTTTCCCGAGCTCGCGCTCGCCGATCCCGTCCGACGAGCCGATGGGCATCCCCTTCGCGCTCATGCTGATGCCGCCGATCGCCGGGACGACCGCCACGTGCGGCGTCCCCAGCGAGCTCGCCCCGGAGACCGAGCGGAACACGTCCACGAGGCTCCGGGAGAAGCTCGCATCGCGCGGGGCGCCGCCGAACCGAGGCACGGAGCGCTCGGTGCCAGCGAGCTTCTTCGCGTCCTCGGTCGCGGACTCGAGATCGCCGATCTCGTCCACGAGCGCCCTCGCCTTCGCCTCCTCGGGCGCGAACGGGCCGTCCTCGAGGGCCTCCCGGAGCTCCTCCTTGCCGCGCCCCTCCACGATGGCCGACAGCCACGCCTCGCGGACCCCGCCGAGCGCGGACTCGAGCGATCGACGCGCCTCAGGGCTCGCTCCTTCCCGCGTGAACGGCTCGCTCGCGCCCTTGAACTTCCCCACCTGGAGGAAGTCGACGTCCACGTTGAGCCTGTCGAGGAGCCCCTTCGCGAACACCAGCTGCGCCGCGATCCCCACCGTGTCGACCTGCCCGGCAGGGCTGAGCCAGAGCTTGCTGCAGGCGATGGACGCCAGCAGCATGGTCGCGTTGTTGTACTCGTCCGCGTGGCACACGACAGGTCGCCCCGCCGCGCGGACATCGCCGAGGATCCGGCCGATCTCGTGGGCCCGCGCGAACGCGAGGCGCGCGCTCCCGAGCCGCACGAGGAACCCCTTCGCGCTCGCGGAGTCGGACAACGCTCGCAGCGACTGCACGAGCTGCGCGTGGGTCCTGCCGCTCGGCGGGCCGAAGAGCGACGCTGACGCGCTCTCGGGGAGCCCGCGCGAGAGATCGATCTCGATGACCGCCGGCTCGTCGAGGCCCGCCGCGGCGGGCGCCGGCAGCGCCGCCGCCCGCTCTCTGCCGGTGCACCCGGCCATCGACGCCGCCACGGCGAGGGCGCCGACGCCGGTCCACCGCACCCCTCGAGCTCGGCGCTTACTCATGCTTCATTCCAGGCAGATCCGAGGTGTCGATATGCGGCGCCGTCACCCCGGGCGCGGCGGTCGGCGGCGGATGCACGCCGGGCAGATCGCTCGTATCGACGGTGCCGCCCGGGGCGACGTAATCGTCGGGCACGCGGCCGTCGTCCGGCTCCGGCGCGCGGCGAACGCGCGCCGGCGGGCTCGCGGGAGGAGCGCTCGCCGCGGCCTTTGGGCTCGGCGGAGGAGCGCCCGGCGGCGGGCTCTCCGCGCGCGCGCTGGGCGCCGGCTCGGCGGCGCTTCCTGGCTCGCCCTGCGCCTTCTCGAGCCGGTCGATGAAGGCCCGGAGCGGGTGCGCGAGCGGGTGCGGCCGGCTCGTCGCCAGCAGGCGCTCGTCCTCGGCGCGCGCGGCCGCCAGATCGCCGGACCTCGCGAGCGCATAGACGAGGAGCGCCCGCGCTCGCGCGGGGCTCTGCTCGATGCTCGCCGCCGTCCGGAGCCGCTCGACGACGGCGGCCCAGCTCGGATGCGCCTCGGCGAGATCGAGCGCGGCCAGCGTCAGCGCGCTCTCCGGCTGCGCGCTCTCGGCCGAGATCGCGCCGACGAGCTTCCGCGCGGAGGCGAGGTCGCCCTGCATGCGGAGCAGATCGATCGCCGCGCGGGTCACCTCGGCGTTCGCCGGCGCGACGCGCCGCGCGTGCTCGACCGCCTTGCGGGCGCGCTCGATCGCGATGTCGAGCTCGTGCCGCGCCGTGTCCAGATCCGCGTCCCCTGCGGCGAGCAGCTGCAGCCGCAGCCACCGCACGTCCGCGTTCACCGTCTCGACCCGGGCCAGCGCCGCCGCGACGCGCGGGTCGTCCTCGGCGAGCGCGCTCGCCTTGACGAGCTTGTCCCTCGCCGTCTCCGGATCCCCTTCGGCCAGGCTCCTCTCGCCCTCGGCGAGCAGCGCCGAGACGCGATCGTCGCTCGCCGCAGGCCGGGCCTGGACGGCCGGCTTGAGGTACTTCGGCCCGAGCGTCGCCGCGCTCACCACCATGAGGCCGACGACGATGAGGCCGACGACCCACCGCGCGATCCCCGTCCTCCTCGAGGGCAGCGACGTGATTCCCGCGTCGCCCTCCCCCTCGTCGACGTAGGAGGGACGCCCCTCGGGCTCCGCGGGTGCGGTCGGCGACCCCGACGTCGCTGTCCGCCGCGACGCGTGGTTCTCGCTCGCCGCGCGCGGCGCCCCGCGCCTCGCCACGGGGGCTTCTTCTCCCGCGCTGTCGGCGCGCTCCATGCGCGGCGGTGGGACGCTGTTCGGCATCCGCAGCGGAACGACGCCTGCGGCGCGCCCCTGCCCCTCGCCGCCGGCGTCCGCGGGCCCGGGCTTGACGCCGCCCTGGCGCGCTTCGGCGACCCCCGGGCCGCGGAGGGTCCGCGGCTCCTGCCGGCGTGCGGGGTGCCCGTCCGGCAGCGGCGGCGCCTCTTCCGGCGGCACCACGACCCCGGGCAGCGCGCCCGGCTTCGCCATCGCCCGCGCGGGGGCGCCGGCCTCGGAGTCGTAGGCCGCTGTCTGCGCCCCGCGGCGCGGCGACGGGCGCTCCCTGCCCGACTGGACCTCCCGCACGTCCCGAACGATCGTCTCTGCGTCGTGGATGGACTCGGGGGCGACGTCCGCGTCGCTCTCCGCCCGCGGGAGCGGGATCGCGACCGAGTGCTCGGTCTGCGCCGGCGCCGGACCGCCGAGCCCTGGAGGCGTCAGCGACCTCGAGCGGCCAGGGAACGGCGAGGGCCCGCCGATGCCCAGCGCGGTCCCGGCCATCACGATGCTGCCCGGCCCCTTGAAGAACGGCTCCAGCTCCGCGATCGACCCGAGCCGCCGCGGCCTCGCGTTGCCGCGCGAGATCACGTCGTCGCGGGTGATCTGGCCCTGGGTGATCGCCGCCTGGAGCTCCCGGAGCATCTTGAACTCGAGCTCCCGGCCGCCGAGCGTGCGCACCACCCACTTCTCGGGGAGCGCGCCGTCGGTGCGGCGGACCTTGAACTGGAAGCCGCAGTTCGTGCACTTGACCGTCGTGCCGCGCTCCGACACGAGCGCGTCGTCGAACTCGTACTCGGTGCTGCAACGCTCGCAGGTGACATCCATCTGCTCGACCAGTCCCCGTGTCCTCGCGAACGGCTGGCCCCCCAGGCGCGAGCCTGCCGGGGTTCCTCGTTCGGAGGTAGCCGCCCGGAACTCGGCGGAACGGTAGCACGGGTTCCCCTGCGCGCCCCAAAGGGTCGCGCCGCGCCGCGCCGTCCTCCGCTTTCCACCGCGGTTCAGGGTTCGCGGTCCCCTGCGGCCCCCTCCCCTGCGGGCCCCCTCCCCTGCGGGCCCCCTCCCCTGCGGGCCCCCTCCCCTGCGGGCCCCCTCCCCTGCGGGCCCCCTCCCCTGCGGCCCCCTCCCCTGCGGTCCTCCCTGCCCCCCGATGTCGCGGCGGCCGCCGCGTGACCTCCGCGAGGCACGGCACATCGGGGCCGGGCCGCGCCTCGCCTCGCCACGCGCGCGCCACATGCCGACGTGAACGCGGCTTCACGGCGAGCGCGCGATCGGCCGAAATACGCGCCGAAATACGCCGCGACCTGCCAGGCTTGTTTGGGGCATGTCGCTTGCTACGCTCGTCCGGTCGCGACCGTCACGCGCGAGGGCGCGGCTCCTCGACGCCGGGCGGCCGAATGCTTTCGGGAGACGGTGAATGAAGCGACTTACTCTGCTGGGTCTCGCGAGCGTGCTGGCGCCCCTCCTCGCGGGTTGCCCCATCTACGACGACGACGCCGACAGCCCCTTCTGTGATGCAGTCGTCGAGGACTGCACGCCCGGCATCCCGAGCGGCTGTGACGGGCCAGCCGACTGCTGGATCAACGAGACCTGTGGCGAGGACAACCAATGCCACATCGGCGACTGCACGACCTGGGGGTGTAGCCGGGGCTTCGAGTGCGTCATCGCCGACGACCACACCGCCGCCTGCGTCGCGAGCGGCTCCTCCGGGGAGGGGGGCAGCGGCGGGGCCCCCGGCGGCGTCGTGTACTGCGGCAACCCGGACGACTGCGCCGACGGCGAGACCTGCGCGCCGGATGGCACGTGTCAGCCCGGCAGCTGCGATCAGGTCCTTCCGAGCGGCGAGCCGCTCGGCTGCATCCACGGCTATGTCTGCGAGGGCGACGGGGACGATGCGACCTGCGTGCCGACGACCCCGGCCGCGTGCGGCGCCGACGCCGACTGCGCCCGCCTCGGCGCGGACTACCTCTGCGTCAGCGGCATCTGCACCGCGCCTCAGGACCAGTGCTTCGATCAGACGCAGTGTCCGGTCAACGACAAGTGCGTCGAGGGCAAATGCACGCCCGCCTGCAGCGAGGACGCGGACTGCCCCAGCAGCTACCGCTGCGACGCGACCCTCGGCATCTGCTCCCGCCCTGCGCAGCCCTGCGTCATCACCGACGACTGCGGCGGCCCCTCCGCCGTCTGCGTCGACGGCGCCTGCGTTCCGAGGAGCGACGGCGCCGCCTGCCCCGAGGGCGACGTCTGGGTCGAGAACGGCTGCATCCCGAATCAGTCGAGCAACTTCGTGTGCGGCGAGGATGGAGCACAGGACGTCTGCGCGCCGGGGTCGATCTGTCTGCACCACAGCTGCTACATCTCGTGCGACCAGCCGAACCCGAACGCCTGCGACAACCAGTCGCCCTCGCTGAGCGAGTGCAGGACCGTGGCGACGTTCTCCGGCGAGCACCAGGTCTGCGGGTCGAGCGAGAACCTCGGCGGCGACTGCGATCCCGAGACGCCCTGCAGCGAAGGCAAGATCTGCATCGACGGCTTCTGCCGGTAACGCCGCGGCGCTCCTCCGCCGCGATCGCACCTCGGGGCGGGGCAGCCCCCTGCCCTGCCCCCTCCGTGCGCAATATGCCCTTGGCATGCGCGCTGCCTCACGTCCCGCCGGTCACTGTTCCAGCCACGTGAATCCACGCTGAGGGATACGCGTCACGCGCCCCCACGCGATACGAACCGACGGAGCCACAATGAAGGCAGACGATCTCGTCAATTACATGGCCGACATGTTCCCCTACAGGAAAAGGAGCTCACTCGATTGGATCGTTCCCCTGTCGCTCGGGCTCGGCCTCGGCGTCGCCATGGGCGTCGGGGTTGGCGTCCTGGTCGCGCCGACGTCAGGTGACGAGGCCCGCCGCCGGCTGCGCGACAGCACGAGCCGGCTGCGCGAGCGCGCGGAGAGGGCCAAGGAGCGCGCCCTGGGCGCTGCGCAGCGGACCCAGGACCAGATCCAGGAGAAGCTCCAGGAGAGCACCGGCTCGTACTCCAACGAGCTCGGCGCCCGCTGAGCGAGCTCCAAGGGGGGCGCGAAGGCGCCGCACCGCCCACGCGCGGAGCGGCGCCTTCCATCATTTCCCGGGATGTGCTCCAGCAGCCGAGCGACATCTGCGCAGCCGGAGCGGCACAAGCGATGCTTTTCCGAGAGCAGATGGATTGAACGAGACACCTCGCGAACCGCGGCACAGGGGCACTCGTCGAATGATGTATTACCGGACGCTCACTGCATTCTTCCCAGGTCGCACGGAAGCCGCGGGCGCACTTGGCCGCCTCCTCGCCCTGGGCGTCGCGGCCGAGGACATCAGCATGGTGCCCAGGCAGCACTCCCGTCTGGACGAGATCGAGCTCACGATCCACAGCAAGGCGTCCGAAGGGGCCGCCCTGGGCGCCGTGATCGGAGGGCTCGTCGGGGGTACGCTCGCGGCGATCACGGCAGGAGGCGCGCTGATCATTCCGCGGCTCGACGCGTTCCTGGCGGGGCCCATCGTCGCGTGCCTCGCGGGAGCGGGCGCCGCCGGCGCTGCCGGCACCCTGCTCGGCGCCGTCCTCGGCGCGCGCCTGCCCGAGTACGAGGCGCGCCGCCTCGACGACGGCGGCGCCGGCGGCGGGGCGTTGCTCTCCGTGCGGTGCTTGCCCGACGTTTCCCGCAGCGTTGAAGAGGTGCTGAGCGAGAGCGGCGGTCGCCGCATCCGCAAGACCTGCAGCCGCAGGGCCTGAAGGAGGACCTGCGCCCGGCGTGGCCCAGCGCAAACGAGCCCACCTTCAGCCAAGGGAATGCGCGGCAGGTGCCAGCTGGATCAGGGCGACGAGCCGAGAGGACTCTGGGGCCGCGTCTGCTCATCGAGGACGAGCTCGACCGCCTGGGCCAGCGCGCTCTTGACGTAGCTGCGCGTCGCGAGCAACCCGAGCCTGCTGAGCACGCGCGGCGTCAGGCCCCCGCCGAGCAGGAACCCCAGCCCAGCCGCCGCTGCGATCGCCACGTGCGGGTTGTCCCGCGCGAACGCCGAGACCGCCCGCTTGACCTCCGCCGCGTCGAGCCGGCTGAGCGCGTCGTTCACCATCTCCCGCGCGTCGCGCTCCCCTTCGGCCTCGACCTCACGTGCCGTCATGATGACCTCCTCAGCTCAGCCGTGTAACGACCCGTCCGATCAGGTAGCCCACGGCGGCCACCGCGAGGAGCGTGGCCACAGGGCGCTCTTGCACGAGCGAGACGAGCCGCTCGTCCGCGCGGCGGACCTCGCCGAAGAGGCGAGGGACGGCGGCGGGAACGTTCGCTCGCCGCTCCCGGCGTCCGGACTCTTGTTCGATGTCTGCATCGTTGGCGATCATCGTGAACCGGTCTCCAGCAATGCCCGAACCACCGCGCGACGTGCATCGGCTGCACGATCTGGAGACCGACCCACCGGCGCGGGGCAGCAGGACGAGGAAAGCCAGCGGAGAAGCGCGCGCGACGAGCGCGGGGCAGAGCGCCTTCCGGGACGTTCGTGCTCACGGACGGAAGGGCGAGCGCGCGACGCGCTAGTGGACCTCGCGACCTCGCGACCTCGCGACCTCGCGCGCGAGCGCCGCGAAGGCGGGCCGCGCTCGCCAGGTGACGGGCTCCTGGAGATCGCTGGCCGCACGACGGCGCGCGGCAGCGCACGGCTAGAAGCGGATACCGAACGCCCGGAGCGCGCGGCGCAGCGCCTCCGCGCCGTCGCACACCGCCACCCGCTCGGGCTCGGACACCTCCGCGGCACGCGCCGGGTCCCCCTTGAACCAGACGGCCCGCATCCCTGCCGCGAGGGCGCCGCCGACGTCGGCGGCGAAGGAATCGCCGACGTGGACCACCGCGGCGAGCGGCGCCCCGAGGCGCTCGGCCGTCCACGCGAAGATCTCCCTGCCCGGCTTCTCGAACCCGAGCCGCCCCGAGTCCGCCACGGCCACGAAGTGCGCCGACCAGCCGAGCTCTTCGATCAGCTCCTCGAGCCGGCCCTCCGAGTTCGACAGCACCGCGACCGGCACGCCGGCCTGCCGGAGCTCGATCACGACGTCGATCATCCCCGCGATCGGCCGGCGCCAGAGGTTCTTCCGGGGCTGCTCCGTCCAGAGCCAGTCGACCGCCGCGTCGAGCGCGCTGGCCTCGACGCCGCCCGCCTCGAGCAGGCGGCGCATCATGATCTTCCACGGGTGGCCACCGAGCCCGCGCTGGATCGCCTCGTTGTACGCGCGCCAGCCCTCGTCCACCGCCCCGTCCAGCCGCTCCCGAGGCGCCGCGATGCCCCGCTCGGCGAGGCGCGCGGAGAGCAGCCCGGTGTCGAGCTCCACCAGGGTCTGGCCGAAGTCGAAGGAGACGGCTGTAGCAGGCTCGTTGCGCATGGATTACTCGGCGTACATCGCCTCGATCTCGCGCGCAAAATTCTGGCTCACATTGCGCCGCTTGATCTTGAGCGTCGGCGTCAGCTCGCCGTCCTCGATGGTGAAGCCGCGCGGCAGGATCGAGAACTTCTTGATCGTCTCGACCTGCGCGAGCTCGCCGTTCACCTCGTCGACGGCCCGCTGCACGGCCTCCCTGATCTCGGGCGACGCGTGCGAGAGCTCGCGGCCGAGCCCGCGCTCGTCCGAGAGGCGCTTCACCGCGTCGGGGGCCAGCACGAGCAGGGCCGTGAGGAACTTGCGCCCATCGCCGACGACCACCGCCTCGGCGATGAGGTCGTGGCGCTTGAGCGCCTCCTCGATGTTCTTGGGCGAGACGTTCTTCCCGCCGGCCGTGATGAGGATCTCCTTCTTCCGCCCGGTGATGTGGAGGAACCCTTCCTCGTCGAATCGGCCGAGATCCCCCGAGTGGAGCCAGCCGTCGACCAGGGCCTGCGCGGTCGCCTCTGGCTCCTTGTAGTAGCCGAGGAACACGGTCGGCCCCTTCACGAGGATCTCGCCGTCGTCCGCGATCTTCACGTCCATGCCTGGCACCGACGGCCCCACGGAGCCGAGCTTCGTCCTGCCCGGCAGGTTGTAGCTCGTCGCGCCGGTCACCTCGGACTGGCCGTAGACCTCGGTGATCAGGATGTCGAGCGACGCGAAGAACTCGAGGACCTCCTTCGCGATGGGGGCCGCGCCGCTGCTGAACGCGTGC
Organism: Sorangium sp. So ce204; assembly: GCF_051526795.1. Classification (NCBI taxonomy): domain Bacteria; kingdom Pseudomonadati; phylum Myxococcota; order Polyangiales; family Polyangiaceae; genus Sorangium; species Sorangium sp. So ce204. Next base: position 12,638,019 of record NZ_CP150317.1, on the reverse strand, counting down.
GCGCGGCCGAGCCCCACGGCCGCCTTCACCTTCGCGTAGACCAGCGAGTCGAAGGCGCGGTGCTGGAGCGCGAGCAGCGGCCCCGGCGGCTCGCCTCGGGCGCGGAGCTCGCTGTGCTGGAGCCCGACGCGCCTCGCCTGCTCGAGCATGATCTTCTGCAAACCCTTCGCGCCGGAGAGCTTCGCGTCGATCCCGGCCCTCAGCTTCTCCCAGACGCGCGGGACCCCGAAGAAGGCGGTGGGCCGCACCTCCTTCAGGTTGTCGGCGAGCGCCGCCATCGACTCGGCGAAGTACACGGCCGCGCCGACCGAGGCCGGGATGTGGATCGTGAACATCTGCTCGGCGACGTGCGAAAGAGGCAGGTAGGAGAGCGCGATGTCCCGGGACGAGCACGGGATGAGGCGCGCCGCCATGTCCGCCGAGCGCGTGAGGTTCTCATGGCTCAGCATGACCCCCTTCGGCGGCCCCACCGTCCCGGAGGTGTAGAGCAGCGTCGCGAGGCCGTTCGGCTCGAGCGCGTCGAGCCGCTGCTCGAGCAGCTCGTCCGAGACGCGGTCGCCCCGCGCGAGGAGCTCATCCCAGGCCAGGATCCGCGGATCGCGCGGATCGCGCGGATCGCCCGCAGACTCCGCGCCCCGCATCAGCACCACCCACGAGAGCTGCGGCAGCCGATCCCACTGGCTCAGCACCTTCTCCAGCTGGGCCCTGTCCTCGACCAGCACCACCTGCGACCCCGCATGGCGCACGACGTGGCGCACCTCCTCGGGCGAGCACGTCGTGTAGATGCCCGCGGGAGCGCCCCCGATCGCCATGCAGGCCACGTGGAGCACCACCCACTCGGGCCGGTTGAAGCCGAGGAGGCTGACCGTGGCGCCGGGCTCGAGGCCGAGCGCGAGCAGCGCCTTGCCGGCGCGCCGCACCTCGCCCGCGTACTCCCGGAAGCTGGTCATCCTCCAGAAGCCCCCCTCCTTGACGTAGTGGGCAGGAGCCTCGGGACGCGCCTTGGCCTGGCCTAGCAGGCGCCGCGGTATCGAGTCACAGGGCATCGGGCTACCTCGTTCACGGGCAAGGGTCCGCAATCACAGGCGAATCTCGCTGCACCCGCCCGGGGTCCGGGACCGCCTGGGCGGGTGGCGCCCCGCACAGTAGCAGCAGACGCCGCGGCGTTGCTGGCCCGCGCTGTCGTCAGCTTGACGGCACGTCTTTGGATCAGGACCATTCGGCGGTGGGCGAGCGCAAAGGGACGATCGAGGAGGCTGACTGGGCGGCGGACTCCGCCCGCAGCAACGAGCTCGCCGCCTCGGGCCCGCCGGAGCGCGTGCGGGCAGCGATCGACGGCGGGACCCTGGTCTCCAGGCAGGGGCTCGTCCCCGCGCCCGAGCCCCCGCCCACCGTCCAGGTGCGGCGCGCGGATCGCGACGCGCCGACCACGGTCGGCCGGGATGCGCCGCCGGACGCGCCGCCGTCGCCCTCGGATCGGCACGCGCGGAGCTTCGGAAAATACCGGTTCATCGCGACGCTCGGGCACGGGGGCATGGCGGACGTGCACCTCGCGGTCGCTGTGGGGCCGGCGGGCTTCAGCAAGCTGCAGGTCATCAAGCGCCTCCGGCCCAACATCGCCGACGAGCCCGAGTTCCGGGACATGCTGCTCGACGAGGCCCGCCTCGCCGCCCGCCTGAACCACCGCAACGTGGTGCAGACCAACGAGGTCGGCCTCGCGGACGGCGAGTACTTCATCGCCATGGAGTACCTCGACGGGCAGCCGCTGAGCCGGGTGATCTCCCGCGCGCGAGAGCAAGCGCGGGCGATCCCGTTCGCCATCCAGTTCTGGATCCTCAGCGAGGTGCTGGCCGGCCTCCACTACGCCCACGAGCTCGTCGACTACGACGGGGCGCCGCTCAACGTCGTCCACCGCGACATCAGCCCCCACAACATCTTCGTCACCTACGACGGGCAGGTGAAGATCGTCGATTTCGGGATCGCGCTCGCCGCGCACCGCCTCGTCGAGACGCAGACCGGCACGATGAAGGGCAAGGTCGCGTACATGGCGCCGGAGCAGGCGTTCTCGCACTCGTCCCAGATCGATCGGCGCGCGGACGTCTTCTCGGCCGGCGTCATCCTCTGGGAGATGCTCGCCGGCCGCCGCCTCTGGCGTGGGCTGTCCGATCCGCAGATCATCTCGCGCCTGATGCGGGACATCCCGGACCTGCGGTCCGCGCGCCCCGAGGTGCCCGTCGAGCTCGCGCGCATCTGCGGCAAGGCGCTCGCGCACTCGCCCGACCAGCGCTACTCGACGGCCGCCGCCTTCCGCACGGAGCTCGCTCGCTACACGGAACGCCTCGAAGAGCAGGTGACGGCCGAGCAGCTCGGCGCGCTCATGCGCGAGCTGTTCGCCAGCGAGCGGTCCGAGATCCGGGCGATCATCGATCGCCAGCTCAAGCAGCTGCAAGAGCACGGCGCGGAGGCGGGGAGCCCGGGGCTCGCCGGCCGCGCGCCGAGGCTGCCGTCGCTGCCAGGGCGCGATCCGCTCGACTCGGATCCTCCCGCGCAGGAGGACGGCGCGACCACGGGCTCCTCGCCGTCGGCGCCCACGCGCGCCCTCCACCGCTCGAGCCCCCCGCAAGCGACGCTCCACGCCGTCGTGCGGACCGAGCCGGCCACGGCCGTTCAGCCCGCGCCGGCGCCGCGGCGCTCCCGGTTGCCGCTCGTCGCGTTCGCGGCGGTCATCGCGCTGGTCGGCGCCGCGACGCTGTACCTGAAGCTGCGCGATCCGGTCCAGCAGAGCCTCCGCGTGGCCCCGCCGCCGGCCCAGAGCGCGCTGCCCGCGCCGGAGCCCGCGCCGCCATCCGCCGCGAGCAGCGCTCCACGCGAGGAGACGGACGCGTCGCTCCTCCGCGCATCGATCAAGGCGCGCCCCGCCAGCGCGAAGATCTTCGTCGACGGGGTGGAGCTCCCCTCGAACCCGTTCGACGGCAAGCTCGTCAAGGACGGCGCGGCGCACCGGATCGAGGTCTCCGCGCCGGGCCACACCACGCAACGACGGATGCTCGTGTTCGACCGGGACATCGAGCTCGAGCTGACGCTCTCCCACGCGCAGAGGGGGCCGGCTCCCGCGGCCCCGGCGACCCCGAAGATCGTCAAGCCCCCCGCCGAGGCGGATCCCACCGTCCCGCCGCCGAAGCCCGATCCCTACTGATGCGCGGGGACCGCGGGCGGTCGTTACAGATCCTGGTAACCGATCGGCGGCTCGACGAGCTTCGCCGCCTTGGCGACGCCGCGGAACACGTAGTCGGAGTAGCTGTAAGGCCCATCCGACCACACGAGGAAGTCGTCCGCGAGCACCCCGTTGGGCGCTCCCTCGCAGAGCTCCGGCGCCGCCATGACGGGCCCTTCGTTGTAGATCGGCGCCGACGCGTTGACCGCCTCCTCGGCCTCTTCCATGGCGGCCAGCGCGCCGGCGTGCCGGTCGGCGTCGAGCTCGTCGACGGGGTAGAGCTCCCAGTCGAGCATCACGAGCTCCGGGTGCGGGGGGTCGTTCGGGGCCGACGCGAAGGGGGCGTGCGTCGCCTCGGGGAGGCCCGTCCGCGCGAGCGCCTCGAAAAGGCGGCTCCGGTAGCGCAGCGCCGCGTCATCCGGGGTCCAGAACGCCGTGAGGGCCGCGATCACGTCCTCGGTCTTCGCCTCGCGCCACAGCGAGGGGTCGCGCGAGCCGAGATCGAGCGCGCGCTCCTTCTTGAGGCGCGCCTGGAAGGCCGACGCGTGCGGCGCGAACTCCGGCAGCTCGGCCAGGGCGTGATCGACGGACCAGTGGAGCCGATGATCGACCTCGCGCACGTACCGGTGCTTGCCGAGGGCGCGGAGGAGTCGGGCGATTTCGTCGAGTGTGCGCGCTGCGAACGACCAGGCAAGCATCATGGGGCAAGGCTCATCGATCCGTGCAGGGGATGGCACGCCGAGCTGGCTCGCCGGTGCCGATCGGGCGGCGGGCACCTCGGCACGACGTGGATTCCCATCGCGCGGCCGCGGTGTCGATCACTTCTTGCCGGGGAGGTGCCACACGCCGGCGAACCACACAAGGGATCCGTCTGCGCGGCGCACGGTGGTGGCAGGCGCGAAATACGCGCCCGGCGGGACGGGCTCCCATCGTCCCTGCTGCCACGCCCAGCGGCGGCTCCGCCACTGCCACTCGCCGTCGATCCACACATCGCCCGGCCGCTCGGATGGCGCGATGATCTCGACCCGCGCAGGCGGCGGAGGGTACGGCACGACCACCGTCGTCTCGCTCGGCAGGTGAGGGCCGGTCGGAGGCAGCGGGAGCGAGCTGCCGCAGCCCGCGAGCACGAGGAGCGACGCGAGCGGGATCCCGAGCGCGCGGCGCAGGGCGGCGTTCATCCTGCGTCGATCCAGGCGAGGTACGCGTCGAGGACGTCGCGGCCGACGAGCAGGCACTCCAGCGTCGCGAGCGCGAGGAACGGGCCGAACGCCATGCGGGCCTGACCGAACCCTTCGCGAGGCTCCTCCGCGAGCGGATCTTGCGCCAGCTCTTCCTCGGCGGCGGCCCGCTCCTCGGGGGACATGGCCGCGAGCTCGGCGCGGATCTGCTCCCGCTCGAGGCGCACCGCCTCGGGCTCCTCGATGCTCCCGCGCAGGAGCAGCACGGCGATCGCCATGATCGATCCCTGGATGGCGCCGGCGCCGAGCACGAACAGGGCGCCCCCCCAGCCGAACCACGCGCCCGCCAGCATGAGGAGCTTGGCGTCGCCGAGGCCCATGCCGACGCGGCCGCCGCGGATCCGCGGGTAGATCACGACGAACGGGAGCCAGACGATGCCGAAGCCGACCGCGGCGCCGACGAGGGCGTCGACGAAGCCCATCGATCGCAGCGAGGCGGTCGCGACGCCGAGCACCGCGCCGCCGATGGTGATCGAGTCGGGGATGAACATGTGCTCGAGGTCGATGAACGTCGCCGCGAGCAGCCCGAGCGCGAGCGCCAGGCCGGCGGTGTACGTGGCGAGCGCGTGGAGGGCCGGCGTCGTCCCGGGGAGCCGGAGGATGATGACCTCGATGATCGCGAGCGAGAGCAAGCCGCCCGCCGCCTCCACCAGGGGATACCGCGGCGACACGGGCGCCCCGCAGCAGCGAGCGCGGCCGCGCAGCAGCAGGTAGCTGAGGACGGGGATGTTGTCGTAGGCGCGGATCGGCGCGCCGCACGCCGGGCAGCACGAGCCCGGACGGACGACGCTGAGCTCGCGCGGGACGCGGTGGATGACGACGTTGAGGAAGCTCCCCCAGAGCAGGCCGAAGCAGAGCCCGAAGGCGCGCAGGAACCACGGCGGAAAATCGGCGAGCATCACCTGGGGCTCACGTCCTCGGGCTCGACGCGGCGAGCCGGAGCATCATCGTGAGCGCCTGCTCGAGCTCCGCGATCGTCGGTTGCACGGGGTTCTCGGCGAGCGCCGCCTTGAGGTCGACGAGGCGGCCGCCGAGCTCCTGGTAGTGACGGCGCACACCCTCGGTCGGCGCCTCGGCGACCCACCGCCTCACGATCTCGCGCAGCTCGTCGAGATCGCTGCCAGCGAGGAGCTGCGCCATCTGCGAGGCCATCGGATCCGGTGCGCCGCTCACGCCCTGCCCCATCCCGGCCAGCATAGCGCGGGCACTTTGACGGGCGAGGGGTCCTGCGACATAAGGCGAGGCGCTCACGAGGAACCGTGCCGACGAGGACGCCTGCCGTTGCCCTGATCCTGCTGGCCGCCGGCATCGCCGGAGGGGCCGGCTGCAGCCGCGCCGAGCAGCGAGAGCCCGGGGAGAAGCGCGTGGACGGAGGCGCCCCGAAGGCGCCCGCGCCCCAGGGGAAGGTGCTCGAGGCGGCCGAGAACGAGTCGCCCGCCGCGAGCGCGACGCCGCGGGCCGGCGCCGCGGCGGCCGGGCCCGCGCGGATCGAGATCCCCGCGGGAAAGCTCGTCGCGGGCAGCACGCCCGGGGACAAGGGGCGCGATCCGACGCTCGAGCCGGCGTTGCTCGACGTCGAGCTGGGCGGCTTCACCGTCGATCGCCACCTGTACCCGAACGATCCTGCGCAGGCTCCGCTCACCGGGGTGACGCGGGCGCGCGCCTCGGAGCTCTGCCAGCAGGCCGGAGGGAGGCTGTGCACCGAGCTCGAGTGGGAGCGCGCGTGCAAGGGCCCCGAGGGGACGCCCTACGCGGGCGGCGCGGCGTGGGACCCGGCGTGCGCCAAGGCGCCCGCGTCGTGCGCATCCGGGTTCGGCGTCGTCGGGATGGGCGCCGCGCTGCGCGAGTGGACCGCGAGCGACATCGCGCCGATCGAGAACCTCCAGCCCAAGGCCGCCGCCGTGCGCGGGGCCACGGCCAGCGCGAGCGCCGTGGATCACCGGTGCGCGCGCCGCGCGGCGGTCGATCCGGCGGTGTCGGGCGACGACATCGGCTTCCGGTGCTGCCACGGCGCGCCGAACGCGGCGTCGATCCCGTCGCCGCAGTGGCAGCAGACGTTCCGGCGCGCGGAGATCGGGCCGCAGCAGGTCGCAGAGCTGCTCGCGTCGGTGCCGCAGCTGCGCGACCTCGGCGGGCAGATCTCCTTCTTCAAGGAGCCCGACGACGCGAACGCCGTGCTCAGCCGGAGCCGGACGCGGCTCGCGCCGAGCGGCGCTCCGGCGAGGCAGCCCGAGGCGGGCCCGCCCCCGAACACAACGCTCACGACGTCTCCGCTGCTCTGGAACCCGGTCCCGGGCGAGGAGGTGCTCGTCGTGACGGGAAAGGCCGACGACGACGCGTTCATCGTCGCGTTCCTGAAGCTCCCTGGAGATCGCTACCGCATCGCGTCGTCGCTGCTGCTCAAGGACGACCCGGGGCCGCTCGCGCTCGGGTTCAACGGCTACGTGCGGCGACGGCTCGCGTGGGCGACCTGCTGGGACTGCCGCGGCGAGTCCGGCAACATCACCTACCGGGACGACAACCGCGTGGTGATCACGCAGAAGTGACCCCGCCGCGGCGCGGACCGGACACCGACGCGCCCCGGCGCCTCAGGTGTCGGCGCCGAGCAGGGTGTGCTGGTAGGTCGTGCCGTATTCGATGATCCGCTCGACCGCGTCGACGAACTCCGAGCGGTCGAGCGACTCGGTGGGCAGCTCGGCGCACAGCAGGATCTCGTTCCGATCATCGAGGGCGAACTTGGCGACGCGCATGTCGCGGTTGGCCTCGAGCAGATGACGGAGCAGGCCGAGCACCTGGCCGGTGTCCTCGGCCAGGGTCGGCATCGCAGGGCCGCCCTGGGCGTCGCATTGCGCGTCGAGCAGATCGAGCACGCCGAACATCGAGAGCACGACCCAGTTCTCGGTGCACTGGACGTAGAACGGAGGGAGCTCGACGACCCCTTCCTCGCGCGGACGGATGCGCAGGGTCGACGGCTTCGTCAGCTCGGCGCTGTAGCCGATCTCCTCCGTCCAGCGCTGCAGGGTCGCCACGTCGATCACGGATAACGTGATCGCCCTGCCGCCGCCGGAGATCAAGATGCGGCGCGCCGGGAGCCCTCTCGCGGGGGCGAGCGACGGAGGCGAGGGGCGCTAGAGGCTGAGGACGGCGTCCTCTCCCCGGTCGGCGAGCTTCGCCGCGATCAGGCTGAGCAGCGCTAGCCTCCGCTCCTCGAGCTCGACGAGCGCGCGCGGCGGCACCAGCTCCTCCTCGATGCCGCCGGGGCGCAGCGCCGCGGCGGCCGCCTCGGGGCCGAAGCGCGCCAGCGCATCGCGGAGGGCCCGGGGGAACCGCGCCGCTTCCACGAGGCGCCCGAGCTGCCTATCGAGCTCGTGCGCCTTCACGTGCAGCGGGAAGGCGCTCGCGTTGGCCTCCAGGCTGAGCGCTCCCGCTTGCACGTCGATGACGATCTCCTTCCGGAGCCCGTTGCCCGCCAGGTAATCGAGCGCCAGCACCTCCAGGTAGTCACGGAGGATGACCGTGCGCTCGCCGCGCACAGGCGACGGCGACCGAGCCCAGCGCGCCCACACGTCGAGCTCGGGCGCGTCGTCGAAGCGCACCGACCGCCGGCGAGGCGAGATCCAGCGCGGGCCGGGCGGACCGGGAGCGGGCGCGAGGACCAGCGCGTCGACCGTCCCGTCGTTCATGACGGCGAGGCGGCGCAGCAGCTTGCGTGCGTTCGGCTCCCGGCCGATGAGCGCCGCGAGCTCGCCGATGCCGATGCGTCGCGCCGCCGCCGCGGGCACGACATGCGCGCCGAGCGCTTTCGCCATGCGGTAGAACGCGAGCGGGCGCCGGAACGCGAGCGGGGCCTTCTTCTGCGCCGGCGCGAGCTTCACCTTCACCTCGCGCGGGGCCGCCCCTTCCGCGGGCGCGCCCAGCGAGAGCGTCGCCTCGAACCGGCCGTCCGCCAGCTTGCCCGTGAGCCGCAGCGCGCGCAGGGGAGAGCGCTGGAGGGCACGCGCGACGCGCGCTTCCCCCGCGGCCCAGGCGCTCGACGCGGGAGGCGAGCTCGTCTCGGCCGGCGGGCGCGCATCGGCTGCCGAGCGCGCATCGGCCGGCGAGCGCGCCGTGGGCGCGCCGATCGCAGGCGCGCTCTCCTCGTCGACGAGCGCAGCGATCGCGCCGACGGACCCGTCGCTGCGCTCGGACGACGGTCGCGCGCACGAGGCCGCGAGCAGCGCCGCCGCGACGAGCATGCGCGGCGCCCCCACGCCGCCGAGGCGCCGCAGCGGTCCGCGCGCCGATCCGGGGGCGCGCAGGTCGCGCGCGCACCGCCTCATCCGTCCTTCGCGAGCCCGCGCGGATGGTCCGGCGAGGACCCGCCCTCGGCGAGACGCTGCGACGACGCCTCCTCGGCCAGCGACCGCGAGCGCCCGTCATCCGTCGCAGCCTGCGGGCCTGACGCCCGCGCGCTCGCCCCGAGCGACGCGCCGCCGATGACGCGCTCCAGGAGGAACTGCTCCACGCGCTCGATGACCATCTTCTTGCGCTCCAGCGGCACGACGTGCGTGCCGCCGCTCACCATCATCAGCTCTCCGCGCGGCAGCGCCGCCGCCATCTCCTCCGCGAGCCGAGGCGGGGTGAACGTGTCGCGATCGCCCGCGATCACGAGCGCGGGCACGTCGATCTGCGGGAGCAGATCGAGCGCCGAGTGTTCGCCGGCGCTGCGCAGCATGTGGAGGAACATCGAGAAATCGATGTCGACCATGTGCCGCATGTACGGCAGCAGATCCGCCGGCGTGACCGCGCTCGCGTCGACCTCCCGCGTGAGCAGCGCGATCCGCAGCGCCATCGGCGCGGGCACGCGGCTCCAGAGCGCGCGCGCGATGTGCGGGTACGCGTCGACCTGCTCGATCAGCCGCGGCAGGAGCTGCGCGAGCACGTCCGTGCCCTTGAAGTGGTGCGTGATCCTGCCGGACGAGCCGCAGACCAGCACGAGCCCGCGCACCCCCTCGCGGTGGGTCCGCAGGTGCTCCAGGACGACCTGGCAGCCCATCGAGTGCCCGAAGAGCACCACAGGGCCGTCGCCGATCGACGCGCGCACCGCAGCCAGATCGCTGGCGTGATCGCGCAGCTCGACCGCCTGCGGATCACCAGGCAGGCTGCTGCGACCGTGGCCGCGATAGTTCCAGTGGGCGACGTTGACCGTACGGGCCAGGTCGTCCCAGAGGTACTTCCAGATGAAGCCGTCGCACGCGATGCCGTCACAGAGCACCGCGGTGAGGCGTCCCGAGCCCGCCCCGACCCCGCTGGCCAAGCTTCCGCTGCCGCCGGGACCTTCCCGGTAGCGGACGTAGATCCGCGTACCGTCCTTCCCGGCGGCGAAAAGCTCTCGACCCATCGATCCCCGAGCGACGCGGCTTACGCGAGGCTCGCGGCGATGTTAGTCGCCGCTGTCCTCGTCGTCAGCCACGTCATTGACACTCGGAAGCTTTTTGATGTCTATCCGCGCCAGCTTCCACGCGCGCTGCACAACCCAAGAAAGCGAGCGATCGAGCCGCGCCGCTTCCTCCTTGATTTCCTGCAGCATCGACTCCGGAAAGTAGAGGCTCTGCTTCCGCTTGTCCGTCTTCGAGGCTTCGTTGTTTTTCGCCAGCGTGTCCTTGTCGGTCATACGCTCTTGGGGCTCCTCCCGATCCGCCACAGAAGAGCACCTTAGCGTACGGTGCACTTCCGTGGAAAGCATTCGTTTTTCCATGCTGCCGATTGCGGCCACCATGTGTGTATTACCGCGATAGGCGCTCTGCGTCATGATTCCGGGAATGCGATCTTCCCCGCAATCGCGCTCGCCGCGACGATGAGGGGACTGGCCAGGTAGACCTGGCCGGGCCCGCTTCGCCCCGGGAAGTTCCGGTTGATGGCCGAGACCGTGACCTGTTCCTTGCGGTCGGATACACCGGGACCGGCCTTGATGCACGCGCCGCAGGAGGGGTCGACGAGCTCGGCGCCGGCTTTCTCGAAGATCTCGAGGTAGCCCTTGGCCTCCGCGTAGCGGCGGATGTCCTGCGAGCCGAACTGGATGTAGAGGTGCACGCCGTCGGCGACGCGCTTGCCCCGCTCGACCGCCTGGCGCAGCACGGACGCGTACATGTCCATGTCGGCCTTCTTGCCGCCCGTGCACGAGCCTCCGTACGCGATGTCGATCTTCACCGGACCGCCGGCGGCCTCGTCGAGCGACCGCAGCGGCACGCCGTTCCGCGGATCGCCCGGCGTCGCGACCATCGGCTCGACCGACGCGAGATCGACGTCGAACGTCGCCATGTACTCGGCGCCCGCATCCGCGCGCACGATGCGCGCGCGCACGTCCTCCGCGGAGAGCCCGCGCTGCTCGACGAGGTAGCGCACGATCTCCTCGTCGGCCTCGATGATCCCCGTGAAGCCGCCCGCCTCGACCGCCATGTTGGTGAGCGTCGCCCGCTCGTCGAGCCCCATCGCGCGGACGCCATCCCCCGCGAACTCGAGCACCTTGCCGATGCCCTGGCCCGTCTTCCAGAACGGCTGCGAGAGCAGGAACAGCATCACGTCCTTCGCCGTGACCCCCGGCCCGAGCCGCCCGGTCAGGTTGAAACGCACCGACTGCGGCACCGCGACGCGGACGTCGCGCGTGAGCCACGCGTTCGCCATGTCCGTCGAGCCGACGCCGAACGCGAAGCACCCGAGCGCCCCCGCCATGCAGGTGTGCGAGTCGGTCCCCGCCACGATCTGCCCTGGCAGCGCGAGCTCCTCGATCACCTTGTTGTGGCAGATGGCCTCCGAGCCCACGGTCCTGCCGTCGCGCTCGACCTCGCCGTACAGCTTGATCCCGTGCCGCTCGGCGAAGGCCTGCTGCACCGTCGCGAGCGAGGCCGCCTGCTCCCGCAGGCCGAGCCTGAGGTGCGCCTCCGGCATCACGCGATCGAGGAACGTCAGGTGATCCCGGAAGGCGAAGACGCTCTCCGGCTCGGTCACGACCGCGTCCGGCCCGACGCCCGCCCGGAAGAGCGACTCGGCCATCGGCGTGACGTACTCGTGCGAGAAGCGCACGTCGATGCGGGCGAAGAGCGCGTCTCCAGGCTTGACCGCGGGGACGCCGATCTTCCCTGCCCGGGCGTCCACGATCGCGTGCGCCGCGATGATCTTCTCGCACAGCGTCATCGGCCGCGGCGGCGTGGCCAGGGTGGGCGGCGAGACCTCGCCGGCCATCCGCGCCTTGTTGTAGGCGAAGAGGCCGCCGTACTCGACGACGTCGGCGCTGATCGGGTCGAGCCCGCGGGTGAACTCGCCGATCGGGATCTCGTCGCCCCGCGCGATCCGGTCGAGGAGCGAGAAATCGGTCGTCGTGAGCAGCCCGATGTTCTGGCAGTTCTGGCCGTAGATCTTCTCGATGCTGCGCGCGACGACGATCTGGATCCCCGCCTCGCGCTCCGAGTACGGCGCCGTCTCGCGCGAGCTGCCGCACCCCTTCGAGCGCCCGCTGACGATGACGCCGAAGCCGCCGTTCTTGATGGCGTCGCGCTCGATGTGCCCGCCGCGCAGCCCGACCAGGCAGTAACGGGCGAGCGTCTCGTCGTAGTAGTAACAGACCCAGCCCGGCGTGAGCTCGTCGGTCGAGATGTTGTCGATCAGCGCGTGCTGCTCGGGATCGAAGCGAAGCTCGCCGCCCGCCAGCTGCTGCTTCAGGAGCGCCGGGTCCTCGGTCAGGTAGAGGGTCCTCCCGGTGACTTGAACGGACTTCCGGCGGGGGATCGGCATCTGCACCTCGGACGCCCCGGGACGCGCCGCGCGCGCTGGGACCTCTCCACACCTAGTCGCTCTGGGCGGAGGCGCCAACGGCGGTCTTTGCGCGGCGCGCGCGGAGCTCCGTGCGTCTTACGTCGAAGGCAGGAAATCCAGCATGAGCCGAGGAGCGCCTGGACGGCAGCGTGCCTTGACGACGCACCAGGGAGATGGTGTCTTCGCGGCCGCGGCCGGGCCGCGAGCGATGACCCGACCCACGATCTCCAGCGTTCCCGTCGCGATCCTCGGCGCCGGCCTGACGGGCATGGCAGCCGCGTATCATCTGGGACGGGCCGGCGTGCCGCACCGGGTGTTCGAGCGCCTGCCGCGCCCGGGCGGCCACGCGATCACGCTCGAGGACGCCGGCTTCCGCTTCGACCGGACAGGGCACCTCCTCCACCTGCGCGACCCCGCGACCCGGGAGCTCGCGCTGAGCTGGCTGGGCCCCGACCCGCTCGAGATCGAGCGACGTTCGATGATCTGGTCGAACGGCACGTACACCCGCTATCCGTTCCAGGCGAACACCTTCGGCCTGCCGCCCGCGGTGGCCTACGACTGCCTCCGCGGCTTCATCGAGGCGCACTTCGCCAAGGACAGACCTCTGCCCAGGAACTTCGAGGAGTTCTGTCTGGCGCACTTCGGCGAGGGGATCAGCCGCCACTTCATGATCCCCTACAACAGCCGCCTCTGGGGCGTGCACCCGAGCGAGATCACCGCCGACTGGTGCTCCCGCTTCGTCCCGATACCGAAGCTGGAGGACGTGCTCGCCGGGGCGGTCGGGCTGAACGACCGGGAGCTCGGCTACAACGCGAGGTTCCTCTACCCGCGGCTCGGCATCGGGCAGCTGACGCACGGGCTCGCGCGGGCGCTCGCCGAGCAGCGGCCACGGGACGCGCGAACGCCGGCGATCGAGCTCAGCCGCTCTCCCAGATCGATCGACTGGCGCGCGCGGGAGCTCGTGTTCGACGACGAGATCGTCCGGTACGACGTGCTCGTCTCGTCCGCGCCGCTGCCCGCGCTCGTCAGGCTCCTCTCGGACGCGCCTCGCGCCGTCGGCGAGGCGGCCTCCCGGCTGCGCTGCACGCACCTCTACTACCTCGACGTGGCGCTGGACACCCCGTGCGGGCAGCCGCTGCACTGGGTGTACGTCCCGGAGGCGAAGTACCCGTTCTACCGCGTGGGCTGCTACTCCCACTTCTCCGCCGCCATGGCCCCGCCAGGCAAGGCCGGCCTCTACGTCGAGCTCGCCGATCGCGCCGAGCCCGATCTCGCGGCGCTGCTCCCCCGCGTCGCCGAAGGCCTCGTCGAGATGGGCCTCATCCCCGCCCCGAGCGCCATCCGCTTCGCCCGCCTGCGCCGCATCGATCACGCGTACGTCGTGTTCGATCACAGCTACTTCGGCTCGCTGGAGGCGGTGCGGCCGTTCCTCGAGGGCCAGCGCATCCTCTCGTGCGGGCGCTACGGCGGCTGGAACTACTCCTCGATGGAGGACGCGCTCCACTTCGGGCGCGACGCGGCGCACCGCGCGCGCGCGCTCCTCGGAGGCGCGCCGTGAGCACGGCCGCGCCTGATCGCGAGGACGCGGGCGGATCGCCGGAGATCTCCATCGTCATCCCCGTTTACAACGAGGAGGCGATCCTCCACGCCGCCGTCGTGGATCTGCGCGAGCGGCTCTCGCCGTTCGGCTGGCGCTGGGAGCTCGTGCTCGCCGAGAACGGCTCGCGCGACGGGACCCTCGGCATCGCCGGCGAGCTCGCGCAGAAGTACCCGGAGGTGCGGCATTTCTCGATCGGCGAGCCGAACTACGGGGCCGCGCTCCGCGCGGGCATCGAGCGGGCGCGCGGGCGCTTCGTGCTCTGCGACGAGATCGACCTCTGCGACGTGGATTTCCACCGCCGCGCCATCGCGATGCTGCGGGCAGGCGGCGTCGACATGGTGATCGGGTCCAAGCTCATCCAGGGGGCGCGCGACGATCGCCCGTGGGCGCGGCACGCGGCGAGCCAGGTGTACAACGGGCTCCTCCGCGCCACGCTCGGTTTCCGTGGGACGGACACGCACGGGCTCAAGGCGTTCCTGCGCGAGCCGCTCCTCGGGGTCGCGCGCGACTGCGTCGTGGACAAGGACGTCTTCGCCAGCGAGCTCGTCATCCGCGCCTACCGCGCTGGCCTGCGGATCGAGGAGATCCCCGTCCGCGTGCTGGAGAAGCGGCGCCCCTCGATCAACCTCACCCGCCGCGTCCCGAACGTGCTGCGCAGCCTCGCGAAGCTGACCTGGGCCATCCGCGTCCGCGGCTGACGGCCGGCTCCTCCAGCCTTCGCGCAGCATTCGCAGCGCCGCGCGCGAGGCCGGGCCCGCTCGTGGAAAAATTCTGGCATGCTATACGCCGCAGGTGACGATCCTCCTCTCGAGCGCCGCAAGACCGGCTCGCCGCGCGGACACCGACGTGGACGTCGTGGTCATCGGCGGCGGCGTGAACGGCGTGGGGGTCGCGCGGGACGCTTCGCAGCGGGGCCTGAGGGTCGCCCTCTTCGAGCGCAACGATCTCGCGTTCGGCGCGAGCGGCAACTCGAGCGGCATGATCCACGGCGGGCTCAGGTACCTGACCAGCGATCCGCAGGTGACCGAGAAATCGTGCCGCGACTCGGGCCACATCCAGGCGATCGCGCCGCACCTGCTCTTCCGGATCCCCTTCCTCGTCCCGTTCGAGAACGCGCGGCACGGGCGCCTCCTCTACCCGCTCGCGGACGCCTTCTTCGAGGCGTACGACAACTACCAGCCGCTCAAGCGCGGCAAGCCGCACGCGCGCCTCAAGCCCGACGAGCTCCGCCGGCTCGAGCCGGGGCTGCGCGGCGACCTGGTCGGCGGCTTCAGCTTCGACGAGTGGGGGATCGACGGCGCGCGGCTCTGCGTCGCCAACGCGGTCGACGCGATCGAGCGCGGGGCCAAGGTCTACGTGGGGCACACGGTCGAGCGGATCGAGCGCCGCGAGGACACCGGTGAGGTCGTCGCCGTCCGTTACCGGGACCGCACGACGGGCGAAGGCGGGCGGCTCCGCACGAGCACGGTCGTGAACGCGACGGGCGCGTGGTCGCCGATCACATCGTCCCTCGCCGGCCTCCCCGCCGCGAGCTCGCGCGTGCGGCCCGGCAAGGGCGTGCACGTCGTGTTCGACCGGCGCCTCACCAACTACGCGATCATGGCGAGGACGATCGACGGCCGTCAGATCTTCCTCGAGCCGTGGGAGAACATGAGCGTCATCGGCACGACCGACGACGATTTTTACGGCGATCTCGATCAGGTCCGCGCGACGAGCGAGGAGGTCAGGTACCTGGTCCAGGGCATCGCCCGCGTGTTCCCGCAGATCCACGAGGCGCGCGCGATCGGCACGTTCGCGGGCGTGCGGCCCACGCTCTACGCGTTCGGGCCCACCGAGGACGCCCTCTCGCGCGAGCACCAGATCGTCGATCACGCGGCGCACGGCGCGCCGGGCCTCTACTCGATGATCGGCGGCAAGCTGGCCAGCTTCCGGCTCTTCGCCGAGGAGATGACCGACGTGCTCTCGCGGCGCTTCGACCTCGGCGCCCGCTGCGTGACGCACACGACCGCGCTGCCCGGCGGCGATCGCGCGGTGGACGCGCTCGCGCTCTCGCGGCGGATGGAGATCGACGCGGTGGCCGCCCGGCGGCTCGTGTACCGGCACGGCTCGCGCGCGCTCCGGATCGAGGAGCGCGTGCGGCAGCGGCCGCGCGAGGCCGCGACGGTGTGCCCCTGCGAGCCCGTGATCGAGGCCGAGGTGCGTTATGTCCTCCGGCACGAGCTCGCCCGGAGCGTCGCCGACGTCGCGCGCCGCACGCGCCTCGGCCTGGGCGCGTGCGGGGGCATGCGCTGCGCGGCGCGGTGCGGGCAGATCGTGGCGCAGGAGCTCTCGCTCCCGCCGCGCGACGGGATGCGGCAGGCGGCGAATTTCCTCTCGCGGCAGGCGGTGACCCGCGCGGTCGCGCTCGGCCCGGAGCAGGCGCGGCAGGAGGCCCTCGCGATCGCCAGCGTCAGGTCGGAGCTCGGCGCGCCCGCGGACGACGAGCCGGCGGCGGCGTGCGAGGACGCCGATCGTCGCGGGCAGCGCGCCGCGAGGGAGCCGGAGGAGAGGGCGTGGCGCGATCGATCCTCGTGATCGGCGCCGGCGTCGCCGGGCTCGCCGCCGCGTGGAGCGCGCGGCGGCGCGGGGCCCGGGTCACGGTGATCTCCGCGGGCGTCGGCGAGACGGCGCTCGCGGGCGGCGCGGTGGACGACGCGCCGTGGGAGCAGATCGAGCGGGCGTCGCGGCTGCTCGGCGGCGACCTGCCCGCGAGCGATCTCGCGCCGGCGGCGAGGCAGTTCGCGGCGGAGCTCGGCCTGTGGGAGCTGCCGCAGGCGGCGGGCGTGCGCCTCGCGACCGTCGCGGGGCGGATCCGCCCCGCCCGCGGCAGGGATCGCGCGCTGCTCGACCTCGGCCCGCTCCGCCGCACGCGCGTCCTCGTCCCGCGCGCGGCGCGCGCCGCGTGGGACGCGGACGCGCTCGCGGAGGCGCTCACGGACGAGCCGTTCGCCCGGGCGCGGGGGCTCCGCTTCCTGCCGGTCGACGCGCCGGTCCTGCGCTTCGACGACGAGCGGCACATCGCCGACGGCGATCTCGCGGCCCGGCACGACGATCCGGCGCGGCTCGCCTGGCTCCTCGATCGGCTCCGCCAGGCGCTCGAGGGCGCGGGCGGCGCGGGGGCGATCCTGCTCGGCCCGTGGCTCGGCGCGAGCGCTCCGCGGGCCGAGGCGCTCGCGGCCCGCCTCGGCGTCCCGGTGGGCGAGGCGCTGATGGGCGCCGGCTCGCCGGCGGGGCTGCGCTTCGAGGCGGCGCGCGACGCGCTGCTCGCGGCGATCGGGGCGGCTCAGCGCCACGGCCGCGTGCGCGCGGTGGGCGGCGGGCACCCGGGACCAGGGGCGCCCGACGAAGGCGTCACGATCCACGTCGAGGGGGAGGACGTGCCGCTCGCGGCGGACGGGGTAGTCCTGGCGATCGGCGGCCTGGCCGGCGGCGGGATCGCGTACACGCCGCCCGAGAGCGGCGCCGGCGCCGATTTCCCCGCGCGCGGCGCCGCGCCGTTCGCGCTCTCGATCGCGGCGCCCGTCACGATGGGCGACGATCGCGGCGCGTTCGGCGTGGTGAGCTCCATGCAGGGCCCGGAGCTCGACGTCGTCGCGTGGCCCCGCGGCGAGCGCCTCGGCGCGCTGGAGGCGGTGGGGGTGCGGTGCGAGGGCGTCCGCGCCGCACCCGGGATCCTCGCGGCCGGGGCGACCATCGCGGGGAGGGCGCGCACCGTGCTCGACGCGGTGACGACCGGGCTCCGCGCCGGCGCCGAGGCCTGACGCGCGTCGAGCGGCGCCCGGCGCAGGTCGCTCGACGCGCGATCCTCAGCGCTGGCGGATCGCCGGGATGGCGCGGAGGAGCTGCTGGTACCCGACGGCGAGCGCGAAGTCGCTCCCGCGGGTGGGATCGGAGGGCATGTCGCCCTCGGGGCCGGCCCCCGCGGCCGTCTCGGCGCGCTTCTCCACGAGCACGGCCCTCGGCGAACGGTCGCCGATCGCCCCTTCGGCGGGGAGGTGTCCCTCGAGGTCCTGCTCGCGGAGGATGGCGGCCGGGGCCTGCTGCGCCGCGCTCTCGATGACGACATCCGGCCGGATGCCCTGGGCCTGGATCGAGCGCCCGTTCGGCGTGTAGTAGCGCATCGTCGTGAGCCTGACCCCGGCGCCGCCGGGCAGCTCGTAGATCGTCTGCACCGACCCCTTGCCGAAGGTCCTCGCGCCGACGAGCACGGCGCGCCCGCTGTCCTGCAGGGCGCCCGCGACGAGCTCGGCGGCGCTCGCGGAGTACTCGTTCACGAGCGCGACGATGGGCAGCGAGGCGAACGCGCCGCCGTCGTGCGCCTTCGCCTCGTCGACGACCTGGTTGCGCTGGCGCGTCGAGTAGATCGTCCCCGAGGAGAGGAGCTCGTCGGCCACGGCCTCGGCCTCGTTGACGAGGCCTCCGGGGTTGTTGCGCAGGTCCAGGATGACGCCGGCCAGCGGCGCCTTCGATGCGGCGCGCAGCTTCGCCGCGGCGCGGAGCATCTCTTCGTGGGTGCCTTCCTGGAACTGCTTCACGCGGACGTACGCGATGTCCCGGTCGAGGCGCTTCGCCGCGACGCTCGTGACGTGGATCTGCTCCCGCGTGAGGTCGAACGAGAGGGGCTCGGGCGCGCCCTGCCGGCGGATCGTGAGCTTCACCCGGGAGCCGGGCGCCCCGCGCATGATCTTCACGAGCTTGTCGAGGCGCTCGCCGCGGACGGGGCGGCCGTCGATCGCGAGGATCTGATCGCCGGGGCGGATGCCCGCCCGCGCCGCCGGCGAGCCCTCGATCGGCGCGATGACGGTGATGTTGTCGTCCTTGGCGTCGACCTCGATGCCGACGCCGCCGAACGTCCCCCCCGTCTCTTCCTGGAACTGGGCGAACTCCGAGGAGTTCATGTACGCCGAGTGCGGGTCGAGCTCCGCGACCATCCCCTTGATGGCGCCGTCGAGGATCTTGCTGCGCTGCGCCGGCTCGACGTAGTTGTTCTCGACGAGCACGAGCACGCGCGCGAGCTGATCGAGCGGAGCGTAGGGGCTCTGCGCCTGTGTGCTCGCGCCCGCGAGGTGGGAAGTCGCCGCCCCTCCTGCGAAGGCCGCAGCGATGAGCCCCAGGGTGCGCATCCAGCTCGAGAAGCGTTGCATCCGCCGACCATAGCAGCGGAACGGGCGGCGGCGCCGTGCGCCGGCGACGGCCGCGCTCGTTCTCACGCCTGCGCGGCGCGCGTTCTCACGCCTGCGCGGCGCTCGTTCTCACGCCTGCGCGGCGCTCGTTCTCACGCCTGCGCGGCGCTCGTTCTCACGCCTGCGCGGCGCTCGTTCTCACGCCTGCGCGGCGCTCGTTCTCACGCCTGCGCGGCGCTCGTTCTCACGCCTGCGCGGCGCTCGTTCTCACGCCTGCGCGGCGCGCGGTGGGCCGGGCGACGCCGCGCAGGCTTTCGAAGTGCCAGCGCGGGCGTATCGCCCGCCGGTCGACGAGGTCATCACGGCGCCCAAGCTCCGGGCGCATGGTTTGTCCTAAGAGGAGTGTTCGGCTATCTTCGCGCGCCTGAACGTGGAACTTGCCTCCTCATCGCCCGGCTTCGCGCTCGCGAAGCGGGGCTCGCCGCGAGGGGCTTCTCTCGCCGAGACGGTCGGGGGCCGTCGCGAGGAGGTGTCCGCGGCTGCGCTGTCGTCCGTGCGCGGGAGACAACTCGCACCCCGAGGCGGCTAGGATGGCCAAACCCACCGATCGTGAGCTCGTCGATCAAGCCCGGAGCGGAGACGCCCAGGCGTTCGGGGTGCTGGTTCGTCGATATCAGAAGCGCATCTTCCGGCTGGCGTTCCACCTTGTCCGCTCGGGCGCGGAGGCAGAGGACGTGACGCAGGAGACCTTCGTCCGGGCCTACCAGGCGCTCGACCGGTTCGATGGCCGGAGCGAGCCGTTCACCTGGCTCTACCGGATCGCCGTGAACCTCTCGCTCAACATGATCCGGGCCCGCAAGCCGAGCAAGAACTCGACCCCCGCGGACGATCCGCGCATCGAGGCGCTGCTGCTCGAGACGCGCCCGAGCCACGGCGTCGATCCGGCCGCGTCGACCCAGCGGCGCGAGCTCGCGGCCGCGCTCTGCGACGGCATCGACGCGCTCTCGGACACGCTGCGGACGACGCTCATCCTCGTGTGCATCGACGGCGTGCCCCACGAAGATGCCTCCAGGATCCTGGGTTGTCCGGAAGGAACAGTCGCCTGGCGCGTCCACGAGGCGCGCCGCAAGCTCCGTGCATACCTCGCGGAGCGCGGTTTCGGAGGGGACGCCGAATGAACGTCACCGACAAGCTCGACCTCGACGGGATGCTCAACGATTGGCCTGCCCCCGCGCCCTCGACGAACGACGAGGAGGCGTGGGAGACGCGGGCCGCTCACATCGTCGAGGCCGCCATCTCCCGGCGCTCGGAGGACACCGCGGCGGCAGCCGACCTGCTCGCCCCCCCCGACCTCACCGCAGCGCCAGGCGAGGAGCAGGCAGAGGACGCTTCGCGCGAAGCACGCGCGTCAGGAGAACGCAGCACCATGGGGGACGGATCACAAGCAGCCAGGGCCTCGAAGCCTGAGAGCCTGTCGGGCGGCACCTTGTCGCGGCCGCCGGAGAAGAGGCGCCAGTCGCTGAAGGAGATCGCCGAGCGGGTCAGCCAGGCGCCGGGTCGCGCGAGCGGCATACCCGCGATGAGCGGCGCTGCGCTCTCGACCCCGCTGCCGGCTTCGGGACGCAGCTCGGCGCCGCCAGGGCGTGTGTCCCCGCTGCCGGGGCGCGGCTCGCTCTCCGGCGGCTCCCGCGCGTCGTCGCCGTCCCTGCGGCCGGCGGAGGGGGTGCCCGAGGACTCCGGGGTCATCGATCTGAACCGGCTCAACGCGTCGGCGCCCTCGGAGGTGGAGGCCTCCGAAACGGCGCGGCACGGCGCGACGGCTCGGTTCGAGGACGCGAAGGCGGCGGCGGTCATGCCGGTGGCGGCGCGCCGCGCCCCGTCCGCGCCCGTGGCCGCGGCTCCAGCGAAGAAGCGATCTGGCGGGATGATCGCCGGTGTGGCCGTCACGGCCCTGGGGCTGGCGGCGGCGATCGCGGTCATGGTGAAGACGACAGCGCCGCCGCAGCAGGAGATCGTGGCGACCGCGGCGCCCGCGCCGACCACCGTCGCGGCGCCCGCCGCGCCGCGCGGCGACACGCGGGTGGAGCCGGCGGCTCCGGTCGCTGCGGCGCCGGAGGAGCGCGCGGTGGTCGAGCAGCCTGTGCAAGCGGAGGAGAAGCTCGTCGCGGCGCCCAAGGCGCACGCCGCTCCCGCCGGCGGCGGAGCTCCTGCGCCGGCGGCCGTCGAGGCGCCGGCCACGCCTGTCGCGTCGCCGAAGCCCGAGCAGGGAAAGACGGCGGCTGCGCCGGTGGCGGCTGGCAAGCCGGGGGACCTCCCCTCGGCCATGCAGGCGGCCGTGGGCGACGATGCGGAGCGGCAGCCCTCGGTCGTCTCGGAGGCGCCGGTGCCGGCGTCGGGTCCGCTCCGGCAGCAGAACATCCCCGAGCAGCCGTCGCAGGGCTCGGTGCAGGCCGCGCTCGGCTCGGTCATGGGCAGCGCCAAGGCGTGCGTCGCGGGCGCGAACGACGTGTCGCGCGCGCAGATCACGTTCTCGTCGACAGGCCAGGTGAGCAAGGTCAGCGTCAGCGGGTGGGCGGCGTCGAACGGCCAGTCGAGCTGCGTGCAGTCCGCGCTCAAGGGCGCCAACGTGGGTCCTTTCTCCAAGCCGTCCTTCTCGGTCAGCGCGACGATCCGGCCCTAGCCCTGACCACGCACCCGCACGCCGACGCGCCCTCGCGGAGGGCAGAAAACCTCCCGGTTGACACAGCCCCCCCCGTGGGTAGAATGCGCGCCCCCATGGTTTCCGCGACTCAGCAAACCCAGCGCATCCGCCGGCGCAAGGCGCGCACGGCGGGTACCCGCCGCAAGCGCTTCGAGCGCGCACACGGCACCCCCGCGTTCCCGATCCATCCGGCGGGTTACGACCAGAACGCGCCGGACGCCCTGCGCGCTGCCACGCCCGCCGAGGCGCAGGCGAAGAAGTAGGAGAGCTTTTCTCATGGCCAATCACGCATCTGCCGACAAGCGCAACCGCCAGCGCATCACGAGGACCGCGCGCAATCGCGCCATCAAGTCGGAGCTCCGCACGACCGTCAAGAAGGCGCGCACCGCGCTGAAGGGCGTTCCGCAAGAGTCCGCTGCGCCGGTGACCACCGCGGTGAGCGCGCTCGATCGTGCCGCGTCGAAGGGGACGATCCCCGCCAAGCGCGCGTCGCGCGTGAAGAGCCGCCTCGCCCTCGCCCTTCACAAGGCGAGCGTCGCTGCCAAGACCGCCGCGAGCTGAGAACACCCCTTCCGCACGTACGCCCCGCTCACCGCAAGGTGCAGCGGGCGTCGTCGTTTTGTCTCCCCGCAACACCGTAGCCCCCCGTTGCAGTAGACCCTCGCTGCCGTCCCGCCGCCGCCGTCACAGCCCCGGAGAGCGCGCCTCTTCTCTCCGCCCCTCTCTCCTCTCCCTCCATGACGCCAGCGGGCGGGCACCCGCACAGGAGACGGGTCCAGCTCGGCGTTTTCGGCGCGGAAGCGTACTCCGGTACGCTGAGCACCGAAAACGCCGAGATGGGCCCGTCTCCGAAGCGGGTGCCCGCCCCTTCAATGAGCGTCGGCCCAGGTGGGTCCGTGGCCGACGTCGACGACGAGCGGGACGTCGAGCGGGAAGACTGACTCCATGGCCTCCCGCACCTTCGCCTTGGCCTCGTCCACGGCCTCGGCCGGCACCTCGAACGCGAGCTCGTCGTGCACCGTGAGCACCATGCGCGCGCCAGGCACGACGGGGCGCGGGACGCGCACCATCGCGAGCTTCAGGAGATCCGCCGCCGTCCCCTGGATGGGGGTGTTCTGCGCGATGCGCTCCGCCTGAGCGCGGCGCATGCGGTCGCTGCTGCGCAGATCCGGGAGCAAGCGGCGCCGGCCGAGCAGCGTCCGCACCGACTCGGAGCGCTTCGCCTCGGCCATCGTCCCCTCCATGAACTCGTGCACGCCCCGGTAGCGCGCGAAGTAGGCGTCGATGAAGCGCGCCGCCTCCGCCCGCGAGATGTCGAGCCGCTTGGCGAGCGCCGACTCGCCCATGCCGTAGATCACGCCGAAGTTGATCGTCTTGCTCCGGCGGCGCATCTCGGCGGTGACCCCCGCCTGGTCCACGCCGAAGATCTCCATGGCCGTGCGCACGTGCACGTCCTGCCCGGTGCGGAAGGCGTCGACGAGCACCGGGTCCTTCGAGAGGTGCGCGAGGACGCGCAGCTCGATCTGGGAGTAGTCGGCGCTCACGATCACGCTCCCGGGCGGCGCCACGAACGCGCGCCGGATCATCCGGCCGAGCTCCGTGCGGATCGGGATGTTCTGCAGGTTCGGGTCCTGCGACGAGAGCCGCCCTGTCGCGGCCACGGCCTGGCCCCAGCGCGTGTGGATCCGGCCCGTGCCCGGGTGCACGAGGCGCGGCAGCGCGTCGACGTACGTGCCCTTGAGCTTGGCGATGGCGCGGTGCTCGAGGACCACCCCGGGGAACGGGTGCTCCTCCGAGAGCGCCTCGAGCACGTCGGCGTCGGTCGAGCGGCCGGTCTTCGTCTTGCGCTGGGAGCGCAGCTTGAGCTCGTCGAACAGGACCGCCTCGAGCTGCTTCGGCGACGCCAGGTTGATGTCGTGCCCCACGATCTCGCGCGCCTTCTGCTCCAGCGCGGCGAGCTCGGTCGTCATCTGCGCGCCGAGCTGCGCGAGCGCCTGCGGATCGACGAGGACGCCCGTGAGCTCCATCTCCGCGAGCACGGCGGAGAGGGGCAGCTCGATCTGCACGAGCAGGTCCTCGAGCTTCTCGGCGCGGAGCCGCGGGCGCAGCCGGTCGGTGAGCGACAGCGCGACGTCGGCGAACGCGGCCCCGTAGCTCGACGCCTCGCCGAGCTCGATCTCGTCGAGGGCGCGCTGCGCCTGGCCGCGGCGCTTCGGGGCCACCTCGTCGAGGGTCTGCATCTTGGCGCCGAGCTCGCGCTCGGCGAGCTCGTGGAGCTGGTTCTTCGCCTCGGGATCGAGCAGGTAGCTCGCCAGCATCGTGTCGAAGGAGACGCCCACGAGCCCGATGCGGTGCCGCAGGAGGATCACCTCGCAGAACTTGACGTCGTGGCCGACCTTCGGGAGCTCGGGGTCGGCGAGCAGCGGGCCCATCACCGCGTCGATGTCGCTCATCGAGAGCTGGGCCGGCGCGCCGAGGTAGCGGTGGCCCAGCGGGACGTACACGGCCTGCCCCGGCTCGCAGGCGAGCGCGACGCCGCAGACGTGGGCGCTCATCGGCTCGCGGCTCGTCGCGAGCACGTCGAGGGCGAGGCGGCCGGCCGCGCGCGCCGACCTGGCGAAGGCCTCGAGCTCCTCGCGCGTCGTCAGGACCCGGTAGGTCGCCGCGCGCGCGGTCGGCTCGGGGGCGCGGACCGCCTTCAGGAAGCGCGAGAAGCCGAGCTCGGTGAAGAGCTCGCGGAGCCTGCCGGTGTCCGCGCCGCCGTAGCGCAGCGTCTCGAGGTCGAGCGACACGGGCGCGCCGCCGTCGAGCGTCACGAGCTTCTGCGAGAGGCGCGCGTCGGCCTCGTTCTGCTGGAGCGACTCCCGGATGCGGGGCTTCTTGACCTCGCCGATGCGCTCGTAGATCGCCGAGAGCGAGCCGAACTGCGCGAGCAGCTCGGCGGCCGTCTTCAGGCCCACGCCGGGGACGCCAGGGACGTTGTCCGAGGTGTCGCCGACGAGCGCGAGCAGGTCGCGCACCTGCTCCGGCGGCACCCCGAACTTCGCGATGACCTCGGGGTGCCCGTAGACCTTGTCGCGCATCGCGTCCCAGAGCATCACCTGCTCGCCGTCGACGAGCTGCATCAGATCCTTGTCGCTCGACGCGATGACGACGCGCAGCCCCCGCTCCCTGGCCCGCGCGACGGCGACGGCGACGAGATCGTCCGCCTCGAGGCCCTCCTGGATGAAGATCGGGATGCGGTACGCCTCGACGATCTCCCGGCACCGGCTCATCTGCACCCCGAGGTCGGGCGGCGGCGGCGGCCGGTGCGCCTTGTAGCGGGGGTCGAGCTCGTCGCGGAACGTCTTGCCCGGCGAGTCCATCGCCACGCCCAGGTACGCGGGCTTCCGCTCCTCCACGAGCTTCGTGAGCATCGCGACGGTGCCGTACGTCGCGTGGGTCGGCTCGCCGCTCGGGCTCGAGAGCGGGCTGATCGCGTGGTAGGCGCGGAAGACGTAGCCCGACAGGTCGACGAGGTAGAGGACGTCCGGAGCTCCGGCCGGGGGAAGCGCGGTAGGGCGCGTGGACATGGACCGACCCTTAGCACCTCGGCGCGCGGCCGTTCACCGAACCACGACGTCGCGCCGTATCGTCACGTCGAGGGTGCGCCCTTCCCGCTCCACGCCGACCGAGACGACCGTCCCCGCCGGGCCGCGGAGGCGCTGGATGCAGTCGGTGAGCCCGAGCTCCGTCGTGGGCCGGCCGTCGATGCGGGCGATGACGTCGCCCGCCAGGAGCCCGGCGGACGCCGCGGGCCCTCCCTCGACGACGCCTGCGATGATCACGCGCCCCGAGGCGAGCGAGAGCATCGCGCCGATGCCCGTGAGCTCCTCGCGCGCCCCGCCGTCGTCCAGCTGGCGGAGCTCGACGTCGACGCGCGTCGACTGCGCGCCGCGCGCGTCGAGGCCGGACACGATCTTGGCCATGTACTGCTGGTGGCGCACGCGCACCGAGAACGGGCCGCTGGCCGGCACCCCTTCGAGCTCGTAGTCGCCGTTCGCGTCGGTGAGCGCGAGCGAGATCGCGTTCGCGCCCGACGAGGTCGCGGAGTCGAGCTCGACCTGGGCCTCGACGACCGGCGCGCGCGACGCGGCGTCGACGACCCTGCCCCTCAGCGTCGCGCCCTGCGCCAGCACGATCCGCACGCGTTCGGCGGCGCGGCCCGCCTCGACGTCGACGGGCCGGCTCCGCGCAGGCGGGCGTCCGGCCGAGCTCGCCGTCAGCACGTAGCGGCCCGGGGCGAGCGCGTCCCACCGGAACGCGCCGCCCGGATCCGACACCTTGCGCGCGCGGCCGTTCACGCCCGCGTGCGCGCCGGACCCGGCGGGCGTGAACGACTCGATCGCCAGGAGGTACGCCTCGACGGGCCTGCCCGATGGATCCACGACCTCGCCCACGATCGCGCCCGCGGCGAGCAGGCGAAGGACGTTGTCGCGGCCCGCGGCGAGGCGCGTGGGCTCGGCGTCGCCGTACGGAGGCTGCGCGGCGGTGGCGGTACAGCCGTCGGCCTCGGGCGGCAGCTCGAAGCGCCCCTCGCCGTCGGCGCTGGCCGATGCGCCCGGCGGTTCGCGGCAGCTGACCATGGCGCCAGCGCTGGGGTGGCCCTCCGGATCCAGCACGACGCCGCGGACCGGCCCCACGCTCGCGGCCGTGACCTCGCGCGGCGGCGGTGGGGGCGCTGGCGGCGCGGGCGGTGCCGGCGGCGCCTCGACCTCGCGCGGCGCCGTGAGCTCCGGCTGCGGTGGAGGGAGCAGCGCGGCGGCCGGCTCGCGCCGGAGCGGCATCACGGGGCTGGGGCGCGGCAGGAGCAGCCAGACGAGGAGCGGCATGACCAGCAGCGCGACGGAGAGCAGCGCGGCGGAGAGCCAGGCCCTCCGCTGCGCGCCTGCCGTCCGGATGTCCGCCATGCCATCCTCCGCCGCCGGTTCACCGGCCGGCGTCGGCCTCGTTCGCCGGGCCCTCGCCCGCGCCTCGAGGGGCCGCGCTCGGGTCGGCCGTCCCGTCCGGCGACGCCTCGTCCGAGGGACCGAGCGCGGGGCCCCGTGGCTCGGCGGGCCACGGCGTCTCGCTGGAGGAGCCGCCGCACGCCCCGAGGAGCAGCATGAAAGGTAGGAGCAAGGTGCCGGACCGCATCGCCGGCATCCTAGCTCGTTTTTGCAGGGTGGTCATGGCGGCCGGGCGCGCCGCCCGGCCGTGGAGCGAGCGCGGCAGGCGCCGGCTCAGCGCGTGGACAGGTTGGTCCGGGCGATCCAGAGGCAGGCCGCGGCGTTGACCGCGCACCACACGACGAGGGCCATCCTGCCGAAGGGACCGGCGGCCTCGCCGAGCAGGACGACCGACGTGAGGTAGGCCGCCGTGCCGACGGCGAAGCCCGCGATCGCCGGCCGGAGCCGCTTCACGCCGAAGAAGAGCGCCGTGAGGCCGAGCGGGACGAGCGCGTTGGCGAGCGGCAGCCAGCGGTGGACCGACGCGCCGATCAGCAGGTCGAGGTCGGCGATCGGCCGGGCCAGCACGTCGACGGCGAGCTCCACGCGCGGCAGGAGCCACGGCGCGAAGAAGAACAGCCCCGGCCCCGCCGCGAGCGCCGGCAGGAGGAAGCTCGCCCGCCACGGGCTCGTGGCGGTCGCGTCCTTCTTGCGCGCGCGGCGCGCGACCCACGTCGCGAGCACCAGCAGCGCCAGCAGCCGCACCACGATGTGGCTCTGCGTCACGCGCACGACCGAGCTCGCGGCGTCGAGGATGCCGGCCCCGTAGAGGAGCTTGCCGCCGTCGGACTCGTCGACGACGCGCGCGCCTGCGCGGAGCGCGTCCTCGACTGCGCGCGGGTCCGTCACGCCGAGGCTCACGAGCAGCGCCGCCGCGCCGGCCACGTGGGGCGCGGCCATCGAGGTGCCGCTGTACGCGTAGAAATTCTGGCACTTGTCGCGCCCGCGGTTGCAGATGGTCTGCTGGGTGACGTTCACGCCGGGCGCGGCGACGTCGACGCCCTGGCCGCGCGAGGAGAACCGCGCGATCTTGTCGTTCGCGTCGGTGGCGCTCACGCCGATGACGCCATCGGAGGCGCCGGGGAACTGCACGCGCCCGCCGGTGTTGCCGGCCGCCGCGACGACGACCGCGCCGCGCGCGACCGCGTCGTCGATCGCGCTCTGGAGCACCTTGGAGTTGCGCGGGCCGCCGAGGCTCAGGTTGATGACCTGGGCGCCGTGCTCGGCCGCCCACCGGATGCCGTCGGCCACGTCGGCGGTCGTGCCCCAGCCGCTCTCGTTCAGCACCTTGACCGGCATGAGCCGCGCGTGGAACGCGAGCCCCACGGCGCCGAGGCCGTTGTTGGTCGACTGCGCGATCGTCCCGGCGACGTGCGTGCCGTGCCCCTGGTCGTCGTTCGCGTGGTTCGTCTTGGTGACGAAGTTCCATCCCTCCACGCACTCGGTCGAGGCCAGGTCGGTCCCCTTGGTGAAGGGCCCGTGGTCCTCGCACGCGATGCCCGTATCGACGACGGCGACGGTGACGCCGCGGCCGGAGGCGAAGTCCCACGCGCGCTCGGCGCCCACGCGCGCCATGTGCCACTGGTCCTTCATCAGCGGGTCGTTCGCGACGAACGAGGCGCGCACCCAGGCGAGCGGCTCCGCCGCCTCCACGCGCGGATCGCGCGCGAGCCGCTCCAGCGTCGCGCTGACCGGCCCGTCCACCGTGGCGATCTGGATCCTGGTCTGTGACGTGAGCGCCGTCGGCATCACGCGCAGCGAGAAGTCGCGCACGAGGTCCGCGAGCGAGGCGTCATCGAGGTCGTCGCGCGCGTCGACGACGATCTGCCCGGGGATGTCGTAGCTGGTCTCGTCGAGCTCGGAGGCCAGGCCGTGCAGCGGCTCCCCCGCGGTCGCGACCGGTTCAACAAGGAGGTCCGTGCCGCGCAGCGACGGGCCGACGTCGACGGGCAGCGCGGGGTTGACGTACCCGGGGAGGCGAGGCTCGAGCATCCCTGGCGAGCGCGCCGCGAGGGCGGCCCCGGCGCCTTGGCTGTCCGTCCCGTCGTCGGCCCTGACCGCGCCCGACACGGCGACCAGCGCGGTCGCAGCGAGCAGCGACGTCGCGAGCGCGCGTCCGGTTCGGACATTTGCGGTCCCTGGCCAACGCAGAAGGCGAGACGTGTGCATGCGGGTCTCCTCATCGCCAGGGTAGCGCCGCCGCCCGCGAGCAGCCATCGCTCCAGCATCCTCGCCGCGCCCGTTGCGTCCGTGCGCCAGCCCCCCTCGCCCCCGTCGCCGTGTCCCGATGGCGCCACCCCCAACCACGGACTTCCTGGAACACCGCCCCATCCCCTCAAGCCCGAGCTCGGCTGCCCAAGCTCCCGCTCACCGCTCCTCCTGGCAGAGCCGCCGGTGGAGGGTGGGGCCGCGCGGGAGGGCGGCGGGGGTGGGCCCCACAAACCCGAGCGCCGGCCCGCATCGAAGCGAGTCGCCCCCAGCCCCACCCCACCCTCCTGTGTGGCAGTAGCCCCCAAAAGGCGCGAGTTTGTGGGGGGACCCCCGCCGCCCTCCCGCGCGGCCCCACCCTCCACCGGCGGCCCCCGCGTCTGGGCACGCCCGCCTTCTCGCTCGTGGACCGTTCCCCCGCCCGCCGTTCAGTTCACTTCGGCGTGCCCCAGAGTCCCGCCATCCACGCTTCCACGTCGCTCACGGACCTCGGGATATCGCTCGACAGGTTCCGATACCCCGTCTCCGTGACGAGGATATCGTCCTCGATGCGCACCCCGATCCCGCGGTACCTGGCCGGGACGGTCTCGTCATCGAGCTGGAAATACAGCCCCGGCTCGACCGTGAGCACCATGCCCGCCTTGAGCTTGCCGAACTTGTAGACCTGCTGCCGCGCCTGCGCGCAGTCGTGCACGTCGAGGCCCAGCATGTGGCTCACGTTGTGGAGCGAATACCGCCGGTAGAGCTGCCTGTCCTCCTTGAGCGCCTCCTCGGCGGAGACGTGGAGGATGCCGAGCCGCTCGAGCCCCCGGGCGAGCACCCGCATCGCCGCCCGGTTCGGCTCCATGAAGTCGTTGCCCGGCTTCACCTCGCGGATCGCCGCCTCCTGCGCCTCGAGCACGAGCTCGTAGATCTCGCGCTGCTCCCTGGAGAACGTCCCGTTGATCGGCAGGGTCCGGGTGATGTCGGCCGTGTAGAGCGCGTTGCCCTCGACGCCGGCGTCGACCAGGAGGAGCTTGCCCGCCTCCAGCGCGCCGTCGTTCCTCGTCCAGTGCAGGATGCACGCGTGGTGGCCCGACGCGGCGATGGTCCCGTAACCGACGTCGTTGCCCTCGACCCGGGCGCGCAGGTTGAAGGTGCCCTCCACCTCCCGCTCGCTCCGCGCGCGGGGGAGCGCGCGGATGACGTCCTCGAAGCCCCGCTTCGTCGACGCGACGACCGCCTCGAGCTCCTGCACCTCGAGGGCGTCCTTGACGAGGCGTACCTCCGAGAGCGCCTCGCCGAGCTGCTTGTCGCGATCGTGCCGGGCGAGGAGCTTGTCGACGCGCTCGGACATGCCGCGGAGCACGCGGTGGGGGCGCGTCACCGTGCCGACGAGGCCGCTCAGGTACGCGTCCAGCTCGGGGAGCCCCCGGCACTCGTCGACGCCGAAGTGCGCGCGGCTCTGCTCGACGCCGAGGCGGGGGCCGACCCAGAGCTCGCCCTTGGCGCGATCGGTGAAGAACGTCTTGTCGCTGCGCCCGGGGTTCGGCTCGACGAAGAGGATGTCCCGGTGCCCGCCCCCCTCCTGCGGCTGCAGCACGAGCACGCAGTCAGGCTCGAGGTTGCCCGTCAGGTAGAAGAAGTCCGAGCCTGGGCGAAAGCGGTAGTGCGTGTCGTTGGAGCGCACCTTCTCGTGCCCGGTGGGGATGATGAGCGTCTCCGCCGGGAAGAGCTTCGACAGGGCGCGGCGGCGGGCAGCGAACACCTCCGCGTGCGCGATCGCCTGCGGGAGCTCACCGGACGCCGGCGCCCAGCGCTCCAGCATGAACGCGACGAGCGCCTCCGGCAGCGTCGAGTCGTGGCTCGCCGGCTTGGCCTCCGCGCCGGGAGCCGCAGCCGCGGCCGCCTCGGCCGGGGCGCCGCCGGCGGGCGCGCTGTGGGCAGGATCTGCCTGGAGGGGAGCGGCGCTGGTCTCGGGCGTGTGGCTCATGAGGCTCGAACTATGGGTCGATCAGGTGAGGTCGTTCAAGCCAAAGCGCGCGCCCGTTCACGCTGGGGCGGATCGACCCGTGCGAGAAGGCGGCGCGTCACGCGACCGAGACGCCGCCGTCGACCGCGAGGATCTGGCCGGTGATGAAGTCGTTTTCAGCAAGGAACACCACGGCGCGGGCGACGTCTTCCGCCTCGCCGATGCGCTGGAGCGGGATGCGCTCGCGGAGGCGAGCGAGCGTGGCCTCGTCGTAGGAGGACGGCGGCAGCACCGTCCCGGGTGAGACGCCGTTCACGCGCACCTCCGGCGCCAGCCCCACGGCGAGGCCGCGGACCAGGTGCGCGAGCGCGGCCTTCGACACGGAGTACGGAATGTAATTTTTCCAGGGGCGCTCGGCGCTCACGCAGACCATCGCGACCACGCTGCCGCGGCAGGCGCGGAGCGCCGGGGCGAGCTCGAGCGTGAGCAGGTACGGCGCGGTCGCGTTGAGCGCCATGGCGCGATCCCACGCGTCGGCGGAGAGCTCGGCCGGCGGGACCCGATCGAAGTTCGCCGCGTTGTGGACGAGGAGGTCGAGCCGGCCAGACGACCAGTCGAGCACCGCGCGGGCGAGCGCGGCGAGCGCCCCCCGGTCGTGGAGGTCCGCCTGGAACGCGGCGGCGCGGCGGCCGAGGGAGCGCGCCTCGTCGACGACGACCTCCGCGCCGGCGGCGCTCGTGGCGTAGTGGACGGCCAGGTCGGCGCCGGCGGCCGCGAGCGCGCGGGCCGTCGCGGCGCCGAGGCGGGTGCCGGCGCCGGTCACGAGGGCGATACGGCCGGTCAGGGGAGCATGGGGCATGGGGAGCTGTGTAGTCGATGCGGGGCCCCGCGCGTCGAGTCGGTCTACGTTCGCACGCCGCACGCCGCACGCCGCACGTCGCGCGCCGCACGCCGCGCGCCGCCGTTTTTTTCGCCCACGCCGCGCGCCATGGCACGCTGGACCGGCTTTGCCGACGCCTCCGACACGCCGAGCAGCCGCACAGGAACGCTCCCTGGAGCCGCCGCGCCGCCTGCGCGCCCTCGCCGCGGCGCTGCTTTGCGCGGCTGGATGCAGGGAGCGGCTCGAGTCGATCGATCTGCCCAGCATCGGCCTTCCGGGCCTCGATCCGCCCGGCGCGAGCGCCCCCGCGGCGCCGGCGAGCGCCGCGCCGCGGGCCCCGAGCGCGCCGCGCGCCGCCGGGACAGCGAGCGCCGCGCCGCGCGCCGCCGCGCCGGCGACCCGACCCGAGTGCGACGAGCTGCCGTCGGAGGAAGAGGAGCGGCGCGCGCAGCTGCCGCCCCTGACGGCGCTCGGGAAGGCCGTGCCGACGGAGCCGTGGGCCCCGCCGCCGTACGAGGTGCTCCCGGGCGTGACGCTCCCGGCGAAGATCGCCGCGAAGGTCGAGCAGATCGACCAGGGCTACGCGCGACGCACGCGCGAGCACCTCGTGATCACGAGCGGGACACGCGACGCGAACCGCCAGGCCAGGGCGATGTTCACGAAGCTCAGGCTCGGCGAGGACCTCCTCCAGCTCTACCGCAACAAGGCGGCTGTCCAGGAGATCAAGAAGGCTTATAAGGCGAACTCCCGCAAGCGGCCGGAGCAGGTGGTGGCCGCCATGGAGGCCGTCATCCAGGGCCAGATCGACCGGGGGATCTACGTCTCCGCGCACCTGCGCAAAGGCGCCGTCGACGTGCGCAACAGGACCATGTCGCCCAAGGAAAAGCGCGCGTTCCTCGAGAGCACCGCGGAGGTCGGGGGCGTCCTGGTGATCGAGGAGACGACGCCCGCGCACTACCACCTGCAGATCGATTGACGGGCGCGCTCAGGTCCATGGCGTCCCGCCGGCCGCCGGGCGTCAGGGCATGTGCAGCGGCGCGCCAACGCTCGGCACGCGGCGCAGGCGCAGCGAGAGCGCGATGAGCATCGCTCCCTCGGCGATCGCGAACGCTCCGATGAACCAGACGAGCGCCAGCACGCCGGCCGCCGGGAGCGCCACCATCATGACGCCGAAGATCAAGAAGGCGGCGCCGCTCAGCCCGAGCCAGATCTCGTTGTCGATCACGTGCCGGAGCTTCACCGCGCTGACGATCTTGAAGATGCCCATCACGATGGCCCACGCGGCGACCACGCCGTAGAGCGTGAGCGCAGTGATCATGGGCCGCCAGAACGTCAGCACCGCGATCCCGACGCCGAAGATGCCCTCGACCACGGAATACACGCCGCCGCGGCCGCTGATCGCGGACGCGAACGCGGCGCAGCCGTCGAACAGCGCCCACACGCCGAACAGCAGCACGAGCGTGGCGAGCGATGGGATCGGCCACACGAAGAACAAGATCCCGAACAGGATCCCGACCACGCCCCTCAGGGCCAGCAGCCACCAGTACCGTCCCAGCGATTCCATGCCTCACCCCCTTCTCTGGAATCCACGTCGCGCACACCCGGCGGACGCGCGCGGCCTGAGCGGCACGGCGTCTCCGCCGCGCGCGCGGCGGAGACGCTGTGCCGCTCATGCCCGCGCGGCGTCACACTGCCCGGGCTGGATGCACGTCCCCTGCCCGACAGCGGCGAGCGAGCTGCTCAGCAGCCGCGAGCAGGCGGGCCCATCGAAGGTCGAGCGCTGGGAGGTGTCACGGGCGGGCCTCGCGGCGCGCGAGGTTCACAGGCCGGCGATCGGCTTGCCCGCCGGGTCGCCGTACTCCGACAGCTCGACGCCGAAGTAGTTAATGATGGAGCAATGGAGCGCGCCTGTCGGGGGCTTGTTGGCCTTGATGGCGCGGCCTGTCTGGAACCCCCCCACGTGGCCGGCGAGCATGATGGGCATGTTGGTCCGACCGTGGGAGTCCCCGTCGCCGTTCTCTGACGTGTAGAGCACGAGCGACTCGTCGAGCAGGTTGCCCGTCGCCGTCTGGGCGGCCTTCATCGCGTTGAGCAGGTAGGCGAAGCGGCGCACCTTGAACCGCGAGGTCTGGACGACGCGGGCGTTCGCGATGCGCATCGCCTCCGCCTGCGGCAGCCCGTCGAGATCGGTCGCGCGGTCGCGATCGCCGAGCTTGTGCGAGATGAAGTGGTCGCTCCAGTCCCCCACGCCGTCGGGCAGATCGTACCCGGCGAAGTCGAGGCCCCAGCTGTTCGAGTACTGCAGGACGAGCACCCGCGTCAGGTCGCAGGTGAGGGCGAGGAGCCCGAGATCGATCATCTGCTTGAACTTGCCGTGCAAGCTCTGCCCCTTCGTGGGCGCGCCGGGGACGGTGCAGCCCGCCTGCGTCGTGGACTGGATCTGCTTCTCCAGCTCGAACACCGACTCGAGGTGCTGCTCCACGCGCGCCCGGTCCGCCGCGCCGAGGCGCAGGTTCAGGCGCCTCGCGTCCTCTCGCACCCAGTCGAGGACGCTGGCGCGGCGCCGCCGGATGTCGTCCATCTCCTCGCTGGGGTTGCCCATGTTGCTGAAGAGCGTGTCGAACACCTTCGCCGGATCGCGGAACGCATCCTCGACCTGACCGCCGTCCCTGAACGAGATGAAGCCCTGCGTGACCGCCGTGTCGCCCGTGGGGGACAGGTTGAGGCTGCGGAACGGGGTCTCGGCCGCGATGTGGTTGGCGAGGTACTGGTCGAGCGTGGCCTTGCGCGGGACGGCCGTCCCGCCGCCGTCGGAGTGGGCGCACAGCGCCATGGCCGGGCTGTGGATGTCGGAGCAGATCACCTGGTGGTCGACCCCGGACACCATGGTGACGTCGCGCCAGATCGCGTCCCCCGCCGGCCACTCGCGCTCGGCGTCGAAGCCGTTCATGTCGACGAGGCACGGCGGCAGCCCCTCCGCCGAGAGCGGCCCCTCCGTCTTCGGGTGCCACGCCCCGGGATCCGTGCCGTTCGGGACGAAGAACGCCACGAAGCGCTTCGGATCCGCCGGCGCGGCGCTGGCGCGCTGGGGCCGCATCACGTCGAGGAACGGCAGGGCGACCGCGACACCCGCCCCGCGGAGCAGAGCTCTTCTCGAGATCTTCACTGGCGACACTCCTCTTCCGTCGGTCGAACCGTGTGCGAAAAGCTCACTTTGGCGCCCTCCGCAGCCGGAACTCCGGCGAGCGCACGATGGCGGTCAGGAAGGAGCGGAACCGGTTGCCGTCCTGCGTGAAGCTCCCCGCGGAGGCGTCGATCGCGCAGCGGTCCTCGGCCGCCGGCTCGCGCCCCTGGGTGTAGATGAACAGCTTCTCCGCGACGCAGGCGGCCAGATCGGGGCTGCG
This sequence comes from Sorangium sp. So ce204, assembly GCF_051526795.1. NCBI lineage: Bacteria > Pseudomonadati > Myxococcota > Polyangiales > Polyangiaceae > Sorangium > Sorangium sp. So ce204. The sequence goes on along the minus strand of NZ_CP150317.1, from coordinate 12,602,843 downwards.
CCGCAGCTCCGCCGCCAGGGCAGCGAGCGAGTCGAACGACTCGCTTTCCGCGCCCTCCAGGCGCGGCTCCAGCCCGAACTCGTCGATACCGATGCTCCCATCGTACTTCCCCAGCTTGTCGTACTGGGCAAAGCCGACGCCGATGGGATCGATGAGCGCATGGCAGCCGGCGCACCCTTCCTGGGTGTTGCGCTTCTGGAGGACCTCGAGATAGGTCAGGCCCGAGAGCTCGCTCTCCAGCTGCTCGAGCAGCCCCGCGGGGATCGAGATCTTCTCGCAGAGGAAGGCCGCCCGGAGCCACTGGCCGCGCACGGCGATGAGATCACCGTCGTTCTTGGCGCTGATGAGGCTCGCGTGCGTGAGCAGCCCCGTGTTCGCCCGGTGGTGGCCGGCCGGGAACTCGACGCGGCTCACGCCGTCCCCCGGCACCTCGAGGCCGTAGAACTTGCCGAGCGCCGGGGTGACATACGTGTGGTTCGCGGTGAGCGCGTCGAGGAAGTCGACGTCTGGGGTGAACGCGTGCTCGCCGAGGACGAGCTCGCTCTCGGCGATCATGTCCTCGAGCAGGGCGGGCGTGAACGACGCGTCCGGGTTGACCGGCGCGCGGAGCTGCTCGAAGGTCAGCCACTGCTTGAAGAAGGCGTTAAAGAAGACCTGCGTCCGCTCGTCTTCGACCATCTCCTCCGCGACCGCGCGGAGGCCCTCGTCGCTGTCGAGCTCGCCGGACTCCGCCCGCTCGAGCAGCGCCGCGCTCGGGGACCGGCCCCACAGCGTGAACGACAGGCGCGACGCGAGCTCGAGCGGCGTCAAGGTCGACGTCTCCGAGCCGGCCGAGCCGACCTCGATCCTGAACAGGAAGCTCGGCGAGGTCAGCAGCGCCTCGATGACGAAGCGGAACGCGTCCGCCCTGTCCCTCGCGACCTCGCCCGCCCGCGCGACCAGATCGCTCGCCTCCTCGGCCGAGAGCGGCCTTCGATACGCCAGCTTGCCGAAGCGCTGCACGAAGCGCTCGAGGCAATCGTCGGCCTCCGGCTCGCAGCCGAGCACCGATGCCCGGCGCGCCGCGTCCGCCATGAGCTCCTGCCCGAGCGTCTCCGCGATCGCCAGGTAGGCGCGCAGGTGCTGATCCGACACGTTCTGGAGGGCGGCAATCGTCCGGAAGCCGCCCTGCCCTGTGTCCTCCGGGATGCTGTCGACGGCGGGCGGCTCGTCGAGCTGGAACAGGTCCTGGAGGGTCAGCTGGACCTCGACCCTGGACAGGCGGCGCAGCACGCCGGGGCTCGTTCGGGCCTCGCGGCAGTCGTACGCGGCCGGCTTCCCGGTGGCCGGATCGATGGGCCTGTCGTCGTTGGAGCTGCCCGAGCTGCCCGGGCTCCCATCGCCGAGCTGCCCGGTGCAGGCAGCCGCCGTCAGGCCGACGAGCCCCATCGCGAACATGCCGGCCGCGATGGAACGGCGGAGGAACGGTACCGAGCGATCGGTGTCGGGCGGCGCTGTCTTGCTCATGGAGTGACCAGCCGTTCGGGTGGAATTCACCTGGCCCATGCCGAGGCGTGCCCCGGGCGATGCGCCGCATCGTGGCTAAGGAGAATATTTGAAGCAGAGCGGTACGTGCGCCCCGGCGTCACCTCGGGGCTCGGTCTACAGTATTCCCGACGATCGCTCTTCTGATCCAGGCTTACCCTACTTCCGCCCGCCGACCAACCCCTTCGTCGGTCGCCCGGGGGCGCTCATGCAGAGGCATTCAGGGCAGAAGAAGCATTCCCTCGAATTTCCCGGAGAAATTGAACAGGGAGGCAGGGAGACGGGGAGGAAAAAAATCCCACCGATTTCCCTCCCCGTCGCCCTGCCTCCCTGTTCAATTTTCCGCCCTCCAATGCCAATCCATGAGGGCAATTGTCAGATTGAGAGGACCGATCTGCTCCAGCGCGCCGAATTCGCTCTCTGGCCGTCGGGCTCGACACCGATGCTCGCGGCGCTCTCGGAGCCTCCATGAGATCGGGTGGGGTGGTCGTCTCTGATAACGGCGTCGCCGGCCGCCTGTGCGAGCCGAGTCACGGCGCGGACTGCCGCGCTCGATCGCGCGATGATGCGAACCAGCTCTTGCGCGTCCCGGAAATCCCGTTCTTCGATCCTGTCCACCCTTGATTTCCACCGGAGCGGCGCTGTACCCCGGCGTTCTCGTGTAGGCTCCGGCGCGGGCGCAGACGCGGGAGCAGAGGAGCAGGGCGTTGAGGATCACATGCGTGGGCGGCGGGCCGGCGGGCCTCTATTTCGCCCTCCTGGCGAAGCAAGCAGACCCCCGGCGCGAGGTCGTCGTGGTGGAGCGGAATCGGCCCGATGACACCTTCGGCTTCGGGGTCGTGTTCTCGGACGCGACGCTCGACGGCCTCGCCGACGCGGATCGCCCGAGCTACGACGCGATCCGGAGCAGCCTCGCCCACTGGGACGAGCTCCACGCGCACTTCGGCGGGCGCGTCCTCGTGTCGAGGGGACACGGCTTCAGCGGCCTCTCGCGCCGGAAGCTGCTCGCGATCCTGGGGGACCGGGCGCGCGAGCTCGGCGTCGTCCTGCGCTTCGAGGAGGAGGTGACGGATCCGGAGGAGGCCCTCGCCGGGAGCGATCTCGTTGTCGCGGCCGACGGGGTGAACAGCCGGATCCGCGAGCGGTTCGCCGATCGGTTCGGGCCGCGCATCGACGTCCGCCCGAACCGGTTCGTGTGGCTCGGCACGACGTTCCCGTTCGACGCCTTCACCTTCTACTTCGAGGAGAACCATCACGGCCTCTTCCGGGTCCACGCGTACCGCTACGAGCCGGAGCGCTCGACGTTCATCGTCGAGTGCCGGGAGGAGACCTTCCGGCGCGCGGGCCTCGATCGCGCCACCGAGGACGAGACGATCGCGTACTTCGAGGAGCTCTTCGCCGAGAAGCTCCAGGGACACCGGCTGCTGAAGAACCGGAGCGTCTGGCGGAGCTTCCCCACGGTGCACAACGAGCGCTGGAGCGCGGGCAACGTGGTGCTGCTCGGGGACGCCGCGCACACGGCGCACTTCTCGATCGGCTCGGGGACGAAGCTCGCGCTCGAGGACGCGATCGCGCTCGTCGACAGCCTAGAGCGGCACCGGGGCGTGCCCGAGGCGCTCGCCGCGTACGAGGCGGAGCGCAAGCCCAAGGTGCTCGCGCTCCAGCGGGCCGCGCAGGTGAGCCTGCTGTGGTTCGAGAACACCGAGCGCTACATGGCGCTCGACCCGGTGGAGTTCATGTTCAGCCTGCTGACGCGGAGCCTGCGGGTGACGCACGAGGGCCTGAAGGCGCGCGACCCGGCGTTCGTGCGCGAGATCGACGCGCACGTGGCGCGCAAGGCGGAGGCGCAGGCGGGGGCGCGCATCCTGGCCGAAGGCGGGGCGCCGCCGCCGCCGATGTTCACGCCGTTCCGGCTGCGATCGCTCGTGCTCGAGAACCGGGTCGTCGTGTCGCCCATGTGCCAGTACTCGGCCGAGGACGGGCAGATCGACGACTGGCACCTCGTCCACCTCGGCAGCCGGGCGCTCGGAGGCGCAGGGCTCGTCATCACGGAGATGACCGACGTCAGCGCGGAAGCGCGCATCACGCCGGGCTGCGCGGGGCTCTATCGCCCCGGCCACGTCGAGGGGTGGCGGCGCGTCGTCGATTTCGTCCACGCGCGCTCCCGGGCCAAGATCGGCGTCCAGCTGGCCCACGCCGGGCGCAAGGGCGCGACGAAGCTGCTCTGGGAGGGCATGGATGTGCCGCTCGAGCGCGGCGCCTGGCCGCTGCTCAGCGCCTCCGCCATCCCGTACCTGGGGGAGAGCCAGGTCCCGAAGGCGATGGATCGCGGGGACATGGACCAGGTGACCTCGGACTTCGTGCAGGCGGCGAGGCGGGCGGACGAGGCCGGGTTCGACCTGATCGAGCTGCACTGCGCGCACGGCTACCTGCTCGCGAGCTTCATCTCGCCGCTCACGAACAGGCGCGACGACGCGTACGGCGGTCCGATCGAGAACCGGATGCGCTACCCGCTGGAGGTGTTCGACGCCGTGCGGGCCGCGTGGCCGGCGGAGAAGCCCATGAGCGTGCGCATCTCCGCCACCGACTGGGCGCCTTCCGGGCTCACGACGGACGATCTGATCGCGCTCTCGACGATGTTGCGAGAGCACGGCGCCGACATCATCCACGTCTCGGCAGGACAGACGGACCCGTCCAGCAAACCGGAGCACGGCCGGCTGTTCCAGACGCCGCTCTCGGAGCTCGTGCGGCTGGAAGCCAACGTGCCGACGATCACGGTGGGCAACATCCAGAGCTACGCGGACGTGAACAGCATCGTCGCGGCCGGGAGAGCCGACCTGTGCGCGCTCGCGCGGGCGCACCTCTACGACCCGTACTGGACCCGGCACGCCGCCGCGGAGCAGGGCTTCGACATCGACTGGCCACCTCAGTACAGGTCGGTCGAGAGATACACGCTCCGCATGCGGTGACCCTGCGCGGGGCGAGGGAGAGGCCTGTCCCGACCGGACCGCGCCGCGCGGCGCCCCGGTCGAGCGACAAAAAGTGAAGGCGGGCCCTTGATCCTCACGCTACGTGAGGACCTAGCCTCCGGGGCATGGACGTGCTCACCCGCCCTGGAAACAGGGGTAACGCCATGCGTTCAGCACCGTTGAAAGTCGGCGATCTCGCCCGGCAGACCGGCCTCTCCGTCCGCACGCTCCACTATTACGAGGAGATCGGCCTGCTCGCCCCGTCGCATCGCACCGCGTCGGGGCACCGGATGTACTCGGCAGGCGACGTCGCCCGGCTCCAGCAGATCAAGTCGTTGCGCGAGCTCGGCTTCAGCCTGGAGCAGATCGCCGCGTGCCTGGACCAGCCGGGCTTCTCTCCGCTCCAGACCGTCGAGCTCCACCTGGCGCGGCTGCGCGAGCAGATCGCGCTGGAGCAGCGGCTCTGCGCGCGGCTCGAGGGCCTGGCCCACGTCCTGCGGTCGGGAGAGGACGTCTCTGTGGAGCAGCTCCTTCAAACCATCGAGGTGATGACCATGATCGAGAAATACTACACCCCAGAGCAGCTCGAGGAGCTCAAGCAGCGCGCGGACGCGATGGGCCCCGAGAAGATGCGTGAGGCCGAGTCGGCGTGGAAGCAGATCTACGACGACATGCGGGCGGAGATGCAGAAGGGCTCCGACCCGAAGGGCGAGCCGGTGCAGCAGATCGTGAAGCGCATGCGGGAGCTCATCGACGCGTTCACGGGGAAGAACCCCGGGATCGAGCGATCGCTCAACACGATGTACAAGCAGGAGCCCTCGGTGAGGACCCAGCACGGGATGGATCCGGAGCTGCACGAGTTCATCGGCAAGGCGATGAGCTAGCTCGCGGCGCCGGCAGGCCGCCGGCGGAGCGCCCGGCCGCGCGGGGCGGAGCGCCCGCGCGGCCGGCCGGAGGCCACGCGCGAGCGCCCGGCCAGGTGGCCTCGGGCGCTCGCGCCGTGGCCGTTCTGCCGTGTGGGGCAATTCGCGCCACGCGCGAGGATCGAGCCGCCTCTGCGCTCGGCCGGGGCCCCGCGAGCGAAAATCGCCGGCCTGTCCCGGGTGCTGCAGCCGCTGGCCTGGCACCCGCGTTGCTTTTGGTGACAGCGTACAGCGCCTCCGGCGCGAGCCGCCCCAGGAAGAACCCAGCAGCGCTCCATGCGCCCCACCGAAGGTCCATCATGCACCTGCCCGGAAGAGAGATCCCCTGGAAGGATTTCCTGAACGACATCAAGCAGGAATGTATCAAGGACAAGATCGACACCGTCGCTGCTTCGCTGGCGTTCTTCGGTGTCCTGGCGATCTTCCCGTTCCTGCTGTTCGCGGTCGCCCTCGCCGGCCTGGTCATCGATCCTGCCGAGTCCGCGCAGCTGATGGGCCAATTGTACCAGGTGGCCCCGCCCGCCGTGGCCAACATCCTGGGCGAGCGCCTTCAGGCGCTCACCGGGGGCCAGAGCCCGGCGCTCCTGACGGTCGGCGCCCTCGGCGCGGTCTGGGCCGCCTCGGGCGGCGTCACTGCGCTGATGGACTCGCTCAACTCTGCCTACGGCGTCGAGGACAGGCGGTCCTACCTCAAGCGCCGCGGGATCGCCCTCCTGGTCACGCTCGGCGGCGCCGTCCTGCTGACGATCGCCTCGGCGATCGCGGTCGCCACGCCGGCGCTCGCCGCGCACCTCGGCCCCTTCGCGACGCTCGTCCTCTGGCTGCGCATGCCTGTGTCGGCGCTCATCGTGATGGCGGTCCTGGCGACCCTCTATTACTTGCTCCCCGACGTCGAGCAGAAGTTCAGGTTCATCACCCCGGGGTCGGTCGTGGCGGTCGTGATCTGGGTCATCGCGTCGCTCGGCTTCTCCTTTTACGTCAGCCGCTTCGGCAGCTACGAGGTGAGCTACGGCGCGCTGGGCGGCGTCATCATCCTCCTCCTCTGGATGTGGATCTCCTCGATGGCGGTGCTCCTCGGGGCCGAGATCAACGCCATCATCGAGCACCGCTCGCCCGAGGGGAAGCGCACGGGCGCCAAGGACGCCAGCGATACGGGGGCGGATCTACCCAAGGCCGCGAAGGAAGAGGCGCAGAACGCCGCGGTCACGTCGGGCGCCGCGCGCGCCCCGCGCGACGAGAGCTCGGGCAGCGACGCGGCGCTCCCCCGCCCCGCCGGCTCGCGCCGCTCGGAGCTCCATCGAGGGAGGGCGTAGGCGACGGACGCTCGTTCGCCGCCGAGCCTTCACGCCGAACCCCGCGCAGCGGGCCTGCCGGCGGAGGCGCGGGGCTCGCTACAAAAACACCTCGCCCTGGGCGGCCTGCGGCATCTAGCATCGGCGTCCGCATGCGCCCCCTCCTCATCGTGAATCCCCGGTCCAGCGGCGGAAAGACCGGCAAGCTCTTCGACGAGATGCAGGCGCCCATCCAGCGCCTGCTCGGCGAGGTCGACATCGTGCGCACGGAGCGCCCGCGCCATGCCGTCGACCTCGCGCGCGAGGCCGCGCTCGGCGGGCGCGAGACGGTCGTGGCGGTCGGCGGGGACGGCAGCATCAACGAGGTGGTGAACGGCCTCATGCAGGCGAGGGACCGGGGCGCTTCCGGCACCCGGCTCGGGATCATCGGCGCGGGCACCGGCGGAGATCTCTGCAGGACGCTGAAGCTGAACCGCCGGCTCGACCAGTACTGCATAGCGATCGCGAACGGCGCCGCGCGCCCCATGGACGTCGGCCGCTTCACGTACGAGACGCACGACGGCCGGCAGGCCGAGGCGTTCTTCGCCAACGTCCTGTCCGCGGGGATGAGCGGCCTCGTGGATCGGATCGTCAGCGAGACGACGCGGGTGCTCGGCAACACGCTCGCGTACACGATGGCCTCGCTCCGGGGCCTCGTCGGCAGCCGCGTCGGCCGGGTGCGCTGCGTGGCGACGCTGCGCGGGGAGCGCCGAGAAGAGGAGTTCGCGACGCGCATGCTGGGCATCTGCAACGGCCGCTTCTTCGGCGCGGGCATGCAGGTCGCGCCGATGGCGAAGCTCGACGACGGCGTGTTCGAGGTCATCGACCTGGGCAGCGCCCCCCACGTCCGCTTCGCGGCCGTGTCGACCGGCATGTACACGGGCGCGCACATCCGCCACCCGGACGTTCGCCACTTCCAGTGCGATCGCCTCGAGCTCACGCTCCTGAACCGCGACGTCGAGCGGGCGTTCTTGCTCGACGTGGACGGCGAGCCGCTCGGGCGGCTGCCGATCACGATCACGCTGGAGCCGAAGGCGATCGAGGTGCTGGCCCCGGGCGATTGAGGGGGACCGCGAGGGGAGGCGCTGCAGTCGAGCCGGCAGGGCTAGCCGGAATGGGGCAGGCGCGTAGACTGGCCGACGTATGAGGATCCTGACCTTCGAGTTTCAAAGCGCTGGGCGTGGCTGGACGCTCGAGCCGATGGTGCTCGATGCGTTCAACCTGCTGGTCGGCGTGTCCGGGGCGGGCAAGACGCGGATTGTACGGGCGATCGAGCAGGTCTGCGCCGTCGCGCTCGGAAACAAGGAAGTGTCCGAGCATATCGAGGCGATCCGCGGAGCCAGCTTCGCGATCGGCTTCGAGCATGACGGGCTCACCTACCACTGGAAAGCCGCGCTGGAGCCGCGCGTGGGGCGAGGGTCAGAAGATGATGGGGCGCTGCAAGCGGTGGAGCCTCCGCTCATCCAGACGGAGCGCATCTACCAGGGAGAGAGGTCGCTCGTGGATCGCACGCCAGAGCGATTTCTTCTGAACGGACACCCAATCCCGAAGCTAGATCGAGCGAAGAGCGCGATCGCGGTCCTGAAGGAGGACCCCGCACTGGAGCCGCTCTATGCGGCGTTCTCGCGTTGTATCTTTAGGTCCCTCGAGGGGTTGCCGCCTCACGGATTTCGATTCGGCTCTGTTGATGATCAGAGGCAGAACTACCAATCTGCCGCTGATATCGGCGCAGACTTTTCTCTGCCGCTGCATGTCAAGGCGGAGTTTCTCCAGGAGTGGTTTCCCGAAGCGTTCGCCGCGATCAAGGAGGCGTTCCAGGAAGCGTTCCCCACTATCGAGAAGCTCAAAGTCCATCGACGCCATTACCCCAAATTAACCGAAGAAGGCGCGAGTTTCATCACGCTGACAGTGAGGGAGTCGGGGATCAACGAATGGATCGTCTTCGCCGACATGTCCTCCGGCATGCAGCGTTACCTCTCCTTTCTCGTCCACCTCTCGTTCGCCCCCCGTGGCACGGTGGTGCTCATCGACGAGCTGGAGTCGAGCCTCGGCGTCAACTGCCTGCCCGCGGTGACGCGCTTCCTCCTGAGCCGGGCGCCGGACCTCCAGCTCATCCTCACCAGCCATCACCCCTACATCATCGAGCAGATCCCGCCGAGCCACTGGAAGATCGTCACCCGGAAGGGCAGTCGCGTGCGGGTCCTCGACGCCGAGAACATCCCGGCGATGGCAGAGGAGCGCTCGCACCTCGACCGCTTCACGCGCCTCATCAACCTGCCGGAGTACGAGCACGGGGTCCAGGGATGAACCTCGTCCTCCTCGTCGAGGGCGCCGAGACCGAACCGCGGGTCTACGAGGCCTGGCTCCGGCACCGGCTCCCAGCGCTCCGTCGCGTGCCCAACGTGGCCGACCTGACGGCCGACGGGTACGTCCTCGTGAGCGGCAAAGGCTATCCGTCGTGCTACCGCAGGATCGCGGGCCTCCTCCAGGACATTGAGGCCAATCCGGGCCGCGTGCAGGAGTTCTGGATCTGCATCGACTCGGAGGAGGACACGTACGAGGCCCGCTACGCCGAGGTCCACCGCGCCGTGCAGGCCGAGCTCCAGGGCGCCCGCATGGAGAGGACCAACCCGTCTCTAGAGATCCGCATCATCATCCAGCACTGCTGCATCGAGACCTGGTTTCTGGGGCACGACGGCTTCCTCCGCGCCGGCCCGCAGTCACCCCAGCTCGTCGATTTCAAGCGCTTCTACGACGTGAGCACGGACGATCCCGAGGAGATGCGGACCTATCCGGGCTACGTCACCCGCGCCAGCTTCCACCTGGCGTATCTCAAGGCCATGCTCATCGAGCGCAGCCATCGCTACACGAAGCAGCGCCCAGGCGTGGTGGTCGAGCCGTCGTACTTCGACGCGCTGCGGGCGCGGTGCGCGCGCACGGGGCACATCCAGAGCTTCCGGCAACTGCTCTCAGCCTTCGAGGCCGCCGGGGACACGGGGCTGTAACGCCCCTGCGGGCCGCCCCTCGAGCCACCGCCGCATCACCCGCTCTCACCCATGACGCGCTGCGGAAGCCGCCGTGGCTTCCGACACCCCTGCCCCCTAGTGCCGCTCCCCTCGAGCCCGTCGAGTCCGCGCCGCAACGGTGGTAATGGATCTTTCATGAGCTTCATCGATTCACCTGCCGAGCTTGCCCCGGGCGCCCCCGTGGCCCCCGCTTCTTCCGCGCCCCGGCTGCTCGTCGTCGGTGCCGGCGGGATCGGCGGCATCATCGCCGCGTACCTGTTCGAGCAGGGCCACGACGTCACCGCCTTCACGACGAACGCGCTCATCGCGGACGCCATCAACGCCATCGGCTTCCGGGTGCGCGGCGAGGCGAGCCCTGGCACGGTCGGGGGCCGCGCGGTGCGGGAGCTCGCCCCGGACACCCGCCCCTTCGACTACATCCTCCTGGCGACGCAGCCGCCGCAGGTCGAGGAGGCCGCGCGGAACGCGGTCGCGCACCTCGCCCCGACGGGCGCCATGATCTGCCTCCAGAACGGCCTCTGCGAGGAGCGCATCGCGCGCATCGCCGGCCCGGAGCGCACCTTCGGGGGGATCGTCGCGTGGGGCGCCTCGATGGTGGAGCCCGGCGTGTACGACCGCACCTCGAGCGGCGGCTTCGTCCTCGGCCGGCTCGACGGGGCGAGCGACCCGCGCCTCGACGAGCTCGCGCGAATCCTCGAGGCGATCGGGCCGACGACCGTGACGGACAACCTCGCCGGCGCGCGCTGGTCGAAGCTCGCCATCAACTGCGCCATCTCGTCGCTCGGCACCGTCGGCGGCGATCGCCTGGGCGTGCTGCTCAGGCACCGCTTCGTCCGCCGCCTCGCGCTGGAGATCATGACCGAGACCGTGCAGGTGTCGCGCGCGCTCGGCGTGCGCCTCGAGAAGGTCGCAGGGACGCTCGACCTCGACTGGATCGCGCTGACGGACGCCGAGCGCTCCGCCGTGGGCTCGCCGGGGCTCTTCGCGAAGCACGCGCTGCTCCTCGCGGTGGGCGCGCGCTTCCGCCGCATGCGCTCCTCGATGCTCGCCGCCATCGAGCGAGGCCGCCCGCCGGCCGTCGACTTCCTGAACGGCGAGGTCGTCGAGCGCGGCGCGGCGCTCGGCATCGCGACGCCGATCAACGCCGCGATCCGCGAGGAGGTGCTCGCGATCGCGGCGGGCAAGCGCAAGCCGAGCCTCACGCTGCTGCGCGCGTTCTTCGACCGGACGCGCGAGCTCGTGGGCGCGCCGTCGTCCATGCGGCCCCCGCCGCCGGCGACGCCGGCCGAGCCGCCCGCGGCCGCGCCGCACGAGCCGCCCGGCGCTCCGCCGGCCGAGCCGCCCGCGACCGCGACGAACGAGCCGCCCGCGGCCGCGCCGCCCGCGACCGCGACGAACGCACAGCCGGATGCGTCGGGTGAGCCGTCCCTACCAGCAACGAACGTCCAGAGCGATCTCAGGGACGCGTAGGAAAGCGCCGAGCAGCTCGGCGACAGAACACCGACAAGCGGACGAACAGCCGAAGGACGCCGATACGTGTCCTGGCGCGCCTGGCGTCGTCGCGGATCGAGCTCACCGCGCCGTCGCGGCACGAACTCTTTGTCGCGCCGCCGCTTCGAAGTTCGGTAGCATCGGGCGTCTCTTCCTGCGGATCCCGAGAGATCCCTCGACGAGGAACCCTCGCATGACGCACTTCTCGCTCGCCCTATCCTCCCGGTGCGGCGCCGCGCTCCGCGGCGCTTCCCTCGTGCTGCTCGCCGCGCTCGCCGCGTGCGGCGACGACGGAGGCGGCGGCGGCAGCGGGGCCGCGGGCGGCGGGGGGAGCGGCGGCGAGGGCGGCGCTGGCGGCGGCGCGGTCATCGAGGAGCCGAACCGGTTCCGCCTGCGCATCGACGACGCCGAGGTCCCGTCCGTCGTGCTGGAGCTCGACAAGCAGAAGGCGCTCCAGGTCTTCGGCGAGGACGGCGCCAAGCAGATCACGATCCTCGACGTGGACACGACCGGGCTGCTCCGGAACGCGCTCGAGCAGATCCAGAACGCGTGTGGGACCTCATGGCAGAACGATAGCCCGGACCCGGGCCATAACTGCTCGCTCACCGAGCTCGGCCAGAGCTTCGGGGCCGAGTGGCGGAGCTCCCCGGAGTTCGCGCTCGTCCGGCTGCTGAGCATGACGCCCGCCAACGCCAATGTGACGGGGACATCGCTCGCGGGGCTGCGGGCGATCTTCGATGACAACCCCCCCGGCACGTTCGGGTTCGACTTCGCCGACGTCCTCTCCGACAGCATCACCCTCGATCTGGCGGTCGAGCCGGCTCCGGACGCCGTGCGCAGCAACCGGACGGCCCCCTTCGTGCCGATACCCAAGCTCATCCTCGCCCTCCAGCAGCAGCTGCTCGGCACACACCCGGCCATCGCCAGTCCAGATGGCTTGAGGATGCCTGTCAGCCTCTACGAGGCCCTGGTCGATCTCCAGCCGCTGTCCGAGAAGCTCGGACCCAGCGGGGATCATCCAGGCGTGCTCGTGCGGGACGATGAGACGTTCACGACGAAGAGCGATGTCCTCCTGCCCGAGTTCCAGATGCGCGTCGTCGCCGAGTCCGGCCTGCGCAGGGTCTCGGGGGTCGATCTCTCCAAGGGAGGTGGTGACATGTTCCTCCGGGACGGCGACGCGCCGCTCCGGTTCGACTTCACCGATCCGGAGAAGCTCCAGATCAGCGGCATCGCCCCGACACCGACGATCGATATGCGCATCTCGCTGCGCGAGCTGCCCGCCGAGGTGGAGGCGTGCGTCGAGTCCGAGGAGCCAGCCTGCAAGGAGAACCGTCCGGGCATGCCGGTCGGCTCCAATACGGTATGGTCCACCCCTCCATTCATGATGGAGCACATCGTGGGCAAGGCGGCTTATCTCACGTATGGCGAGCGCGTGCCCTTCACAGGGTGCTACTTCCGCCTGAGCGGGACGTGCCGGGTGGGCGTGACCATCGGCCAGAACGGCGACCCGCGCGGCTGGACGGCCTTCACCGACCTGGTTTCCGACCAACCGCCCCCGATACCGCCGTCGCAGTTCTTCTGGGAGCTGCTCACCGAGGTCGGCCAGGTCGCCATCCACGACCCCACCGGCGACGGTAGCCCCGAGATCCCGGAAGGCGCCGCCCAGCCGGTCTTCGCGCTCCGCAACGTCGGCATCGGCCTGACCGCCGACGAGATCGTGGCCGAGCTCCGCCCGACCCTGCAGAGCCAGGCCAAAGACATCGCCGACATCATCCTGGGCCGTTACTGGGTCAACAACGACGGGCTCGACTTCTTCTACGGCCGCGGCGCGCCCGACGGCGCGCCCACCTTGTTCTTCGTCGCCGAGGACGACCTCCGGCCTTCGGATCAAAGCTCGGAGGCCCCTCGCGCCTACACCTACGAAAGTCCCGGCTTCTTCACGAGCCCGGATCTCGGCGAGGCGAGCAAGGTCTCGACGAAGGAGCTCGACGGCGTCGACGACACGACGCACGAGAAGTACAGGCTGCCGCCGGGCGAGACCACGCTGTACATGCAGGACGACGAGGGCGCCGTCTACGAGGTCCGCTTCTACGTGCCCGAGAGCGACGATCCGGTGGAGATCACCGCCGACGTGGAGAAGCTCTGATCATGGAAGCGCGAGACCGCACCCGCCCCGCCGCCCGCCGGCTCTCCCGGCTCGGCCCCCTGCTCGCCGCCGCGCTCTCCACTGCGCTGCCCGGCTGCGTCGATGCCGTCACGGTGGAGCAGGCGCCGCCCCCACCGGCGCTCGGCGTGCGCCAGAGCCGCACCCTCACGCTCGAGTTCCTGCGGTTCGACGCGAGGGGCTTCGCCAAGACGCTCACGCTCGACGAGCTCAAGGCCATCCCGCGGCCCACCCTCGAGGGGATATGGCTGCTCGATCTCGACATCTCGACGCTCATCGAGAACGCGCTGCTCAAGGTCATGTACATGCCCCCCGCGGAGATCGCGGCGCTCCCGCCCGCGTCACGGAACCTCGTCGGGCTCCTGAACATGACGCCGGAGAACGCCGACCTCCGCGGCACGAGCCTCGAGGGCCTGCTCGGGGTCGGCAACGCCGTGGGGCTCTCGACGTCGAAGATCCTCTCGGACCTCACGGGCGCGGCCGGCAACGAGCGGCTCATCCCCGTCCAGATCACCTCGCAGGCCGTCCTGGAGAACCTGGTCAGCACCCACCCGAACACCCAGCACCGGAGAGGGCCGACGAACGACGAGCACCCGGACGGCGTCTACCCCGTCGCGCCGCACTCCATCCCCGTCACGCTCTACGACGTCGTCACCGACTTTGCCGGCCTCGCCGCGCAGTTCGGCCCGGCGCCGCTCGATCCGGACGACCCGGACGGCGCGAAGCACCCCGGCTTCATCAAGGCCGCTTCGGGGGTGAAGGCGGCCCTCGACGACTTCACGATGACGGTCCGGGTCGACGTCAACGCCCTGCCGTACAAGGGGGTCGACGCCACGATGGCCGATGTCGCGAGCGTCAACAGCACGCCCGGCCAGATAGACACCCTGTTCGATTTCAGCCAGGAGGACTGGCTCGTCCTGGACAACCTCGCCAGGAACCTGAGCATCGGCGAGCTGACGCTGGCCATCCCCGAGAACGCGATGCTCCTGCCGGGCGGCACGAGCCGGGAGCCCGCGCCGCGCGGCAACTCACCCGTGTGGGAACAGCCGCTCTGGGAGTTCGAGCACATCCTCGCCCGCGCGGGTGAGCTCAGGGCGGCCCAGATCGAGGATCACTGCTCGAGCTACGCGCCCGCGGGCACCTCGACGAGCGACTTCGAGGCCGTGAAGGTCTGCATCGACGAGAGCGGATGGACCGAGATCAGCGTCGACGAGAGCGTCGTCCTGGAGGACCCGCCTCCGGCGCCTTCCTACTTCTGGGACATCCTCCTCGACGTGGCCCAGGCGCGGCTGCATGACGGCGGCCTCGCCGAGGGGGAGGCCAACCTCGAGGTGACTTTGCGCGACGTGCCGGTCGGCGTGAAGACCGAGGATCTCGTCGCGAGCATCAAGGAGAACCTCGCGAGCGATCCAGCGGTCCTCAAGGACATGGCGCTCGAGCTCAACAACAACGCCGCCGGCGACGCGGACTTCTACCTCTACCAGCCGAGCACCGAGAGCGGCGTCGCCGGCCAGCGGGATTACCTCTACTTCGTCGCGCCCGACGACATCCGCAAGGACGCGGAAGGCGTGCGCGTGCGCGACTATGCCTACGAGAGCCCTGGCTTCTTCTCCGACCCCGCGCTCGAGAAGAAGGTGTCGACGACCGAGGAGATCGACGGCGACGCGCTCCACGAGAAGGTGGAGGTCAAGGCGGGAGATACGCTGTACTTCGCGGACGACGAGGGGCACCGCTACGAGATCAGGATCGGCGACAAGCCGAGCCCCCATCGCCTCTCGCTCACCCTCACCCGGATCCAGTGATCGGCCCCCCCACCGTGAGGACCCGTCTCATGCAAGGAGCTCTGCCGTCCCCGCGGCCCCGCGGCCGCGCCGGTGCCCGCGCCCGTGCGCGTCAACGAACAGGACGTGAACTCGCCGCGCTCTCGCTCGCGACAGGCCTCGTCTGCCTGACGGCGCGGGACGCGCACGCCTCGGGCATCGACGCGCCCTGGGTGACGAGCGGCCTCTCGGGCCCCACGACGGCCGACGCCGCGGCCGTCTACTGGAACCCGGCCGAGCTCGCGGGGGTCCAGCGGCCGGAGCTCGTCCTGGGCGCGGGCCTCATCGTCGGCCACGCGACCTACCAGCGCGAGCGGCGCGGCACGTACCAGACGCCGGACACGCTCCAGTTCAAGCTCCCGCTCGATCCGGCGAACGTCGACGCCAGCAAGCGCGGCCGCGCCGAGGAGGTGTCGACGACGCCGATCGCGCCGACGGGCAACGCCTTCCTGGCGATCCCGGTCCTGCCGGACCGCCTGACCGTGGGCGTCGGCCTGTATGTCCCTTATGCCGCGGCGCTCAGCTTCCAGGACGGCGCGCAGCGCTGGCAGCTCCGGCAGGCGTTCATCGTCTCGACGTCGCTCACGGCGGCCGCCGGGCTCAAGCTGACCGACCAGGTCTCGCTCGGCGCCGGCGTGTCCTACGTCAGCGGCCTCGCGGAGCTCTCGAAGGTGCAGGACTTCGGGAGCCTCAAGGAGTTCCACGACGGCCTCGACTACCTCAAGCAGGACAACGACTTCGGCCCGAACACGCCGTCCGAGCTGCGCGAGCTCGACGTCCTCGCGCGCTCCATCTCGATCAAGGAGGCCCTGTCGCACGGCGCCTCCTTCCACCTCGGGCTGGCCTTCAATCCCAACAAAGACCTTCGCTTCGGCCTCACGTACCAGCACAGCGCGGCGATGCGGTACAAGGGCAAGTTCGCCATCGACATGGACCACCCGTTCTTCACGCAGGACCTCGCCGAGCAGGGCCTGCGTTACAAGCCGCTGGTCGAGGGCGACGTGGAGCTCTCGTTCACGCTCCCCAAGCGGCTCACCGCCGGCGTCGGCTACCGGGTGAACGACAAGCTCAGCGTCGATGGGCTCCTCTCGTACGTGCTCTATTCGGACATCGAGGCGTTCGTCGTCGAGGCCTCGTCTCCGGATCTCGCCCAGCCGAAGCTCGGGATCACCGATCGCGTCACCGTGACGCTGCCGCGCAGGTGGAACGACACGGTGTGGGCGGAGATCGGCGCCAAGTACAAGCTGAGCGAGTCGCTCCTGGCGACGGCGTCGGTCGGGTACCAGTCGGCGGCCTCGCCGGACAGCACGATCGACGTGGCCTCGCCCGACAACCACCGGCTGATCGGGGACGTCGGCGGCGTCTTGAAGCTCAGCGATCGCGTGTCGCTCTCGGGCGACGTCCGCGTGCAGGGCATCTTGCCGCGCACGGTGACGGGCTCGGATTACGACCTCGGCAACGGGAAGTACTCGCTGGTGCTCGCGACGGTGGGCGGACACCTCAAGTTCGTGTTCTGACCGCGATTTGCCGGCCGCCTGCGGCTACTTGACCCCGTTCGAGCAGTACGGGCTATCGACGTTCTTGCAGGAGTAACAACCAGAGCTTGTAGGCATTCATCGTCCTCGATCACGGACTCCTGTCTGGCGGTGAGGCTCGGAGGGGGCGAGCCGGCGGTGACCGAGATGCACTGCTTGCCGTAGAGGGAAGACGTGCCGGCGGCGCCGAAGGTCACCGAGAGCCCCACGTCGTGGCTGATCGCCGCGAGCCGGCGCGCTGTTCTCCGCGAGGAACAGGTGTCTCCTTCAGAGAGACAGGAGGCTCGGCAGCCGCGTGCTCAGCTCCGGAGATCAGGCGAACGATGCGCCTCGATTCCGGCGCAAACGCGGGAGCTCGCCGGCGGACGCCCGGCCCGCTCGCCGTGGCATGGCAGCTGCAAAACCTCTCGCCGGACGCTTCGTTTCTCGCCGACAGCGCCGCTTCAACCCACGGGCAATGCTCGTTGCGCGCGGGTCGACGCGCAGAGGGCCATTCGCCGTGAGCTCCTGTCGACGTCAACGACATCGCTGTTCCACCTGTCCGGTCACCATCGAGGAGAGTCGAATGTTCACTCACGTCACCCAACGATCCATGTCTGTCCTTCTCGCGTCGCTGCTGGCGAGCTTCACCCTGTTCGGCTGTCAGGTCGAGGTCGCGGAGGAGCCGTCCCCCGACGTCGAGGTGGGCGAGGCGAGCCAGGAGCTGATCAACTGCAAGGGCCGGTGCGTCAGGTCCTTCCTGGCCTGCATCCGGTCGTCGAGCGAAAGCGAAGACCGCGAGTTGTGCACCGCCGAGCGGGATGCCTGCCTGGCGGACTGCGACGAGCAGACCTGCGAGCCCGGGGAGCCCGGGTGCTGCCAGGGTCAGCCGACCTGCTGGTAGCCGCCTCTCCCCCGCCCTGCCGGGATGATGGAACCGCCAAGGCGCCACAAGACGCCAAGATTGTTGGGATTTTCTTGGCTCCCTTGGCGTTTTGACGCCTTGGCGGTTCCAAAGACCCACCTTGGTCAAAACACCCCACCACCCGAGAGAGGGCGACGCAGGAACCGCAGGCCGCGACGCGGCATGCTACACAGGGTCCTGTGAGCCTGGGCGAGAGCGTGATCATCTGCCCGGGGTGCAGCGCGGAGAACTCACCGTTCAACCCGCGTTGCACCCGCTGCGAGGCGCTGCTCTCGGAGGAGCCGCGGCCGCGCTCCACAACCGCCGAGGAGCACCCGTCGAGGCAGTCGACCTCCCGCGACGAGCACGTGTCCTCGAGCGCCACGATCGATCCGCTCGCAAGCACGATCGTCGTCCCGCACGGGGGAGCGTCCGGGCCTCCGGCGCCGCCCGAGGCCGAGGCGTCGCTCGATCTGCGCCCGGGGACGAAGCTCGGCCGGTTCGAGGTGATCGATCACCTCGGCGAGGGCGGCATGGGCGTGGTGGTGCGAGCGCGCGATCACGTGCTCGGCCGCGACGTGGCGATCAAGGTGCTGCGGCCCGAGGTGCTGGGGCGATCGGGCGCGGCGACGGCGCTCGCGCGGCTCGTCCGCGAGGCGCAGGCCATGGCGAGGATCAAGCACCCCAACGTCGTCACGGTGCACGAGGTCGACGCCTCGGCCGGGCAGGTGCGCGTTGTGATGGAGCACGTCGAGGGCCGGACGCTGCGCGCGTTCTGCGCGGAGAAGCGGCGGCCCGCCGCGGAGGTCGTCGCGGCCTTCCTCCAGGCGGGCAAAGGGCTGTCGCAGGTGCACCACGCGGGGCTCGTGCACCGCGATTTCAAGCCCGACAACGTCCTTGTCGGCGCCGACGGCCGCGTGCGCGTCACCGATTTCGGGCTCGCGGGGCTCGCGGAGGGCGAGGCCGGCGGCGGCGCCGCGGAGGCGGGGATCGAGGCCGCGCTCACGCGCTCGGGCTCGTTCCTGGGGACGCCCGTCTACATGGCGCCGGAGCAGCACCGGCGAGAGGCCGCGGATGCGCGGGCCGATCAGTATGCGTTCTGCGTGTCGCTGTGGGAGGCGCTCGCGGGCGAGCGTCCGTTCGCCGGCAAGACCTACGACGAGCTGCGCGAGAACGTGGCGCTCGGGCGGGTGCGAGAGCCGCCGCGAGGGGCCGAGATGCCGGCGCGGATCCGCCGCTGTCTCGAGCGCGGGCTCTCCGTCGACCGGGACGCTCGATACCCCGACATGGACGCGCTGCTCGCCGATCTCTCGAAGGATCCGGCGGCGGCGTGGAAGCGCGGGCTCGTCGCGGCGTCGGGGCTCGCGCTCGCGGGCCTGCTCGTGTTCACGTTCGCGCGGCAGCCCGCGGACAGGCTCTGCAAGGGCGGTGAGGCGAGGCTCGCGGGCGTCTGGGACGAGGCGACGATGGCCAAGGTGCGGGCAGCGTTCGCCGGCACCGGGCGGCCGCACGCGGAGGACACGTACCGGCGCGTGGAGAAGGCGCTGGGCGATCGAGCGCGCGCGTGGGTCGCGATGTACGCCGACTCGTGCGAGGCCACGCATGTGAGGGGCGATCAGTCGGCCAGCCTCCTCGATCTCCGGACGCTGTGCCTGGAGCGCCGCCGCCAGGAGATGGGGGCGCTCACGGCGCTCTTCGCGCAACGAGCGGACGCCGGGGTGCTCGATCGATCGATCGAGGCGTCGCTCGCGCTCCCGGGCCTCGAGCGCTGCGCGGACGCGGGCGCGCTGACCGCGGCGATCCCGCCGCCCGCGGACGCGGCGGCGCGGGCGCGCATCGACGCGCTGCGGGGTCGCCTGGCCGAGGTCAGGGCCCTCGATGAGGCCGGCAAGTTCGGCGAGGCGCTCGCGCTCGCGCGGCCGCTCGCCGACGAGGCCCGCGCGACGGATTACGCCCAGATCGAGGCGGAGGCGCTCTTGATGCTCGGGCGCGCGGCGCGGGACGCGCACGACGCCCCGGCCGCGGAGGCGGCGCTCCGCGAGGCGCTGCGCGCGGCCGCGCGGGCCAGGGACGACGCCCTCGCGGCGGAGGCATGGCCGCAGCTCATCTACGTGGTGGGCTATCTGCAGGGCCGGCACGCCGACGCGCTCGCGCTGCAGCTCGCCGCCGAGGGCGCGGTCGAGCGGACGGGGGGCGACACGCTGGCGAGCGCGCGGCTGCTCGGCACGCTGGGCAGCGTCCTCGACGAGCAGGGGAAGTACGGCGAGGCAGCGCAGCACGTCGAGCGCGCCCTGGCCGGCCTCGAGAAGGCCCTTGGCCCGAAGCATCCCGAGGTCGCGACGACGTGGAGCCGCCTGGGCACCGTCCTCCTCCACCTCGAGCGGTTCGACGACGCGGAGCGCGCGTACACACGAGCGCTCGCGATCCGAGAGGAGACGCTGGGCGCCGCTCATCCGAGCGTCGCGCTCACGCTCAACAGCCTGGGTCGCCTCTTCAACACCCAGGGCAAGTACCGAGATGCCTTGCCCCGGATCGAGCGCGCCATCGCCATCCAGGAGACGGCGCTCGGCCCCGATCACCCGTTCCTGGCGGCCTCCGTCAACAACCTCGGCATTGCGCTCGTCATGCTCGGGGAGACGGACGCGGCCAGGCGCGCTCACGAGCGGGTGCTCGCCATCCGGGAGAAGGCGCTCGGCCCCGATCACGCCGACGTGGCGTCATCGCTCAACAACATCGGGGCCGTCCTGGAGATGCAGCAGAAGTTCGCGGAGGCGACGCCCTATTACGAGCGGTCGCTCGCGATCCGCGAGAAGGCGCTCGGCCCCGATCACGCGAGCGTGGCCGCGTCGCTCGCCAACCTGGGGAGCGCGCTCGTCGCGCAGAAGCGGTACGCCGAGGGCCTTGTGCGCCTCGAGCGCGCCGCGGCGATCCAGGAGAAGGCCGTGGGCCCGAGCTCGCACGCGGTCGCGTCGATGCTCACCGGGATCGCCAGCGCCTACAACGAGAAGGGCGAGCCGGAAAAGGCGCGCCCGTTCGCCGAGCGGGCGCTCGCCATCTATGCGGCGAAGGGCGAGGGCGTCTCTCCCATCGAGCTCGCCGATACGCGCTTCCACGCGGCCCGGGCGCTCTGGGGCTCGGCGCGGGACCGGGCGCGGGCGATGAAGCTCGCGACCCAGGCGCGCGACGCCTATGCGGCCGAAGAGGGGGAGTACGCGAAGCGCGCGCTCACGGCGGTGAACGGGTGGCTCGCGGAGCACGGCGGCGCGCGGTGACGACGGGGGCCGCGCAGGCCCTCACCTACCCGCGGCTCTCGAGTCTCGAGTCTCGAGCTCGCGATCGTCATCGACCTTGGCGAGGTGAGGGTGAGGCAGGGTATCCATCGCGTGGTCGCAAGTCGTTATACCCTTGTTCGAACCATGCACTCACAGCTTCCACGGAGGAGCCCATTTTTCTTGACAGCCAGAACATCGATATTGCTATCGTCGAGCATGCGTTCAGCCTCGTTCTTGCGCCGCTTCGCCCCCGTCCTCCTCGTCGCGCCGCTCGCTGCGGCGCTCGGATGCGATGACGCCGATACCCCGCGAAGCCGCGTGGAGGAGCAAGGCATCGGGGCGGCTGTCGCCGCGCTCACGGCGCCGCGCTGGGACATGGCGCCGCCGATGAACGTCGCCCGGAGCAGGCACACGGCGACACGTTTGCTCGACGGGAAGGTCCTCGTGGCCGGCGGAGCGAGCGAGACGGCCGAGGTGTACGACCCCGCCACGAATACATGGGTGCTCGTCGCGCCGATGAGCACGCGGCACACCGGCCACACAGCGACGCTCCTTCCGGACGGCAGGGTCGTCGTGGCCGGCGGCGTGACCGAGGTCGTGGAGATCTACGACCCCGCCGCGGATGCATGGACGCTCGCCGCGCCGCTCGTCACGCCGCGCGAACGCCACACCGCGACGCTCCTGCCCGATGGCCGGATCCTCGTGGCCGCCGGCGAGTTCGAAGAGTGGGTGATGGGCTCGAGCGAGATCTACGATCCCGTCATGAATACGTGGACCGACGCGGGCCCGCTGGCGCAGGTGCGCTCCTCCCACACGGCCACGCTCCTGCCGAACGGCAAGGTCCTCGTGGTGGCCGGGGTGGACGCATCCGGTGACCCCATCGGCAGCGCGGAGATCTACGATCCGATGACGGGCACGTGGACCGCCGCGGGCTCGATCCAGAATCGGGAAGGGCACACCGCGACGCTCCTCGCGAATGGCAAGGTGCTCATCGCCGGCGGCTACACCGATTACGGTGGTGAGGGGTTCTCCTCCACGAACCGCAGCGCGGCGCTCTACGATCCGGCGAGCGATACATGGACGACGGCGACGCCGATGAACGTCACCCACCACAACCACACGGCCACGCCGCTCGCCGATGGCCGGGTGCTGGTCGCCGGCGGCGGCGCGCTCACGGAGGTCTACGATCCGGCGAGCGGGAGGTGGTCGCTCGGCAAGTACCTGAACATGGACCGGAGCCGCCACACCGCCACGGCGCTCGCAGGCGGGCGGGTGCTCGTGGCCGGCGGCGGGAGCGCGACCGTCGAGCGGCTCACCCTCGCGGCCCAGGGCGACTCCTGCCTCTTCGCGGGCGAATGCGCGAGCGGCTTCTGCGTCGACGGTGTCTGCTGCGATGCCGCGTGTGACGCGGGCTCGTGTGACGCGTGCGCGGTGAGCGCGGGCGCGTCGGCGAATGGCACCTGCACGCCGCTGAGCGGAGCCGTTTGCGGCAGCGCCGACGGCTGCACGGCGAACGGCGTCTGCCAGGCGGGCGCTTGCGTCGGGGCGTTGCCGGTCGGCTGCCAGTCCCCGTGGACGCCGGCCGGGAACATGCCCGTGCCGCGGCAAGACGGCACGTGGGCCGAGCTCGCCGATGGCCGCGTGCTCGTGGCCGGCGGGTACGACAACGACTGGAACGACACCCTGTCCGCGGACCTCTACGATCCGGCGACGAACGCCTGGGGCGGCGTCGCGTCGCTCTCGCGGGCGCGCCGCAAGCCCGCGTCGATCCGGGTCTCGACCGGCGAGATCCTCGTCGTGGGCGGTGATTCTCCGTCGACGGCCGAGGCCTACGATCCGGCGAGCACTACGTGGACGCTCACCGGCGCCATGGTCGCGCACCACGATCCGAGCGTCGCTCTCTTGCGGCTCCCCGACGATCGTATCCTCGTCGTGGGCGGCGGGACGGCGGTCGCCGAGCTCTACGATCCGACGACGAAATCCTGGGACGCGACGGGCTCGCTCGGCGTCTCGCGCTCGGGGCACTCGGCGGTCCTCTTGCACAACGGGAAGGTGCTGGTGAGCGGCGGCGCTGGCAATCCGGCGACGGCGGAGCTCTACGACCCGGCCACGGGGACGTTCTCTCCGGCGGGGACGCTGACCTTCGCGCATTCCGGGCACAAGGCGACGAGGCTGCTCGACGGCGGCGTGCTCGTGGTGAGCGGCAACGGCGCCGATCGGTATGACCCGGCCACGAACACCTGGACGCCGACGCAAGCGTTGCTCATGCCGCCCGCCGATTTCACGGCGACGCTGCTCGGTGATGGTCGGGTGCTGGTCATGGGCGCGCCGCACGTCCCGCACGCGCAGGTCTACGACCCGGCGACGAATGACTGGACGGTGACCGGGCCCCTGGACGTCGCGCGCCGACGTCATACGGCCACGCTGCTCGGAAACGGAATGGTGCTCATCGCGGGCGGCACGGAATGGACGGGCGGCAGCCAGTGCGACCTCCGGAGCGCCGCGGTGTACGACCCCGTGACGAATGGCTGGTCGATGGTGCCGAACCTGAGCAGGCTACGCGGCTCTCCGTCGTCCGTGCTGCTCGATGGCAATCGCGTCCTCGTCTTCGGGGGGTTACTGGGAGGTTGCTCGTCCGGGGACGGCGACCCCGAGGCGCATGGAAGCACGGAGATTTACGAGGGCGGCGTCACCCCGGAGGGCAGCGGCGGAAGCGCGGGCGCGGGCGGGTCCGGCGGAATGGGCGGCTCCGGTGGCTCCGGCGGAAGCCCAGGCGCCGGCGGCTCCGGCGGAATGGGCGGCTCCGGCGGAAGCCCAGGCGCCGGCGGGTCCGGCGGAATGGGCGGCTCCGGCGGCTCCGGCGGAAGCCCAGGCGCGGGCGAAAGCGCAGGTGGCGCCGGTGGAATGGCCGGCTCCGGCGGTCAGGGCGGTATGGGTGGCGTGAGCGGCACCGGCGGCTCCGACGACGGCGAAGAGCCGGGCGACGGCTGCCGCGCCGCACGCGGATCCGCGGGAAATAGCGGGAGCGGCTTCGCGGCCCTCGTGGCCCTGGGCGCCCTCTTCACGCGCCGCCGCAGGCACTGAAACGCGAGAAGGCTCTCGAAAGCTGTGGAGAATAGGGGGATGCCCGGACGGCCACCTCCCCCCTCTCCCCTTGGCGTCCTTGGCACCTTGGCGGTTCAAAAGCCGGCGGCGTCCGTCACCCATCGAAGGCAGGGCGCCGGCCGCCTGCGCCGGCGACCCGGTGCTTCGCCAGGAGCTTCTGCAGGTAGGTCCGGTTGAACCCGGATTCCCGCGCCGCCTGCGACACGTTCCCCCCGTGCCGATCCATCAGCGCCACGAGGAACGCGCGCTCCAGCTCGGCGACGCCCGCCTCGCGCGCCGCATCGAGCTCGTCGGCGGAGAGCCGCGAGAAGCGCGGCGCCAGGGGCCCGGGGCCTGCTGGCTGAGCCACGTCGGACGGCAGCAGATCCACGTCGAGCTCCGGCCCCGCCGCCAGGATGCACGCGCGCTCCACAACGTGGGCGAGCTCGCGCACGTTGCCCGGATAAACATGCTCGCGGAGCGCCCGCGCGGCGCGCTCCGTGAAGCGGGGCCGCTCGCCGGGGCGCTTCCAGCAGGTGCGGAGGAAATGCTCGACGAGGAGCGGGACATCGCTCGCGCGCTCGCGCAGCGGCGGGATCTCGATCTCGATCACCTTGAGCCGGAAGTACAGATCGCGCCGGAACTTCCCTGCCTCGACGAGCGCCGGCAGATCCTGGTGGGTCGCCGCGATCACGCGGACATCGACCTTGTCGGTCCGGTCGGAGCCCACGCGCTGGATCTCTCCGAACTGCAGGAAGCGCAGGAGCTTCGCCTGCACGTCGGGCGCGATCTCCGCGACCTCGTCGAGGAAAAGCGTGCCTCCCTGCGCCGACGCGACCCGCCCGACGCGGTCCCGGTCGGCCCCGGTGAACGCGCCTTTGACGTGCCCGAAGAGCTCCGACTCGAGGATGGTGCCCGGCAGCGCCGAGGTGTGCAGCGTGACGCAGGCCTTGCTGCGCCGCGGGCTGTTCACGTGGAGCGCGCGGGCGATGAGCTCCTTGCCGGTGCCCGTCTCCCCGCGCACGAGCACTGTCGCGTCCGAGTCGGCCACCTGCGCGACCGTCTTGAGGAGCGCGAGCATCCTGGCGTCCTGCGTGACGATGCCCTCGAAGTCGTAGCGGGCGAAGAGATCGCGCTCGAGGCGCTGGCTCCGTCGGCGCAGCGCCTCGCGCTCGCTGGCCCGCTTGAGGAAGAGCCCTGCGAGCTCGGCGAACTCCGCGACGAAGCGGAGCGCCTCGTCGCTGGCGGCCCGGGACCTGTACTCCACGTAGACCGCGCCATAGACGTCGGCGCCGTGGGCGAGGGGCGCCACGAGCGCAGCGGACGCGCCCGACTCCTCGAGGCTCTTGAGGAGCGAGGCGCGCGGCTCGTCGGCGTCCCTGGAGAGGTGGACGATCTGCCGCGTCTCGATGGCCTGCCGAACGAGGCCGCGGCTGAACTTGCGCTCCTTGTCGGAGATCTTCGCCTTGTCGAAGTGGACCGCGAACTTCTGCTCGTAGGAGCCGTCCTCCCGGACGACGATGAAGCCGCGGTCGGCGCCCGTCGCCTCGAGGACGCGGCGGAGCACGAGCTCGGGGGCCTTCGCGTCGTCGTCCTCGGAGAGGAGGATCCTCACGATCTGAAGGAGCGAGGGGTAGAGATCCATGGGCGCAGGGGCCAGGGTACGACGGGGGAGCCCTGCGGGCCATCGTCACCTTCCTCGCGTGCACACCCGCACCGCTCGCGGCTCTCCGCCGCCATCCGGTGCACCACCGCGCCTGCGTCCGCGCGCCAAGGAGCTTCGGGGCGTGGGCCCCCGCGCTTCGGCTACCCTGCCGAGCCGGGATGAAGAGCGTGTGAGCTCGCCACGCTCGGGTTGCGAGCCATCGAGAGAGCCGGCACCGGCGCCGCGGACCCCGGCGGCACCCCGAAGCGCCATTTCGAGGTGGCCTACGCTTCGGAGACAGGCGCGTTTCGACAGCGAACATCTCTTGATTTCTGGCGCCGCCAATGCGGAGCAAGTCAGCCGTGTCAAGAGCGGATCACCACGCCCGACTCAGGGGACAGAGGGTCGCTCGCGCGATCCGCCTCGCTCCTAAAAGCGTGGCGTTGGGTCGACAGTTTACCTCAGCATCGAGAGGGACTGCGTCCGTTCGACGGCCGCGGACCCGAGTGACAGCTCGGGCTCTCGCGGCTCGGGCCGCCTTGACAGCGAGAATGGACTGGCGTCCGATCCCTCGTCAGGAGACCATTGCAATGCCAGATCGAACCACCCGACCGCCCGCGAAGCTCCACGGAGTGTTTCTCGGCCTCTTCATGACGCTCTCCGTCATGGCCGTCCCAAGGACTTCGAGCGCCGACTTCACCGAGGCAGTCTACGAAGACACCCGATCGCTCGTGGAAGATCTCATCGAGGAGGAGATACGAAAGACAGCCGTCCCCAAGATGGCCTGCTATGCAAAGTACCATGGGCTCCTGAAGTATTTCCCGAGGACCTTCGGCCAGGCGTATCGAGGCCAGTTTGGGTCGATACGCAACACGCTCCGCAGCGAGATCAATGGTCTCCTGGCGAACGCGGTGGTCGTACTGTACCTACATTCCAATGAGATCCTGCAGAAGAACGCGGATGCCGGAAGTGGACAGAAGAAAAAGGTCGATCTGAAGGAAGTCTTCAGCATACTGACGCGTCCTGACCAGAACTTGAAGAAGGAAGGCATGGACGCGCAGTGCCAGAGCATCGCGGAGAAGGACGAGGAAGACGCGGAAGCGAACACGGAGAATGGATCTCCTGCGAATCAGCTTGGCGAACGCAAGACAGCGCCGGATCCAGCGGACATCAAGCGCGGAGAGGCGCAATGGACGGCGCTCGACATCTGTGACGCTCTTCCGTTTCTCAGCGGGCAGCCGCTGGCTGCGTCTCAGCAACCGTTGCCTGCGCCGGAAGCCATTGAATATGAGATGGCTTGCACCCTGGGTCGAATCACGCGAGATTCGCTCGATGGAAGGGAGCGGTCGGCGCTCGACCGGGTCCCTACGGTCGTGGCTCTGGCGATCTCGGACGCGATTTACCGTCTGTCGGTCAAGGAGCCGCTCTTGCAAGACAGCGCCACGAAGGCGCTGCTCGGGGACCGGCAGCTCGTCGCAGAGGTGGTGGAGACCATCGAGGCGCATGTCCGCGCTCTGATGGCCGATGGCAACCTGAACCTTCTCGCCGGGGCCACGGCTGCGGCACCCGCGCCGCTGGCCCCGCCGCCTGGGACATTGCCGCCTCTCCTGCCTGCCAGCGACCAGGAGAGCCTCAAGCGCCTCAACACGCAGATCGCGAGCTCTACCTCGGATCCGAACGTCTACGTCGGTTTGCTGGGCAAACTGGAGCAGGTGCGCGAGGTCGCTGCTTCCTTGCAGCGCGTGAAAATTCTGTGGAGCCTGCGGACCAGTGGCACCTCCGCGATGGGCAACCTCCGGCGGATGGCTGGCGCTGCAGGGCCGCTTTGCAAGCTGCGAGCCCAGGGCCAAAAGGATCCCGATTGCATGTTCGAACCGTCGGCGCTGCTCGACGAGCTCGCTCGCCTCGCGGACGTCAAGGACTACTGGGAGATGCTCGGTCGGATCCTCAAGCCGCTCAACTCCGAAGAATCCGAGTTGTGTAAAGGCGATCGCAAGATCTATTGCACCTTCGCCCTCCGCTTTGCGAGTTACTCCATCGACGCGGTCGATGACGGCGCGGTGAGCGTCGAGGTGCGCGTCGCGCTCCGGCAGAGCATCCTTGATATCGTCCGGTCGACAGGCCAAATCGGCGGGATGAACCGGCCGATTTTCCGTACGCGGTGGTACCGGAGCAATGTTCTGGTGCCGGACTTCGCCTTGCGCCTGTCCTGGAACAGCGCGTACATCAACGAGAGTGACGGAAACGGCTTCCGGTATACGCCCAGCGTCGAGGCGCTCTCACTCAGGGGGCACTTCTGGTACACGAACCGCGTCTACATCGGCGCGGACCTGGCGTTCGTGGATGCGGTCGCGCCGTTCCAGGAGTTTGCCTTGCGCAAGGCCGAGGTCAATTACCGGCATTCGAGCCGCCCCTGGGCAAACTTCCTCAACCCGAGGCTGGATCTCCTGTTCGGGGCGCCGTTCCTGACGCGCAAGCTCGCGCTGGCAGCGGGCGCGTCGTGGCGCACGACGGTCGCCATCGCGGAGCCGGGCGGCGAGCATACGACGTACGCGTACTGGTGGGACCAGCCGCGCGAGCTCGAGAACCTGTCGACGGCCTCGTTCCTGTCGCGGTTCCTCGAGATGAACATCGGTATCAAGTACATGCCCTGACGCCGTGGCCCGCGGCGCTCCCCTCCCCGCGAGGTTCACCCCCTGATGCTCGCGCCGTGGATATGCGCGGCGAGATCGGCGTACTTCATTCGAAACCGCCCGCAGCCCTCCGGCAGCGGCGCGCGGGGCGGGATCCCCTGGCAGCTGTCCGAACCCGCAGGGTTGCGCAGGATCACCGAAGCAGGCGTGCCGTCCGCCCCACGCTCGATCTTCTCGCCCGCGACCCAGTGATAACCACCTTCCCACTTCAGAAGAATCGGCACCTTCTCCCCGCGCCCCAGGGCCCCGGCGACATCGTCAGCGACGGACGCCCCGCTGCGCAGCAGCGCCGACACGCTCGTGTAGCTGCCGCCCATGATGTCCTGGAACAGGCTCGTGAAATTGCCGAGCGGGACGCGCGAGTCGCCCCCCAGAGCAGCCCAGAACGTGTCGTTGTCCTCGGGGTTGTCGTAATCGAAGATCCAGCTCATCAGGGTCGCATGGTTCATGAGCGCCGACTGGAACAGCCGGTCGATGTCGATGCGGCCCGAGGCGTCGCGCGAGATCGCGTTGCGCGGCATCCTGAGCACGCGGCCGGAGCGGAGCGTCACCTCGCCCGTCTCCCGCGTGATCCCGTCGAGGAGCCGCGTGAACTCGGCCGGATCGGCGCGCAGCAGGACGTACTCCATCGTCCCCGCGCCGCAGGTGCCGTGGCGCGCCCCCTGCTTGACGCGCAGCGGGTTGTCCACGTGCCGGATCGCCTGCGCGAGCACGAGGTGCGGATCGATGCCGCCCTCGAGCACGAGCCTGCCGTCGCGCCGGACGCCCGCCATGGTCGCGAGGTTCGGCAGGAGCGCCCCCGCGTGCAGCCGGCCCGCGGCGAGCAGCCTGTCGAGCGCGGCCAGCGCGCGCGCGTCGCCCCCGAGCGCGCGCCGGACCTCGTCGAGGCGCGCGCTCCGATCGGCGGCGAGCGCGCCCGCGGCAACGGTCGCGGGCCTGTCGCCGACGGAGTCCACGGCGGGCGGCGGCGTGTCCAGGTCCAGCTCGGCCCCGGGCACGACCCGCGGGAGCCCCTTCGCGTCCGTGAAATAGCCCTGATCGTGGCGCGAGGCCGCGGCGGACGCCTGGACTGCGGACGGCTTGCGGCCGAGCGCCGCCACCTCCTCCGGGCTGAGCCCCGCGGCCCTGGCCATGGCCTCGTCGAGCGACGGCGTACGCCGGGCCCCGAGGCGCCTGTCGAGGGCGGCGATCGTCGCGGCGTCCACGATGCCCGTCCGCGGCAGGCCCTCCGCGGCTTGCAGCGCGGCGATGGCGGCGTGCGTCTTCGGCCCGAACGAGCCGTCGGCCTTCATCGCCTCGCCCATCGCGCCGAGCGCCTCTTGCAGGGCGCGCACGCCGTCGCCCTGCGCCCCCTGCGCGAGCGTCGCCGCGCCCGCCGCGACCGCTCTCAACGCCTCGTTCGACGCGAGCTCGGGGGCGCCGAGCCCTGTGTTCCCGCTGTCCCCCATGGATCCCCTCCTGCGATCACCAGACGCGCTGGGTCCGTCCCAGGATACCACGCCGCGCCCATCGGTGCGCGCGTCAGGCGGCCCTGCGGTGCGCGTGAGACGATGGGGTCGGAGGAGCAGCTATGAAATCGATCGCAGGAGCAGCGGGGGACGGCGGACATCTGGAGCTCGGGATGTTCGGCCCCAACGGTACGGGCCACTCGATGTCGAAGGTCCCCGAGCGATGGTATCCCACCTGGGAGAACAACCGCGACCTGGCGCTCGCAGCCGAGGCGGCGGGCATGGAGTTCCACATCCCCTTCGCGCGCTGGAAAGGCTACGGCGGCGAATCCAACCCTCAGGGCGTCACGCTCGATCCCATCGTCTGGGCGGCTGGCATCCTCGCGATCACGAAGCGGATCAAGGTCTTCACGACCGTGCACACGCCCTTCGTGCACCCCATCGTCATGGCGAAGCACCTGGCCACGATGGACCACATCGGCCCCGGGCGCGTCGGACTGAACATCGTCAGCGGCTGGGACAGGGAAGAGTTCGAGATGTTCGGCATCGCCCTGCGCGAGCATGATGAGCGCTACGAGTACACGAAGGAATGGCTCGACGTGATGCGCGCGCTGTGGACACCGGACGGCCCCGGCGACCATCGGGGCCGATTCTTCGACCTGCCCGGGCTCGTCGGCGAGCCGAAGCCGCGGGGCAAGATCACCCTGATGAACGCGGGGGTGTCCAGCGCCGGCCGGGCCTTCGCCATCGAGCACTGCGATCTGCTGTTCAATATCCTCGTCTCTCCCGAGGCGTGCCGGGAGGAGGTCGCGAAGGTCAAGGAGGCGGCGCGCCGCGCGGGTCGCTCCATCGACGTGTACACGACGGCCTGCATCGTCTGTCGTCCCACACGGAAAGAGGCCGAGGAGTACCAGGAGTATTTCTCCAACGAGATGGCCGACTGGCCCGCGACCGACCACCTCATGGAGGCGCTCGGGATGGGCTGTCAGTCCTTCTCCCCGGAATTCTACGGCATGTTCCGGCAGCGATTCGCCGCGGCGCACGGACACTACTCGATCGCCGGCGATCCGGGCCATGTGGCCGAGGAGATCCGGCGCATCCGTGACACGGGCGTCCGGGGCCTCACCCTGGGATTCATCGACTTTGCCAGCGAGTTCTCGTACTTCAAGGATGAAGTGATGCCACGCCTCGTCGACATGGGTGTCCGCCGGCGGCCTGGCTGATTCCGCGGTCATGGTCCCTGGCCTGCTCGGCCCCGATGGAGACGAGCAGGCCGGTATCGAGCGCGCGCCGTCAGGGCGCGCGCATCACATCGGGCGGCCGGCCGGTCGCGCGCGCCCTGCCTGGCGCCGTTGCTCACCGCCTTGCCTCGCCGCTCGCCTCCGGGCAGGCTTCGCCCATGGGCCAGCCCGCCGAGAAGCAGCGCCGCGCCACGTACGCCGACCTCGGCGCCGTCCCGCCGAACAAGGTCGCGGAGCTCGTCGGCGGTACGCTGCACGTGTTCCCCCGGCCAGCGCCGCGACACGCGAGCGCCGAGAGCGCGCTGCAGGGGGAGCTCTTCGGTCCCTTTCAGCGGGGGCGGGGTGGCCCAGGGGGCTGGCGCATCCTTGTCGAACCCGAGCTCCACTTCCCCGGCCCGGACGCGCCGGGGGAGGTCGACGTGCTCGTGCCCGACCTCGCCGGCTGGCGCGCCGAGCGCATGCCCGAGCTGCCCAAGACGGCCTATTTCGCGCTCGCTCCAGACTGGATCTGCGAGGTGCTGAGCGCATCCACGGAGAACGTCGACCGTGACGAGAAGATGCCTATCTACGCGCGCGAGGGCGTGCGGTATGCGTGGCTGGTCGACCCGATCGCGCGGACCCTCGAGGCCCACGTGCTCGACGCGGATCGTCGCTGGGGAGCCGCGGCCGTCTACCGCGACGCCGCGCGCGTTCGCGTCGCGCCGTTCGAGGCCATCGAGCTCGACCTGTCCGTGCTCTGGGCGGAGTAGCAGGCCGCGGCGCCGTGAGCGCCACCTCCGAGAGCCGGCGTAGCTGGTTGCCTGTTCAAGGCGGCCGATAAAGCCAAGCAGAACGCCTCACGTCCAGCCCTGGGCCGGCCGCGCGTCCGCTGGCAGCCGCACCGTGAACGTCGTGCCGCGACCGGGAGCGCTGTCCACATGGACGCTCCCGCCGTGGGCTTCGGCGCACGCGCGTACCAGCATCAGACCGAGTCCCCATCCGTGCGCGCGGTGCTCGCCCGCGGCGCGCATGAACGGATCGAACAGCGTCTCTTGCGCCTCCGGCGGGATCGGCGCGCCCTCGTTGTGCACGCTCATCTCGACGCCGTCCCGCAGCTTCGTGATGGCGACGGCGATCGGCGCGTCCTTCGCGCCGTACTTCAGCGCGTTCGAGATCAGGTTCCAGAGCGCGCGTCGCAGCTCCGAGGCACCCCAGATCCCTCGCACGCCCTCGTCTGCATGCAGCACGATGCGGTCAGGGTGATCGGCCGCGAGATCGTCGACGAGCTCGCGGCCGATCTCGCTCAGGTTGCACTCCTCCAGCGTGACCGAGAGACGCCGGCCGGCGTGAATCCGATCGGCGTCGAGCAGATCGGTCACCATGCGGTCCGCCCGATCCAGGTTGCGGACGACGACCTCGACCCGCTTCGCGACGACGGGCCCGCCCGCGTCCGGCTGCACGGCGAGCAGCGTCGCAGCCAGCCTCGCGGCCGACAGCGGACCGCGGAGATCGTGCGCCAGGACCGAGACGAACTGGTTTCGTAGCTCGCGCGCGGCGCGCAGGGCACCGAGCTGATCGAGCAGCTCCGTGTAGAGCCTGGCGTTGTCGAGGTGGAGCGCGAGCCGCTCGCCGACCGCCGCGATGCGCCGCGTCTCACGGGCGGTGAACGTCCGCTTTTCACGGAGGCCGATGTACAGGACACCCATGAGAGAACGCTGCGGCGGGAGAC
Source organism: Sorangium sp. So ce204 (assembly GCF_051526795.1). Classification (NCBI taxonomy): domain Bacteria; kingdom Pseudomonadati; phylum Myxococcota; order Polyangiales; family Polyangiaceae; genus Sorangium; species Sorangium sp. So ce204. The sequence goes on along the minus strand of NZ_CP150317.1, from coordinate 12,570,086 downwards.
GGATGCCGAGCAGCGAATGGATGCCGCTGTGCCGGAGTCTATCCGGCACGTCGAGCAACGTGGTCTCCACGTCGCGCATCGACATCGCATAGTCCTGCAAGGCGACGGCGCCCGCGAAGGACGATGCGTCGACGGCTCGCACGTACTCGACGAACGGCTCATCGGCCAGGCCCACCGAGGCGACCATCTCCAGCTTCCCGGTCCTGATGTCGTGCAACAGCAGCGCAGCCGTATCGGCGTCCATCGACGCCATGACGACCTCGAGGACCTTCCTCAAACGCCCTGACGACAGGGGCGCCTCTCCGCCGAAAGGCTGCAAGAACGGGTCATGGAGCAGCCGCAGGTAGCGCTTCTCGGCTTGCTCGTCCTCCAGGAGGTGTTGCCGGAACGCTCGCGCTATGAACACGGAACGGGCGTGGATCTCGGCGAAGAGGCGATCGATCTCCTCCAGGCTCGGCTGCTCTTCGGCGGCTGCGGTGGCCCAGGTGCGCACGATCGCGCGCCCGAGGATGGCGAACTCTTCAAGCGCTTCCTCGAGGCTGAAGCCAGCACGCAAGCGTGAGGACAGATGGCTCTCGATGAGCTCGTCTCGCTCGCGGCGCACTTCCTCCCCGTCCCATCCGCGCGCGAGCGTCCGCACGTACTTGGGCATCATGTTCGTCAGCTCGGGGCTCGCCAGCCCCCGCGCCGCCGCTGCGCTGTTCGCTTCGCTGGCCCACGCATCGACGATCTCTGATGCGCGCGTCGCGATGATATGCTTGATCGTCCGCATCGACCCCCTCACATTCTTGTCGAGATGATCCTTAAGAGGCTCGACGGGGCTCGTGCCAGTGCGCGTCACCGAGGCGCCGGATCACGCCACCCGAGCGCTTGGACGCGTTCCCAGATCTCCCGGTCAGCGAACCCGCGCGCACTCGGGCTCGCCCTGGTGATCGCGGTCATAGCCCTGCCCCGGTCACCCCCCGAGCGGCGCGGCGACCTCCCCTGCTCTCACCGCCTTGCCTTGCCGCCCGCCCCTGGGCAGGCTTCGCCCATGGGCCAGCCCGCCCAGGGGAGTCCGGCTCCCGAAGCCCCTCATCGAGCAAGCAGGCTTGACCGAGGAGGTCGAGCTCCAGGTGCGTGGCAATACCATCATCATTGCCGCACGAAAGTCGCCTCGAAGCGGCTGGGCGGAAGCCGCACAGCGCTTGCACGCCGAGGACGGCGACCCGATGCTCGACGCTCCCACGCCGACACGCTTCGACGAGGCCGAATGGCAGTGGTAGGCATGAAGCGACCTTCACGCGCGTCCTGGCCGTCCTTCAGGAAATGTTCTCTCCCTGAGCGGAGGAACACGCGCCGCCGAACACCACAGAGATAGACTAGGCGCTGACACCCGGGACGTGACGAGCCCGGCACCGCGCACGCCCATGAGCACCCCCTCGACCCCTGCCTCCGACGAGGCCGTCCTCCGCGTCCGCAACCTCCACAAGTCCCACGCGCTCGGCGCGACGCCCATCGAGGTGCTCCGCGGCGTCGACCTCGACATCCACGCCGGCGAGATGTGCGCGATCATGGGCCCCTCCGGCGTCGGCAAGAGCACGCTGCTCTCGTGCGTCGCGGGCCTCGAGTCGCCCGATCGCGGCGAGATCCGCGTGCTCGGCGAGGACATGGCCGCCCTCGACGAGCACGGGCGGACCCTCCTGCGCCGCCGCCGCGTCGGCATCGTCTACCAGTTCTTCAACCTCGTCCCGACCCTCACCGGCTACGAGAACATCGTCCTGCCCTACCTCATCGACGGCGCCGCCCCCGACCACGACGCCGCGTCGCGCATGCTCGATCGCGTCGGCATGCGCGCCCGCGCCGAGCACCTGCCGTCGCAGATGTCCGGCGGCGAGATGCAGCTCATCTCCATCGCCCGCGCCCTCGTCCGCCGCCCCGCGCTCGTGCTCGCCGACGAGCCGACAGGCAACGTCAACGTCGCGACCGGCCGCCGCATCATGGCGCTGCTCGCCGACGCCCTCCGCGACGCCGGCAGCGCCATGCTCCTCGTCACGCACAACGCCGAGGACGCCGCCCGCGCCCACCGCGTCGTCTTCATGCGCGACGGCCTGCTCCTGCACGACGCCGCCCTCGCGGGCCCCGCCGTCACCTCGGCCGCCGTCCACGATCGGCTGAAAGAGCTCGGCATCTGAATGCTCCTCCTCCGCGCCCTCTTCCAGCCGCTCGTCCGGATCCTCGCCCTGCGCAACCTGCGCGCCGACCGCTTCGGCGCCATGGCCGCCGTGCTCGGCGTCGCCCTCGGCACGGCCACCGTCAACGTCGTCCTCATCCTCGACGTCGGGACGCGCGCCGTCGAGGCGAGGAGCGCCGTCACCAACCCCGACCTCCCCGTCTTCACCGACCAGACCATCACCCTGCGCGGCCTCCGCCCCGACGGGCAGCCCATCGACGCGGAGGACGCCCAGGAGGAGACCCACGAGGACTACGAGATCATGCGGTCCGCGATCCGCCTCGGCTCGCTCTCCGCGTTCCTCGTCGGCGCCCTCATCGTCTTCTTCACCTTCAACGTCGCCGTCGAGCGCCGCCGCCGCGAGATCGCCCTCTTGCGCAGCGCCGGCGCGCTGCCGCCGCAGGTCGCGGCGGTCTTCGTCCTCGAGGCCCTGCTGCTCGGCGTCGGCGGCGCCGCGCTCGGCCTGCTCGGGTCGATCCCGCTCGCGTACCTCGCCGCGAAGGCGGGCATCACGACGACGGGCCGCGCGCGCATCCCGCTCAACGCCATCGTCCTGCCCTGGAGCGCGATGCTGCTCGTCTGCGGCACCGGCGCGCTGACCGCGCTGCTCGGCGTCCTGCGCCCTGTGCGCGACGCGCTCCGCCTCGACATCGCGCGCGCCCTGCGACCGCGCTTCGTCGAGGGCGGGGCCGAGCAGCGGCGGCGCATGCGCGGCGTCACGCTGCTCGCGCTGCCGTTCATGGTGCTCGTCTACGGCCTTTTGCGCCCGTTCTTCCAGGAGTCCGTCCCGCTGTTCGCCTTCTTCGTCCTCGAGGCGGGCCTCGCGTGCGCGGCGTTCCTCGCCGCCATCGTCTTCGTCCCGGACCTCGTCGCGCGCCTCGGCGCGCTCGCCGTCCGCCTCGCGCCGCGCCGCTGGGCCGCCGAGCGCCTGCTCTTGCGGCGCCGGGTCGAGCACAGCGGCCACGAGCTCGCCTGGAGCGTCGGCGGCGTGATGATGGTGTTCGCCCTCCTGCTCGCGCTGCACATCGCCACGGCGGCGCTCAAGCAGGAGGTCACGGCCTGGGCCGGCCGCGCCCTCGCGCCCTACGCGTTCCTCTACCCGGACGAGCCGCTCGGCCACGCCGAGCGCCTGCTGCCGCGGTTGCCCGAGCGCCTCGTCGCGGCGCGCTTCTCGAGCCGCACCCCGTGGCCCAACGTCGCCTACGCCGTCCCCGCCGACGAGCTCCTCGCGCTCGCCGAGGCCACGGGCCGCGCCGAGTCGATCGCGCTCGCCCGCCGCTTCGGCCCGGGCAAGGCGCTCGTCTCCACGATGATGGCCCGCCGCTTCGGCGTCGGCCCCGGCGACCAGCTCGAGGTGGGCGGCCGCGCCGGCACGCGCCGCCTCGAGGTCGTCGGCATCACCGACGAGCTCGGCTACGTCCACGCGGCCGGCGCGTACCGCAACCTGCGCACGTACGCGGTCATCGACGCGTCCGACTTCCCGGTCATCTCCCCGTACGCGACCGCGATCGGCCACACGATCGCCCTCGCCGATCCCCGGACCGGCGCCGCGGCGGCGCGCGGCGGCTCGGCGACGCCGCCCTGGGACGAGCTCCTCGCCGACGCGCCGCGCGCGCGCGACGTCCGGATGCAGACGGGGGTCGAGATCGAGGCCATCCGCCGGAAGGCGACGGGGCGCGACTTCGTGATCTTCGACATGATCCTCGGCTTCACGACCGTGCTCGCGGCGATCGGCGTCGCGAACCAGATGGTCCTGGCGCTGCACGCGCGGCGCCGGGAGCTCGCGCTGCACCGCGTGCTCGGCATGACGGCGGGGCAGGTCCGCCGGATGGTCCTGATGGAGGGCGCGCTGGTGGGCGCGCTGGGCGGCGCGCTGGCCGTGCTGCTCGGGATCCCGCTGGGCTCCGCGGCGCTCGGCGCGCTGCGCACGGTGTCGACCTTCGAGGTCGAGTTCCATATCCCGCCGGAGTACGGCCTGTTCACGGCGCTCGGCGCGACCGCGGTGGCGCTCTTCGCGTCGCTCTATCCCGCGCGGAGCGCGGGGCGGAGCAACGCGGCGGAGTCGGTCCACTACGAGTGACCACGAGCAGGAGCGCGCGCCCGTCCTTCACGAAACTCGCCCGGCCGTCGCGGGCTCTTCTCCCCCGATCGCCCTCGGCGTGCCGCCTCGAAGCGCTCGGACGCGGCGCTTGCGCAGAGGCGTTCAGCATGACAAGCCACGTTGCATATCGTGGGCGCGACCACATTCCCGCGGGCATGTGCGGCGGTGCCTCCGGCGCGTTCAGCGCGACGGGCAACTCGCTCTCGAAAGTAACTGTCACGGACAGCCTCGCTAGCCGTTGACGGCGAGCCAGCGTGCTCAGCGTCCCTGGCGTTGACGCGCCTCCCCGCGCTCGCCGGGACGGGCGGCCGCACCGCGCGCGGCGCGCCCGCTCATGAAATCGCTCAGGCCGGACACGGAGCGCGGGACATCGGTGAGCTCGCGTCGCGGCGACCCCGGAGAGGGTGACTCTCTCCCTGGCACAGCGGTGCTCCGCTCGACTTCCGCGCTCGCTCCTTGCCCCTGGTGGTGATTGACATCGACGGATCGACCCTCGTCCGTGAGGAGGTATGTGTGTTATTGGACCAGCGGTTTTTGCAGATCTGGATCGGAGCCCTGCTCGCGCTCGCCTCCGCTCCAGCCGGAGCGACGCAGCCCCCGGCCAGCACCGCCCGCTCCGAGGCGGGCTGGGGATATCACCCTCCTCCGGAGGAGCGCGCGGTGTCCTCCCAGGGTTTCTGCAGCCTCGATCTGCCCTACACCGAGCCGCCCTTCCTGGCAGACCAGACGACCGGCGTCGCCTGCCCCGGTTACGCCACGCAATCGCCGATCTGCACGGGGCCTTTCTGCCCCGCCAACGGCGTTTGCCCGGGGACGAGGGCGCTGCACGAGGACCTGAATGCTTGCCAGGGGGCGGCCTGCTGCCTGCCAGGCTCCGTCGACCCGGACGGCGTGGTCAACGCCCTGCCCTACCTGGCGAGGCCGGCGGAATGGCCCTTCTCCGCGGACGCATCCGTCGACCGCAGCACGAACGTCGACGACAGCCCGGGCATCGCGACGGCCATCGAGTGCGCGGCGTCGCTGAGCGCCAGCAGGCGCACCGTGGCTTTCGCTGCCGGGCGTTACGTGCTGCGCACCCCGCTGCGGCCACACCATGACGCGCTCACCCTGGAGGGGCCGGAGCTGTCTCCCGAGGCCAGCCCTGGCGATCCCCGGACCGCGACCCTCGTGGCGATCCCCTGCAATCCGGAGCAGTACCCCGGGGCCATCCAGGTCACCAGGGTCGTCAAGCCGGACGGGACCACCATCAGCGCGGTCCGGGGGCTCTGGATCCGCAACCTGCAGATCACGGCCACGGAGGGGCCACGCAGGACCGCGAACAGCGGCATCCAGCTGAACACCTGCTCGGACTGCAAGGTGGAGAACGTCATCGTGCGCTACTCGCCCCTCGTTCCCCAGCTCCCTTCCTGCAAGCCGAGCAACCTGGAGGGCATCAGCTTCACCTGGGGCTCCGGGGGCGTCATCCGGAACGTGCTCGTGGATGGCTTCTCGAAGAGCGGCATCTACCTGTCCTCCATCGCCGGGTACCACGACACGCCGCCCATCCTCGTGGAGAACTGCGAGATCAGGAACATCGACGGCCCGGTCGGCGCCAGCGGGATCAAGATCGTCACCGCCAACGTGACCGTGCGAAACTGCCATGTCCACCACAACATGATCCATCCCAGCGACGGCTCCACCACGGTCAGCGGCGGGCATGGCCTCTGGATCTCCACCCAGATCTCCCCTGGGCCCGGGATCCCGAGCCCGGCGCCGTACAACGTCGTGGTCAAGGACAGCTACTTTCATCACAACGGCGGCTCCGGCGTCGTGCTCGCGAGCCCCATCGAGGACGAACGTCCGAAGGGGATCCTGATCAAGAGGGTCAAGTTCGCTTACAACGGGGGCCATGGCGTCCACGTGCAGGCTGGCGCCGGCGTGGAGTTCTCGGACGTCTGGTCCTGGGGAAATGCGCTCTACGGCGTGCTCCTGAGCTCGCGGACGACGCTGCCCGCGACCTCGGTCCGGGTGGAGGACGTGACCCTGGAGAACCTGCTCGTCTTCGACAACGCCCTGCGCTTCACGTCGGGCTCCTTTCCCGGCATCAGGATAGAGGCCAGCGACGTCACGATCCGCGGCGGCACGGTGGCTCGCTGCGAGCCCTGGCGCGGGATGCAGTCGCGATCCATCCAGCAGCAATGCTGGCTGTCGGGGCCGGCCGGCGCGCAGGTGCTCTTTCCTCCGGAAGAGAACGCCATCTCGGGCGTGAGCACCTACGGCACGAGCGCGCCGGAAGTGCTGGCGTGCCCTTATTGACGAGCGGCGGGGGGCGCGCGCTGCGCCGGCTCACCTCCCCCGCCTGCGCCGCCGGGGGGCCGGCCGGCGGCGCGTCGTCGCCTCGGCGGCGAACGGCCTGTCGCCGAGGCGCAGCGCGCTCCGCTGCTCCGGGTCGAGCCGCTTCACCGCCGCCCGGAAGTCCTCCCGGGCCAGCCGTAGCCGGTTCTGCCCCGTGTTCTCGTTGATCTGGAGCTCCCGGGCGATGTCCACGACCGGGATGTCCAGCATGTCGTGCATCACCAGCATGACCCGCCGCTGCGGGTCGAGGCTGGCGAGCAGCGCGTCGATCACCTCGGCCCGCTCCATCGCCTCCAGCCGCTGCTGCAGACGGGGCCGGCTGTCGGCGCCCGGGGAGATCGCGATGAGCCGCAGGCCGTCCGGGATCTCGCGGCGACGATAGGCCCGGTCGCGGTAGTGGCTGACCTGCCGCCACGCGATCCCGTAGAGCCACCGGTAGAGCGAGTCCCAGACCCGCCGCGGCTGCCCCTCCCCGATCCACGGGAGCACCTCGCTGAGCGGCACCGGCTCGTGGTCCTCGTCCTCGAAGTCGTCCTCGAAGAAGTCGTCCTCGTCGCGCCGCCCCTGCAACGCGCGCAGCAGGCGGCTCGCGTCGAAGGTCTCCAGATTCCGGTAAGCGGCGAGGAGGACGTCGTGCAGCACGTCCTCGCGATCGTTCGCCCCCACGCCAAACCCCTGGAGCAGCCCGCGAAGGAAGGGAACGCCCACCTCGTGCACAACAGCGAAGCTGAGATGTTTGACGCGGAGGGCATCATCTGGTCGTGATTCCACATATTATTTTTACGAACCCTCTTTCCGGGTCGTTTTGGAACCCTCCCCCACGCGCAAAAACCACTTGTTTTGAAGCGTTTTTTGATGAGCTCACCAGCGACTGACGCGGAGTGGAGCGCCGCGGCCCGCCGCGGTGGTGCGTGGCGCGAGCCAGCCCTCATGTCGCGTCCGGAGATCGGATGCTCCGTGACCAGAAGCCGTGACCTGCTGGCCGGGTATCGTGCAAGTTGTGCGTTTTTCCCGGGAAAACGCGGGCTGCGCCCTCCCGCCGGCCCCCCGCGCGCCGGCCTCGGCCGCGGCCCGGCGGGGCTCCCCCGGCGCCGTCACGCCGTCACCCGTCCAGCCGTCGCCCACCCGTCGCCACCCGTCGCCACCCGTCGCCCACCCGTCGCCCACCCGTGGCTTCCCCGCCGGGGCCGCCCCCTTGCCGCCCGCTCTCCCGGCCCGTAGGGTGACGGCGCCGTGCCCCTCACCCAGCTCCGCCGAAGCGCCGGCGCCGCCCCCCGCGACCTGACCGCCTTCCTGCCGACGACCCGGGAGGAGATGCGCGCGCGGGGCTGGGACGCGCTCGACATCCTGCTCGTCAACGGCGACGCCTACGTCGACCACCCCGCGTTCGGCGCCGCGATCATCGGCCGCTTCCTCGAGGGGCGCGGCTTCCGGGTCGGCATCGTCTCCCAGCCCCGCTACCAGGACACGAGCGACCTCCTGCGGATGGGCGTACCCCGGCTCATGGTCGGGGTCACCGCCGGCAACCTGGACTCGATGCTGAACAAGCTCACCGCGCAGAAGAAGGTCCGCAGCGAGGACCAGTACTCGCCGGGCGGGCAGGTGGGCCTCCGCCCCAACCGGGCCTCGATCGTCTACGCGAACCTCTGCCGCCAGGCGTTCCCGGGCGTCCCCATCGTCCTCGGCGGCATCGAGGCGTCGCTCCGGCGCATCGCGCACTACGACTACTGGTCCGACCAGGTCCGCCGCTCGGTCCTGCTCGACGCCAAGGCCGACATGCTCATCTTCGGCATGGGCGAGAAGGCCGTCTGGGAGGTCGCCGATCGCCTCCGGCGCGGCGAGCCCGTCCGGTCGATCCGCGACGTCAGGGGCACCGCCGTCCCCCTGCGCAAGGGCGAGTGGGAGCAGATCGAGGGCTCGCGCTACGTCGCCGACGGCAAGGCGGTGATCCTCCCGAGCTACGAGGAGGTGGCCGCGGACAGGGGCGCCTTCGCGGAGATGTCGCGCGCGTTCCAGTTCGAGACGAACCCCGGCAACGCCCGCCCGCTGCTCCAGGCGCACGGCGCCGAGGCGGTGTACTTCAACCCGCCCGCGTTCCCGCTGGAGACGGGCCAGATGGACGCGCTCTACGACCTGCCGTTCACGCGGGTGCCGCACTGGTCGTACGACGCGCCGATCCCCGCGTACGAGACGGTGAAGCACTCGGTCGTCACGATGCGCGGCTGCTTCGGCGGCTGCACGTTCTGCTCGATCACCGAGCACGAGGGGCGGGTCATCCAGTCGCGCTCGGCGGACAGCATCCTGCGCGAGGTGCGGGCGCTGCGGCGCATGGACGGCTTCCGCGGCGTGCTCAGCGACCTCGGCGGGCCGACCGCGAACATGTACCAGATGCGGTGCAAGGACGAGGCGATCGAGAACGCCTGCCGGCGGCTCTCGTGCGTCTTCCCGGAGGTCTGCGAGAACCTGAACACCGACCACGGCCCGCTGCTCAAGCTGATGAAGGCGGTGCGCGAGGAGCAGGGGATCAAGAAGGTCTTCATCGCCTCGGGCGTGCGCTACGACCTCGCGGAGCGGTCGCCCGAGTTCATCGAGGAGCTCGCCGCGCACCACACGGGCGGCCAGCTCTCGGTCGCCCCGGAGCACAACAAGAAGGACGTGCTCGACAAGATGAAGAAGCCGGGCATCGAGAGCTACGAGCGCTTCGCCGAGCAGTTCCGGTGCGCGAGCGAGGAGGCCGGCAAGAACCAGTTCCTCGTGCCCTACTTCATCTCGGGGCACCCCGGCTCGACGCTCCGGGACATGGTAGACCTCGCGATCTACCTGAAGAAGAGCGGGATGAGGCCGCGCCAGGTGCAGGATTTCATCCCCACGCCGATGTCGATGGCGGCCTGCATGTACCACACGGGGATCGACCCGCTCACGCGGGAGCCGGTGTACACGGCGAAGGACCTGCGCGAGAAGAAGCTCCAGAAGGCGCTGCTCCTCTACTGGGACCCGGCGCACCACGACGAGGCGCGGGAGGCCTTGATCAAGGCGGGCCGCGGGGATCTCATCGGCACGAAGCCGCACTGCCTCGTGCCGCCGGCGGCCGGCAAGGGGGCGCCGCCGCGCTACCTCGCCAAGGTCCGCGGGGAGCGCCGGGGGAAGCCAGCCGATGCGACACACCGCCGAAGTCGATAGGGATCGGGCGTTCACCGCGAAGCTCGGCGATCGCGGGCTGTTCCCGCACCTCGCGCCGCTCGTCTACGTGAACCACGCGGGGATCTCGCCGCCGTCGCGGCCGGTGCGCCTCGCGATGATGGCGCTGCTCGACGACTACGCCGCGCAGGGGGCGGCCGCGTTCCCGGCGTGGTACGCGCAGCGGCTCCGCCTGCGGGAGAAGCTCGGCCGGCTCATCGGCGCGGCAGCCGAGGACATCGCGCTGGTCCAGAGCACGACGCGCGGGCTCACGGACATCGCGCTGTGCGTCCCCTGGCGGCCGCGCGACCGGGTGATCCTCTTCGAGGGGGAGTTCCCGGCCAACGTGACCCCGTGGCAGCGCGCGGCCGCGATCTTCGACCTGGAGGTCGTCTTCCTGCCGCTCGGCGGCTTCGCGGACGGCAGCGGCTCGGGCCTCGCCCGGCTGGAGGGCGAGCTCGAGCGCGGGGCGCGGCTCGTCGCGGTGAGCGCCGTGCAGTTCCAGACGGGGCTCAGGATGCCGCTCGAGGCGATCGGCGCGCTCTGCCGCGCGCACGGCGCCGAGCTCTGCGTGGACGCCGTGCAGGCGGCCGGCGCGACGCCGGTGGACGTGGAGGCGGCCGGGGTCGATTACCTCGCGTGCGGCGGCCACAAGTGGCTGATGGGCCTGGAGGGCACGGGCTTCCTCTACATCCGCCGCGAGCGCCTGCCGTCGCTGCGGCCCGCGGTGGCGGGCTGGCTGAGCCACGAGGACGCCGTGAGCTTCCTGCTCCAGGGCCCGGGCAAGCTCCGGTACGACCGGCCGATCCGGCAGCGCGCCGACTTCGTCGAGAGCGGCAACCTCAACGCCGCGGGCTTCGCCGGGCTCGAGGCGGCGGTGGACCTCATCCTGCAGATCGGGGTCGAGCGGATCCACGAGCATGCGAACCGGTTCCTCGATCCGCTCGAGGAGGCGCTCCGGGAGCGCGGATGGGAGAGCCTGCGGCCGGGCGATCCGGCGCTGCGGGGCTGCTCGCTCGGGGTGAGGCCGCCGGGCGGCGCCTCGGTGGTCGAGCTGTACCGCGAGCTCACCCGCCTCGGGATCGCCTGCGCGATCCCGGACGGCGTGCTGCGCTTCTCGCCGCACTGGCCCAACGCGCTCGACGAGTGGGAGCAGGTGCTGCTGTCGACCGACGAGGCGCTCGGGCGGATCGCGACGAGGTGAGTCGCGGATCGGTCGTTGGCCGCGGTGCGGGCGGGTCCCGCGATAAGCTAGGTTCGCCTCCCGCGGCGCCCGCGTCTCCCGTCTGCGGTAGAGGTGCGAAGCTAGCGCTTCGTTGGCCACGATGGATGCGCTCGGTCACGTCGTCCGTCTCGCGAGGAGCGATCACGACAGCATCACACTCCTGAACGCGTCGCGGGAGAGCCTCTTGGCCGCATGACCGGTGTGTGCCTGTCAGAAGCCGGCTGCTCTGCCTTGACATCATCAAACCGTTCTGCTCTTCCTGTCCACCTCACAATTCTTCGCGCCAAGAACACTTCGTCGGCAGGCGTGAACGCCGGCCAAGAAGGCGTTCATTTATCCACGTCGTCGACCTGCGTGCGGCATTCAGCCGGCCACAAGGAGAGACGACGAATGAAGAGGAATGATCATGAAGATGACGTCGTGGATTCGCCTTGGATCGAGCGTGCTCCTCGTCGCGGGCGTTGCCTCATGCGCGGTCGATGCCATGCCGGAGGAGGACACGGGGCTCGCCGCGCTGGCGGTGTCCGATGAGGATCAGCTCCTCGCCCCCTCAGGAGCGAGCACCGACCGCTTCGGTACCGCGGTGGCGATCAGCGGGGACACCGTCGTCGTGGCCGCCCCTTTCGATGATGACGCGGGTACGGACGCGGGCGCTGCTCATGTCTTCGTCCGCTCCGGATCGAGCTGGGTCCACCAGCAGACGCTCACCTCCACGACGGTCGGCTCATACGACTATTTCGGCATTTCCGTCGCCATCAGCGGAGAGACCATCGTGGTGGGTGCTTGGGGCGACGTAGTCAACGGCGTTCGAACCGGAGCGGCCTATGTCTTCGTCCGTTCCGGTTCGACCTGGACCGAGCAGGCGAGGCTCGCCGCATCCGATGGGGCCCTTGACGACTCCTTCGGAGGATCGGTGGGGATCGACGGGGACAGTGTTGTCGTGGGTTCCTTCATGGATGACGACCTCGGCACGTCCTCTGGATCGGCCTATGTCTTCGTTCGCTCCGGCTCGACCTGGACCCAGCAGCAAAAACTCACGGCCTCGGATGGATCCGCGACCGATAAGCTCGGGAATTCCGTCGCGATCAGCGGCGACACCGTCGTCGCGGGGTCCCCCGACATCACCTCCAACGATACGGGAGCAGCCTATGTCTTCGTCCGCTCTGGCTCGACGTGGACCCAGCAGCAAAAGCTCGTGGCCTCGGACACGGCCCCCTACGACCACCTCGGCTTCTCGGTGGCGCTCAGCGGTGATAGCGCGATTCTCGGGGCGTATGGCGCAAATTCCAGCGTCTCCTCGAGCAATCAAACCGGAGCGGCCTATGTCTTCGTTCGCTCCGGCTCGACCTGGACCGAGCAGCAAAAGCTCATGGCCTCCAATATTACCATCAACACTCCACCGGTGGCTCTGAACGCCTCCTCCCAGTTCGGCTACTCCGTCGCGATCGACGGAGACAGCGCCATCGTAGGATCCCGCTTTGGCCGCACGAGCCTCGCAGCCACAGGTGAAGGCCTCGCCTATCGCTTCACCCGCTCCGGATCGACCTGGAGCGAGGTCGAGATCATCGATGCCTCCACCGCGGCCAGCGGCGATCAGGTCGGTCACTCGGTCTCGCTCGATGGAACGACGACCGTCGTGGGAGCCCCGTATAACGACGACAGCGCGTCGAATGCCGGTACGGCCTGGGTCTTCGCCCTGTAATGACCTGCCATTTTGCCGGCTAGCTGAAGCGGTGAATTCACGGGGATCCTGATGATAGGGCCGGGCCTCGTCCACTATCTCTCCGCCGTCGTGAAGATGGATCTCCGCGCCGACGAGACGACCCTCCCGGCGCGGCGGGCCGTCGACCGTCGATCATCTCGGCGCGCATAGCGAGGCTCCGGGCGGATCTTCGCCCCGGACGCCGAGATCTTCGATCATGCCGGACAAGCATGGCGGCGACTTCGTGACGCGGGTCGTGACGTGCGCCGAGCCTCGCGGCTCGATGACGCCTTAGTCGCGCTCTTGGCGCCATCCGCCGCTGCTCACTGAAACCCTCACCCGCACCGTCCCGCTCGGGCTGTCGTGCTCCGCCCTGTCGACATGTCGCATTCCGTGCGGCGACGGTCTGACATCCACGCATTGAAGGACCCACCTTCACACCACGACCTATCGAGGCGGCGCCCTCCCTCCCTCACGTCATCGATGTTCGCCCTCCTTGACACGCGCGAAACCGAAGAGGACGATGAGAACGGCAAATAAGGACGGGACCGTCCTTCACGTGACTTAACCATCCGCGTGCGCTCGTGCGCTGGCGGGCTCCGCAAGGCGCTCGACAGAAGCGAGCCGCTGTGGACTGCCTTCCAATCCAAGCTCGGGTCATTGGCTCCGGCGCCGCACACGCCGCCGGTCCGTCAGGGTTTACCACCGACAGGGAGAGCCACATGCCGCGTCATCGAACATCCATTCATGCACTCTGGTTCTGCATCACCGCCGTCACGTCCTGCATCGCGGAGGTTGATCCAGCGAGCACGGACAGCGCCGAGGAAACTCGGCCTCACGGGCAGCAGGGGCCCGACGCCGCGTCCCTGGAGCGCCGCGCGGCGTTCATCGCGACAGTTCAGAGACAGGCGTCTTCTGCGTACAATGTAAGCCTCAACACGGCGGTCGCGCGCGCCGGGGTGAGCGCTCTGAATCCGGCGCACGGCTTCCTCTCCGAGTTCACCTCGGCCGGCGTCGCCGTGACCCGGCAGGGCTCGGAGAAGGCGGGTCGAATCACGATGAAGCTCGCGCGTTATGGCTGCGAGGGGGAGCTCGTCCCCCTGGACGTCGCGGCCGAACCGCGCGGATCAAACAACCGCGTCGAGCTCAGGCACCTAGCCCGGTCCGCGGGCCTGAGCGTCACGGAGTGGTACCTGAACGGCCCCCTCGGGCTGGAGCAGGGCTTCTCCCTGGATTCGCCGCCTCCATGCCGTCGCGACGGCGAAGGCAAGGTGGAGCTCGAGATCGCGCTCGGGGGCGATCTCTGGCCGGAGCTCTCGGAGGACGGCCAGTCGGTGGCGCTCTTGGACGAGGCCGGCGCGGCCGTGCTGCGGTATGCCGATCTCGTCGTTCAGGACGCGCGCGGGAGCGTGCTTCCGGCGGAGATCAAGCTGAGCGACGCGAGCCTCTCGATCGTGGTGGACGACGCCGGCGCGACCTATCCGCTCGAGGTCGACCCGCTCATCGCCACGGAGCAACACGTGCTCTATGCCAGCGATGCCTCGAGCGACGACTATTTCGGCTGGTCGGTGGCCGCCTCGGGGGACACCGCGGTTGTCGGCGCCATGGGCGCCGAAGCAGCGTACGTGTTCGTGCGCGACGGCGCGTCGTGGTCCCAGGCGGCCGTGCTCACCCCCAGCGATGGTCTGCCTGGCGATTTCTTCGGCGTTTCCGTGGCCATCGACGGGGACACGATCGTCGTCGGAAACAGGACGTCGGCTCGCGCCGCCGAGCGCCGCGCCGCGTACGTGTTCGTGCGCAGCGGCGACGCGTGGCATGAGCAGCAAAAGCTCGTCGCGAAGGACAGCCCAGGCGGCGACAGCCGGTTCGGATACACCGCCGCGATATCGGGCGACACGATCATGGTCGGGGCGCCCACCGAGTATGGCCCGGGCGGCGCGTACATCTTCGTCCGGAGCGGCGCCGCGTGGGAGCAGCAGGCCAAGCTCGCCCCCGGCCGCGACGGACGCAACCAAGGCTACGCCGTCGCCCTGCACGGCGACACCGCGGTCATGGGCAGCGACTGCGACGACGGTTCAAGAGCGCGTTCGTGCCAAGTCTACGTGTTTACCCGCGCCGGCGACGCCTGGTCCGAACAGGCCGTCCTTTACGCGCCGGTCGGAGCGACACCGCATTACAGGTTCGGCGGCTCGCTCTCGTTGAGCTCGGAGACGCTGGCGGTAGGCACCATCGTCTACAATGAGTATGGCCCTGACAGGCTCGCCGCCGTGGTCTTCGCGCGCGGCGAGGGCGCGTGGAAGCAGCAGGCCATGCTGCACTCCAGCGACGTCGATGCTCCGGGCTGGGGCGGCTGGTATCGCAACGCCAGCGTCGCCGTGTCCGGGGACAGGCTGGTCCTCGGCGGAAGCGACGACGGTGAACAGGGACCGAGCATCTTCGCCAGGATCGGCGACGTGTGGACGCCGCAGGGCGCGGCCGAGAGCTCCACATGGAACAGGCGGGATGTTCGCGTGGCGCTCTCGGGAGACACGCTGATCGCCGGCACCTGGACCGACGACGCTCGCGGCTTCAGCGCCGGCGCTGCTCATGTCATCCAGCTGCGAGAGGGTCCGCCGCCTCACCTCGTGGGCGCCCGCGCCTTCGTCGATCATGCCGCCGACAAGCCATTTGTGCTCGACAACCCCGACACCAACAGGTTCGGGACGCCGAGCAGCATCAACTGGGCGAACTTCACCGGGACCACGCAGGGCGCGTCGCTGTTCACCCTGTCCCTCCTGCATGAGGATCCCACGCTGACGACCTCGATCCTCCGCGGCTGGTGGGGTTCCACGAGCCCCACGTCCGCGAGCCTGTACGGCCACGTGGTCGCCGGGAACCACTTCAAGCGGATCTCGAAGATCGGCGACATTCTGCCCGGCGATCTGCTGGTCATCAACTACACGGACGGCGGCTCGGGACACACGGCGATCGTCGATGCGCACCCGACCGCCATCGCGCCGGCCATCGAGCCCGTCGTCTCCGGCACGACGCAGTATTCGCTCCGGATCATCGACTCGACGAGCACCGCCCACGGATGCGCCACGGACCCGGGCACGGGAGACACGCGATGGGTCCCGGCCGATCCCACCAGGCCGTGCCGCGCCGGGAGCACGGACGGGGGGGCGGGCAGGGGCACCATGCGCCTTTACGCCGTCTCCCCGGGCCAGGCGAACGCCGGGGACCTCACCGGCTACAGCTGGAGCCTCACGTCGGGCTCCGCGTACTTCCCGCAGTCCGGCGCGCGGCCCCACGTGATCGGCCGGCTCGTCCGCTGACCTCGCTCACCGCCCCCGCTCGTAGTCGAGCGCGGCCTTCTCCACGACGTCCCAGTCCCGCGCGGCCCGCTCGGCCTCGGCCACGAGGTCCGCGGTGAACAGCGTGAGCCCCCAGATGCCGTTGTCGCGCCGCCGGAACGGGTACCGCGTGCCGCGCGCCGTCTCGACCGTGGCCCGCTCGCCCGTCACCTCCACCTTGCCGATGCCGGACAGGTCGCGCCGGAGGCGCGCGACGAAGCCCTGCTTCGTGGCCATGTCGACCCACACGTCCGCCCCGTCCTCGGCCATCGCGTGCGCGCGGTACTGCTCCAGCAGGCGCGCGCGCTCCGCCTCCGGATAGCTCGCCTCGATCCGCTCGCTCGCCTTCCGCCGGTAGTCGCGGATGGTGTACGCCGCATGCTGCGCCCGGTCCTCGAGGTACGCGAAGCACGCGCGCGGATCGTTGACGCCGATGCTGTTCGCGATGCGGAGATAGGCGCCCTCGGGCGTCGTGTCCGGCGGAAACCGGCCGAACTTGACCACGACGAGCACGAGGGCCAGCGCGCCGACGATGGCGGCGCCCCAGGCGATGGCACGGCGACGGGTCATGTCCGGCTCATCTCTCGCTCTCTCGAACCGCCCGGCACGCTAGTCGATGTGCCCGCCGAACTGCAGATACAGGGACGCGACCCGATCCCTGTCGAACGCAGGCCCGAGCGGCTCGTCCAGCGCGAGGAGCAGGCCGGCCCGCATGAAGAAGCTCTTCTGGCTGTCGTACACGAAATACGGCAGCAGCGAGACCTGCCCCCGGTCGGCGTAGACCGACGACGGCACCCACACCGTCTGGAGCGCCACGCCGCCGCCGAACCCGGAGCGGCTCTGGAGCTCGGGCTCGACCTTGGCCTGGAACACCGCCTCGAGATCGTCGGAGTCGTCGATGAAGCCGCGCCGGACGCCGTCCCCCACCGGGATGAAGAACGTGAGGTCCCCGCCCGCCCGGAGCACGAACGACCTCCCGAAGCGGTACTCGATGCCGCCCAGGCCGCCGACCGGGAGCGAGTTCGCCGCCCAGAGGTGCATATCGTACCAGGCCATCGCCAACGCGCTGTAGCCCCTGGCCACGTGCCAGTCGATGCCGTCGACCGCGCCGAGCGGCAGCCCGGCGCGGCCGCCCGCGTACCAGGTGAGCTTGCGGGCAATGTCCGAGTAGTAGATCGTGAACGTCGGGTTGCCGAGCGCGGCGCGCGACTGGCGGTCGAGATCCTCGGCGTCTCCGGGGCCGTCGAACGAGAGCGCCAGCGGGAATTTCAGGTTGATGAACAGATCCGGCGTCGGCTCGAACTGCACGAACGGGACGGCGGCGAGCGACGTGCCGTAGAAGCGGGCGCTCCACATGTAGAGATCCACGCCTGCGTCCGAGCGGTGCACCGGCGGATGCCAGGCGCGCGCCTCGGACGGGGCGGCGAGGAGCGGAGCAGCGGCGGAGACCGCCAGGGCGAATGCTTGAAGCCATCGGGGCGTGCTCATCTCGAGAACTGCCCTACCGAGATCCGCCCCGCGCCGTCAACCGCGTCGAGCCCCCCTTCCTGAGAAGCCGGAGCGCCCCTACGATGCGCCCCATGTCCCGCACGAGACCAGAGGCCCCATTCCTCGACGCGCTCCGGCGTTCGATCCTCGTGTTCGACGGCGCGATGGGCTCGCTGCTCTACGAGCGCGGGGTGTTCGTCACCCAGAACTTCGAGCAGCTGAACGTCGCGCGCCCCGATCTCGTGAAGAAGATCCACGCCGAGTACGTCGCGGCGGGCGCGAACGTCATCGAGACGAACACCTTCGGCGCGAACAGGTTCCGGCTCGAGCGGTACGGGCTCGTCAACGAGGTGCGCAACTTCAACCTCGCGGGCGCGCGCCTCGCGCGCGAGATCGCGGGCGGCGACGCGTACGTCGCCGGCTCGATCGGCCCGACGGGGCTCGTGCCCGGCGTCGCCACGCGCGACGACCTCGCCGCCGCGTCAGCAACGTTCACCGAGCAGGCCGGCGCGCTCGCCGAGGGCGGCGCGGACCTCCTGATCCTCGAAACATTTCGCCACCTCGACGAGATCAAGCTCGCCATCGACGCGGCGCGCTCGGCCGCGCCGGGGCTCCCGCTCCTCGCGTCGATGACGTTCGACACGAGCGGCGTCGCGGCGGACGGCAGCGAGCCGGAGCGCGTCGCGCGGACGCTGCGGGACTGGGGGGTCGAGCTGCTCGGCGTCAACTGCGGCGACGGCCCGCAGCTGTCGCTCGCGATGGCGGAGCGGATGGCGACCGCGGGGCTCCCGCTCTGCGTGCAGCCGAACGCGGGCCTGCCCCGCACGGTCGACGGCCGCCAGCTCTACATGGCGACGCCCGAGTACTTCGACGTCTTCGCCCGCCGCATGATCCAGGCCGGCGCGGCGATGATCGGCGGCTGCTGCGGGACGACGCCGGAGCACGTCCGGTGGATGGCCAAGTCGGCCCGCATGCTCCGGGGCGGCGCCGCGCCCGAGGCCGCCGCGCGCCCGCACATCACGATGGACGCGCCCACGGGGCTCGAGCCCACGCCGCTCGCCGAGCGGAGCCCCCTCGCGGCGAAGATCGCCGCGGGCAAGTTCGTGGTCTCCGTCGAGGTGAACCCGGCGCCGGGCCTGAACCCCGAGAGCGCGCTGAGCGCCGCGAAGATGCTCATCGACAGCGGCGTCGACGTCGTGAACGTCGCCGACGGCCCGCGCGCCACGGCGCGGATGACGAACCTCGCCTTCTGCTCGCTCCTGGTCCAGCGCTACGGCATCGAGCCGATCCTGCACGTCTGCGGCCGCGACCGGAACCTCATCGGCCAGATGGCGCACCTGCTCGGCGCCCACGCGATCGGCATCAAGAACCTCGTCATCATCACGGGCGATCCGCCGAAGGTCGGCGACTACCCGGAGGCGACCGCCGTCTACGACCTCGACTCCATCGGGCTGCTCCACATGGCGAGCACGATGAACCGCGGCCTCGACCCGGCCGGCAAGCCGATCCCGGGCGGCAAGACGTCGTTCCTGCTCGCCACGGGGCTCGAGCCCGGCGCCCAGGACCTCGACAAGGAGATCGCGCGTCTGGAACGGAAGCGCGCGGCGGGGGCCGACATCATCATGACCCAGCCGATCTTCCACCAGGATCTGCTCGAGAAGGTGCTGCGGCGCATCGAGCACCTGGGGATGCCGGTGCTCGTCGGCGTTCTGCCGCTGGTCAGCCACAAGAACGCCGAGTTCCTCCACAACGAGGTGCCCGGCATGCAGATCCCGGAGGAGATCCGCGAGCGCATGCGCAAGGTGCCGGCCGGCCCCGAGGCGCGCAAGGAGGGGGTAAAGATCGCCCGCGAGATGCTCTTCTCGGTGCGCGACCGGGTGCAGGGGGCCTACCTGATGCCGCCCCTCGGCAAGTACGAGCTGGCGCTCGAGGTGCTCGACGGCCTCAAGACGGGCTGATCTGCCCGGCGGCCCGCCCCCGCGCACGAGTTCTTGCTTGCAGCGCCGGGCGCCGCGCGGGGAAACTCCGCGGAGATGTCCATCGAGTACCGGCTCCACTCGCGCTGCGCCTGCGGCTCCGTGCTGTCGTCGTCCGAGTTCGCGGCCGCGTCGCGGCCCTTCACGCTGGCCGGGACGAGGCGCGTGTACGAGCGCTCGCGCCCCTTCACGATCCGGCACATCGCCCTCGATCTCGCGCTCGACGTCGAGGCGCGCTCGATCCGCGGCACGGCGCGGCTCGACGCGGTCCGCGTCGACCCCGGCGCGCGCGAGATCGCGCTCGACGCGATCGGCTTCGACCTCGAGGCGGTCGAGATCAGCGCCGGGGCCGGCCGCGCCGCGAAGCCCAGGCGCGGCGCGGGCAAGGCGGCGAGCGGCGCGCTCCACCCGGCCGAGCACACATACGACGGCGAGACGATCCGCGTCGCCGTGCCGCTCGACGAGGCGGAGGTGTCGATCCTGGTCCGGTACCGGGCGACGCCGCGGCGGGGGATCTACTTCCTCCAGCCGGACGAGCACGTCCCCGACCGCCCGCGCCAGGTCTGGACGCAGTGCCAGGACGAGGACGCGCGCCACATCTTCCCGTGCATCGACAAGCCCCATATCAAGCAGACGACCGAGCTCCGCGCGCAGGTGCCGCCGGGCTGGTACTGCCTGTCGAACGGCGAGCTCGTGAGCGACGCGAGATCGCAGAAGGAGGGCGTCTATCACTACCGGCTGGACGAGCCTCACCCGAGCTACCTGTTCACGCTCGTGACGGGCGAGTTCGCCCGCATCGACGACGCGGCGCTCGACATCCCGCTCGCGTACTTCGTGCCGAAGGGGCGCGAGGAGGACGGCCGCCGCACGTTCGCGCGCACGCCGGACATGATCCGCCACTTCAGCGAGAAGCTCGGCGTCAAGTACCCTTTCCGCCGCTACGCGCAGGTGGTGGTGAGCGACTTCATCTTCGGAGGGATGGAGAACACGACCGCCACCACGATGTACGAGCACATCCTGCTCGACGAGCGGGCGGCGCTCGACATCTCGTCGGACGATCTCATCGCCCACGAGCTCGCGCACCAGTGGTTCGGCGATCTGGTGACCTGCCGCGACTGGTCGCACGGCTGGCTCAACGAGGGATTCGCGACGTTCATGGAGCACGTCTATCGGGAGCACCACCTCGGCGCCGACGAGTACGATCACGGCCTGAAGGCCGATCTCGACTCGTACCTTGGCGAGGCGCGCGGGCGTTACCGGCGGCCCATCGTCTGTCAGGACTACGACGCGCCGCTCGACGTCTTCGATCGACACCTCTACGAGAAGGGCGGGCTCGTGCTCCACCTGCTCCGCCGGGAGCTCGGAGACGAGCTCTTCTGGCGCGGGGTGAGCACCTACCTGACGCGCCACGCGCGCGGGGTGGTGGAGACACGGGATCTCGCCCGAGCGCTCGAGGACGTGAGCGGCAAATCGCTGGAGCGCTTCTTCGAGCAGTGGGTCTTCCGCGCCGGGCACCCCGAGCTCGACGTGAAGATCGAGATCGAGGGCGACCAGTGCACCGTGACGGTGAAGCAGGCGCAGGCGGCCGGGCAGCCCAGCCGGGAGCACGCGCTCCAGCCGGACGCCTCGACGCCGCCCGTCTTCGCGTTCGACCTGGTGCTCGATTTCGGCTTCACGGAGGGCAAGGCCTCGATCACGCGGCGCGAGGTGCGGCGCGTGGATCAGGCGGCGCACACCTTCGTCATCCCGCTCCCGCGGCGGCCTCGCTTCGTGGTGGTGGATCCGGACCTCAGGATCCTGGGGGAGGTCAGGGTCGACGCGCCCGGCGATCTCCTGCGGGCGCAGCTCGCCCACGCGCCCACGGCGCGCGGCCGCATGCTCGCGGCGAAGCCGCTCTCCCGGCGCGACGACCCGCCGACGGCGCGGGCGCTCGGGCAGTCGCTCTCGGACGCGAGCGAATTCTGGGGGGTGCGCGCCGCCGCCGCGGCCGCGCTCGGCGCGCTCCAGTCGAGCGCGGCGTTCGCGCTGCTCGAGGGCAGCGCGGGCGTGGAGCACCCGAAGGTGCGCCGGGCGGTCGCGAGCGCGCTCGGCAGCTTCCGATCGGCGAAGGCGGCGGAGGTCCTCGGCAAGCTCGCCCTGCGCGACGCGAGCTACCTGGTGCAGGCCGAGGCGGCGCGCGCGCTCGGGGCCACGCGGCAGAGCTCGGGGTTCGAGACGCTTGTCGATCTCCTGGATCGCCCCTCGTGGGGCGAGGTCATCCGCTGCGGCGTGATCGACGGGCTGGCCAACCTGCGGGACGAGCGCGCCGTGCCGCACCTGACGGCCCGCACGCGCTACGGCGTCCCGACGCGGGGGCGGCGCGCCGCGATCATGGCGCTGCCGAAGCTCTCCAGCGATCGGCGGACGCGCGAGCTCCTCGAGGAGCTCCTCGATCAGCCGGATCCGTACCTCCGGGTCGACGTCGCGCGCGCGCTGGGCGATCTCGGCGATGGCCGGGCGCGGGGCGCGCTCCAGCGGCAGCTCGACCGCGATCTCGACGGGCGGGTGCGGCGTCGGATCCGCGAGGTGTTGCGCGATCTCGGCGGGACGGGCAAGCGCGAGCTGGATCGGCTGCGGGACGAGCTCGAGGCGCTGCGGCGCGACAACGCGGAGATCAAGGCGCGGCTGGGCAAGCTCGAGGCGGCGAGCGCCAAGGTCAAGAAGGCGGCCGACGCCAAGTGAGCGAGCCTCTTTGCCGCGCCGCCGCGGTCGGCTAGGCAGGCTCCATGTCGGAAGCCACTCCCGTGAAGCTCGACCGGCGCGGCGCGGTCGCGGTGCTCACCATCGATCGGGCGGATCGCCGCAACGCGCTCTCCCGGGACGCGCTGCTCGCCTTCGGCCGCCTCGGGCGCGAGCTCGTGGACGATCCGGAGGTGCGCGCGATCGTGATCACGGGCGCCGGGGACAAGGCGTTCTGCGCGGGCGCCGACCTCAAGGAGCGGCAGGGCATGAGCCCCGACGACGTCCGTCGCCAGGTGGGCCTGTACCGGACGGACCTCGGGGTGCTCGCGCGGAGCCCGAAGCCGGTGATCGCGGCGATCAACGGCGTCGCGTTCGGCGGGGGGCTGGAGCTCGCGCTGATCTGCGATCTCCGGGTGGCGGCGCCGCACGCCGAGCTCGCGCTGCCGGAGACGTCGCTCGGCATCATCCCGGGCGCGGGCGGCACGCAGCGGCTGCCGCGGGTCATCGGCGAGGCGCGGGCGAAGGAGATGATCCTGCTCGGCAGGAGGCTCACCGCGCCCGAGGCGCTCGCCTGGGGCCTCGTGAACCGGGTGTCGCCCGAGGGGACGCCGGTGGTCGACGACGCGATCGCGTGGATCGAGCCGATCGCGAGCGGCGCGCCCATCGCGCAGGCCGCGGCGCTCGGGGCGATCGACGACGGCTATGACGTGCCGCTCTCGCTCGGGCTCGAGATCGAGCGGGTCCACTACGACGAGACGCTGCGCAGCGAGGATCGGCTGGAGGCGCTGCGCGCGTTCGCCGAGAAGCGGAGGCCTGTCTACAAGGGGCGGTGAGGGCAGCGACCGGCGGTGACGGCGCGCCTCCGCCCGATCTGGGAGCGGCCCCGCGGCGCGCGCTGGCCCGGTGGTGAAGCTCGTGCGACCGCCTTCGTGCTAGCCTTGTCCGCATGGATCCCAAGCCGACCGGCGCCGCGCTCCTGCTCGCCCCGGCCGCCCGGGGCGGCTCCGCGGTGAGGTTCCCCCCCGCGGAGCCTCAGCGGGCGCATTTCCCGGCCGTCGATGAGCACCTCGTGGCGCCCGAGGTGACGCGCGACGAGCTGATCCGTGGGCGCAAGGTCGTCGCGGCGCCGGCGCTGGAGCCGCACGCCGAGCAGCAGGTGCGGCTGGATTTCCTGATCGCGCCGCACCTTCGGCCCGGCTACATCGGCGCGGCCGATCTCATCACCCGCGTCGCCGAGGGCTCGGATTTCGCCACCGACCTCTCCATCCGCAGGGCGGGGACCGATCCGGCGACGGGGCGCCGGTATCTGGAGGAGCTCTCGTTCGAGATCGTCAACGAGCAGTCGATGCGGGACGCGCGCGAGAAGGCCGAGGATCTCGTCGCCCGGGGCGTGCGCCGCGTCTTCGCCGTCTTCGTCAAGCGCGACGAGGTCGCCGAGTGGTCGGCGGCCGAGGGGCGGTTCGTGCCGCTCGCGCCTGACGCGACGATCGAGGATCCGTGCTTGGTCCGTCCGGTCCCCGTCCGCGCGTTGCTCGACGGCGCGGCGGCCGAGCGTGAGGTCGTCCGCGCGCTGGAGCGCAAGGGCAATTCCGAGATCGAGGCCATCAAGGCCCGCGAGCGAAAGACAGCGCTCGACGAGGGGCGGCGCGCCGGGCTCGACGAGGGGCGGCGCGCCGGGCTCGACGAGGGGCGGCGCGCCGGGCTCGACGAGGGCCAGCGCGCCGTGCTGCTGCGCCAGCTCCGGGCGCGGTTCGGAGAGGTTCCCGAGGCGAGGCGGGAGCAGGTCCTCGCTGCGTCCGGGGAGCGGCTCGCGGTATGGGCCGAGCGGATCCTCACGGCCAGGACGCTGGACGAGCTCTTCGAAGGCTGAAACACCGCGATTCGCGGGCGACTCAGCAGATGCGTCGACATCTCCCTCGCCGAGAATGGCAATTGCAACATTGAATTCGCCTTGATGTTTGATGGTCCGAAGCTCCTCGGAAAGCGCGCGGACGCCGCAAGTTCCCGAGAGCACGATTGGCCCCACACGCAAAGCGCAACACCTGAAACCGGGCCTCCGGGCCGAGACCACTACAGCCCGTCGGTCGGCTGCCGCAGCACCTCGACCTTGCCCTCCAGCCGCTTCGACACCCACACCTTGTTGTTCCGGTCGACGATCACCGCGCCGCAGTCCTCGATCGACTCGACGAGCGCGAGCCCCTTCTCGGCCCCCAGGATGAACGCCGCATCATCGACGGCGTCCGCGGTCAGCGCGTCCTTTGCCCAGATGGTCACGCTCCGGCTCTCGGACGCCGGGAAGCCGGTCCGCGGATCGATGATGTGGTGATAGCGCCTGCCGTCCTTGATGAAGCTCCGCTCGTAGTCGCCCGCCGTGGAGAAGGCGTGGTCCTCCACCTCGATCATCGCGAAGTGGTCGTTCGCGTCCTTGCCGCGCGGGTCCCGCACCCCTGCCCTCCACGGCGACCCGTCCGGCTTCTTTCCGGCGATGTACAGGTCACCGCCGGCCTGCACGAAGAACGACGTCAGCCCCTCCCCGCGCAGCACGCGCGCCGCGGCGTCGACGGCGTAGCCCTTCGCGATCCCGCCGAGGCTCATCCGCATCCCGGGCTTCCCGAGCATCACCGTGCGCCGCGCGCGTTCGATCTTGATCTGCCTGTGATCGATGAGCGCGCGCGCCCGCTCGACGTCTTCCTTGCGCGGCACGTTGTCGTCGATGTCCTCGTCGAACTTCCAGAGCCCGTGCATCGCCTCGAAGGTGACGTCGAAGACGCCCTCGGAGCGCTCGCTGATCCAGAGGCTCTTCTCGATCACGGCGAGCGACTCCGGGCTCACCTCCACCGCGCCCTTCCCGGCCGCCGCGTTGACCCGCGACAGCTCGCTGTCCGGCCGCCAGGTCGTCATGAGCCCCTCGAGCCTGCGGATCTCGGCGATCGCCTTGTCCAGACGGGCCCTGATCGCCGCCTCATCCATCGCCTCGCTCGTGTAGGCGGCGAGGAGCAGGCTCGTGCCCATCGCCCTCGCCTCGACCGCGACGCGGGCGGGCCCCGCCTGCGCCGGAGCGGCCTGAGCCGGCAGAGGCGCCGCGCTCGCGCTCGAGGCGGCCGGTCCGGCCTCCTGGCGCGCGCGTGGGCGCGCGTCGCAGGCAGCGAGCGCGAGCGCCGCCGCGAGGCAGGGGCAGAAGCAGAAGAAGCCGAAGAGGAGCGGAGAACAGCGCGGTCGGTGCATTCGAGGGTCCTGGCTCCGTGAGAAGTCCCGACAGCGTGGCGGCGCGCGGCGTGCCAGCTTGCGAGCGTGCGAATGCGCGAGCGCGCGAGCACCACCGGGCGGCGTCGGCGGAGCTCCTCCGCCAGCGCCACCATGGCCCGGGCGAGCCGCGCGGATCCAGAGTAGTATCGCTCGCCGCCATGAACCTCGACACGAGCCGCATCCAGCGTGACATCGACGACCTCTCCCCGGACCTCCGCGAGATCGCCGCGCGCATCCACGCGAACCCCGAGCTCCGCTTCGAGGAGCACAGGGCCGCGGCCTGGCTCGCCGAGGCCGTCGAGGAGCGCGGCATCCACGTCGAGCGGGGGCTCGCCGGCATGCCCACCTCGCTCCGCGCGCGCATCGGGCGCGGCGAGGGTCCCCACCTCGCCATCCTCGCCGAGTACGACGCGCTCCCGGAGATCGGCCATGCTTGCGGGCACAACCTGATCGCGGCGGGAGCGCTCGGCGCGTTCCTCGCGCTGGCGCGGCAGAAGGACGCCGTGGCCGGCACCATCGATCTGGTCGGGACGCCCGCCGAGGAGGGGGGCGGCGGCAAGATCAGGCTGCTCGAGGCGGGCGCCTTCGAGGGCGTCGACGCCGCGATGATGTTCCACCCGTTCGACCGCGACCTGCTCGCGCACGACACGCTGGCCAGCGCCTGGCTCGAGCTCCAGTTCCGCGGCAAGCCGTCGCACGCCGCGCTCGCGCCGTGGGACGGCAATAGCGCGCTCACGGCCTGCCTCGACACCTTCCGGCTGATCGACGGCCAGCGCGTCCACTTCCGCGACGGCGTCCGGGTGCACGGGTTCATCAAGAACGGCGGCCGGGCGGTCAACATCATCCCGGAGCTCGCCGTCGCCGAGTTCTCGGTCCGCGCCCTCGACACCGAGGAGCTCGCCCGCGTGCGGGCGATCGTGGAGCGCTGCGCCCGCGGCGCGGCCATGGCGAGCGGGGCCGAGCTCACGCTCGTCGATCAGGGCGGCTACAAGAACATGGTCAACAACCGGAAGATGGCGCGCCGCTTCGGCGAGCACCTGCGCGCCCTCGGCCGCTCGCCGATCGAGATGGACCCCGCCGTCGGCACCGGCTCGACCGACATGGGCGACGTGTCCCACGCGCTCCCCGCCATCCATCCGTGGATCGCGATCTGCGGCAAGGGAGAGACGACCTGCCACCAGCACGCGTTCGCCGAGCGCGCCGCGAGCCCCGCCGGCCAGGACTCGATGCTGATCGCCGCCAAGGCCATGGCGATGACGTGCGCGGATCTCCTGCTCGATCCCGAGCTGCGGCAGGGCGTGCGCGAGGAGTTCGCGCAGCGGAAGGCCGGGGCGAGCGCGCGCTAGGCGCGTTCAGCCGTCGTCCTGAAGGGGGTTCCCGAGGTCGTCCATCAGCCCGGTCCCCCCCTCGATCGGGATCGCCCGCGCCAGGGCGACCCGCTCCAGCATCACCGACAGCGCGATCTTGTCTCCGACGTCCGGCAGCCAGGTGCGGGACCCGTCCCAGAGATCGAGCCGGATGTTGCTCGACGGCACGGCCCCGCCGACCGCCGCCGCGGCGCCGGCGCCCGCCTGCGCGGAGGGCACCGCCATCCGGTCGATCTGCGACCAGGCGAAGCGCCGCACGCGCGGCACGCCGAAGGTGAGCAGCTCGCGCAGCTCGATCCCTTCCGGGTGCACGACGACCCCCCGCATCTGCTCGCGCAGCACCATCGCCAGCGCGCTCACGCACAGGACGATGGCGCACACGCTGGAGGAGACGAGCCGGTGGCGATCACCCTCGACGACGTACTGGAAGATCCGGGAGCTCGAGGGAGCGTTCTGGCCGTAGAAGATCACCGCCGAGACGCCGAGGGCGAAGGTCAGGTAAAGCAGCGCCGGGAGGCGCTCCTTCAGCGGCGGCCCGAACGCGATGCGCTTCTCGGGCCTGTACGTCATGTCAAAGCCGGGAGGTCTGGAGGGACGCGCCATAGACTCGTAGTCTACACGGCGGGGGAGCCGACGCTTGGGTCCGCCCCCTCGACCGGGCGCCCTCGGGCCCGGCCGCGCCGCGCTCCCGGCGACCCACGTGCGGGCGATGGGCTGAAACCCATTGCCGGGCGATGGCTGAACGGACATGAAGGGGCATCCCGACGGCGTCCCGTCGACCCCTCCTGGAGCCTTCCATGCACGATCGCTTCCTGCGCGCCTGCCGGCGAGAGCCGACCGATGTCACGCCCGTGTGGTTCATGCGCCAGGCCGGCCGGTACATGGCCGAGTACCGGGAGCTCAGGAAGAAGTACACGCTCCTCGAGATCTGCAAGACGCCCGAGCTCGCGCTCGAGGTGACGCTCCAGCCGCTGCGGCTCGGGATGGACGCGGCGATCCTCTTCGCGGACATTTTGCTGCCGCTCGAGCCGATGGGCGCCCCCTTCGAGTTCGCGAAGGGCGAGGGCCCGGTGATCCACGAGCCCGTGCGCGATCGGGCCGGCATCGAGCGGCTGCGGGTGTTCGAGCCCGAGGAGGGCCTCGGCTACGTGCTCGACGCCGTGCGCCTCATCCGCAAGGAGCTGGACGGCAAGACGCCGCTCATCGGCTTCGCCGGCGCGCCGTTCACCATGGCGAGCTACCTGGTCGAGGGGGGCAAGTCGAGCGACTACCGGCTCACGAAGCAGCTGATGTGGAGCGACCCCGAGGCGTGGTCGGCGCTGATGGGCAAGATCTCGGAGGTCGTCCGCCGCCTGCTGCGCGCTCAGGTCGCCGCGGGCGCCCAGGCGGTGCAGCTGTTCGACTCGTGGGTCGGCTCGCTCTCGATCGACGACTACCGCGAGCACGTGCAGCCGCACGTGCGGCACATCCTCCGCGACCTCGAGGCGACCGGGGTCCCGGTCATCCACTTCGGCACGAACACGGGGGCGCTCCTGGAGGCGCAGCGCGACGCCGGCGGCACGGTCATCGGCGTCGACTGGCGCACGCCGCTCGACAAGGCGTGGCAGCGCGTCGGGTACGATCGTGCGGTGCAGGGCAACCTCGATCCGCTGCTGCTCTGCGCGCCGCGCGCCGTCGCCGAGCGCCGCGCGCGCGCGGTGCTCGAGGAGGCCGGCGGGCGCGCCGGGCACATCTTCAACCTCGGCCACGGCATCATCCCGGAGACGCCGGTCGATACGGTCAAGGCGGTCATCGATCTCGTCCACTCCATCCCGCGCGCGTCGCTCCAGGGCGAGCCGGATCGCTGACGCCGCGCATCGCGCCGCGGCGTCGACCGGGAGCGTGCGGCGGGCGCCAGGCCGCGCCGCCGCATCGCGCCGCGCCGGCGCATCGCGCCGCGTCGCTGACCAGGAGCGTGCGGCGAGGAGCGCGGCCGCGCCGCCGCCTGGCCCTGATGAAGAAGCCGCACCGGCGCCTCACCGTCGAGATCTCAGACACCCTCCCGGGGTGATATGGTCCAGCCGCGAGCATGTGCGAGCTCCTCGGGATGGAGTGCAACGTCCCCACAGACATCGTCTTTTCGTTCAACGGCCTCCGGCACCGGGGCGGCCGCACCGGTCCCCACGCTGACGGTTGGGGCCTCGCGTTCTTCGAGGGGCGCGCCGCGCGCGTGTTCCTCGATCCGAGCCCCGCCGCGGAGAGCCCGCTGGCGCGATTCCTCAGCGAGACGCCCATCAAGACGCTGCTCGCGATCGGCCACATCCGGCGCCGCACCCGCGGCGACGTGCTCCTCGCCAACACGCACCCGTTCATGCGCGAGCTCTGGGGACGCCACTGGGTCTTCGCGCACAACGGCACGCTCCCTCGCGTCCGGCGCCGCGCGCTGGGCCGCTTCAACCCCATCGGAACGACCGACAGCGAGCACGCCTTCTGTTACCTGCTGGAGGGGCTCCGCAGCTCGTTCCCCGGCTATCCGCGCCGGCCCAGCGAGCTCTGGGAGGCGGTCGCGGCGCTCGGCGGCGAGCTCGGCCAGGATGGCACGTTCAACTTCCTGCTCGGCGACGGCCGCCACCTCTTCGCCCGCTGCGCAACCCGGCTCTGTCACATCATCCGCAAGGCCCCCTTCGGCATCGCGACGCTCCTCGACGACGATGTCCGCGTCGACTTCTCGGCCGTCACGACCCCGAAGGATCGGATCGCGGTGGTCGCGACGAGCCCGCTCACCGCGAACGAGACCTGGACCATGGGACGACCGGGCGAGCTCTGGGTATTCGACGGCGGTGAGCTGCGCGCGACGCTGTCGTCGCTCGCCTGACCGGCGCGCCAGCGCGGCCTCCACCCCTCGCGCGCTGTCGTGCCGCGGCCTGGAGATGGGCACGGCAGCCTGAAAAGAAAAACGCCGCGACGGACCTGGGGGGGGAAGGTCTCCGCCGCGACGCAGGTCTATCCTACGCACCCTGTGTGCCAAGTCAACTAACCGGCACGCTGGCGGGGCCGCTGCACGGTCGCGGCACACGCGGTTCCGCTCGGCTCCGCTCGGTTCCGTTCCGCTCCGCTCGGCTTCGCTCGGTTCCGCTCCGTTCCGCTCCGTTCCGCTCCGTTCCGCTCTGGAGCAGCTCCGTTCCGTGCCGCTCGGTTCCGGTCCGCTCCGTTCCGTGCCGCTTCGCTCCGTTCCGCTTCGCACGGTTCCGGTCCGCTCCGTTCCGCTTCGCTCAGTTCAGCGTTGTGATGCACCCTGGTTTTGAGGCAGAACTCACAGAGCCTCGTCCCCGCAGAACGCGGACATGCCAGGCGAACAGACACATCGTGTTCCAGCGAACCATTCTCTCCCTTGCCGGCTCAATCGCTCGCCGGACGGGTGGCGGCGCGCTCGGGAAACGCATAGAGAGACCCGCGTCCTCGGCAGCTCGGGCTGCACAAGAGGAAAGAGATGGGGCGCCAACTGCGATAGCAGCGCACAGCGCCCCACAAGGCGCATCGGCGAGCACCGGCGGTGCGGCGCGGCGTGAGCGGCGGCAAACGACGGCGAGGGGCGGACGGCGTGCGGGGAACAAGCCGAGAACGTGGAAGGGCACAACGGGCGCGACGAGCGCAACGAGCGCGACGAGCGCGACGAGCGCGACGGAGCGCAGAGGGCGACGTAGGCCGTTGTCGGGTCGGGAAGGCGGAGGAAGCACTGAAGACGGCTCCGCCCGGATGGCCGTCTTGACGGGAGTCGGGGCATGTCAGTACGCTTTGACGTTGGGCGAGCTAGGGCATATCGAACCGTTGCATCGCGACCGAAGAGCCACGCCCGGGTAGGTTCCGTCTCGGGAAGAGCTCGAACGATGTCGAGGCTAGGTCGCACGACGGGTTGGGCTGAGCGCGCGTGAGTGACTTCGACGAAAAGACTCGTGTAACGCAGGTGGTCCAGCCCCCACCGGGCGGCGGCAGCAAGAACACGACCGACTGCCTGGTCGTGATCTACACGAAGGAGCCCACGCTGCTCGGCAAGCGGTTCGTGCTGGAGAACAACCCGACGCGGGTCGGTCGCGGCGCGGACAACCACATCGTGCTCGACGGCGACTCCGTGTCACGAAGGCACGCCCATTTCGAGCAGCGGCCGAGCGCCTGGATGGTCGTCGACGATGGGAGCACCAACGGGACGTACTGCAACGATGAGCAGATCTCCCGCGAGGTGGTGCTGAAGAACGGAGACCGGGTGAAGATCGGCCCCACGATCTTCAAGTTCCTGTCCGGCGCCGACGTGGAGGCGCAATACCACGAAGAGATCTACCGGATGACCATCATCGATGGTCTCACGCAGATCCACAACAAGCGCTACCTCTACGAGGCGCTCGAGCGCGAGATCATCCGCGGCCGCCGCCACGAGCGGGACCTCGCGATCCTCCTGTTCGACATCGACCACTTCAAGCGCATCAACGACGTCCACGGCCACCTGGCCGGCGACTTCGTGCTGAAGGAGGTCGCGCGCATCGTGCAGAGCCGCATTCGCCGCGACGAGGTCTTCGCGCGCTACGGCGGCGAGGAGTTCGCCATCATCCTGCCGGAGACGTCCATCGAGGGCGCGGCGGCCCTCGGCGAGACCCTGCGTCAAAAGGTCGCGGAGCACCTGTTCGTGTTCCAGGCCGACAGCATCCGCGTGACGATCAGCGTCGGCGTGGCGCTCCTCCAGGAGGGTGATCGCACCGCGAACGACCTCATCAAGCGCGCGGACGAGCGCCTCTACCACGCGAAGAACAGCGGGAGAAACCGGGTGTGCGCCTGAGCAGCCGCCCGCGGGCGCGCTAGGCTCCGGCGGAGGAAGGACGATGCCGAACAGCGATCTGCCGCTGCCGGCGGCGCCGGACGCGGGCAGCGGCGCGGAGCTGCCCGCGATCCTGTCGCCGCCGCCTGGTCCCCTGTCGCGGAGCGCCCTCGAGCGCCTCGAGCGCGTCGAGTGCCCGGCGTTCGGCCGGCGGCGCGAGGCGCGGGCGCAGAAGAGCGGCGCCGACATGCTGCCGATCGTGCTGTCGCACGGGCGCGGCGCGAACGTCTGCGACGTCGACGGGAACCGCTACGTCGACCTGTGCGCCGGCTTCGGCGCGCTGCTGCTCGGCCACGCGGCGGCGCCGGTGCGGCGCGCGGCGGAGGAGCAGCTGTCGCGGCTGACCCTCGCGCTCGGCGACGTGTACTCGGCCGACGTGAAGATCGCCCTGCTGGAGCGCCTCGCGGCGCTGCACCCCGGGCCCTCGCCCATGGCGCTGCTCGGCCAGAGCGGCAGCGACGCGATCACCGCGGCCGTCAAGACGGCGGCGCTCGCGACGGGGCGGCCGGGGCTCGTCGCGTTCGAGGGCGCGTACCACGGGCTCGGGTACGCGCCGCTCGCGGCGTGCGGGCTGCGCGAGAGCTACCGGGCGCCCTTCGCGGAGCAGCTCAACCGGCGCGTGACGTTCGCGCCCTACCCGCGCGACGAGGCGGGCGCCGCGCGCTCGGTCGACGCCGTCGAGCTCGCGCTGCGCGGGGGCGACGTCGGCGCGGTCCTCCTCGAGCCGATCCTCGGGCGGGGCGGCTGCGTCGTCCCGCCCGACGCGTTCCTGCGCGCGGTCTGCGAAGCGGCGCGCCGGCACGGGGCGCTCGTGATCGCGGACGAGATCTGGACCGGCCTCGGTCGATCGGGGGCGATGACGCGCACAGGAGAGCTCGGGGCGCCGGTCGATATCCTCTGCTTCGGCAAGGGGCTCGGCGGCGGTCTGCCCATCTCCGCGTGCGTGGCGCCCGAGCCGATCATGCGGGCGTGGGCGCGCGAGGGCGAGGTGGTCCACACGTCGACGCACTCCGGGTCGCCCCTCGCGTCGAGCGCCGCGCTCGCGACGCTCGACGCCCTCGACGAAGGCCGGCTGGCCGCGCGCTCGCGCGACGTGGGCGCTCGCTTCCAGGCGATGCTGCGAGAGGCGCTCCCGCGCAGGGCAGGCGTCGTCGACGTGCGAGGCGCGGGGCTCATGGTCGGCGTCGAGCTCGAGAGCGCCGAGCTGGGGCTCCGGGCCATGCGCGGGATGCTGGCCGAAGGGTACCTGGTCCTCACGGGCGGGGTGCGCGGCGAGACGCTGACGCTGACGCCGGCGCTCACCATCCCCGAGGCGCTGCTCTCAGCTGCGGCCGGCGCGCTCGCGCGCGTGCTGCGCGCGTGTTGACGGCCTAGCGCGCGAGCGGAGCAGGACGCGCGTGCTATCCCGGTGCCCGTGGGACCGATAGACCAGAGCGAGGCGCTGCACCGCCGCGCGCGGGCGTTCATCGAGGCGTCGCTCGGCGTGGACGGGGCGGGCTCGACAGGCGCCGGGCGAGCGGCGGCCGCCTCTCCTCCGCAGGACCAGGGCGAGCGCGGGGCGCTCCCGGAGACCTTCGATGCGCTCGCGATCGCCCTCGCCCGGCACCAGGCCGCGCATTGCGCGCCGGTGGCCCGCCTCTTCGAGGCGCGCGGCGCGGACGTCGCCGCGATGGATCACGCGGCGCAGATCCCCGCCGTGCCGTGCGACGTGTTCCGGTTCGCGCGCGTCGCGGCCCACCCGCCGGAGGCGGACGAGCGCGTCTTCCGCACGAGCGGGACCTCCCTCGGCGCGGCGTCCCGCGGCGAGCACCCGTTCCGCACGACCGCCACGTACGAGCTCGCCGCGCTCGCGTGGGGGGAGCGCCTGCTGTGGCCCGACGGCGCGCGGCTCCGGGCGATCGTCCTCGCGCCGCCGCTCCACGAGGCGCCGGACTCGTCGCTCGGGTTCATGATCGACCGCTTCGCGGCGCGCCTCTCGGGGCCGGCGAGCTGGCACGTTCGCGGCGGCGAGCTCGACGCCGCGGGGTTCGCCCGCGCGTGCGCCGAGGCGCGCGCCTCGGGAGAGCCGGCGCTCGTGCTCGGCACGTCGTTCGCCTTCGTGCATTGGATCGAGCACCTGACCGAGGCGCGGCTGCCCGAGGGCGCGGCGCTGCTGCCCGAAGGGAGCCGGGTCATGCAGACCGGCGGCTTCAAGGGCCGCTCGCGCGAGGTGCCCGCCGAGGAGCTGCGGGCGTCGATCGCGCGGGCGCTGGGGGTGCCGCTCTCGCACGTGGTGAGCGAGTACGGCATGACCGAGCTCTCCAGCCAGCTCTACGAGGGCACGCTCGCGGCGGCGCTCGCCGGCGCGCCGGGCGCGGCGCCGGGGCTGTACCTCGCGCCTCCCTGGACGCGCGTCACCGCGGTGGACCCCGAGACGCTCGCGCCGCTCCCCGCGGGCGCGATCGGGCTCGCGCGGATCGTCGATCTCGCGAACGTCGACTCGGCGGTCGCCATCCAGACCGCCGACCGCGTGCGCGTCACCGCGGAGGGCGTCGAGCTCCTGGGCCGCGCGTCCGGGGCGCCGCCGCGCGGCTGCTCGATCGCGATCGACCAGATGCTCGGCGGCGGGGCGTGAGGATGGACGAGGGCGCGGCGCGGCGCCTCCGCGTCGAGCGCGCTGTCGCCGCGGCGGCGCGGATCGCGGACGCGCGCGATCCGCTGGGCGAGGAGGCGCGCCTGCGGCTGCCTTCCACGAGCGGCCTCTCGCCCGAGGGCGTGGAGCTCGCGCTCGGCCGCCACCTCGAGGTCGCGC
Source organism: Sorangium sp. So ce204 (assembly GCF_051526795.1). Taxonomy (NCBI): domain Bacteria; kingdom Pseudomonadati; phylum Myxococcota; order Polyangiales; family Polyangiaceae; genus Sorangium; species Sorangium sp. So ce204. The sequence continues at coordinate 12,535,568 of NZ_CP150317.1, read as the reverse complement.
CGAGCCACGGCGAGCTCGACGCGCTCGTGGCGGCCTCGGGGCGCGCGCGCCGCTGCCACGTGGTCCTGGCGGCCAACGTCTGCACGGCGCCGCTGCGGGCCATCGCCGTCGCGACGGCCACAGCGCCGGAGGTCCTCGTGCGCCCGTCCCGCCGCGATCCCGTCGTCGCGGAGCTCCTCGTGCGCGCGCTGCAGGCCGACGAAGGCTTCCGCCGCGCCGGCGGGGTCATCGCGCTGGTCGCGGACGTCGCGCTCGGGGACGCCGGGGCGGCGTCCGGCGAGCGGGTTCCCGGGGATCTGCCGCACGCCGAGCTGCACGTCTACGGCTCGGACCAGACCGTGGCGACGCTGCGGGCCCAGGCCGGCCCGGGCGTGCTCGTGCGCGGGCACGGCGCCGGCCTGGGGCTCGCCGTCGTCGGCCTGGACGCGAACCTCGTCGAGGCGGCGCGGGACATCGCCGCGGACGTCGTGCCGTTCGATCAGCGCGGCTGCCTGTCGCCGCGCTTCGCGCTGGTGGAAGGCCCGGCCGAGCGCGCGGAGGCGCTCGCGCGCGGCCTGCACGAGGCGCTCGCGGAGGCGGGCGATCGCGTCCCGCGCGGGCCGCTCGACGGCCCCGCCCGCGCGGAGGTGACCATGTACCGGGCCACGCTCGAGGCCGTGGGCTCGTTCTGGGAAGGTCGAGGACACGGGGTCGGCCTGGATCCGGCGCCGCGATCGCTGCTGCTGCCGCCGGCGGCGCGCGTCGTCCACGTGGCGGCGAGCAGCGCCGAGGCCGCTCCGGCGCTGCTCGCGCCGATCCGCGGCGCGATCACCGCGATCGGCGCGGGCGGAGGCGGGATGCTCGCGCGCGCGGCGGCCGCGGCAGCCCCGCGCGCCCGGCGCTCCGCGCTCGGGCGGATGCAGCGCCCGCCCCTCGACGGCCCCGTCGATCTGCGGACGCCCTGACGTCCGGCCGCCCGCGCGGGCGGCTCGTGGCGAACGCGCACGTCGCGCGGCCACGCCGTCCAGAGCGCGGCACGATCGGGACATGGTGGGAGCAAGGTGCGCTCGAGCGACGGTGTGTGATAGCGATCATGGCATGTCGTCGCGCACCGATCCGAAGGCGACCCATCCGCCCACGGAGCTCGAAGCGATCGCGAGCCCGTCGGCGACGCCGTCCGGCGTGGAGGGCTCACGGGACAGCCTCGTGGACCGCGCGCTGGACGAGCGCCGCCCCGACGACGAGGGCGCGCCCCTCTCGAGCGATCCGGCCGGCAGCTCGGCCCGCGTCGCGGAGGCCGACGACGAGGGCGCGCCGCCGTCGGTCGCCTCCGCGAGGATCCAGGTGCGCCGCGACGAGCGCCTGGATCTCGTGATCGAGTACCTGGCCTTCGTGGCGAAGCCGATGCCGCTGTCGCTCCTCCTCGACGAGGCGCCGCAGCGGATCGCCGCGATCCTCGGCGCCGACGTGGCCTCGCTGTACCTCCTCGAGGGCGACGGCGACGAGCTCGTGCTGCGCGGCAACGTCGGCTTTCCGCGCGAGGCGCGCGGCACGGTGCGGCTCTCGGTCGGGCAGGGCATCACGGGCATGGCGGTCGAGTGCCTGCGGCCGATCTCGGTCGTCCAGGCGACCGAGCACGAGCGCTATCGAGCGTTCCCCGAGCTCCGTGAAGAGCGCTTCCCGGTCTTCCTCGCGGCGCCCATCCTCGGCAGCGGCCGCCCGCTCGGCGCCCTCGTCGTGCAGCGGGCGGGCGATCGCGCCTTCACGGCGCGGGACGTCGAGCTCGTCATGGCGCTGACCGCGCCGATCGCGGCCGGCGCTCGCCACGCGCAGGTGCTCGACGAGCTGCGCGAGCGGCGGCGGCGCACGGGCGGCGGCACGCGCAAGGTCACGCTGCCGGGGTTGCCCGTCGTCGCCGGGCGCGCGCTCGGCGCCATCGCGGCCCTGCGGCGGCCGGCGACCTCATCGCTCGGCGCGCGGCAGGGCAGCGGCGATCCGAAGCTCCTGCGGCTCGCGTTCGACATCGCGGAGAAGGCGCTCCTCGACCTCAACGCCCGCGCGGCGAAGCGAGGGCTCGCGCAGGAGGCGGCGTTCCTCTCGACCTACCTCCTGATGATCGGCGACGGCCGCCTGCGCGCGCGCGCCTTCGAGCTCGCGGCCGGCGGGCGCAACGTCGCGCAGGCGCTCGGGACGGTCGCTCGCGAGGTGGCGCGGGCCGCCAACGGGATCGTCGGTGACCCGTTCTTGCAGGATCGCGCCCGTGACATCGAGGATCTCTGCGATGCGATCCTGATGCTGGCGACCCCGGACGCCCGGGCCGAGCTCCCGTCGAAGGCGGTCCTCGTGGGAGACCAGCTGACGGTCTTCGACCTCTTGATCTCCGCCCGGGCCCATCCGGTGGGCGTCGCGCTCAGCGACCGGTCCGGGCCGCGCTCGCTCGTGCTCCTCCAGCTGCTCGGCGTGCCGTCGATCGTGGATGTGGCGGGGGCGTTCCGCTGGGCGTCGCCAGGAGACGTCGCGCTCCTCGACGCGGACCACGGCTTCCTGGTGATCAACCCGTCCCGGGCCGAGGTCGCGACCGTCCGCGCGGCGCGACGCAGGGGACCCGCGTCGCCGGAACCCGACGAGGACGACGACGAAGAGGACGAGCCGGCGAGCTGAGCACCGGCCGGGGCCGGTGCTCGCGGCTCAGCTGCCGGACCGCGCGGCGGCGGCCGGCTCGGCCGGCGTCCCCTGGGCGCTCTGCAGCTCCTTCTTGGCGCGCCAGTTCGCCAGGCGCTTCGTATCGCGACGCTTCTTCTTGGCTCTCACTGCGGGCTTCTGCGGCATGGCCGGCGGTATAGCCGCTCGAGCCCCTCGAGGGAACCCCGTACCTCACGCCGCCCCCTGTTCAGGCCACGGGGCGTTGACGCCCCACGGCGACCGCCCCATGACCGCTGCTCCGATGAACGTCCGTCTCGTACACGAGTTCCGCTTCGAAGCCGCCCACCGCCTTCCCAAGGTGCCGCAGGGGCACAAGTGCGCGCGCCTCCACGGTCACAGCTTCAAGGTCGAGGTCGCGATCCGCGGCCCGGTGAACGAGGAGACAGGGTGGTTCATCGATTACAGCCACCTCTACGAGGCCTGGGCTCCCCTCCACGACCTGCTCGATCACCACTACCTGAACGAGGTCCCCGGGCTGGAGAACCCGACGAGCGAGGTGCTCGCACGGTGGATCTGGACCCGCCTCGCGCCGTCGCTGCCGTCCTTGAACCGGGTCACCATCTTCGAGACCTGCGACGCCCGCTGCGAGTACGAGGGCGACTAGATCGATGAAGACGCTCGTCTGCCGCTGCGAGGACGTCACGCTGCACGAGCTCGAGGCCGCGATGGATCGCGGCTACAAGGACGTCGAGTCCGTCAAGCGCTACACGGGCTTCGGCACCGGCTGGTGCCAGGGCAAGTGGTGCCTCGCGCTCTGCGCGCGGCTCATCGAGGAGCGCGGGGGCGACGCCCGGAAGCCGATCACCCCGCGGCCGCCGTACCACCCGGTCTCGCTCGCGGCGCTCGCCGGGCTCGACGAGCTCGGCCTCCGCGGCGGCGGGCGCGAGCGCTAGCGCTGGCCGCGCTCCGCGCGACCAGCGCCCTGGCCCGATCGTCGGCCGTGATCAGACGAGGGGGCGGCGAGCGCTCGCGCACCCGACGTTCACGGTCAGCTCGAAGACCCCTTCGGACCAGTACTTCGAGACCGCGTGGTGCAGGTACTTGAGCATCGAGTCGATGATCTGCGGCTCGACGTCGAGCATCGCCGTCGACTCGGGGATCACCATCAACCTCGAGATGGGATCCTCGAGGAACTCACGCCCGCTCTCGAACGACACGGCGATGAGCTGGACGTCGACCTCGACCTCGTCGAGCCCCGCGCCCTCGATCTCCTCGGCGATGGTCTCGATCGTGGGGCGGCTGACGGCGGCGGCGTCCACCGCGGCGCCGAGCTCCGAGAGGTCTTGCTTGAGCGCGCACTCCCGCGCGATGTCCGCGATCTCCGGGAACGAGCCGCGGAGCGGCAGCGCGATGAGCGCCTGGCCGCCGGGGACGAGGACCCGGCGCAGCTCGGCGAGGAGCTGCGCCCGCTCGCTCGGACGGCAGACCGGGTGCAGCGTGAACGCGTGGGAGAAGCTCGCGTCCGGCAGCGGCGTCGGCAGGGCGTCGGCGAGCACGTAGCTCGCGTTCATCCCGGAGAACAGCGCGGCCTTGTCGCGCGCGAGCTCGAGCGCGGCGGCGGAGCCGTCGACGCCCACGAGGGTCGCGCCGGGCAGCTTGTCGGCCACGATCGCGTCGGGGAAGCCGCTCCTGCAGCCGAGGTGGACGATGCGCGCCGCCTCGGAGGGCAGCAGCATCTCGACCGCCAGCGAGGCGAAGAACGAGAGGTAGCGCGGGACGACCGCGTGCTCGAACAACACGGCGTCCGCCGCGCTCAGCGGCGGGCCGATCATCAGGCGACCCCGTCCTCCTCGTCGTCGTAGGGCGCGAGGAGGCTGAGCGCCTCTTCGGCGAGCTCGCCGATCGTGACCTCCGACGTCGCGTCGTCGCCGCCGTCGTCGGCGAGCTCGACCGTGCGCTTGTCGTCGAGCAGCGGCTGGATGAGCGGCGCATGCGCCGGGTCACCGATCTCGACGAGCGTCTCGATCGCCGCCGCGACCGCGTCCGGATCCTTGTGGCTCAGGAACTGGCTGAGCAGCTTCGGCACGCCCGGCTCCGGCACCTCGGCGATGAGGTACGGCAGCTCCGGGAGCGCCGACGAGCCCACCGGCAGCCGCTTCAGCGCGCGCTCGATCGCCTGCGCGACCTCCTTGAACCGATCGTAGGCCAGCGTTTCGATCTCCTCGCCCGCGGCCTGCCGCGCCTCGGGGTGCTCCGACGCGAGCACGTCGATGAGCGCGTCGAGCGCGCGCGGCCCCTCGTGCTCGCCGAGCAGCGACGCGATACGCACCAGCCGGAGCGCCGCCTCGTCCTCGTCGTTCTCGCGCGTCGCGGCCGCGATCGCGTCCGTGAGGACATCCAGCAGCCCATCGCCGGGCATGGCCGTCAGGTCGTCGTGGAGCCGGCGAGCCGTGCGCTCCGCGTCGAACAGCTTGTTCAGGGTCGTCTCGATCGCTTGACGATTTTGCACGAAGAGGAGCTATCAACAGCGCGTCGCCTCCGCAAGCCGGCAGGCAACAAGGGCCTGTTCCTCGCGAATTCCCGTCCACGGCGGGCGCGGCCGCGCGTGCCCGGCGCCGCCCACGCCGTGGCCGCGCGCGCGAGCCGGGCGGGACGAGCGCGCCGCCGCTCCATCGAGCTCGCCCGCCGCGCGCGATGCGGTAGACCGTTCGTGGCATGCGTGTGTCCGGCTCATCGCAAGCCCGCCCGGCGAGGGCGGCGGTCTCCCCTTCCCCGCTGGTGCGCGGCGCCGCGGCGTCGGCGCTGGTCCTCGCGCTCGGCGGCATCGACGATCCCGAGCCGCCGCCGCCCGCGGTCGTCCCTCCGGCGGCCGCGGCGCGCGGCGCCGCGGGCGCGGCGGCGCTCTGCGGCCCGCGCACGGTGCCGGAGGGCGCCGCCTGCGTCCCGCTGCCTGCTCCGGGCGCGCCGCTCCCCGAAGGCGGCGCCGCGGCGCTCTCTGACCCTGCCGGCGCGCGCCCCGCAAGAGCGGGCACGCGCAGCCAGGCCCACGAGCACATCCCCCGCCGCCCGGAACGTCCGGCGAGCGCCGCCGCGTACACGTTCCCGATCGGCGCGCCGGACGCGCCGCCGGGGTTCCTCCTTGTCGAGGAGGCTCCAGCCGGGGCGGGCGCGCTGCCTGCAGCGGGCTCCGTCGCCGCTATCGGCGCGGCGCGGCCCGAGCCGCCGTCGTGGATCGGCGGGATCGACATCGCCGCGACGCGCGGCGAGCGGGTGGCGGCGCTCAGGCTCGAGGGCCAGGAGGGGAAGGCCGAGGTCGTCTTCGTCGGCGCGCTGTCCGGGATCACGGTGGCCACGGCGCACGACGTGCGCGAGGCGCCCGACGCGGATCGCGTGCGCAGGTACCTCCTGCTCCATGGCCACCTCGATCGCCCTGGCCCCGGCGTCGTGGCGGGCGCGCGCCTCGACGCGGGCGACGTGGTCGGGTACGCCGGCGAGACGGGCAGCCCGGGCCTCGTCCGGCTCCGCCTCGAGGCGCGGCAGATCCGCGAGGGCGCGCGCCTCCCCGAGCTCGATGCGAAGCGCATCACCGACGCCGCGGTGACGGTGCCTTGCGACCTCCGCAACGTCCTGCCGCTCCGTCAGGGAGCGAGCTTGTAACCGAAGCCGTAGACCGTGAGGATGTGCTCCGGCTTGTCGGGCGAACGCTCGACCTTCTTGCGCAGCTTGACGATGAAGTTGTCGACCGTGCGGTTCGACGGCCCGGCCTCGATCCCCCAGATCTTCTGGAGGATCTCCTCGCGCGAGACCGGCTGGCCCAGGCGCTCGTGCAGCAGGCGAAGGAGCTCGACCTCGTAGAACGACAGCTGATCCGAGCGCGAGCCCCGCGAGACCGTATGGGCGGTCATGTTGATCTGCACGTTGCCGATGGAGAACACCTCGACGGGCGCCTCGGCCGGCCGGGCGGCGCGGCGGAAGAGGGCGCGCAGGCGGGCGATGAGCTCGCCCACGCTGAACGGCTTGGTCACGTAGTCGTCGGCGCCCGCGTCGAGGCCGCGGATCTTGTCGATCTCCTGGCCGCGGGCCGTCAGCATGATGATCGGCACGAACGCGTCCCAGCGCCGCAGATCCTCGCAGACCTTGAAGCCGTTGGTGTCGGGGAGCATGAGGTCGAGGAGGATGGCGTCCGGCTTCTCCTGCCGCGCGAGCAGCACGCCGTCCTTCCCCTTCGAGGCCGACGCCACCGAGAAGCCCTCGAACTCGAGGGCGTCCGTCAGCCCCAGCACGATGTGGGGCTCGTCCTCGATGATGAGAATCTTCTTGCGTGCCACCACGACGGAGTCCGGTCTTAGCACAAAACCGAGCAGGTCCCTCCCAGCGCTCCTCCGGCCGGCTCGCTGGAGCCGCTCTGGAGCCACAAAGCACCACAAAAGCGTCGCGGGGCGCGATCTCACGACCGCACCCCGCGCGCCGGGCTCAATCAGACGTTAGCGGACGTTAGCGGACGTTAGCAGACGTTAGCTGACGCCAGCTGACGTCACCTACTCGCCGGAGCAGGTGATGAACAGCGTGGCCCCTTGCTGGGCTTCGCCCTGACCCGTGAACCGGATCTTGCGCTGCTCGGTCGACGGGCAGTCGGCCACGATGCTGGCTTCGCCGAGCCGGATCGACGGGTCGACGTAGCACCACCCATGCACGTCGATGTCGTCGCTGACGCTGGTCCTGCACGCGACGGCGCCGTCGCCCTCGAGCTGCTGGATCTCGCACACGCAGTCCCAGCCGGACGCCTTCGCGATGTCGAGCGAGAGCACCTCGTCCTTCGCCGCCGTATGATCGCCCGTCACGTCGAGGCGCCCCAGCTTCCTCGGATCGTTGCAGTTGCACTGGCCCTGCGAGTTGCGCGCCTCGAGGATCAGGCAGGAGACCTGCTGCTCCGTGTCCGGCGTCAAGGTGCGCGGCAGGCACTGGCCGCCGAGCACCGTCTTCAGGCGGTCGATGATGGCGCCGATCGCCGGCCGGTAGCCGTAGTCGGCGTCGCCGGCGCGCTCGAGCTGGCGCGGGCACACCGAGCCGACGATGCCCTGGGGGCCGAGCTCCCGGATGAGCTGCAGCTCGCGGAGGCCCGGGTAGGCCTTCGCCTTGATCTGCGTCGTCGACCTGGGCGCCGGATCCTCCTGATCGTTCCCCGCGTCAGGCCTGCACAGCGGGTTGTCGATCGGCTGACCCCCCACCGCTCTGCAGTCGCAGCTCGTAGCCGCCCCGTCGCAGGTCTTCACCGCGGCCTGGGGGAGATCGAAGATGCAGGCGTACTGGAGGTCCCCCGTGCTGTCCGCCGGGATCGTGTACTCGCGGCCGTTGATGCCGTTCCAGCCCGTCGCCTGCGGTCCGACGATCGCATCGCCCGTGATCGGGTTCATGCCCGAGCGAGGCGTCATCGACTCGACCATGAAGGGATCCTTCGGCGCCTGGTACGTCGCGGGATCGCCGAGGATGAGCTCCCAGGTGCTGGCGGCGCCGGCCACCGGAGCGCTGAGCTCGTCGGAGTTCTTGAACCCACCGACCGGCTCGCCATCCTGGTTGAGGCCGTTCAGCAGGTCGGGCTGGCCGTCCGCGTTCTGACGCGCGATGTCCTGCCACGGCACGCCGACGATACCGGCGAAGAAGACGAGCCCGGGATCGCGGACGTTGGAGTCGAGGTCGTCCGGGTTCGGATCGCTGAAGATCGGGTTCGGGACCAGCTCGCCCCTGCGGTTCGGGATCTGCGCCTCGGTGAAGGCGCGCCGGTAGCGGTCGATCGGGTAGAGGAAGTCGAAGCCGAACCGGCGCTTCTGATCCCAGCAGCGCGAGTTGACCGGGTCCTCCTCCTTGCTCAGCCTGGCGGTGTTGCCGTCCGTGCCCGTGCACGTCGGGTCGGGTGAGCAGCCATCCTGCTTCTGGCTGCACGACCTGCAGCACTTGTCGCCCGGATTGGTGGCGCACTCGCTGCGCGGCCGCCACAGGCGGAAGCTTGGCGTGGTGTCTGCCACGAGGTAGTTCTTGCCCTCCTCGCGGATCGAGCAGTCGTTCTCGTCGGTGAGCATGATGATCGCGAGGAGCGAGCTCGGCCGCATGAAGTCGGCGCGCTGCTTCTTGACGACGGCATCCTCGCCGGTGACGACGATGTTCTGGTCCGCGTCAATGCTGATCGTCGCGTAGGGCTCCGGGTCGACGAGGAAGCGGTACACGCTCTCGAGCTGCGCCTCGAAGCCGCAGCCGGTCTGCCCCGTGCCTTCGACCATCGCGGTGAGCGCCCCGACCAGCGTCGTGTTGTTGAGGTCGGCGTTCGAATCATTCGGGCCGATGTCCGCCTCGCCGTCGTTCTGATCCGGCGTCTCCGGCTCACCGTCGAGCTTCTGATCCGGATCCCAGGCCAGGAAGCCCAGGTTGAGGTAGGTCGGGAGGTCGTTGACGTCGGAGTTCTCGTCGCTGCGCGCGAGGAGGTGCGCCATGTCCACGTTCGAGGCGCTCGTCGACGCCTGGCAGGCGCCCGCCCCGTGGCCGCCGAGGCTCGAGCTGATGATGCCGATGTGGATGTCCTTGACCGGCTCGAACTCACGCTTGTAGTCCTGCGGACAGGGCGTGTTGGGCGAGGCGACCGTGGTCGTCATCACGCCGTCCCTGTGGATGCAGCGCGGGTTGACGAGACCCTCGACGAGGTCGGGGATCGCGGTGGCGAGGATGGCCTGCTTGTCGGCCATCGAGCCCGAGTTGTCGATCGCCAGGAGCAGGTCGATCTTGTCGACCGAGCTCTGCGTCAGCCGCTCGACGATCGTCGACGTCGACCGGGGCTTGTTCTCGGCGATGGGGCGGCTCAGACATCCGAAGGCGCTGCCTGTGCCCGCGATCAGCAGGCCCGCCATGGCGAACCTCACCGCGCCCCTCCACGGGCGCCTGCTCTCACGCTCTATCCGCGTCATATTCGACTTTCCTTTCGACCACCGATCCAGTTGCGCGGCGGTCAAGCCACCGAAAAGGCCCGCCGTCCACGGGCCCATGACCGACTTCCGCAGGCGATCCACGGCTCGACGGGAGCCCGATGCTAGGGACCCGACCGGAAGGCTGTCAATTCGACCCGGCCGGCCCCGCTCGACCCCGCGAAGGGGTGCCATAGCAAACGAGATGCCGCCGCACGCGGCCCCGTGCCCTCCATGCCCCGCGCGCCGCCGCGACGTCAACCTGATTGCGCGACAGCCAACGCAGTAGGCGACCCGCCCCTCAACCTGGGCGACCCGCCCTCAACCTGGGTCGACCTGGCTCCTCCGGCCTGATCCTCAACCTGGGTCGGCCAGTCGAGAAAGTTCACTTATCACTGTATTGCAAATCACTCCTTCCCAGGTTGCGGGAGCCCAGCCTCCATCGCGCGCGGCGGGCGGTCGTGGGAGGGCCAACCTCGGTCGGCCGCGGCGCCGCAGCCCAACCTCGGTCGGTGCGGGGAGCTGGGTGGGTCGCGGGCCCGGCGCCGGTGGGGTTTGCCGCTTCCCAGCAGGGCCGAGTTGTGGTCAGTGCCCGGGCATGTTGCGCGTCGCCCTCGCCATGGTCCCGGAGGTACGGCAGCTGCTCGCCGAGGATCCGGCGCAGCTCTCCGAGCTGCTGGACGAGATCCACGACGAGGACCTCGCCGACCTCATCGGCCTGCTGGACGACGCCGAAGCGGCGAAGGTCCTGATGGCGCTCAGGGCCGAGGAGGCCGCGCCCATCTTCGAGCGCCTCGACGAGGAGACCCAGGAGGCGCTCGTCGAGCAGATGGGCGTCGAGAGCATCGCGCCGATCGTCTCCGAGATGGCGGCCGACGACCGCACGGACCTCATCGAGGCCCTCCCGGACCAGGTCAGCGGCACGCTGCTCTCCACGCTGGAGAAGGTCGACCCCGAGGCGGCGGCCGAGGTCGAGGAGCTCGCCAAGTGGCCCGAGGACAGCGCCGGCGGCCTCATGACCACCGACTACGTGTCGGTGGGCATCCACCTCACGGTCGCCGACGTGATCGAGCGCATCCGCGCCGTCGGCGAGGACGCCGAGACCATCTACTACGTGTACATCGTCTCCGATCGCGGGCACCTCATCGGCGTCGTGTCGCTGCGCGATCTGCTGCTCGCCTCGCCGTCCGAGAAGCTCGCGGACGTGATGACCGAGAACGTCTTCGCCGTCAGCCCCGAGACCGACCAGGAAGAGGTCGCGCGGACCATGGCCAAGTACGATTTCAACGCGCTGCCCGTGCTCTCCGCGGACCGCAAGCTGCTCGGCGTCATCACCGTCGACGACGTGATGGACGTCCTCACGGAGGAGCAGTCCGAGGACATGCAGCGGCTCGGCGCGGTCGGCCCCATCGAGGACAGCTACTTCAAGACGAGCTTCTGGACGTTCATCCAGAAGCGGGCCCCGTGGCTCGCCGTGCTGTTCGTCGGCGAGTTCATGACCGGGGAGGTGCTCCGGCGCTTCGAGCACGAGCTCGAGGCCGTCGCGACGCTCGCCTACTACGTGCCCCTGCTCATCTCCACGGGCGGCAACTCCGGCTCGCAGTCGTCGTCGCTCATCATCCGCGGCCTCGCCGTCGGCGATGTGCGCGTCGGCGACTGGGCGAGCGTCCTCGTCCGCGAGCTCGGGCAGGCGGTCGTGCTCGGCCTTATCCTCTCCGTCATCGGCATGGTCCGCGTCTGGCTCTGGGGCGACGGCACCGGCTTCGTCCTGACGATCGGCGCGACGCTGATGGCGATCGTCCTCATGGGCTGCACCGTCGGCGCCATGCTCCCCCTCCTGCTCCGGCGCATCGGCCTCGATCCGGCGACCAGCTCCACGCCGTTCATCGCGAGCCTCGTGGACGTCCTGGGGATCCTCCTCTACTTCACGATCGCCCGGCTCTTCCTGGCCGACCTCCTCGCGCAGGCCGGAGCGGGCGGGTGAGCGGAATCACGCGGTATTGCGCGGAGCCTGGCGGAATTGGACGGCGATCGGACGGCGATCGGACGGCCATCGGACGGCCATCGGACGGCCATCGGACGGCGATCGAGCGACGCCGCGCCGACCGTGCCGAGGCCCACGCCGGTCCCCCCCGCGCGGGCGCGCCGCGTGCTTTTCGGCGCGCCACGACCCTTGACGCGTCGGCCCCCATGGGGGAGTGAAGCAGGCGACGTTCGTTCAGCGCAGCGTGCGCTGAGCCCCTCCTAGGGAAGGAGTGACGATGGCCGAAGGCTTGAATCGCGTAATGCTGCTCGGCAACCTGGGCGCCGACCCAGAGCTCCGGTTCACCCAGGGGGGTCAGGCCGTCTTGAACCTGCGGCTCGCGACGACCGAGTCGTACCTGGACCGCGACAAGGTCCGGAAAGAACGGACGGACTGGCACAATGTCGTGATCTGGGGCAAGCGCGCCGAGGCCTTGGGCAAGATCCTCAGCAAGGGTTCCTCGATCTTCATCGAGGGCTCGCTCCGCACGTCGAGCTACGACGACCGGGATGGCAACAAGCGCTACAAGACCGAGGTGATCGCGAACAACGTCCTGCTGACGGGCGGGGGCCGCGGTCGCGGCGCTGCCGGCGATGACGCAGGCGCGTTCGGCGCGGATCCCGGCGGTGGCTACAGCGGCGGCGGCGGCGGCGGCGGCTACAGCGGTGGTGGTGGTGGCGGCGGCGGTTACGGTGGCGGTGGCGGCGGCGGCGGCCGCCCGGCAGGCGGCGGCTACAACCGCGGCGGCGGCGGTCGCCCGGCGCCGGCTGCGCAGGATCCCGGTCCTCCGCCCGACGATTTCGGCGGCGGCGGTTACGGCGGCGGCAACGACGACGACATCCCGTTCTGATCGCTCCCCCTGCCCGGTCGAGTCATCCGCCTGGCGTACGCCTCTCCCTTCAGCATCTCGCATCCACGCGACAGGCCCTCTCCGACGGCCAGGCAGCTCTCCACGAGCCCCTCTTCCCCATCCTAGGGCCGCGGCCGCGGCCGCCGCGCCAGCAGGACGGTCACCCCCGCCGCCGCAAGCACGCCGAGCGCCGCGGTCATGGCGAGCGGCTGCTCCGCGGCGAGGAAGATCGTCCGCACGAGCAGCCCCGGCTCGGGCGGCGCCACGAACACGCCCTCGAACGCGGTCGCGCCGAGCAGCGCGCCGCACCGAGCGCCCGTCCCCTGCGCAGGCTCCAGGCAGGCCAGGCTGCAGAGCGCCGCGTCGTGCTCGCTCCCGGCGAAGCCGAGCGCGTGCTGCCCGCGGATCACCACCGCGCGCGCGCCTGCCCTCCCGGCTCCCTCGAACGCTTGCTCGAACCGCTGCGACTGCGCGTGGATCGGCCCTGCTTCCCACCGCTCGATCGTCACCCCGAGGCCCCCCCGCACGAGCCCCGAGGCCCGATCGAGCACGAGCTCCTCCAGGCCGGTCACCCATTGCCGCGACGGGGCCGTCACGCACACCGCGCGCAGCGAGAGCCCGTCCGCCTCGACGCCCCGCAGGAGCGTCACCTTCGCGCCCGCGATCGCGGAGACGTCGATCGCGGGGAGCGCCCCCTCCGGCGTGTCGCTCGCCCCGGCCGGCAACGCAAGGCGCAACCCGAGGCCCGGCGCCACGCCGTGGAGCTCAGACGCGCTCGAGCTCATCCATCAGCGCGAGCACCTCGGTCCGGATCTCGACGAGGGCCGTGCGCATCCGCTGCACCTCCTCGTGGCTCGCGCCCGCGTCCGGCGGCGGCGGCTCGATGCCGCCCTCGCGCAGCTTGCGCCGCGCGCCCGCGATCGTGAAGCGGTGCGAGTAGAGCAGCTCCTTGACCTTGAGGAGCGTCTCGACGTCGCGCCGGCTGTAGACCCGCTGCCCCTTCGCCGACTTCTGCGGGCGAATGGAGCGGAACTCGGTCTCCCAGTACCGGAGCACGTGCGGCTCGACCCCCACGATGCCGGCCACCTCGCCGATCCGGTAGTACAGCTTCGCCGGAAGCTGCGCGCGCACCGCCAAGCGGTCTACTCCTCGGCCGCCGAGGCCGTCTCACGCGGGTTGAGGGCCTGCTTCAAGATCTGGCTCGCCTTGAAGTTCAGGACCCGGCGCTCCGTGATCAGGATGGGGTCGCCGGTCTGGGGGTTGCGACCCTGCCGCTGGCGCTTGTCGCGCAGCACGAAGTTGCCGAATCCAGAGATCTTGATCTTCTCCCCGCGGCCCAGGGTTTCCTTCATGGTCTCGAACACGAGGTCCACCAGATCGGCAGATTCCTTCTTCGAGAACCCCCCAAGGCGGGAGTAGACCGCCTGAACGATTTCGGCTTTCGTCATGACACCCCCATCGCCCTTGCAGAAGGGGGGACGCGCCGCAACCCCTGAAGACCGTTCAGGAAGCCGCGTGCGGTCCCCCGACCGGCCTGGAGGGCAGAATGCCAGCGTGCGTCGGTAAGGTCCAGGGGGTTACGCAGGCTTCGCCCGATGTGCACCAGGCACGCTTCGTGGAGCCCCCCCGAGCAACGCAGCGCTCGGAGCGAACCTGCGACCCCACGAGCAGCGCCCCACACCTCGCACCCTCGATCCGGCGGCCAGGAACCCCGGCAGGCTCACCGGCGCGACCAGGGGCGCAGGAGGGGCCCGGCGGCGACGATCCGCTCAGACGGCAAGATCGCCGAGGTGGCGTTCCTTCGTCGGCTGCCGGGACCAGGCGCCGACGACGGCCGCCTCGCTCGGCCGCGCGTCGCTCCAGCCGACGACCGGCGCGCTCGAGGCCACATCGCGGCGGCGCACGATCTGCTCCTGGACGACCAGGAACGCCACGTAGAGGTAGCCGACGGCGAAGAGCACCGCGAACGGCGTGGCGAAGTAGTGCCCCGTCTCCACGGACGCGACCACCGCGCCGCACGACAGCACCGCGAGCATCGCCTCGGTGATCGGCAGGTCCGTGCGGACCTTGTACCGGCCCTTGTTGTCGCCCTGCTTCGGCGTCCGGACGAACTCGCCGGACATGCTGCGGAGCCCCTCGATCACGGCCTTCGACAGGTACGGCGCGAGCCCCGTCCCGAGCGCGATGAGCATCGGCAGACGCCTGACCGCGCCCCAGCGCGAGCGGCCCTGCGCCGTCTCGGCCAGCATGTAGAACGCCGCGAGCGACCCCGTCGTCGCCGTGCAGAGCGGCAGGTCGATGGCGATCATCGTCAGCGTGTCGGCCGCGGGGAACAGCACGAGCGCCGGCAGCAAGAGGACGCTCAGCAGCACCAGCAGCGGGTAGGCGAAGTGCGGCGTGAGGTGGAAGAACGCCTCGATCCGCTGCCCGAGCGAGAGCTTGGCGCTCAGCACGGTCGCCATCAGCTTGCGCGCCGTCTGCACCGTCCCCTTGGCCCAGCGGTACTGCTGCGCGCGCAGCGCCGAGATGTCCTCGGGGAGCTCCGCGGGCGAGACGACATCCTCGCGGTAGATGAAGCGGTAGCCCGCGAGCTGCGCCCTGTACGACAGGTCGAGGTCCTCGGTCAGCGTGTCGTGCTGCCAGCCGCCCGCCTCGCGGATGGCGTCCTTGCGCCACATCCCCCCGGTGCCGGAGAAGTTGAACAGGAGGCCCGCGCCGAAGCGCGCGCGGTTCTCGACGAGGTGGTGGCCGTCGAGCATGAGCGCCTGCACCTGCGTGAGGATCGAGACGTCGCGGTTCAGGTGGCCCCACCGCGTCTGCACCATGCCGACCGTCGGGTCCTCGAAGTGGCCGACGATGGACCGCACGAAGTCCGGCTGCGGGATGAAGTCGGCGTCGAAGATCGCGACCAGCTCGCCCTTCGCGATCTTGAGCCCCGCGTCGAGCGCCCCCGCCTTGTAGCCGACGCGGTCCACGCGGTGCAGGTACACCGCGTCGAGGCCCAGCGCGCGCAGCCGCTCGACGTGCGCGCGGACGAGGCCCTGCGTCTCGTCCGTCGAGTCGTCGAGCACCTGGATCTCCAGCTTGTCGCGCGGGTAGTCCATCTTCGCGACGGCATCGAGCAGCCGCGCCGCGACCGTCGACTCGTTGAAGAGCGGGAGCTGGATCGTCACCGGCGGGAGGTCGCGATCGGTCAGGGCCGCGACCTCCTGCGCGCGGGTGATCTTCGCGCGGTTCAGGCGACAGAGGACCACGAGGTGCAGCCGGTGCAGGCCGTAGCCGCTGAGGCCGAGCAGCACGCCGAAGTAGAGGACACAGAGCAGCAGGGAGAGCATCGCGAGCACCTACCGCCGGCGGGTTGCCGTGCAGCCGTGGGGACGGGCGAGAGCGCCGTTCTCCACCCCTGCAGGCGCCGACAGACAACGAACGCGTACCACCCGCCGGATCCGAAGTTGTCAGGCACTTGTAATTCGTTGCAACTCTCTGTCGCGAGGTCCGCAAAGTTGACTTCGGCCCGAGTCGCTCCCCGCGGGGAATGACAATCACCGACAATCCCGCTTCGCCCGGGCGCGCGGCGCTGCCCGCAGGTCCGCCGCACGAACGCCCATGCGCGAGCGGCGCGCCGACTCAGGGGGTTCCCGGATACTGGAGCTCCAAGTAAGGTGTTTTTGGTAAGGCTCCTCCGAAACCACGTTCGATGAGTAAGGGGCTCACCCGCTGGGCAGATTCACAGTACTGCGCGATCTGGGGGTCTGGGCAGGGCCGCGCGCCGGGCGCCGGGCGCCGCGTCGGCAGGGGCCCGGGGTCATCTGCGCCTGGCACCGGCGGGGGCTCGGGGCTATCGGTTGCCCGATGGATCGCGCGCTACTTAATGAACTGAAGGCTCGTCAGATCGCGTTCCTCGAGGCGCGGCTCGTCTCGGAGGCGGCGGCGCGCGACTTCCGGGAGCGGCTGCCTGCCGGCTTCGCGGCGCTGCTCGCGACGCCGCTCGGCGAGCTCGTGGACGCGGGGGCGATCGGGCGCGCGCTCGAGGCGCTGGCGGCGGAGGAGCCGCTCCGGCGGGCGGTCCGGCCCGCGGCCGCCGCGGCGCTCGCGGCGCTCGTCGAGGCGGCGCGCGCCGAGCGGCGGCGCGCGAAGGAGCTCCTGCCGGAGGGCGCCCGCGACAAGCTCGACCGCATCCTCGAGCAGCCGAAGATCGTGCCCGAGCGGCTCGTGCGCGAGGTGCTGGAGAGCGCGGCGCTCGACGCGGTGATGCGCGACGTCCTCTACGACACGCTGATGGAGTTCTCCGAGAAGGTGAACCCGTTCTTCGCCGAGTGGGGCCTGCCCGCGCTCCTCAAGCGGGTCGCCCCCTTCGGCCTCGGCGGGGTCGGCAAGACGATGGGCGCGATGCGGGGCGAGTTCGAGCGGCGGCTCGAGCCCGAGATCCGCCGGTTCTTGCAGGGCTTCTCGCGCACGGCGATGCGCCAGGTGCACGACCTGCTCGTCGCCAAGGGCGACACCCCCGAGTTCGTCGGCCTGCGCAAGCAGGTCGCCACGTGGGTGCTGGAGCAGGAGATCTGCGCGCTCGTCGGTCAGCTCGACGCGAAGAGCTCGGCGATCGCCGAGGAGCTCGGCGCCGACATCGCCGCGCAGCTGCTCCGGGATCGGCCCGTCCGGGCGCGGACCAGCGAGGCGATCGCGGCGTTCGTCGCCGCGCACGCGGGCGAGCCGCTCGGCGAGGCGCTGGGGCGGCTCGGGATCGCGCCCGAGCTCGACGTCGGCGCGCTCGCGGACGCGCTCTGGCCCGTCGTGAGGAGCATGTGCGCGACCGGACCGGTGCGCGCCTGGCTCGCGTCCGTGGTGGAGGAGTTCTTCGACGGGTTGCCGGACGGGATCGAGCCGTCCGCCTGAGGCGAGCCGATGCGGCAAGCGCCTGCCCCGGGTGGGACCCGGCCCGCGGTGCGCGCGGGCCCCGATCCGAGGCCGGCCGCGGTCAGCCCATGGCCGAGGCGTCGGCCACCGCAGACTCGATGTACGCGAGGCCGCGCGACGGGCACGCGGGCACCGTGGGCGCAAACGCCTCCATGTCCAGGATGAGCTCGGGGCCGACCGCGGGCGTGAGCACCACGACGGGCACGCGCGGCGACATGCGGCGGAGCTCCTCCATCTCGCTGTGGAGCTCCGCCTCCTCCCGGGGCACGAGCACCATCACATGAGGACGCCAGCGGGCAAGCACGTCACGCGCGTGGCCGAGCCCGCAGCACGTCTCCACCGTGTAGTCCCGGGATGAGAGGAAGTGGACGAGCGGCTGGGAGTTGCTGGCGTCGTCATCGATCACCAGGACGCGGGTCGTGCTCTCAATCTCCATGGGTATCCCCCGTCAGCAGCCGGCTCTGGCCGCCGCTGTGAAAACCAGGTCTTCATGGCCTGGCTCACAGTGACCATACTCCATATTCGGCAAAGAGCGATATCAATCGCGCCTCAGCGCATCACGCGATGCGTTGATACGCGCTTGAAACACCAGCGCTCCCTGCCTGTTTCTTTTCCGATCCGCTTCTGATCCGCTGCGATCCGCCGTGATCCGTGATGGCCCGTCTGCGACCCGCTCGGGGAATCGCGACGCGCCGACGCGCTTCGGCGCGGGGACGCGGGATCAGCCGCCGAGGTAGGCCGCGCGGATCTCTTCGTTCGCCGCGAGGTCCTTCGACTCGCCGCTCATGGCGATCTGCCCAGTACGGAGCACGTAGGCGCGCGTCGAGTACTTGAGCGCCAGTCGGGTATTCTGCTCGACGAGGAGTACGGTTGTTCCTGACGCCGCGATCTTGGCGATGGACTCGAAGATGTCCGCGACGAGCCGCGGCGCGATGCCGAGCGAGGGCTCGTCGAGGAGCAGCATGGCGGGGCGCGCCATCATGGCGCGGCCGATCGCGAGCATCTGCTGCTCGCCGCCGGAGAGCGTGCCGCCGTGCTGGTGCATGCGCTCGCCCAGCCGGGGGAAGAGCTTCACCACGTCGTCGACGGTCTCCGCCATGGTGGGGCCGTGCTTGTGGCACCACGCGCCGAGCTCGAGGTTCTCGCGGACGCTGAGGTTCGAGAAGATGGCGCGGCCCTCCGGGACGAGCGAGACGCCGGCCGCGACGAGCTCCTCCGTCGAGACGGACGCGAGGTCCTTGCCGTCGTAGCGGACGCGGCCGGAGGCGATCGGGAGGAGGCGGACGATCGTCTTCAGCGTGGTCGTCTTGCCGGCGCCGTTCGCGCCGATCATCGCCACGATCTCGCCGCGCCGCACCTCGAGGCTGACGCCCTTGAGCGCCTTGATGCCGCCGTAGCTGACCGCGAGATCGTCGACGACGAGCAGGGGGTCGCCGGGGGCCACCGAGGGGGGCTGCCGCGTCGGATGCGATGTCTTCATGCGGGCTCCTCCGCCGCCGCGACGGCCGCCTCGTCGTCGATCTCCTCGCCGAGGTACGCGGCGAGGACCTTCGGGTCCCTGCGTACGACCTCCGGGGTGCCGTGCGAGATGGTCTCGCCGTGATCGAGGACGTGGATCTCCTCGCACACCCCCATCACGACTTGCATGTTGTGCTCGACCAGCACGACCGTGATGTCGAAGGTGTCGCGCAGCCAGCGGATCTGCTGCTTGAGCCCCTCGGCCTCGCCGTAGTTCATGCCCGCCGCCGGCTCGTCGAGCAGGAGCACCCTCGGCTTGAGCATCATCGCCCGCGCGATCTCGAGGCGGCGCTGGTTGCCGTACGAGAGCGACGTCGAGATCTCGTCGGCCATGTCCTCCAGCTTGAACACCGAGAGCAGCGAGAGGGCGCGCTCGGTCATCTCCTGCTCGTCCTTGTAGAAGAACGGCGAGCGCAAGAGGGCGGCGGCGAGCGTGGATCTCCGCAGGTTCTCGCAGGCGACGAGCACGTTCTCGAGCACCGTGAGCTGGCCGAAGAGGCGGATGTTCTGGAACGTGCGGGCGATGCCGAGGCGCGCGATCTGGCTCGGCCGGAGCGGCGCGAGGTCGGTCCCGCCGAAGCGGATCGCGCCCTCGTCGTGCTTGTATACGCCGGTGATCAGATTGAACACCGTCGTCTTGCCCGCGCCGTTCGGGCCGATGAGCCCGAAGATCGAGCGCTCGGGCACGGTGAAGGAGACGTCGCCGACCGCCCGCAGGCCGCCGAACCGCTTGGTCACGTGCTTCAGATCGAGGTTCACTCGAGCTCCCTCCGGGCCGCCTTGCCCTCGCGGCCGACGGTGATGCCGGGCGGCGGCTCATCGGGCGGCGCGCCCGGGATGGGCGGCGCGCCGTCGTGCCCGACGCCCGCCTCCACGCCGGTCGTGGCGGGGACGGGCTCGGCCGGGCCCACCGGGAAGCGCCTCCTGCGCGACCAGCGCCGGCCGAAGAGCTCGCGCTCGCCGAACAGCCCCTCGGGGCGGAGGACCATCAGCCCGATGAGGATGGCGGCGTAGATCACCATCCTGAGGGCGTTCAGATCGAGCGCGGGGTAGGCCGCCTTCAGCGCGAGGACGCTGTCGAGGCCCTGCAGCTGCTCGATGAGCTTCACCGTGAAGGTCACGAACACGCCGCCGAGGATCGCCCCGGAGACGCTGCCCGAGCCGCCGAGGATCACCATCGTGATGGCGTCGAACGAGTAGTTGAACGTGAACTGGTCCGGCTGGACCGTGGGGTTGCCGTCGCGCATCGACGAGAGCAGGGCGCCGGCGATGCCGCCGCCGGCGGCGGAGATGACGAACGACGTGACCTTGTAGCGCGTCGGATCGACGCCCACCGCGCCGGAGGCGATCTCGTCCTCGCGGAGGGCGCGCAGCGCGCGGCCCCAGCCGGAGAACTTCAGCCGCCAGGCGACGATCGTCGCGAGCACGACGGCGCCGAAGATCCAGAACGGGCCGGCGTACTGCGGCACGCCGGTGTCGTCGGGGCCGGCGTAGCCGATCGGGCCGCCGAGCGCCCCGAGGAGCCTGCCGATCGCCCCCTGGTCGGGGCCGCCGGTCGTCGCCGTCGCGATCGTCAGGCGGAAGATCTCGGCGAACCCCAGGGTCACGATGGCGAGGTAGTCGCCGCGCAGCCGGAGGCTCGGCAGGCCGACCACGAGGCCGAAGAGCGCCGCGACGAGCCCGGACGCGAGCAGCGCCGCGGGCATCACGACGAACGAGTTGCCAAAGAGCGGGTCGCCGCCGCCGAGGTGCTGGTGCAGGTTGCCGGCGACGACCGCCCCGGTGTACGCGCCGATCCCGACGAAGCCTGCGTGGCCGATCGAGAACTGGCCGGCCATGCCGTTGATGACGTTGAGCGAGAGCGCCGCGATGACGTTCACCATCGCGAACAGGGCGAGCTGACGCCAGGCAGCGTCCGGCAAGAGGGTCTCGAAGCCGAACTCGAGGGCGACGACGACGCCGAGGAGCAGGAGCGCAGTGAGGATGCGCTGCAACGGTCGAGGCATGGCCGGCCAGAGTTGGAATGGCCGAGCCGCACCGTCAAGCAGTAGCGTCAGTGGCGTTACTTGATGACCCGCAAATAGGGGGGCAGTTCCCGCTTCGGCTTGCCCGCCCCTTGGCGCGGCTTGGGCTCGGGCTCACCGGAGCCGCCCGATTCGTCGTCTTCGCGCTCCTCGGTGGACCGCACCGGCGCGAGGGCCGGCGCCGGCACCGGCGCGAGCGGCCTCACGGCCGCGCCGGCGTCCCGCGCCGGGGCCTCGCGCTCGCCGGCCTCCACGGGCTCGAGCTGGGGGCGCGCCCTGTCGCGCGCCCGCGCCTCGTCCGCCGCCTCGTCGCTCCGCTCGTCGTCGCCGCTGGGGGGCGCGACGGCGGCGAGCCGGGGGCGCGGCCTCTTGGCGGGCTTCTGCGGCGGGGCGACGGCGGGGCGCTGCTGCTTCTGCGCGGCGAGATCGGCCGGGATGTCCTCGGGCCACACCATGCCGCGCTGATCCTCGCTCACGAGCGCCCAGATCGCGTGCCACGGCAAGCGGCACCAGAACGGCGCGCGGTTGAACGACAGGGTGCAGCTGATCCCGTCGTCGTCCACCTTGAGGTCGGGGATGGCGATCGCCATGTTCATGCCGACCTGGAGGATCAGCTGCGGCTGCCCCGTGAACCACTTGGGGACGGAGACACCGGGCCGGCGCGGATCGAGGTGGATGAACACGCTCGGCTCTCGCTCGAGGAGGGCCAGCGCGACGTCCTTTTTCGGCGGGAGCGGTCTCTGCACGTCGGACATCGTACTGCTCTGCCCAATACCCCGGACCGCGCGGCTCCGCCAGCGCTTCGGGGAGGCCACGCGCCGAGCAGCGTGCCGGGTGAGCAGGCCGCCGCGCCCCAGCCACCAGGCGCTCCAGCAGATCTGTAGAAAACGCGCTGTGAGCGCAGCGCGCGGCGCGGCCGGCGCCCCTCGAGCTTCCCGGCAGCCCCGGCGACGCTCACGCTGCGCGCCCCCGGCCCAGCTGGACGGGGACCTCGGAGAGGGTGACCCGGTGCTTGCCGCCGCTCGTGAGGGGGATCTCGTCGACGATCTGGACGCAGACCTCCGCGCGCTCGCCCAGGTGCTGCCGGACGAGGCGCTCGATGAGCCTCGCGGTCTCGGGCTGGAAGCCCTTGCCCGGCACGAGCTTGACCGTGAGCGCGCGCCGCCGGTCCTGGTGGACCTGGTAGCGGGCGATCGTCGGCTGGTCCTTGATGAGGTGGGGGAAGAACTCCCCGGCGAGCAGCTCGCCGTCGGGGCCGACGAGCAGGTCGAGGACGCGGCCCTCGACCGAGGCGAGCATCGGCAGCCCGCGGCCGCACGCGCACGGCGCGCCGGCGGCGATCGCGACGTCCTGGTTCTTGTAGCGGATGAGCGGCATCGAGCGGCAGACGAGGTCGGTCACGACGACCTCGCCGGGCTCGCCGGGGAGGGCGTGGCGCCCGTCGCGGAGCAGCTCGACGAACACGTTCTCCATGTTGATGTGCTTGCCGGCGTGCCGCTCGCACTCGGCGGCGATCAGCATGAGCTCCCGGCAGCCGTACCGATCGAACACCGGCGCGCCGAACGCGCGCTCGATGGCCTCGCGCTGGTGCGCGAACAGCCGCTCGGCGCTGGTGACGATGCCGCGCGGCGCGGGGAGCGCGCGGCCATCCGCGAGCGCGTAGCGCGCCGCGTGGTACAGCGCGCTCGCGTACCCGACGATGAGCTGCGGCCGGTACCGCGCGATCTCGTCGAGCAACGCGGCGAGGCGCCGGTCGGACAGGTCGAAGGCGGAGATCATCTTCTTGCGGAGGATGGCCTCGTGAAGGGAGCGCTTGGCCTTCTTCGCGAGCGTCTCGCTGACAAGCACGGTGCTCCACAGGTGGAGCTCCCGGTCGCCGAGCCGGGCGCCCGCCCACCCGTCGGACCGCATGGCGGCCGCGATGCGGCGCTCGTAGGTGCGGTGGTCGAACCGGAACTGCACCGGCTCGCCCGTCGACCCGCCCGTGCCGCTCGCGTACAGCCGGCCGACGAAGCCCTCGGCGAGGAGGTCCTGCCCGTGGGCGCGGAGGTCGGCCCTCGTGAGGACGGGGAACCGCAGGAGGTCCTCCGGCGCCTTCACCGAGGCGGCGCGCACGCCGTGCTCGGCGAAGCGAGCCCGGTAGAACGGGACGTGCTGCTCGGCGAACTGGAGCGCGGCGAGCATCCGCCGGAAGCCGAGATCGCGAATCTCACTCTCCGATCGCCACTGGGAGCGCTCTATCCGCTCCAGGTCTTTCAGGGTCTCCCTGCCCCTCAAACGGGTCTCGTAGAACGGAAACAGGATGTTTCGAAACAGCCCACCGTACATGGGCGAAGCGTTCTTTCGAATCATCGACCGTCAAGCGCGCGCGGGCGGCTCTCCCGCAGAATCCCTGTGTTCGTGGCGCGGAGTCCGACCGGAGCGGCGCGCGCCGGCAAGCTCCGTCCCAGCAGAGCGGGTGAGCGCTCGGCGCGACCGCTGCACGGACACACGCTGTCACGCCTTCACGCCGCGCCGGCGGGGGCGCGTCAGCCTGCGCTCGCGGCCGCGGACGAGCTCGACCCGAGGATCGCGACGGTGGCGCCGAGGAGGATGATCGCGGCGCCCGCGATCTCGAGCGCGGTGGGGGTGGCGTGGAGCCACAGGGCGCCGATGACGATCCCGCCGAGCGTCTCGCCGGGGGACACGAGCGCGACGATGGACGGGGACATGCGGCGCGCCGCGATCTGGACCGCTGTGTGGCCGACGACGGTGGGGACGAGCGCGAGCGCGACGATGGCGAAGGCGGCGTGGGCCGGCGGCGGGGCGACGCCCTCGAGCGCGCCGGGCGCGAACGGGAGCGCCACGGCGAGGAAGACGGCGGCGCTGCCGTAGACGAGGGCGGCGTAGCTCCGCGCCGGCAGCGCGTCCCGGAGCGCGCGGGCGAAGGACACGTAGAGGCCGTAGAGGAGGGTGGCGCCGACGACCAGGAGGTCGCCCGAGAGCCGGTGATCGCCGGCGCCGGCCGAGCGCGCGACGACGAGCGCGCCGGCGGTGGCGAGCAGCACGCCCGCCTGCTCGGAGCGCGTGGGGCGGACGCCGAAGAACGCCCACGCGCAGAGCACGACGGCGAGCGGCTCGAGCGAGACGAGCGAGAGGGCCGCGGGGAGGGACGTGCGGTCGAGCCCCCAGAGGAAGAGCGCGAAGTGGACGGCGAGCAGGAGGCCGGCGCAGAGGACGGCGGCGCCCTGGCGCGGCGAGAGGCGGGCGGCCGAGCGGGCGATCGCGCGCGGGTCGAGCAGGGAGAGCGCGATGGCGGCGAGGGCGACCCGGCCGAAGGCGATGGCGAGCGGGTGGACCGGGCGCGCATAGCGGGCGAGCGGGCCGCTCGCGGCGAAGGCGAGGCTGGCCAGGACGACGAAGAGCGCGGCGCGGCGGGCGCGACGCGCCGAGGAGCGCGGCTCGTCCGTCATGCGAGGGTGCTAGTTCAGGAGACCGGGAAAGACAACCAGCGCGGCGCGCGCGGGGTCAGCGGGGCGGGGGCGGCGGGGGCGCGATGGCGACGAGGTTGAGCCCACCAGGGTACTGGTAGCTCGTGTACGCGCCGTAGCCGAGCACCTGGATGCCGACGGGCGCGGAGGCGGTCAGCACGTGCGCGCCGCCGTTGCCGGGGCCGAGCCGGACACGCGCGACACCGAAGCCGGAGCCGTTGCCGATCGGGGTCGGGGCGACGTCGACGGCGCCGTCGTCGAGCGTGATCATGGCGTCGAGCGGCTGGATGATGTCGACGTAGCTCTCATCGTAGTCGCTCGGCGCGAGGAAGACGTACTTGGAGCGGTATTGCTCGACCGCGGTGGGGTGGCTCTGCGACGGATCGCCCTTCTGGCGAGGCTCGGTGTCCGCGTCGACGATCGCGGCGCCCAGCATGAACGTGCTGATCGCGAACTCGTGGTCTCCCACGACCTCGAAATCCCGCCTCACCACGTCGAGGTCGACGACCTGGCCAGCGTCGATGGTGGTCGGCGCGCCGTCCGGCTTGCCGGACGGGTACGTCAGCGCCGTGCCATCGACGTTGCCGTAGAGGCGCACGATGTGGCCGATGACGCGGCCGCCCGGCGATGTCGGGACCGTCACGAAGTACCGCTTGCCCAGCGTCTCGGCGGGGAACACGGACTCCTCGATGTGATCGCAGGCCTGGCGGCCGATCGGCGCCTGCACGCACGGGATGCCCGTCAGCACCTGGACAGGGCGGGTCGCGGTGACGAGGCTGCCGCTGAGGTCGCTCCTCGGGTGCCCGAGGACCTCGACGACATCCCCCTCGTCGAGCTGGACGGTGAAGCTGCCGCCGCCGCTCGTCCGGGGGATGCCGCCGCCCGCGACCACCGAGCCTCCCTGGGCGACGTTCACGGTGACGCTCGTGCCGTCCTGGATCCCGCTGATGACGATGTAGCCGCCGAAGTCCGCCGCCGCCCAGCCGCGCTGGCCGGTGATGCGGTAGTTGCCTGTCATCGCGGTGCTCGGCAGGAGCAGCGACGCGTCGTTGGTGAAGGAGAAGCAGCCGAAGGGCTCCCCGTCGTTGGCCGCGCACGCCTCGTTGCCAGGGCAGGACGACCAGTCCTTCCCGGACGGGCCGCCCTCTCCCTTGTACTCGAGCGCGTTGAATTGATAGACCGTGACCGGCCTTGTCGAGACGAGGTGGTAAGCGCCTCCATCGACGCGGACGGAGCTCGTGATCGAGTCGCCCCCGGTGCAATGGGTGGCGTCGGGCCCCTTCAGCTCGCGCACCCAGGGGAGGTAGATCTTGCTCAGGCTGTTGGGCTTGACCTCGGCGCGCGCCACCGCGGCGCCGGCGCGCGTCACCTCGACCTCGGCGATCTCGTCGCCGGCGTTCGCGACGACGACCGCGTAGTCGAAGATCGACCAGACGATGTTCGCGGTGACCGTGGGCCAGAAGTCACAGCCGATATAGGACTTGTTCGCGGCGGCCTCCGCGCACGTCCTCGGGTCGCCGCCGAGCTCGGGCCCGAGGTCGCCGCCCCCGGTGCCGGCGCCGATGTCGTCGCCGAAGCCGCCGGAGCTCATCGACCCGACGGCGTCGCCGCTCGAGCCGCCGCCGCTGGCGGTGGTCCCCGGCCGAGGGTCGCCCGCCGACGAGCCGCTGGCGGAGCACGCCGCCGCCGAGGCGGCGCCCACCCAGAGTCCTACGCCGAGAAATAGAGCATGCTTCGAGATCTGCATGGGCCCTCCCGTCAACGGATCTCGAGCGCAGGGGCCTGTACGACAGCCCCGCTGGCGCGAGATATCATGGTGCTTTTTTGCTGAAGTTGCTTGTCGGGTGCTCGCGCACTCCTGGACACGTTGGTGTCCATCGATCCCGGCTACGCGCTTTTGCAGCGCGGTGCAAGCCGATCGAATAAAACCGTTATGGGCGCCACCAATGAATATCGCGCTTCTCTGAAATGGATGGTCGGCGAGCGACGCAAATCACAAACGCGTCTGTCTCAGGCGCGTCGGACTGAGCCGTCGCAGACGTTCTCTGCCTCACTCTGCCCCGGATGATCCATCGCCGAGCAGCCAGCGCCTGCACAGGAGAAGGGGGCATAGGCGTTGACCGAGCTCGTTCCGTTGCACTCAACGCACGAAGCTCGCCCCATCGGTCACCAACGTGAACGTGGTCGTGAACGTAGGAGAACGCGGAGCGAGGCTTGGTTAACGCTTATGGGGGAGAAGGGGGCCAAGGAACTGCCCTGTATACGAGCCCTTCACCTTCGCGACGTGCTCCGGCGTCCCCTCGGCGATGACCCGTCCTCCGCCGGCGCCGCCCTCGGGCCCGAGATCGATCACCCAGTCCGCGCACTTGATGACGTCGAGGCTGTGCTCGATCACCACCACCGTGTTCCCCGCGTCGACCAGCCGGTGGAGCACGCCGAGCAGCTTGCGGATGTCCTCGAAATGCAGGCCCGTCGTGGGCTCGTCGAGGACGTAGAGCGTTCTCCCCGTCTGGCTCTTGCCGAGCTCTCGGCTCAGCTTCACGCGCTGCGCCTCGCCGCCGCTCATCGTCGGCGCGCTCTGGCCGATCTTCATGTACCCGAGTCCGACCTCGACCAGCGTCTCGAGGACGCGGCGCAGCGCGACGTGGTGCTCGAAGAGACGCAGGCAATCCTCGATGCTGGTGTCGAGGATGTCCGCGATGCTCTTGCCCTTGAACCGCACCGCGAGCGTCTGCGCGCTGTACCGCTTGCCGGCGCACACCTCGCACGGGACATAGACGTCGGCGAGGAAGTGCATCTCCACCTTCACCATGCCGTCGCCGCTGCACGCCTCGCAGCGCCCGCCCTTCACGTTGAAGCTGAACCGCCCCGGGCCGTAGCCGCGCGCGCGCGACTCCGGCAGCTCGGCGAAGATCTCGCGGATCTGGTCGAACGCCTTCGTGTACGTCCCCGGGTTCGAGCGCGGCGTGCGGCCGATCGGCTTCTGGTCGATCGCGATGACCTTGTCGAGCGCCTCGAGCCCCTGGATCGCGCGGTGCGCGCCCACCGGCTCGGTGCTGTGGTGGAGCGCCCGGCCCAGCGCCGGCAGGAGGATACCGTTCACCAGCGAGCTCTTGCCGGCGCCGCTCACCCCGGTCACCGCGAGCAGCACCCCGAGCGGGAAACGGACGTCGATGCTCCTCAGGTTGTGCTCGGCCGCGCCCAGGATCTCCAGCCACCCGCGCGGGGCGCGCCGCGCCTCGGGCACCTCGATGCGCGCGCGCCCCGCCAGGTACGCCCCGGTCACGCTCTCGGGGTCACGCGCGATCTCCTCGGGCGTCCCCGCGGCCATCACCCGGCCGCCGAGGTGCCCGGCCCCGGGGCCGAAATCCACGACGTAGTCGGCGGCCCGGATCGTCTCCTCGTCGTGCTCCACCACGAGCACCGTGTTGCCCAGATCCCTGAGGCGCCGCAGCGTCTCGATGAGGCGCTGGTTGTCCCGCTGGTGCAGGCCGATGCTCGGCTCGTCGAGCACGTACATCACCCCGGAGAGCTCGCTGCCGAGCTGGCTCGCCAGCCGGATGCGCTGCGCCTCGCCGCCGCTCAGCGTCGGCCCCGAGCGGTCGAGCGTCAGGTAGTCGAGCCCCACGTTCAGGAGAAAGCTGAGCCGGCTCGTGATCTCGCGCCGCACCCCCTCCGTGATCTTCTGCCGGTTGCCCGGCAGCTCGAGCCGGGCGAAGTGATCGTAGGCGTCCCTCACCGTCATCGCGGTGACGTCGGCGATCCCCTCGCCGGCGACGCGCACGGCGAGCGACTCGGGGCGCATCCGCCGGGAGCCGCAGGCGTCGCACGGGCGCTCGCTCATGAACTTGCGGTAAGCATCCCGCGCCGACTCGGACGACGACTGCTGGAACCGGCGCATCAGGCTCGGGATCACGCCCTCGAACTTCATGCCCCAGGTGCCGTGCGTCTCGGTCCCCTCCTTCCCCCACGTCACCGCGATGCGCTTGCCCGAGAGGCCATGGAGCACCATCTCCTGCTTCTTCGCCCCGAGCTTGCGCCAGGGCACGTCGAGGTCGACGGAGCACGCCTTGGCCACGGCGTCGATGATGCGGAACGTCCAGCCCTCCCCGCGCGCCATGGCCGACGCCCAGGGGGCGATGGCGCCCTCCCGGATCGACAGCGCAGGATCCGGGATCACGAGGGCCGGATCGATCTCGAGGCGGGTGCCGAGGCCGTTGCAGGCGCCGCACATGCCGAGCGGGCTGTTGAAGGAGAAGCTCTGCGGCGAGAGCTCGGGGAAGCTCTGGCCGCAGCAGGAGCGCGCGGCGCTGAACAGCAGCGGGGCGTCGGGGCGACGCCGCCGCCCGGACGCCCCCTCGTCGGCCTGGAGCTCGACCCGGAGCTCGCCGCGCCCCTCCTGGAGCGCGACCTCGACCCCCTCCGTGATGCGCTGGCGCTCGTCCGCCCGCACGACGAGCCGGTCCACCACGAGCGCGATGGTGTGCTTGAGCTTCTTGTCGAGCTTCGGCAGCTCGTCGAGCCGGTGCTGCGCCCCGTCGATCTCGACCCGCACGAAGCCGCGGCCCCGGAGCTCCTCGAACAGGTCCTTGAACTCCCCCTTCCGGTGCGTCACGAGCGGCGCGAGCAGCACGAACCTCGTCCCCTCCGGCATCCCGAGGAGCTCGTCGACGATCTGCTCCGAGCTCTGCGCCTTCACCGGCTTGCCGCAGAGGTGGCAATGCTGCTCGCCGGCGCGCGCATAGAGCACGCGCAGGTAATCGTAGACCTCCGTGATCGTGCCGACCGTGGAGCGCGGGTTGCTCGACGCGCTCTTCTGCTCGATGGCAATGGTCGGCGACAGGCCGCGCAGGTGCTCGACCTGCGGGCGCTCGAGCTGACCCAGAAACTGGCGCGCGTAAGAGCTCAGCGTCTCGACGTAACGCCGCTGCCCCTCGGCGTAGAGCGTGTCGAACGCGAGGCTCGACTTGCCCGAGCCGCTCACCCCCGTGAACACCACGAGCTTCCGCTTCGGCACCTCCAGCCGATCGATGCGGAGGTTGTGCTCCCGCGATCCGAGCACCTCGATGAAATCCGGCTCGCGCGCGGCGTCGAGGAGCTTGAGCGCCGGCCGGTGGTGCTCCGCGGGATCGAGCTCCGCCGCCGCCGGGCCGGCGCGCCGCGCGCCCGAGGAGCCGCCCTTCCCCGGCTTGCTCAGCGCCGCGCTCCGGGACGGGGATTCGATGGATTGCGGGTGTGTGGATCCGTTCGTTCGCGCGCCCATTGGATTCGCCACCGCCATTAACACGGTGGCGCGCTCTCCGGCACCTCCTGGCACGCGATGTTCCATGGAAAAACTGGCGGGCTGAACGCAATGCTCTCGTCCGCACACCGCCGGAGCGGCAGCGCGGGCGCGCGGATCAGCGCCTGGTCGGGCCGCTGGGCGAAGCGCGCCAGCGCACGACAACGCAGGTGACGTTATCGGGGCCACCGTTCTCGTTGGCGCGCTTGACGAGCCGGGACGCGATGCCGGCCAGATCGGCCGGGGTCGCCAGGATACTTGCGATATCTTGCGCCGGCACGACGCCGGACAGGCCGTCTGAGCAGAGCAGGAGGACATCCCCTCCCTCGATGGCGTCGATCCGCGTCTCGACGTCGACCGCCTCGTCGGTGCCGAGGGCGCGGGTGATCACGTGCTGGAGCGGGAACGAGCTGGCCTGCTCGGGGAGGAGGTGGCCGAGCCGGATGCACTCGTTGACGAGCGAGTGATCGCGCGTGAGCTGCTCGAGGCGATGATCGCGCAGGCGGTATACGCGGCTATCGCCCACGTGCGCGACGGCGATGAAGCCGTCGCGCGCCAGCACGGCCGCGATCGTGGTGCCCATGCCGCGCTTCTCCCGGTCGCGCCGCGCGGCGGAGAAGATGCGGCCGTTCGCGAGCTGGATGCCCGCGACGAGCAGGGGGAGCCCCTGATCGACGTAGCGCGCCTCCGAGCCCCGCGTGGTGGGCGGCCCCACGCCGACGGCGACAGGCCAGGTGGAGTCCGGGTCGTCGAAGAAATCACGCACCGTATCGATCGCCATGCGCGAGGCGACCTCCCCGGCGGCGCGCCCTCCCATGCCGTCGGCCAGGAGGAACAGCCCCCGGGGCTCGAGGATCGCGAAGCTGTCCTCGTTCGTGTCTCGGACCATGCCAGGATGGCTGATCCCGGCGGCTTCAAAAACGAGGTGACGCTGCACGGCGCTTCCCTCCAGCGTGCTCGCAGGCACGCTCTGCCGGACTGCCGGACGACGGGCGCGCGTCTTCCGTCATCGCGTCATCCACACCCTTCCGGCGCCTTCCTCGGACCGATCGCGCGACACGGGGTGCTTCGTCTGCTCATCTTGCCGCCCGCTCCGACTGCTCCCAGCGAGCCTACGCGCCAAGGATCGGTCGCGTCCACCAGATCAGGCCTCGGGGCGCGCCCGCCCGCGGCCGTCCGCGCAGGACTCCACACGGTGCGCGATTGCGCCTCACGCCGCGCGCCCGTCACCGTTCCGTTTCCAACGTCTTGATTTGCCGCGGCTTCGGGGCGGCCTCCCGTCGGGCCAGCGAGCCGACCGGGCCGCCGGGCCGACCGGGCCGCCGGGCCGAGCCGGGGACGCCGGCGCGCGGCGGCCTCGTCACGGGACCGCGAACCGATCGGCGCCGCCGCCGGAGCACGCGCTCAGCGCGAAGCCGAACCGCCCCTCGTCGGTGCCCTCCTGCATGATGCGCTCGAGGTTGCGGCACTCGTGGCGGAAGACGCCCCGGAGCGCGTAGCGATCCTTGCTGTCCACGACGACGACGACGCCCGTGAGCGTGACCTCGAGGCGGTAGGTGACGGGATCGCCTTCGATGGTGTACCGCGTGGTCGTGAACTCGGACGGGTCGTGGTTCCTGTACGCCTGCCAGATGCACTCGCGCGCCGCGCCGTTGTAGCCGTCGCCGCGCTTGACCACCTCGGTGCCGCACTGCTTGAGCGGCGGCGTGAGCGGCCCGCTCTGCACCTTGTCGGGCGAGGACGAGCAGGAGCTGGCGAGCAGGAAGAGCGCGAGGGAAGCGAGCGATCGGCCTGGCGAGCGAAGCATGGGGACTACTTACCTAACGCGATCCGCGAAAAAGGGATTCTTTTTTTCGGGCGGACCGGGCCGGCCGCCGGCGAGGGGCGGCGTCGCTCGTGTTCCGAGGGGCGGCTTTTTTCCGCGCTGGCTTCTCGGGCTGCGGCTCGAGCGCGGCGGCCAGGGCGCCGAGGTCCTGGAGGCTGGCCACGAGCGCGCGCAGGTAGTGCCCCGAGAGCCGCTCGGCGGCGCAGAGCGCCCGGGAGGCGAGCACCTGGGCGTTGTAGGGGCCGGCGTCCTCCGGCACGTTGTCGGCCGCGCGCGCGACGGCGAGCGTGGCGCGCGCGCTCACCAGCGACTCGTGGAACAGCGCGGTGGACAGCGCGCTGCTGAGGGCCTGGGCCTGCCGCTTCACCCGGCGCTCGACGACGTCGCCGTCGCACGGGAGCTCCGCGAGATCGCGCGCGAGCGGCCCGGGGAGGCGCACGTCGCGCGCGGCCACCTCGCCGCGAAGGCGCGCGAGCGAGGGGACGGCGGTCGTCTTCCGCTCGGCGGCGAGCGCGCGCAGGCGGCGGCGCGCGGTCCTCACGACGGCGGGGAAATCGCCGAGCGCGAGCGCCGCGGCCAGGGCGCCGTCGTGAGGGAGGCCGGCGTCGGCGAGGGCGCGGAGGTGGGCCTCGGCGTCGGCGCGGGCGCGGTGGAAGGCGGCGTCGAGCGCCGCGAGCCGCGCGGAGGCGCGGGCAACGAGGCGCGCGCGGGCGCCGCCGTCGAGGGCGCGAGCGCGCTCGAGGAGCGCCTCGACGAGGCGGTAGCCCGCGGGGTCGAAGCGGTGGGCGCCGGCCGCCCGCAGGGCGGCGAGGCGCGCGTCGGCCGGGGGCGACCCAGGTTGGGGGGACGGGGGCGACCCAGGTTGGGAGGGCGCGGCCGACCCGGGTTGGGGGCACGCGGCCAACCCGGGTTGGGACGGCGCGGCCAACCCGGGTTGGGAGGGCATCATCGTCGGAGAAAAATCCGACGTGGATGTCATCAGGGCGCGCCTCGCCGCGGGATCGGCGAGATCTCCACCCGGCGGTTCTTCGCCCGGTTCTCGCTCGTGTCGTTGGGCGCCACCGGGTGCCGCTCTCCGAAGCCGGCCGCGAACAGCGACGTGTCGGGGACACCCGCCGCGGAGAGCGCCCGCGTCACCGTGAGCGCTCGCTGCGCCGAGAGCTCCCAGTTGTCGGCATAGCCGCGGGACGAGCTCGTGAGCGGGCGGTCGTCCGTGAAGCCGCTCACCATGATGAGCTCGTCATGATGCTCGAGGTACGCCTTGAGCGGGTCGGCCAGCGCGCGGAGCAGCGCGATGCCCGCAGGCTGAAGCTCGGCCGAGTTGAGCTCGAACAGGATGCTGCCGCGGATCCCGATGCGCCCCTCCGTCAGGGTGATCCTCCCCTCGGCGAGCGGTCCGGCCAGGGCGCTCTCGAGCGCCTCCAGACGCGCGCGCTCCGTCGCGCGGGTGGCGCGCTCGGCGGCGAGATCGCGGGCCAGATCGACCTGAAACGAGATCGCCCAGACGAAAAAGAGCACGAAGAGGCCGAAGAGACAGGCCATGAGGTCGCCGAAGACCGGCCAGACCGCCGCCTGCTCGGGGACATCGTCTTCGGCCGGCGTCAGGGACATCGCCTCGCTCTCGCGGCTGACGCCAGCCAACGCGGTGAGCTCTCGCCACGATCCGCGGAGGCCACGATCTCAAGGCGCGAGAGACGAGCGCCTGACGCACGCGACGCGCGGCGCATCAGCTCGTCTTGCTCCTCAGCGCCCGCAGCTCGGAGAAGAGCTCGCGCTGGAACTGCAGCGAGTGATCGAAGACCTCACGGGTCTGGTCGAGGTAAGCGCCGAGGAGGTCCGTCGCCTCGCCGTGCTCCCGGCGCTCGATCGCGTCCTCGATCGCCCCCAGGCTGTTCAGCCAGCGATCGCTCGCGTCGCGGTAACGGTCAACCGCAACGGTGAACATTTCCGCCACGGATGTCATCTCGGCACCGCCGGCCCGCACGAGCTCCGAGGCCTCCCGCACCACCGCTGCGGTTGCCTCGAGGCTCTCGCCGAGGCCGCGGGCGTGGGCGCTGAGCCGCTCGGCGAGCCCGTCGGCCGCCTCCCGCCGCGCTCCGTCGAGCCGCTCCTCGAACGCCAGCAGCCGCGACGCCTGCTCCGCCAGCTGCGCCCGCGCCGCCTCGCCCAGCGCCGCCACGCGCGCCTCCGCCCGCGCCTCGCGCTCCGCACCGCTCCGCTCCGCCGCCTCCGCGAGCGCTGCCACCCGCTCCGCCTGCTCCCGCGCGCTCCCGGCCATCCCCGCCGTCGCCTCCGACAGCTTCTCCAGCAGCGCGTCCAGCCGCGCGTCCCGCGCTGCGTCCGCCTCCGCGCGCGCCGACAGCCGCTCCGACGCCTCCCCGATCAGCCGCGACGCCGCCTCCGGCGCCGCCTGCGCCGCACGCGCCGCCTCCGACAGCGCGCCCGACAGCGCCTCGCCCAGCGCCGTCAGGTGCGCCGCACGCTCTGCGTCCAGCTCCGCCTGCCGCTTCGCCGCTTCCGCAGCGCGCGCCGCGTGCGCTCGCTCCAGCCGCTCGATCGCCTCCCCCACCACCGACGACAGCCGCTCCGCCTGGCCCGCAAGCCTCGACGCCGACGCCGTCTCGAGCTCGCGCCGGCGCGCGGCCGCCTCCTGGTCGAGCCGCTCGAGCCGCTTCGCCGCGCCCTCTTCCATCCGCTCCAGCCGCGACGCCACGCCCCCTTCCAGCCGCTCCAGCCGCGACGCCACGCCCCCTTCCATCTGCGCCAGGCTCTCGCCGAGGCCGCGGGCGTGGGCGCTGAGCCGCTCGGCGAGCCCGTCGGCCGCCTCCCGCCGCGCTCCGTCGAGCCGCTCCTCGAACGCCAGCAGCCGCGCCGCCTGCTCCGCCAGCTGCGCCCGCGCCGCCTCGCCCAGCACCGCCACGCGCGCCTCCGCCCGCGCCTCGCGCTCCGCCCCGCTCCGCTCCGCCGCCTCCGCGAGCGCCGCCACCCGCTCCGCCTGCTCCCGCGCGCTCCCGGCCATCCCCGCCGTCGCCTCCGACAGCTTCTCCAGCAGCGCGTCCAGCAGCGCGTCCCGCGCTGCGTCCGCCTCCGCGCGCGCCGACAGCCGCTCCGACGCCTCCCCGATCAGCCGCGACGCCGCCTCCGGCGCCGCCTGCGCCGCACGCGCCGCCTCCGACAGCGCGCCCGACAGCGCCTCGCCCAGCGCCGTCAGGTGCGCCGCACGCTCTGCGTCCAGCTCCGCCTGCCGCTTCGCCGCTTCCGCAGCGCGCGCCGCGTGCGCTCGCTCCAGCCGCTCGATCGCCTCCCCCACCACCGACGACAGCCGCTCCGCCTGGCCCGCAAGCCTCGACGCCGACGCCGTCTCGAGCTCGCGCCGGCGCGCGGCC
This sequence comes from Sorangium sp. So ce204, assembly GCF_051526795.1. Taxonomy (NCBI): domain Bacteria; kingdom Pseudomonadati; phylum Myxococcota; order Polyangiales; family Polyangiaceae; genus Sorangium; species Sorangium sp. So ce204. The sequence goes on along the minus strand of NZ_CP150317.1, from coordinate 12,500,705 downwards.
GCCTCCTGGTCGAGCCGCTCGAGCCGCTTCGCCGCGCCCTCTTCCATCCGCTCCAGCCGCGACGCCACGCCCCCTTCCATCTGCGCAAGCCGCGACGCCACGCCCCCTTCCATCCGCTCCAGCCGCGACGCCACGCCCCCTTCCATCTGCGCCAGGCTCTCGCCGAGGCCGCGGGCGTGGGCGCTGAGCCGCTCGGCGAGCCCGTCGGCCGCCTCCCGCCGCGCTCCGTCGAGCCGCTCCTCGAACGCCAGCAGCCGCGCCGCCTGCTCCGCCAGCTGCGCCCGCGCCGCCTCGCCCAGCGCCGCCACGCGCGCCTCCGCCCGCGCCTCGCGCTCCGCACCGCTCCGCTCCGCCGCCTCCGCGAGCGCCGCCACCCGCTCCGCCTGCTCCCGCGCGCTCCCGGCCATCCCCGCTGTCGCCTCCGACAGCTTCTCCAGCAGCGCGTCCAGCCGCGCATCCCGCGCTGCGTCCGCCTCCGCGCGCGCCGACAGCCGCTCCGACGCCTCCCCGATCAGCCGCGACGCCGCCTCCGGCGCCGCCTGCGCCGCACGCGCCGCCTCCGACAGCGCGCCCGACAGCGCCTCGCCCAGCGCCGTCAGGTGCGCCGCCCGCTCCGCGTCCAGCTCCGCCTGCCGCTTCGCCGCTTCCGCAGCGCGCGCCGCGTGCGCTCGCTCCAGCCGCTCGATCGCCTCCCCCACCACCGACGACAGCCGCTCCGCCTGGCCCGCAAGCCTCGACGCCGACGCGACGTCCGCCTCGCGCCGCGCGCGCGCCTCCTCGTCGAGGCGCCGCTCGACCGCCTGCAGCGCGCCGCCCGCGACCGCGCCAGCGCGCTCCACCGCCTCCGCCAGGATCGGACTGACCACGCTCGCCGCGACGTCGGCGGTCTGCCGGAGGCCCGCGGCGATGTCGCCGCGGACCTCGGCCGCGGCCGCCGCGAACGAGGCGGCCGCCTGGCGCGCGCCCTCCACCTGGACCGCGAGCAGCCGCTCCTCGAGGCGCTCGAGCCGGCCCGTCGCCTCGCGGAGCGACGCCGCCGCGGCGGGGAGCGCGTCGCCCTGCCGCGCGAGCGCCTCCAGCGCCGCGAGCTGCCGCCCCGCCACCGTGAGCGCCGCGAGCGGGCCCGACGCGTAGGCCTGGAGCGCCGCCGCGGCCCGCGCCTCGGCCCGGCGCAGGAGCACGCCGGCGAGCCCGAGCATCCCCGACGCCGCGACGCCCGCCGCCGACGTGCCGAACGCGCGCGAGAGGCCCTGCATGGGCGCGGCCAGGCTCTCCCGCAGCGCGTCGACGTCGGCGCTCAGCGTCAGCGCCTCGCGGGCCCCCCGCAGCGTCTCGAACAGGCCGAGGAACGTGCCGAGCAGCCCGATCATCACGAGCAGGCCGACGAGGTACGACGCGAACGTCGCGCTCGCCGGGGGCAGCGCCGCGCCGGCCATCCGCGCCTCGAGCATCGATCGGAGCGGGGCGCCGCTCTGCTCGATCGCCGCCCGCGTCGCCGGCCGCGGCAGCGCGCCGAGCTCGCGCTCGATCCGGGCAGCCCGCCCCGCGCGCACGAACACCTCGAGCGTGCCGAGCGCGAGCCCCAGCGCGATGAGCTGCACGAGGCGGTACGCGAGCGGATCCGCCCCGCGGTAGACGAGCGCCGCCCGCCCCACCAGGGCGAGGCCGACCCCGCCGGTGAGGAGCACCAGGATCCGCGTCGTCCACTGCCGCGCCGTCGCGAGCCGCATCGTGAAGCCCCCCGCGAGCTACGCGGGCGCGCCCGCCGCCGCCGCCCCGTCGACCAGCGAGAGCAGCCGGCCCGCCTCGTGCGCGAGCGCCGCCTGGACCACGAGCTCCATGCGCTGGAGCTCCCGCAGGAGCCACTGCTCCTGCCCGAACCAGCCCGCGACGTCCTCGAGCCCGGCCCCCTCCGGCAGCGCGCCCACGGCCGCGCGGAAGGCCCGCGCGAAGGCGCGCGAGAGCCCGGGGACGAGCTCGGCGAGCGCGCGCTCGCGCCGCTTCTGGGTGGCGGCGGAGATCGCGGCGTCGAGCCGCTCGAGCCGCGCCGCCTCCGGGCCGAGCGCCCGCAGCGAAGGCGCGAGCTCCTCGCGCAGCGCGCGCGTCTCGAGCCGGATGCGGCCGAGGAGACGGCCCATGAGCTCTCCGAACGGCTCCCAGATCTGCCCTGCCGCGGACGCGAGCGGGCGCCCCCCGCGGTCGCGGGCCGCGCGGGCAGGCAGCACCCCGGCCTGCTCCAGCGTCGCGTGCACCGCCGCCGCGTCGGGGAGCTTGTTCCGCCGGTGGAACGGGGCGGCGAACACCTGGTCGAGCGCCTCCGCGAGCTCGCCGAGGCGATCGGCGGCGAGCGCCCGGACCTCGGCGCGAGCGCCCTCGGACGCCGGCGGCGGCGCGGCGTGGCGGTCGAGGAGCGCGAGCTCGCGCGCGAGCGAGACGCTCCCGTGCAGGTCCATGAGCCCGGCCAGCACCGCCGCAGGATCGGCGAGGTCCGCGAGCGGCGCGCGCGGGCCCTCCGCGAGCGCCGAGACGGCGGCCGCGAGGGGGCGCGAGATCAAAGGCCCGCGGCGGGAAGCCCCGGCTACGGGGTGAAGCGTTCGCACAGCGGCGCGTTGTTAGCCGTCGCGGCGCGGAGCCGCAAGCCTGTCCGTCGCCCCGCTCGCGGCGCGCGTCCCGCGCCTCACGCGCGCCGCTCGTGGTGCGCCGCGCGCCCCCTCACCGCTTGATCGCCGCCGCCTGCGCGCTCGTGGCCCACAGCGCGAACGAGATCTGGTCGGCGCCCTTCGCGACCGCCGACTTGATGAGATCCGCGCCGCCGTGCCCGGCGTTCCGCTCGATGCGGAGCAGGACCGGACCGCCCGCGCTCGCGGACTGCAGCGCGGCGGCGAACTTGCGCGCGTGCATGGGGTCGACCCGATCGTCGCTGTCGGCCGACAGCAGGAGCACCGGCGGATACCGCTTCCCCGCCTGCACGCGGTGATAGGGGGAGTAGGCGTGGAGCGCCTTGAACTGCTCCGGATCGTCGGCGGAGCCATACTCGCTGATCCACGTCTTGCCGGAGCCGAACAGGTGGTATCGCACCATGTCGAGCAGGGGGACGCCGCAGAGGACGGCCCCGAACAGGTCGGGCCGCTGCGTGAGCGCGGCGCCGACGAGCAGGCCGCCGTTCGAGCCGCCCAGGATGGCGAGCCGCTCGGGCCGCGTGTACCCCTCGCCGACCAGGTGCTCCGCGGCGGCGATGAAGTCGTCGAAGACGTTCTGCTTCTTGAGCAGCATCCCGTCCCGGTGCCACGCCTCTCCGTACTCGCCGCCGCCGCGCAGGTTCGCCACCGCGTACACGCCGCCCCGCTCGAGCCAGGGGTACATCGAGGAGGTGAACGCGGGGGTCTGCGACATCTGGAACCCGCCGTAGCCGTAGAGCAGCGCGCGGGAGCTCCCGTCCTTCTTCATGTCCTTGCGGCGGACGATGAACATCGAGATCTTCGTGCCGTCCTTGGAGGGGAAGAAGGTCTGCTCCACGCTGAAGGGCGACGGATCGATGGGCACCTCGATGCGCGCGTAGAGCTCGGTCCGACCCGTCTTGATCGAGGTCGCGTGGATCTCGTGAGGCGAGGTGTAGGACTCGAACGAGAAATACGCCTCGTCCTCGTCGGGCAGCCCGGAGGGGCCGCCGACGGTGCCGATGCCCGGCAGCGGGACCTCGCGGACCAGCTTGCCGTCGAGCGCGCGCACCTCGACCCGGCTCGAAGCGTCCTTGAGATAGCTCAGCGCGAGGTGCCCACCCACGATGGAGACGCTGTCCAGCGTGGCGTCGGGGCGCTCCGGGACGATCTCCTTCCATGCGGCGCGATCCGGCCTGTCCGGATCGACCTCGAAGACGCGGTAATGGGGCGCGCCCTCGTCGGTGTGGACGTAGAGCCGGTCCTTGTAGACCTCGACGTTGTAGTGGGCGTCGCGCCCGACCGCGAGCGGCTTGTCCGCGGCGTGGCCGCCCGGCCTGCGGAGATCGCGAAAGTAGACGTCAGCCGAGGTCCACCCGTGAGAGACGGTGAGCACCAGGAAGCGGCCATCCTTGGAGAGGGACGCGTTCAGGAAGGTCCTTGGATCGCCCGTCCTGCCGCGCACCACGCGATCCTGCTTGGGATCCTGGCCGAGCCGGTGGAAGCGCACCTCGGCGTAACCCGGCCGCTCGGCGACCGGGATGGACGGGTCCGTGGGGAGCCAGACGTAGTAGAAGCCGTCGCCGGAGGGCGTCCACGACGCAAAGGCGTACTTGGCCCCTTCGATGACGTCCACCTCGGAGCGCTTGCCGGACGCGACATCCATCACATAGAGGGTCGCCTCATCCGAGTTGTTCTGCTGGATCTTGTAGGCGACGTTCTTGCCGTCCCACGACACCTCCCATCCGCCCAGCGAGACGCTGCCGTCCTCGGACCAGGTGTTCGGGTCGAACAGCACGCGCTCCGCGCCGCCCTTTCCCTCCTTCCAGTAGACGACCGACTTCTCCTTCGTCGCGTGCCGCCGGCTCAGGAAGTACCGGCCCCTGCGGTGGCGCGGCGCGGAGACCGCATCGATGTAGAATAGCTGCTTCAGCCTTGACGCGATCGCGTCCCGCTCGGGGAGCCGGGCGAGCTCGGCGCGCGTGAACGCGTCCTGAGCCTTCATCCACTCCTTCACCTCGGGTGCGTCGCCGTCCTCGAGCCAGCGGTACGGGTCGGTGATCTCGACCCCATGCAGGGCGTTCGTCACCGGGGCGACGCGGGTGGGCGGGTACGCGGGGCGGCTCGGGTTTTCGGGGGCGGGCGCGGGCGCGGCGCTGGCCGCGGTGGGGAGCAGAGGGGAGCTTGCGGTCATGGTCGGACCTGACGGGTGTGCCTCGCCACCTCCGCAGGCGCCAGCGAGAAACGCCGAGAGGAGCAGGCAGGGAGGATACTTCATGGTGCGACAAGCATACCGTGCCCCCGCCGGCAGGAGCACGCGGGTTCGCGGGGCGCGCGCCCGGGAGCGAGCGTCGTGCGAGGCGGGTCGCCGGGGAGGGCGGGGCTGCCGCGCCGGCCGGAGGGCGGGAGGTCACATGATAGGCTGGAATATCCGATAGATACGCTTCGAGCGCGCTTCTCGTCGTGTCCCGACCTGCTGGTCGTGGCGAGACTGGAGGGGCGGCTGCGGCATGACATCTCTTGATTCTCGAGAAGGCGTTTGCTCCTCTTGGCTCCTCTCCTCGGACGATGCCCCCGCGCGGTATAAAAGGCGCAGCACCGAGCCACAGCGCTGCCGCCGGCGCCTTCCTGTCGATTCTCGTCTTTTCCGACGAGCTCGCCCCCGGCGCTGCGAACCGCCTCCGCGCCGAGGTGCTCGCCGGCATCGCGCTCGACGGCGTCGACGCCCGAGGTCCGGCCGAGAAGCTCCCCGAGCTCCTGGGGGCCGCGGTCGAGCTGACCCGCGCCGACGATCTCGGGCTTCGCCTTGCGAAGGCGGCGGACCCGCGCCGCTTCGGGGTCGTCACCTATGCTGCTTCCACGAGCCCCACGCTCCGCGCCGCCTACGAGCGGACCGCTCGCTAACTGGGGCTCTGGAACGAAGGAGTCCGCCTCGAGCTCGACCGCGATCGCGCGGCGTGCCTCACGTCGATCGTGCTCCGGTTTCAGGGGAAAACGGCCATGGCCGCTCCCGATGGCCTTCGCCAGCTCGCGGAGCTCGGCAGCGCCGCCATGCTGATGCTCGGCCGCTCCTTCACCGGCGCGCCGATCTCCCCGGTGCGCGTCGAGCTGGCGTCATCGGCCCCGGCCGACGTGCGGCCTCACGAGCGCCTGTTCGCCGCGCCGATCGCCTGGAACGCGCCGGTGCCGCGGCTGATCTTCGATGACGGGCAGCGCGCGGGACCTCTGGCGAGGTCGCAGAACGCCGCGCGCTTGGCGTCGCGCGCCACCTTTCTGGCGCGTCCGGGCAATGTACGCCGTCGAGCAAGGCGCTAGAGCGACAAACGGGTTGAAACCACGAGAAAAAGCAGGAATTTCACAGGGAGGCGGGGAGGCGGGGAGCGAGAGACGGCAAGAGGGAGAAAATCATTCTTTTCTTCCTCCCCGCCTCCCCGCCTCCCTGTGAAAATTCTCCGGGTTTCAACGTGATCGTTGTTCTAGGGTCGAGTCATCGAAGCCGCCACGCTGCGCCCAGCGGGACGATCCGCGCGCACGCCGCTTCGACAAGAGCCTTACCACCAGCGGTCCGGCGAGCGCGCTCGCCGCAACCGCACAAGGAGCCCCATGGCAACGCACAGCCTCACCCTCCCCGGCCACGGCCAGGTCGATGTCACCGTCGACGCGTACGGCGCCGGACACCCGTTCCTGCTCCTGCACGGCGGCGCCGGTCCCCGGTCCGTGGCCGGCTTCGCCAAGACCCTTGCCGAAGGCAACCACGCCCGGGTGATTGTTCCCACCCATCCAGGCTTCGACAGGACCCACCGCCCGCAATGGCTGACCACCATCTCGGGCCTTGCCCAGCTCTACCGCGCCCTGCTCGACCAGCTGGAGCTCGTCGACGTCACCGTCGTCGGCAGCTCCATTGGCGGCTGGATCGCCGCCGAGCTCGCCCTCCTGCAGAGCCAGCGCATCAGCAGCACCATCCTCGTCGACGCCGTCGGCATCGACGTCGCCGACCAGCCCGTCGCCGACATCTTCTCTCTCACCCTCGCCCAGCTGGCGGAGCGCAGCTACCACAACCCCGAACGGTTCCGCATCGACCCGGCCAGCCTCAGCGACAGCCAGCGCGCCGCCATGGCCGCCAACCGGGCCACCCTGCGCACCTATGGTGGCACCATGACCGATCCGACCTTACGCCCACGGCTGGCCGCCATCTCCCAGCCCACCCTCGTCCTCTGGGGCGAGAGCGACGGGATCTGCACCCCCGACTACGGCCGCGCCTACGCCGCCGCGATCCCCGGCGCCCGCTTCGCGCTGCTCCCCGACGCCGGTCATCTCCCCCAGATCGAAACCCCCGAGCCCCTCCGCCAGCTCGTCTGGGACTTCGCCGAGACCCACGCCACCCACCGACCCGCCACTCGCTGATCCAAGATCACTCCCACCTTCATCCAAGCAGCCCGGGAACGGCGCTGTCGGGCGCCGGCCGGGCTCTTGAAATTCCTGCGGTCCGTGAGAGGCGCCTGCCGCATCGCCCCGGCTACACCGCGGCGAGCCCGGTAGCGCCCTGGGGCAAACAGCCTACCGGCGGGCCCAGCGAGGTCAGCGCGCCGCTCGGCTCGATCCGGTAGCCGTGCACGACGGTCGGGCCCGCGCCCGTGAAGGGCGGCACGCTGAACCCATCAGGGCTCAGCACGTAGAGGAAGTCGTCGCCCATGCTCACGGCGCAATCGAGGGCCAGCCCGCTCGTGAACGCCGCCTGCACCGTCGCGCTCAGCGGCCCCACCGGCGTCAGGCCGCCGCTCCGGTCGACGCGAAGCGCGGTGACGGAGCGCGAGCCCGCCGACGTGATGAACGCGAACGTCGAGGGGCCGGCCGTCGCGGTCGCCACCCAGCACGCCGCGGTCGTGAAGATGCGCTGCTCCGCGATGAGCCGCATTTCCCCGGTGGGGGCGACGCTGTAGCGCGAGACCGAGCTGTCGCCGGTCAGCGACAGGTTCGAGAGGATGACGTGGCCGCGCCGATCGAACGTGAAGCCGAACGGCGCCTGGCCGGCCTTCACCACGTCCTGCCGGCGGACCGGCCCGGGCATCCCGTGATCGTCGACGGTGACCGTCTCGAGGCTCCCCATCGGCTCGCCGTCCCCGCGGCTCGCGATCACAAGGACATCACCCGTCCGGTTGAACGCAATGGTGGCGATACCGGAGCCGCTCAGCGAGCGCGATGCGCCGGCGAGCATCGTCAGCTCTCCCGTGTGGCCGACCCGGTATCCCTGGATGCTCTTGCTGTCCGCGTTCGCGACGTGCAGCACGCCCTCGTGCAGCGCGAGGGAGACCGGGCGCGCGCCGTTCGACGAGACAAGGCCGACCCGCTGGAGCTCCCCGCCTCGGCGGACGACGAACGAGGAGATCGTGCCGCTCCCCGCGTTGACGGCAAAGAGCATGCGCCCGTCCCGGCTGACGACCAGGGCGCTCTGGGACTCGAGGATCGGGAAGCCGAGCGGAGGGTTCGGGGCGTGGCCGTTCCCGCCCGTCGGATAGGACGCCCCGGGGGAGAGCATGCCGTCGCCCGCCCGGTGAAACACCTGGATGGCATTCGGGGTCGCGTTGGTCATCACGTAGACGGCGCGTCGATCGTTCTTCGCAACATTGTTCATGACTCGATTCCTTGAGGTGAGCGTTGATGGATGCGTTGGAATGGGCCCGTGAGCCTCAGAGGACGCCGATGCCGGCCGGGCTCCCGCCGGGGCCGAAGCGCTCCTCCGGCGCCCTGTCGCCGTCGACGGTCCTGGGGAGCCCGCCGTATTCGCCGATCTTGGTGAGCCTGCCGTCGTCCTCGATCCGCCAGGCGCCCACGCTCCCGGAGCCCGGCAGGACGTCATAGAGGAATCGGCCGTCGGGGCTGATGCCGAGATCGAGCGGCGTCGAGCCCTGCTGGCTCGCGCCGGGGGCGCCCGCGCGCTCGTCGGTGAGGCCGGCCTGCTCGTCGAGCACCGTCAGGCTGCCGTCGTCCCCGATACGGAAGCTCGAGAGGGTGCCCGAGGTGTAGTTCGCGGTGAACGCGAACTCCCCGTTGTTCTCGAGCCAGCACGGATCGAGCTGGCTCACCTTCGCTGTCCGCGTGATCGGCGTGAGCGTCCCGTCCGCGTTGATCTGAAACGATCCGGCCGCGCCGGCGAGATCATCACCGCCCACGAACAGGGCCGTGAGCAGGTGTCCGGCCGCGTCGAACGAGAACCCGAACGGGCCGTCGTTGTCGAGGTCGGTCTGCGTGAATGTCTGCGCGAGCTGGCCGTCCTCGAGCACATCGAACACGAGCACCCGGCTCGGACCGGTCGGGGTCACGCCGTCGATCAGGCCCGCGGCGGGCCCGTCCTTGATCGTGACGACGAGCTGCCTCCCGCTCGGCGTGAAGGACGCCTGCGCCGGGTTGAACAGCGTGTCCGGCGGGCTGACCTGGTTCGCGGAGAGCAGCCGGGTCGAGCCGGGGATCGGCGTGAGCTTCCCCTGGCTGCTCAGGCGAAAGCCGGTGACGCTCCCCTCGCCGGCGCCGTTCAGCGCATAGACGAGATCGCCGTGCTGGGTCACGCTGTTCGGGAAGCCCGGCCCGGCGCCATCCTTGGTGGGCTGGACGTCGGTGACCTCGAGGGTGTCCTTTCCGACGCGGAGCACGGAGAGCGTGTCGCTGCCGGCGTTCGTGACGAACAGGAATGCCCGGTCCTGGCTGAGCACCATCGAATGGGACGAGCCGAGGCCGTCACCGGCAAAGCGCGCCGAGGGCCCCGACCCCTGTCCGCCGGTGTCGACGTGATCGGCGAGCTCGAGCGATCCATCGGCGAACCTGCGGTACACGGCGACCTGGTTGGCAGGTTCGCCGGCGTCGTGCGTGTTGTTATGGTTCGTCCCCACGAACACGAACCCGACGGCGCTCTGGCCGTCCGCGGGGCTCTCGGGTTCACCCCCGCAGGCGCTCAGACAGGCCGACGCCAGGGATACGAGCAACAGGGCGCCAGTTGATTTTCTCATAGCTGCCTCTCCATTCTTTGATGGTTTGCGCTGACCGCAGCGCGCCATGCGAGCATTGCGGCCGTCGTGCGGCGTCCACGGGCGAGCCCGTGTCCGGATACGGCCGCATGCTTCGGCGTTCGACGCGTCGCCGCGCTCGTGTCGAGCGGCGCCCAGTCCTACGGCGAAGGCGCCGAGCGGTTTCTGGGTGAGCTCGATCTTTCAGATCGAGGCGGCGACAAGGGCGGAATGTGGGAGCGGAAACGAAGGAGGTCGATGGAAGCGGGAGGACTACATGTCCTGGACGACCGCGGCCTTCTGCTGCAGCGGGCGGGCATCGCGCAGCGGCGAGTTGCCGAACATGCGCGAATACTCGCGGCTGAACTGCGAGGCGCTCGTGTAGCCGACCTGGAACGCCGAGACCTCGGCGCCAACGCGCGGTCGGCGACGAGGGCGTCCCGACCCGCGACATCGCCGGTGTGATCGGCCGCAAGCTCGGCTTGCCTGTCGCGTCGGTCCCCAAGGAGCACTTCGGATGGCTCGGCGGGTTCTTCGCGCTCGACACCCCCGCGTCGAGCGCGATCACGCAGGCCCGGTTCGGCTGGAAGCCCGAGCAGGCGGGCCTGCTCGCCGACCTCGAGCACGGCACGTACTTCGCGCGCCCCTAGCGGCGTACGCGATCCCGGCCCGCGCGGCCGAGCTCCAGGCGCGCCGAACGCCGCCCGACCTTAAGGACGAGCTCGCCGGCAGCGGCCAGGGGGAATCGCGGAAAGACCCCCATTTCCTCGTCCAGGCGCACGAACGCCGCGCAACGCAGCCTCCTCGGTCGTCATCTCGGAGAACGGGTGAGCCCTCCTCGGCTCGCTCCCGGCATTCCCATGGCGCGCTCCTCCGGACGGCGAAACCTCCTCATCTCGCGCGGCTGGGTCCAGGCGACGGCCCTCGTTTTCCTGTTCGGGTTCTTCGTGCTCGGCCTGCTCGCCTACCGCACCTACGCGGCACAGCCACCCATCCCCGCGCGGGTGGTCGACCCCGCGGGGCGCGTTCTGTTCACGGGCGACGACGTGCTCACGGGTCAGGAGCTGTTCCTGCGCAACGGGCTCATGGAATACGGATCCGTCTTCGGCCACGGCGCCTACCTCGGCCCGGATTTCACCGCCGATTACCTCCGCCGGGCCGCCTCCCACGCCGCCTCTCGCCACGGCGGCGCGGGCTCGGCGGAGGCGCTCGCGCGCACCGTCGGCGATTTTCGTCAAAACCGCTATGATCCCGCGACAGGGACGCTGGTCTTCACCGACGCCCAGGCAGAGGCCTTCGAGCTGCTGAAGGATCACTATCGCCGCTTCTTCGCCCAGCCCAGCGGCAAGCACGGCCTGCGCGCCGGCCTCTTCTCGGACGCGCGCGAGCTCTCTCAGCTCACCTCGTTCTTCGCCTGGACGGCCTGGACCGCCGCGGCGGAGCGCCCCGGAGAGGCCTACTCGTACACAAACAACTGGCCTCCAGAGCCGCTCGTCCGGAACCAGCCCACGGGCGAGCTGGTGATCTGGAGCGTGCTCTCGCTCATCGCGCTCCTCGGCGGGACAGGCCTGCTCTTCGCGGCCTTCGGGCGATGGCGCTTCCTCGGGTGGCACGGGCGGGAAGGGCACCGGCTCAGCTTCCGCCAGCCGGGCGAGGTCGCCTTGACCCCAGCCCAGCGCGCGACGGCGTGGTTCTTCCTGGTCATGGCGTTGCTGTTCACCCTCCAGTCCGTCCTCGGAGGCGCCACGCAGCATTATCGCGCCGAGCTATCCAGCTTCTTCGGGATCAACCTGGCCGGGGCCTTCCCCTTCAACCTGGTGCGCACGTGGCACCTGCAGCTCGCCATCTTCTGGGTCGCGGTCTCCTATCTCGGCGCGGGCATCTTCATCGCGCCCATGATCAGCGGGCGCGAGCCGAGAGGCCAGAGCTGGCTCGCCTACGGTCTGCTCGGCGCGCTCGTCATCGTCGTCGCGGGCAGCCTCCTCGGCGAGCTCCTCGCCATCCACGGCGCGTCGGACAGCATCTGGTTCGCGCTCCAGGGGTTCGAGTACCTCGATCTGGGTCGCTTCTGGCAGGTGCTCCTGACGCTCGGCCTGTTCGCCTGGGTCGCGCTGCTCTTCCGCGCGCTCCGGGGTCGGCTCGCCGTCGAGCACCGGGGCAACATGCCCTGGCTCTTCTTCTTCGCCGCGCTGGCCATCCCGGCCTTCTACGCCGTGGGCCTGCTCGCGCACCCGCGCGCGAACTTCACGAGCACCGACTTCTGGCGCTTCTGGGTGGTGCACCTCTGGGTGGAGGACTTCCTCGAGCTGTTCACCACGCTCATGGTGGCCTATCTCTTCGTCCTGCTCGGGGTGGTGGCCGAGGCGATCGCGCTGCGGCTCATCTACCTGGAGGTCATCCTCTACTCGGCGGGCGGGGTGATCGGCACCATGCACCATCTGTACTTCTCCGGCACGCCCGTGGAGCACATGGCGCTCGGCGCCTTCTTCTCGGCCGCGGAGGTGATCCCGTTGACCTTCCTCACGGTGGAGGCGTGGACCTTCCTGCGCCTGGGCATCGCGCAAGGAGGCCAGTCGACGAAGCCCTTCCCGCATCGCTGGGCCATCATGTTCCTGGTGGCCGTGGGGTTCTGGAACTTCCTGGGGGCCGGGATCTTCGGGTTCCTGATCAACCTGCCGATCGTGTCCTATTACGAGATCGGCACCGCGCTGACCGCCAACCATGGGCACGCCTCGATGATGGGCGTCTATGGCATGCTGGCCGCCGGGCTCGCGCTCTTCGCGCTGCGCTACCTGATGCCCGCCGAGCGGTGGTCCGACAGGGCGGCCAAGATCAGCTTCTGGTCGCTGAACGTCGGGCTCGCGTGGATGGTCTTTGCCACGCTGTTCCCGCTCGGGCTCATGCAGCTCCACCACGCGGTGAGCTACGGGTACTTCGAGGCTCGAGAGCTCCAGTACCTGACGAACCCCACGAACCGCCTCATGGAGTGGATGCGCCTGCCGGGCGATGTGCTCTTCATCCTCGGCGGCACCCTGCCGCTCCTCCTCCTCGCTTACCGCGGCGTCCGCCATCGCGTCCCGCAGCTCGCGGGGCCGGAAGCCCGGGACAACCTCTTCACCGAGATCGAGGCGCCGCCCGACAGCGCCGGGAGCGCCGCGCCCTCGGGCGCGGGGCAGGGCGAGCTCTCGTGAGCGTCTCGCCGGAGGCGCTGCTCGGCGCCGGGTATGCGGTGCTCCTCCTGGGGATCGCCGCCGGGATCCGGGCGTTCGGAGGAGCCAGGGCCGAGCCCGCGCCCGGGTGGCCGCACGACGACGCGCGCCGCTTCCATCTCGGCCTTTCGCTCGTGGTCCTGCTCGTGGGCGATTGCATCGTCGGGGCGGTCGCGCTGCGGAACCACGGCCTCGCCGATCTCGGGATCCTCGGCCTCGCCGCGGCGCTCGTGACGAGGGCGCTCGCCAGGGGCCTGGCCGCCTTCGCCCGAGGCGGTCGTCACGCCTAGATCGGCTGTTCCAGGCGCGGTGAAGGGCGTTCTCCGGGAAGGGACCTGCTTCATAGAGAGGAGGCCACACGATGACCGAGAGTCTGAAGGAGCCGGAGGCAGGCAACGGGCAGCCCGAGATGGACGAGGCCGGGCGCTTCCATTCGCTGCTCGTCCCCGTCGATCTGACGGCCATTTCGGACCGCGTCCTCGGCCGGGTCGCACGTCTGCCGCTGGCCGATGGAGCGCGCGTCACGCTGCTTCACGTCGTTCCCGGCAACCTCCCCGCCAGGGCCCAGGACCGCGCCGAGCGGGATGCCAGAAAATCACTCGCGAGCGAGGCGCGGCATCTCGCAAAGACGCTGCCCAAGGGCGTCGACGTCGAACCGGTGGTGAAGATCGGCAGCCCGGCCGCGGAGATCGCAGGCTGCGCGACCTCGACGAGGGCCGAGCTCATCGTCATGGGTCGCGGCGGCAGCCGCGCGCTCCGGGACACCTTCCTCGGCTCGACCGCGGAGCGTGTCATCCGCCGCGGGCAGCTCCCGGTCCTGGCGGTCCGGCTGGCTCCTCGCGCGGCGTACAGCCGGCCCGCGGTCGCCCTCGATCTCGAGCGAGGATCCACGGATGTGCTCGCGCTGATGCTCCGGTTGATTCCGACCCCGCGGCCGCGTGTCCTGGTGATCCATGCGTTCGACACGCCCTATCGCGGAGCCATCTATCGCAGCCTCTCGGAGGAGGACGCAGAGGCATGGAGCAGCGAGCTCGAGCGAGCAGCTACACAGCAGCTCGTGAAGCTGCTCGCTGCCTCGCTCGCGCGGGCGGAGGTGCGGCCAGCAGAGGCGCCGCGCTGGAAGATCCATGTTCGACGCGGCTCCGCCCGGCTCGTGATCGAGAAGGCCGTCAAGAAGGCAGACAGCGACCTCCTGGTGCTCGGCACCCACGGCTACTCCGGGGTCGCTCACGCCTTCCTCGGGACGGTCGCTGGAGACGTGCTGCGTCAGGTCGCCAGCGACGTGCTGATCGTGCCCGCTCGGCCACGCGCCGAGGAGCCCGAATGAGGCTGAACCGCCCTCAGGGGTCGCGGCGTGGAGCGAGCGGAGGCGGAGCGTCGGCGGCTCCCGCGGCGCGGCGGCGGAACAGCGCCACTCGTGCCAGGAGCAGCGTGGTCACAGGGACCGTGATGGAGAGCATGATGACGATGAGCCACGGGTGCAGCACGGGCCGGGACTCGATCGTCGAGGAGTAGAGGATGCCCGCCAGCGTCACGCACCAGCTGCCGAAGGTGTACGCCAGCGCGGGGGGATGCATGCGCAGGAAGAAGTCTGGCAGGCGCAGGAACCCGAACGCGGAGATGACCACGAACAGGCCGCTCAGCACGAGCAGCGCAGCGACCGCCGCCTCGACCCAGAGGGGAAGCTGGTTCATTCAATCACCTCACCGCGCAGGATGAACTTCGCCATCGCGGACGAGCTCACGAAGCTGAAGAGCGCGATCAGCAACGCGGCGTCGAAGTACGTGTCGCTCCGGTGACGAATGCCGAGCACCAGCATGACCAGCATCGCGTGGAAGTAGAGCAGGTCGAGCGCGAACACGCGATCCTGCGCCCGCGGCCCCCGGATCAACCGGATGACCACCAGGACCGACGCGACGGCGTAGCAGCCGAGCGCGAAGGCAATCGCGCCAGACAGGAGTGCGCTCATTCGAAGATCTCCCTGAGAGGCTCCTCGTAGCGAGCCTTGAAGCGGGCGACGAAGGCGCCTTCATCACCGACATCCCACACGTGCAGCAAGAGCGCGTGCCGATCGAGCGCGAGCTCCGACCACACGGTGCCAGGAACCACGGTCGTCACCATGGATAACGCGGCCAGCCCGACGGGGTCACGCAGGTCGAGGGGCACGATCACGAACCTCGACCGCGGTCGCCGCCATTGCCATGTGACCACGCCCCAGGCGACCTCGAAATTCGAGAGCAAGACGTCGTAGCCGACCCTCAGGATGAAGCGCACGACGACCAGCGGTCGCCGCGCCCGGACATTCGTGAGCCGCAGGGTCGAGGTGAGGAGCGGCACCGCCAGCGCGAGCCCCAGCCCGAGGACGATCTGGCCCGCGCTCGTGGAGCGCTCGAGCGCCAGCCACAACGCGAACAGCGCGGCGGACAGCAGCGGCGCGGGCACGATCTTCTTGAGGAAGGTCACGGTGCCCCCTCCTCTTCGATCACGGGACGCGTCGGCCCCGGGCGAGGCCTCGCCGACAAGACGGCCTCGATGTACGCCTTCGGCGCGTGCAGTCCCGCGGCTGTGGCGCGCGTGGCGCGCATGACCGGCTCAGCGTACAGCGTGAGCAGGATGCAGCAGAGAAGGAGGCCGAGGACGGAGGCGGCCTCGACGACCTTCAAGCGGGGCGGGAGCCGTCCACCCGTCAACCAGAAGTGTCGAATGCCCGCCCTCGCGAGGGAGATGGTGGCCGCGAGCCCCGAGAGGAGCAGCAGCCCAAAGAGGATCCACGCGGCGGACGAGACGGGGGCGCCGGCGCTCGCGTGGCCGTCCGCTCGGGGCGACAGGAGGGCGGTCAGCAGCGAGGTCTTCGCGACGAACCCCGAGAGCGGCGGCAGCCCCGCGACGAGCAGCGCGCAGACCATGAACGCCAGGCCGAGCAACGCGATGGACACCGGAAACGCCTGGCCGACGAGCGGCGCCTCCTCTTCATCGAGGTTGGTGTCCTCGCCCGGCTCCACGTCGAGGTCCGGCACCCGCCGCTGTCCATCGGAGCCGACGCGCTCCACCAGCTCGACGAGCAGAAAGAGCGCGCTCACCGCCAGCGTGGCGCTCAGCATGTAGAACAGCGCCGCCGACGTCACCGCGGGGGTCCCCGTCCCGAGCGCCGCGAGGAGCGTCCCCGACGACACGATCACCGAGAAGCCCGCGATGCGCCCGAGGGACATGGACGCCATGAGGCCGATCGCGCCGAAGGCG
This sequence comes from Sorangium sp. So ce204, assembly GCF_051526795.1. Lineage (NCBI taxonomy): Bacteria > Pseudomonadati > Myxococcota > Polyangiales > Polyangiaceae > Sorangium > Sorangium sp. So ce204. Next base: position 12,484,601 of record NZ_CP150317.1, on the reverse strand, counting down.
ATCGTCGCGAGCCCTGCGTAGAGCAGGACCGTCCCCCCGAACTGCGCTGAAGCGCCCGCGGAGAAGAACAGCGTCCACGTGCGCACGAGCGCGTAGATGCCCACCTTGGTCATCAGCGCGAAGAGCGCCGCGACAGGCGCGCTCGTGGCCGCGTACGCCGGCACCAGCCAGGAGTTGAGCGGCCAGATCGCCGCCTTGATGAGGAACGCCACGGCGAGGACCGCCGCGCCTGCATGCAAGAGCCCGCGATCGCGCGCCGGGACGAGCGCGAGCTTCTCGGCGATGTCGGCCATGGAGAGCGTGCCCATGACGCCGTAGAGCACCGCGAGGCCGACGAGGAAGAGCGACGACGCGAGCAGGTTCACAGCGATGTAGTGGAGCCCCGAGCGCACCCGCGGCCACCCCGACCCATGAAGATGCAGGCCATACGACGCCGCGAGCATCACCTCGAAGAACACGAAGAGGTTGAAGAGGTCCCCCGTGAGAAAGGCGCCGTTGAGCCCCATCAATTGAACCTGGAAGAGCGCATGGAAGTACGCGCCCGCGCGGCCCCACGCGGCCTCGGCGTAGAGGGCGGCGCAGAGGCTCACCACGCCGACCAGCACCAGCATGAGCGCCGAGAGCCGGTCCGCGACGAGCACGATCCCGAAAGGCGCCTCCCAGTTCGACATGAGATACACACCGGCGGCGCCGGACGAGCCGCCGGCGTCGGCGCCGCGCAGGATCTGGAGCGCCACGAGGAGGCCTGCCAGGGCCGCGCTGATGTTGACGATGGATTTGGCGCGCTTGCGCTTCTCACCGAGCAGGAGCAGCAGGGCCGCCGTCATCAGCGGCAGCACGACGGGCGCGACGATGAGGTGCGGGAAGCGCTCGGTCATGGCTCCTCCCTCGTTCCATCCACGTGGTCGGTGCCGCTGAGGCCGCGCGAGGCGAGGAGCACGACGAGGAAGAGCGCCGTGGTCGCGAAGCCGATCACGATGGCCGTGAGCACGAGGGACTGCGGCATCGGATCCGTGTAGTGCTGGAGATCGGCCGGCGCTCCAGGTCGCACGATCGGCGGCTTGTCGATGAAGATGCTCCCCATGCTGAAGATGAAGAGGTTCACCGCGTACGAGAGCAACGTGAGCCCCATGATCACCTGGAAGGTCCGCGGACGCAGCACGAGCCAGACCCCGGCTCCGCCGAGCACGCCGATGACGAGCGCGAGCAAAGCTTCCATCTAGCTCGTGCCCTTTCTCGTCGACGGCGCTGGCCCCTGCGTCGATCGCCGGTGCGCGCGCAGCGACTGGTGCGCGAGCGCCGTGAGGGTGAGGAGCGTCGCTCCCACGACGGCCGCGAACACGCCGAGGTCGAAGAAGGTGGCGCTCGGCAGGTGGACTTCGCCGACCAGCGGCAGCCTGACATGGGCCGTGTGCGTCGTCAGGAAGGGATAGCCGACGGCGAGCGCGCCGAGGCCCGTCGTCGCCCCGAGCAGCAGTCCAGCGGCGATCCAGCGCGCCGGACGGAGGCGCGCGCGCGCCTCCAGCCAGAGCGCCCCCGAGACCATGTACTGCATGAGCATCGCTATCGCGACGACGAGGCCGGCCACGAAGCCGCCGCCTGGCTCGTTGTGCCCACGAAGAAGGAAGTGCGCCGCGACGAGGACGGAGACCGGCAGGAGCACGCGCGCGATGACCGCCGGCACCATCATGTATCCGCGCTCGGCGTCCTCGGCCGTGCGCGGCTTCATGAGGTCGGTGACGATGTCGGCCGGCAAAGCCCTCTGTTGCTGGGGCTGCTCGACGCTCTCCGGCGGCGGTCGAAAGCGGCGCAGGAGGGCGTAGACCGTGAGCGCGACCGCGCCGAGGACCGTGATCTCGCCGAGCGTGTCGAAGGCGCGAAAGTCGACGAGCATGACGTTGACGACGTTGGCGCCTCCTCCCTCCGGCAGCGCGCGGCTGAGGAAGAACGGTGAGATGCTGTGCGGCGCCGGCCGGGTCAGCATCGCATAGGAGAGCGCGGCGAGACCGCTGCCGGCGCCGATCGCGAGCAGCAGATCGCGCGCGCGCCGCGCCCTGTCGCGGGCCGTGACAGGCCTCGAAATTCCTTCGATGCGCATCGGCAACCAGCGCAGCCCGAGCAGGAACAGGATGGTGGTGACGACCTCCACGACGACCTGCGTGAGGGCGAGGTCCGGCGCCGAGAACCACATGAACGTCAGGCAGGTGACGAGGCCCGCGCCGCCCATCAACGTGATCGCGATCAGCCTGTGGAACTTTGCCATCACGGCGGCGCCGACCGCGCAGACCGCGCCGATGCCCCACAAGATCACGAACGCAGGCGACGCGGGGAGCCTGTCCCGGTCGCCCCACTCCAGCGGGACGCCGTGCCCCGCGAGGAGCGCGAGGAGGAGCGCGACCGCGATGATCGCGAACATCTGCGTCTGAAGTCGTCGAGTTCCGACGAGCCCGAGCGCCCTCCGCGAGAGGCGCGTGAGCCCGAGCAGCGCGCCCTCGAACAGCCGCCTTCCGTTGAACCGCTCGATGAAGGGCGTATCCTGGAGCCGCCCCTGCTCCTGATGCTTGCGCAGCCAGAGGTACCCGACGACGCCGCCCGAGATGGCGACGAGGCTCATGACGAAAGGCTGGTTGAAGCCGTGCCAGATGGCGAGGCTGTAGTCCGGCAGCGTCCCGCCGACCACGGGGCGGGCGGCCGCCGCGAGCGATGGCCCGATGGAGATCGTCGGCGCGACGCCGACGATGAGGCAGCTGAGCACCAGGAGCTCGATCGGTGTCCGCATCCACCGCGGGGCTTCCTCCGGCTGGCGAGGGAGATCGGTCGACGGCGGGCCGAAGAAGATGTCGTAGCCAAAGCGCAGCGAGTACACGACCGCAAAGACCGCCGCGAGCGTCGCCAGCGCCGGGAGCCCCACTTCCACCGACGGGTGCGCGGACAAGAACACCGTCTCGGCGAAGAACATCTCCTTCGACAGAAAGCCGTTGAGCAGCGGTACGCCGGCCATCGCGCCGCTCGCCACGAGCGCCAGCGCGCCGGTGCGAGGCATGGCGCGAATCAGGCCATTCAAGCGTCGGATGTCGCGTGTCCCGGTCTCGTGGTCGACGACGCCCGCGGCCATGAACAGCGAGGCCTTGAACGTCGCGTGGTTCATGATGTGGAACACGCCGGCGACGGCGGCGAGCGCGCTGTTGAGCCCGAAGAGGAGCGTGATGAGGCCGAGGTGGCTGACGGTCGAGTAGGCGAGCACGCGCTTCAGATCGTTCTGGAACATCGCGATATACGCGCCCAGCAGGAGCGTCGTCATGCCCGCGCCGCTGACGATCCAGAACCACAGCTCGGTCCCCGAGAGCGCCGGCCAGAGCCGCGCGAGCAGGAATACGCCCGCCTTCACCATGGTCGCCGAGTGCAGGTAGGCGGACACCGGCGTCGGCGCGGCCATCGCCCGCGGCAGCCAGAAGTGAAACGGGAATTGAGCGCTCTTGGTGAGCGCGCCGAGCAAGATGAGGACGAGCGCGACCGGGTAAAGCGGGTGTGCCCGAATGAGGGCGCCCGAGGCGAGGGCCACATCGAGCTCGTAGCTGCCGACGATGTGGCCGAGGAGGATCACGCCTCCGAGGAGCGCGAGCCCGCCCGCGCCGGTCACGGTGAGCGCCATGCGCGCGCCCCGCTGCGCGTCCACCCGGTGATGCCAGTAGCCGATGAGCAGGAACGAAACGAGGCTCGTGAGCTCCCAGAAGAGGACGAGCTGAACGAGGTTGCCCGAGACAACGACGCCCAGCATCGCGCCCATGAACGCGAGGAAGAGCGCGTACAGGCGCGCCACCGGATCCTCGGGGGACATGTAGTAGCGCGCGTACAGACAGACGAGGGCGCCGATGACGGTGATGAGCACGGCGAACATCCACGCGAACCCGTCGATCCGGAGGACCAGATCGAGACCGAGTGAAGGCACCCACGAGATCGTCTCGCGGATCACGCCCCCGTCACGCACCCGCGGAAACAGGCTGATGACCCAGGCCGCCGCGCCGGCCGACACGAGCCCTGCGCAAGCCGCAAGCTCGGACCGTGCCCGCGTCGGCAGGAGCGCGGTGAGCACGCTCCCGAGAAATGGCAAGAGGAGCAGGGCGACCACAGGCATGGCGCGCGAGTGTACTTGCCGGCCGCGCCGTTTTCAGCCAAAAGACGGGAGGGATCGCGGCGCTTGCGGCCTGCGCGACGATGTCGGTCAGGTAGAGCTCGCCCTGCGCGACACCGCGCTCGAAGGCAGAGGTCGCGAAGCTGCATGAGCGGTCCTGCGAGTCCAGATCGACGTCCCCGCACAGAGGAAGCCGACCAGGATGGGATAGACAGCGCAGCGCTCGACGAGGCCGATGAGGACATTGGCCCCCGAGCTGGCGACCGCGAGGAAGGCCACCATCGAGGCGAGCCCGAACACGCCGAGGGCGACCATGGCCCTCCCGGCCTTCGGAGTGACTCCAGTCTGTTGGCGCTGGCGTCCAAGGAAGATCACGAGCACGTTGCCCCCGACGATGGACGCGAAGGCGCCCAGGCCGTGATAGTCGATGGCGCCGTCGGGCGGCTCTCCGGAACCGGGGTTGAGCGCCAGCAGGACGCCGCCAAGCGCCACGAGAGCTCCCAGGATCAGCGCTGCCCAGCGGCGCCAGCTCCGCAGGCCCTCGAGCGCGGCGACACCGATGAAGAACATGATCCCGAAGAGGAAGAACCCGGTGTTCATGACCCAGGCGAGCGGCGAGTTCATGAACTGGCCAAGCGCCTCGAGGGGGCCACGCACTCCCAGGTTGCTGATGTAGTGATGCGTGTAGCTGTAGGGAGGGTCCGTCCACGCCGCGGCGGCGATGAGCTCGGCGAGGAAGAAGATCACGGCCCCGGCGACGAGCGCCGCGCCGGCGGGGCGACCTTGCATCATCGGGTTCGCCTCGGGGTGAACCGCCGGGCCTCTCTCGTGTCGCAGCATGTTGAACAGCCTGCGCCGTCGCGTTCAAGGCCACCAGGACATTGATCGCAACGGTTTCAGACCCTATAGGTCTGAAACATGGAGCTACGTCACCTGCGGTACTTCGTCGCCGTCGCGGAAGCGGAGCACTTCGGAAGGGCGGCCGAGCAGCTTCACGTCTCGCAGTCGCCCTTGAGCCGGCAAATCGCGCAGCTCGAAGAGGAGATCGGCGTCGAGCTCTTCGTGCCCTCGGGACGCGGGGTGAAGCTGTCCGCCGCCGGCCGGAGCTTCCTCGAAGGTGCGCGTGCGACGCTGGCTCGCGCCGCGCTCGCGGTCGAGGACGCCCGCGCGACGGCGCAAGGGCGTATCGGGACGATCGTGGTCGGATTCGACGGCGCCCTGGCCGACGCCCTCCTGCTGCCGGGGATCGTGCAGGCGTTCCGCGCGCGTCACCCGCGCGTCGAGGTACGCCTTCGGCCGCTGCCGAGCGAGGAGCAGGTCGCCGCGCTGCGCGACGGCAAGATCTCGGTCGGGTACGGCTATCATTCGCCGGAAGACGACCCGCTCTTCCGCTTCCGCGTGCTGTACCGCGAGCGCGTCGGCGTCGTGATGTCGAAGAGCCATCGCCTCGCGGCGCGGCGCACGCTGAGGGTCGCGGACCTGAAGCAGGAGCGCTTTCTCTGGCCTCCGCGCAAGGAGGGCCCGCGCCTCCAGGACGACATCATCGCTGCCTTCCGGGCGCATGATCATCGGCTCGAGCTCGCCCACGAAGAGGCCAGCAGCGATGTGATCCTCATGCTCGTGGCGAGCGGCGAAGGTCTCAGCTTGTTTCCCGAGAGCGCCGCGTCGACGCTCCTTGCCGGAGTGGTGTTCAAGCGGGTTCGAGACCTCGACGTCGTCGTCCTTGGCCGCTCGGTGTGGCGCGCCATGGACGACAAGGACCTGCTCGTGCGGTCGCTCCTCGAGATCACGAATTCGGAGCACGGATCGAACCAGGCCGGACGGAGACCGCCCGGCTCCGGCGGCCCGCCGTCGCTGCTGGTACGCGGATTGCCTCGAAGCTCATCATGAAAAAGCAGCAGAAGAATCAGCCGACACGAGCGACGAGCCAGCAGAAGCAGGCGGACCCGGCGGCGGAGGGAGAAGCGAAGGAGTGCTCGCCGGAGGACGAGCTCGCCGGAGGCGCGGCCAAGGGGGCGCTCGCCGGAGGCCTCCTCGGAGGCGCCGGCGGCGCGGCCGTGGGCGGCGCGGCCGGCCTGATCGGCGGCGTGCTGGGCGAGGACGAGAAATCCGGCTGGTGACCGGCATCAGCCGCCCGGTGGAATGGGCGTCAATCAGAGATGGGGCACTGCTCGTAGCAGCGCCAGGCCTCCGTGCTGCGGTCCGTGCCGCCGGCGAAAGATGCCTTGATCTCGTCGCAGGGCGCGTCGAGCACGCACGACGCGCGACACGCCTCGTGTTCGGAGCAGCCGGCGAAGTCGTCATCGAGCTCGAGGTCGTCGACCCCGCAAGCCTCGGCGTGCTCGACGGCATCCGCGCATGTCCCCGTTTTGCAGCCGGCCGCGAGCAACGCGGTCGCAACGAAAATCGACGCCATGAGATAAGTCTTGCGCATGGTCCAGCCCTGCAGCTCGCAACGTGTGGATGGAGGGGAGCCGGCCGGCCCATGCAGCGCGGCGCCCCGGAAGCGGCCCGCCGTTGTCGCCGGCCCCTTCACCCTGGGAAGAACGTGACGGAGCCAGTCTGGGCACGGACCGATGTCGATTTTTGAGTTCGAGTCTTGCTGGAATCCGGCGGAGGCTCAACCGGGCGCCGTACGCCGGCTCAGTAGGTCTCTGCGCACACGCCGTAGCCGCACGGATAGACCATGAAGGCGCCGGCGACGGCGCTTCGCAAGCCCGGGAAGGTCGCGAGCGCCGCCCCCGTCTCGATGTCATAGAGGACGCCGTCATAGCGCGAGTAGAGCGCCGTCGCCGATACCGGCTGGATCCCGTAGTTGTCGCGCACATCCGTGGAGTCGGTGCGGATGGGGATCCTCGGCAGCGGCGGCGCGTCGACCGGGTTGCCTCATCGTCGGTGATCTAGATACGGTCGAGCACCTTCATCGCGTCGTCGGGCAGCTCGAGATCTGCCGCCGCGAGGTTCTCGCGCAGGTGCGCGACGCTCGACGTCCCGGGAATGAGAAGGATATTCGGCGAGCGCCGCAGCAGCCACGCAAGCGCGACCTGCATCGGCGTCGCGCCGAGCTGGCGCGCGACGTCGGACAGCGTCGAGGACTGGAGCGGCGAGAAGCCGCCGAGCGGGAAGAACGGCACGTACGCGACGCCCGCCGCGGCGAGGCCGTCGATCAGCGCGTCGTCCTGCCGGTGCGCGAGGTTGTACAGGTTCTGCACGCACACGATCTCGGTCATCGCGCGCCCCTCTTCCACCTGCCTCGCGGTCACGTTGCTGAGGCCGATGTGGCGGACCTTGCCCTCGCGCTGCAGCTTCATGAGCGCGGAGAGCGGCGCCTCGATCGAGCCTTCCGCGGGTCCCTGCGCGTCGAACAGGACGCGCAGGTTCACGACGTCGAGCACGTCGACGCCGAGATTCCGGAGGTTGTCGTGGACCGCGCTCGCGATGTCCTCGGCGGCGAACGCCGGCTCCCAGGATCCCTGTGGGCCGCGTCTCGCGCCGACCTTCGTGGCGATCACCAGATCCCTCGGATACGGGTGCAGCGCCTCGCGGATGATCTGATTCGTGACGTGCGGCCCGTACACGTCGCTCGTGTCGATGTGATCGACGCCGCTCTTCACCGCCTCGCGCAGCACGGCGAGCGCGGCGTCGCGGTCTCTCGGCGGTCCGAACACGCCCGGCCCGGCGAGCTGCATGGCTCCGTACCCGAAGCGCTTCACTGTGCGACTGCCCATCTTGAACGTCCCGGCCTTGGCTAGATTCGTCATGGCTGTCGACGGTAGGCCACGACGGGGTGTATGATAAGAGCCTCGAATCAGCACGGCCTGTACGGAAAGGCGAACAATGGCAGTGGATCTCGACGACGTCCGGGTCTTCGCCGCGGTGGCGCGCGCCGGCGGCTTCCGCGAGGCGAGCCGCACGAGCGGCACGAGCGCGTCGAGCGCGAGCGAGGCGGTGCGCCGGCTGGAGGGCGAGCTCGGCGTTCGGCTCCTTCATCGGACGACCCGCAGCGTCGCGCCGACCGAGGCAGGCGCGCGTCTCCTCGAGCGGCTCGGTCCTGCGCTCGCCGAGATCGCAGCGGCGCTCGACGTCGTGAAGAGCTCGAGCGAAAAGCCGGCCGGCACGCTCCGGCTGAACGTCCCCGTCGTCGCCGCGCGGCTCGTGCTCCCGCGGATCTTGCCGCCGTTCCTCGCCGCATATCCCGATATCCGCGTCGAGGTGACGGCGGACGACACGCTCGTCGACATCCTCGCCGCGGGCTGCGACGCAGGCATTCGCTACGAAGAGACGCTCGAGAAAGACATGATCGCGGTCCCGATCGGCCAGCGCGAGCAGCGCCTGGCGCTCGCGGCGTCGGGCGCCTACCTCGAGCGGCACGGGCGCCCGACCCACCCGCGCAAGCTCCTCGATCACGCATGTCTGCGCGGCCGCTTTCCGAACGGCGCGCTGTGCCCGTGGGAATTCGAGCGCGACGGCGAGGTGGTGAAGGTCGACCCGACCGGCCCGCTCGTCGGCAGCCTCGGGAGCGCGACGGACCTCCTCGTGGACGCCGCGATCGCGGGCACCGGTCTCCTCTACTGGTTCGAGGACTGGCTGCACCCGCACCTCGAGAGCGGCGCCCTGAAGCCGGTCCTGGAGCGCTGGTGGTCGCGTTTCCCGGGCCCCTTTCTCTATTATCCGAGCCGCCGCCACATGCCCGCCGCGCTTCGCGCGTTCGTGGACTTCGTCCGCGCGGGCAGCAAATGACGCGCGGGCGCGCCCGCCGCGACGGGGGCGCGCAGGAAAATCGAGCCGGATCGCGTCGATCGAACCACGAGTGAAAGCGCGAGGAGAACGCCGAGGAACGGAGCGTAGGCGAAGCGCGAGAACACGGAGCGCTCCGAGGCGCTCCGCGCAACGCCCGATTCGGAGCTTGCCCGCGTCTCGTGCCGCCCGTCCTGGTGAAACACGCCGGAAGGCCCGAAGCGAGCCGCGCGGACGATCGGGACCTGATTCTCGATCGCGCGCATAGAGCGACAAACGGGTTGAAATTTGACTGAATTCAATGAGCTGCGAGCCCCCGTCGAGCTGCCAGAAAGCAAGCTCCAAGGGCAAGGAATGCGGGAAAGAGAGAAACCGCAAGGGGCGCAAGGGACGCAAGGGACGCAAGGGACGCAAGGGACGCAAGGGACGCAAGGGACCAGAGACGAGATATTATCTTTCCTTCCCTTGCGCCCCTCGCGCCCCTTGCGGTTTCTCTTCCCTTCTGTTGATTCCTCGGGACTCCAACGTGATCGGTGTCCTAGAATAGCCGGTCTTGCCGCGCACGCTCGTTCGATAGCTGTACCAGCAAGCTCTCCTGCATCGGCTCAGCACCGGCGCTCTGGAACCCGTCCACGTCCGACCTCACGACCGGCCGAGGCCGCGGCGGTTGGCGGTGGCTAGAATCAGAGACACTCTGGTCCTGCCGCGAGCGAGGCGCGGCGGGGTGATCCTACCTGTGTGCCTCGCAACGGTCCGTTAGACCAGCACGTCCCGCGGCTCATCTTGCTTTCTTTCGCTTAGGTCGCACAACAAATCCTATGCGGATCGTGTGCGAAGTGTGTCGAGACATCGATCGCCGGGTTAGCGACGAAGCAGTCGAGCATCGTCGACCGATCCATGGCGGTCGTGTACGACGTGCTCTGCACGACGCGACCGTCGACGTCTGACGCGAGCTTCGTTCGGCTGCCCCTGGGGTCCGACGCCGTGGGTTCAAAGCACGAGTGCCCGTACCGCGTTCCCCGGATCCGCCCATGAGCGAGGACTTCCTCGATCTGCTTTCGGCCCTGTCCGCCGCTTACGCGGGATTCTTAATCGTCAGTGCATACGCCGTCGCGGTGCGGTTTCGGTGGCAAGCTCAGTCGCCCCCGCCCCGTCGATCTCGACCATCGCGGCCGCAGCTCCAGGCGCTCCGAGCGCCGCCTTCCGCCGCTCAGCGCGGCGAGCTGCTCGCCGCCGGCACCGCCGTCCGCTGCCCCGAGCCCGAGCGCGCGCCGCCCTTGATGCGCGCCTCCGTCACGACCTCGTCCCACTGCGCGTCGTACCCGTCGAAGTGGACCCGGTAGGAACCCGGGGCGACGACGCTGGTGATGACGGCGGGCTTGTACGAGCCCTTCCACTCGACCTCGATGCGGTCACCGACCTTGCGCGCGGCCCCCTCGCCCGAGGCGCGCTGCTCCTCGTCGCGCAGACGCCGGGCGCTCCCCTCGTGCAGGCATTGCTCGCGGTGGCAGGCGAGGCCGGACCCGCAGTCGTCGTCCGCGCGGCACGGAGACCCGAGCGGCGCCTTCTTTCCGCACGCGGCGAGCGCCCCAGGCACGGCGGCCACGATCAACAGCGCTCTCAGGAAGGTAATGGCTCGAACGCGCACGACACGGCATCCCATCAGAGCGGCCGCGGCCCGACAACAGGGATCGCGACGCTCTCGACCGCAACGCCTCTCGAGACGCTCGCGTTCCCCGCGTCCCCGCCGACCACGCCGTTCGGGCAGCGGCCTGCGCGCGCCCACCACCGCCCCTCCCGGGCGCGCCGCCGCCCTCCACGCCCGAGCGCGCGCCCCCGCTTCGGATGCGCCGCGCCCCTGCGCGCCGCGCCCGCCACCACCCGCCGCGCCACCGGGGCCGCCCTACCCGGGCCGCCCTCTGCTATGGTCGCCCCCGCTGTGCGTCTGCTCGCCGCCCTCGTGCCCGTGGCCCTGCTCGTCGCGGCGCCGCCGCTCCTGGGCTGCGGCGGCGGCCCCGCGAAGGACGCGGGCGTGTGCGCGGGCGCGGGCGTCTGCGGCGCCGGCTACTGCGTCGCCGGGCGCTGCCGCCCCGCGAGCGCCCTCCCCGCGCCCCTCGACGCGCGCCGCGTGCTGCTCCCGCCCGAGGACCTCGCCCTCCTCGTCGAGGACGACGACGCCGCGGCCACGCCGGGCGTCCCCGACGCCGTCGCGCTCGGGCGCGCCAGGGGCGGTGAAGTCGTCCTGCTGCTCCGGTTCTCGCCGAGCTTCGGCGCCGGCGCCGACATCGCGAGCGCCTTCGTCGTGCTGGAGCCGGCCCCGATGGCGCCCCCCGCCGAGCGCGCGCTCACCCTGGAGGTCGCGCGCATCCTCGAGCCGTGGCGCTCCGAGACGGCGACGTGGGGCCGGCAGCCGCGGCTGTCGATCCCCGAGGCCGCCGCCATCGCGCGGCCCCGACCGGCGACGCCGCTGCGGATCGACGTCACCTCGCTCGTGCGCGACTGGGCCAGGCGGCGCAAGGACGACCACGGCATCGCCATCCTCGCGCCGGGGAGCGACGCCGTCGGGGCCGCCTACTCGATGGGCATCTCCCAGGGCGTCGGCCCCCGCCTCGAGGTGTACGTACGGTGAGCAACGGCCAGGACGACGAGGACGACGACCTCGGCGCGCGGAACTCGCTCCCGCTCCCCCTGATCCGCCACGACCTCGGCGAGAGAAGGCCGCCCGTGCCCAGCGCGCCTTCCCTGCCCAGCGCCCCGGCCACGCCCGGCGCCTCGAGCGCGAGCGCTCCTCCCGCGCCCGCCACGCCGACCGCGGGCGCTCTCCCCGCCCCCAGCGCCTCCGCCGTCACCCACGGCGCCGTCACGCGCGGCCTGCTCGACGACGACGAGCCCGCCGTCACCCAGCGCTCGACGGTGAGCGGGCGCCCCCTCCCGCTGCCCCGCGCCGCGCCGCCCTTCTCGCCCGAGGAGGCCCCGCCGCCCACGCTGCTCCGGGTGAGCGACCTCCGCGTGTCGTTCGCCGCCGACGGCCGCGTCACGCGCGCCCTCGACCGCGTCTCGTTCACGGTGCCGCGCGGGCGCACCGTGGCGCTCGTCGGCGAGTCGGGCTGCGGCAAGACGGTGACCGCGCTGAGCATCCTGCGGCTGCTTCCCGCGCCCTACGCGTCCATCGACGGCGGCTCGATCGAGCTCGACGGCCAGGACCTCCTCGCGCTGAGCGAGCGCGAGATGCGCGCCGTGCGCGGCGGGAAGATCGGCATGATCTTCCAGGAGCCGATGACCTCGCTGAACCCCGTGTACACGGTCAGCGCCCAGATCGCCGAGGCCATCCGGCTGCACCGGCCGATGTCCCGCGGCGACGCCCGGCTCTACGCCGTGAACCTCCTGCGCAAGGTCGGCTTCCCCGAGCCCGAGGTCCGCGCGAACAGCTACCCGCACGAGCTGTCCGGCGGGATGCGCCAGCGCGTCATGATCGCCATGGCCCTCGCGCCGGAGCCCTCGCTGCTCATCGCCGACGAGCCCACCACCGCGCTCGACACGACGACGCAGGCGCAGATCCTCGACCTCCTCGAGCGGCTCAAGGCAGAGACGTCGATGAGCCTCCTGCTCATCGCGCACGACCTCGCCGTCGTCGGCGAGCTCGCGGACGAGATCGTCGTCCTCTACGCCGGCGTCGTCGTCGAGCAAGGGCCGGCGCGCGACGTGCTCGCGGCGCCCTCGCACCCGTACACGCGCGCGCTCCTCAGGAGCATCCCCGCGCGCGGGCTCCGCCCGCACCGCGTGCGCGGCGAGCGCTCGCTCCGCCTGCCGACCATCCCGGGCGCGCTGCCCGATCTGCGCGATCCGCCGCGCGGCTGCCGCTTCCAGGACCGCTGCGACGCCGTGTTCGACCGCTGCCGCGCCGAGGCGCCGGACCTCTACGCCGTCCCGCCCGGCGCGGGGCACCACGCGGCGCGCTGCTTCCTCCTGACGGGCCCGGGGCGCGCGGGCAACGAGGGCGCCTCGTGACGCGCGACAGCGGATCCCCGCCGCCCACGCAGCGCGACGAGCCCGCCGCGCCGCACCTGCACCCTGCAGCCGCGGCGCGCGCGGAGAGCGCGCCGGGCGAGCGGCCGCTCGTCCAGGCGGAGGGGCTCTCGAAGTTTTACCCGGTGCAGCGCGGCGCCTTCGCGAAGCCGTCGTTCGTGCAGGCCGTCGTCGAGGCGACCTTCCACGTTGACCGGGGCGAGACGCTCGGCCTGGTCGGCGAGTCGGGCTCCGGCAAGAGCACCCTCGGGCGCCTCGTGCTCCGGCTCATCGAGCCCACGGTCGGCCGGGTCCTCTTCGACGGCCACGACCTGAGCGCCCTGTCGAGCCGCGCGCTCCGGGCCATGCGCCGGCGGATGCAGATCGTCTTCCAGGACCCCTACGGCTCGCTCAACCCGCGCATGACGCTGCGCGAGATCGTCGGCGAGGGCATCGTCATCCACCACCTCGCGAGGAGCCGCGACGAGGAGACCGCGATGGTCGAGGGCGCGCTCCAGAAGGTCGGCCTGCGGCCGGACATGATGGAGCGCTTCCCCCACGAGCTCTCGGGCGGGCAGCGGCAGCGGGTCGCGATCGCCCGCGCCCTCGCCGTGCGCCCGGACTTCATCGTCTGCGACGAGCCCGTGAGCGCGCTCGACCTCTCGGTGCAGGCGCAGATCGTCAACCTGCTGGAGGAGCTCCAGGACGAGCTGTCGCTCGGCCTGCTGTTCATCTCGCACGACCTGCGCGTCGTCGAGCACGTGAGCCACCGCGTCGCGGTGATGTACCTCGGCCGCATCGTGGAGATCGGCCCCACGCAGGGCGTGGCCGGGCGGCGGCACCACCCGTACACGCGCGCGCTCTTCGAGGCGACGCCGTCGATCGAGCGGGGGAGCAAGGCGCGCCGCCTGCTGCCGGGCGCGCCCGGGAGCGCGATCAACCCGCCCGACGGCTGCGTGTTCCACCCTCGCTGCCGGAGGGCCGAAGAGGGCAAATGCGACGTCGAGATCCCGCCGCTCGAAGAGCTCGTCCCCGGCAGCGGCCACCGCGTGGCGTGCTGGTACCCCGAGATCGAGTGACGGCGGCGCGCCGGCGCGTCGCGGGATGAGCCGGGCCGGCCGCTGGTTCGCGCGTTGAAATGTCGCCGGGATGCCCCGGAATAGCTGGCTCGCCGGGAATGACGCCCTGGGAGCGCAGCAGCTCACAGCCCACCACGGCCCAAACTGGCACAATCGAACATCCGGGGGTGTCGCGAACCAGCGGTGCTCCTGCGGGATCTGCGCTTGTGGCGCGAGGCATCCCTTTTGCTGCACGCCCCGCGCCGCCGCGCGCGAGGTTCGGTGGCGGAGCCACGAGGTGATGCGATGACGAGCGACGTGCTTCGCGTGCTGGCGGCAGCCCTGCTGTCCAGTGCGTGCCTGATGGGATGCAAGGACAGCGTGAATGACGGCGCTGGCGGAAGCGGCGGAAACGGCGGCAGCGGCGCCAGCAGCAACAGCGGCGGCGCGGGCGGCACCGGCGGAAGCGGCGGCAACGACGGCGGCAGCGGCGGCCACAACAGCGGCGGTGGCGGCAACGACGACAGCGGCGAGGACGGCACCGGCGGCTGCGGCGAGGGGAGCGGCGGCGGCTGCATCGACCCGTCGGACGGGCCGTGCGCGGTGCTTGACGTCGAGGGCACGATCCCCGGCGTGAAGATCTCGATCGAGTCGAGCCGCTGCAACTACCGCCAGGGAGAGCCGGCGGAGTTCATCTACACGGTCACGACCGACTCGAGCGTCCCCCCGATCGACTTCGCGGCCTCCACCGGCTGCGGGCGCTGCGTCGAACCGACGAGCGATCCCCTCTCGCTCGTCTCCTACAAGATCAGCGGCCTCTCGTGGGGCGCTGATCCGCAGCCGCAGCTCTACTGCCTGTGCGACGTGGGCTGCTGCGCTCCCGACGAGGCGGTGACCGTGCAGGTCGACGCGACCACGGCGACGCAGACGATCCGCTGGTCGGGGCGGCAGTGGACCGGGCCGTCCGACACGAGCAATCCGGAGGGCGACCCCTTCGCGCCGGGGAGCTACGAAGTCGAGGTGACGTTCGATGGCAAGGAGCAGGGCGTCGTCACGGCAAAGCTCGGGATCGAGATCTACCCCTGAAGCACGGCCGACGCGACGCCCGCAGGCAGGCCGCGGCCCAGACTGGCACAGTCGGCGGCCCGGGGTGGCGCGCCACGGCCTGTCCCTCCGGAGCCCGCGCGCGCATCGCGGAGCATCTCCCTTGCTGCCGATCGCGCGCCGCCGCAAACAGGCGGCGTGGCGCGAAGGAGGGAGAGGTGAGGGAATGGCAAACGACATGCTTCGAGCTCTGGCGATAGCCTTGCTGTCCGCCGCGTGCGCGACCGGATGCGGTGGCGGCAAGGAGGGCGCCGGGAGCGGCGGCGACGGCGAGAGCAGCAGCAGCGGAGGCGACCGCGGGCTGCCGCCGGGGGCCGAGCCGTGCGCGGTGCGCGGCGTCCAGGGCACGATCCCGGGCGTGACGATATCGATCGAGTCCAGCCGCTGCGTCTACTGGAGGGGCGAGCCAGCGGAGTTCGTCTACACGGTCACGACCGACTCGAGCGTGCCTCCGATCGAGATCGCGGCCTCGGACGGGTGCGGGCACTGCGTCGTGCCGAGCGCGGATCCGCGCTCGTTCGTCACGTACCAGATCACCGGGCTGTCGACGGCGGGGGATCCACAGCAGTACTGCCTCTGCGACACCGGGTGTTGTGCTCCCGACGCCGCGGCGACCGTGCAGGTCGACGCGACGGCGGCGACGCACACGATCTCCTGGTCGGGGCGGCAGTGGAGCGGGCCATCGGACACGGACAATCCGGAAGACGAGTTCTTCGCGCCGGGGACCTACGATGTCGAGGTGACGTTCGACGGGCAGGAGCAGGGCTCCGTGACGGCGAAGCTGCCGATCGAGATCGTCCGCTGATCTCGCGCGCGCCGGCGATCCCGCAGGGGATCCCCGGCGCGCCGAGGCGGCGCCGCGGCGGCTTCCGCCGGGCCGCCCGGGCTTTCTGCTAAGGTCCGCGCGCATGCATGCCTGGCGCGGACACGCCTTCGGTCCCCCCGAGATCCTCGTCTGGGAAGAGGTGGACGACCCCCCGCTCGCCGAGGGGGAGGTCCGGATCGAGGTGGCCGCCGCCGCGATCAACTTCCCCGACGTGCTCTTCACGGCGGGCGCGCACCAGGTCAAGCCGACTCCGCCGTTCGTCCCCGGCTTCGAGGTCGCCGGCGTCGTCGTCGAGAGCCGGGAGCCGTCGCTCCCGCCGGGCGCCCGCGTGGCCGCGACGCTCCCCGGCTCGGGGGGGTACGCGACGCGCGCGATCGCGGGGCCGCGCACCACCTATGCGCTCCCGGACGCGATGCCGTTCGAGGACGCCGCGGCGATGACCATCACCTACCAGACAGGCTATTTCGCGCTCCACCGGCGCGCCGGCGTCCAGCCGGGCGACACGGTCCTCGTGCACGCCGGCGCGGGCGGCGTCGGCAGCGCGGCGATCCAGCTCGCCAAGGCGGCCGGCGCGACCGTCATCGCGACCGCCGGCGGCGAGGAGAAGACGGCTGTCTGCCGCGCCCTCGGGGCGGACGTCGCCATCGACTACCGGCGCGAGGACTTCGTCGCCCTCGTGAAGGAGCGGACCTCGGGCCGGGGCGCCGATATCGTCTTCGACCCCGTCGGCGGGGACGTCTTCGATCAGTCGACGAAATGCGTCGCCTTCGAGGGACGCATCGTGGTGATCGGCTTCGCCGCCGGCCGCATCCCCGCGGCGCGCGCGAACCACCTGCTCGTGAAGAACTATTCGGTCGTCGGCCTCTACTGGGGCACCTACAGCCGCGCCCGGCCCGATCTCACGCGGAGCGCCCAAGACGAGCTCTACGCGCTCTACGGCCAGGGCGCGATCAAGCCGCTCGTCTCGGCCGCGCCGCCGATGGCGGACGCGAAGGCGGCCATGAAGGCAGTCGCGTCCCGCGCGACCACGGGCAAGGTGGTGCTCACGACCGCGCGAGGCGGCGGCGCGTGACGCGCTGATGCGCTGTTCACGGAGACCCGGCCCGCCGCGCGGCGGACTGGGTCCCTCGGCCTATCTCACGAATGCCGCCGCCGCTGCGGAGAGCTGGGAGAGCTGCAGCGGCGCGGAGGATGGGATCAGTTGCAGCCGCCGCCGGAGGACGCCTCCGGGAGCGCCGCAGGCGTCTCCTTGTTCTCCGTCGTCAGGCCGAAGCCGTACGGGAACAGCGCGCCGTCTTCCCCGCGGTTGACCCGCTGGCAGTCGGTCGCAGGCCAGGAGAACGAGAGCTTGCCCTGGAACTGCTGCTTGCCGAACAGCACGTCGGCCACGCCGCCGCCCTCGGAGCCCGGGAGCCACGCGGCCACGAAGGCGTCCGAGCGGTTCAGCTCCTTGTTGACGTAGAGCGGACGGCCCGACAGAAAGACCGTCACGATCGGCAGATTCGGCTTGGCCGTGCGGATCGCCTGGAGGACCTGCAGATCCTCGGGGTGGAACACCGCGTGCTCCAGCGTCTTCGCGTGCGGGGTGTCGTCCGTCGCGACCTGGATGTCCCCGTACATCTCGGCATAAGGCGTCTCGCCGATCACCACGATCGCCGCGTCGAAGGTCCCCGAACTGGCGCCGGAGCCGTCGGCGCTCAGCGTCGCCTGGCCGCCGCCGGCCGACACCAGGTCCTGGATCCCCTTGAGGATCGACGTCGCGCCGGGGAAATCGGCGTTCGTCAGGTCGGTGCCCTGCCACGTCCGCGACCAGCCGCCGGACTGGTTCGAGATGCTGTCCGCGGATTTGCCCGCGACGAGCACCTTGGCCGACGGGGCGAGGGGCAGGACCCCGCCCGCGTTCTTGAGGAGGACGAGAGACTTCCGGACCGCCTCGCGCGCGAGGGCCCGGTGCTCCGCTTGCCCGAGCACCGACTGATCTCCCGCGAACATCCGCTTCGACGGCGCCTGCTTGGTCTTCTTCGGGCCGAGCAGCCCCGCCCGCATCTTCACCCGCAAGATCCTCGTCACGGCGTCGTCGACCCGCGCCATCGAGATCTGGCCCCCCTTCACCTGGCTGAGGGTGTTCTCGTAGAACGCCTTCCAGTCGTCCGGGACCATGATCATGTCCACACCGGCGTTGATCGAGGCGGCGCACGAGGAGTTGGTGCAGCCCGACACCTGCCCATGACCGTTCCAGTCGCCGATGACGAAGCCGTCGAAGTGGAATTTGTCCTTCAGCACCCCGGTGAGCAGATCGCCCTTCCCGTGCATCTTCTGGCCGCGGATGCTGTTGTACGACGCCATGACCGTCTGCGCGCCCGCCGGGATGGCAGACAGGTAGCCCTGCGCGTGGATCGTGCACAGCTCGGTGTCGGAGGCGAGGTTGTTCCCCTGGTCGTCGCCCTTGTCCGTGCCGCCGTCACCGATGAAGTGTTTGGCCGTCGCGATGACGCGCGTCGCGCCGAGGAGATCAGGGCTGTTCGCCGCGCCCTGGATGCCCTGCACGACCCGGCCCGCATAGGCGTTCACGATCTCGGGATCCTCGGAGTAGCCCTCGTACGTGCGGCCCCAGCGGTCGTCGCGCACGGTCGCGAGCGTCGGCGCGAAGGTCCAGTCGAGCCCGGTCGCGAGGACCTCCTTGGCCGTCGCGGCGCCGATGCGCTCGAGCAGCTCGGGGTCGCGGGCCGCGCCGAGGCCGATGTTGTGCGGGAAGAGCGTGGCGCCGCGGACATTGTTGTTCCCGTGCACCGCGTCGATGCCCCAGATGATCGGGATGCCCACGCGGCCACCGCTCGTGTCCACCGAGGCGTTGTAGAAGTCGTCGGCGAGCTTCACCCAGTCCGCCGCCGCCGCGTTCTTGTTCTTCCCCGGCCAGGAGCCGCCGCCGTTCAGCACGGAGCCGATGTTGTACTGCTTCACCTCGGCCGGCGTGATCTTCTGGATCTCGGCCTGCACCATCTGGCCGACCTTCTCCTCCACCTTCATCTTGCCGAGCAGCTCGGTGATGGCCGCCTCGATCGCCGGATCCTGCGCGATCGCGCTCCGCACCTCGGGCCAGCCGTTGTCGCAGGGCAAGAGGCCCACGCTGTCCCCGGCGCCGCTGCCGCCGCCGCCGGTGCTGTCGCTGCCACCGGTGCCGCCGCCTCCGGTCCCGGAGCCGCTGCCGGAGGAGCCAGCGCCGGCGCCAGAGCCGCTTCCAGAGCCAGAGCCGCTTCCGGAGCCAGAGCCGCTTCCGGAGCCAGCGCCGGCGCCGGAGCCGCTTCCGGAGCCGGCACCAGCGCCAGAGCTGGCTCCGGAGCCGGTCGCGTTGTCGGACGTGTCGTCACCGCAGGCGGCCGGCGCGAGAACGACAGCCGCCGCCATGATCCATGTTGCATACCGTGTGAGGCGCATGAGTGCTCCCCTCTCTTGTCGATGAGATGAAGGATGGGCTTAAGGTGAACCGTGACAGTCGAGCAAAGCGTCGAGCGGGACGTGTAAGAAATATAAGACAGAGAGGGAACGTTCTAATCCATGACTCCCCCCGCACGCAAGCCCCCCTCACGCCGCGACCGAGGGTTCGTCGGCGTGAGCGCGCGAGCGCGCGAGCGCGTGATCCCGCGGGCGTCACCGCCGCGCCGTCGCCATGAGCCCGAGCCAGGCTTCCCTCGTGCCTCGTGCCTCGTGGCGCGCCGGATGACACGGTGCGTCCTGTGCCCCCACCGGTTAACCATAGTCCGAGTCGGGCCGCAATATACAAACCCGATGGCGCGGCGCGGTAATCCACCCGTGGCATAACGCGACAACCCGTGCACGAGCGAGGACGCGACGGGCTCATCGATGGATGCGGGCTCACCGGGGTCGAGCACATCACCTCCGATCCGACGTTCGAGAGACCGCGCGACGAAGACAAGGAGGAGCGCTGACGTCCGCGCGATGACGAGAGACGCTCAGAGCAGTTGACATTACCTGCATTCCGTCGGCGTCGAGGGAGCCTGCGCTCGACGATCCATCATGAAGAAGACGACGAACAGCTATCATGAGCCCTGGCACCTCGGGGATTACGATGAAGCCGCGACACCACGCCGCGCCGCGCGCGAGCTCCAGATCGTCGAGCCCCCCTCGCGCGGTCGATCACCCGTAATGCCGATTCCAGCCGGGCGCGGCGCGATCGACGCGGCCGACGGGGCCAGCGGGCAGAGCCGTGGCCTCACTGCAGCGCGGGCCGGCGGGCGAGCCGGAGCGTCCGCCGTCGCGATTCAGCGGAAGCATATTCCGTCAAGGGAGCAATGATAGAATCGTGTCGTCTGTGCGGCAGCATTTACCCGCGAGACTGCACGTGCCTATTCTCCGCGCATGGTCTCTATCCCCCGTACTTCCATTCGTCTCTTCATGACCACCGGTACGCTGCTCCTCGCGCTCGCCGCGTGCGGTGACGACGAGGTCGACTTTGGCTCAGGCGGCGCAGGCGGTGAGGCCGGCGGCGGCACCTCCACCAGCACCAGCGCAGGAACTGGCGGCGGCACCTCCAGCGGCAGCGGCGGCGAGGGCGGCACCGGCGGCGCTCCCGGCACGGGCGGCGAAGGCGGCGAGGGCGGCGCTCCCGGCACGGGCGGCGCAGGCGGCGAGGGCGGCGCTCCCGGCACGGGCGGCGCAGGCGGCGAGGGCGGCGCTCCCGGCACGGGCGGCGCAGGCGGCGAGGGCGGCGCTCCCAGCACGGGCGGCGCAGGCGGCGAGGGCGGCGCTCCCGGCACGGGCGGCGCAGGCGGCGAGGGCGGCGCTCCCGGCACGGGCGGCGCGGGCGGCGCTCCCGGCACGGGCGGCGAGGGCGGCGCAGGCGGCGAGGGCGGCGCGGGCGGCGATGACAGCGAGCCCGTACGGTGGGCCGACGTGGAGCCGATCCTGCTGGCGAAGTGCTCGCCCTGCCACACCCGCACGGATCCCCCGCCGGCCAGCGGCTTCTCCATCACCTACGAGTCCTCGCAGCTTGCCTCGAGCTCGACCCAGTGCGCCGTGGGCGCGGGTGAGCCTCCGAGGACGCAGGGGGCGTGCACCGTCATCCGCATCCACGACCTCGACGCAGCCAACCGCATGCCGCGCAACCGCGGATGCACCGGCGACCCGGCGCTCGACGCCGCGAATTCTGCCTGCCTGACCGCGGCGGAGCAGAAGACCCTCGAGGACTGGATCACGGACGGCCAGCTCCCGTGACCCGGCAAGGCGCGGCGGCCCCGCCGCGCCTCACCTCACCTCGGCTGCTCCAGGAGCGCTCCGTCTCGATACGCCTCGATGAGCCGCTCCAGGATCTCGATCTCCCGCTCGAGCTCCTCCCCCTTCTCGGTGTCTCCCACCCGGCGCTCGGCCTCGTAGACCTCCACGTCGGAGATCACGGGGATGATGTCCTCCCCCGCCTCGACGGCCTGCTCGACCGACGTGAAATGGTGGTGCTGCGCGAGCCGCGCCCCGCTCGCCTCGAGCACGAGCGTGTACCCCTTGTCGCCGTACGCCTCCGAGAACGCCCCGTCGATCGTCACCGCGCGGCGCGACGCCTTGATCGGCGACTCCCCCCGCTCGACCCGGACCGGCACGTGCCCGTTCACGATGAGCCCGCGCTCCTCGTCCACACCGAACTCGCGGCACACCCGGCCGCAGAACGCGGCGTCGTGAATCAGGTGGAAATAAGGGTTCTTCGTCTCCCTGTGTGTCCTCTCGTCGGCGACGAAATACGACTCGAACGTCGTCATCCGGTCCTTGCCGAACATGGGCGAGAGCGGCCCGGTCCAGAGGTACCAGAGCATGTCGACGTCCTCCTGCGCGCCCGCCCGGAAGGCCCGGCGCACCGTCCGCTCCAGCGCGTCGAACAGCGCCCTGCCGCGGCGAGCCTCGCCGTCCACCACGAAAGGAAGGAGCTCGCCCTCGCCGTCCACCGGGACACAGCCGTGGAAGATGAGCGCACGGTCGCGCCTGAGCCACGTCGTCCCCTGCTGCACCATCCAGCGCATCTGGCGGGACAGCGCCGGGCTCCTCAGGAAAGACTCCTTCAGAAGGGCGACGCACGCCGCCTCGTCCGGCGTCAGCGCGTACGGATCGCCGGCGTCGAGCGTCGGGAAGCGCGCGTCGAGCAGCGGGAACACCTCGCCGTCGATCGCGACCGTGCCCGCGCGCGCGTCGATGTGATGGAGCAGGCAGCGGTGCTCGAGCGCGTACTCCGGGCGGCGCCGGCAGAGCTGCCCCTCCAGCTTGAACTGGAGGACGGCCGCGGCCTTCTGCATCCGCGCCATCAGCAGGGCGTCGCGCAGCCCCTCGCCCCGGACCGCGAAGCGCTCCGCCGGATCGTCGGCGTAGGCCGTGCGCGCGAGCCGATCGAGCGGCGCCACGGAGATGCCAAAGCCCTCTTCCAGCTGCGACAGGCGCCCGTACCGCAGCGAGAGCCGGACGACCGTGGCGATGAGCGCCTCCTGGCCGAGGCTCGCGCCCATCCAGCTCACGTCGTGGTTGCCCCACGCGACCCGCACGCGCGGCTGGCGCATCAGGTACTCGATCACCTTGTCGAGCCGGGGACCGCGATCGCCGAGATCGCCGGCCACCACGAGCTCGAAGACCGTCAGGTTCCGGATGGCGCGCGCCATGGCGCGCAAGATCTCGATCTCGCGGCCGTGCTGCACGAACGGCTCGATGAGCGCGTCGAGGTAGCCGCCCTCGCCGAGGGTGGCGCGCGCCGACACGAGCTCGCGGAGCAGGCCCCGCATGTCCTCCGGGAACGCCGCCTCCACCTGGCGGAGCGTGTAGCGCAGCGACAGCGCGCGGATGACCTCGACCTCGCGCGCGAGCGTCCAGATCAGGAAGGCCCGCCGCTCCGCCTCGCCGCGGGACGCGACGCGGGCATGACTCTCGCGAGGGTAGTAGACGGCCGAGAGCAGCGCGCGCTCCTCGGCCGCCGTGAGCCGGCCGCCGAAGACCCGCTCGACCAGCGGCCGCAGGCTCCCCGAGGCGTTGTTGATGATGTGCTTCAGCTTCCTGTGCTCGCCGTGGACGTCGCTGACCACGTGCACCGTCCCCTTCGGGAGCGACAGGATCGCCCGCAGATGGCCGATCTCCGACAGCGCGGCCTCGGTCGTCGGGTACCGGCCCGCGAGGGCCCGGAGGAGCGGCAACTCCCGCGTGTCAAGCATGGCGCCACAGCATAGAGCAAGGCCGCGGGCCGACGCACGCGCGGGACGTGCTCCCCGCGCCGCCCTGAAGCGGCCGGACAGGCGCGCAAGGCGAGCGCATGTGCCTGGCTCTGCCGCGTTTCTCCTTGCGGCCGCGCGGCGTCCTACTAGCAAATGCCATGGGAGCCCATGCAATGTTGTGGCAGCGAGGCAGCATCTCCGCGCCGAGCGGCCTCGACGTTGGCCCACCTTCACCAGCGAACGCCCTCTTCCTACATGAACAAGTCTGTCCTGATCATCGATGACGACGTGGATCTGGCGACGACCCTGGCCGAGACGCTGCGCGACCTCGGTTATGAAGCGACGCCTTTCTTCAGCGGGCGAGAGGCGCTCGAGCGGCTCCTCGACGGCGAGCGGCCCGGAGTGATCCTGCTCGACCTGATGATGCCGAAGATGAACGGCTGGAAGGTGTGCGACGAGCTCTGCGCGATCCCCGCGCTGGAGGAGATCCCCGTCGTCATCATGACCGCGGCGTCGAACATCAAGCAGCCGATGCCGACGCACGCGCGCGAGGTGCTCAGCAAGCCGTTCGAGCTCGACGCCCTGCTCAGGACGATCGACGCCGCCTGAGCGGCGGGCCCCGGCGCTACCGCTTCTTCTTCGCCTTCGGCGGTGCGCTCGGCTTGATATCGATGCTCGTGGCCCCCTGGCACGGCACCTGCGCTGTCACACCCGCGCTGAGCCACTCGGGGAACTTCGTCTTCCCGGCCCGGCCGACGCGCACGAAGAAGCGGCCGCAGCGCACGGCCAGCGCCTGGTTCACGTCCCCCGCGTACTTGCCGGTCATGTAGACGGCCCCCGGCTGCGGAAACCCCACCGTGATCAGGCCCTGATCCTTGGGCAGCGACGCAGGATTGCCCCCCTGCCGCGCCTGGCTCGCGGCCTCCTTCGCCGCCGCGGCCTCCTTCGCCGCCGCGGCCTCCTTCGCGGCAGCCTCCTTCGCCGCCGCGGCCTCCTTCGCGGCAGCCTCCTTCGCCGCCGCGGCCTCCTTCGCCGCGGCTTCCTTCGCCACCGCGGCCTCCTTCGCCGCGGCCTCCTTCGCCGCCGCAGCCTCCTTCGCCGCGGCTTCCTTCGCCGCCGCGGCCTCCTTCGCCGCAGCCTCCTTCGCCGCCGCGGCCTCCTTTGCTGACAGCGTCTTCGCCGCCTGCGCCTTCCCGGCAGGAGCCTTCTTCACCGGGGGCGACTCGCTCGCCGCGGACGCCGCCGCGGCGACGGGCTCGACGAGCGCGGGCGCCAGCTCCACCGCGGCAGGGACAGCCGGCTCGGGCGGCTCCCGCCGCGCCACGTAGATCCAGAGCCCCGCCACCACCGTCGCCGTGATCGCCGACACCGCGATCGTCCCGACAGGCGACAGCGAGCGCGGCACTTGCCATGGCAGCCCGGGCAGCCGCGGGCGTCGCGACGACGCGCCCGCCGGGGGCGACGACTCCCCCGGAGAGCCGCCGCGGCCCCCCGCGCTCGGCCTCGGGTACGGCACGCCCCCGGGCGGTGTCAGGCCCGATGAGCCGTCCACGGGCACCGTCACCCCGGGCGGCGTCAGGCCCGTTGCGCCCATCGGCACGGTCACGCCGGAGGGGGTCACCGGCGAGCCGGAAGGCGGCTTGGGCGGCGCGCCCAGGAACGCGGGCGCGAGATCCGCCGGGAGGGCCGGCGGCGGGCCGAAGCGGATCGCCTCCGGGATCACCGAGGTGGTCGGCACGAAGTGGGCCACCTCCGCGCCGGTGCCAGGCATCGTCGTGCCGTCCTCCTCGAATATCGGATCGACCTCGGTCAACGTCGGCGGCCCGCCCGCCGGCGGCCCGTCGTCGGCCGCCGCCGCGTCGCGCTCCGCCGCGCGCTTCGACGCCTCGAACAGGCGGCCGAACGTCTCGCGATCCGGCAGCGCGGGCCTTCGTCCCTCGGCGCCCTTCGCGCCGTCGCCCCTCACCTCGGACGAGGCCGGCACCGGGATCGTGATCGGCTCGGGCGCGCCGATCGGCGCCTTGCCGTCCTGCCGAGCCGAGCCGAGCAGCGCCTCGGACGCCCCCGCCGAGGGAGGCGCGGTCTTCGCCTGCGCGCCGGGGGTCCGCAGCCTCGCGGCGCCGCCGTCCCTGGCCGCCTGATCCCTGGCGAAGAGATCCTTCGCGAGCCGCTTCGCCGCGTCCGCCGCGGGCCTCGCGGTCTGACCTCCCTTGCCCTTGACCGGGATCGTCGGCCGCCGGTCCTCCTCGTGGTCCGCGTCCTCGATCTCGATCGTCGCGTGCGCCGATTGCACGCGCGTCACGAGCTCGGCCTTCCCCTTCTCCGGGCGCGCGACCTTCGCGAGCGCCTGCTCGATCTCGTGGACGGTGATCTTCCGATCGTCCGGCGCCGGCGCGAGGGCCGTGTCGAGCAGCGCCACGATCGGGCGCGGGATCTCCGGCCGGATCGTGGCGATCGCCTGCGGCCGCGTGCCGTCCGCGGGCGGCCGCCGCCCCGTGAGCAACGACCAGAGCAGGAGCCCCACGCCATAGATATCGGCCTTCACCGTGACGCGCTCGGCGCGCGCCTGCTCGGGCGCCATGTAGCCCGGCGCGCCCTTGACCACCCCCGCGATCGTGTCCGGCGTGCGCCCGAGGATCTTGCCGATGCCGAACCCCGTCAGCCGCACCTGCCCGTCCCACCCGATCACGATGTTCTCCGGGTGGAGGTTCCGATGGATGATCGGCGTGGGGCTGCCGTGCTCGTCGACGGACCCGTGCGCGTGCGCGAGCGCCCCGGCGATGCAGTGGACCAGGTAGTAGACCGCCGCGTCGGCCAGCTTCTGCTGCCGCGCCGCGAGGTGCTGGTGCAGCCGATTGAGGTTCACGCCCTCGACGTGCTCGAGCACGAGGACGAGCCGGCCGGCGTGCTCGAAGAAGTCGAACATCCGCACGATCGCCGGGTGGTTCATCGTCGCGCAGATCGACGCCTCGCGGGCGAGCTCGTCGGCGAAGCGCGGATCCCCCTCGGCGGTATTCGGGACGAGCTTCAGCACGCAGACGCGGCGAAACCCGAGCGGCCCATCCAGTCGCCCGAGATAGACGCTGGTAGGCCCAGAACCGGACAGGCGCCGGAGAATCTTGTAGGCCCCAATCGTCTCGGGAGCGGGCTCCGTCGGAAACATCCGGGGCCGATCATACCCAAGCGGGGCGAAGCCCCCAAGCCAACGACCAAGACCGATCACTTCGCGGCGCCGGGAGGCGTCCCCGGGCGCCTCGGTACGAGCCCATGCTCCACGCGCCCTGTACGGCGCGTCGCTCTCCCGTTCGCCAGAGAGCGGTACAGCTGATCAGCAGATGCCCGAACAGCTGTGACGGATCACCGTGGAGAACCCTCCGGCCGCGCTCGCGCGGCCGCGCCTCTGGTCTTCGAGCGGCGCGGGGCCTGGGCTATAAGCCGCCGCGATGAAGCTCCGCGCCTGGCATCGATTGCTCGCCGTCGTCCTCCTCGCGGGCTGCGAGGCCGCCGTCCCGCCCCCTCCGCCCGCGCCTCCCCCGCCCCCGTCGCCGAACGCCGCCCCCGCCTCGGCGCCTGCGCCCGCGCCGGCCGCGCCGGCCGCGCCGGCGTCGCGGTTCCCCGCCGGGTGGCCTTACCCCGAGGGCGCGCCGCCGGTGCGGGGCCCCTCGATGGTCACGAGCGACGCCGCCCTCGCCACGAAGGTGGGCGCGGAGGTCCTCGCCTCGGGCGGCAACGCCGTCGACGCGGCGGTCGCGACGGCGTTCGCGCTGGCCGTGGTGCACCCGACGGCCGGCAACCTCGGCGGCGGCGGGTTCATGGTCGCGCGCGTCGGCGACAAGGAGCACGCGCTCGACTTCCGCGAGACGGCGCCGGGCAAGGCGACCCACGGCATGTACCGGGGCAAGGACGGCAAGGCCACGGAGAGCGCGCGCGTCGGCCACCTCGCGGTCGGCGTGCCCGGCAGCGTGGCGGGGCTCTGGGAAGCGTACGACAAGCTCGGCTCCAAGAAGAAGACCTGGGCCGAGCTCGTCGCGCCCGCGATCCGGCTCGCGAAGGAGGGCTTCTCGGTCGACGAGAACTTCGCGACGACGGTCAAGGCCGCGTCGGGCAAGCTCAAGCGCTTCCCGGCGTCGGTCGCGCTGTTCCTGCCGGGCGGCGCGCCCATCGAGATCGGCGCGACGTGGAAATCGCCCGAGCTCGCGGCGACGCTCGAGCGCATCGCGGAGAAGGGGCCCGCGGGCTTTTACGAGGGCAAGACCGCCGAGCTCTTCGTGGCCGAGATGCGGCGGGGCAAGGGCATCATCTCGGCCGCGGACCTCAAGGGTTACAAGGCGAAGTGGCGCGAGCCCATCGTGTTCGAGTACCGCGGGCGCCGCGTCGCATCGATGCCGCTCCCGTCGTCGGGCGGCCTCGCCCTCGCGATGATCGCGCACCAGCTGGAGGGGCTCGACGTCGCCAAGCTCGGCTGGCACTCGCCGTCGCACGTGCACGTCGTCGCCGAGGTGATGCGGCGGGTGTTCCTCGCGCGCAACGAGGTCCTCGGGGATCCCGATTTCGTGAAGAACCCGGTGGAGGAGCTGCTCTCGGTCGCGTGGGCCGAGAAGCAGCGCGCCACGATCGCGGCGGACCGCGCGACGCCGACCGACGAGCTCGCCCGCGGCGCGGCGGTCAAGGACTCGGGCGGGCGCGGCCCGCACACGACGCATTTCTCGGTGGTCGACGCGCAGGGCAACGCCGTCGCGCTGACCACGACGCTGAACGGCTGGTACGGCTCTGGGGTGACGGTGACCGGCGCCGGCTTCGTGCTGAACAACGAGATGGATGACTTCGCCACCGTGCCCGGCACCCCGAACCAGTTCGGTCTGGTGCAGGGGGAGGCCAACTCCATCGCGCCCGGCAAGCGCATGCTCTCGTCGATGTCGCCGACGATCGTGACCGGGAAGGACGGCCGCGTGGAGCTCGTGCTCGGCGCCGCGGGCGGCCCGACGATCCTCACCGCGGTGTTCCAGATCCTCTCGAACGTCGTCGACTTCGGCTTCGACGTGACCACGGGCGTGAACGCGCCGCGCTTCCACCACCAGGACTACCCCGACAAGCTGTTCGTCGAGAAGGGCGGCTTCCCCGACGAGCTGAGGAGCGCGCTCGGCGCGATGGGCCACACCCTCGACGACCGCGGGCACATCGCCGACGCCCCGTCGATCGGCCGCGAGGGCGCCGCGTTCGCCGGCGCGCGGGAGCCTCGGCGACCCGGCTCCGAGGCGGCCGCCGGGAAGTAGCGCCGGCGGGGCGCTGCTCCCCACATCGGCTCACGCGACACCAGCCCATCCCACAACGGGGCGGGCTCCAGGGCCTGCTCCGGACCGGCAGCCCGGCGCCGCGGCGCGCTCGGGAGCGCCGCGGCGTGGGGGCCTCGACAGCGCGCCACGCCCGCGTCGATCGACCCACCCGACCCACGTTGTCGCCCGCCGAGCGACGCATGTTGTCGGGACGACATGGCAGCGGTCACTCGGTCAGGCGTCTCCTTACTTCTCCGTCAGGGGCCGATCGTTGCTCATTTCAATCTTGCTTATCGATGAGGAAAAGCGCCGCGCCTCAGGGAGGGCCTGACGCGCGGCGTCTCGGCGGCGGAGCCAGCCGTGAGCGCTCGATCGGCGCGCGGCCCCGCGGCGGTTCGACCTTGACACAACCCGTCCGTTTCGATTGCGTAGGGCGATGCGCCCCGCCGAGCACGTTCGCTCCCTCGGCGGATCGCGCGACCGCCTGTCGCCGTCCTTGAATCTAGCGCCCCGAGGAGCTGCCGTGAAGCGGGGGACTGCAGCTTGACACGGACCGAGATACCGACTGAACGCCGCGCTGGGCAAGTAGCCCTGTCACTCCAGGGGGTCGCCGTCATGGTGGAGCTGTTGAATCACGAGTTGCTCGAGACGCTGCACGACGGTGCTCGCAGCAGCGTCTATCTCGGCCGGAAGAAGAGCACGGGCAAGATGTGCGTCATCAAGGTCGCGCGGAAGGGCGTCAATGGCACCCGCAACGTGGCGATCCTGAAGCGCCAGTACGAGATCACGAAGCACCTCGACCTCGATGGGGTCGTGCGGGTCCACGAGCTCGAGGTCCGGCTCGATTACGCCGCGCTCGTGATGGAGTACTTCGCCGGTCGCTCGCTGCGGGCGATCATCGACGGCAATGGGCAGGGCGTCGGGCTCGCGCAGGCGGTGAGGATAGCGCTCCAGCTCGCGGACACGCTCGGGGCGATCCATGAGCGGAACATCGTCCACAAGGACATCAAGCCGAGCAACATCATCGTCGACAGCGACGTGCGCACGTCGAAGCTCACGGACTTCTCCATCGCCTCGCTCCTGCCTGGGGAGCGCGCGGCGGTGGTCGACCCCTGGTCGGTCGGCGAGGGCACGCTGCAGTACATCTCGCCCGAGCAGACGGGCCGGATGAACCGGTCGATCGACTTCCGCTCGGATTATTACTCCCTCGGGGTCACGCTCTACGAGCTCACGACGCGGCGCCTCCCGTTCGAGACGACGGATCCGCTGGAGCTCGTGCACCATCACATCGCGAAGACGCCTGTCGCGCCGCACCTGATCCGGCCGGCGATCCCGGAGGCGCTCTCCCGGGTGATCATGAAGCTGCTCTCGAAGACGGCGGAGGAGCGGTATCAGAGCACCTTCGGCCTGAAGGCCGATCTGAAGGCCTGCCTCGACATGCTGGAGCACGGAGCGCCGGCGGCGGACTTCGTGCCGGGGAGGCGGGACAAGCCCACGCGGCTCCAGATCTCGCAGAAGCTGTACGGCCGGCAGGGCGAGGTCGGCGCGTTGATGGCGGCCTTCAGGGACATCAGCGGGTCTGGCCCGGAGGCGGTGGAGGGCGGCCGCTCGGAGCTCGTCCTCGTGGCCGGCTACTCCGGCGTGGGCAAGTCGGCGGTCGTCAACGAGATCCACAAGCCGATCGCGAAGGCGGCGGGCTACTTCGCCGCTGGCAAGTTCGACCAGTTCACGCGCAACGTCCCGTACGCGGCCGTGCTCGCGGCGCTGCGGGAGATCGTCCGGCAGATCCTCACGGAGAGCAGGAATGAGCTCGCCGACTGGAGGGCCAGGATCCTCGCGGCGGTCTCTCCGAACGGGCGGGTCATCGCCGAGGTGATCCCGGAGATCGAGCTCATCATCGGCGAGCAGCCGCCCGTCCCGGCGCTGGGCTCGATGGAGACGCGGAACCGCTTCAACCTGACGTTCCGGAACTTCATCGGCGCGATCGCGCTGAAGACGCGGGCGCTCGTGCTGTTCCTCGACGATCTCCAGTGGGCCGACACGGGTTCCTTGAACCTCCTCAGCGTGCTCCTCGAGGATCCGGACATCCGCCACCTCTTGCTGATCGGGTCGTACCGCGACAACGAGGTCGACGACGCGCACCCGCTGACGATGATGCTGGGCGCGCTCCGGAAGAGCGAGGCCCGCGTGCGCACGATCACGCTGGCGCCGCTCGGGCCCGATCACGTCAACCAGCTCGTGTCGGACACGCTCGACGCGCCTCGGGAGGAGTGTCGCGAGCTCTCGGGTGTCATCTTCGCCAAGACGCACGGGAACCCGTTCTTCACCATCCAGTACCTCGAGAGCGTCTGCCGCGAAGGCCACCTGCGCTTCAGCTCGGAGACGGGCGCCTGGCGATGGAACATCGCCGACATCCAGCGGATGGAGGTCGCGGACAACGTCGTCGACCTGATGGTCCGCCGGATACAGGGCCTGGGCGAGGCGACGCAGCGGGTCTTGAAGCTCGCCGCGTGCATCGGCAACCAGTTCGATCTGAGGATGCTCGCCCTCATCCACCAGAAGAACCGGCGCGCGACCGACGAGGACCTCTGGGGCGCGCTCGACGCAGGGCTCGTCGTGCCCGTCGACGGTGAGTACGGGATCGCGCGCTTCCTCGACGACGCGGACGAGGACGCGGTCACGTTCAAGTTCCTCCACGACCGCGTGCAGCAGGCGGCCTACAAGCTGCTCGCGGAGGGCGAGCAGGAGCGGATCCACCTGGAGCTGGGGCGGCTCATGCTCGGAGAGAGCCCTCCCGCGTCCGTCGAGGACCGGATCTACGACATCGTGATGCACCTCAACATGGGGGCAAAGATGATCGTGGACAGGCAGGAGCGCGAGGAGGCCGCGACGCTCAACCTGAGAGCCGGGCAGAAGGCGAGGCGCTCCACGGCGTACGGCCCCGGGGTGCAGTGCCTCCGCGCGGCCGCCGCGTTCTTGCCCGAGGACTCGTGGGAGACGAACCACGAGCTGTCGCTCGCCATCTACACGGATCTCGTCGAGCTGGAGTACCTGACGATCAACTTCGACCGCGCGGAGGCGTGCGCGAAGATCGTCGTGGACCATGCGAGGGACGTACTGGAGACGATCCGGGTCTACGAGACGCGTATTCAATTTTACATGTCGCAGCATCGGCTGGCGGATGCTCTCGACATCGCCCTGGCCGTGCTCGCCATGCTCGAGGTACCGCTCTGCGAGGCGCCGCCCGCTGACATCGACATACCTCGCCTGGCGGACCTGCCGGTGCTCGTCGATCGGCGAATGCTCGCCGCGAACCGGATCCTCGTCTCTTCCTTGCCGGCCGCCCTCATGGCGAAGCCCCAGTTCGTCCCGCTGATCGCATTCACCCTGATGAACATCTGCGTACAGCACGGAATCTCACCTTCCGCGGCATACGCCTGTGCCATCTACGGCCACATCCAGTGCAGTTTCATGAACAATATAGACCAGGGGTTCGCGCTGGGACAGCTGGCGATCGATCTCATCCAGCGCTTCGGGGCGATCGAGCTCGAATCCAAGATCTATACGCTCAATTACATCGCCATTCACCACTGGAAGCGTCACCTGAAAGAGACGACCCAACCGGCGCGTCATGCGGTTCAGGTCGGACTGGAGACAGGAGACATCGAGTACGTCGGGTACAGCGCCTGTCAGCACCCCACATATTCCTTTATTACCGGGGAAGAGCTGGGGACGACCGAGCAACGAATGACACATTCCATCGAGCTCGCGCTGAAGCTCAACCAGCAGTACCCGCTGTATTACGTGAAGATCTGGAAGCAGCTCGTGCGCTGCCTTCGAGATCCGTCCGCGGAGAAGCTGCGCCTGGTCGGCGACAGCTTCGACGAAACGACGATGATCCCCTGTCTCGAGCACAACAGTATATCGTTGTTCTCACTGCACCTCGCGAAGGGCATGCTGCTCTACCTCTTTGGCGAGCCGAAGCTCGCCTATGAGTGCCTTCGCGCCCGTGAGGAGTACCAGGACGTGGCGGGGTTCGCCACCGTCGTGCAGCAGAACTTCTACTGCTCGCTCGCCATCCTCGCGGCCTTCGATCGGCTCTCGAAGGAGGAGCAGGACGCGGCGCTCTCCAAGGTCGACGCGAACCAGCAGAAGCTCGGGATGTGGGCGCGCCACGCGCCCGAGAACAACCAGCACAAGCACGACCTGGTGAGCGCGGAGCTGGCCCGCGTGGGGCGCTCGATGATCGAGGCGATGGCCCTCTACGATCGCGCGATCGCGGGAGCCCGACAGCACGGATACATCCAGGAAGAGGCGCTAGGGTGTGAGCTTGCGTCGTCGTTCTACCGGGGGATGGGCCGGAGCGAGATCGCTCAGCACTACATGACGATGGCCTACCGGGGCTATGCGCTGTGGGGCGCTGACGCGAAGTGCCAGAGCCTCGTCGCCGCGTTCCCCCATCTGAGGCTCGAGGGGAGGCCAGACCAATCGACGTCGGTGACGGAGACGTCCACCCACGATGACGCGGTCCTGGACCTGCTCAGCGTGGTGAAGGCGTCGCAGGCCGTGGCGAGCGAGATCGTCCTGGAGAGGCTCCTGGAAAACCTCATGACGATCGTGCTCGAGAACCTCGGCGCGCAGTCCGGCATGCTGGCCCTGGCGCGTGGCGATGCCCTCTTCGTCGAGGTGGAGGGGACCTTTCAGCCAAAGCAAGTCCACGTGCTCAAGTCCGCGCCCGTCGTCTCGTTCAACAGAGCGCCGCTCTCGATCGTCAGCTACGTGCAGCGCACCCAGAAAGGCGTCCTGCTGGACAATGCGACGGAGGAGGCCAAGTTCTCCGCCGACCCTTACATCCAGGAGAAGCGCCCGAAGTCGGTGATCTGCACACCGATCATCCGTCAGAATCGGCTCGTCGGCGTGCTCTATCTCGAGAACAACCTGTCCACCGGCGTGTTCACGCAGAGTCGCCTCGATCTCCTGAAGCTCCTCTCGACGCAGATCGCGATCTCCATCGAGAACGCAAAGCTCTATGAGAGGCTCGAGCAGGAGGTCGCCGCGCGCACGGAGGAGCTCCGGCTGTCCTACGAGCAGCTCCGCGACGTCAACGACCAGCTGCAGGTGGAGCTGGGCGAGCGGGTCCGGCTGCAGGAAGAGCGCGTCCAGATGCAGGAAGCCATCATTCAGACGCAGCGGGATCGGCTCTTCGAGCTATCGACGCCCTGCATACCGATCACCGATCAGGTCATGGTGATGCCGATCATCGGGACCATCGATGAGAGACGGGCGGCGCAGATGATTGAAACCGCGATGCAAGGGGTCGCGTCCAGCTCCGCGAAGGTCGTGATCGTCGATGTCACTGGGGTCAAGAGCGTGGACACGAGCGTCGCGAGCAGGCTGATGAGCTTGGCCCAGGCGGTGGGACTGCTCGGAAGCAAGGCTATTTTGACGGGGCTCCGCCCTGCGGTGGCGCAGAGCTTGGTCGCGCTCGGCGTGGACCTCGGCTCGATAGAGACCCGCTCTAATCTCAAGGCGGGTATCGCCTACGCGATGCGGCGGACCTCGACGAGATTGCACGCCTGAGAAACACCCTCTCTCAGGGCGTCCGCCGTGGCGCCGGGCGAGGCGCCAAGCAAGCGCGCGCCCGGTAGGCTCCTTCGCCTTCATCCAGCGCGCACGATCAAACTTTCTAGTCCAGAATAGCGACCGGCTTCGAGCGCCCAGCGCTGATTTCCGGCGATCATGGCCTCGACCGCGTCCAGGTAGAGGCGGATCTCGTCGTCGGCCCAGAGCGCGAGCACCTTCTCCTTCACGCCTTGGTATTCCGCGACCCGGCGGTCGTGCATGTCCTTGAGCCGGTCGATCGCCTCTTCCAGCGTGCTCACGCATTCGTTCCGGAGGACGATGATCAGGTTGTGCGTCTCGCCGTTGGTCAGCTCCTTCCCGAGCGAGAAGTAGTCGTTCGTCCAGCAGAGGATGTCATTACAGATGTCTCGAACCGTCTGAATCAACGGGTGCTGGACGACCTCGAGCGGCAGCGGCCGCTCGAGCAGCAGCTCGAGCAGGTCGCAGTAGGTATAGACAGCTCCGCTGTAGCGCCGCATCATCAAGTATTCTTCAAGATGCGGCACCCTCATCTGCTTTCGGTTATTCGCCTCCCACAGGTTGGCCTCGTAGTAGTACTGAAAGTGCGAGAGCCAGCGATTCAGGAAGAAGTGCGGATGGCTGCGTCGGATGCGCTCACGTACATCGAGCATCCCGCGCGTGAGGGGATCGCTCATGTCCGCCTCGGTGTACCCGAAGAGCTCACCCAGGTACTTCTCATTGAGCCACTCGACGGATTCCGGGTCCGTGCTGAGCTGCCCCTCGTCGTACGCATCATCCAGGAGGAACAGCGCCGCCGTGAAGTCCGATGCCAGCTGGAGCGTCTGCGTGCTCGCGGACGGCAAGAGGCATGCCGCCAGGTGGGAGAAATTCGTCGCCTTGAGACGCGAAAGTGACCGACTGTCCGGCACCAGCCGCAATCGGCGAACCCACGCCAGGGTCCTTTGCTCAGCGATCTCTCTCCCGGGGTGACACGACGCAGAAAACGGGTATTCGAATACACCAGCGTCGCGCTTGCTGACGACGACGCTAGTTCGATCGGATGACATGACGAACTCCACCACAAGTCGATTCCATGGAGTAGAGGCCTATTCGCGACGGCACATGCCTTACCAGATTCCCTGAACGGCTGGCGACTCGCGTGTGGCAGGAGATGACGCTGGAATCACCTCGATGGGTAGCGCCGTCGGACAGCGGGTGTTGAGGAACACATTCCATTCAAGGCGGTCAGCACCAAGCGCGACTCGGTGGCATCGGCGGAGCAGCTCCTCCAGCATCACGCGGGCCTGCGTCTTGGCCAAAAAGACCCCGAGACAGAAGTGGGCACCATGTCCGAACGCAAGGTTGGCTTGGTCGCGGCGCTCTGGGTTGAAGCGGTCCGCCTCCTGGAACTTCGTCTCATCACGCAGACCGGAACCGATGAGGAGCGCAACGACGGCGTGGGCGGGCAGACGCGTACCGCCGAGCTCCGTCTCGGAGAGGGTCAGGCGCATCGTGGCATGCACCGGCGGCTCGAAGCGCAGGACTTCGTCGATGAAGCGCGGGATGAGCGCCGGCTCCGCGCGCAGGCGATCCATCCACGTCGGGCGCTGGGCGAGGATCAACACCATCTGGGTCATCAGCGCTATCGCCGTTTCGAGCCCTGCCACGAGGAGCAGGAAGAGGAGGGCTACGAGGTCCTGGTCCGTGGTCCCATCGTCGTCCGTCCGGGACCGGAGCAGCTCGCTGACCAGGTCGTTCTCCATCTTCCGCCGGCGGCTCGCCAGCAGGTCCAGCATGTACTGCTCCATCTCATCGATGGTTTTACGCACCTCGTCGAGCCGCGCATTATCTTCTGGAGATACCGCGCCGACGCTGACGATGTCAGTCGTCCATCGCTTGAAGTGCCGCTCCAGCGCTGAGTCAAAGCCGATCAGCCTGGCGAGGACGCTGACCTGCGCGCGAAGCGCCAGATCGGAGAGAAAGTCGGCCGTGCGGCGCTGCACCAGCTGATCGACGAGCTGCGCGGCCGTGGAGCGCATCTGCGGCTCCAGCGAGGCCACCGTCGTGGCGGTGAATGCGCGGTTGATGAGGCTGCGCAGCTGACCGTGCCGCGGCGGGTCCGCGAGTAGCAACGATCTGGACAGCGGATTATCTCGCCGCAGGTAGGGCGGCTCCGACGCGACGCGCAGCCCCGCGGACGAGAACACCTGCGTGTTCTTGAACGCCGCCACGATGTCATCGTACCGGGTGACCACCCACATCCCGTTGGGGTCCACCTGGCACACGGGCGACTCGCGGCGCAGCGCCGCGTAGAAGGGGTACGGGTTCTCTCGGACCTCGGGGGCGAACAAATTAAGTCGAGTCATTGCGCTCTTCCTGTGGCGAAGGCAGGACGCAGCCGCAACGCCGTGGCGGCACACGTCGATAAGCCTGGAGTGGGGTGTTGCCTCAAATGGCGCGCTGGGCGACGCGACGGCGTCGATTCGGTGCTGCCCTGAGGCAGCTGGCCCCTAGCGCTGAAAGGAGGACGAAACGGAACCCGCAAGCCGCGTTTCCGCGATGCTCCAGCGCGTGGTCACCTGGGCGCTTCTCCCGCGAGCAGGGCGCTGAACAGCCGCCACGCGGCCCGAGCCAACGCTCGGCGTCCGCACGACACGGCTGCACTCCTCGGTCGTCGCTGCGCTCGCCAGGATGCGAGCATGCGACTCACGAGCGCCTGGGCTGCTTCCAGGGCATCTCCCGGTGCATCATGAGACCAGAGCAAGCGAGAGAGCCGCTAGGCTCTCTTCATGGCTGCAGGGGTCCGATGGTTCGTGGGTGCTCCTCCATCTGATGACAGCATCCTATACCATGCGGACGAATGCGCAACTGTATTCTTATTTGCGGACTTCACACGACGACCTCGTCGTGATCAAAAACCCGAGGACAACGAATCTTCCAACACTTCAATACGATGGCCGAGCCGCCACGACATGCCGCGTGAATAAAAATACATTTCAGCGCCTGCGGCCCGCGCCGCGCCAGCAGGCGCCGAGAACATCGACTGCCCCCGAGCGACACCTCGATGGCCATCCGCTGGAGATGCGTTGCGATCGATGAGCGCAATGATCTCTGGATGATCGACGTCGTCTATCGCGAGCGGCTGTGCAGCAATGCAAGATGCAGTCGACTCGGGTTTCACCCGTGAAGGCATGGAGCGTGACCCGGAGCCGCCCGCGCTGCGCTCCGGATGGAGCGAGCCGTGGAAACGAGAACGCCGCAGGCGTGCGCCGGCGCCAACGCCCGCGGCGTCGACCTGGAATGCTGACGGCGAAGGTTTTCGCCATCGATGTGACGTGCATTGCAGGAATGCACGGCCGCACGAGCGTGCGCCGGCCCGCTATGCAAAATGAACGCCTCGCTCGAGCGGAGCGCTGTCACGCTTCCCAGCGCCGTCCTCCATGATGCGCGTCGCTCGATGTCACGCTCGGCTCGATCTCGTGACCTCGAACGAGGGGGCCTCTCCCTGGAACCACACCTCCTGCGGAGGCGCGCCGACCCACGCCGGAGGCGCGTTTGGGATGAGGTCCGTTTGGGATCGGGGTCACGCTCTGGGCACTCCCGGGTTGTGCTCAGGGATCTCCTTCGTCGTGCTCAGGGCGTGCCCGGTGCTGAACCGCTGAACAGCGGCCAGGGGCGCGCCCGGTCCCGCCTTGACGATGCGACCGACCGGTCATATGACTGACCGGTCGCATGCCGAAGAGCACGTTCTTTGGGTTGCCCGAGGAGCGGCGGGACCGCCTCGTGCGCGAGGCGATCGCCGAGTTCGCGGATCGCCCGTACGCCGAGGCCTCGCTCTCGCAGATCGCGCGCCGCGCGCGCATCCCCAAGGGGAGCTTCTATCAGTACTTCGAGGACAAGCTCGATCTCTACCGGTGGCTCCTGACCGAGGAGGTGCCGCGGCAGAAGCGCGCGTTCCTCGGCGCCGCGTGCCTGGAGGGCGACTTCTGGGCTCGCCTGGAGGTCCACATCGAGCGCGGCATGGCGTTCCTCGTGGAGCACCCGCGCCTCGCCCGCCTGTCGGCCGCGGCCGCCGACCCGAGCGCGACGGTCGAGGTCCGCGGCCTCCACAAGGCCATCTGCGAGGCCGGCGCCGCGGAGCTCCGGGCCCTGCTCGAGGAGGGCGTCGCGAGCGGCGCCGTCCGTTCCACCGACACGAGCCTCGAGGTGGCGACCCGGCTGGTCGCCGCCGTCATCGGCCCCGGGCTGACCGAGGCGGTGCTCCAGGAGCTCGGGGCCGAGCTCCACGAGGTGCTGGCCTCCGACGCGCTGCGAAAGCAGCTCGGCCCGAAGCGCCGCCGCCGCCTCGCCCAGCAGGCGGTCCAGTTCATCCAGCGCGGGCTTGGCGCGAGCACCGCGTGATTCCACCAGGAAAGGGAGCTTCATGATCACCTACGACTTCGCCGGACGGGTCGCCCTCATTACCGGGGGCACCTCGGGCATCGGCCTCGCGACCGCGCGCGCGTTCGCGCGAGGAGGGGCGCGCGTCGCCATCGCCGCGCGCGACGGCGACGCCGGACAGCGGGCCTGCGCCGCGCTCGAGCGAGAGGGCGCGCAGGCGCTGTTCGTCCAGACCGACGTGCGGGACGACGCCTCGATGAAGCGCGCCGTGGAAGAGACGACGAGGCGCTTCGACCGGCTCGATTTCGCGGCGAACTGCGCGGGCGTCGGGGGCGACATGGCCCGCCTCGAGCGCGCCGATCAGGCGGTGTGGGACGACGTGATGGCGACCAACGCCCGCGGGATCTGGCTGGCCATGCGGCACGAGATCCCGGCCATGCTGGCGTCGGGCGGGGGCGCCATCGTCAACATGAGCTCCATCTACGGCGTCGCCGGGAAGCCGGCGCACCACGCCTACGTCGCGTCCAAGCACGCGGTCCTCGGGATGACGCGCTCGGTGGCGCTCGAGGTGGCGCCGCTCGGGATCCGCGTGAACGCCCTCTGCGCCGGCGTCACCCGCACGCCCGCCATGCAACAGGCCGAGGCGTTCGCGCCCGAGCTGGTCCAGGCGCTTGTCGCGCAGCATCCGATGGCGCGGATGGCCACCGAGGACGAGATCGCCGGCGCCGCGCTGTGGCTGTGCTCCGAGGGCGCGGGCTACGTGACCGGCGGCGCGATCCCGGTCGACGGCGGCTTCCTGGCCGCGTGAGCGCGCCGAGCCGAGAGGCACCCACGACCGCGGAGCCGCGGTTGCGTGGGCCTTGGCCGTCTGTTACAGAATGCGGCTGACGCAAGAGGAGAGTGCTCCGGTGAAGATCAGCTCCTGAATCGGTCTCCGTCGCAGGTCGCGAGCGCGACAGGTGGCACCCCTGCTCCCTGGCCGCGCGAGGCAGCCTGCCCGTCCCGTGACCGGGCCATGTGGCCCTCAGGATTCAGGAGCTCGTATGTCGTCGTTGCGCGCGCAGCGCCTCTCCTTCTCTTATTCCGACGCGTCCACGATCCTCGCGGACGTCGATCTGTGCCTGACCCCGGGGTGGTACGGGATCGTCGGGCCGAACGGAGCCGGCAAGACGACGCTCCTCCGGCTCTTCGCCGGCGAGCTCACGCCCGAGGCGGGGAGCTTGCGGCTCGATCCGCGGGGCGCGACCGTCGCGGTCTGCCCGCAGGCCGTGGAGCACGCCGACGCGGCCATCCACGCGCTGGCCGACGCCGAGGACGGCGCCGCCCGCAGGTTGCGCGGCGAGCTCTTGCTGGATCCGGCGGAGCTCGGGCGCTGGGCCACGCTGTCGCCCGGCGAGCGCAAGCGGTGGCAGATCGGCGCGGCGCTCGCCGCGGCGCCGGACCTGCTCCTGCTCGACGAGCCGACGAACCACATCGACGCGGACGCGCGGGCGCTGCTCGCCGGCGCGCTCGCGGGGTTCCAGGGGATCGGGGCGTGCGTCTCGCACGATCGCGAGCTCCTCGACGCGCTGACCACCGGCACGATCCGGGTCGAGCGGGCCGCGGCGAGGCTCTATCCCGGCGGGTACAGCGCGGCAAAAGCGCTCTGGGAGGCCGAGGCGCGCGGGCGCGAGGAGGCGCACCAGCGGCTGCGCGCCGAGGAGCGGCAGCTCCGCCGCCGCCTCGGCGACGAGCGGCGGGCGCAGGCCTCGGCCGACGCGGACCGGAGCACGAAGCGGCGGATGAAGGGCCCGCGCGACAGCGACGCCCGGGGCCTGCTCGCGGACTTCCGCGTGTCCTCGGCCGAAGCGCGGCTGTCGCGCAACGTCGGCGTGACCCGGCGCAAGCTCGAGAAGGTCTCGGCCGAGACGGGAGAGCTCGAGCTCGAGAAGGCGGTGGGCCGCAGCGTGTTCGTCGGTTACGAGCGATCGCCCGCGCCGTGGCTCTTCGTGCTCGACGCGCCCCGGATCCACGCCGGCGGCGAGCGCGAGGGGCGGCCCCTGCTGCGGGACGTGCGGCTCTCGGTCGGCCGCGAGGACCGCATCCGTATCGCGGGCCCGAACGGCGCTGGCAAGACGACGCTGGTGAACGCGCTGCTCGCCGGCGCGCGCGTGCCGGCGGACAAGGTGCTCCATGTGCCGCAGGAGCTCGACGAGGCAGAGCAGCAGGCCCTGCTCGCGAGGGCGCGGCGCCTCCCTCCGGAGGAGCGCGGGCGGGTGATGTCGCTGGTGGCCGCGCTCGGGGTGGAGCCTGGGCCGCTGCTCGGGTCGGCGCGGCCGTCGCCCGGCGAGGCGCGCAAGCTGATGATCGCGCTGGGCCTCGGGCAACACGCGTGGGCGCTCGTGCTGGACGAGCCGACCAACCACCTCGACCTGCCCTCGATCGAGCGGCTGGAGCGCGCCCTCGCCGACTACCCGGGCGCGCTGCTCCTCGTCACGCACGACAGGGCGTTCGGGCGGAGCTGCACGTCGATCCTCTGGACGGTGGCCGAGGGAGAGGTGCGGGTGTCGTCCGACGACGCCGGCGCGTGACCCGCGCCGGCGTCCTCGCGATCGTGCTCTCGAGGTCGCGTCGCGCTCAGTCGATGGCCGGCTTGCCGCCCATCTCCTTCAGCACGGCGTCCGCGCCCGACACCGCGTCCATCACCCACTCCATGTAGCGGTGATCGACGTGGATGGTCCGGGTGATCGACGGCATGAACAGCCAGTCGGACGCCATCGCCTCGTAGTTGCCGTCGAAGGCGAGGCCCACGAGCTCGCCGCGCGCGTTCAGCGTGGCAGAGCCGGAGTTGCCGTTCGTGATGTCGAGATCGCTCAGGAAGCAGACCGGCACCTCGCCGAGGTCCTTGTCCACGTACGGGCCGAACCGCTTCTCGCGCGCGGCCTCGAGCAGGGTCGCCGGCGTGTTGAACGGCGCCTCGCCGGTGCTCTTCTTCACGACCTCGCCGAGGGTGGTGAACGGGCGAACCACCGGCTTGTCGGCCTGCAGGCGGTACCCCCGCACGGTGCCGTACGTGACGCGGAGCGTGCCGTTCGCGTCGGGCGCCAGGAGGCCGCCCCGGTGCGCGCGGAGCGCCTCGACGAAGCGCGGCTTCACGAGGGCCATCGCCCCGGCGTAGGCCTTGTCGCGCGCCTCGATGGCCTTGTCGACCGGCGCGAGCTCGAGCGCCAGGCGGATCATCGGATCCCGGCTCGCCTGTAGCTCCTCGAGCGTCGCCGTCTTGAGCAGCTGGATCCGGGTCGCCGCGTCCTCGAGCGCCGTCTTCTCGTAGATCGCGTCGATCGCCGCGGCGATGCCGGCCTCCGTCTGTGCCTGCCCGCCCGCGAGGGCCCCGAGCAGCGCGGGCCTGTCCTTCGGATCGAGCTGCAGCGCGCGCCGCGTGGCCAGCTTGAAGGTGCTCCGATCGATCGCGCGGTCGTACGACTTCTGCAGCGACGCCTGCGCCTGCTCGAGGCGCTCCCAGTTGCGCTGCTGGTACTCGGCCTCGCGCTCGGCGTCGGCCTTCGGTCGCTCCTCCGCCATGCGCACGATCGTGACCGCGGCGTCGAGGAGCCTCGCCGACGAGGCGATCTCCGACACGGCCGCGTCATGGTCGCGCGTCGCCCGCTGCTCGGCGTGCAGCGCGGCGATCCGCTCGATCGCGCCGCCGTAGGCCGCCTTGCGCTCGGGGTCGGCGTCGATCCAGGCCTTGAGGTCGCCCTCCTGCTTGGCCT
Organism: Sorangium sp. So ce204; assembly: GCF_051526795.1. Taxonomy (NCBI): domain Bacteria; kingdom Pseudomonadati; phylum Myxococcota; order Polyangiales; family Polyangiaceae; genus Sorangium; species Sorangium sp. So ce204. The sequence goes on along the minus strand of NZ_CP150317.1, from coordinate 12,442,558 downwards.
TCTCCTTGGCCAGCCCGCCCTGGACCAGCCCGTCGAGCAGGCCGCGCGTCTTGAGCAGGTAGTTGGCGTAGCCCTGGATGGTCGGCTCCGCCTTGATCCGCAGGGCCGGGTCGTTCTTGCCGAGCTCCTCCAGGAGGGCGATCGACTCCTCGTAGAACGACACCCGCTTCGGGTACAGCCATGAGACGGCGGACTCGACCTCTGCCGCGGTCCGGAGCCGGTTCGTCGTGCCGGGGTATCCGGCGACCATCACCAGGTCGCCCTGGCGGAGCGGCGACGACGCGAGCTTCAGGTGGTGCGCCGGCCTGTAAGGCACGTTGTCCTCGGCGTGGGCCGCAGGCCGGTTGTCCTTGCCGACATAGGCCCTGAAGAAGGCGAAATCGCCGGTGTGGCGCGGCCAGCGCCAGTTGTCGATGTCCCCGCCGAAGTTGCCGATCGCCTCCTGGGGGACGTAGACGATGCGAACGTCCTTGATCTCCAGCTGCTCGATCAACGAGACCTGGCCGCCGCCGAAGTACTCGGCGATGGAGCAGCGGATCTCGGGGCGCCCCTCCTCGCACGCGGTGACGAGCTGCTTCTTGCGCTTCTCGATCTCCTCGTAGCGCTCGAGATCGCCCTGGATCGCCTCGATGCCGCGCCGCACCTCGGCGGTGACGTCGCGGAACGCGCGGGTCACGAGCACGCGCGCGGTGGGGCCGGCCCATCGCTCCTCGGCGCGGGATTTCGCGAGGTAGCCGTTCGTCAGGAGGTCCTGCTCCGGGGTGGAGTTGTACTGGAGCGCCCTGGTCGAACAGTGGTGGTTCGTGGCGATGAGCCCATCGGGCGAGACGAACGAGGCCGAGCAGCCGCCCAGGCTCACCACCGCGCCGAGCGGGGACGCCGTGGGATCGGCGAGCGACTCGGGATCGATCTCGAGCCCGAGCGCCTTGAGCTGGTCCTTGTGCTGCCGCATCTGCTCCGGCATCCACATGCCGCCGGGGTTCTCGAAGGGCGCCCCCTGACCGGGCTCGGCGCCCGGCGGCCTGGTATCGCCCGCTTGCGGCCGCTCCGAGCCGCAACCCGGCGCGAACGCGGAGACCGCGAACAACGCCAGGAGCGTATGACTACGTAGAGAGGAGTGAGACATGCGGTGTTGTTACCATCGTCGGTAGACAGTGCAACCACACAGCATATTTCTAGTGATACGAGACACAGTAGAACGAGCCTCCTGCGGGCCAGGGACGCGCGAAGGTGGCGCGCGGGAGGCGCTCCATGCGTGGTGATGGACACCGGATCTCATCGATGTTCGTGGAGGCGAGCTTCGCCTGTTTCAGCGGGCTTGTCGGGACTTCATGTTCCGTGCGCCGGCCGGCCGGACTGGCATCCACGGCATTCCGGACAAGGCGCGCGGGATGGTGGGGGAAGTCCCCTACCCTGACGGAAGGATGGAAGGAATGATGGAACCGCCAAGGCGCCATAAGACGCCAAGAAAAATACAAAAATCTTGGCGTCTTTTGGCGTCTTTTGGCGTCTTTTGGCGTCTTATGGCGCCTTGGCGACTCCAAAGCCCTCCACCTTCGGCCGAAGTCCCCCGCCACAGCGCGCAGGGGGGACGCCGCGCCAGGGCGTCGCGGGGGTCGGTCGAGCAGCGGGTGCGATGTGGCTCAGTCGACCTGGTGAGCCCGGAACGCAGCGACGGCCCCGTGGGTCTCCAGGCAACGGTGGATCCAGGCGGCGTCGCGCGCGCGCACGGCGATGAGCCGGACGTTGCCGGAGCCGTCGAGCGCCTGGAGGCCCTGGAAGCCGACCAGCGCCGCTTCCTGGAGCGTCATCACCTGCGCGCCTGTCTCGCTCAGGACCTCGTCGCTGAGCAGGCCGGCGCCGTCGGATCCCTCGGCGAGGTGCACCTCGAACACGGTCATCATGAGGCCATGGTCGCCGGGCGGCGCCGCGCCGACAAGGCCGTCGTGCGAGGCAGGTCGCCCCTGCGCCCTGCCCCCCGCACCGATGGCCGCCGGCCTCGCGCTCCGTCGCGCCCGGTCACGCCTTGCCGGCGGCCTCGCGCTTCGTCTCGAGCTCCTCCCAGCGGCTGACCAGGCGCGCCGCCTCCTGCTTGGCGCGCTCGAGCTCCGAGAGCAGCCCCGCCACGTCCGCGCCGCGGCTCGCGTAGAGCGTCGGGTCGGCGAGCTTCGCCTCGAGCTCGGCGACCTTCTGCTCGGCCGCGTCGATCTTCCCGACGATGCCGTCGAGCTCGGAGCGCTCGGCGTACGTGAGCTTCGGCGCGCCACCTGCCTTCGCGGCGGCCTTCGCCGGCGCCGCCGCCGGCCGGGCCTCCGCCGCCTGGGCCTTCGCGGCCCGCGCCTCGGCCTCCGTCTCGATCGCGGCGTTCGCGCGCTGCTCGCGGTAGGCGTCGTAGTTGCCCGCGTACCGCACGACCCGGCCGTCGCCCTCGAACGCGAGGATCGAGGTCGCCACCCGGTTCAGGAACCAGCGGTCGTGGGTCACGACGAGCGCCGAGCCGTCGAGCTCGATGAGCATCTCCTCGAGCGCGGCGAGGGTCATCACGTCGAGATCGTTCGTGGGCTCGTCAAGGATGATCACGTTGACGCTCTGGGTGAGCATCTTCGCCAGGGCGACCCGCGCCCGCTCGCCGCCAGAGAGCGAGCCCACCGGCTGCCGCGCCTTGTTCGGATCGAAAAGGAACCGCTCCAGGTAGCTGCGCACGTCCATGGACCGGCCGCCCACCTCGACGCGCGTGTGCGAGCCCGCGATGTTCTCGAAGATCGATTTGTCGAGGTCGAGCCCGCTCCTGTGCTGGTCGAAGTACGCGACGCTCGAGTTCTTTCCGAGCACGACCTCGCCTTCCATGCGGGGCCCCTCGGCGGCCGCGCCGTCGCCCTCGGCGCCGAGCTGGCCGAGGATCGCGCGGAGCATCGTGGTCTTGCCCGTGCCGTTGCGGCCGACGATGCCGACGCGCTCGCCCTTGGTCAGGGTGAAGTCGAGGCCGCGCACGAGCCACTTGCCGTCGAGCGAGAGGCCGAGCTTCTTCAGCTCGAGGATGGTCTTGCCGGTGCGCACCGACTCCACCGAGAGCTGCGCGGTCCGCTCCGCCTTGGGCGGCGGCGCGCTCTTGGTCGTCTCGGCGCGCTGGATGCGGGCCTTCTGCTTTCCGGTGCGCGCCTTCGGCTGCCGCCGGAGCCACTCGAGCTCGGTGCGCAGGAAGTTCTGCCGGTTCGACTCGGTGCGCGCCTCGAGCGCGAGGCGCTCGGCCTTCTGCTCGAGGTACTCCTCGTAGCCGCCGTCGTAGCTGTAGACCTTGCCCTTGTCGATCTCGAGGGTGCGCTCCGCGACGCGGTCGAGCAGGTAGCGGTCGTGGGTGATGAGGAGGAGCGCGCCGGGGTGCTCCTCGACGAGGTAGCGCTCGAGCCACTCGACCGTCTCGACGTCGAGGTGGTTGCTTGGCTCGTCGAGCACGGCGAGGGCGGGCCGCGACACGAGGAGGCGGGCGAGCGCGACGCGCCTGCGGTCGCCGCCGCTGAGCACGCTCATGGGCGCGTCGGGCCGGGTGACGCCGACGTGGCCGATGATGGCATCGACCTGGTGCATCATGTCCCACCCGCCGAGCCGCTCGACGTCGGCCCCGGCCTCGGCCTGCTCGGCGAGGAGCGCCTCGGCGTCCCCCGAGCCGGCCGCGAGCGCCCGGCTCACCTCGTCGTGGCGGGCCTTGGCGGCGTGCCAGGCGGAGAGCCCGGCGAGCACCACGTCGCGCGCCGTGTCGGTCGGCTCGAAGACCGGATCCTGCGAGAGGACGCCGATCTCCGCGCCGCGGCGGCGCGCGATGGTGCCGCTGTCGGCCTGCTCGACCCCGGCGAGGATGCGGGCGAGCGTGCTCTTGCCGGAGCCGTTGACGCCGACGAGTCCCACCCGCTCGCCCGTGCGGATGTTGACCGAGACGCCGTCGAGGATGGTCTGCGGACCGAAGGATTTGTGGAGATCGTGAGCGGTGAGGACGGGCACAGGGCGCGGAGCTTAGCGCATGGCGCCGGGGTCGGGGGGGCCGGCTCCGTCCTGTCCTCGATCGCCGGCCCCGGGAGGCATCTTCTCGGGGTTCTTGCGCCAGAACTCTCTCTGGCACCACGCCGGGAGGAGCTGCTCCACGATCACCCCTTCTGCGGAGAGCGCCTCTTCGTGCTCGTGCCAGTCGGTGTCGCACGCGTTGACGATGGTGCTTTGACCGCCTTCGGCCCGGTGCGCGAGGTGCGCCGCCACGAGCTTCTTGTCGGAGTTGTCGAAGCGAGCGAGCCGCTCGGGCACGACGGCGTACTCGCCGTCGTACTGCACGGAGACGAACGCCGCCGTCCGGAGCTTCTCCATCGCCACGACGATGCCGTAGTCCTGGGCCGTCAGCTTCCTCCTGTACTCGCGCAGGATGCCGCGGGCCCTGTCGATGATCAGGCGGCGGCCGTCATCGGCGCGAAAATCCTTGAGCCACGCGAAGACGATCCTCCGCTCGCCCGTCGGGACGTGGGTGTCCTTGAACGGCGAGGCAGGATCGGCGGCGCTCGCGACGATGAGCACGTTGGTGTCGACGACATGATCAGCCACGTTGCTCGTCCTTCTCCATGCGATCGAGCATCCGCTCCATCTGCCGCTCGACCTCGCCCACCGTGTCACCGAAGAACTTGTCTGGCCAGTTCGCGACCCGCCCGTACCCGTTCACCTCGAGCGGCTCCAGCACCGAGTCCCCTCCATCGCACCGGGCAAAGTACATGGCGCACTCGTCCGGCGTGATGCGCTCCTCGGCCATCAGCGTCTGGATCCGCCGGAAGAGGTGCTCCGAGTGCGTCTCCACGAGGAGCTGCACCCGGCGCTCCCGCACGGCCTCGACGAGCAGATCGCCGAGCGCGGATTGCGCCAGCGGGTGCAGGTGGAGCTCGGGCTCCGACATGATCACCGTCGAGCCCTCGGGCGCGAAGTACGCCGCGGTGACCACGGGCAGGACCTGGGAGACCCCGAAGCCGACGTCGAGCAGGTTCGTCCGGTGGCCCTGGAAGGTGATCATGACCTGGAAGAACGTCGTCGCCTGGCGCTCGATCTCCATCCTGTCCGCGATCCCGAGCCGCGCGAGCCCCGCGGAGACCTGCTCGACGAGGCGGCCCCGCTCGGACCCGTCGGCGTGGCGGCCGACGAGGCTCGCGATCAGCGCCGGGATCGCGTGCTCGCCGCTCGCTCCGAGCTGTCCTATCGAGCGCCCCGTCCAGGCGTAGTGGCGCGTGGGCACGCTCCGGTGGGGCCCTAGATAGGCGAGCCGCTGGAGCTCCCGCGTCAGCGCGAGCGCGAGATCCTGCGCGTCCGCCCCCGAGGCGCCGAGGGCGGCGACCGCATCGGCCGAGAAGCCGACGGAGCGCTCGGGCTCGTAGGTCCGCCGAGCTCGCCGGTCGTCGGGCAAAGGGCCGCCCGGCGCGGAGAGCGCGTAGGCGCCGTCTCGCTGGCGCGCGACGGCGTAGGCGCCCTCGGCGGTGGCGTACGAGAGCCGCTCCACGTAGGGATTCTCGTCCTCGGCGGCGCCGACCTCCACCTCGTAGTCCACGGAGCCGAGCGTGCGCGGCGCGGCCCCCTTCCCGATGCTCACGGGGCCGAACGTCAGGCGGAAGCCGAGCCCGGCGCGCACGTCGCCCCCGGAGACGACGTCGGAGAGCCTGCCGAGGTCCAGCATCTCACCGGGCTGCCCGCCCAGGTTGAGCGAAAGGAGCCGGTCGGGCGACTCGATGGTTTGCTTCAGGAGCAAGAGCGGCTGGAGCAGGCTCGTCTTGCCGGCCGAGTTGACGCCGAGCACCAGCGTGAGCGGCCTGAGGTCGAACGCATGTGCGCCACGCCAGGACTTGAAATTCCGGAGCCCGAGCTTCGTGAACATCCTCTGTTTCCCTTTCCACGGACGGCTCGCGCCGCGAGCGACCGTGCTCCTGCCCGACCGTGGCCGTGAGCATGCCCCCTCCGTCGCTCAATGCATACGGATCCCAGCGGCCGAGGCGGCTTGCACGGGCGAGCCCGCTGCTTCGACCAGCAGGCGGCGAAAGGCGGGATTGAGCCCCTCGGCGTCGTAGTGGCTCTTCAGAAGCCCAGTGACCGTGCCCCAGACGGGCCGGCGCAGGGTGCGGGAGAGCCGGCGGAGGGTGCGCTGCGCCACCGGCCCGAGCGCGGTGTGACAGCCGAGCAGGCGCACCCCGGACACGTGGAGCCGATCGAGGACCCCGCTCTCCGACAACCCGGAGAAGAACGCCGCCACCTCGGGCTGGAACAGATCCACCACCACGCCGGCGAAACGCAGGAGATTGTGCGGGGTGGAGTGGCCGTTCAGATCGAGGGTGGTGGGGCCTTCCGCCGCCGCGCGGCGCTCCAGGTGCAGCGCGAGCGCGTCGAGCGAGGCCACTTGCACGATGCGCGGGCACCGCTCGACGATCCCGCGGAGGACGGGATCCTCCGCCGGCCCCATCACCGAGATCGGGGGGATCGCGCTCACTTCTCGTATCCCGCAGCGAGCCCGGAAGGCGACACCTCGCCGAGACCGGGCGGGATCTTGGGGCTGGCGCTCTCGCCCTCCCACGGCGGGATCTTGGGGCTGGCGCTCTCGCCCTCCCACGGCGGGATCTTGGGGCTCACGCTCTCGCTCGCCCACGGCGGGATCTTCGGCCCACGCGGGGCGGCGGCAGCGGTCGTGACGGTGCCCGTGGCGAGGAACAGCGCTCCTTTCTTCGGGGCGTCGCCGACGCCAATCTGCGTGAGGCTGCCGCGCCCCACGTCGCATTGCTCGGGGGAGGCGAGATCGATCCAGGTCACCGACGGCTTCGCGCCGCGCGCCGCTCCGCCGCTGCTGTAGACAGCCACCTTCGCGAGGGTGCCGCGCGCCTCCAGGATCTCGGCGTGGTAGCCTGTGTACCGCTGGCCCGCCCGCGGGTCGCTCCGGTGAGGCCAGTACACGACCGTCTGGTACTCGTAGTCGTGCCCGGTGGCCCCGGCCGGCGGGCACGTCAGGTGCGCGGCCGCCGCGAGCCGCCTCCACATCGTCGCCTCGAGCAGCACCACGCCGCTGAGCTGCATCTCGGGCCAGCGCGGCCCGAGGGTGGTGCCGGTGAGCGCGCCGCTCAGGCTCACCGTGCTGTCGTCCACCTGGACCGCGTCCCAGCTCGTCTCGCCGCGCGCGGCGGCCGAAGGGGTGAGGGCCAGATCCACGCTGACGAGGCGCGACGGGTCGAAGCCGTGCTCCGTGGGCTCCTCGGCCCAGAACGCGCAACGCGTCTCACCGTCGATGCGGCCCACGAAAGCGACTGTCGTGATGAATTGAGACCTCATGAGATACCTCCAGGAGCGTCGGAAGCGTGTCAGCCTTGGCGGGTGTCAGTCGGGTCGTCGAAGCGACGTTGTCGGCGAGAGACGAAGCGTACGGCGAAGGTCCTGGCAAACATGAGGCCACGGCGAGCGGACCGAGCGTCCGGCGACGAGCTCCCGCGTTTGCGCCGAAAACGAGGATCATCGCTCCCCTGATCGCCGGAGTTGAGCACGAGGCCGTCGAGCACCCTGTCTCTCTGGAAGAGACACCTGTTCCTCCCGGAGAACAGCGCGCTCGCGCGTGGTGGCGAGCCTCGAAGCGCCGGACGCGCGGCTCAGCGGTCCGGCGGATCGGCCCGGTAGCCCGGCTTGGCTCCAGCCGGCGCGGAGGGCGCCGCGGCGCCCGGCCTCTCGCCCGCAGCGCCCGTCGCGCCGGGCGGCTTCGCCGATGGCGCCGCCACGGGCGCCGCGCCCGCGTCGCCCGCGCCCGCGCCGCCCGTCTCGCCCCCGGTCCCGACGAACCGGACCCGACCGAACCGCCGCGCCCTGTGGAAGTTCCCGTCGCCCAGGATCGGCGACCACGCGGCCCCGCCGTTGTTCTGCATGGCGTAGAAGTTCATCCGCCACGCGTCCCCCGGCGACGGCGGCGCCGCCTTCGCCTTCGCGAACGATCTCCACGGGATCTTCGCCTCGACCACGTAGCCCCGGTCCTCGTCCGAGTCGTCGTCGATCGTCCCCCTCAGCGCCACCGCGCTCTCGAGGCCCGCGCTCCATTCCTGGTGGCCGAAGGGCCCGCTCGGGCCGCCCCGCGGAGCGTTGTAGTCGTCGAACTGTGAGTCGAAGACGAGGTTCTGAGGGTTTATCTGAATTTCGTAATAGTCTTTATTATCTCCGTCGCCGTCGGGATCGATCATCACCTCGACGGTGTCCCGCTCCCAGAGGTGCGGGTCGCGCGCGCCCTCGGGGAACCCGCCGGTGATCGTCCTGTCGCTGACGTCGAATCCGACGTAGAGGAACCCGTCGTCCCAGAGCAGCCGCGCCTCGCCCTGCGTCGGCAGCGACCGGTCCTCGCGGCCCGTGCCCACGTTGACGAACGGGCCTGTCGTCGCCGCCGCCTGCCACGCCGGCTCGTCGAGGCGGCCGTCGATGACGACCGCCGCGCCGGGCGCGAGCTTGCGCACCGAGAGCTCTTTCACGACGGCAGGCGGTCGTCTCTGGCTCTGTCCGGCCCCCGCGCCGCTGCTCGCCGGCGCGCGACCCGTCGCCCCGGACGGCGCCGCCTCCTGCTCGCCCCCGCCGCCCCGGGAGCACGCGGCGGCGAAGGCCACGGCGGCGAGCGCGAGCGACCGCGCGCCGTGCGCACCGTCAACAACGCGCCGCCGGCAGCAGGGCCCGCGCACGCGGCCGCCGCTACTTGCGCCCCTTCTTGCGGGCGTCGCGCTCGCGCTTGCGCTGCGCCTTCTTCGCGTTGCGCTCGGAGGCGCTGAGCGTCTTCATCTTCGTCATGTTCGGGCCCCCGGCGCCGGCGCCCGGGAAGCCGCCCATGCCCGGCATCCCCATCCCGGGCATCCCCATCCCGGGGAAGCCCATGCCCGGAAAGCCCATGCCCGGCATCCCCATCCCGGGCATGCCGCCGCCGGCCATCATCTGCTTCTGCATCTCCCGCATGTTCTTGGCCATGGCCATCTGCTTCATGCCGGGGATCTTGCCCATGAGGCCCATGTTCTGGCCGAGGCCGCTCATCATCTGGCGCATGAACAGGAACTTCTGGACGAGCTCGCTCACCGCCTCGGGCTTCGAGCCCGAGCCCTTCGCGATGCGCTCCACCCGCTTCGGCTCGCGGACCAGCGCGTACGGGTCGCTCTTCTCGTGGCGGGTCATCGACTGGATGATCGCCTCGATGCGGACGAGCTCCCGGTCGTCGAGGTTCACGTCCTGGGGCAGGCCGCCCGGGAACATGCCGCCGAGGGGCAGCTTGTCGACGAGATCCTTCAGCGATCCCATCTTCTGGATCATCCGCACCTGATCGAGGAAGTCCTCGAGCGTGAAGTCGCCCTGGAGCATCCGCGCGGCGTCCTTCTCGGCCTTCTTCTGGTCGACGACCTCCTCGAAGTCCTGCATGAGGCCGACGACGTCGCCCATGCCGAGGATGCGGCTCGCCATGCCGTCGGCGCGGAACGGCTCGAACTTGTCCGTCGTCTCGCCGAGGCCGGTGAAGAGGACGGGCGCGCCCGTCACCTCCTTGATGCTGAGCGCCGCGCCGCCGCGGGCGTCGCCGTCGAGCTTCGTCAGCACGACGCCGCCGATCGACAGCCGCTCGTTGAAGCCGCGCGCCGTCTTCACGGCGTCCTGGCCGATCATCGCGTCGACCACGAGGAAGATGTTCTCCGGCTTGGTCGCGTCCTTGATCTGCGCGAGCTCCTGCATGAGCGGCTCGTCGATCGCGAGGCGGCCGGCGGTGTCGTAGATGATGACGTCGCGGCCGAGCCGCTTCGCCTCGCCGCGGGCCGCGGCGCAGATGGCGACCGGCGACTCGCCCGGGACGTTGAACACGGGGATCTTGAGCGACTCGCCGAGGACCTTGAGCTGCTCGACGGCCGCGGGGCGCTGCATGTCGGCCGCGACGAGCAGCGGCTTCTTCCCCTGCTTCTCGAGGTAGCGCGAGAGCTTCGCGCAGCTCGTCGTCTTCCCGGAGCCCTGGAGGCCGACCATCATGATGCCCGTGGGCCCGCCGTCGGCCCAGGCGATCTCGTCGCCCTCGTGGGTCATCATCGCCTCGAGCTCGTCGTGGCAGATCTTGATGAAGTGGTCGCTCGCCGAGACCTGGTGGACCTCGCCGGCGTGCTTCACGCGCGTCTCCAGGGTGCGGCCGACCGCGGCCTCCTTGACCCGGGCAAGGAACGCCTTGACCACCCCGATCTCGACGTCGGCCTCGAGCAGGCTGAGCCGTACCTCGCGGAGCGCGACGTCGATGTTGCCCGCGGTGAGCTCCGTGAGCCCGGCGAGGCGGTTTCTGGCCTGACGAAAGCCCCGTGTCAGCGTGTCGAACATGGCAGGGCGGGTCTTAGCACAGGGGACCGCGAGCGCGGATCCCCTTGCCCTCTTCAACGCCGCGCGACGCGCAGCGCGGGCGCGGACGGCGCGCCTCCCCGGGGGCGCGCGGCGCGGGCGCCTCGGCCAGCGCGGACGCCGCCGGCGCGGGCGCGGACGACGCGGGACGTCACATCCCGCGCCGGCCCGAGCGGCGGAGGATCGCGAGCGCCTCGGCGCACCTCGGCATGACCTCGGCGCTCTCCTTGACCTTCGCGTCCGCCGCGACGAGATCCGCCAGCGCGCCGGGCCCGGCGGCCCCGTCGGGCGCCTCGAGCAGGGCGCGGACGCGCGCCTCGGCGGCCGTCGCGTCGAGCAGCAGGCGGTAGGCCCGCGCGCACGTGTCCTTGGCGCTCGCGGCGGGCGGCGTCGATGCGGGCTGGCGCTCGAGCTCCGCGAGCAGCGCCTCGCGCGCCTCGCGCGGCTCGCTCGGGGCGTCACGGAGGACGTCGATCGCATGCAGGAGCGCGTCCGCCTCCTGCTGCTCGGCCGATCGGCCGCACCCGGGCGCCGCCTGGACCATGGCGACGGCGGCGAGCGCCGCGGCGATCCGCTTCGCCGCGGCGATCCGCCGGACGGCCGTCCCTGCTGCGCTCGCCGCCGCTGCCGCCTTCGCCGTCCCTGCTGCGTCCGCCGCCGCTGCGCTGCCCGTCGCGCCGGGCCTCGTCGTCACGCTGGGCGCCCTCAGTCGGCCGGCTTCGCGGGCGGGCCCATCTGGATGCGCTCGCCGAGGTAGGAGCCGATCAGCGTGAAGAGCACGCCGATGAGCGCCATGATCACGTACATGAACAGCGGCATCGTCCGGACGGTCTGGCTGTGCAGGAGGTAGAAGACGGTCGGGATCGCGACGAGGAACGACGCGACGACCGGCTCGAGGAACGTCTTTCCGGGCGAGATCATGCCGAGGAGGACGCCGCCGATGAACCAGACGGGGATGGCGACGATCATCCCGTTCGACCCCTCGAAGTCGAGCTGCTGCACGATCATGGGCAGGCCGCCGACGAGGGCCGCGGTGAGCACGCTCTGCAGGACGAGGGCGATGAGGCACCAGAGGATCGAGAAGCCCTCCTGCTGGTAGCGGCGGTGGCGGTCGAGCTCGGCGTCGCGGAAAGGCGCGAGCGAGCCCATCCTGGCGCCGCACGCGATGCAGCGCCCGCTCGCCGTCACGGAGGCGTTGTTCGCGCCGCACGACGGGCACACGATGGAGCTGTCGTTCTTCGAGGGCATCGCGGCTAGGCTAGGCAAGGCGCCGCGTGCGGGCAAGCGCGCGACGCGGCCCCCTGCGCCGCGGCCGGGCGAGCGTGCGGCGAGCTCAGGGGCGGCGCGCGAGGGCGGTGGGCGGGGCCGCGGCTGGTCCCCCGGAGGCGGGCGGTACGAGGCTCGCGGGCCGGCGGCAGGAACACGGGCGCGTGGGGGGTGCCGCCACGCGCCGCCCCCGGCGCGCATCCGGGCGCCGGCCCGGCGATCGCGTCGCGCGGTTCCTGCTGGGCGAAGGCACGGGCTAGACTCGGCGCCCCGCCGCCGGACGCTCGCGCGGCGGGGATCCCGCCGGCTGCTGCGAGTGACGCAAGAGGCGCACGAATGGGCCTGGACGCAACCGTGATGTGCAGATGCTGGCTCGACGGGACGACGCGGACGCCGCCCCCGCACGCGGAGCACGTGGCGTTCGATGAAGAGGGGCAGCTCTGCCTGACGCTCCCAGAGGAGCGCCAGGACGCGCACGACGCGTTCTATGCATGGATGGAGGACTGCTGCCCGCACCCGCGCATGTGGCTCGCCTCCGAGTGGATCTCGAACTGGGCAGGTCTCAGGGCGTTCCAGGCGGCGCTCGATCGGATCGGCTGGCAGCACTTCCCGACGCTTCGGGCCGAGCTGCCGGCGGCGAACGGCGGCATGATGCCGGCCGAAGCCAGCGCGCGCGCGCTGGGAGAGCTCGCGCGGTTCGCCGAGCTCGTCGCCTCCGTCCGCTCGGCCTTCCTTGTCGACTCCGAGACCGGTGATGAGCTCTATGACTTCGTTCCGCAGTACGAAGGCATCTTCGTCATGAGCGGATCGGAGCAGATCAACCTCGGCTTCGACGTGAACGGCTTCTTCGTGCGGAGCCGCGGAGCGCCCCCCTGCGAGCTGTTCCGCGCCCTGCGCGTCGCGCAGATCCTGCTGGAGCCCGAGCGCACCGAGGCCCACGAGGGCGGCCGCGTGCTGCTCCGGGACCTCGACACGGGACGCGAGTTCGAGTCCAGGGTCGCCGTTCCCGGCAGGTGCATTCCCTGGCCCGACGGTCGAATGCAGGACGACAAGGGGCGCGTCCGATCCGCATATCCGCGCGGCTTCCACGTGGCGCAGCGCGCGCTGGGCATCGCCGATTTCGAACGGATCCTCGGCGCCCTGCGCCGGGTCTTCGAGGCCTCGGTGGCCACGGGCAACCCGGTGTGCTGGTGCTGAGCCCGCGTACGCGCGCCGGGAGCGTGGGGTTCGCCCGTGTCCTGCGCGCCGCGCCCGGCGTCCTGCGCGCTTAGGTCCGCCACGCCCGAGCCCGCTCCTCCCCTCGTCCGGGGACCGGCGAGACGGCGGTGCACCGCGGCCGGCGCTCCGGCTATATACTCGACGGAGCGTGCCCACCGACCCGACCTCGACCCTGGAATCCATGACGTCCGGCCCGCGCGGCCCGGGCGGCGGTGGCCTCGACGTGGCGGGGCCCGATCCGGAGCTGCTCGCGCTGCCGTCGCCACCGAAGCAGGAGCGCACGGTCACGGTGGCGCTGATGGCGGCGACCGCGATCGCCGCGCTGTGGATGGCCGTCGCGTTGCTCGGGGAGGCGCGTTACGCGCTGTCGCCGGGCCAGCCGGCGGACGTGGGGGAGCTCGCGTCGCTGCGGCCGCAGGCGGACCTCGCGAACCGTTACGTGCGGGCCGTCGGCCTGCTGGGGACGCGCGGCGCGATCCGGTACGGGCGCGCCGCGGAGGGCGACTCGTTCCGGCTGGCGCCGGTGGCGGGCAACCCGGGGTTGTGGGTGGAGATCCGGGTGCCGGAGGGGTTCGAGGGCCCGCGCTTCGTCCCGCCGAGCACGTTCGCGGGGCGGCTCGTGCCGTTCAACAGCGCGGGCATCCGGCACGCGCGGCTGGCCGCCGAGGTGGAGGAGCAGGCGGGGATGGCCGTGACGGGCGACGCCTGGCTGCTCATCGACGGCAGCTCGCCGCGCGCCTCGCGCTGGGCGGTCGCGCTCGTCGCGCTGTTCGTGGGCTTCGCGGGCTGGAACCTGTTCGGCATCGCGCGGGTGCTGCACCGCGTGCGGGACTCGAGGGACGCGCGCCGCGCTTCTTGACGCGCTCGCGGCAGGGGAGCAGGACGCTCCCTGCCCACCGATGCCCAAGGTCACCTTCGTCAACGAGCACAGGACGGTCGAGGCCGCGCCGGGTCGTCTCCTCAGCGACATCGCGGCCGAGCTCGGGATAGCGGTCTGCCGCGAGGCGTTCCGGGGCACCGGCATCGGCGACTACACGTGCTGGGTGAAGGGCGAGCCTGGCGCGACGTCGCCCCCGACGTTCCTGGAGAAGCTGCTCGGCGCCCGCGGCCAGCGGCGGATGGCGAACAGGACGCGCGTGCTCGGCGACGTGCAGGTGTGGACCCAGGCCGGCCCTGGCGACCGGCTGCGCGCGCCGCGGCCGATCGCGCCGCCGCCGAGCCCGGCGACGGATCCGGAGGCCCCGCGCAAGCCGATCGACGCGAGCGGCAGCGCGGCGTTCCCGTACGGCGATCCGCGCGCGGTCGGCCACGGCAAGCGAGAGCCGATCGCGGCGGGCGCGCTCGAGGCGAAGGCCGCGAAGGAGAAGAAGGGGAAGGCGGGAGCGCCGGCCAAGGCGGCGGAGGGCGCGGCGGCGGCGGCGAAGGGCGTGACGCCGGAGGCCGCAAAGGCGCCGGAAATTGCAGCGAAGACACCAGAGACCGCGACGTCGGAGCCTGTCAAGACGGCGGAAGCCGTGACACAGACGCCGGACGTCGCGGCGCCGGAGCCTGCCGTGAAGGCGCCGGAGGTCGCGGCCTCCGACACCGCCCAGGCGCCGGGAGCCGCGGAACCCCAGGCCGCAGCGAAGGTGCCCGAACCTGCAACGGCAGCCGAGGAGACCGGCGGAGGGACGTCGGCGTAGCGGTCGTTGCGCGCTCACGCCACGCTGAGGCGAGCGAAGCCGGAGGCTCCGAGGGGCTTGTTGTGTCGAAGATCCTCGCGCCCCCTGACGCCTTGTACCAGGGCGTGCGTATGTCTTTAAGGCTCTGAAGTGGCTTCGTCGAAAGGATTGAGGAGCTTCACGCCGGTACGCGCAACGTCGCGGGTGTTGCGGGTGACCAGAATGAGGTTGTGCACAAGGGCCGTGGCAGCAAGGAGGCCATCGGCGGTCGGCAATCTGTCGGGCACGGACAGGCGGCCCCAGGTTTCTGCGATCTCCTGAGTGACTGGCAAGATTCGCCCACCAAACGAGACGAGGATACGGTCGAACCACGTATCCAAGGACTGTGCTTGTGCCGAATCCTTGCGACGCAGGCTTTCGATTCCGCGGCGAATCTCGCCCACCACGAGCACGGAGAGAAACATGGCGCTCCGATTCACGCGCGTCGACCAAGTGATGAAGCGCGGGTGCGCCGCACCTGCCTTGCGCAGCTCGGAGGCGACGTTCGTGTCGATCAGGTAGTCCATTCGAGCAGCTCCCGCTCGTGATCCCTGGGGCGCTCGAAGTCTGCATCATCACCCACGTTGGGCCCCTGCATGAGCAGCTCGTACAGCGTCCCCTCGGTCTCGAGCGCAGACGGCGCCGTGATCTCACTCACGGCCTCCGGGGCGACATCCCCACGAGCGACCCAGAAGACAGCCGCCGCCTGCCGCATCTCCTCCGCGACCTGCTCGGGGGTCTTGGCCGTTCGGAACACCTTTTCCGGTATCTTTACGATGAACTCCATCCGTTCCTCCCGTCTCGCCGGTACCTCAATCGAGCTCGGCGACCGGCCGCCTGTAGGCCCCTGGTCGCTCGAAGTCCGCGCCCTCCCCGACCTCGGGCATGCTCAACAAGATATCCATCAACGCCGCTCCTTCTCGGGCAGGGGACGGCGCGATGATTTCACTCACGACTGCCGGGGCAACATCCCCATGAGCGGCCGAGAAAGCTGCTGCCGCATGCCGGATTTCCTCCGCGACCTGCTCCGGGATCTTGGGCGTACGGAACGCGCCTTCCAGTATTTCCATGATGACCCGCATGCGCGACTCCTGTTGCTCCAGAACCCTAGCCCTATCTTCCGCGTGAGCACACCGTCCAATCACCGCCGGCTCCGAACGCGGGCAAGGCTTTCCCCTATCGTCGTTGCCGGCACCCGGAAGCGCGTTCCCCTGCCCCTGGCGGCACCTGGCAGCGCTTCCCTATCCCTGCCGGGTCTCGGCAACGCTTCCCCCCTGCCGGGTCTTCGCAACGCTTCCCCCCCACCCCTGCCGGTCTCCGCAAGCGCTTCTCCCTGCCCCTGCCGGGTCTCCGCAGCCCTTCCCCTCACCCACGCCGGGCGTCCGCAGCCCTTCCCCTCCCCCCTGCCGGGCGTCCGCAGCCCTTCCCCTCACCCCCTGCCGGGCGTCCGCAGCCCTTCCCTCACCCCCTGCCGGGCGTCCGCAGCCCTTCCCCTCACCCCTGCCGGCAGGCGGCAGCGCCTCTCCCACGCCCTTCCGGTGCCGGCGAGTGCCGGAACGCGTGGGCAAAGGCCTGGGGCGATGGATCCATGCTCACCCGCGCCGACCTACCCCTGACGCGGAGCGGAAGTCTGGCCATCACTGGCCGACGGAGCTGGCCAGCGCTCGGCGCTCTTCAAGAGATCTCCGGCGTCTCCCCAGCAGCGGCCGGACCGCCCGGTTGCACGCCATAGTGGATTTCACTATCCTGCCTCCGCGAGGAGCACCGATGAGAGGGACGGGAACGGCGAAGCGTGGCCGGGATGAGGAACGCGGTCCGGCGGGACGAGGCCCGGACGAGGACAGCGGACCCGTCAGCGTGGTGCTCCCGGCCGAGCTCCGGGAGCGGGTCCAGGCCGAGGCGAAGAAGCGCGGCCTCAAGCTCTCGCCCGCGATCCGCGCGCTCCTCAGCGAGCGCGTCCAGGAGATCGACGACCTGGAGCAGCTCAGCCGGGCCGAGGAGTGGCAGCGAGCCCAGGTCTGGGCGGTCTGGGAGCGGATGAAAGCGGGAGACCACGACGAGGCCGCGCGCCAGGAGATCGACTCCATCTTCGACGAGGCGCTCCGTGACGCCCCTCGTCGCCGCGCCCGCTAGGCCAGGGCGCCACGTGAGCCGCCGCGTCCGCTTCCGCCGGGAGTTCGCCCGCGACCTCCGCGATCAGGTGCGCTGGCTCGACGAGAACCGCGGGCTCGAGCAGGTCGAGCGCCTGCGGACCGGCCTCGACGAGGCCATCGAGCTCCTCGCCCGCTTCCCCGGGATCGGTCCCGCCGAGGCAAAGGACGATGAGAACCGCGCCGTCGTCCGCAGGCTCCTCCTGCGCAAGCTCCCCTACGTCGTCTGGTATCTCGTGGACGCCTCCGACCCCGACGGGGACCTCTGGCTGCTGCGCCTCTTCCACGCGCGGCAGCAGCGGCCGCTGGCCGGGGCCGGCCTCCCCTCACGCAAGCCGCGGAAGAGGTGAACGGGCAATGCGTCGCGTCGCTCCTCCCGGCGCGCGCCGACCCCCCGCAGCGCTCCAGGTTGGGTGGCTGCTCTCGGCGCCCGGCGTGCTATGCACGCGCCGATGAGCGACGTGGTGGTGATCGGCGGCGGCGTGGCCGGGTGCGCCTCGGCGCTGGCCCTGGCGCGGCGCGGGCTGTCTGTCCGCGTCCTCGAGCGCAACCAGGGCGAGGGCGCTTCGTGGGCGGCGGCGGGGATCATCGGGCCCCAGCTCGAGGCCGCGGGTGACGGCCCCCTCGCGCGGCTCTGCCTCGCGAGCCGCGCCCTGTACGCGGAGCTCGCCGCGTCGCTCGTCGAGGCGACGGGGATCGACGTCGGGTACCGGCAGAGCGGCGCCCTCCGCGTGGCGTTCACCGCCGAAGGACGCGAGGAGATCGCGCGCGAGCTCGCGTGGCAGCGGGAAGCCGGCCTCGCCGTGGAGATCTGCGACGGCGACGGGGTCCGCGCGCACGCGCCGGCGCTCTGCGACGAGGTCGCCGGCGGCGCGTGGCTCGCCGACGAGGCGCGCATCGATCCGCCGTCGCTCATGCGCGCGCTGCGCATCGCGGCGGAGCGCGCGGGCGTGTTGTTCAGCACCGGGGCGACCGTCCGGCGCATCGTGGTCGAGCGGGAGCACGCGCGCGGCGCGCAGCTCGAGGACGGCACGAAGGTCGAGGCGGGCTGGACGGTGCTCGCCGCCGGGAGCTGGTCGTCCCTGCTCGAGGCGTCGGGCCTCGCGCCCTCGGCGGTGCGCCCGGCGCGCGGGCAGATCGTCGAGCTCACGCCGGCGACGCCGGTGCTCTCGCAGGTGGTCTACGGCCCCGGCTGCTACCTGTCGCCGCGCGACGACGGGCGCGTGCTCGTCGGCGCGACCACGGAGTTCGCCGGCTACGTCACCGCGGTGACGTCGCGCGCCGTGCGCGACCTCTTGACCGCGGCGCTCCGGCTCGCGCCCGCGCTCGGCGACGCGCCGATCGGCAGGACGTGGGCCGGCCTCCGGCCCCACCCGAAGGACGCGCTGCCGATCCTCGGCGAGGGGGAGATCGCGAATCTGATCTTCGCGACAGGGCACTTCCGCAACGGCGTCCTGCTCGCCCCGGTGACCGCGAAGATCGTGGCGGCGCTGATCGCCGGAGAGGAGCCGCCGGTGGATCTGTCGCCCTTCTCCGCCAGACGGCCCGGCATCACCGGCTGAGCGCGGCGGCGAGATGTGCGCACCTGGCGCGGCGAGCTGACGGTCGCCCGCTCAAGCATCGATGCGCGAAGACTCTCGCGATTCCTCGGGGCGACAGCGCCCGAGCCACTGGCCACTCCGCCCGATGGGAACGAAGCCAGCGTGACGATGGTAATCCGCTGAGCTCCCTCGCGAGGCCAACGCTCCTCGGGGAGCCTCGATCGTCAGCCGTGAATTGACCACAGCCCATTCGGTCAGCGGACAAGACGCTGACATACATTCTTCTTCCAGGCGGGAGGCCAGACGAGCAAGGCAATGAGCTGTCAACCAGGAGCAGGCTCTCTGGCACGAGCTTGACATCGGCGCGGAATACCGTATTTCATACCCTTGATAGCTTCGATCTTACTTGGTGGCATCATCACGCACACGCCTTGATGGTGAAATGATCCACCGAAAGGAGAATACCTTGAGCTTACGCACCGCTGTTCCCACAATGTGTGTTGCGCTGACGGCTGTTCTCGCGGGTTGCGTCGTAGGTACCGACACAGGCGCTGACGAGGGCTCTGTGGCAGGCAGCTATGAATTCGGCGACCAGCAGCAATCGCCGCTCGCAGCGCCTGGTTGCACGGTTCGCCTCACGCCGACGAGCCTCGTCGCCAGCGTCGCGCAGGCCGAGAACCCGGCGGCGAACGTCGGCGATGGCAGCCTGGCCACCCGCTGGTCGGGCCGCGGCAAGGGCGCCTACGTGACGGCGGACCTGGGCGGGACGCAGCGCATCTGCAGCGTCTCTCTGGGGTGGTACAACGGCGGAGTCGATGGACGCATCTACGACTACGCGCTCTCGACGTCCACGGACGGCCAAAATTTCTCTCCGCTCTTCGCGGGGAAGAGCCTGCCCAACACATCGCTCCAGCCGATCGAGCTCCAGGCCGTCGACGCGCGGTACGTCCGCCTCACGGTCAACGGGAATACCGTCAACGACTACGCCAGCGTGACGGAGCTCCAGATCACCGCCAGCGCGGCCCCCGCCGGTGGCTTCGTGCATCCGGGCATCCTGGTCAGCAAGGCCCAGCTGGATTTCGTCAAGGCGAAGATCGGCAGCGGCGCGCAGCCCTGGAGCAAGGAGTACCAGCTCGCCCGGGGCTCGAGGCACGCGAAGCGGGACTACGTCGCCAGCCCGGTGCCCGTCGTCAAATGCTCCACGCCCGGCTCGAAGCAGAAAGCCCTCGATATGGGCTTCGAGCAAGCGGGGTGCAGCGAGATCGTGAGCGACGCGAACGCCGCCTATACGCAGGCGCTGCTCTTTTACTACAGCGGCGACGCACAGTACGCCGAGAACGCGAGGCGCATCATCAACGCCTGGGCGCGCACGATGACCGCCATCCTGTTCGATCAGCCCCGCTTCCCGGACAACAACGGTCAGGTCTACGCCAACGGCCACTTCGCCGCTGGCTGGGCAGGCACCAACTTCCTGCGGGCCGCGGAGATCTTGCGCTACACGTACAGCGGCTGGACTGCCGAGGACACGGCGCTGCAAGAGAACCACTTCAGGACCGTCTACTGGGACCTGGTGAAGGACGGCTGGACAGGCGGCCAGAACCGGACCTCCGTGATGAACGAGACGGCGCTCGGCATCGCGATCTTCACGAACGATCGCGAGAAGTACGAGTACGCCGTGAGCCAGGTGGAGCACTCCAGCAAGGCCATGATCTACATGCCGAGCGACGGCCGCCAGCCGCTCTATCCCATCTATCAGGGCCGGCCGCGCTACACCGACGACGCGAAGGGCGCTCTCGCGGGGATCTGGAGCAACCCGACGCGCTACATCGCCGGCCTGGAGCAGGAGACCTGCCGCGACCTCGGGCACATGCAGATGGGTGTGAGCTCGCTGGCGAACATGGCAGAGACCCTTCGCATCCAGGGCGATGCTCGCAGCGCCTACAGCGACGACCCGGCTCATGACGAGAACCGCCTGCGGGCGGCGCTCGAGCTGAACGCCGATTACGTGCTGCAGTACCTCGACAACACGGGCAATCGGGTCGGCGTGGAGGTGACACCCGCGGGCTGGATGCCGGCGCGGAACTGGCCGTGCAGCAGCTTCGCCAAGACCGCCGGCGGCGGCTCGGCGGTCATGGGCTGGGAGATCGGGTACAACGAGTTCCGCAACCGGCGCGGGATCAGCATGCCGAAGACCCAGGAGCTCATCACACGCATCAGGGCGATGAGCAGCGCCGGGACCCGGGTCGGCAACCACATCGGCTGGGAGACGCTGACGCACGCGGGCGCGCCCTAGCCGCCCGCAGCCCCGCCCGTCCTGAACACCGGCTCCCGCGCGCCGCGGGAGCCCCCTGCGCCGTCGCCCGTCACCGTCGATGTGAGCCGGGCCCCATCACGGCCGAGATCCCGCGCGTCAGGAACTTTTCGCGGGGCTCGCCGTGTCCTGGGAGTGTCCGGGGTACGAGGCAGCGTCAGCCTTCGTCCTCCCGGCCCGGCCCATGCGTACGTCTCCCCACACATCGTTCCTCGATCGGCTCCTCGTCGAGCTCCCGTGCCTCCTGCGCGCGGCGCGCCGCCTGACGCGCTCGGAGCAGGACGCCGAGGATCTGGCGCAGGCGACGATCGTGCGCGCGATCGAGCGGCACGCCGACCTGCGCGACGAGGATCGCATGCGCGCGTGGCTGCTCCGCATCGAGCGATCGGTGCTGCTCAACGCGACGCGCGGCGCGCGGCAGCGGCTCGAGGTGATCGAGGGCGGCCGCGGCGCCGAGTCGGTGCCGGAGCCGCAGGGCAATCTGGAGGCGGAGCTGCTCGAGCGCGGCTTCGCCGATGAGGTCGAGCGCGCGCTCGCGCGCTTGCCCCCGGAGTGGCGCGAGGCGCTGCTCCTGCGGGAGGTCGAGGAGCTCTCCTACGAGGAGATCGCCGATCTCCAGGCGTGCCCGGTGGGCACGGTGCGATCACGGCTCTCGCGGGCGCGGCTCGCGCTCGTCGAGGGCCTCTCCGAACGATGCGAGGAGGCGTCATGGCAGGGTGCAACCGCGAGTGGTTCGAGAACATTTCGGCGTGGCACGACGGCGAGGTGACGCCCGAAGACGCGGCGCGGATCGAGGCGCACGTCGCCGGCTGCGCGCCCTGCCGGCGCGCAGCGGAGATCCTCGGCGGCGTGCGGCGCGCGCTCGTCGCGAAGGCGGACGGGGAGGTCCCGGAGCGCCTGCGCGATCGGGCGGAGGCCGCGGCGCGGAACGCGCGCGCGCGGCGGCGCGGCCCCTGGGCGATCACGGCCGCCCTCGCCGCGGCCGCGGCGGCCGCCGCGCTGCTCGTCGGCAGCCCGGGCCGGGGCGTGAGCGCGGCGATGGCCGACGAGCTCGTGAGCCACCACGTGCGCGGCTTCGCGCGCGAGCGCCCGTGCGACCTCGAGTCCGCCGATCCGGGCGCCGTCGCCGGGTGGCTCGAGGGCGAGCTCGGCTACGCGGTGACCGTCCCGGCGGTGTCCGGCGCCCGGCTGCTCGGGGCGCGCCTCTGCCAGATCGGCGGCACGCGCACGGCGGCGCTCATGTACGAGAGCGGGGACAAGCCGCTCACGGTGTTCGTGCCGCCGCCCGGGTCCGGCGCCGCGACGGCGGCGCGCGCGCTCGCGGGGCGCGGCGTGGGGTGCACCCGGGGGCCGCTCGGCAACGCGATCTGCGCGAGGAGCGTGGAGCAGCCGGTGCTCGCGGTGGCTGAAGTGGACACAGCGGCGCTCGCGCCGGCGCTCTTCGGGCGCTGATCCCGTCGATCTCGAGGACCCATGACGATCGGTTCATTGCTGGCGCTCTTCGGCGCGGGGCTCCTGACGTTCGCGTCCCCCTGCGTGCTCCCCATGCTCCCCGTCTACCTGTCGGCCCTCGGCGGCGCCGGGGCGCTCGGCGGCCCGGACCCGGCGGCGGCGAGGCGCGGCGTGCGCCTCGCCGGTGTCGGCTTCGCGATCGGCCTCGCGATCGTGCTCGTCGCGCTCGGCGCCGGCGCCTCGGCGATCGCCGCGGTCCTCGCGCCCCACCGGCGCGCGTTCACCGTCGCGTCCGGCGTGATCCTGGCGCTCTTCGGCGCGAAGCTCCTGGGCGTGCTGCGCCTCCCGTGGCTCGAGCGCGAGGCGCGCCCGCTCCTCTCCCGCCTCCCGGGCGCGGGCGGCTTCTGGGGGGGCATGCTCTTCGGGATCGCCTTCGCGGCGGGGTGGACGCCGTGCGTCGGCCCGGTGCTCGGCGCCGCGTTGACCTACGCGGCCAGCGCGGGCTCGAGCCCGCTCACCGGCGCGATCCAGCTCGGCGCTTACGCCGCGGGCCTCGCCGCGCCGCTCGTCGCCGCGGCCTTCGTCGGGCCGGCGGCCGTCGCGCTCGCGCGCCGCCTGATGCCGGCCACGCCGGCCCTCCAGCGCGTGACGGGGGCGCTGCTCGTGGCCGCCGGGATCGCGGTCGCCGACGGCCGTCTGGACGCCCTCTCGCCGGCGCCCGCGGCGGCCGTGGATGCGGGCGCGCCCTGCGAGGTCGGCCCCGCCGGCGCGTGCGCGGCCCCGGAGGGCGCCGTGGCGCAGGGCGACGTCGCGCTGCCCGAGGGGATGCCTCGTCTGCTCGAGTTCGAGAGCGCGCACTGCGCGGTGTGCGAGCGCATGGCGCCGCTCGTGAAGGAGCTCGAGGCGCGCTGCGCCAGGGAGGACGGCACCGTCCTGCGCATCCAGGTCGACGATCCGCGCGGGCGGGCCCTCGCCGCCCGCTACGGCGTGCGCTTCGTGCCGACGTTCCTCAGCGTCGACGCCGCCGGGCAGGAGGTGGAGCGCGCCGTCGGAGAGCTGCCTGCCCAGCGGCTCGCGAGCCTCATCGGCGACGTCCGCGGCGAGGCGTGCCCCCCTGCCTTGTGAGCCCACCACGGCGGGGCTCGCTGCCCCCTCATCCCCGGAGGCTGCCCGAGCTTCGTGGGGGTGTCTTGTACCCTGTCGGGCAGGAGACATCGTCCGGATGAGCAACAGAACGTCGATCTCCGAAGCGCGAACCAGCCAATGGGCGCCCCTGCTCCTGCGCCTGGTCATGGGCTATGGATTCATGGTGCACGGCTGGGTGAAGCTCAGCAGGGGGCCCGCCCGAGTCGAGATGTTGCTCGCCCAGATCGGCGTCCCCTTCTCGAAGCTCATGTCCTGGGTGGTGCCCTTCGTGGAGCTCCTCGGCGGCATCGCCGTGATCGTGGGCGCGTTCGCCGCGATCGCCGCCGTTCCTCTCATCGCCACGATGCTGGCGGCGATGTTCTCCGTTCATCTCAAGCACGGCTTCAGCTCCGTCAACACGATCGGATTGGCGGCGGATGGGCCTGTATTTGGCCCTCCCGGGTACGAGATCAACCTGCTGTACATCGCGGGGCTGCTCTCCCTCGCGCTCGGCGGCGCAGGCGCGTTCTCCGTCGACGCGCTGAGAGCCCGTCGACGAAGGCTGCGAGGGCACGCCTGACGTGAAGCGACGACCGCGCGCCGCCGCCCGTTCGCCCTCGGGCGGCGCGGGGCTAGGCTCCCGAGAGGCGCGCGCGCACCTTGGCGAGCACCGCGACGTCGGCGGGCGGGAAGAGCTCGTCCCGGAGATCAGCCGCCTCGGCCCAGCGCACGGCGGCGACGTCGAGCGCGGCGGGCGCGGGCGAGCCCTCGGCGAGGGCGGCGGCGTAGAAGAGGAGGAGCACCGGTTTCTTGGGATAGCGGTGGTAGGTCACCTCGACGATGTCGCCGATCCGGGCCTCGACGCCGATCTCCTCGCGCAGCTCGCGGATCAGGGCGTCTCGCGGATCCTCGTCGGCCTCGACCTTGCCGCCGGGGAACTCCCAGGCGCCCTCGAGGTGCGCGCCCACCTTGCGCTGCGTGAGCAGGACGCGGCCGCGCTCGATGATGACGGCGGCGGCGACGAGGACCAGGGGCGGAGCGGGCTCGGGCGTGGCGGACATGGGCGCGTAGAATGGCGGTCGCGGCGCGCAAGACAAGGGCGAACGGCTGGCTCGACGCTGCACATCCCTCCGGCGTCTCCATTGCCTTGCGCGGCTGGGATTTCTCACTTCCCGAGATGTGCCCTGTCGGAGGATAGGGCCACCCGGTCTCGGGGCCAATTCCAGCCGATGAGCCGCCGGAGCAGGCGGCGCCCCACGGCGGCCCCGGTCGCAGCGCTTGAGACGCTCCAAACGCCGCCGCCTGGACCCGACACCCCTTCACGCCTCGCTGCCGGAAACGTGCTGAGCCATCCCGCGGCGCCCCGCGGGCGTGGATCGATCTTGCTCACCCCGGGCGTGAATGGGATCCTCGAGACCTGCTTACCGCCAGCTCGGCTGGGCTGACCCCGCATCGAAGGGGCGTCCTGCCCGCGGCGCCTTGGCCAGCGTCAAAGAGGGTATCATGAAGGGAACCGACACCTCGGCCGCAGCGATCCGGAAACTCGATCTATCCTCGTCGCGGCGTGGGGACACCCGAGCGGGAGGTGGCTGGCGCGGCCGGGCGGTGCTGCGCGCGGCCGCCGCCGCGACGGCCCTCCTCGCGATCGCCGCGCTCTTCACCGGATGTCCATTGTGCAACGGGAACGACGTCGGTTGCGGGGACGGCGTCAAGATCTCGGGGCCTATCGGGCTCGCCGCGAATACGTCGGCGCGCATCGAGGTCCGGGCCTGCTGGAACGGGCGGTGCGGGGAAGCGACGCTCGGCTCGGAGCCGGGTGATTTGCCGAGCTCGCCGAGCCCTGCCAACGGCGCGAGCGCCGATATCGACGGCGGGCGGTTCCGCTTCGCGCTCTTCGACGTCGACCCGACCAACGCCGAGTGGGAGCTCTCGATCGATTTCTCGCCGGACGTCGATACGGAGCTCGAGGACGGGGACGTCTATTCGGTCAGCGTCATCGACGCCGACACGCAACGCGAGCTCGTGAGCCTCGAGCAAAGCATCTCCTACCGTGAAGTCCAGCCCAACGGCGAGGGCGCCTTCTGCACGTCGTGCTACGTCGCGGGGATCAAGCTCCCTCCGCCCGCTGCGCAGTGATAATGAGGGCGGTTCGTGAACCAGGGCCTGCTCTCGATCGATCGCGGGGCGGCTTACTCTCTCGAGCTGGAGTGGGATCACGGTCACGAGGGGCAATCTCACCAGTTCCCTGAAGACGTGCCGCTCGTCGTGCGCTGGTAGAGCGGGCTTTCGCTGTACGTTGGGGGAAGCACGAGCGCTCGCCCGGCCAGGCGGTGGCGCGTCTGTTCCTCCTCGACTACTTCACGACGGGCAAGCTCGACGTCGACGTGGGCGAAGCCGTGGTCCGCGGCATCGCCGAGGGCTGCAAGCAGGCCGGCTGCGCGCTGATCGGCGGCGAGACGGCCGAGCTGCCCGGTATGATCCGGGCGCGAGGCCGTCGAACCGCTAGATATCACGAGTCCAAGACATCGGAATCATTGAAATCAGACCACCATTGTCGGTTTGACGAGATCGTCCGGATGCCTTCGCGGCCGAGCGCCTGCGACAGCTCCGTCCGGCTCTCGCTCCAAGCGCTGATAGCCACTGACTCCAGCCGCATCACCTCTCGTGCATTCTCGATCAGCAGGAGTGCCTGCTCGCTGGTGTCGCAGCGAACCACACAGAACGAGGTTCCAAGTGGAGCTATCAGCTCGCGGACCCAGAGGTCCTCCCCCTCATAGCTGGAGACGAGGCGGTCCGTGCACTCAGGGACAGGTCGGAGTCCGAGCCGCTCCGCGATGAGCCCCCGCCGTAGGTGCGAATCCAGCGGGAAAGCCAGCTCGACGCGGAGTCGCTCGGCCTCCGCTAGGCCGTCCTCCACCGCGAGGATCTCGAGCCATGTCCGGAGCTCGCCTGCCACAAAGTCCATCTGCTCAGGCATATTTGCGTACACCCAAAGTCCGCCTTCGCCGGACCACAGGATGAGCTTCCAGTCGTGCCATGCTCCCACGGCAACGATCTGCAAGTCCCTCCACGACCAGAGCGGCCAGTGGACAAGGCGAAGGCCGGTCGGAAACGACTCTGCTCCGCCTTCGAAATCGAGGAGCGACTGAGCTCGCTCTGGGAGCATCTCGCGCGGAAGCAGCCCCAGCCACAGTGCGCCGTCCGGCATCTCGTGCTCGCGGGGCATGACCACACAGCCTCCACCCACGAGTCCGCGTATGGACTCGACCAGCGCCGACGGCGCAGGGACCGGCGGCGCAGCGACGCAGACGGCCCCTTGGTCCTGCAGGTAGCGATCGAGCCGAGGCGAGCCGAGTGCCGGCGCGCGGCAGCGGTGCTGAGTCGCTTCCTCGCGGACGATGTCGAGCCGTGCGACTGCTTGATCCAGCACGAAATCGCCCTGAATCACGTGTTCATCAGTCACCCACACACGGCGCGAAGTGAAGGCGGACGCGTCCGTGTAGAGAGGAGCAGCCGTGGGCACCGACAGCTCTGGAAGCTCGCGCACAGCGACGCCAGCACCCACGTCGAACACCGCCCTGGCACCTTCATGGGCGCAAAGCCGAAGCACGTCCCCGAGCGCTGCCAGCGTGCGCGTGAAGATGCGCGGCTGCGCGACGACGACATCGCCCGCTCGAAGGAGCGAACCACCTTCTCCAGACGGTGAAAGCGAGAACTGCTCACTCAGTCGCGTCCAGAACGCCTGCGCGGCCCGACGACGGCGCACGACGAGCGAAGGCCAGAAAGCGTCAAAACAGTCCACGCACGCCATCTGCGCCACATAGTCGCGCCACAGGCCGACACCGAGGCCACCAAAGGAGTCGAGGTAGAGCGCGCCCTTCCAACGATCCCACGCGAAGAGGCGGCGCTCACCGCGGCTCATCGAGGGCACCGTGCTGGGCGCGAGCGCGCGGGCAGCGGGGTAGCCGAACGCTGCCCCCCCGAGGAGCGGGAACCCACGGCGTCCCGTCAGCTCGAGGAGCTCCTCGTCTTCCATGAGCGTCGGCGAATCGGTTCGAAGGCCGACGCCGCGCAAGACGGGAGCCTTGCCGATCTGCTCGCGCGTGGCGGGAGACCATCGTCGCGTCAAAGCTTCGTCCATCGATTCCCATCCCAATTCCAGGCACCAGGATCCACGACCTTGCCCGCTTTGTCCAGATACGGACCTTCCTTCGTCGATGACTGCGCCTTGTTCGCGCCAGAGATCCATGACGGGTCGTAGTTCGGCCCAGTCAAATTTCGAGTTGGATTGCTGCGGCTGGTGAACCCTCCAGGCACCTTCCCCACCCCCGGGGGAGGTTTGCCCGCGAGCCCCCAAAGGCGCGGGACTGTCTGCGAGCAATTGGGGCAGGCCTGCTCGAGTTGATCGTTATTTGTTCCCATGCACGATCTCGCACCACCGATACTATCGAGAGCCTCCCTCAGGTGCGTCTGCCAGCTCTCATGGCCTGGCCTACACGACTTTCCTGTATCCAGCCCCCATTGCTTCAAATGGTCGCTCAGTGCCTTGGGTTCGGAGCAAACATTCTGCGCTCCGCCGTTGGCACTGGGACGCGCGTTTGTCGGTGCCAGCGCAGCCTCCACTGCGGGATGCAGGTCAGTGGAACCCGCCATGCCAGAGTGCCCGTGCTTTGGAACATTGGCTCGCTTCCCGTTCTTTTTACGTAAGCCCCGGTCACTTCCGTATGCATTTTCGCGAGGTCGTCATGTTCCGAGAACTCGAGAGGCCACCCGTCGACATACGCGTATGCTCGAACGCTCCCCTCCAGCCGGATGGGCTCCGGACTCAGGTACTGCCCCGTCTCCGGGTCATAGTAACGATACCGGTTGTGGTAGAGCCCCGTCTCCTCGTCGGCGCACTGCCCCGGAAACCGCACCGGCGTCAGCTCGGCCTGGTCGCCCTCGACCTTGCTCCGCTCCCATTGCCTCACCCGCTCGGCCCACTCCTCACTCGTCGCCATTGCTTCCTCCTTCGTCGCGGTGGGAGCAGCTAACCAGCGCTGCGCGGACGATCACGATCGTCCTCGGCCAGACGCTCACCTCAAACAAGCTCCACGTCAAAGCCAGCGTCTTTCAGCGCGTAGTAGGGTTGCACACCGCCGGCAGAGCGAACGCCGATTCGTACCCCCGGCGCGAGAACCTGCGCGCTTCGAACGATTTCTACCAGCTGGCTCGAAAGCCGTGTCGACAGCAATGTCACCGTAGCAGCTGGCGCTCCCGCTCGCAGCCTCTGAACGCGTCTCAGCCAAGTATCGTCGCTCAGCCAGTGCTCGGACACGCTATCAGATGCCTCATCAATTCGCCGCAAGCCCAGCTCGTCAGCGAGAGCCGCCGCCACATCGGCGGACAATTCGACCGGAGATCCGCTTGGCATGAGGCCGCTCGCCTGCCACTCGACCGCCCACTTCTCCAGACACTTTACCGCATCGTCCGAGACCAAGACCAAATCATCAATCTCGTGACGATAGAGGAAGATCTCCCCGGTGTCTCCAGCATATAAGTGCATCGAGCCGAGAAACTTACCCCCCAGCGTGAGCCGGCGGCCGTGACAATAGACAACTGGCCAGCCGGCTGCCTCAAGAAAGCGCGAATCCTCCGCGTCATCGTCATCGAGGCCGAGCCGTTCCTTCAGGACACGATATACGCCCAGCCTGGTCTCGTTGCATGGTACACGTACAGGGTCCACCTCATCGTAGGCAGCCAAACCTCCGAGCACTTCCTCGAACCGGAGCAATGGCGCCGCTGGGGGGATCCCATGTCGCTCGAGCTCCGCCATCAACGATTCCGGGCCGCGCGTCGCATCTGGATCGCGGAAGAAGCTCTTTGCATCGAGCCATTGCATGACACGAGAGGACACGTGGCAACGCAGGTGACTCGCAGCACGCTCATACCTCCGGACGATGAGCCGCTCATTCTCAAATGTCTTCTCCTCGAGAATACGTGGTCCCTTCGACCACACTTGGCGCGCTCGCGACTCTTCAGGCTCCACCATTAGCAGGCGGACGGGCTCGCCATCGAGCCGGTACTGAAATCCCAACTCTGGCGCCAAGCTCGGTGCACTACCCTCCTCGAGGCAGATACGCTCCACCTGAGCGCCGACCAACTGAACCGGCACCGTTAATGCGTGACAAACCTCCAGTGCGCGCTTCAGTTGACTCAGATCGTCAACACGAATCCATGTCGTTTCAAGCGGCTCATCCGCGACAATCGCGTGCTCGCCGCCCCACACCGACGCTGCGTCGTCGATGGCTGAGACGGGGGGCAGCGACAACGCGCCTGCCACCGCTCTGCCGCAGCGCTGTGTCCTCACTTCAAGCCGCATTGGAAGCCACCGGGGATCCGAGAACAGCGCGAGTTGTGCCACCCAATCGACCATGTTGGGATGCATCTCCAGCCCAGACTCGAACAGCACTCTCCCATCCGAGCGCAAGTACAGGGGTAAAGCACGTCTCCTCGACCAGGCCACGAGGAAAGCGCGCCCGCGCGATCCGCCGTCAGGCGTGTGCACGTCGATCCACAGCGGCGCGCCGCCCTCCCGTGCCGCGGCGAACGCGCCGAAGACATGATCGTCCAGCACCGGGAGCCCACGGCGGGAAGCTGCGTCGTACAGAGCCGACTCGAGCTCCGCATGGATAGGTGGGAAGTCCTCATGAAGTTGGACAAAACGATCCAGCTCCTGCCGCGCCCACGGCGTGGTCGCGATTCTGGAGCTCCGAAGGACGGCGAGCGTTCTATTAGAAAGCAGTATCACCTATCGAGCTCGCTTCCATGCGCCATTTTCATTTACCCACACACCCAGGTCCGCCAATGCCGGCACAGGCTCGCCGTCCTTGCGAATGACTGGCGCCGCCTTTGTGTTGCTAGAGTCTGCGAGGAACGCTCCGCTTGGCTGCGTCCAATGCTCCTTTTTGCCCACGCCTTTCGAGCCGTCTTGCTCTCGATACCCAGGTTTGATTACGCCTGTCGGCAGACTTCTGTTGGCGAGCGCCCACAGGCGGGGAACTGTCTGGGAACAGTTAGGACAAGGTGCGCGATCCACCCCCTGCTTGCTCGATGAGATCGCCCCATCGCCGCTCTTTTCCATGTCCTCCAGAGCATGACCCAAATGGGTTTGCCAGCCGGGGTCGCCGGGCTTGCAGGATTTGCCAGTCTTCTGCTCCCATGCATTCAAGTGGTCTGTGAGAGCCCATGGCTCCGAGCACGTCGAAGGGTCTTGGCCGTCGGCCCTCGCCGCTGAGGGCGGCAACGCGGCTTGGACCGCGGGATGTAGATCACCTCTGCTACGCGGTTGTCCGGACAAGTCGAAGCTGCCGCTCTTATTTTGAGCCGTCACCCCGCTCGCTCCCTTCGTCTTCGACCACATCTTTGCAAGCCCATCGGCATCGATGAGGTCGACCGGCGAGCCATCGACATACGCATACGCATACAGGCTCCCCTCCAGCCGGATGGGCTCCGGGCTCAGGTATTGCCCCGTCTCCGGGTCATAGTACCGGTACCGGTTGTAGTAGAGCCCCGTCTCCTCGTCCGCGTATTGGCCCGGAAACCGCACGGGCGTCAGTGCGGCCTGCTCCCACTCGACCTTGCCGAACAGCGAAGCATCGATTTCGCCCACGAGCCGTCCGTCCCCTCCCACCAGCGCCGCCGGCATCCCGTTCGGCGCCTCGACGTAGTACCGCACCTCGTCGCTGTCGTGCCGCCGCACCCGATCGGCGAGGGGCGTCACCCCCTCTGGCAGCACCGCATACGCTCGCTCTTCCACCACCGGCTCCCCACCCACTTCCCCAAACAGCTCGCGGATCTCGTGCACCAGCGCATCCCCGCTCCAGGTATAGCGCGTCACGCTCTCCACCACCCGGTCGCGCCCCCGCTCGACCCACTTCTCCAGCCGCCGCGCGAACGGGTCGTAGGCGAAGCGCACCACCCGGCCATCCGGCAGGCGTACCGCCTGGAGCAGGTCGTCGTCGCCCCAGTCGAAGCGAGTGAGCCGCCCGTCCGGCAGCCGCTTGCTCGTCATCCGCCCCCGCTCGTCGTAGAAGAACTCGGCACCTCCCCGCCGCTTGAGCTGCCCGCCTGGCGCATACTCCCGCGGCGCAGCCTGCTCCTGGAGCTCTCCGCTCGGCCCGTGGCGATACCCCTCGATCAGCTCCCGCCGCGCGCCATCCACCCGCTGCCGCCCCACCACCCGGCCCTGCGCGTCGCGCAGGTACTCCACATACGCCGCGCCCGGCGCGCCGCTGCCCACCGCGCCGAGCAGCCCGGCCGCCGACCATCCATAGCTCTGCGCAAACGTCACCTCGCGCGGCAGCGGCCCCACCCACGCCGGCTCGCCCGGCCGCACCGCGGGCGTCGCCCCGAGGCCCGTCACCTGCACGCCCAACGGAAGCCCATCGGGCGTCCACCCCTCCGCGATGCGCCCTCCCGCGGGCAGCACCCGGCCGACCAGCTGACCCGCTGGATCGTAGGCCAGCTGCACCTTCATCGTCTGCGCGCCGACATCCCCGACCGCCATCGCCACCCGCCGCCCCACCACGTCGCGCGCGATCTCCATCTGCCCGAAAGGCCCGCTGGCGCGCACCGCCTTGCCCAGCGCGTCGTGCGCCGTCTCCACCACCGTCCGCCGCCCGCCCCGCGTCACCGTCTCCCGCACCACGCTCCCGCGCGCGTCACGGGTGTACTCGCACATCACGTCACCGCTCGTCACGTGCTCGACCCGGCCGAGCAGGTCGTAACCGATGCTCTCCGTCCGCCCATCCGTGAACCGCCGCTCCACGAGCCGGCCGCAAGGATCATAGACGAAGTCGACCGCACCGAGCCCATCCCGGATCTGCGTGATCCGCCCCATCGCATCGTGCCGGTAATAGATGCGCCGCCCGTCGAACGTCCGCTCCTCGGTGATCCGTCCCTCCCAGCGCCGCACGTACCGGTGCTCCTCGCCGGACTCGTCGACCACGCGCACCAGGTCCTGCTCCCGATCGTAGAAGTACCGCACGGCGCTCCCGCCCGGCCTCACCACCTCGGTCGCCACCCCGATCCCGCCCCACCGCAGCGTCGTCAGCCGCCCGTCCGCGTCGGCGATCTCCGACAGATTCCCATCGACATCGTAGCCATACCAGTCCGTCGCCCCGCTCGGCCTCCGCACCCGGAGGAGCCTTCCGCAGCCGTCGTATCCATAGGACGTCTCGTGTCCCCGCTCGTCGACGAAGCCCGTCACCCGTCCCAGGAAATCATAACGAATCTTCCGCCTCGCCCCGTCCGGCTCGATCACCTCCACACGATTGCCGAGGGCATCGTAGACCATCCGCGTCACACCGCCGTTCGGCAGCGTCGCCTCGACGAGCAAGCCGCGCTCGTCGTAACGGAACGCGACCACCGGCCCGAGCTCGTCCTCGACGGCCACCACATCGCCTTGCGCGTTCCGCTCGTAGCGCGCGAACCCGCCCAAGGCGTCGCGCATCTCCGCGATGAAGGCCCGCTCGTCGTATTCATACACGGTCCTCGCGCCCATCGGATCCGTCACGACGCGCAGCCGGCCCAGGTCGTCTCGCTCGTAGCGCCACGCGTGCCCCAGCGCGTCCCGATACGCCAGCACGTTGCCCGCGGCGTCGAACGTGTAGGCGTGCAGGCCGCCCTCCCACGCGACGCTGTTCACCTTGTCCAGGTGGTTGCCGTCAATCCGCCGTTTCGCGCGCGAGGTGATCACCTCGACGAAGTGGTCGTAATCGTCGATCTTCACGTGACAGAAGCCCTTGGCCCTGGTCTCCCGATCGTCCAGCGTGCCCGGCACATCGCCATCGAGCGCGTCGTTGCCCTCGCGATGGCACCACGCCTCCACGCAGCGGCCGCTGTCGCCATAGCGGAACTCTGCCACCAGCCCTCCCGGCTCGCGGCGCCGGACCAGGCGGTGCTGTTCGTCGTAGTCGTACCGCTCCTCGTTGCCCGCCGCGTCGCGCGCCGAGGTCAGATCACCTCGATCGTCGTAAATATACGTGCGAAACGCTCGCCACCCTCCACCAGGCGACGCGTCCTCCACCTCGAAGGCGGCGATCCTCCCGTCCACGTGCCGGCGCACCCGCACCGTCCGGCCCACCGCGTCGATCGCATGGGACAGGCGCCCTCGCTCGTACACGAGCCGTATCTCGTTGTCGTAGCGGTCGACGATGCGCGACAGCTGCCACCGGCTCTCCTGCCGCTCGCCGAAGACGAGCAGCACGCCCTCGGCCTCCAGCGTGTAGCCGCCCTCATGACGCCTCAGCACGCCGCACGGCATCGGGACGGGACGGCCCGGCTCGGGGATCTCCGCCTCGGTCGGCGCCGCGTGAGGCTCCAGGACATGCAGCGTCCGCCGCCGCTCCTCGATCGCCCACCCCAGCGAGTGGCTCCATCCGAACCCGAGCCCCAGATCCACGTCGCTCGTCTCCGACGAGTAGCTCCGCTCGATCCGGAGCGGCAGGATCATCCCGCCGAGCGCCAGATCCACGGCCTTCGCGGTGTAGACCCGCCCCGTCACCGGATCGACCGGGTCACCGGCCGACGTGCCGCCCCCGCGGCCGTGCGACGGGTTCGGGCACCCGCCGCCGCTGCCGGGCCCGCACGCGCCCGCGTTCTTGCCGCCGCCTCGCGGCCCCTTGCCGCCGCCCTTGCCGCCCGCGCCCTGGTCGCCGCCGCGGCCACGCCCTCCGCGGCCGCGGCCGCCGCCTCCGCCGCCCCCGCCGCCCAGGATGAAGGTGCCGGGGTTCATGCCGGGGATCGCAGGGATGTTCGGGACCGGGGCCGTTCGCGCCATGGGACTGCATGCTCGCCAGGCGCCGCGCGCACCGTCAAGCGGCCCAGCGTCGTCGTCGTGTGCTCCTGTGCCAGTCGCTTCGCAGGTCGGGGATGCTCGGCAGCGGCGAGCTGGCGTCGCCGCTCCCGCTTCCCTTTGCCGCCGAGGTGTGGGATGCGCCTGCCATGAGCGTCACGTACCGGGAAGCCGGGGTCGATATCGATGCAGGGGACGCGCTCGTCGAGCGCATCAAGCGGCTCGCGAAGCCGACGCGCATCCCCGAGGTGCTCGCCGACGTGGGCGGCTTCGCAGGGCTGTGCGCGTTGCCGGGCGGGCTGTCCGAGCCGGTGCTCGTCAGCGGCACGGACGGGGTCGGCACCAAGCTGAAGGTGGCGTTCGCGACGGGCGTCCACGACACCGTCGGCATCGATCTCGTCGCGATGTGCGTGAACGACGTGCTGACCGTCGGCGCGCGGCCGCTCTTCTTCCTCGACTACTTCGCGACGGGCAAGCTCGACGTCGACGTGGGCGAGGCCGTGGTCCGCGGCATCGCCGAGGGCTGCAAGCAGGCCGGCTGCGCGCTGATCGGCGGCGAGACGGCCGAGCTGCCGGGCATGTACGCGGACGGCGAGTACGACCTCGCCGGGTTCGCCGTGGGCGTCGTCGAGCGGTCGCGCATCCTCGACGGCAAGCGGATCGCGGCCGGCGATGCGGTCATCGGCGTGGCGTCGAGCGGGCTGCACTCGAACGGCTTCTCGCTCGCGCGGCGCGTGCTCGAGAAGGAGATGGGCCTCACGATGAGCGACCGCGTGGCCGACCTCGGCGGCACCGTGGGCGAGGCGCTGCTGAAGCCGACCCGGATCTACGCCCGCGCGATCACGGCGCTCCTCGCGGCCTGCGGCGATGCGGTCCGGGGGCTGTCGCACATCACGGGCGGCGGCCTGCCGGGGAACCTGCCGCGCGTGCTGCCGGACGGGCTGGGCGCGCGGCTCGACCTCGGCTCCTACCAGCGGCCGGCGGTGTTCCAGGTGCTCCAGCGCGGCGGCCCCGTGGAGGAGGCCGAGATGCGGCGCACGTTCAACCTCGGCGTCGGGCTGGTCGCGGTCGTGGAGAAGGGCGCCGTGGACCGGGCCATCGAGGCGTTCGCCAAGAGCGGCGAGCAGGCCTGGGTGCTCGGCGAGGTCGTGTCGGTCGGCGACGTGCCGTTCGAGGAGCGCGTGCTGTTCGGATGAGCGGCCCGGCGCCGGCGAGGGCGATGCGCGGCGCGCGGGCCGGGATGCGCCGAGCGGCCGCGCGGGCCTCGCGGCGCGAGCTCAGCCGCCTTCGAGCCGCGCTCGCAGGTTCTTGATCGCCTCGTCGATCGCCCGGCTCTTCTTGTAACAGGGCCTCACCGTCGTCTCGAGCACGACGAGGGTGCGCTGGTCGCCCTCGGAGACGGCGCGCTCGAGGAACGGGAGCTTCTCGCCGCACGTGGCGTCGCGCAGCTCGAAGGAGATCCGGACCGCGGGGGTCCCGCGGGCCGCGATCTCCGGATCGCGGAGCAGCTTCGCGGCCCGGGTGGCCGGCGTGGAGCGGCCGCGGGTCTCGACGATCTCGTAGAGCACGTCGATGCCCGCGTTCCCGAAGCGGCTCGAGAGCGCGTCGAAGACCTTGTCGGCGTGCTGCTCGCCCGTCTTCGCGATCGCGATGGCGACGTTGCGCGCCGCGATCGCGAGCGCGCGCTCGCGGAGCGCCGTCGGATCGCGCTCCGCGAGCTGCTGGATCGCGTCGGCGGCCTTCACCCACCGGCGCGCCCTGACGGCGTCGGTGAGCGCCTTCCGGGCCGCTTCATCGGGCGGGGGTTCGGCCGGCGGGTCGGGCGCCGCCGGCGCAGCGGCCTCGGGCGCCTGCGCCGTGGGCGCGGGGGTCTCGGGGACGGTGGCGGCGTCGGCCGGGGCCGGCTCGCTCGTGGCGAGCGCGCTCGCGGGGGGCCTCGCGGAGCCGAGCTGGGGCTCCGGCTCGGGCGGGGCGCGCCCACCGCCGGCGAGCGCCGCGATCACGGCCGCCGCGAGGAGGCCGCCGCCCAGGTACGGGGCCAGCCGGCCCACGCGGCCGCCGAGGCCTTCGGGGCCCAGCCGCGACGCGCGAGCCTCCCGGGCTTCGCGCTTTCGCCTGGCCTTCTCCTCGCGCTCGCGCTCGGCGCGCTCTGCCTCCTCGGCGAGCTTCCGCCTGGCCTCTTCCTCGCGCTCGCGGGCGACGCGCTCTGCTTCGGCGGCCTCCAGCTCCCGCAGCAGCGTCGGGGCGAAGGCTGGCCGCGAGCCGCTCATCCGCTCGGACGTCGGCTCCGAGACGGGCGCCGCATCCTCTGCGGGCGGCTCGTCCGGCGGCGGCGACGCGGACGCCACGGGAGCCGGCTCGTTCTGCGGCGGCTGCGCCTTCACGGACGGCGCGGGCGACGGCGATGGCGCCGGCTCCGCGCCGGCCTCGGGCGGCGGCTTCGACGACGCCGGCTTCGCGACGGATGCCGGCTCGACAGCGGGCGCGGACAGCGGCTCCGATGGCGCACGCTCCGCCGCAGGCGACGACGGCGGCTTCGATGGCGCCTGCTCCGCTGCAGACGACGACGGCGGCTTCGACGACGCCGGCTTCGCTTCAGGCGACGACGGCTCCGCAGCGGACGCGGGCGGCGCCTTCGATGACGCACGCTCCGCCGCAGGCGACGACGGCGGCTTCGATGACACCTGCTCCGCTTCAGGCGACGACGGCGGCCTCGACGACGCCGGCTTCGCGACGGACACCGG
This sequence comes from Sorangium sp. So ce204, assembly GCF_051526795.1. Classification (NCBI taxonomy): domain Bacteria; kingdom Pseudomonadati; phylum Myxococcota; order Polyangiales; family Polyangiaceae; genus Sorangium; species Sorangium sp. So ce204. The sequence goes on along the minus strand of NZ_CP150317.1, from coordinate 12,405,840 downwards.
CTCCACAGCGGACGTGGACGGCGGCTTCGATGACGCACGCTCCGCTGACGGCGGCTTCGATGGCGCACGCTCCGCCGCAGGCGACGACGGCGGCTTCGATGATGCACGCTCCGCCGCAGGCGACGACGGCGGCTTCGATGGCGCACGCTCCGCCGCAAGCGATGACGGCGGCTTCGATGACGCACGCTCCGCCGCAGGCGACGACGGCGGCTTCGATGACGCACGCTCCGCTGACGGCGGCTTCGATGGCGCCTGCTCCGCTTCAGGCGATGACGGCTCCTCCACGCCCGACGGCGACGGCTCCTTCGCCGAGGGCTCTACCGGACGACGCTCCGGCTGCCCCGGCGACGACAAGAGATCGTCCAGCGACAGCCGTAGGGCGCTGAATCCTGTTGCCGCCGTCGCCACAGGCGTTTCGGCGGACCGCGCGGCCTCCCCAGGCGATGGATCCGTCGAGACCGGCAGCGCCGGCTCCTGCGACGGCGCCGGCTCCTGCGACGGCGCCGCCGCGTCGAGCAGCTGCCACGACTCGCGCGGCGGCCGCGGGTCATCGGTCTCGGAAGACGCGCCACCGCCGGCTGCTTCGCGAGCGAAAGCCGCCTGGGCGATGAGCGCCGCGCCGCCCACCGTCGTCGGACGCGCGTCCTCCGGCACGCTCGAGTCGTCGGCCGCGGCGGCAGCGTCGGCCCTGGCGGCCTCCTGCGCGAAGGCGATCTGCGCCATGAACGCCGCTCCGCCGATCGCCGTCGGGCGCGAGTCGCGCGTCAGCTCAGCGACGAGGGTCGGCGTGTTGCGCACCGGCGTCGGCCGCGAGTGGCTGAGGGCGTCCTCGTCGTCTTCATCGCCCTCCGCCGGCTCCACGGCCGCCGCCGCCGGCTCCACGGCCGCCGCCGCCGGCTCCACGGCCGCCGCCGCCGGCTCCACGGCCGCCGCCGCCGGCTCCACGGCCGCCGTCATCCCCGCCAGCTCCACGCTGTCCGCGCGGCCCTCCCCCGGCTCGCTCGACGCGCGCGCTCGCTCTGCCTCCGGCGCGCCCGCGCCGCTCCCGGCCGGCGCCAGCGCGCCCGCGACGTCCTCCAGCGAGACCAGGCACGAATCGCCGAGGAGGATCGCCGAGGAGCCGCCGGAGCCCGCCTCGAGCTCACGCGACGGCGCGCTGGGCACGGGCGGCCGGTTGCTCGGCACGCGCGCCGCGTCCCCGATCGCGGGCACCGACGTCATCTCCGCCCTCGAGGACATCTCCCCCCTCGACGACATCTCCGCCCGCGGCTCGTGCACCGCGATCCCCGACGTGGCGCACGCGTCGTCGAGCGCCGCGATCAGCTCCTCCGCGGTGCCGAAGCGGGCGCGCGGATTCTTCTCGAGGAGGAGCCGCACGACCGCCTCGAGGGCAGGCGGGACCACGACGCCGGGCGCGTGCGCGGCGATCGCCGGCACGGGCGCGCTCCGCTGCTGGTTGAAGAGCTCGACCGGATCCTTGGCGAGGAACGGGTGCTTGCCGGCCAGCATCTCGTAGAAGATCAGGCCCAGGGCGTAGAGATCCGCGCGCTCGTCGACGAAGTCCATCCCGAGCGCCGACTCCGGGGCGAGGTAGGCGATGGTCCCGAAGATCACGCCGGCCGTGGTGAGCCGGACCGGGAGCGAGTCGGCCCCCGCCCGCGCGGACTCGGGCGACGCGACGGAGCGGCGCAGCTGATCGACGCTCACCTTCGCGAGGCCGAAGTCGATGAGCTTCACGAGGTCGCCCTGCGGCTCGATGACCATCGCGTTGCGCGGCTTCACGTCGCGGTGGACGATGCCCATCGCGTGGGTCGCGTCGAGCGCGGCCGCGAGCTGCCTGGCGATCAGGGCGGCGCGCGCGGCGGGCACCGGCCCCCGCCGGATGATCTCGTGGAGCGTCGTGCCGCGCACGTACTCGAGGACCAGGAAGAACGAGCCGTCCTCCGCCTCGCCGAAATCGGTCGCGGTCGCGACGTTCCGGTGCTGGATGTGGGCGCCGGCGATGGCCTCGCGCTCGAAGCGCTGCACGAGCTCGGGGAGCCGCTCGGTGTCGGGGTGCAGGATCTTGATCGCGACGCGCTTGTGCATGTGCACGTGCTCGCCGCGGTAGACCGCGCCCATGCCGCCCATCGCGATGACCTCGTCGATGCGGTAGCGCTTCGAGATCACCCGCCCGAGGTAGGACCTCGCCCGGTGCTTCGCGGCCTCGTCGGCGGTAAGGGTCGGCTCAGGCGGGCGTTCCGACATCGTGGCGCCGCCACCCTACCCCGAGCGGCGCGAAGATGGTAGGTTGCCGGACCGCTCGGGGCGGCTCAGAGGGCGACGACGCGCCACGAGACGCCGGATGGCCTGCGCCGCTGCGTGCAGCACGTCAACGACACCGTCCGTGAGCGGAGGTACACGCTTCGCGTGCAGACGCCGCAACGGGGCTCGGTCAACCTACCTGACGCAGAGCGCGCGGCCTTGGATCCGGCTCCTCGTCGTCCATACGCTGAGAAATTGGGCGTGTAGCTCCTGGTGCCGCCAGATGGTGATGCTGTGGTCCTCCTGGTTGTTGCTGCTGAACTCGCCCGCGACGCGCGTCAGCATGCATTGCGTGTCGAAGTCGCCCACCGGCGTCAGCATTTCGTAGGTCGGGTCGTCTTCTGCAGGGACGCCGAGCTCGTCCGAGAGCGCCAGTTGAGTGGTTATCGACGAGACGGTGATGCAGCGCGCCCTGGCGTGTACCCCTGTGCTGCTCGAGACGCCGCTCAGGATCCAGTGGCCGAAAACCCGAAGCACCGACACGCCCTCGTTCATGCCGTTGAAATCTCCGCCCATCCGTGTGAGGAAGCACGCCCGCGGAAGGCCGGCAGACGTGGTGTCCAACCCGAGATCGACGCCGGCATCGCCTTGCGACCACGAAAATTCGGCCGTTCTGCCGAGGGTCGAAGAGACACAGGTGGCCATGGCGCGGGCGCTGCCGTGCGTGTTGTTGCCGTGGAGGTACCATCGCCCACCCGAGATGGTTGTGTGCACCCACTCGCTACCTGACTCGAAGTCCCCCATGATCCCTGTCAGAAAGCAGGTCCTGTTCGAGGCGTCGCCCATGTCCACCGGCCCGCTGCCAGCCACCCAGATGCCCCCGCTCACCCAACCCAGGGGCTGCTCGGCAACGCTGGTCTCCTCGCTGTCATCTTCTTCCTCGCCAGCCCCCGCGATACAGCCGCTGGCGCCGATCGCAACGAGGGCCAAAAGTCCCTTCATCAAGAGTTCTTTGACCATCTGTCTACCTCCAAGCAATGAGAAGCTCGTGTGTGTGGCGAGCCAGCTCGGTCGAGCAAGGCGCATGCCACCTTGTGGGCGTTCGCTTCCGTGACGGCCATGGGCGGAGATGCGGTGGATAGCTACCGAAGCGGAGGGTCGGCACACGACGGGGGCGGTCGGACGGCGCGCCGGCACAGCAGATTCAGGCCGGAATAGGCGGCTCATGGCGCGCGCCGGGCCGAGGAGCGCGACGGTACAGCCAGACGCGTGACCGTGACATATCACGATCGAGGGCGTGACATGTCACGGTCGCTGTCACGCTTTCACCGTGACATGTCACGCGGAGACCGCTCGAGGGCGATCGTCGCGATCGAATGACCAGGGCGCGCCCCCGGAAGCATCGCTCTCCAGACAACGCCGAAGTCTTCGCGAACAACGGGGTGCCGAGGGGCGCAGGTCGCGAGGCCGAGCCCGGGCGGCCGAGGCGACGCGGCGGATCCGCGCCCGCCGTCCCACCCGCGCCCTCGGGCCCGGCCTGCTCGCGCGATGGCCCGGCGCGTCACCCGGCGCGCGCTCGGCGGCCATGGAAACGGGCCTCGCGGCGCGATCGCCGGACCCGGGCGGCCGCTTCCGCCCCGGATCTCTCCCGCGCCCGCCTCCGCCGTAGTATCTGCCCCCCATGCCCCCCCTCGATCTCGGCGTCCTCATCTCCGGCCGCGGCTCGAACCTCCAGGCGATCCTGGACGCGATCGCCGCCGGCCACCTCGACGCCCGCGTGCGGCTCGTCCTGTCCAACCGGCCCGACGTGGAGGGCCTCGCGCGCGCCGAGCGCGCCGGGGTCCCCACGCGCGTCATCGCGCACCGGGACTTCGCCGATCGCGACAGCTTCGACGCCGCCGTCGTCGACGCCCTCCGCGAGGCGGGCGCGACCTGGGTCGTCCTCGCGGGCTTCATGCGCCTGCTCACGACGACCTTCCTCGACGCCTTCCCGCACCGGGTCGTGAACATCCACCCGTCGCTGCTGCCCTCCTTCCCCGGCGTCGACGCCCAGCAGCAGGCGATCGATCACGGCGTGCGCGTCACCGGCTGCACGGTCCACCTCGTGGACGCCGGCACCGATACGGGGCCCATCCTCGCGCAGGCCGCCGTCCCCGTGCTCGACGGGGACGACCGCGACGCGCTCGCCGCGCGCATCCTCGTCCAGGAGCACGCCCTGCTCATCCGCGCGCTCTCGTGGATCGCCGAGGGTCGCCTCCAGATCGCGCCGCCTGACGTGCCGGGCGGGCGAGCGCGCGCGACGCTCGCCGGCGTCGAGACCGCGCTCGGGCTCGCCCAGAGCGGCCGCGCGCGGGGAAGCGCCGGGGAGGTCAGCGAAGTCGGAGAAGTCGGGGAAGGGGCGTGATCCACAAGCACTACGACGTCATCGTCCTCGGCCGGTCCATCGGCGCGCTCACGGCCGCGGCGCTCCTCGCGCGCCGCGACTTCACCGTGATGGTCGTCGGGCACGGCGAGCGCCCGCCCACCTACCGCCTCGACCAGCACGTCCTCCGCCGGCGCGCCTTCACGATGCTCGCCGAGCCCTCGCCCGCGTGGCGCCGCTTCCTCGTCGAGCTCGCCCAGTCGCAGACATGGAAGCGCCGCATCGTCCCGGCGATGCCCATGCTGCAGGCCGTCGCGCCACGCCGGCGCCTCGACGTGCCGCCCGACATGGTCCTCTTCGGCCGCGAGATCGACCGCGAGTTCCCCGAGCTCCGGCGGGTCGTCGACGAGCTCTACGCCGAGCTCGCCCACGTCAACGGCGCCGCGGACGACGCCTTCTCGCACGACGCCCTCTGGCCGCCGGGCACCTTCTGGGAGCGGCGCGAGACCGCGCGCTACGCCGGCATGCTCCCGTACGCGCGCGCCGAGCCCGACGCCGACCTGCTCGTCGAGTTCCCGCGCGGCCACCTGTTCCGCTCGATCGTCACGCAGTCCGTCCTCTTCGCCACGGACCTCTCGGCGCTCCCGCCGCCGTTCGCGGTCGCGCGCCTGCACGGGGCGTGGACGCGCGGGCTGATGATGCTGCCGCGCGGCGAGGAGGAGCTCGAGGAGTTCCTCGTCGAGCGCATCCTCGCCCACGGCGGCCGCTGCCTGCTCGACGAGCGCGCGGCGTCGGTCCACGTCCGCCGCGGCACCGCCGCGGGGGTCGTGCTCGACGGCGACGATCACCCGAACGGCAGCAGCTTCGTCATCACCGACATGGACGGCGAGACGCTCGCGAGCCTCTCGGGCGGCGAGGGCATCCACAAGCGCGCGCTGCGCGAGTGGCCGCGGATCACCTCGTCGATCGGCCGCTTCGTCGTGTCGCTCATCGTGCGCCGCGAGGGCTTGCCCGAGCCGCTCGGCCCCGAGGCGCTGCTGTTCCCCTTCCCGTCCGCGTCGGCGGGCCGCTCGCCCGCGCCGCCGCGCGTGTCGAGCGACGGCGCCTCCGGGGGCCGTCCGAGCTCGCCGCGGCAGACGCGGCCGACCGGACCCGGGCGCCCCGTGGTCCACCTCCAGCGCTGCGATCTGCCGGCTCCCTCGACCGACACGCTGCTCGTGGCGGAGATCCTGCTCCCCGACCGGGGCCCGCTGTCGCTGCTCGAGGCGCGCCAGGCGGTGCTCGACGCGCTCACGGCCGAGCTCCCCTTCCTCGAGCGCCACCTCGTGCTCGTCGACTCGGTGCACGACGGGCTGCCCGTGTGGCTCTACGACGGCCAGCGCCGCCGCCTCATCGAGCGCGCCGCGCTGAAGGGCGCCGCCCCGGGCGCCGAGCCGATGGTGCGGCAGCTCGAGGTCGACCCGCCCGGCTACCTCGGGCTCGCGGGCGAGCCGATCCGCGGGCCGATCGAGCGCACGCTGCTCGTCGGCCGGAGCGTGCTGCCCGGCCTCGGCCAGGAGGGCCAGCTGCTCGCCGCCTGGGGCGCCGCCCGGCTCGTGACCCGGACCGACCGGCGGAAGGAGCGGATGCGGCGGGACATGTGGAGCAAGGTGGAGATCGGATAGCGGGCGGGTGGCGGACCTCGCAGGGCTGCCCGGCCCCCAGAGAGGGTGTTCTCGGCGCGGGGTGGGGGCCCCGCCGAACTCGCCTGAAACACGAGCCACCCGGCGTTGCCGGATGGCTCGTGTTTCAGGCTCAAACATCGGCCCATCCCCCACCCCGCGCCGAGAACACCCTCTCTGGGGGCCTACCGTTTTCGGATCTCTCCACTGCGCAGAGGACGAACCGTGCGTCTTGCAAAGCGGGTGAGGCGTGAAGGCGAGACTCCGTGTCTCAGAGAGATCGGGGAAAGACCTGGAAGAACCCGTCGCGCTCGACCACGGTGAGCGGCACGTCGAACAGGCGGGACAGGTTGTCGTCGGTCAGCACCGCGCGCTTCGGGCCATCGGCGAAGACGCGGCCACTCCGCAGCAGGACGACCCGCCCGATCTCCGGCGGGATCTCCTGCACATGGTGCGTCACCAGGATCAGCGTCTTGCCCTGCCGCGCGAGGCGCCTGAGCAGATCGATGAGCTCGAACGCGGCCTTCAGATCGAGGCTCGTCGTCGGCTCGTCGAACACAAGCGCCTCCGGGTCGTGCACGAGGGCGCGCCCGAGCAGACAGCGCCGCTGCTCGCCGGCGGACATCTCCGCGATGGGCTTTTCGCCGAGGTGCGCGACGCCGAGGTCACGGAGCACCTCCTCAACGCGCCGGCGCTGCGCGTCCGTCGCCGGCTCGTGCTCGTGCAGCCCGGCGCTCGCGAAGAAGCCGGAGAGCACCACGTCGGAGCCCCGCACACCCCGGGGATAGGCCATCTGCAGCTCGTACGACACGAGCCCTAACCTGCGCCGCAGTGCGGACACCTCCCACCTTTCGCGACCGAGTATCCGTACATGCGAGCTCTCGCGGTGGACCGGATAGATTTCCCGTGAGAGCAGCCGCAGCAAGGTCGACTTCCCGGCGCCGTTGGGCCCGAGGATCGCGGTGTTCTCGCCCTGCTCGATGCGCAGCGACAGCCCCTCGAAGACGCGCGTGTCGCCGCGGAAGACCTCGGCGTCCTCGATCTCGATGAGCGCGGGCGCGCTCATCGCTCCACTCCACGGTCCTGGTTCATCGGGCGCAGACTACCCGCTTGCCGGCGTCCCGCACCGAGAAATCAGGCCGTTCGCGGTGGATCATCCGTGCCCCGGTTCGGCGATCCACTCCATCGGCCCACTCTCCATCTCTCGCGGACAGGCACCGTCGGAATGCGCCCGTGAACCGGCGTTCTCCGCTCTGGAGAGACGATGGCCCGGCCGTTGCAACGCTCTCCGAACCTTCCTTTCAACAAGCGCCCCGTGCCAAGCCGATGCTGGCACTCGGGAGTGGAAAAATCCGATGCGGCGCGGAGCCGCTCGGTCACTTGGAGATTGACAATGACGAAGATCAAGGGTTCGCTTTTCGGTGCTGGGGCAGCTCTGTGCCTGCTCGCCGCTGTCGGCGGGTGCATCGTTGTCGCGGACGATGGTTCCAGCGCCTCCGAAGAGGACGAGATTTTCGCCGATGAGGCAGCGGCGGCCGCGGCGGCATCGCAGATGCGCTTCGGCGTCGCTCCGCAGTGGAGCCAGACCTGGTCGCCGCCCCAGTCCGGACCCGCCAACGTCGATGTGGTCGCCGTCGGGGACTGGTTGCAATCTGGCGGCTTCACCAGCACCCATAAGAACAAGCTTACGCAGATCGTCAACGCGGGGAAGACCCCCTACTTCTTCGGCTACATCGCCACGGACATGACGAAGAAGGGGCTCGGGTCCGAGAACGACTGCGACGGCAACAGCGGCGCTCCGCTGTGCCAGAGGGGCGCGGCGTACGTGCGCGCCAACATCGCCTCGATGGCGAGCGCCTACCAGAAGGCGGCGGCAGGGATCAACGGGGCCCTCGGAGGGCGCGAGGCGCTGATCCACATCGAGCCGGACTGGTACCAGTTCTCGCAGACGGCGCAGCAGAACGCGCTCACGGAGACGGAGTCCGACAGCTTCATCAACCAGATCCTCGGCGCCATCAAGTCGGGCTGCCCCTCGTGCAAGGTGGTCATCGACTTCAGCCCGTGGTTCAGCCCGTCGGCCACCAAGTGGGCGTCGTCGGTCGGCGACTTCTACGACGGCTGGGATCGCAGCGTGGTCAAGTACGTCGGGCTCACGGGCAAGCAATTCCCGTTCACCACGGGCAAGATCGACAACTTCACCTACAAGGAGATCACCACCGCGCTCAGCCTGCCGCTCGTCATCGTGGACGCGTACACGTTCGGCGGCGGCCCGATCAACGTCGACTCCACCTGGCTGAACGAGAGCAACGTCGCCAAGGCCGTCGACATGGGCGTCGCGATCGTCATGCTCTCCCAGACGGGCGACGTCGCCGGCTATGACAGCTTCATCGCGCGGGTGAAGGGCAGCAGCAGCTCCAGCTCCAGCAGCACCACCTCCAGCAGCTCCAGTTCCAGCTCCAGCAGCTCCAGCTCCAGCACCTCCGGCAGCGGCGGCGGCGGCGGCGGAGGCACCACCACGTCCTCGTCGAGCAGCAGCAGCAGCAGCAGCACCGGCGGCGGCAGCGGCGGGGGCAACCCCGGGACCGGCGTGCGCGTGGAGGGCGGCAACATCACCGTCAGCATCACCCCCAACTCGACGTGGACGGGCGGCTACTGCAACAACATCAAGCTGACGAAGAACGACAGCGGCGAGACCACGTGGAAGCTCTACGTGCCCTCGAACGGCGCGACGCTCCGTGACTTCTGGAACACCAACGCCGTCAAGCAAGGCACCGACTTCGTGTTCACCGGCGTGAACTGGAACGCCAAGATCAAGCCTGGAACGAACGTCGAGTTCGGGTACTGCGCGAACGGCAACCGCTGAGCGCCAGTCGATTGGCGCCGCGCCAGCCGAGGAGGCGACACAGCCTCCGGCGGCGCGGCGCGCCGGCCCGCAGGATCGGCCGAACGACACGGGAAGAGCCCCTCTTGGGCTCCCCGCGCGGCGTCCGCGCCCGGTCGCGCTCGCCCGCGGGCCGCGCCCTCTGGTACCGTAGGCGCCCCGTGTCCTCCGCCCCGCAGCGCTCCCCCTTCGCCGGCGATGGCCCGGTCGACCCCCTCCACGCCGCCGCGCTCCCTCCTGGCGGGGCGCGCCCTCCTATCCGGGGCGCCGCATGGCGCTGAGGCTCCGGGTCACCTGGCGCAATGCGGGCAGCCCGCTGCTGCCGGACGCGCTCGCCGACGTGCAGGCGACGGCCGACGACGCGCCGCTGCCGCTCGCCGGCTCGGGCCCGGGGCGGCGCGAGTTCGTGATCCCCGCCGGGGCGTCGCGCGTCGCGCTCAGCGCGCGCTTCTCGGCGGCGTTCGACGCCTTCGAGGACGTCCCCGCCCAGGAGGAAGAGGTCCTGTCGGTCGACCAGGCGTTCGACGTGGCGAGCGGCGGGACGGCGCTCAGCCCCGCCCCTGACCCGGCGCTCGGGCAGGCTCACCCGCTCATCGACGTGCAATCGACGCCCGGCCTCGCGCTCGCCCAGATCAGGACGGATTTCGTCGATATCACCCCGTTCTGGATGGCTTACGCCGGGTATGCGGACGAGTACCGGCGCGAGCACCGGCCCGGGACCGAGCTCGTGGTCCTCGGCGCCACCGCGGGAGATCCGAAGATCTGGTTCGCGAGCATCCCGGAGGCCTGCAATGCGCCGCCGGACGGCGGGATCTCGGCCCTCGTGTTCTACCGGCCGGAAGGGTATGCCTATACCCGGGTCGACCAGCGCCACGAGATGTTCGGGCTGAATCGATACCTGCTCGCGCCCGACCCGTCTCCCGGGGCGTCGTTCTGGGCGCGCGACGTGTTCGAGCGCGATCCGCGCGACCAGTCCCGCTGGGTCTATGTCCGCTGCGGCTTCGAGGAGGCGCTCGCTGCGAGCGGCAGGGCGGTGGTCATGCTGCACCCGTGGCCGAGCGGGGCGAGCTTCGGCGCCGCCACGACGGCGAGCCTGCCCGGTCTCGCCGAGGCGGCGCTCCGCTTCCTCTGCGGCGCGCAGAAGATCGGCGCGGCACAGGGCGGGCCGCGGCTCGGCAAGCTCGGGCTCGCGGGCTTCAGCGCCGGCGGGCTGGCCCTGTGGCAGGCGCTCGCGGCCAACAAGGACCGCGTGAGCGAGGTGTTCGCGTTCGACGCCCGCGGCATCGCCAAGAACGAGGCCTTGCTCGTGCGCTGGCTCGGCGGCGACGCCTCGCGCCGCCTGCGGATGACCGGCGGCCACCAGCTCGACGCGAACGCGGCGCTCCAGCAGAAGCTCCCCGGCCCCTCGAAAGAAGCGCGCCTGACCAGCCTGCCGCCCGACAAGAGCGGCTATCTCCCCGGGGCGAACCCGCGCTGGGATCACGTGTGCTCCTCGCTCGAGGCGAGCGAGAAGGATACCTATCTGAACGCCGACTGGGTATGGCACCAGTTCGCGATGTTCGGGGGCTTCCCCGAGGCTGGGGAGCAGACCGCCGTCACGTTCCTCCAGCGCTTTCTGGAGGAGTCGGAGCTCTGAGCGGCACAGCACCCGAGGCCGAGATGCGGCCGGCCGACGACCAGGCATGTCAGATTCAAACGCCAAGAGACGCCAGAAGACGCCAGAAGACGCCAGAAAAGAGACAGGATTGTTCGCGACAAGATAGCCAGGGTCGTCGATAGGGCGTTCCGAGGACCACGCGCCCCCTTTTCTCTCGTCTCTTGGCGTCTCTTGGCGTCTCTTGGCGTCTTTTGGCGTCCAACTCTCTCTCACCACGCGATGAGCCGCGCCAGCACCCGCATGTCCTCGTCGTCGCCCAGCCTCGCGAGCGCGGCGCGCGCCCTCGCGAGCGCGGGCTCGACGTAGCGCAAATACGTAGGATCCACGCCGATGCGGTCGAGAAAGACGAAGCGCCCGGCGTCCTTCAGCTTGCGCTGGACCGTGAGCACATCGAACTCCCGGCCGAGCGCGTCGCGCGCCGTCCTGTCGAGCGAGGCGGCGGCCGCATAGTCGTCCAGCCGGGCCTCGACGAACGGGCGATCCAGGTCCTGGGCGCTGTCGTTGAGGAGCGCCGCGAGATCGTAGGCGCGCGGGCCGAGGAGGGCGTCCTGGAAGTCGAGCCAGGCGATCTCGAGGCCCCCGCCCGCCGCGTCCACGACCATGAGGTTCTGGCTCTGGTAATCGCGGTGAACGAACCCCCGCGGCCACGCGGCGATGCGCCGGGCGAGGCGCTCCGAGACGGCGTCGAGCTCGGCCCGCGCGGCGTCGCCGAGCCGGAGCCCGCGCGCGTCGAGCGCCCACGCGCGGAAATGGTCGAGCTCCCAGCGCAGGAGCGTCTCGTCGAGCGCGCACGAATCGACGATCGAGCCGCTCGGGAGCGCCGCGAGCGCCCGCTGCGCCCGGGCGAGATCGCGCGCGGCCAGCGCGTAGACCTCGGCGCGGCGGGCGGGCGCGCGCTCGACGAAGGCCGAGAGCGTCGCGTCCCCGAGATCCTCCAGGAGGAGCAGGCCGTGCTCGCAGTCCTCGGCGAGCAGCGCCGGCACCCGGACGCCGCGCTCGCGGAGGAGCGCGTGCACCTCGAGAAACGGCCACCGCGGGGGAGCGGCGCCGACCGCGACGCCGTCGGCCCCCGCGCTCGGCGCGAACATCGCGACAGCCGTCCCGGCCGGCGTCACGACGCGCAGATAGCGCCGGCACGACACGCCCCCGCGCAGCGGGACCATCGACGACGGGACATGGCCCGTGGCCCGCTGCACGAGCCGGAGCAGGGCATCGGTGTCGAGCTCGCGCACTCCCTTTCCTACGCCGGCGGAGCGAGCCAGACGCTCAGCAGGCGCCGGCGCAGCCGTCGGCGCTGTTGAACCAGAGACCGCCCGAGTCCTCGCACGCGCTGCGGTCGTACCTGCCGGAGCAGCAGCGCTCCTGGCTCTCGCACACCTTCGCGGCGCCCTCGCCGCTCCGGAAGCAGCACTTCCGGCTCTCGGGCGTCTCGGGCGCGGCGGGATCCTCGGGCGCGGCCGGCTCCCCGGGCGCGGTCGCCTTCTCGATGACCACCGGCACCGCGGGCGCGACGAGCGTCGCCACCGTGTCGCAGCCGAACGAGGCAATCATGACGAGGAGGGCGAGCGCCGATCCCAGCGCACGAGCGTTTCCAGCCGGCTTCATGATCGCCGTGGGTGGCATGGGCGCAGTGCGGCGGCAAGTTCGTGACGAGAGCCGTGCTATAACGCCGCGGAATGGCGAACGGTGCGGCGAAGGGCGCGGACAAGGGCGCGGACAAGGGCGCGGACAAGGGCGCGATGAACCGTGGGACGGCCGGCGCGACCGGGCCCGTGAGGGTCACGCCGCTGAACGGAGCAGCAGCCGCCGCCGTCGCGTGGCGCAGCCGGGGCGAGCTCCACATCACCGTCATCGTCAAGGCCACCTTCGCCTTCGCGGCGGACACGGAGATGCCCAGGGTCGAGCCGCAGCAGGTCGTCCACGGGGAGGTCCATCACGGCAACAACCCTGGGCGGAGCGTCCGGCTCACGAGCGATCTGGCGCCGCACCTGGAGCGCGCCGACGTGCTCTTTACCGGCCACGCCCACGCGCCGCCGCCCGGCGCGCCCGTGCACGCCTTGCCCGTGCGACTCGCGATCTCCGATGAGGACGGGCCCCTCCTCGACAAGGAGCTCCTGGTCAAGGACAGGGCCGGGTTCCAGCGGATGCCGCTCGTGTACGAGCGGGCGCTCCGCGGGGAGAACGACCAGGAGAACTTCCTCGGCGTGCAGGGGACGGGCGACGCGTCCGAGCCCGAGGCGAACATCGTCGATCCCCTCCAGCCGGCGCGCGCGGCCGGCTTCGGGCCCATCGCGCGCGCCTGGCCCGCGCGCAGGCGGCTGCTCGGGGCCACGCCCCGCAAGGCGCTCGACGCCGCCATCGCCGAGATCCCCGATCCCTTCGAGTGGGCCTATTACCAGGCGGCGCCCCCCGATCAGCGGACGCGTTACCTGCGCGGCGGCGAGTGGATCGAGCTCCACGGGCTCCACCCCACGCTGCCGCGCTTCCGGACGCGGCTGCCCGGGGCGCGCGGCCGAGCGCGCGTCCACGGCCTCTCGGCCTTCGGCGTGGGCGAGGGCCACCCGCTCGAGCTGAACGCGGACATCCTGCGCATCGACGGCGACGAGCAGCGCTGCACCCTCGTCTTCCGGGGCAGCCTGGTCGTCCCCGGCGAGGCCGCGCTCGCGGCGGCCACCCTCGTGGCGGGGGTCGAGCTCCCCGGCGAGCCGCTCGAGTGGCCCGACAGGCCGGCGGAGCAGGGCGCCGCGGCCCAGGATCCCGCGAAGGCAGCCGACGCGGCTGGCCGCGCGCGCGGCGTGGGAGGCGACGGCGACGGCGGCGACCCCCTGGGCGCGACCCAGGCCGCGCCGGCCGCCGGGGCGCGCACGGTGAGCCTCTCGGACGCTGGCGCGGTGGCCGCTGCCCTCGCCTCGGCGGCGGCGACGCCGTTCCGCCCCGGGTCGGCTCCCGGCGACATCGCCGGGCCGGCCGAGGGCGCGCAGGGGCCGCGGGTCGACACGGGGACCCTCTCGATCTCCTCGGTGGAAGAAGGGCCGAAGGGGTCTCCCGCCGCGACGCTGGCGCTGCTGCCCGAGGAGGACGCCGGCGCGACGGACCAGCCGGCGCTCCCGTTCCAGCCGGCGCCCCCGGGCGGCGCGCTGCCTCCCTCGATGATCAGCCGGGAGCCGGTCACGGCGGAGGAGCGCGCGGGCTCTGGCACGCTCGCGCTCGCGATGGAAGACGACTGGGAGCCGGTCGCCGGCGCGCCCGGCCCCTCCGGCGCCGGCGCGCTCGCGGCCCCCCCTGCGCTCGTGCCAGCCGCCGTGGAAGCGCCAGAAACGGCGGCAGCGCCGCTCCCGGCGCCTGAGCCGGCGGCGCCACCTCCGGAGCCGCTGCTGCCGGAGCCGCCTCCCCCGCCGAGGCCAACGCTGAGCGCCTCGCCTGCGCGCTCCCCCGAGGCGGACGAGCCGCCGCCGGCCCCGCCGCCCCGCAGGCCGCCGCCTCCACCGCCCGAGCGCCCCGCGCTGCCGACCCCTTCCCCCGCCTTGAGGAGGAGCCTTTACGAACGCTTCGATCGCAAACGGTAGCTCGCCGAGCCCGCATCGACGAGCGTGAGGGGCGCCCGCGGGCGAGGCGCCCCTCAGCAGGAGCCCCTCCCCCACGTCACGAAGGATGGATCGACGATGACGACGCGCAGACCCTCCGATTCAGATGCCCCTCAGCAGGAGACCCTCTCCCACGTCACGGACGATGATTCGACGAGGACCGCGAGCAGGCTCGCCGATTCAGACGCCCCTCAGCAGGAGACCCTCTCCCACGTCACGAATGATGAACCGACGAGGACCGCGAGCAGGCTCGCCGATTCAGACGCCCCTCAGCAGGAGACCCTCTCCCACGTCACGAACGTTGAACCGACGAAGACGGTGAGTAGGCTCGCCGATTCTGGCGCCCCTCAGCAGGAGATCCTCTCCCACGTCACGAACGTTGAACCGACGAAGTCGGTGAGTAGGCTCGCCGTTTCAGACGCCCCTCAGCAGGAGACCCTCTCCCACGCCACGAAACTTGAACCGACGAAGTCGGTGAGTAGGCTCGCCGTTTCAGACGCCCCTCAGCAGGAGACCCTCTCCCACGCCACGAAACTTGAACCGACGAAGTCGGTGCGCAGGCTCGCCGTTTCAGACGCGCCTCAGCAGGAGACCCTCTCCCACGCCACGAAACTTGAACCGACGAAGACGGTGAGTAGGCTCGCCGATTCAGACGCGCCTCAGCAGGAGACCCTCTCCCACGCCACGAAACTTGAACCGACGAAGTCGGTGCGCAGGCTCGCCGTTTCAGACGCCCCTCGGCAGGAGACCCCCTCCCCCGTCACGAACGATGGTTCGACGACGACGATGAGCAGGCTCGCCGTTTCAAGCGCCCCTCGGCAGGAGCCCCTCTCCCACGTCACGAAGGAGGGATCGACGAGGACGGTGAGCAGGCTCGCCGATTCGGGCGCCCCTCGGCAGGAGACCCTCTCCCAGGTCACGAAGGAGGGATCGACGGGGACGGCGAGCGGGCTCGCCGATTTGCTGAACATTCGACTCGAGCTCTCCGGCTTCTCGTCCGACCTCCTCCAGGTGAGCAGGCTGTCGGGGCGCGAAGCGATCTCCCAGCTCTTCACGTTCGACGTCGAGGTGGTCTGTCCGAGCGACGCCGGGGTCGACGGGCAGACCTTCACGGGCGAGAGCGTCGCGATCGTCTTCGAGCAGAACAGGGTCGAGGTGCGGCGCGTCCACGGGATGGTCGCGGAGGTCCACGACATGCTCGCGAACCTGCGCGACCACCGGGCGTACCGCCTGCACATCGTCCCGCGCGCCTACCGGCTGGCGCTGGTCGAGACCACGGAGACCTCGATGAACAAGGCGGTGCCGGATCTCATCAAGCAGAAGCTCGAGCTCGTGGGCCTGAGCGGGAGCGACGTGGCGCTCAGGCTGACGGGCACGTACGCGCCGCGGGAGTTCGTGGTGCAGTACCAGGAGACCGATCTCGCCTTCATCAGCCGCCTGGCCGAGCACGCCGGGATCAGCTTCTTCTTCGAGCACCAGGACGGGCAGGACACGATGGTCTTCACCGACGGCGCCGGCTTCGAGCCCGCGGCCGGCGCCGAGTCCGTCCAGTTCCGCGAGAACAATGACACGCGCGACGTCTTCGAGCTCGAGGCAAGATCGCGGCTGGTGCCGAGCGTGTATGTCGCCCGCGACTACAACTACCGGCAACCGATGCTCGATCTGACGGCGGAGCACGTCCTCCCCGCGGGGTACGCGGGGGGCGTGGTCGAGTACGGCGGCCATTACAAGACGCCGGCGGAGGGGAAGGCGCTGGCGCAGGTCCGGGCCGAGGAGCGGCAGGCGACGCAGCTCGTGTACGCGGGCAGGAGCGCGGTGTGCGGGCTCGGCGCGGGCGCGCGATCGACGCTGGAAGGGCACCCGAACCTGGAGTCGCTCGACCTGCTCTTCGTCGAGGTGGAGCACCGCGCGACGCTGCTGACCGGCAGAGACGAGCCGCGGCGCTACGTGAACACCTTCCGCGCGATCCCGGGCAAGAACACGTACCGGCCGCCGCGCGTCACCCCGACGCCCCGGATCGGCGGCGTCGTCACGGGGATCGTCGACGCCGGGCCGGGGGGCGGGGGCAACAACGCGCAGATCGACGATCAGGGCAGGTACATGGTCCGGTTCCTGTTCGATACGGGGGCTGCGGGCGGCCTGACGTCCAGGCCGGTGCGCATGCTCCAGAACCACGCCGGAGCGAACTACGGCACGCATTTCCCGCTCAAGCCGGGGACCGAGGTGCTCATCGCCTTCGTGAACGGCGACCCGGATCGGCCGGTCATCGTGGGCGCCGCGCCCAACCCGCTGACACCCTCACCGGTCAACAGCGCGAACCGGTCGACTCACCGGATCAAGACGCAGGGAGGTATCGTCTTCGATCTCGTGGACGAGTGAGCCGCGCACGGCCCCCCCCCGGGCGGCGGGCGATGGCGCCGCTCAGGGAGCGGGCTTCTTGACGAGTGAGCCGCGCACGGCCCCCCCGGGCGGCGGGCGATGGCGCCGCTCAGGGAGCGGGCTTCTTGCCGGGCGCGGGGCTCGCGCCGTGGGAGGCGCCCTGGGCGCCTGTCATGGCCCGGATGGCGTAGTTGAGCGCGGCGCGCAGGTTGCGCTGCGTGTTGAGCTGGGTGAGGTCGAGGCCGAGCGCGACCATGGTCTGGGCTACCGTCGGCTTGATGCCGGCGACGATGCCGTCCGCGCCGAGGAGGCGGATGGCGGTGATGAGCTGGATGAGGTGGCTCGCGACCCGGGTGTCGACGACCTCGACGCCGGTGAGGTCGAGGATGGCGAAGCGCGCCCGCTTCTCGACGATCTGCGCGAGCAGGCTGTCCATGACCTCGGCGGTGCGGACGCTGTCGACCGTGCCGACCATGGGGAGCGTGAGCACGCCGTCCCAGACCTCGATGATCGGCGTCGAGAGATCGCGGATCACCTTCTGCTGCGCCGCGATCTGGTCGAGCTGGATGCGCAGCTCCTTCTCGACGAGCCTGGAGTCCGACACGTCGAGCGAGACCCCGAGCACGCCGTCGACGCGGCCGCCGGGCTCGCTGCGGAGCGGGATGAGCCAGGTGTCCCAGTCGGCGCCGTGCGCCTCGCCGCGACCGCGGCGCACCTCGCCGTCGTACCATTGCCGCATGTCGGCGGCGGCCTCCGGGGTGGCCGCATAGAGGTCGTAGATGCTGCTCCCGACGTGCTGCCCCCGCTTCAACCCGGCCTTCGCGACCGACTTGCCGTCGTGATAGACGTAGATGCCGTCGCCGTCGAGCGCCCATACCGTCATGGGATCCACGTGCTCGACGAGCCCGTCGAGGAGGCGCGCCTTGAGCCGGAGCGTGCTCAGCTCGTTCTCAGTCACCGGCGTCACCGGCGTCACCGGCGTCACCGGCGTCGCGGCGGCGGCCGCGGGCGCGGGGCGGAGCGAGCCGAGGACGGCGCTCCGGTCGGACGACCGGCTGGCGCTGCACGACAGCGGCCGGTAGGCGCCGCCGCCGTCGCGCAGGCGCACGCTGAACGAGACGGGCTCGTCCCTCTGAAGGAGCGACGACCAGGCCGCCGAGAGCGCGGCGCGATCGTCCGGGTGCGCGAGATCCGCGAGGCGCGCGCCCCCCTCGACCCCGGGGCCCAGCGCCTCGCGGAGTCCGCCGCTCCCGTGGAGCAGCGCTCCGTCGGCCGAGGCGATGAAGAGCAGATCGGGAGAGCGGGCGAAGAGCTCGCCGAGCAACACACTGGAGGCAGATTCCATCAGTCTCACGACTCCTCAGAGAACAGAGAAGGATAAGTGTATCGTGAACGGAGCAGGCTGCGAAAGAGCTCCCTGGCGGCCGTCATGCGATTGAGCCGGGAGAAACGCGCCACGGCGTGGGGGCGCTAGCGCTAGCGTGGCGGGCGCTCCGCGGCAAGACGGTGAGCCGGCTCGCCACTGAATGAGCTACGGCGAGGTGGGCCCGAGGACGGCGAGGCGCCGCTTGCGTCGACCGGAGCGGGAGAGGTGGTGAGAGGTGCGGTGCCGGGGATGCCGGGAGCGCGTCACGGCAGGTTCGTGACCACGAGGCCATGGACTGGGCCGGTCTGGACGACATACGCGCCGTGGTCGTCCCATTTCAGGATCTTCCAGTCGCTGTCGAAGGCGAAACGGAGCTTGCCCTCGTCGTGCACGAAGGTCGAGCCGGCTGGTGAAGGGCGTTTCGACACCGGTGGACTCGTAAAGAAACGGCAGCGGCCGCACCGGCGCCGGCAGGAGGTCCGGGAGCCCGGCGGAGTACTTCTCAATCTGCCCCTCCACACCGGTGAGCGTGGTGCCGACCTCCTTCGCCTCGATCACACCGACCGCCTCGCCGCCGACGTAAAGCAGGTAGTCGGCGAAGCCGTGACCGCGCTTCAACGGGAACTCCCGGACGGCGACGCCATGCGCCGCATCGAGGTTCATCGCCTGCCTGTCCTGCACGGCCCAGCCGGCAGTCGTCAGCGCTTCGTCGATGTTCTTCCGGGCAGCATCTTCGGGACGAGTCATGGGCCGGATCAGGAAGCGTAACGAAAGCAGCGGGTTCGCGTCGATACCGAGGCGTGGTGGGGGAGCCATTCCACCCGGAAACGCCAGGTGGGATATCGACGCCGGAGCAGGCGGGGAACGGGCGAAGGGAGGTGAACGCAGCGCCGGTGCAAAGTATGGAGAGAGCTCGAGCCGCGGGTCGCGACCGCGGAGCCGCGCGCCACGGGTCGCGACCGCGCGCTCCGAGGAGCCAAAGCCGGTGGCGGCGAGCATCGTTCCGGCGCTCGCCGGCGCTTGCGATGCGCTCGCGGATCAACGAGCCTGTCGGGCCATGTTGCGGCCGTTCCGGCCGCGTTCCCCGACAAGGAGGGATGGATGGCGTCGAAATTGGTGACCGACAGGGACAAGTCCAGCCGCGCCGTGGCCGCGTCGGCCGAGACGCACGCCGACGAGATCGCGAAGGGCATTGCGGCCGAGCTCGCGCCCTGCCTGAGGTCCGGCGAGAAGATGCCCGACGTGGCGTTGCTCATGCGCCTCGTCGCGCGCCGGCTCGCCGCGGACACGGCCGCGCTGGTGGCGGCCGACGACGCGCACGAGCGCGAGCTCGCCGACGACGCCGCGCCCCGCGAGGCGCGCGACGAGGCGGCCGCCCGGTTGCGCTCGGTGCTCGTCGACGGGCGCGCCGCCGTCGACGCCGCATTCGGGCCGGCGGGCCTGCGCAAGCTGCTGCTGGACGGGGCCGTCGCCGAGGACCCTTCCGTGCTCGTCACGGCCGGCGAGCGGGTCGCGAGCGCCCTGCGGGACGCGGAGATCAAGCTCCCGAAGCCGAGGCGCGCGTCGATGAAGCTCGATCGCGCCGCGCTCGCCGACGAGATCGCGGCCGAGCTGCCGGCGCTGAAGAAGGCGCTCGCGAAGGTCGCGACCGAGGAGCGCGAGAAGGAGGCCACGCTGCGCGCGAAGCAGAGCGCCATGCGCAAGAGCGACAAGAGCTTCGGCCAGGGCGCCACGCTGCTCGCCGCGAGCTTCACGTTCGCCGGCCTCGAGGATCTCGCCGCCAAGGTGCGCCCCTCCGGCCGCAGGCCCGGACGGACCGCGGCAGAGGAGGACGACGCGCCGCCCCCCGAGGAGCCCGCCTCGCCCGCATCGCCTCCAGCGCTCGAAGGCGACTGACCGCCGGCCGCGCGGGCCGAGCCTGAAAGCGGCCCCTCCGCTCCCCAACTCGCGCTGCCACGGCCGGGAAACGCGATGATCCCGCGGCAAAGCGCGCTCCGAGCCGTTCCCCGCGGCCGTCGCCGCGGGCGCAACCCTTCCGAAGCGATCGGCGGCTCCGGGGCCGCCGGCCCCTCGCCTTTCCCACGGCTCCAGCGTCGTCTCGCCCTGGGCTCGCCGCCTGTGGAGCGGCTATTGCGTCGTCTCGCCCTGGGCTCGTCGCTTGTGGACGGGCTGCTGCGGCGAGCCCCACACGTCCCTGCGTCCCCTGCGCTTCGGTGGACGGCGCTGGCGTCACCACAGACTCCCGTCGGATGCACCGGAGGACACCTCCCCGGTCCGGCGACGGTCCTTGCGTTGGCGACGGACGATATGGCGCACGAGGGCGCGATCCACGGCCGCGCAATGTCCTATCGCTTTCGTGAGGACGCTTGCGCCTGAAAAAGGGGCGGGCGAGCGTGCCCGGGCGAGAAAAGTCGTGGGGTGGAGGCAATGAGATGAGAACGGTGCGATTGGCGACGATCGTTGCGGCGGCTCTTGCCGCCCTGGTGCTTGGTGCGACCGTGCCCGGGTGCCTGTGGGATCGCGACGACGAACCCCTGAGCGGGAGGATTTGCGCGATTCCGAATACCGGCGTCGTCGAGCACTGCGTCGACGCGAGCGAGGGCCCGGCCAGCGCGTGGAACAAGGCCGAGGCGGACGGCGAGCTGCCGATATTCATGTGGGCGCGGTGGTCGGGTCGCGTGACGCCCGAGGAGCTCATCGCGAACGAGGCGGAGCTCGGGGCCTGGTTCGACACCATCGATCGGGTCGTGTCCTATGTGCGCGACGAGAAGAAGCACGCCGAGTCGCTCCGGGCGACGCTCCATGGCGAGCTCGGTAAGCTGCTCCGGCTGATCAGGGATAGCCAGGAGGAGGCCCTCCAGGCAGAGCCGATCCATGCGGCCGACAACTTCAACGAGGCGATGACCGGCAAGGCGAGCGCTGAGCGGGGGCCCCTCGCCGCAGCGATCGCGGCGGACAAGCTGGCGATGGCCGCCGTGCAGGCCATCCTCGATCGAGCCAGGGACGAGGGCGCGCCGCTGCAATCCAGGTACGCGGGCGCGGCGGCGCGCTTCGCCGCCTACCGCGCGACCGAGGCGGCGGAGACGGCGGCGTACGCGGCGCTCTCGGCGCAGGCGTCGCGATCGGCGATCGACGAGCTCGACGGCGTGGAGCAGGCGGTGCTCGCGGCGGCGCGCGAGGCGAGCCGCGCGCCGGGCGAGCTCGCCGCGGAGGTGATGACGCTTGCGGCGGAGCTCCAGGCGTTCGCTGTCTCGTCGGAGGAGGCGCTCGCGCCGCACAGGGAGTTCCTTGCGACGCACGGCGCGGCGCCGCCGGACATGACGTCGGGGGCGCTGCGGTCGCTGAATGCGATGCTCGGGTATGTGCAGCGGCGGGTCGGCCGGAGCGACGCGACGGCGACGGCGCTGCTCGGCGGCATCGCGCTGCGCCGGCAGGCGCTCGTCGCACTCCAGAGGGACGAGGGGGCGCGCGAGGCGATCGCGCGGGCGCGGAGCCGCAAGGCGTCGGAGGTGTTCGGCGAGGGAGCGCGCGCGCGGGTCGCGGCGCTCGCCGCGGCGCCGCCGATGAGCGAGAAGCTCGGGCTGCCGCTCTTGGCCGAGCGGTGCGGGGAGCTCTTGGCGCTGGTGCAGATGCGGCCGCTCTGCGAGGCGGCGCCGTCCTCGTGGCGAGAGGCCGGGTGCGCGACGCTCCGAGGGCAGCTCGACGCCGCGGAGGCCGAGCTCAGGACGGGCTTGCCGCAGAAGATCGCGGCAGGCCTCGCGGCGCTGCGGGAGAAGGGGATGGGCGCGGCAGAGCTCGACGCGGCGCAGGCGAGGCTCGACGCGGGCGACGTGAAGGGCGCCGCGATCGCGTATGACGCCGCCGTGCGCGGCGCGGAGGGGACATGAGCCGCTCGAAGGATCTCGTCACGCTGCGCGGGCGGATCGCCGCGGGCTTCCAGAAGGTCGTCGCGCTGATCGCGGTGCTGGCGGTGCTGGCGCCGTCGCCGGCGTGGGCGCGCACCCGCACGCCGTACAGCATGCTGTGGAGCAGCGACGAGGACGCCAACTCTTGCGGGTCTACCGAGCTGGAGACCGAGGGCGACGCGTTCTTCGAGGTGAACCAGACGCCGCTGCCCACCTATGGGGTTCCGGGCGCGCTGCAGACCCACGGCGACGGCTCGCGGAGCAACACGTTCGAGGCAGAGTTCGACTCGGTGCTGCTCCGCACGGGCACCAACGAGTTCCACTTCAGGGTACACACCGCGAACGGCTCCGACTGGTGTACCCACGCGCGCGAGGTGGTGCACCTCGTCTCCGAACCGCTCGGGCTGAACAAGCCGCTCTTCGACATCCGCCGCGACGGGACCGGCTTCGAGGGCAGCACCGTGGCCGACCTCAGCCTCGCGGAGATCAACCCGGCGCTCGCGCGCGACATCGCGGAGCTGGAGGTCGCCATCGGCAAGCTGATGGAGGCGATCCTCCGGAACGCCGCCAAGATAGCGGACCTCCGGGCGCGGATGGATCTGCTGCGGCAGCTCGACACCGAGTTGCACGACCTGGTGAGCCGGCCGCTGGACGAGATCTCGCGGACCGACGTCGACGCGATCCTCGACCGGTACGAGGACGTTGTCGACCCGGCGACGCGGGCAGCGATGGAGCAGCTCGTCGACGACCTGAAGAAGAGCGTCAGCGACCTGGAGGACGAGCTCGCGCGGCTGATGGACGAGTTCGGCGCGCAGGCCGACGAGGTGGGGGACCTCGCGACGCAGGACGCGCGCGCCGAGGGATGGAACCCGGACGACCCGTGGGCGTACGCGCTCGGGGAGAGCGAGGTGCCGTGGGTCGAGGTGCCCGACATCGCCGAGGTAGAGGGAGCGTTCGAGGAGGGGAGAGACCCGTACGCGGCGTATGCGGACGGCGTGATCGCGGCGCTGGAGGCCGACGTGAGCGGCGGGGTGGTGGTCGCGCGGGCGGACTTCGTGGCGAACGTGCGGGCGTGGCGGGACAACAGCGCGGCGCTGGAGATCGCGCTGCGCGACCGGATGGGCGTGTCACTGGCGGAGACCAACGCGTTCCTGAAGGCGCAGAACCGGATCACGGCGGTCGTGCGGCGGTTCATGGATGCGTCGGACTGGTTCATCGACACGCCCGTCCCGCCGGACCTGCGGGCGCAGGTGGACACGGTGCTGAAGCCGCGGTTCGACGCGCTCGCCGACCAGATGAAGGATAGCCTGAACCAGTGGACGGGGGACGGGCTCGACCTGGAGCAGACGCAGCTCTACCAGACGATCAGCGCGTTCGCGGGCGCGATGTCGACCGTCGCCGAGGGGTTCGGGGCGTACGCGGAGGTGATGCAGACGCTGGTGCACGCGACGACGCGCATCGGGGTCGGCTTCGTGCCGGTGGTGGGGCCGGCGCTCGACCTGTGCGAGGCCGTCACCGGCAAGGCGTGGTGCCTGCCGTCGGGGGAGGAGCTCAGCGACGAGGAGCGGATCTTCTCGGGGGTGGGGTTCGGGCTCGCGGCAGTCGGGCCGATGTGGCGCGCGGTCCGTCGCGCCGGCGGGCTGACGCCGGATGCGATTCGCGTTGCCGAGGAGATCGCGCAGATGGGCGAGGAGCTCGCCACGGCCCTGCGCGCACCGCGGCGCACCTGGTACAAGACGCTGCGTGGGGCAGTCACGAGCAAGTCGCTCGACGCGATGGAGAAGAAGGCGGCCAAGTTCATGCTGGACGACGGGCGGGCGCTCGTCGGGGTGGGGGATGACGGCGTGCGCACAGTGCTGGATATCCCGAAGCAGTCACCCCCTCTCACCGACCTTGCCAAGGCTCCCGATTTCCTGTCGGTCACCAAGGGGAACGCGCTCGCTCTCTCCGAGGTGAAGTCGATTGAGGAGGGGAGCATCGACGTCGATAAGGCACTCAAGCAGTTGACGAACGCAATGGAGGCACTCAAGAAGAAGGGACTCGCCGGAGATGTTCAGAGGGTCGAGCTGATCATGCCCAAGGGCGCGCCGCTCAACAATGAGGATCTGAAGATAGTGGACGGCTACTTGCTCAGGGTGAGCACGGGCGAGCGCATCACTATCAAAGGGTTCAAGAATCTGGTGATGGTCATCCAGCTATGAGCGATTCAGGTCCTTGGTTCTATGCCTGGTGTGACGAGGCGGCCCGAGTTGAGGCGTTCGAGGCGGCCCTGGTCGCCCTCGTCCACCCACAGGGGTGCTGCGATGTCGACATTACCTCGCTCGACACTCCTGCCAGGATATGGCGTCGCTCGATCCTCATCGACGAGGTTGTCACAGTGACACGTGCCGCCTTTGCTGCGAATACGCACGTCTCCGTGGACTTCGGAGTGCAGCTGAGATCTGGGCGTTGGTCCTGCTTCGGCATCGAGTGCTTCGGCGAGGAGTACGAGCGCCGGTACCCATCCGGCCCTCTGCGCGGGTCGCCGTTCGACCGGAGGGATGTGCTCCCGTCGCGCATCGAGATCGCCTTGGGCGTGGGCCTGGGCGGCGTGGAGATCGAGGCGGCGATCGCGTCGATGCAAGTCCAGCAGGACATCGATGATCTCCTGATCCGCCTCTGCGCGCCGGAGGAGCATGCGCGCGTGAAGACCGGCGCATGCGTGGGTGTCGGGGACTGGGGCTCCCCTGTCGAGACATGCGCGACCTACCACGCTGACGTCGCGTCGATCGCGCGCGATCTCGCCCTCTCATGGGTCCATCTGAACGAGGGCTATAAAACGCCGACTACGGCGGGCATGTCGCTCGACTCGCTGCGCGCGCGCATCGACGCTGCTCCGCGTGGGGCGCGTGTCGGTATCGCAGGCGACGTCGAGCTCGTGCGCCAGCACATGCGGATGGACTGGGCCGCAGCAGCATCGAGAGACATGCGGCCGACGCGCGCCGAGGCCGTTCGTCGTGGAGCGCGCGCTGCCACCGAGGGAGACGCCGAGCTCACGCGCGAAACCGTCATCAAGGCGCTTGATATGCCTCCGAGCCTGCTCCTCGACGCGCTCGAAGCCTCTGCATTGCCGGACGACGCATGGCGGTCGGTCGAATCGGCCGCCCTTGAGACCATCGCGGCCACGAAGGAGGGCGCGCCCACCTACGAGGCAGACGTCACCTCGCGCAAGCACGTCCAGTTCATCGAGCGCCACGCCCCCTACCACGTGCGGCGTCTGCCGAGTGGCGGTGTCATGCTGGCGACGCACCCCTACCGCACGCTCTGGCCGCTCTGGGCGGATGCTCTCTTCCTGCTCGACCTGATGTCCTGATGCCGGTCGTGCGACGTCGTCGCTTATCCGGACTCCGCACCCGGGCCGCAGGTACCAGACGGCGCCCCCTCCCTGAGCGCGACCTTGGGAAGGGCTCCCGACATTCTCACCGTGACCAAGGGAAACAAGCTGGCCCTGACCGAGGTGAAGGACATCGACAGTGCCATTGGGAATGGTCGACATCGACCACGCACTCACGCAACCGGAGAATGCGATGAAGCAACTGAGCGACAAAGGACTCGCCGGCGACGTCGAACGGATCGAGCTCATCACCCCCAAGGGTGCGTCGCTCAAGAACGAGAACGAGCTCGTCAAGGACGGCTATCCAGTCGACGCGCTCACGGGTAAGCGCATCAAGTTTGAAGGCTTTAAAGGCTGTAGGAACCTGGTCATGGTGATCCAGCTATGAGTGTATCAGGTCCCTGGCTCTACGCATGGTGTGACGAGGCGGACAGGGTCGACGCGCTCGCGGCGGCTCTGTCTGCTCTCGTCATCCCGGGGGGAACGTGCGGCTTCCACATCGAGTCCATCGACCATCCCGATAGCACCTGGCGATGGCGCGATACGGTCACCCTGAGCGAGACGGTCGCGGCGGTGCGCGCAGGATTCACCGCAGGGACGCATGTCTTCGCATCCTTCGGCGTGAAGCTGAGCTCCGGCAGCGCAATCGAACTCGCCATCGAATGCAATGGCGAAGAGTGGGAGCGCCGGTATCCCTCCGGTCCTCTATGCGCAAGCCCCGGCGATCGCACCGATCTACTTCCCTGGAGCCTTCGCATCGCCCTCGGCGGTACCCGCTCTGTCGAGGTCGAGGCGGCGATCCTGGCGGTGCAGGTCCAGCAGGATCTCGAAGATCTTCTGGTCCGCCTCTGCGCGCCGGATGCGCGTGCGCGCGTGTCGGCCGGCGCCTGGACGGAATTCGCGGCTTGGGGGCCGCCCACCAAGGCGTGCGCGACCTATCACGCCAACGCGGCGTTGGTTGCACACGATCTCGCCCTTACGTGGGTAAACCTGCGGGATGGTGACAAAGTCGCACATTCCGCGGGAATGCCAACGGACATGTTGCACGCGCGCGTCGACGCCGCGCCGCGCGGAGCGCGCGTCGCTGTTGAGGACGGCGCTGAGCTTTCGCGCGAAGCGGTCCTCAGGGCGCTCACGGAGTCACCGGTTGCGCTGCTCGACGCACTCGAAGCGTCCTCGGTGGCGGATGAGGAATGGCGCACCGTCGAATCGGCCGCTCTTGAGACCATCGCAGCGACGAAGGAGGGCGCTCCGACGTGCGAGGTGAACGTGACGTCGCGCAAACACGTCCAATTCATCGAGCGCCATGCTCCCTACCACGTGCGTCGCCTCCCGAGCGGCGGGGTGGTGCTGGCGACGCACCCGTACCGCACGCTCTGGCCGCTCTGGGCGGACGCCCTCCTCCTGCTCGATATCACGTCATGACGTGAAGGATCTATTCGCTCTGCGTCGCGGCCCGCGATATTCCATCGAGGCCGCCGTCAACCATCAGAATCGGGATATATCGTTTATGAGCAATGACCACGGCGAAAGGATGGGCGAGCTCTCGCGTCTCGTTGGGCTGGTACTCGACGTCGCAAAGAGTGCTCTGGAGGGACAGGGAACATTTCTCCCC
This sequence comes from Sorangium sp. So ce204, assembly GCF_051526795.1. Taxonomy (NCBI): domain Bacteria; kingdom Pseudomonadati; phylum Myxococcota; order Polyangiales; family Polyangiaceae; genus Sorangium; species Sorangium sp. So ce204. The sequence continues at coordinate 12,378,813 of NZ_CP150317.1, read as the reverse complement.
GGTTCGATCGCGGTCGACGCCGCCAGGAAGTATGCCATCGGTGTGGCGCCGCACGGCGGTGTTGACGGCTGGACGCTCCTCACGACCGCGTTCCGGCAGCGCGCGGCGGCCGAGGAGCTCCGGGCGGTCGCGCTCTATCGAGACGTACGGGTCCGTGAACGAGGTGCATCGGAGCACGTGGACGCCATCCATGCCGTCGTGGAGCTCGCCTCGGGCGAAGCGGTCCAGGTGTTCCAGATCTATCGCAAGAATGACGCGGGGGAGGTCGTCTACGACAGACCGGAGATCGAGCAGGCACCCTCCGTCATCTTCGGACGGCGCACCCCTCCCTGAGCGCGCGGAGCGCGCGATTTGGGAGGGGCGGACCGCGCGCAGGCGCGGAGCGCCGAGCACGGGCCGGGGATGGGCATCCGCTCTCGCTCGGCCGTCGGGCCTCTCACCGTGACATGCTCCAGGCGCTGAGCTTGTACTATTCTTCGCTGGTCGGCGCGCTCGAGGCCTCGGCGGTGCCGGACGAAGCATGGCGCGCCGTGGAGCCTCGTGCGCGCGAGCTCGTCCAGGAGCTTATCGAAGAGCCCAGGGAGGGCGAGACCTCCTACGAGGTGAATGTCGCCACGGGGAGACACGTCCGGTTCATCGAGCACCACTCGCCCTACCACGTCCGGCGCCTTCCGAACGGCGGCCTGATGCTGGCCACCCACCCCTTCCGCACGCTCTGGCCGCTCTGGTCCGACGCCCTCTTCGTACTCGGCCTCATGTCCTGACGGAGAGTCTCCCCCGCTCTCGCCACGTCGAGCTCTGCACCTGTTGCACCTGCGCTTGTCATAGGGCCGGTCTCCGCTCGCGCAGACTCCACCGCTCCAGCCCTCGCAAGCCCCCCTCCAACCGCGGCTCCCGCCGTGTGATAGCCTCGCAGGACGCATGGCACCCTACCGCTCCTCTCGCGAGGACCGCGCCGCACCCCCGCCGCCGCCCCCGGGCCCGGTCGCCGACATGGTGCAGCAGTTCGCCGACCCGTACGCCTTCCTGCGGGAGCTCGTGCAGAACGGCATGGACGCCGGCGCGCGGAAGATCGCCGTGCGCGTCGAGGCGCTGCCCGGCGCGTGCGCTACCTCGGTCACCGACGACGGGTGCGGCATGAGCCGCGAGGACATCGAGGGGCCGCTGCTCACCCTCTTCAACTCGTCGAAGGAAGGCGACGCGACGAAGATCGGGAAATACGGCGTCGGCTTCGTCTCCGTGTTCGCCCTCCAGCCAGAGCAGGTCGACGTCGAGACGTGGCGCGACGGGAAGGCATGGCTCCTGCGGCTGCACAGCGACACGAGCTACGAGCTCGAGGACGCCGGACCGCGCCAGGGCAGCGGCACACGCGTGACCCTGATCCAGCGGCTCGACCGGGAGGCGTTCGTGGAGCACGCGCGCCGCGCGCACGCCGCGCTCCGCCGCTGGTGCCGCCACGCCGACCGCGAGATCACCCTGAGCATCGCAGACCACGAGGGGGGCTCCCGGACGGGCGCCGTGCGCATCGACGCCCCGCTCTCCATCGCAGCGCCCGTCTCCGTGACCGCCGTCGAGGAAGAGACCACCGTCGTCGTCGGCCCCTCCGCCGGCGCTCAGCACCTCGCGCAGCCGAGGAGCGGGGAACCCGCCGCCGAGCACGGGCAGAGCTTCGCCGGCTTCTACAACCGCGGGCTCACCCTGTTCGAGACCGCGGACGAGCTCTTCGGCGGGCTCTCGGGCGTGCGGTTCAAGGTGATGAGCCCCCACCTCCAGCACACCCTGAGCCGCGACAACGTGCGCCGCGACGACGCGTTCTGGGACGCGATCGCGCGCGTGCGGGAGCTCGTCAAGGGTCCGCTCCGGCGCGAGCTCGCCGCCCGCCTGCCGCAGGCCGCGGCCGCGGCTGCCGCTGGCGGGGCGGAGGGCGCCGCCGCCTACGCGGCGATGCTGGAGGCGGCGCTGTCGCCGCCGACAGCGCTCGATCCGGACGAGATCCCGTTCCCGCTCGCGAGCCCGGTCGCCGGCGAGCGGAGCCGCGCGGGGCTCCGGGCGCTCGCGCCGGGGCGCGCGCCGCTGCTCGTGGCCAGGCGATCCGACGCGCTGACCGCGGCCATGGCCCGCGGCGGGCTGCCCGTCGTGCTGTGCAACCATCCCGCGACAAGGGCGCTGCTGAAGCGGTGCTTCCCGGCGGCGCGCGTCGAGAAGGCGCACGCCGCCTACCTGCTCGTGCGCGAGGAGCGCGAGGAGCGCGAGGAGTTGAAACGCGCCCGCGCCGCGGACGCCGCGCTCCTCCAGGTGATCGCCGACGCGCTCGCGCGCGCCCGGCACGGGGTCGCCCGGGTGAGCTTCTGCCAGATCGAGGGCGCCCTCCGCCAGCGCAGCGGGTTCCTCCTGCCCGGGAGCGGGGAGCGCGCCGGGCCCGAGCAGAGCTGCCACGCGGCGCGCGAGGTCGTGCGCCGCGCGGCGCGCTTCCCGCCAGGACACGCCCTCTACCTCAACATCGAGAGCGACTCCGTGACCCTCGCGCGCAGGCGCGCCGCCGTCGACGCGGTGACCGCCGGCAACCTGCTCGCCCGCGCGCTGCTCGTCGAGGCCAAGGGGCCGCTCGATCCCGAGGACAGCGACCGGCTCCTCGACCTCTCGGCGAGCCCGCCGCCGCGCGCTGGGGCGGCGCGCGGCGAGAGGGCGCCCGCAGGCGGCGCGCGCCCCGCGCCGAGGGGGTCGCCGCGGTGAGCCGGGTCGTCGCCCGCGGCGCGATCCGCGTCGATGCCCGCCGCGCCGTCCAGAAGCTCAGGGAGCACCTGCTCGTCGACCTGGACCTCTACCTGCTCGAGCTCGTCCGCGCCGCGGCGGCCGGGGGCGCGACGCGGATCGATCTCCGCTACGACGCCGACGACGTCGTCGTGACCTTCGACGGAGAGCCGCCCGACGGGTCCGCCCTGGCGCGCCTCCTCGACCACGTGCTCAACGCCGCGCCCGACGCCGCGTCCCGGAGGCTCCGCCTGCTCGCGCTCGGCGTGAACGCGGCGCTCGGGCTGCGCCCGGCGCGCGTCGATCTGCTCACGACGGGGCCGTCCAGCGCGGCCAGAAGCGCGAGCTGCACGCGCGTGCGCTTCACGCCCGCCCTGATCGAGGCGCCCGCCGAGGCCTTCGCGCCGGCCGACGGCCCCGCCTGCGACGAGGTCCCGAGGCCGCCGGGAATGCCCGCGGCCGGCCTGCGCATCGAGGTGCGGCGGAGGCTCGGCTGGTCGGTGCTCCGCCGGGCGCTCACGGGCGATAGCCCGCCCGAGCTCGCGCACCTCGCCGCGGCCACCAGCGATTTCCCGATCCCGATCACGCTCGCCGGCGAGCCGCTGCGCCGCGCTCTCCCGGGCGGCGACCTCGCGGTGCTCGTGCGCGTGCCGTTCCACGTGCGCGGCGCGCGCCGCGCAGCGCTGGAGATCGTCGCGCCTTCCGAGCCCGCAGGAGGGCCGGCCAGCTCGGCGCCCCGCTCGCGCCCCCTCGCCGCGCCCATCTCCGCTCCCCTGCCCCCGGGCCTCCCCGCCGTCGACTACCTCGAGCGCGGCGTGCGGCTCGTCCGCGAGCGCTGGAGCTTCGCCCCGCGGTTCCCGTCGGAGCCCTACCAGGGCGTCGAGCTCCCGGTACGCGTCGTCGTCGACGCGGACGCGCTGCCCACCAACGCGTCGCGCTCGGCGGTGCGCGAGGACGCGCCCCTCCGCGCGCGGCTCCGCGAGGCGGCGGCGGGCGCGCTGCTCGACGCCATCCAGGCCCTCGCCGCGCTCGTCTGCGGCGAGGGCGCGGTCCCCGACGGCGCGCTCGTCGTCGACGAGGACAGCGGCCGGCTCGCGGACGCGCTCGCGGCCTTCGCCTGCGTCGCGACCGGGGCGGCGCGGACAGGCGCCGAGCTGCCCGCCGAGGCGCGGGCCGTGCGCGAGCTCCCGCTGCTCCGCGACGGGCGCGGGCGGCCGACGTCGCTCGCGGCGCTCGACGCGCACGATGCGGCGCGGCTCTTCCTCTTCCGCGGCGACGCGAGGCTCCCGAAGGAGCTCGCCCCCTGGGCCGACGACGTGGTCTGGAGCACGGGGGGCCTCGTCGAGCGCGCGCTCGCCGGGCTCCCGCTCGCCGACGCCGAGGCCATGATCGAGCAAGTGAAGCTCGGCGCCGAGCGCCGCAGGGCGTTCCTCCTGCACGCGACCGGCGATCCCGTCGTGCCGCCCTCCCCGGAGCACGCGTTCCGCGACGCCTTCCAGGTGGACGAAGGGCCGCTCGCCGGCCTCCGCGGCGAGCTCGCGGTCTTCGCCGGCGACCGCGAGCCCCCGCGCGGCGCGGAGGTCCGGGTGTTCGTGGACGGGCGCCACCTCGAGACCGTGGAGCTCGATCCCGCCGCCGTCCCCTTGCCCGTCGAGATCGCGCTCGCGTGGAAGGGGCGCGTGCGGCCGCGGTTCGCGTACGACGGGGTCGAGCGCGACGCGCGCTTCTGGCGCGCCGTCCGCCATGCGCTGAAGCTCGCAATCGCCGCGGCCGACCGCGAGGCGAGGCGGCTCTTCGGCCCGGGGGACGCTCAGCGAGGCGCGCCCTCGACGGCGCCCGCGCCTGCGCCCGAGGGCGAGCTCGCGCGCGTGAGGCCCGCGCTGCGCGCCGCGATCGGCGCGGTGTTCTGCGCGCCTCGGCGCCTCGGCGCCGGGGACGGCGGCCCCGGGCGCGGAGGCGGCGCGGCGCCGGCCCCGGACGACGGCCCCGCGCCCGCGAGCTTCGAAGGCCTCCTGGACGCGCGGATCTGGCCCACGCTCACGGCGGGGTCGTTCGTCAGCCTGAACGGCCTCTCCGCGCTCTCCCGGACGACGCGCGGCCTCTGCACGGCGCCGCCCGAGGCGCGGGGGCGCGCGGCCGACCGGAGGCCGGTGCTCGCCGTCTCGCAGCGCGAGCTCGACTGGCTCGCCGCCGCGCTGCCGGAGCGCGAGCTCGTCCCCTACGGCCCGGCCCTCTTCACCGAGGACGAGCTCGCGGCGCGAGGGCCGGCGCGGCGGCGCGCGCTCGCGGCGTCCCTGGAGAGGCTCGGGGCGATCCCCGCCGGCGCGCCGGTCCTCGAGGTCAGCGGCCCCGGCTTCCTCGCGCTCGCCACGCCGAGCGACGCGACGGTGGAGGTGTGGCACCACGCGTCGCGGCCCCTCGCCACCCTGGAGGCCGCGCCCCTGTTCAGCCCCGCCGCCATCGCGATCGACGACGACGCGGCGGCGCCGAACAGCGGCTGGGACGGCCTCCTGTCGCCGCGCAACAACGCCGCCGTCCACGCGGTCGAGCGCGCGCTCTGCGAGGCGCTCGTGGCCGCGCTGGAGGGCGACGCCGCAGCGCGCGCGCGGCTCGGCCTGCGGGGCGATCCGCGCGGCAGGCCCGACGCCCGCGTGAGCGCCTACCTCCTCGACAGCGTGCACGCGCTCCAGTCGCGCGCGCGGGCGCTCAGAAGCGCGCCCCTCGAGGCGGCCCCGAGCGAGCTCGCCGCCCGCATCCGGCGCCTGCCGCTGCTCGGGATGCTCGACGCGCGCGGCCAGGAGGTCGCGTGCTCGCTCGAGACCCTCGACGCGACGCACCCGGCGCCCGCGCCGATCCCGGTGCTCGACGCGGCGCCCGGCTTCGAGACGCTCTCCTGGCACCCCCTCGTCGCCCGCGACCCGCGAGAGCGCGCGGCCCTGATGCGGTGGGCCGGCGGGCGCGCCCTCCTGGCGCAGAGCGGGGTGCCGGCGCGGCGGCAGCGCGCCGCCGCCGAGCAGGAGCGCCGCGCGTCCGCCGGCAAGGCGCAGCAGGAGCAGGGCGCGCGCGGGGCCGCTGGCCCGCCGCGCGCGCCGCTCGCGCTGCCAGGCGCGCCCTCGCACCCGCTGCTGCGGGTGAGCGCCGCCGCGCTCGGCGTGCCGGGGCTCGAGGGCGAGATCGAGATCGTCGAGGGGCCGGTGTCGGACGCCCGCTTCGTCGGCCCCGACGGCGCGGAGCGGCGCGTGGAGGTGGAGCTGCCGATCCCGCTCCGCCTGCTCGTGCGCGCCGGCGCGGCGGACCCGTCGAGGGACGCCTCGCGCGCGATCCTGACGCGCCTCGCGAAGGCCGCCGGCCGCCACCTGATCGCGCTGGCGCCGCGCTTCGACGAGCTGCCGCCGTTCGCGCGGGGCCACGCGCGCCGCGCCGTCCTGAAGACGCTCGCCCAGGGCAAGCGCGTCGTCGCCGACGCGGCGCGCGCGCCGCTCTTCCACGACATCGAGGGGAACCTCTTCTCGCTCGACGACCTCCGGCGCGACCCGCGCGCCGAGTGGCTGTGCACCTCGACGCCGCCGCCCTACCCGAGGCCGCGCTACGAGCGGCCGGTCCTCGCGCTGAGCAGGCCCGAGCGGCTGCAGCTCGCGACCGCCGTGCTCGTCAAGGACATCACCGACGCGGTCGCGCGCGATCGCGCGGCCGAGGAGCGCCTCACGGCGCCGCCGCTCGCCGCCGTCGGCCTCGACGCGGCCGCGCGCGCGGCGTGCTTCGTGATCCTGCCCTTCGAGACGCCGGCCGGCGCGCAGGAGGGCGCGCGGGCCGCGCACGGCGAGATCGGCCTGCTCGCCCCGGAGCACGCCTGGGCGGCGGGCATCGCGGTGCACGTGGGGCGCCGCCCGCTCTGCGCGCTCGACGCCGGCGACGGGTGGCCCCTGTGCGCGGCCGTCAACGACGACGCGCTCGAGCCGAACCGCGCCTTCGACGGGCTCAAGGCCCGCGGGGACGCGTCGAGGCTCCGGCAGGCGGTGCGCGACGCCGCCGCGCGGTGGCTGCGCGCCCGGCTCGCGCCGCCCGGCGACGCGCTCGCGACGCGGTGGATCGACGTCGCCACCACCTGGCCCCTGCCGCTGTTCGTGACCGGCGCGCTGTGGCTGCCCGCGCGGTGGCCGCGCGCGCCCGAGGTGCTCGTCGCCGCGCCCTCCGCGGCGGTCCTCGGCGAGGGCCGCGGGGGCGGCGAGGAGCGCGACGGCGGCGGCTTCACCCCCGTCGCGCTGCGCTGCGGGGCGGGCGGGGGCCCCGGGACGACCGGCGTGGCCCCGCTCGCGCCCGTCGAGGGGAGGCTCCTCGTGTGGCCGCTGCGCGAGACGCGCTGGGACGCCATCGCGGAGCTCGCCATGGAGGCCGCGGCCTCCATGGCGGCCGAGCTCTCGGATCAGGCGGCCGCGGCGCCGTACCTGTGGAACTTGCACCTGCTCGGCCGCCTCTCCGGCGGCAAGATCGCGGCGCGGACCGCCTCCGGGGAGAGCGTCGGCCCGGCGGCGGTCCGCGCCGAGCTCGCGGCGAGCGGCTGCCTGTGGATCACCGATCGCCGGGGGAGCGCGGACGGCGATTTCCCGGACGGCTCGCCGCCGTTCGTGCTGCTCGACGACGGCTCGTCGCTCGTCGAGGTGCTGCGCCACCGCGCCGCCCCCGGCGCGCTGCGCGAGCTCGGCGCCCTCGCGGCGACGCCCGCCCCGGCCGCGGCGATCGCGGCGGAGATCGGGCCCGCCTCCGGCACGGGCCTCCCCGCCTCCGGCACGGGCCTCCCCGCCGCGAGCGCGGGCCCTCCCGCCGCGGGCGCCCGCGGCGCGGAGGCGCCCGCGGCCATGCGTGACGCGGAGGCGCCCGCGGCGGAGGCGCCGCCCGACTCGAGCGGCGCGCGGGCCTGGGCGATCGCGCTGTGGCGCAGCGTGCTCGGCCTGCTCGGCGGCGAGGCGGCGCCGGCGCCCGGCGCCACGCCCGAGGGGCAGGAGGCGGCGGCCGGGAGCCCGCTCGCGGCCGCGCTCCACGAGGCCATCGTCCGGATGAACCTCGAGGGGTCCCCTGTGCGCGCCGTCGTCGAGGGCCGCTCGGGGCGGCCGATCCGCTACGACGCGAGCCGGAGGCACATCGTCGTCAACACCGAGCACGAAGCGCTCGCGTGGCTGCGCGCGCGCGGGGCGCCCGACCCGGCGGCCGTCGCGCTGCTGGCGGCGGCCGCCGTCGGCGAGGTGAACCGGGCGCTCCAGTCGGTCACCGACGCGGAGGAGCGCCGGGCGCTCGACCATCTGCTGCGCTCCATCGGGTAGCGCGCGCGGGCGCCCCGCCCCCGGCGTTGCCCGCGCGCCGCCGGGGCGCAAAGCTCTTCCCCGTGGACACCGTCTTCACCGTCGGCCACGGCACCCGCAGCGTGGAGGAGCTCGTCGAGCTGCTCGGCGAGGGGCCGGCCGACACGCTGATCGACGTCCGGAGGTTCCCGGGATCGAGCCGCTCCCCTCACCTCGGCCGCGCTGCGCTCGCCGAGGCGCTGCCCCGGCTCGGGGTGACCTACGTCTTCCGCGGCGACGCCCTCGGCGGACGGCGGACCGGGCGGGCCGACTCGCCGCACGTCGCCTGGGAGAACGCGAGCTTCCGGGCCTACGCCGATCACATGGAGACCGCCGCGTTCCAGCGCGCGCTCTTCGAGCTCGAGGCGGAAGCGCGCGCTGGACGGCGAATGGCCCTCCTGTGCGCCGAGACGCTCTGGTGGCGGTGCCACCGCCGCCTCATCGCCGACGCCCTCGTCGCGCGCGGGCTGGCGGTCGTCCACCTGCTCGGCCCCGGCGCGCGGGCCCCGCACGCGCTGAACCCCGCCGCCCGTCCCGACGGCGCCGGCCACCTGATCTACGACGTCGGCGCGCAGCGCGCGCTGCCGCTCGGCGGCGCCGGCGCGGAGCGCGGGCCCGCGCGGCGCGAGCCTGCGCGCCCGCGCCGCGCGCGGTGATCCCGGCCAGCCTGGTGGCCGCGGGCCAGAAGCGCGTCGCATTCCTGCGGACGGCGATTGGCGCGGGAGCCCGCGATCGACCCGAGGTATCGCTGGCCGCTCACCGGCGCCGACCGGAGGGCCGTACGGTACGTGTCAAAAATCACGAAGTCCGCGTCGCGATCCAGTCGGGTATCACCTGAAAAATAGACCATCAGTCGTCTCACTGACGTCCTGATCCCGGCCCACCTGGAGCGCCATCCGCTCCCACGGAGGCTTTCCGCGGAGCGCGAGATCGAGCGCGCCCCCGCCCGTCCGGTATGGCGGAGCCGCACCGATTCCGTTACCGTCCCGAGATCACATGAAGGCGCGCCCGATGTGGGCAGGGCCTCCTGGCTCGGGAGACAGTAATGAAAGTGCAACGCATTTCGGCGATCCTGCTCACCTCGGTCGCCTTCTCTGCAAGCTTCATCGGTTGCGGCGACGACGATCCGGGCGAGGGCTCAGGCGGCGGCTCTTCCTCTTCGACCACGAGCTCGTCATCGGGAGTCGCCTCGACCACGGGCGCGGGCGGGAGCAGGGCCGAGTTCCTCGGCGCCGGCTGCAAGGCCGACGCCGAATGCGGGCCGGACGGCGTGTGCGCCCTGGAGTCGGACGGGGAGGCCGGTCCTGCGGGCGGGTACTGCACGATGGAGTGCATCGACGACGGCGACTGCGAAGGCGAGGGCAGCGCCTGCCTCGGGGGCATGTGTTACCTGGGCTGCGCCTTCGGAGAGCCCGAGATTGAGTTCATCAACGATGAACTCGACCCGTTCAAGTGCCACGGCCGCGAAGATCTGCGCTGTGAGGAGGCGGACGGCGTGACGGTCTGCATGCCGAACTGCGGCTCCGACTCCCAGTGCTCCGACTCCGGCCGCAGCTGCGATCCCAGGCAGAACGCGTGCGTCGACACGCCGCACGAGGGCCTGCCGATGGGGGCCGCGTGCGACCGCGACGCGGACGAGGACCCGTGCGCCGGATGGTGCGCGGGCTTCCCCGGCGGCGTCACCGCGTGCACCGAGTTCTGCGGCTTCGGCGGCGATCCGTTCGAGTCCGACTGCGGCGGGTCCGAGAACGGTATCTGCCTCTACCAGTTCGACGATGTCGTCGGCGCCGGCGACTTCGGCGCCTGCACCAAGGCGTGCACGGCGCACGACGAGTGCCTGTTGCCGAACGCCCGCTGCCAGAATATCGGTTTCACGGCCAACGGCTTCTGCGTCTTCACGAAGCTGGCGTGCGAGGACAACAGCGATTGCAAGGCACCGGACGAGTGCGCCGAGACGCCTGATGGCTTCTTCTGCCTCGACCCGGCGTTCCCGCTGAGCAACGAGGGCACTGGCGGCGGCGGCGGCGCGGGTGGCGCCGGCGGCAGCGGCGGCGCGGGTGGCGCCGGCGGCAGCGGCGGCGCGGGCGGCGCCGGCGGCAGCGGCGGCGCGGGCGGCACCGGCGGCGCGGGCGGCGCGGGCGGCAGCGACAGCGCGAGCAGCTCCAGCAGCGCGAGCAGCTCCAGCAGCGCGAGCAGCTCCAGCGGCGCGGGTGGCAGCGGCGGCACCGGCGGCACCGGCGGCGCGGGCGGCACCGGCGGCATCGGCGGCGCGGGCGGCACCGGCGGCACCGGCGGCGCCTGATCGCTGAGCCTCAGGACAGGCACTCATCTCATCTCCTCTCGATCTCCAGGAGGTGAGATGAGCGCCTCGCGCTCCACTCCCCTCCCTCGAAGCACCCGAGACACCGCGGTGGCGGTCGCGACGACGCGTTACCCAGGGCTCCCACGCGCCCAGGGAGCGGCGCGCGCCGCCGTCGCCATCCCCTCTCCGTCGCGAGCGCGAGATCTGTCTATCGGCCCGCGGAGGACGCGTTCGCCCGCGGCGACAGGCCGCGGACGAGGGTCGCGAGCGTGCGCAGCACCGGGGTGTCGATCCCGGCCCGGCGCGCGCGCTCGACCACCGCGCCCTGGAGGATATCGACCTCCGTCGCGCGGCCGGCCCGCACGTCCTGCAGCATCGAGGGCTCGGTGAGCGGGAACTCGGAGCGCGTGAGTGCGAGCATCGCGTCCGCGGTCGCCTCGGAGATCTCCGCCCCTTCCGCCCGCGCGACCGCGATCACCTCGAGCATCGCCGCCCGGGTGAGGTCCTCCATCCGCTCCGCGACCACGCCGGCGCGCTGGCCGGTCAGCGCGCAGATCGCATTGAAGGGGGCGTTCCAGACCATCTTCTCCCAGAGCATGGCGCGGTGGTCCGCCCCGCGGCGGACCGGGATGCCCGCGCGCTCGAGCAGCGCGGCGGTCGCCTCGACCCGCGCCTCCTGCCCGGGCCGGTAGGGCGCGAGCCCGGCGCGCGTCGGCGCGAGCGTCTCGATCTCGCCAGGCCCGGCGACGCCCGCGGACATGTACGCGATCGCGGCGATCACGCGCGGCGCGCCGACGTCGCGCGCGACAACGTCCTCGGAGTCGAGCCCGTTCAGGAGGGGCGCGGCGAGGCCGTCCGCGGCGAGCAGCCCGGCGAGCTCCGCGCTCACCGCGGCGAGCGACGGCGATTTCACGGCGATGAGCGCGAGATCGAACGGCCCGCGCGCCCCGTCGAGCGGGGCGACACGGAGCGGGGGAGTGCGCAGCTCGCCGGACGGCGTGCGGACGATGAGCCCGCGGGACCGCATCGCCTCGGCGTGCGCGCCGCGCGCGACGAAGGTGACGTCTTCCCCGGCGAGCGCGAGCCGCGCCCCGAAATAGCCGCCCACCGCGCCCGCGCCGACGACGAGGATCCGCATCGGCGGCGACCATAGCACGCTCGAGCCGGACCGCGGCGGGCCGACGAGTGGCGACCCGCGGGGATTGCGGATATGCCTACGCCGAGATGCGTAGGCCGGAAGCCCCCGCCACGGCGCACGAGAGCGGCCTCATGAGCGCAGGCGAGCCGAGCGTGACGATGGAAGCCGAGCAGCTCCAGCGCTTGCTGGACGCCCTGCCGGCGCTCATCTCGTATATCGACAGCGACGAGCGCTACGGCGTCGCCAACCGGGCCTACGAGCGCTGGTTCGGCGAAGACAGCGGCTCGATCGTCGGCCGGCAGGTGCGCGAGGTGATCGGCGACGCCGCCTACGCCGTCGTGAAGCCGCACATCACCGCGGTGCTCGCCGGACGGCCGCAGGACTTCGAGTCGCGGCTCACCTACCGGGAGGGCCGCCGGCGCCACGTGCGCATCCAGTACATCCCCCACCTCGGCGCGAGCGGCGACGTGCGCGGCTTCTTCGCGCTCGTCGCGGACGTCAGCGAGCAGAAGCGCGCCGAGGACGCGCGGCGCTTCCTGGCCGACGCGTCGGCCGCGCTCGATCCGGCGCAGGGCCGCGACGCGGGCTTCCGGCGCGTCGCGGCCCTCGCGGTCGCCTCGGTGGCCGATCTGTGCGCCGTCCACACGCTCGAACCGGACGGCTCCGTCCACGCGCGGGTCGTCGCGCACGCCGATCCGGCCAAGGCGGAGCTCGCCGCCCGTCTGACCCGGCGCAGCCGCCCCCTGCCGGCGCCCGGGGAGCCGCCATCGCCGCTGCGCGAGGTGCTCCACGGCGGCCACGGCCGGCTCCTGCCCGACCTCGCCTGCCACGCGCCGGCCGGCGAGGACCACCTCGCCGCCCTGCGCGAGCTCGGCTGCCGCTCCGCGGTGATCGTGCCCATCCGCGGCGACGGGTGCGTCCTCGCGGCGCTCACGCTCGCGTCCGCAGAGGCGGAGCGCACCTTCGACGCCGCCGATCTCGCCTTCGCCGAGGAGCTCTCGCAGCGCATCGAGGTCGCCTTGCAGCGCGTCCGCCTCTACGACATGGCCCGCGACGCCGAGTCCGAGGCGCGGCGGCGCTTCCTGGCCGAGCAGGAGGCGCGCCGGGCCGCCGAGCGCGCGGCGCAGCGCATGGCCGGCCTCCAGCGGATCACGGCGGCGCTCGCCGACGCGCTCACCAGCGAGGCCGTGGCGCAGGTCGTCGTCGACATCGGCGTCGCCGCCGCGGGCGCGTACGCCGGGGCCATCGTCGTGACGGCGGGCGACGCGCTCGAGTGCCTCAAGGAGGTCGGCTACGAGCGCGAGGCCGTCGAGCGCTTCCGGCAGATGCCCCTCGACGCCTCCCTCCCGCTCACCGACGCGCTGCGGACCGGCGCGCCCGTCTGGCTGCGCTCGCGCGAGGAGTGCTCCGCCCGCTACCCGCGCATCGCGAGCACCGTGCTGTCCGGCGCGACCGTGTCGCTCTGCTGTCTCCCGCTCGTGGTCCAGGAGCGGCCCATCGGCGTGCTCGGGCTGAGCTTCGCGGAGCCGCGCCCCTTCGACCGGGAAGAGCAGGAGTTCCTAGTCGCTGTGTCGCGCCAGTGCGCGCAGGCCATGGAGCGCGCCCGCCTGCACGAGGAGCGCGCCGCTCTCGTCGAGCGCGAGCGGCGCGCCGCCCTCGAGAACGCACGGCTCTACCGCGAGGCCCACGAGGCGGACCGGCGCAAGGACGAGTTCATCGCCATGCTGTCGCACGAGCTCCGCAACCCGCTGGCGCCCCTCACCACTGGCCTCGAGCTCCTGCAAATGAGCGCCCAGATGAGCGCCGGCGAGCGCGCCGATCGCGACGACCGGCAGATCCTGGCGACCCTCGAGCGGCAGGTGAAGACGATCGTCCGGCTCGTCGACGATCTCCTCGACGTCTCCAGGATCACGCGGGGCAAGATCGAGCTGAAGCGGGAGCGGCTCGACGTCGCCTCGGTCGTCGAGGCCGCTGTCGAGTCGGTCCGCCCGCTGCTCGTCCAGCGCGGGCACGATCTCGTCCTGTCGGTGGATCCGGGCGTCTTCGTGCACGGCGACCGCGTCCGGCTCGAGCAGGTCGTCGTGAACCTCCTCAACAACGCGATCAAGTACACGAACCCCGGCGGCCGCGTCTCGCTCGCCTGCGCCGCGATCGCCGGCGACGCGCGGATCCGGGTGACCGACACCGGCGTCGGCATCTCCGCCGACCTGCTCCCGCGCGTCTTCGAGCCGTTCATGCAGGCCCGGCGCACGCTGGACCGCTCCCAGGGCGGCCTCGGGATCGGGCTCACGCTGGTCAAGCGGCTCGCCGAGCTGCACGGCGGCCGCGTCGAGGCGCGGAGCGGGGGCCCCGGTGAGGGGACGGCCATCAGCGTCTGGCTCCCGCTCGCGGGCGCGCCGGCCGAAGCCCCCGCTCCGCCGGCGCTTCCCCCAGCGCTCGAGGCCGCCCCTCCGCGCGCCACGACGCGCCCCCTCCACGTCCTCCTCGTCGACGACAACGTCGACGCCGCCGAGGGCCTCCGGCGCGTCCTCCAGCTCCACGGCCACGCCGTCTCGATGGCCCACGACGGCCCGGCGGCGCTCGAGGCCGCGCGCGCGTCGAGGCCCGATCTCGTCCTGCTCGACATCGGCCTGCCCGGGATGGACGGCTACGAGGTCGTCCGGCGCCTGCGCGCCGAGCCCGAGCTCACGCGCTCCTACATCGCCGCCCTGTCCGGCTACGGGCAAGACCAGGACCGCCGCCGCTCGCGCGAAGCCGGCTTCGACGCGCACCTCACCAAGCCGGTCGCGACGGAGCAGCTCCTGTCCCTGCTCGCCGAAGCCGCCCCGCGCGGCTGATCGGCCCGCGCTCCATTTCAGAAGTGCAATGCAGCCGCGCCTCCCGCCAGGCGCGCGATACATCGCTGAAACAGACTCTTCCAGTTCTGAACGTTGCGCCCATTTCCTTTCATCGGCGCTGTCGCGTCCAGACGCGCTCCGGGCCTTGTTGTGCCCGTTGATGCTCGCGAAACGTGCATGAAACAGAGGTGGCAGAGGCATTTGTGTAAGAGGCCGTGCGCGCCGTCGGGCCGACAATTTATTCCTGCGAAACAGTTGCGAAACAGAGCCCACAGTACACAGTTTTTGGTCCGGGACTGTGGCTGACGCCTGGTACGGACGGCAGCGCGGCAGTGACGGTGAGAAGGACTCACCGGGTCCAAAGGTGGGTTTCATGAGCAAGAAGAAGGACCTCCTCGTCATCGGCAACGGCATGGTCGGGCACAAGTTCATCGAGAACATGGTTCTCGGTGGCTTCCTGCGCGAGTGGAACATCACGACCTTCTGCGAGGAGCCGCGGCTCGCCTACGACCGGGTGAACCTGTCCGCCTTCTTCAACGGCAAATCGGCCGAGGATCTGTCGATGGTCAAGCCCGGCCTCTACGAGGAGGCGGGCATTCAGGTCCACCTCAACGACAAGGCCGTCTCGATCGATCGCCGGAAGAAGGCGGTGACGTCGGCGAAGGGGAAGACGGTCTATTACGACAAGCTCATCCTCGCCACCGGCTCGTACCCATTCGTCCCGCCGATCAAGGGCAAAGACGCGAAGGGCTGCTTCGTCTACCGCACGATCGACGACCTCGAGGCCATGGACGCCTACGCCAAGGTCGCGAAGGTCGGCACGGTCATCGGCGGCGGCCTGCTCGGGCTGGAGGCGGCCAACGCGCTCAAGAACATGGGCCTCCAGGTCCACGTCGTGGAGTTCGCGCCGCGCCTGATGGCCCTCCAGGTCGACGACGCCGGCGGCGCGATCCTCCGGGCGAAGATCGAGTCGCTCGGCGTGAACGTGCACACGAGCAAGTCGACGACGGAGATCGTCGCGGAGCACGGCCGCGTGGCGAGGATGGTCTTCGCCGACCAGAGCGAGCTCTCGACCGACATGATCGTCTTCTCGGCCGGCATCCGCCCGCGGGACGAGCTCGCGAGGGCGTGTGATCTCGCGCTCGGAAACCGCGGCGGCGTCGCCATCAACGAGCGCTGTCAGACGTCGGATCCGGACATCTACGCGATAGGCGAGTGCGCGAGCTATAACAGCCAGCTCTACGGCCTGGTGGCGCCCGGCTACCACATGGCCAAGGTCGCGGTCGACGCCCTCACCGGCGGGAAGGAGACCTTCAGCGGCTTCGACATGAGCACGAAGCTCAAGCTGATGGGCGTGGACGTCGCGAGCTTCGGCGACGCGTTCGCGACCCAGCAGGGCGCGCGCGTGCTCAGCTTCATGAACGCGACGTCGAACGTCTACAAGAAGCTCGTCGTCAGCGGGGACGGCAAGCTCCTCCTCGGCGGCATCCTGGTCGGCGACGCCGCGAACTACGGCCAGCTGCTCCAGCTCGTGCAGAACAAGATCGTCCTCCCGCCGCACCCGGAGGACCTCATCGTCACGGCGCGGGACGGCGCGAAGCCGGCGGGCCTCGGCGTCGACGCGCTGCCCGACACCGCCATGATCTGCTCGTGCCTGAACGTCACGAAGAAGGCCATCTGCTCGGCCATCTGCGACGACAAGCACGTCACGGTCGCCGGCATCAAGTCGCACACCAAGGCCGGCACGGGCTGCGGCTCGTGCACGACGCTGATCTCCGACATCCTGAAGAAGGAGCTCAAGAAGGCCGGCGTCGCGGTCAACAACTACATCTGCGAGCACTTCAACCACTCGCGCCAGGAGCTCTATCACCTCGTCCGGATCCACCAGATCAAGACGTTCGACGACCTGCTCGCCCGCCACGGCCAGGGCAAGGGCTGCGAGATCTGCAAGCCCGCGGTGGCGTCGATCCTCGCGTCGACGTGGAACGAGCACATCCTGAGCAAGAAGCACCTCCCGCTGCAGGACACGAACGATCGGTACCTGGCCAACGTCCAGCGGGACGGCACCTACTCGGTGGTCCCGCGCGTGGCGGGCGGCGAGATCACGCCGGATCAGCTCATCGCCCTCGGGGTGGTCGCGAAGAAGTACAACCTGTACTCGAAGATCACCGGCGGCCAGCGCGTGGACCTGTTCGGCGCGCGGCTCGAGCAGCTGCCCGACATCTGGCGCGAGCTCATCGCCGCCGGCTTCGAGTCGGGGCACGCGTACGGCAAGGCGCTGCGCACCGTGAAGTCGTGCGTGGGCAGCACCTGGTGCCGCTACGGCGTGCAGGACTCGGTGGGCTTCGCGGTCGCGGTCGAGAACCGCTACAAGGGGCTGCGCAGCCCCCACAAGCTGAAGTCCGCGGTTTCCGGCTGCGCGCGCGAGTGCGCCGAGGCGCAGGGCAAGGACTTCGGCATCATCGCGACGGAGAAGGGCTACAACCTCTACCTCTGCGGCAACGGCGGGATGAAGCCGCAGCACGCCCAGCTCTTCGCGTCGGATCTCGACGAGGCGACGCTCATCAAGTACCTCGACCGGTTCCTGATGTTCTACATCCGCACGGCGGACCGGCTCCAGCGCACGTCGGTGTGGTTCAACAACCTCGAGGGCGGCATGGATTACCTCCGCCAGGTCATCATCGAGGACTCGCTCGGGATCTGCGATGAGCTCGAGAAGGAGATGGCCCACCTCATCGCCACGTACGAGTGCGAGTGGAAGGCCGCGGTCAACGACCCCGAGAAGCTCAAGCAGTTCCGCCAGTTCGTGAACGCCGGGGAGCCCGACCGGAGCATCGTGTTCGTCAGCGAGCGCGCGCAGCACCGCCCCGCGGCGTGGCAGGAGAAGTCGAACCTCGTCGAGGAGATGATCTGACAGCAGGGCCGAGGGGCCTTGTCTGAGGGAAACCGTCATGAGCGAGCTGCACACTTCGAAGGCGCCTCGGAGCGAGACCATGACCCAGGGGTGGATCGACGTCTGCGGGGTAGAGGACATCATCCCGAACACGGGCGTCTGCGCGCTCGTCGGGAAGCGCCAGATCGCGCTGGTCCGGGTCGGCGAGGGCGAGGAGGTCTACGCCATCAGCAACTTCGACCCGTTCAGCAAGGCGTTCGTCCTCTCCCGCGGGATCGTCGGGGACAAGGGGGGCGTCCCCAAGATCGCCTCGCCGATCTACAAGCAGAACTTCGATCTGCGGTCGGGTCAGTGCCTGGACGACCCGGGCGTGAGCATCCCCGTGTATCCCCTCCGGGTCCGGGGCGGGCGTGTCGAGATCCAGGCCGCGGCGGAGCCGCTCGCGGCGGCGAGCTGACGGGATGACCTGGCGAGCCAGCGCCAGGCGCTCCCGTGCGGCGGACGCGCCGCCGTTCGCTGTGTCTCTCTTGGAGTTCTCGGGGCTGGGCTTCCGCGCCGGGTAAACAGGGAATTTCGATGAGCGTTGCAAAGGTCTCGGACACTCACTTTCGCTTACCCATCGTCAACTCGGCGCCGAAGATCCACGACAGCAACAAGAGCCTGCTGGACTCGCTCCTCGCCGACCAGCAGAAGCTCACGGCGGTCGAGAAGTTCTCCAGGATGCACGAGGAGCACGCGCTCCCGGCTCAGTCCAAGTACTACCGCGACCTGATCCCGCTCGAGAAGCCGAAGCCCGGCCAGCAGTACGGCTTCGAGGTCGACCTCGACGCGTGCACGGCCTGCAAGGCGTGCGTCACCGCCTGCCACAGCCTGAACGGCCTCGACGACAACGAGGTGTGGCGCTCGGTGGGGCTCCTCCACGGCGGCACGCCCCAGACGCCGGCGCAGCAGAGCGTGACGACGGCGTGCCACCACTGCCTGGACCCGGCGTGCATGTCGGGGTGCCCGGTCAAGGCCTACGAGAAGGACCCGATCACCGGCATCGTCAAGCACCTCGATGACCAGTGCATCGGCTGCCAGTACTGCATCCTGATGTGCCCCTACGACGCTCCGAAGTTCAACGCGGAGCGGGGGATCGTGCGCAAGTGCGACATGTGCAGCGATCGGCTGGCCAACGACGAGGCCCCGGCGTGCGTGCAGTCGTGCCCGAACGGCGCCATCCGGATCACGATGGTCGACCAGCAGCAGGCCGTGCAAGAGAGCCAGACGAGCCTCTTCCTGCCGGGGGCGGCGGCGCCGGAGATCACGATCCCGACGACGACCTACAAGACGCAGAGGTCGCTGCCGCGCAACATGCTCCCCGCGGACTTCTACCAGGTGAGCCGGGAGCACTCCCACCCTCCGCTCGTCGCGATGCTGGTGCTGACGCAGCTCTCGGTGGGCGCGTTCTGCGTGAGCCTGGCCCTCAACGAGCTGCTCGGCGCGCAGGCGACGCGGGATTTCGGCGGCCACAGCGCCACGTTCGCGCTCGTCTTCGGGATCGCCGCGCTCATGGCGAGCCTCTTTCACCTTGGCCGGCCGCAGTTCGCGTTCCGCGCCTTCCTGGGGCTCAAGACGTCGTGGCTCAGCCGGGAGATCCTGGGGTTCTCGCTCTTCGCCGGGGCCGCGACGCTGTACGCGGCGTCCTTCTGGGTGCCCGCCATCCCGGCGCTCGCCCCGGTGGTCTCGGCGCTGCCCCCGGTCGACCTCGCGCAGGCGCCGCTCTCGTATGCGGTCGCGCTGAGCGGGATCCTCGGGGTCTTCTGCTCCGTGATGGTGTACGCCGCGACGCAGCGGGAGCACTGGCGCGGGGCCCTGACGGGCTTCAAGTTCGCGACGACGGCGGCCATCCTCGGGAGCTCGACGGTCCTGATGATCGGGCTGCTCCTGAGCGCCGAGCACGCGGCGCTGCTCCTGACGCGGGGCTTCCGCGCGCTGAGCGCGTTCCTGTGCGTGACGACGGCGCTCAAGCTGCTCGTGGAGCTCTCGATGTTCCGGCACCTCCGGAAGCGGAGCCACTCGACGCTCAAGCGGAGCGCGATCCTGATGACGGGGGAGCTGAAGGGCGCGACGGGCTGGCGCTTCGCCTGCGGGGTGCTCGGCGGGATCGTCCTTCCGGCGCTCAGCCTCTTCTCGGCGCCGAACAGCGGCGTGAGCTCTGAAGTGCTGATGGCGATGGCGGTCGTGGCGTTCCTGTTCTGCCTCGCGGGCGAGTTCCTCGAGCGGTACCTCTTCTTCGCAGCGGCGCCCGCCTCCAAGATGCCCGGAGGGCTCTCCTGATGTCGACCAGCGATGCAAGCGATGCGAAGAAGACGTCTTTGGCGCCCAAGCAGGCGGACAACCTCCTCTTGCAGCGCAACGGGCCGCTGACGCGCGAGCTGCTGCTCACGCCCGGCGAGTTCGGCCTCGGGAGGGTGCCTGCGCGGCTCAAGCCCGACCAGACGACGACGGTCGTGTGCGGGTTCTGCTCGACCGGGTGCGGGCTGAACGTGCACCTCAAGGACGGGGAGGCGATCAACCTCTCGCCCAACACGGACTATCCCGTGAACCTCGGGATGGCGTGCCCGAAGGGCTGGGAGGCGCTCACGCCGCTCCGCGCGACCGACCGCGCGACGACGCCGCTCCTCAGGAACGCGCGCGGCAAGCTGGAGCGCGTGGAGTGGGACGTCGCGCTCCGCACGTTCGTCGATCGGTTCAAGGCGATCCAGGACGCGCACGGCAAGGAGTCGATCGCCTTCATCAGCACCGGGCAGATCGTCACCGAGGAGATGGCCTTCCTCGGGGCGCTCGCGAAGTTCGGGATGGGCATGCTGCACGGGGACGGCAACACCCGGCAGTGCATGGCGACGTCGGTGGTCGCGTACAAGGAGGCGTTCGGGTTCGACGCGCCGCCCTACACGTACCGCGATTTCGAGGAGTCCGACGTCGTGGTGCTCGTCGGCTCGAACCTCTGCATCGCCCACCCGATCATGTGGGAGCGGCTCTGCAAGAACAAGAACCGCCCCGAGATCCTCGTCGTGGATCCGCGCAAGACCGAGACGGCGATGGCGGCGACGGCGCACTATGCGCTCAAGCCGAAATCGGATCTGACGCTGTTCTACGGGATCGCCCACATCCTCATCCAGCGCGGGTGGATCGACCCGGGGTACATCGAGGCGCACACGGTCGATTTCGAGGCGTTCAAGGCGCACGTCGAGGATTTCACGCCGGCGCGGGTCTCCGAGGCGACGGGGCTCAGCGAGGCGCAGCTCGCGTCGTTCGCGGAGAAGATCCATAGCGGAAAGCGGGTGTCGTTCTGGTGGACCATGGGCGTCAACCAGAGCCACGAGGGCGTTCGGGTCGCGCAGTCGCTCATCAACCTGGCGCTGATGACGGGCAACATCGGCCGCCCCGGCACCGGGGCGAACTCCATCACGGGCCAGTGCAACGCGATGGGCTCGCGGATGTTCAGCAACACGACGGGCCTGTTCGCCGGCCACGACTTCACGAAGGAGGAGCACCGGAAGAAGATCGCCGGGATCCTCGGCATTCCGGAGGAGGTCATCCCGACCCGGAACAGCCTGGCCTACGACCAGATCATCGAAGGCATCTTGAAGGGGAAGATCAAGGGCCTCTGGATCATCGCGACGAACCCGGCCCACTCCTGGATCAACCAGGAGGATCTGCACGAGCTCCTCGGCCGCCTGGAGTTCCTCGTGGTGCAGGACATGTACGCCACGACGGAGACGGCGGAGCGCGCCCACCTCGTCCTCCCGGCGGCCTCGTGGGCCGAGAAGGAGGGCACGTTCATCAACTCGGAGCGGCGCATCGGCCTCGTCAAGAAGGTCGCGCGGGCCCCGGGCCAGGCGCTGGCGGACTTTCACATCTTCCAGCTGGTCGCCCAGTACTGGGGCTGCGGCGAGCTGTTCAAGGAGTGGAAGAGCCCGGAGGCGGTCTTCCAGATCCTGAAGCGGCTCTCGAAGGGGCAGCCGTGCGACATCACGGGCATCGACGGCTACACGATGCTCGACGAGCGCGGCGGCATCCAGTGGCCCTACCCCGAGGGGGCTGCCTTCGAGACGAACGAGCGCCGGCTGTTCGAGGATGGCCAGTACTACCGCCCGGATCAGAAGGCGAAGTTCGCCTTCCAGGCGCCCCGCCAGCTGCCGGAGCCGACCGACGAGCAGTATCCGTTCACGCTGCTCACGGGGCGAGGGAGCTCCAGCCAGTGGCACACGCAGACGCGGACCAAGAAGTCGGCGGTGCTGCAGCGGCTCTATCCGAAGGAGATCTACGTCGAGCTGAGCCCTGTCGACGCGAAGAGGATCGGTATCGAGATGAACGAGTGGGTGGTCATCGCCTCCCGCCGCGCGGAGATCAAGGCGCGGGCGTTCGTCACGAACTCGGTGAAGCCCGGGGAGATCTTCGTGCCGATGCACTACGAGATCACGAACAAGCTGACGTTCCCGGCCTTCGACCAGTACTCCCGGCAGCCGTCGTACAAGGCCTGCGCGGTGAAGGTGCGGCGGGAAGAGGATCGCGGGTAGCCCGCGCGGCCTCCGCGAGGACAGCCTCCGCGAGGGGGCGCGTGGCGCGCGTGGGAGGCGCGCTCAGCCGGTCGCCCTCCGCCGCGGCGGGCGCGGGGCGTTCGGCCATCGTTGCGGACTGCGGGCCCTCGGCGCGGCCCGGCGCACGCCGCTCGCGGCCGGCGCCGGGGCGCTCAGGTGCCCGCGGCGCAGGTAGTAGGCGAGGAGCGTGTCCAGCAGCCGGGCGTTCATGGGGGGACACGCGATCGCCGTGCCGGCCAGCCCGTCGATCGTGTTCTGGCAGTCGTAGACGGGCATCCGCGCGTACAGCTCCCATCGGGTCAGGTCGCCGTGGACATTCTCGGTCAGCATCGGCAGGAGGGGAAGGAACGGGCTGTCGCTCGATCGCCGTACCCGCGCCAGCAGCTGCTCGCACCATTGCGCGTAAGGCAGCCGCGCCAGCGGATAGCCGCGGGAGACGAGCAGATCGAAGAAGCCGTTCAGATCGAGCCGCTGGGACGGCGGGGGCACCAGGTGGAACGCCTTTCCCAGCGAGCCCGGCCGGGAGGACAGGCGCACGATCGCCCGGCTGACGTAGTCGACCGTCACGAATTCCTTGCTCTGCGCGGGGAGGTCGGGGGCACAGCGCATCTCGATGCAGCCTTTGATCATTCTGCTTACGAAGTCGGTCAGGTTGGCGGCGCCCGTCTGGCTGTGACCCAGGATGAATCCGGGGCGGAGGACGGTGACGGGCACCCCGCGCGCGCGCGCGATCCACACGAGCTTCTCGGCGACCCACTTGCTCTGGGAATAGCCCATGTCCGTGTGGAGGTGGTCCACCCAGCGATCGAGATCGTCGCTCTCCCGCACGGTCTGGGCGCCGGTGAAATAGCCGATCTGGCCGATGACCCCGATCGTCGAGACGTGGTGCACGGGCTTCGTCCGGCCCAGGCAGGCGAGCCGCAAGACCTCCTGTGTCCCCAGCACGTTCGCCGCCTTGTGGGACGCGTACGGCTTGATGTAATTGACCTCGGCGCCGGCGTGGTAGATCGCGTCGACGCGCCGCGCGAGCGCCTCGAAGCGAGCCGGGGTGAGCCCGAGCAGCGGCTCCCTCAGGTCGCCCGGCACGGCGACGATCCTCGCGCTCGCCGCCGGATCCCAGAGCGAATAGGCCGAAAGGCTCTGCCGCAGTCTCGCAAGGCCTGCGGCGGCGTCGGGCGCGCGGACCAGGCAATGGACCGTGGCGCGCGTCTGCGTGAGGAGCTCGCGCACGAGAAAGGCGCCCAGGAACCCCGTGGCGCCGGTGAGGAAGACGTGGCGAGGCGGAGCGCTCGTGTCGACGAACGAGCCGCAAGGGCGGATGTCGGGGGCGAGGGCGGCCTCCGCGCGGAGGTCGATCGCGCCCATCGACGCCGCGGCGCCGCGCGCCTTCCAGCGCCGCGCCTCCTCGACGGCACGGGCGAGCCCGGCCAGGGTGGGTGACTCGAACAGCCGGCGCGCGGGCACGTCGACCTGGAAGGCCGTCCGCACCTGGAGGAGCACCTGCGCCGCCAGCAGGGAGTTTCCGCCGAGCTCGAAGAAGTCATCGTCGACCTCCGGGCGATCGGCATGGAGGACGGACGCCCAGATCTCGGCCACCCGGCGCTCGATCGGAGAGCGGGTGCTCTCCGGAGAGCGGGTGCTCTCCGGCTCTCCGGTGTGCAGCCGGCCGGCGTCGGGCGGCGGCAGCGCCCGGCGATCGACCTTCCCTGTCGCGGCGAGCGGCAGCGATGGCAGCACGACGAACGCGGCCGGGATCATGTAGGCGGGCAGCTTCTCCTGCAGAGACCGGCGCAGGCTCCTCGACAGGTCGCGGGACGCGGGACCGCAGCTGTCCACGCCGGCCTCCGCTCCCCGCCACCGATCCCCGTCCGCGGGGCGCGACGGCGGGCCGCCCGCGCCGACGTCCGAGACGACGTACGCCACGAGGCGCATGTCGCCGGGCGCGTGCTCGTGGAGCACGACAACGGCCTCGCGCACGGAGGGGCACGCGCACAGCGCCGCCTCGATCTCCGCGAGCTCGACGCGGAAGCCACGGATCTTCACCTGACAGTCGATCCGCCCCAGGAAATCGAGCGACCCATCGGCCAGATAGCGGACCTGATCGCCCGTCTTGTACAGGCGCTCTCCCGGCTCCTCGGGCAAGGGGTTCTGGACGAACGCCGCGGCTGTCAGATCGGGTCGGTTCAGGTAGCCTCGGGAGAGCCCGTCGCCGGCGACGTAGAGCTCACCGGGGACGCCCACGGGCACCGGCTGGAGCCGGCGGTCCAGGACATAGACGCGCGTGTTCGAGATGGGCCGTCCGATCGGCACGCGGGAGGCGCCCTCCGGGACCGCGCGCACGAGGTGAGCCGTGGAGAACGTCGTGTTCTCGGTCGGACCGTAGCCGTTCACGAGGTGCTTCGGGGCGCCTCTCAGGAGCACCTCTCTCGACAGCTTCGGATTGAGCACGTCGCCGCCGACGACGAGGTAGGAGAGCCCCTGAAAGGCGTCCGGGCTCACTCGCGCGAGGTGGTGGAAGAGCGCCGTGGTCAGGAACAGGACGGAGATGCCTTCTCGCCGGAGGAGCGCGGGCAGCGCTTCCGGTGACAGCAGCGTCTCGTGAGACACGATGACGAGGCAAGCGCCGTTGAGCAGCGCGCCCCAGATCTCGAACGTCGACGCGTCGAACGAGAGGCTGGAGGCGTGCGCCACGCGATCCGATGGCCCGAACGCGACATAGCCTGTGTCCCGTACGAGGCGGACGACCCCTCGGTGCGGGACAGCGACGCCCTTGGGCCGGCCGGTCGAGCCCGAGGTGAACATCACGTAGGCGAGATCGGTCGCGGCAGCAGGGATGGCGGGGTCTCTGTCGTCGCCGGGCGCGCCATCGTCCTCGTCGAGGCACATGACGTCCCCGCGGAAGTCGAGCCGCGTCACCAGCGCTCGCTGCCCGAGCACGAGGCTCACCGCCGCGTCCTCCAGCATGAAGCGCAGCCGCTCGTCTGGCATGCTCGGATCGAGGGGCACGTAGGCGCCGCCGGCCTTGAGGACGCCGAGCAGGGCGACGAGCGCGCGCGACGACCGCTCGGCGAGGACGGCCACGCGCAGGTCGGGGCCGGCGCGGCGCGCGGAGATCCGATGAGCGAGCCGGTTGGCGCGGCGGTCGAGCTCGCGGTAGGTGAGCGCCTCGTCGCCCTCGATGACGGCGATGGCGTCGGGCGTCCGCGCGGCGTGCTCCTCGAAGAGCGCATGAATGCACGCGTCGCGCGGATAGGCGGTCCGCGTCGCGTTCCAGACGACGGTCACCCGGCGCCGCTCCTCCGGCGTGAGCAGCGGAATCTCGGCGATCGGCCGCTCGGCGTCCTCCGCGACGCCCGCGAGCAGGAGACCGAGATGGTCCAGCATCCGCTCGATCGTCCCGGGATCGAACACGTCGGCGCTGTAGGTCATCGTCGCGACGAGCGATCGCTCCAGCGCCGTGACGGACAGCGACAGATCGACCGGCGCGGCCGGGCGGGCGCGCGAGCGCCGCGCCGCCGTCGCCCCCCTGATCGCGGCGCGGCGCAGCACATCCCCGGGTCGCACGAGCTCGAAGGTGGTCTGGAACGTCGGGTGATCGCTCGTGTCCTCCGCCCCCCCGGGCCCCGCGAGCGGCTGGTCCAGAGGCGCGTGGCGGCGGGCCTCGGCCGAGGCGATCTGCGCGGCGAGCTGCGCGAGGAGGCCTCGAAAGCCGAGCTCCTCGTCGATGCGGGCGCCAAGGACGAGCGGGCAGCGGGGCCCGGGCGCCGCGCGCCAGCCCCGCCGGCCGCCGCGGCGAGGCCAGGGTGTCCCGATCACGATCTCGCTCTGAACGGTATGGCGGTAGAGCAGCGCCGCATAAGCGGAGAGCAGGGTGACGAAGAGCGTCGCGCCCGAGCCCCGGCGCACGCGGTCGAGCTCCCGGACGAGCCGAGGCGGCAGCTCTCGCGACGCCGACGCGCGACATCGCGAAGGCGCGGGCGGGCGTGGGCGATCGGTCGCGAGATCGAGCGCGGGGAGCTCGCGCGGGAGCTCCCCCGGCGCGTGGGACAGACGTGCCTGTGTCGCGTGAGCGCGCATGATCGAACCTCCCCGTTGAACTGCAGAGGACGATGCGTGGGAGCTCAGACGGTCATCGAGCGTGCCTTGCGCTTCAGCGCATAGGCGATACCACTTTGCAGGGTGCCGCAGGTGACGAGCCCTCTGAGCTCGGTGCCAAGATCGACGAGCGCCTGCGCGACGACGGGGCGGACGCCTGACAGCACGACGTCGGCGCCGAGCAGCCTCGCCGCCTGCGCGACGCGGACCAGCGCGGCGGCCACCTCTGCGTCCACGGCCTTCACGCCGGTGATATCGAGTATGGCCACCGCCGCTTGCCTCTCGCCGAGGGCGTTCAGGAGCGTCTCCAGGATCTGCTGCGCGCGCTCCCGGTCGATCGCCCCGATGAGGGGCATCGCGATCACGCCGTCGGCGATCGGGATGAGCGGCGTGCCGAGCTCCCGGAGCGCCGCCTGCTGCGCCTGGATCACCCGCATCTGGGCGAGCGTCTCCTCCTCGTACCGGAGCTGCTCCGTGATGTCCCTGAAGAACGCCGCCATGCCCGTCGGCTCGCCCGCCGGGCCCATGACCACGAAGGCGCTGGTCTGCCCCATCCACTCGCTCCCGTCGGGGCGCCGGATCTTGAGGACGCCGCGCCATGCGCCGTCCTTCATCAGGATCGGCAAGACCTCGTCGGAGAGCCGGCGGAAGGTCTCCGGCATATAGAAGTCATTCAGCCCGCAGCCGACCGCGGCGTCGCCGAAGCCGCTCATCGCCTTGAAGGCGGTGTTGGCGTAGACGACCTGCCCGCTCATGGACGTCAATGTGATACCATCCAGCGCATTGTCAATCAACGTCTTGGAGACGCCGAGCTCTTCGGCCTGGCGGCGCTGCTCCACCTCCATGTCCTTTCGACCTGTGATGTCCTGGACTACGCTCATGACCTGGCGCGGCTTGCCGGCGCCATCCCGCGCGAGGACGATCTCGCGCCTCGTGACCCAGCACCACGACCCGTCGGCCTTGCGCAGCCGATACGCGAGCTCCGCCGAGTCGCTCGCCTGGCCTTCTCCCGCGTGATCGAGCTGCTCGCGAGCCCGGGTCTGGTCGTCGGGGTGCGCGAGCGTCACGAACGCATCGAGGCCGGCGAGGCCCGCTTCGTCCGCCGCATATCCGAGCTCGCCGGCCAGCGAGCGGTTCTCGTAGAGCTTTCGCTGCTCGACAGGATCGTGGACGCAGAGCAGGCACGGAATTGCCTGTAGCACGGCGTTCGTACGGCTGAGCTCGGCGCGCAGATCCCGCTCGATCTGCTCTAGCCTGGACACACGAGCGCGCAGGGCGGCAAGCTCGCCATGGTGCGATTGGAGAACCGTCTCGTGAGGTTCCATCGATTTCCCCCGATGCTGGCTGCTGGCAAAGGTCAGGCGGCGGCGACGCTGGACACCTCGCCTCCACCAGCGACGCTACACCTGATGAGACGCCTTAGACAGCATCAATCTCGGCAGGAAGAGCGTCACAGTGGGGACAGCAGGGCCCGCTGATCTGTATTGTCACAGCGAGGACGTTTGCTGCGGTTATCGACTTATTGTGCGGTCCGGCGCCTGGTCGATTGCTTGGCTGCGCGCGTCTCCGACGGAGCGGGCCCGCGCGTGGCGCGGCTCGATGTGACGGATGCCCAGCGTCGCAATCGTGCGCTCGTCGCATAGAGACGGTCAGAAGATTCCTGATGACGACGGCCACCCGTATGGCGTTCTCGTTCCCTGTGCGTCATTCTCGGCACCACGTCACCGTCCTGTGACGTCCCCACGGTCCGCCGGGCGAGCTCGCGCCGGTTCGCAACGACGCCTCGCCGCGCTGCCGCGAGGCCAGGCTGGACGGCATTGGCGGCGAGGCGTTCGCCCTGGGAATGGGCGGCGGGGCGGAGCCCGGTGTCCGGCCGGCGCCCTCGGAGCGTCACGTGTCTAGTCCTGAAAACCCATCGAGACGGCTGCGGAACCGGTCTTGCCCGAGTTCGCGTTCAGATCGCCGGCACCTCCGCCGTCACCAGGGAGGCCGAACTTGATCGGAGAGTCGGGCTCGACGTCAGGGCCCTGGTCGACGGTATGTGCCACCGCGAGTGAATGTCCTCCGTGGCCTCCACCTCCCCGACCGCCGTTGCCGCCCTTCCCGCCATCGCCGCCGCGGCAGCCTGGCTGCGATCCGGCCCTGTTGCCTCCGCCAGTGCCACCGTACCCACCCACGCCGCCGTACTGGCCGTCCCCGCCTCGTCCACCGTTTCCACCACGACCCGTGATGATGCTGGTTTTACTTACGCGGACGCGGCCGTGGTAAGAGAGAATCCCGATGCTGGATCCGCCTGGACCGCCGCCCTTTCCGGGCTTGCCGCCGCAGCCGCCAGCACCGCCGGAACCGCCAGAAGCGCCGCCCTGTACTGCGCCTGCGCCGCAGTACGCTGAACCGCCACGCGAGCCGCCTCCACCGCCGCCCCCGTAACCGTGCTGCCCTGCATGGCCATCTTCGCCTGCGCCACCTTCCAGCCCCGTGTTTGTGACCCGACCGGGCCCTGATGCGCCATTCCCGTTCGCGCCGTCATCCCCCGCCAGCCCGCCCCTCCCCTCTGTGCAGGACAGGATGGCTTGCCCAGCTCCGCAGACCGCGGCAGTCGAGACCTCCCCACACGTCCATTCCTGCTGGCACGCGGACTTCGACAGAGAATGTGTCGGCGCATGCGTACACCCGCATGCCACGCTCGCGGGCAAGCTCGAACGCCCGCGCAAACGATTTTATCGGCGAATTCGGCGTGCCAGGCCAAGCATCATCGCCTTTGTCTGCCACATACACGCCCTCGCAGTCGACCGGACGATCGGCGTTGCCGGGATCCGCGTTGCAGGACTCCACCGGCGCGCATGTGAGGGTCTCCTCGCAACGTTCCCATACCCCCGATTCGCTACCGCATCCGAGCGCCGCGCTCCCGTTGAACAAAGCGACTCCGAACAGCAAAGGCCGAGCCCCCAGCGCGCGGAAGCCCGATTCCCATCTCGTCATCTCTTCCCACATTGCGCCCCCTACTGCAGCTCATGAGAGTCTGGGTCGTTGGGATCCATGGCCGCAAACGGCAGGAACTCGACCGCCACGCCATCGTCGCCCTTGCTCTCCGTGACATTCGGATCGCCGCCGTCCCCTCCCTCCCCAGCAGTTCCAAGGAGAAACGTCGCCTGGACGTTCTCGCGCGTGACCTCCGCGGTCTCCAGATACGCGATGGCTACCGAATGACCGCCGAGCCCGCCGCCTGCGCCACCGCCGGGCCCCCCGGTGCCGCCATCGCCTCCGCGGCATCCCGCGAGTGCTCCGGGCACGCCTCCGCCTCCCTCACCGCCGGGAGCTCCGCTTCCTCCTGGCAGTCCCGCCCCTCCCGCGCCGCCCCGGCCGCCGCGGCCGGTCTGAAGGGTCGATCCGCGGATGGTGACCTTCGAACCTCTCGTGACGATGCCAGCGCTCACCCCTCCGGCGAAACCGCCTGTCCCCTGCTTGCCGCCACAACCGCCGGAACCACCCGAGCCGCCGAACGCTCCCCCGACCGGCCCGGCACCACAGGCGGTCGCACCGCCGCGCGAGCCGCCACCACCGCCGCCTCCCTGACCCGGGCGTCCGAGGGTCCCGTCCTGACCCTTGCCCAGCGAGCGGACCCATCCCACAACGCCAGGAAGCCTTGCCCCCTGACCGTGCACACCCGCCGCACCGTCGAGGCCGCGCTGGCCGTCGCTGCACGCCATGCTTCCCTGCTGACCGACGCCCCCGGTACCGGCGCCTGTCGGGTTCGGGTCGGGCAGCGGCTCCCCATGACCTCCGCTGAAGCCCTCATCGGGCAGACCGGGGCCGCCCTGGCCGCTGACCGAGGTTTCGTCGTCACACTCCGTTGTGACCTCTCGGGTTGCAGCCACGTCATCGACCGTGCACGCGTCGGCTCCCGCGTGTCCAGGCCGCCCATCGGCCGCCGCTGCATCCTCCGCCGGAGCTCCGGGCTCACCGTCGGCTCCGTCACCTGCGACAATGCGGCTGTCGATCAGCTCGATCTCGCTGCCAGCGGAGAGATAGATCCCGATCGAGTTGCCGCCCGGCATCGCGCCCCGTCCTGTGATGACTTCGCTCGCAACGAGCTTGAGCTCGGCCTCATCGCGCACAGCGACGATTCCGATCGAGCACGCTGCTGTTCGGTCCATCTCGTTACCATCGGGCGCCACGATCCGCAGGTTCGCGAGCGTGACTTCCCGCCCTCCGAACGTCACGACTTCGCGCTCGGGCTGATTCGGGGCGATGATGGTCTTCGCATCGGCACCGAGGTGCTGCCAGTCGTTCGCGCAGTCGAACCCGCCCCAGATGCTGGTATCGTAGAACCAGATACGTTCGTCGAAGGTCTCAGCGCAAGCGTAGACATGGTGGGGGTGACCGCCCGCCTCCACGAGCTCGAGGGCCTTGCGCAGTGTCTTCAGCGGCTTCGCGCGCGTTCCTGGATTCGCGTCGTCGCCGAGACTTGCGCTGACGAACAGGCCGCACCCATCTTGCGGAGGCTCCAGCGTGGGGTCGTCGACACAGATGGGATCCTCGTGACCGGAGGAACACCCGTACACGACAGAAGCGATTCCGAACCCGAACGCGATAGGCACCAAGGTGGCCACAGCCACCCGGCGTCGACCTTTCGATGAGGTATCCATGCTCCGAAGCTCCACGTTCGTCACCACACACCCGCCATCATAAGCCCCATGCGCTGCCCGCTCACCGTGGGCACAACACGCACCCCATCGCTGGACGATGAGGTTCGGTCCACGAGCAGAGACACGAGCGTCAGGGCACCGATCGCGCCGCCCGACACCACAGTCACCCATCCAGCTTTCGTCAGGAGATCGCGCTTCTCTTGCAGGTCGCGCAGCTCCGAGCACGCGCGCGGTGCGTTCGGGCGGGCACATCGGCTCGCGTCCTCGTCTACGCCACGCAGCGCGGTAGCTCGGTCGTGGAGCTCATCCTCGGTGTACGCACTCCAAATCAGCAATCCGGCCTCGAAACGCAGCTGTAGTTCAAGGGGCAGGACGTTGCGCTGCTCGAGACTCCAGGCGAGATGCTCGGCAGCATCACGGTACTTGCGCAGCTCGAGCTCACACAGGCCGAGCTCTCCGGCGATCTCCGCGCGCTCCTTCTCCGTGTTCGACGCCGGGTCTGTCGCCTGGAGCGCCGCATCGTAGGCCGCGTGTGCCTCGGTCCACCGACCTCCGTCACGGGCTCTCTGCGCACGGCGAACATGGTCCTTCACCGTCGAGCTGCCGCTTCGCTCCAGCGTCGAATAGATGTCCTCGGCGCTGGCGGGGCTCGTGTAGACACCAGCGGCGCCGAGCATCAGGCAGAACAACAACGAAGGCGCAACGTCACGCATGCGCGGACCGTACTTACGCCCGGCGCGCGGCGTCAACCGCGACAAATTCGCAGGGAAGGAACGCTTTGTCAGGCAAAGATCGGCCCGGCGACGCAAAGGCGCCGGTCGACCCTCCGCGCAGTGGAGCCGCCCAGGTACGCATTCCCCAATGGCGCACATTATCCCACCAAAGTTGACCGACCCTTCTCTTTCTTGAACCCTTCCGGCCAGCTCAGGGGTGCTACCAGCTGTGAGCAAGCCAGCACGAACTCCCCCCCACTTCGAGCGCTTCCGCCGCCTCATCAGGCGGGTCGGTGTCCCCGCGCGACACGCCGAGGACCTCGCGCAGGAAACGCTCCTGCGGGACTGGGAGGCGAGAGGGCGGCTCGAGACGGGCGTGGATCCAGCGCCGTACTCGGTCACCATCGCCCTGAACCTCGCCCGCAGCCACCTGCGGGACGCGAGCCGTCGGGGTGAGGTCCTGACCCCGTTCGACGAGCGCGACCTCCGCGGGGACCAACCGAGCCCGGAAGCCCTGCTCCGCAGGGAGCAGCGGGAAGCGACCATGCGCGACCTGATCGAGCAGGTCGACCCCAAGTACCGCGACCTCTTGATCAAGCACGAGCTCGAGGAGAAGTCGCTCGCCGAGATCGCCGCCGAGCTGGGGCTCAAGCTGGACACCGTGAGGAGCGAGCACCGCAGGGCACGCGAGCAGCTGGACGAGGCGAAGCGGCGATGGATGGCGCAGCAAGAATTCCGGGGCTGGGACAAGGTGCCCTGCGTCCCTGTGGCGTTCGGCCTGCTCCGTCGCTCGTGGTGGACGACCGCGCTGCACCTCCAGAAGGTCGGGGCGAAGGTCCTCGCGCAGGCGGCGCTCGTCGTGCTCACGGGAGCTGTCGTCGCGACAGCTCCACGCTCGTCAGGCTTGGCCAGTGCGACCCCATGGTTACGGCCGGCAGCGATCCACGCCGGTGCGGCCACGCCCCCGCAGCAGCACACCGCGCCGCCCCTCGACGAGCCAGACGCACGCGGCGCGGTCGCCGCGGCCTCGCCCCCGCCGCAGGGCGGCATCCCGGCACCGGGCGAGAATGCACCGGCCGCAATGAACGGCAAGCCTGCTTCACCGGCCGCAACAGCTGCGCGTTCCTCGCCGCCCGTCCGCGCCGTACGCCCGGCCGCGAGCGAGCGCGAGAAGGACCTGATCTTCCAGGCGCGCAAGGCCATCGAAGCCTACAACGCCAGGGCTGACGTCGATGCGCGACGCCTGCTCGACATGCACGCCATGGAGTTCCCTCGGGGTCCGCTGGCCCGGGAGCGCGAGGCGCTGCTGCTGCAACTTCGCTGAATCGGCCGCGGCCCTAGCGACAGATAGCCAGCGGTGGAGACGGCGGCGATCTTGAGCGACGTCAGGCCGAGATCCGCCCTGAGCCGGGCCAGGAGAATGAGCACGTCCATGACACGCAAGGAAGCCGTGGCGGAGCATAGGCGCACGTCACGTCGAGTCGAGATGGGTGCGCCCCCGGCAGTGCACGTTCCCTTCGAGGCCATCATGCGGCACTCGAGGATGATCCATGCCGTGTTGCGCCAGTTCGGCGTACCCGCTCGCGACCAGCCGGATGTGATGCAGGAGATCTTCCTGTCCGCCTGGCGCAGCGTGGAAGGCGGAGGATTTCGGCCCCGTCCGGAGGTGCCGCCGAAGAAGGCTCTAGAGAGCTGGCTCTTCGGTGTTACCTGGCACCACATCTTGCATTACCGGGAGCGCCTGTACCGGTGGTACAGGGAGCTTGCGGCGTTCGCGGCTCCAGGGATAGCGAGGCATGCACCGTCGCCCTTCGGCCAGGTGGAGGCCCGGACAGCGCTTCGTTGCCTGGAGCGGCTCAGGCCCGAGCTCCGTGCCGTGCTCGCGGGCGCCGCCGTGGGCAATACCGCTGAGGAGATCGCAGCAGCGCTTGGTGCCCATCCAGGCACGACGAACAAGCGGCTGCACCGCGTGCGAAAGCAGTTGCGAAAGATCCTCCGCTGAACGAGGTGCGGACGTAGCTCGCCGGCGCCGCGCGCGTTCGAGCTGGTCGAGCAAGGCCTGCTCGCTGGATCGTACGCGTTCTGCGGACCACATCCTGTCTTCGAGCCTCTGCGCCGCTTAGAAACCCGCGCCGGAGGTACCGATGGACGAGAGCACACGCACCTGGCGCGACCGCGTGGCGCGCTGGCACAAGAGCGGGCACTCCGCCCGCGTGTTCGCGGAGCAGGAGGGGGTCAACGCCGGCACACTGTACTCCTGGAGCCGCCGACTGGGCATGAAGCGGAGCGAGCACCGGCAGCGCTCGGAGAAGGCGACGCTTCCGGCGCTGCTGCCCGTGGTGGTCGCCCCGCCTGCAGCCACGACGCCCTCTTCGGGCGCGGCGCTGGAGATCGTCTTGCCGGACGGGGCGGTCGTCCGCGTCCCGCCGTCGTTCGACGAGGTTACGCTGGCGCGCGTTGTTCGTGCGCTCGGGGGGGCACGATGATCCCTGGCCGCGTCTCGATCTACGTTGCCACCGAGCCGCTCGATCTACGGCGCTCGTTCGATGGTCTCGCTGCCGTCGTGCGCGAGGTGCTGCGACAAGACCCGCTCTCCGGAGCGCTGTTTCTCTTTTTCAACCGGGCGGCCGATCGCTGCAAGGCCCTTTGGTGGGACCGCAGCGGATACTGTCTACTTTACAAAAGGCTCGAGCGTGGGGCATTTCGAGCCCCACGTGCCGTCACTCCGGGAGCCACGAGCGTCCTTATTGACGCCGCCGAGCTCGCGAAGATCCTGGAAGGCATCGCCCTGTCGCCCTCGAAGTTGCGGCGAGCGGTCCCGTTCGCCGAGACCGCACCGCCGCAGGTCCCCTGATCTCGCCTGACAGCCTCGCACGCTCCTGGGTAGCCCCCACGGTTGCATTGCCTCGAGCGACATGAATTTTCCTCCACAAGCCCCTTCAAAAAGCAAGAGCTCACGAGTACTTACCGCGTCGTGAGCAAGCCGGTCGAAGAGCAGATTCGCGAGCTCAAGGACAAGCTCGCGCGCGCTGCCCACGAGCGGGACGAGTACCGCAAGCTCTACGAGCTCGCCAGCATCGAGCTGGAGCGGCTTCGCCGGCACATCTTCGGCCAGAAGGCCGAGCACGTCGACCCCGGGCAGATGCAGCTCGCCTTCGATGCGATCGTGCAGATGCTCGCGGGCACCGGGGCGCAGCCGGATGCGGGCGCGACCGGCTCACCCGACGGTGGCGATGGCGCGGCGCCGAACGGCTCCTCCGGAGGCGGGGACAAGGGGCGCCAGGCTCGCCCGCACGGGCGGCAACGGCTGCCCGAGCATCTGCCGGTCGAGCGGATCGAGCTGTTGCCGCCGGAGGCGCAGGACGAGCGCGCGACCGCGCTTGTCCGCATCGGCGAGGAGGTGTCGGAGACGCTGGAGTGGCGGCCCGCGAGCTTCGTGCGACTGCAGATCGTGAGGCCGAAGTTCGCGGTCAAAGGTGAGCCCGAGCAAGGCATCACGATCGCCGACGTCCCCGACAGCCCTGTCCCGCGCAGCCTCGCCGGTCCGGGGTTGCTCGCGCACGTGCTGGTCAGCAAGTACGCCGACCACTTGCCGCTCCACCGGCAGGAGAAGATGTTCGAGCGCTGGGGCCTTCACCTCTCGCGCTCGACGCTGTGCGGCTGGGTCGAGTCGTGCGCCGACAAGCTCGCGATCCTCGTCGGGGCGATGGCCAAGGACGCCCTGAACGCGCACTGCATCGCCATCGACGCCACCGGCGTGCTCGTGCAAGCAAAGGACAAGTGTCGGCGGGGCCACTTCTGGGTCCTGGTGGCGGACCGAGATCACGTCCTGTTCCGTTTCACGCCGCATCACAACCAGGATGGCCCGAAGGAGTTCCTTCGCGGCTACAAGGGCTATGTCCAGGCCGACGCCTCGAACGTCTACGAGCAGCTCTTCCGCACCGAGGGGGTGACCGAGGTCGGTTGCTGGGCCCATTGCCGGCGGAAGTTCTTCGAGGCGATGACCTCCGACCGGGACCGCGCGACGGTAGCGTACGCGTTCTGCGGACCACATCCTGTCTTCGAGCCTCTGCGCCGCTTAGAAACCCGCGCCGGAGGTACCGATGGACGAGAGCACACGCACCTGGCGCGACCGCGTGGCGCGCTGGCACAAGAGCGGGCACTCCGCCCGCGTGTTCGCGGAGCAGGAGGGGGTCAACGCCGGCACACTGTACTCCTGGAGCCGCCGACTGGGCATGAAGCGGAGCGAGCACCGGCAGCGCTCGGAGAAGGCGACGCTTCCGGCGCTGCTGCCCGTGGTGGTCGCCCCGCCTGCAGCCACGACGCCCTCTTCGGGCGCGGCGCTGGAGATCGTCTTGCCGGACGGGGCGGTCGTCCGCGTCCCGCCGTCGTTCGACGAGGTTACGCTGGCGCGCGTTGTTCGTGCGCTCGGGGGGGCACGATGATCCCTGGCCGCGTCTCGATCTACGTTGCCACCGAGCCGCTCGATCTACGGCGCTCGTTCGATGGTCTCGCTGCCGTCGTGCGCGAGGTGCTGCGACAAGACCCGCTCTCCGGAGCGCTGTTTCTCTTTTTCAACCGGGCGGCCGATCGCTGCAAGGCCCTTTGGTGGGACCGCAGCGGATACTGTCTACTTTACAAAAGGCTCGAGCGTGGGGCATTTCGAGCCCCACGTGCCGTCACTCCGGGAGCCACGAGCGTCCTTATTGACGCCGCCGAGCTCGCGAAGATCCTGGAAGGCATCGCCCTGTCGCCCTCGAAGTTGCGGCGAGCGGTCCCGTTCGCCGAGACCGCACCGCCGCAGGTCCCCTGATCTCGCCTGACAGCCTCGCACGCTCCTGGGTAGCCCCCACGGTTGCATTGCCTCGAGCGACATGAATTTTCCTCCACAAGCCCCTTCAAAAAGCAAGAGCTCACGAGTACTTACCGCGTCGTGAGCAAGCCGGTCGAAGAGCAGATTCGCGAGCTCAAGGACAAGCTCGCGCGCGCTGCCCACGAGCGGGACGAGTACCGCAAGCTCTACGAGCTCGCCAGCATCGAGCTGGAGCGGCTTCGCCGGCACATCTTCGGCCAGAAGGCCGAGCACGTCGACCCCGGGCAGATGCAGCTCGCCTTCGATGCGATCGTGCAGATGCTCGCGGGCACCGGGGCGCAGCCGGATGCGGGCGCGACCGGCTCACCCGACGGTGGCGATGGCGCGGCGCCGAACGGCTCCTCCGGAGGCGGGGACAAGGGGCGCCAGGCTCGCCCGCACGGGCGGCAACGGCTGCCCGAGCATCTGCCGGTCGAGCGGATCGAGCTGTTGCCGCCGGAGGCGCAGGACGAGCGCGCGACCGCGCTTGTCCGCATCGGCGAGGAGGTGTCGGAGACGCTGGAGTGGCGGCCCGCGAGCTTCGTGCGACTGCAGATCGTGAGGCCGAAGTTCGCGGTCAAAGGTGAGCCCGAGCAAGGCATCACGATCGCCGACGTCCCCGACAGCCCTGTCCCGCGCAGCCTCGCCGGTCCGGGGTTGCTCGCGCACGTGCTGGTCAGCAAGTACGCCGACCACTTGCCGCTCCACCGGCAGGAGAAGATGTTCGAGCGCTGGGGCCTTCACCTCTCGCGCTCGACGCTGTGCGGCTGGGTCGAGGCGTGCGCCGACAAGCTCGCGATCCTCGTCGGGGCGATGGCCAAGGACGCCCTGAACGCGCACTGCATCGCCATCGACGCCACCGGCGTGCTCGTGCAAGCAAAGGACAAGTGTCGGCGGGGCCACTTCTGGGTCCTGGTGGCGGACCGAGATCACGTCCTGTTCCGTTTCACGCCGCATCACAACCAGGATGGCCCGAAGGAGTTCCTTCGCGGCTACAAGGGCTATGTCCAGGCCGACGCCTCGAACGTCTACGAGCAGCTCTTCCGCACCGAGGGGGTGACCGAGGTCGGTTGCTGGGCCCATTGCCGGCGGAAGTTCTTCGAGGCG
The DNA here is from genome assembly GCF_051526795.1 of Sorangium sp. So ce204. NCBI lineage: Bacteria > Pseudomonadati > Myxococcota > Polyangiales > Polyangiaceae > Sorangium > Sorangium sp. So ce204. Next base: position 12,341,554 of record NZ_CP150317.1, on the reverse strand, counting down.
ATGACCTCCGACCGGGACCGCGCGACGGTAGCCATCGGCTTCATTCGCAAGCTCTACGCGATCGACAAGGCGACCAAGGAGCTGGTTCCGAACCGTCGAACCGAGCAGCGCCGGACGGATGCCGAGCCCGTGCTCGTGGCCTTCCGCGCGTGGCTTGAGACAGAGGACCTGCTCGTCCTGCCGAGGAGCCCCATCGCAGGCGCCATCGGCTACGCGCTCAACCAATGGACCGCACTCACTCGCTTCCTCGAGGATGGCCGGCTCCGCCTCGACAACAACCGGAGCGAGCTTGAGCTCCGCCGTGAAGCCGTGGGCCGTAAGAACTGGCTCTTCGTGGGCAGCAAGGACGGCGCCGAGTGGAACGCCACCATCGTGTCGCTCATCGCCTCCTGCGCGCTGCACGGCATCGAGCCCTGGGCCTACTTGCGCGACGTGCTGATCATGCTGCCCACCTGGCCTCCCGAGCGGGTCATCGAGCTCGCTCCGAAGTCCTGGAAGCAGACCCTCGAGAACGCCGACGCTCGGCAGCGGCTCGCGGCCAGTCCGTGGCCCCGGGCGCCGGACGCGACGCCCAGCTGATCGATCGTCGGCGTCGCCGTCCGCTGCCGTGGGCACGGACGCATGCTTTCCGGCTGCCGGGCGCGCAGCTCGCCGGCTTTGGCGCGCTGGTGCCGGCTCTTCGGCGCTTGCGCGGTCGACGCGTGGCTTCCGGCGCCTTGTCGACGATTCGGGCCCGGCAGAGGCATCGGCGGCACGCGGCTTCGCCGCCGCGCGCCTGCGGGCGACGTGCACGCGGGCGGTGACCTCAGCGTCGACCGCCGTTTCCTCCGCTCGCTGCTGGGCCCAGCCACCCTTCGCCGCAGACCGCTCTTCCTCTCGCATCGGGTCGCGAATCTACGGCGACGCCACGCACCACGCGAGGATGGGGTCTACAGGACGGATACACGGTAGCCATCGGCTTCATTCGCAAGCTCTACGCGATCGACAAGGCGACCAAGGAGCTGGTTCCGAACCGTCGAACCGAGCAGCGCCGGACGGATGCCGAGCCCGTGCTCGTGGCCTTCCGCGCGTGGCTTGAGACAGAGGACCTGCTCGTCCTGCCGAGGAGCCCCATCGCAGGCGCCATCGGCTACGCGCTCAACCAATGGACCGCACTCACTCGCTTCCTCGAGGATGGCCGGCTCCGCCTCGACAACAACCGGAGCGAGCTTGAGCTCCGCCGTGAAGCCGTGGGCCGTAAGAACTGGCTCTTCGTGGGCAGCAAGGACGGCGCCGAGTGGAACTGTCGGTGAGCATCGCGTCCCGCGTCCGATCGGTGAAGACCGCGGCCCCATGATCGGCGGCGTTCACCGTTCACCGCCGGTCCCCACGCCGATCTGGGCCACGCTCGCCTCCGCGGCGTAGACGTTACGCCCGCCGAAAAGTCGAAGGCCCGAGGGCTGCCACCCTCGGGCCTTCTGGAGCTCCGCGTTGCCGGAGTCCCCCACCTTCATCACAAGCCGGGCTCCAGGTCCAGAAAGCGGCGTCATGGAGCCCGTTGCCTTCGTCCGCCTACCGCCTCGCCCACTGCGCCCGCTGCCGCGTCCAGCTTCGCCTCTGCCGTCGCTGCGATCGCGGCCAGCGCCTCTGCCCCGACTGCCGCCCGCTCCAGCGTCGTGAGTCGCTCCGCCGCGCCGGCGCGGCCTACCAGACGCAGCTTCGCGCTCGCCGCCTCCATGCCGCTCGCCAGGCCCGGTATCGGGACCGGCAGCGGGACAAGTTCTCCGCGCAGAAAGTGACGCATCACAGGGTGACACAAGCCGCGGCCGCGTCGATGTCCCAGCTCGCGCCGGAGATCACCCCCGGCCGAAAGGACAACAATGACGATTGGATCCGAGATGTCGGCCGCTGCTCGCTCTGCGGAGCGCGGCTTCCGCCCTGGGCCCTGCGCGAGCGGCGCGCTCGGTCAGCTGTTCACCGACGCGCTCCCCGCGTCCCACGAAGCCCTCCGCGGTGACGGGAGGCGGCGGTGATCGCGAAAGAGAAGGAGGCCGAGGTGCTGCGCCTCTACCACGGTGAGAAGTGGCCCGTGGGCACCATTGCCGCTCAGCTCGGGCTGCACCACACCACCGTTCAGCGCGTGCTCGGGCAAGCGGGCGTCGACCCGAAGGTCGTCGCGCCGCGCCCGTCGATGGTCGACCCGTTCGTGCCCTTCATCGTCGAGCAGCTCGGCAAGTATCCCTCGCTGCGCTCGAGTCGCCTCTTCGGCATGCTCAAGGAGCGCGGCTATCCGGGCGGTCCCGATCATCTGCGCCGAGTGATCGGTCGTCTCCGCCCCAAGAAGCCGGCAGAGGCATTCCAGCGGCTGCGCACGCTGCCCGGCGAGCAAGCGCAGGTCGACTGGGCGCACTTCGGCAAGCTGGCTGTCGGCCGGGCGCTGCGCCCGCTCTGGGCGTTCGTCATGGTGCTCAGCTACTCGCGGCGGATCTTCCTGCGCTTCTTCCCCAGCGCAGCGATGCCCTTCTTCGTTCGCGGGCACGTCGAGGCGTTCGCCGACATCGACGGCGTCCCGCGCGTGCTGCTCTACGACAACCTCAAGAGCGCTGTCGTGGAGCGTCACGGCGACGCGATCCGGTTCCACCCCATGCTCCTGGCTCTGTCGGCGCACTACCGCTTCGAGCCGCGCCCCGTCGCCGTCGCTCGCGGCAACGAGAAGGGCCGCGTCGAGCGCGCCATCCGCTACGTCCGCGAGGCATTCTTCGAGGCCCGGACCTATACCGATCTCGACGACCTCAACCGACAAGCGACCGAGTGGACCAGCTCCGCAGCGCTCGATCGCTCCTGGGTCGAGGACCGCGCCCGCACCGTGCGGCAGGCCTTCGACGACGAGAGCCGTGTGCTGCTCGGGCACCCCGACACGCCGTTTCCAGCCCATGAGCGCGTCGAGGTCGAGATCGGAAAGACCCCCTACGCGCGTTTCGATCTCAACGACTATTCTGTTCCCCACGACCGGACGAGCCGCACGCTCGTCGTCCTCGCCGACCTCGAACAGGTGCGCATCGCTGACGGCAACGAGATCGTCGCGACCCATGTCCGCTCGTGGGACCGCGGCCAGCAGATCGAGCAACCCGAGCACATCCAGCGCCTGGTCGACGAGAAGCGCCGCGCCCGCGAGCATCGCGGCCTCGATCGCCTCGCCCGCGCCGCCCGCAGCAGCCAGGCATTCCTGCGCATCCTCGCCGAGCGCGGAGACAACGTCGGCAGCGCCATCGCCCGGCTTCTGCACCTGCTCGACGCCGTCGGCGCCGCCGAGCTCGAAGAGGCGCTCGTCGAGGTGCTCGAGCGCGACACCATTCACGTCGGCGCCGTGCGCCAGGTGATCGACCGCCGGCGCTCCGAGCGCCACCTGCCGCCTCCAGTCTCGATCCCCGTCACGCGCGGCCAGCACGCCGCCCTCGTCGTCACGCCGCATTCGCTCGCCACCTACGACGCCCTGAAGAAGGACCCGACGCCATGACCGATCTAACGCCCACCGAGACCAAGGCCCGCCTGAAAAGCCTCGGCCTGTTTGGTCTGCTGGCCTGCTGGGAGGAGCTCGCCGAAAAGCCCTGGCTTCGCGAGGTGCTCGCCATTGAGGAGCGCGAGCGCCAAAAACGCAGCCTCGATCGCCGCCTCAAAAACTCCCGCGTAGCCGCCTTCAAGCCCATGGCGGACTTCGACTGGTCCTGGCCCAAGAAAATCGACCGCGAGGCCGTCGACGACCTCTTCGCTCCCGGCTTCCTCGCCACCGGCCACAACGCCGTGCTCGTCGGCCCCAACGGCGTCGGCAAGACCATGATCCTCAAGAACGTCGCCCACCAGGCCGTCGTCCGCGGTCACACGGTCCGCTTCTCGACCGCGAGCGACATGCTTGCCGACCTCGCCGCGCAGGAGTCCTCGGCCGCGCTCGCGCGCCGGCTGCACCGCTACACGGTTCCAGCCCTTCTTTGCATCGATGAAGTCGGCTATCTCTCCTACGATGGCCGCTACGCCGACCTGCTATTCGAGGTCGTCACCCGTCGCTACGACGCGCAGAAGCCGATCCTGCTCAGTACGAACAAGGCCTTCTCCGACTGGGGCCAGGTCTTTCCGCACGCCGCCTGCGTCGTTACGCTCGTCGACCGGCTCGTGCACCGGGCCGAGGTGATCGAGATCGAGGCCGAGAGCTACCGGCTCAAGGAAGCCAAGGAGCTGAGTGCCATCCGCACCAAGCAGCGCCGCACCAAAAAGCACTGAGCGGCCTCTTCACCGGTGAACTTCACCGGCGTCGGGTGCGGGTTTCACCGGCACCGGGCGCGGATTTCACCGGTGAACTTCACCGAATCTCCGCGGATTGCCGCGATCATCAACAGGAACGCCACCATCGTGTCGCTCATCGCCTCCTGCGCGCTGCACGGCATCGAGCCCTGGGCCTACTTGCGCGACGTGCTGATCATGCTGCCCACCTGGCCTCCCGAGCGGGTCATCGAGCTCGCTCCGAAGTCCTGGAAGCAGACCCTCGAGAACGCCGACGCTCGGCAGCGGCTCGCGGCCAGTCCGTGGCCCCGGGCGCCGGACGCGACGCCCAGCTGATCGATCGTCGGCGTCGCCGTCCGCTGCCGTGGGCACGGACGCATGCTTTCCGGCTGCCGGGCGCGCAGCTCGCCGGCTTTGGCGCGCTGGTGCCGGCTCTTCGGCGCTTGCGCGGTCGACGCGTGGCTTCCGGCGCCTTGTCGACGATTCGGGCCCGGCAGAGGCATCGGCGGCACGCGGCTTCGCCGCCGCGCGCCTGCGGGCGACGTGCACGCGGGCGGTGACCTCAGCGTCGACCGCCGTTTCCTCCGCTCGCTGCTGGGCCCAGCCACCCTTCGCCGCAGACCGCTCTTCCTCTCGCATCGGGTCGCGAATCTACGGCGACGCCACGCACCACGCGAGGATGGGGTCTACAGGACGGATACGCTCTAGGCGATGGAGCGAAGCAATGGCAGAGCCGGACAAATTGTTCGACTTCAAGACGCATGAAGAGGCTGCGGTCACTGCATACTTAAAACGACATGGGTTCTATACGGACCTTGCCTCCGTTGTGAAGCGCATCCTCGAAGAATCACTCAAACGCCGAAACATCAATGTCCACTCGGTCAATGCACGAGCAAAAGATCCATCGAGCTTCGGCAAAAAGGCATCGCAGCCCTCGGACCAAGACCCGACAAAACCCAAGTACACAAATCCTCTCGCCCAGATTACCGACCTGGCAGGAATTCGCATAATAACATATTTTCCGAGCACGCTGGCAGAAATCGACAACATGCTGCCTGAAGAGCTCAGCGTGATCGAACGAACAAACAAGGGCGCAAAGCTGATAGAAGAAGACCGGTTCGGGTATCAAAGCATTCACTATCTGGTCAAGCTTACAACACACCGGACACGACTTCCAGAGTACGGACCTTTTGCGGACACAACAGCCGAGATCCAGGTACGCACGATTCTTCAGCATGCATGGGCAGAGATCGAACACGACATCCAGTACAAATCGACCTCTGTCATACCGACCGAAATTCGCCGTCGATTTATGTCGCTTGCGGGAATGCTCGAGATCGCCGATCGCGAGTTCCAGGCGATACAGGACGCCGACAGAAAACTTACCGATGAAGCCAGATCCCGTGTGGAGGAGGGGCAGCTAGACCAGGTGGAAGTAACGCCAGATTCAGTAAAGGCGTTTCTCGACAAAAGACTAGGGCGAGATGGTCGCATATCCGACTTCTCGTATATTTGGGTTGCGAAGCTCCTAAAGAAGCTCGGATTTAAGACCCTGGACCAGGTCGAAAGTTGTATCCATGGATACAGCGACGACCACTTAAGCAGGATAGCGGGTGGAGGACGCCATGGCCAAACGACCCGCTTCGAGTACATGCTACTCGCGGGCATGGGCGAAAATTATCTTCAGCGTCACCTATGGGCCAACGAGCCTTGGTTTCAAAGCAGAGAGCGCGATCGGCTTGAACGCATGAAAAATCAGGAGGTCGAGACGCGCGCCTACGACCCCATGCTGGAGACGTCCGGCGCCGAGAATGAACAAGGAGATATATCTCCGAAAAGCGATGCTGTGACGTAGGAGTAGGGGATCCAGCAATCCAGCTCGGCGAGGTCGGTGCTCGCGAGGACGGGCTCCCACGCCGCCGCGGGCCGGAGATCTCCGGTCCGCGCGCTTCGAGGAGGCCGGACGGCGCCGTGTGACCTGCGTGTGCCCCGATGTCATGGCACGGGGTTCCCTCTGAGAGGCCGAGGTGGGTGAGGAGCTCTCGATCGCCGCTGATGCCGGCGGCCTGGCGGCTCCAGCGGTCCAGCTCGGCGAGGTCCGTGCTCGTGAGGACGCGCTCCCGCGCTGCCGCGGGCCCGCGGAGATCCCCAACCCCAGGCAACGCGGCGCAGGCCGGCCTCCCTGCCACAGGCTGGTCCTCAGAGCCGAGCGAGCCGTCCGTCTTCGAGCAGCACCCACGGGGCTGAAGCCGAGTACGCCTTGGTCCCAGCGATGGGTAGGCTTGGCGCATCCGTGAGTCGATTATTGGACCTCCTTAATCCGCGGCTCGATGGGCGGATCGAGCGTATCGCCATGGAGCTCGCGCAACAGGATCGCGGCGTGACGAGCTCCGCCCTCGATCGCATCCAGAGGATCCTCCCCGGGTACGTTGTAGCTGCGCCCGTCAACTTCCACAGGAATAACCCACGGCCACTTTTTGTCCGGTGTGTTTCGGGTCGGCTCGTGGATGCGAACCAGGATGTCACGCGACTCGCCGCCCTCTCCGGTCACCTTGAAAACCAGATCCATCATCACTTACACCTCTTGTCACAATCTTTGAGGCATCGCCCAAGTTCCTCGGTGCATTGGCTCCGACAGTTCCTGTCCCCTTTTGGGCAATTGTCCCAGCATCGTTCCCATATCTTGTCGCACTTTTCCTTGCATGCCTCTAGGCAGTCGGGAGTGCACCCTGCCATCGCCTCATAGGATCCGCTTCCGACCGGTGCGTTTTGCGGCCTTGCCGGCACATACCCGAAGGCCCCATCCCCTCCCGTCGGAGTGATGATGCTACCGCCGGCACCTTCATTTCCCTCCCCGCGGACCCAGCACTCTCCCACATCGTAATTGCACGCCGTGAGCCCAAAGAACAGAACAACAAATATCTTATTCATTTTGACCTTACCCTAAATCTCCAGACCGGTCCAGTGGTCACCATCACAACCAGACTTCCGGGGAGAACGCGACTACTGCCGCCAGCCCAGTCCACATGGACGCTGGAGGACACGCCCAAGGGCCCGGCGAAGTACCACTCGGACTGGGCACGGCCACCTGGAGCAACCCCCACCACGCGGTCACAGATCACGGCACCACACACCGGCATTGAGTAAATCGCAAGGGACGGCCCGAGGCTGACGGTCGTTGTCTTCGTGGCATACCCAAGAGTGACAGCCGTTCGGTCGTAGAGCCCCACACCAGCGCCTGGAACGATGCTGAGCATGTTGTGGGCTTCGAGCCTGAAGTCTCCCTCGCTGCGCCAGAGTCACCCGGAGAAGGGGCTCACGGCCAGCCTGGGCTCGATCCCGATCTGGATCCCGCCCACGCTGACGCCGCCGCTGAACTCGAGTGCGTGTGCCGGCACCGGAACACTACTGGCGAGCGCGCAGGCACAGCCGCACAGGACGAGCACGCGCGCCTTTGCCTTCAGCCCGTGCCCCATGCGCTCCCCCGATCCCGGATGCTTCTCCTAACGGAAGGCGGCGTCAATAGGTGACCTGGGCCACATTACGTCCAAGCGGTCCTTGCACACGAGGGCCAGAGCGCGACCGGCAACGTGGATGGTCAAGGTATGTGTCAGCGAGTTCGGCACCGTCCCGTTCACCCGCTCGTTCACTACGTCCGAGGCGGCTCGCTCGACGGCTCTCCGTTCCGTTACTGGCGTCGGCTGGGCTTGATTGCCGCTGTCGCTGAAGAGCTCGACGAAAGAAACACCTGCTGCCGCCTGTCCGATGGGACAAGCATCCCAGGCGACTGTGGTGAGGCGATAGACTCGCGGTACTCGTTACCTCCAACTCCTCACCCCGCTTACCTCACCCGGCCAGCCGCAGCCCTCACCTCGCCTCAAACCCCGCGCGGGAAGTCGCCCAGCGGCGGGAAGCGCGGGTCCTCCGTCGGATCGGGCGACGGCGGCTCCGGCTGCTCCGGCCCCGGATCCCCCGGGTTCGGCGGCAGCGGGGCATCCTCGTCGTCGCCGGGAATGTCGGTCTTCGCGAGCTCATGCGTGCCGTGGTTCATGACGATCTTCCGCTGCAAGTTTCAAACCGGAGCATCCGGACGCCCACGAGCCGCCCCCTGCTTGACGCCCCCGCCCGGTCCGCCTGATCTGCAGCCAGCGTGCTCTCGATCCGCCACGACCCCTTCCCGCTGGAGGCCGCCCGCGACCTGCTCGGCATCGTGCGCGCGCTCTACGCCGAGGCGCGCTCCCGCGGGGCCAGCGTGGCAGATCTCCACGCCATCGCGGCGGTCGGCGACGACCTCCGGCAGGCGATCGCCCTCGCCGAGGCCCATCCGCCCGGCACGCTCGGCTTCTCCTCGGCGTGGGCCCGCGCCGAGCGCGCGGCCGGACGCGTCGGCGAGCTCGCGGACGCGGTCGCGCCCGCTGCGCCCATCGTCCGCGCCGCCCTGGCGCGCGTCGGCGGGGGCAGCGTCGGCGGGGGCAGCGTCACCCCCGGCGGCTGAGCGCCCCCGCGATCGGGTGGTCCGGCGCGATGGGCCAGGTGAGCGCGCGCGACGCGGCCGCGCAGTACGCCACGAGGCGCTCGCGCGGCACCGGGGGGCGCGCGCCGAGGCGGCCGAGGTTGTCGACGAGCAGCTCGAGGCAGGTGTTGCCCGTCCGCTCCCCGACGCCGAGCGCCGTGGCGTGGACCCGCTCGACGCCGCTCGCCACCGCCCAGAGCGCTGCCGCGAGGCCGAGCCCGCGATCGTTGTGGCCGTGCCAGTCGAGCTCGATCCCGGTCGCCCCGAGCGCGCCCAGCTCGCGCCGGGCGAACGCGACGAGCGCCTCGACGCCCGGCGGGGTGACATGGCCGGTCGTGTCGCAAAGGCAGAGGCGCGCCGCGCCGGCGTCGACGGCGGCGCGGAAGAGCGTGCGGAGCATGTCGGGCGGCGAGCGGGTCGCGTCCTCCGCGACGAGGCAGAAGGGCAGGCCAGCCGCCGCGGCCGCCCGCCCGGCCTCGTCGACGCTGCGGGCCAGGAAATCAGGCCCCCACCCCTCGACGAAGTGCCGGATCGGCGAGCTGCCGATGAACGCGTAGACCATGATCGGCGCCCCGGTGCGCTCGGCCACCCGGGCGACCTCCTCGACGTCCGCGGCGAGGGTGCGCGCGGCCGCGGTCAGGCCGAGCGGCAGGCGGGACGCGACGATCTCCCGGGCGAGCAGGCACGCGTCGTCGAACTGCCGCGGCCCGGTCGCCGGCATGCCAAGGTTCACGACGTCGACGCCGACGCTCGCCATCGCGTGGAGGAGCTCGATCTTGAGCGCGCGCGGCGGGTTCACCGTGGAGACGCCCTGGATGCCGTCGCGCAGCGTCTCGTCGAGCACCTCGACGGGCCGGGCTCCCCGGTCGAAGGGCAGCCACGCCTCGCCCTCGGCGCGCGCGGCGCCCCACGCGTCGGGGGCCAGGCTGCCGGGGGGCGGCTGAGGGCCACCGGGGGGCTGAAGGTCATCGCGGGGCGGCTGCAGCCCGCCGGAGCCGGCGGGCGACAGCTGCCCGCCAGGGGGCGACAGCTGCCCGCCAGGGGGCGACAGCTGCCCGCCAGGGCGCGGCGGGCGCTCCCCGGGCGCCGGCTCGGCGCGGTTCCAGTCGAAGGTGGCCGCAGCGCCGGGATCCCGGCCGTCGGCGCTCATGCGCTGTATCTCATCTCGAAGGGGGCTCTCGGCGTGGCGCGGGCGCGGCGCATCGCGTCGATCCGCGCTGGGGGGAGAGATTACTTCATGTCGGCCGCCGGAGCAGGTCCCAGCAGCGCACGGCGAGCACCGCGCCCCGCGCCGCGGGCGCATCGAGCCGGCGCCCGGCGCCCACGCCCGCAGGGCCGGACCACCGCGCCCGCCGGCGGGAGCGGCTTTCCGCGCGGAGAGCAGCAGCGTAAAAAGCTGACCAAGGAGCAACTTGCTGCTCCGGGACACCTGCCGCTCCGGGAGCTTCGATCATGCCAGACTTCGCCGCACGGTGATGGAGGACAAGCGGACAGACGAGCTCGGCTTCTCCAGTGAACGTCCTCGCGCCGCTCGCGGCAGGCATCGACGAGGTGGCCGCGGGCGGCAGACATACGTGCGCGCGCGAGGGCGCCGAGGTCTACTGTTCTGGCAACGACTACAACGCCGAGGGGCAGCTCGGCGTGAGCCAAGGGTCGGCGACCAGCCTTCGCCGGTCGCGGTCAAGTTCGAGCCCTGAGCGGGGGCGGCGCTCGCGAAACGCGCCGTCGCATCGCACACCCTCGTCGTGCTCGCGGCGATCATCGCAGCGAGTCAGCCGGGTTGTCATCGAGGGTGGAAGTGCCAGGGCGGCGCCGTGTGGCGCCCCGATGCCTCGTGCTGGTCGACCCTCGACACCACGATACGGCCTCAGCGCCTCAACATGTGCTCGTGCCACGGGGCGCTCAGCTTGCCCGAGGTCGAGTGGATGGAGTGTTCGCGCGGACGCGAGCAAGATCCCACGGCGGTGCCTTTCGTGACGCACACGGTGCTCTACGCAGCGCGCGGCGGCGCGCTCCGCCGCGCGCCGTGATCGGGCGCGGCAGCCGCTTGCGCGGCAGCCTGGCGGCGCTGGACCCGGGCGGTGGAAAATCAGGCAGCCTTGCCTTCCCAGGGAGGCGTAGGAGCGCCGCAGAAGACAGGTCTGTATTTCGCGCTACATAGGGTGCCTCCTCTCGCAGGAAATTCCGTGTGATGAACTACTATCAAGTCGATTCCAGCAGGCATCCATGTATGCCATATTACTCTCGGATCGGTTCTCGCAGGCAGGCCTGCATGATGCCTTACATCCGAAGGCGTTCTCGCGGTCGGGCGCAACCAGCGCTGCATGATTTCTCATTTCCCGACGTGAGCAGATAGGCCCCAGGTCATGGCGGCTTGCGTCCCGGCGCCCTTGCGGAGTTCCTCTTGAGACGAAGAGCGCCGATCCCAACCTCCCGTCGCCAGACAGCCGGGAGCGGGCGCATCGCGTCCTTGCTCCTCATCGCCGCTCATCGATACGGTGAGTCGCCTGGGCTCCGCATGCCGCCAAGGCGGAGCTTGTACTCGAGCGCGTCGATCTCGACCTCCAGCTCGAAGCGCGCGCGCTCGAGCGCGCGCCTGCGGCGGGCGGCAGCGACGAAGGGGCCGACGAGCAGCAAAGCGAGCATCACGAGGCCGCGTCCAGCAGCACGCTCGTCCACGTGGCGGCGCTGGGATAACGTTAACGTGGAAGGCGTGCTGGGCCAATGGGCCAACGTCCATGGATGCCGGGACCCGTCGCGCGGACGAGGGTGCCGCACGAGCTCAGACTCGGGTTCCCCGTCCATCGGCGTCGCCTCCTCGCTCGGCCAGGGTACCACCACGCGACGGTGTCGTGCGGCGACATCCACGACCTTGCGCGTCGGGCGCGCTTCTGTGTAGGGTTCGCGGTGGCGACATCGTCCGCGCGCGGCCGCTGCGTTGAAGGGGGCCTCGGGTGGACCACAACCTGGTGGGGAGCTCATGAGCGTGGACGTTCTTGCCATGCACTGCGCGGCGCTGCCGGCCGCCCGGGCCGTCGGCTTCAAGGGCACCGAGGCGCTGTGCCGACCGTTCGAGTTCGACGTCCTGTTCACGGTGCCAGCGGGCACCGACGTCCGCGCCGCGATCAACGCCCCGGCGACGCTCACGCTCCAGCGCGGCGCCGACGCGCCGCCGATGTGCTGGCACGGCGTGTTCGTGCGCCTCCGGCTGCTGCGCGAGTCGGCCGACCGCGCGCTCTACCATGGGTCGCTCGTGCCCAGGCTGTGGCTCCAGCGCCACTCGGTGCGCAGCTTCGTCCACACGAAGAGCAAGATCGACGCCTTCCTGACGAAGACGCTCACGCACGGCGGCCTCACGACGAGCGACTTCCGGTTCAGCGTCGACACGGACCGCTATCCGGAAGAGGAGTTCGTCTGTCAATACCGGGAGAGCCACCTCGACTTCACCCATCGATGGCTCGAGCGCGAGGGGCTCTACTACCACTTCGAGCACCCGGTCGACGACGGCGGCGCCGAGGTCATGGTCATCGTCGACAGCAAGGATCAGCACGAGCCGCTGAGCGGCAACGGCCGGGTTCGTTACCACCCGACCTCGAGCCACGACGTGTCGGCGGGCGAGTGCTTCCGGGAGGTGCACGTCGATCTCAGCGCGCTGCCGGCCGCGGTGCGGATCAACGATTACAACTACGCGAACCCGGCCGCCTCGGTGTCGGGAGAGCACGCCGTGTCGAAGAGCGGCCACGGCGAGGTGCGCGAGTACGGCTACCGCGTCTTCACGCAGGACGAGGCGACACGGCTGGCCCAGGTCAAGGCGGAGTCGATGGCGTGCCGTGAGCTCACCCTGCACGCGACCGGCAACGCGACAGGGCTGCGGGCCGGCTACGTCTTCGAGCTGGAGGACGGGCCTTCGGACGTGCCCACGCGCTACCTGGCCGTCGAGGTGCGGCACGCGGCCGCGATCACGGGCGGCTCGCTCGACATCACGCGCTTCACGGGGATGGCCGTGGACGAGACGTACCGCGTCGAGGTGGTGGCGATCCCGGCCGACGTGCAGTTCAGGGCGGCCCAGGCGACGCCGTGGCCGCGGATCTACGGCTTCGAGAACGGCGTCGTCGACGGGCCCAGCGACAGCCAGTATGCCCAGATCGACGACATGGGTCGTTACCTGCTCCGCCTCAAGTTCGACGCGAGCGACCTGCCAGACGGCGCAACGTCGACATACCTGCGCATGATGCAGCCGCACGGCGGCACGGTCGAGGGCTGGCACTTCCCGCTCCGCAAGGGGACCGAGGTCATGGTGTCGTTCCAGGGCGGCGACCCGGACCGGCCGTTCATCGCCGGCGTGGTGCCGAACGCCCACCGGCCGAGCACGGTCACGAGCCGCAACCTGACCCAGAACGTGCTGCGCACGGGCGGCAGCAACCACATGGTCGTCGAGGACCTCGAGGGCAAGCAGCACATCGACCTGTTCACCCCGGTCGGCGCGACCAACGTCCACATGGGCGGCCCCACCCACCAGGCGTTCGTCGTGCCCCCGAAGACGCCGGACGCGAACCCCGACATGCAGCCCGTCGACTGCATGTTCTACGTTTATACGGAGGGCAACGCCGGCTTCAACGTGTGCGGCGAGTGGTGGCAGAACGTCGGCGGCAAGTACTACGTCGACGTCAGCGACGACGCGACCATCCACTACGCCGGCGTCCACACGATCAACGTCGACGGCGACTCGAACGAGTTCTACAACAGCCACCAGAACATCAAGGTGCGCTCGGGCCGGACCGACAAGGTCGAGAGCGGCGGCATGACGCAGGACATCCACGGCGGGTTCACCCAGACCATCGAGGCCGGCGGCAAGCAGGATGTGCTGGGGAGCTGGTTGCAAAAGATCAGCGGCCAGAACCACGACGACTACGGATCGTGGAAGACCGACGTCAAGCTGGGGTGGACGGCGGACATCAAGGGGGCGTGGTCGCACACCGTGAAGGGCGACATCAAGATCGAGAGCACGAGCGGGACGGTCACGGTGAAGAGCCCGACCAAGATCACGCTCGACGCGAAGGAGGTGACCATCACGGCGCCGGCGAAGGTGTACAAACACACCGACGCCCTCATTGAGACGTTCTATACGAAGAACTCGGCAGGCGTGCACAAGTGGGACAACACCGCGATCAACATGTCGATCAACATCTCGAAGGTGGAGGCCACCGCCATAGCGGCGTCGAGGGTCGGCATGAAGGCGGACAGCGTCGGGATCAAAATCGATCACGTCGGTATCGCGAGCAAAAAATGCGGCGCCGGGCAGGACATCAAGACGTTCAGCCTGCGCCAGGCGGCGGCGTCGATCGGCACGTACGGCTTCAAGAAGCTGTGAGGACCGAGGACTCGTGCGAGGGGCGCCGCTCGGGCGCCCAGGGGAGCGACGACGCGCCATGAAGATCATCAAGCCCATGAAAATGACCGTGCTCCACCGCGTGATCGAGGTGGCGCGTAAGCCGTACTTCCATCTCGGCGCCATGCTGGCATTCCCGCTGGCCGCGCCCCGGGCGCTCCTCGACGAGCTCTCGTTTTGGACGGCTATTTCCACCCAGCTCGGCGCGCAGGGCGTCGTCGACGAGGGCGTCGCCAAAGCGCGCGGCGAGCTGCTCGTGTGCGGCCACTTCTTTGCCCCCGGAGGCAAGCCGCTCCCCGCCTCCTACGTGCGCGCGCGGGTCGGACCCGTCGACAAGCGCCTCGCGGTCGTCGGCGATCGCTTCTGGCAGGAAGGCGCGCCGTCCGCTCCTGCGCCAATCGCGACGCTGCCGATCGACTGGGCCCACGCGTTCGGCGGCCCCAAGTACGACCGGAACCCGTACGGCAAGGGTGCAGAGGCGATCGAGGTGGGCGGACGCGCTGTGCAGCCGCTGCCAAATATCGAGCGCTACGGGGCTGGGTTCCTGATGCGCGCCCCCTCGGAGCGACCAGAGCCGGCGGGCTTCTTGCCGATGGATATCACCTTCGCGCAGCGCAGGAAGCGCGCCGGCACCTACGACAGCGACTGGCTCAAGGAGCATTTCCCCGGCTTGCCCCCCGACGCGGATCCGACGTTCTTCAACGTGGCACCCGAGGATCAGTGGATCGACGGGTTCTTCCGCGGCGACGAGGCGCTGTCCATCGAGAACATGCACCCGAGCGAGCCGCACATCGACGGACGTCTCCCGGGGCTCTCGGCGCGGAGCTTCGTCACCCAGAGGACGATGGATGGCGAGCGTTTCCACGAGATCGCCTTGCGCTGCGACACGGTGTGGCTGTTCCCCGCGGCCGGGCTCGGCGTGGTCATCTTCCACGGCGCGCTCCAGATCGCCGAGGACGACGCGGCAGACATCGTTCACCTCGTCTGTGCGTGCGAGGACCCGTCATCGCCTCGCCCCGCCGAGCATTACCAGCAGGTCCTCGCGCGCCGGCTCGACAAGGACAAGGGCGCCCTCGCGGGCATCTCCGATAGCGATCTGATGCCCCCACGCGCCTCGGGGGTCATACCTAACATCAGCCTCAGCGAAATCGACATCGGCCGGTGGCTGAAGGGCGACAACCTGGCGCTGAAGAACGGGCGCCGCGGCCAAGAGCGGGAGCTCGCGGAGACGCGCGTTCGCCTCGAGGCCGCGGGGATCGACCCGAAGGACCACGGCGTCGCTGAGCTGCCGCCCGACGAGGAGCCACCGCCGCTCGACGATCTCGATGCGCTCGCCACCTTCATGGAGGAGCAGTCAGCACGCGCGGATCTGGCGTTCGACAGCGTCGATGCAAAACAGGCGGAAGCGCGCGAGAGGGCTCGGGAGCTATATGCGGAGATGGGCCAGGACTACGACGCCGTCATGGCCGAGGCGGTGAAGACGGGCGGCGGCCCTCCCAGGTTCTCGGCCGCCGCCCATCTCGAGGAGCTGCGGTCGATGGCCGAGGACGCCCGCGCCGACGGGGGCGCGCTAGAGGAGCTCGAGCAAGCGATCGCCGACCCGGGCTACCGAGCGCAGATCGTGCAGCAGGAAGAGCGCCTGCGCGAGATGTACCGGAGCTTCGCGCACCTCCAGCCGGCGGCCGGAGCGATGGATCCCGAAGCCTCGGCGCGGGCGCGAATCGTCATCTCGCTCGCGATGGAGTCGAACGAGAGCCTCGCGAACCGTGACTTCACGGGGGCGAACCTGGCCGGGATGCGCCTGGACGGCGCCGATCTGTCGGGCGCTTTCCTCGAGGCGGCGGACCTGTCGGGCTGTGATCTCTCCGGCGCGAATCTCGCTGGCGCCGTGCTCGCCAGGGCGAACCTCGGCGGCGCGGACCTGACCGGAGCCCGGCTCTCCGGCGCGAACCTCGGCGCCGCCGTGCTGCGCGACGCGATCCTCGATCGCGCCGACCTCACCGAGGCCGTCCTGAACCGCGCCGAGCTCGCAGGCGCGCGGTTCGCCGGAGCGAACCTCAGCGGCGCCGACTGGCTCGAGGCGAAGATCGGCGCGGTCGATCTGTCGGGCGCCCAGCTGGGTCAGTGCAACATGCTGAAGGCGGACCTCGTCGGCGCGCGCTTCGCGGGGGCGGACCTGTCGGACGCAAACCTCGTCGAGTGCACGCTGGACGACGCCGATTTCTCGCGAGCGACGCTGCTCAAGACGACCTTCGTCAGCTGCAGAGGAGATCGGGTCTCGTTCCGTGAGGCGCGCTTCCGCCAGGGCGCCATCGTGCACGGCTCATCGTTCCCCAGAGCGGATTTCCGTGACGCCGACCTGGAGAAGGCAAACCTCCGCGGGACGGCGCTGGAGGGCGCGCGCTTCGACCGGGCCAACATCGGCGGCGCTGACCTGTCCGAGTGCGACGCCGCTGGCGCGAGCCTCGAGCGCGCGGTGCTGAAAGGCAGCCTGCTCGTTCGCACGAACCTCGCGAACGCGTCGCTCCTTGGGGCGAACCTGATGGACTCGCTCGCTTCGAAGGCCCGCCTCGCCGGCGCGAACTTCACGGGGGCGAACCTGGCTCGAGCCGACCTCTCCCGTGTGGTGGGTGACGGTCGGACGACGTTCGCGGAGGCGGAGGTCGATCACGTGCGCTTCTTGCCGACGGCGGATGTCCCTGCGAGGAGCGGCGCATGAATCGGGACGAGCTCTTCGACAAGATCCGGCACGGAGAGCCGGTGCGCGGCGAAGATCTGTCGCACCTCGCGCTGGCCGGCGCGGACCTCTCGGGCGCGTTGTTCGAGGAGGTGCGGTTCCCCGAGGCGCTCGGCGGCGCGTGCCTCAAGGAATCCGTCTTCATTGGCTGTGATTTCACAGGGTGTGATCTGACGGGCGCCGACCTGCACCTCGCGAGCGTCTTCCGATCCAGCCTCGACCGCGCGCGCTTCGATCGCGGCAAGCTCATCGCGGCGAGCTTCACCGAGTGCACCGCGGCCGGCGCGTCGCTCGCGGAAGCCGAGGCCCCGCTCGCGAGCTGGATGAAGACGTCGCTCCGGGGCGCATCGTTCGCCGGCGCGAACCTCGACCGCGCGAACCTCGTCGAGATCGACGCCGACCAGGCGGGCTTCGCCAGCGCGAACCTCGAGAAGGCGACGCTGTATCGCGCCGACCTCCGCACGGCCGACCTCACAGCCGCAAATCTCACGTTGACCACGCTGGTCGAGGCCAAGCTGGGACCGAAGAGCTTCGCTGGAACGAGGCTGTTCCGGACACAGTTCATGAAGAGCGACCTCGCGGGCGCGAGCTTCGCGGGGGTCGATTGCACTCAGTGCAACTTCATGGGCGCCGACCTTCGCGACGCCACGTTCGAAGGCGCCCATGGACCGCAGTGCTTCTTCGGTGAGGCGAAGCTGCCACGAGCGCGCCTCGTGAACGGTAATTTCCCGCAAGCGGTTTTCGAGAAAGCGGATCTCACCAGGACGAACCTGTCCGGCGCGACGCTGGAGGAGGCCTACTTCGGCCGTGCGCTCGCGCTCGGAGCATCGTTCGTGGATGCGAAGCTCCGCGAGGCGGATTTCTCCCACGCCGACGTGTCGGGCGCTGATTTCTCGGGAGCCGGCCTCCACCGCACCCGGTTTCATCTGGCGAAGCGCGCGGGCGCGGTGCTTCCCCGCGGCGCGGGCTGGCTCGGCGACGATGAGGCCCTGGCCCGGCTGGAGATGTGGCAGCCCAGGCACGGAACTGCGCGCGAAGAGGAGAGCTAGGGTGTTGTCCGCCCCGCGACGCAGGAACACCAGATGAACGCCCCCGAGGACGATGGCTCGCGGAGAATCTCCGCCGCACACACGAGGAAGCGAGAGGTCGACAGATCATGACAGCAGCGAAGAAGCTGGCCAGCGCAGAAACTTACATGGAGACGGGGCGCGTCGAGCGGACCGGCGCGGCGTTCGCGGTGCGGCTCTCGTCGGGGAGCTGCGAGGCGCGGCGCGCGAAGAGCTGCCTCGTCGCGCCCGACGTCGGGGACAAGGTGCTTTGCGCCATCGAGCCGGATGGGGTCCATGTGCTGGCCGTGCTCGATGGCCGCGACGGCGCGCCGACGAAGCTCGCGACCGACGGCGATCTGGTGGTGCAAGCCCGGGGGGGACGTGTCGTGATCTGCGCCTCGGAGCGCGTCGACATCGCGGGCGCGCGCGAGGTCGCCGTGACCGGCGCCGAGGTGCAGGTGCGCGCCAGAAAGGGCTCTGTGGCGATCGATGAGCTCGGGTTCTTCGGCAGGCTGGTGCAAGCCGAAGTGACGAAGATCGCGCTGATAGCGCAGGAGGCCGACACGGCGCTCACAAGACTAACACAACGCGTCAAACGCGTGTTCCGCTTCGTCGAGGAGATCGATCAGACGCGCGCAGGCACCATCGATTTGCGCGCCCAGGACCTGCTCGGCCTTCGCGGAGAGAATGCGATCATCTCGGCCCGTGTCCTCGCCAAGGTCGACGGCGAGCAGATCCACCTCGGCTGATCGCTGCGCCGAAGAGAGGAGAACCCGATATGTTGGCGAAGACGAGCGCTGGCGGCATGTGCCTGGCGTTTCCCGACGTGTGCCTCACGCCGGCCCCACCTGCGCCGGCTCCGGTCCCGGTGCCTTATCCGAACATCGCCCTCGAGCCCACCAACGTGGGATTCGTGCCGAACGTCCTCATGACGTGCACGCCTGCGCACAACATGGCCACGATGCCTGTCCTCACGAACGGCGATAACGCCGGCCTGGCGACCGGCGTCGCGTCTGGCACCGTGATGGGCCCTGCACGCACGGTGACCGGGGCGTTCACCGTGGTGGTCGGGGGGATGCCGCTGGCGCGGCTCACCAGCATGACCATCCAGAACAACACCAATGCGCCAGGCGCCAAGATCGTACCCAGCGTCACCAACGTGCTCGTCCTGGCTCCGTGAGCATGCCGGCCGCGCGATGTGGGCCTCGGAAGGCGAGCTGCGCGCGCGGGCACCCGGCTGGCTACGTGGCCCACAGCACGGCGGCGGACAGGGCGATCGCGAGCTGGGCGGCGAGGATCACCAAAATCGCATAGGCGGATGACGCGCGCTCGTGGGAGTCCGACCGGCCCCGGATGCGGCTCGACACGGCGGCTGCAAGCGCGAGCCCGACGGGGAGCCCCGCTGCGAGGCCCAGAGGAACCGGCGTGAAGCACCCATCCCACGACAGCAGCACGCTCGCGCCGCCGTTGTTCTCGAAGTCGCATCGATCTCCGGCTGCGAGGAAATAAACGGGCGCGCCGAGCAAGAGAAGAACAGCGCAGAGAACGCCGCCGACGAGGAGCAGCGTGCGCCCGGTGTCCGCCGGCCGCAGCGCGGACGATCGCGCCACATGAGGGACGTTGCGGGCAATCGTGGCAAATGCATCGAGCATGCGCGCGGCGCAGCCGGGGCTGCAGTGCCTGTCCGTGAACGCCTGGAGATGCGCGCAGATCTCGCCTCGTTCGTCGTCGATATCGATGCTCGAGAACCCCTCAGCCAGCAGCTCGCGGACGCTCGCGCGCAGCTCGGGTGAGCCGAGCACCCGCTGGACGATGAGAGGATCGCTCGGCGAGTGGATATAGACCTCGTGATCGAACGGCGAATCGCCCGTCTGGACCTCGGTCGAGACGAGGGCGACCTTGGCAGCGCGGTGCTCGGACGTCTCGGGCCGCAGCTCGATGCTCATTGGTCGGACGGCAGAGAGCGGCGCGCCGGCGGGCTCGCGATAGGTCACCTGGGCGCCGTCCACAGGCCGCTGCGCGCGGGGCGCGTACGGCGACCTCAGCCGGATGAAGTCTTGTACCGAGTACGTCACGCGGATGGGGTAGCCGCCGATGCTGAAGTGGAAGTCGACGGGCCACTCGGTCTCTTTGGGCGCGCCCGCGAGCTCGCGGAACTGATGCGCGAGCGCGGACTCGGGATCACCGGTCATCTCATGGCTCCTTGCAAGGCGATCGTACCACGCCCCGCCGCGCCGGTGCGCACCGTGACGGCCGCGTTCACCGTGGTCGTCGGGGGGATGCCCCTCGCGCGGCTCACCAGCATGACGCTCCAGAACAGCACCAACGCGCCCGGCGCCAAGATCGTGCCCAGCGCGACCAACGTGCTCGTCCTGGCGCCGTGAGCACGTTGCACCAGGGGAGGTGACGGTGCGCGTCGCGCCGTCACCCAGCCGCCACGGTCAGCGGTACGGCGTGCCGACCGCACCCCCGTCGAGGTAGTGAACCCTGGATCCCGGTTGCGACGCGAGCTTGGCGAGGGCCTCGTTCGCGTCGCGCGCGTACCACTCGGTGAAGCCGCAGAGCGCGCAGATCCAGGTCTCGAAGGTGCCCGCCTTGACGAGCGCGGCCACCGCACCCACGACCTCCGTAGTGCCGGTGAGGACATACTTGGACGTCACGTGCAACGGATTCGTCTTCGCGTATTCGCAGTCGGGCTGCTCCACTCTCTCCACGACCCAGAGCTTTCTGGACTGGCACTTCGGGCACTGACGAGAGGTCTTCATCGCGATGGGTCCCCTTGATCCGGACGAGCCTAGCACTTCGGCTCGTGACCGATCCTGGTGATCTGCCGAAAGACGACGCCTCCAGATCACCGCGCGAGACGCTTCTCCGGCCTCCCTCGGCCAAGCGCCTGTCCCGCAGCGCCCGCCACGCTCATCGATACGGAGAGTCCCCTGGCCTCCGCGGACCGCCAAGGCCGAGCTTGCGCTCGAGCGCGTCGATCTCGGCTTCCCACGCGGAGCGCTTGCGCTGGATCTCGCGCGTGCGCAGGGCGGCAGCGATGAAGGGCCCAGCGAGGAGCAAGACGAGGAGCACGAGACCGACGTCCACCGGCACGCTCGCCCAGCGGGTGAGGCGGTAGGGCGCGAGATCCTGGTCCTCGCGACGGGACACGTCGCTCGACGTGAGGCGGTCGATGTCGACAGCGCGGTTGTGACAGAGCTCTACCGACACCTCCGCCTCGGCCCAGGTGCCCGACTCGTGCCATGTGAAGACTCGCCCCGGGCCGCGGCACCCCCGGCATACGCTCGGACAGAAGACGCTCGCAGCCATGATCGAGCGGCCGATCATGGGCTCCACGCACGCGGGGAACATGAACCCGCCGATCAGCGCGGCGAGGAGGGCGAACAGGACAAGCACGGGGCGACTCGCGTACCATATCGTGGGAACTGTCCCGAGGCTCGCGTGGTGCCTGTCGCGAAGGCGCGCGAGGCGTGATTCATCGGCGATCCGCTGCTCGGCCGCCGCCTTCTCGGCCTGGGCGCGGGCCGCCTCGCGCACGGCTTCCTCCTCGCGCCGCCTCTCCATCGCGACGATCTCGCGCGCCTTGTCTTCGATCATCTTCGCGAGAACGTCGGGCACGCCGTCACCATCGGCGTCGACCGGCGCACCGCAGGCGGGACATCGGGGCTTGGAGAGGTCGAGGGCGGCTTGACAGCGAAGGCATCTCATGGGCGCGGGCTTTCATCCAGAGCTTACCACAGCGCACCTCGTGCATATCGCGGCAGCGCCGGGTATCCGATCATCGGAACGCACGCCCTGGATCAAACGACGGATCGCCGATCTGGCTCTCGACCGCGACGCCGGCGGCCTTCGCATCGCCGTGATCGTAGCCTGGCCCGCGATCGCTCACGAGCCTTCGGGATCTTCCGGCCTCACCGGCGCCGTCTCGTCGATCTCCTTCATGTTGGCGCCCGCGATCTTCGCCCGCCTCCGCGAGGCCCCATGCAGATTGGCACGCTCCAGGTTGGCGCCGCGGAGATCGGTCAGATCGAGCTTCGCGTGCGCCAGCACCGCGGCGACGAGGCGGGCCTTGCAGAAGGAGGCTGCGCCGAGGTCGGCGCGGTCGAGCCGCGCGGACATGAAATCGGCGCGATCGGCCTTCGCGTCACGCAGGTTGGCGCCGGCGAACGACGCGCCCACGAAGCGCGCATCCTCCAGGTCGGCGCCTGCCAGGTTCGCCGCGGAGAGGGTCGCGCCGTCGCCGCGGGCACGACCGAGCCGCGCTCGCTCCAGGTTCGCCCCGCGCAGCGAGGCGCCTCGGAGGTCCGCCTCCTCGAGCGAAGCCTCGACGAGCTCCGCGCGGTCGGCGCGCGCGTTCGTGAGATCGGCGCGAGACAGATCCGCGCCGCGGAGGTCGGCCTCGTCGAGCGTCGCCTCGACGAGGCTGGCCCCCGCGAGGCGGGCACCACGGAGCCTCGCGCCGCGGAGCGCGCACCGCGCGAGCGAGCGCCCGCTGAAGTCGAGCCCCGACAGGTCACCGCCCGACAGGTCGTCTCCATCGAAATCGCCGCCTTCGGCGAGCCTCGCCTCGGCCCGCTTTCGCGCCTCCAAGCCGGTGAGCGGCTCGCTCGTCACAGGCGGCGATACGGCTGCCGGCGACTCCTCCTCGGGCGGCCGACTCCTCCTCTCCGGCGGCGGCACCCTCTCAGGCAGCGCCACCTCGACCAGCGCCGGCGGCGCCATCTCGAGCTGCGGACTCACCTTCTCCGGCGGTGCCGCCTCCACCGCCAGATAGGCCGCCTCCTGCCCCGATGGCTCTCGCGCCACGAGCGTCGCCCCGGATGACGCCTCCGCCGGAGCCGCCTCGGCATCCGGCTCCGGCGGCGGCGCCGATTCCACGACACCGCTCGCAGGATCTCCCGAGTCGACCAGCGTGCGCCCGGGCTGCGAGCCCCCGGCGCCAGCAGGGCTGACGGGCCGAGGCGCGGCCATCGGGCTCCACGGCGCGCCCGGGATGGGGTCCTCCCCGCCCGACGCGCTCGTCCCCGGCGCTGCCACCGGGAACTGCGCCCGCTCTGCCCCGACCTCCGCGAGCCTGTCCTCGGGGATCGGCATCCTCTGGCCCAGCGGTCCCGTGATGCCTCCGCTCACGGCGAGATCGGCAGGAGGCTGCGGCGCGGCAGGCGAATCACGAAAGGGGAGCACCGGCATCTCCATCTTCCTCTTCGAGAGCGGGCCTGTCTCCACCAGCCCGGCGGGCGCGACGATCGGTTTCGCAAGCAGCACCGCCGGCGCCGAGCTCCGGTGCGTCGCCGCAGGGTCCCCAGGGAGCGACGCGCCGTGCTCCGGCCACGGAATGCTCTCTTTGAGCGTCTCGACACCCGCGAACAGGCGGATGCCCTGGAGCGCCTCCTCGCTCTCCGTCGCGAAGTTGCCCCGCCACACCAGCGAGGCGATCTGGCGATCACCGTCGATGACGAGCGTGTCGGCCACCAGCGGGATCTCCTGCGATCCGCCCGCCCGCTCGGCGTCGATGCGGTAGCGGCGCACACGAGCGCGCGCCGAGGGGAGGCGCGGCCAGATGAATGCTCTCCCCGCGCTCAGGTTCTCCAGGATGATCGACTCATCGCCTTGCAGAAAGGGGATCTGCTGATCGAACGGCGCCGGGTTGAAGGCGCGAAAGTCGAAGTCCGCCGGGAGGTCGAGCACCTCCGCGCGCCCCGCGGCGGCGGGGTCCGCGCCGGGCGAGCCGAGCTGCGCTGAACGCCGCGTGGCGCCCGGCTCGAAGCCGTTGAAGAGCCGCTTTCGCAAGGGCCAGTGAGGCGCGATCGGCCCGAAACACGCGGGCCGGTGGGAGCTCGCAGGATTGACCAGGTTCGGGCGCGCTCGCCTTGGGCCCATCGCTGGATCCAGCGCGCCCTCGCCGGCCTCGGAGACACCGACCGGGTTCCAAGGATGGCTGGGTCCGCCCGCCGCGCGCTCGTACACGAGCGGCATCCTCTGGAACGGCGTGGGCGCGATGCTGCCGGGCGTGGGGTCCCCGAAGACGTGGATCGTCTTGTCGAGCAGCGGCCCACCGCGGAAGAGCGCGAGCCTCGCCGAGAGGCCGATCACCGGCCCGGTGGCGTCCGAAGCATGCGCGTGCCCGGTGAGCACGACGCCGGCGCCGGGGAGGTACGGCGCGGTGTCGCTCGCGGAGCGCAGGCTCCGCGAGGGGTCGTCGTCGTGAAAGCGGTCCTCGCGCTCGACGGGCTCGGGCGCCACGAGATCCGCGCCGTCGCCCGCGCCGAAGGCGAACGTCGCCTTCACGAGGATCGTGACGCGCAGCACGCCGCCGATGCGCCACAGGACCGAGCCGCACGACACGGGATTCAAGGCGACGATGTCCACCGGCCAGAGCGCGCGCACGCGCCGATCCTACCCGCTCGTGGCCCGGCGCGTGCAGGGAGACTGGGGAGACTTCGCGGCTGTGACGCGCGTGTCCATCACCCCCAGCCGTCGCGCCACCGCGCTACCTCGCGCGTCGCTCGTGCCGGCCGGGCGCGAAGGGCTGGAGGCGCCGGCGGACATGGTCTATCGTCACGAGTCCGCCGATCGGACGCCGCGAGGCGCCGAGAGCCGCTCCAACGTCTCGATGGCCGCTGAAGGGGGTCTTGCCATGCGGATCGCGCTGATATCCGACATCCACGGCAATGAGGTGGCGCTCAGGGCCGTGCTGGCCAGCATCCGGGCGACGGGCGTCGATCAGGTGATCTGCCTGGGCGACGTCGCGACGCTTGGACCGCGGCCCTCGGCCATCCTGGACATGCTGCAAGAGCTCGGGTGCCCGTGCATCCTCGGGAACCACGACGAGTTCATGCTGGATCCGCAGCTGATCCGCACCTACACCGAGGCCCCCATCGTCGTCGACGCGGTGGACTGGTGCCGTGATCGGCTGTCGAGAGACGAGCTCGCCTTCCTGCGCACGTTCCAGGCGCGCCTCGAGATCCCGCTCGACGCTCACTCGACGCTCCTCGTGTTCCACGGCTCGCCCCGGTCTCACATGGAGGACCTCCTCGCGAACACCCCGCCGGAGGAGCTCGATCGCCGGCTCGCGGGCCACGCTGCGACGGTGATGGCCGGGGGGCACACGCACCTCCAGATGCTCCGCCAGCACCGCGGCACGCTCCTCGTGAATCCGGGGAGCGTCGGGCTCCCCTTCAAGGAGTACGCGAACGGCGGGCCGCCGACGCTGCTGCACCACGCCGAGTACGCGACCGTGGAGGCGCAAGGCGGCGCGGTGAACGTCAGCCTGCACAGGGTGCCGGTCGACAGGGACGCGCTCCGCGCGGCGGTGAAGGCCTGCGATAACCCCATGCGCGGCGCGCTGCTGCAACAATACGCCTGAGCGAGCCCGGCCGGTCCCGCCGGCCGCGGCGCGAGGAGACCAGGGAGCGCGAGCGCCTCGAGGCCGCCCGCGACGCCGCGCGCCGCGCGCTGCGCCGACGAATCCCGCTGCGTCGGCGAGGCCGAGGCGCCCGATCCGCGTGCGGCGGGGCGCGGCGATCTGGTAGCCTCGAGGGCGCGCGCCGGAGAGCGATGGAGCCCCGATGACGAAATACGAGCAGATCAAAGTATCCTATGAGGCCTCCAAGGCGGCGATCGGCCAGGTCGCCGAGGAGCTCTTGCAGTGGATATACGAGCTCCGTGACCACATGGCCTGGCCAAGGGACAAGTGGGCCCTCAACCGGATCGCCGGAGACGCCCACGCCAACGGGCTCTTGCAGCGGTTCGTCGTCGAGAATCAGCCCGGCGTCGGCGAGGTCCTGAAGTGCCAGCTGTCCCTCACCGTCGAGGAAGAGCTGCCGTTCACCGTCGACTTCTTCGCGGTGGGCAGGACCGACAGGGGCCTCCTCGTCGTCCTCATCGGCGGAGAGCAGATCACCGTCAGCAAGGCTTCCCCCGAGCCCTTCTTCGAGAAGGCCGTGGAGCACATCCGGCAGCAGGCGAGGCGCGTTGCGAAGACGCGCCGCGTCGGAGCCATCGCCGGCACACCCCACCGCCCTGCCTAGGCGCAGCGCTCGCCCGGCTGCCCAGGTGGTTCGCCTGGCGCTCGGGCGTGCGCCACCGTGCCACCGCCCGCGGAAGATGCCGCCCCTGCGCTTCACCAACGAAATCCGTCATACCAAAAACGAAAGCCTCACCCGTACGGCGCCTACGTAAATTCACGGACCCACGTCAGGAGATTCCTGGCCCAGCTCCTGCATAGCTCGGTGACCGGAGCGCCTGAGGGACGGTTTCCCCCCCCACACCGTCGGACGGGCGCTCTTTTTTTCTTTTGTGCGAGTGCGACGCCGCCGCGTCGGCACCGCGCTTCGTCCGGGCGGCGCGTCACGACAGCTCGGCGACCAGCACGCGATGGCCGAGGTCGAGCGACTCCAGGCGCCGCAGCTCCCCGTACTTGCGATCCCACTCCCCCGACGCGAGGTCCGCCCTCAAGCGCGCGAGCCCTTTCGCCAGCTCGCCCGATCCGCAGCGCTTGCGCTCGCCTCGCGCGAGGCCAGGACTATCGCGCGAGGCGCGCTTCGCCGGAGAGGAGCCGCTTCGCCGCGCCAGCGATGGAGGAAGCGTCCAACCCCGCCGCGCGCAGGAGTTCGGCCGGGGTGCCCGAGCCGGGCATCTCCCTCACGGCGAGATGGACGACGCGCGCGACGACGGGCTCTTCGCCGGCCAGGGCCTCGAGCACGGCGTCGCCCAGGCCGCCCTCGGGCCAGTGATCCTCGACGACGACGACGTTTCCCGCCGTGGCCTGCACCGCGGCGCGGATGCCGGCGGCGTCGATCGGCTTGATGCCATACGCGTCGAGGACTCGAGCGGAGAGCCCGCTCGCCTCGAGCTCTGCGTGGGCCTTCAACGCCTCGTGGACGGTGATGCCGGCGGCGATGATCGTCACGCGATCGTGGGGTGTCTGGCGCAGCACCTTGCTCCCGCCGATGGGGAACGCTTCGGTCGCATCGTACAGGATGGGCGTCTTCTCGCGCGTCGTTCGGAGATAGACGATGCCCTTCTGGTCGGCCATGGCGGCCACCAGCCGAGCGGCCTGATTGGCGCAGCACGGATAGAGCACGGTGCTCCCGTGGACGGCGCGCATCATGGCCAGATCCTCGAGCCCCATCTGCGACGGGCCGTCCTCGCCGATGGATACGCCCGCGTGCGAGCCGCACACGCGGATATCGGCCCTCGACACAGCGGCCATCCGGAGGAAATCGTGGGCGCGCGTGAGGAAAGCCGCGAACGTCGACGCGAAGGGCGACCAGCGCCGGACGCTCAGCCCGACGGCGGCGGCCACCATCTGCTGTTCGCTGATGAACATCTCGAAATAGCGGTCTGGATGAGCCTTCGCGAACTCCTCGGCAAAGGTCGAGTTGCTGACCTCGGCGTCCACGGCGACGACATCCGCGCGCGCAGCGCCGAGCGCCTCGAGCGCGTCGCCGTAGGCTTTCCGCGTCGCGACGGCCGTGGAGCGCTCGTAGGTGGGGAGCCTCAGCGGCCCGGCGGTGGGCCGCGGAGCAGGCTCACCCGGCGCAGGCGCCTCCGGCTCGATGACGATGTCGCGCATGCCCCCCAGCTCCTCGATCGCCTTCGCGCACTGCGCCTCGTCGAGCGCCTTTCCGTGCCAGCCGTCCTTGTCCTCGACGAGGGACACGCCCTTTCCCTTCACCGTGCGCGCGACGATCAGCGCGGGCGCGTCCGAGACGCCGAGCGCTTCGGCGTAGGCGCCGGAGATGGCGGCTGGATCGTGGCCGTCGATCTCCAGGGCACGCCAGCCGAACGCGCGGGCGCGCGCCGCGTAGGCCGCGGAGTCCCAGCCGAGGGGCGTCTGTCCGCGTTGCCCGAGGCGGTTCATGTCGAGGATGGCAATGAGGTTGCCGAGCTTCGTGTGGCGCGCGTGGTCGAACGCCTCCCAGATGGATCCCTCGGACATCTCGCTGTCGCCGAGCAACACCCAGACACGGTAAGGAGCCTTCTCGAGGTACTTCCCGGAGAGCGCGATCCCGACGCCCATGGGGAGCCCCTGACCGAGGGAGCCGGTCGCCACGTCGACCCAGGGGAGCGTCGGCACCGGGTGCCCTTGCAGCGGGCTCCCGAAGCGCCGGTACGACAGGAGCTCCGCGTCGGAGAGGACGCCCGCCGCCTTGAGCATCGCGTAGAGCAGCGGGGAGGCGTGGCCCTTCGAGAAGATCAGGTGATCGTTGTTCGGGTTCTCCGGATGGCTCAGGTCCCAGCGGAGGTGGTCGCGGAGGAGCACCGCCATGAGATCGGCCGCCGACAGGCTGGAGGTCGGGTGTCCGGAGCCGGCCTTGGTCGAGCAACGGAGGCTGTCGACGCGAAGCTGCTGAGCTAGCTCACGCTGGCCCTGAGCCTGCTCGGCGCTGCTTCGGTGTTGCCCCTCGGTCCGGTCGCGCCCGCCGCGCGGTTCGTGCCCACGCGGAGGCACCCCGTGGGGCGCCTGGGTCGACCGCTCGCCGGACGGCGCGGGCGAGCGGTCCTTCTCGGCCTTCGGCGCTTGCTCTCGATCCTCCTGCGCGGGCAGGCCCCTGGGGCGGCTCGGCGCAACGTCTTTCAGGGGGCTGCGTACATGCTTTGGCCGTCGCTTCTCGGCCGGCTTGGGGGCTTCTTGCGCCATGGCTGCACCTGACGCCGCCGTCTTGATGCAAGCAGGGCGCCACCGCGCACAAAGCTTGTGTCGGGCCACGACGATGACAGCCAAGCCTGCCCGCATGGCGCGATCATCGAGCGGCCTGAGGCGAGCGCCGAACCGCCGATTTCACTCACACGCTGGTTGACCCGCCGATTTCACTCACACGCTGGTCGGCAACGACCGCTCAGTGACGCGTCCTGAGCAGCTCGCGTTCGGTGGGGACGCTTCGCGCGCCGGTCGCGCGGTCACCACGGAGGATGCGAGCGCTCCGCGGCGCCGGGCGCGGGTCGACCGGGCGCCCGGCCTGCGCGGTGAGGGGGCGCGGCGCGGCCGCGGGGTCAGCGGCCTCGTCGGGCGCGGGGACAGCGGCATCCAGCGCCGCGGCGTCACCCGATCGCGCTGCTCGGGGTGGGCTCGCCTGGGCCGCGATGCGCGCCTGCACGGCGCGGACCACGGACGCGGCGCGCGCGTCGAGGCTCGACGCCCGCAGCGCGGAGGGGACCTGGGCCTGCGCCCACAGGGCGCCGGTCGACAGCACGACGCCGAGCGCCACGACGAGGCCGGCCGCGAGGCCCAGCTTGCCCCGGCGCGCGGGCTCGGCCCGCTCGGCGCGCGCCGGCGCACCCGGAAGGCCGACGGCGGCCTCGTAGGCGGCGACCATGGCCTCGATCGAGGGGAATCGCTCCGTCGGGTTCAGGGCGAACGCCCGCGCGAACCAGGCCGAGAGCGCCGGCGGCGCGTCCGGGTACAGCGCCGGCCGCGGCGGCTGCGCGCTGGCCAGGATCGAGGCGAGCACATCGCTCATGGTGTGGCCCGGAAAGGGCAGCCGGCCCGTGAGCGCCTCGTAGGAGACGACCGCGAGCGCCCACATGTCCGAGTGCGGGTTGGTGTCCCCATCGCAGGCGTGCTCAGGGCTCAGGTACGCCGGCGTGCCCAGCACCACGCCGCCGAGGGTCCGGCGGGGAAAGTCGGCGGGCAGCTCCTTTCGGATCCACTTGGCGATGCCGAAATCCGCGACCTTGGCGCGCACCTCACCGCTGCGCTCCTCCTCGAGCAGCACGTTCGTCGGCTTGATGTCGCGGTGCACGATGCCGAGGCCGTGCGCGACGGAGAGGGCCTCTCCGATCTGGCCGAGGAGCGGGGCGAGCTCCGCCGGGGACATCGGCCCCCGCTCCTGCATGAGCTGCCTCAGGGACCGACCTCGAACGTAGCCCATGACGAGGTACGGGCCCGCTGCAGGGTCGTTGCCGACGTCGTGCACGGCGACGACGTGGTCCGTCTTCTGCGCCAGCTGCGCCGCGACCTGGGCCTCGAACCGGAAGCGCTCCAGCGCGGTGCCGGCCTGGCTCTCGCGCCGGACCGTGAGGAGCTTGAGCGCGACGTCGATCCGCAGGGCCCTGTCGTGCGCGAGCCACACCTCGCCCATGGCGCCGCGTCCGACAAGCCGCGAGAGCTTGTACCGCCCGGCGACGAGCTGGTTGCGCCGCGGGTCCTGGGCTACGTCGCCCCGCCCGGCCGCGGAAGAAGCGGGAGCGGCGTCGCCGGAGCGGTCAGAGCGCGCCGCAATGGCACGCGCGCTGTCCGCCATCGGGACATTGGCGTCAGATCGTCCACCGGAAGCCGATGCTTGCCACACGAGCAGTACCCTCCGTGCCGTCGCCGTGCCCAGGCTCGTTGACGCGGTGATGCGACAACGCTCCTGGACGCCGAGACCGGGGCATGTCAGCCACGGTACCACCGGGCGGGCGAGGCAGGAATCAGGAACGACGGAAGCGCCTCGCTCAGGAGTCTCCGGATCCACCATGAGGTGCGCAAGGGTGGTGAATCAGCGCCATACGGCGCCATCGCCCCGGTCAGAACGTCATCGTGAGCGCGTTCGCCAGCCGGTTCGCCCGGCCGTGCGGGAAATCATGCGGCGGCGCCGGATGACGCGAGGAAGGGCCGCCGCCCAGACGGCCATCCATGCCGCCGGAGCACCCGTCGGGGCGGTTCGACCGGCCATTCCGCAGGTGCACCCGCCGCCTTCATCACCTTCTCCACCTGCGCTGTTCGATGTGCTGGAGCCGCCGCTGGACGCGGATGATCCCGTGCCGCTACCGGCGGCAGCGGCCACGCACCCAGCGATCCGCATAAGAGAGGATGACGTCCTTGTTGACCGGCCATGCGGCCGCGAGCGCAGGCATGAGGAGCGCCGAGTAATGGGCAGATGCCATTGCCGAACGCCGGGGTCGACACATCGCGGTCGTGGCGCTGGCGCGGCGGCTTTCGGGGGTGCTGTGGGCCATGTGGCGCGACGGCACGCTCTACGACGCGCAGAGCGCAGCGGCTGCCTCGGCCAAGGGCATGCGCCTGCAGGCGCAGTCGGTCCAGCAGCAGGCACAGGCCATGAAGCGAGCCACGGTCAAAGCGCGCCGCCGGCAGCGATCAATCGACAAGGGACTCGACGCCGCCGCGGAAGCGGCTCCATCGAGGCCGACCTCGACCTCAAGGAGGGCCTCGATGAACTGACTTCCCCCACACGGGGGACATGCGCCACGAGCGCGCCACGCCAGGAGCGTGAAAGAGGGCTACGTGGATGAGCGCGAGAGCACCGAGGGCGCTCCGCCTCTGGGTCGAACACGCCGTTTGATAGATTGCGCCTCCACGATCCCGCTTCGGATTCCAGCGTGCATCCATGCCACCAAGGCGACTGCCGGCCTGTGAATGCGGATCGTCGATCGATTGAGCCACAGCTCGCTCCTGCGGACTCGACGCGACGCTCCAGCCCAACCGTAACGACGCCCACCAGGGCGAAGGGAGACGTCCATGCCGAAACGACCTGCACCGACGACGCCGAGCGCTAGCGCGGCCGAGCCGAAGCCGGCCAGCCGCGGAAAGAGAGCGCTAAAGCCCTTGACCCCGGGGCTGCATCATCGTCGGTGCTCTGGCCTTTACGGAGCGCCGCAAAACCAGCCTGGCGTGGCGGGGTCGTGGGACCTCTGGCAAACCCCGCCCCCGGAGCAATCCGCATTGCTCAAGCACGATCGGCAACGACCCTCTCGACAAACGTACGCGCCGCAGACGCGCAGCTTCGACGCCCGGATGGGATTGTCGGCTGGAAGCGAAGACTCATCACACTCCCAACCGTAGTGCCGCGGATCAAATTTCGCCGCGCACCGAGCCCGATCACAGAATCCCGACGCACAGTCGCCGTCGGTCGCGCAGCTCACCTCAGCCTCGGCGCCGTCCGCTTGACGCGCTTCGGCAAGCTGGACCGCCGGCCCATCCGCGTCTGCGCTCACGCGTGAGCACGCCAGTACCGCCAACAATGCCAGCAGCACCGCGGAGGACGCCAGCGCTGTCCTGTTAGTTACAGCCACTTCCATCTCCGCCCGGGCCTCCAAGACGGAAGAACGTGATGTTGTTGACGTCTAGCAGCATGTTGGAAAGGCTATAGCAGTCAGGATCGTACCCTGAAAAGGCCCCACCCGGAGCGTTGCCGCCGTTGAATGCGAAGGTGTTGCTCGGAGTCGTTATGCCGATGCGCGGATTATAGATCCAGGCAGCCTGACCCGAGCTGTTGCCATGCTGACCACTGCCGACATCACCATTGGCCCAGGGGGTCGGCGGACTTCCGGTGTTGACGCCGGGATGCCAGTACTCGCCGTACCAGTCGGCACGGCACGCTCCGCTGGCGATCAGGTCGAAGGTGATGCGCTCACCGGCGGCGTCCGCGACCGAGTTCTGTGTCGGGTAGTAACCCATCCATTGGCCGCAAGCGTGGACCCACCAGCGGTTTTGAAACAACTGGATCTCGACGGGGCAGGAGTAGTGCGTTCCATTGACCACGCTCATCGTGCTCGAGGACATCACCGCGCCCGGGAAGATTGTCGCCGCAGGTTCGCGCTTGAAGCCCGCCTGGAGCTCGTCGTAGCCACCGATGCGAGCACCCTGCGCCCCACCGGCCGTGCGAAAGTAGAGAAATAGATGGATGGAAGAATTGCTATAGAGCGGGCTCTGCTCCATGAAGCCGACCTCAACCGCTTCCATGGTGGTCGACGGGCTCGCTCCTGAGCACAAGGAGGCGCCCTGCATCAGGCTCATCTCCGTGCTTCCGACGTTGGCATAGTCCCAGGTGCTCACGTCTGCAGCGTTGGACACGTGAGTGCGCAAGTCTTGCTTGTTCGCGTAGAGCTTCTTGTTTCCGTCGTAGCTCGGCAGCGGCGTCGCAATGTGGTTCTTGATATAGCTGTCCAAATTCTCTGCCGAATGGTTGCCCTCGACGTAGCCGTCGAACGTTGGCCGCGGCATGGGCACGGTCCCTTCGGGGGCCTGGATCCCAAGCTCCTCGTACTCGGTGCGCGCCCGACGAGCGTTGTGCATCGGTGCCGTCTCCTCGGCGCTCACTTTATCTTCGGCCCCTCGACGCCGATCCTGGCTCGGGGTCGGCGTCTGCTGAGGTTGCGGCGGTGGAATAACGTTAACCGCGTCCGGATAGAGACTCGCGTACTCGACGAACTCGATAATCTGGCCGCTGGGCATCTGAACGGTACCAACGATGTTCCATCCTCGGGCCCGCTGGGCGTTCCAGCCGTCCACCTCGGAGCGACGCATCGCTCAGAGATCCGACGTGACGCGCTGTACAGCGGTCTGCTCCGGTATGTCTGCCTCTGACTCCTGGCTCGGATCGGCTCCGAAACAAGCCTGCAGCAGGACGGCGCCTATCATAAGACCACTGGTCGCAATTCGGCTTATTCTCACACTAATTCCCCTCTCGCCATTACATCGCTCCTGTAGATCGATGCGTATTCGTCGCCCGAGTGAGCCAGGTCACTTCGGCGGATAGTATGCAATTGAGTTTCTCAGTCAAGCATCGACGCGAAGTTTTTGGATTTTATGTCGTTTTTTGTATTTTTGGAGTCCTGGAGGCGCGCCCTGCGGCAGAAATCCCGGATGCCTGAGAAAATGTCGCCGCTGGCGAAATTGGTCTTGTGTGGCAGGAAAACCGGCTGTGCGGCCGCGCCTGACGCAGATGCGCGAAGAAAAAGAATGAGCGCTCGACCGTCTCAAGGAGTTGGACGAGGAGCGCCAGCCGCCGATTGACGACTTCGGGTCCTTCGAGCGCGAACTGCGCGGGAGGATGGCGGAGATCGAGCGCGACCTGCTCGCGGAGAAGCCCCAGTGATGCTGATCGACGGCGTACCCCACCCCTATACGTCAGAGACGATGTCGTCTCGAATCCTGGGGCGGAGGGCGGGCCACGGACGCGGCCGCGCGTCCTGGGGCGGTCAGGGCGAGACGCAGGGCACGCTCGGCGCGGCGTCCGGCGAGAGGAGCGGCGGCAGCCAGCGCCGCAGCACCAGGGGCACCATGGCGTCGTGGGGCATCGGCTCCGTCGGGACGAGCGGCTCGAGCTCGCGGAGAACGCCGGGCGCCGCGGGGTGCGCCTCGACGCCGCGCTGGAAGGCGCGGCGGAAGTCGGCGATGGGGCGCTTGGCCCAGGTCATCGTCTGCCACGACACGACGACGTGCGTGGTCGGGCGCGAGCGGGCGAGGGGGAGCGCGAGGTCGACGTCCATGCACGTGTCGATCACGAGCGCCGCGTGCACGGGGGTGGACGCGCTCAAGGCGGTCGCGATGCCGCCCGCCTTGTTGCAGCCGCCGCCGGAGTGGCCCGCGACGACGACGCGCGCTCGGTCGAGGGTCGCAATGCCGCGAAGCCGCGCGGCCGTGGCGTCGAGGAACACGTCCAGGTCGAAGGCAGGCCAGCTCGTCCGCGCGACGGCGACCGCCGCCGGGAGCACGGCGCTCGGCGCGGCGACCAGCATCGGCGGGATCCGGCCCGCGTCCATGAGCTGCGCCGCGATCCGGCGCACGTCGCCCTCCCGGCCGCCCCCCATCCAGCGGTGCTCGATCCGCGCCTCGTTGGTGCCGTGCAGGAACACGAGGATCGGCAGCGGCCGCGCGGGATCGGCGGCGGCCAGGCGGTGCACGAAGGCGCGACCCCGCCAGCGCCGCTCCGGCGGCACCGCGGGCGCGGCGGCCCCGGCCCGCGCTGCGCCCTGCTCGGCGGCGCCGCTCGCCGGCGCAGAGGGGTGCTCGTAGTCGTACGTCGCGCCGTCGAGCTGCCCGGGTGCCGGCGTCGACGCCGCCGGCGCTACAGCCACCGGCGCTACGGCCACCGACGCAGGCCTCGGCTGCGCCCCCACGGCGCCCGGGGAGGACACGGCCGCGAGCCCCGCCGCGAGCCCCGCCGCGAGCGCGAAGGCGCGCGTCGCGGGCGCTGGACCACGCGCCGCCGCCCGCGGAGCGCGCGCGCCACCGCGGCGCCCGGCGGCCGTCACTGCGGCTCCTCTGCCGGCGCCGCGCGGCCTGCGCCGGGCGCCGGGGCGGGCGAGGCGCTCGCGTCCCGCGGGATCGTGCGCTTCCGCTCGAAGGCGCGGGTCGGGTCGACCACCTTGACGTCCCCGAGGCGGCTCAGCATCGGGCCGATCGCCTGGGCGTCGCCCACCACGACGATCGCGGCGTGCGCCGGCCGCACGTTGTCGTGCGCGACCTTGCCGGCGAAGGCCGGCGTGATGTCCCGGAGCTCCTTGCGGTAGCTCTCGTGGTGGTCGTCCGGCAGATCGAGCGCCTGCATGACGGCGATCTCGTCCGCGAGCCCGGTGGCCGTCCCGAGGCCGAGGCCGAGGCGCGCCGTGAGCCGCCGCGCCGCGGCGTCGACCTCCTCCTGCGAGGGCGCCGCGGCCGCGAGCTGCTCCGCGTGCTCGAGCATCGCCTGCGCGGCGAGGCCCGTGCGCGCCGCAGGGACGCGGACGTGGGCCAGGAGCGGGACGGGCCCGTGCGCGACGTCGAGCGGCGCCGCGGACACCTCGCGCGCCGGCCCGCGCGGCTCGAGCAGCTCCTGCGAGAGGCGCCCGGAGGGGCCGCCGAGGACCTCGCCGGCGACCGCGAGCGCGGGCCACTCCGAGGCGCCGCGCTCGGGGCCGAGCACGCCGAGGAAGAGCTCGCTCTCCGCGCTCTTCGGGCGATCGACGATCGTGATCTTGAGCGACGCCGGAGGCACCGGATCGGTGAACGACAGCGCCGGCGGCTCCGCGCCGCGGCGGTCGGTGAAGGCCTTCTCCACGGCCGCGCGCGCGGCCTCGGGCGTCGTGTCGCCCGCCACCACCACCACGGTGTTCTTCGGGACGTACCACGCCGCGTGGAACGCGCGGCAGTCGGCGGCGGTGATCCGCGGGAGCTCCGCCGCGGTCGCGCCGAACGAGGCGTAGGGGTGCAGCTCGGTCGGGAGCGCGTAGAGGTCGCGGAAGAGGACCATCAGCGCTCCCCAGCGGGCGTCCGAGCGCGCGCGCTCCCTCGCCGCCTCGGCGGCCTGGGCCTTCAGCCTGGCGAGCTCCGCGGCGTCGAGGCGCGGCCGCTGCACGACGTGCCCGAGCAGCAGGGCCGCCTCCGCGAGGCGATCGCTGGGCGCGCGCAGCGCGATCACGGTCGCGTCGAGGCCGGTGTCCACCCGCAGGGAGGCGCCGAGCGACTCGACGCGCGCGAGCAGCTCGCGGCCGGGGAGGCCGCCCGCGCCCCCGCGCAGGAGGAGCTCGCCCGTGATCGCGGCGAGCCCCGTGCGCTCGCCGTCGGCCGCGGAGCCGCCGCGGATGACCACCCGGACCTCCACGAGCGGCAGCGCGCGGCTCACCGCCGTGGCGACGCGGAGGCCGCTCGGGAGCTCGGCCCAGGCGATGGCGGGCATGCGCGCGGGCTTCGCGGGGCCGGACGGCGGCGGCTGCTCCCCGCGAGCGGCCTCGGCGGGCGGCGCCGCTGGCGCAGACGTCGCCGGCGCAGGCGTCGCCGGCGCGCCCGCCTGCGCGGGCGGCTGCGGCGCCCGTCCAGCAGCGCAGCCGCACGCCACGGCGGCGGCCGCGAGCGCCGAGGTCCAGGAGAGCCAGGGGCGCGCTGTCCGTCGCCCGCGCAGGTCGCGTCGCTCGCTTCGCTCGTTCATCGCGTCACGCGTTCTCCGTCGCTCGCCTGTTCGCGTCACTTCTTCGTGGGTTTCGCCGGCTTCGTCGGCGCCGGATCCGGCGCCGGCCGGCTCGCCGCGCCGTGCGGCTTCGCCGGGCGCTCGCCCGGCGCGGCCTTGTCCGCGGCCTTGCCCGGCGCGCCCTTGCCCGACGCGGCCTTGCCCGACGCGGCCTTGTCCGCGCCCTTGCCCGACGCGGCCTTGTCCGCGCCCTTGCCCGACGCGGCCTTGTCCGCTCTCTTGCTCGGCGCGGCCTTGCCCGCGCCCTTGCCCGGCGCCGCCTTCTCTGCGGCCTTGTCCGGCGCCGCCACCTCAGCGTCCTGCTCCGGCGCCGCGGCGCGCGCCCCGCCTCGGGCCCGCGGCGCGCCGGCCGACGCGCGCGGCGGCAAGGAGGCCCCCGGCAGCCCCGGGGGATAGGTCTCGACGATCGTCCGGCGCGTCGGGCCGAGGTGGTCGCGCGCGACGCGCTGCACGTCCTCCCGGGTCACCGCGAAGTAGCGCGCGAGCTCCCCGTTCAGGTGGGCGGCGTCCCCGAAGAGGAGCTCGTGCTCGCCGAGCGCCCGCGCCCGCGCGCCCGCGTCCGCGAGGCCCGCCACGAACGCCGACTGGAGCAGCCGGCGCGCCCTCGTCAGCTCGGCCTGCGAGGGTCCCGCCGTCGCGAGCGCCCGGATCTCGCCCTCGATCAGCTTCTCGACGTCGCCGACCCGGGCGTCCTCGGCGGGCCGCACGTCGATGGAGAAGAGATCGGGCCCGCGGTGGCCGTCGATCGCGACCCGCACCGACCGCGCGACCGCCTTGTTCCCGACGAGGAGAGCCGGGAGCCGCGAGCTCTCGCCGCGCCCGAGCAGGGACGCCGCGAGCGCGAGCGCGTGGTGATCCGGGTGCTCGCGCGGCGGCACGGCCCACCCGTAGAGGATCGACGGCGCGCGGGCGGCGCTGTCCCTCACGACGCCGGTGCGCTGGCTCGTCTGCTCGGGGAAAGGCACCTCCTTGAAGGGCGCGGCGGAGACGGCGGGGATGCCGTCGAAGTACTCGTGCACGAGCGCCATCGCCGCGCCCGCGTCGAAGCCGCCGGCGATCGCCAGCACCGCCCTGTTCGGGCCGTAGTGGGCGGCGTGGAAGTCGCGGACCCACGAGAGCTCGGCGCCCGCGAGATCGTCCGCCTCGCCGAGCGCCGGGTGCTCGTGGGGCCAGTACCCCTGGAAGACGAGCTCGCGGAGCCGGATCGCGCCCTGGCCGTGGGCGGCGCCGAGGACCGCGCCGCGGCGCTCGATCGCGCCCCTGCGCTGCGCCTCGAAGCCCTCTGCGCTCGGCGCGGGCGCCCGCATGCGATCGGCCTCGATCCACAGCGCCAGCGCGAGCTCGTTCGCAGGCAGCGCCGCCGTGAAGGTGGTGCGATCGACGTCCGCCTCGGCGTGGAGCTCGCCGCCGCGCTCGGCCACGAGGCGCTGGGGCTCGCCCGCCGGCAGGCTGCGGCTGCTCCGGGCCATCGAGTCCATCACGAGGCGCGCCACGCCGCTCCTGCCGCTCGGCTCGTCGCGCGAGCCCGCGTCGTACGTCACGGCCACCGCGACCGTGGGCGAGCTCTCATCGGGGCTCAGCACCACGCGCATCCCGTTCTTCAGCGTGATCCGCTCGACGGGCAGCGCGAGATCGAGCGGCGCTTCCGCCGGAGCCGCCGCGGCGCTCCTCGGCGCCCCCGCCGTGTGCGCCGCCTTCCGGATCGGCGCGCCGCCGCCGCGCGCCGCCTTGCGGGCCGGCGCGCGCGCCGCCTTGCCGGACGGAGGCGCTGCCGCGGCGAGGTGGGGCGCGCCTGCGCAGAGCAGGCCGAGCGCCGCGAGCGCGGCCGTGAGGGCGCGACGGGGCAGGGTTCGGCGCACGGTCGTGGACACCGCAGGGCGATAGCACGTCGCCGCCCGGGTGCGCGCGTCGAGGACGCGACGCGGCGCAGCGACCGCGCTTCACCCTGCCGGCCGACTCGCGTAGGCTCACGCCCCGAGCTCACGACGTCACGAGCGCGCGCCGCGCGCCGCCCCGCGCCGCCCCACGCCCAGAGAGAACCGCCGATGCCCGACGTTGAAAATTTGATCAAAGCCGTTATCGGAACGCTCGTCTTCGTCAGCGTCGGGCTGCTCGTCTTCCTGCTGGCGTTCGTGCTGATCACGAAGCTCACGCCCTTCTCCATCCGCAAGGAGATCGAGGACGACCAGAACACGGCGCTCGCGATCGTGATCGGCTCGGTGATCCTGGGCCTCGCCTGGATCATCTCCGCGGCCATCCACGGCTGACGCGCGGGTCTCGGCGTTGGCCTCGGCCGGGCCCGACCTCCTCGGCGCGCTGCCGGCCGGGCCCAGCGGCGCGGCCCGCGGCGGCTTCATGTGGAGCCGCCGCGCCGACCTCGCTGTGTTCGGCGGCTCCGCCGCGGTCGCCCTCGCCCTCGCCGCGCTCTCGACGGGGGGCGCGCTGCCGGCCTGGGGCTTCCTGCTCTTCGTGGTCGGCGTCGACGTGGCGCACGTGCACACGACGCTCTTCCGCACGTACCTCGATCCGGAGGAGCTCCGCCGCCACCCCGCGCTCTACGCCGGCGTGCCGCTCGCCTGTTACGCCGCCGGCGTCGCGCTCCACCTCGCCTCCGAGCTCACCTTCTGGCGCGCGCTCGCCTACGTGGCCGTGATCCACTTCGTCCGCCAGCAGGTCGGGTGGGTCGCGATCTACCGCGCGCTCGCGGGCGAGCGCTCGCGCGTCGATCGCCTCCTCGACGACGCGCTCGTCTACGCGGCAACCGGGTGGCCGCTCCTTTACTGGCACGCACACGCGCATCAACCGCGCGCGTTCCAGTGGTTCATGGACGGCGATTTCGTGAGCGCGCCCTGGCTCGCGGCCGCGGTGGGCCCGCTCGGCGCGGTGTACGCCGCGCTCGCCGCCGCGTACGTCGCCCGCGCGATCCAGCGGGCCTGCGTCGACCGCGCGCCGCTCAACCTCGGCAAGCACGTCGTCGTCGGGACGACCGCGGCGACGTGGTACGTCGGCATCGTCGCGACCGACAGCGACTTCCAGTTCACGGTCACCAACGTGATCGTCCACGGGGTCCCGTACATGGCGCTCGTCTTCGCGTACGCCCGGGAGCGGGCCCGCGAGGCGCCGCGCTCGCTGCTCGCGCGGGTCCTCGCCGCCGGGCTCCTCGCCTTCCTCGGCGTCGCGCTGGCGCTCGCGTTCGTCGAGGAGATGCTCTGGGACCGGCTCGTCTGGCACGACCGGCCGGAGCTCTTCGGCGGCGCGCGGACAGCGGACGAGCCGCTCCTCGGCCCGCGCGCGCGGGCGCTGCTCGTGCCGCTGCTCGCGCTGCCGCAGGCGACCCATTACATGCTCGACGCCGTGGTCTGGCGCCGTCGCCACACCCGCCCTGCCCAGGCGCGCGCGCTCGGGTTCCGGCCGGGAACGCCCGAGCGCGAGCGGGGCGAGCGCGGAGAGGCTTGACCCGCGGCGCAACTCCCGTAACCCTCGGCGCTTCGCATGGCTTCGCTCGCGGTGCCCGTGCTCCCGCCACGCCCCTCGCCCGCCGCTCGGCGCGGATCGGCGCCGCCCCCGCGTAGCCCGGAACCATGTCCGGAGAAGATCCGACGATGCTGAAGGCATGCGATGCGTGCGCGGTGCTCGCCTGCTATCGCTCCTGCATGCTTGCGCCGTCTGGAAGAGGTAACAGCGATGAGTGAACCCTGGCCAACCGACGGGCTCGGCGGCCCGCGCGTGACGCCGATTCCCCCGAACCCACGCGCCCCCGTCCTCCTTGTCGACGACGACGCCGAGCTCCGCGAGATGCTCCGCGAGATGCTCGAGTCGTCGGGCTACGATGTCTACTGCGCCAGCAACGGCAGGGAAGCGCTCGATCTCCTGCACCAGGCGGACCCGCCGCCCGGGCTCATCCTGCTCGATCTCATGATGCCGATCATGACCGGCGAGGAGATGCTCGCCGCGCTGAAGCAGGTGCACGCCCTCGCGGCGATCCCGGTGACCATCGTCTCCGGCCACGACGGCCCGCCCGAGGGCACGGCCTACCTGAAGAAGCCCGTCGACTTCAGCGCGCTGCTCGGCGTGGTCCAGAAGACCTGCGGCTAGCCCCGCCGGTCGAGCGCGCTCGCAGCGCCGACCGGAGCGTCGACCAGCGCGCCGACCTCGACCGGCGACGGCGACCGCGGGCTCATCGCCGCGAACGCGAGGAGCGCCACGACGGTCAGCAGGAGCGCGAGCGCGAACGCCGCGGCGAGGAACAGGATGCCGAGCGACGCGCGCTCGCTCCCGGCTTCGCCCGCGCCCTGGTCCGGGTCCTCGTCGCGCCGCTCCGGCTCATCCACGCTCCGCCCTCCGCTCGCCGGCTGTGCTTACCGCCTCGCGCGAGACGGCGCAACGGACGCTGCGAAGACCTCCGTGTCCGCCGCGCGGCGGCGTCCTCGGCGGACGCGCCCGTCCGGACATTGTCTGTCCGGAAGGGCCATCGCCGTCCGCCTCCAACGGCTGTAGGTTCGCCTCCTCGGAGGGCGTGAGAATGGCAGAAGGCCGCACCAGCGACGCTGCGGAGAAGAGCGGACAGGCGAGCTCCGATCGCCTGTGGATCCTTGTCAACACAAGTCTTCGTGAGTCTGCGCCAGAGCGCGTAAGTGGCCGCCCTCCGCGGGAAACCATGGTGATACGTGACGGCGATACCCTCCTCGTCAGCGTCGATGTCGGCCGGGGCCGCGGCAAGGCGCTCACGGTGCCGTTCAACATGGTAGAGCTCGGCCGCCTGGAGGCGACGCTGGTGGTGCGGCTCGCGGCCAGCTCCGCCCCGTGCGCCGCCTGCATCGACGAGAGCCTTGCCAGGGCGGCTCAGGAGCCCGGGGGGCTCGACACGGAGCGCGTCCTCCGGGCGGTGCGCGCCGCGATCGCCGGCTGCGCGCAGCGCGCGCACGGCGAGGCCGCCCGCGGCGCGGCCGACGCCGGCGGGCCTCCGCCGGAGAGCTCGGGCCCGCGGCCGTGGGGCGCGCTCCGGCTGGCGCCGCTCAACGCGCCTCACGTGCCCGCGGGGGGCGCGACGGCAAAGGAGAGCGAGCTCGAGCTCCTGCTGATCATCTGAGTCGGGACTTGGCGCTTCCCGGGAGGCGCGCATGCCGGCTCTCGATCCGGCGTCGCGGCGCGCGAATCCGGCTCAGCGCCCCGGCTCACCGAGCCTCCCGTACCGCCGCATCGCCTCGCGCAGCCGGTCGAGGGGGATGGCGTGGGCGACGTTGTCGTCCTGTCCGAAGGTCGTCGTCGCCATGGTCATCGCGTTGAGGATGGCCTCTTCCACGGCCTCTTCGGCGCCCTGGAACATCGGGTTCAGGCGCGCGTCGTCCACCTCGCGGAGACTCCGTATCAGCCCGCCGGGCTCTACGGGCACCCGGTTGCCCGTCGCGAAGGCCAGGAACAGGTCTCCGCTCCCGTCGCGCGAGATCGTCCCTGTGCGCCCCACCGCGAGCGCGATGCGCCGCGCCATCCGCTCGAGCTGCCGCGCGGACAGGGGCGCGTCGGTCGCGACCACGGCGAGCAGCGAGCCTTCGCCGAGGAGTTCCAGCACGGGCAGGAGATCGCGGATCTCCAGCCCTACCGGCACCCCGTCGACCCGGAGCTCTCCGCGTGCCCTGAAGTTCGCCTGCACGATGGCGCCCACCGTGAACCCGCCCGCGGCCTCCGGCAGGACGCGCGACGCCGTCCCGATACCGCACTTGAATTCGTAGCAGATCACCCCCGTCCCGCCGCCGACCGCCCCTTCCTCGACAGGGCCACCCGCCGCGC
Organism: Sorangium sp. So ce204; assembly: GCF_051526795.1. Classification (NCBI taxonomy): domain Bacteria; kingdom Pseudomonadati; phylum Myxococcota; order Polyangiales; family Polyangiaceae; genus Sorangium; species Sorangium sp. So ce204. The sequence continues at coordinate 12,299,145 of NZ_CP150317.1, read as the reverse complement.
GCTCCGCCGCCTCGAGGACGTCCTCGGCCGACACGTGCAGCCCGCGGATGTCGTTCAGCGCGCTGTCGTCGCACTCTCCGACGACCGGTGTCACCGTGGGCTCGTCCACGCCGATGCCCGGATAGCGCCGGAGCATGTACTGGATTGCCCGTCGAGCGCGCGCCCCACGGCGAGCGTGTTGGTGAAGACGATCGGCGTCTCCAGCACCCCGAACTCCCTCACATCATGGAGGCCGGTCATCTCCCCGTTCCCGTTCAGGACGAAGCTCGCGGCGGGGACCTTGTTGTGCCAGAAATCATCGGACGTCGGCAGGATGACGGTCACGCCCGTGCGCACCGGCCCCTTGCCCGGGTCGAGCCGGCCGGCGCCGCGGCGATGGGTCACGTGCCCGACCCGCACGCCGGGGACATCGGTGATCGCGTTCAGGCTCCCGGTGGGCAGGCGGCCTATCACGATGCCGAGATCCCGCGCGCGCCGGCGCGCCTCGCCGGCGGGCGCCGGGGGCGGCGGACCAGCGCTCGGCGCGGGAGGGGCGGGTCGAGCCGCAGGGCCGGCGCACGCGAGGAGCGAGGGCAGCAGGAGCGCCGCGGCGAGCGCAGCGCCAGCGGGGAGGCGGGGGCAACGCATCGGCGGGAGGATAGCTGACGGCGGTGTGCTCGAGCTCCGCTCAAAGAGCCGCAGAGGAGTCCTTACGCGATCTGCCCCTCCTGGATGAGCGACACCATCTCGACCCCTCATCCGCGCATCGAAGGCGCCACTTTCAGGTGGTGAGCATTCCCGCAGCTGCCGGAATGGTGAGGACGCCAGAAGACGCCAAAAGAAAACGCCAAAAGACGCCAGGATTATATAATTTTTATTCTCTTGGCGTCTCTTGGCGCCCCATGGCGTCTTTTGGCGTCCTCTGGCCTCTCGGGGCCCCAAAGACCCCAGCAACCCCCAACACCCCACAACCGACCTTCACGCCACAGCCAGCGTGCGGGACGATCTGGCGGGGAACTGCCGCGCGTCCCGCTCGCCGATGCGCTCCATCTCCCGGAGCCAGGCCGCTCGTTGCTCGGGGGTCCGCGTCTTCTGATCGAAGAAGGTGGTCTCGCGGACGGGCCCGAAGCCGACGAAGCGCAAGGTCGCGTTGATGAACGAGGTATGCACGGAGCGCCAGTGCCAGAATCGGTACCACCAGCCCGGGCTATCCATCGTGGTCACGACGCGCGCGCTGCGGCCGGCGAGCAGCCCCTCGGGCAGCGCGCTCCGCTTTCGGTAGGCGAACGACCATCCAGGCAAGAAGGTGCGATCGATGAAGCCCTTGACCAGCGCGGGTGGCGCTGCCCACCAGGTGGGGAAGAACCAGGCCACGTGGCTCGCGCGCTCGATGGCGGCCTGCGCCTGGCGGAGATCGGGCTCGAGCTCCTGCTGGCCGCTGAAGCCGGCGCGCAGGTGCGGATCGAAGGCGAGCGAGCGCAGGGCCAGGAGCTCGACGCGGGCTCCGCCTCTCTCGAGGCCGCTGGCGTAGGCCCGCGCGAGCGCGTCGCTCAGGCTGTCGGGGGCTGGGTGACCTTGGATGACGAGGTGCATGCGTCAAATCTTGGCCATGCAGCAGCGTCTGGGTAGACGGTTCTGCGCAGGCATGCCATGCGTGGGTGCATGGCACGCTCTCCCGCGCCGCCGCCCGCAGGCAGGCCGCTCGCCGACCTGGATTGGGCCGATCTGCGCCTCTTCCTTGAGGTGGCGCGCGCCGGCAGCTTCTCGGCCGCCGGCCGCAGGCTCGGCATCGAGCAATCGACGGTGAGCCGGCGCATGGCGACCTTCGAACGGACGCTCCGGGTGGCGGTCTTCGATCGGCTGCCGGGAGGCTCGATGCTCACCCCGCTCGGCGAGCAGCTCCGCCGCCACGTCGAGTCGATGGAGGCCGGCGCCGACCAGTTCGTGCGCGAGGCCAGCGGCCACGAGAGAGAGGCCGAGGGCCTGGTCCGACTGGCGCTCACGGAGTCGATCGCCGTGCACGGCGTCATCCCGCGCGTGCTCCCGGCGCTCGCCGAGAGGCACCCGCGCGTCTCGCTCCACCTGCTGACGAGCTACGAGGTGGCCGATCTGGGCCACCGTGAGGCCGAGATCGCCGTGCGCTTCTTCCGGCCGAAGAGCGGTGATCTGGTGGCCGCGCGGATCGTCACCCTGCCCACGGTGCCTATCGCCCACCGCAGGCTCTCGAGGAAGGGCCGCGACGAGCTCGACTGGGTCGGCGTCGATCTGGGCCGCACCCCCACCGTCGAGGACGACTACCAGAAGCGGCATGTAAAAAAGGCACCGAAGCTCATCGTGAGCAGCTACATCGCCCAGATCGAGGCCGTTCGCGCGGGGCTCGGCGCCGCGGTCCTGCCGTGCAGCGCGCTCGATCTGGACGACGACCTGGTGGAACTCGATCTGGGCCTGCCCGCAGGCCCGGTGCTCGAGCTCTGGCTCGTCACGCCGCGCGGCCTGCGCCAGGTGCCGCGCATCGCCGCCGTGTGGGGCGCCCTCGAAGAGCATCTCCAGTTCCTGAGCTCGCCGCGACGCGCGCGGGCGCGCGGGCGCTCGGCGGATCCTCAGCAGCGATCGCGGCTTCGGCCGGCAGGGCATGAGCCGGATGCGAGCAGAGGCCCGCCCGCCAGGTAACGTGTCCGCAGGCGAGCTTCTGCAGCGGGAACCCGTGGAAGAAAAGGGTCAGAGTCATGCTGGTCTTGTGCCAGAACGGGCCAGCTGTTCGCCGGATGTCAGGGTTCGGGGGCGCCCCGCGCGCGGCGGCTCGGTCGCTCCGCGCGTTTCGGCTCGGAAACACGAGCCCGCGATCGAGGCCGGCGCGGCACGGCCGATGCTGGACGGGGCGGCATGCGGCGAACCCTCCGAACCTGCGCTCCGCTCCTCGTCCTGTCTCTGACCGCGATCCTCGGTTGCGAGACGTCCACCGATCCCAACCCGGACTCGTACCTCGACCCTGAGGGCGAGGATTGCAGCGACGCCGACAAGCCCTTCTGCGTGGTCGCCTCGGACGAGCAGCGCATCTCGAGCCCGGACGTCCCTCCGGAGGACAGGACCGCGCTCGTCTCGGGCAACTCCGCGTTCGCGCTCGACCTTTACCAGCAGCTCCGCCAGGAGCCGGGCAACGTCTTCTACTCGCCCTACAGCATCTCGACGGCGCTCGCGATGACGTGGGCCGGCGCGAAGGGCGAGACGGAGACGGCCATGGCCGACACGCTGCACTTCGACCTCGGGCAGGACAAGCTCCATCCGGCGTTCAACTGGATCGACCAGGAGCTCGAGAGCCGCGGTCAGGGCGCCCAGGGCGCCGACGGAGAGGGCTTCCGCCTGAACGTCGTAAACGCGCTCTGGGGGCAGATCGGCTACCCGTTCGAGGCGCCCTTCCTGGACACGCTCGGGCTGCACTACGGCGCTGGAATGAACGTCGTGAACTTCTGGGACTTCCCGCAGGAATCGGCCGATCTCATCAACGGCTGGGTCAGCGACCAGACCGAGGGCAAGATCGAAAAGCTGGTACCCGTCGACGCGATCACCCCCGAGACGGTGCTGGTCCTCACGAACGCCATCTACTTCAACGCGGCGTGGCGCACCCCGTTCAAGGTCACCGCGACGGAGGACGGCCCGTTCGAGAAGGCCGATGGGACCGAGGTCACGGTACCCCTGATGCACGGCAACCTGGAGATGCCCTATGCCGAGGGCGACGGTTACCAGGCGGTCGCGATGCCCTACGACGGGGACGAGCTGTCGATGGTGATCATCCTGCCGGCGAAGGGCACGCTCGACGCGTTCGAGGCGTCGCTCGACGCGGCGAAGGTCGACGGCATCGCCGGCGCGATGAGCGAGCACCTGGTCGACACCACGATGCCCAGGTTCAAGTTCGACTACGAGCTGAGCCTGAAGAAGACGCTGGAGGCGATGGGGATGGAGATCGCGTTCACGCCGGGGGTCGCGGATTTCACCGGCATCAACTCCAGGGGACAGCCCTACATCCAGGACGTCCTCCACAAGGCGTTCGTCGGCGTGAACGAGGCCGGCACCGAGGCGGCGGCCGCGACCGCTGTCCTCGTCGGCGACAGGTCGGCGCCCCAGCCCGCGTCGCTCGCGCTCGTGAATCCCTTCCTGTTCCTCATCCGCGACAACGCGACGGGCAGCATCCTGTTCGTCGGCCGCGTCGCCGACCCCAGCGCGAGCTGACCCGCCAAGCCCGGTTCTGCGACGGACGCGGAGGCGTCCCCCGTGAGCGCGCCAACGTACGTGTGGCAGAGTGCCTGTACTGACGATGTCAGGCCTCGCCACGCCGAGCACAGCGTGCCGCAGCCGAGGGCGCTCGCGCCTGTCGCGGGTCCGCCTTCACGCCGAACGCGGCGATGGTGAACACCGACATGATGGCGCCGAAGACATCGAGCCTCATGAAGACCGCGATCCCGGCGTGCAATCCGACCGTGGCTGCCACCCAGAGCCGCCGGGTCCGGCGTGGCCAGATGAAGAACGGGTACCCGATCTCCACGAGCAGCACGAGCCACCCCGCGATCACGGCGATCCAGGCGTGGTGAGCGAGCCACGAAAAGTCGAACCGCCGGTACTCGGGCAGCATGAGCGAGCGCCATATCGCGTCGCCGTCCCACCACGCTGCGCCCAATGCCTTCTCCACGCCGCTCGAGAGGTAGACGAGGCAAAGGTGCAGCTGCACCACCCGCAGCGCGAGGCGCGCTGTCGCGCTCGGCTCGGGCGGCGCTCGCCCAGAGACACGATCGAGCGACAGCGCAGCGCCAGAAGGCATGAAGACGAGGTAGAACAGGAAGATGTTCGCGAATTGATCTGCTCCGTAGTTCGTCCTCTCCGCGGTCATCATCAACGTGAAATGCACGAGCCATGTGCACGCCGCGGAGAGCCTCGTCCTCCAGCCGAGCAGGAGGCCAGCCAGCGACAGCACGTAGAGCACACCCACGCCAGCGATGACCGAGCTCTCGCGGACCCCGAAGCGCGAGAATGCATCCACGAGGTGGCCGATCCGGGGGAAGCCGATCGCGCCAGACCCGTCGAGGAGCTGTCCCTGAACGATGCCCGAACGCGAGTACAGCTCCGAAGCGATGGGCGCGATCAGCGCCGCCTGCACCAAGAGCACCGCCGCGAGCCCTATCCGGAGCGCCGCCAGGGGCCGCGCCGACGCGGGCGCGAACGCGAATCGCCGCATCGGGCCCCACAGGCGCGCAGCTGCGTCTCTGGCGTTCGGCAGGAGCAGGGTGCAGGTCCGCAGCCTCATGGCGTCGTCTCTCTGTCGTTCTCGCCGGCAGCGAGCCGCGCCTTCAGGTTGAACTTGGCCTTGTATTCGACGTACCACCGCGGCTGTTTGCCCGCGCGATACTCCGCCATCGAGGGCAGGTCGTAGCTTTCGAGTCGGACGACGACGCTGTCCGCCGCTGGGTGCTTGGCGAACACCTTCGCTGCCCACGACGCAACCAGGGAGCGCCTTACGGCCGGGTCCTGCTCATCCCGGAACATGCCGATGATATTCTTGACGCGGAGGTCCGCTTCGCGGCTCGCTCCTGTCTCCAGCACCTCGGTCGTCAGCGCTCCCGCGCGATCCCTGACCTCGAAGGTGGCCCAGAGCAGGGGCCCGACGGTCGGAGCGAAGAAGGAATACGCGCTGCTGGCCCCGGAAAACGCGCCATAATAGCCCACCGCGCGCTCCACCCAGCCCTCGTACGGCAAGCGCACCTGCAGCACACCCAGCACGATCACCAGCCCGAGGTGGATCGCAGCGGCGGGCAGCACGAAGAGCGCGCGCTTTTCTATGTTTCCTGTCTCCTCCATGGAGCTCACCCCCATGGATCCGTCGTGCGCGCGGCGTGCCACCCGCTTTCGCCACGCACGTTTCCAATGGGTCGCCACCGGGCCGCAGAGCAGGCCGCGGTCGGACCGCTGCGGCATTGAGGCATCCGCGGCAATCCAGCCATTCATGGCCGTCGAGAAACTGCCCCAGCAGGGAGCCTCCAGGATCTCGGGAGACCCTGTTCAGGAACCTGCGCCGGCAGGTCAGGGGGCGGTCCGCAGGATAAGGATGTACGGCTGTGCCGACATGGGCCACCACTGCGGCAAGGATCCCGCGCGCACCGTGGCACAGGACGCGCTCACATCACCGAAATCACGCGGAATTCTCGCGAATGCGCCTGGCCCGCCGCTTGCTGATTGTGCCAGCGCGACGAGATTGCTGCGCTTTGCAGGGGCGCTGCGTCCTGCGTCTTGCTGTCAAGGAGAGGTGACCATGTCCATCCCGTTCAGAGCCGGCGCCAGCTGGGTCGTCCTCGCTGCGACCGCGGCATCGATCGGACTCGCCGGTTGCGAGCGTGGCGCTGGCACATCCAACCAGACCGGCTTCATCTCCGCCAATCCGACGGGTCCCCGCGGCGGCGATCCGGCGGGTGCTGGCTCGGGCGACGCCAGCTCGGGCACGGGAGAAGGCGAAGGCCCGGACGAGGAGCCGCCGGTGCCGCCGCGCGGCGGAGCCATCGCGGAGCGCGCTATCCGCGACGCGGACATCGTCCAGGAGAAGGACGGCAGGCTCTACGCGATGTCGAGGCACTCGGGGCTCAGCGTCATCGATGTCTCAGGACACGACGGGCCGCGCGTCCTCGGGACCCGCCGGATGTACGGCTCGCCCGCCGCGATGTACCTGCGCGACGGGCTCCTCTACGCCCTGTTCTCCTCCTGGTGGACGCCCGACGCGCCCGACGCGCAGGGGGGCGGGCCCATGAGCCATGTCGAGGTGCTGGATGTCTCCGATCCAGCGGATATCCAGCCCGTCGGCTCGTTCGATCTGCCGGGCAAGCTCACCGACGCGCGCCTCTCCGGCGACGTGCTCCACGCCGTGACCTACTCGCCCGGCTCCTGCTTCGACTGCGCCGACGCGCCGGACATCACCGTCACCTCCCTCGCCGTCGGCGACCCGGCGGACATCGCGGTCATCGATCAGCGGAGGCTCATCGAGAGCGCCCCTTCGGGCTACTGGGGATGGCCCAGCGTGAGCATCAGCGACGATCGCGTGTATGTCGCCAGCGCCGTGTGGAACGACGGCGAGGAGGAAGGGCGCGCCACCATCCAGGTCGTCGACATCTCCGACCCCAGCGGCGCCCTCGTCGAGGGCGCGCGCGTCGAGGTGGCCGGCCAGATCGCGAGCCCCTGGCAGATGGATGAGCACGACGGGGTGCTCCGCTTCGTCAGCCTGCCCGGCCCCTGGCAGCCCGACGCGAAGCCCGGCATCCAGACCTTCTCCATCGTGTCCTCCCAGGAAATCGTGCCCCTCGGCGCGACCGAGCTCGACGTGCATCCGGCGGCAAAGCTGCACTCGGTCCGCTTCGACGAAAACCGCGCTTACGTGACCACGAAGTACGCTTACCTGGTCGCGGAGCCCATGGACCCCGTGCTCACCGTCGACCTGAGCGACCCGGCGAGCCCCGCCCAGGTCGGCGAGATCGGGGGGCACCGCTGGATCAATCACGTGGAGCCGCGCGGAGATCGCCTGTTTGCCTTCGGGGCCCACCTCGACACCGGCGACGGAACCTCCCTGCACGTCGCGCTCTTCGACGTCTCCGATCTCGCGAACCCCGCGATGCTGGCGCGTGTCGACTTCGGCGGCCGTGGCGCGCGCGTCGTCGAGGAGCACGATCGCATCCACGAGGCGTTCGCGCTCTTCGACGGCCTCGGCACCCTCGCCGTGCCCTACAGTGAGCCGGGCCGCGAGGCCTCTTCTTGGGACTGCGGAACCCTCACGGCGGGCATCCAGCTCATCGATTTCACGCGCGACACCCTCGCGAAGCGCGGCGCCGCCGCCACACGCGGACAGGCGCGGCGCGTCCTCGCCAGCGGGGAGCGGCTCGTCGCCGCCTCCGACCTGGGCGTCGAGGCCTTCGGCATCGACGATCGCGGCGCCCCGGCCAAGGTCGCCGAGCTCGCGCTCGCGACGCTCGCCGACGGCACGGTCGCTGTCGACGACATCGTGGTCCGCATCAGCGGCACCTCGCTCGAGATCGCGCCGGCCGCGAGCCCGGGCCTCGCCGAGCCGATCGCCAGGCTCGACGGCGCGGCGCTGTACACGAATGCCCCCGGCTGCCAGCGCTACCTCGGCACTGCCCGCCTCTTCGCGCACGGACAGCACGTCTACGTGCTCGCGCAGACATCGAACGCCGCGCTCACGCGCCTCGCGATCGTCGATGTCGGAGACCCGGCCGCGCCGCGCGTGGTCGCCCAGCGCGATCTGCCCTTCAGCCCCGGCGCGCTGTACACGAATCCTTCCGGCGCTCTCGTGTCCGCGGGCGACTCCGTGGTTCAGGCCGGCAGCACCCTCGTGATCCGTGGCGTCAGCGATGACGGCTACTACACGTTCGAGGAGGACCGGCCGCCTCACGAGGCGTGGCTCGATCTGCTCGACCTCTCCGACCCGCTGAACCCGCGGCACAGCTCGCTGGCGCTCCCGGACGGCGCCGGCCACACGGGCCTTCAGCTCGACGGCACCACGGTGCTCGTCTCGCGCTGGACGCCGCTGCCCGGCGATCCCTCCAGGGCGCGCTTCTATCTCGATCGCATCGACGTCGCGGACCCGTCCTCGCCGGTGATACGGGCGCCGGTCAACGTGCCCGGCTCGCTGCTCGCGTTCGACGGCGCGTCGAGCAGGCTGCTCACGACGGATTACGAGACCGTCGAGACCCCGGTGGTGGGGAGGGAGGCGTGTGCTCACGCCTTCGCGTCGAACGCGGCGTTCACGCCGGCAGCCGCCGGCGATGATGCCGGTCCGGGCGTGTGCAGGGGCACGCGGAGGACGCTCAAGCTCCTCGATCTCGATGACACGGGCGCGCGGCTCCTGGACGAGAGTCCACTGGACGACACCGTGGCGGTCATGAAGGCGCTCGCCGGCGAGAACCGCGCCTTCCTGTCGGTGAAGGACGCCGCCCACGACGGAAGGTCCTCGATCCTCGTGGCCGGCGGGCTGCAGGAGGGCAGCCTGAAGACCGCGATGCAAGAGGTCGCGGGCTTCGACCATAGCGATGGCCCGCTGCTCCTCGCGGACGGAGCGCGCCTCCTCGTCGTCGACAACTACTGGCCCGCTCTCTCCATCCTCGACGCGACCGACCTCACCGCGCTCTCGTTCGAAAAGAAGAGCGAGCTCCCGGGGTATGTGGTCCACGTGACGCTCTCCGGCGACCGCGCGCTCTGCTCCTGGGGCTACGGCCTCGAGGCCGTGGACGTCGGCCCTTGATCCACGTCGCGCGGCCCGCGGCCGAACCGCGCCCGCGCCCGCCACACGAGGATCCGCGTGCTTCGGCCAAGCCGCGTCGACCCGCGCTGGTTCGCTTGAATGACCGTCCCAGTGGCATGTCTGGTGACAAGCCGAAGTGCATCGCGAGGAGGCGAACGATCATGCGCAGGGAATTGGAGTGTCTCAGGCCCATGAATGGACTTGCACAGATGCGAACGCTGGCGATGGGTTGCATCGCCGCGAGCGTCCTCGGCCTCGCCGCGTGCGGCGACGAGGGGCAAACGAGCAGCAACGCTGGAGGCGCGGGCGGGCAAGGAGGCGCTGGAGGCGCGGGCGGACAAGGCGGTGTCGGCGGCGCGGGCGGACAAGGCGGCGCTGGAGGCGCGGGCGGGCAAGGCGGGGTCGGCGGCGCGGGCGGGCAAGGCGGCGCTGGAGGCGCGGGCGGAGGGGGATCGAGCGCGTGCGAGCCCGGCGTTTCAGGAACGGCCACGCCCGTGACGATCCGCTTCCGAAACACAGGGGCGACCGAGCTCCTGGTCGGCGACACCCCGTGCATCTCGACGTGGATCGTGACCTCATCGAGCGGCGCCGAGGCCCCGAGGAACCTGGCAAGGCCGCTGTGCGACGACGGGACCCCGATCTGCCCCGCAGATTGCCTCGAGGCTGGCTATAAGCCGCTCCCGCCTCAAGGCGAGCTGACGTTCACCTGGAACGGCGTCATCTTCGAGAGCGTCGACGCAATGGCGGCGGGGTGCCCCGCGGCTCAGGCGGACGAGCTGTGCCCCGCGATGTGCGCGCGGCCCGTGGACGCCGCGCCGGGCAGCTATACGCTCAAGGCATACGCGTACGACGGATCGACGCCGATTGAAGAGACCGTCACGTTCACCTACCCCGAGTTGGCCGAGGTCGAGGCGGTGTTCCCATAGATTGAACGGCTCGCCGGCGGGTAGTGGTTAACTTTGCCCGGAGAGAGTCCAGATGAAGGCGGGAGGAACATCGAGCTTTCTTCCCACCTTCCCGCCTTCATGTTCAAACTTGACCACCACCCGCCGGCGCTCGCCGCAGACGCCGCCGCGAGGTGATCTCTCAGCCTGCGGCAGGGGCGCGGTTCCGGGAGCATCCGGGTGGCTTAGAAATTCAGCCTGAAAGCCCCGCATCCCCCGCGATTACGACAAGCTCATCTTTAGTTCCAGGGACGACGACGCCACTCGACGATCGGCGCTACGACCGGGTGCTCTACGTCCACATGGCGGCGCTCGCGACTGTGGAGGGGAGACCATTTACCGCCGAAACGCTGACCGGCAGCACGCTAGCCTAGGGCACCGGTCACGTTGAGCGAGCGAGAAGTGAACCGCCAAGGCGCCATAAGACGCCAAGATTTTTGTGATTCTCTTGGCGTCCTTGGCGCCTTGGCGGTTCGAATTCTGCTCTCTTCTGGCGGTTTCAACCCGTTTGTCGCTCTAGAGCGGCTTTCAGCCGAGTCTGCTACAGCCCGAGCTCGACCGCACCGGATCGTGGCACAGGACCTGCCCAAGGTCTGCCCCATGAGTCCGTACAGTCTCGATCTGCGCCGGCGAATCGTCGATGCCTACGTCAACGGCGAGGGGAGCATTCGCGAAATAGCGGAGCGTTTCTCGGTCGCGCCGAACACTGTGCAGAATTACCTCACCCAGGTGCGCGCGACAGGCAGCCTTGCGCCCTTGCCGCACGGTGGTGGAGTGGGGCCGAAGATCGACCGGGCGGGGCTGGATGAGGTGCGCAAGCTGGTCGAGGAAAAGAACGACCGGACGCTGGCCGAGTTGGCTGAGCAGTTCGAGCAGCGGCAGGAGGTGCGTGTCAGCATCCCGACGATGCATCGGGCGCTGCAGCGGCTGGGCATCACGAGAAAAAAAAACGCTTCGAGCGAGCGAGCAGTATCGGCCCGCCGTCCGCAAGCGCCGCGCTCAGTTCCGGCGGCGAGCACGAAGAGTAGGCGCACGCCGCATCACCTTCTTCGACGAGTTCGGTCTGCATCGCGGGATGGCGCGGCGGTGCGGTCGTGCGCGTCGCGGGCGTCGGGCGCACGGCAGGGTGCCGTGTAACACCGACCCGAAGATCACGCTCATCGTCGGGCTGAATCTCGGCGGCGCTGTAGAACCGATGGCCTTCGAGGGGTCCATGAACGGCGCCATCTTCGAGGCGTACATCCGCGACCGGATCGCTCCTCGAGTGCAGCCCGGCGATGTGATCGTTGTCGACGGGCTGGGTGCACACCGTGCTCCCGGTGCTCGCGCTGCCGTCGAGGAGCGCGGGGCAAAGTTCTGGATTTTGCCGCCTTATTCGCCTGACCTGTCGCCGGTGGAAGGCTGCGGCAGCAAAGTCAAGGAGCTCACCCGCGCCGCCGCCCCGCGCTCGGTTCCGCAGGTATACCGAGCCATGGGCCGAGCCATCGGTCTGGTAACTGATCGCGACGCCAAAGGTTGGTTTCAGCACGCCGGCTACATCCGTCCACCGCGTCGCCCACCTCCCTCGCGTGCCGGCGCAACCCGGAGGATGGCGCCGCCCGGCGAGCGCTCTCGCGCTCCGCCAGCGGGGATGCCCTGCAGCTGCCAGTTCGCAGGGTCATGGGGCCACCTGACGGCGTTTTTCGCAGGGTCATGGGGCCACCCCAATCGCAGGAGGATGGGGCCACCCGCGCGGGGGCGTGACCCAGTTTTTCGCAGGGTCATGGGGCCAGCTTTCGAGGTTTTTCGCAGCCTCATGGGGCCAGCTCGGGACGCCGCGGTCGGGATCTGAGACGGGCTCCTTCCGACGACGGCGCGGGTCGCCGTCGGAAGGAGCCCGATGCCCTACCGAGAGCTGATCATGGTTGACATCAAGGAAATGCTCCGCCGTCGTGCGGCGGGGCAGAGCGCGCGTCAGGTGGCGCGCGAGACGGGGTTCGATCGCAAGACGGTCGGCAGGTACTTCGAGGCCGCGGCGACGCTGCCACTGCCGCTCGACCGCGAGCCGACGGACGAGGAGGTCCATGCGATCGCCCAACGCGTGCAGGCGCGCCCGGTGCCCGACGCGAGCGACGAGAGGAAGCAGATCGACGCGCATCGCGTGCGTATCGAGGCCTGGCTCGCTCAATCTCGCCCGCTGAAGCTGCGGAAAATCCACACGCTGCTCCAGCGCGACCACGGCGTCACGGCGAGCTACGACACGCTCTGGCGCTTCGCCAAGGAGGAGCTCGCGTGGCGCAAGAAGACGCCGACGGTTCGTGTCGCGGATACCGAGCCCGGCGAGGTCGCGCAGGTCGACTTCGGCCTCATGGGCAGGCTGTTCGATCCTGCGACGCAGCGAGTTCGCAACCTGTGGGTGCTCGTGGTGACGCTCGCGTACAGCCGCTACCAGTTCGTGTGGCCGTCGTTCGAGCAGACCACCGTGGCGGTGTGCGCGGGCCTGGATGCGGCGTGGCGCTTCTTCGATGCGATGGCGCGCGTGATCATTCCGGACAACATGAAAGCCATCGTGCTGCGCGCCGACGAGGTCGCCCCCGTGCTCGCGCCGGCCTTCCTCGACTACGCTCAGACGCGCGGGCTGTTCGTGGATGCCGCGCGTGTCAGGTCGCCGAGAGACAAGGCACGTGTCGAGAATCAGGTCGCCTACGTGCGGGAGAGCTGGTTCGACGGCGAATCGTTCACGAGCCTCGACGACGCGCGCGCGTCGGCTGAGCGGTGGTGCCGCGACGTCGCCGGCGCGCGCGTCCACGGCACGACGCGCGAGGTACCGCGCGAGGTGTTCGAGGCGCGCGAGAGGAGCGCCATGAAGCCGGCGCCGGCAGCGCCGTTCGACGTGCCGCACTGGACCGACGCGAAGGTCCACCCCGATCATCACGTGCAGGTGCTCCGGTCGCTCTACAGCGTGCCCACCCGCCACGTCGGCAGCACGGTGCGCGTCCGCGCCGACAGCGCGTCGGTGAGGATCTACGCCGGCACGGAGCTCGTGAAAGTGCACGCGCGCGTCGCGCCGGGCAAGCGTTCCACCGATCCGAGCGACTACCCCATGGGCAAGGACGTCGCGGCGGTGCGCGACGTCGCCTCGCTCATCGCGAGCGCGAAGAAGTGCGGAGTGCACGTCGGCGTCTACGCTGAGCGACTGCTCGCGGTGCCATTGCCCTGGACGCGCATGCGGCTGGTCTACGCGCTGCTGCGTCTGTGCAAGAAGTTCGGTAACGGGCGTGTCGAGGCGATCTGCCAGAGCGCGCTCGCGTTTGATGTCGTCGACGTGCAGCGCGTGGCGCGCATGCTCGAGACGGCGAAGACGCCGGCGTCACCGTCCACGGGTCAGCGCACGGTCGTTGCGCTGCCCACGCCGCGGTTCGCGCGCAGCACGGAGCACTTCGCGACGCGCATGCCGGCGGCTGCCGCGACCAAGGAGGACTCGTGATGAGCGCGAGCGAAGTCGACCCTGCGCTCATCACGGCGCTCAAGCGCCTTCGTCTCGGCCGGATCGCGGCGACGCTGCGCGAGCGTCTCCTGGTCGCCGAGAAGCAGTCGATGGGACACGAGGAGCTGTTGCTCATGCTGCTCACCGACGAGATCGCGCGTCGCGAGGCCAGCGCGACGGAGAGCCGCGTACGCGACGCCGGGCTCGACCCGGCCATGCGCCTGGAGCTCTGGGACAAGACCGCGAAGGTCAGCTTCGACAAGCGTCTGCTCGGCGGGTTCACGAGCCTACGCTTCCTCGAAGAGCACAAGCACATCGTCATCCTCGGCTCTGTCGGCGTGGGCAAGACCTACCTCGCGAACGCGCTCGGACACCTCGCGTGCCAGCACGGCTACAGCGTACGCTTCTTGCGCGCGGACGCGATGCTGCGCAGGCTGCGCCAGAGCAGACTCGACAACTCACGCGACGCCGAGATGGTCGCGCTCACGACCGTCGACCTGCTCATCCTCGACGACTTCGCGCTCGAGGCGATGAACAAGGAAGAGAGCCGCGACGTGTACCAGCTCTTCCTCGAACGTACAGGCAACGCTTCGATGATCGTCACGAGCAATCGCGACACGGCCGAGTGGCTCGCGATGTTCGACGACGTACTGCTCGCGCAGAGCGCCGTCGATCGGTTCAAGAACGCGGCGTTCGACTTCATCATCGACGGCGAGTCGTACAGACCGCGGCTCAAGCCGAAGCTCGACGAGAGCACCACGGCCGCGCCGGTGCCCGCGCGCAGCAAGCCGCCAACCCACCCACGCGGCAGGCGGCGATGACCGCTGCGGCCTCGGCGAGGACGTCGAGCCCGGGGCCGCGCCTCTGACCCCTCGCTCCGATCGGCGTGCCTCGCCCACCCTCGTCGACGGGAGCGCGGGTGTCGCTGGGGGCGGGGTGAACCTGCCTGCTCCTGAGCGTCGCGGACCCTGCCGGGATCTGCCGGGGGCCTGGGTGGCCCCATGACCCTGCGAAAAGAGAGACGTCGCCGGTCGCTGCGCGCCCGGCTCCGGGGACCTCGACACGCTTCGCGGTCTCGGGCATGGTCGAGACCGATCACGGCGTCTCCCCCCTGGCCCCATGACCCTGCGACGGGGTGGCCCCATGATCCTGCGACGTGGCACTGCAGCATAGGGAATCAGTGAGCCCGAGCAGCAGCTTTTGTACCAGACCCAGCTGAAAACCGCTCTAGGGCACCGATCACGTTGAGCGAGCGAGAAGTGAACCGCCAAGGCGCCATAAGACGCCAAGATTTTTGTGATTCTCTTGGCGTCCTTGGCGCCTTGGCGGTTCGAATTCTGCTCTCTTCTGGCGGTTTCAACCCGTTTGTCGCTCTAGTGGGGCATGGCGACGCCAGCCGGCAACTCGTCTTCCTCGGGCACGTCGCCAGATTCGGCGCGACGAATCTCGTCCTCGAAGGCGAGCATCAGCAGAGGCCTCAGCCGCTCGAGGTCCTTCAGGCCACTAACATATACGCGGCTCTTCCCGACGTTTTCGCTCGGCGCGTCGACCTCAAATCCGGGCGCGAGCAGCGTTGCTCTGTCGGCGGGGACTTTGGTAACCACGGACTTGCGCTTGCCGTCGAAGAACAGGCGAACGAACCACTTTTTCGTGTTCCCGATGTTGATGCCGAAATAGTTAACCGCGTCTCGGTAGTGAACCTGGGCCTTGCTGGCCGCTGGAGAGTCGGCGCATATGCGACGAACGACCTCGTAGGCGTCCAACTCCTCTTGGGTCGTGACGACGCCTTTCCCGTTCTCCGGAGCTGAGTCTCTTGAAGGCGGCGCAGCCTGCGGGGGTGGTTGTGGTATGGGCGGGGGCGGGGGCGGCGCGGCCACTGCGATGTCCTGCGTCTCCTGCCTGATCGATCTGGTGGCCATGTCGAGCAGGGTTGTCTGGATAGCCTTGCGTACGATCGGTATGAATTTTTCGACGCGCTTCGCCGTGAGCTTGCCCGTCGTGATGTTCAACTCGCCGAGAATGAAGCGCGTGAACTCTTCTGTCGGGTTGCGTAGCACGTCGTTGATGTAGGCCGTCATTCGCCCGGTGAAGATTATGTCTTCCGCGCGCGTTCGCACAGTTCCAGCATCGAAGTTGTCCTTGGAGAACGCATCGAGCGTTTCGACGTCTCTTTCCGCGAATTCGAGCACATTGAACTCGAAGAACGGTCGCTCGCCCATGATGTTAGGTTCTTCAAGATCGGTGAAGAACATGTATCGAACGCCATTCGTGACAACCGCCACCTTGACGGACGGAGTCGAGTTGAAATACCGTGACAGCTGGCCGCTGTGCGTGTTCGGCTCCGCATCGGCCGGCTTGCACTCGATGAACATCACCGGCACGCCATTGATGTAGATCGCGTAGTCGACCTTCTCGAACTGACCGTTGCTTTTCTTCTTGGCGAAGTCGGCCACATACTCAGGGCGAACCTCCGTCGGGTCGAACACGTCGTAGCCAAGTGCTCCAAGAAATGGCATCACGAGAGCGTTCTTGGTCGCCTCTTCGCCGATCGTGTTTGGGAGCCTCTTCCGAACTTGCTCCGCAAGACGCCGCATGTTGTCAATAAGCGCCATCGTTGCCTCCTGCTCCAGCCGAGCCATACTTGGCTAGGAAGCCTGTAAGGCTACGCGCTCGGCGAGATGCCAGTCAACTGCGCGGTCTTGGGACAACGGTAGCCGTCGTGGTGGTGAAAGGTATTACCTGGGTTCCATTCTCCGCTTGCGCTCGGGCCGAACCAGCGGTTCCACTCGGGCGTCGTCCCGCTGGACCTCGCGCTCGCCGGCGGCTGCGCCGTATGGCTCCATGGGTTCGGCCGCGCGGAGGATCGACGCCTCGGCGGTGGTGGCAGAGGGGCGGGAGCTGTGGGGCGGGTGGGTGCGGCTCAGCGCCGAACGCTGGCCAGCGTGTCTCGTCGACGAAGATGGCCGACACAATCGGACGATAATGCAGATTTAATTTGAGGCTGCCACCGAAGTTCGAGCAGGAGCAGCAGAGGCGACGCCTGGAGCCGGCATGGCCCCACGACCCAGCGCCGTGCCAGCATGCACCAGCCCCGTCGCCGCTCATTCCTCGCGTGGGCTCGAGGCGGCTGGTGGCCCCCGGCTCACGAAGGGCTTCCCTCCACGCCCTCCGGGGAGGGCGTCTCCACCGCCTCTTCCCCGCCTGCCACGCGCCCGCTCCCGCCACCGTCGCTCTCCCGACGCCTGTCCGACGCACTCTCCTTCCTCGGTCGGCCCGAGTTCGGCCGGCCCGCGGCGAACAGCGAGGGGAACCGCTCCTGCACGCGCGCGCTCCTCCGCCACAGCCACAGCGCCGCCGCCCGCACCTCGTCGTAGCGCCGGCAGAGCAGCGTCCAGACCCGCACGTACCGGCCGTAGGCCTTTCGCGCCTTGGGCGTCATCGCCGTCGAGCGCCGCTGGGCCATCACCCCGGCCAGTTCCCGCGCGCGCGCCGCGTCCCCGGCCCGGTAGAGCTTCCGGTCGTCCTTCACCACGTCGGCGCGAAGCTCGTAGATCCGGGCGTATCCGAGCAGGTCGTTCGCGAGGTCGCGGTGCCCGGTGCCGGGCCGCAGACGATCGAGCTCCGGCCTGATCGCCGGGTCGTCCGAGAGGTGGTACTCGCATAGCGCCTGCATGCGCCCCTCGATCTCCGTCGCCTCGCTGACGATTTCGATGGGGAGCCGCGCGTCCGTCGTCGTGAGCGCGCCGGCGGCGCGGGCCTCGGCCAGCGCATGGAGCGCGGCGAAGCACACGAGCTCGAGCTCGTGGAGGTACGTCATGTCGAACTCCTCCCGGGGCAACAGCGCGAAGCGCGCACGAACGTCGGGCGAGGACACGAATCTGGCGACGCCGAGGGCCGCATACGTGGCCGCCTCGACGTCCAGCCTCACGGTCACGAGGTCGGCCTCGGCGAGGCGGTCGAGCGCCGGGGCGAGCGCCTCGAGCGCCTTCTTGCCGATCGCGGGAGAGTAGATGGGCGAGGGATACGTCGGCTCTCCAGCTGGCATGGCGGCCGCGGAGCGCTTCTTCGACTTGATCACGGCAGGCATATCTCTCCTCCTGAAGTCTCCTCGAAAAGGGAGTCTGTCGGCTGCGTTCGACCCGGGCCGTCGCCTCGCCACGCAAGCAGCGCGAGCGAACGATGGACCCGTGCCGGCGGGACCGAGCGCGCCGCGCGAAGGGGCTCCGTCGCCCGGCGTCCTTCCGTCCCGTCGAGGAGATAAATCGGGAGCTCGACCCCGATCGGGTCACGAAAATCGACCCGAGCCCGTCGTTTTCCTCGTCTCTCCGTCCGGCAGGCGCCCCTGCACGTCCGGAGATCCGTCGGCACGAGAAAGAGACGCCGGCGAGGCTCTCGGTGGGGGGCTCGGTCGACTGCGGTCAGGTCATCGTGCGCTACAGGCAATCTTGACCGTTGTGGGTCAACGTTGACCGTCACCCCCGGCAGCCTCCGTCCAGAGCTCGAGCTCTCCCCGGAGCCTCCCGACAGCTTCCAAGCAGAGTTTCAACTCACCCGGGTGGCTCCCGCCAACGTCCGGCCAGAGCTCGACATCTCCCCGGAGCCTCTCGACAGCTTCCAAGCAGAGTTTCAACTCACCCGGGTGGCTCCCGCCAACGTCCGGCCAGAGCTCGACATCTCCCCGGAGCCTCTCGACCGCTTCCAAGCAGAGTTTCAACTCACCCGGCGACTCCCGGTAGGCTCCGCTCTGAAGTTCACCACCTGCCGGTCGGCCACGACGTGCCGCGCTCGCGAGCAGCGCTCTATCCTCGTGCAAGCCCGGGATCGAACCCGAAGCCCCTTCACGAGGACCCGATGAAGCGCTGCACCCGCCTCCTCTTCCTGATCGCCGCGGCGAGCTTCGCCTCCGCGTGCGGCGGCGGCGACGACACCGGCAACGGCGGCGGCGATGGCGGCGATGGCGGCAACGGGAACGGCGCCCTCCTGTTCGGCCCCTACAAGGACACCGGCGTCCACATGAACTGGAACACCAGCGTGATCTCCACGAAGGTGTCAGGGACCCAGATCGTGTTCGCCGACGACTTCAAGGCCGCCGGCGGCGACGTCGTCAGCCTGGCCTTCGCCACCGGCGAGTGCGGCGACGAGCGCTGGGGCGACGTGCCCGGCGCGGCGATGGCCGCCGCCAACGTCCCGGTGCTCGAGGCCGCCGGCGTCGGCTACATCCTGTCGACCGGCGGCGCGGCGGGTTCGTTCACGTGCGGCTCCGACGCCGGCTTTGCGGCCTTCCTCGATCGCTGGGCCGGGCCGCAGCTGGTCGGCGTCGACCTCGACATCGAGGCCGGCCAGTCGCCACGGGTGATCGCGGCGCTGGTGCAGCGCCTCGAGGCCGCGCACGCCGCGTACCCGAACCTGCGCTTCAGCCTGACCCTGGCGACCCTCGCCAGCAACGAGGGCGCGCCGACGGCGCGCTCCCTCGGCAGCACCATCGGCTCGAGCCTCAACGCCCTCGGCGACACCGCCATGGCCGCGATCGCCGACGTCTTCGGCTTCGACGGCAGCGCGGCGACCTGGCCCAGCCACGTCACCGTCAACCTGATGACCATGAACTACGGCTCGCCCGGTCCCGGCGTGTGCGTCGTGTCCGGCGGCCAGTGCGACATGGGCCAGTCGGCGATCCAGGCCGCGTACAACCTGCACGATCACTTCGGCGTGCCCTACGCCAACATCGAGCTCACCCCGATGATCGGCGGCAATGACGTCCGCGGCGAGCTCTACACGCTCACCGACGTCGACGAGACCGCCGCCTTCGCCAGGTCCCAGGGCCTCGCCGGCGTCCACTACTGGTCCTACGACCGCGACGTCGACTGCCCGATCGGCGCCGCCTCGCCGGTGTGCAACTCCCTCGGAGACGCCGGCACCCGCGGCTTCCTCGCCCGGTTCCTCGCCGCGGGGCTCTGACCACAGCGCGACCGCGCGCGGCGGAGCGGCCGGAGTACGGGGTGAAGCGGCCCTGCGCCCCGGACGCCGCCCGGCCGTGGGGCCAGAACGACCCTCCCGATCCCGGAAAACGGGTGATGGCGGCGACGAGGTGCGGCCACACAGCCTCGACCATCACCTCGGAGGTACCGGATGCGATGCGGGACATGGCTGTCACTCTTCGCTCTCCCTGCGCTCGCGACATGCGCGGCGGTTCCAGACGAGCCGCCCGGCGCGCTCTCGGGGCAGGAACCGCCCGCGGCCTCCGGCGCCGGCGAGGCAGCCGCCTGCAGCGCCCTCGCGCCCGCGGGGCCCGTGCTGAGCCTCGCGCAGCCGGGCACGGACCTGCTCGATCCTCAGTGGGTCCTCGGGGCCAAGGACGCGCCGGTCTATCTCTACACCTCGGCGGCGACCCCGGCGGGGGATCGGATCGTCCAGCGCGTCACCCTGGATCCCTGGTCAGCGCAGCCGCCCGCCTTCAGCGAGCCGGCGCGGGTGCTGGACGCAAACCACCAGACCATCCCGGGCGATGCCTTCGCGGCGGCGCAGCTCTATCCGCTCGACGAGGATGACAACTTCGAGTCCGTGGTCGTTTACCGAGCGCGCGATACGACCCGCTTCCCGGATCCCCTGTCCCCAGGCGGCATTTTCAGGGTCGCGCGCGCCTGGAGCGAGGGCAGCGAGCCCTTCTCTTCATGGTCGCGGCACATCGGCATGCACTACGGCGAACGCATGGTGTCGTTTCGTTCCTCAGGGGCGCAACAGCTCGCGATCGCCGAGTTCCGCGAGCCGGGCCCGCGGTACTGGATGGTGGTCAACACCGTGTCGGAGGGGGTGGGCCGCTCGACGGGCGGGATGCACGTCGGGTGCGCAACAACGCCCGTCGCCTTCGATGCGGCATGGTGGAAGCGAGTGGATGAAGAGGATACGGGATGGGTGCTGCGCGACTGGCTCTTCGGCGCCGCGCTGGGCGCGCCCACCGATTGGAACCCCAAGGGGCCCCTCTGCGACGTCAGGTTTCCAGGCGTCGGACCGGCGACGACCATTTACCTGGGGCGGTATTCCGCAGATGGCATCGGCATCGGCTACAATGGCATCGCGATGGCCTCGAAGGAGGCGATCCACGAGGCCGCGCCGGTCGCGCGCCTCCGCATGGCCCCCCGCCCGGACGGCGCGTGGCTCGCCTGGACCCTCGCGCCGCTCGAGGACGCGCCGAGCGCGCTGCGCGTCGCGCGCATGACCCCTTCGGCGGAGGTCGCGCTGCCCCCCATCACCGTCCCCTCGTGCTCCACGCCCGTCGCGGAATCGCTGGCCGCCGAGCAGGTGGACGGAGACCTGGTGGTCGCGGTCGTCGAGACGAACACGCGCGGCCAGGACCGGATCGTGCTCCGCCGCCTCGACACGGAGGGCACGTTGACCTGGATGACCACCCTTTTCCCGGGAGGGAAGGTCGAAGGCAGCCTGTCGATGCTCGCGCAGCGCGGTCGCGGGCTCTTGATCGCGTGGGCGGAGCGGCCGTCGAGCTCGTCCGCCTCGCGGCTGCGCGCGGTGCGCCTCGGGTGCGCCGAGGGGTTCGCCGCCGCCACGCCCGTCTGCAAGACCGAGGAGGTGATCCCTCAGTGACGCGGCGCGCGGCCGCCGGCCTCCGAAATTTGGCCCGCCCTCGCCCGGCGTGCGAACCCCGAGCCCGGAGACCTCTGCAAGGATGACCAGCCCTCGCTCCCACGCCGAGCTCGTCACGCTGCGCAAGCTCGCGCAGGACCTCGCCGCCCAGCGCAAGGAGCGCCTGTCGAGCGTGCACCTCCTCGCGGCCATCGCCATGAGCGGAGGCCCCGCCGCGGATCTGCTCCGCGATCGGCGGCTCGACGACGAGGCCCTGCTCAAGGCGACCCGCTCGGTCGACGACGAGGGGCCCGACCCGATCGGCCGGGCGATGGGGGGCGCGCGCGACGTCGCGAAGCGAGCGACGGCGAAGGAGCCCGCGGCGCTCCACCTGCTGCTCGCGCTCCTGTCCGACCGCAGCTCGGCCGCGCACCGCGCGCTCACCCAGTCGGGGGTCGATCTCGCGCGGCTGCGGACCGCGGCGCTCCAGATCGCGCTCGGCGTGGTGCAGGCGCGGCGGACGCCCGCGCGGCTGCTCCAGGACGGCGGCGCGCCGGAGACGCCGCCCGCGCCCGGCGCGACGCCCACGGCCCGCCGCGCCCGCGGCGAGGCCGCCGATCCGGGGCGCTCGCCGCGCTCGCCGCGCACGTCCCAGGAGCTGCGGCCCGCCAAGGGCGCCGGCGTCGCCGTCCCGGAGCTGCGGCCCGCCAGGGGCGCCGGCGTCGCCGTCCCGGAGCTGCGGCCCGCCAGGGGCGCCGGCGCGCCGGAGTCGCGGCCCGCCAAGGGCGCCGGCCCGGGCGTCACCGTGCCGCTCTTCCCGCCGACGCCGCTGTTCCCGCCGGGGCGCCCCCGCCCCGCCGCGGCGCCGGCCGATGCGCTGGCAGCCGCCGAGCCGATCGCCCTCACGCCCACCCCCTCCCCGGCGTCCTCGGCCTCCCCTGCCCCCGCTCCCGCCGCCTCGCCCGCCGCGCCCGCGCCGGGGCGGCCGCTCCCGCCGCTCGCGCCGCCGACCGCCACGAGCGCCGCCGCGAGCGCCGCCCTCGCGGCGCGCTTCACCCTCGACCGCGCGCGCTTCCCGGCCCTCGCCTCGCTCGGGCACAACCTCTCGCTCGCGGCCGTGCAGGGGGAGCTCGAGCCGATCGTCGGCCGCGAGCACGAGATCGAGCAGGCGCTCGACGTCCTGGCCAAGCGCCACGCGAACAACCCCTGCCTCCTCGGCCCGGCGGGCGTCGGCAAGACCTCGGTCGCGCGCGGCGTGGCGCACCGGCTCGCGTTCGACGAGCGGGAGCCGCGCGTCGTCGTCGAGCTCGTGCCCTCGGAGCTCCTCGCCGGCACCGGCGCGCGCGGCGCGCTGAGCGAGCGCCTGTCCGCGCTCCGGTCCGAGGTCCGCGAGGCGGGCGGGCGGGTCATCCTGTTCATCGACGGCCTGTCGGAGCTCTTCGGCAGCGGCGCGCTCGACGAGGCGATGGCCGAGATCAAGCTCGCGCTGGCCCGCGGCGAGCTCACGCTGATCGGCACCGCCACGCCCGAGGAGTACAGGAAGAGCATCGAGGTCGACCCGGCGCTCGCGCGGCGCTTCACGATCGTCGAGATCGACGAGCCCGAGGAGGACGAGGCGTTCCTGCTGCTCCAGAGCGTCGCGGTCGGGCTCGGCGCGCACCACGGGCTCGCGTTCACGGACGAGGCGCTGGCCTCGGCCGTCGCCTGGTCCGTGCGCTACCTGCCCGGGCGCGCGCTGCCCGACAAGGCGCTCTCGATCCTCGACCTCGCGGGCGCGCGCACGCGGCGGCGCGCGTCGTCCGCGTCGTCGACGTCAAACGCGCCAGGCGCGTCGCGCGCGTCAGGCGCGTCGCGCGCGGCGCTCCGTGAACCCGCGCAGCCCGCGCGGCAGGTGGGCCCCGCCGAGGTCGCCGAGGTGGTCTCCGAGCTCGCCGACCTGCCGGTCGAGCGGCTGCTCGAGACCGACCGCGAGCGGATGCTCTCGCTGGAGACGCTGCTCGCCGAGAACGTTGTCGGCCACGGCGAGGCGCTCTCGCGCATCGCGCGGGTGCTCCGCCGGAACGCGGCCGGCCTGCGCGCGCGCCGCCCGATCGGGTCGTTCCTCTTGCTGGGGCCGACCGGCGTGGGCAAGACGGAGACGGCGAAGGCGATCGCCGAGGCGCTGTTCCACTCGCCCGACGCGATGACGCGGCTCGACTTCTCCGAGTACGCGGAGTCGCACGCTGTCGCGCGCCTCGTCGGCGCGCCGCCCGGCTACGTCGGCCACGAGGCCGGCGGCCAGCTCACCGAGGCGGTGCGGCGGAGGCCGTACCAGGTGGTGCTGCTCGACGAGATCGAGAAGGCGCACCGCGACGTGCTCGAGGCGTTCCTCCAGGTCTTCGACGAGGGCCGCCTGACCGACGGACGAGGGCGGCGGGTGGACTTCACGAACACGGTCCTCGTGATGACCTCGAACCTCGGCGCGGCGGAGGCCGGCGCGCTCCGGTCCGAGCGCTCCGTCGGCTTCGCCCGCGCCTCCTCGGCCGTGTCGCCCGAGCGCCTCGGGGAGACGATGCTCGCCGCGGCCCGCGCCGCGCTCCCGCCCGAGCTCTACAACCGCATCGACGAGGTCCTCTGCTTCGCGCCGCTCACGCGGGCGGACGTCGCCGAGATCACGCGGCGGCTGCTCGGCGGCCTGGAGCGCGAGCTCGAGGCGCGCGGCGTGGAGCTGGAGGTCGAGCCCGAGGCGATCGACGCGCTGCTCGACGCCGGGGGGTTCGACCCGGAGCTCGGCGCCCGGCCGATGAAGCGCACGATCGCGCGCCTCGTCGAGGCGCCGCTCGCGGAGCTCATCCTGCGCGGCCAGCTCGAGGAGGGGTCGGCGGCGCTCGTGGGCGTCGAGCAGGGCGAGGTCGTGGTGGACGCGATCGCGCGGGCCGGCGAGCGGCGTTACGCCGCGTGCTCCAGCTGAAGCGCGGCGCTACGCCGCGTGCCTCAGCGGCAGCCCGAGCGACCTCGGGTCGAAGTACGCCCTGAACCGCGCGATCGCGCCGGCCGGGTGCTCGAGGACGCTCACGCCCTCGTACGAGAACTCGGCCCCGCTGGGCAGCGTCCCGCGGCTCGTCCACTCGAGGAGGGAAGCCGCATCCGACTCGGCGACGCACCGGAACTCGGACCGCACCTCGCCGAACGCGTGGCGGTAGCTGCGCCAGAAGTTGCGGGCGCCGTCGGGGCCGTGGAGCGGCCTCGAGATCGCCGGGTTGCTGAGCACGGCGTCGGGCGCGAACAGCCGCGCCATGGGCTCGACGTCGCCGCTCTCCTCGATCCGACGCAGGGCTTCGATGAACTCGCTCGCCTTGGACATGGTGCCTCCTGCGGTGCGTGTGCGTGCAAGGGGCGGACCTCTCTCAGTCAGTGCGCGGCAGAGCGCTCAGTGCGCGGCAGGGCGCTCGTGCCGCCGCCCGAAGACCGCGATGGCGACGGCGAGCAGCGCGGCGAGCAGGAACCCCCCGCCGAACGCGAGGCCGATGATCCAGGGCTGCATCGCCCTCCCCAGGCCGTCCGCGAAGCCCGTGGCGGCGGCGCGGCTCGCGCGCTCGATCGCGGCGCTCGAGCAGCCCGGGTCGCCGGCGGGGCACCCGGCGAGCTGCTCCATGAGCTCTGCCGTCCCCTCGCGCGCCGCGGCCCTCGCCGCGGCGCCCGTGCCCTGCTCGACGAGGGTGACGAGCGCCCTGTCGTGCTGGAGGGCGCCCTCGACGACGGCGCTGCTGACCGCCTCGCTCGTCTGCGCGATGACCGGCTCCAGGCCCTCGGCCTGCCGCCCGATCTCCGCCGCGCCGGCCCGGACCGCATCGTGGACGATGGCCCCCACGAGCGGCCGCTCGCGCTCGCGCGCGCCCTCGGCCGGCCTCTCGGCCGATCGTCCGGCGGGCCCGGCCCCGTCCTGCGCGCCGCGCTCGAGCGCCTCGAGCGTGCCGTGGGTCGCCTCCTTCGCCGCCTCGCGGACGCACCCCGGGGCGAGCGCGAGGGCGGCGATCAGCGCCGCCGCGGCCGATCGACCGGAGCGCGCCGGCTCGCCCGCGCGCGGCGCCGCCGGTCCGGGAGAGAGCGCGCATTGCACAGCCGCGCCGGCTTTCATCAACCGTGCCCGCCGCGCGCCGTACCGAGCGCGCGCTGCCCCGCTCCCCGCTACGGCGGCCCCGCCTCGATCGCCCGCCGGTACCGCTCGCGCCTGTGCGGCTCGCGCAGGATCTCGTAGGCCTCGTCGAGCACCTCGATGACGAGCCGCACGTCGTCGAGCAGGTCCACGGTCGCGGCGGTGAGCAGGGTGGACGGCTCGAAGGCCTTCCTCAGCGCGAGGTACGCGCGGCGGATCTCGTAGTTCGTCGCGTCGCGCGGGATGCCGAGGATCGAGAAATAGTCCCCGTCCTCCACCAGCGCGAGCCGCGCCCGGACGCGCTGCCGGATCGCCTCCTCGTCGAGCGGATCCTCCACCGGCGGGGGCGGCGCCTCGGTGATCGACGGCGGGATGAGGACGTCGAGCACCTCCAGGCAGACGAGCGCGTAGAGCACGCTCGCGTTCTCGGGCTCCGCCACGCTCACGAGCTCGCCCACGCTGCGGCCGCGCGCGGTGCGCACGAGCTCCTCCTCCTCGCGCCGCAGCGCGCACTCGCCGAGCAGGTTGCGCCGGACGCCGTCGTCGAGGCGCGCCCCCGGGCCGCCGAGGCGGCGCAGGGCGACCTCGGGGGCGATCACGCGGCGGATCGTCTCGACGAAGACCTCGGCGCCGGTGGCGCCGCCGAAGACGTTCGGCTCCGCCTTGAGGCGGCCCGGCGGCTCGGGCTCGAGGTCGCACGTGCCGGCCTCGACGAGCACGACGTGGCCGATGACCCACTCGGCGTGCGCGCGCAGCACCGGCCAGAGGTCGTCCTGGCCGAGGTGGCCGTGCGCGATGAGCGCCGCGCCCGCGTGCCGGCCCGAGGCGGGCAGCTTGCCCGCGAGCCGCGCGGCGACCTCGCGCTCGAGGTCGCCGCGCCCGACCAGGAAGGCGAGCAGCGTCTCCTCGGGGATGCTCGAGCCGGCGGTGACGAGATCGCCCTCGTGCAGGACGATGCGCCGCGCGCCCTCCTCGGTCGTGATCGCGAGGGCGCCGGAGGAGCGGCTGCCCACCGCGCGGGCCAGCGCGCGCGGGGCGTCGCCCGGGCCGAGCACCGTGGTCGAGGACACCCCGCCGGAGCTCGGCGCCTCGTCGATCGGCTCGAGCGCCATGGCGCGGCCGAGCCCGGCCGCTGTGACCGTGGCGGGCGCGGGCGGCACGAGCGGCAGCGGAGGCGGCGCGGGCCCACGCAGGGCCGCGCCGGAGATGGCCATGGACGGCGGCGCTGGCAGGGGCCCGCGGCCGAACGCGGCCGCGCTCGGCGCGGCAGGCGGGCTCGGCGCCAGGAGGCCGCGCCCGAGCGAGCCGGCGCCCGCGCTCGCCGGGACGGGCCCGCCAGCAGGCGCCGCGGCGCGCCCCGCCGGGGCGGAGCGGGCCGGGGACGGCACGGGCGGCAGCGGCTCGGGCTCGGCCCTTCCGACCGGCGACAGCAGCGCGGTCCTCACCTCGACCGAGGGAGGCGACACGAACGCGACGCCAGGCGACGGCGGAAAGCCAGGCGCGCGGGCGTCGCGGGCCTCGCGCGACCGGGGCGGCGGCGGCTCGGTGACGCGCTGGCGCAGGCTCGGCTCGACGCGGCCCGACGGAGCGCGCGCCCAGTCGACGTCCTCGCCGCCGCGCGCAGGGCCGGCGCGGTCCCACGCGGGCTCCTCTCGCGGCACGGGCGAGGGCGACCGATCCCACGCGGGCTCGGGGCGCGGCGGCGGCGACGCGAAGGCGTGGGGCCGGCCCGCGTCGCGCGGGGTCGGCGGCGCGGCGTCGCGGCCGCCGCTCCGGCGCGCGGGACCGCCGAGATCGCGATCCTCCCTGCCGTGCGGGTGCGCCTCCCTGTCGAGCGAGAGCGCCGCGAGCTCGGGGCCGGCGCGCTTCGTCGCGTGCGCCCCGTCGAACGCGGGCTCGCCGTCGCGGTCGTCCTCGTGCTCGTCGCCCGGCTCCGCGAGCTCGACGAGGGAGTCGCCGGGCCCTGTGTGCTCGGCGCCGGTGGCCGCCGGCTGCGGCGCGGGCGCGACGCCGTACGGGCCTTCGCTCGCCCTCGGCTGCGAGGGCGACCCGGTCGGCACCGGGGCGACGGCCGCGCTCGCGCCGGTCCGCGGCTCGTCCTCCTCCGGATCCAGGGGCTCGTCGAGGGCGGAGAGCAGCTCCGACGACAGCATCAGATCGACCTCCTCCTCGGCCGCCGGGATGCTCGACGGGTGCGCCTTCGCCGTGACCCGCTGCTCGGCGGCGACGAGGATCTCCTCGAGCTCCGGGCTGATCCGCGCCGGCAGGAGGCGCGGACCGACCTCGTCGCCGTCCTCCTCCGGGGGCGGCAGCACCGAGCCGACGTCGAGCGGGTCGAGATCGCTCGCGAAGTCGGGGTTCGACGGGACGTCGTTGTCGAGCGGCAAGCCCGCCGCGAGGCGCGCCTCGACGGCGTGCTCCCCGCGGAACCGCCCAGGCTCCGCGACCGCGCTCACGTGCGCGGCGAGCTCGGCGGTGTCGACCGGGCGCTCGAACACCTGCCCGAACAGCTGGGGATCGAGCTCCGCCGAGCGGACCGGATCCCCCACGAGGAGCACGGACGCGGCGAGGCCGCCCGGCCGCAGGTAGAGGCGCTCGAGCGCCTCGATCGCGCCGGGCTCGTCGATGTCGACGATCACGACGCGCGGCGCGTCGCTCGCGAGGCGCGCGTCGAGCTCGGCGATGGGCGCCGCGATCACCTCGAAGCCCCGGCCCCGCAGCGCCGCGCCGATCGCCTCCCCGTCCGCGGACGCGTCGGCCAGCAGGATGGCGCCTTCGCGCGGGCGCGCCTGCACTGCTTCGTAGTCGTCGCGGGGCTCGGACACGGCGGTCATCTCGTGGCGGCGGCCCGGCGGAGCAGCGCCCAGGGGCCCGCATCGACTGGACTCTCGACGGTCGTCGGCGGGCTGTCAAACGCGATCGCGGCCCGCTCACGTTCCCGCCGCGCAGCGCAGCTCCCTCCACGACCGCCCCGCCGGAGCGGCGAGGTCTCCACCCCTGCCGCGCTGGGGGCGCCCGGCCGACATCACCTCCGCGACGCGAGCGCGAGGTCGGCGCCGCCGCGCGTCGCCCCCCGCTGTGTGCGCCGCGTGGTAGACGTCGGTGCATGGTGCTCGGCGCTTCCCACAACGAGATCGCCCTGACGGCCTTCCTGCTCATCGTCGTGCTGCTCGCCGCGAAGATCGGCCGCATCGGCGAGGCGATCGGCGGGCTGTTCGAGCGGGACGCGCCCGCGACGGACGGCGGCGCGCCCGGGGACGGCGCGGAGCAGGCCGAACACGCGGAACAGAAGGAAGAACGCCAGGAAAGCTGAGCGCGCCCCCTCGCCGGCGGCCTCGCCCGCGCTTGCGTTCTGTTTTTTTGGAATTCATAGTTTCCGATGCTCGTGAACGAGCCGGCCTCGCCGCGGTCGCGGCGGCGCGCGGAGATCGCGGCGCGGATCCCGCGCGGGTACCGCCCGGCGCTCCACGTCGCGGCGCCCACGCTGCTCGGCGCGCTCGTGCTCGCGGCGGCGGTGCGCCTCCTCGACGCCGTCGATGCCGTCGAGCTCGTCGCGGTGCCGGCGACGCTGCTGCTCGGCTTCGCCTTCGAGTGGTGGGCGCACAGGTCGGTGCTGCACCGGCGGGCGCCGCTGCTCGGCGCGCTGTGCGAGCGGCACGAGCGCGAGCACCACCTCGCCTTCACCGCCGACGACATGGCGCTGCGGAGCGCCCGCGAGCTCTGGCTGGTGCTGACGCCGCCGGCCTCGGCGCTCCTGGTCCTCGCCTCGCTGCTGCCGCTCGCCGCGGCGGCGGGCGCGCTGTTCTCGCCGGACGCGGCGCTGCTCGGGCTCGCGACGGCGATGGTGTTCTTCGTGAGCTACGAGTGGCTGCACCTCGCGTATCACCTGCCGCCGGACAGCCCGGTGTACCGGCTCCCGGGGCTCACGCGGCTCCGCGAGCACCACCGCAGGCACCATGATCCCCGGCTCATGAAGCGCTGGAATTTCAACGTGACCGTGCCCGTGTTCGATCTCGTCCGCGGGACGCGCTGGTCGCCGCCGCGCAAGGGCGCGTAGCCGCCCCACAAGGGCACGTTGACGCCCCACAAGGGCACGTTGACGCCCCACAAGGGCACGTTGACGCCCCACAAGGGCACGTTGACGCCCCACAAGGGCACGTTGACGCCCCACAAGGGCACGTTGACGCCCCACAAGGGCACGTTGCCGCCGCGCAAAGGGCACGTCGCCGCCGCGCAAGGGCACGTCGCCGCCCCACAAGGGCACGTCGACGCCCCACAAGGGCACATTGCCGCCGCGCAAGGGCACGTCCGGGCGCAGCGCCATCCTCGGCCACGTGCCGGCGCGCGCGAGGGGGCGCGCGCCCGCCGGGGCGTCCGCCGCGGCCGTGTGCTAACGGGTCGCGCGTGCAGCCGCGGACCAGAGACGGCCTCGTCCTCCTGCTCGCCGGGGTCCTGCTCGGCGGCGGCGCCGCCTGGCTCCTCGGCCGCCGGCGGGAGAGCCCCCCCGCCGCGCCGCGCGCGCTCGACGCCGTGCCCGCCGGCGCGATGCTCGTCGCGACGCTCGATCTCCCGGCCCTGCGCGCCTCTCCCGCGTTCGCCTCGTTCCTGCGCGAGGAGCGCGAGATCCCCGGGCTCGGCAAGGTGCGCGACGTGTGCGGCTTCGACCCGGTGGCCGCGTTGACCGAGGTCGCGATCGCCATCCCGGCGGCGGGCGAGGGCGGCGACTTCGGGCTGGTCGCGGCCGGCGCCGTGCAGGACGAGGCGCTGCTCGCGTGCGCCTCCAAGGTCATCGAGGCCCGCGGCGGGCGGCCGGTCGTCTCCGCGATCGGCAGCTTCCGCGCGGTGCGGGACTCGAGCGCCGAGGGCCACGGCGAGATCGCCGTGCGCCCCGGGGGGCCGATCCTGCTCGGCGGGGGCGCGTACCTGCGCGCCATGATCGACGCCGCCGAGGGCCGCGGCGGGAACGTCGGAGGGAACGTCGGCGCGAGCGCCGCGCACGACGACATCGCCCGCGCCGTGGGCGAGGGGGCGGCGCGCGTCACGGTGGTGCTCACGCCCGAGCAGCGCGCCGAGATCGGGCGCGAGCTCGCGCTGAGCGGCTCCAGCCGATCGCCCGCGGCGTCCCTGCTCTCCGGCGGCGCCAGCGTCGCGCTCGGCCCGGAGATCGCCGTCCACGCCGCCGTCCTCTGCGACGCGGAGGCCCCCTGCGCCGCGCTCGGCGCGGAGCTGCGCGCGGCGCGAGACGCGCGCGCGGCGGACTTCACGACGCGGCTCATCGGCTTCGGGGCCGTGCTCGAGCGCATCGCGATCGCGGCCGAGGGCAAGGCGCTCCACGCGCGCGTCAAGCTGTCGGCCGAGGAGGCCGGCGTCCTCGTCGATCGGCTCGCCTCGCTGCGCGGCCTCCGCCAGCCCGCGCTCGCGCCCGCGCCCAGGCCGCCGCCCGCGCAGGCAGACAGCGACGCGCCGCCGCGCGGGGACGCCGCCCCGCCGCTGCGCGGAGACGCCGCCCCGCCGCCGACCGATGAGGTC
Source organism: Sorangium sp. So ce204 (assembly GCF_051526795.1). Lineage (NCBI taxonomy): Bacteria > Pseudomonadati > Myxococcota > Polyangiales > Polyangiaceae > Sorangium > Sorangium sp. So ce204. The sequence continues at coordinate 12,268,231 of NZ_CP150317.1, read as the reverse complement.
GTCACACCCCCGCGACGAGCGAAGCCGGACGGCGGCGCGCCCTAGCGCGTGACCCCGCGCCGTGGAGCAGCGCGTGAACGCGCCGGGGAGGACCGACCGCCGCGTCGCGCTGCCGCGGCGCGGCTCCGTCGATTCCGTGGTCTGCCTGACGAGCGCGCCGCACCGCCGCCCGAAGCCGCGCGGCGCGGCCGATCGGGCCCCCACGGGCTGCCCCGAACTCCTGTAACCTGATCGGTGCCTTCCGACGGGATCGGCGCTCCGGTCTTTCCCGCCGCGCAGGAGGCGGGTGGGGCACATCGAATGCAGGTCGTCGGGATCTCCGCCTCCGTTGTCGTCGGGACCCTCCTTCTGGTCGCCCTCTGGGCGCTCCGCCGGCGGCTCCACGCCAGCGAGCGCGAGCTCGATGGGAAGGCGCGGGAGCTCGCGACGAGCCGCGCCGCGGAGCAGCGCCTCGTCGAGGAGCTCGCCGAGGCGCGGCGGGCCGAGGAGGAGGCGCGCAGGGCGAGGGACGAGGCCGTGACCGCGAGCCGGTCGAAGAGCGCGTTCCTCGCCAACATGAGCCACGAGCTCAGGACCCCGCTCAACTCGATCCTCGGCTTCGCGCAGCTCGTGGAGCGCGACCCCTCGCTTGCCGACCGGCACCGCGAGAACCTCGCTGTCATCTGCAAGAGCGGCGAGCACCTGCTCGGCCTGGTCAACGACATCCTCGAGATGGCGAAGATCGAGGCCGGCCGCATGACGCTCGTCGACGCCGAGTTCGACCTCCACGACACGCTCTCGGGGCTCTCGGAGATGTTCGCGGTCGAGGCCCAGAAGCGGGGCCTCACGCTCAGGGTCGAGCGGGAGCAGGACGTGCCGCGGCACGTCCACGGCGATGAAGGGAAGCTGCGGCAGGTGCTGATCAACCTGCTCGGCAACGCGCTGAAGTTCACGCCGCGCGGGTCGGTCACGCTGCGCGCCTCGTCGCGGCGCTCTACCGGTGTGCGTGAGGGCGGCGCGCCCGACGGCGCGGCGGCGGGGCGGGTGCGGGTCTCGTTCGAGGTGACGGACACCGGCCGGGGCATGGCCAAGGCGGAGCTCGCGGAGCTCTTCGAGGCGTTCGGGCAGACCGCGACCGGGCGGCAGTCGCGCGAGGGCACGGGCCTCGGCCTGCACATCAGCCGGCGCATCGTGCGGATGATGGGGGGCGACATCCGGGTGGAGAGCCAGGTCGGCCGCGGGACGACGCTCCGCTTCGACGTGCGCCTGTCGCTGGCCGACGCGCCCGACGCCCGCGCCGGCGGCGCGGCGCGCCACCCGGCGGCGCTCCGGGCCGTGGGGCTCTCGCCGGGCCAGCCGAGGTACCGCGTGCTCGTCGTCGACGACCGGTGGGACGTGCGCCACTGCCTGCTCAAGCTGCTCGACTCGGTGGGCGTCGAGGCGCGCAGCGCGACCAACGGGCTCGGCGCCGTGGCGCAGTGGGAGACGTGGGCGCCGCACCTCGTCCTGCTCGACCTCCGCATGCCGCTGCTCGACGGCTACGAGGCGGCGAGCCGCATCAAGGCGAGCGCGCGGGGGCACGAGACGGTCGTCGTGGCGATGACCGCGAGCGCGTTCGAGCAGAACCGGGCGCTCGCGGCGGAGGCGGGGTGCGACGACTTCGTGAGCAAGCCGTTCCGCGACGCGGACATCCTCGGCCTCCTGACGAAGCACCTCGGGGCCCGCTTCGAGTACGAGGAGCGCGCCGCCGAGCCCGGCGCCGCCCAGGGGGCGCCGGCCGTCGACCTCGCCCGGGCGGCGGCCGGGCTGCCCGCCGCGCTCCGCAAGGACCTCCGGCGGGCGGCGACGCGGCTCGACGCGAAGGCCGTCCAGGCGACGCTCGATCGGTTCCGGCCGGAGGACGCGGACCTCGCGGGCGCCGTGGCCGAGCTCGCGCGGGGGTATCGCTTCGACAGCATCTTGGCGCTATCGAGCGCCGACGAGGAGGAGCCGTCATGACGGACACCGACGCAAAGCCAGCCCCCCGCGGGGCGGCCCCGGGCGCGCGGCCGGAGCGCCCCAGGGAAGAGCCCCCGAGCATCCTGATCGTGGACGACATGCCGGCGAACCTGTCGCTCCTGACCTCGATGCTGACGGCGCAGGGCTACGAGGTGCGGGCGGCGATCAGCGGCGCGATGGCGCTGATGTCGGCGGCGGCGGCGCCTCCGGACCTCATCCTGCTCGACGTGAGCATGCCCCACATGGACGGCTACGAGGTGTGCCGCCGGCTCAAGGGGGATCCCGGGACAGCGGACATCCCGGTCATCTTCCTGAGCGCGATGACCGGCATCGGCGACAAGGTGATGGCGTTCGACGCGGGCGGCGTCGATTACGTCACGAAGCCGTTCGAGCTGCGCGAGGTGCTGGCCAGGGTCGGGACGCAGCTGCTCTTGCACCGGCAGCGCCGGGAGCTCGAGCGGCAGCGGAGGGAGCTCGAGGAGCGCTACGCGCAGGTGCGCCAGATGCAGGCGGCGCTGCGCGGTTACCTGTCCGACCGGGCGTGGGAGAGCATCGAGGAGAGCGTGTCGTCGAACCGGCCGAGCCCGCCGGCGCGCGAGGTGCTGACGGTGCTGGTCAGCGACATCGAGGAGTTCGTGCGGCTCTCGGAGAGCGAGGATCCCGGGCCGCTGATCGCGGATCTCAGCCTCTACATGGCCACGGTGGCGCAGATCGTCTACGACCACGCGGGCGAGGTCGACAAGTACGTTGGCGACGGCATGCTCGCGTTCTTCCGGGGCGCGAGCGACGCGCTCGCGGCGGCGCAGCGGATCCAGCGGAGCATCGCGGCCTTCAACGAACACCAGCGCTCGCGGGGCCGCCCCGCCTTCCCGACGCGGCTCGGGCTCTCGACAGGGCCCGTCCTCCTGGCGAGCATCGGGTCGAGCGGCAGGCGGGAGTTCACGATCATCGGCGATCGTGTGAACACAGCGTTTCGGATCCAGGCGCAGGCGAAGGCCGGCGGCCTGCTGATGGATGAGGCGACGTTCACCGCGGCCGGGAGCCCGGGAGAAGCGATGCCCGCGCTCGTGCGGATCCGGGGAAAGCAGGGAGAGGAGAGGCTCTATGCGATCTCGCCGGAGGCGATGCTTTCGGGCGCGGAGGGGAGCGGGGCGGACGGCGGTTGAGCGCTCACGCTCGCTCCCGGCCCGATAGGCGGGCTGTTCAAGGCTGCTCCCGGGCCTTTTCGTGCTGCCCCGCACCGCCGGGCCATTCGAGTTCGAGCGCCTGGATCGTGCGATCTGCCGAAAACGTTCGTTCTTGAATCACGCGATGACCTCGTGCAATAGTCGCCGCGGAGGATGGAAACGAACATGAATCTTCGAATTAGCGTTACTTTGCTTGGCCTGCTCGCGACCTTTGCGGCGGGCGCGGTTGCGTGCTCGGATGACGATGGGGGCACGACGTCGGCAGCTTCCTCGACCACCGGCACGGGCGGCGGCGCCGCCAGCAGCGGCGCAACCGGCGGCGGCGGCGCAGGCGAGGGCGGCGCCGCCACCACCAGCAGCGGCGCAACCGGCGGCGGCGGCGCAGGCGAGGGCGGGGGGGACGGCGGCGGCACGGCCTGTGCGGGGCTGCTCTGCGACGACTTCGAGTCGTACGAGGGCGAGGGCGCGAACGGCGAGAAGCTGGGCGCGTGGACGGTCTATACGGCGATGGCGGGCTCCACCGTGTCGGTCGACACAACGAAGCATTACAGCGGCACCAAGTCCATCAAGGTGACCACGCCCGCGAGCACGGGAGACAACAACTACAAGTCGGCCATGATCAAGTTCACGGACGCCGACGCCCTGCCCACCGAGGCGAACGTCATCCATGGTCGCATGATGTTCTTCCTCGAGGCTGCGCCGACGGGGGATGTGCACTGGACCATCATCGACGGTTCAGGGACCATTCCTGGCAGCGATTTCGAGGGAATGCCCTACGCGGCACAGTATCGCTACGGCGGGCAGCACCCGACCGCGGCCGGCAGCCAGCTCATGGCGAACTACGATACGCCCGGGTTCTGGAGCGATCCGAAGACCGGCCCGGAGACGGACTGCTGGCACCACGCGGAGGAGACGACGGTGGTCCCGACCGGCGCGTGGACCTGCGTCGAGTTCAGCTTCGACGGGCCGAAGAACGAGATGCGCTTCTGGCTCAATAATGAGGAGCTGACCGATCTCAAGGTGACCGGGACGGGCCAGGGCTGCGCCAACGACGTGGAGAACTACGAGTGGAAGGCGCCGGCGTTCGACAGCATCGGCCTCGGCTGGGAGTCCTATCAGGCGGACTCCGCCCGCTCGATGTGGATCGATGACGTCGTGATCGGCACCGGGCCCATCGGCTGCCCGCCCGCGCAGTGAGCGCGCGCCGCTGAGCTCGGCGAGGCGCGGCGGCGGACTCCGCGCCTCGCTGATCCCTCTCCAGGGGTCGGGCGCGCGCTGCCCGCGGCGCCGAGGCCGGCGCGAGCGACGCAGGCCGCGCGCCGGCGCGCCTCACGCCGGCGCACCTGACGAATGTCGGGTTCGCCGATTGATCGCTCGCCAGGACCGCTCTACGAGACGGCGGAGGTCCAACGCTTCACGAACCTGGAGGTCTCCGCTGTGATGAAACCGGCCTATCGTCTCTCGCTGCTCGCCTCGTTCGTCCTGGGCGCCACCGCTTGTGGCGGCGCGCCCGAGCCGGCCCCTGCGGTCCCCGACGTCCCCGCCCAGCCCGCGCAGCCTGCGCCGGAGGCGCCCGCGGCGCCCGAGGCCAGCCCGCCGGCCGCGCCGGAGGCCGCTGCGCCGCCGGCGCCGCCTGCGCCGCCGGTCAGCGTCTCCGTGCCCATCGAGGCGCGGACCAAGTCGAAGCTCAAGGGCACCGCGACCTTCACCGAGGTCGAGGGCGGCGTGAAGGTCGCCGTCCAGGTCTCGGGCGCTCCCAAGGGCAAGATCGCCGTCCACGTGCACGAGACCGGCGATTGCAGCGCGCCGGACGCGAAGAGCGCGGGCGCGCACTACAACCCCGAGAACCACCCGCACGGCCTCCCCGACGCCGCGGCTCGCCACCTCGGCGATCTCGGCAATATCGAGGTCAAGGCCGATGGGACCGGCACCCATGAGATCATCGCCAAGGGCGCGAATCTCAAGGAGGGCGCTCCGAACACGTTCCTCGGCCGCGCCATCATCGTCCACGAGAAGGCGGATGACGGCGGCCAGCCCGCCGGCAACGCCGGTGGCCGCATCGGCTGCGGCGTCATCTCGCAGGGCAAGTGACGCGCGCGCGGCGCGGCCCGCCGCTCCGCGCTCACGACACGTCGACTCCACCTCACCGCCTGTCCCGAGAGGGCCTCTCCCCGAGCGCCCGCAAGGCGGGAGTCTCCGCCTCCGGCGTCACCGGGGCGGAGCGCTGACCGGAACGCCCTTTCCCCCCGGGGGCGAGCCCGGGCTCGGGAGGCTCCCGCTCGCGGGGAGCCTCGGCGCGGCCGGGGGACGCCGGGGCTCCTGCTCCGTGCGCCGGCTCGGCTCTCGAAGCGCCTCGCGCTCGATGTCCGCCGCCGGCTCGGACGACCGCGGCAGGGACGCGGAAGACGCCGCGGCCGCCGGGACGACCTGACCGGCTGGCTCGGCGTTGCGCGCCTCGCTCAACGTGGCGCCCGCGAGGGGCCCGGAAGCGCTGGAGCCCGACGGCCGCTCCTCGGGCCGCGTCCCGCTGACCAGCAGCGCGACGACGATCGCCGCCGCCACCGCCGCCAGGACGAAGCTCGCCCTGACGGGCGAGCGCAGCCGCCGGAGCGTGTCCGCGAGCGTCGTCTCGTCGGCGTCCTCCTCGACGCGCGCCCTCTCCGGAGCCGGGCCGGCCGCGCCGAGCCCGACACGGCCAGCTTCCACCCGGGGCTGCGGCCCGTCCGAGCCGGCCGCAGCCTCGCTCCGCTCCGCGGGGCTGGCCTCCGCCCGGACGCCCGCGTGGTCCGGTACCGCGACGCCCTCGCTCCGCGCCACCGGATCCGCCTCCGCAGGGGCGCGCGGGCGGCCCGAGACCGTCGCCCCCTCGCTCCGCTCCGCAGGGCTGGCCTCCGCCCGGGCGCGCGGGCGCTCCGAGACCGTGACGGCCTCGCTCCGCTCCCCCGGATCCGCCTCCGCAGGGGCGCGCTGGCGGTCTGACACCGTCGCCGCCTCGCGCCGCTCCACCAGGTCGGTCTCCTGCCGGGCGCGCGAGCGGTCCGAGACCGTCACGGCCTCGCTCCGCTCCACCGGATCCGCCTCCTCAGGAGCCGCGGAGAACACGGGAGGTGGCAGCTCCGGGCGAATCTCGATCGCCATGCCGCCGGTGGACGGGCCCGAGCCCATGGTGGTGGGGATCGAGCCGCGCTCCCCCGCGTCGATGCCGTCCACGCCGGGGCGCGCCCCGGACAGCGAGTCGCGCAGGCCCCCGCGCAGCATGCGCTGGATGCGGTCGACGAGCGGCTGCGCCGCGGGCGGCGCGAACGGGCGGAGCGCCATCGTGAGCTCCGCCAGGTCGGGCCAGCGCTTGTCGCGATCCCGCTCGAGGCACCGCATGATGATCGGATCGATGTCCGGCGAGAGCCCGCGGCAGACCTTCGACGGCAGCTCCGGCACGAACTTGCCCCCGAGCACGAGCGAGACCGTCTGGACGGAGCGCGCGTGCATGGGATACCGGCCGGTGAGCAGCACGTAGAGGAGCGACCCGACCGCCCAGATGTCCGCGCGCGCGTCGACGTCGCGCTGCCCGCGCATCTGCTCGGGGGGCATGTAGTGGGGCGTCCCCAGCATCTGGCCCGTGCTCGTCCGCATCTCGGCGACGCCGAGGAGCGCCGCCTGCGACACCTTGGAGACGCCGAAGTCGAGCACCTTGATGCACGGCGTCCCCTCGCGCGTGTGCGTCAGGAAGAGGTTGGCCGGCTTCACGTCGCGGTGCACGAGCCCGAGCGCGTGCGCCTCGGCGAGCGCGTCGCACGCCTGGATGACGTAGAGCGTCGCCTCCTCGACCGGCAGCGGCCCCCGCTGCTTGCGGATGACCCGGAGATCGCGGCCGTCGAGGAACTCCATCACCATGTACGGCAGCCCGCTCTCGAGCCGCCCGACGTCGTGCACCTTGACCGCGTGCTCGCTCCTGAGCCGCGACGCGATCCGCGCCTCCTGCAGGAAGCGCCCGCACATCTCCGGGTCGGCCGCGGTCGCCGGCAGCAGCACCTTGATCGCCCGGAGCTCGTCGAGATCGACGTGGGTCGCGGCGACGACGGCGCCCATCGCGCCCTTGTCGAGCAGCCGGTCCACGCGGTACTTGCCGGCGATCAGCGTTCCGGCCTCCAGCCCTTCGATCTCTTCCAGGCCGCGCATGTTCGAAACCTCCGACGGAGAACGCCGCGCCGCGGCAGCCAGCATAGCGCAGCCGATCGTCGGCCGGACAGGCGATGCCGCGGAAGCGACGCTCCTCTGCCCCGCCGCTGGCCTGCGCGACGCTCGCGCGCCGGCGCGGCGCGATGTCGCGGACGCCCTCACCGCGCCCCGCGCCGCTCGCGGGAGCGCACCACGGCGGCGCGGCCCGCCCTGGCTCAGCCCCCTTCCGGCGCCCCGCTCGGCCTCTTGATCGCGACCGTCCGCCGCGCGCCGCCCGACTCGAGCGTGAGCTCGAGGGTGGCGCCCTCCTGCGCGCTCGGCAGCGCATGACGCATCGCTTCAAAGCTGGCGAGCGGCCGGCCGTTGATCGCGACCACCGCGTCACCGACGCGGACGCCCGCGGCGGCGGCGGGGCCGCTGTCTTCCACGGCGACGACGACGGCGTCTCCGCTCGTCTTCAGCGCGCCTTCGAGCAGCGGGAAGAGGGGCGCCGCGGTCAGCCCGAGCGCGCTGACCGTCCTCCCGTAGCTCTGCACGGCCGCGTCGAAGCTCTCCTTGCGCATGCGGTAGCGCGCGACGGCCGCCACCGCGCCGCCGCGCTCCTGGAAGCGCGCGTCGACGCGCTCGGGGGTGGCGAACGCGCCGACCTGCTTCAGGTAGCGGCTCGCCTCGGCCTCCGCCATGCCGGCGCGGCGCGCGCCGCCGCCGTGCGCCTGGATGAAGGCGTACGCCTGCGACCCCGCGAGCGCCGGCAGGACGTTGCTCGCGAGCCGGGAGATCGCGTCGGCGCGCGCGACAGCGAGCGCCGCCTCTCGGCTGGCGCCCGAGCCCTCGCCGACAACGAAGATCGCGTCGCCCTCGGCGGTGAACGGCCGGTCCATCCACGGAGGGCTCTCCTCGGCCGGCGGCGCCGCGCGCCACCCCGAGCTCGGCGCGGGCGGCGGGTCCGCCCCGGCGGCGGTGCGCGGGCGTCCCCGGCCCTGGTAGGCGAAGGCCACGGCGAGGACGAGCAGCGCTCCCGCCGCGAACGCCGCGAGCACCCCGCGCGAGCTGGAGCCACCGGCCGCCGAGACGGCCGCGGCCGGCGGAGACGCCCCCGCCGGCGCCGCTGCGCCCGCGGGCGCCCCTGCCCCCGCCCCCGCCGGCGCCGCTGCGCCCGCGGGCGCCCCTGCCGGCGCCGCTGCGCCCGCGGGCGCCCCTGCCCCCGCCCCCGCCGTCGTCACGTGCCCCCCCGCGGCAGAGCGCTTCGTCGCCGGCTCGGACGCTCCGGTGAGCGTGGGCGCCGGCTCCGGCGCGGCGCCGAGGCGCCTCAGCGCCGGCCGGAGCCACGGGAACGCGAGCGGCGCGTTGCACCGCTTGCACGGCACGTACGGCTCCCGGTCCTCGCGGGCGGCCTGCGCGGCCTCCTTCACGTCGAGCAGCGTCTGCCGGGGCGCGTCGCACCGCTCGCAGGAGCCCTCGACGATCGCCGAGACCACCTCCGCGCGCAGCGGGGGGCTCTCGGAGGCGAGGTGCTCGAGCAGCACCACGGGACAGCCCTCGATCTGGATCGACGTCACCTCGCCGCCCAGCGCGCGGAGCGACAGCGCGAGCGCCCTCGCGCCCTCGGACGTCACCCCCGCCGCGCCCGCGAGATCGAGCACCAGCGCCCCCTCGATCCCGTCGAGCGCGCGCTTCCACCGCACGTGCGCGTCGAGCTTGCAGCGCACGCGGATGCGCGTCCCGCGCTCGTCGACCGTCTTCTCGATCGCCTCGTGGGTCCCCGCGTCGAGCCGCGCGAGCTCGTCGAGCGCGGCCCGCACGTCCTCCGGCAGATCGATCCCCGCGTGGATCGCCGCGAACGCGAAGTAGCTCTCGGCGTCGTCGTCGAACACCGCCGCCGCGCCGCAGCGCGGGCAGGGGCTCGCGGGCGGCTCGTGCGTCCTGACGAGGTGCGCGTCCCTGTCGCAGTCGAACAGCCGATCGAAGGCGGCGCCGCAGCGCTCGCACCGGTACGGGCCGTAGAACGACGCGACGCGCCCGTCCCCGAAGAAGCGGCGGATCATGCTGATCTGGTTCACGATCGGCTCGGTGCAGCGGCCGATGTAGATCTCGGACGCGCTCCGCGACACCTCGGCCAGCATCGCCATCCACTCGCGCACGCCGAACGACGTGACCCGCTGCACCCCGCCCAGATCGAAGAGCACGCGGCCGGAGATGCCGCGCGCGACCGCGAGGCCCTGGAGCTCCTCGGTCATCCGCCCCGACAGCGAGACGATCAGCAGGCTGCCCAGCCTCCGCTTGGTCACCGTGAGGGCCCGCGGCCCGTGCCCGTGCGCCCCCTCCGGCTCCGCGCCCTCCACGCCGGCGCCGGCGTCCGCGAGCGACAGCGCGGGGAGCCTCCTCGATCGCGGCGGCGTGTCCAGATCCCCCGCGGCGTCGGGCCGCGACGCCGCGAAGAGCGGCGCGGAGAGCTTCGTGGCGACCCCGCCGGGGCGCCCGGTCTCGGCGGCCTGCGGCTCCGCGCCCATGGCGTCGAGCGCGCCCGCGAAGGAGTCCTCGTTCTGTATCGATTCCTCCTTCTTGACGATGTGTGATTCGAGGTCCGCCCCCGAGGCGAGCGCGCCCCGCCACACCTCCACGCGCTGGCCGAACAGCTCCGACATGAACGACGACAGCGCGAGCGCCGAGGTGGCGAGCCGCTCCTCCCGGGCGAACGCCTCGAGGTCGATCTGGAGATCCCTCGCTGTCGCGTACCGCTTCTCCCGATCCCGCTCCAGGCACTTGAGCAGGATGCGCTCCAGCCTTGGCGGGTAGTCGGAGCAGACCTCGCTCGGCGGCATCACGGGGTCCTCCACGATCGCCCGCATCAGCTCGAACTCGGTGGCGCCGCGCCGGAACATCCGGCTCCCCGTCGACATCTCGTAGAGCAGCAGGCCGACCGAGTAGATGTCGCTCCGGCGATCGAGGTGCTCGCTCGTGCACTGCTCGGGCGACATGTACGGGACCTTGCCCTTGAGCGCGCCGTCGCGCGTCTCGTTGACGCGGTTCGCCGCCTTCGCGATCCCGAAGTCGAGGATCTTCACGGCCCCGTCGTAGGTGACGATCACGTTGTGCGGGGACACGTCGCGGTGGACGATGTCGAGCGGCTTGCCGTCGAAGCCGACCTTCTCGTGCGCGTAGTGGAGCCCCGCCGCGACGCCCGCCGCGATGGTGATCGCGTGCTCGATCGGCATCCGCCGGTTCGCCGACCGGAGCGACTTCCGGACGGTCCTGAGATCCTCGCCGTGGAGGTACTCCATCGCGATGACCGGCACGCCGTCGACGTCCTCGATGTCGTACATCTGGACGAGGTTGGGGTGGTCCAGGGTGGCGGCGATGCGCGCCTCGTCGAGGAACATCCGCACGAACTCGGGGCTGTCGACGAGGTGCGGGAGGATGCGCTTGACCACGCAGATCTTTTTCACGCCCGAGATGCCCGCGACGGAGGCCACCCAGATCTCGGCCATACCGCCCATGCCGATCTTCTTGATCAGGCGGTACCTGCCGAGCGTGGTGGGGTGGCGCGCGCCGACGCTCATCGGGCCGGCGGCGTGGCGCTCGGTCATTCGACCGCCTCCATCGCGCGAGCCGGCGGCGTCACTTCGAAAGGAGCGCGGCGGGCGGTCATGGTGCTCATCGAGGGCCTTCGGCCTGGGATTTCGCGAAGCTCACGCTGCGGCGCTCACCGCGCGACTCGATCTGGAGGGTCATCGTACCACCGGCCGGCGCGCGCGCCCACGCGTCCGCCGCGGCCTTCCCGAAGATCTCGACCGAATGGACGGGGCGCTCGTTGACCGCGAGCACGACGTCCCCCGCGACGACCCCCGGATCCGCGCCGCGCCGCGGGCGCTCCGCCGCGACGACGACGAGCTCGCCGGAGGTGCGTACCCGCGCCTCGAGCTGCGGGAAGAAGCGCGCCACGGTGAGCCCCTGGAACGTGGCCGTCTGGCGGTAGAGCGCCGCGGCCGCGTCGAAGCTCTGCCGGGACAGCCTGTACCGCGCGAAGGCGAGCACGCCGCCGCCTTCCCGCCGCACGACGGCGTCCACGCGCTCGGGCGTCGCGAACGCGCCGGCCTGCGCGAGGAAGCGCCCGGCGATGCGCTCGACGACCTCCGCGCGCTGCGCCGCGCCGGCCTCGGCCGGCGGCTGCGCGACGAGGAGCTCGGCCGCGGGAGAGCCCGCGAGCTCCGCGGCGAGGCCGGACGTGAGGCGCTCGATCGCGCCGTTGCGCGCCGCCGCGAGCGCGCCCGACTCGCTGGCCGCGGGGCCGCCGCGGCCGACGACGAGCACGCTCTCGCCCTCGACGACGAACGGCCGCTCCACCCACGCGGGCGGGAGGTCGTCCATGACCGACCAGCCCGCCGTGCCGGGGCCGCTCGCGGGCGGCGCCGGCGCGCGCGCCTCGCCCGCGCGCGCCGCCGAGGCCGCGGGCGCCGCCGAGGCCGCGGGCGCCGCCGAGACCGCTGGCGCCGCGGCGGGGCCGACGCCGCCGCGCCAGGCCGCGAAGCCGGCGGCCGCGAGCGCCACCCCGCCGAGCAGCGCGAGGAACGCCGCGTTGCTGCCCGCGCCGCGCGGCTGCGCCTCGGGCGCCGCGGCCGGCTGCTGCTGCGCGCTTGCCGCGGGCAGGGCGGGCGGCAGCGGGACCGAGGGGGCGCGCGTCGCGTGGGCGCCGAGGACGTAGAGCAGCGAGCGGGAGCCGTCGAAGGCGAGCGGCGTGTTGCAGCGCTTGCAGGTCACGCTCGGGTCCTGGCCGCCGCGGAGCAGGGGCGCGTGCCGATCGACCTCGACGAGCACGGTCCGGGTCGCGCTGCAGGACGCGCAGCGGCCCTCGACGACCGCGGACTCGATCCGCGCGAGCTCGGGCCACGAGGGGCCCGCCGTGCGCTCGGCGAGCAGCCGGGGACAGCCCTCGATGCGGATCGCCTCGACGGCGCCGTCGAGCTTGCGGAGCGCCGACTCGAAGCGCGCCGCGCCGTCGGCGGTGACCGCGGGGACGCTGCTCAGATCGAAGACGACCTGGCCCTCGAGGCCGTCGATGATGCGGCTCCAGCGGATCGTCGCGGTCAGCTTGCTGCCCACCTTGAGGCGCGTGACGCGCCCCTCGACGGACTTCTCCACCACGTCGCCGACGGCGGGCTCGTCGGCCTTCTCGAGCTCGAGGAGGATCTCGCGCACCTCCGGCGGGATCGCGCCGGCGCCGTGCTGGGCGACGAACCCGAAATACGTCTCCGCGTCGTCGTCGAAGGCGCCGGCGCCGTCGCAGCGGGGGCACACCGCGTCGGGCGGCTTGCCCTCCGCGAGCGAGGCCGCGTCGTGGGCGCAGTCGACGAGGCGCTCGAACTGGGCGCCGCACGACTCGCAGCAGTACGGCGCATAGAACGAGACGACCCGCCCGTTGCCGGCGAACCGCCGGATCATGCTGAGCTGGTTGATGACCGGCTCGGAGCAGCGCGCGAGGTAGAGGGCGCGGAGGCGCGGCTGGGCCGCGTGGATCATCTGGAGCCACTCGCGGACGCCGAACGACGTGATCCGCTCGACGCCGGCGAGGTCGAGCAGGACCTTGCCCTCGAGCTCCCGCGCGAGCGCCGCCCCCTTGAACGCCTCGGTCATGCGCCCGGCGAGCCGGACGACGAGCACGTCGCCGATCGCGCGCCGATCGAACGCGAGGCTGTCGAGGCGGCCGGCGGCGCCGGCGGGCGGCACGCTCCGCGTCGGCGCGGCGCGGAGCGCCCAGGCGGCGGGCGGCGGCCGGTCCACGGTGGTGGGGCTGTGCCCCGACGAGACCGGCCCCGAGGCGGGCTCGGCGCTGTGTGGGCGCGACGCCCTGCGGCCGTTCGGCGGCACCCGGATGGTCGGCCGCGGCTCCTCGCCCTCGCGCCCCGGCGACAGCGGCGCCGGCCCCGGCGTCGCGCTCGACGCCGACGCCGGCGCCGGCGCGTCGAAGGAGGTCTCGGACGTGAAGGTCGAGTCCGACGCGATCTCGAGCTCCTCGAACTCCGCCATCCCGCCGGCCGGCTGCGCGACGACGCGCGCCGCCACGGCCGGCGCCCGCTTCGCGGCGCGCGGCCTTCGCTCCCGCGGGCCTTCGCTCCTGGCGAGCGGCGTGGGCGCCTCGGAGAGGACGGTGAGGGTCATGGTCTGGTTGTGCAGGTCGCAGTGGCCGGTCGCGTACGGCGAGATCTCCCCGTACGAGTAGAACCCCGTCACCTGCGTGCCCTTCGGCAGCACGTCCGCCACCGCCTCGACCTCCTCCTCGGTCCGGTCGCCCAGCACGATCCGGCGCCCCACGCAGCTGATCGCGATCGCCAGCGCGCTGTCCCCGCCCGCCCTCCCCGCCTCGCTCGCCGCCCTCGCCGCCTGCTCCGCGCCCCCGATCAGCCGCTCGAAGTCCGCCTTCATCAGCTGCACCAGGTGCCCTCTCGGCACGTCCCCCGCGAACGTCAGCGACTGCGCGTCGTGGTCCACCGCCAGCACCGTCCGCACGAGCGCCTTCTCGTCCTGCGCCGTCGCGCGCAACGCCAGCGGGAACAGGAGCGCCGACGCCGGCAGCTCCGCCGCCTTGTCCCCGAGGTACTCCTTGTACAGCGAGAGCGCCGGGCGCCCGTCGACCTCGTAGAGCACGTTGCCCTCCGAGCGGGTCACCACGCGCTCCGGCCCGAACTTGTCCCAGCCCCCCTTCGACCCGTGCTGGATCACCACGTGCTCGCCGTACAGCCCCACGGCCGCCACGAGCCCGCTGCGCACCACGTCCCCCGCGCACACCCACGTCCGCTTGAACTGCGTCCCGTCCCCGGACAGGCCTCCGGTCACCACCACCGACTCCGGCAGCACCGCGTTCAGCCCGCGCACCAGCTGGCTGCCGTTCACCCCGAGCCCCTCCGACAGCACGAGCACCCCGCGCAGCCCCGGCCGCTCCAGCTTGCGCGCCAGCGCCTGCCCCGCGGCGAACGACCCCGACGCGCTCGCCACCTCCACCTGCGCCGTCGCCAGCGTCGTCCGCTCGAACCGCGCCACCGCCACCGTCAGCGTCCCGTCGCGCACCGACGTGCCCGCGATCTCCCCCGCGCTCGAGCACCCCACCACGTGCGACCGCGGGTACGCCCGCCGCAGCTCGCGGATCGCCCCGGGGTCGTCGAGGAGCTCCGGCGCCCCGAACGCCAGCACCAGCGTCCGCTCGCTGTCGAGCACCGGCAGCACCCGCACGGACCACTTCTTGGTGTCCCGATCGTAGTGGAATGTCTCGAGGATCATGGAGCTCCGCGCTCTCAGGCTACAGCACGCGGGCCACGGCGGGCGTCGGGACGTGGTGAGCCGGGCGCCACGACGGGGCGGTCGAGCTCGCTCGCACTCCCCTGGCCCCCTACGAAGCCCTCACGACACGCGCGCCACGACGAGCGTCACGTCGTCGTCGAAGGAGCGCTCGCCGCGGAACCTGGACACCGCCTCGACGATCGCGTCCCTCGCCTCCTCGGGCGGGCAGGCGGCCACGCTCTGGAAGAGCGATCGCAGCCGCTTCTCGGTGAACTGCTCGCTCGACTCGTTCTCGCACTCGGTCACGCCGTCGGTGAACCAGAGCAGCGCGTCGCCGCCCTCCAGGGCGATGGTGCTCGACGTGTACTCGGCCGAGCTCGCCGCCCCGAGCGGCTCGCCCTGCGCGGCGAGCTGCCGGAGCGCGTTGTTCCTGACCAGATAAGGGAACGGGTGCCCGGCGTTCGCGAGGGTCATCGAGCCGGCTGCGGGGTCGAAGATGCACGCCGCGCACGTCATCAGGAACTTCTGCTGCCCTGCCTCGAAGATCGAGCAGTTCATGACCCGCAGCAGCTGCGCCGGGCCGATCGCCTCGCGCGCGAACGTGCGCACGACGTCGCAGGCGGCCTTCGCCGCCCCCGTGATGATCGCGGACGAGATGCCGTGCCCTGTCACGTCGCCGACGACGGTGAGCAGCCTGCCGTCCGGCAGATCGTGGAACGTCCACCAGTCGCCGCCGCACTCCGCCGCGGGCTGGAAGTGGCTGGCGAGCCGCAGCGAGGGCCGCTCGATGACGTTTTCGCTCG
Organism: Sorangium sp. So ce204; assembly: GCF_051526795.1. Taxonomy (NCBI): domain Bacteria; kingdom Pseudomonadati; phylum Myxococcota; order Polyangiales; family Polyangiaceae; genus Sorangium; species Sorangium sp. So ce204. Next base: position 12,252,816 of record NZ_CP150317.1, on the reverse strand, counting down.
GCACGAGCATCTGCTGGACGGCGCGCGCGACCTCGAGCTGCTTCTTCAGCGACGCCTTCTCCGCCGTGTCGTAGAGCAGCTGCACCAGCCGGTCCCCGAGCGCGACCAGCTGCACGCGGACCTCGTTGATCGCCTCGTCCGAGCCGCTCGCGCCCGCGGCGTCCTGGGCCGCGCCGCCGGGCGCCGCGCCGCTCAGGGAGAAGAGCTCGCCGAGCTTCGACGCGAAGCGCCGCTTGGCCGTGGAGATCGTCGAGCCGACCTCGATCGGCCGCGACGGCTCGACCTGCGAGCTCGCGGCGTCGTGGAAGATGGTCAGCGCGTCCCCGATGGCCACGACGACGCTGCGCAGGCGGTCCCGCTCGGCCAGGAGCTGCCGGTGCAGCGCGCCCATCTCGTTCGTGGAGAGGTCGAGCGAGCGGGTGAGCAGGCTCCGATCGTCGGCGACGTGGCGGTAGTGCTCGCTGATGCGCGCGACCACCTTGTGCCAGGTCTCCTTGTCGGGCGGCGCGTCGAGGTCCTCGATCCCGAGGCGCCGGAGCTGCCGCGCGAGGAGCGGATCGATCTCAGCCATGGCGCCCGCCTCGGCCGGCTCGCCGTCCTCTTGCGCCGCGCGCGGGCGTCACCACCCGGTCCGCTCCAGCGTCTCGATCGCCGGCGTGGAGCGCTCGAAGAAGTGGAGGGACGCCGGGAGCGAGCGGAACTCCCGCGGGTTGACGTCGAGGTCCCAGAAGGAGGTGACCATGGTCGAGGCCATGGGCGAGACGTCGACGACGAGCACGGCGCCTGCCGCGTAGATCTTGAGCATGCCGAGCCCGGCGCCGCCGCGCGACGTGTCGAGCACGGGGGCGCTCGTCGAGTCGGCGCCGCGGGCGCTCAGGCCGCGGGTGATGCCCTCGAAGACGTGGTGCCGCCGGAGGCCGCCGAACGGATCGTGGGCCTGGAGGGCGAGGTACGCGCCGTCGGTGCCGAGGCGCAGGGTGGGGATCTCGTTCTCCTCGAGCACGAGGTCGCGCCGCCTGTCGTGCGCGTAGCGGGGCCGGCCGCGGCGGTCGACGGGCGCGTCGTACATCGCGTTCATGAGCAGCTCGTGCGCGAGGGAGGCGATCCGCTCGGCGACCCGCGCCGGGGCGCCGGAGCGCTCGGCCCAGTGCGCGACCTCGGCGACGGTGCGGTCTCGGTCGTCGCTCGTGCGGGGGCGCCATTTCACGATGGTGGCGCCCCAGGAGAGCAGGTCGGAGAGCCGAGGCGGCAGGGCGAGCGGCTTGAGGATGCGGCGGACGGCGAGGGCGATCTCCCAGGGCCGCGGCATGGAGGCGAAGCTCGGCCAGCCGACGATGCTGGAGAGGCGGGGCTCCTTCAGGGCGGCGTGGAGGATCGCGTCGGTGCTGCCCGAGGTCCACACGAGCAGGTGCATGCTGGGGTATCGCTCGGCCGCCCACTCGAGCGCGAGGTCGAGATCGGCGGCGTCGCAGCCGAGCAGGAGGGGCCGCTCGGACAGCCGGGCGCGCAGCTCGGCGGGATCGCTGGCGACGGGCACGTCCTGCAGGCCGGAGGCAGCGGACATCGCGCGGGCGATGCGCTGGCCGACGACGCGGTTCCGCTCGAGGACGGCGATCGTCGCTTTGGGAGGAGAAGCGCTCAAGGGCTCACCGCGGGTTATCCCCCTGGGCAGCCGCTGCCCCGGGGGTGGACACGGCCCATTACATCACAGCGCGCGTCCGAGAGGTGCCGTGAAGACGCCGAGCCGCCGCGTGGGCGTGGAGGCGCGGGGGACGCTCGCCCCCGCAGACGACCGCACATGCGGAGCCGGCGGCGCCGCCGAGCGCCGGATCCGGGCCCTGGACGGCATTCCTCCGTCAAGCCGCCGTGCCGGTCACCGGACGCACTGAGACCAGGCCGTCTTGTTGTTGACGGTGTGCTGCTCCCAGTCGAGCGTCGTTGGATTGTACTCGAGCCAGACGCCGTCGGTCCAGTTGTTCGAGGTGAAGGGCCCGCCCAGCCCTGTCATGCCGCACGCCACCCCGCCGACCGAATTGCTCGCCAGAAGATCGACGCGATGGTTGTTGCCGGCGAGCCACTGCCATGCGCCGTAGTTTTGCGGCACGTCCACGCAGATGGCCTTCACCGTGGCCGTCACCGGGGTATCCACGCCCGTGGTGCTGACGCCCTCGAGGAACCATTCGCCCGAGGCGTCCTTGCGCACCTTCGCGTAGTCCGTGATCCAGTTGTTGAACCTGAACGCGCCGTCGCTGATCACCTGCGTGAGGAAGCACCGCCGTGACGACGTGCCGAATCCCATGCTCGTCGGCAGGCCCTCCCCCGGTCCCCAGGTCCAGGTGTATTGACCCGTCCTGTTCTCCGCCGTGTTGACGCACACGGCGTTGGCGCCCAGGTTCTGGCCGCTGGCGGCGTCGACCTCGAGGATCCAGTCGCCGCCGGACCGCTGTACGCGCACCGAGGCCTGAGAGCTGGCCCCGAGCTTGCCCCAGACGCCTGCGAGGAAGCACGTCCGGTCGACGTCCGTCCCCAGGTTGAGGTCGCAGCTCCCGCCGCATCCCCAGCTGTACCCCGACCAGCCGATCGCCGCCTGGGCCTCCCCGACGGCCTCGTCCAGGGTCCCCTCGCCCTCGTCGCCCATCTCGCTCACGCAGCCCAGCGAAAGGGGAGCGACGATCAGCGCCAGCGCCGAGCCGAGATGAGCGCTCCACGGCTTGTTCATCAGCGGATTCGATCTCATGGGAGGAGCTCCTTGGCAGAGGGGAAGTGAGTCGATTTCAAGCTCAGGACAACACTACGACCTCTATCGTTTTCAACGATGGTTTGTCAACATGGTTAACTTTCGAGCAGCGCCTCCTCTGCGACATGAAGCATGAAGGAGGAGGTCCGGAATCAGCGGGCACCACGCGCGGGTGAGCCCCCTGCTCGCGTGTCCCTGTCCGGCTCCGGCTCCGGCTCCGGCTCCGGCGCGCGCGGGCCCGCGACCCGCTCGACCAGGCCACGTCTGCGCGTTGACACCCACATGACTTAACCGGTAAAGTGTTCCATGCCATGCCGAGCCCGGCATGGAGGACCTCGCGCGGCCGTCCGTCGTCCCCTGTCTGCCGGGCGACGGCGCCGCGCGCTGTCACGGGGATGGAGCGTCGCGGGGACCCGGCGTCGCCCGCGCGGAGAGGCTTGTCATGAAGACTGGACTTATGTCGCGTCGCATCTTCTTTCTATCGGCGCTGATGCTTTCCGCCGGCGCCGCCGCGGGCTGTTCTTCCAAGGAGAAAGCCGAGGCGGCGCGTGGCGCGCCGGAGGGGTCGGCCGCGTCCGCGTCGAAGCCTGCGGCGAAGGGCGCTTCGATGGTCACGATCTCGAGGGAGCAGCAGGCTTCCTGGGTGCGGAGCTTCAACCCCCTGCTCGCCGAGGGGAGCGTGCGATTCCCGACGCTCGCCGGCATCTACGAGCCGATGCTCATCTTCAACACGATGAAGGGCGAGTACACGCCGTGGCTCGCCACGAAATACGCGTGGAGCGACGGGAACAAGAGGCTCACCTTCACGACCCGCTCCGGCGTCCAGTGGTCGGATGGACAAGCGTTCTCGGCGAAGGACGTCGTGTTCACGTTCGAGCTCCTGAAGAAGCACGCCGCGCTCGACCTCTCGGGGGTGTGGAAGTTCGTCGAGTCCGTGAAGGCGACGGACGACACGACGGTGGAGTTCGCGTTGAAGCGGCCGTACGTCCCGGGGCTCAGCTACATCGGCCACCAGCCGATCGTGCCGGAGCACAAATGGAAGGACGTCGCCGATCCGGTCACGTACGCGAACGAGAACCCCGTGGCGACGGGGCCGTTCACCGAGATCAAGACCTTCCAGAACCAGGTCTACGAGCTCGGCAAGAACCCGAACTACTGGCAGAAGGGGAAGCCGGCCGTCGATGGGCTGCGCTTCCCGGCGTATCCGGGCAACGACCAGGTCAACCTGGCGATCATCAACGGCGAGGTCGACTGGGCGGGCGCGTTCGTCCCCGAGATCGAGAAGGTCTATGTCGCCAAGGATCCGGCGAACCACCATTACTGGTTCCCGCTCGTCGGCGGCATGGCCACGCTCTACCCGAACAGCACGAAGAAGCCGTTCGACGACGTGCGTGTGCGCAAGGCGATCAGCATGGGCATCGATCGGGCGCAGATCGTGAAGATCGCGTCCAACGACTACACCCAGCCGGCGGACGCGACGGGGCTCGACGACTCCTACGAGCGCTGGCGCAACCCGAAGGCCGTGGCGGCGGGCGACTGGGTGAAGCTCGACGTGGAGAGGGCGAAGAAGCTGCTCGACGAGGCCGGGTACGCGCCGGGCCCGGACGGGATCCGGGTGAAGGACGGCAAGCCCATGCGCTTCGAGATCAACGTCGTCACCGGCTGGTCCGACTGGGTCCGCGCGGTCCAGATCATGACGCAGAACCTCAAGCAGCTCGGCATCGACGCCTCGCTCAAGGCGTACGATTTCAGCGCGTTCTTCGAGGCGCTCCAGAAGGGCACGTTCGACATGTCGATGGGGTGGACCACCGTCGAGCCGACGCCCTACAACTACTACCGAGATCTCATGTCCGCGGAGCTCGTGAAGCCCGTCGGCGAGGCGAGCGCGCGCAACTGGCACCGCTACGGCGACAAGGAGGCCGACAAGCTGTTCCAGCAGTTCGAGGCGGCGACGGAGTCAGCGGAGCAGAAGCGCATCCTCGACGAGGTGCAGGTGCTCTACGCGCAGAACGCGCCGGTGATCCCGCTCTTCAAGAACCCCTCCTGGGGCGAGTACAGCACGAAGCGCTTCACCGGCTTCCCCACCAGGGAGAACCCGTACGCCAAGCTGTCGCCGAACAACCCGCCGGAGTACCTGCTCGTCCTCACCGAGATCAGGCCGAAGTGACGCGCCGCGGGCCTCCGCGGGGGACACCGCGAAGGCCGCGCCGACGGTGATCCCCGTCATGGGTGGCGGGCTCACCACGCCCCGAGCGCCACAACGCCGATCTGCTGGGCCGTCGTCACCGGCAAGACACGGAGGGCGGCCGGCGCCGCATTCGCTCGCGGGGACGAGGAGCCCGCGAAGAAGGACACAACGGTCGCAGCGCCAACGACGACCCCCGTCGCGACAAGGGCGGCCCCGAGGGCGCGGGACGTGTCGCGCTGGACGCGCAAGCGGTGGAGCTCGGGGCATGCGGAGGGCTGCGGCACCTGGCGGCACGCGTCGGAGGTCCATGCTGGATCGCGGTCGAGGCCGTCGCCGCGCTCATCGATGTCTCCATCGAGGACGTTCGCCCGGAGCATGAAGACAGTCCCCGAGGAGATGGCGGCCGTCGTGACGGCGATCCCCGCGATCCGCAGTGTTCCCGGCCACGACGTCCAGGGCCCAGGCGGGGCCGCGGCCGGCGCGACCGGTTCGCTCTTCTTGGCGCTCGGCTCGGGGGCGGGCGGGGGCGGCGGGGCCACGCGAGAGAGCGTCAGCGCCGCGCCGACCGTGCCCCCAGCGGCGATCTCGACCCGCTGCGAGAGCTCCTCGTACCCCGACAGTCGGGCCAGGACCGTGTGTTTCCCCGGATCGACGAACAGCTCGAGGACCGTGGCCCCTGTGCCGATCGGCTCCCCGTCCAGGAGGACCTCGGCGTCGGGCGGGGCGGCAGCCACGTAGATCCTTCCGACGTGCTCCAGCGCCTTGTTGAAGGCGCTCGTGAACCGGCGGACGAGCGCCTCCTTCAGGGCGGCGTCGTGCTCGAGGCTCTCCCCCAGGTGCTCGGCGGCCTCCCGGTGCTTGCCCTGCTCCAGCTCGGAGAGCCCGAGATACCCGAGGACCTCGGCCAGCTGCGCCTCGGTCATCCCCGCGGCGTCGGGCGCCGCCAGGGCGGCCTCGAAGCGCGCCTCGGCGTCCGCCCACCGCCGCCCGAAGAAGGCGATCCGCGCCTGCTGGCGCAGCGCCGCGGCCGCCGGCGGCGCCCCTCCGGGCGGCGGCGCCGCGCGCGAGGGCGCCGTGGCGCCGATCAACGCGCCGAGAAGGCAGCACCGCAACAGGACCGACCGCAAGCGCAAGCGCGTCATGGATAGCCCACTTTATCAACGGCATCGCCGGCCCGGCAACGGCGCGCGCCCGCGCCGCTGCATGCGTTTTCACGACGATTTGACGTCGTCTCGACGTGCCCGTCGACCGCGCGCGCACCTGAACGTCTGCTCCTCGCGCGATACCGCCCGGCACGGCGGGTCGTTCCACTTCCATCCGCACCCCGGGCTGGTGTTCCATGGAACGGTCCCCCCCACCCACGCGCGAGCTCGATCCATGCCCCCTGCCGCCTCGCCCAACTTCGCGTTTCTCGCCCACCACGACCCGCGCCTCGTCGTGCTCGGGACGCAGGCGGAGCGCTACTTCGCCGAGGACCCGAACACCTGCCTGGTGAAGCTGCGGCAGTTCGGCGAGATCCTCGCTCAGCGCGCCGCCGCGCGCCTCGGGCTCTACATCTCGCCCGAAGACAACCAGGCCACGCTGATCGGCCGCCTCCGCGACCGGGGCGCGCTCGACGCGACGACACGACAGCTCTTCCACGACCTGCGCGTCGTCGGAAACAAGGCGACCCACGAGCTCCGCGGCGACCATCACGAGGCGCTTCACCAGCTCAAGATGGCGCGCGAGCTCGCCGTCTGGTTCCAGCGCTCGTTCGGGAACAACAGGAAGTTCGACCCTGGGCCCTTCGTGCCGCCCCCGGATCCGGCGAAGGAAGACGCCTCGCTCGCCGCCGAGCTCGAGCGGCTGCGCGGAGAGCTGGCCAGGAGCAAGGTCGACATCGAGGCCGTCCGAGCCGCCGCCGAGGAGGAGGCAAGGAAGCGCCTCACCGCCGAGGAGCGCGCCCGGAAGGAGGCCGAGGACCGGGCCCTCTGGGAAGCGCTCGCCACTGAGGCCGAGCAGAAGCGCTCGAAGGACGTCGAGGCCTTCGAGCGCCAGAAGGCGCAGCTCGCCGCGCAGCTCGCCGCGGAGCTCGCCGCCCTCCAGGCCCAGGCCGCGGCGGCGCCCGCCGCGGAGGTTCAAGCCTTTGTCGACCGCGCCGCGGAAGCAGCGCAGGCGATCCACCTCGACGAGGCCGCGACCCGCCGGCTCATCGACAAGCAGCTCCGCGACGCCGGATGGGAAGCGGACTCCGAGCAGCTCCACTACAGGCGGGGAACGAGGCCGCAGAAGGGAAAGAACCTCGCCATCGCCGAGTGGCCGACGGAGACTGGCCCTGTCGACTACGCGCTGTTCGTCGGGCTCGAGGCGTTCGCCGTCGTCGAAGCCAAGAAGATGAGCGTGGACGTGGCCAACGTGCTCAAGCAGCAGACCACGCGTTATAGCCGTGGCTTCCAGGTGGAGGGCGACGCCAGGTTCGCGGGTGGTCCATGGGGAGGGGCGCACAAGGTGCCGTTCCTCTTCGCCACGAACGGGCGGGCGTATCTCAAGCAGCTCGAGACCAAGAGCGGTATCTGGTTCCGCGACGCGCGGCGGCCAGCCCACCTCACGCGCCCGCTCCAGGGCTGGTACACGCCGGAGGGGCTCGTCGCGCTCTTCAAGCAGGACATCGACGCCGCCCACGCCAAGCTGGGGAGTGAGCCCACGGGCTACCTCGATCTGCGCGACTACCAGATCAGCGCCATCCGGGCCGTGGAGGCGGCGATCGAGAGCGGGCAGCGGGCGTGCCTCGTGGCGATGGCCACGGGGACGGGGAAGACGCGCACCGCCATCGGGCTCGTCTACCGGCTGATCAAGGCCCAGCGGTTCCGGCGCGTGCTCTTCCTCGTCGACCGGAGCGCGCTCGGGGAGCAGACGGTGGACGCGCTCAAGGACGCGCGGCTCGAGAACCTGCAGACGTTCGCGGAAATCTACAACATCAAGGGTCTCGACGACGTGCGGCCCGACGCGGGCACCAAGCTGCATGTCGCGACCATCCAGGGCATGGTCAAGCGCGTCCTCTCGCCGAAGGAGGAGGGCGACAAGGAGAAGAGCGACGTGCCGCCGGTCGACCAGTACGACTGCATCGTCGTCGACGAGTGTCATCGCGGGTACACGCTCGACCAGGAGATGAGCGACGTCGAGCTGAGCTTCCGCAGCCTGGACGACTACGTCTCCAGGTACCGGCGCGTCCTCGATCACTTCGACGCGGTGAAGATCGGCCTCACGGCCACGCCCGCGGCGCACACGGCGGAGATCTTCGGCAAGCCGGTCTTCCTCTATTCGTACCGTGAGGCGGTGATCGACGGTTGCCTCGTCGACCACGAGCCGCCGGTGTCCATCGTCACCGAGCTCGCGAGGAAGGGGATGATCTGGAAGAAGGGCGAGCAGATGCGGCGCATCGACCCGCGCACCGCCGCCGTGGAGCTCGTCGACGTCAAGGACGAGGTGAAGATCGACATCGACGGATTCAACAGCAAGGTCATCACCGAGAGCTTCAACGAGGTCGTGTGCGCCGAGCTCGCCAGGCACATCGACCCCACGCTCCCAGGGAAGACCCTTATCTTCTGCGTCAACGACGCTCACGCCGATCTGGTCGTCAGGTTCCTGGAGGCGGCGTTCGCCGCTCAATACGGCAGGGTCGACGAGGGGGCGGTGGCCAAGATCACCGGCCACCCCAGCGTCGATCGCCCGCTCCAGCTCATCCGGCACTTCAAGAACGAGCGCCTCCCCAACGTGGTCGTCACCGTGGATCTCCTGACCACGGGCGTCGATGTCCCGGCGATCTGCAACCTCGTCTTTCTGCGGCAGGTCAAGAGCCGCATCCTGTACGAGCAGATGCTCGGCCGGGCCACGCGCCTGTGCCCGCAGATCGACAAGGCGAGCTTCCGCATCTTCGACGCGGTGGCGCTGTACGAGAACTTCGAGCGCCTCACCTCGATGACGCCGGTGGTGAACGACGTGAGCTTCTCGTTCGAGGCGCTCGTGGGCGAGCTCCGGACGGTGAAGGACGCCGAGGCGCGGGCGGCGGTGCTCGAGCAGCTCATCGCCAAGCTCCAGCGCAAGCGGCAGGTGCTCAAGGGGGATAACCTGTCCCGGTTCGAGAACCTCGCAGGAATGTCGCCGGCCGAGGTCGCGCGCCTGCTCAAGGCGGGGACGCCGGAGGCTGCGGCGGAGTTCTTCGCCCAGCACGGGTATCTCGTCTCATTCCTGGACAAGAAGAGCGAGGCTGGCCGGCCGATGATCGTCTCGGAGCACCCCGACCGGGTGATCGAGGTGGGGCCTGGCCACGGCAAGGTGGCGCGGCCGGACGATTACCTGGAAGGCTTCGCGGCGTATCTTCGCGACAACGGCAACGCGCTCCCGGCGCTGATGCTGGTCACGCAGCGGCCGCGCGACCTCACGCGCGAGCAGCTCCGGGAGCTCAAGCTCGCGCTCGACGGGGCCGGCTACAGCGAGGCGGGGCTGCGGGCCGCGTGGCGGTACAAGACGAACGCCGACATCGCCGCCTCCGTCATGGGCTTCATCCGGCGCGCTTCGCTCGGTGATCCGCTCGTGCCTTATGGCGAGCGGGTGGACCGGGCGGTGGCGAAGATCGGCCAGGGCCGCGCGTGGACGAGCGTGCAGCGAAAGTGGCTCGAGCGCATCGGCAAGCAGATCAAGGCGGACGAGGTCGTGGACCGGGCGGCGCTCGATCGCGGGCAGTTCCAGGCCGACGGCGGCTTCCAGCGGATCGACAAGATCTTCGACGGGCAGCTCGAGCAAGTGCTGGGCGACCTGAAGGAGGCGATCTGGGAGAAGGCGGCCGGCTGACTGTGGTAGGTGGAAAGCGCCGACCATGACGACCGCTGACATCGTCCGCAAGCTCTGGGATCTGTGCCACGTCCTGCGGGACGACGGCATCACCTACCACGAATACCTCACCGAGCTGACGTACCTGCTCTTCCTCAAGATGGCGAAGGAGACGGGCACGGAGAAGGAGCTGCCCAAGGGGTACCGCTGGGACGACCTCGCTGCGAAAGAGGGTGTCGGGCTGCTCAACTTCTACCGCGCCACGCTGCTCCACCTGGGCACCGAGGCGTCAGGGCGCGTGCAGGCGATCTTCGTCAACGCCAAGACGTCGATCAAGCAACCGAAGAACCTGGGAACGCTGGTGAAGGAGATCGAGCGGCTCGACTGGTACTCGGCGCGCGAGGAGGGCCTCGGCAACATGTACGAGGACCTGCTCGAGCGGAACGCGAGCGAGAAGAAGTCGGGCGCAGGGCAGTACTTCACGCCGCGGCCGCTCATCGACTGCATGGTGCGGCTTGTCCAGCCCAAGGCGGGGGAGCTGGTGCAGGATCCGGCGGCGGGGACGGCGGGGTTTCTTATCGCGGCGGATCGGTTCATCAGGGCGGATGACAAGATCTATGAGCTGAGCCAGCGCGAGCAGGATTTTCAGAAGAAGAAGGCGTTCTACGGGATCGAGCTGGTGGAGGACGCGCACCGGCTGGCGCTGATGAACCTGATGCTGCACGGCATCGAGGCGAACCTGGTGCGCGGGGACACGCTCGCGTCCGACGGCGAGCGGCTGGCGCCTGCGGATGTGATCCTGACGAACCCACCCTTCGGGACGAAGAAGGGGGGCGGGCTGCCGTCGCGGAAGGACTTCACGTACCCGACGTCGAACAAGCAGCTCGCGTTCTTGCAGCACATCTACCGAGGGCTGAAGCCGGGCGGGCGGGCCGCGGTGGTGCTGCCCGACAACGTGCTCTTCGAGGAGAACACCGGGGCGCAGATCCGGGCAGATTTGATGGACAAGTGCGATCTGCACACGATCCTGCGGCTGCCGACGGGGATCTTCTACGCGCAAGGGGTGAAGACCAACGTGCTGTTCTTCACGCGCGGGGAGGAGAAGAAAGACAAGGGGAACACGAAGGCGGTGTGGGTCTATGACCTGCGGGCGAACATGCCCTCGTTCGGGAAGAGGACGCCGCTCGGGCAGGAGCACTTCACGGAGTTCGAGAAGGCGTTCGGGAGCGATCCGTACGGGAAGAGCCGGCGGAAGGATCAGGGGGAGGAGGGGCGCTTCCGGAGGTTTACCCGGGAGGAGATCAAGGGTCGGGGGGATAACCTCGACATAAGCTGGCTCAAGGACGAAAGCGTGCATGGGGCAGCCGACCTGCCGGAGCCGGAGGAGATCGCGGCGGAGATGCTTGAAAAGCTGCGGATCGCGACGGCTGAGATCCAGGCGCTCCAGGCGGCGCTAGGGGTGGATGCGTGAGTTACAGCGATGATCTCCCTCCGGGCTGGATCTCCGTGATCGCGAGCCATGTTTCCGAAGTCCGACTCGGCAGGCAGCGCTCACCGGACAAAGTGGCGGGCGATTACCTTAGACCCTATCTCCGCGCAGCCAATGTCACCTGGAATGGTCTCGAACTCTCCGATATTAAGAAGATGAACTTCGAACCGCGAGAATTCGAGACATATCGCCTACATCCAGGCGATGTGCTGCTGAGTGAGGCGTCGGGCAGTGCGAGCGAAGTAGGCAAGCCCGCTATCTGGCGCGGAGAAATCGATGGCACCTGCTTCCAGAATACTCTCATTCGCATTCGCTCGCAAATGCCCCTGCCGGAATATCTATATTATCACTTCTTGAACGATGCTCGGTCAGGCCGATTCGCCGATGCGGGCAAGGGCATCGGAATCAACCATCTGGGCGCCGACCGCATATCTAATTGGGTGCTGCGATTGGCTCCCCTCGCCGAGCAGCATCGCATTGTCAACAAGCTCGACGAGCTTACTTCCCGCAACCGCCGCGCCAAGGAAGCACTCGACGCCATCCCCGCGCTCCTCGAGCGCTTCCGCCAGTCCGTGCTCGCAGCCGCCTTCCGCGGCGATCTCACGGCAGACTGGCGGGAGAAGAACCCCGACGTGGAGCCGGCCGAGGAGCTGCTCAAGCGGATCCGCGCCGAGCGGCGGCGGCGGTGGGAGGAGGCGGAGCTCGTCAAGATGCGGGCGAAGGGGAAGGTGCCGGGGGACGACCGGTGGAAGGAGAAGTACGAGGAACCCGCGGCGGTGGATGCGAGCGAGCTACTGGAGCTGCCGGAGGGGTGGTGCTGGACGAGCATCGATGAGGTGAGCAGTTGCGAGCGGCCCATCTGCTACGGCGTTGTCCAACCAGGTGATGAGGATGAACGTGGCGTACCGCTGGTCAGAGTCTGTGATCTGGAAAGTGGGACAGTTCTGACGAGTCAGCTTCGGACTATCAACGCGACCGTCGATGCAGAATATAGCCGGTCACGTCTCCAGGGAGGAGAGGTCTTAGTTTCAGTAGTGGGCACGATTGGCCGCGTGGCCGTGGCGCCTCCTGATACTGCAGGTGCCAATATCGCACGTGCCGTTGCCCGTATCGTGGCCGATGCTGTTCCGGCCGCATGGCTTGCGTCGTGGCTCTCCTCCACAACAATGCAGCACCGGCTGAACCTCGACGCTAGAGAAGTCGCTCGAAAAACGCTGAATATCGATACGCTGAGGAAGTGCGCGGTTCCAGTCGGGCCGCGCGGCGAGATGGACGTGGTTGTAGAGCGTGTTCGCTCTCTGCAACGGTGGACGCAAAAGGTTGAAACGGCTGTACATCCGGCTCGCGCAGCACAAGATCTGCTCGACCGCGCCATCCTCGCCAAAGCCTTCCGCGGCGAGCTCGTCCCCCAGGATTCGAACGACGAGCCCGCCTCCGTCGTCCTCGAGCGCCTCCGCGCCGAGCGTGAGCAGAACGGCAAGACCACCAACGGCGCCGGCCGCCGCCGCACCGCTGCATCTCCGCCCCCAGCCCCATCCGACCCCACGGTTCCAGGAAGGAAACCCCATGCAAGCCGCCGAAGCCAAGCGCCGGCGCGTTCCCGCGGGTAGCAAGCAGTTCCCGGTGCCGCACTACCGGCGGCCGTACTCCTCCCCCTGGCAGCGGGCGCAGTGAGAGGCATCTGGTAGCCTCGCCTGGCGAATGGCCCCACCGTCACCGCCGCGACCGGGAGCGCTCAGCCTTCGCAATGGCCAGCAAGTTGCCCGCGCGCGACATGCGGCCGACCGCACCAGATTCGTACGCACTACCGCATCAACATAGTCGTGATGTAGACAATCTGTTGACGTCGCCTTCCAGTGGGAGAACGGTGCGCGCATCCGGAAAGGGGAGGAAAACATGGGAGACGGCTTGAAGAAGGCGAGCGCGCTCGTGTCGTGCGGCGGGCTCGCAGCGGTGCTCGTGTCGGCATGCGACTTGTCCTACACTTGCGACACAGTGGAGCCGGGAAGCGCGGGTGCTGGATACCCGACAGAATCCGCAGGGGCGGGAGATTTCCCAAGTAACGGCGAAGACGACGAAGGCGGAAGCGAAGACGTGGGCAGCGACTCGTCCGCGTTAATGGCAGGGTGCACGCCAGTTCACGAATGTACCGAGATGTACGAAAAATGCAGGGACATGGGGCGGCGGTGCACGCGTCCGATTGGTCACAGGAGTCTTTGTGATTACTGCCGCGAAGATTGCCAGGACAAACGGCCCTACAAATACAGTGAATGCTACGAGTGTGGGTTTAATTGAGCATGACGGACGCCCCTATGCTTCTTGATGCGACGCACGTCGCCTTTGATCCGCCAACAGCAGACCGCCTGGTTCAGCTCGGTGCTACCAACGTCGTGCGCGCGTCAGACTGTCTTGTCATCGGACCGAGCCGTCGGGATGCCGCAGAACATAACCGGCTCCGCGAGACGTGGTTGTCCCTCTCTGAAGCCCACTCCGATAGGGATGATTCTGGCGAAAAGTGGGATCGGCTCTACGCTCCGGATGTTCGCTGGGAGCCGCCCGTCGTCTTGTGGGTATCAGTGAGCCTCCACGAGCGAGTGAACCTATGGAGGGCCTGTAGCTGGTTGAGGCACATCGGGATCGCATGCAGTGACGTCATTGTCGCCGAGTTCGAGTTTGTGTACGGCACAAGAACAAGTCCTCCAGAGCCGCCGATCGTTCCGCGGTTCAACTGCTCCGCATCGGTAGCGGACCATTTGGACAAGGCTCTTCTGGATCGTCTCGACGAATCATGCCCTTGGCCAGCGGAGCGCTACGACCGTGCCGTTCGCCTCTGGGAAAGCTACACCGAGGAGGATCCCTTGGCCTTCGTCGAGAGCTGCATGGCTGGCGTCGAAGGGTTCCCAGAGCTTGCCCCCTTGTGGGAGCTTCTGTCATGCTTCTTTCCGAGAAGGACCACGGAAGGCGCCCTGCGCCTCAGCCGATTCGACGAGCTCATCCTGACCATCCTTTCGGGACAGGATTACAAGACTGACGTGTCCGTGTTCTGCGACAGGTCGCAACCTGGACTGGACTTGCGAGAAATTCTCTCCTGTACAGGCGACCTGTTCCTGGAAGGTCGTCTGTCCCGATGGGCGAGGCACGATTCGAGCGCATTCGTGGAGCGCGCGCCTGGCCCGAATCCTGACGAGGGGATGAAGTCGTTCGTCTACCGCCTCACCGAACGTGGCATCCGACTCCGCGACGAGGGGCTCGAACAGCTCACGGATGCGCCAAGCCTGCCCATCGCCGGGACCGAGGCGTATGCACCTTCCTCCCCCTGGATATTGCTCGAAGACGGACGGCTCGCTCGGCTGTGAGGGGTAGCAGCGGCTCCGGCCAGCGCGGCCCAGATCGGCGCAGGCGCCAGCGGTGAACGGTGAACACCAGCGAACACGTGGCCGCGATCTTCGCCGGCCCGACGCGGGACGCGATGATCACCGACACACGACGTGGGAGCAGGTCACCCAGCTGGACGATGAAGGGCTCGAGCGGGCGCTCTACGGCACGACCGTCGTCGAGCCGGGGGTCGCCCCAGCCGAGCCCGACTGCGCCTGGATTCACCGCGAGCGGCACCGGCCGCACGTGACGCTGGAGCTGCTGCACCTGGAGTACTTGCGGCAGCATCCCAGCGGTCTCCGGTACACCGCCTTCTGCAACCGGTACCGGGCGTGGCTCGCGCGGCGCGGCCTGGTGATGCGCCAGGTGCACGTCGCGGGCGAGAAGGACACGCTGGAGGCGTGTCTGCAGTCCGGCTCCGGCTCGAAGCGCCGTTGATCCGTGTGCGGGCGCGCGCGTCTCGGGAGCCGGGCGGCGCCCGCGCTCGGGCCGGCGCTTTCACACTGCACATCGACTGGCGCGGATTCTTCGTTCGCCGTCGACGGCGGGGGCGAGCGCTCGGCTGGCGTGATCGGCGACGTTGGCATGCGCACCCCCGCGTAGTGGCACGGTACGGGCTCTCCTTCTACGTCGAGTCCGATGGGTAGGCGCCCGACGACCGCTCGTCACTCATCATCCCACCCGGAGGCTTGCGCGGGTGACTGCCCGTCCAGGAGCCGCTCGATCAACCATGGCAACGAGAAGTAGTCCTCCATCACAGTGGCGAAGAACTCCATGTCGAACGGCAAGCGCGGCGGCGCCTGAGCTTCGGCCTTGCCGGCGACCCCGCTCTCGACGATTTGCCTTCGCGCTTCGTTGAGGGCGGCGGTGACCAGGTTGCGGCAAACAGGATCGGATATGGATTGCCGCACGCGCTCTGCGGCCTCTTCGTTCAGCGCCAGTGGCGCGCGCACGATGGGGGCCGGTGCAACGGCTTCTCCTTCCAGAATGCTACGAATGAATTGCGGTGTTGAGAAGAGCGCCCGCGTCACGCGGATGAAGAACGCCATGTCGAACGACTCCGCGGGCAGGCGGAGCGGAATCTCCTGGCCGTCCAGCGTAAAGCTCCTCGCGAACCGCCCCCACGCCTTTCCGAATGCAACGCTGACAAGGTTTCGAACCACTGGCTCGTGGATCGATTCCACGATCGCGCTTGCCGCGTCCGCGTCGATGGGTTGCACCTGTATCGATCGGCTGGTCATTTGGTTCCCCATTTCGTCAGCTTGTCGAAGTTCGCCGTGAAGGACCCGTTCGCCTTCAGGGGTGAATTGGTCTGGGGTCCTCAGATTTCCCCGAAACGCCGTGCCATCCTTGGTGAACACCAACGCTTCGCCTGCCGAGCCCACGAACATGGCTTCCGCGTTCGTCACCTTGCGCTCGAAAACATCATCTCTCCGGGCGCATCTGCCATGATCTGCGCCGCAGTTTGCCGGAACATGGCGATTCGCTCGTGGGGCGCCGCCGCCAGAATCCGTTTCTTGGCGTCGCTGAACATGAAGATCCCCGCACGTTTCTGCAACGGAGGAAAGCCTCCTTGCGCCGGCGCTGCCGCGGGCTCGACCTTCGGGGCAGCCGGCCTGGGCTGTTCCGCCGCCGGAGCCTGCGCCCTGGTGCCGGGTTTGGCAGGGGACTCCGGCTTCGGAGGTGACTTCGACGAACCACCATCGCCTTTGTTCGCAGCGCTCATGGCAGCTGCTGGAGCCTTGATTATCGAAGAATCGAATACGATGGTCCCTGCTGACGTGGCCATACTGCCGGCGTTGGCGGTCGCCAGGCGCGGTCCAGGGATGTCTATTCAAATTTCTCCAGCTCCAGGAAACAAAGATATTCCAACGCATGGGCTCACGCAACCCGTTCCAGATGACCTGAAAGTAGACCATCGCGTGCTCCTGGTCGAGCCGACCGAGGGCGACGAGCGCCGCCTGAACCACGGTGAGCCCGTTCGGCCCGTTGCCGTGCGCCACCGCCGACAGCACGGCGAGCTCCGCCTCCTTCTCGGCCTCGGCAGGGTCGGTGATCTCGGGGACGACGGCCGGACCGAGCACTGAGCGTCGGGGCACCCGTGGTTCACATGGCGTGACGACCTCACGGCTCTCCCCGGAATTCATGAGTGGGAGAACGCTGCTCGGCCCCTGCGGGTCCCACCGCATGAGCCTGGCGCGCCACGCAAATCCAGCATGATTGCAACCACTCGTGAGACCACTCCATGCCCTCTGTGACCCATGAAGCCCTGGTGGAGCTCTTCAAGAACCGGCCGACGCTCGCCGCCGAGATGCTGCATGACGCGCTCGGCCATCCGGTCCCGACCTTCACGGAGGCGCGCGTCGAGTCCTCCGATTTCACCGAGATCGTGCCCTCCGACCGCCGCGCGGACGTCGTCGTGCTGCTGGTCGGCGAACAGCAGCGGCCCGCGATGGCCATCGTGGTCGAGGTCCAGCTCCGCGTGGACCCGGACAAACCCTACGTCTGGCCGGTATACGTCACACAGACGCGGGCCCGGCACCGCTGCCCCACCGGGCTGCTGGTCGTGACCATCAACGCGGGGATGGCGAGCTGGTGCTCGCGGCCGATCGACACCGGCCACCCTGGCTGGACGCTGACGCCGCTGGTGCTCGGGCCCCAGGGCGTCCCGGTCGTCACCGACGCCGAGCAGGCGAAGGCGGCGCCCGAGGTCGCCGTGCTCTCCGCGATGGCGCACGGACAGAGCGAGGCGGCTGTAGCGATCGGTGAGGCGTTCTTCGCGGCGGCACCCGGGCTCGATGAGGAGCGCCGGGCCGTCTACGGGGATCTGGTGCTATCCTCGCTGAACGCAGCGGCGAGGCGGAGGTTGGAGGCGATGATGAAGAGCGGTTACCAGTTTCAGAGCGAATTCGCGCGCGGCTACGTAGCGAAGGGCCGTCAGGAGGGAATCCTCGAAGCCAAGGCACACGACGTGCTCGCCGTTCTCGAGGCCCGCGGGCTGGAGGTCCCCGCCGAGGTGCGAGAGCGTGTCCTTGCGAGCACCGACCTCGACGAGCTGGACCGCTGGATCCGCCGCGCTGCCGTGATCAGCGACGCCCAGGAGCTCCTCGCCACGACCGGCTCCTGAACCGACACCCGGGGCCCCAGGAGCAGCCGAGCGCGCCGCCCCTGTCGCCCGACGGCGATGCAGGGTGTCCTCCGCACCAGCCGACTTCTCCGCGCTCGCCTCCCTGCGCATCGGCGGCAACGCCGGCTCCCCGATCGCGGTCGATTCTCCGGCCTGGGTTGCGACAGGCTCGGGATCCCCTCGCCCCTTCGAAACGACAAGTCACGGAGCTCGCCGCGTCTCCTGAGGGAGACGCCAGGAATCGGCCCCTGAGCCGAATCAGAAGGCCAGCTTCGCAAGAGCCACAGCGGACGCCATGTCCGAGGCCTCGGTACGGAGTCGACGACCACGAGGGCCTGAGTCTGCTCGTATCCTTGAGAGCCCCACGCGCAGCCCCGCGCCCTGACTGTCGGGGGCCCCCTCGGGTCACATGGCGTGATGACCCCGGGAAGCTGCCCGGAATTCATGAGTGGGAGAACGCTGCTCGGCCCGTGCGGGTCCCACCGCACCAGCCTGGCGCGCCACGCAAATCCAGCATGATTGCAACCATTCGTGAGACCACTCCATGCCCTCTGTGACCCATGAAGCCCTGGTGGAGCTCTTCAAGAACCGGCCGACGCTCGCCGCCGAGATGCTGCATGACGCGCTCGGCCATCCGGTCCCGACCTTCACGGAGGCGCGCGTCGAGTCCTCCGATTTCACCGAGATCGTGCCCTCCGACCGCCGCGCGGACGTCGTCGTCGTGCTGCTGGTCGGCGAGCAGCAGCGGCCCGCGATGGCCATCGTGGTCGAGGTCCAGCTCGGCGTGGACCCGGACAAACCCTACGTCTGGCCGGTGTACGTCACCCAGACGCGGGCCCGGCACCGCTGCCCAACCGGGCTGCTGGTCGTGACCATCAACGCGGGGATGGCGCGCTGGAGCGCGCGGCCGATCGACACCGGCCACCCTGGCTGGACGCTGACGCCGCTGGTGCTCGGGCCCCAGGGCGTCCCGGTCGTCACCGACGCCGGGCAGGCGAAGGCGGCGCCCGAGGTCGCCGTGCTCTCCGCGATGGCGCACGGACAGAGCGAGGCGGCCGAAGCCATCGGTGTGGCCTTTTTTTCGGGAGCGGCGGAGGGGCTCGATGAGGAGCGCCGGGCCGTCTACGGGGATCTGGTGCTATCCTCGCTGAACGCAGCGGCGAGGCGGAAGTTGGAGGCGATGATGAAGAGCGGTTACCAGTTTCAGAGCGAATTCGCGCGCGGCTACGTAGCGAAAGGTCGGCAGGAGGGAAGCCTCGAAGCCAAGGCGCAGGCCGTGCTCGCCTTCCTCGAGGCCCGCGGGCTCGAGGTCCCCGCCGAGGTGCGGGAACGCGTCCTCGCAAGCACTGACCTCGACGAGCTGGACCGCTGGATCCGCCGTGCCGCGACCATCGGTGACGCCCGGGAGCTCCTCGCCACGACCGGCTCCTGAGAGCGCCCCAGGAGCGGACAAGCGCGCTGCTTCTGTCCTGGCAGGCGATGGCAGGCCGGCCGGGCACCATCCTACTTCTCCGCCCTCACCGCCTTCAGCGCCGGCGGCAGTGGCGGTAGCTTTTCAGAACGAAAACACACCGCTCTCTCCATGTCATCCGAGTGAAGGCGCCGGGTGTCCAAGCCGGAGCTGAATCGGAGGGCCAGCTACGCAAGAGCCACACCGGACACCATGTCCGAGGCCTCGGTACGGCGTTGGCGACCGTCGAGGGCTTGATTCCGCTCGTGCGCCCGAGCGCCCTCCCCTCTCGTTCAGCTGCGTGCCATGACCGCCGGCGCACATGCGGGTCACATGGCGTGACGACCTCACGGAGCTGCCCGGAATTCATGAGTGGGAGGGCGCCGCTCGGCCCCTGCGGGTCCCACCGCATGAGCCTGGCGCGCCACGCAAATCCAGCATGATCGCAACCACTCGTGAGACCACTCCATGCCCTCTGTGACCCATGAAGCCCTGGTGGAGCTGTTCAAGAACCGGCCGACGCTCGCCGCCGAGATGCTGCATGACGCGCTCGGCCATCCGGTCCCGACCTTCACGGAGGCGCGCGTCGAGTCCTCCGATTTCACCGAGATCGTGCCCTCCGACCGCCGCGCGGACGTCGTCGTCGTGCTGCTGGTCGGCGAGCAGCAGCGGCCCGCGATGGCCATCGTGGTCGAGGTCCAGCTCCGCGTGGACCCGGACAAGCCCTACGTCTGGCCGGTGTACGTCACCCAGACGCGGGCCCGGCACCGCTGCCCGACCCGGCTGCTGGTCGTGACGATCGGCGCGGCGATGGCGCGGTGGAGCGCGCGGCCGATCGACACCGGCCACCCTGGCTGGACGCTGACGCCGCTGGTGCTCGGGCCGCAGGGCGTCCCGGTCGTCACCGACGCCGAGCAGGCGAAGGCGGCGCCCGAGGTGGCCGTGCTCTCGGCGATGGCACACGGACAGAGCGAGGCGGCGGAGGCGATCGGCGAGGCATTCTTCGCGGCGGCACCCGGGCTCGATGAGGAGCGCCGGGCCGTCTATGGGGATCTGGTGCTATCCTCGCTGAACGCAGCGGCGAGGCGGAGGTTGGAGGCGATGATGAAGAGCGGTTACCAGTTTCAGAGCGAATTCGCGCGCGGCTACGTGGCGAAGGGGCGAGAAGAAGGGATGCGCGAGGGCACCCTGAAGACCAAGGCACACGACGTGCTCGCCTTCCTCGAGGCCCGCGGGCTGGAGGTCCCCGCCGAAGTGCGAGAGCGTGTCCTCGCGAGCGCCGACCTCGACGAGCTGGACCGCTGGATCCGCCGCGCCGCCGTGATCAGCGACGCCAGGGAGCTCCTCGCCACGACCGGCTCCTGAACCGACACCCGGGGCCCCAGGAGCAGACGAGCGCGCTGCTCCTATCGCCAGACGGCGATGCAGCGTGCCCCCTGCCCTCCCCACTTCTCCGCGCTCGCTTCCCTGAGCACCGGCGGCAACGCCATCAGCCCTGGGCGCGGCCGATACCGCGGCTTCCGGCACGTCACGATCGGGATCGTCTCGCTTTTCAGAACGAAAACACACCGCTCTCGCCATGTCGTCTGAGTGAAGGCGCCGGGTGTCCAAGCCGGAGCTGAATCGGAGGGCCAGCTACGCAACAGCCACACCGGACACCATGTCCGAGGCCTCGGTACGGCGTTGGCGACCGTCGAGGGCTTGATTCCGCTCGTGCGCCCGAGCGCCCTCCTCTCTCGTTCAGCTGCGTGCCATGACCGCCGGCGCACATGCGGGTCACATGGCGTGACGACCTCACGGAGCTGCCCGGAATTCATGAGTGGGAGGGCGCCGCTCGGCCCCTGCGGGTCCCACCGCATGAGCCTGGCGCGCCACGCAAATCCAGCATGATCGCAACCACTCGTGAGACCACTCCATGCCCTCTGTGACCCATGAAGCCCTGGTGGAGCTCTTCAAGAACCGGCCGACACTGGCCGTTGAGATGCTGCACGACGCGCTCGGCCATCCGGTCCCGACCTTCACGGAGGCGCGCGTCGAGTCCTCCGATTTCACCGAGATCGTGCCCTCCGACCGCCGCGCGGACGTCGTCGTCGTGCTGCTGGTCGGCGAGCAGCAGCGGCCCGCGATGGCCATCGTGGTCGAGGTCCAGCTCCGCGTGGACCCGGACAAGCCCTACGTCTGGCCGGTGTACGTCACCCAGACGCGCGCCCGGCACCGCTGCCCGACCCGGCTGCTGGTCGTGACGATCGGCGCGGCGATGGCGCGGTGGAGCGCGCGGCCGATCGACACCGGCCACCCTGGCTGGACGCTGACGCCCCTGGTGCTCGGGCCGCAGGGCGTCCCGGTCGTCACCGACGCCGAGCAGGCGAAGGCGGCGCCCGAGGTGGCCGTGCTCTCGGCCATGGCGCACGGACAGAGCGAGGCGGCGGAGGCGATCGGCGAGGCATTCTTCGCGGCGGCGGCCGGGCTCGATGAGGAGCGCCGGGCCGTCTACGGGGATCTGGTGCTATCCTCGCTGAACGCAGCGGCGAGGCGGAGGTTGGAGGCGATGATGAAGAGCGGTTACCAGTTTCAGAGCGAGTTCGCGCGCGGCTACGTGGCGAAGGGCCGGCAGGAAGGCCGGAAGGAGGGAATCCTCGAAGCCAAGGCGCAGGCCGTGCTCGCCTTCCTCGAGGCCCGCGGGCTCGAGGTCCCCGCCGAGGTCCGGGAACGCGTCCTCGCGAGCACCGACATCGACGAGCTGGATCGCTGGATCCGCCGCGCCGCCGTGATCAGCGACGCCCAGGCGCTCCTCGCCACGACCGGCTCCTGAACCAACCCTTCGGGCCCCAGGAGCAGCCGAGCGCGCCGCCCCTGTCGCCCGACGGCGATGCAGGGTGTCCTCCGCACCAGCCGACTTCTCCGCGCTCGCCTCTGCGCATCGACGGTAAAGCCGGCCCCCCGATCGCGGTCGATTGGCCGGCTCGGGTTGCGACAGGCTCGGGGTGCCCTCGCCCCTCGAAGCGACAAATCACGGAGCTCGCCGCGTCTTCTGAGCGACACGCCAGGAATCGGCCCATGAGCTGAATCTGAGGGCCAGCTGCGCAAGAGCCACAGCGGACGCCATGTCCGAGGCATCGGTACGGTGTCGACGACCACGAGGGCCTGAGTCCGCTCGTGTTCCCGAGAGCCCCACGCGCAGCCTCGCCCCCTGACTGTCGAACAGGCGAAGGCGGCGCCCCAGGTGGCCGTGCTCTCCGCGATGGCGCACGGACAGAGCGAGGCGGCGGAGGCGATCGGCGAGGCATTCTTCGCAGCGGCGGCCGGGCTCGATGAGGAGCGCCGGGCCGTCTATGGGGATCTGATGCTATCCTCGCTGAACGCAGCGGCGAGGCGGAGGTTGGAGGCGATGATGAAGAGCGGTTACGAATTTCAGAGCGAATTCGCGCGCGGCTACGTGGCGAAGGGCCGGCAGGAAGGCCGGAAGGAGGGAATCCTCGAAGCCAAGGCACACGACGTGCTCGCCTTCCTCGAGGCGCGCGGGCTGGAGGTCCCCGCCGAGGTGCGGGAGCGCGTCCTCGCGAGCGCCGACCTCGACGAGCTGGACCGCTGGCTCCGCCGCGCCGCCGTGATCAGCGACGCCCGGGAGCTCCTCGCCACGACCGGCTCCTGAGAGCGCCTCGCGCACCAGGAGTTTTCTTGGCGCCCTTGGCGGCTTGGCGGTTCGCCTCACCGGCCGACTTCCGGCAGTAGAGCCACGGCGCCCGAGGTGAGTCAGCTGGCGGGAGCTCTCCGGGACCGGCGCTCGCCGGTCGGGCGGGCTCGGGGTCGTCCCGTCAGGGATCCGCGAACCCCGCGCTCAGGGCGATTCCCTGTCATCGCTCGCCTCGCCGTCTCCCGGCTCGCTCTCCTCCGACTCGCCGTCTCCCGGCTCGGACTCCTCGGACTCGCCGCCCTCCTCCCCCTCCTCTTCTCCTCCGCCGTAGGCGCCGCGGGAGGCGGGGAACGGCGCATAGTCCTTCATCTTGTCGGTGCCCGCGTACCAGTACTCCGCGGCGGCGCGCAGCCTCCGCTCGGCGTTCACGACGAGGGTGTACGCGGCGTCGCGGAGCTTGCGCGAGCGCACCGCCTCGAGTGAGAGCTTCTTGTCGGCGAGTATGCGCGCGAGCAGCGGCGAGAGCTCGCGGAGGCGCTCCGCCGCGGCGCCCTCGCCGCGAGGCGCCTTCTGAACGGCCTCCGCGTGCTCGGCGCAGAGCAAGAGGAGATCGGAGGCGTCCTGGACCAGATCCGCGTCGCCGCTGCCCGCCCGGATCGCCATGAGCCGCTTTTGCCCTTCGGGG
Source organism: Sorangium sp. So ce204 (assembly GCF_051526795.1). Lineage (NCBI taxonomy): Bacteria > Pseudomonadati > Myxococcota > Polyangiales > Polyangiaceae > Sorangium > Sorangium sp. So ce204. The sequence goes on along the minus strand of NZ_CP150317.1, from coordinate 12,229,322 downwards.
CTCTTCTTGAAGCGGAGATTGAAGAAGCGGAGCAGCGATTGCTTGATCTGGACGGCCTCGGCGGCCGGCCCCACGAAGGCCGCGGCGGCCCGCTCCTGGCGCTGCTGCGCCGCTTGCCAGCGCGATTGCACGACGCGCAGGAGCTCGATCTTCTCACGAAGCCCTCCGATCTCCTCGCGCGTGAGCGGGGGCTCCCCCTCGGCGAACGGCGTGCGCACGAGATCCGCCGCGTCGCGCTCGGCGGCGAGCTGAATGCGGCTCGACCAGATGACGCGCCGAGCGAGCTTGCCTGGAAAGAAGGAGGCGTCATCGCCGAGCGACTCGGCCTCTCGGAGCAGCTCGGCCTCTCGCTCGGCGCTCAGCGTGAACTCGGGCGCACCGCCCGATGATCGGCGCGCGCCTCCGGCGTCGCTCGAAGCGCGCAAGCTCTGGGCGTTCTTGGTCCTGGATGAAGCGGCGGTGGGTGCCTTCGGTGCCATGGCGTTGACATCTCTCCTTGTCGAGGTCAGCGCCCCTCCGAGCAGAGGCGCGGTCGCTCAATGAGGAAATCGGCGGCGCCGAGGATTCGGGTCACAGGAGAGCACGATACCGACGATCTCGTCACACGATCGCAAGGAGACAGCGGCGCCGCGCAAGCGGACACCGAGGCTGCGCAGCAGCGGTGCAGCAGCGGCAACGGCCATGCGCAGGCGTCGAGCCATGGCAACCCAGGGCAGCAACCGGGCGTGCAGAGGGGCGCTGAGGCTGCACAGGAACCGCGCGATCGTACGATAGGACACATCAGTGGGTGCGCAGGAGGGTCGCGAAGGCCGCGCAGGAGCCACGCGATCGTACGATAGGACACAGCAATGGGTGCGCGGGAGGGTCGCCCGGGCTGCGCAGCAGGGCGCCGAGGCCGCGCAGCAAGGTCGCCGGGCCTGCGCAGCAGGGCCGCCGGGGCTGCGCAGCAGGGCGCCGAGGCCGCGCAGCAAGGTCGCCGAGCCTGCGCAGCAGGGCCGCCGGGGCTGCGCAGCAGGGCGCCGAGGCCGCGCAGCAAGGTCGCCGAGCCTGCGCAGCAGGGCCGCCGGGGCTGCGCAGCAGGATTGCCGGTGCCGCGCAGGAGGGCGTCGAAGCCGCGCAGCAGGGCCGCCGGGACCGCGCAGCTCGTTCCGTCGCGCTCAGCGCACCAAGCCCGCCCCCCTCCACCCCCCAACGGTCACCAACGTGGCCGTGAACGTGAAAGTGGACGTGGACGTCCACGACGACGTTGGTGACTGCTGGGGGCTTGGTGCGCTGAGCGCGAGGGAACGAGCTTGGTTGACGCCGAGGGGGGCTTCCCCCCTATTTTTCCGCGCTCGCTTCCTTGAGCGGCGGCGGCAGCGCCGGCAGCCCCGGCCGCGGGCGATACCCCGGCTTCCGGTACGACAGGATCGGGATCGCCTCGTTCTTGTACGGCGCGCGCTCCCCCGGCTTCGGGCACTGATCTCGCACCCAGTACACGTCGTACGCCACGATCTCGTCCTCCGGCCGCCCGGTCCGCTCATGATACCTGAGCAGGTAGTCCTGGAGACCCGGCTTGCGAAACGCCTTGTTCCGATCGAGCCGGATCCGGTTGAAATAGTCCTGCCGGATCTGCCCGAGCCCCAGCCCCCGCGCGTCGGAGAGGTTCAGATCCGGCGGGAGCCCCGTGAACGGATCCACATGCCGGCCGTCGACCGTGATCGCGTCGACGCTGATCGACCCGTCCTCCGTGATCGGGTTCGGCGCGAACATCCCCCAGCCCTGGAGGATGCGCGGATACACGATCGTCGCCTGCACGAACTTCGGCTGAGTGTGCTTGAGGAACGCCGGAACGCTCTTGTTCTCGTTGATGGCCTGGCTCACCGCGCAGAGCCCGAGGTACGCGACGAGCGCCTCCCGCGCGATCGTCCTCCCGCGGGCGAAGCGCTCCGCGAGCGGCGACGGGCTCTCCCCCCCGCCAGCACCCCGCCCGCGCGGCGCCCGATCCAGCCCGAAATACCGCGCGATCCCGTCGCGCCGCCGCGAGACGACCCCGAGCAGCGCGCCCGGCGCGCCGAGGGCCAGCGCCCAGACGAACGGCCACGCAAAGCGACCTCCAGGGAGCGCCCGCACGATCTCGCGCAGCGCCGCCGCACCGCGGAACACCCGCCCATCCGCCGGGTCGCTCGCGTCGCGCACCTCGAAGAGCTCCGGCCGGAGCTCCCCTCCCCCGTCCACCTCCGCGCCGCCCGCCGGGACAGCGCGCGCCTCCTCGAACCGGAGCAGCTCCAGCGCGTCGAGCCGGACAAGCAACCGCATGAGCGCGAACGCGAGCGGCGAATCGCCGTCATAAACGACGACCCGGGGCTCCGCGCGGCGGCGATACCACCGCGCGAGCGCGTCCCAGTGCTGCGCCGTGGGCAGCAGGAACGACCAGGCGATCATGAACCACGAGAACGGGCCGAGGCGCATCATCACCCCGAACGTCCCGTGCAGGGCCCACATCCCCCCCATCGCGAGCGCCCGCGTGAAGCGGCGGCCATAGGGCGAGAGGATCCACGTGATGAGCAGCGCCTCGAGCACCAGCACGCCCCAGGTGAGCCCCTTCGTCGCCCAGAAAGGGATGAGCTCCCGCGCGAGGACGGCGATCCCGGTCACCATGCGATCGAGGTGCAAGACGTAATGCACCGTCTCGCCGCGACGCCAGATCTGGCCCGACTTGTTGACGACGTTGAAATAATAGATGGTCGCCAGGTTCAGGATCGCGAGGAGCACGACCCCCGAGACGTACGGCCGCTCGGCCCACTCGGGTCGCCTCCGATCCGCGAGATCGGCGGCCGTCCGCTCCCGCCGCTCGCGGAACGAGCGGATCAGCGCGTCGACGGAGAAGCGCCTGCCGGTCGGCATGAACATGGCCCAGCAGGTGATGATGTTCACGACGACATAGCCGCCGTTCTCGATCATCACGATCCGGTTGTCCCTGCTCGCCACGAGCACGAACGACAGGATCGAGAACAGCCGCGTGTTCCATCCGACGAAGAAGCAGAGGAAGCAGAAGAGCGAGAGCGCGAACGCGACGTGGACCTCTGCCGTCGACGAGAACGCGTGATACAGGCTGAAGTTGTATCCGCTGCTCGGGTGGAAGAGGTGATAGTGGTTGGTGAGCACCCCGTCGTTGCTGTAGATCCAGCTCGCCTCGGCCCAGTGGCGCACGCAGTCGGCCGACAGGAGGAAGCCGAGCACCAGCCTGAACAGGCCGAGCGTGCGGACGTCGATGGTGCAGTAACGCTCCTTGATCCATCGCCCCACCCGCCGGAGGCGCCCCTCGGCCGGACGCCTCGGCGCCCCGCCCCCGGGCGCCGGCGGCGCGCCCTCGCCGCGCGGCGCGCTCTCCGGCGCTTCGCCGTCGCCGGACGGGACATCCCCTGTCGGCGCGCCTTCACCGGGCGGCGCGCCTTCACCGGGCGGCGCGCCTTCACCGGGCGGCGCGCCAGCGCCACTTCCGAGCGCCGCGTCGGATTCCGCGGCGCCCGGGTCCTCGTCAGGCCGACCCATCCGAGCGCCTCACTTCGGCTTGCCGTGGTGCCGGAGGACGCTCGGCGCGATGGGTAGGCCCCGCTCGCCCAGCTTTCCCAGGCCGCCCCGCGAGTGCGAGAACAGCTTGTCCCGCTCGAAGCTGCTCGGCGCGGGCTCGCCCGGCGCGGGGATCGGCGCCGAGACCCAGTACGCATCGAAGCCCGACAGCGACGCCTCGCGCCCTTTCCCGGACGCCTGGGGCCCGCCCTTCGCGAGGTAGTCGCGGAAGGCCCGCTGGTAATCGGACCACTCCGGCCGCCGGATGCGATCGAGGTAATCGGACCAGAGCTGGCCGAGCCGCGCCCCGGAATGCCCCGCAGGCTGGAGCCGCGGCTCCTCCCCGGTCAGCGGATCGATCGGCTCCGACGCGCGCGTCTGGCCGTCGATCACCATCAGCGCGTTGTCCCGCGGCGGCTCGGGCGCCATCACGTTCCACCTCGCCAGCATGCGCGGCCACGACGCCACGCCCGCGAGCACCGCCCCCTGCGGGACGGCCGCCGCGCCGGGCAGCGGGTTCTCCTTCGCCGTCTGCGCCAGCACCGCGGCGAGCACCACGAGCACCGCCGCCTCCCGCACCGACCCCAGCGCGAGCCGCGCCGTCCGCACCGCCGGCGCAGGGACTTCCGGAGCCGGGCCCGCGTCGCCGCCGTCCGCCTCGCCCTCGTCGGGCAGCGGGACCCCGCACGCCTGCCGCCCCAGGAGCTCGCTGATGCGGTGCCTGCGGGCCGCGACGACGTCGTAGAGCGCGTTCAGGAGGTGCGAGACGCCCGGCAGCTTGAGCGGCCAGGCGAGCCAGCCGAGCGGCAACGCCAGGAGGCCCTCGGTCACCGCGGCGCCCCGCGTGTACACGCGCCCCTTCCGGTCGATCGCGAGCGCCGTCCGCTCCACGAGCTCCGGCGTGACCTCCTTCGGCATCGGCACGCGCTCCTCGGCCCCCGTCTGGTTGCGGACGTAGAGCTCGTCGAGCGTCACATTGCCCTGGAACGTCAGGTGCTCGCGCAGATCGAGCCGCTTGACCAGGCGCGCCAGGAGGAGGCAAACCCCGCAGTCGGCGTCGTACACGAGCGTGCGCGCGCGCCCCTCGCTCCAGGAGCGCTCGTACACGTCCCAGAGCTCACCGGGCAGCACGAGCGGCGCGGCGGCGGCGAGCGCCCAGCCGAACAGCCCGAGATCGAAGAAGACCCCGAGGATCAGCCCGTGCAGGACCATCAGCGCGGCCGCGACCCCGCGCGTCCAGCGGAACAGCGCCGGGACGAAGAGCAGCGCCGGGATCGCGAGCTGCATGGCCCACGTGCCGAACGTGAGCCCCCGCAGCGTGCCGAGCGGCAGGACGTCGCGGAGCCAGGTGCCCGCGTCGCTCGCCAGGCGCTCGGCGTGCAGCGCATAGTAGAACGCCGTCCCGTCGCGCCACGCCTCGCCGCGCTGCTGGAGCGCCGTACAGAGGTAGATGAGGGCGAGCTGGAGCAGCACGGCCAGCGCGGCGAGCGACGCCGGCGACCACCCCGGCAGGCGCGCGGCCGCGATCTCGGCCTCCGAGGCCCTCGACCTGTCGTTCAGCTCCGTGTCGCGCTTCTCGTCCCGCAGGGAGAGCGAGGCGCGGAGGCTGTCGAGCGACAGGCGGCTCCCGCACGGCAGGAACGCCGTGAGCGCGAGGATCGCGATCGCCGCGTAGTTGCCGGCGTTCTCCAGCAGGACGTTCCTCGACGTCAGGCTCACCAGCACGAGCACCGAGAGCACGTGGAAGACGCGCGTCCGGTGGCCGATGAGGAACAGGGCGTAGACGACGAGCGCCAGCGAGAAGGCGAAGTGGGCCTCTCCCTCCGTCGAGATGGCGTGGAACAGGCTGAAGACCTGCTGCTTGCCCCGGAGGTTGAAGAGGTGGTTGTGGTTCGGGAGGACGCCCTCGTTCGAGTAGAAGTCCCGCACCCATCGCCACCGCCCGAAGAGGTCGGCGAGAAGGACCAGCCCGAAGGTGATGCGAAACAACCCGAGCGAACGGGCATCAAGACGCAAGAAGTGATCGCGAAGTGATTTCACGGAGAGTCCTCGACACGGAATCCGTAATCCGATGCGTGCTCGAGCTCAGGGACGCTCGGCTTACGCAAGAGCAGGGAGCGCACCGTCCAGAGATCGCCGAAGACGCGGTAGCGCAGCGCGGTCTGGTCGAGGTAATCGACGCCCGCGGAGCCGCCCGTGCCGGTGCGCCGGCCGATCACCCGCTCGACCATCCGCGCGTGGCGCTGCCGCCAGATGAGCATGGCCTGCTCCATCTCCAGGATGCGGTCGAGCACCTCGCGCGGCCACGCGAGCCGGGGCAGCTCGCGGTAGCTCTCGATGAAGACGATCGCCGCGCGGACCGCCCGGCGCTTCTCGCGCGTGGCCGCGTCGGCCGCCGGATCGTCCTCGGCGAGCAGGAACGCCTCGGCGGCCGCGCTCTCCGCCTCGTAGCGCGCGCGGAGCCGCTCGACGTCCGGCGGGGTGAGCGCCTTGTCGATCGCCATCTGGACGCGGCGCTCGTTCTCCTTGCGCATCGAGCGCGTGTAGCTGCGCAGGAAGCTCATGACGCCTTCCGGCTCGCTCGATCCGTCGATCGGCGTCCGCGAGAGCCACTCGTCCAGGAAGTGCTTGAGGCTCGGCCCGCTCGCGAGCCTCGCCTCCACGCGGCGCGTCGCCGCCGAGGGCGCGCCGTCCGCGGTCTTGAGCGCCTCCTTGTAGCTGCCCTCCCGGCCGAGCGGGATCCGGAGCGCGTCGTCGAGGCCCAGCAGGAGCTCGATCTCGCGCAGCTGCGCCGACTGGAAGCCGCTCGCGGGGATGAGGCGATCGCGGAAATCGAGGTAGTCGCGGGTCGTGAGCGTCTCCATGACCCGGAAGTGCTCGATCGCCTGCTCGAAGATGGTGACGATCCGCCGGAACGAGCGCGCCGCGAAGGCGAGCTTCTGATCGGGCACCGGGTTCTGGCGGAAGAGCTCGCGCGCCGAGGTGAGCTCCCGGAGGATGAGCTTGAACCAGAGCTCGTAGATCTGGTGGACGACGATGAACAGGGCCTCGTCGTTGCCGACCTTCTGCTCGTCGTCGTCGAATCCACCCTGGAGGGCGAGCAGCTCCTCGACGTGGATGTAATCCCAGTAATTCATGTCCTTGGTGATTCGAGAGGCGCCGCCAGCGGCGTTCGCGCGGGCGTGTTCGCAGCAAGGGGTGCGCCCGCGCCACGAGCGGCGCCGGGAGTCTACTTCCCGCCCCCCAGGAAACGGAAGGGCCTGGCACGGGTCGCACGGATTGCGCGCCTGCGCAAAAAGCAACGGGATGCGCCGCCGGGCGAGCGCGCGCGGCGTGGCGGAGCGCGCTCGGCGTGGCGGGGCGCACGCGGGCGGCCTCCACCGCGGAGCGCGCGCTGCGCGCTCAGGGCGCGCTCGCGGCGCCGGGAGGCGGATCGGCCGGGGCGCGCCGCACGCCGTCGGGGCCCACATCGACGGGCGGCGCGTAGCTCTTGAGCTCGGCCCGCTCGTGGCTCGCGCCGCCCGCGGCCTCGATCACCACGACGCCGACGTCCGGGCAGAACGTCGACACGTAGCGCGCGGGCCTGTCGCCGAGGCGCTCCTCCACGGTCTGCACGCACCCGGTGAACCGCCCCGCGGGCACCTCGATCGTCACGTCGACCGCGGCGATCCGCGCGCGGCCGCCGTGCTCGCCGGTCCACGTGGTCCCGGGCGCGATCGGCTCCTTGAGCACGAAGACGCCCGTGTCGCCGCGGATCACGCCCTCGCTGGTGAACTCGAAGCGCTTCACGCCCGAGGGGAACCGGAGCTCGCCGCGGCGCGCGTCCGCGCGGTGCACGCGCGCGACGAGGAGGCCCTGCTCGCCGCCCTCGCTCAGGGTCGCGTAGTGGTAGATGTGCCCGTCGACGAGCGGGAAATAGCGCTCGGCCCGCGTGCCCGAGGCGGCGCCCCGCTGCCCGTCGGGCGCCGCGTTCCACGCCGCGGGCCGATCCGGGCCGGGGGCGCCGCCGCAGGCGATCAGCGCGAGCGCGAGCGCGGCGAGCCAGCGCGCGGGGGGGCGGCCTGAGGGACGTCCGGGCTCGGCGTTCACCGCGCTGCCTCCTCGGTCGTCACGGGCGTCACGGGCGGGGTCGTCACGGGGCCGCGTGGCCGTGGGACCAGTACCAGAGCGCGAGGAACGCGAGCAGCGCCATGGCCGCGACGAGCAGGACGACGGCCAGCGGGTCGGGGTCGATCCGGCGCAGCAGCGCCCGCGCCGCGCGGCGGATCTCGTCGCGCTCGGCCTCCTTCGCGAGCCGCCCCGCCTCGGCGCGGACCAGCGCGTAGTCACCGCGCTCGAACGCCTGCTCGAGGCGCTCGATCTCGGGATCGCGAGGGCGCGCCGGCGCGTCGTCGCCGGGGGGCGGCGCCGCCTTCTCGCCGCGCCGCTTCCCGCGCTTCTTCGGCGGGCGCCGCGGCTCGGCGTCGGCCTGCGCGTCCGGCGGCGAGCCGGGATCCGGCTCGGGCCGGGCGTCGGTGTCGGCCTGCTCCGTGTCGGTCACGTACAGCTCTCGGTGGTGATGTGGGCCATGGCCGAACCCGCGGCAGATCCCCGGGACGGCGCAGGCTACCTCAGGCCCGGCCGCGCGTGCCCGAAAAAGGCCAGAAAAGCCGCTGTCCGCCGGCGTTTGCCACCGGCGGGCTCTCCGGGCGCTCCGGTGGCGAGCGCCGGGCGCGCGGCGCGCTCATCCGATGCGCCCCGGCCTACTCGAACGGCAGCCGGTTCCGCTGCCGATCGACCTCGGCCGGATCCGGGCGGTCTCTCCACGGGACCATCGCCTCGCCCTCGCCGCTCACCACGCAGCGGAGCGCCTCGCAGGCGGCCCGGTAGTACGCCTTGCGACCGCAGCCGACGGCCTTGAAATGACCGCCGAGCTGCTCCTCGATGCGGACGTCCTTGTCGGCGCAGTCGAGGTCGGAGGTGGCGCGCGCACGGACCATCGGCATCGCGTTCGACGGCACGTTGGACACGCTGCACGCCAGCGAGAGCGCGCCGGCGAGGAGCACGGCGAGGGGGGCGAGGGCGGTGAGGGCGGCGAGACGGGGCGGGCGCACGGCGGGAGCGTAATGCACCGTTCGGCTCGAAATCCCGAGAAATGAACCGCGGCGAGCCGGCGGCGAGCCGGCGAGCCCACCGCGCTCGCCCTCGCTCCCGGCGCCCTCCGCCTCTCGCGCAGCCTGGCCCGCCCGCTCGGCCTCGGCGCCCGATCCGGGCTGCGATCAGAATTGAAAGTAGACGAACGGCACCGCGGCCGCGCTCGCCGCCTCGTGGAGCCCGATCGCCACCAGGAACAGCAGCGCGCCCTGCACCGGCGCAGGCGCCGCGATGAAGGCGCCGCGGGCGCGCTCGTAGAGGCGCTCCGGCACGTAATGGGACAGGAGCGCGACCCCGAGGAGCGCGACGAGCACGGGCGGGAGGTTCGGGTGGAAGGTCGTCAGCGTGCCGATCTGCCGCAGGATGAGCACGGCCTGCGAGAACGTCGGCACGCGGAAGAAGATCCACGCGAAGCAGACGTAGTGGAACGTCAGCAGCACACACAGCGCGCGGAGGGGGACGCGGGAGAGGGGCGAGCCCGCTGTCGCGCCCCCGCGCTCGCCCTCGCCGGCCGGTCGACGGCGCTGGACCGCGCGCTGGAAGGCGCGCGTCACGGCGAGGCCGAGGCCGTGGAGGAAGCCCCAGAAGACGAAGTTCCACGATGCGCCGTGCCAGAGGCCGCCGAGCAGCATCGTGATCATCAGGTTGCGGTACGTCGCCAGCTCGGAGCCGCGGTTGCCGCCGAGCGGGATGTACAGGTAGTCGCGGAGCCAGGTGGAGAGCGAGATGTGCCAGCGGCGCCAGAAATCGGCGAGGTTGTGCGCCTTGTACGGCGCGTCGAAGTTCTTCGGGAACCGCACGCCGAGCAGCAGCGCCGAGCCGATCGCGATGTCGGTGTAGCCCGAGAAATCGCAGTAGATCTGCGCGGCGTAGCCGTAGACGCCCGCGAGGACCTCCAGGGCCGAGTAGTTCTCCGGGCGCTCGAACACGCGGTCGACGAGGTTGAGCGCGAGCTGGTCGGAGAGGACGACCTTCTTCACGAGGCCGATCGCGACGAGGAACAGGCCCTCCCCGCCCTCCTCGAGGGTGAGGCTCGGGGCGCGCTCGAACTGCGGGAGCAGGTCCCGCGGGCGGACGATCGGCCCGGCGACGAGGTGCGGGAAGAAGGAGACGAAGAGCAGGTAGCGGAGGTAGCTCTTGTGCGGCGGGAGCTCGCCCCGGTACACGTCGACGACGTAGCTCATCGACTCGAACGTGAAGAACGAGATGCCGACCGGCGGCAGGAGCACCCGGAACGCGTGGCCCACGCTCGCCGGCTCGCCCGTGAGCAGGGCACGGAGCGCCGCGGCGTTCTCGAGCGCGAAGTTCCAGTACTTGAAGAACCCCAGGAACCCGAGGTTCAGCGCCACGGTGGCGATGAGCATCGCGCGCCGCGCCCGGGGCCGCTCCTCGCGGGCGATCGCGCGGGCGAGGAAGAAGTCGACCGTGGACGAGGCGAAGATGAGCGGCAGGTAGCGCCAGTCCCATGCCGCGTAGAACCCGTAGCTCACGAGCAGCAGGAACACGAGGCGCGGCCAGGCGCCGGCGTACCGCACGAGCGCCCACGATCCGACGAAGACGGCGGCGAAGAACTCGGCGTAACGGAGGGTATTGAAGAGCACGGCCGGTCGGAGCCCGGGTCAGGGTGCGGCGAGGGGCGCGGCGCGCGGCGGGGCCGAGCGCGTTGTCGAGGAGGAGCGGGCTACCCGGACGGTAGGGGGCCGTCTACCACAGGGAGCGCGGCGCGGTCGCGCTCCTGGCGCGGCCCGATGGCGCCGCGCGGTCGCGCTCACAGCGCGGCGCCCTGCGGAACGGCTCGAAACGGTACGGAACAGCGCAGAACAGCGCGGAACAGCGCGGAACAGCGCGGAACAGCGCGGAACAGCGCGGAACGGCTCGGAACGGCGCCGGGAACGCGACCGCGCGGGGCCGCGTTCCAACGGCGCCATGGCGCCGCGCCCTGTTGAACGGCGCCCCGCGTCGTGCCAAGGATGGAGTCGATGCTGGGTCGCCTGATCCTCGGGGTTGTGAAGGGGCTCATCGTGGGGGGCCTGCTGGGCTTCGCGCTGGCGAAGCTCGGCTTCGCCGCGCCCATGGCGATCGTCGCCTACCTGGCCGCGGCGCTCGCCGGGGTCCTCGTGGGGCTGATCGCGGGCAAGCCCATCTGGGCGAAGGACGCGAAGATCGAGGCGGGGATGAAGGCCTTCGTCGGGGCGCTGCTCGGCGCTGGCCTGATGTACGCCGCGCGCAGGTGGCTCACGGTGCCGGTGCCGGTGCCGCTCGGCGAGCTCGGGGGCGCGAACCTGTCGCTCGGCGAGGCCGCGGGGGGCACCGGGACGTTCGGCGGCCTGGCGATCACGTCGCTCGCCGCGATCGCCGCGCTGCTCGGCGGCTTCTACGAGGCCGACAACGACCCCTCGGACGAGGAGAAGCCGGGCGCGAAGCCGGCGGTGAAGGCGGCGGCCGGGGGCAACAACAAGCGCATCGCCGCCTCCGCCGCGGCGGACGAGCTCGACGACGACCTCGAGGTCGAGCCCGAGAAGAAGCGCGCGAAGAAGTAGCCGGTGCCGTTCGCGCGGGCCCTCCTCTACGCGGCGTCGCTCGGCGCGCTCGCGCTGGTCGCGCGCTCGCTGCTCGTCGCGCCGGTGCCCATGGCGGTCGCGGGCGCGGCCGTCGCCGGCTACCTCGCGCTCGTCCTGTGCGGGGTCTTCTTCCTCGGGCTCGGCATGTTCGTCGACGTGGTGAAGCGCGGCCCGCCCGGCGCGCGGGGCGTGGCGCTGACCTTCGACGACGGGCCGAGCCCGGAGCACACGCCGGCGGTCCTCGCGCTGCTCGACGAGGCGGGCGTGAAGGCGACGTTCTTCGTCATCGGCCGCAAGGCCGAGGCCCACCCGGAGCTCGTCCGCGAGATCGCGGCGCGGGGCCACGCCATCGCCCTGCACAGCCACGCGCACGACCGGCTCTTCTCGCTGCGCTCGGCGCGCCGGGTCGAGCGCGACCTCCGGCAGAACCTCGACGTCATCGAGCGGATCACCGGCGCCCGCCCCACCCTCTTCAGGCCGCCGGTCGGCCACACGAGCCCGCGCATCGCCCGCGTGGTGGACGCGCTCGACCTCGACGTCATCGGCTGGTCGGCGCGGGGGTTCGACGGGCTCGCCGGGGCGGACCCCGCGCGGGTGGCGGCGCGGATCATCCCGGGGCTCCGCGACGGGGCGATCGTGCTGCTCCACGACGCGGCCGAGCGCGACGACCACGCGCCCGCGGGGCCCCTGGCGCTCCCGCGCATCCTCTCGGCGATGGAGAGGCGCAACCTGGTCGGGGTCCGCGTCGACGCGTGGCTCGACGACGGCGCGCGGGACGACGGCGCGGCGTAGCCCACGCGGCGTTGCTCGACGCCTCGCTCTTCAGTACACCCGAGGCGCCGAAGGAGGAGGCCAGTCCGCTGCCGTCGGCCTTGAATTTCACGATGGCCAACGCCGGCGACTCGGGGGCGGTCGAGACGAGCCCGACATAGGCATTCCGCCGTGGATCGGTGACGATCGCGAAGGCCTCCTGTGTTGTTCCCAGCCCGAGCGCGTCCAGGTCGACGGAGGCGTAGCCGCTGTCCGCGCCGAAGCCGGTATCATGGGACCACGCCATCGCCCCCCTCGATGAAGCGGATGACGTTGGCGCTGCGGGAGCTGCCGATGCTCCCGACGACATAAACGAACCCGTCGCGCGCCGTGGCGGCGAACGTCTCGTAGACATAGAAGGGAATGCTGATGTTCTCGAACGTGGGCTCCGACCCGGGCTTGACGTCGCCGAAATAGAGCCCGTCGGCGTCTCGCGTGGAGGTCAGCACGCGATGCAGCTGGCGCTGCTCGGAAAGATGAACGAGCTCCAGACGTCGCTGCTCCCTCCGTTCCCGAAGGGGATCAGCGTCGAGCCGGAGGGCGCCACCTGCGCGACCCGGAGCCGCGTGATCGGGGTTGCTGTCTCTCTGTCGCCGTGCCTGGTGCGCACGATGATGTTCTTGTGGTCCTCGTCGATGTAGGCTCCGAGGATCCGAACGTAGCTGGTGCCGCGGTCGATCGGGAGGACACCCCGCCCGTTGTGGAACCCTTCCAGTCCATCGAATGCCGGGGCGAACGCGGGGTCGAGCGCTCCCTCGGGGGTGAGGATCGCGACGAAGGCATCCGAGTCGTCCGGCGGCCGAGCCTGTCGTGTTGAGCGTCGGCTCGTCGATGCCAAAGAGGGCGTTGCAGCCCAGGAAGCATGACGTGAGCGCGACGCCGATCCCTACGCAGGTTCCTGCTGAACGCGCGGAAATCATGGTGCTCTCCGATCTCAGAATACACGATGGGCGGGAATCCGAGGAATCGCGATGGGTCGGCGCCGCGGAACAGTCCCTGGCGGAATTTCTGAATTACGGAACCACGCGAAGCCGACGCCGGGGGTGCGGGGCGGAGCCCGAGGAAACCAAGTCAGGGCCGCCCGCGTGAGGCCGCCGAGGAGCGGCGCGGAAGTCCGGCCCGCCATGGCCGGGACTTCCGGCGGGCGGCCCTAGACCATCTCCGCCGGGTGGCGCTACGCTCGGTCCGATGGCCGCGCCGGTGAGTCTGACGCTGTTTGCGCATATCGCCGGGAGACCGGAGGATGAGCTCGACCTCGCCGAGGCGGCGCTCCTCATCGACGACGCCGCGTACCCGGGCCTCGACATCCCGCACTACCTCGGCGTGCTCGACCGGCTCGGCGGCGAGGCGCGGCGCGCGGTCGATCGCCCCCTGCGCGCCGCGGAGGCGACGCCGGGCAGCGGCCCCATCGAGCAGCTGCTCCGCTGGTTCTACGGCGACCTCGGGTTCCACGGCAACTCGGGGGACTACTACGACCCGAAGAACAGCTACCTGCACGAGGTCCTGGATCGCCGGACGGGCATCCCCATCACGCTGGCCGTCGTCCTCCTCGAGGTGTGCTGGCGCGCGGGCCTCGAGGCCCAGGGCGTCTCGTTCCCCGGCCATTTCCTCGTGAGGACGCCGGTCCGCGGCGGCGTGCTGCTCATCGACCCGTTCGAGGGCCGCCTGCTCGGCCGGGACGACCTGCGCGCGCTGCACACCCGCGCCACGGGCGCCACGCGCGATCCGGAGCCGCGGCTGCTCGTGCCCGCGCAGAAGCGGCAGATCCTGGTGCGCATGCTGAACAACCTGCGGTCGATCTACTCGAGCCGCTCGGACGCGTCGCGGCTGCGCAGCGTGCTCGAGCGGATGCAGGTGCTCGCGCCGACCGACGAGCTCCGGAAGGAGCTCGATCAGCTCGGCGGCGAGCGCCCCTGGCCGTCCGCGGGGCGCGAGGTGAACTGACGCGGCCCGATCGCCGCTCGCGCGTCGCCGGCAATCGGAACGTGGGCGGCGTCGGCTGGTGGATCGAGCCCGAGACGGAGATCCGTTTCCCCGGCGGCCGGCTCGCCGTGCCTGACCTGTGCGGCTTCCGGGTCGAGCGGGTCCCCGAGCTGCCGGACGAGAACCCGCTGGCGATCCTCCCCGACTGGTGCTGCGAGGTCCTGTCCCCGCGAACGGCGCGCGACGACGTGGCGGTGAAGCTGCCGCTCTACGCGCGCTCCGGCGTGGGCTGGAGCTGGATCGTGGACCCGATGCGCCGGCTGGTCGAGGTCTTCGAGACCGTCGGCGGGAGGCCGGCGCTCACGGCGACCGCGCAGGACGACGAGCGCGTCGTGCTACCGCCCTTCAACGGCGAGCTCGCCGTCGCCTCGTGGTGGCTCCCGGGTCCTGTCGAGGAGTAGCGCCCTCCCGTCAGCCTCGTCCCCCCACCCCCGGCAGCAGCACCACGAACCGCGCCCCGCCGTCCGCGCCTCGCTCGACCCCGATCGTCCCGCCGGCCGCCTCGACGAGCCCCCGGCACACGGCGAGCCCGAGCCCCGTCCCCTCGCCGACCTCCTTGGTCGTGATGAACGGCTCGAACAGCGTCTCGCGGACCGCCTCGGCGATGCCTGGCCCGTTGTCCTCGACCTCGATCCGCGCGCCCCCGCCCGCGCCCCGCGACGCGCGCACCGCCACGCGCCCCCCGACGCGCGGCACCGCGTCGGCCGCGTTCAGGAGCAGGTTCAGGAGCACCTGCACGAGCTGCCCGTGCGCGAGCGGCACGGCCGGCACGTCGGGCGCGACGTCCCGCTCGAGCGCGATCGCGCGGAACGCCTTCTGCGGCGTGACGAGCGAGACGACGTCGCCGATCGCCTCCGCGACCGACCCCGAGGGGAGGTGCCCTGCCTCTCCATCGCCGCCGGCCTCGGCCGCGCCCCGCGCCGCGGGCCGGGCGAAGTCGAGCAGGTCGCGCAGGATCTTGTGGATCCGCTCCGTCTCCCGCTTCATCCGCTCGACGAAGTCGCGCTCCTCGGCCGGCGTGAGGCCCCCGGCGAGCAGCAGATCCTGCAGGCCGAGGATCGCCGCGAGCGGGTTGCCGATCTCGTGCGCGAGCCCCGCCGCCAGGCGCCCCACGGACGCGAGCCGCTCCGAGCGGACCAGCCGCTCCTGCGCGCTCTTCAGGTCCGCCGCGTAGCGCTCGACCTCGGCGATCTTCGCCCGCAGCGACTCCTCGTCGGCGCGGAGGCGGCCCGTCATCAGCGCGAGGCTCGCGCCGAGCTCCGCGAGCTCCCGCGCGCCGGCCCGCGGCACGTCCAGGTCGCGCGCCCCGCCGGCCACGCGGCGCGCGGCCTCCGACACCGCGTCGATCGGCCGCACCACGAGGTGCGTCATGGAGATGTACGCGAACACGAGCAGCGCCAGCGCCACGATGCCCGTGTAGAGCGCCACGATCCGCACGAGCGGCGCGGCGGCCACCGTCGACGGGTCGGTCGGCACCAGCACGGCCACGGAGCCCGTCGACGCCGCGGGCGCCGGCTCGGCGAGAGACGCCGCCTCGCGCGCGGGCTCCGGGACGACCACGAGGAGCGCATCGCCGCGCGCCGTCCGCACCGTCTTCAGCACCTCCGTGCCGGCGTCCACCGACGCGGGCAGCGCCGCCACGACCTCCGGCTCCCCGGCGCGGCCCGAGAGCGCCCCGGCCGCGTCGTAGACGCCGATCGCCGACGCCCCGTCCGGGCCGAGCTGCGCCTCGAGCAGCAGCGAGAGCTCCGGGGCGGAGCGGGTCGTCCGCGCCGCGGCCACGTGCCCGGCGATGGCGCGGCCGATCGCGCGGGCGCTCGACGCGCGCGCGCCGCTCATCGTGGCCCGCGTGAGGCTCGCCACGGCGAAGAAGAGCGGCACGAACGCCAGGAGGAGCAGCGTGCCGAGCGCGAACAAGAGCTGAAGCCGGATCCCGAGCCGCACGGTGTGGTCTGCCCCTTGTCGTACCGTCCTCGCCCAGCTCGGCGCCCGCTCGTCCGTGGCAGCGCGCCGGGCTCGGAGGAACGACCTCTCTGATAGCGGCATGTGCGCCCATGGCAAAGCTCGCGAAGCGCGCAAAGCTCGCAAAGCGCGCAGAGCCCAACCGATGGCTGGGCCTTTCGCCCGCCGCGCCGGCCTGGTACCCGCCGCGCCGAGCTGGTACCCGCCGCGGGAGCCAGACGTGAACGACGCAAACGACGTGGACGACGCAAACGACGTGGACGACGTGGACGACGCAAGCGACGTGAACAGCGTGAACGACGCAAACGACGCAAACGACGCAAACGACGTGAAGCGCGCTGGGCTGGCTGCGGCGAGCGACGCCGATCACGACCTGCTCCGCCTCGAGATCGAGCTCCTCCGCCGCGGCGGCCGGGACGCCCTGGAGCTGCGCCGGGAGCTCGCGGCGTTCTTCTTCGTCGTCATCGCCCTCTTCGGCGTCGCGCAGCTCGTCCGGGATCTCATCCGCGCCGATCTGCCGCCGCTGCTCCAGATGGGCTATTCGTGGGGCCTCTTGCTGCTGCTCCTCGTGCCGATCGGGTGGTTCGTCCGGCGGCAGCCGCTGCCGCTCGCGCGGCTCGGCGTGACGCTCTCGGGCGCGCGGCATAGCCTCCGCGAAGCGCTCCTCATCGGCGCCGTGGCCTTCGCCGCGTGCCTCGCGCTCCGCGCGGGGCCGGCCCTGCGGGGCGAGCCGTGGCTCGACTGGGGCTCGGTCGCGGGGTATTCGCGCCTCGAGTTCGCGATCTTCCTCGCGAGTTATGGGCCGCACTGCCTGCTCCAGGAGTTCATCGCGCGCGGCGTGATCCAGACCTCGCTCGAGCGGCTCCTGCCCGACGCCGGGCGCCTCGCGCCCATCGTCGTCACCTCGGTGCTCTTCGGCGTGTTCCACCTGTATGTCTCGCTGGCCTTCGCGGTCATCACCTTCGCCGCGAGCGTCCTCTTCGGCCTCTTTTACGCGCGCCACCGCACCCTCGTCGGCGTCACCGCCGTCCACCTCACGGTCGGCCTCGCCAGCGTCGCCGCCGGCCTCAACTGACGCTCTCCGCGACAGGCAAACACGTGGGCAGGCTCCTCCCGGGTGTACGTCCCCGGTAGAGCCCTCCTCGCTGCGAGAAGCGGGGAGTGGCCTGGTGAGGCACCATGTGGTGACCACGCCGAGATCGGGCACACGACACGGCCTCGATGGCCTTGCGCTTGCTATATCGGCCCGCGCACGTGCTCGGCGTGCTCAGGGTCGCGGACCGGATCGGATCTCCCGTGCCGGCGTCGGCGCCCGCGCCCGAGCCGCAAGCGAGGCGAGTGTGAGGAGGTCTGCGGCTACAGGGGCTGCGCTGTGCGCGATCGCTGCCGTTCACCCCATGCCGGCCTGCACGCCCGGCGTCGAGCCGGACCACGCCGGCGTCGAGCCGGACAACGACCGCTGGTCCGCCGAGCCGGCGGCGTCGCCCCTGGGACGCGCGACGCAGCGGGCGAGCAGGTACGGGTGGAAGGCCGTTCGTATGAATGACTTCAGCCGCGACGAGATGGTGGATGTGCTCTGGGAGCATCCCGAGAAGAGCCTGGCGGCGATCTGGCTGATGGAGGGGACCCAGCTGATCGCGCCGGGGCCGGTGATCCCGGGGCCGATCGGCCAGGGCTGGGAGGCGGCCAACGCGGGTGACTTCAACTCCGACGGCATGGCGGATCTGCTCTGGCGCAACATCGACCAGAACCTGGTGGCCATATGGCTGATGGAAGGGAGCCAGCTGCTCTCGCCGGGGCCGATCCTCCCGGGGCCGATCGGCAAGGGCTGGAAGGTGGTCGGGGTGTCCGATCTGAACCGCGACGGCATGGGGGATGTGGTCTGGAACAACAAAGATCAGAACCTGTTGACGACATGGATGATGGATGGACCGCGGGTGCTCGCGCCGGGGCCGGTCATCCCGGGGCCGCTCGGCCAGGGCTGGGTGGCGCGCAGCGCGAGGGACTTCAACCGCGACGGCATGGCAGACGTGCTCTGGGAGAACACGGAGCAGAGCCTGATAGCCGTCTGGCTGATGGACGGCGTTCAGCTGCTCGCGCCGGGGCCGGTCATCCCCGGGCTCGGCCGCGGCTTTCACGTCGTCACCGCGCGGGACTACAACGCCGACGGCATGGCGGACGTGCTCTGGAACGACACGGAGCAGAACCTCATGGCCGTCTGGCTGATGGAGGGCAGCACGGTGGTGATCTCGGCAGGACCGGTGATCCCGGGGCCGCTCGGCCGCGGCTGGAAGGCATGCCCCGCCGCTGACAGCAATTTCGACGGCATGGCGGACGTGCTCTGGTACGCCACAGGAACGAACCAGGCGGCGGTCTGGTTGATGAACGGCACTCAGCTGCTCGCGCCAGGGCCGGTGTTTCTGGGGCCGTACGACGGCGGGTGACAGGGCGCCGTCCCACGTCCGCTGCGCTGCCTCCGCGTCGGTGGCGCCGGCGGGGCCGGCGTCGCGGACGACGCGGAGGCAGCGAGGAGACGGAGGAGCGCTGAACACAGCCGATGTTGTGCAACAACTTCGGGCACTTACGTCCGCGGCCGACCGTCCCCCTCGACGATCCCTCCGGAGCGCGCAGCAATGATGAATACAGCGTGGCTGTCCAGGAGGGCGCAGGGCGCGCAGGCGATTCTTGTCGCCTCGGCTCAGCGCCGTGATTTGTCATTGACAGCCGCGAATCGCTTTGCTCTTCCTTTTCATGCTGCCCTGCTGAACCGACCGGGACGTACATGACCGCCGCATGCTCCGCGACCGCCCTCTCGTACGAACCCATCCGCGTTTCGGGCCAGCGTGGCGTTCGTCGGGACGGAGGCGGCCTTGGCGCGCGGGATTGAGCTGGATCGTTCGCGCTATCCGCTGGTCGTGATGCGGGCCGGTGAGCACTACACCCAGGACGATTGGGACGTGCTGATGAGGGGCATGATCCAGCTCATCGTGTCGGGGCCGTTCGGCCTGATCAACGACACGCGCGGCAGCGGCATGCCGAACGCCGTGCAGCGGCGAGCCGTCGCGCAGATGTACGCCGACTACGAGCGACAGGCGCGCGCGCACCTGCTCGCGTCCGGCATCGTGGGCGACTCCAGCCTGGTGAACGGCATCCTGACCGCGCTCAACTGGTTGAGGCCGCCGCCGCATCCCGTCAGGGTCTTCTCGTCGATGACCGACGCGGAGCGCTGGGTGCTCCAGCATTTCAACGTCGAGCTCCGCCAGCAGGCCCTGGCGCCGAGCGTCGAGCACCGGGTCGGCTGACCCGCGCACGAGCGCACGCGAGTTGCCGGCGCGGTGCGAGCGTGGCGCCCTGGGCGGTGGCGATCGCCCGCAGCCTGCTCATCGAGCACCTGCGCTCCGCCCGGCGCGAGCGGCTCGGCGCGGCCGACACGCTGCACGGCGCCGGGCTCACGCGCGCTGCGGTCCCGCCCGACGAGGAGCTCGCCGCGCGCCGGATGGCGGACGAGCATCCGCCGCCACCTCGGCGAGGCGTGGGGGGTCGCGGGGTGAGCGAGGGGAGACGGGAGAACGATGAGGATCTAGCAGAGCGGGAGATCTGGCGACCGTTCGCGTGAACACGTCGCAACCATGGTAAGGTGCCAGTACCGTGCGCCCGACGTCCGAGCCCAGGCCCGCTCCCCGCGGAGAAGCACTGCCGACCAGAGGCCGCGCGCGCCGCTCGCCGAACGACAAGCTGCCCGAGCTGCTCCGGCCGTTCTTCTGGGAGTACGATTTCGACGAGCTGACGTGGCAAGCCGACCGCGCGATGATCATCGAACGGCTCCTCAGTCGCGGCTCCTGGTCGACGTGGCGGTGGCTCAGGGACGAGCTGGGAGACGGGTCGCTACGCGACTTTCTGACCCAAACCAGGGGGCGCGCGCTCGCTCCGCGTCAACTCCGGTTCTGGCAGCTCATCCTGGAGCTTCCGGAGAAGAGCGTTCGTTTGTGGATGGACGACAAGAAGAATTCCATTTGGTTTTCGAGGACCGGTCATGAAGCTACACCGAGGAATCCTCACCGCAGCACAACGGAAGGCCCTCGATCTGCTCGGTCCTCCGGCGACGTCTCGCGGCCTTTACCTCGGCGGCGGCACCGCCCTGGCGCTGCGCCTCGGCCATAGGTCTTCGATTGACTTCGACTGGTTCTCAGATGCGCAGCTCGGCGATCCGCTGTTGCTCGCGGAAAAATTGAGAATGTCTGGGGTACCGTTCGCGACGTCCATGATCGCCGAAGGGACGCTCTACGGAACCGTTGCAGGCGTGCAGACTAGCTTCCTCCAGTATCCGTACAAACGCCTCCGAGGTCTGGGAAAGGCCCGCGAGTTCAGCATCGCATCGCTCGACGATCTCGCCAGCATGAAGCTCAGCGCCATCGTCGATCGCGGTTCGAAGAAAGACTTCGTGGACATCTTCGCTCTGTGCACGAAGCACCGTCCGCTCCATGAGCTGATCGGACTCTATCAACAACGCTTCCAGACGGTCGATGTTGGCCATGTGCTCGTCGCTCTCAGCTACTTCGACGACGCCGAGCGGACACGGATGCCACGAATGAACTGGGATATCGACTGGAAGACGATCAGGCGAAGTGTCGAGGACTCGATCCGCGATGCTGCCAGAAGACTATGACGCCACCCCGCGCCCAGCATCGTCGACCCCGGCGAGAGCCGCAAGGGGCCGTGCCCATGGCGATGGCCGGGCGCTTACGCCGGTGCCGGGGGCGGCCCCGGCAATCAGCGCCACGAGTGCGATATCTTGAGCAGGAGCGCGTCCGAGGCCGCTCTCGGCGCGAGCAGCGGCAGGCGCAGCATAGCGGGCTCACCGGATGGCGGTGTTCTACCCCCGTTCTGGTCGTGCGTGTAAACGAGGAAGAACGTCGACCCCAGGCTGTATTCCCAGCGAAGCACCAGGTTGGCAATGAGCGTAGCGGACTCGTGATCCGGGTTCGCTTCGACCGACGCTGGAGCAGGGCCTAGATCGCGCAGGCGGATGCGGGGCGGCGGACCTGAGCGAACCGCGGGAAACGTGGTATAATTACTGTACGCCTCTGATACGATGAACGCTTGTGCATAGGCCTCGAAGCTTAGCCGCGGCGTGAGGGTGTAGGCTCCTCGCAGGGTGAGCCCCAGGCTCTGCGCCCGAAGTTCGCCGAACAGATGGGCGCCGCGCTCGGTCGCAAAGTAGCGCTGCTCCCCGGAGGTGTAGAACGCGGTAGGCGAGAACGAGAACTCGAGCTGCGGAAGAGGCAGGAATGTCACGGCCGCCTCTGCGTTCCAGCTCATGCCATCCTCGAGGACATCGACCCACGAGGACAGCTCGCCCCGAACGGGCTTCCGGGGGTCGGTCGAGACGGCCGCGGACACACTGCAGAAGCCGCCGCGCTGGAGGGCGGTCCCGTCACCGACCTCGCGGTCGTCGAACCGGGGCGCGCTGTATGTGACATTGAGGAAGAGCTCCCAAAAGTTCTTCAGCGTCCACGTTGACTCCACGAAAGCTCCCCGTTGGAGATTCAAGAAGTCGAGCGTCTCGTGATCGAAGAAGCTTACCTCCGTGTTCGTGTTCAGGGTCGTCCACCAAGGTGTCAGCGAGCGATATCGAAGCGTCGCGACGCCAATCTGATGGTTCTGGCGTTGCATGTAGCCGAGATCATTATAGTCGACCCTGCGGCCCCGGCTCTCGTACTTGACTTCCCAGAGCCAATTTCC
This sequence comes from Sorangium sp. So ce204, assembly GCF_051526795.1. NCBI lineage: Bacteria > Pseudomonadati > Myxococcota > Polyangiales > Polyangiaceae > Sorangium > Sorangium sp. So ce204. The sequence goes on along the minus strand of NZ_CP150317.1, from coordinate 12,207,579 downwards.
CCCCTTTTTGGCGACAAGCACGCGACCCGCGGGAGAGACGTCTCCCGACGCAATGATCGTGCCGTCCGGCATGGTGCGCGGCGGGCCCTCGTGAATCACCGATGCACCGACCTGCCCGGATGCCACGTAGTCACCCGAGGGTGACCGCCAGGTCGCGTCGGCGCCGCCGACATACGCATCGTGGAAGCAGCGCTGTCCGGCCCGTACCTCCTCCCCGCCGGGGCAGCGCTGGAGCCCAGGCGAGCCCCCGTCTGAGGGCGCGCGCGGATAGCTGCCCGTCGACTCCGCCCGGTGGGTGGACATCGCGATCCCGCCGACCTGCCACCCAGCGCCAAGATCGCTCGCGAGCCGAAGCACCGTGAACCCGGTGAGCGGCTCCGCCACGCGGTGCGCGAGGCTGCCGTCAGCGCGTCGAACCGCGATTGTCTCCTGGTCCGTGATCGCGACGAGCTGTCCGAGCGAGAGGTGCCTGCCGATCTTGCCGACGAGCTTCGCAGCACCCAGGATGGTCGCGGGTGCCGGGGTCTGCGCGAGCTCTTCATGGTGGGGCGCCTCATCGATCAACGCTGGTTCGGCGGGAATGCCACCTATGCGCCGCGTATAAAACAGGTTGAGCGGTGTATTGAAGATATCGGCGCCCTCGACGAAGAAGAGGCGCTTCTCGGTGCGCAACGTCTCGAATGAGTCCAGGTTGAGCACGGCGGGGTCTGCCTCGATATGGCCGAAATCGGGATTCAGCGTAACATTCCACGTGAGCTGAGGGGTCACGCGCCACCGCAGGTCGAAGCCCGCGGAGACGTCCGGGACCACGCTGCCCGAGGTGGCATCCCGGCGCAGTCGCGCGATCGCGAACGGGAAGAAGTCGAGGCTTTCCCGATGATGCAACCTCGACATCCCCTCGAGCCGACCGTAATGCGATACCTCCCCGGCGCGGGTTGCCGGGGCAAATGCCCATTCGTCGAGCTCCCGGCGCGCCGACAGGTAGCGGCGGACCTGAAGACCCCAGCGCTGCACCCGGTCCGACTCGTACCGCAACGCCTGCAGCGGGATACGGAGCTCCGCCGACCACCCGCCAGGCGTGATTGCGGTGCGCGCGTCCCAGAGCCCATCCCAGTCTGATGAGAAATCAGTGTCGTTGGCGTACACTCCGTCCGAGAGGACACCCGCGGCGTTGACGGTGAACTCGAACGCAGTCTTGCCGTCCATCCGCGTATCGAGCCCGACCGTGACTGAATCGGACTCCACCTGCCGGTCACGCCGCGCGAGGCGCGCGACCACCGGCGCGCTCTCCTGCGCGCAGGCGATGCCGACGTACACCGCATCATCGTCGTACAGGACGCGCACCGTGGTGCGTTCGGTCGGTTTCTGGCCCTCGAAAGGGCGCTTCTGAGTGAAGCTATCGGTCGACGGCGCGTTCTGCCATTCGGTCTCAACGAGTCGACCATCGATGACCGGCGGAGTTGCGGCTCGCGCAGCGGTCAGGGTGGGTAGCCAGCCAGATTGGAGCGTAAGCAATGCGGGGAGCACAATCATGAGCGTTCACGCAGCAGTTAGGACGAGCGCCTGGATTGTGCTCGAGGATTCGTCCGGGCGTTCTGGATAGAGGAGCATCGGGCCCTTCGCGTTCTCGGGCAGCGGACCGGCCGCGAATGCGGACCGGCGGGCGAGCGTCGAAGCGCGAAGATACAGAGATACCCACTGCCCTCAGGCTCTCCCCCCGTGTCGGACCTCCACGACGAGCTTTGTCTTGGCGATGTGATCGACGAGATCGGACACGCGAGCGCGGTTGTCATCGTCCAGGTTCGCGTCCCATTCGTCCAGGAGCAGCATGCTCACGTCGGTTTCGGCAGCTTCCTCCACCTCCGCGAGCGTCTTCTGACCGGTGGAGAGGCCGCCCGACGCCGTCTGGTGGAACACCAGGGAATGACTCGCCGGAATCAAGAGACTCGACCGCGTCCCGCGCAGAAGGTAGAGAATCGAAGATTTCCCCGCACCGTTCTGGCCGCGTAGCGTCACCCGTGCGGCTGGGAGCTCGGCCACGTAAGACACCAGGCTGTCGGCGCTCGAGAAGCGCCTGACCGTCCCCTCATGATGAACGTCGATGGCTTCGGCCCGGACTCGCTTGGCGAAATCCTGTGCGGGCACCTCGAGTGACGCGAACAGCGTGAGAAGACGCTGCGTGACGTCCTGGTAGGCGGCAGCATGGGATACGATGACATGAAGATGTTGAATCGTCTGTACCTGGCGTGGCAGCGTCGCGACCAGGACGGCCATCGCGCCGACGTCGGAGCTGAGCCGCCAGGCATCGAACGCCAGGAATCCGAGGATCGGGGCCAGGCCGGCCACCATCGCCCCAGACGACACCGTCTGCTGGACCAGCGAGGCTTTTTCCGCTGCGCGCCGCGCGCCTCGGACGCGCTCGTGGTAGCGCCGCTCCCACAAAGACAAGTTATAAGCGTTGCCGATGATGATACTGTCCCAGCCGGCGAAGAGCTCTGACTGCAGCGCCATGCTCTGCTGTTGCGAGGCCTCTGACGACCGGAGGATGGCGCCGGACCGGAGCCGGACAACGAGGAGCACGAAAAGCGCGCTCACGACATAGGCGAACAAGAGATCCGTCGACGTCACGAGCGCAAGCGCTATCACGGAGAGGAATGTATTCAGCAGAACCGCGACAAGATCATACCCATAGTCGAGGGTGAGTCGGAGCACCGTAGAGCTCTCAGCCGCGAACACCTGTATTTGCGCATGCTCCTCGCCTGGCGCCCCGCGGCCTCTGGCGAAATGGGACTGGCGGAACCTCGTCGTGAAGCTGTCGAGCGCGTCGATCTTGGCGCCCTCGAGGAGCACCTGGCTGGCGGAGGCAGGGATGTAGACGAGGACGAGCGCCATCACGAACGCGAGAGCCGCAGCAACATCAATCCGTCCGTTCGCCACCGTCGCCGCGAGGTGCGCGATGAAGAACGTTGATGACGCGACAATGAGCTGCTGCACCACGAGCAACAGCAGCGAGAGCCGAAACCGCCCGCCGGAAAGAGCCTGCATGAATCTACGGAAGGGCCGCATCACTGCCACCTGTAGGTGTGAGCGCCGATGCCGATGCCTGCTTGGACACAGCGGGCCGGACACTGGCTGGGGCAGGGTAGCATACCAGCCCGCCGAAGGGAACCTTCGTGCCAGCCAGAGCCTGAGCTCGCGTCCACGACGGCTCGCCGCTAGGCTGCCGCCATGGGCTGCGGCGAGGTTTGCGGCGCAAGCACCTGGGTGGCCGCACCTCGATCGCGCGCGAGCTGAGCGAGGTTGTCGCGGCAGGCCTCCATGAGATAATGACCTCGCTTGGTCAGCAGTGCGGTCACGTTTGGCGAGGCGTAGATGGAGTCGAGAGCGGCCAGCGTACATTCCACCATCCTCTCCGTGGGAGGATGGACCTTTGGAGAGGACGGCTCTCCCAGGAAGTTGCGGCGCGCGTGGATCAGCTCGACTGCAACGATGATACTGTGAAAGACCTTGTCGAGTGGGCGCTGAGTCGCGAGGATGGCCGAGCGCGCGTAGTTCTGCGGTTGAGCGATGAGCTTGTAGTCTGCGAAGTGAAGATGGCGGAGCTCGTCGAGGAAGACGAGATTATGCGTCAGCTCGTGGATCAAGAGCTCTTCAAAGTCCTGACGCGACCAGTCGTCGCGGCAATTGACCCAGATGACACCGACAGCATTCGACGTCGATCCCCCGCCGGCGCCGGAGGATTTTCTGAGAAAGATGCTGTGAATCACAAGCTCGAAGAGCGCGGAGAGCTCCGGGTGATGACTCTTCATGGCGCCGATGGCGGCCTCGAGCGCGGTCTCGGCTCGCTGCCGTTCCTTTACCGAGTAGGGGCTCCCGAGCATGGAAGACTGATCCCGATCATCAAGGATCGCAGTCGTCTGGTAGCTCTTGACCAGCGCTTCCTCACGCGAGTTTTCGGACACGAGGATCTTGCTGAACGGGATGTGCGGGACGTCTGGCTGACAGTTGTCCAGGAAGCGGCCCAAGGCGACCTTCAGCTGCCACAGGTCCTTGAGATCGCCGCCGTGGTACGGGCGGGCAAGCGTCGCGATGGTCTTGATGATGTCGCGGAATCCGACAAGGTGAAGCATGTGTGGTACCTTTTGTGTTGTATTAATGGGCGGAAACAGCCCTCCGGAGAGGGCTGTTTCCGCCACGAGATCAGATGTCGTCAGACGAGGCCAGGTCGTCGTACGCGATCATGCGGAGCCTCGCGCTCCCGATCTCGTTGGCCATGGCGGAGACGCTGGCGCGCGCATCCTGGACGTCCTCGTCGGAAACCGCTGCGATGATCTCTTCGATGTTCGGCATGACATTCACCCTTCGTAATTGCTTCCGTAATTGGAAGGTGTTGTTACCATGTGCAGTATCGATCGTGTTGTCAACCGCATATTGTGCCGGAATCTCGCTGATTGATTCGGTCGAAGTCGTCGTAGATCTGCGCTCTGAGAGCAGGATTTGAGCTCGATTTGATTGCTGTTGGTGTCAAGGGCGCCGCAGGCTGTGGAGTGAAGGTGGCCCCTTCGATGCATGGATGAATTGCTGCACTAGCGTCGCTTTTTCCGGGAGCGGCAGGTGGCATAGAAGTATGTTCTCTCGTAACCGTTCACGGGTCGGATCGATAATCGCAACAATTTCGCGCACTTGCAAGACCGAGCGGGCTTATGAGAACAACGCTTGACGTGCTCGCAAGTGTCCGAGATTGCTCAGGAATGCGATCCGACCCGTAATCGGTTACCTGTCATCATTCATCACAAGAATTCTCCTCATCCAGGCTGATGCGCAGGAACATCATCGACGTGCCGCGGACCGCCGCTCTCGCTCGAGGCGGAGCTCGCGGCAGTGGCTCGCGCACACCGTACACGAGGGCCAGCGGACGCGAGCGTGCCCCACGCTCATCTCAAAGCAGCCGACGTGCCATGTCGATGTGGCCCGGGATTCCAGCGATCCAGCGCGGCTGAGCGCCGCCCGTGCTTCGCCTTCGGTGGCTCCAGACAGTCCGCGAACCGTCCGCGAACCGTCCGGCCCCGCGCTCAGGCTGGCGGAGTCACCTCTCGCGCCGCTGTCGTGTGACGACGAATTCCCGCAGGCGCAGCGTCAGCCCCCGCTTCGACACCTCGAGACGCGCCGACATGGCGTCGAGATCTCCGCCGCACGCGTCGTGGCAGCGCATCAGCTCGTCCTCCGGGATGTCCGCCGCCTTGCGGACGTGAGGGCTTCGCTCGATGAGACGGTAGAGGGCGGTGCGGGAGACGCCGAGCATCGCCGCCGCGGGTCCGATCGACCAGTGGGTCTGCCGAAGCGCCCTGAGCAAGGCGTCCTCGCCGACCTCCCGGTCCACGGGGTGGTCCGCTGGATTGGCCGTGGAGGCGTCCGCATCTCGCCTCTCGGCAAGGCGCGGTGCATCCGACGGGGGCCGCGGTGTCTGACGCGCCTGCTCCAGCATCCGCTCCAGGCTCTCATCGATGACGATGGCGTCGGCGCCGCGGCTGGAGATCACCAGCTGCCGCGCGACGTTCCGGAGCTGGCGCACATTGCCGGGCCAGCTGTGCTGGAGCAGCCGCACCATCAGGGATCGAGGAAACCACGGCAGTGCGGCGTCCGCGGTCGACTCCAGCCGGCCCAGATCTCCGACGCGCGCGAGCTCCTCGCGCAGAGAATGGAGCAGCAGGCGGGGAATGTCCTCGCGGCTGTGGCGGAGCGGAGGAATGGTGATGGTATAGCCCTGTAGCCGATGGAGCAGCGGCGCGCGAAACCTGCCTTGCGCGACGGCTTGCTCCAGGTCGACGTCGGTCGCCGCGATGACCCTGACATCCGCCGCGCGCTGCTCGGTGTCGCCGAGCGGCAGGATCGTGCCGGTCTCGAGCGCCCGGAGCAGCATCGCCTGGACATCCATCGACATGTCGCCGATCTCATCGAGGAAGAGCGTCCCGCCGTGCGCACGCTCGAACAGGCCGACGTGGCGCTGGTGAGCGCCCGTGAAGGCCCCTTTCGCGTAGCCGAACAGCTCCGCGGCCGCGGTGGTCGGGGCAAGCACGGCCATGTTCACCGCGAGCCAGGGGCGACCTGCTCGCGGGCTCGCCTGGTGGACGGCCTGCGCGACGCGCTCCTTGCCAGCGCCGGTCTCCCCCCGAAGAAGGACGGGGACTTGCAGATCGGCCACGCGCGCGATCGATCGGAGGACCACCTCGAGGGCGTCGCTCTCGCCGACGAGCCCGTATCTCGGCGCTGGGGGCGCGGCGGTCACCGTATGGACGAGAATCACGATCCTCCTGGCGAGCTGCAACAGCAGCCCCGCGCGCAGGGCCTCAGGAGAAAACCGGTGGGTCTCGTCGATGGGCTGCCCATCGACAGACAGCTGTCCCCGCCCCGCGGGCGTGATGGTCAGCGACTCGTCCGCGCCCCACGTCACAAGGTGAGGTTTCCGGCTCACATGAGGGTCGCAGAGCGGCGCGCACTCCTGGCTGCGCGGCTGCGCGAACTCGGGCTCGAGGCGGGAAAGGGGCACCGCGTACCCAGGGACAGCCACCGTGGTTGCCCGCGCGCCGATCCGGCGCAGGTCCGGGTGGTAGAGCAACGTGAAGCGCAGGCCATGGGCCACCCCGGAGCCACGGCGCGCCTTCGCCGTGTCGACGCCATTCAGCGTCTCCATCTGGTGCCATGAGTCTCGCAAGGAGCATTCGGCCGAGCTCGGCTGCTCGCCTCGTGCTCCCTCGGTCGTCCCTGTCGTATGAGCGGACGCCTGAGCGACAGCCCCGAACCTGTCACCGCCCCTGATCTCGGTGCTGAACTGACGCTGAGACACGATCCGTTACTCTATCGCTGACCTCCCGGTGTCCGTCCAGAAATCAGTTGGCCGCCACACAATTGTCACGCTCCTGCGCCGTGCCTCGCAAAGGCCGACCAACCCCGGTCGATCTCGCGCTCCGCTCGTATCAACCGTCCACGGTCCGTGGGGTAGCTCAGCTGCGCCCTCAAGGTCGTTCACGGTGCCCGCTGCCGCTCGTCGAGCCGCACACGTGGCGACAAGGATCATTGCCCCGCCTCCGCGCATCCGGGCCAGGCCCCTCAACTCTCCTCCCTCCATGATTCCAGGTCACACCCTCGCCCCCGCTCTCCCCCCTTTCCCCCCACTGTTCGGCCTCCTCTCTGCGCCGGCAGAGAACTGGGCCCGGGGGATCGACCTCTGGTACCGGCATCCGAGCCGATGGCCAACCTCGTGCTCGCCGTGCTCACCGCCCGCCGTATCGCGCGCAACGCGGCGCCGCTCGCCTGCGCGCTGGCCCTCGGGGCGCTCGTTGTCCTCGACGCGGCCGCGCCGCTCCCGCCGCTCGCGGCCGCGACCGCGCTGCTCGTGCTGCTCGTGGCGCTCGTCCAGCGGGCGCGGCGGCGCGCCGCCGCCATCGAGGCGAGCGCCCTGCTCGACCTCGAGGTCGGCGCCCTGCTCCTCGTCGCCACGTTCGCCGCCGTCCTCCGCCTCGACGGCTCGCTCGACGGCGACGCCCACGCCGCCCTCTACGTCGTCATCGCCCTCGTGAGCGCGTTCGCCCGCCCAGGGGCGTCGCTCCTCGTCGCGATCGCCGCCGCCGCCCTCGAGATCGCCGTCCGCTCGGCCGCGGCTCGGCGCGGCGCGCTGCCCTTGCTCGACGCCGCGCGCGCGGCCGCGCCGCACATCGGCTTCATGGCCGTCTTCTCGCTGCTGAACGCCACCATCCTCCGCGCGGAGCTCGGCCGCGTCAGGAAGGCCTCCCACACCCGCCTCCAGGCCGAGATCGAGCGGCTCCGCGACGACGCGCGCAGCTACCGCCTGCTCTCGGCCCCGGCCCAGGCGCGCGGCGCGGGCGCGCCCCAGAAGGGCGACGACGAGCGGCTCGCCCGCTCCGGCGTCGAGGAGATCCACCAGTCGGTGCTCTTCGCCCTGCGCCTCCTGCGCGAGTCGCTCGACCTCTACACCGCCGTGCTCCTCTGGCAGAACGACGCCGGCACGCACCTGCGCATCAGCGAGCTCGCGAGCGACGCCCCGAACCTCTCCGAGGGCCCGTTCCTCTCCGGCGACGGCGTCTTCGGCGCGGCGATCACCCAGCGCGCGCCGGTCGTCCTCGGGGGCCTCAAGCCCGGCTACAAGCTCCCCTACTACGTCGGCCCCTCCCCGGTGCGCGCCGTGTGCGCGCTGCCGGTGTTCGAGCACGGCCAGCTCCGCGGCGTGCTCGTCGTCGACCGCGTCGAGGACCGGCCGTTCTCGCCGCGCGAGCTCGAGCTCATCGACGAGGCGTGCCGCTACGCCGTGCGGGCCATCCAGAACGAGCGCGTCTTCGTCCAGCTCGAGCGCGCGAAGATCGAGCAGGGCAAGCTCTACCGCGCCGCCGAGGGGCTCGGCGCCGCCACGACCGAGGCCGGCGTCATCGAGGCCGGCGTCACGAGCGCCCGCGAGATCACGTCCGTCGATTTCGCGGCCGTCACGCTGTACGACGAGGCGCAGAAGGTCCACGAGATCCGCGCCGTCAGCGGCGACGGCGTCGCCGAGCTCACCGGGCAGCGCTTCCGCCACAACGCGGGGCTCGTCTCGATGGTGCTGCAGAACCGGCACCCGCTGCCGTACCGCGGCGAGTACGACGAGAAGCGGCAGGTCGTCTTCACCCGCCGCGTCACGCCGCCGTCGATGCCGTCGATCATCGTGCTCCCGCTCGTCGTGCACGACCGGCCGCTCGGCACGCTGGTGCTCGGCTCGCGGCGGCGCGCGGCCTTCACCGACTCGGTGCGCAGCACGCTCGAGGTGCTCGCCAGCCACATGGCCGTGTCGCTCTCGAACGCGCGCATGGTGCGGCGCCTCGAGGAGCTCGCGACGATGGACGGGCTCACCGGGCTGCTCAACAAGCGCGCGATGCTCGAGGTGGCGGACCAGAAGATCACCGCGGCGCGGCGGTTCTCGCGGCGGCTCTCGGTGCTCGTCACGGACATCGACCACTTCAAGAAGGTGAACGACACGTACGGCCACGACGTGGGCGACGTGATCATCAAGGGGCTCGGCGACGTCCTCCGGCGCGCGAAGCGGACGACCGACGCGGTCGCGCGCTTCGGCGGCGAGGAGTTCGTCGTGATCTGCGAGGAGACGGACGCGCGCGGCGCGATGCTGCTCGCGGAGCGCGTGCGCGAGGAGCTCGGCCGGACGACGTTCCACGCGGCCGGGAGCAGCGGGCCGGTGCAGTGCCAGGTGACCTGCTCGATCGGGATCGCCACCTACCCCGAGGCGGGCAGCACGTGGGAGGAGCTCTTCAAGGCCGCGGACGAGTCGCTCTACGTGTCGAAGCGGTCGGGCCGGAACCGCTCCACGGCGTGGTCGCCGGCGGTGCGCTCGAACAGCGCGCATCCGCCCGCGGCGGAGGCGGGCGCTCCGGCGAAGCAGGCGGCGGAGGTGGCCGCCACGGCGAAGCAGACGGCGGAGGCGGCGGCCACCGCGAGGCACGCGGCAGAGGCGCCCGCCGCGGCGAGGCACGCGGCGCCCGCGACGGCGCGGTCCGCGGCGCCCGCGACGGCGCGGCCCGCGGCGACGGCCGCGGCGGCCAGGGCTGCGGCGGCGAGGCCCGCGGCAGGGGCGCCCGCGCCGCAGCGCAGGCCGGCCGTGACGGGCGGCGCAGGCGGCGCGCCGGCGGCCCCGGGGCAGGACGGCGCGCCGTCCGCCGGGAAGCGCGCCGCGGCCGCCGCGCAGGCGCCGGGGAAGGCGCCCGGCGAGGCGGAGCCTCGGAGCAAGCCGAGGCGCCCGCCGGACGTCGATCCCACGAGCAAGCCGAAGACGGCCGCCTGAGGTCTGCGCGCCGCTTGCGGCGCAGGCGCGGCGGGAACATAAGCCTCCTCGGCGAGACCGAAGCCAAGGAGGCGCGATGAGCTCGGACCCCGATCGAGACGACCCCAGGGAGGATCTCAAGCAGGGGCTGAGCCTGCTCTGGCGCGCGGCGCGCAAGACGGCCGTGGACCTGCGCAAGGACCTCGACAGCACGAACGTCGGCAAGGCGATCGACGACGCCGGGCGCGAGCTCGTCCGGGCCGCGACGAACGTGGTCGGCCGGATCGGCGCCGAGCTGAGCAAGGGCCCGGCGCAGGCGCCCCCGCGGGACGAGCGCTCCGAGCACCGCGGGGAGGCCGAGGGCCGCGGGGAGGCCGAGGGGCCCGAGGCGCGGCCCGCCGGGCCCACGCCGGAAGACCCGGGGTTCCGCATCGCGGTCGACCCGGAGGACAAGGACACGAAGCCCCGCTAGCTGCGTGGCTGCGGCCAGTGAGGAGCCGATGGACGAGCGCCGCAGGCGAGCCTGCTACGATGTCTCGTCAGGGGGACATGTGGGCGAGGAACACGTCCAGCTCGCCGGTACCGTCGCTCTGGTATGACAACGGGCCTCCGCCAAAATCCACGGAGCTGACGTTCCCCCCGTGCTGCCCGAGGAGGATCGTGTTGTCCGAGCTGTCCACTGCGACGGCGACAGCGACCTGAGCTGAGCCACCGGTATAAAGCACGCTGTCGACATACGTTCCGGTCGTATCCCACTGCGCGACAAAGACGTCAGCCCACGATCCAGGGGTCAACGCCCCCCCGCCAAAATTGACGCTGCTCCAGACGTTTCCGGTGAGTATCACGTCGTCGGAGCTGTTCGTCGCAAGGCCGTGATTCCACGTGTGCGCGTCGATGAAGCCCTTGGTCCAGACGTCCGTTCCGCTGCTGTCGAACTGCGTGACGAAGGTAGAGACGGTCCCCCCGCTCGTCAGCGTGGGCGTGTTGCTGCCAAAGTCGATGGTTCCATCATACTGGCCGGCCACGATGGGGTTCCCCGACGAGTCGACGACGACGTGCAGACCGGATGAGTCGCCGTTGCCGAAGGATTGGCTCCAGAGCTCCGTGCCGCTGCTATCGAATTTCGCGACAAATGCGTCCCAGCCCGTGCCCCCGGTGTTGCTGGTCAGCGTGCCGCCGCCAAAGTCCGCCGTCGTGATGAACGAGCCCGTGACCGCGAAGCTGTCGTCGTTGAGATCGACGGCGACGCCCGAGCTGGAGATGTATGAGCTGGCGCCTGAGTGCTCGAAGAACCTGGCAAAGACAGGGGTCCCCGAGCTGTCGAACTTCGCCAGGACCGAGCCGCCCCATGACAGGGAATTGGAGTTGCTGCCGATCGTGAGGTTGCCGTCGTATTGACCGACGACGATGACATTGTCCGAGGAGTCGATCGCGATCTCATTGCCGACCGCGACAGGCCCGCTGCCGTAGCTGTAGCTCCAGATGTGGGTGCCAGACGAGCTGTATTTCGCGACGTACAGGCTGCTGCCCGGGGCAGCGCTGTTGGTCACCGTTCCGCCGCCGAAGTCGCCGTCGTCCCCCATCACTCCCGTGATGACCACGTTGCCCGAGCTGTCCGTGGCGACGCCGCGGACATCCGCAAAATCGAAGCTCTTGCTCCAGAGGTGGCTGCCCGCGCTGCTGAACGCTGCCACATAGCCAGCAGAGAAGCCCGCGCTGAAGAACGTGGTACCGCCGAAGTCCGCCGAGCCGCCGTACCACCCGACCATGATGGAGTTGCCCGATCCGTCGACCGCGACCCGCTGAGGAATGATCCAGCTGTAAGGCTCGCGGAACGAGAGGCTCCAGTCGTGGGTCAGGGCCTGATTGGACGACGCGACAGCCTCCGAGCCGTCGTCGCCCGCGCCGGAAGGCGCATGACAAGCGGTGATCACGACAAGCAAAGACAGACCGATAGCCCCGATGGGCAGCATGATCCCACGCATAAGGATGACCTCCTCCTGTTCCGGCGTGCTCGAACGCTGCCGCGGTCGTCCGTTCAAACCCGCGGGAGCTGGCCGCACGCCAATTTGTTAACTAGAACAGTACCGTAGATCACCTTTGTCCATGAAGTCAAGGCGGACGCATCGTTCCGGATGGAATTTTCGGTCACACCCCTGGCCAGCAGCGGCGTCCAGGTGGGCAGGCGGCACCGAAGCGGAGGGGCCAGCGCCCAGCGCCGGCGGTTTCACGCGCTGCCGTGGACGTTCCCGGCCCTGGAGCGGTGCGCGGATGAAGGGCGATGGCCTCCGCTTCGAGCGCTCGCTCTCCGCCGCGCCATGGTGGTGCTCGCCTTCTTCCCTGGGGTGATCGCCCTCGCCGCGGCGATGTACGCGATGTACGCGCCGATCTTCGAGCTCGCCGGGAACATCAAGCCAGAACAGGCTCGAGGGCCGCGCCGGTGCTCGGTCATGTGCGGAAGAGCTCTTCACTCTCGAGTGGAGCGACGCCGAGTCACTGAATATGAAGGACCATCGGCTGACTCGCGAGCTCTCCGTTCGACACCGTCACCTGATAGTCGCCGGGCGGATACTCCTGGGTGATCAGGATCCTGCGGATGTTGCAGGCGTCGATGGGCGCGAGCTCGTCGATGCCGTTTCCGGTGATGCGCACGGTCGTCCAGCCTTCGACGAAATTGTCCCCGATGATGTAGATGGGATACCAGACGGGGCTGTCGAACTGGTCCGACGCAAAGCGCCGGACGGTCGGCGGGAGGCCCGGATCGGGCGTGGGCTCCGGCTCGGCGCAGGGGCCCCACGGCGGACAGGCGCCGAGGACCCGGTACGGATCGCGCCCGAGGATCTCCTGAACTCGCCATTCGGTCAGGAGCCGCGTGTGCATGCTGCCATAGGGGTTCAGGTTGGGCGGCGGCGGCTCCACGGGCGCAGCGTCGAAGCACCCCTCCCCCAGGGCGTGGTCGCGGCACAACGCGACGTCGATGTCGTCGGCGACGCTGAATTGAGAGAGCCACTCCGCGATCGGGAGGGGCCGCGACGGATCGATGGCGGCGTCCAGGATCATGAGCTGCCCACCGACCCGGACCACGGGCGCGACGTGGCCGGACCACGTCACGCTTCCGGACGGCTCGTTGGCTGTCTGGAAGACCAGCCGCTTGCGCGGCTTTGCCTTGACCCTGGCGAAGTAGGGCGTCGGATAGTCCCATTGGTGGAAGAAGTGGACCGCCGCCTCGGCCCGCTCCTCGCAGCCGTTGTCGGCCGCGAGCCAGGGGATCCGCCGCAGAAACCCGGGTTGCTCCGGCACGGTGAGCAGCCGGCTGTCGCGGATCGCGGCGAACCCGGAGCTCAGCTGCTCCTCGGTCCACGTGGGAACGCAATCGGCCGCCAGGCTCCCCGGCGGGCCCTTGAGCTCATCGAACGAGCGCGGACCGTCGGGCAGCTGGCAGGCCGCGCTCGCGCCGCCTCCGGGGGCTCCTTCGTCACCGGGCGAGCCCGCGCCGGACGGCAGGGCGTCGGCGGCGTCCTCCAGCAGCGCTCCCGTGTCGGAGCGATCGATGTCAGGAGCCCGATCGGAAGAAGCGCCCTCGTCGCCTCCACAGGCCGAGACCGCCAGGGCCGCCGACACGACACACAACACTCTTGCAAGAGCAACATAGGACTGTCGCATGAATCTGATCTCCCTGCGCAGTTCGCCCCAGGTCGGGCACATGCCGTCCGAGGGACTGCAATCCGTGTCACGCCCTCCGCGAATCTCCGCGGATGCCTACGGTTCGCCCCCACGGAACCTTCCCGCCAGAAAACCGATCGATGTGGTGGGTGGTCACGAGCGGTCGGCTCTCCGTGTCCGCGCGCGAGCTCGCCGCTCGCCGCGCGGCACCTCCGATGTTCGCGCGGTGAGGCGAGGGGGGAGCAGGACCTCTCGCGTGACCTTGGCGCCGGCCAGCATTTCGAGGAGCAGCCGGACCGCTTCGCGCCCTATCGCGCCGACGTCCTGATCGACGGTCGCGACGGGATAGCGCAGGAGATCGGCCATCAGGATGTCGTCGAATCCGACGACCTCGATCTCGTCGGGCACGGAGAGGCCGGCGGCGCGGATGGCCCGCAGGGTCCCGACAGTGCTCCAGAAATTCGCCGCGTAGACGGCCAGAGGTCCACGCAGCCGCTGGAGAAGCTCGACCATGCGCGTCTCGGCCGCTTCCGGGGTGGCCTCCTTCAACTCCTCGATGGCCGCCGCCGTGACGCCGCTCCGCGTCAACTCCGCCTGGAACCCGTCGAGACGAACTCGGTAGGTCGGGATGTCGAGCGGGCCGCCGATGTAGACGAGCGACCGATCCTTGTGCCTCAGCAGGTGGCGGAGCGCCAGCACGGAGCCGGCGGCGTGATCGGTGCGCACGCACGCCACGTCGAGGTCCGGGACCGCCCGGTCGATCTGCACGAAGGGAAGTCCCTGCTTGTGCGCCTCGATGAGATCACAATCCCCTCCTGAAACCGGGGACACGATGAGCCCATCCACCCGGGACTCGTGCACGAGCTGCAGCGCGCGACGCTGGCGCCCCGCGTTGCCGGCCAGGTGGCTCACCACGAGCGTGTAGCCATGGAGCTCGGCCTCGCGCTCGGCGCCGACGGCTATCCCGGCCCAGAACGGGTTCGCCAGGTCCTCGACGGCGAGCGAGATCGCGTACGATTTTTGCTCCCGGAACGCCTGGGCCATGGCGTTGGTCCGGTACCCCAGCTTCTGGGCCAGCGCCCAGACCCGCTCCACCGTGGCGGCGCTGATGCGGAACTTCGCGTGCTTGCCCGTCAGGACGTGAGACACCGTCGTCTGGGACAACCCCAGCTGTTCGGCGATGTCCTTCATACGGACCGGACGCAGGCCGGGCACGTGCGGCGGGTCGGGGTCGGGGGGATCGTTCAAACGCGCGCTCTGTTTAGCTAATTCGGATTAGCTGTTGACGCTAGCACGGACATGCATAGTATTGAAGCCGAATAAGCGGTCGGTGGTCGCGGTCCCTCGCGCGCGAGGGGGCCATGGCAGCGATCTACGGATCCACCCGATCGAACAATCGTTCAGCGAGCGGCGTCAACGCGCTGGCGGGGGTCTCGTTCGAGCTCCGCCCGGGTGAGGTGTACGCCCTGGCAAGGAGGCGCTCACAGCGTACGTGGGCGCCGATGCGACGACGACCTTGACGTTCACCGACGGGCTGGAGCGGCAAGGCCATTCTGGCTCAAGCCCGCCTGCTCCAGGAGACAGCAATGGCACAGAGTGAACCGGTGATCTTGGGCTTCATGGGCAACCGGGGCTTCTTTCCGACGGAGTTCGCGGAGGAGGGAGCGAAAGCCACCCGATCGGCCGTGGGCCATGTGCTCGGACAGCGCGTGCGCTACGTCGATCTCGGCAACGTCGAGACCTACGCCGACGCGCGCGCGGCCGCGGGCGTCGCCCAGCAGTACCGCCGCGCTCCCGACGGCGGCGGGGCCATCGGCGTCATCTGCTCGATGTACAACTTCTCCGACGAGAACGGGATCCGGGACTTCCTGCGGCTGGCCGACCTCGACGTGCCGGTGCTGCTGCACACCGAGCCTGACGTGCGCGGCCTGGGACGCATGGGACAGAAGGGCCGGCGGGACGGGGCGTGCGGGCGCTTTTCGGCCGCCAACGCGCTCCGCCACATCGGGTACCCGTACACCCTCACGTCCAGGCATTGCGAAGCCGTGAGCTCGGCCGCCTTCGCGGACGATCTCCACGCCTTCTACGCGAGCTGCGTCCTGGCATCGAAGTTCCGTCGCCGGGGCCGCGGCGTGCGCCTCGGGCTGGTGGGCTCGGGGCCCGACGCGTTCCAGACGGTCACCAACGTCTCCACCGAGCTCCTGGGGCACATGGGCCTGAGCACGGTCGGCCTGGAGCTCATCGCGCTCGATCGACAGATGCGCAAGGTCTCGCCGCGCGAGCTGTCCGCTCAGCTGGAGGCCGTCTCCGGCTACATCGCGGCGGCTGACGTTCCGCGCGCCTCGCTGGAGGCGATCGCCCGGATGGGCGTCGTCTTCGATCGCTTCGTGAAAGAGAACGACCTCGATGGCATCGCGGTGCGCTGCTGGACGGAGATGCAGAAGTACCAGATCGGCGGAGAGGTGGGCGTGATGCCCTGCACCTGCATGAGCATGCTCTCGGACAAGCTCATCCCCGCCGCCTGCGAGACCGACATCGCGGGCTGGATGGGGATGTACATGCTGCAGTGTGCTTCCGGGCTCGTGCCGCTGCTGGGCGACTGGAACAACATGTACGATGACGAGCGCGAGGAGGTGGATCTCTTCCACTGCGGCGTCTGGGCCAAGAGCGTGATGCGCCCCGGCGCCCGCATCACCCGCCAGGAGATCCTGGCCACCCAGGCCGACATCGGCGCGGAGAACACCTGGGGCGCCGTCGACGGCGAGCTCAAGGCGGGCACCTGCGCCTTTCTGAGGCCCTGCACCAACGCGCGCGAAGGCAGCGTGTTCCTTTACGGCGGGGTGGGCCGGGTGAGCGAAGAAGGCGTCGACACGTTCGGCACGCGCGGCCGCATCCAGATCCCGCGCATCCAGGAGCTCTTCCGCTATTTGACGCAGCCCGAGCGAGCGGTGGAGCACCACACCGCCCTCGTGGTCGGGACGCAGAAGAACATCGAGCTGACGATGAAGGCGATCCGAGATGCGGTGCCCTACATCAACGCCCAGGCGGGCCTCGGCCGCGGCGGACAAGCGCTCGTCGATTTCTACGAGCACAGCCAGGTCGGCGAGCTCCGAGGCGACGGTCGGCTCGCTACGACGTAGCTTGACGTGGGCTCGGGCGCGGTCCGCCTATACGGTGCCGCTCCCGGGCGGCGTTCCGGCGGGCCGGAGCGCGATGAGGGGCGCGTCGTCGGGGAGGCGGAGGGGGTTCGGCAGGTAGGGATCGAGCTCGCCGGGCTCGAAGCGGCAGAGGCCGATCACGTGCCAGAAGGAACCTGCGATGTCGCCGCCGAACCTGTAACGACCGTCGGGGGTGAAGGCGGCCCATCCCTCGGCGCAGGGCAGGAGGATCGCGAGACATCGGCCGGTGGCGACCCGCCAGAGGCGGAGGGTGCCGTCGGTCGAGGCAGAAGCGAGGAGCGCGCCGTCAGGGCTGAAGGTGACGCTCGCCACGGCGGCAGTGTGGCCCCTGAGAGCGCCGAGGAATCGACCGCTTCCGGCCTCCCACAACCTCACGATCGTATCGTACGAACCCGAGGCCAGCGTTCGGCCGTCAGGGCTGAACGCCACGCTCGTCGCCCCCTTGCCGTGGTCCTCGAAGACACGGAGGGCTCGCCCGCTCTCGACCTCCCACAACCTCACGGTCGTGTCATTCGACCCCGAGGCCAGCGTCCGGCCATCGGGGCTGAACGCCACGCTCGTCACCACCTTGCCATGACCCCCGAAGGAGCGGAGGACTCGGCCGCTCTCGACCTCCCACAATTTCGTTGTCGTGTCATTCGACCCCGAGGCCAGCGTCCGGCCGTCAGGGCTGAACACCACGCTCGTCGCCGCCTTGCCATGGCCCTCGAAGACGCGGAGGGCTCGCCCGCTCTCGACCTCCCACAACCTCACGGTCGTGTCATGCGACCCCGAGGCCAGCATCCGGCCATCAGGGCTGAATACAACGCTCGTCACCGCCTTGCCATGACCGCCCAGGGTGCTCAGGGCTCGCCCGCCCTCGACCTCCCACAACCTCACGTTCGTGTCATGCGACCCCGAGGCCAGCGTCCGGCCGTCAGGGCTGAACGCCACGCTCACCACGTGATGGCTGTGGCTCTCGAAGACGCGGAGGACTCGACCGCTCTCGACCTCCCACAACCTCACGTTCGTGTCATGCGACCCCGAGGCCAGCGTCCGGCCGCCGGGGCTGAACGCGACGCTCGTCACCACCTTGTGATGTCCCCCCAGGGTGCGAAGGACTCGACCGCTGTCGACCTCCCACAACCTCACGGTCGTATCATTCGGCTCCAGGGCCAGCGTCCGGCCATCAGGGCTGAACGCCACGCTCATCACGTCATGGCTGTGGCTCTCGAAGACGCGGAGGACCTGCCCGCTGTCGACCTCCCACAACCTCACGGATGTATCATTCGACCCCGAGGCCAGCGTCCGGCCGTCAGGACTGAAGACAACGCTGTTCACCCGGGCGCCATGGCCCTCGAGGACGCGGAGGGCTCGCCCGCTCTCGACCTCCCACAACCTCACGGTCATGTCACGCGACCCCGAAGCAAGCGTCCGGCCATCAGGCCTGAACGCCACGCTCGTCACCATCAGGCCGTGGCCCTCGAAGACACGGAGGGATCGGCCGCTCTCGACCTCCCACAACCTCACGGTCATGTCATCCGACGCCGAAGCGAGCGTCCGGCCATCAGGGCTGAACACGACGCTGTTCACCCAGTTGCCATGACCCTCGAAGACGCGCAGGACGTGCCCGCTCTCGACCTTCCACAGGCGCATTGCACGCCCCGCCCCCGAGGCCAGCGTCCGGCCGTCAGCGCTGAACACGACGCTCCTCACCCCGACGCCATGGCCCTCGAAGACGCGGAGGGCTCGCCCGCTCTCGACCTTCCACAACATCACGCTCGAGTCATCCGACCCCGAGGCCAGCGTCCGGCCATCGGGGCTGAACGCCACGCTGTTCACCGGACCGAGGTGTCCGGCTATCCCCCGGATGGCTCGCCCGGAGACCACATCCCAGAGCCGGACCGAGCCGTCGCCATGGCCCGTCGCGAGGAGATCTCCCGAGGGATTCCAGGCCACCGCATTGCACGATGACACCGGTATCCACATCAGGTCAGCCCCGGAAGGCCGAGGTGGCGCCGCCCCTTCCGCCACGAGCGACGCGACGGCCACCCCCCGGGCGCCGACCAGCTTGGCGCCGCGCAGCGTCGCCCCGGCGAGATCGGCGCCGGTCAAATCCGCGTCCACGAGGCGAGCGAACGACAGGTCCGCGCCCCGGAGATCGGCGCCCATCAGCGAAGCGTTGCGCAGATCCGCCCGTCCAAGCCGCGCCGAGAGGAGCGAGGCGCCGGCCAGCCTGGCCTCGACCAGCGCCGCGTTCGCGAGGTTGGCCCTCGCCAGATTGGCGCTCCGGAGATCCGCGCGGTTGAGGTTCTGCCCGCTCAGGTCCTGGCCGGCCAGGTTCACGCCCTCGACCACCTCGATCTCGTCCTCCCCGACGACCGCCGCCCCCTGCTCGCTCTTCTCCAGCAAGCGCACGATCCGCAGCCCGTTGTCCTTCGCATGCCTCTTGGCCGCCCCGTGCAGCACCCGCGCCGCCCACGCCGCCGCCTGCTCGCGCCCCGCGAGCGACACGAAGAAGTCCACCATCAGCTCGCTCATCTCGTCGGCCGCGAGCGCCGCGCTGTCCCCTGTGTCCTGCACCTCCCGCGCCGCCGCCTCGGCCACGAGCCACTCCAGGACCGAGCGGTGGACGAACGAGAAGGCGCCCTCCGCGTCCCGCACGAGCAGCGATCCCGAGCCGATCAGGAACTCGACCATCGCCCGCTCCAGCGGCGGCCCGTCCTTCGGCTGTACGCCCTTCACGAGGCTCTCCGGCAGCTCGGCGATCCCGACCGCGCGCGCCCGCCGGTCCCACAGCAGCCGCGCGAGCTCGGTCATCGCGCCCCGGAGCGCCTCGCGCGAGATGCCGCGCGGCGCTCCCCGCGGGTTGGCGCGCCGGTGCTCGTGGTCGAGCCACTGCTCCACGAGCAGCTCGTACAGCTTGGCCGCGGTGATCTCGCCCGTCCCCTCCTTGGCTTCGAGGAGCTTTCTCTCCTCGATCTTCGCGATGAACCCGAGCATGCGCGGGTTCTCCGAGAGCCCGAGCAGATCGCTGACCTCGTGGAGCAGCCTGTACCGGGCCTCGGCCTCCGCGGGCTCGGGGATCAGGTTGCCGAGGAACCGCCGGATCTGCGGCTGCCCGAACCCCTCCAGCTGCACGAGCCGGTAGCCCTGCACCTGCTCCGCCCGCCGGGCGAGCTCCTGCTCGATCTGCCGGTCATCGAGGAAGTGCTGCGTCCGGCTGGTCACCACGACCTTCGCGATCCCCTCGGCCGCCTGCATCACGGTCTCGAAGTGCTCGAGCACCCGGTCGTACGTCAGCCGCAGGGCGAGCTCGTCGAAGCCGTCGAAGAGCAGCGCGATCCGCCCCTCGGCCAGCATGTAGCCGAAGGCGCGCGGGTCGATCGGCTCGTCCGCGAGCGCGAAGTGCTGCGCGACGAGCACGCTCAGCGAGCGCTGCTTCTCGAGCCGGCTCATCTCGATGAGCACCGGCACGAGCGGGTGCTTCTCTCTCGCCATCCGCCGCGCGAGCTCATGCAAGAGGAACGTCTTGCCCGCGCCGAAGTCGCCGAGCACCAGCACGAAGCGCCGGCGGGGCGCGTCGAGCAGCTCCCACAGCGATGCGAGCGCGCTCTCGGTCGCGCTCTTTTCTCGGTCGCCGAGGCTCACCACCGCCGGCTGCTCCACGTAGAGCCACGGCGGGTAGATCGGGTCCGCCTCGAGCCGGTCCGTCTGTCGTTCGAGGTACCGGCCGAAATCGATGAGCCCCTGGTATTCGGAGAAGCTCTTCAGCACGACGCCGCGACGCCACGCGCGCTGGACGAGCTCCGGCGGCGCCTTCGGGCCCGTGTGGATCAGCGTCGATCGCAGCAGCGGATCCTGCTCCCGGAACGGGCGCTCCACCTCGGTCACGTAGCGCGCGACGAGCTCCTCCGTGATCGACTGGTCGAGCGCGCCGATCACCCGCAGGTCGACGAGCGCTCCGTCCCGCGCCGCCACCTCGAGCACGCCCGCGAACGGCGGCGGCGTCCGGTGCCTCGTGACGGTCGCGCCGGGCGCGCGCAGGAGCGCCACGCGCTCGATCCGCTGGAGGAAGCCGTCGTGCCGCTCCTCGAACGCGCGCTCGCCGCGCTCGCCGTCTCCCCAGGTGCAATCCACCTCTCCAGCCGGCCCGTGCCGCCCCGGCAGCTCGCGCTCCGGCCGCGGCGCCGGCTCGAGGTGCTTCTGCAGGAACGCGACAAGCACCGCCGCCGAGGCGCGGCACGCGAACGCGCGGAAGCCGTCGTCCTTGGCGAGGTCGGCGTGATCGCTCACCGCCTTCACGAAGATCGACCGCTTCTGGCAGCGGCCCGCGAGGTCGCCGATCGCCGCGCCCTCCATCTCCAGGCCCAGCGTGCCCCGCACAACGCGCTGGAGGTCGCCCCAGACGCCCGGGTCCTGCGCCACCGCCGTGAGCGTGGCGACGGCGCCGACGTGCACGCAGAGCGGCGGATCGGCCGGCGGACCGTCCGGGTGGAGCAGCCGCTCCTCCAGCGCCTTCTCCCGCCCCGCCTCGGTGAGGCGCAGCGCGCCGCCCTTCATCGCGGCGAGCCCGTCCTTCACGGCCTCCTTGAGCCGCGCCGTCCACCCCGGACAGGCGCGCCTCCGGTCGGGGTGCGAGACCGGCGAGGGCCCGCCCTCCGCCTCGTGCGCGTGGAGCGCGTCGAGCAGCCACCGCTGCTGGGCTTCCCGGGAGGGCGGGCGCTCGCGGGAGAGCGCCGCGAGGTCGAGCTCGCGCGCGAGGAAGGCGGCGTCCATCTTCCACGTGGCCGCGAGATCGAACGTGCGCAGGTCGTGGAGGAGCTCCGCCTCCTTGCCCGGCGGCGCGACGCGCTTGCCCTCGTCGAAGCTGTAGAGCCGGTCGGCCACGATCACGTCGCCGAGCGCCACCTTGCGGGGGTCGCCCGCGCAGATGCCGCACATCGCGAGGCACGCAGGATCGAGCTCGGAGACGAGCTGATGCCCCCGGATCGCCGCCGTGCGCTGGCCCGCCTCGCCGATCCACGCCGCGGCCACCGCGAGCGACCCGCCGTGGGCGCTCGGAAAGGCGCGCCGGTAGTAGCGGAAGCCGCCGAGGTCCCGCAGCTCGCGCCACCCCGCGGCGCCGCCATCGCCCTGCGCGAGCACCCCCTCGAGCTCGTCCTGGAGCGCCACGACCACGAGCACGTCGATCGGCCCGACGTCGACCTCCGCGCTTGCGTCCGCGCCTCCCCGGCCCTCGTCCCGCGCCTCCGTGTCGTGCTGCGCCTTCGCCACGCAATGCATCGTGCAGCCGGAGCGAGAGGCACCGCAATAGACACGGCGCGCGGAGGAGAACCAGCGCAGGAGCTCCTCGGCGCAGGCCCCGGCTCCGGCTCGAAGCCGGAGCTCGTCGGGCTCGACGAGGTCGCGCAACCGCGACGATCTATCTACACGTTACCATCCTCGGAGTCCGGAGCTCTTCGAAGCCTCGACTCCGTGAGCGCACCGATGTTCTCCGGGCTTGGCACCAAGGGGACCCATTGCTCATGGGAGAACATCACGATCTCGGCGACCCGCTTGGCGAGCAGGCGATCGCGGTCGGCCGCCCTTTCGAAGCCTGCGAATCCGAACGAATGCGCCGCCTGCAGATCCTCGATACGCCGCTGACACGTGCGGTACAGCGCCCAGAGCTGCTGAGGCTTCCTCAGCTGGAGCCATGTCGTCATTCCCGCTGCCAGCAGCGAGAGCAGCGACGGCGTCAGTTTGCTCAGCCAGAACCCCTCTCCGAGCATGACAAATATCGGCGCCACCAGCGTGCATGCAACGACGGCGGTGAAGCAGATCAACGCCTCGGCCTTGTTGTGATCCGCCTTTTTCTCGAAGTGTAGACGCCATTTCCCTGCATAGCGTACCGCGTCAAGCTCGTCGGACATGGTGATTCGAATCTTTGCTGTCGCTGGTGGAGAGCGCTTCCAGCTCGCCGCGAAGTATTGCACCCGAGGGGTGCGGTCGAGGCTACGTGCTCCTCCGACGGTGGATCAAGTCGGCCGGGGTGTCCTCGGACCGAGAGCGTGCGATGACGGCTCTTGGCTTCATTCACCTGCTCCTGAACGCCTCGCGCCGGCCATCGCGGCGTCCACCGGCCTCGTGCCGGCCGCTGCGGCCTCCGCGGGCCTCGAGGGGGCCGCCGCGACGGTGAGCCCGTCGGCCTGCACCACACACGCCTGGATCGGCCGGCCGAGCGACGCGCGCCCCGCCACGGCCCCGCGCTGCGCTTCGAGGAACGTGATCCCGCCGCGCGCGTCGCACAGCGCGAAGCCGCCCGCGTAGGCGGCGCCGCCGAGGAAGTCGGCCTCGCCGGCGTGGGCCCAGGCGAGCGCGCCGGAGCGCGCGTCGAGGCCGACCGCGGCCCGGTAGTACGTCGCCACGTAGCGCTCCGCCTCGATGCCCGGCGGGCCGGCCGCGCGAGGGCGGGCGTAGAGCCGCGCCCTGTCCTCGGCCGAGGCGGCCAGCGCGAGCACCTCGGTCCCTGCGGTCATCCAGACCGGCGCCCCGGGCAGCTCGCGCGCCGGCAGCCGCGCGGTCGACGCGCGCCCGGCCGCGCCGAGCCCGATCGAGGCGTCGAACCGCGTCGCCGCCTCGCCGCCGAAGAAGACCACCCCGCCGAGCAGGAAGGCGTGGCTCACCTCGGTGCGGAGCAGCGCCCGCGCCACCTCGCCGCCGGTCTGCAGGTCGAACACCGTGACGTAACGCCCCTGCCAGGGCAGGAACGCGTAGCGCCCCACGACCGCGGGCACGCCGATGGCGGCGGAGTCCTCGATCTGGCGCAGCACGAGCCCCTCGCGGCTCACCGCGAGCACGACGCTCCTGGTGCCGGTGGTCGACACGAGGGACACCACGGTGGTCTCTCCGTCGTCGCCCGCGCCGCGGAGCCTGCCGCCGGCGCGCCGCTTCCAGAGCAGCTCCCCGGTGCGCGCGTCGAGGGCGAACAGCTCGCCCCGGCCGAGCCCGACGACGACGCTCCCCGCGACGGCAGGGCGCGCGTCGAGCGGGTGCACGAAGGTCCACGCCGGGCCGCCGTCGAGCGGCACCCCGACGAGCTCGGGCGCGGCCGCGCCGGCGACGACGCCGACCGCCACGTCGGCGCCGAGAGGGATGCGCCTGCCCGCGAACCGCCGCTGGAAGGCCGCGATGCCCGCGCCGCCGTCGTCCTTCCAGCGCGGGTCGAACGCCTCGCCCTGCGTCTGGCCGCCGCCGCAGGCCACGGACAGGGCCGCGAGCGCAGCGCACACAGCGACGAGCGGCGCGCGGGCGCGGGCGGCGGCGCAGCGCGGGCGCGGGGCTCGTCCGCGGGCCGTGGCCGGAATGGCCCAGTTCGAATCGATGATCTCGGGCACCTGCGCCCACGTTCCGGCGATCCCCCGCATGCGATGTGTTCCTGCGCCGGTCGTAGCGTGGCTTCGGCTCACCGAGCAAGCGAGGCAGGTCCCTGCGAGCAGCGCTGGCAGCTCACGCCGAGAAGGCGCCGTCGATCGTCAGGCTCACGCCGTTGATGTAGGTCGACTCGGGCCGGGCCAGGTAAGTCACGAACCGCGCGATCTCGTCGGGATCGGCGATGCGCTTCTCGGGGCTCAGGTTGCGCACCCAGTCGACGTGCGGGCCGTCGGCCGGCATCATGTCGGTCGTCGTCGGGCCAGGCTGGACGTTGATGACCGAGATGCCGCGCGGGGCGAAATCCAGCGCCAGCCCGCGCACCAGACGGGCGACCGCGGCCTTCGTCATCCCGTAGACGGCCGAGCCGGCGAGCATCGCGCGCTCGGCGATGTTGCTGCCGATGACGAGGATCTTCCCGCCGCGCGAGAGGTGATTCGCCGCGGCCTTGGCGGCGACGAACACGCCGCGCACGTTGACGGCGAGCATCCTGTCGAAGTCCTCGAGGCGGTATTCGTCCGCATTGCCGAAGATCAGGATGCCGGCGTTGTTCACGAGGACGTCGAGCCCGCCGAGCGCCCTCGCGCCCTCGGCGATCGCGCGCTCGAGCGCGCTCGCATCGGCGCTGTCGGCCTGAAGGGCGATGGCGCGCCCGCCCCCGGACTCGACAGCCGCGACGAGCTCCCGCGCCCGGTCCGGCCGGCTCACGTAGGTGAAGGCGACCGCCGCGCCCTCCCGCGCGAGGCGCTTCACGATGGCCGCGCCGATGCCGCGCGATCCGCCGATGACGATCGCCTTCTTCCCTGCGAGCGGCCCGATGTCGTTGTTCATGCTGAGCTCCTTTGCGTCGTTGGCTGCTGTGCTTCGTTTTACTTGAACGATCAGTCAAAAATAGCGCGCGGCGAGGGCGCGGTCCGGCGCGGCCGCCGCGCGATCAGCGCGGGCGCAGGCTCTGGACCGCGAAGGCCGCGACGTCGCGGAGGGCTTCGGTCGATGCGCCGGCCTTGGCTTGCACCCTCATCCCGCCGAGCGTGGTCGCGAGGAAGCGAGCGGCCGCGCGGCTGTCGACCGCGCAGCCGATGTCACCCTTCGCCTTGCCGTCGTCGATGACGTCCTTGAGCACGGTCTCCAGCAGCGCGACGCTCGTCGCGGTGAGCGCGCGCACCTCGTCGTCCTCGCGGGCGAGCTCGCAGACGGCGTTCACGCCCATGCAGCCGCGGGAGCGCGCCGCGCCGTGCTCCTCGGCGAGGTCGATGAGGACACGCTCGAGCGCCGCGAGCGCGGTCGGTCCGGCCCGGAGCGCCTTGATCACCGAGGCGATGCTGTCGGCGTTGTAGGCGCGGAGCGCCTCGAGGAACAGCCGTCGCTTGTCGCCGAACGTGTCGTAGAGGCTCTGTCGGCCGATCCCCATGGCACGGACGAGATCCTCGGTCGAGGTGCCGGCGAAGCCCTTCTCCCAGAAGACCGGGATGGCGCGCCGGAGCACCTCGTCGCGATCGAACTCCTTGGGCCGGGCCACGGGGAGAGCATGACCGTTCTGGACTGCCGGGTCCAGAAAAAAAGAGCAGGGCGCCGCGCCTGCTTTCCCTCGCCGGGCCCGCGCCGCTCAGCCCGCCTCAGCGAGGAAGGCTGCGAGCTTCTCCGGGTTGCGGTGGGCATAGACCCCTCGAATCACGCCCTCGTCGACGATCACGCTCACGGCGGCGATCAGCCGACCGTCGTCGTGGACAAGGAGCCCCGGGGAGCCGTTGAACCACCGCACCACGAAGCGGTAGCGGCCATCGGGATGCGCCGTGGCGCTCCAGACGCGGGCGAAGAAGGTGCTCACCGCGTCCGCGCCGCGGAGCACATGGGTCACCGTCTCGGCCTTGCCGCCCCCGTCGGCGTGGAGCTCCACGCCCTCCGCGAGCAGGCTGCGGAGCTCGTCGATCCGGCCGGCGCGCGCGGCGTTCAGGAACGCGGTCAGGAGGCGCTGGTGCTCGGTGGACGACGCCGCGAACTTCGGCCGCGCGTCGCGGACCCGCGCGCGGGCACGGGAGGCGAGCTTCCGGCACGCCGCGCTCTCTTTGCCGAGCAGGGTGGAGATCTCGTCGAAGCTGTAGCCGAACACGTCGTGCAGCAGGAACGCGGCGCGCTCGTTCGGCGTCAACCTCTCGAGGGCGTGCATCAGCGCCACCGAGACGGTCTCGTCGATCTGCGGCTCCTCGTCAGGGCTCCGCGACTCCTCCATCAACGGCTCCGGCAGCCAGGTGCCCACGTACGTCTCTCTCCGGGAACGCGCCGATTGCAGCGTGTTCAGCGCGATGCGGCTGCACACCGTGACGAGCCACGCACGCGGGTCGCGGATCGGGTCGATGTCTGTCTGGCTCCACTTCAAGAACGTCTCCTGCACGATGTCGAGCGCGTCGGCGCGCGTGCCGAGCATCCGGTAAGCGAGCCCCTCGAGGAGGGGGCGGTGGCTCTCGAAGAGACGCGTTCGGTGATCCATGACGGTTACTCGATGGCGTTGGACATCAGCACGGCGAAGCGCCAGCCCTGCGCCGTCCGCCGGAAGACATGCGTGTACTTCTGCCGCGCGGCGAAGACGCCCGCGGCCCCGCCGCGCCGCATGGCCACCTCTTGCCGGCCCACCTCGACGGCCAGGTCGCCGCTCCGCTCGATCCGCTCCGGCGTCTTCCTGAACGACGCGAAGCTCGCGCTCCGGAAGAGCTCCGCTTCGCACGCGAGGAACCGCTCGCGGCCGGAGACGACCTCGTGCCCCGGGATCAGGAGCTGGATGTCGTCGGCGCAAAGCGCCGCGTAGGCCTCCGCGTCGCCCCGCTGGATGGCAGCAGCCTGCGCGGCACGCAGCCCGCCGATCTCCCGGCGATCTTGCTCGGTGAACGGCCCGAGCCACACCGGCTCTCCAGGAGAGGCGAAGAGATCGTCGATCTCGGCCCGCGCGCGCGCGACGCGACGCGACCGAGAGGCCTCGTCTCCGCTCATCCCATCCAGCGAGATCACGTCGACCTTCGTGACGCCGATGAAGGCCAGCATCGCCCGCAGCGTGCGGGTCTGAAGCTCGTCCTCGGCGGCGGGCGAGGCGACGCCGCCGCGCGCCGTCACGACGGACGCCGACTTGCTGTTGAGGAGCCCCACGTAGCGCCCTTCTACCTGTGCAAACGTCCGGTCATTGCGGATGACGTGATCGAAGTAGGCCTTGAGGGTCGATGGCAGCGTGAGGTTGTACAGCGGGCTGCTGATCAGCAAGTGATCGGCCGAGCTCAGCTCATCGATCAAGGCGTCGGACAGCACGAGGCCCTCGGGCGGCGGCCCCCCGGAAGGCGGCGGGGGCGCGAGAAACGCAGCGATGGTCGCGGCGTCGAGGTGTGGCACCGGATACCGGGCGAGGTCGCGAACGATGACGCGGCCGCCCGGATTCGATTCTGTCCAGCGTACCTGGAAATAGTCCGCCACGCTCCGCGAGATCGACCCTTGCGTACGGGCGCTTGCATCGATTCTGAGCAGTCTCTTCATGTCCTCTCCCGGTGGGGTCCGCTACGAGGACAAGGCAGCCCCCCGGAATGTGACCGCCGGCGCAGCACGAACGCAGGCGCTCACGCCCGGCACGTCAGGTCCGCCCGCGCCGCCAGGCGCCCCTTGCGCCAGCGCAGCGGCGCATCGGCGGGCACAGCCTGGGCGGCGCACTCGCGGTCCTGGCCGCCGCGGAGATCCACCGGGATCCCCTCCTCGCTCCCCTCCAGAGGAAGGTCCGCGGTATCTACACCTTCGGCCAGCCCATGGTTGGCGATGCGGTGTTCGCGCAGACGTGCGACGATCGGTTCGGAGAGAAGCTTTTCCGGCACGTCTACCGGCGCGACGCTGTACCCCAGTTCCCGCCGATCACGATGGGGAAGTTCGCGCACTCCGGGCAGCTCTACACCGCGCCGCCGCTCGACACCGGCTGGGCTTTGCAGCGCACGCAGACGAGCGCGAACGGGCTGCTTATCGGCAGCGAGCAAGCCCTCGCAGGGACAGCGGCGCTAGCGCTGGGGGCCATCGCCTGGCTCAAGGACCAGCTCCCCCTCTTCTCGTGGCTGCCCCTGCCGTGCTCGCTGGGGGATCACTCCCCGCTCAACTACCTCCGCACATCCCTCCAGGTCGTCCCTGGCTCCGAGTTCCGCCCCTGAGCGGCGCGGTGCCAGCATGGCGTAGACAATGTTGCATAGTCGAGTGAGCTCGTTGGATCTGCTGGTTTTTATAGGCGGAACTTTGGACCGCGGAGCGTGGCCTATCCTCACGCCGTGAGGATATCCAAGCGATGACCAGAGCCGAGGTTGACACCGAGGTCGCCGAGCTGCAAGTCCGGGTGGCGGAGCTCGAGCACCAGCTCGCGCAAGTCCGGTAGGAGCGGGACGAGTACGAGCAGATCGTGCACCGCGCGCCTGCGCTCATCTCGCGGCTCACACCCGACGGGCGGGTGGTGTACACGAACACGACCTGCGAGCAGATCATCGGCTACAAGCTCGAAGAGGTCATCGGCCAGGAGCTGCTCCCGATACTGACCTTGCTGTCGGGCATCTCGCGGTCCCAGGCGAGCACGGCGATCCCGCCTGGGAGCGGCCTCCGGCCTCGCAAGGCCCGCTCCCTGGCAATCACACCCCCTCACCGACCTCTCACTCGATCAACGTCGCATCGAGGGTGATCTCGGCATTGAACAGCTTGGACACCGGACACCCGGCCTTGGCCATGCCGGTGAGCTTCTCGAACGTCGCCTGATCCGCGCCCGGGATCTTGGCCTTCAACGTCAGATGAACAGCGGTGATGGCGAAGCCCCCTTCCACCTGCTCCAGCGTGACCTGCGCCGAGGTGTTCATCTGTTCGGCGGTGAGCTTGGCTTCGCCCAGGATCAGGGACAGAGCCATCGTGAAGCAGCTGGCATGGGCGGCGCCGATCAGCTCTTCGGGGTTGCTGCCACGCTGCCCTTCGAAGCGGCTGGCGAACCCGTAGGGATAGTCCTTGAGCGCGCCGCTCTCGGTGGAGATGGATCCCTTGCCATCCTTGATTCCACCTTGCCAGGCCGCCGAACCGTTCCTCTTGATCTTCATCTCTAGCTCTCCTCGGTCGAAGCGCGAGCTCTGCGGTGCGCGCGCGGGTGAAACAGCGGACACCGAATAGCGCGGCCGAGCCACCGGCGCAAGTGACATGGGTGCAGCCCCCACGTTGCTACGGCGTTTCGCATGGCTTCATGACCGGCAACGCATGATTCAGGACGCCGTCTTCATTTGCCTCTTCGCATCGTGCGTGACCGCTGGCACCGGCTTCGGCACGAACCGGAGTGAAGCACGGCGCGCGAGGTATGACTCGAAATCTGCCCATAAGCGCCTGGAGGTGCGCGAGCACGGTGCCCCCCTCGCCAGACGACGGCGGAGCGACTCCGACGGGTCCGGTTGCGCGACCTCGATCGGCAGGTGCGGGAACCAGCAGGATCGACCTTGCGGACGCCGCGTTCCGATGATGCCTTCTCCCCGACAGCCTCTCGCTCAGGGCACCGTCGTGTTGAGCAGGAGCTGATTCGCCTGGCTATAATTCCCCAGCATGAGATCCAGGTCCCCGTCGCCATCCATGTCGCCGACGTCTCCGTCGGCCGTCAAGAGGAGGGTCTGGGTGAGCCAGGGGGCGTCGATCTGGTCGAAGTAGCCGCCGGCGTTCCTGTACAGCGAGTGCTTGCGCGACAACATCGAGGGGATGTTGCCCCGCAGCATGACGATGTCCACGTCGCCGTCCGTGTCGAAGTCGCCGAGCTCGACCTCGCGAGCGTCGGCGTCGTAGGCGTGCGCGCTGATCCGGCTCGCCGTCACGTCGGCGAAGTACCCGGTCCCGTTGTTCGAGAGCAGGACAGTCTGATCTCCGCCTGCGGGGGCGAACACCAGATCCAGGTCCTCATCGGCGTCGAGGTCCGCAGCCTCGACGTCGACCGATCCGAATCGTGCCATCGCAGCTGCATATCAATGCTGCGGCGGCGACCCATCGTCCACGTTTCATAAGATTCTCTCGCTGATGCCCGAAGATTGAACCAAGATGGAAGTCGGCAGATCCACGATGGAGGGCATTCAGGGGGCGTGCTGCATGACGTGCCTGTCGCCGTCCCGTTTGACGCCGGCCCGCGTGTCGGGCGTGCACCGGGTGCCAGGCAGGCATGGCAATGCTCATGCCCGCCGGCTCTGCAAGCGCGACCATGTCTCTCGGCCGGCTTCTGTCGCGAGGGCGGGCGTGAGGTGGCGCGATGTCACGGTGCGACGGCCCGCTGTCGCGTGACAGTGTCACGTGACAGTCACGGGACACGAGCCGGCCCGCCGCTCCGGCCCCCGGCTGGCCTCGACGAAGCACGTCTCCGGCTTCGGCCGCGGATTGTGGATGACGCGGCGCATCTCCGTCCCAGCCGCAGCCTCCGCCGATCGCCCGGATCCGCCGTACGCGGCGCGTGCGCCTGCCGCACGAGCCGGTCGATCAGGGGTGTGGGGTCGTGCTCGGCTGGGCTCCATCGGCATCTGACACACGAGGCTATGCCCGCTGTCCGGCGTAGCTCACACGAAGGGGGACCCCATGTCCGTGTGCATCACCGATGTCATCGCCCGCGACATCCGCTTTCCGACCTCGCGCTCTCTCGCCGGCTCGGACGCCATGAACCCGAGGCCGGACTACTCGGCGGCCTACGTCGTGCTCGAGACCGATGGCCCGGAGCGGATCGCGGGGCATGGCCTGACCTTCACGATCGGCCGTGGCAACGAGCTCTGCGTGGCGGCGATCGACGCGCTCCGCCCCCTGCTCGTGGGCAGGCGCGTCGACGCCATGACGGCCGACATGGGCGCTTTCTGGGACGAGATCACCGGCGACAGCCAGCTCCGCTGGGTCGGCCCGGAGAAGGGGATCATCCACCTGGCGACGGCCGCCGTCGTCAACGCCGCCTGGGATCTGTGGGCGAAGACCGCGGGCAAACCGCTCTGGAAGCTGCTCGTGGACATGACCCCGGAGGAGCTCGTCCGCTGCGTCAGCTTCCGCTACATCACG
Source organism: Sorangium sp. So ce204 (assembly GCF_051526795.1). Lineage (NCBI taxonomy): Bacteria > Pseudomonadati > Myxococcota > Polyangiales > Polyangiaceae > Sorangium > Sorangium sp. So ce204. The sequence goes on along the minus strand of NZ_CP150317.1, from coordinate 12,176,475 downwards.
GACGTGCTGAGCCCCGAGGAGGCGCTCGAGATCCTCCGCCGGAACGCGCCTACCCGCGCGGCGCGGGAAGACGAGATGCGGCAGCACGGCTTTCCGGCCTACACGACCTCGGCAGGGTGGATCGGCTATTCCGACGACAGGCTGCGCCAGTTATGCCGCGAGGCGCTCGCGCGCGGCTTCTCCCATTTCAAGATCAAGGTCGGCGCGAGCATCGATGACGACGTCCGCCGGGCGCAGATCATCCGGGAGGAGATCGGGGCGCAGCGCCGGCTCATGATGGATGCCAACCAGGTGTGGGACGTCGGCCAGGCCATCGCCAGCATGCGGCGCCTCGCCGCGTTCGATCCGTGGTGGATCGAGGAGCCCACGAGCCCCGACGACATCCTCGGCCACGCCGCGATCGCCAGGGCGATCGCGCCGATCGGCGTGGCGACGGGGGAGCACACCCACAATCGCGTCATGTTCAAGCAGATGTTCCAGGCGGACGCGATCCGGTTCTGCCAGGCGGACGGCGCCCGGCTGGGCGGCGTCAACGAGGTGCTCGCCGTGCTGCTCATGGCGGCCAAGTTCGGCGTCCCGGTCTGCCCTCACACCGGCGGGGTCGGCCTCTCGGAGATCATGCAGCACATCTCGCTCTTCGACTACATCTGCGTGAGCGCGTCGCTCGAGGATCGCATCCTGGAGCATGTGGATCACCTCCACGAGCACTTCGTCGATCCGGTCGTCGTCCAGGCCGGCCGGTACATGCCGCCCACCGCGCCGGGGTACAGCACCACCATGCGACCCGCGTCGCTCGATCAGTTCGAGTTTCCGACCGGCGCGGCGTGGGTGAAATGAGGCTGGCTGATGAAGTGCCGTGCGCCTGCCAGAGCAGGCGAGCGCGCCTGAGGGCAAAACCTGGCCGCTTGCCTCGACGCCATCACGGCTCTTCGAGCCGCGAGCGGACGACCTCGCCGTCGAGCGTGCTGCCGTCGGCCTCGATATAGAGGTGATCGCCCACGATCGTGACCGCCCATTTGCGCCGCAACCCCGTGTTCTCCGCGAGCGCGGCGACGAGGCGGTGGTCGACGGTGGAGAGCGAGATCGCGCCGGTGACCTTGCTCGCGCGCGAGGCGGCCTCACGCGCGCCGGACACGAGCTCGTCGCGCCGGCGCGCGTCCGAAAAGAGCGCGTGAACGGCCACGCCCGGGTTGTGCTGCACGACTCTCTTGAGCTTCTCGAACGGCGCCGCGCCGCACTCGATCCACGTGAGGACGCGGCCCGCGGGATCGCGGGTCCAGAGGTCTGCCGCCTCGGCGTCGCAGAGCCCTGGGCCGAAGGCGAGGCCCTCCTCGTGAAAGAGGCAATACGCGAGCACCCGCAGCATGACGTGCTCGGCGCTCTCCGACGGGTGGCGGGCGACGATCACCCGCTCGCTCGCCTCGCGGCCGCGATCGACGTGCGAGAGGTCGATGCGGAAGTCCATTCGCGTCGAGGGGAGTGCCATCGATGCTCCCGCTAGCCTCGATGCGCCGCGCCGCCGTCGCCGGACGCGGCTTCGGGCAGCGCCGCTGCCTCTTCTCGTCGCTCTCGCCGCAGGCGGGCGCCGAGCACGACAACCCCTGTGTTCAACATCGATGACCTCCGGAGCGCGCCGCTGTTCGCATCGCGCAGGACCGTGCTCCAGCCGAGTACCACGCGAGCGAAGGAGAGCCTATCTGGAACGTGCCTCACGGTCACGCGCTTCGCGCGGATCTCCCTCGCACGGCGTCGCGATCGTCGGCCGGTGATGGTATAGGGCCTTGTCCATGATGTCCCGCCGCGCCGTGATCGCCGCAGCCGGCCTGTTCTCCGCCGGCGCGCTCGCCCCGGGCCTGGCCCGCGCGGCGGGGCGCGTGCCCGCGCCGCTCCCGGCGTTTCCCCTCTCGATCGCGGTGACGGAGGAGGAGGCGGGGAAGCCGGTGCGCGACGACGCCTGGATCGACGCGCAGGTCGCCGAGGCGGTCCGGCTGTTCGAGCCCGCCGGTGTGGCGCTGCGCAGGGTCGCCTCGCGCGCGCTCGCCCCGCGGTTTTCGCGGATCGAGACGCGCGAGGACCGGGACGCGCTCGCCTCGGCGATCGAGGCGCGCCGGATCAACGTGATGGTGGTCGCGTCGCTGCGGGACGTCGACGATCCGCGGCGCTTCCGGATGGGCGTGCACTGGCGGCACCGGGCGACGCCGGAGCGGCGCTTCGTCATCCTCGCGGCGAACGCGCGGCCCACCGTGCTCGCGCACGAGCTCGGGCACTTCTTCGGCCTCGGGCACAGCGGCGTCGACGACAACGTGATGAGCTACACGCGCACCGGAGCGCCCGTCTCCTTCGACGCGGCGCAGATCGCGAAGATCCGGTCCGCCGCCCGCGGGTACGCGTCGAGCAAGGCGTTCGAGCCCGCCTGAAACGGGACCTCCGCTCGAGCGCGCCGGGGCGCGGCCCCGCTGCTGCCGCGCTCGTTCGCCCCCCCGCCGCGCAGCCCCCGCCCCGCGCGGCATCGTACCTACTCATCACGAACCATCCGACATACGCAGGACTGCATGGATTTCGGCCCGATTCGAGGAGGACGCGAGGCCCATCACGCGCTCGTTCGAATTCACGAGCGACCCGAGTAAGCTGTGCGGGAATGTTCTACGTATCGAAGCTCGCGGCGCTGCGCGTCGCGGGGGTGTTCGTGCTGGCCTCGCTCGGGGGCTGCTCCAGCGAGGCGCGCGATGACGCGAAAGCGCCTGTGCCTGCGCCTGTGCCTGCCCCGAAGTCGCTGGCCGTCGTGTTCACGCCGAAGGGAGGCACCTTCCAGACGTCCGAGCCCGTGGAGCTCACGGTCGAGAACGAGCGCGCCGTTGTGCACTTCACGACCGACGGCTCGCTGCCCACCGCGAGCTCGCCGGTCTACGTCGAGCCGCTCGTGCTCACCGCGTCCACGCGGGTGCGCGCCCTCGCCGTCGTCCCTCACGCCGCGCCCTCCGGAGAGGGGGGCAACGGGGGGGCGGGCAGCGACGGGGGAGCGGGCGGCGACGGGGGAGAGGGCAGCGACGGGGCCGACCTCCTCGGGCCGATCGCGAGCGAGGCGTATTTCAAGGTCGCCGCCGACAGCGCGGAGTTCAGCTCGGAGCTGCCGATCATCGTGATCCACACCTTCGAGTCGAAGCAGCTCGACCCGCTCGAAACCGAGTTCGTCCCGGCCACGTTCATGCTGCTCGAGCCCCAGGATGGGCAAACCAGGCTCCTGGGCCGCGCGAGCTTCGATGGCCGCATCGGCATCCACGTCCGCGGCGCGACGTCTCGCGAGTTTCCGAAGAAGCAATACGCCGTCGAATTTCGTGACGACGCGCTGGACACGGATCTCGACCGGGAGTTCCTGGGGATGCCGGCGGACTCCGACTGGGTGCTCAGCGATCCGGTGAGCTTCGACCGCTCGCTGATCCGCAACGCGCTCGCCTTCGAGATGAGCAACCGCATCGGCCGGTACGCGCCGCGCACGAGCTTCGTCGAGGTGTTCCTCGTCGACTCGGGGGCCGACGTGGCGAAGAAGAGCTTCCTCGGGTTCTACACGGCGATCGAGAAGATCAAGCGCGGGAAGGCGCGTGTCCCGGTGGCCAAGCTCTCGGCCGACGATCTCACGGAGCCGGACGTGACCGGCGGCTTCCTCTTGCGCATCGACAAGGGCGAAGATCATTTCAAGGCCGCCGGCCAGGACCTCCAGTTCGTGTACCCCGACCCGGAGGACATGCTGGCCCCCGCGCGAAGGCCGCAGCTCGACTACATCCGCAGTTACATCGACGACTTCGGTCAGGCCGTCGACGCGGACGACTTCAAGCAGCCCAGCAGCGGCAAACACTATTCGAGCTTCATCGATCAAGACGCCTTCATCGACCACAACATCATCAGCGCCCTGACGAAGAACGTCGACGCCCTGCGGATCAGCACGTACTTCTTCAAAGATCGACAGGGCCTCCTCTCGGCCGGCCCCGTGTGGGACTTCGACCGGAGCCTCGGAACGCCCTACGATGGACGCGCGTTCGAGCCGGAGGAGTGGAAGCTCGAGGGCTCCGACGGGACCGACTACTTCACCGAGGGCTGGTGGGGGTCGCTGTTCCGCGATCCGGCGTTCAAGGCGCGGTACAAGGAACGATTCTTGGCGCTGCTCCAGGGCGAGCTCGCGCCCGACGAGCTCGACGCCATGGTGGACGGCCTGGTGCGCAAGGCGGGAGCTCCGGCCGTGGAGAGGAACTTCGCGCGCTGGCCGGATTCCCCGCCTCTCGATGGGTCCCACGACGCCGAGATCAGCCTGCTCAAGGACTTTCTCCGCAGGCGGGCCAGCTGGATTCACGACCAGCTCATGACGTGGTGAACGTGCGTTTCATGAGCACGGCCCACGCGACGTGGCGCGACGTCGCGAACGACTCCCCGTCGCGCAGCCGCCCGAGGGCAAGACCGAGATCAGGATGAGCAACGACCTTGAGAAATGGATGCGCCTGGCGATCGAGGAGGCCGAACGGGCGCGCGGAGGAACGGGCGACAACCCCTGGGTCGGCTGCGCGATCGTGAGCGCCGCCGGGGAGCTCCTCGGCAGCGGGCATACCCTGGGGCCGGGTGAAGATCACGCGGAGATCGCCGCGGCACGCGCGGCGCACGCGCGCGGGCTCAGCGTGGTCGGAGCGACGCTCTATTCGACCCTCGAGCCCTGCTCGTTCCACGGCCGCACGCCGGCGTGCTCGCGATCGATCGTCGAGCGCGGCGTGGCCCGCGTCGTGATCGGGATGAACGACCCGAACCCGCGCGTCGACGGCGAAGGCGTTCGCATCCTGCGCGAAGGGGGCGTCGAGGTCGTGGAGGGCGTATGCGAAGCGGAAATCCGCCGGCAGCTCGGGGGTTGGGTGATCGAGCACCATCCTCACGAGCCGCTGCGGCGCGCGCTGGCCTTTCCGGCGTCGGACCGCGTCCCGCGGCTCGCGGAGATCTACGGCGTCGATCCGTCCCGAATCGAGGCGCTGCTCGCGAAGCGGTAGAGATCGCACAGAGATCGCGTAGAGCAGGGCCGATCCGGCGCGCTGCACGCCCGCCGCTCGCTCGTGTGCCGCTCGGGCCTACTCGCTTCGGTCCAGCTTCACGACGCGTGTGCCCGCGATGTGATCATGCACGCAGCGCCGATCCTTGCGAAAGATGAACACCACGTTGACGAGGCTGAGGACGCCGCCCACGTACGGGATCAGAGCCACGACCGACATCGGCAGGAGCCGCCGCAAGACGATCGTGCCGAAGGCCGCGCGCTTGCCGTCGCTGGCGTTGACGATCTGTATGCCCAGCGCCTTCTTGCCGATGGTCTGCGCGCTGCGGGCGAGGAACGCGCCGTGCAGCGCCAGGGTGATCGCGAACCCCGCCAGCGCCCACAACAACGACTGCGGAAACGGCTGCTCGGCGACCTTCGGAAAGTCGCGATAGACGCCAGCAAAATACTGCAGCGGGACGATGATGATAAGGGCCAGAACCCCGTCGATCATCGCCGCCCAGAAGCGCGACATGCGCGACGCGCTGCGTTCGTCGGCTCGCTCCGAGTCAGCCATCGGCTCGAGCGCGGTCGGCGGTTGATACGGGTTGGGAGCGGATTGGGCCATGGCTCATGGAACGCCGACCGCAGCCGCGCGTCAATTGGCAACCGGGGTTGCGTCCGTCGCTGGTAACGAGACGCTAACGAGACGCTAACGAGACGCAACCCCCGTCCCGCAGACCACGCCGGCGCCGGCCGCGCGAATCGAAGCTAGGTGTCCGCCAGCAGCAAGCGCTCGGCGGCGTCAGCGTGCATCGCGCGGATGGCGTCGAGCCGAGCGCGCCATGCGGGGCTGTCTCGGAGCTGCTTCTCGACCTGCAGCGACAGCTCGGCGGCCGACAGCGCGGCCGCCAGCCCGCCATGCTGGATGAGCCAATCGATCAGGGAGGCCGCGAGCCCGGAGTCCTTCAGCTTGCCGGTGGAGGGGATCCGACGCGCGGGCTGTTCGTCCACAAGGGCCAGATACTCCGACCATAGCTCCGCGGCGAACCTGACCTCGACGAGATCGACGTCGAGGATCTCCTTCAGCGAAGCGGCGGCGATGAGGCGCAGGCCAGCAGCCTTCTGGGCCAGGCCGAGCGCGATCCGGAACGCCCGTGGCCTGGGCGCGAGCCGCGCCAGCCGGGCCGCGGCCCAGGTCTGGCCGCCGCTCGCCGCGGCGACGAGCCGGGCCAGCGCCGCCTGCCAGTGGGGTAATCCGGCGTCGTCGGGAAGGCGGCTCAAGGAGTCGACCGTCTGGACCAGGACGCGGCCGGAGGTGCGCGCCTCGGCGAGGAGCCTGGTGGCCAGACCGAGCCCTTCCGAGCACAGGTCATGCTGGGCAATGCAGACGCCCGCTGCCGTGGAAGCGATGCGCTCGTCGCCGCATTCGACCAGCGCCTCGGCCAGGGCCACGAAGCCGCGAGCGACCGCGGGTCGCGCCTGCGACTCGTTTGGAAACAGGAGCCTCGACCCGGGGTTGAGCAGCGGCCACGGTTCCGGCACCGTCGTGATGCCGTCGATCAGCACCTGTCGGACGTCGGCCTGGTCGACGAAGCGCAGTAGCCCCGCCAGGATGTCCGGCCGGATGCTGGGGTGCAGGTCCTCGGACCGCCACGCCTCCATCAGGAGGTCGCGCGCCTCCACGGTCGCAGCGGCTGAGACCCTGCCGGCGGCGTTCTTGCGGTTGACCACCGCGCAGCCCTTCGACAGCAGCAGCTCACGGTACGGCGCCAGATCGAACGGGCCGGGCATGCGCTCGGAAAGCACGTTGAGGGCGCTCATCGCCGCGCGCCCCACCACGCCGGATCTTCGCGCGCGCTCCAGGAACAGCCGACGGAGCTCGGCGGTCGGCGGGGCGATGCGGGCGCACCGCGCCAGGATCGCGGCGGCGACCGGCCCGGCCGATCCCGACAGCAGCTCGAGCAGCAGCGGCGCGTCCTCGACCCGGCCGATGGCCTTGACGCGCCTCGAGAGATCGAGGCTGGCGTCCCGCGCCACCCGCAGGAGATGCTGCGTGAAGCGCCTGCGCTGGGAGGGCGTCCACCGCCCGGGGGCCGATCGTGAGATCGCCGCCACCAGATCGGTCTTGTGGGGATCGGTCGTGTCGTCCCGATCCAGCAGATCGTCGACAAGGGCAGTCTCCTTCAAGCTGATCTCCGGGACGTACCCCATCACCTCGTCCAGCGGCCCGCCGCACGTGGCGGGCTTGCGCGGAGGCCGCGGCGCCTTCGGTGCTCTTCCGAGGAGCAGGTCCACGATGAGCCGCTCCGCCTCGGGCTCGTAGCGACCGACCGCCACCGGTCCCAGCATGGGTGTGGTGCCGTCGAGGCGCACGCCCTCGTAGGCCGCATGGAGCTGGGCGGCGACACCTTCGGTGATGCGCAGCGGGCTCGGCAGAACCTCCATGGACGGCGGCTGGTGACCAGGCGCCGGCGCCTTGTCGGCGCGCCAGCGCACCCGGGGGTCCAGGCGAATCTGAACCAGGAGCCCGAGCAGCTGCGCCGCGCGTGTGATGCTGTCCCGGAGGATCGCTTCGCCGATGGCCTTGTGCACGGCCCGCTCGGCGTGGGCCAGGGTGGTTGCGTTCGAATCGCGCGACTGCACGGTGGTGAGCAGAGCGTCCCTGTACGTCTGCACGGGGATCTCCGAGACCTGGCGATCGGACAGCTGGGCCAGCTCGGCCATGACCAGATGGCGCCTGGCGCCATGCCATGCCGGCTCCACCTCGGCGAGGACGGACGCGCAGGTCGCCGGGTCGGCGCCGCGGCGGAGCGAGCGCACCAGCGCAACCATCCGCGCCGCGCGCTCGCCCCGGTCGCTGGCCACGCCCAGCGCCTCGTGCTCGGATCGCAGCTGGGCGAGGTCGAGGTGCTTCTCGAGGGCCCGAAGCCGCTTGCGCCGGGTGTCCGAATCGACGGGAGGACTCAGGGCCGCCGCCGTGAGCCGCGTGACGCTCGCCGGTGGCATCGTGGCCAGCCGCGCCTCCATGCCAGGACGGGGCGACCATGCGGCCGTGGCGGCCTGTTCCAGCTCGGCGCCAAGGAGACGTTCGCGCTCGGTGAGGGGCAGGAAGCGGAAGAGCGGATCGGCGGAGGCGTCGAGGGGCTTGCACCGGCTCCGGAGCTCCAGCACCTCCTCGGCCGGCAGCGTCGAGATCGGCGGCGATCTGGAGGGAAGCGGACCGCTCGCGAGCGAGACAGTCCAGTCGTTCCGGCGCAGGACCTCGAGCAGCCCGGCCGGGCAAGCCATCAGAAGGGCGTGGATCGCCCTCGCATCCAAGGCATCCCGCCGCACCAGCAGCGCCAGGGCCTCCCTGGGATATCGTGTGCAGAACAGCGTGGCCTCGTCCGCCGTGATCTTGCGCCTCGTCGCCAGCGCCACGCGAAGGCCCCGCTCCGGCGCGCGCGTCAAGAGCTCGCGCCACGCGGCCTCGTGCTCGGTCGCGTGATGTTCCAGCGTGTCGAGATCGCATGTCGCGAAGAGGCGTGTCGCGAGCTCCACACCATGCCTGGAGATGACCAGGGGAATGACCGCCGTCGCCTGGGCGACGAGGCGGTGCCTTTGCATGATCAGGACCACCCCGCGGACCTCGCGGCGATTCCCCTCGCGCAGCACCTCGAGCAGCGCTTCGCCCGACACCGGCACCCGGCGCGCCGAGGAAAGCGCGGCCCGGCGCATCATGGGGTCGCGTAGCGCCTCCTCGATGCGCGCCACGTCCCGGCGATAGGTCGCCAGGTCCAGCGCCAGCCGCCGCTCGTCGGCGTCGCCCCCATCCAGCGCAGCCATGACTGAATCGGCCGTGGCCTGATCCCAGCCGCGGGCGAGCAGGGCCAGCGCCCGCCCCCGCTTCGCGAAGCTCAGGCTTCCGAGCCGACGGACCTCCGAGAGCGGTTCCACCATGCGCCGAGTCTAGACGAAGGCGACGACCACGTGGGGGGCGTCGCGGCTCCGGCTGGTGCTGGTAGGGGCGGACGGGGTAGCCCACGGCAGTGGCGTCGTGGCGATAGGCCTCAAGGACCGCGTCGTCAACCTCAGCGTTGTGCGGATAGGAAACCGTAGAACTTTCGCCCGTGTCAAGCCGCGCGGGGACGGCGCGCGGTGAGCCATTTTTGGCCCATCAGACACCCGCTTGCCCCGTCGCAGGGCTGGGGCGGCGTGCTTCGGACGCTGCCGTTCCTCGACGACGGCGGCGCGCTCGCCCTGACGGGGGTGGGTCGTGTTCTCAGCTACGCGGCGTCGAACCCGAACGCCATCGGTTCCCACGTTGGGTCGCGTGAGGGTGCTGCCGTTCGCGGGGCTGAGGGGAGATTGAGATGAACGAGGATGCGGCGCACCGCCCTTGGATCCGTGATCGTGGAAAGCGCGCGCATTTTGCGTTCGCATCTCGGGATCGCAAAGCATCGAGGCACCTATCATAGGACGCTAGTCGGAAAGGTTACTCCCCAAGCTAGTGCTCTTCTTCAGCCTGCACGCCCTGCGGCCGAACGCGCCGCAAGGCCGAGATTCGGCAACCCGTGCCTCTGTCGACGCATCGCGGCGACCTTGTTCGCGAGTTTCTGATCGAAGCGCTGGAGGAAGCGGAGCGATCGAAGGGCCGATCTTACGCTTTTGTACTCGTCAATATCAAACGTATTTATCGCAATATCAATATAAATATCAATCGCCTGAGCGCAGTACTTCTTGACTGCACCTCGGAACTGATCGGCATTCATCTGCTTTAACGACACGTTCAAAGGAGCTCGATTAAGATCAGCGACAAGCTTATTCGCACAGTGCACAATCCAGTACGCTCCACCAACCCCAAGAAACGAAGTCATCGTACTGTCCGCGTCTCCCTGCTGCTTCAGATCTGTAAGTCGCTCCTGCCGAAGAGCGTCCGACTGAATCCCTAGTAACCAGGAAAGGTAGACATCCTCCGGCGTAACGTTGTGAGGAAACAGCTCCTGGTAGTGTCTATCGAAGAGCTCCGACTTCTCTTTCACCGCGGAGATTAACGTCTCTGCGGATCGCGCTCCGAGGAACTGCGCGAGCCGATCAAGGCTGATAACCTCGCTCGACTTCAGCTGCCTGCTTCCTTCAGGCTTCGGTGCGTAGGTGATGCCCTCACGCTCAAATGCGTCTCGAAGCCGGAGTTGAACAGCGTCAACCGCTCGAACAGCCCAGATCTTCACCGCGTTCTGGGTGTTATTATATCGAACAATGTCGCCGACCACTCCGCGATTCGCAGCAATGAGACGCACAAGAACCTTCGCGTCGACTGAGGCGTCTGCCCGCGAAACACAGACGGTCGTTTGGCAGCCGTTCACTATACTAAAACGCGTCAGCTTGAACCGGTTCTCCTTAAAACGTCCCTCAGCAAGCGGAACAACTGTATCAGCAACGATCGATATACCATTATTGAGCGCCCAGAACAGCCGGGGTTGCTCTCTTGCCGTCTTAACGATCTGCTCGTTAATCCCCCCGACACGAGTTCCCAAAAAATACCTAACATTGCCTGCAAAGAGACGCTTCTGATGCTCTCTGTAGAGTCGCTTCAACTCTGCTGCCGACGTGGTACCAACGTACGCCGTGCCGTACGCACCTTGCTCCTCAAAATACCCACCCGAAAGGGCAATCGTATCTTCCGGCACGGCGCGGTCTCCAGACTTAACCGCCGAGTACCCATCCAAGACCCCAGCCTTCGAATCGTAAAAGAAAGAATAATTCTTCAAGCTTGTAGACTTACGAGCCGTAGCAAGCGCTCGTGCGATTTGGTCGGAGTGTTCGCCCAAGCTCACAAGACCTAGCACAGCGTCGAAGGTCCCGATGTGAGGTCGGGCCTCCTCAACGGCAGACGCGAGTTCTGTCCTTCCAGCGTCTCGCAGCGTTGACGGACTTTCGAGCACTGGAATCGCTGACAGCAAGGCGTCCCATTTCGATTTTTTCGTAGCCTTGTCACTATTGAGAGGATAGTGGGCCTGAAGAACAACTATCCGCTCGTTGACGTCGTCGCACAGAAAAAAATCGATTGACTGATCTTCCGCGCCATCAAAACTAGCTGCTTCCAACGCACCTTGCTCGTCGACGTCAAGCAAGTTGATCGCGTACCAAGCCGCGAACGCTCGTTCCTCGGAGATACCTGCGCGATCCGCGAGGTGCTTAACAGAGGCACGAACCTCTCTAAGGAGGTCTTCGGCCCCTTGAACGGGCGTAACCGCAGGGCGGCTTTCGTCAGGATTGGGACCAGGTCGCTGCCGTCGAGCCATCGGGGACGAACTTACAGAAGTGCGAGAACCCCGTCAATTGCGCGGTGCAGGGACGAGTTGCGTTAGCTCGTGATGCGGGGCTTCTGTACGTACGTCGTGTCGGGGGCGCCACGTTCCGTGACCTCGACCCGGGGACGCCACGCTCCGTGACCTCAACCCGCGGGGGCGCCGCGCTCCGTGACCTCGACCTGGGGACGCTGCGCTCCGTGACCTCGACCCGGGGGCGCCGCGCTCCGTGACCTCGACCCGGGGGCGCCGCGCTCCGTGACCTCGACCCGGGGGCGCCGCGCTCCGTGACCTCGACCCCGGGGGCGCCGCGCTCCGTGACCTCGACCGGCCGAGCGCATCGCGCGCGCCTACCCGCGAGCGGGTCGGATTCGCCTGGTGCTGGACAACCTCAACACTCATACCCCTGCATCGCTCACCACGGCCTTCGGGCCCAAGCGGGACCACGCGCTTGCCTCACGTTTCGAGTTCCTCCACACGCCGAAGTCTGCGAGTTGGCTGAACGCCGCGGAGATCGAAGCCAGCCTCGTGTCCAGGGAATGCCTCGGCCACAACCGCATCCGAACACTCACAGGGCTCCGGGGTCGCGTCCGGCAATGGAACCCAGCTGCAGACGGAGTTCGTCGCGAGATCAACTGGAAGTTCACCGCCCGCGACGCCGAATGAATCTTTGGGTCCGACTGGTTCAACAGAATCACATCTGAGCACCAGTATCGCACCGCTGACCAATCACTCCATCCTATAGCTCGAAACTGCTTCGAAGCGGCTGAACTTCGAGCATGTCGATGGCTCATCAAAATCCTGTCGCCACGCTAGGACTCGTCGCCACCTTATCGACGACCGTCATGGTAAGACCGCTGTCCCTGGCCAACAGTTCTAACGCTTTGAGGAACTCAGCATCGGGCTGTAGCGAAAGCAAGCGTCGAAGCTCTTGGGCTGCGCGCGAGAGACGACACGCACCGACCCCACGAGAACCCGCGACGCGTCTCCGGAAGAGAATTTGCTTGTCACAGTACCCGACCGCCTCTTCATCCTCAAAGCACCAGGCAAGCCCCGACTGAAGAAGGCCACAGTCTACCAGCACCATTGTCTCTTCTACACTTAGCCCAGAAACCGATTCATCAGAAAGAATCACACCCTCATCAAAAGCTCGAGAACAGGCTTTTTCAAAGAGCCTTGCCTCCACCGGCGAGAGGTTACGGAGAACATCAAGCGTTCTTACAGAGTAGCAGCCCGGCGCCGCAACCTCCCCAGCAAGCAGCTTTCCCCACAGCTTCCGCATCTCCTCATTGGAGACATCCTTAGCCCCCTCAAAGAAACGCGCAACCCAGTCATCATCAACCGGCTGAGAAGACACTTCAGACGGAATCTCGTTGTAGGCAACAGCAACGATCCGTTCGACATTGAACTGCCGTTTTGCCTCTTGGTATCTAAACCTCGCCTCCGCTCTCGCGGTCAGCGGCGGCAAACTGGACACGTCGGACTCAATCAGCTCACCCTCATACACTGGAACTTCTTGAACGTTCGAATCTTCACCCAAAGACGGGAGCGACTTAGATACCATCGCAGCACGCAATTCTGCCAGCTGCCGCTCACCTTCGACCTCCATCAACTTCAACCGAATCTGACCGCTGGCTCTAATCGCTTGCGCCTCCACCTCGGCAGCAGCCATCTGCTTCAACCGCCACGGCGCCGTAATGGCTCCGATCCCAGAAGCTACGACGTCGATAAGCTTGTCTACTGCTTTCACTCCCACATAGACCCCCGCGACCCCGAGTGCGAGCCCTTCGACTTCGACCATTGAAACTCACCTCCAGAGCAGAGTTAAGTAGTGGGAGCCGCGGCGAGGAACCAAACGCACCGCTGCGAATTTGTCGGCAAGAAGCGGAACTGCTCCGCACGCGATGAGAGCTGATAGGGGCGGCCTGAGGGGAGTTCACAGCCGGGAAGCAAATCCCTGAGTACGTATTTGAAGTCTTTGTCCGCCATGGCCACTCGATCCTAAACCGCCTGCTTCGCCGGGTCCAACATCCACGACAAACAATCGAAATTACTCATCATTTCGCAGACACGTCCATGGGTCCGAGCACGGTCGCGGCAGTGGATCGGTGCACTGGTTCCTGGGCTCAATGAGCTCGGCCTTGGGCGCTAAGCGCCGTGACGCCGGCCTCAGGCAACGGGCTTCACGAACTCGACCTGGGTCACCGCGGATAGGAAACCTTGGAACTTTCGCCCGTGTCAAGCCCCGCGGGGACGGTGCCTGGCGAGCTGTTTTGTCTTGGCCCGTCAGACACCCGCTTGCCCCGTCGCAGGGCCGGGGCGGCATGCTCCGGGCGCAACCGTGCCTCGACGACGGCGGCATGCGCTCCCCATGACGGGGGCGGGTCGTGTGCTCAGCAACGCGGCGTCGAACCCGAGCGCCATCGGTCCCCACGTTGGGTCGCACGAACCTCTCGCGGCCCTGATCGTCGTCCGCTGCGATGCGCTCTTCGTAACGCGATCGAACGGGGGTGGTCTTCCCCCGGGTTTGTCTGGTAGCGCCCTGGGGTCCCCTGGTAACGTGACCGCAATTGCGGCGGCGTGACGTCAACAGCGCCGCAGATCATGAGGAGCGGCGATGGCGGCGCGGGCGCGACGTTGGCAGCGTGGGATGATGGCGGTTTGCTGCGCGAGCACGCTCGGGCTAGGGCTCGGGGTCACGTCCGGCGGATGCGGATCGTCGACCGGATACATATGCCCGTGGGATGAGGACCAAGGACCCAAGGGAACGCCTTGTGAGGTGCTCGAGCCCCCCGACGCCGGCGGAGCTGGCGGGTGCGGGGATGGCGGTGATGGCGGCGAGGACTGCGCGGCCGAGGACGACACGGACGTCGCCATCGCGCCCGATTTCGGCGACCTGATCCCGCCGGCAGAGGTCTGCGCAGGGCAGTGCGTACCGAAGGAGCCGCTCGGGTGGTCCGAGCCCGCGCTGCTCTGGATCGGCTCCCCCGACGCCGTGCCGAGCTGCCCTGCGACCGCGCCGATCGTCGGCTATGAGGGCTACGCGGATTTCGCGGCTCCGGCCCCGCACCAGTGCCCCGCCTGCGCGTGCGACCCGCCGGAGGCGACGTGCGAGGTGCCGACGGAATGGCGGGCCTACGCCAGCTTCCCGTGCGGCGGCCCAGAGGCTCTCGCGACCTCGTTCGCTGCCCCGGATGGGTGGGACGGGGCCTGCACCTCGGCGAATGCCGTCGAGGCCGAACGGACCTGCGATGGCGCCCCGTGCGTGCAGTCGCTCGCAATCCAGGCGCCTCGCGTCGTCTCCGCAGGTTGCGCACCGAGGGTCGCGGAGGCGCCGGAGAGCCCCGACGAGCCCGCGACGGCGGGGAGCTTCGCGATCGTCGCCCGGGCGTGTACAGGAAACGCGTCCCCCCCGTGCGCGGATCCGGGCATGACCTGCACGCCGGCGCCGCCGATCGGCGATGCAGCGCCGCCGGAGGGATTTCTCACGTGCATCCACCACGAGGGAGAGCAGGACTGCCCCGCCACGTACCCGGACCGGTACATCTTCTACTCCGGCGTTGAGGACACCCGCGGCTGCGCGCCCTGCGACTGCACCGAGCCGACCGGAGCGACGTGCAGCGTCCTGGCCTCCGCGTTCAGCGATGAAGGGTGCTCGCAGTTCGTGGCGGGCCAGGTGATCACCTCCGAGGCCTCTGGCTGCGGGACCGTCGCTTCCGGGACGGCGCTCGGAAGCAAATCGGTGAGCGTCGTCGGCCTCGATCCCGGACGATGCGAACCGTTCGGCGGCGAGCCGGTTGGCAGCATCGCGCCGACCGCGGCGGCAACGTTCTGCTGTCACCGCCCCAGCGCCGTACCGGCCTGAGTCGGCAGCTCGTTCCGGGCGCAACAGCCGCCTCTCCAGAGGGCGGCAGGCCGTGAGGGGCGCGCCCGAAACCCCCGCGCACCTCACGCACTCGCGACCGCCTCGTGAGAATCGCTCCCGCAGGCGCGTCCGACGCTTCGCGAAACCACACGGAGGTTCAGAAGAAAGCGACCAGGCGGAGCGCCACCGCCTCCGAGATGGGCGCCACGGACCACCCTTCACCATGGAGCGGTCGAATGTGCGTCCGATGTATGTTGATCGAGAGGTCGCCGCTGAGCTGCCCGGCGAGGCGGGCCGAAAGCGGCACCTCCAGCCCCGCACGAAACCCAAGCCCTGCGTAGGGCAGTGCGAGCTCCCTGCCGGTGCTGTCCCTGATGTTCCACAGCCCGCCTGCCGTGGCGAGGGCGCAGCCGAAGAACCAGTCCGCGTGACCGCAGGGAACGAGCGAGCCGCTCAGCCCCGACACGCCGATGGTCCAGCTGCGGTAGGGCTCGGCGTCGATCGGAAGATCACCGCGGGCCTCCAGCGACAGCGAGAACCTCTCCCAGCGGGCGCCGGCGACCCCCGAGAACCCGACCGCCACCGACGGCGCCACGCCGGCGCCGAGCAGCACCCCGGCGCCCAGCTGGAGGCGCGGGCGATCCGACGGCGGCCTCGGGCGCGGAGCGGGTCGGGCCGGCGCCACGACCGGGTGGGGCGGCTTCGAGGCCGGCGCCTCCGGTGGCGCGGCCGGGGGGATGGGTGAAGCGGCGCCCCCCGGCGCCGACGAGGGCGGCGGCCCTGGCGGCGGCAAGTTGGGAGCGCTCCCCGGTGCAGGCCCTGGTGGCAGAAACGGGCGCATGAAGGCGCTGAGGGAGACGCCGATGTTCTGCACGAGCACGCCACAGATCGGGCTTGAGAGGCCCTGGCGGCCGAGCGCTCGGCCATCGCGGTCGTGAAGCGCGATCTCTCCCTGGAACGCCGGCCCCTTGCGCCGGATGACCACCTCGATGTGCCACGCGCCGTCGCTCACGAACGGGTCGATCCCGCCGAGCTGGCTCGCGACGATATGCCGGAGGCTCGGCTCCTCGAGGCACCCCTCGGTGCCAGGGCCCCGCGTGTAGGACAGGCGCGCGCCGTGCGGCGCGACCTGCGCGAGCGCCACCGGCGCCGCCAGGAAGAGCGATGCAGCGAGCGGCAGCGCGGCGCGGTTCACCCTCCGGCTCCGGCTGCGGACCGAGGAGCGGGCCGGACATGAGCGGAGCGCCGTCATCTGTCACCCGTCGTCATCCCTACTATTTCCGGGAAGGTCCCCCGGGTTGTTGCGAAATCGTGCGCCGGAGCCGAAAAAGGGTGCGCGAGGTGTACCGGCGACATCTCCCTCCAACCTGAGAGAGATGTCACCTGGGATCGGGACTGGAGCCACGTTGCGAGGTGACCGGCGAACGGCGTCGTCGCGCGAGGGCTGGGGTGGCCGGCCGCCTGCCGGCCGGCGTCCCCCCACGCCCCGCCGCACGCCGGCCGGCGTCCCCCCACGCCCCGCCGCACGCCGGCCGGCGTCCCCCCACGCCCCGCCGCACGCCGGCCGGCGTCCCCCTACGCCCCGCCGCACGCCGGCCGGCGTCCCCCCACGCCCCGCCGCACACCGGCGGAGTGAGGCGCCGCCGCGGCGCTCCTCGCCGAGTGCGCGCCGAGATCCCGAGGCCGGCTTCAGTGCGTGGCTCCACCGTCCGCGATCGGGCCGCCCCCGGGCGCCGGCCGCACGTAGAGGGTGCCTTTCAGGCGCCCCGCAGCTGCCTCGCGGTAGTGGTGCTCGCGGGCGTAGCGGAGGAGCGGGGCCTCGAGACCGTGCTCGGTCTCGAAGCCGACGAGGATGGCCCCAGGGGGCTCGCGCTCCAGGAGCTCCCCGATCGTCAGGGGTGAGGTCGCCACCACGGCGGCACGGACGGATGCGGGGACGAGGTCGCCGACGCGGTAGAGGAACGCGCCCGTCGCGAGCTCCGGATAGACGGGCAGGCCCCCTTCCACGGCGTAAAGAGGGAAGAGCGTCGCCACCCTCCCCGACGCGGCACGCGCGCCGCCCGCCGCGACGATCGCGTCGCGGAGCCTCAGGCCCTCGGCGTGGACCTCCGCCGGCCTCCAGCCGGTGGGCCGCGCGAGGTGCGGGAGGTAACGAGCGAGCCGGACCCCGTGGAAGAGGGCCACGGCGATCGCGAGCGCCGACCAGACGCGCAGCCAGGGGCTCGCCGGGCGCTGCGCGAGCGAGCGATAACAGGCGGCGCCGGCGAGCAGCGACAAGGGGACGACCATCATGAAGTAATGTCCCCAGACCGGAGAGGTCACGAGGGCGGTCACGAAGGCGGCGCCGGCGAGCGATGCCAGGACGGCAGCGTCGGCCGGGAACACGGTACGAAGGGGACGTCGATCCCTCCAGGCGGTCCAGGCAACGACGAGGACGAGCGCCGCCAGCAGGGCGACGAGCATGCCCGCCGTCGGCATCGCCAGCACGTCCCAGAGCGCCCTCGCCTTGCCGGACAGCGAGGTATAATGGTGACTGTCCATGACGCGCCACCGCGAGTTCACCGTGTGATACGTGATCACGTTGAACACGAAGACCCGCCCCTCGCGCGCGAGCTCGATGAAGACGGGTGCCAGGCCGAGCATCGCGCCGCCGAGGTAGGAGAGGAACGGCGCCCCGAGGCGATCCCGCGGCGGAGCGGCCTGCGAGCACGCGAGCAGCAGGACGGGTGACAGCGCGAGCAGCGGCGCGTGATAGATCTTGGTCGAGACCCCCAGGGCCACGAGGAACCCGGCCAGCAGCGCGCGGCCCAGGCGCGGAGGCGCGGGCGCCCCGACGGGCGGGAGCAGGCAGCACACCCCCGCGACGCAGAGGGTGAGCGCTGCCATGTCGTTGCACGACGACCCCGCGCGCTGCCCGATGATGTGGTTGCCGGCGAAGAGCGTGGCCGCGAGGGCGGGCGCCGCCCGGTGCGAGGGGCCGAGCAGCCGCCGCGTTGCCGCGTAGATCGCGACGACGCCCGCGAGCAGGAAGCAGAATGTCACCACGCGCGCGACGTGGAGGTAATCGTGGCCCGGCGCAGCGCTCCGGAACAGGGCGGCGTAGAGGAGCGGCAGCACCGGCGCTTGAAGATAGGCAAAATCGCCGTACAGCTCGCCGTCCTGGGCCAGAGCCCCGGCGGTGACGTACATGCTCTCGTCGCTGAGCAACGTGCCCGACATGCAGTAGGCGAAGAGCGCCGGGGCGATCGCGAGGAAGTAGATGCTCTGGACAGCGCGCGGGCTACCCACGTCAAGCTGCATGGCTCCCTCCCGATGGGACTCGTCCTAGCTAGCCATTGACCGGCGCACCGCGCAAGCGATGAGCGCTGCGCGACGGGCGAGACTCCGGCGGCGGCGGACTGCGCCCACGACGCACAATCCAGCTCGTCGAGGCCCACGCGCCTCTGGATCCCAGGGGTAGAGCAGGTCAGTGCGCGTCGCAACAGGAGCAGGCGTCCTTGGGAGTGACGTCCGAAACGCTCTCCCCGCCACGTCCGTGGCCATCGCTGCTCGCGACGACGGAGGCCGAATCCCCAGCAGCGTGGGCGCGCACCGGGGGCGCGCGGCACCTCGCGATCATCGCACGCGGAGCCCCTCGGAAGTCGCGGCGCCGATCGCGAAGATCCGGTCCGCCGCGCGCGGGTACGCGTCGAGCGAGGCGCTCGAGCCCGCCTAAAACGGGACCTCCGCTCGAGCGCGCCGGGACGCCGCCCCGCTGCTCCCGCGCCTGTTCTTCTGCTACGCTGCCGGGGAGAAAAGAAGGGGAGTTTACGATGAAACCGATGATGACCCACGTCGCGCTCCACGTCGGCAACCTCGACGCGACGATCGCCTTTTATCGCGAGTTCTGCGGGCTCAAGGTGGTTCACGAGCGCAGCGACGCCGGCTCGCGGGTCGCCTGGCTCGCCGAGGAGGGGAAGGAGCGGACGTTCGTCCTTGTGATGATCGAGGGCGGCCGGCGCCCGCCGCAGGCGCCGGAGGACATGAGTCATCTCGGGTTTGCGCTCGAGAGCCGCGCCGCGGTCGACGAGATCGCGCGCCGCGGCGGAGCGCACCTCGTCTGGCCGCCCGAGGATCTGCCCTATCCGGTGGCTTATTTCTGCGCGCTCAAGGACCCGGACGGCAACTACGTCGAGTTCTCCTACGGCCAGCCGCTCGGGCCCGGCGCCGAGGCGCACGACGCGGCGTTGCTGGAGCTCTCTGCCTCTTCAGAGCCCGCGCAGACGTCTCAGTAGAGCGGGTGGAGCGGGATCAGCTCCGCGATCTCGTCGAGCTCCGGATCGCCGCCCGGGTTCGCCGCGATCACCTGCTCGCGCGCGGCGTGCAGCGCCTCGCTCGTGCTCGCCTTGAGCGCCTCGGCGTAGGCCACGATGGCCTTGCCCTTGACGAGCTGCTCCTTGCTCCCGGCGGCGAGCTCCGCGAGGGTCGCCTCGCGGCTCGCCTCTTTCGGCTCATGGGTGAGCGGCGTCTGCCAGCGCGCGCGCACGGTGAGGGTATCCTCGTCGTTGATCACGCCCGGATCGCACCCCCGCACGAGCTGGCTGAAGATCATCGCGTCGCCCGGCGCGAGGTGCTGCGGCTCGACCTCCTCGGGGTTCGTCGAGTACTCCTCGCCGTAGAACTTCTCCATCTTGAAGTACCACGGCATGGTGAGCTCCACCTGGACGCCGCGGGCGGCCACCTCCATCACCTCCGCGAAGCGATCCCGGAACATGTGAAACGCCTCGTCCTCGTCATCGAGATAGACATAGGCGCCGCGCCCCTTGTCGGTCACGGTGTCCATGAGCACATCGTTGTAGCCGAGCGCCGGCCCCGTCCCGACGCCCACGAGGTAGATCGCCTCCTGGTCGGCGTCCTCGGCGTGCAGCGCGATGAGCTCCTCGGAGGTGACTCCCACGTTGGCGCCGCCGTCGCTGACGAGGATCACCCGGTTGATCCGGCCTTCCTCGAAGTGCTCCTGGGCGAGCTGATACCCGACCCGGAGCCCGCTCTCGAGATCGGTGCCGCCGCTGGCGGAGAGCGCGTCGGCCGCCGCGAGCAGCGCCGGGTCGTCCGGACCGTCCACCACGTGGCCGCTCAAGACCACCGAATTCTGGGTGTTCCAGGTGACCATGTTGACGACGTCGCCCTCGGACAGGCTCGCGGCGACGGCGCGCACCGTGGCCTTCTCGCGCGCCATCGGCTCACCCTCCATCGATCCAGAGGTGTCGAGGACGAACGTGACCGCGATGGGGCGGCGCGGGCTCGGCGGATCGTAGGAGCGAACGCCGATCTGAAGGGCGTAGCTCCCCGCCTCCTCACCGGGCTCGATCTGGGGCTCGACGCGGAGCTCGCCCTCGTCCGGCGGCGCGTAGTTGATGCGGTAGTAATTGAGGAACTCGTACGTGCGCACCTGCCACGGCTCCGGCGCGCTGCCCGAGCGGAGCAGCTCGCGCACGTGCACCGGCGAGCTCATCGAATTGGAGTCGTCGGCCGACAGGTACAGGACCACGGGCTGACTCGAGTCGAGCCCCTCGCAGGTGAACGCCGGGGCCGCGCCGGCGTCCTCGTCCGAGGGCGCCGGGGGCGGCTCGGGCTGGGCTCCATCGACGTTACCCGCACCGCCGCCGGCGCCGCCGCTGCTGCCGGCGCCGCTGCCGACGCCGGCGCTGCCGGTGCTGCCGGCGCCGATGCTGCCGGTGCCGGTGCTGCCGGTGCCGGTGCCGGTGCTGCCGGTGCCGGTGCTGCCGGTGCCGGTGCTGCCGGTGCTACCGGTGCCGTTGGCGAAGGGCGGCTCCGGGGAGGAACCCTGGCTGCAGGCGACGAGCCCGGCGCCGCCGAGGAGGACCGCCGATACAGCGTAAAGACAGAGAGATAGAGACGCGGGAACGGTTCGCACTGGCACCCTCCTCCGCGGTGCGACCGCACCGCGCTCGGGACGGCCCGCCCAGCAACATGGATGCCGCGCGCGCAATGCCATCCGGACGTCGCGCCGCACCCGAGCGCCGCTGGTCCGATCGCGCCGGATCGCGCGGGCCACACAGCTCAAACCGCGGCCATCTGCGCTCCGGCGGCAATACCATGACAGCGTTGTCAGGTTCGCGTCTCAGCATGGCGCACGCTGGCATTGCTCGGCCCACACGGAGGCGAAGCAGCGTGACGCGATACACCATGGTGAAGCGGCCCGAGCGCGCCGGAGCTTCGAGCATGACCCGTGACGCCTCCGCTCTCGTGGTATTCTCGAGCGCGTGGGGCAGCCTACCCGCGTCGCGCCCGCGCTGATCCTTGTCGGGGTCTCCGCGTTTCTCGTCCTCACCGCGCTCGCCGCGGCCGCGTATCCGGGCGGCACCTTCTGCGACGCGAACGCGCCCGGCTACGATTTCTGGGGCAACTTCTTCTGCGACCTCACGCAACCCGTGACCCAGCGCGGGGTGGAGAACACGCGCGCTCGCTCGCTCGCGCAGGCCTCGTTCGTCTGCTTTTCCCTCGCGCTCGTCCCGTTCTGGTGGGTTCACGGCGCCCTGCTCGGCGGCCGGCTCGGCGGCGCGGTTCGCGTGTTCGGGCTGCTCTCCGCCGCCGGCACGATCCTGATCGCGTGGCTGCCGTCCGTGGTCTCGCCGCTGCTCCACGCAGCGTCGGTGTTCGTCGCGACGATCCCCGGGCTGCTGGCGACGCTGCTGGGCGTGACAGGCGCGTTTGCACGGGGCAATGCGGGCGAAAGCCGCTCGTCACCGTTGCGCTTTTCGGCGTGGCTCGGTGCGCTATCGCTCGCGCTCGTCAGCGCGGACGCCGCGTACTACGCGGTTGCGATCGCGGTGCCGGGCTGCCACGTCCTTTTGCCAGCGCTTCAGAAGCTCGCAGCGCTTTCGGTGATCGGGTGGATGGGCACGATTGCGCGCGTGGGTGCCGCGCGTGGGGCGCGCTAGCGCGTCGAATGGCGCCTGCGACTCGTGCTCTCGATCCTTCTGTCACCCCTGGACGTGAACCCGACCCCGTTCCTGGGTCTGCCAAAGGCGCCGCAAGTCAGGACGCAACCTGGGTGGCGACCGATGCCCGTTCGGAGCGCAGCGCTTCCAGAGCAGGAGCGCATCCGCCGCCCCCCTCCACGCGCCCCGGGTGCCTGGAAAGGCAGCGACTGCCGTCGATGTTGGACGGGTCTACCCTATGGCGCGGGACAGCATTTGCCTTGCGGCGCAGAGCCGATCCGTGAGACTTTCCGTGGGGGGAGTTTACAGAAGGCGACGCGCTCGACGGACCTGGTCCGGCGGCTTTGGTTGACCAATCGACTGATAGTCAGGCGGCGCAATGGAAACCACTTCACTGCCCATGACACCTCGAATAGCATCCTGCAGCTGCGGCCAGCTACAAGCGAGAACCGCTCGCGAGCCTTTTCGCGTTTCGGTGTGCCACTGTCTAGCGTGCCAGCGCCGCACCGGCAGCGTCTTCGGTGCTCAGGCTCGCTTCTCGAGCGAAGCAGTCACCATCGCCGGCGAGAGCGTCGAGTTCGTCCGCGTCGGAGACGAAGGCACAAGAAGCACGTTCAGGTTCTGTCCTCGCTGCGGTGCCACCGTCTACTACACCCTCGAAGGTCATCCAGAGCTCGTGGCAATACCCGTTGGCGCGTTCGCCGATCCTGAGTTTCCGGCCCCAACGTTCTCGGTCTACGAGGAGCGCATGCACTCCTGGGTCGACATGCCCGCGGGCATCGAGCACATGGCATGATCCAGGGAGCAGCTGGCGGCACGTTTCTCGTCGTTCAGGCGAGCGACGCCGAGAAGGGGCCGTTCACGACGCTCGGCGAAGGCCGGCTCGCCCGCGGCGAACCCCTGAGCGTCGTCCTGCTTCCGCTCGTCCCGCTCATGAAGCTCGTGCTCCCGGCCCTGAAGCTCGAAGACGTGGAGCGCGCGATGGTGCGTTGTGTGACGAGCGGGGCGCCGGAGCAGGTGCTCGAGGTCGCCGACATCGAGGCGCTCGCCTCGGCGTAGCTCGCGCGCCCCACGCCGGGATCAGCCGACGAGCATCCGTTCCCCGTCGCGCCGCGCCGCCGCCCACGTCTCGTCCCAGGCGGCATCGGCCTCGGCGCGCGGGAGCTGGCCGAAGGCCCGCAGCTCCTTCCGCTCGCCCTCGACCTCGGCGTCGTCCCGCGGCGGCGCCGGCCCCGGCCCGGTCATCACGTCGCCGACCGCCTCGCGCACCTCGCGCCCGCCCTCGGCCAGGCAGTAGGCGAGCACGCGCCACCCGAGCTCGGCGTGCAGCGCCTCGTCGCGCGCGATCTCGCCGAGCGCCGCGCATACGCCCGCGTCCTTCGCGCCCGCGAGCGACCGGCGCGCCCGGGTCGCCGCCGCGCCCTCACCGAGACAGCCGTCGTGCCACGCCTCGAGCGCCATCCGCACGAGCGCCGCCTGCCGGTCGGCGTCGCGCGCCGCCGGAGGCGGGAGCAGCGCCGGCCCGAGGCGCCACCCCGCGAGCGCGCTCGCGATCTCGCTGCATCGCGCCGTGTGGCGGACCTCATCGTCGAGCGCGGCGAGCGCCCGCGCCACGAGCGACGCGGGCGCGCCCACCGCCGCGAGGTCCCGCGCGAGGGCGAGGAACGCGGGGATCGAGCCGCACTCGGCCCGCGCGCTGTCCAGCCACGCCCCCGCGAGCGCTGCCCGGGTCGCGCGATCGAGCCGCGCCAGGGCCGACACCGCCGGGCCCAGCCCGAGCGCCGGCGGGAGCACGACCCCATCGGCCGTGCGCAGCGGCCGGCCGACAATGGGCCTGAACCGCACGCCAAAGGGCGGAGGGAAGCGGAGGCCGGCGCCGAACGTCCCCTCGGGGACGAACGGCTCGCCCGACAGCGGGATGGCCGCGCGCGCCGAGAGCTCGAGGCCCAACGGGCTGAACAGGGTGGTCATCGCGCCGACGTGGAGGCCGTGTTGCCCGGGGAGCTCGTCGCTATAGCGGGTGCGGTACGTCCATCCGAACTCGCCGTCGATGCTGTAAGCGTTGTTGTCGAAGTCGTCCGAGATATCGCTGCCGCCGTGCAGGCCGGCCGCGAAGCGGCCCGCGGAGAAGTTGAGCCATGTCGCCTGCGCGAACGGGCCGAATCCCATGTTCCCCGTGCTGTACCCTCCGGGCTGACTGCCATCCATGAGGACCGCCGCGCGGAGGTCGGCGCCCAGGCCGAAGGCGAGCTTCTGGCCGAACGAGAGCGACACGGAGACCCCGCCCGAGATGGCGAAACGCTCGTCGGCACGCGCCTGGCCGGGCAGCGAGACGAGGGCGGCCACCCCGAGGGCGGCGAGCGCGGGCGGGAGCGAGCAGGAACGAGAGGACATGGAACCTCCGAGAGCCACAAGGCGGGCAAAGGATCGATCTCGGCTCCCAATTTACCAGAGGGCGCGGACCAGCACGACCGGGGTGGATGACGGAAAGCGGCTCTGGACGACGAGCTGAAGCATCCTGGAGCACGCCCGCGCGCTGGTGCTCGCTGGCCATGGCAGGCTGGAGCTGATGGGGTGACCCGCGGCGACACGCCGTCAGAGCGCTCGCACGAAAAGCCCGGATTTGTGGAGCTTCCGGCGCGGAGCTGACGGCAAACCGTCGAGCTCACGCTTTGGGCCGCGCGCGCCGGCGCCCGGTGATAGAACGAGCGCCGTGAATCCGCACACGGACGCTGGCCCAGCGAGCAGCGACTACCTGGATCGCCTGATGCGTCGAGGGTCTTTCGAAGCCCTGTGGCCGCTCTTCGCCAAGGCCACGCGGCCCGCCAAAGAAATGACCGAGAGCTATTCGGCGCTCGAGCACCTGCGGCCCTTCATGTCCGGCGCGCCGTGCCGGGTCATCCACGTCGGCGACGGCGCCCACGCCCGCACCGGGGCGTTGTTCGCGCTGAAGACGGAGGCGGAGAACGTCAGCGTCGATCCGGTGCTCAACGAGCCGCTTGTCGAGGCCTGGCGCACCCGATTCGGCATCCGCCGCTTCGCCTGGCAACGCGCCGACGTCTTCGCAGCCATCGAACGGCTCAACGCGTTGCCCGACATGCGCGTGCTCGTCACGTTCGTGCACGCCCACGTCCCCATCGACGATGTCCTCGCCCGGCTGCGCTGGAACGTCGCGTACACGCTCGCCTGCTGCCAGCCAGGTCATCAGCTGAGCCAGCGGCACGACGTGCTCGCGACCGGCGAGGACCCGTACGTGTTGTCCAGCGGACGGCGCTTTCAGGTGCTCGCCCCGCGCGCGTGAGCGCGGCCGTCACACGTCGCACGCGCCGTCTTGACGGACGAGCGCCCCCGCGCATCCTGGCAGCCATGTCGCCACGCCGCGCGTCCGTCGCTCCCCTCGCCCTGCTCACCTCCCTCCTCCTCGCCGCCCCCGCCGCGGCGGCCGTCGTGCCAGTCGGCACCACCGACGATCTCGTCGCCGCGATCGGCGCGGCCAAGGCCGGCGACGAGATCGTCCTCGCCTCGGGCACCTACGCCTTCGACGGCGTCTCGTGCGCGGCCGCAGGCACCGAGGCCGCGCCGATCGTCGTGCGCGCCGCCGAGCCGCTCGGCGCGATCGTCGAGCTGTCGGGCCTCGAAGGCTTCAAGGTCAGCGGCCCGAACTGGCACTTCGAAGACCTCGATATCCGCGGCGTCTGCGCCGACGACTCGGACTGCGAGCATGCCTTCCACGTGTTCGGCGCCGCCAGCCGCTTCACCCTCCGCCGCTCGAGGGTGCGGGACTTCAACGCCCAGCTCAAGATCAACGCCGCGCAGGTGGACGGCGTCTGGACGGCCCCCGACGACGGGCTGATCGAGCGATCGGAGCTGTTCGACACCCACCCGCGCAGGACCGGCAGGCCCGTCACCAAGATCAACATCGACGGCGGCAAGCGCTGGACCGTGCGCGACAGCTACCTGCACGACTTTCAGAAAGACGGCGGCGACGGTGTCAGCTACGCGGCGTTCATGAAGAGCGGCGGCTCGGACGGGCTCTTCGAGCGCAACCTCGTCGTCTGCACCACCGCCGGCTCGCCGGACGGGGCGCGCATCGGGCTGTCGTTCGGCGGCGGCGGCACGGGGGCGCAGTACTGCGCCCCGGCCTACGACCCCGACGTGCCCTGCGAGGTCGAGCACACCGGCGGGACGATGCGGAACAACATCATCGCGAGCTGCTCGGACGTCGGGATCTATCTGAACCGCGCGGCGGACACGCGGCTTCATTTCAATACGCTGATCGCGACGAGCGGGATCGACTTCCGCTTCGCGACGACAAGCGGCGTCGCGCGCGGCAACGTGCTCACGGGCAAGATCCGCGACCGCGACGGGGCCACGCACGAGGAGAGTGACAACCTGGCCGAGGTGGGGCTCGCGACGTTCCAGACGTGGTACGAAGATCCGGGTCTCGGCGACCTGCACCTCAAAGGGGATGTGGCGTCGCTCGTCGGCGAAGCGCCCGCCGAGGGCGCGGTGACCGATGATTACTGCGCGCGCGGGCGGCCGGGCAGCGGGAGCTTCACGCTCGGCGCGCTCGAACATTCGCTCGGCGACTGCGCGACGGTGCCGCCGCCGGGGCCCTCCGGCGACGGGGGCGCGGGCGGCGGCACCGCCGGCTCGGGCGGGATGGGCGGCGGCACCGCCGGCTCCGGCGGGATGGGCGGCGGCACGGGCGGCACGGGTGCAGGAGCAGGCAGCGGCACCGGCGCGGCCGGCGGGGGTGGCGACGCCTCCAGTGACGGCGAGGGCTGCAGCTGCCGCGCCGCGGGCGTCGGCGGGAATCACACCCTTGGCCTGCTGACGGCGGTCCTCGCCGCGTTCGCCCTCCGGCGACGACAGGCCTCCTCGCCGCGGAGCGACGCCCGCTAGAACACCGAACAGCTTGGCAACCATAAGAATGAGACGCCAGAAGACGCCAAAAGACGTCTAAAGACGCCAAGAGAACAATAAAATTCTGGCGTCTTTTGGCATCTTGGCGTCTTCTGGCGTCCCAACTTCTCGCTGTTTGCGTGGGGCTTCAACCCGTTTGTCGCTCCAGGTGGAGAGGGGCGACGACGATCCACCCGGGCTCGCGGTGGGCCGCAGCCGCCCGCGCCCGGCGTGGGAATTCGCCTTGCGGCGCGGGTCGGCCATACTGCGCAGCATGACGAAGGGAAGCTGCCCATGAGGACCACGCGCTCCATCCGCGGCAGCGACCACGCGCTGGTGCAGCGGATCACGCACGTCGCCTATGGCGACGACGCGCAGGACCAGTCCCTTCCCGACGGCTGCTGGGACCTCGTGTTCATGAAGCGGCGCGGCCGGCTGCAGGTGCTGCATACCGGTCTGATCACGCACCCGGTGACGCTGGGCTACGAGACCGGCGACGAGTACCTGAGCATCGCCTTCCGGCCAGGCGTGTTCATGCCGGGGGTGCCGGCGACAGGCATGCTGGACCAGGGCGTGCTGCGCCCGCTGGCGAATTCGCGCTCGTTCCTGCTGGGGCCGCACGCCTTCGAGGTGCCCGATCTCGAGAACGCCGACGATCTGGTGGCACGCCTCATCAGGGCCGGCCTGCTGGCGGCGGATCCGGTGGTGTTCCGCGTGCTGCAAGGCGATGCCGCCGGCACCAGCCTGCGCTCGGTGCAGCGCCGGTTCCTGAGCGCCACCGGCCTCACGGCCAAGCAGCTGTCGCAGATCCACCGCGCGCAGGCGGCGCTGCAGCAGCTGATGCACGGCGCTGCGCCGGCCGACGTGGCTGCCGCCTGCGGCTACGCCGACCAGGCGCACCTGGGCAATTCGCTTAAGCGGATCATGGGCAGGACGCCCGGCGAAGTGGCGCGGGCTGCGGCCCGGCCCCGGCCTGGGCGCGGAGGACCCAGACGGTCCCGCGAGGCCTGAGCCTGTCGTTTTCTTCCAAGACCGGGCCCACCCCGGTGAATACGGTCCCATCGCTGGCTCGCACCGGCGAACTCGACCAACCCGAGGGCCCCCATGCACTGCGACTCCGAGATCCACCCCTTCCGCATCGACATTCCGCAAGCCGACATCGACGACCTGCGCGAACGCCTGGCGCGCACGCGCTGGCCGGCGCAGCTGCCGGGCGGCGACTGGGTGAGGGGCGTGCCGGTCGCCTACCTGCAGCGGCTGGCGGCGCACTGGCAGCACCACTACGACTGGCGGCGCTGCGAGGCCCACCTGAACAGCCGCCCGCAGTTCACCACCCGGATCGATGGGCAGACGATCCACTTCGTGCACCTGCGCTCGCCCGAGCCGGGCGCGCAGCCCCTGCTCCTGCTGCACGGCTGGCCCGGCAGCTTTGCCGAGTTCGACCGCGTGGTGGACGCGCTGTCCGACCCGCGCCGCCACGGCGGCGACCCCTCGCAGGCGTTCCACCTGGTGATCCCGTCGATCCCGGGTCACGGGTTCTCGATGCCGCTGGCCGACGCCGGCTGGAACCACGGCCGCTGCGCCCGTGCGCTGGCGGCGCTGATGCAGCGCCTGGGCTACTCACGCTACGGCGTGCAAGGCGGCGACGTGGGCGCGTTCATCGCGGCGGAGCTGGGCCGCATCGACAGCGAGCATGTCAGAGGCGTGCACTGCAATGCGCTGGTGACGTTTCCCTCCGGCGACCCCGCCGAGCTGGAAGGGCTGACGGCCTCGGAGCAGCAGCGCCTGGAACGGCTGCAGAACTTCCGCGACCGGATGATGGGCTTCGCGCACATCCAGGGCACGCGGCCGCAGACGCTCAGCTACGGGCTGCATGATTCACCGGTGGGCCAGCTGGCCTGGATCGTCGAGAAGTTCAAGGAATGGACCGATCCCGCGGCCGCGCTGCCGGAGGACGCGGTGGGCCTGGACGCGCTGCTGGACAACGTGAGCCTGTACTGGTTCACCGGCACCAGCGGCCCCTCGGCCAACCTGTACTATGAAGCCTTCAACGACCCGTCCGGCTGGGCGCCCAGGCCGCGCGGCACCGTGCCCACGGCCGTGGCCGTGTCGCTGACGCAGGACGTGGCGGTGCGCCGGCTGGCCGAGCGCGACCACCACATCGTGCGCTGGACCGAGCTGGAGCGCGGCGGGCATTTCCTGGCGACGGAGACGCCCACGGCGCTGGCCGCCGATCTGCGGGAGTTCTTCGGTTCGCTGTCCTAGAACATTGATTACGTTGAAACCCGGAGAATTTTCACAGGGAGGCGGGGAGGCGGGGAGGAAGAAAAAAAGAACTTTTATCTCTTGCCGTCTCTCGCTCCCCGCCTCCCCGCCTCCCTGTGAAATTCCTGTTTTTTCTCGTGGTTTGAACCCGTTATCGCTCTAGGGCCTGCCTGCCCACACGACTTGCGCGCCCACGCCGGCGGGGGAAGCCGAGCCGCCTGCTCGCGCTCGGCTCACATGGCAGCCACGCGCAGCACGTCGGACCGTAGGTGAAGAAACGACGCGTGCACATAGCGCACGAACGGCGCCTTCAGGCCGAAGAACTCCGCCAGATCGACCTCGGCCGCCGCGCGGAACATCCCTTGATCCAGCACGGGAGCCTCGGTGCGGAGCGCCCCGCCCGCGAGGCTCCGGCAGGCGGGGGACGCCGACGCCGGGTGGACGGCGACCACGAGCGTGGCGGCCCACGGGGCGGCGGCGAGCCGCTCGCCGATGGAGCTCGGGTACCGGTAGCGGAGCGCGAGCACGCCGCCCCGCAGCGCGGCCTCGAGGACAGGCGCCGCGCCCGCCGCGGCCGGCGCCGGAGGGGCGGCCTTCCCCGCGGCAGCCGCGCCTTTCGCCCCCGCAGCCGCGCCCTTCGCCCCCGCCGCCCCGGGCGCGCCGCCGCACCCGCCGAGCGCCACGAGGCCGGCCCCCGCGGTGACCTGCGCGATGAACGCGCGCCGCCCCTCACTCGCCATGCGACGGCCCCTGGAGCCTGCGCCTGCGCGCCTGCCCCACCAGCATCCGCGCCGGCGTGATGCGGCCCAGCGCCGCGGCGCTCTCCTCCGCCGTCGGCCGCACGGGGTGACCCGGCGGGAGCTCGGCGACCATGCTCTGCCACAGCGCGAGCGCCCGGTGCTGGTAGATCTGCGCCAGGCTCGATCGCGGCGAGAGGAAGCGCTGGCCGAGCACCATCGCCCTCTCCAAAAAGGCGATCGCCTCGTCGTCGCGGCCGTCGTTCAGGAGGTGGAGCCCCTCGTTGTACCAGGGCATCGGATCCGCCGGATCCTCCTCGCGCATGCGCTGGTTCGCCTCAAGGTAGCGCGACAGCTTCTCTTCCATGACGCCGTCGTCCTTCAGGAAGCCGTAGTGCTGGATCTCCACGCCGGCCGCGCGGACGACGAGCTCCGGGTGCCGGTCGAGGCTCGGCTGCACCGTCTCGTGCACGGCGCGCCCGTACCGGATCCGCGCGTCGTTGCGGAACAGCCGCACGGCGATCGTCATGACGGGCGGGCCGTCCTTCTGATGATTGGCGATCTCGAAGGAATAGGCGTGGACGTCGAGGTCGTCCATGAGCCGCACGACGCGCGGCAGATCCCAGTGCGCGAGCTCCTCGTCCGGGTCGAGGCTCAATATCCAGGGCCGCGTGGCCATCTCCAGGCCCACGTTGCGCACCTCGGCCAGGTCGAGCCGGTCCGTCCGGTGGACGCGCACGCGGTCGGTGAACCGCCGCGCGATCTCGACCGTCGCGTCGTCGCTGCCGTTGTCGACGACGCAGATCTCGTCGACGAACGGCTCCAGGAACGCGAGGAACCGCTCCAGCCGCTCGGCCTCGTTCCTCGCGATGATGCAGAGCGATACGCCGGACGCGGGCGCGTACCTGCGCAGCGTCACCGTGTTGCTCGCGAGATCGGCCAGCTCGGGGGGCGCGCCCGCGCGCGGCGGCGTGTACGGGTCCGGCCGCCCGTGGAGCGCGAGCCGCGCCTGCCGCGACGCCTCGGTGTCGTAGCCGAGCCGCCGCACGCGGACGTCGGTGAAGCGCCCGCACCCGTCCGGCATCTCGGGGATGCCGCCGCCGGGCAGGCCGCCCTCGGCCCCGCGAGCGGCGCGCAGGCCCGGCTCGCTCCGGTACATGCGGTACCCCGACATGGCCCCGAGCGCGCCGTCCGCCCGGAAGTACGTGCGCGTCGGCTCCCAGAACGTGTACCAGTGGAAGCCGAGCGCCTTGATGTGCGGATCGGCGAGCTGCATGAGCCGCTCGGCGCGCGCGCGGTCCATCTCGAACACCTCGTCGGCGTCGACCGCGAGGATCCAGTCCGGGGAGAGCTCCGCCGCCATCTGCAAGGCGCGGTCGCGATCGCGCCGTCCATCGACGCCCGACGGCAGCTCCGTCCGCTCGTACCTCGCCACGGCGGGGTGCGACCGGGCGATCGCCCCCGTCCCGTCCGTCGATCCGTCGTCGAGCACGACGATCGCGTCGGCGAACCGCGCCGTCGCGTCGAGGCTCTCGCGCAGCGTCGCCTCCGCGTCCCGGACGCGGTACGCGGCCACGAGCCGCGTCTTGCCGGCGCGGCGGGCGCGCCACTTCTCGAAGAAGAGGTCCGCGCCCCCGAGGCCGCCCTGCGCGCCGGGGAACGCCTTGCTCAGCGTGGCGCTCCCCTCGTGGTGCACGTACACGTCGCTCGCGATCATGCACTCGAAGCCGCGCTCCTGCGCCCGCAAGGCGAGGTCGGCGCCCTCGTGGCCCACCGGGAAGAAGCGCTCGTCGAGCCCGCCGATCGCGGCGTAGACCTCGCGGCGCATCATCAGGCAGAAGGTCGAGAGGGCGAACGACGGCGCCCACCGTCGGCGGAACGCCTCGCGGTGCTCGGCCGCGAGCTCGTTCAGCGCCTCCGGCTGGAACGGCGGCGGGTTCTGCACCTTCTGCGGGCCGCGCGCGCTGTTCGTCACGGGCCCGACGAGCCCGACGCGCCGCGCGCCGGGCACGGCCCGCGGCGCCTCCTCCATGCACTCCCGCAGCCCCTCCAGCCACCTCGGGGTCACCACGACATCGTTGTCGAGCAGCACCAGGTAGTCCCCGGCCGCGACCTCGAGCCCCCGGTTCGCGCCGCCGGCCAGGCCGAGGTTCTCGTCCAGGAAGACCGTCTTGGCGGCGTCCCCGAGCCGGCGCGCGACGTCGGTGAGGTAAGCGGGGGTGCCGTCCTCCGAGCCGTTGTCGACGAACACCACCTCCGCGTCCGAGGGGAGCGTGCGGAGGAGGGCATCCACACATCGCGCCGTGTACTGGAGGTTGTTCCACGTGACGACGATAACGGAATAAACAGGCGTCATCGGGCACCGGGCGGGGCCATGAGGCGAACCACGTTGGAGACGTACTGGCGATACGCCGCGTGCAGATAGAACGCCCCGACCCGGGGTGCCAGGACGATCTCGCACCGGAAGCTGCCCACGAGGTCCGCGCCCACGTCGTCGATGTCGTCGGGGAAGACCAGCCTCGGCCCGAGCAGAGGCACGGTGACGCCGCCCTGCGCGGGGGCGTAGATCAGCGTGAGAAAGACGCCGCGGAGCACCTCGGCGCGCTCGACCTCGATATCGACGGCGGGCACACGCGAGCTGCCGTGGACGACGTGGACGAGGGCGCCGCCCTCGACGATGGGAGGGCCCGGCTGGGCGAGGACGACGCCAGCGCCGGAGGTCGCGGGCGTCTCCGCGGTCAGGCCGAAAGAGACGGATCGGACGAGCATGGGTTCACCGCCGGTCAGAATTCGATGGCCTTCTTGTCGACGAGATCGATGCCTATCACGTTCGACACGTAGTTCTCGAGGACGAGGTACACGTAGACGCTCGGCCGGTAACGGGGCACCGCCACGGCGCAGGGGAACGCGACGGTGACGTTGAGCCAGGCGCCCTGGTACCCCTCGGACGCGAGGCTGCCGCGGCCCGGCATCGGCAGCGCGGGCTCGGCGAGCTGGTTCGGGCCGTCGCGCTCGCCGGCCGGGAACTCGATGAACGTGTTGCGCGCGAGCAGGGCGCCGCCGTCCGCCTGCTCGATGTCGTGGACGACGAGGACCATCGACTCCTCGACGTCGCGGTAGCGGCTCGCGACGGCGTCCGGGAACAGGAACGAGGCCGAGACGTCGAGCTCCACCGTGCCCGCCGCGAAGGACACGCGCGAGATCGCGAGTCGGATGGCCTCCTTGCCGGCCGCGATCTCGGGCGAGCCCCCGTGCGGGGCGAAGCCAAAGGGTGTCCGGGGTTCGATCTCCATGGGGTCCTCTCGACGTGGGCGCGGCGCGGGGTCGAGAGCAGCGCGCCCCCGCCCCGCCCGCGACGTTCAGCCAAAGTGGTTCCAGCTGCGGGAGGTCTGCGCCGGCGTATCGAGGCGCACGCGGCGGATGCGCGGGGCGCACACGGGGCAGAAGACGCCGTCGTCGCGGTTGTAGTGGCCGGCGTGGTAGATGGTGCAGAGCCGCCCACCGAGCGCGGGCCACCAGTCGTACCGCTGGCCCGACGTGGTGGACGGGTCCGGCGTGAGGCCCGCGTTCGTGTTGCAGTGCGGGCCCTGCCCGCCGAACTGGTCGGTGTACCAGCGGGGGTTGGCGAGCTGCGTGGCGAGCGCCACGCCGGCCGCGCTGTACTGCGGCTCCTGCCGGACGGTCTGCCCGATGCCGTGCCCCATCTCGTGGACGAAGGTGCCGAGGACCGCCGTCTCGCTCCGGCCCGGGCCCGTGCACCCGACGACGCAGAAATTGCCCCAGCTGTAGCCGTTGATCGAGCTCTTCCAGATGAACGAGAAGGTGAGGTTGTACGTGTTGCCCGGCGTGGCGAGGTGGGCCGTGAGGCCCGGCAGCGTGGTGAGGTTCCAGTTCACGCGGTTCGGCGACCCGGGCGTGAAGGTGAAGTACGCCCGCACGTCGGTGGCGCCGGCCGCCGGCCACGACGCCTGCGCCGTCCACATGAAGTTGTTGCCGTTCGTGGGGTCGCGCCACACGGTGCGGAACGTGGTGATGCTCCCGACCGCGTTGTTCGCCGTGGGGAACGCGCGCCGCTCCAGCTGGGTGTAATAGCAGTTCGGCACCAGCAGGAAGGCCATGTGAAGCGGCTTGTCGGTCAGCGTGCCTCCCCCGGGGGGCGCGCCGCCGACGCGCAGGTTGAGCAGCGCGTTCGGGCCGCCGTTCATGAACGGCCAGTCGAAGGTCGGCGAGCTGACCGCCTGCTGCGACAGGCTCTGGAAGTCGACGCGGGCCGAGTCCACGGTCGCGAGCGCCGGGAGGACCGCCCTGCGCTCCAGCTCGATGAAGTGCCGCGCGAACTCGCCCACGAACCGCGGATCGATGTTGTTGTACGTGGCGAGCGTCTGCGCGCCGGAGTACCAGACCGTATAATAGAGCTTTCGCCACGTCTGGAACTCGTCGGTGGCGAGGAACTGGGCCCGCTGCCCGTCGCGCGACGCCTTGACCTTGTACTTGTCGCCGCCGATGTGCGTGAACGTGAGCGTGTTGTCGAAGTGGTGCCCGGCGCCGACCGTCACCCCGGGGGCCGCGCCGTGCGCGAGCCGTGTGCGCTCGGTGAGCGACTGGAAGGCGAGGCTCTCGTTGCCCGGGTCGGGCTCGATCCACCAGTCCACGCGGTCGCCGGGCGCGACGTTGGGCACCTGGTTGGGCGTGACGCGCAGCTGCCGCACAGGGCCGTTCACGCCGGTCGCGGCGGCAGGGAGGTTCACATATTGCTTGATCGTCGGCATGCGAGAGCTCCAGGACGAATCAGCGGGGGGTCCGGTCCATCAGCGCGGCGCGGGTCGAGGCCCGCTCCGCGGCCGCCCCCTCAGAACACCTCGATCTTGTCGACGCCCCAGTCCTTGGGGTTCTCGGGCGCGGGCGGGGGCTCCTCCATGACGATGACGATGAGCGGCGGCTGGATGACCGGCGTGGGCGGGGTGTTCTTGCTGTTGTGGAGCATGAGATCGAGCGCGCGGGCGCAGCCCTTCCCCTCGACCTTGACGTCGAACGAGTAGCTGATGAACTCGGCCTTGTTCATGTTCACGCCGGAGGCGACGCCCCCATTCGTTCCCGCCTCGTCGCCGCTGCTGCGCGAGAAGTTGCTGTCCTGATGGCAGATGGGGTTGCCGTCGGCCTTGACGTTCTTCGCGGTGCTCGCGGCGTCGGACGACATGGCGATGTTGGGATAGGGGACGGGGACCGGCGGGGCGGGCGGCGCCGGGGTGAGGCACACGTCCGGAAAGGCGATGGTCATTCCATTGCTCGCGGCGTGGACGACCGTGCGTGAGTTGACTCCTACGGTGACAGGCATATCGCTCCTCCTTCACGCCCTCTTCGCTGCAGCCGAGACGAGGCACACGGCGGCGCGCGTCCCGTCGCCGGAGCCCGCGAAGAGCGCGGCGCGCGCCTCGGGGGACGCGCCGCGCTCGAACGATCGCACGCACGCGGCCGCGAGGCACCCGCCGGTCGCGGCGCCGACGTCGCCGTAGCCGTCGGCGGGGTGCCACAGCGCCCGGACGCCCCCGAGGAGCGCGGGCGCGCGGACGCGCGCGAGCCCCCACTCCTTGGCCCGGTAGCTCTCGCCGTTGAGATCGCAGAGGACCCACGCGGGCGGGCCGCCCGCGGCGCACGCGGCGGCGAGCGCCGCGGCGAGGGCCTCGCCCGAGGGGGGATCGCCGCTCTCGATGAGATGGGGCTCCTCCCCGGCGCCCGAGCCCTCGATCTCGGCCAGGATGGGGGCGCCGCGGGCCTCGGCGCGGCGGCGGTGCTCGACGAGCAGCGCGGCCGCGGCCTCGCCCGGGATGAAGCCGTCGAGGTTGCGGCGGCTCTTGAGGCGGCGCGCGTGGTCGAGCGCCTCGAGCAGCCCCACGTCGACCAGGGCGTCGGCGCCGGCCACGATCCAGGGCGTGCCAGGGTCGGCCTCGACGGCGCGCGCCGCGTGGGCCAGGCCGAGGAGCATCGCCGCGTGCCCGTCGGGGGCGAGGAGGCCGCGGGTCACGGCGTCGACCCCGGCGGCGTCCGCGACCCGCTCCCGGAAGGCGTCGCGCAGCTCGTGGTGGTGCGCGGCGGGGCCGGGCGAGGGGCGCGCGAGGAAGAACGAGGCGTCCTCCAGGTCGGCGCGCGCGAGGTCGCCGGAGGTGGCGAGGTCCTGGAGCGCCAGCGCGAGCAAGCGGACCGGGAGGTCGAGCGCGCGGGGGAGATCGGTGTACGCCGCGACGACGGAGAAGGGCTCCTCCGGGCGGGGCGGGTCGGCGGGGAGGCAGGGGTAGCTCGGCCACTCGCGGAAGCGCGTGAGGCGGGCGCGGACCGCGGCGGTGGTGGACGCGGCGGTGTCGCCGAGGGCGGTGACCATGCCGGCGGCGGTGATGACGGCTCCGGTGCTCATGCGGGCGCGGGCTCCACCTCGATGCGGCGCACGCGGAAGAGATCGCGACCGACGGGCATGGCGCCCCGGTACACGAGCACGGCGCGGAGGTCGTCGGGCTCGAGGACCACGGTGTCGAGGACCAGCGGGAGCGGGCGGCGCTCGGAGTCGATGAGGACCACGGCGCGAGGCGCCGCGGGGGGCAGCGAGAAGCGCTGCGGGCCGAGGGGGCTCAGGTGCACGAGCTCGACCGGCTCGCCGCCGCGCAGGTGCGGCGTGGCCACGAGGCGCGGGTGCGCGCCCTGGTGGTAGCGCGGGTCGAAGGCGGCAGGCAGGAACGGCGACGGGACGGGAGGCGGCGACCCGGCAGGAGGCGGCGACGCGGGGTCGGGCGCCGTGGCGGCGTAGCGCAGGCGCGGCTGCCAGCTGCGCCCGATGAAGCCGAGGCCGACGGGCTCGGGGCGATCGTCCGGCGAGCGGAGCGGCTTCCTGGGATCTTCGAGGTTCGGCATGGCGAGGTGCGCGAGGTCGACGAGCGAGCGGCGCGCCCGGAACCCGCGCCCGACGGGGTTGCGCGGCTCGACCTCGTGGTCGGCGGGGGACTCGGCGGACTCGTCGCGCCCGCCGAACGCGCGCTCGTACACGAGCGGCATCCGCTCGAAGGGCGCGGGGGACGCGGGGCGCGCCCAGGTGCGGTCGCCGAAGACGGCGAGGGTCGCGCGGATCGGGCCGACGCGCACGGAGACCTGGACCTCGGCGTCGCGGCGGCCGGGAGGGTACGCGTGGCCGAGGACCACGACGTCCGTGCCGACCTTGTGCGGCGCGAGGTCGCTCTCGTAGCGCACGCTCGAGAGGCCCGGCTCGCCGTGGAAGGCGTCGGCGTGCTGGAGCGGCACCTGCTCGGCCGCCGGCGCGAGGCGGCCGCCGGCGTGGATGGCGAGCGTCGCCTTGACGAGGACGACGAGCACCTCGGCGCCGGCGGCGTCGACGTGGACGATGCGCTCGGCGACGAAGGGGGTTCGGTTGCGGAGGTCCATGTTCAGGTGGGCGTGGGCGCGGCGTCGGGCACCGAGCGGAGGAACGAGGCGCCGAGGCCGTCGGCCGCGACCTTCGCGGGGCGGCGCTTGCGCGGCGGGATGAGCGGCTCCGACGAGGGGCGCGCGTCCGGGGCGAGGCGCGGACGGCGCGGCCGCGCGGGGCGCCGGGCAGGGGCGGCTGCGGAGGCCGCCGCAGCGGGCCAGGGTGAGGCGGCGGGCGATGATCCCAGGGCGTACGACGGCGCGATGCGCGGCTGGGCGAGGGCGTACGACGGCGCGACGGGCGGCGGCGAGGCGACAGGCGCCGGGGCCGCGGCCGCGCCGGACACCCACGGCGAGCTCGGCTCCGAGGCGGCGTGGGGCGCCGCGCCCGACACCCAGGGCGAGGAGCGCTCCGGCGCGGACGGCGCGGGAGGGTGCGCAGGCGGCGCCTGGGGAGCCGCGGGGACGGGCGCGGACGGCGCTGGCGCGAACGGCAGCGCGCCGGACGCCGCCGCCGGCGATACGAACGGCAGCACGCCGGACGCCGCCGGCGCTCGGAGCGGCCCCGCAGGCGACGCCGCGGCGGGGGCGGCGAACGGCAGCGCCCACGCCGCCGCGCCATCGCGGGCGCCCGGGGAAGACGGGGCGGCGGGCGCGAACGGCAGCACCCCGGAAGCTGCGCCCGCCGCCGCCGGCGCCACGAAGGGCAGGCCGCCGCGCCGCGGCTCCGCGGGCGGTGTCCCCGCCGCGGCGGGCATCTCCGCCGTGCCAGACCTCGCGAGGCGCAGTGCTTCCGCGGAGGCCGCGGGCGACCGGAACGGCAAGGCGGGGTTCCGAGGCCCTTCGTCCGGATCGACCGCCACCGTCCCGGACAGCGGATGCTCCGCCGCGCGCCCCGCCCGCTGCGGGCTCGCCGCCGCCGGCGCCTCCTCCGGATCGAGCGCCACCGTCCCCGCCAGCGGGTGCTCCGCCGCGCGCCCCGCCCGCTGCGGGCTCGCCGCCGCCGGCGCCTGCGCCGCTCGCGCCCGCTGCGGCGCCGCCTGCGCCCGCTCCGCGCCTACCGGCGGCGCTGCCGCGACGTCCCACGGCACCGCCTCGCCCGGGAGCGCGACCCTGGCCGTGACCCGGACGCTGGCGAGGATCTCCTCGCCCGGCAGCAGCGCGCTGGCGCGCCACACGAGCGAGCAGAGCCAGCGATCGGCGTCGATCACGAGCATGTCGGCGACCAGCGGCAACGCCTGCGGCTGCGCCGCCCCCCCGAACGCGACCCGCGCCTCGGCGACGGGGCCCGGCAACCAGGCCTCGATGCGGTCGAGATCCGGGTGCATCCCCTCGATCAGGATCCACTCGTTCCCCCGGAGGTACGGCGTCTGCTGGTCGGCCGGCGCCGCCTGGAAGTACGCCCAGTCGAAGCCGTCCGGGACCACGGGCCACGGGGCCTGCACGCCGCGCGGATCGGCGTTGCCCAGCCGGCGCTGCCGCGCAGGCCAGTGCGCCGCGATCGGCCCGAGGCCGGCGGCGCGCGCCGGCTGCCGGGGATCGATGATGTTGGGCGCGCGGCCGGCGCGCGGATCGACGCCGGCCGGGTTGTCGGGGTCGGCCGCCCCGCCGAGGGCGCGCTCGTAGCCGAGCGGCATGGCGAGGAACGGCTGCGGGGCGCCGCGGCCGTTGCCGCCGCGGTCGCCGTAGACGTGCAGGGCCTTGTCGAGGAGGACGGCCGCGTCGAGGCCGACGCGCAGGCGGACGGGGACGAGCGGCGCCGGGCTCCGCCCGCGGGCCCAGGCGTGGCCGCCGAGGAGGATGTCCGCGCGCGGAAGGAACGGGGCCATCTCCGCGGCCGCCGAGATGGCGGCGCGCGGGTCGGCCGCGGCGCGCGCCGCGCGCACGTCCGCCGCGACGATCGGCGCGGGCGGGAGCGGCGACATGGCGCGCTTGTGATCGAGCCGGAAGGTCGCCTTGACGACCACCGCGAGCATCACCCGCCCCCGGGAGCGGAAGGGGCGCACCGCGGCCGCGGCGTGCCCGAGGGCGCGCGGCGCGGGCGGCGCCCTCACGGCGAGGCCCCGAGCGCGGCCCTCTGCCGCTCGACCCGCGCGGCCACGTCGAACAGCGGGCGGCCGGGCGCGCGCGCCGCCCGCTCGAACGCGGCGCCCGCGCGGCGCCGCTGGCCGCCGAGACGGAGCACGCGATCGAGCGCGCCCTCGTCCAGCGGGCGGCCGTCGACGTGGCGCACCCCCGGCGCGAAGCGCCCGCGGTGCGCCGCCCAGAGCGCCCGCGCGTTCGCCCCGTGCGGCCACGAGAGCTGCGTGTCCGGGTCCATCTTCACGCTCGTGTCGCGCGGATCGTCGCTCGGCCCGGCGTCGAAGCCGGGCGCCAGGGCCCCGCGCAGCGCCCCCTCGATCGGCGCGCCGGTGATGCGCGAGAGCGCCTCGCCGGCGAGCCGCGCGAGCGGCGCGACGGTGAGCCGGTCGAGCACCCACGGCAGCAGCGCCGGATCGCCCAGCGCCCCCGCCGCGACGAGGCAGACCCGCCCGAGCCCGGGCGACCGCATCAGCGCCTCGATCCGGCGGCGGGCCTCGCCCGGCGGGCTCACGCGGGCGGCGCAGTCGGCCGCCTCCTCGGCGAACGCGCCGCTCCGCCCGGCGACGCTCCACAGCGCCTCGTCCGCGCCGCGCGCCCCGAGCAGCGCGCCGGCCCACGCCGACCAGAACCGCTCGGCCTCGTCGTCCGAGCCCCACGCGCCGCGGAGCTCGCCCGCCAGATCGACGCGGCCCAGCGCGCCGGCCGCGCGGAAGGCCAGCGCGCGGACCGCCGCGTCGCCGTCGCAGATCGCGTAGCCGAGGAATTGCCCGGGATCGCGTCGGTGCGCCACGCACGCGGCAAGCGAAAGGCGGCGCAGCGCCGGCGGCTGCGCCCCCGACAGCATCGGCGCCACGATCGCGAACGCGTCGGCCGGCGACGCCCACGCGAGGGCGCCCGCGACGCCGGCGGCGGGCTCGTCCGCCTCCTCCGTCGCGTCGAGCACGGCCGCGAAGCCCGGGAAGTCGCGCGCCTCGACCGCGGCGATGGCCGCCGCGAAGAACGCGCCCGGATCCTTCGTCGAGAGGGCGGCCAGCGTGAGCTCCCAGCCGGGCTCCCCCGCGATCCGGAGCCCATCGAGGTGGGCCTCGACGCGCTCCTCGAGCTCCGCGAGATCGGCCAGCGTGTAGTGGTGCGACCTCACGGCCATCTCGCGGAGCTCCCAGAGGAACGACGCCATCTCCGCGTGATCAGCCACCACCTCGTGAACCATCCGCCTCGGCTCCGATCCTGCGCCACGCCGCTCAGTTGATGTCGACCCCGCTCCCCGAGAGCTTGATGTTCGAGCCCGCCTTGACGCTCACGTCGCCGTCGCTCTTCACCTCGACCTTGGCGCCCTCGACCTTGACGGTGCCCGAGCCCTTCACGGTGATGTCCGACCCCTCGACCGTGATCTTGCCGGAGCTGTCGACGATGATCTTGCCGCTCCCGCACTCCAGCGTGAACTTCTCGCCGACCTTGACGGTCTTCTTCGCGCCGACGGACTCGGTCGCGTCCACGTCGATGTTCCGGGTCTCGGTGCCGCCGACCGACAGCGAGTCGTCGCTGCCGACGGTGGTGTTGCGCTTCGAGCCGACCTCCAGCGTCGCGCGATCACCCACCTTGACGGTCTCCTCGCCGCCCACCGTGAGCTCGCGCTTGCCGCCCACCGACTCGATGTCGTCCTTCCCGACGTCGGTCTTCCGGCTCTGCCCGATCTTCAGGCTCGCGTCCTCGCCGATATCCACGCTCTCGCTCTTCACGACGCCGAGCGTGCGGTTCGCGCCGATCTTCTCGTTGTGATCCTCGCCGACCTCGGTGGTCTTGAACGCGCCGATCGACTCCCACTGGCTGTTGTCGATGCGCTTCTTCCGGTCGTGGCCGACGGTCAGGCGCTCGTCGTGGCCGACGGACTGGGTCTTGTCGTTCTCGACCTCGATGTTCCAGTCCTTCTGCGCGTGCAGGTAGATCTCCTCCGCGCCTCTCCTGTCCTCGAACCTGAGCTCGTTCGAGCCGCCGCCGCCCGGCGAGGTGTCCGACTTGATGGTGCTCTTCGTCTTCTCGGCCGGCAGCGCGTAGGGCGGCACGTTCGCGCCGTGGTAGACGCGCCCGACGATCAGCGGGCGATCCGGATCGCCCTCGAGGAAGTCGATGACCACCTCGTGGCCGATGCGCGGGATGTACATCGAGCCCCACGCGGCGCCCGCCCAGATCTGGCTCACCCGCATCCAGCACGAGCTCTGCTCGTTGCGGCGCCCCTTCCGGTCCCAGTGGAACTGCACCTTCACCCGGCCATAGATGTCCGTGTGGATCTCCTCGCCCGCCGGGCCCACGACGATCGCCGTCTGGATGCCGCGGGGCGTCGGCTTGGGCGTCTGCACGGGCGTGCGGTAGGGCACGTCGTCCGGGATGCACTGGAATCGATTGGAGTACCCGACGACGGTCTCCTGCGACTCCCCCCCGACGGCCCGCGAGCCGAAATGGTCGACGCGCGTGATCAGGTATCCGCGGTTGAAGCTCTCGCGGCCGTGGTCCTCGAGCGTGAAGGTGGCCCCGGGCATGAACCGGAGCACGCTCCCCTGCCCCTCCGCCGTGCGGCGCACGAGCTGGAGCTGCTCGAGCCGGAGCTTCGCGAGCTGGGTGCCCTCCTCGGGCAGATCGTGCTCGGTGGCGTACACGTACACCTCGAGATCGGTGTCGCGGTCGGCCTCCGCCTCCCCCTCGAGGCTCAGGCTGGGCTTCTGGAAGTTGTAGTCGCGGACGGTGACCTTGCCGGGCCGGACCTCCTCGGCCATCGAAAAGCGGGAGACGGCCTCGCGCGCGGCGAGCGCCCCGCCGGCGGCCCGGTACGGCACGACGCCCGGCGCGTCGATGGGCTCGTGGACGAACGGCGCGTCACCGAAGACGAGCACGTGGTTGTCGGCCTTGTGCTCGAAGAAGCAGAACATGCCTGTCTCTTCCATCAGGCGGCTGATGAACGCCCAGTCGGTCTCGGCGTACTGCACGCTGTACTCCCGCCGATCGTGGGTCATCGCCGTCGAGATGCGGAACTCGTCCGACGACAGCCCCGCCGCGCGGAGCACCTTGTCGATGATCTCCGGCGCCGTCGCCTCCTGGAAGATGCGGTAGTCGTGCCGGTGCTGCAGGCGCCACGCCCGCGGGACGACCGTCGCCAGGTACGTGGTGACCGCGCGCCCCTCCTCGTGCTGCTCGAAGCGCGCGACGATGCCGTGGATGTACCGAGTCGACGCGTCGGTCCGGATCGTGAGCAGGCACGTTTGCCCGACCAGCCCGTCGAACGCCAGCGCGGCGTCCGTCGACGCGAGGGTCACGCGGAAGTGGAACAGCCGCGATATGCCCTCATGGCCCTCGATCCGCGCGACGCGCCACGGATCGGTCGCGCCTTCCACAGCGAAATCAAACTCGATCGCACCGTCCGCCATCGGTCGCCTCGCCCTCGCACGTCCCGGAGCCCGAGCCGTCGAGCCTACCATCGCTCGCCGGCCGGGTGGGCACATTCACGCGCGCCGGCGCTGTCGACAGGCCGGCGCACGTGCCGTCGACATGGCGTCGACATGCCGGCGCACCCCCCGTCGACATGCCCGCGCGCGTCTTGACGAACGGTTGACGCACGGCGAGGGCGGGCCTAGTCAGATAGGGCGCCGGGGGGGACAGCGGACAGCGGATCGCGCGGATTCATGGGCAACGTCTGGCAGGTCGTCGATGCGTACGGAGACGTCGGCTTCGTCCGCGCAGCCGGCGCGGTCCTGCCCGAGGGCGCGGAGCCGATCGAGCCGCACCTGGCCGCCCTCGAGGTGCCCGCCTGGTTCCCTTCGGAGGCGCCGGACCGCGAGCGCGTCGATCTCCTGAGCGAGCTGTGCGCCGCGGGCGCCGGCATCGTGTCGCTCGACGCGGCGCGCGAGCTCGACCTGCTCCGCGAGCGCGTCGCCGAGCTGCTCCGGACGGGGTGCCTCCTCGCCTTCCGCGGCCCGCCGCCGCGCGCCCCCGAGGCGCGCAGGCCGCTCGAGGTGCCGCCGCCGGCGCAGCCGGCGCCGAAGGCGCCCGACGTCGTACACGCG
This sequence comes from Sorangium sp. So ce204, assembly GCF_051526795.1. Taxonomy (NCBI): domain Bacteria; kingdom Pseudomonadati; phylum Myxococcota; order Polyangiales; family Polyangiaceae; genus Sorangium; species Sorangium sp. So ce204. The sequence goes on along the minus strand of NZ_CP150317.1, from coordinate 12,132,920 downwards.
CTTGTCGGCGTGATCCAGGTCGACTTCGCGGCGAACCACGCGGTGGAGCGGGACTCCCTCGGCAACTTCCCCTCCCCCGAGTGGCTGAGCACCCGGCAGGCGGCGGATCAATCGCCTGTCTGCTACGTCCGCGGCGCGCGCGTCCCGCTGGCCGTGGTGCTGCGCGTGCTCCGGCCGCCCACCGGGACCGAGTCCGTGCAGCTGCGCGGCCGCGCCATGGCCGGCGGCGTGACGCTCGAATGGACGTGCACGGTCAGCGTGTCGCCCGGGTCGGTCGACGTCTCCACGCCCTCGATGACGAGCAGCGCGCCGCTGCCGGACGTCGTCGCCTGCTACGATCCGCTGACGATCGCGTGGGAGGCGAACGCCGCCGGCACCGGCTGGGTCGGCGCGGGCACGACGGCGCACCTCGTGTACGCGGTGCTCGGCGCGCCGGCCGGCACGGTCCACTGGACGCTCGTGGACATCTCGTGCCGCGCGGCCCAGGGCGAGACGACCGAGGGGCGCGTCGTGTCCCAGAGCTTCGTCCCCTTCGCGACGCGGGCGCTCACGCGCAAGCGCGACGGCGTGGGCCTCACGTACTGGAACCCGAACACGACCACCTGCACGAACACCCGCCTGCTCCTCGCGAGCGCCGACGGCAGCGGGCAGTGCGGCTCGTGGGCCGAGCTCTTCATCGACATGCTCAAGGTCCACGGCATCACCAGCGCCGACAAGGTGGTGGTCGTCGTCACGGTGCCGGCGTGGACCTCGGGGTCCCAGGGCTTCCTCGTGAAGAACTGGCAGTGGAACGCGGCCACGCAGCCCGCCCCGTGGACCCACCGCATGGGGACCGACGTGGTCAACCTGCCGGGGATCCCCGGCCAGCGGAACCCCGAGCCCCCGCCCGCGTTCTTCAACCATTTCATCGTCGTGCACGGCGGCCAGCTCTACGACCCCTCGTACGGCGGCGGGCCGTTCGCCGACGCGGCCACGTGGGAGACCGGCGCGATCGACGGACTGTTCGCTGCCGCGCTCGCCGGCTATCCGAAATCGTCGAACCCGCAGGCCCTCGTGCAGCTGTGGAACATGCGCACGAACGCCCGCATCTAGAGCACCGACCAGCTTGGAAACCAGGGGAATGAACCGCCAAGGCGCCAAGGACGCCAAGAAGACAATAAAATCTTGGCGTCCTTGGCGCCTTGGCGGTTCAATTTCTTGCTGTATGCATGCGATTTCAACCCGTTTGTCGCGCTAGCGCAGCGCGGAGGTCGACCGGCATGCCCTCGCCCCTCTCGACCGCCGCGCCCCTCTCGACCAGCGCCCCCAGGAGGCCGCGCCGCGGGCCTCCCGCGCCCGCGCTCCTCGTCTGTCTCGCCGCCGCCGCGTGCCGCCCCGCCCCCGGATCTGCGCCCATGAACGAAACGCCCCCTCCGCCTCTCGCGCTCTCTGCCGCCGCGCTGCCCGACGCCCCGCTCGCGGACGCCCTGCGCCTCGTCGCGCTCGACGGGGCGCCCGTGCTGCTCGCGTCGTCGACGCACAGCGCGGCCCCGCCGCACCGCACGGACATCTGGGCCTTGCCGCTCGCGGGCCGCGGTCCGTCGGGCGCCGTCGCCACGATCCCGCAGCTCTTGCCCGCGCTGCCCCGCTGGGACGCCGCGGCGGCGGACGGCGGCGCGCTGTCGTTCGTGGTGGAGGTCGCGGGCGGCGCGGTGAACGCGCTGGTCCGGCTCGACGGCGCCTCCGATGCCCGCACCTCGCTCACGGCGCACCGGCCGTTCGCGAGCTTCAGCGGGCCTCGGTTCGTGCGCGGCGCGGGCGCCGGCTCGCTCCCAGCGCCCTCCCCCGGCGCCGTGTCCGCCGTCGTCGACAGCGCGACGGCGGTCGTGCTGGAGGCCGCGGCGGCCGGCGGCGGCCCGGTGGACCACCCGATCGGCGAGTGCATCGATGTCGTGGTCCTCGCCGGGTCGCCTGGCCCCACCGCGGTGTGCAAGCGCGTCGCCCCCGGCGCCTCGCGCGGCGGCGCGCTGCCCGGCACCGTGCGCGTCTCGGCCCGCGATGCGGCGTACGGCCCTGCCGGCGCCGAGGAAGCGCCGTTCGGCGACCGCCGCGTCTTCGAGCTCGACGCCGACCGCGCGGGCGGCGGGCTCGTGATCGTCGCGACGTCCGCCGCCCACCTGCTCGTCGCGCACCGGCCGGCCCCGGGCGCCGCGTTCCGCGTGCTCCCCGTGGACGCTGGCGGCGCCGATCCAGCGACGTTCTCGGCGCCGTGTGTGCTGGTCACCGATCGCACCGTGACGCTCGCGGTGCTCTCGAAGGCGCGCACGCCCGACGCGCGCGCGCTCGTGGCCAGCTGGCCGCTGGACCCGCCGCCCTGACGGGCGCCGCCGTCGTGGCCCCCTCCCCCATGCGCCGTCGCGTCCTGTACATCGGCAATTTCGGCCCGTCGTTCTCGACCGAGAACCACGTCGGCGAGAGCCTGCGAGCGCTCGGCGTCGAGGTCGTCCAGGCCCAGGAGAACGCGTTCACCCTGGGCGAGCTCGACGGCATGGCGCGCGACGTCGATCTGCTGCTCTACACCCGCACCTGGGGCCTGCGCGGCGACGCGCTGCGCTGGATCACGCAGCTGCCCATCCCGACGGCCTCGTACCACCTCGACCTGTACGCCGGCCTCTCGCGCGGCCGCGATCTGCGGCTCGACCCGTTCTGGCGCACGCAGCACGTGTTCACGCCCGACGGCGGGAGCGAGGCGTTCTTCCGGGCGCAGGGCGTGCGCCACCATTACCTCAAGCCCGGCGTGTACGGCGCCGAGTGTTATCTCGCGGAGGTCGACCCTGGCGTCGCGGCCGACGTCTGCTTCGTGGGCTCGTACGATTATCATCCGGAGTGGCCTTATCGCAGGCGCCTCGTGGATTTCCTGTCGGAGACGTACGGCCGCCGCTTCGTGAAGCACGGCTCACCGGAGAGCTGCGTGCGCGGCGACGCCCTCAACCGCCTGTACGCCTCCGCGAAGATCGTCGTGGGCGACAGCCTGTGTGTCGGCTTCGATCACCCGCATTACTGGTCCGATCGCATCTACGAGACGCTCGGCCGGGGGGGCTTCATGATCCACCCCTACATCTTCGGCCTGGAGGAGGAGTTCCGCGATCGCGAGCACGTGGTCTTCTATCCGTTCGGCGACTTCGCGGCCCTGCGGCGCCTCATCGACTATTATGTGAAGCACGACGACGAGCGCGAGGCGATCCGGCGGGCCGGGCACGCGCGCGTCAAGGCGAGCTTCACGTATGTGCACCGCATGCGCCAGATGCTCGGCATCCTCGGCGAGCACCACGCGGGGCTGAGGGGCTGGGTGTGACCCTGGGTGCTTCCGATGCGGATCCACATCGTCACCAACATCGACAACGGCAAGGGGCTCGAGCGCGACTACCGTCTTCTCAGCAGCCTCCTGGAGAGCTGGGGTCACCGGGTCACCGGCGTTCACTTCCAGCGCTCCGAAGGCGTGGGGGGCGCCGATCTCGTCATCTTCCTCGAGGTCTACGAGCCGCGCCTCGCCGAGGGCGCGCCGCGCCGCTGGCTGATCCCGAACGCCGAGTGGTGGCGGCCGGAGGCCCGGCCCGCGCTCGACGATTTCGAGCTCGTCCTGTGCAAGACCCGTGACGCGCTGTCGCACTTCGCCCCGCTCACGCCGCGGGCTCGCCACCTCGGCTTCTTCTCGGAGGACCGCTGGGACCCGGCCGTGCCCCGGGCGCGGCGCTTCCTGCACGTCCCTGGCGGCTCCGACGCGAAGGGCACGGACTCCGTGCTTCTGGCCTGGGAGCGCCACCGCATCCCGTATCCGCTGACGGTCGTGTCCTCGCTCGGCTGGCCGCTCAGGCCGCGGAACGTCGAGCTCGCGGGGCGCGTCGACGAGCGGCGGCTTCGCTTTTATCAGAACGCGTCTCGATTCCACCTCTGTCCGTCCCGTTACGAGGGCTGGGGCCACGCGCTCCATGAGGGCCTGTCGGTCGGCGCCGCGGTCCTCGTGCCCGACACCGAGGCGATGAGCGAGATCGACGGCTGCGCGCTGCGCATGCCGGCCGCGCCGCACGGCGCGCAGGGCCTCGTGCGCACACACGCGGTGGCTCCGGAGGACGTGCGCGATGCGGTCGAGCGCTGCATGGCGTTCACGGAGGCGGATCTCCGGCGCATCCAGGAAGCGGCGCGGGACGCGTACCTGACCGAGCGCGAGCGGTGCCTCGCCAGCTTGTGGGAGGTGCTCGGCGAGCGGCCGGCGCTGAGGGGCGGCTCCGCGGCGGGTGCGGGCGGCAACGGCGCGTCCGCGGGCGGCAACGGCGCGTCCGCGGACGGCAGCGGCGCGTCCCCGGGCGACGCGGCCGCAGGAGGCGGCGCCGCGGCCGGCGCGCCCGGCTCGGCTGCGGAGGCTCGCGCGACGGGCGCCGCTCCGCCGCGCATCGCCCTCGTGATCCCCTGCCATCCCGCGACCGCGCCCCTCCTGCGGCGCGCCGTGCTCGCGCTGCGCGCGCAGACCGCCGCCCCGTCGTCCTTCGAGGTCGTGGTGGTGTGCGACGGCGGCGACCCGGGCGGCGCGATCCGCGCCGCGGCGGAGCCGGGCTCTCACCCCTTCCGGGTCGAGATCGTCGACAGCCCGCGCCCGCGCGGGCAGTTCCCGCACTGCAGCCATGCCAGGAACGCGGGCTTCCGAGCCGCCCGGGCGCCGTTGATCTGGTTTCTGGACGCCGATGTCCTGCTCCCGCCCGAGGCGGTCGAGCACGCGCTCTCGGAGCACGACGCGGCGCTCGCGCGCGGCGTGCCGGCCGTGCTCACGCCGGCGCTGGCCCGCGTCGCCTTGCCGCCGGCCGCGTGGATCGAGCGCTCGGCCGCGTGGGCGGCCTCGGGCGCCGTCGAGGGGCTCGCTCCGCTCCTCGCGGCCACGCCGCTCGACGGCGTCGTGCCCGGCGCCCACGGCGATCGGCTCCGCCCCGGCGCCCCGGGCTCCGAGCCGCTCTGCGATGTGCGCGAGGGGCTGCCCATCGTCTGGCGAGGCCTCGTCGATGCGCTCGGCGGCTTCGACGAGTGGTTCATCGGCGGCGGCGCCGAGAAGGGGGCCTTCGTCGATCTGCTGGAGGGCGCGCGGCGTGCGGACCTCATCGACATGCGCCTGCTCACGAGCGTTCGCGCCCTGCGCCAGCCGCAGAAGGCCGCCACGGAGGCGTTTCATGTCCACGTCCATCGAGGGCGGGAAGAGCGCGAGCGCCGCGCCCGGGAGATCGGGCATGGCGCGCGGTGGTGGCGGGCGCGGCTCGCCGCGATCCGGGCGGCGCTGTCGCCGGCCGTCATGGCGGCTGCCCCGGATACGCCGGCGGCGGAGCGCCTGCCGGACTGCTCGCCCGGCGCGATCGAGGCGCGCGCGCGGCTCGTGCGCGGCCTGAGGGCGGTCGCCGCCCCCGCCTTGCGCGGCCTGTACGGCGGCGTCGTCGTGGTCGGCGAGGCGGCCGAGCTGCTCGCGCGCGACGTGGCGCACGTGTGCGGCCTCGCGGCCCGCGTGGCGACCGTCGCCGGGCTCGCCGCGCTGCCGGCGAACCGCGCCTGCGGGGTCATCCTCAGCGGCGTCCTCGCCGGCGCGACGGAGGAAGAGCGGGCGCGCGTGCTGGCCCAGGCCCGCCGCATCGTGAAGGCGACGGGGCCGCTGCTCATCGCGGAGATCGCGGGCAGCTCGGCGGAGCGCGGCGCAGGGACGGCGGGCGGCGACGCGGCGCTGGTGGCCGTCGAGGTCCGGGTGCGCGTCGAGCGCGTCGGCGTGTGAGCCTCCCAGCGCTGCCTTGGAACAATTCGCGCGATTTGCGTAAATTGTCCCACCCATGGACCCTCGCCTCCCCGACGTCGCTCTCGACGAGATCGTCCTCTTCACGCGGGTCGTTCAGGGAGGCAGCTTCACGGCGGCCGCGACCGCCGCCGGGATGCCGAAGTCGACCGTGAGCCGGAAGATCTCCGATCTCGAGTCGCGCGTCGGCGCGCGGCTGCTCCAGCGGACCACGCGGACCTTGAGCCTCACGGACGTCGGTCGCGTCTACTACGAGCACTGCGTTCGCATCGTCGCCGCGCTCGAGGAGGCAGAGCTCGCGGTCTCGCAGCTCCAGTCGACGCCCCGGGGGCTCCTGCGGGTGACGGCCCCGCTCGCGTTCTCCGTCCTCGGGCCGATCTTCGCCGAATACCTGCGTCTTTTCCCCGATGTCCAGGTCGACCTGGTCTGCACCGACCGCAGGGTCGACGTCGTCGAGGAGCGCTTCGACCTCGCGCTGCGGGCCGGCGCCACGCCGGACACGAGCCTCGTCGCCCGGCGTCTCGGGGCCGTGCGGCGCCGTCTGGTCGCTGCGCCCGAGGTCAAGAGGGCGCTCGGCGAGCCGAACGACATTGCCGAGCTCGCGGACCACCCGTGCATCGTGTTCGCACCGGAGGGAAGCTCCTGGGAGCTCAGGTCGGGGCCCAAGATCGCCGAGATCACGGTTCACCCGCGGCTCGTCGTCAACGACTACGAGATGCTTCGCTCGGTCGTTCGCGCGGGCTTCGGCGTCGCCCTCTTGCCGGAGTACCTGTGCGCGGAAGACCTCGCCGCCGGACGGCTCATACCGGTGCTCGCGTCCTGGTCGGCGCCCGAAGTGCCCGTGTTCGCGCTCTATCCGAGCACACGGCACCTCTCGCCGAAGGTGGTGGCCTTGCTCGACCTGCTCCGCCAGCGCCTCGTGTTGTCCACCACGCCGAGCGTGGCCGCCAGCGTGTGACAGGATTGTTCCAAATTCAGGAACAGTTCTTCCAGTTGTTGCGCATTGTTCTAAGGGCTCGGCATGCCTATTCCTCCTCGTGTCAGGAGAACGCAGCCATGACCACCACGAATACGATGCAGACGCGGACGAGCGCCACGCGAGCAGCGCGGTCCGAGCTCCGAACGATCGAGGGAATCTACCGGGCCCCTGGCCTGCACTGGGTGGGTGACGGCTTCCGGGTCGCGGGGTTCTTCTCGGCGATCCCGGAGGCTGCGCGAAAGCTGAACCCGTTCCTGCTGCTGGATTATCACCCGCCGTACGAGTACGCGCCGACGGCGAGGCCGCGGGGCGTCGGCGTGCATCCCCACCGAGGCTTCGAGACGGTCACGCTCGCCTGGCAAGGGAGCGTCGCGCACCACGACAGCGCGGGCGGCGGCGGCGTGATCGGTCCGGGCGATGTGCAATGGATGACGGCGGCGTCCGGAGTCCTTCACAAGGAGTACCACGAAGAGAGCTATGCGCGCCGCGGCGGCCCGTTCCAGATGGCGCAGCTCTGGGTGAACCTTCCGAAGGCGCACAAGATGTCGCCGCCTCGGTATCAAAGCATCACCAGCGATCGGATGGGCATCGTGACGCTCCCCGAGAATGCGGGCTCCGTCCGGGTCGTCGCAGGCGAAACCAAGGGCGTGAAGGGCCCCGCGCAGACGTTCACGGAGATCGATGTCCTCGACGTCCGCCTGAACGCGCGCGGCAGGGTCGATTTCACCTTCCCGGCGCGCCATAACCTCGGCCTGCTCGTCATGAAAGGCGACATCGCGATCAACGGAACGCACGCTGCGGCGCACGACCTCGCGGTGTTCGAGAACGCCGGCGAGCGCTTGCTCATCGAGGCCGGATCGGAGGCCCACCTGCTCGTCCTGAGCGGCGAGCCGATCGACGAGCCCATCGTCCAGTACGGCCCGTTCGTCATGAACAGCGCGCAAGAGATCCAGCAGGCGTTCGCCGATTTCGCGAGCGGGAAGTTCGGCCACCTGGACGATTGAACGCCCTCCATGCTCGGGCGTCGAGCCACACAGACGAATCACCCACGACGAGAGAAGAGGACACAGCCCATGACCAAGCCGTACGTTCGACTCGACAAGAACAACGCCGCCGTGTTGCTGGTCGATCATCAGGCGGGACTTCTGTCGCTCGTGCGCGACATCCAGCCGGACACGTTCAAGAACAACGTGCTCGCGCTCTCCGATCTCGCGAAGTACTTCAAGCTGCCGACGATCCTCACGACCAGCTTCGAGTCCGGCCCCAACGGCCCGCTCATGCCGGAGCTGAAGGAGCAGTTCCCGGACGCGCCGTACATCGCGCGCCCCGGCAACATCAACGCGTGGGACAACGAGGACTTCGTCAAGGCCGTCAAGGCCACGGGCAAGCAGCAGCTCATCATCGCGGGCGTCGTGACCGAGGTGTGCGTGGCCTTCCCCGCGCTGTCGGCGATCGAGGAGGGTTTTCAGGTCTTCGTCGTCACGGACGCGTCCGGGACCTTCAACGAGATCACCCGGCACTCCGCCTGGGATCGCATGTCGCAAGCCGGCGCGCAGCTCATGACGTGGTTCGGCGTCGCCTGCGAGCTGCACCGCGACTGGCGCAACGACATCGAGGGACTGGCGACGCTGTTCTCGAACCACATCCCCGACTACCGCAACCTCATCACCAGCTACGACGCGCTGACGAAGAAGTGACGGCGAGCGTCCTGCCCGTCCACCCTGCTGCCGTCGCGATGGCCTCCTTCCAGCAAGCCAGGTCACCGAGCCCGACCGCCGCGTGCCGCGTCCATGCCGAGGTTCTCCAGCAGCATTCGGCGGCGTCGCCTCGACGCGGAGCGCGTTCCTGCTCGACGCGGCCCGGACGCGGGTCTATCCCTGCCGCCATGGAACGCTCGCCGCGCGTGCTCCGGTGTCGACTCACCCTGATCAGCTCGCTCGCCCTCGCCTGTGTGTCGGGTTGTGGGAGGAATGTCGAGCGCACCTCGCCGGAGCCCACGCCCGGCGCTGCTCAGGAAGGAAAGGCCATGTCGCTCTACGACTTCACCATGAAGACCATCGACGGACAGGACCGCTCCCTCGGTGATTACCGAGGCAAGGTGCTGCTCGTGGTGAACACCGCATCGGAATGCGGGTATACGCCGCAGTACGCGGGGCTCGAGGAGCTCCATGATCGGCTCAAGGAACGCGGCTTCGCCGTCCTCGGCTTCCCGTCGAACGATTTCGGCGCGCAGGAGCCGGGGACCGACGCCGAGATCGCCGCCTTCTGCTCCACGAAGTTCGGCGTCAGCTTTCCCATGTTCTCGAAGATCCCGGTCAAGGGGGGCGGCAAGCACCCCCTCTATGCGTTCCTCACGCAAGCCGCGCCTGCCGGTGAGGTGAAGTGGAACTTCACCAAGTTCCTGATCGGCAAGGACGGGTCGGTGATCGGGCGGTTCGAGTCGTCCGTGGCGCCGGACGACCCGAAGCTCACGCAGGCGATCGACAGGGCGCTCGGCGGGTGAGCAAGGCGGCGCCCGAGCCACCGGCCCGACGAGGCGGCCGTCAATTGCAGTCGAGGCACCTCCACTCGACCTGTCCAGACGCCGGGACCCCGAACCGCTGAGCGGTGTATTTCTCGATGTCGATCAGGTACCCCGACGGCTGCGCGTTCCGCGTGCAGCACCCGCTGCAATCGGAGTCGGCGCACATGTCGTACACCTTGACGTCGATCTCCTTGCCATTCTTCCGAAGGCGCAGGGTCTTGAGCTTGTACCTCTCGAAATCCTTCGAGTGCACCGCGGCGATGTTGTTCTCTCTGACCCAGCTCTCCGGCTGCTTTCCGTCGAGCGCCGCGAACTGACCGGCCCACGTGCACCCGTTGTACTCGATGCACTCCTCGCTGCCGGGGTCGGGGTAAGACTCGAACTCCGTCAGGCTGGCCGTCTGCCACACGACGCCCGAGCCGCCGCTGCCGCCGCCCGAACCCGTGGTGCTACCGCCGCCCGCGCCCGTGGTGCTGGCGCCACCCGTCGTGCTGCCGCCGCCCGCGCCCGTGGTGCTGGCGCCACCCGTCGTGCTGCCGCCGCCCGTGGTGCCGCCGCTCGTGCCTGTCGTGCTGCCGGCGCCGCTCGTCGTGCTGCCGCCCGTGCCTGTCGTGCTGCCGCCGCCCGTCGTGCTGCCGCTGCTGGAGCAGCTGGTGTCGCGGAGCTCGACGCGGGACGGGGTGAACGAGGACACCGAGTCGGTGGAAAAATTGAGTGTGAATGACGCGCCGCGAGCGATGGACACGTTCGATGTCCTCGAATAGGTGCATCGGGAGCCGGCTTGTGTGTGGGTCCAGCCCGGCTCGTGATGATCGCACGTGACACCGTCCGGCACGTCGAAGGCGACAGTCGGCTTCTTCAGCGCGCTCGTGCCCGTGTTCTTGATCTTGATCGTCCCCCAGTACTCCGGGGCTCCTTCGTACGCGTTCGTCGTGACCGCATACGAACAGGCTGCAAGATTCTGGTCCTGCTCGCCCATGTCTTCGGCCGTGGGGCCCGTGTCGGTCGAGCACGCTGCGAAGCAGAAGGCTGCTCCCGCAGACGCGGACGCGAACGCAAGCTGAGCTGCCCGCAGACCTCGGATTCGATCGATGCGCATACGGCGATCCTTTCCTGCGTGCATCGGCGACAGGCCATGATGTAATGACATGTCCTCCCCCTCAGCGCCGGACACGTGGGATGGGTAGCACTGCCGTGCTGGGCTGTCGAGACGAGTTCGCCCATCGCCGGTTCGCCCCCACCCCTGGGGACGCGCTCTGGCTTCAGGGCTGAAGGCGCAGCCTGGCGGTGACGGGAAAGTGATCCGAGGGATAGAAGCCGTCGCGGTGTTCGCGGATGATCTGGGCCATCAGCACCTCCGCGACCGGCGCCGGCTGAGCGAAGATGAAGTCGATCTTCTCTCCGTCCTCGTCTCCGCTGAACGAGTGGAATGTGCCGACCGGCGCCTCGTCCGGGTATCCGGGTAGAGGACGCGAAACGTGTCCACGAATCCCGGAGGGGCGGGCACCGGCGCGGCCCCTTCGCTCGCGCTTGCCGCCGACCTCCACCGCGACTAGCGTGTCGACTTCGTCAGCACACTCGTTGCGCTCGGCCGAGCCGAGCGATGGACGAAACCGGGGGCCCGCCCATGATCGAATCACCACGCCTGCAGATGATCGACGGTCGCTACATCCCGCAGCTCGGGCTCGGGGTGTATCAATCGGCGCCCGGCGCCGAGACCGAGGGCGCCGTCCTCGAAGCGCTGCGCCTCGGCTATCGCCACGTCGACACCGCCCAGTACTATGGCAACGAGGCGGACGTCGGCAGCGCGTTGCGCAAGAGCGGCCTCGGGCGCGACGCGGTGTTCGTCACGACGAAGATCGCGAATTTCAACCAGGGGCGCGACACGACGCTGCGCTCGCTCGAGCGCTCGCTGAAGGAAGCCGCGCTCGACGCCTACGATCTCGTGCTGATTCACTTTCCCGTCACCGGCAAGCGCAGCGACACCTGGCGCGCGCTCGTCGACGCGCAGAGGCAAGGCCTCGCGAAATCGATCGGCGTCAGCAACTACACCGTGCGTCACCTCGAGGAGCTCCTCGGCGAGAGCGCGGTGGTGCCGGCGATCAACCAGGTCGAGCTCAGCCCGTTCCTCGGGCAGGCCGAGCTGCGCGCGTTCTGCGCAAAGCACCGGATCCTCGTGCAGGCGTACAGCCCGCTCACGCAGGGCGTGAAGCTCAGGCACAAAGACATCGTCTCCGCGGCGACAAAGGCCGGGCGCACACCAGCGCAAGTGATGCTGCGCTGGGCCGTGCAGCACGACTTGATCGTTCTGCCGAAGTCGGTCACGCCCGCGCGTATCGCCGAGAACGGCGCGATCTTCGACTTCGCGCTCGACGCCGACACGATGCGCACGCTCGACGGGCTTGATGTGGGCTTCCGCGCGAGCTGGGACCCGACGGACGTCCCCTGATCCACGCCGTCAGCGAAACGCGCTCAGCGGAAGCGCCATCTGCCGAGGGCGCAGCGAGCATCGGCGCGCGCCCGCGAGCGCCGCTCACGCCGTGAGGGCGAGCGCGCGAGCGAGCTCGCGCAGCAGCGCGGCCCCGTCCCCCTCGTACGCCCCGCCATGCATGCAGGCGAGCATGCGGGGGGACGTGGCGGCGAGCTTCTCGAGGAGCTGGGGCGCATCGCGGCCGTGCGCATAGTAATCCATCGACCGGCGCATGGCCTCGCTCGGCGCGAGGATGTCGTCGCGCGTGAGCGCGGGATGGTCGGCGCCGGGCTGCGTGAAGAGATCGCCGCAGAGCAGCGTGGCGGTGGACTCTTCGAACAGGTAGCCGCACTCCCAGCCGTGCGGCAGGTGGGGCGCGTCGAGCCAGCGCACCCGGCGCTCACCCAGCTCGAGGACCTCGCCCTCCTGGAGCGCCCGTGGCGCGCGGTCGAACATGTCCGCGTCGACCATCGCGGCGATCCGCCCGCACACCGGCACCGCCTGGGGCGCGGCATCGAGCAGTTCGTTCATGGCGCCGCACTCGTCCGACTCGCAGTGGGAGAACGCCACGTAGCGCAGCCGCTCGACCGGCATCACCCGCGCTATCGCCGCGCGCACCGCCGGGAAGAGGCGGCGCGAGCCCGTGTGGAAGAGCAGCGGCGCGTCGTCGACCAGAAGGTACTGGTTGAACGAGAACCCAGCCTTGCCAGTCCCCACCGGGGTGTGGAGCTGGTAAATGCCATCAGCCACCTCGGTGACCCGAGCCTCCATCGACGAATCCGCCATCTGCTCCTCCTCTCACGCCGCGCCGGGCGCCGTTCCGCACCTGCCACCGATCGCACCGCCGCGAGCCGGCTGCAAGCGCAGGAAAGCCTGACTGTCGCTCACGGACACGTCTCCGGGCGGACCACCGCATAGACGAAGTCGTGGAATCCAGCTGCCACGAACCCACCGCCGGGGAGCGATGTGATTCCATTGATCCGGCTCGGCGTGCCGACATCCCCTTCGTACTCCCAGCGCAGCTCCCCGCCGGTGTCGACGGAGAGCAGCCAGATCCGCTGCGTTCCTCCGTCCGTTCCCCGCGTCGCCCCGCCGAGGTGCAAGAGCCCCGTGCTCGGATCGTGTGAGATGGCGTGAAGCTCGGTGTCGAGCTCAGGGTGATACGTCCTGGCCCAGATCACCGCTCCCTCGGCATCCAGCAGGATGACATGACTCTGACCGACGCTGATCGCGGCGATCGCGATACGGCCATCGGGCAGGGCCGCGATGTCCTGTGGCCACGCTCCGCCGACCTCCTCCAGCACACGGTCGAACACCGGCGCCGTCTGCTCGGTGCTGCGGACGACGCGCAGGTACCCGGCGTGCGCGGTCAGCTGAACCACGTCACCGCCGGGCAGCAGCGCGGCCCCACCCCGACTCCATGACTGCGTGATCGCGGACCCGGGAGCGATCGGCATGAACCGTTCGTGGGCGATCTCGCCCGCGTCGTCCAGCCGCACCAGGCGCAGCCGAGGCGCCGCGCCCTCGGCCTCGGTGTCGTGGGTGGAGAGCACGTATCCCCCGGTCGGGTGCCGGAGCAGCTCGATGTCGACGTGCGCGCTGAAGGCCGAGGGTCCGAGCTTCCGGCTCGCCAGCAGCTGACCGGCTCCGTCGAGCCGACCGAGCCACAACCCCGTGCGGGACGGAGACGTCGAATCACCCACCTGGCCCGCGACCAGGAGGCCCCGTCCTCGGTCCTGGCGCCGGTCTTCAGAAATCCACCGGGCAGGGGGATCGAGCTCCACACCACGTGGCCCGCCTCGTCGAGCTCCGCTGCTCATCGGGCCACTCCGCGAGCGGGTGAGGAAGCGGGCGAAGGGGCCGCGAGCGGGGGCAGACAGCGGCGGATCTCGGCGGGGATCGCCTGGAAGGGAGTCGACGTGCTAGCGTCGACGGCATGATGGGTGAGCACCGGTACCGTGCCGCGATGTTCGCTTTCTTGCTGGGCTGCGCGGGAAAGGGCGCAACCAGCGCCCAGCAGGCTCGGCCCCCCTCACCCGTCGCGACGGCACCCGCAGCGTCGCCGGCGCCGCCGGGAGCGAGGACGACGTCAGCTCCACCCACGCGCGGACCCAGGCTGATTCCGATCCCTGGCGGGAGCCTCGAGATAGGTTCGAATGACCCGAAGAGCGATTCCAACGAGCGCCCGGCGCACCGCGTCGAGGTGAAGCCTTTCGAGATGGACGCGACGGAAGTCACGGTCGCTGACTTTCGCGCGTGCGCCGAGGCGGGCGCGTGCGAAGCCACCGCGACCATCGAGACGTTGGGAGGCTTCTCCGCCGATGCGCGCAGGGCATACGAGCCTTCGTGCAACGCTGGTCAGGCTGGGCGGGACGTCCACCCGATGAACTGCGTCGACTGGACTCAAGCGAGCGCCTACTGCAGGTGGGCAGGCAAGCGTTTGCCCACGGAAGAGGAGTGGGAGCTCGCGGCGCGTGGTGCCGAGGGACGCCTGTATCCCTGGGGCGATGCCGCGCCCGACGAGGCGCTGGTCAATGCGTGCGACCCTTCGTGTCAGAAGCTCATGGTGTCTCGTGGTTTTGCGTCGGTCGGTCAGGCCGGGCGCCGCGAGTTCACGAGGGACGACGGCTTCCCGGAGACTGCGCCCGTCGGCTCTTTCCCTGCCGGCCGGAGCCCGACGTTCGCATTCTTCACGCGCGCCGCTCTCTCTGTCGTCGCGTCCTCGATTCTGACAGCGTGCGCCGCCGCGTCGCCACCGGAGCCGGAGCCACCGGGCTATCCGTACTGCACGGCTCAGGAGCACGAGGCCGCCGTTTGTGACCAGCTTCGTCGCGCCGTCCTGATCGAACCGGACGGGACGCGCATCCCGCTCGACGTCTCGGAATGCTCCGGGGGAGAGCCGATCGTCCGCGTGATCTTGGAGCGGCGTGATACCGGCGCGTTTCTGTATCGTGGAGCGATGGCGTTTTCGCTCGCCGAGCCGCGCGCGCCGATGACCCCGCGGGGGATCGAGCCGGAGATCCGCGAGTGGCCCTGCGCGGACGATTCCTGTCGGAGCATGCGGGAGATCGCCCCGGGGACGCGCCTTGCAATGCCGATCATGCAGCAATGCCCCGACGCTCCCCGGACGGAGACCGCCGAGGTGGTGTTGCCCCTTCCGCCGGCGACGGCGGCGAGCTGCACCGATGGGCGATGGCCGCGGTGGTGTGTGGATCCGGGCGATGGCACGGATCGATATGGGATCATCGAGTATGGATGGAGGGTGGGCATCCCCCGAGAGGCCGTCGTCGAGGTGCGCGAGGGGATCGTCTCCGTTCGGAGCATGGGCAAAGCGCGACGTGTTCTGCCGAAAGAAGAGGTCGACGAGCTGATGCCGAGCCTGGAGAAGCTCTGGCAAGGGTCCCTCGAGAGCCACCAGGGTTGTCGTGACGGGACCGTCACGCTCGTCCATGCGCGCAGGTCGGGGGCGTGGAAGAGCATCGTTCGCAGCGGTTGTAGCGGCGTTCCTGGGCTCGCAGGACCGTTGTGGCACCGGCGAAGGCCCGAGCGTTGAGCCCAGGAGGAGGGGAGCAAGCCCCTGGTGGAGAGCTTCTATGCGGCGTCGCAAGGGGGCGGCGCTCGGCGGGCCCGCCTGCGGCGCGCGCCGAGGAGCAGCGCGAGCCCGGCGGCGGCAAGCTGCCAGTCGGAGCCCGAGCCCGCCGCGCTGCAGCCGCTGCTGGAAGGCGGGGTCGGGCCGGGGCTCACGTCGCTCGCGCCGGCGCTCCCCGCGCTGGTGACAGCTCCGCCGTTGCCGGTTCCGGCGCCCGCCTCGCCAGCATCAGCGCCTCCTGCACCAGCGTCAGCGCCACCATTGCCGGCGGCAGCGCCTCCTGCGCCGGAGCCGCCATTGCCGGTGTCTCCAGCGCCAGCGCCTCCTGCTCCAGCACCAGCGCCGCCGTCGCCAGCGCCTCCCTCGCCAGCGCCGGCGCCGCCATTGCCAGCACCGACGCCGCCATTGCCAGCGCCGGCGCCGCCGTCACCAGCGCCTCCTTCGCCAGCGCCGCCATTGCCAGCGCCAGCGCCAGCGCCGGCGCCGCCATTGCCAGCGCCAGCGCCGCCGTCGCCAGCGCCTCCTGCTCCAGCGCCACCACCTCCTGCGCCGGAAACTCCTGCACCAGCGCCAGCGCCAGCGCCGCTGTCGCCGGCGCCAGCGCCTCCTCCAGCGACGGCGCTCCCCTCTCCGTCGCCAGCGCCTCCCGCGCCAGCACCGCCGTTGCCTGCGCCAGCGCCTCCTGTTCCGCCGCCGGCACCCCCCTCTCCAGCGCCACACTCCGCGCTGCTCGACGGAGATCCGGCGCACGCCCCGGCGTCGCAGGAATCGCCGAGCGTGCACGCGTCGCCGTCGTCACACGGGACGCCGTGGGCAGGCGTGCACACCCCGTCCACCGTGCCCCCCGCCGCGATGGAGCAGGCGATGCACTCACCATCGCTGCACGGCGACGCGCAGCACACGCCGTCCACGCAGATCCCGCTCGCGCACTGCGTGACGGTCGAGCAGGGCGCGCCGTTCATCAAGGGGTCACTGGCATACACGACGGCGCTGTCTGTGGTAAGGCCCGCGCGCGGCGACCAGAGCAACGTGTACCCACCCGCAACGAAGACTCCGCCGTCATCGAGCGCCGTGGCGGAGTGATAGCCTCGCGCAGCCAGGATATTGCCGCCCGGCGACCACGCGTCCGTGACCGGATCGTAGAGCTGGACTCGATTGTAGACATCGTGGTCGTGCTCCAGATAGATCGAACTGCATCTGGTCCCTCCCCAGGGGTGCGCGTAGTAGATCTGCTCGATGCCTCCGCTGATCATGACCTGGCCGTCGGGGAGCCGCGCGGCCGCCTCGCCGAGCACGCCGAGCCCGGCCACGTAGGTCCCGTCATCCCACGAGCCCGTCGCGGGCGTGTCGCCCCACTTGCCCGGCGCCGCGGTCCACGCATCCGCAGCAGGATCGTAGACCTCGGCGGCGCCGGCGAGGCCCGTGACGAGCACGCGTCCGTCGAGGAGCAGCGTCGCCGTCAGCCAGCGAATGGGGTCGAGCGGCGCCGCAGCCGACCAGGTCGCCGTCACCGGGTCGAAGATCTCGACGGCGCCCGCGGCCGGCCCGGACGTGCCGCCCGTGACGAGCACGCGTCCATCGAGCAGCCGGGTGGCCTGGTGACCGGCGCGGACACCCAGCATGGGGGGTCCTGGGGCCCACGTGTCGGTCACCGGGTCGTAGATCTCGGTGCTCTCCGGCGCCGCGGACCCGCCCCCTCCGCCGGCGAGGAGGACCCGCCCGTCGTCGAGCAGCGTGGCCGTGTGCCTCACCCTCGAAATCGACGGCGACGAGGCTGGAAGCCATGCATCGAGCGCGGGAGCGTAGATCTCGACGCCCGGGCCCCCGGCCTCTCCGCCGATGACCAGCACCCTCCCGTCCGCGAGGCGTGTCGCGGTGTGAGCGCCGCGCACAGCAGCCATCGGCGCGGCCGCCAGGAACGCGCCCGTCGCGGGATCGTAGATCTCCGCGCTACCGAGCGGCATCGTCGAGTAGTTCGGATCGCAAACCATCCCCTCGTCCAGGCCCAGGAACCCCCCCGCGATGAGGACCCTGCCGTCGTCCAGCAGGGTCGCTGTGTGCTCGGCGCGCGGCGTGGTCATCCTCCCGGTCGCCACCCACAGCGGGTCCACGAGCACGGCCTCCTCCGGCGGGGCGTCGACCCAGAGCGAGAGCGTCGAGCCCGCGGCGTCGAGGCGCGTCGAGACCCTCCGGCCCCCGCGCGCGAAGGCCGACGGCGCCGTCACGGCGAGGCGCGCGACGCCGGCCTCGTCGGCGAGCTCGATCGCCGCGCCGCGCCGCCGCAGCGTCGCGCCCTGAACGGACCACACGGCGACCGGCGCGTCCGGCCGGAAGGTGCCCGGCCGGAGGAGGAGCCACTCCTCGTATCCCCCGTGCGCCGCCGTCCAGAAGGAATACCCCCCTTCGTGCGCATAGGCGACGGCATCCCCGCCGGCGATCTCCTGAGTCCCCACGAGCCGCCCGGCGCCGAGCCCCCTGCGCTCGCGGACGCGCACGTGAAAGCCGTCCGGCAGCTCGATCCGAACCTCGTCGCTCCCGTGCTCGGGCAGGTGGACGACGAGCTCCCGCGCCGACGAGCCGCTTCCCGGCGCAGTCTCGCCGCTCGCCGCCGTGACGGAATAGCCGCGCTCGCCGCGCGCCAGGGCGCCGTCGGCGGCGAGCACCAGCCCGGCCTGCTCCGGGAAGAGAGCGCGCAGCTCGGCCTCGGCGGGGTCGAGCTCGTCCTGCATGTCGCCCGCGCAACCGGCGGAAAACACGGCGGCGAGCGCCACGAGGCAGAGCCGGAGCGCGGTCGAGAGCCCCGCACCGCGGCGGCGAGCCGGCGCGGCGCAGGGCCGCCACTGCGCGCGCGCCGAGGGCTCGCGGGAGCGGGGCGGGCGCCGCGCACCGCCAGGTGACGGGCCGCCGGTGGGAGATGGAGACGGTCGCACGGCGGGCGTGGGGTCGTCGAAGCGATGCATACGGCTGCTTCGATGCGCCCGCTCGGCCGGCGTTCACGCCGGGCACGGGCTCGACGTCACGGCACGCTCCACGCGCGCGCCGGCCGCGCGCTCGATCGCAGCGCGGCCCCACGCGCGCTCGGCCGCTGCATGCCGTGCGTGAGGCCGGCCCGCAGGTCGGTGTTGGTCACGATGGCGCTGAGGTCGAGTCCTGGCGCCAAGGTGCACCTGGTTGCCGACGCAAGGTATGTGGAATTCGCGGCCACCTGTGGCCAGCGTGCCCCCCGTGTCAACATCCGCTCGATTACAATCGATCACAGCGCGCCCCCTCTCCTCTCCTCGCCGGCCGTCTCTCCGTCGACTTCGTGCAAGCGCACCTCCCTGGCGCGCCTCGCGCGCGGCGAGTGCGTCTGTCGAGGCCAACGCCGCGAGCCGCTGCGCCAAGCTCAAGATGCTGGTGAAGATCGCGGAGGCGCTCCGTTGGATTCTCCACCGACCGTCGCCCCTACAACGTCCTCATTCGCTGGGACGTGCCCAGTGCGGCGCAGAGGGCAGCGTGACCGCACCATGGGAGGGCGCGATCAGCGCGGCCAGGGCAGGGCTGTGGAACCAGGCGGCCCCGTGCTATTGGTCGTGGATGAACGAGGAAAATGCGAAGAAGATCGAGGAAGTGCGGAAGCAGCTGCTCGCGGTGGCGGACATGAGCCTCCAGAAGATCACTCCGTCCCTCACGCATAATGCCGCCATGGGCCATCTCCAGGTGGCCGTGCTGGCATTCCACACGGCTACCGGGGCTGCTCCCAGCCGCGCCAGCACGAAGACGCCCGGCGATCCCGAGCCCGGCCCGGGTTGACGACGACGACGCTGGGTGGCCAGCCCGTGGTGGACCCGCGGACATGTCGCCGGTCCTCTAGCACCGAACGCTCCCACAGTTCTTCGCGCTGCCAGCTTGCTGCCCTCGGCCCCCCGTCATCGCACCTGATCCGCCATCGATGATGGTGTTCTCCGGTGGGTCGAGCACCCCGCCATCAAAGAGCTGGATCGACAGGCGCGCCATCGGCATCAACGACGGTGCTCAGTAACAGTCCCTTCGACCAATGCGGACGCGATGCGCACGCGCGTCTCGAAAGGAAGCACGTGCGGCACGGCCCCTTGCCTCTCTCCAAACGGGGGCGCCTGCTGCACAGGCGACGTGCGCAGGGCGGCCCTACCGCTCGGCGTTCCGCAGCCTCCTTCCGGGTGCCAGCCGGAGGGAGGCGCCTTGCTCAGGACCTAAAATAGCACCGGATCCAGCAGCAAACGTAGGCGTTTCGCGTCGGTCAAGGGGAGCGGACGCGCGACGTGGCGCGGCTCGGCTTGGGGCGCCTGGACGCCTTGGCGGGGCACCGGTTAGATGCAAGCCGGACAAGCCTCGCCCCAGGTCGTGGTACAGTGACACCATGAGCCGGGTCGACGCACGTCTTCGAGAGATGCAATTTCTTGCATGGCTGGATCGCGAGGGGCAGATCGAGGTCCGCGGACCGTACGACGGAAGCGCGGAGCGGCAAATGCTTATTTCGTTGATCGACCAAGGGTACATCAATGGTGTCGACTCTGAGTCTCACAATCGGTCCGGCCCTTCGTTGCTAGAACAAGCCATCAAAGACAAGCGTGTGGCGGACATGTGGAGGCTTCTCTCCCCTGACGAGAAGTACGCCCGTGTGACGGTTCGCATTGGCCACAAGGGCCGTGTGCGCCTGTCAGAACTCGAGCAGCAACTCAAGACCGGGCGCGATCGCGATGATACGGGCCTGCTCTGGGCCAAGCGTCACCTCGTGACCGACCTCGCCATCGCGCTCCTGTCCGCGAGGGACAATGCACCGCTGTCGGTCGTCTTTCTCGACATGAACGGGCTGAAGGCAATTAACGACGAGTGCGGTCACGCCGTCGGCGACGACGCGATCCGCGCCTTCTTCCAGTCGATCGTCTCGACGCTCGGGCAGCACGGCGAGGCGTACCGCAACGGAGGTGACGAGGCCGTGGTCGTCTTGCCGAACGCCACCGATGAGCGAGCCGGCACGCTTCTAGGCGCGTTCGTGCAGCAACTCGGGAAGGAGGTCCTGCGGCTTCCCGATGGCGCGACGGCGCTGACACTAACGGCCTCGTGCGGGAGCGTGAGCACGACGAACCCGGCCGAGAATGCCGAGGCGCTCCTCAAACGCGCGGACGAAGTTCAGTACCGCGCGAAGCGCAAGTCGAAGGAGCGGCCGGCGAGGGTGAGTGCCATCGCCGTCGGCGAGGGTGAAGGTGAGGTAACCACCCACCCGCCCGGGGCTTGATGCGCGAAGTGCCGTTTGAGGGGGCTGGGCGAAGCACTTACGGCGAGGTGGTCGCAGTTGGATCGGGGTGGTCGCGTTTCAGGCAAACGCGACCACTACCATCGCTCCCGCGCCCGTCCCGATCGCTTCCGCACCCGTCCCGATCGCTCCCGCGCCCGATCCTCTCGCTCCCGTGCCCATCCCGATCGCTCCCGCGCCCGATCCTCTCGCTCCCGCGCCCGATCCTCTCGCCAGGCGGCTCGCAGCCGCCATCGCGCCGGGCGCCCCACACCGTCGTGGCCTCATCCGCCCCGTTCCGACCTGCCCGCGACCGGCCTCCGCCGCGTGATAGAAGGGCCGCGTGCACTTCACCATCTCGCACGAGCTCGACGCGCCGCTCGACGCCGTGGAGCTCGCCGTGCTCTCGCCGGACCTCGGGCCTCGGCTCGCCACGCGGGTCGCCTCCCTCGAGAGCGTCGTGACCGTCGAGCACGCGCTCCGCGACGGGGAGCTGCTCCGCGTCCTGCGCTTCCAGGCGAGCGCGCCGCTGCCGATCTTCCGGAGCTACCCCGTGGCGAAGGACGCCATGTCCTGGGAGGAGCGCTCGACGTACCGCCTCTCGGACCACGCCTCCACGTGGCAGGTCAGCCCGAAGGAGCAATGGCGCAGCTACTTCCGCTCGGCGGGGACGTACCGGCTCGAGCGCCTGCCCCAGGGCCGCACCCGCCGCCGCGTCGATGGCGACATCCAGATCCGGCTGCACCTGCTCGGCCCGCTCGTCGAGCGCCTCGCCCTCGCCGAGGTCCAGCGGACGTACGACGCGGAAGCAGATACGCTCAGGGAGCTCATCCGCGCATGAACAACCTACCCCGCCCCCAAAGCCCCGCCCGCTCCCCGCGCCCCGCCCGGCTGGGGCGGCTCGCCAGCATCACGCACCCCGCCAGCGCCGCTCGCCCGGCCAGCGCCGCTCGCCCCGCCAGCGCCGCTCGCCCGGCCAGCGCCGCTCGCCCCGCCAGCGCCGCCGCCGCGCTGCTCGGCCTGTGCGCTGGCCTCTGCGCGCTCGCCGGCGCGACCGCCGCGCGCGCCGCGCCGGTCGACGGCCCCTCGCAGCCGCTCCCCGATCCCGGCAAGCCCGTCGCCAGCAGCGACGACACCTCGGCCATCGCGGTGAACCCCGCGAACCTCTCCTTCCTCCCGGGCACCGAGCTCCGGTGGACCTGGGTCCACACGGGCTCCGCCTCGCCGCTGCCCGCGCGTGGCCACTCGATCGCGCTCGGCGCGCCGCTCTGGTTCGTGTCGACCGGCCTGCGCTTCGACTTCATCGACCCGCCCGACGCCGCGCCGGCGCCGTTCGACAGCCCGTCGCGCTGGATCCGCTGGGGGCTCGCCCTCGACACAGGCCCCACCTTCGCCTTCGGCACGACGCTCGGCTGGGGCAGCTCCGACGCGCCGGCGCTCGACGGGTACTTCTCGCTGACGAGCGGCGTCACGCTCCGGCCCTCCACCTGGCTCTCGCTCTCGGCCGTCGCGCGCGACTGGAACCGCCCCGAGAACCGCCTCCGCGAGGCCATCGAGCGCAGCTACGACTTCGGCGTCGCCGTGCGGCCCGCGGGCGGCAGGCGCGCGCTCGAGATCGGGCTCGAGACCTCCTACGTCGAGAACAGCGACCCCGACGTGAGCGGCACCTGGACGCCCCGGGCGACGCTCGGCCTGCGCGTGCCCTACGTGGGCACGCTCCGCGGCGACGTGGCGCTGCGCGACCTCACGGCCGACGGCGGCCCGAAGATCGCCGCCATGGCCGGCCTCGACGTCAACGTCGACGAGCTGCAGGTCTCCGCCGGCGGCGTCTTCGGCAACGCCATCACGAAGAGCGGCACCGGCTTCTACACAGGCGTCGCGCTCCGCAGCTTCTCCGAGCCGGGCGTCCGGCTGCCGGCCCGCGTCGTCCGCGTGCGCCTCGACTCGACCCCGGGCGTCCGCAGGCACACGCGGCTCCTCCAGCAGCTCTGGCGCCTCGCCGAGGACCCGGAGGTCTCCGGCGTCGCGCTCGTGCTCCGCGCGGAGCCCGCCAGCTCGCTCGCCCACGCCGAGGAGGTCTCCGACGCGATCCGCAACCTGAGGAGCCACGGCAAGAAGGTCCTCTGCCACCTCGAGGACGCCGGCGGGCGCTCGCTCCACGTGTGCTCGAGCGCCGACGCCATCGCCATGAACCCCGCGGGCGGGCTGCGCTTCGCCGGCATGTCGTCGAGCTACTTCTACTTCGGCGGCCTCCTGAAGAAGCTCGGCGTGCAGGCCGACATCGTCCGCATCGGCGCGCACAAGCTCGCCGCCGAGCAGTTCGCGCGCGAGACAAGCACCCGCGTCGGCAAGGAAGACCACCAGGCGCTGCTCGATCAGCTGAGCGGCGCCTTCCTCGCCGAGGTGAGCGCCGGGCGCCGCATCCCCGTCCCGGAGCTCGAGCGGCGCATCGCGCGCGGGCCGTTCCTCGCCCAGGAGGCGCGGCAGAGCGGGCTCGTCGACCAACTCGCCTACGACGACGAGCTCGGCCGCGTCGTCGACGAGGTCATGGGGCGCACCTCCCGCGTCGTCGACGACGACCCGGGCGACGAGGCGCCCGAGCGCTGGGGCCGCTCGCCCAAGGTCGCGCTCGTCTACCTCGACGGCGACATGATCGACGGCGAGAGCCGGTCGATCCCGTTCGTCGGCGTCAAGCTCGCCGGCTCGTACACCGTCGCGGGCGCGCTGCGCCGCGCCCGCGAAGACCAGAGCGTCCGCGCCGTCGTGCTCCGGGTCGAGACCGGCGGCGGCTCGACGCTCGCGGCGGACGTCATCCTGCGCGAGGCGATCCTCACCGCGCGCGTGAAGCCGCTCGTCGTCTCGATGGGCTCGTCGGCCGCGAGCGGCGGCTATTACGCGTCCGTCGCCGGCGCCCCGATCTTCGCGAGCCGCTCGTCGATCACCGGCTCCATCGGCGTCTTCTACGGGAAGGTCGACGTCACGGGGCTCCTGCAGAAGCTCGGCGTCAGCATCGAGACGTTCCGCTCGTCGCCCCGCGCCGACGCCGAGTCGCTCTACAGGCCGTACACCGACGACGAGCGCGAGCAGCTCGGCGTCAAGGTGAAGCAGTTCTACGATCGGTTCGTCGCCCGCATCGTCGAGAACCGGCACATGAAGGCCGAGGAGGTCGACGCGCTCGGGCGCGGGCAGGTGTGGACCGGCGCCCAGGCCCTCGAGCGCCGGCTCATCGATCGCCTCGGCGGGCTCCGGCAGGCGATCGCCGAGGCGCGCCGGCTGGGCCAGCTGCCCGACGACGCGCCCATCCAGTCGCTCCCCGAGGAGGACACGTCGCTCCTCGGCTACGCGCTCAGCCTGGTCGGCTTCTCGGCGCAGGCCCAGGGCGAGCTGGCGAGGGCGACCATCCCGCCCGTGATGCTCGACGCCGCGCGCGCCCTCTCGCCGTTCTTCGTGTTCGGCGCGGACAGGCCGCTCGCGCGCAGCGAGTTCGCCGGCGAGATCTCGTTCGGCGTCCCGGCGACGGCCCGCGAGGACGAGCCCGGAGGATCCGCGCCGCCGGCGTCGCCTGCGTCGAAGGAACGCTGAGCCCATGGAGCAGAGCGAGCCCGCGCCGCCCAGGACCGCCGAGCCCGCGGAGCAGGCCGGGCCCGCCGCGCCGCCGCTGCTCCACGCCCGCGCGGCGCGCATCGCCGTGGACGACGTCGTCGCCATCGACGCGCTCACCGCGGCGACGCGCGGCGATCGCGTGCTCTGCGCCGGCGACGCGGGCGCGCTCTTCGCGGCGCTGACGGGCGTCCCGTTCTCGTCCCTCCGGCGGCCGGCACAGGCCGGCGCGGCGGACGACGCGCGCGGCGGGGCGCCCGGGGAGGCGCGCGTCGTCGCCGGGCGCCTCGAGGTCGCGGGCCGCGACGTGGCGCGCTCCGCGCACCGCGCGGCGAGCGGGGCGGCGCCGCTCGATCCGCCGCTGCCGCTCGCGTGGACCGCGGACGCCTACGTCGGCTGGGGCGCGCGCCTCGCGGGGGCCTCGCCGCGCGCGGCGGCCGAGATGGTGGCCCCCGCCCTGGCCCGGGTCGGCCTCGCGGCCTCGCGGAAGCGCGCGCTGGGCGCGCTCGCGCTGCCCGAGCGCCGCGCGCTCGTCCTCGCCCAGGCGATCGTGGCCGCGCCCGCCGTGCTGATCGCCGAGGATCCGCTCGTCGGCCTCGACGGCGCCGCGGCCGCCTTCGTCCTGGCCGCGCTCGCGGGCGCCACCGAGGGCCGCGGCGCGCTGCTCACCGCCGCGCGGCTCGACGTCGAGGGCCCGCGCGGCGCCCTGGTCCGCGGCGCCACCGACGTCCTCGTGCTCGCGGGCGGCGAGCTCGCCTTCTCGGGCACGTTCGCGGAGATCGCCGCCGGGAGCCGCCTCTACGCCGTCACCGTCCGCACCAACGCGGAGCTCCTCCGCGAGGAGCTCGCCGCCCGGGGGATCGCGCTGCGGGGCGGGCCGGTGCGCTTCACCGCCGCGCTGCCCGAGGGCGCGACCACCCGCGACGTCGTCCTCGCCGCGACGCGCTGCCGCGCCGCGATCGTCGAGCTCACCCCCCTCTTCTGACCTGCCGCCCGCCGTAGTACCGTGCGCGCGATGTCATCCGAACCCGCCGCGAACAAGCCGACCGCCGCTCAGGTCACCCCGGGCGGCCCGCCTCCCGGAGGTCGACTCGCCGTGCTCACCGCCTTCGCGGTGGGCGCCTCGTGGATCCCGGTCCCGGTGCTCCCCGCGCGGATGCTGCTGCGCATCCGCGGGGCCATCGTGCAGGACACGGTCGCCCGCCACGGCCTCAGCCTCACCACCGACGCGCGCGCGCTCCTCGTCGAGCCCGGGTCGGAGCAGACGACGCTCCGCAAGGCCGCGCAGCTCGTCACGAAGGAGGTCCTCCGGCGGCTCAACCCGGCCCTGGCCCTCGCGGCGGCCGCGCGCGGCCTGGAGGTCTACGCCCTCGGCCACCTCCTCGACCGCTACATCACGCGCTTCCGCCGGAGCACCGCCGTGCGCGTCCACGCCGAGGAGGCGCGCTGGGTCCGCGACGCCGTCGATCGCGCCGTCCGCCGCGCGCTGTCCCCCTCCCTCCAGGCGAGCTTCACCGTCCTGCCGAGCGGCACCGAGGACCTGCGCGACGAGTTCACGCGCTGGATCGACGCCTTCCTGCTCGCTGGCGCCTCGGTCCCGGAGTACATCGAGCGCCGCCTCGACGCGGCGTTCGACGAGATCGCCGCCGCCGGCATCCCCCATGACTGACACCGAGGACCGCACCGCCCCGAAGGGCGGCGCCGCGCCGGAGCTCGATCCGCAGGCCGCGCGCGCCGCGCTCCGGCGCTGCCGCCGCATCATCGTCAAGATCGGCTCGAAGAGCCTTTCCGGCGACGCCTGGGACCGGCTCGCCGCCGAGGTGGCCGCGCTCCGCGGCCGCTCCGGCCGGAGCCTCGTCATCGTGTCGAGCGGCGCCATCGCCCTCGGCGTGGCGAAGCTCGGGCTGAAGTCGCGCCCGAAGGACATGGCCTGGCTCCAGGCCGCCGCCGCCGCCGGCCAGAGCGTGCTGATGCAGCGCTACGAGGAGGCCTTCGGCAAGGTCGGCCTGCTCGTCGCGCAGGTGCTGCTCACGCACGCCGACCTCGCGGACCGCACCCGCACCAACAACGCGAGGAACGCCCTCGCCGCGCTGCTCGAGGCGGGCGCCATCCCGATCATCAACGAGAACGACGCCGTCGCGGTCGAGGAGATCAAGTTCGGCGACAACGACCAGCTCGCGGCGATGGTGACCCCGCTCTGCGAGGCCGATCTGCTCATCCTGCTCTCGGACGTCGAGGGCCTGCTCGACGGCGACGGGCGCCGGGTGCCGTTCGTGCGCAGCGTCGCCCGCGAGGCGCGGCACCTCGCGGGCGCGTCGACCTCGGGCGTCGGCACCGGCGGCATGGCCAGCAAGGTGGAGGCCGCCCGGCGCGCGACGCTCGCGGGCTCGCACGTGGTCATCGGCGCCGCCCGCGAGGCGGGCATCATCACGCGCATCGTCTCGGGCGAGGACGTCGGCACCCTCTTCGCCGCCGTCCCGCAGCGGCTCAGCGCGCGCAAGCACTGGATCGCGTACACGCTGCGCCCGCGCGGCGCGATCCTCGTCGACCGGGGCGCCGCCGAGGCGATCGGCTCGAAGAACCGGAGCATCCTCGCCGTCGGCGTCCTCGGCGTGCGCGGCACCTTCCTCCCCGGCGACGCCGTGGCCGTCGTCGACCCGGACGGCGCCGAGATCGCGCGCGGGCTCGCGCGGATGTCCGCGAGCGACGCCGCGCGCACCGCGCGGAAGAAGCGCGAGGAGGCCGGCGATGACGACGTCGTCGTCCACCGCGACGACCTGGTGGTGCTCCCGAGCGAGTAGCCCCGCGGCCCTGGCCGAAGGTGGGGTCTTTTAAACCGCCAAGTCGCCAGAAGACGCCAAGAACAGCACAAAATCTTGGCGTCTTCTGGCGACTTGGCGGTTCCATCATTCCGGCAGGATGGGATGAGTGCTCCACAGGCGTCGGCCGCCCTGTAGGTGCGCCAGCCACCCGGCCAGCCACGATGGCGCGCCGCTCGCGCTTCGCGGGAACCTTCGCGCCGCCCCGCTGTCGCTCGGGTTTACCGCATGTCACCGCGCGCGACTGCCCGTCACCGCCGGCCGCCGCCGACGGCCGGGGGTCGCTGCCGGTTCCTGGAGGTCGGGTGATGCGCTTCGGGTTGTTCGTCGCGAACGGCTTGGTTCTCGCGGGGGTCGTCTGGACGATCGGGCTCGGGCCGAGCGTCCGGGCGTCGCAGCTCCTGCCGTCGCGCGCCGCGGCGGGGGCCGACGAGCTCGCGGCGCTCGAGGCCCGCTACGCCGAGGGCAGGACGCCGGCCAGCGTCACCGCGCTCGCCACGGCCTACCTGGAGCGCGATCAGCCAGGGCTCGCCTCCTCGGCCCTCGACGCGGCGCCCGGCGAGGTGCGCGCGCTCCCGGAGGCGGCGCTCCTCTCGGCGCGGGCGCTCCTCCGCCGAGGCCGCGTCCGGGACGCCCTCGCCGCGTCCGAGCAGGCGTCGGCGGCCTGCGCGGCCGGCGCCTGCCCCGCGTGGCTCGCGGCGAAGTCCGAGCACCACCGCGCCTTCCTCGAGCAGCTCGTCGCCGCGGGCGTCGAGGATCCGCAGGTCGACGCGGCCGCCGCCCGCGCCGCGCTCGACGCCTACGCGCGCAACGCGAGCCAGGTGCGCCTCGTCGCGCTGCGCTAGCGCGGCGCGGAGAACATCGACGCGCGCGCCAGCGGAAGCGCAGGCATAAATGTACAGAGCAACTACAAACGATGCGGCGAGACGCGCGAGACGGCGAGACAGCGAGACAGCGAGACAGCGAGCCGCGAGCCGCGATCGTCGAGGCCGTATCCAAGCTTGGAAACCCTGTCGTTGTCGAATGACGGTCACCGTCTTATGGCGTAGTCTTTGGCATTGCTCGGCGCGTTCGTACCGGGGGCGCTGTCCGAGAGAACAACCGGTTGCGCTTGGGAGGGTCTCCCTCAGGTGGAACAGCCGCAAGCTCGCACGCTGGGCGCCCTGGCGACCGCATGGACAGGGTTGTACCGACGCGGCGCCGCCGTGGCGGCCGCGCTCGCCCTCACCGCCGCCGCGGGCTGTGCGCGGCCGATCACCAACGCGGGGCTGCCGATCCCCGCGGCGAAGCCGGGCATGGAGCAGCGCCCGTTCGAGCTCCGGCCGCCGTTCGAGCTGGCGACGAACGAGGACGCGATCGTCCGGATCGTCACCGACGTGACGTGCACGGGGACGCTCATCACCGAGGACCTGGTGCTCACCGCGCACCACTGCGTCGCGGCGCGGGACGACAACGGCAGGACGCTGCGCCGCGATCAGGATGCCGAGGCGATCTCGATCGAGCTCGGGGGCGACCACCTGCCGTGGGGCGACGTGAAGGTCCGCGCGGTGGTGTCGCCGGACTGCGGGTACACGTCGGGCGAGGGCGACATCGCCATCCTCGTGCTGTCGCGGCGCCTCATCGGGATCCCGACCCTCCCGCCGCGGATCGAGGCCGAGCCGTCCTCGAAGGAGCAGGTGACGCCCTACGGCTTCGGCCGCTGCGCGCTCTCGCGCGATCCGATCCACCTCGCGCCGCGGCTGGGCGGCACGATCGACGCCGTGAGCCCGGGGCACTTCGTCGCGACCGCCTCGATCTGCCCCGGCGACTCGGGGGGGCCGGCGCGCAGCGATCGGGGGGGCGACGTCGTCGGCGTCATCTCGTCGAGCGTGATGGACGGCGACGAGCGCACGACCGGGACCTCGTATTTCAGCCGCCTCGACGTGTGGCCCGAGCTCTTCTCCGCCGCCCGCGAGATCGCGGCGGGCGCGAGCCCGAGCGAGCTGCCGCCGTACCGGGGGTGCCTGCGTTGACGGCGCGGCGGCGTCGGCGAGCTTCGCTTGCCCGCCGCCCGCGGCCGGAGCTGCGCTAGGCTGCGCTGCCGCATGCGGAAGCTGTTCAACGGGCTGCTCTGGATCGTGGGGACCCTGCTGTTGCTCGGCCTGGTGCTCCGCGCGCTCGTCCTCGACGTCTGGAAGGTGCCGAACGACCCGATGCTCGGCGCCGCGCTCGCGCCGAGCATCGCCCCGGGCGACGTGGTCGTCGTGCTGACGCGGGGCACGCCCGGCTTCGGCGAGCTGGTGCGGTGCCCGGATCCCGAGGCGCCCGGCAGCCACATCGTCGGCCGGATCGCGGGCTTGCCGGGCGATACGGTCGACGTCGACCACACCGTCCTCGTCGTGAACGGGCGGCGCTACGACGCCGAGACGGCGTGCGCCGAGCCCAAGGTGAGCATCCCCGACCCGGCCACGGGCAACCCGGTGCAGCTCTCGTGCGACATGGTGATGATGGGCCCCGGCCTCCACGCCCGGGCGACGGGGCGCAAGCCCCCGCTCGAGCGCCGCCACCACGTCGAGGTCCGGCCCGACACGGTCTTCCTGCTGAGCGACAACCGGAGCTACCACGACGACTCGCGCGACTTCGGCCTGCAGCCGCGCGCCGCGTGCAACCAGCGGATCGTCTTCCGGCTCTGGGGCGGCGCCGGCTGGAGCGACGACCGGCGCCGCTTCACCTTCGTGCGCTGAGCAGGGCCGGCCGTGTCGCCCCCGCCAGCGTCACCTCGAGCTTGACCCCTCCGCTCATCGACGTCTAGAACCGTGTTTCTCTCCACCCGGGTCGGGGACCCCGCGCGAGCAGCGGCCCGGGTTCGCCGTCCTGGCTCGCTTCATCGGTCGGAGGTCCGCCACGGCGGCCTTCCACTGGCGCGGGTCGGAGAACCGCGATCCGCGGTCCTCCAATGCACCGAGGAGACGTTTGCACACCGAGCAGAACGAGATTGGCATCGTCTGTGGCCAGTGCGACCTGTGGAGCCCGATGGGCACCGCGCGTTGCCCTGAGTGCGCGAACGACTTGGCCCTGTTCACGACGCGCCGGGCGAGCTCGACGACCACGCCGGCCCGGCGCTCCCCGACGCCCGCGGCCGGCAGCGCGGGCGCCCGGCTCGACCCGGCGAGCGCGCGCGGTCAGGGCCGGGGCCCCAAGACCACCTCGTCCAAGAGCGAATTCGCCGAACTCTCCCAGGAGGAGCTGATGGAGCAAGCCCGTAACTACGTCTGCCGTTCCTGCTCGAGCGGTGTCCCCTCGGGCCACAAGTTCTGTGGGAGGTGCGGAACGGCGGTCCCGCCCGAGATCCTCAACGCGCAGACGCTGTTCTTCGGGGACATGCAGAACCCGGCGAAGGCGAAGCTGATCCTCATCCGCGGCGAGGGCATGGACGGCCTCTCGTTCCACCTCAAGGCGGAGCAGCACATCGTCGGCCGCAACGGGCAGCTCGTCTTCCCGGACGACCCGTTCGTCTCGCCGAAGCACGCGAACTTCTTCTACCGCGACGGCAAGCTGGTGGTGCGCGACGAGGGCTCGCTGAACGGCGTGTACATCCGCGTGCGCGGCACGATCGACATCACGCCGGGCGACACGTTCCTCGCGGGCGAGCAGCTCTTCCGGCTCGATCCGACGCCGCGCGCCTCCGACGGCCAGGATCCGGACGGGACGTTTTTCTACTCCTCGCCGAAGCACCCGAGCCCGTTCCGCCTGACGCAGGTGCTCCAGGGCGGCGCGGTCGGCATGACCGTCTGCGCGCGCGGCACCTCGCTGCAGATCGGGCGCGAGGGCGGCGACCTGAACTTCCCCGTCGACCTGTACATGTCGGGCTCGCACTGCCGCCTCGAGGAGCACAACGGCAAGTTCACGCTGACCGATCTCAACAGCCGCAACGGCACCTACGTGCGCATCAAGAGCGAGCGCGAGCTCGCCCACGGCGACTACCTCTTCATCGGCCGCAAGCTCCTGCGCGTCGAGCTCAACACGAACTGACGCTGGCCCGCGGGCGCGGCGCCCTCGCCCATGACCACCGCTCGCTGGCCCCTCGACGTCTTCCGCGCCGGACCGGTCGCCGCGGGCGCGACGCTGTGGCGCAGCCGCGGCCAGCTCCACGTGACCCTCGTCGCCAAGGCGACCTTCGCGCTGGTGCCCGGCGGCGAGGTGCGGCGGATCGAGCCGCTGGAGATCGTCCGGAGCGAGGTCTACGCCCGGGGCAACCCGATGAAGCCGCTGCTCGCGGCGAGCGATCTCGCGCCCTGGCTGGCGCGCGCCGAGGTGGTGCTCACCGGGCACGCGTGGGCGCCGGGCGGGGCGCCGGTCCGGCGGGTGGCGGTGCGGCTCGCGATCCTGCGCGAGGACGCGGCGCTGGTGGACAAGCGCCTCGAGGTCGTGGGCGATCGGGCGGGCGGCGCGGCGGCGGGCGCGCTGCCCGAGCCGTTCGTGAAGATGCCGATCGAGTACCAGCGCGCGTATGGCGGCCCCGGGGAGCCGGAGAACCCGCTCGGCGTCGGCGCCGACGAGCGCGCGGGCGGCGGCGGCGCGCTGCCCAACCTGCTGCCGCCGGGCGGGGGGCGCGCGCCGGTCGGCCTCGGGCCGATCCCGCCGATCGTGCCGAGCCGGGCGCGGCTGCTGCGCGGGCTCGCGCGCGCCGAGCTGGAGGGGATCGCGTCGATCCCGGACGATTTCGACTGGTCGTACTTCCAGTCCGCGCCGGCGGATCAGCGGTTCGATCGGGTGCTCGGCGGCGAGGAGATCGTGCTGGAGGGCCTGAGCCAGCACCACCCGGCGCTGGCGACGCGGCTGCCGGCGCTGCGGGCGCTCGCGACGATCCTCCTGCCCAACGGCGCGGCGCGGTGGCTGCCGCTCGTGGGCGACACGCTGATCGTGCAGCCCGACGCCGAGCGCTGCGCGGTGGTCTTCCGCGGGAGCTTCCAGGTGGCCTCGGAGGAGGTGCTCTCGGCGCTGCGCGCCGCGGTGGGTGTGGAGGTCGGGGACGAGCCGGTGCCGTGGCCGGACCTCAGCGAGGCGCCCGCGGGCGCGGCGGGCGCGGCGGGGGAGAGCGCGGCGGCGGGGGAGAGCGCGAAGCGGACGGACTGGAGCTCCACGGTGCGGCTCGGCGAGGGCGATGTCGTGGATGCGCCGGTGAGCGTCGCGGGCGTCGCGACGGGGCGAGAGCCGGCGCGCGAGGGGGCGCACCCGCTCGAGGGCACGTTCCCGCTCGATGACACGCTGCCGCCGGCGGGGAGCGAGCGGAGGCCGCGCGAGGCGCAGGCAGCGCCGCTGCCCAGCGTGAGGGTCCGGGGCCCGGGCCAGGACGACGCGGGGAGCGCGCCGTTTCCGATCGCGCCCGCGGGGGTGCGCGGCGAGCGGGAGGGCGGCGAGCGCCCGAGCGCGCCGTGGGCGGCGGGCGGCGCGGCGGCGATCCCGGCGATCGCGTCGCCGCTGGAAGGGACGGTCGATCTCGGCGAGCCGGAGGCGGCGCCTGCGCCCGCGCTGACGGTACCGTCATCCGCGCAGACGGCACCATCGCCCGCGCTGACGGCACCATCACCCGCGCAGATAGCACCATCGCCCGCGCAAAACATCGCGCCTGCGCCTACGCCCGTGGAGATCGCCACGCCTGCACCTGCGCCAATGCAGGCCGCCGCGCCTGCGCCGGGTGCCACGCCCATGCCCGCGCGCACGTCCGAGCCGCTGCCCGCGCCGGAGCGCGATCCGCAGATCGAGCGTTCGCCCGAGCCGCGCGCGCCGGCCCCCGCCCCGTCCGCGCCGAAGCAAGAGCGGCCCAATCTCCTTGGCAGCCTGTACAAGCGCTTCCGCAAGGACTGAGGCGGAGCAAGGATGGAGGGACCCACCATGTCGGAGCGAGCCGCGGTTCGGGAGCGCGCCACACCCGCGCGCGTCGAGGAGTACCTGGGGCCGGCGCACGTGCTGGAAGCCCGCGGGCAGGCCGTGGTGGTCGAGCTGCCGGACGGCGAGAGCAGCGAGGCGACGATGGCGCTGGCGCTGCCCTATACGCCCGCGGTGGGCGACGTGCTCCTCGTGATCGGCCGGGGCGCGCGCCTCTATGTCATCGGCGTCCTGCACGGGACCGGCAAGGTGACGCTGGAGCTCCAGGGCGACGTCGACGTCCGGGCCGCGGGCGGGGCGCTGCGGCTATCCGGGGACCGGGGCGTGGAGCTCCGAGGGCCGGAGGTGGACCTCCACGGCGACAAGGTGCGGGTGTTCGCGGGGTCGCTGGTGCAGAAGGCGGCGTCGCTCGTCCAGCGCGTGACGGACCTGTTCAGCCTGCACGCGCGCGAGAGCCACACGGTGGTGGACGGGTCCGCGACGACGAAGGCGAAGAGCGCGACGGTGCTGACCGAGGAGACGATGACGATCAACGGGAAGGAGATCCACCTCGGGTAGCAGGGAAGGGAGGACGCGCATGAAAAGGGTCAGGCGCCTGAGCCAGGACGGGAACAAGCTGGGGACGGGCGCCGCGATCCAGAAGGAGGGCGGCGCGGCGACCCTCCGCAACTCGCAATCGACCCAGACGCAGGCCGACGCCCTCGCTGCGAAGGAGATCGGCGGGACGAAGGACGAAGACAGCGAGCCCGAGCCGCAGAACCCCGACAAGCCGAGCTCCGTGCTGGATCTGGCAAGGAGTAAGACGGTCGAGGCGTACCATGCCTCGTCGAACAGCAGCGAAGCCGGGCTCGGGATCGAGATGCTCGACCTCGGCCCCAGGCAGCGTGACGCTCTGCTCGATCTGGCGGAGCGTATCGCCGAAGAGGCGCGCAGGACGATCGCCGAGATGACCGCTCCGCCCATCCAGGGGCTGACGTGGTGGCCCTACAAGTCCATCAACAAGCGAAAAGACGAGAGGGACAAGGTACGTCAGCAAGATCTCTCTTATGCGGCCTGGGTCAGCGGACGGCAGATGGCGTACTCAACTGCCAAGCAGGGCACGTCGCCGCTGCACATGAGCATGGACCAGATACGCGCCTTTGGAGCTCGGGTCGGGCAGGCGAAGGTCGGCAATTGCCTGGAGCTCTCCGCGTTGGCGATATGGCTCCTCTCCCGTCCGGAGGAAGCCCACGGCGCGAAGGTGGACATGGTGCGCCTCGGCAAGCGGCTGCCCACCGCGGATAACGGCGACTTCACGAGCGGAGATCACGCCTTCGTCGTCCTGAACCCGCCGGAGGCCGACGAGAACGGGGGATACCCGGGCGACTTCGACGACTGGGGCGAGGCCGTCATCATCGACCCCTGGGCGAACATCGCCTGCAAGGCGCGTGACTTCCCGGAGCGATGGAAAGAGAAGATGCGGAAATGGAAGCGCAAGGGGAAGGAGATCGACACCGTGACGAAGGAGGGCGCCGGTACGAGGCCGCCTGACCAAGAGCCCTGGATCGACGGCATCGTCGTGTTCGAGAAGATCTCGGTCACGAAGTCGCCGAAGCCCGCGCCGGCCCTCGAGATCGGGGGGACGGCCACGCACGACGCGGATGCGGGCGATCATCCCGATCGGCAGTGCGCCATGTGCAGTGTCATGTGAGCGTGCGACCGGCCTTTCTCACTCCGCAGGCCGGAAGATCTTGATGCTCACCTGCTGGTCCTCATTATTATCTTTGTCCAGGTAGATGCCCCCCTGCAGGACCCTCATGACCTCGTCCCAGGACGAGCAGGACACGACCCCTGTATTCTCCGTCTCGACGACCGTCAGGACCAGGCTTCGCGCGGTCCGCTCGATCCGCACGCTCATGTGGTGAGCGTCGGTCTCGATGTGCACGATGCAGCGGGTGTTCTTCTCGCCGATCATCTTCTGGATCTGCTCGACCACCTCGCGGCCCGCGTAGTCCTTGCTCACGGTGATGTTGCTGGAGCTGCCGCCCCGAGGGGCCTCGCCCAGCTGGCCCGTCGTCTGCACCGAATCCGGCACCGGGCCATAGTTGGCGTTGGGCTCGAGCTCGTCCATCATCTGGTAGGCTGTCTTCAACAGGAGCACGAGCTCCTGCGCGCCGCGGCCGGATTTGCACCACGCGATCTCAGAGGACATGTGGTCGTTGAGGTGCTCCAGGAGGTCCCCCGGGTCGCCGTCCGGAGGGGTCCACGACGCGATGGCCCGCCACAGGTCCTCGATCCACACCGGATCGCGTTTGTGGATCTCGACCCATCCCCCGCACAGGCCGTTGAGTTTAACGCTCTTGTACCACGCGTCCGTCGCCTTATCGGGGTCGCCCTCCCCCTCCCGTTGCTGTCGGACCCATTCGCAGACCTTGATCAGCTTCGCCTGAATGAAGTCCTGGGATGCGTGCGTCCTGCTCGGGTTCGCTTTCTCCACCGGAGGGCCCTTGCGCTTGGGGGTCGAGAGCGTCGTGGTGGAAGCCTTTCCCCAATCGGACGTCGTCCTGCCGAGCGGCCTCGAGGTCTTCTTACGCCCCACGACCCCCTCCCGCGGTCCCCACATCGCGCTCCGGTCCCACGCCCACCCCCTGCACCTCCGCCCCGCCCGGCAGCGCCACCTGCACCGCCGCCGCCATCCGCGCGCCCCGCTCGCCCACACACAGCGCCAGCCCGACCGCCTTGCCGTACGTCCTCTCCCCCGCGATGGCCACCCGCCCATGCGCCTTGAGGCACCCCGCGAACAGCTCCGCCGCCGAGGCCGTCCCGCGGTTCACCAGGATCGTCACAGGCACCGAATACGGCTCCTCCTGTCGCGAGCGATAGACCACCTCGTCCCCGTCGCCGTCCGTCACCGTCGCCACGACGCTCCCCGCCGGCAGGAAATCCCCCGCGAGCTCCACGAACGCCCGCAGCTCTCCTCCGGGGTTGTCCCGTAAATCGATGACCAGCTCCCGCATCCCCTCCGCCTCGAGCGCCCGCATCGCCCGGTACACCAGGGCAGGCACGTCCAGCGAGAACACCCGGATCCGGATCACCCCGATTCCATCGCTCAACAGCGCGTGCTCCACGTTCCCCGCGCCGGGGAGCACCTCCTCCGGCGCCGCCGCGCACGTGTAGAACACGTTCACCGCGCTCGGCACCAGCACCGCGCCCACCGCGTTGTTCCCGGCGTTCCCGGTCGTGGGACAGGTGAGGTTGATCGCCGGCAGCCCCTCGATGATCACCTTGGGATTGCCCGCCACGTAGGCGCCGACATCCATGTAGAGCGGGTGCGCCACCCCGGGCTCCATCCCGAAGGTCATCGGGATGGTCGTGCCGAGGTGCAGCGCGTTCATCATCGACACCTTCACCTTCACCGAGAAATTCACCGCCATCGCGTTGCGCGCGAAGTTCGGGTACGGAATCGGCACAACCACCGGCCCCACCGGCGTCAGGCACACGTCCGGAAACCCGATGCTCATCCCGGCGCCGTTGTTGCTCGCAGGCAGCATTCCGTTCGCTCCTTCCGCTCTTATCGCGGCGGCCGCGGGGGCGCGAATGCCTCCGCTTCCAGCCGGTCGACGTCCGTCCGGCGCGCGCCGAGCAGCCTCGCGCCGGAGAAGCGCGCGCCCTTGTCGTGGAGGGCGTGCAGGTTGGCGCCGCCGAGATCGGCCTCGCTGAAGTCGGCCTCCTCGACCCGCGCGTGCGACAGGTTGGCGCGCTCGAGGCGCGCCGAGAGGAAGAGCGCGCCGCGGGCCTCGGCATGATCGAGCATGGCGTCCCGGAGATCCGCGGCGGCGAGGTTCGCGTCGGCGAGGTCCGCCCGGGTGAACGTGGCGTACCGGAGCATCGCCCGCGAGAGCTTCGCCCCGCGCAGCGAGGCGCCGCCGAAATAGGCGGCCTTCGCCACGACATGCGGCAGGCTCGCGCCGTCCAGCGCGGCCTCGCGGAGCCTGGCCTGCGTCAGGATGGATCCCTCGAGATCGGCGCCGCGCAGGTTCGCCTTCGAGAAATCGCTGCCCATGAAATCGCAGTCGCGGAGGCTCATCCGCTCGAGGTTCGCCTCCATGAAGGCGCAGCGGTGCACCGTGAGGCCGGCGAAGGAGACGGCGCGCAGATCCACGCCGGTGAAATCGACGCGATCGAAGATCGTCTTGCCGAGCACGGCGCCCTCCAGCGCGGCCCCGCGGAGGAGCGCCTGCTGGAGCACCGCGCGCGTCAGGTCCGCGCGGCAGAGCCGCGCCCTGTCGAGGATGCAGCGGACGAGGCGCGCGGCCGTGAGATCGGCGCCCTCGAGATCGGCCTCGATGAGGATCACCGACTCGAGATCGCGGCCCGAGAGGTCCACGCCGCGGAGGATCGAGCGCGAGAGGTCGCAGCCGAGGAGGCTCGCGCCCCGGAGGTCCGCGCCGGTGAGATCGCAGTCCGAGAGGATCGAGCGCTCGAGGCGGGCGCCGCGGAGGCTCGCGCCGCGCAGGTCGGCGCCGCGCAGCGAGCAGAGGGAGAGATCCGCGCCCGCGAGGTCGAGGCCGGAGAGATCCGCGCCCGTGAGGTCGGCCCCGGCGAGGTCCTTGCCCGCGAGCTCGGGCCGGCCGAGCTTTGCCTCGTCGAGGACCACGCCGTGCATGCGCTTCGGGAAGCGGGCGCCGCGCAGGTCCGCCTTGAGGAAGACCGCGCGATCGAGCTCCGCGCCGTCGAGGTCCGCGCCGCCGAGATCGGCCCCCACGAAGGCGCAGGCCTCGACGCGGGCGCGGGCGAGGCGCGCGCCGCGGAGGTTCGCGCGGGTGAACGAGGCGCGCGCGACGCGGGCCTCGGTGAGATCCGCGCCCTCGAGGTTCGCGAGGTCGAGGCGCGAGCCCGAGAGCGTCGCGCCGGCGAGCCGGGCGCCGGACCAGTCCGAGCCCACCGCCTCGACCTCGACGATCGTCGCGCCGGAGAGATCGGCGCGGGCGAGGCGCTGGTACGAGAGCTTCGCGCGGGTGAGCGTCGCGCCGGCGAGGCGCGCGCCCTCGAGGTTCGAGCCGAGCACGAGCGCGCCGTCCAGCGCGCAGCCCGCGAGATCCGCGTCGCGCAGATCGCACTCGACGAGGTGCGCGCCCGGGAGCGCGCTGCCCGCGAGCCGCGCGCCGCGCAGGCTGGTGCGGAGGAGCTTGACGCGGGCGAGATCGAGGTTCGTGAGATCCCGGCCCGAGAGGTCGAGGCCGTCGAGGCGGGCGCCGCGGAGCGGCGCGCCGGCGCGGAGGCGGTCGAGCAGCTCCTCGACGCTCTTCACGCGCCCTCCAGGCTGGAGCGCCGCAGGTTCGCCCCCTTGAAATCGCAGCCGGCGGCGCTCGCGCCCTCGAGGCGGGCGCCGTACAGGCTGGCCCCGGCGAAGGAGGCGCCGTCGAGGCGCGCCTTGCAGAGATCGGCGCCGAAGAGATCGGCCTGCGCGAGGTCGGCGCGCTCGAGCGAGGCGCGGTAGAAGCGGCTCCCGCGAAGGACCGCGCACGCGAAGCGCGCGCCCCGGGCCGAGGCCCACGAGAGGTGCGCCCGCGGGAGGGACGCATACCGGAGATCGGCGCCGTCGAGCTTCGCCCGGAGCAGCGCCGCGCCCTCGCCGCGCGCTTCCACGAGCGTCGCGCGCTCGAGATCGGCGTCGGCGAAGCTCGTGCGCGGCAGGGACGCGCCCGTGAGATCCGCCTCTGTCGCGGAGGATCCGGCGCACATGCACCCGACGAGCGACGCGCCCCGCAAGCAGGCGCGATCGAGCTTCGCCCCCTGGAGGACGGCGCCGTCGAGGTGGAGCTCCTCCCCGTCGATCTCGCGGAGGTCGGCCTCGTCGAGCAGCGCGCCGCGCCCCCGCGCCCTCGCCAGGCGGGCGCGGGCGAGATCGGCGCGGGTGAAGATGGCCTGGTCGAGCGTCGCGCCGCGCAGATCGGCGCCCGCGGCGCGCGCGCCGGTGAGGTTCGCCTGGGAGAGGTCGGCGCCCGGGAGCGCGGCGCCCTCGAGGTTCGCCTCGAACAGCACGGCCCGCGAGAGATCCGCGTTCGAGAGGTTCGCCCCCGAGAGGTCCGCGCCCGAGAGGAGCGCGCCCGAGAGCTTCGCCCCGGAGAGGTCGCGGCCCGAGAGGTCCTGCCCGGAGAGGTCGCGCCCCGAGAGGTCGGCGCCGGGGCCGGGCTCGGGCGGCGGCGCCGCGGCCTCGCCGGGGAGCCGGTAGCCGGGGACGATCTCGCGGAGGCGGGCGTCGCGGAGCAGCGCGTCGAGGCGCTCGACGCCCTCGAGCGCCGTCCCGCGCGCGGCCGCGTCCCGCCGGAGCTCCTCGACGCGCGCGACGAGCGCGTCGAGCGCGCCGCCCATGGGGACGCGCGGCGTGCCCGCGGGCACGGCCGGGAGGTACGCGGCCTGCCGCTGCGCCGGGAGCCGCGCGAGCGCCTGCGCGACGGTTCGCTCGAGGTCGACGCCCTCGGGGGTGCGCAGGGCCCGGAGCTTCGCGACGAGCTGCCGCACGCGGTCCTGCTCCGGCGCGTGCAGGCCGCCGAGCCGCTCGGCGAGGAGCTTCGACACAGGATCCGCCTCGTCCGCGGCGGCGCTCGGCGGCCGCGGCGCGCCGTCGCGGACGAGATCGTAGGCGTCGCGCACCTCCGGCGGGAGATCCTCGAGGCCGCGCGGATCGCGGGCGAGCTGGGCGAGCTTCTCCCGGTACGCGTCGAGCGGCAGCGGCGCAGCCGAGAGCGGCTCGGCGGCGATGACGACGGCGCGCACGTCGGCGAGATCGTCCTCGGCCACCTCGGCGTGGCCGCGCCAGGTCAGCGTCACGAGGCCCGCGTCCGGCTCGACGAAGAGGGTGTCGAGGCTCATGCGGGCGTCCTGCACGCGGCCCTGGGCGTCCTCGACGACCGCGCGGATCCGGAGGCCCGGCAGGCGGAAGGAGGCGGTCTGCGCGGCGGGGTGGAGGTTCAGCAGCGTGACCTCCTCGTCGCCGCGCAGGTGGCCGGCGAGGCGCTGATCCGGCGGGGCGGCCTGGAAATAGGCCCAGTCGAAGTCCTCGGCGTACCAGGGGGCGCGGGCCTTCCGGTACGAGGGGCCGTACTCCTTGCCGAGCATCCGGCGGTGCTCGGGCGAGTCCGGGTGGATCGGCCCGAAGGGCGCGGGCACCTGGCGGCCGTCGCGCGGCGCCGGAACGAGCAGCGATTTCGACCAGCTCCCGACCGCGAACCCCACGGGGTGCTCGCGCTGCGGCTCGCCGGGGGGCGGGTGGCAGGCGCCGCGGAGCAGGAGATCCGCGGCCGGCTTCCAGTCGGCGAAATCGCCGGGGTACGTGCATTCGCCGTCGCGCTCGCCCTCGCCCCCCTCGAAGGTCTCGGCGGTCAGCGCCCCCTGCGCGAGCTGCCCTTCCAGCGGCGCGAGCGGCTCGCCCAGGCGGAGCGAGAACCGGCCGCGGACGACGAGGACGACCTCGGGCTGCGGCGGCCTGCGCGAGCAGACCTTGGCGCCGAAGGGGAAGGGCGTGAGGTTCTTGGTCTGCATCAGAACAGGTTGATGACGCCGGACATCAGGTTGTACGCCCCGGTGCTCACCGACTCGGCCGACGAGACGCTCGCGCAGATGTTCTTCACGTTGGTGCGGAACTGGGAGAGCTCCTGCCGGTTGGTCAGGTTGAGCTCGGCCTTGGGGCCCATGTTGATCGAGACCCCCGCCGTGAGCGAGACCTCGAGCATGGCCGCGATCGTCAGCTCGACCAGGCCGCCGATCGTGATCTCCTCGGTGGCGCCTACGGTGATCGACGCCGCATTGCCGATGGTGACGTCGCTCGTATTGCCGATGGTCACCGACTGGACCTCGCCGATGGTCGTGTCCGACACGAGCGAGGCGGTCGTCGTGCTGGACACGGCGCTGGCGGTGGTCTCGTCGCTGATCGACGTGGCGCTCGTGGTGCTGGAGATGGTCTGCGCGGCTGTCTCGTCGCTGATCGCGGTCGCCGTCGTCTTGCTGGCGATCTGGTCGGCCCATGTCTCGTCGAGGATCTGCGGCACAGGGCAGGCCGCCGAGCCTGTGTACGACTCGATCCGCTGCGCCCAGGTGGAGCTCAGGCAGGTGGGGTTCGGTCGCTCGGCCGTGGGGGCCTCGGAGCCGGTGATGCTGGTTTGCTTGTTGCCGTAAAAGCGATCGAACGTGTCGCCGTGATAGGTGGTGTCGACGTCGCCCTTCTCGGTCTTCTCGGTGACCTTCCAGGTGCCGTTGTAGTTCTGGACCCATTCGATGGTGGTGGCGGCGGTCCAGAGATCGGTGGCGTCCTGGATATGGCCCCCGGAGACGTCCCAGCCGGCGGTGTCCTCCTGCCGGCCGAGGACGAGCATGCGGTAATTGCCCTTGATGACCTCGACCTTGTCGCCGCGCGTGGTGGTGATGCGGTTGCCGTCGGAGTGATCGCGCCAGCCGCCCTTGGTGTGGAGCTTCGCTGTCTCGGCCTGCCGCTCGGCCTCGGGGAGGAAATCGGGGCAGCCGTCGCGCTTGCGGGTGTCGTCGATGAACGAGGTGACCCGGGCGGCGAGGTCCTCGCCGGTCCCCCTCGGCGCGCCCGGGCTTCCGGCGAGGCTCGGGTCCTTGACCGCGCCGAGGCGCAGGTACGAGCCCATCGCCTCGGCCTCGGACGCCGCGTCGTTGAAATTCGGGACCTCGATGAGGAGGTATTTCCCGTTGAACCCCTCACCCTCGCGCGTACCCATGCGTGCCTCCGCGTCGGGTACAGTACCAGGCGAGCCGCGGAGGAGGCGCGACGATGAACCGAGAGCCGACGGAACCCCTGAGGTGCAGCGAGCCGTCCCTACCCGCCGCCCCGCCGTGCGGTGAGCCCGCGGGCGCGACGGCGCACCGCGCGCCCAGCGCCGTGACGATGGCCACGGCGTCCGGCCCCGCGCGCATCCGCGAGGCCCCGGACGCAGGGCCCCCGTGCAGCGAGCCGATCGCGCGCGCGGCCTGCGCCGAGCGCCCGGAGGAGGCGGACGAGCCGGTGGACGATCCCCCGCCTGCGCCGTCTCCGGACGACCGAGAGATCGTCGAGGCGCCGGTGCGAGCGAGCGCCGGAGGGCCGCGCGATGTGCCGCCATCGCCGCTGCGGGCGACCGCCGGAGGGCCTCGCGATGTGCCGCCATCGCCGCTGCGGGCGACCGCCGGAGGGCCGCGGGAGCTCCCGCCGTCCCAGGGCGGCCCAGAGGCGCCTGCTCACGTGCCGTTCCGCGCGGCGGGCGCATCGGAATCGGCGCCGCGCCCGGCGCGCGCGGCGCCGATGGAAGCGCTTCAAGAGGCGAAGGCCGCGCTCCGGGACCGGGCACGGCGGGCGCCGATCCTGCGGCTCGACTCCAGCGATTTCTCCTGCGACCTCCTCCGGGTGCGCGGGGTGCACGGCAGAGAGGCCATCGGCCAGCTCTTCTCGTACGACATCGACGTCGTGTGCAGCGACGGCGCCGAGCTCTCGATCGAACAGGTGCTGGGGGCGGCGGCGTCGCTCGTGTTCGAGGTCGAGGGCGCGGACGAGCGGACCGTACACGGCATGATCGCCGAGGTGGAGGACCGGCACGAGACGGAGACCGCCTTCCGCTCCTACCGGCTCCGGCTCGCGCCGCGGGCGTTCCGCGCGACGCTTGTGGAGCTCCAGCAGGTCTTCCTCGACATCAGCGTGCCAGAGCTCATCCAGCACAAGCTCGCGATGGTGGGGCTCGGGCCCGAGGACGTGGTGATGCGCCTCTACCGCGATCACCCCCAGCGGGAGATGATCGTCCAGTACAAGGAGACGGATCTGGCCTTCATCTCGCGGCTCGCCGAGCACCTCGGGATCTCGTTCTTCTTCGAGCACGAGTCGGGCCGCGACGTGATGGTGTTCACCGACGAGCCGACGGGCTTCCAGCCGCTGCCGGGGGGCGACGCGGTGGTGTTCCGGCCGCGGGGCGAGCGGCGCGACATGTTCGAGCTCAGGGAGCAGGCCAGGGCCTTCCCCGCGACGTACGTCATGCAGGAGTACAACTACCGGACGCCAAGGCTCGACATGACGGCGGCGCACGAGTCGCCGGCGGGCCTCGGGGGCGGCGTCGTCGAGTACGGCGCCCACCACAAGACGCCGGAGGAGGGCCAGCAGCTGGCGCGGATCCGCGCCGAGGAGCGGGCCTCGTCGAGCCGCTATTTCGAGTGCCAGAGCGACGAGCTCCGGCTGATCCCGGGGGCCGTCTTCGCGCTCGAGGGCCACCCGCGGCTCGACGGCGAGCGGCTCCTGGCCGTCGAGGTCGAGCACCGCGCGGTGCAGCCGGTGGCCGTCGAGGGCGGGGCCGGCGGCGAGCAGGAGTACGTCAACCGCGCGCGCCTTGTGCGCGCCGCGCAGGCCTACCGCCCGCCGCGGACGGCGCCGCGGCCGAAGATCCACGGGGTGGTGTCGGCGCTGGTCGAGCCGCTCCCGGACAGCGAGATCGGCGAGGTCTCGCCGATCGACGAGCAGGGGCGCTACCGGGTGCGGTTCCACTTCGACGCGGGGGATCCCGCGTCGCGCGCCTTCCCCTCGCGGCTCGTGCGGATGATCCAGCCGCACGCCGGGCCGAACTACGGGATCCACTTCCCGCTCAAGCCCGGCATCGAGGTGCTGATGGTCTTCGTCGACGGCGACCCCGACCGGCCGATGATCGTGGGCGCCGCGCCCAACCCGATCACGCCCTCCCCGGTGACGCGGGAGGTGAACCTGATGCACCGGATCGAGACGTCGACCGGCATCCTCATCGAGATGCGGGACTGCCCGCCGCGCGGGTGACGCCGGCCGCCGCTACTTCTTGCGCCCCGCTCGGCCGCTCAGGCGGCTGATCGCGTCGCCCGCCGCCCAGGCGACGCGGGCCGCCGCGTTCAGGGAGCGGACCATCGCCTCGGGCACCTGCGCGATGAGCCGCTCCAGATCGACCGGGCCGTCGATCGACGGCAGGAGCTGCTCCATCAGGTCGGCGAACAGGTCGTACTTGCGCGACAGGTCGTCGAGCCGCGAGCGCATCGCGTCGGCCTCCGCGCCCTGCGCGTCGCCGAGCAGCGAGAGCGCGCGCCGCGCGAGGGCGCGCTTGTCCTGCACCACGCGGCGCAGGCGGCCGAGGTACGCGCCGACGATCACGTCGGGGTACTTGCCGCGCAGCGCGAACGAGTCGTGCCGCGCGCCCGACTCCCGCCGGCGCTCGATGATCCCGGCCGCCTCGAGGCCGCGCAGGTTGGCGAAGATGTTGCTCTTGGAGCGGCCGAGCTCCTGGCTGAGCTCGTCCATCGAGCGCGGCTCGTCCGCCAGGTAGAGCGCCGCCACGACCTGCCCACCCAGCCGGGTGATGCCGGGGAACGACGCGGCGATCTCGGCGCCGACCCCCTCGAGCAGCGCCTGCCGCGCCGCCGCGACCCGCTCGTCCGAGGCGCTCCCGTCTCCCCCCTCGCCGGTTGCGGGCGGCTGCGGCGGGTGCGCTGTCGGCGACGTCGGCCTCCGGGCGGTCATGGTGGGTGACTCACATAACGATCTTTCGCGGGTGCGCCAAGCGGCCAGCGCGCGATCATCTCGCCCACCTCGAGCGCCAGGCTGCTCGACCCGTCCCGCGCGCCGTCGAAGCGGGCCCGGAGGATGCCGTCCGGATCGAGGATCCACGTCTCCTGGGAGAGCTACGTGCCGTACGTGTCCAGCACGACCTGGCGTCGGGGTCGAACAGGACCAGGAACGGCGGATCGCCGTTCGGGGACGGCGGCGATCGGGTGCTGGCGCCGGGGGTGGGGGCGGCTCTCGGGGCGGAGATACCCGGGCGCGGCCGCTGCCTTGCGGAGCACCGCGCC
This sequence comes from Sorangium sp. So ce204, assembly GCF_051526795.1. Taxonomy (NCBI): domain Bacteria; kingdom Pseudomonadati; phylum Myxococcota; order Polyangiales; family Polyangiaceae; genus Sorangium; species Sorangium sp. So ce204. The sequence goes on along the minus strand of NZ_CP150317.1, from coordinate 12,088,188 downwards.
GGCGAGCCGGGGAGAGGAGCCCGCCTTGGACCGCCCCAAGAAGCGACGAAAGAAAACCAACGAACCTTGTCAGACGACCGAGGACAGCGGCGAACGAACCATCGAGGACAGCGCGCGAGGTCATCGTCGCGCGAGGCGCCTCGACCCATTTCAGGAGGACATCATGCGACGTTTCATTGCTGGACTCTGCGTCATGTTGTCGGCTTATTTCATGGGGTGCATGGCGTATCCGCCCGACGTGGTGACGGACGAGAGCCTATCGAGCGAGGCCGTCACCGAAGAGGTGGAGGAGGCGTCCGAGGCGCTGACGGCCTGCGGCCCCGGGCTCTGCTGCTCCCTGTCGGACTGGTCCGGCTCCAGCGAGTGTCAAAGCGGGAACCAGGTCGCGCACTGCTGTCCCTCGGGCTACGGCTCCGTGGGCAGTTCCTGCCTGCCCTATTGCCCAGGCGGCCGTTCCTGCGGATGGAACCGCGTCGCGGGCGCAGGCGCCTGCACACAGGACTGCAAGGGATCCATGCTCTTCTGCTGTCCGGCCGGGAAGACGTATACTTCCGCGGGCTGCCGGTAACCTCGCATCTGCCGGTCCGCGCCTCCCGCGCGGTCTTCTGCGCTCCGATGCGCGGGGCGGCGCGTTTACCTGGGCCGCTGCGCCTCGTCGCCCCTCAACCACTCTCCCATCCAGCACCGGCGCCCGCGTGAATCGGCGCGTCGCGCCACTACCGCGGAGGGGGCGAGACGCGGAGGGGCAAGCCGAGCGCGGAGGCTTTGTCCTGGTTCATGACCACGGTGTCGCACGTCAGGCCGAGGAGCTCCGCGTACGCCCGGATCGAGCAGGCGATATGGTCCTTCATCGTGCTGATCGGCTTCATCCGCGTGGCGGCATCGACCTTGAGCACGAAGATGAGCCGCACGCGCGAGCGGACGCGCAACCGCTCGGGGAGCTCCCTGGCGAGGGTGGCGCCGATCCCTGTGTCGCCCCCGCGCCACGCGCTCTGGAGCATGACCAGAGAGTCCCGCCCCTTGGCGATCAGGCGATCGGCGAGGTGGCCGGGTGCGTCGCGCCCGGTGTAGTCCTTGATCTCGAGGAGGACGACACGGCCGCGGTCGGGATCCCAGTACGTGAAGTCCATCTCCGCGACGCCCGCGCCCGAGAGTCGCCGGTAGGTGGGGAGGTCCTCGAAGCGGAACCACGCCACGTCGGGCGGGGTGAACGCGAAGCCCGACTCTTCCGCCATGAGCGTCAACCCGCCATCGCGAGGTCGACGTCCTCATCACCCATCGAGAGCTCTTCCTGGACGATCTCGTTGGGTGGCATGCCCTCGGAGAGATCATGAAAGCTCCCGCTCACGTGGCCCTCGCGGTTCGTGAGGGCGCAGAGGCGCACGTCCGCCTTGTGCTGCCTGGCCACGAGCTCGAGCTGCTTCAGGATGAAGTAGCTGTGCGTCGCCATGAAGATCTGGACGCCCGCGAGCGACACGTCGTGGAGCATGCGCACCAGCGCGCGGGCCGCCGCGGGGTGCAGGTTGGTCTCGGGCTCGTCGATGAACAGCACGGTGTTCCGCCGGAGCTCGCCGTTCTGGATGAGCCTCGCGAAGAGGCCGATCTTCTTGATGCCCTCGGCGACCTGGGACATCCAGAACTGATCGTCGCCCCGGCGGAACACGAACCTCCCGCTCTCGCGGACGATCTCGCCCGAGAACAGTTCGCGGAGGGAGATGAGCACGCGGCGCAGGCTGTCCGGGAGATCTTCCTGCATCACCTCGCCGCGGAGCGCGACCGCGAGGTCGTAGTACGTGTCGTCGAAGCCGAAGCGCTTGTCCTGCTCGTGGAGCGACGTGATGGCGTCGACCGACGTGAGGATCTCCTTCGGGGGGATGAACAGAGCGCGCAGGTTCAGCTGCGGGCCGCCCTCGTCGTCCATGCGGAGCGACCGTGCGTCCGACGCCGAGAGGAGCGCGGAGTACACCGCGTTGCACAGCGTGGCGCCGAAGACGGCGTCCCCGGGGCTGCGCTTCTTCACGAGGTCGCCGAGGTGCGCGCTCGCGGGCTGGAACGTCCACATGAGCTTCTCGGCAAGGACCTCCCCCAGGGAGGGCCGGTCGGCGTCCATCCGCCGCGTGTAGTCCTGCACGCTCCTGGCGAGCACATATGCCAGCTTGAGGAGCGTGCTCTTGCCGGTGTCATTGCGGCCGATGACCACGTTGATCCGGCCGAGATCGGTCCAGCGGAACTCCTCGAAAGGGCCGAACCGGAAGACGCCGAGCTCGTCGAAGAGCGTGCTGTCCTGCCCGGCGAGATCGGGCGGGGGCTCGCCCGCCGCGGCCTCGACGACGCCCTCGCTCTTCTCCGGCACGGGTCGCCTCGAGGGCGCGAGCGCGCGCCGGATATCCACGTACGGCTCGCCCTCGACGTCGCTGTCCTCCCCGCGCGTGACGAAGGGCAGCTTCACGAGCGCCGCGCGCACGACGCGGGCGAAGGCGTCGGGGTCGAGCGCGCCCGAGAAACCCTGCGGCACCCGGAAGAGCGTCGCCGTGGCCGCACCCATGAACGGGAGCCCGAGCTTGCGGGCGAGCTCGATCTGGTAGCGCAGGTACGCACGCTTCTCGTCGCCCTTCTCGCGATCGAAGAGGGCGAGGCTCACCGGGATCACCGCGTCCTCGAGCATCGCGTCCTCGCCCTCGGGCGAGACGTCGAGGATGCGCTGGGTGACCGTGCTCCAGACGATCTGGCGGTTGCGTGGCGCGGTCGCGACCTCGAGCGCGAGCTGCCCGTAATAGCGCGGCTTGGCGCGCCACGTGCTCCAGCGGGCCACGAGCGCGACGTGTCCGCCCTTCCACGAGCAGTCGAGCCGCACCGCCGAGGGCCACGGGCCGTGGCGCTGCTCATCGAGGCCAGGGATCGGCTTCCCGTAGGGAAGCGCGGGCCACGCGATCGGCGGCTCGCGCTGCGGGGTGACGTGGATCGTCACCCCCTCGATCTCCACGTCGAGCGGCCGCGCCGCGCCGAGGAGGGCTCTGCCCGCCTCGAACGCGAGCACGTTGGCGGCTTCGAGCTTCATGGGTAGATCCTAAGCGCTCCCACCGCCCTCACGGCAAGGAGCCCGCTCAGGAGTCGTCGGCGCAGACGTCGACGGACCCGGCGCGCGGCTTGCTCTTGTAGATATCGGCCGGGCAGCTGCCCCAGCGCGAGACCATCTCGCCCACCTCGATGGCCAGGCTGCTCGACCAGTCCCGCGCGCCGTCGAAGCGGGCCCGGATGATCCCGTTCGGGTCGATGATCCACGTCTCCGGGTAGAGCTGCGTGCCGTACTGGTCCATCACGACCTTGGACTCCGGGTCGAAGAGGACAGGGAACGGCGGGTCTCCGTTCAGGGCCACCTTGAGCGCGTCGCGCACGTCGTCCGGACCCTCGTCGGTCGAGATCGTGAGGACGACGATGTCCTTCCGCGACTGGGCGATCCGGCCGAGCTCCGCGAGCGCCGGCATCTCCTGCAGACACGGAGCGCAGGTCTTCGTCCAGAAGTTCAGGAAGACCGTCTTGCCCCGGAACGACGACAGCCGGACGGGCTTGCCGTTCATGTCCGGCAGCTCGAAGTCCGGCGCGAGCCGGTTGCGGCCGGCGTACGCGGGGCGCAGGGCGCAGATGGCCTCGCAGCCGGTGGTGCGCTGGTCATTCTGCGCGGCGTGCACGAAGCCGTAGACGGCGACGGCAGCGACGAGGATGAAGGCGAGCTGCGCGAGGGTCGTCCACTTCACGGGGGTTCGCATAGCGTAGCGCGGCGCAGGGCGAAAGCGGGCCGAAACGCCCCGCCCCCGCTCTTCGACGCGGTGCTTCACTCCGGGCCGGAGAGCAGCCGCTCGAGCCGCCGCTCGTCGACGCGGTACTTCATGATCTTCCGCCCATCGAGCTCGACCACGGGGACCTCCCAGTCGTACAGCGCTCGCTTCTCCGGGCCGGCCTCCCGATCGAGGTCGACGACGGCGAGCTCGAACGGCAGCCGGGCGCGCACACGCTCGAGCGCGGCGTGAGCCACCTCGCAGAGGTGGCAGCGCTCGCGCGTGAAGAGGGTCAGCGTCTTCATCGTCACGTGGCACCCTCCGGGCCGGGCTGCCGCCCCGCTCACCCCGCCGCGAGCAGCGGCAGGCTCTGGCGGCGCGGCGGCTCCGGCCGCTTGATCTTCTCGAACGCGCGCTCGTAGTCCCGGAACGAGCCGCCCGCGTGCACGGCCTGCAGCACGGCGTGCCCCTCGGCCTCGCCGCCCGCGGCGAGCACCGCCTCGACCCACGCCCAGCGCGCGCTCGTGGCCCGCACGTCCGCGCGGCCCCGCAGCCCGCGGCGGAGCCGGTCGAGCCGCTTGTTCACGACGTCGATCCCGGCGAAGCGCGCGCCGTGGAGCGGCGTGTTGCGCTTCGGGCAGAACGGCGCGATCCCGAGCGCGACGGGCACGATCCGCGACAGCTCCGCGACGAAGGCGACGCACTCGTCGACGTCGGCGTCGGTCTCGCCGGGGACGCCGACCATCAGGTACAGCTTGAGCCGATTCATCCCGTGCTGCCGCGCGAGCTCCGCGGCCCGCTGGAGGTGCCTGGGCCGGGCGCGCCGCTCGAGCGTCTCGCGGACCCGCTCGCTCGTGCCGTCCATCGCCGTCGTGAGCGTCTTGTAGCCCGCGAGCCGCAGCGCGCCGACGAACTCGTCGGTCAGCCGGTCCGGCCGGAGGCTGCTCAGCCCGACCTCGCAGCCCCGCTCGGCGAGCGTCCGGACGACCTCGACGATCTTCGGATGATCGCTGACCGCGGCGCCGACGAGGCCGACGCGCCTCGCGTCCTCGGGGATGAGCTCGAGGAGGCGCTCCTTCGGGACGATGCGCATGCCGCCGTTGGTCGAGCGGCGCATCACGCAGTAGGTGCACCCGCGCGAGCAGCCCCGCTCCGCCTCGATGAGGAACATGTTCGAGAGCTCGGTCTCCTCGGCGCGGATCGGCGACCAGGCGGGGAGGAGCGCGTTGTCGCACTGCGCGACCGGGGGCATCTCCGCGCCGTGGCGCGCGGGGACGAAGACGTGGGGGAGGGCCGCCAGCGCGTCGAGCGCCGCCTCCCGCGACGGGGCGTCCCGCAGCACGCGGAGCGCCTCCACGGCCAGGGTGTCGGCCTCGCCCATGATGATCGCGTCGGCGAACACCGCGAGCGGCAGCGGGTTCGAGAACGTGAGCGGACCGCCCGCGAGGACGAACGGATCGCGAAAGGAGCGCTCCTCCCGGAGCGCCGGTATCCCCGCCAGCTCGAGCAGGCGGACGACCCCGGCGAGCTCGAGCTCGTAGGCCACCGAGAGCGCGATGACAGGGAAATCGGAGATGGGGCGGAGCCCCTCGTACGTGATCGGGGGGCCGCCCGCGCCCTGGCCCTCGTCGTCCGGCAGGAAGGCCCGCTCGCACGCCATCCCGGGCTCGGCCTGGATGGTCTTGTAGATCTGGAGGAAGCCGAGCGAGCTCATTCCGGCCCGGTACGGCGAGGGGTAAGACAGCGCGACGCGGAAGGGCGCCTGCTTGTCGATACGACCGATCTCGCCCGCCAGGCGGCGGCGGATCGTGGTCGTCATCGCGCTTCGAGACATCGACCCAGCGTCCCTCAGGGGACGTCCAGGCGCAAGGATGGGGAGGCCAGCTGACAGCCGCCCGGAGCGGCGATTTTTTCCAGCTCACGGCCCACCGTTCTCCGGGACGTGTCCGGGGGCGGTCCTCCCGTCGCGGGGAGCAGGGGCCGGGCGCGGCGGCTCGCCCGGGCGGGACCAGAGGACGCGCTCGCCGTCGGTCTCCCAGGTCAGGGCGCCACCGCGGTCCGTGCGCGCGATCGCGACGCCGCGCGCCGAGAGGCGGGAGAGCACCTCCGGGCTCGGGTGCCCGAAGCGATTGCGGACGCCGCAGGAGACGGCGGCGATCGAGGGGTCGACGGCCGCGAGGAGCGCCGCGCCGGTCGACGTCCGGCTGCCGTGGTGCCCCACCTTGAGCAGATCGGCGCGGAGCGCGGCGCCGTAGCGCGCCACGAGCGCGTCCTCGGCCTCGTGCTCCGCGTCGCCCACGAGCAGCGCGGATCGAGCCCCGTAGGTGATGCGCACGACGAACGAGTTGTCGTTGGCGCCCCGGTCGGGGTGGAGCTCCGGGCACGGCGCGAGCACCTCGATCGTCGCCCCCGAGAGGATCCGCGGCCTGCCGCAGAGCGCGTCGGGCCGCACGATGGGCACGCCGCGCCGGCGCAGGTCCGACAGGAGCTTCCGGTAGACCGGGCCCGCGCCCTCGGCCTCGCCCTGGCCGGTGTCCCAGAGCTCGCCGACCTCGACGCCCTCCACCGTGGCCGGCAGGCCGCCGAAATGATCGGGGTGCGGGTGCGAGAGGACGACCGCGTCGAGGCGCGCGCGGCGGCGCGACCGCAGGAGCGGCCGGAGCACGCGCGCGCCCGTGTCGACGGGGCTGCCCACGAAGCCGCCCGCGTCGACGAGCATCGCGCCGCCCTCGGGCAGGTCGATCAGGATGGCGTCGCCCTGCCCCACGTCGAGGACGTTGACGCGCAGCACGCCGCGGGGCGCGCCCGCGCGCGTGGCGACGCCCTCGAGCAGCAGCCACGCGGCGGCGCCGGCGGCGAGCGCGGCGAGCCGGCGGCCGCGGCGCTCCGCGGCCCACGCGAGCGCGATCGCGGCGGCGAGCGCGGCCAGCTGGGCGGGCGACGGCTCGGGCAGGCGCAGCACCACGCCGGTCTCCGCCGAGGCGCGGGCCACGGCGCGGACCGCGAGCAGCGCGCCCGACCCGACGAGCGCGCACCCGCGCTCGACCGGCGGCGCCCACGAGAGCACGGCGTGCGCGAGGCAGAACGGGAGCGCCGCCAGCTCGCCGATCGGCGCGGCGACAACGTTCGCGGCCACGCCGAGCAGGGGGAACGTCTCGCCGTTCATGAGCAGCAGCGGCGCGCACCCGAACATGGCCGCGAGCGTCGTCGCGAGCGGCGCGAGGACCTTGCGCGCGAGCTCCCGCGCCGACGACCCGCCCGGCCCGCCCTCGGCGCCGCGCCCCTGCTCGACGCCGCGCTTCCCCTCCCCGGGCACGAGCAGCGCGGCGAGCGGACGCTGCAGCCAGAGCAGCCCGGCGGTGGCGGCCGCGGACAGGCCGAACGAGAGATCCCACGCGACGAGCGGATCCACGGCGGCGGCGCCCGCGAGCGACAGGGCGAAGCAGCGGACGCCCACCGGACGGAGGCCGAAGAGGCGGGCGCCCATCGCGCAGCTGAGCATCGCCGCGGCGCGCATCGCCGAGCCGCCGCCGCCGGCGAAGTCGGCGTACAGCCACGCGGCCGGCACGCACAGCGCCGCGGTGATCCGGCCCGCGTCCCACCGGGCGGCGATCGGCCCGACGCGGACGAGGATCGCGCGGAGCGCCGCCGCGAAGCCCGCCACCGCGAGCACGAGGTGCGTCCCCGAGACCGCGAGCAGGTGCGCGAGGCCGCTCTCGCGGAACGCCTCCTGGTCCTCGGGCGCGAGGTCGGTCTCGCCGAGCACGAGCGCGCGCCCGAGCGCCACCGCGTCGGGGTGGAACGTCGCCTCGATGCGCCCGCGCACGAAGGCCCGCGCGCGATCGACGGCCGCGCGCACGTCGATCGCGCGGCCCTCCGACATCCGCCGCGCCTCGACGATCGTCCCGCTCGCGACGATCCCGCTCCGCGCGATCGCGGCGGTCGCGTTCCGGAGCCCCTCGTTCCGGAACAGGTGGATCGGCGCGAGGTCCACGGTGACCTCGAGGCGGTCGCCCCGGGCGAGGTCCATCGGCGCGCCGTAGAGGCGCGCCCGGAGCGGCCCCTGCAGCGCTCGCCCGCCGCACGTCCCGCCGGAGAGCTCCACGTCGATGCGCGAGGCCGGCGGCTCGTCGTCCGCGCCGCGCGCCCCGGCGGAGCGCCGCTGCGCCGCCCCGACGACGACCGGCGAGCCGACGACGGCGCACGCCACCTCGCAGCGCGCCGGCGGCTGCAGCTGCGCGAGGGCGCCATCGTAGGCGGCGCCCGCGCCGTCGAGCAGCGCGCGGGCGCGGAGGCCGCTCACGACGAGCGCCACCCCGGCGGCGGCGAGCGCGGCGCGGCCGGCCCGGCGGCGGAGCGCCGCCGCGGCGAGCGCGGCGCCGAGCGCCGTGGCCAGCGGAGAGAGGGCGAGCGGCGCGCCCGCGGCGAGCGCCAGGCCGAAGAGCAGGACGGGATCGATCACGGCCCCACCGCCCCGCAACACCTGGGCCGCGCGCGTTCCCGCGGAATTTCAGGGGGGAGCGGCCGCCGCGCCCCTGGCGCCGCCATGGCGGCGCGCGGCGTCGAACGCGTCGGCGCGCCGGCCGATCCTGCAAGAGCTCTCTGTTATGTGGGGGGAGCAACGCGCCGAGTCGGTCATCGCACGGTCATCGCACCCGCCGCGCGTGCACGTCAGCGGCTTCGCCTCTAGAATCTTTTGCTCCTTGCGGCACCCCGCGGCGCGCAGACATTGCAGTATCTGGAGGCTTTCGATGTCGTTTTGCTTGCCCAGAGTCACCTGGATTCTCGCCCTGGGACTCGCTGCGACGGCGTGCAGCTCGGCCCTGGAGGCGCCTCCTGACGAGATCGGTGAGGCGCGGGACGCCATTCAGGACGGATATCTCGACGACGGCGACAGGGCTGTCGTGGGCATCTACAACGACGAGATCGGCGCGATCTGCACCGGCAGCTTGATCGCCCCGAACGTGGTGCTGACGGCCCGTCATTGCGTGTCGGACATGGCCAATGAGCTCGACGGCCAGATCACCTGTCGATCCACGAAGTTCACGGACACGCACCTCGCGCGCCGGATCTTCGTGACGACCGACGCGGAGATCGGCAGGTACGCGCGTTATTACGGCGGCAGCGAGGTCGTGTTGCTCCCCGGCGAGGGGACGGACGCGTTCTGCGGCAACGATCAGGCGATCCTGATCCTGGACGAGCCGATCCCGGAGAGCGAGGCGGTGCCGCTCGTGCCGCGCGTCGACGTGCCCCTCGTGGAGGGCGAGGAGTACTACGCGGTCGGCTTCGGGGCGACGAACGACGAGAGCGCGGGCGCGGGCCTGCGGCGGCGCCGCGACAGGCTGTTCATCGACTGCGTGGCCGACGGCTGCCCGTCGTCCCTGGTGAAGGCGACGGAGTGGGTCGGGGACACCGGCATCTGCGAGGGAGACTCGGGCGGACCCAGCCTCGATCTGATGCACCGCGTGATCGGCGTGACCTCGCGCGGCGCCGAGGGCTGCGAGTATCCGATCTACGGCTATGTGTACCGCTGGGCGGAATGGATTAAAGAGACGACCGTGCGCGCCGCCCGTGCCGGAGGATACAAGGAGCCCCCCTGGGCGACCGGCTACCCCACCGATCCCGCGTATTCGGCGGAGGTAGGCGCGACGTGCGAACAGCCGGAGCAGTGCCCCGCGAACGCGTGCCTCGACGGCACCTGCACGCGGCCCTGCAACGAGGCCGCGGCGTGCCCTGACGGCTACAGCTGCAACGGCGAGCCCGGCTTCTGCGCGAAGGTCCCCGAGCCGCCCGCGGACGACGAGCCGAGCGGGTCCTGCAGCGTGAGCCCGCGGCCTGATCCGACGCAGCCGGTCCCCTGGGTGCTCGGGGCGGCGAGCCTGGGCGCTCTCGCGAGCCTGCGGCGGCGGCGCAGCCGGGAGCGGCTTGGCTGACGAGCGGCGCTCCTCCACGCGGAGCGCCGCCGGCGCGGCGCTCCTGCCGGGCGCCGCGCGCGCCTCGCTCCTGCCGGGCGCCGCGCGCGCCTCGCTCCTGCCGGGCGCGCCGGGCCGCGCGCTCTCGCGGCGGGCCGCGCTCGCCGGGCTCGCGGCGCTCGGGCTCGCGGCGTGCGGGCGCACCGCCCCGGCGCGCGCGGCGGGTGCGCGCGTCGTCTCCCTGTCGCCAAGCACCACCGAGGCGGTCTGCGCGATCGGCGCCGGCGCGGCGCTCGTCGGCCGGTCCCGCTACTGCGACCACCCGCCCGAGGTGCTCGGCCTGCCGAGCGTCGGCGGCTACGCCGACCCGAGCATCGAGGCGATCATCGCGCTCTCGCCGACCCTCGTCGTCGGCGCCCGCGGCCCCGCGGGGCCCGCGCTCGACGAGTCGCTGCGCGCGCACGGGATCGTGACCTGCTTCCCCGACACCGAGTCGCTCGCGCAGATCGAGGACATGCTCGCGGAGCTCGGGCGGCGGCTCGACGCGGCGCCCGGCGCGGAGCAGGCGATCGGCCGGATCCGCGCCCGGCGCCGCGCGGTCGAGCAGGCCGTCGCCGCGAGAGGCGCCCCGCGCGTCCGGGCTGCCCTGCTTTACGATACCTCGCCCCTCTTCGTCGCGGGCCCCGGCAGCTTCCCCGATGAGCTCATCCGTCTGGCCGGCGGCGAGAACGTGATCACCCGCGGCGGCCCCTACCCGTCGATCAGCGTCGAGCAGCTGCTCGTGCTGGATCCCGATGTCCTGCTCGACGGCACGTCCAGCGACGGCGACATGCGGGGCGCCTCCAGGCTGGCGGGGCTCAGGGACGCGCCCGGCTGGCGATCCCTGCGCGCCGTGCGCGAGGGGCGCCTGCGCCCGCTGAACACCGAGGTCGTGCTGCGCCCGGGCCCCCGCATCGGCGACGGCCTCGCCGCCGTCGCGCGGGCGCTCCACGGCGAGGCGCTGGCGCTCTCCGGCGACGCGGCCGTCCCTCCCTCCCCCGGCGGCGCAGGCCTCGCCGCGCCCCTGCCCGGGACGGGGGCGCCATGACCCGCGTGCGCGCCGACGCCCTGCTCGTCGCCCGGAAGCTCGCCGGCTCGCGGACCGAGGCGCAGGCGCTGATCATGGCCGGCAAGGTCACCTCGGGGCCGCGCCGCATCGACAAGCCGGGCACGCTGCTCCCGGAGGACGCCGAGGTCCACGTCGCCTCCGGCCCCCGGTTCGTCTCGCGCGGCGGCGAGAAGCTCGAGCACGCGCTCGCGGCCTTCGCCGCGCACGGCCTCGACGTCGCCGGGAAGACGTGCGTCGACGTGGGCGCCTCGACCGGCGGCTTCACCGACTGCCTGCTCCAGCGCGGCGCGGCGCGGGTCTTCGCCGTCGACGTCGGCTACGGCCAGCTCGCCGCCAAGCTCCGCGCCGACGCGCGCGTCGAGGTGCGCGATCGGGTCAACGCCCGCGAGCTCCAGCGAGAGGACTTCGACGTCCCCATCGATCTCGTCGTCGTCGACGCGTCGTTCATCAGCATCTCCCGCCTCATCGACGCGATCGCCCGCCTGCTCCGCCCCTCGGGGGATCTCGTGGCGCTGATCAAGCCGCAGTTCGAGGCGGGCCGCGAGGCCGCCGCCCGCGGCCGCGGCGTCATCCGCGACGAGGCGACGCGCCTCGCGGCGATCGCCGACGGGCGCCACGCCATCGAGGCCGCGGGCTTCTCGGTCGTCGGCCAGGTCGACAGCGCGGTGCGCGGGCCGAAGGGGAACGTCGAGCACTTCGTCCACGCGCGCCGCACCGGCTAGCCGCCATGCGCGCCGCGTTGGCTGGCCGCGGCGCGCGACGCCGCGCGCCACGACGCCGGGCTCGGTCGCCGGAATCCGTGGAAAGTCGAACACTTAAGATGCTCCGCGCCGACCGCGTCGCGGCCCGACGATGCTGACGTGCCGCGTAGACAATGGTAGACGCGGTGAGTACACGCGCTCTGAGCCGCTCCGTGGGCGGCCATGGCCACCGCGGGCGACCCCACGCGAGGCAGCCCGGCGACAGGGAGGACGACGACATGCTCGGACGACGGGGTTTGGTGAAGATGATCGCCGGGGCGCTCGCGCTCAGCGCGATGACGCTCGGTTGCGACAAGAAGAGCGAGGGTTCGGCCGGCAACGCGGCCGAGCACGCCAAGGACGACGCCGAGTGGAAGGTCGGCGCTTACTTCAGCCTCTCGGGCGAGGAGACGGCGTTCGGCGTCGACTCGAAGGAGGGTATCGATCTCGCGATCGACGAGATCAACAAGGCCGGTGGGGTCAAGGGCAAGCCGATCCACGTCCTTTACGAGGACAACAAATCGAAGCCCGAGGAGGCGACCAACAAGGTCCTGCAGCTCATCGATCGGGATCACGTGCTGGCCCTGCTCGGCGAGGTCGCCTCGTCGCGGTCGCGCGCCGGCGGCATCGTCGCCAACAAGAAGAAGGTGCCGATGATCTCGCCGTCGTCCACGAACCCGGACGTGACGAAGGTCGGTCCGTTCGTGTTCCGCGCCTGCTTCACCGACGACGTGCAGGGCCAGATGGGCGCGCAGTTCATCGTGAACACGCTCGGCAAGAAGAAGGTGGGGCTCTTCTTCGCCTCCGACGACCTCTACTCATCGGGCCTCGCCAAGGAGTTCCGCGACGAGGTGAAGCGCCTAGGCGGCGAGATCGTCATGGAGAAGAGCTTCCTCAAGAAGGAGACCAACTTCACGACGTACATCAACGAGCTCAAATCGGCGAACCCCGAGATGATCTACGCGCCGATCTATTACACGAGCATGGCCCCGGTCGCGCGGCAGGCCAAGGCCGCGGGCGTACCAGGGAGCATGTTCGTCGGCAGCGACGGGTGGGACGCGAACGAGCTCCTGCGCGACGCCGCCGAGGAGCTCGACGGCGCGTACTTCACGAACCACTACGCGCCGGACGTCCCCTGGCCCAACTCGCAGGCCTTCGTGCAGAAGTACAAGGACCGGTACAAGCGCACGCCGTCGAGCATCGCGGCGCAGGGCTATGACGCGGCCAGGCTGCTGGCCGACGCGATGGGCCGCGCGAAGGCGATGACGCCGGACGACATCCGGGCGGCCATCCAGGACACCAAGGGGTTCCAGGGCGCGACGGGCGTCATCACCATCGATGCCGAGCGCAACGCGGACAAGCCGGTCGTGATCGTCCGGATCAAGGACAAGCAGTTTACTTACTACGCGACGGTCAACGAGAAGGCTGCAAAGCAGTAGCGTTCATTCCCGCGCGCCGGCTCGGACGTGAGGAGCGCGCGGAACGTGCAGTAAAGAGGTCTCCATGGAGAAGATCGTGAATGCCCTGATCACGGGGCTCGCCCAGGGGTCGATGATCGCGCTGGTCGCCCTCGGCTACACGATGGTTTACGGCATCCTCAAGCTCATCAACTTCGCTCATAGCGAGATCTTCATGATGGGCGCCTTCGCCGGGCTCTTCGGGATCGCGGCGTTCGGCGCCGACAGCTCGCCGCTGTTCGCGGGCGTGGCCGGCACCCTCTGCGCCATGGCCTTCGCGGGCGTCCTCGGGGTCGTCGTCGAGAAGGTGGCTTACGCGCCGCTCCGCTCACGGGGGCGGGGCCTCGCGAACACCCGGATCACGCCGCTGGTCACGGCGCTCGGGATGAGCGTGCTCCTCCAGAACCTGGCGCAGCTCCTCTTCACGGCCCGTTACCGCGGCTATCCGCAGCTCCTGCCGATCGAGCACACGCGGCAGGTGATCTTCGTCACCTCGATCCTCGTGATGATCGGCCTGGAGCTGCTCGTGCGGCGCACCTGGACGGGCAAGGCGATGCGCGCGCTCAGCGTGAACGTCGAGGCCGCCCGGCTGATGGGCGTCCGCACGAGCCGCATCATCGCGCTCACCTTCCTCACGGGCTCGATGCTCGCGGCGGTGGGCGCGGTGCTGTACTGCCTCGATCAGTCGCAGGTGTACCCCACCATGGGCGTCGTCATCGGCAACCGCGCGTTCGTGGCGGCGGTCATCGGCGGCATCGGCAACATCACGGGCGCCATGCTCGGGGGCATGTTGATCGGGATCATCGGAGAGATGACGAAGCTCACGCCCTACTCCGGCTTGCAGGACGTCCTTGTGTTCGCGGTGCTGATCGGGGTGCTCCTCGTGAAGCCGACGGGGCTGCTCGGCACGACCGGGACCGAGAAGGTGTAAGGCCGCCCTGGCCTGCCGGCCCACGCGCCGCGCTTCCATCCATCCTCCACAACAAGCAGGCCGCCCTGGCCCGCCGGCCCACGCGCCGCGCGTCCTTGGGGTATGCTCGGCGCATGCGACGCCTCGCTCTCGTCGTACCGCTCTCGCTGCTCGCGGCGTGCGCCGCGACGCCCCCCGCCAACTGGGTGCGCGGCGGCGCGCTGCTCGACATCCCCCGCGCGCGCTGGGCGCTCGCCGACCTCACGGTCGACGTCATGCCGGACGGCAAGATCCTCGTGAACGGCGAGCACCAGCTCAGCGTCGATCGCGGCGGGCGCGTGTTCGGCCTGGAGGCCGAGCCGGTGGCGCTGCTCGAGCCGGACGGCCGGGTCACGGGCCCGAACGACGATCCGCTGGGCCAGGTCGGCGTGCTGCACGCCTCGCTGCCGCGCCAGGCGAACGCCTGGATCACGGTCGCCGAGGGCGGCGCGGTGATCCGCTACGCCGAGGACGGCGAGCGGGAGCCGCTCGGCGCCTGGATGGGGTGCGAGGCGACGGCGCGGGCGCACCAGGCCTGCACGCTCGTCACGCACCTGCTCGGGATGCGCCTGGACAAGCTGGCGCGGCCGCGCGCGCCGGACGCGCTGCAGATGGGGCTCGGGAACGGGCTCGGGCTCGGGACGGGGTCGCTGTTTCCTTAGAGGGGGCGCGCCTACTTCAGCAGCCAGCCGAACAGCATCCGCTTCGTCGTGTCGCGGGAGACGGCCGCGAGCGAGTCGACGAGCGGGATCTCCTTCGGGCACACCTCGACGCAGTTCTGCGACTTGCCGCAATCGGTGATCCCACCCTCGCTCATCACCGACTCGAGGCGCTCGCCCTCGTGCATCGCCCCCGAAGGGTGCATGTTGTAGAGCCGCACCAGGTTGATGGCGAAGGCGCCGACGAACTTCGTCCCGTCGCTGTACTGCGGGCACGCCTCGACGCAGCAGCCGCACGTCATGCAGCGGGAGAGCGGATACCGCTCCTGCTGCCGCTCCGGCGACTCGCGCGGGCCCGGGCCGAGCTCGTGCGTGCCGTCGATGTCAATCCACGCCCGCACGCGCTTCATGTCCTCGAACATCCGGCTCCGGTCGACGAGCAGGTCGCGCACGAGCGGGAACTTGGACATCGGCTCCAGCGTGATCACCTCGCCCTTCGGCGCGAGCTGGTCGATGAGCGCCGAGCAGGCCTGTCGGACCCGACCGTTGATCACCATCGTGCACGAGCCGCACACCTCCTCCAGACACACCGCCTCCCAGACGACAGGAGCCACCTCCTTGCCGTCCACGGTCCGCGGATCCTTCTGGATCTGCTGCAGCGCGCTGATCACGTTCATCTGCGGCAGGTAGGGGACCTTGAACTCCTCCCAGCGCCGCGACTCCGTCCGATCCGCGGTGTCCTGCCGCCGCACGCGCAGGTGCACAAGCCGGCCCTCGCCCTTCGGCTGCGCCGGCGCCGCCGCCCCGTTCGCCTCGTCTCCGCTCGCCTTGGCCATCCTACACGCTCTTCTGCGACAGCTTCCCTGTCGCTTGTGCGCTCGCCGCGCCCGCCTGCTCGTACTTGCGCTCCCGCGGCGTCACGAGCGACGTGTCCACCGCGTCCGTCACGTGGATCGACTGGCCGGCGCACGCGTAGTCGAACTCGCGGACGAACCTCACCGCGCCCTTCTCCTCGTGGCGCGCCAGCGTCGTGCGCATCCACGCGGCGTCGTTCCGCGCCGGGAACTCCGGCTTGTAGTGCGCCCCGCGCGACTCGTCGCGGTTCCTCGCGCCCTGCGCGATGACCCGCGCGAGCACCAGCATGTTCTCGAGGTGGCGCACGAACTGCGCCCCCTGGTTCACCCGCGGGGCCGTGTCCGTGCACTTGATCCGCCCCGCCCGCTCCTCGAGCTCGCCGAGCTTCTCGAGCACCCGGTCGAGCGTGGCGTTGTCGCGCTCGATCGTGCAGTCGCGCAGCATCGTCTCGCCGAGCTCCTGGTGCAGCCGGTACGCGTTCTCCGGCTGCTTCGCGTCCTGGTTCTGCGTCAGGATGCGCTGGTAGCTCGACTCCGCGCGCTTCTCGGCCTTGTCGAAGATCGAGCGCGGCAGGTCGAGCGCGCTCCGCTTGATGCTCCGCTGATAGGTCGCCACCGCCGGCCCGCACACCATGCCGGCGTAGATGCACGAGAGCAGCGAGTTGGCGCCGAGCCGGTTGGCCCCGTGGTACTGGTAGTCCACCTCGCCCACCGCGTAGAGGCCCGGGATGCTCGTCGCGTGGTTGCGCGGCGACCCGGCCTTGAGCGAGCCCCGCGCGTCCGCCTCGTAGTCGACCCACAGGCCGCCCATCGAGTAATGGACCGCCGGGAAGACCTTCATCGGGTTCTTGTACGGGTCGGTGCCCGCGAACTTCTCGTAGATCTCGAGGATGCCCGCGAGCTTCGACCGGAGGAACTTCTCGTCCTTGTGGGTCAGGTCGAGGTAGACCTCGTTCTCGTTCCGGCCCGTCGCGGCGTTCCAGATGCCGCGCCCTTCGTGGAAGCACGTCTTGAAGATCGCGCGCGCGGCGATGTCGCGGGGGACGAGGTTGCCGTAGCCGGGGTACATCCGCTCGAGGAGGTAGTCGCGCTCCTTCTCGGGGATGTCCCGCGGGTTCCGCGCGTCGGTCTTGTCCTTCGGCACCCAGACGCGGCCGCCCTCGCCGCGCGCGCTCTCCGAGATGAGCCGCAGCTTGTCGGCGCCCGGGATCGCCGTCGGGTGCACCTGGATGAACTCGCCGTTCGCGTACACCGCGCCCTGCTGGTAGACCGCCGACGCCGCCGTCCCCGTGCAGATGACGCTCAGCGTGGAGCGGCCGAAGACGATGCCGCAGCCGCCCGTCGCGAGCACGACCGCGTCGCCCGTGAAGGCGCGGATCTGCATCGATTTCAGGTCCTGCGCGACGCAGCCCACGCACGTGCCGGAGTCGTCGAGGATCGCCTCGAGGAAGTCCCAGAACTCGAACTTCCGGACCATCTTCTCGCCCGGGATCGCCACGCCGTGCTCGTCGGTCACGCCGGCGAGCTCGTACCGCCGCACCTGCTCGTCGAGCGCGTAGAGCAGCTGCTGCCCCGTCGTCGCGCCGGCGAACGCCGTGCGGTGGTAGAGCGTGCCGCCGAAGCGGCGGAAGTCGAGCAGGCCCTCGGGCGTCCGGTTGAAGGGCACGCCCATGCGATCGAGCATGTTGACGATGCCCGGCGCCGCTTCGGCCATGCCCTTGACGGGCGGCTGGTTCGCGAGGAAATCGCCGCCGTACGCCGTCTCCTCGAGGTGCACCTGGGGGCTGTCGCCCTCGCCCTTCGTGTTCACCGAGGCGTTGATGCCGCCCTGCGCGCACACCGAGTGCGAGCGCTTCACCGGCACGAGGGAGATCAGGTCGACAGGGACCTTCGCCTCGCACAGCTTGATCACCGTCATCAGGCCGGCGAGCCCGCCCCCGACGACGATCACGCGCCGAACCTTCCCCCCCTCGCTCCTCGTCGTGCTCTTCGCGGCCATGTTCGATCCCGATGCTCCCGCGCCGCTCCCCGGAAGGGCGCGGCCGATACGATGGTCAGTGCGAGGCCGGCGCGCCCACGCCGGCGCCGACGCCGACGCCGGCGCCGACAGACGCGCGCGCGGGGGAGCCGGTGGAGCCGGTCGAGGTCGACGCGATGTCCGCGCAGGTGCGGCCCCCCTCCGCCGACGGGCCCGGCGTCCCGGGGAACGGCGCGCCGGTGGCGAAATAGATCACCGTGTTGGCGCCGAACAGGAAGACCACGAGGCCCACCGCGCCGAAGACCACCGCGGCCATCCGCTGCGCCCGGCGCGACACGGTGATCCCCCACGAGAAGCAGAAGCCCCAGAGGCCGTTGGCGAAGTGGAACACGCTCGCCGCGATGCCGAAGAGGTAGACGAGCGCGATCACCGGGACGCCGCCGACGGTCGACGCCATGTCGGCGCACAGCCGCGGGTAGAACTCCTCGGGCGCCATCCGGCCCAGCCACTTCTGCGCCCAGTACGACCAGAGGTGGAAGCCGATGAACGCGAAGGCGAGCACCCCCGTGACCCGCTGCAGCGTGTACATCCAGTTGCGCGAGAACGTGTAGCTGCCGACGTTCGGCTTGCCCTCGAGCACCAGCTTGACCCCGTAGAGGGCGTGGAACGCGAGCGGCAGCACGACGAGCCCGATCTCGAGCACGGGCAGGTACGGCATGTGCGAGATCTCGGCGACGGCCGCGTCGAACCGCTCCTGCCCCTGGAGCGCCTTCGCGTTCGTCCAGAAATGGAAGAGCAGGAAACCGCCCACGGGGAGGGCGCCGGTGAGAGAATGCAGCTTGCGCAGGAGAAAGGACCGGCGGCTCTCGTGAAAGAGCGATCTCGCGGGGGTTGCCTCGGACACGCTGACCTCGATGGAAGGCGGGCGCGGCGGGTGTATGGGATGCCCCGGGTGACGTCAAGGTGAACGCAGTCAACAGTTCCGGCCGGTTTTCCGCTGCCTTTGGCGCGTCGAGCGGCGGCGGGGCGGCCAACCCGCGCCGCCGCGCCGCCCGGCGACGTCGGCCACGTCACGCCCGCGTGGCCGCGATCGCGGCCGCGGCCCTGCTCGCGCTCGCCGCCGCGACCGCCGGCTGCGGCGCGCAGGACGGCGGAGCGCCGGTGAGCCCGGCGCTGGCCGGGTCGCCCGCGGCCCAGGCCGAGCTGCGCCCCCTCCTCTCGCGCTTCGCGAACGGCGCGCACGCCGAGCGCATCGCGCTCGAGCCGGAGCTCCTCGCCTTCCGGGGGCGCCACGCCTCCGACGACCTCGCGCGCGTCGCGACCGTCCACCTCGCGTGGATCGCCCTGGAGCGCGGGGACCTCCGCCGCGCCGAGGCGCTCGCGGCCGGGGTCGAGGCGGCGGGGCGGAGCGCGGTCGGGGACCTCGCGCGCGTGATCCGCGGCGCGGCGCTCCGGCGAGCCGGCAAGCCGAGGCCCGCCTTCGGGGTGCTGCGCCCGCTGGTGAGCAAGATGATCGACCCGTACGTGCGCGCGCTCCTCAACGAGGAGGTCACCGCCGCCGCGATGGAGGCGGGCGCGTGGACGCAGGCGATCGAGCTGATGAGCGTCTGGCTGCGCGAGGCCGACGACGACCGGCGCGCCGCCGTCCGGGCGCAGATCGGGGCGCAGCTGCGCGAGGTGCCGATCGATCACCTCGTCTGGGCGCTCCGCGCCGGGCGGGCGACCGGCGAGGTCGTGAGCCCGGAGGTCGACCTGCGCTCGCTGGTCGCCGAGCGCCTCGCGATCGTCGCCCGCGAGCGCCGCGACGTGGCGCTCGCGAAGGAGCTGCTCGATCGGGCCGACGCGGCGCTCGGCACCCAGCGCGACGCGATCTTCGAGCTCGCGGCCGGCGCGGGGGCCGCGCGCGTCGAGCCGCCCACGGTCGGCCTGCTGCTGTCGACGCGCACGGCCGCGTCGCGCCGCCGGGGCGTCGAGATCGCCGCCGGCGTGGCGCACGGGCTCGGGCTGCTCCGGCCGGGCGCGGACGCGCGGCTCGTGAGCCGCGACGACGGCGGCGAGGGCAGCGTGGACGAGGCGCTGAACAGCCTCACCGCCGAGGGCGCCGCGGTGCTCATCGCCGGCTCCGATCGGGAGCAGGCGACCGAGGCGGCGAAGTTCGCGCGGACGCACGCGATCCCGGTGCTGCTCGTCCACCCGCCGGAGCCGGCGGCGCTCGACGGCGCGTTCGTCTTCGTCGTGGGCGAGGAGCCCGCGAGGAGCATCGAGGTGCTCGCCGCCGCGCTCGCGGAGCGGGGCGCGAAGCCGGTGGCGCTCGTGGGCGGCGACGCCGATGTCCAGAAGGACGCGGCTCCCGCGCCGGCGGGCGCTGCCGGGGCCGCGACGGCGGGCGCCACCGGGGCCGCGCCGGCGGGCGCCGCCGTGGCCGCGCCGCTGGCCGAGCATGGCATCGCGCTGGCGCTGCCCTGCGATGGGACCTTCGACGCGCGCGCTCTCCGGCCCCCGGCCATCCGCGGGATGGTCCTCGCCGGCGACGCGCGCTGCGCGGACCAGGCGCTCCGCGCGGCTCCACGCTCGGTGACGATCGCGCTCGCCTTCGAGGCGGCCGTCGCGCCGCCGCCGGGATCGCTCGTCGCGACGGCGGGGCTCTTCCCGCTCCTCGCGGCGCCCTCCGGCGCGCAGCCTCCGCCGGGCGCGGGTGATCCCAGGGCGACGCCTGCCTCGGGCGCGGCGGCCGCGCTCGCGGCGTGGCTCGCCACCCATCCTTCGCCGCCGAGCTTCTGGGCGGCGCTCGGGCGCGACGCCGGCGTGCTCGCCTGGGCCGGCGTGCAGCGGCTGCCGAAGACGGGCACCGAGGACCCGGCGGAGGTGAAGGCGCGGCGCCTCGCCGCGGCGAGCGCCATGAGCACCGCGACGGCGGAGCTCTGGACGACGGCGGCGGGCGGCTTCGGCGGGCGGCGCGTGCTGCCGCGGGTGATCGGCTACCGCGAGAGCGGGAAAGCGCGATGAGCGGGGCGAACGCGCGGTGAATGACGCGGTGAATGACGCGGTGAATGACGCGGTGAATGACGCGGTGAACGACGCGGTGAACGACGCGGTGAATGACGCGGTGAATGACGCGGTGAACGACGCGGTGAATGACGCGGCGAACGCGGCCGGCGCCCGGCCGGCGCGGGGGACGACGCGCGAGGCCGCGCGTGGAGACCGTGCCGGCGCGTCGCCCCGGGGCTGCTCCGGCCTGCCGGCGGGCGTAGCATGGCGCCGCATGATCCGCCGAGCCCTCTCCTGTGCCGCCGCCGCCGCGCTCCTGGCGATCGCCCCTGCCGCGCTCGCCGATCGGGTGGCGTTGCTCCCCACGCGCGGGGGCACCGACGAGGCCGCCCGGAGCGCCGCTCAGGCCGAGGTCGCGCGCGGGCTCGCCGCCCTCGGCCACACAACGGCGCCGGACGGCGAGGTCGCTGCCGCGCTCAAGGACGTCGCCGATGGCGTCGCCGACAGCGCGGACGAGTACCGCGCGGTGGGCGCGCGGACGGGCGCGGACTGGGTCCTGACCGGCACCGTCGATCCTGCGGTGACGACCACCCGGATCGAGCTCACCGCGTACCTCGCCTCGACGGGCCGGGTCGAGTCGGTCGCCAGGGAGGTCGACCGGGGTAAGGAGACCCGGCAGACGCAGGAGATGCTGGCGGTCCTGCTCCGCCCGGAGGGCGTCGGCGCCGGCGAGCTCCCCTGGGAGCGCGCCGCGCGCTCCGCTCCGGCGAGCGCGCCCCCGTCCGCGGGAGGGGCGATCGTGCTGCCCCCGGTGCCGGCGCCGCCGCCCGCGCCGCCCGCGAAGGAGGTGCTGATGGCGTATCCCCTCGGGCCGGAGCGCGTGTGGCCCGCGTACTCGGGCGGGCGCCGGGTCGCCGTGTCCGCGTCGCTCGGGCTGGCCGTCGCGGCGGCGCGCCTCCCGGGCGCGAGCGGCAGCGCGACCTCGCTGGTCGGGGAGGCGCGCGTGGCCTATGCGCCCGGCGACCGCGGGCTCGAGCTGTTCGCCGGCGGCGGCGGCAACCTGGCCGGCCCCTTCGCCGGCTGGATCGAGGGCGGCGCGCGCCTGCTGCTGACGCCCAGCCTGACGCCGCACGACGGGGCGTGGCGCGCGTTCCCGCTCCACCTCGGCCCGTCGCTCCGCGCGGGCGCGTTCTTCAGGTCCAGCGCCGACGTCGTCGGCCCCGATCTCACGACGTACCGCGGCGATCTCGACGTCGACCCCGTGCTCGGGGCGTCGCTCGACGTCGCGCTCGCGCTGAGCCCCTCGGTGCAGCTCGAGGCCCAGCTCGGCAACCTCCGGTGGGTTCCCACCGGGGGCGGCTCCCTGTTGCTCGTCGGCGCGACGCTCGGCGCCGGGGCCCGGTTCTGACGCATGCGCATCGAGCTGCCGAGCCGCCGCAGCACCATCCGCCTGGCGCGGGCGCTCGCCGCGCGCCTCGCGGGCGGCGATCTGGTCGTCCTCGCCGGCGATCTCGGCGCCGGGAAGACGTTCTTCGCCCGCGCCCTCTGCCGGGCGCTCGGCGTCCCGCCGGCGCTCCCGATCACCAGCCCGACGTTCACGCTGGTCCACGAGCATGAGGGCCGGATCCCCATCGCGCACGCCGACGCCTACCGCCTCGGGGGCGCGTCCTCCGCGGAGGGCGCGCGCGACGACGCGGCCGCGGAGCTCGCCCAGCTCGGGCTGCGCGAGCGCCGCGCGGAGGGCGCGCTCGTCGTTGTGGAGTGGGGCGAGCCGTTCGTGGAGGCGCTCGGGGGCGACGCGCTCCTGATCCACCTCGCCGCCCCCGAGGACCCGGCCGCGCCCGGCCGCGCCGCCGAGATCAGGGCGACCGGCGCGCGGAGCGGCGAGGTGCTCGCCGCGCTCGAGGGGGAGCGGCCCGTGTAGGCTCGGCTCGCCGCGGCGACGTGCCGCAGGCGAACGGTTCGGTGGAAGAGACGGCTGCGTGAGTCGAAGGCGCGACGCGCGTTCGACGAGGGTGATCCGCGTTCGCCGCTTCAGCCGAGCTGCCGAAGCTTTTTTTCCAGGTAGTAGGCTGCAGCCTGGCAGTAGGGCGGCAAGCGCCCGGTGCCATCCGGCGTCGACGAAAGCTCGAGCAGGGCCTTCACGCGCGCGGACCTCGGCGCTTTCTTCTGAAATTCGGACCGGAGGGCATCGATCACGGCCCTCCGGTTCCGCTGGAGGCGAGCGATGTTGAGGTTCAGGCGCGCGATCTGCGCTTCTGCGCCTGCGCGCGTCGCAGGCTCCAGTCCGTGGACGGGTCGCATCTCCCCCTGGTTCGTATAGGAGAACATCGAGCTGACGTCGGGCGGGAACGCCGCAGGGTTCAGCTCAAGCCGCTGCTCCTCTCTCGGGAGATGCCCGCGGTAGGTGTCGCAGTGATAGCGATCGCGGTGATGTCCTCCGCCATCGTGGACGCCCACGTCGCCCAGGCAGACCCCGAGGAGGTTGTCCCAGTCAAAGACCAGCTCAGGCGACAGCGCGCGCGTCTCGAAATGCTCGATCTTCATGCCTTCGGCGCTGGGCGGCCCTGGTAGCCGGGACATGCAGTACGCACAAAGCCCGTGCTGCTCCTTGAACGCGTGCTCCCGCATCTGCTGCCGCTGCGTCCCATGCACCGAGCTCCAGGCCGCGCCCGGCGTGCCCCGGAGGTCGGCCAGGCAAGCGGGCTCGCGCTCCTTCTCAATCCGACGCATCGCCGGTTTCCGCCATGGAGAGCTCCCATCTCGCGGCGACGATCTGAGCGTCGTCCTCGCCGAGCAAGCCCGACAGCTCCGCCAGTAGCGCCTTCGCCTCCACGAGCTGGCCGTCGTCGATCAGCCGCGCCAGCTCGTCCAGTTTCTCCCGTGTTTCCTTCAAGCGTGACGGAGCGCCGAGGATGTCCTCCAGAATGGTGTTGGTGTCCTTTCCCGCTATCCTCTCGACCCGGTGCGCCTGGTGATCCGGGTCGAGGAGACGCACCGAGCCGCGCGGGGCCGCGGACATCACCTGAGGCGAGTGCGTCGTCACGACGAACTGGATGCCCGGGAACGCATGAAGGAGATCGTCGAGCACGCGCCATTGCCACGCGGGGTGGAGGTGGAGATCCACCTCGTCGATGAGCACGACGCCCGTCGCCCGTACCGGAGCCTCGGCCCCGAGGGATGGGTTGAGCTGCGTCGCGCGCCACGCGATGTCTGCGGCCACCGCGATGAGGTTCCGCTGGCCATCAGAGAGGGCACCGAAGGGGAGGGAGGAGCCATCCATGAAATCGACGCGCAGCTCCTGGTGGTTGGCGCTGTAATAGATCCGGCGAGCGCCCTCGAGGCAGGCGCAGGCCGCCGCGCTCACCCCCTCCAGCTCGGGGCTCCGCACCTCGGAGAGCGGGCGCCCTTCCTCCGCGGCGCGCGCGAGGCGCTGGACGCGATCTTCCTCGCGCCAGGCCATCCAGGCCTCGAACCCCTTCTGGTCGGACGCGGCCTCGAGGGCCGCCCGGTAGCCTTGAAGCCTGGACTTCAGGCCCGCCTTCTCGGGGTTCCTGTCCCGTTTGTGGTGCCACAGCCGACCTGTTCCGTAGTAGGCGAGCACCGGGAGCGCGATGGGCCCGGCATCCGACATTCCATCCGCGACGCCGAGAGGCAGGAATCGGGTCGCCTCCAGCGGGCCTGTCCGACCGTGCGTGGTGACGCTCGTCGTCGTGCGGCTATCTGCGCCACGAAGCTCCCGCGCCCACGCCACGTGGCCCAGCGGGGTTTCACCGCTCGCTTCGACGCGCACCGGGTAGCACGTCGCCATGCTCGGAACGCCGCCGTGCATCGTCGTCACCAGGCGCGCCGCCGACTTCGGGATCGCACGATCGTCGCGGCTCGCCTTGAAGAAGCTCAGCCACGCGCCCAGCGCCGCTGCCAGCCCTTCGAGCACGGTCGTCTTGCCCGTCCCGTTGCGGCCGACGAGCACCGTGAGCCGCGGCTCCAGATGCAGCGCGAACCGCTCGAAGGCGCGGAAGTTGATCAGCCGGATCTCGTCGATTCGCATCGAGGCTCGACGGGTGATACGCGCTGAAAACCTGGGGAGCTAGCGGTTTTCATCAGGATCGCCGGGTCCGCCGGTCGCCGCCACGGGCGGGTTGATCACCGAGAGGACCGCATCCTCCTCGCCTCTCGCCGCCGTGCCACGCCTCCACACGATGCAGCGGGCATCACCGCAAGGTGCGAACGCACCACCGCGGCGGCGCCACCCTACCCCGTGCGGCCTCCCGGAGTCGCCGCTGCGGGCACCTCTCCGGCGCCGCCCCCATCCGGCGCCGCGAAGGCCCCCCTCACGCCGTGCGCCCGCCCGCCGGGCGGCCTTGCCCGGCCGCGCGCCGGCGCGAAGCGCGCGCCGCGGCGCGGGCGAGCGGGCGCGCGGGGTCGTCGCGAGCCCGGCCCCGTGCGCGGCGGCGTTGCGTGGTACAAGAGCGCACGGTGCACGGTGACGGTGAAGGAAGGCGCTGAGACCAGCCGCGGCCAGCTGCTCGACAGGGCGCTGGAGCCGGTCCTCGCGTTCCTCGACAACATCGGCAACATCGTCACGCTCACCTTCCAGACGATCGTCTGGCTCGTGCGCCCGCCGTTCCGCCCCGCCCAGTTCCTCGCGGCGATGGACTTCATGGGCGCGCAGTCGGTCTTCATCGTCGGCCTGACCGGCGTCTTCAGCGGCATGGTCGTCACGCTGCAGACGTCCTACGCGCTGCGCGCGTTCAGCGCCGAGGGCCGCGTCGGCGGCCTCGTCGCGGTCTCGCTGGCCCGCGAGCTCGCGCCGGTCTTCTCCGCGATCATGGTCACCGCCCGCGCCGGCAGCGCGATGGCCGCGGAGCTCGGCAACATGCGCGTCACCGAGCAGATCGACGCGATCGCGACGATGGGCGTGAGCCCCGTGCAGTACCTGCTCTCGCCCCGGCTCTTCGCCGCGACGGTGATGCTGCCGCTGCTCTGCATCCTGTACACGAGCGTCGGCATGTGCGGCTCGTACCTCGTCGCCGTGCTCTGGCTCGGCGGCGACGAGGGCGCGTTCTTCCAGAGCATCCGCGACTTCGCCCTCCCCAAGGACATCTCCATGGGGCTCATCAAGGCGTGCGTCTTCGGCTTCATCGTCTCGTCGGTCTCGTGCCGCCACGGCTTCTACGCCTCGGGCGGCGCGCGCGGCGTCGGCGTCGCCACCACGCGCGCGGTCGTCGAGAGCTGCGTCACCGTGCTCGTCACGAACTACATCCTGACGCAGCTCCTGCTCGACATGTGAGCCGCGGCGGTCGGGTTGCATCTTCCGGTGAAGCCTCCGGGCGTCTAGCTTCGCTTCATGAGCACCTCGTCCCTCTCCAACCGCCACTACATCCTGAAGGCGCGCCCCGAGGGCCCGCCGGACCGCAGCCATTTCGAGCTCCGCGAGGCGCCGGTGCGGGAGCCTGGCGACGGCGAAGTCCTCGTCCGCACGCGCTACCTGTCCGTCGATCCGACGAACCGGATCTGGATGAGCGACATGAAGCAGTACATGCCGCCCGTGAACCAGGGCGAGGTGATGCGCGCGCTCGGCGTCGGCGTCGTCGAGCGCTCCCGTCACCCCGACTATGGCGCAGGAGACCTCGTCTCCGGCCTCCTCGGCTGGCAGGACTACAACGTCGCGGCTCCAGGCGACCTCGTCCTCACGCGCTTGCCCGCGCTGGACGTCCCGCTCGGCGCCTTCCTCTGCCCGCTCCACGTGACCGGCGGCTTCACCGCCTACGTCGGCCTCTTCGATATCGCGCAGCCGAGGCCCGGCGAGACCATCGTCGTGTCCGCCGCCGCCGGCTCGGTGGGCTCCCTCGTCGGCCAGATGGGCAAGATCGCGGGCTGTCGCGTGGTGGGCATCGCCGGCAGCGACGCCGGGTGCCGCCATGTGACCGAGGAGCTCGCCTTCGACGCCTGCATCAATTACCGCACCGAGGACGTCGCGGCGGCGCTCGACCGCGCCTGTCCGAACGGCGTCGACATCGATTTCGAGAACGCGGGCGGCGACATCCTCGACGCCGTGCTCGACAAGATGAATCTCTTCGGAAGGGTCGCGATCTGCGGGCTCATCTCGACGTACAACGACAAGCAGCCGCGCCCGGGCCCCGTGCGCTTCCCGCTCATCCTGATGCAGCGGCTCCGGGTGCAAGGCTTCGTCGTCAGCGATCATCAAGCGCGCTTCCCCGAGGCCTTCGAGAAGATCCACGGCTGGATCAAGGAGGGCCGGATCACCTGGCGCGAGCGCGTGGTGGAAGGCCTCGAGAACGCCCCGGACGCGCTCGGGATGCTCTTCCAGCCGAACAAGATCGGAAAGCTGCTGATCAAGGTCTCCGAGTAGTCAGCCAGGCCGGCGGACGCCCATGTCGACGAGGCGGGGCAGGACCTCATCCCTGAAGTACGGGAGCTCGGCGGCGTAGTCGATGAAGCAGAGGGCCAGGCCGCGGACCCCGATATCGCGGATGCGCCGGAGCTCCTCGGCGACGTCGCTCGGCGTGCCGACGATCGGGTAATGCCCGTGGCTCGCGGCGAACCGGCTCCGGAACATCGCGAGGAACTCCGGAGAGAACGAGCGGCAGTCGAGCCCCAGCAGCCGTAGCGCATTGTCGATCGCGGGCTCGTCGGCCATCTCGCGCGAGATGCGCTCGTAGTATTCCTCGGCTTCCTTCCGGCTCGGACGGCAGACGATGCACGCCGCGGTGTACACGTCCACGCGGCGCTCCGCGCGCTGGGCGGCCTCCGTGACCTTCGCGATCTCGTCGCGGCACGCCTCGAGGGAGACCAGGATCGTGAACAGCCGATCGCAGTGGTTGACCGCGAACGCCCGGCCGGCGACCGACGCGCCCGCGCTCATCAGGGTGACCTTGCCGCCTTGCGGCTTCGGGGCCCCGGTCGCCCCGCGCAGGTTGAAGAACCTGCCCTCGTGATGAAACGGCTTGTCCCTGGTCCACAGCTTGAGCATCACGTCGAGCCATTCGCTCGTGTACTCGTAGCGCTGATCGTGCTCGCGTTGCTCGATCCCGAACATCTCGGCCTCGTCGCTGTTCCATCCGCTGACGATGTTGATGCCGACGCGCCCCGGGCCGATGTGATCCAGCGTGGCCAGGTGCTTGGCCGCGACGATGGGGTGCGTGAAGGGCGTATGGATGGTGGTGAAGAGCGCGATCCTCTTCGTCAGCGCGAGGAGCCCGGCCGCCCAGGCGACGGGATCGAGGGTGACGCCCAGGGGGTCCGACTCGCCGCCGAACCCTTTCCAGCGCGCGAACGGGATGTGGAAATCGAGGCCTGCCGCCTCGGCCGCGAGCACGAGGTCGCGGTTGTTCTCCCACGTCGGGCGCCAGCGCTCTGGCACCCTGGACAGCGCCGTGCTCGTCCCGTTGGCGCCGAACATCCCGAGCTCGAGGTGATGGGCCCTGCCCGCAACACCGGTCATCTGCGTCATGTCTGCCCCCGTCGTCTTTTCATGGGTTCACAGGCACCCGCGCGAGAATCGCGCCCGCGCGGCGGCTCCTGGCGCAGGAGCCGTGGGCGAGCATTTCACCCCGAGCGGGCGGTGAAGCACCAGCGCCAAGTTCCTGATGGGGATAGGCGCCGCGGCCGCGACTCGCACGTTGATGTCCGGGCACGAATCCACACGTCCGGCAAAGAGCTCCGTCCGCGCGAGCCGGCGAGCTCGGCGAGATCTCATGCTCACCCGGAAGCTACCGCAGCACCCCCGGCGGATCCGGCTCCCGCAGCGCGATCAGCGCCGGCGAGAACTGCACCGGGTACCTCGCCGGCGCGCGCAGGTGCGCCACCGCGTCCGGCAGCTGCTGGCGCCCCGCGATGGACCGCTCGCGCCCGGCGCTCGGCGGCTCGGGCGACTCGAGCGCGCGCCCGCCGCGCATCGCCGCGCGCGCGAGCGGGGCGAGCCTCGCGACGCCGAGCGCGCGCGGCGCCAGCATCCGCTCGTGCGCGAGGTGGATCACGTCGAAGGCCGCGCGCCCCGCCTCGTCGTAGTAGCGCGCCACCATCTTCCGCCCCGCGATCACGTCCCCGCGATCGCTCGTGCCCTGCCGGAGCGCCCACGCGCCCGACTCCTCGAGCGCCACGAGCTCGCAGCGCGCCGCCGGCAGCCCCTCGACCGCCTCCCCGAGCCCCGACGCGACCCAGCCGCCCGCGCCCGCGCCCACGCGCCTCGCCTCGAGGAGCAGCGCCTCCTCGTCGTCGCCCCCGAGGTCGACCATCCGATCGGCGTACCAGGGCCAGCGGCCCTCGAGCGGCGACGGCGGCGGCGCGAGCTCGCCGAGGTCGATCCCCGCCTCGCCGCGGAACGGGATGCCGAGCGCCGTGGCCGCGAGCGCGCACGTCGTCGCCGCGGCGCCGCCCACGTGCGCCGCGCGGGCGAGCGCGAGCGCCTCGTCGGCGAACGGCGCGCTCGCCGACGACCCGTCGACGATGTCGCCGCCGCCCGCCGCGATGTGGAGCCGCGCGGCCCGCGTCGCCGCGGCCGTGCCGCGGCGGAGCGCCGGAGCGAGCAGCGCGCCCACGAGCAGCGCCTCGACGAACGGCCCCTCCACCGAGGCGACGGGCGTCCCCGGGAAGGCGATCGTCCCGTCGGGCATCGCGTCGATGTCGACCGACAGCGTCGCGCCGGCGAGCCGCTCCTCGAGCGCGTCGCTCAGGCCGCACGCCGCGCGCGCCGCGGAGACCGCCGCCGCGTCGAAGCGCGCGCCGTCGGCCGCGAGCGCCTCGAGCGCCGCCTCGACCCCCGCGACCACGAGGAAACCCGTGTGGGGCGGCATCGCGGCGAAGGCGAGCTCGAAGCTCGCGCGCCGGTCGGCGACCCCCGCGTGGACGAGGCGATCGGCGTCGAGCAGCGCGCGTCCGTCGCGGAGCAGCGGGCTCGCTCGCAGCAGGGCCGCCGGCATCCGCCCCCCGCTCAGAGCCGCTCGGCCAGCATCCGCGTGCCGGCGACCGTCGAGGCCTCGTCGAAGAGGAACGGCAGCATCACGGTGGGCAGGTCGAGATCGCGCCGCAGGCGGGCCAGGCTCTCGCGCTGCACCGACTCGCGCATCGCCCGCCGCGCGCCGGCCACGAAGGCGCTCTCGACGGTGTCCGCGGCGCGCGCCGGCGCCTGGATGTCGAGGCGCGCCGGGTCGACGAGGAGCGCCCGCTGCTCCTCGGGCGAGAACAGCGCCGGCAGCACGCCGTTGATGATCACCCGGTGGACGGGCAGGCCGAGGTCGCCCTGGACCTCCGCCACGAGCTCGACGGTCTCGGTCGCCGGCATCTCCTCCGGGAGCGTCACGACGACGACCCCGCTCCGCGCGGGATCCCTGAACATCGCCCACGCCGCCTCGGCGTCCCGGCGCAGGATGCCCGGCGGCGCCACGTCGAGGATCACCTTCGGCACCCGCAGCATGTCCACCCCGTGCCCCGTCGCGGGCGCGTCGAGCAGGACCACGTCGAAGCGGTTCGAGCCGTCCGGGAGCAGCTCCGTCGTGTGGAACCACGCCTTGCCGAGCATCGCCCACTCGAACAGCCCGGGCACCGCGCGGAAGAAGGTGCGCGTGTACTTGTTGTCGAAGACGAGATCGGCCGCGGCGCGCATCTTCAGGACCATCTCGCCGTACTCCCGGAGGGCCCTGTCCGGCGCGATGTTCACCGCCGACACGCGCTCGGCGACCTGGATGACCTCCGGGCCGATCGGCCTCGAGCCGAGGATGGCGGAGAGCCGCTCCTTCGTGTGGCACATCGCGACGAGGACGCGCTTGCCGCGGGCGGCGAAGGCGAGGGCGAGGGCGCCGGAGATCGTCGTCTTCCCGACCCCTCCCTTGCCGGTCACGAACAGGAAGCGCCGGCGCTCGAGCTCCGGCAGGTCCTGGCCGAGCCCGCCCGCTTTTGAGGCTTGATAGACGCTGGTCATTCCTCGCCAGCGGAGTTACGCGCAAGCTCAGGCGAAGGCAACCCGGATCAAGGAAACGGGCTCTGCTATCCATCGCTCATGCGCATCACCGAGCGACACCTCGAACCGCTGAACCGACGCTTCCAGGGCGCGTCACCCGTCGAGCTCCTCCGCTTCGTCCGCGAGTCCTTCGGCCCGCGCGCGGCCATCATGAGCAGCATGCAGCGCGCCGGGACCGCGCTCTGCCACATGGCCGACCGCGCCGGGCTCTCCTTCGACGTCGTCTTCGTCGACACCGGCGTGCTCCACGCCGAGACGCTCGCCACGCGCGACGCGCTCGCGCGGACCCACCCGAACCTGCGCGTCGTCAC
Source organism: Sorangium sp. So ce204 (assembly GCF_051526795.1). Classification (NCBI taxonomy): domain Bacteria; kingdom Pseudomonadati; phylum Myxococcota; order Polyangiales; family Polyangiaceae; genus Sorangium; species Sorangium sp. So ce204. Next base: position 12,057,474 of record NZ_CP150317.1, on the reverse strand, counting down.
GCTCTCGCCCGAGCGCAGCTTCGCGCAGCAGACGCGCGAGGAAGGGCTGCTCTACCTCTCGAAGGAGGGCCAGGAGCGCTGCTGCGACCTCCGCAAATCGGCCCCGCTGAGCGCCATCCGGGGCCGCTACGACGCGCTCGTCGCGGCGCTGAGGCGGGGCGAGGGCGGCGCCCGCGCCAAGGTCGCGCCGTTCGGCCTCGACCCCGCGAACAACACGCTCCGCGTCCACCCCTTCGCGTCGCTGACCGGCGAGGAGCTCGACGCGTACTTCGCCGCGCACGAGGACGCGCTCGAGAACCCGCTGCACGCGATGGGCTTCCGCACCATCGGCTGCTTCCCCTGCACGACGCCGGTGCTGCCCGACGAGCCCGAGCGCGCCGGGCGCTGGCGCCACCTGGCGAGCGTCGAGTACTGCGGGATCAACCCGGTGGACCGGGGAGACACCGACGGCGGCGTCGACCTCGACGACCGGTACGAGCGCCTGTTCGCCGCGTGACGGCCCGACGCCCTGCGCGAGCGCATCGACGCGGCGTGGCACCTCGACGCGGCGTGACGATCGCCTGCGAACACCGATTCGCGGCAGCTCGATCTTGACTCAAACGGCATGCAGGGAGATTTGCCCCGCATGCCGGCGAGCTACTTCGACGTAGACGGCACCCTGGTCACGACGAACCTCGTGCACCCGACGGTGTTCTACATGCTGAACCAGCCGACGCCGATGCACAGCCTCGCGAAGCTCGGCCGCGCCATCGTCAAGGCGCCGTGGATGGCGATGGCGGAGCTCCAGGATCGGCGCCTCTTCAACGAGCTGCTCTTCAGCTCGTTCGAGGGCGTCTCCGAGGATCGCCTCGTGGCGCTCGCGGAGGAGGCGTTCGCGAAGGTGCTCAAGCCGGCGATCTACGCCAAGGCGCGGGACCTCGTGAAGTGCAGCCTCGACAAGGGGCACGACGTCGTCCTCGTCTCCGGCGCGCTGGATTTCCTGATGCAGCTGCTCGCCGATCACCTCGGCGCGACGGGCATCATCGCGAACCGCCTCGAGGTGAAGGATCGGTTCGCGACGGGCAAGCTCCTGCGCCCGGTGGTGGCCGGGCCCGAGAAGGCGCGGCTCATCCGCGAGCACGCCCACGCGCACGGGCACGACCTCGACGAGTGCTTCGCCTACTCGGACAGCTACTCGGACGTCCCGATGCTCTCGGTCGTCGGCTACCCGGCGGCGGTGAACCCGGACCGCAAGCTCAAGATGCTCGCGCAGGCGTACCACTGGCCGATCCTCCACCTCGCCGCATGACCCTGCCTCCCCCGCCGGCGGCGGGAGGCCACCCCCCAGCCCAACACGTCGCACCCCCTGCTCTGAAGGTCCCATGAGCCATCCTTGCGTCGTCACGCTAGACAGCCGCAGCGCCCCCCGGGTGCTCTTCTCAGGCGACCAGCTGGTCGAGGTCGACCTGCCCACCGGCACCCGGGTGCTCTACGCGAAGCCGCCCATCGAGCCGCTGAAGGACGTCGACGCCGCGATCCGCTACGCGATCAACCACCCGTACAACTCGGAGCCGCTCTACGCGAAGCTCCGCCCGGGGATGAAGGTCACGATCGCGGTGGACGACATCTCGCTGCCGCTGCCGCAGATGAAGCGCCCCGACATCCGCGAGCGGGTGCTCACGATCGTGCTCGATCTGCTCGCCGACTACGGCGTCGACGACGTGGAGATCATCATCGCCACGAGCGTCCACCGGCGGATGAAGGACTGGGAGGTCCGCCACATCGTCGGCGACCGGATCTTCAACGCCTACTGGCCGAAGCGGCTCTACAACCACGACGCCGAGAACGTCGCCAACATGAAGTACGTCGGCACGACCGACGTCGGCGAGGAGGTCGAGCTCAACAAGCGCGCGGTCGACAGCGACCTCGTGATCTACGTGAACCTCAACCTCGTGCCGATGGACGGCGGGCACAAGTCGGTCGCCGTCGGCCTGTGCGGCTACCGGAGCCTGCGCGCGCACCACAACCCGCGGGTGATGCGCGACTGCTACTCGTACATGGATCCGAAGAGCTCCGCGCTGCACACGAGCGTCGAGCGCATGGGCCGGCTGGCCAACAAGAAGCTCAACGTCTTCACGATCGAGACGACGATCAACAACCGCATGTTCGATCGCCCGCTCGAGTTCCTCGCGAAGAACGAGGACGACCTGAGCGCGGGCGAGAAGAGCGCGCTGCGGGCCCTCCGCTTCACGCTCTCCAAGGTGCCGCAGCCCGCGCGCCAGGCGATCTTCCAGCGCGTCCCCTCGCCGTTCGGGGTGACCGGGGTGTTCGCCGGCGAGACGGAGGCCGTCCACGAGCACACGCTGAAGCGCAGCTTCGACCAGTACCTCGTCCCGGTCTCGGGCCAGGCCGACATCCTGATCACGGGCATCCCGTACATCAGCCCGTACAACGTGAACTCGTTCCTGAACCCGCTGCTCGTGCAGGTGATGGCGAACGGCTACCTGTTCAACCTCTACCGCGGCGCGCCGATGCTCAAGAAGGGGGGGACGATGATCATCCTCCACCCCTGCACCGACCTGTTCGACAACGAGCACCACGCCCCGTACATCGAGTTCGTGCACCGGCTCCTGCCGGAGACGCGGGACGCGATGGAGCTGCACAAGCGGTACGAGAAGAAGTTCTCCGAGAACCCCGCGTACATCGAGATGTACCGCTTCGGGCACGCGTACCACCCGACCCACCCGTTCTTCATGTGGTACTGGGGCGAGGCGGGTCGGCAGCACATCGGCCGGATGATCGTCGTCGGCGCCGACAACGAGTACATCCCGCAGCTGCTCGGCTGGGAGACGGCGCGCACGATGGACGAGGCGCTGCGGATGGCGAAGCAGTCGGCCCCGCCCGCGCCGGAGATCCTGGCCCTGCACACCCCGCCGATCTTCATGGCCGACGTGACGGCCTAGAGGAAGGATCACGTTGAAACCCGGAGAATTTTCACAGGGAGGCGGGGAGGCGGGGAGGAAGAAAGAATGAATTTCTTTCTCTTGCCGTCTCTCGCTCCCCGCCTCCCCGTCTCCCTGTGAAATTCTTGCTTTTTCTCGTGGTTTCAACCCGTTTGTCGCTCTAGCGCGCCCGCGGAGGCGCCACCGTGCGGCGGCACGTCATCGACGGCACCTACGAGCTCTTCCGCGCCCACTACGCCAAGCGGCCCGATCACCGCGCGCCCGGCGCGCTGGGCACCTTAGAGCAGGGACTTTATAAAGGCTGCTTCCTCAGCGGCGCCTTGAGCTCGGCGAGCACGCGCTCGCGGACGAGCGGCAGCGGCGGCGAGCCGTGCGAGAGGAGCGCGTCGTGGAAGCGGCGCAGCGAGAACGCCGGGCCCAGGGCCGCCTTCGCCTCCTCGCGGAGCTTCAGGATCTGGAGCTTGCCGAGCGTGTAGGCGAAGTAGCCGGGGTCGAACGTCGCGCGCACCGCCTGCTCCCGCGCCGTCGCGCGGTCCTGGAAGCAGTCGTCGACGAAGCGGCGCTCGGCCTCGTCGAGGCTCATGCCCTCCGCGTGCACCCCGAGCGACACGACCACCCGGCAGTTGCGCAGCAGCGCGTCCGCGAGCTGGCCGAGGCGACTCTGCGGGTCCTCCTTGCCGAACCCCTGCTCGATCATCATCTGCTCGACGTAGTGGGCCCAGCCCTCCACGAACGAGTAGCTCCCGAACATCTTCTGCGTCTCCGTCGGCGCCCGGTTCCCCCAGAGGCCCTGGACGAAGTGCCCCGGGTAGACCTCGTGCACGGTCGTCGAGAGCAGCGTGCCCCGCAGCATCACGTACTCCTCCTGCTCCTTCCGGGGCCACGAGGGGTCCGGCTTCGTGATGTAGTAGAACGCCTCGAGCCCCTTCCGCTCGAACGGCCCCGGCGCGTCGAGGAAGGCGGCGTTCCAGCGCATGTAGGGCGGCGTCTCCTTCACGATCGCCCGCTCGTCGGACGGCAGGCTCACGATCTTCTTGTCGACGAGGAACTTGCGCGCCGACTCCATCATCCGCGTCGCCTCGCCGAGGAGCTGCTCCGCCTTCGGCCGGGAGGTCTTCACCTTCCTGGCGAGCTCCTGGTACGCCGCCTTGTTCGCCGCGAGGTCGTCCTCGCCCATCTTCTTGAACTCGGCGAGCGGCATCGAGAGCCCCTCCTGCGCGAGGAGGAGCTTCCGGTACCGCGCCTCCCCGAGCACATGGCTCGCGTCGCCCTTCGGCAGCTCGACCTTCGCGAGGTGCTCGGCGAGCTGCTCGGCCGCGTCGGCGAGCGCGGCGTTCGTCTCCTCGAAATCGGCCTGGAACGCGGGGTCGCCCACGCCCTTGAGCAGCTTGACGACGTCGCCGCGCAGGTACTCGGCGTAGCCGCGGAAGATCTTCACGGCGACCTCGATCACCGGCTTCGGCATCGGGCTCACGAGGTTCTCGAGGACGCGCGGCGCCTGGGCCAGCGCCGCCTTCTCGTGCTCGAGGAGGCGGCGCGCGCGCTCGGGCAGCGGCGCGTACGCGCGATCGAGGTAGTGGTTCACGCCGAACAGATCGCCGTAGAACTGCGGCCGCCGGCGCCACTCCTCGAGGTCCCTCCCGCTGAAGATCGTGAGGTCGATCTGCTGGAGGAGCAGCGCGCGGTCGAGCGCCTCGTCCGGGGAGAGCGCCGCGGCGTCGACGGCGGCGAGCGCCGCGCGGTCGCGCTCGAGGCGCGCGAGCCGCCGCTCCATCGCCGCGGCGGCGTAGTCGGCGACCTTGCCGTCCTGCGCGTGCAGCCCGCGCGAGCGCGCGAAGGCCGGCTCGTCCGCGACCCACTCGCGCAGGATCCGATCGCGCAGCGCGGTGAACGGCTCGCGCGGCGCCTCCGCCGGCCGCGCTGGCTCGGCGCTCGCCACAGCCCGAGGGGGCGCCGCGGCCTGAGGGGGCGCCGCGCCGAGAGGCGGGGGCGGCGCCGAGGCGCCCCCGCTGCAGGCGGCGAGCGCCGCGAGCGGCGCGAGCGCCGCGAGCCGGCGCCAGCGCGAGCGGACAGGTGTGGGGGCGGCCATGGCGGGGCGAGCCTGTCAAACCGGCCCGCGCAGGTCAACGCCGCAGGTCAGTCGCGGAGCGCGCGATCGATGATCGTGTCCACGTGCGAGAGCGCGTGGTCGAGGTCGAAGCAGCGCGCGATTTCGTCCGGGGCGAGCAGCGCCGCGACGTCGGCGTCGGCGGCGAGGTTGTCGCGGAAGCGCCCCTCGCCCGCGATCGCGCGCATCGCGCAGCGCTGCACCAGCTCGTAGGCCGCCTGCCGCGGCCTGCCCTTCTGGACGAGCGCCAGCAGCACCGCCTCGCTGAAGAAGAGCTCGCCCGTGCTGTCGAGGTTCGCGCGCAGCTTCTCGGGGTAGACGACCAGCCCCTCCACGAGCCCGGCGGCGCGGTCGAGCATGAACCCGAGCGTCGAGGTCGCGTCGGGCGCGATCATCCGCTCGACCGACGAGTGCGAGATGTCGCGCTCGTGCCACAGCGGCACGTTCTCCAGCGCCGGGATCACGGCCGCGCGCACGATGCGCGCGAGGCCGCACAGGTTCTCGCTGAGGATGGGGTTGCGCTTGTGGGGCATCGCGCTCGATCCCTTCTGGCCCACGGTGAAGCGCTCCTCCGCCTCGCGGACCTCGGTGCGCTGCCAGTGCCGCACGTTGGTCGCGAGCCGCTCGATGCCCGCCGCGATGAGCGAGAGCGCGGTGAAGAGCTCGGCGTGGCGGTCGCGCGCGACGACCTGCGTCGAGACCGTCTCGGGGCGCAGGCCCAGGGCGGCGAGCGCGCGCTCCTCGATGCGCGGCGACAGGTGCGCGTACGTCCCGACCGCGCCGGCGATCTTCCCGACCGCGATCGCCTGGCGGGCCGCGAGCAGGCGCGCCCTGCCGCGCTTCATCTCCGCGAGGTGGCCGGCCAGCGCCAGGCCGAACGTGATCGGCTCGGCGGCGATGCCGTGGCTCCTGCCGATCATCGGGGTGCGCCGGTGCTCGTCCGCGCGCCGCGCGAGCGCGCTGCAGAGCTTGTCGAGCCGCGCCGAGAGCAGGTCCGTCGCGCGGGCGAGCAGCAGCGCGAGGCTCGTGTCGAGCACGTCGCTCGAGGTCATCCCCCTGTGCAGCCACCGCGCGCCCTCGCCCGCGAGCTCCTCGACGTGCGTCAGGAAGGCGATGACGTCGTGCTTGACCGTGCGCTCGATCGCATCGATCCGCGCGGGATCGAGCGTCAGCTGCTTCGCGCGGATCCCCTTCGCGATGCCGGCGGGCACGAGCCCTTCGGCCTCCATCGCCTCGCAGGCGGCGAGCTCCACCTCGAGCCAGGTCGAGAATCGGGTGGCGGGCGACCAGAGCTCTTCGAATTCAGCGGGAGTGTAGCGGGGGATCATGGGCGGGACGCTGCGAAGGTCTGGAGGGTGCGTCAAGGATGGAGTGGCCCAGGGAGGTCCGGGCGCGCGGGGGCCGGCTCGCGCTGCTCGCCTGCGCGCGCCACGCCGCGCCGCGCTGCGCGCGACCCGCGCCGTCGGGCGGGGCGCTTGCGGACGCGCGGCGCGCGGCAAACGTTGGCGCGATGCCAACCGAAGCACCGGCGCCTGCGCGCGCCGATCAGGGCAGGTCGTTCGCCCCCACGCCCCACGCGGCGGGCGACGCGCCGCCGGAGACGCTGCCCGCGGGGGCGAGCGAGGCGGGCGCCGTCGGCCAGGCGCCGCTCCCCCCGCGGGCCGAGCCTGGGCGCCGCGAGCCGGCAGGGCGCGCTGGCGGCGCGGCCGCCGCTGCCAGCGCTGCCAGCGCTCCGGCTGTCGTGAACGAGCCGGCGCCCGCGAGCGAGGCCCGCGCGACCGTGCGCGGGGGGCGCCGGGTGAAGCCGTACATCGTGGTGGTCGCGATGGACCTGTCCGAGCCGGGCGGGCGGGCGTGGCGCTTCGCCTTCGATCTGGCGGCGCTCCGCGGCGAGACGGAGATCCACGCGGTGGTCATCGGCCCGCGGCAGGTCGCCCCTGCAGTGCGCGACGTGACGACGCCGGGCGCGTCGTCGCCGCCGTCGCTCCGCGTGCTCCAGCACCGGTTCGCGGACGGCCAGGCCCGGCTGATGGCAATGCACTTCCGCACGGGCCGGCCGGACCGGGCCATCGTCTCGCTCGCCCGGGAGCTCAGCGCCGATCTCATCGTCGTGGCCACGCACCCGCAGTCGCCCCTGCAGCGGCTCTTCGGCGGCTCGACGGCCGATCGGATCGCGCGCAACGCGCCGTGCCCTGTCGTCGTCGTGCGCCCCAAGGAGGACGACGACGCCGACGCGGCCAACTACGATCCCAGGCTGCGCTGACGCGGAGGCGCGCGGCGGACCACCGAGCGCTCGATCTGCGCGCTCGGTGTCGCTCGGGCGCGGGCTGCCGCGCGCTCGATGCCCGCGCGGCGGGCTACCGCGCGCTCGATGGCTGCGCCTCGGCCTGCGCCGCCGGGTCGAGCCTGTCCGGCGCGCTGACGCCCTCGGCCTTGCCCCCTTCCCGCGTGTCCGCGTAGCCCCACGCGACGCCGGCCGCGTCGACGAGGAGGTTGTTCGCGTCGCCGATCGGCATCGGGTCCATCACGACGACGTGCCCTCGCCGCGCGAGGTCGTCGAGGGCGGCCTGCGGCGGAGGCGTCAGCCGCTCGACGCGCACGCGATCCGGCATCCACTGGTGGTGGATGCGCGCGTGGCGGACCGCCTCGTCGATGGTCATCCCGTGATCGACCAGGTTGCGGAGGACCTGCGCGACGGTGTTCGGGATCGTGTCGCCGCCGGGAGATCCGAGGACGAGCGCGACCTTGCCGTCGCGGCTCACGAGGGTGGGCGTCATCGAGCTCGCCATGCGTTTGCCCGGCGCCACCGCGTTGATCCCCGTCTCGGAGAAGGCGCCCATCGCGTTGGCGAGCAGGATGCCCGTGCCGGGGATCACGATCCTCGCGCCGAAGCTCGCCGACAGGGTGGTCGTGCACGAGACCGCGTTGCCCTGCGCGTCGATCACCGAGAAGTGCGTCGTCTGCGGGGACTCCTGCGCGACGGCGCCCAGCGGCGCCGCGATGTCGCCCGCCGGCGTGGCCCGCTCCGGGTCGACGGGCGGCCTGCGGCGCATCAGGTAGGCCCCGTCGAGGAGCTGCGCGAGCAGCTGCGCCGTCTCGGGCGCCACGAAATCGGGGTCGGCGCTCACCTTGCGCCGATCGGCGTACGCCCGCTTCGCCGCCTCGACGAACAGGTGCAGCGACAGCCCCGAGTCGGCGGGCGCCTCGTGCGCCTTGAGCCGCTCGAGCGTGAGCATCATCTCCGCGAGCGCGACGCCCCCCATCGAGGGGGGCGGCATCGTGTCGACGGTGAAGCCGCGGTACGAGAACCGGAGGGGCGCGCGCCACTTCGCCTGGTAGGCGCGCAGGTCGCTCTCGCTGATGTGGCCGCCGCGCTCGCGCATCGCGCCGGCGATCTGCCGGGCGATGGCGCCCTCGTAGAACGCGCGCGGCCCCTCCGCGGCGAGCGTCTCGAGGGTGCGGGCGAGATCGAGCTGCCGCACCAGCTCGCCCTGGGCGACCGGCGCCTTGCCCCGCCCCCAGATGGCGCTCGCGGCCCGATCGGCCTTCAGCCGCGGCCACGCCCAGCGCAGCGTCAGCGCCTGCCGCGCGCCGAGGCGGTGCCCCTTGCGCGCGAGGGAGATCGCCGGGGCCAGGAGCTCGGCGAACGGGCGGGTGCCGAACCGCTCGTGGGCCAGGGCGAGGCCGGCGACCGAGCCCGGGACGCCGGCGGACGCGTAGCCGTGCGCGCCGGCGCGCACCATGGCCATGTTCGACTCGGTGGTCACCGACGCGGGCGCGGCCTCGCGGAAGTCGATCGCCTGCGTCTCGCCGTTCGCGAGGCGGACCAGCATGAAGCCGCCGCCGCCGATGTTGCCCGCGCTCGGGTGGGTCACCGCCAGCGCGAACGCCACGGCGACCGCGGCGTCGACCGCGTTGCCGCCGCGCCGGAGCACGTCCACGCCCGCGCGCGTCGCGTGCTCCTCGACCGAGGTCACGAGCCCGGCGTCGCCGCGCACCGCCCGCGGGCCGCCCGAGGCGAGCGCGATCGGCGGCACCGGCGGCAGCGGCTCCGGCGCCGCGGCGTCGGCCGTGGGCGCCGCCGCGGCGCTCGCGGCCCGCGGCGCGGCGCTCGCGCTGGCGACGGCCGGCGCGGCGTCGGCCGCGAGCGCCGCGGGCGCCGCCGAGTGCGGCGCGGGCGGCGTGCGGGCCTCGCAGCCTGCGAGCAGCGCCAGGGCGAGCGCCCAGCGCGGCTTCGAACGACGGAGCAGGGTCATCAGGGTGCGCGCGAATCTACACCGGTGCCGGAGAGAGCCGGGCCGGGCCGCGCGGGGCGACCCGGCCTGGGGATTCGTTCAGGACGCGAGGGTGCGCAGCCGGCGCGCGCCGGATCCGCCTCCGGCGCGCGCCGTCAGGAACGTCGGGCCCCGCTCAGGACCGCTTGCGGCGGCGCGCGGCGGCCACGCCCACGCCGGCGACGAGCGCCGCGAGCCCGGTGCCCGCGAACGGCGCCGAGGACGACCCCGGCGCGGCGGCGCAGGAGACGCTGGCCTCGGCCTCCGCCTCGGCGTGGAACTCCACCTCGACGCCCTGCGTGAGCAGCCAGTTCTTGCACTCCTCCATGCTGCCGGCGATGTCGACATACTGCCCGTTGCAGAACAGCGCGCCATCCGGCGTGGTGCACTGCACCTCGCACCCACCCCGGAGCTCGGACGTGCAGTTGAAGTTGCAGTCGAAGTTCGCGTCGACCTTGCACTCCCCCTCGCAGCTCGCCTCGCACTTCGCCTCGCACGAGGCGCTCGGCGGCGTCGCCTCGCAGCTCACGCTGCACTCGCCCTCGCAGCTCGACGAGCACGACGCCTCGCAGTCCGCCCGCGCGCCGGCATCGCTGCCCGCTTTCGCCTCGCACCTCGCCTCGCAATTCCCCGTGCAGCTCGCCTTGCAGCTTCCCTCGCAGTCCAGGCTCCCCGCGTTGCCGGTGCACTCGCCTTCGCAGGCCGCCTGGCACTGGCCCGTGCACGACGCCTGCACGCCGCCAGTGCACCGCCCGGAGCACTCCGCCTCGAAACGGACCGGCTCGCAGTAGCCTTCACAGCCGCCCTCGGTTCGAATCTCACACTCGCCGGCCGCCGCGAGCTGGAGGTTTCCACATGGATTGGGCTGGGCTGATGCGGAGGAAGCGATCAGCACAGGAACCGCAAAAGTAAACGCACTCACAAAAAGCTGAGCAATGGTCCGTCGCATGCCAATTCTCCTGGGTTCAGAGCGCGGGATCCGCGTGTGGTCTCCGCAGGTGTTGCAATCGGACGACCAGCGCCACCCTTTGAAGCATTTCCCAAGAAAAAAGTCTCGCTGGTCGTGACCGCTCGGCCACAGCGTATCTCCGAGTTCACGGTCCCATGATGCGCCATGCCACACGAAGGGCATGTCCGAGCAGGTGAGGACACCTGCGACGGGGTGATCAGCGGCTCACAGTGTCGGCGATTTGCCCTGTTCCGTAGCGCGCCACCACGCCCTTGCGGGCTCTGCCGGGTGTCGGCTGGCTAAGGAAGTCCCCGCCGACCGCCCAGAAGGCCCCTTCCTTGTCGGCCCAGACGGCGTGGAGATCGGCGTAGGGCTCCTCGGTGAACTCATCGATCCAGGCCCCGTCGACGAGGCGCTGCTTGAGCCCTCCATACCCGACGATCGCGACCTCCCCCGGGCGGCCGCAGGCGACGCCGTTCACGTCGTTCGTGAGCTCTATCTCGAGCCTGCGCCACGCCGCGCCGTCCGAGCGGAGCACGTCTCTCCCGCCGACCGCGTACACCTCTTCACGGCTGCAGCCGGCGGCGGTGAACAGGGTGCCCTGCGCGATCGGCGGATCGGATTGCACTTCCCAGGTCGAGCCCGAGCGGTGCCAGATCACGCCGAACTCGCCCACGGCGTAGAGATCCTCGGACGATTCGCCCCACACCTTGTAGAGCGCCCGGCCGGTCGCCGCCGGCAGCGGCTCTCGCGACCATGCGCTGCCGTCCCAGCGGAGGACGATGTCCTTCTCCGCGTCCGCGCCGCTGCCGGGCATGCCGCCGACCGCCCAGGCATCGTCGGGTGAAAACGCGATCACGCCCCACAGCGTCGCCTCCGTCCCCGTCGCGTGCTCGGTGAACGTCGCGCCGTCCCACCGCGCGGCGCGGCCGCGCTCGCCGACCATCCACACGTCCCGCGGACCGGAGCCGGCCACCCACCAGAAGGTCGTCTCCCCGCCCGCCGGGAGCTCGCGCCACCTCGCCCCGTCGTAGTGCAGGGCGAGCGCCTTTAGGCCCGTGTTGCCGAGCGGCCCCCCGACGGCGAACACGTCGTCGGGCGCCGTCCCCCAGATCGAGAGGACCGCGCGGTCGAGATCGTCTTCGTCGAGCAGCACGCGCCACGCCGCCGGCTCCTGCTCGGGCGGCCTCGCAGGATCGCCGGGGCAGCCGGCGAGGGCGACCGCGCCGAGCGCCGCCAGAGCCATGGAGTGAAAGCAGGTGCGCATGGGAGTGAAGGCCCGCCTGGAGAGGTCCTGCCGGCGCGCCGCCATGGAGGGCTCAGTTGCAGAACACGTCGTCCTGCTTCGGATAGTAATAGACGAAGATGTTGCAGTGCTCGTTCTTCTCGACGATCGGCCCGAACGTGTAGCAGCAATCGAGCGACTCTTCGGCGGTCCCGTTCTTGGACACGTCGTACTCGTCGAGGCCCTTGCACCCGACGGACGGATCCGGCTGCTGCCACTCGTAGGTGCATCCGTACCAGACGCCGCCGTTCGTCGGGAGCTCCCTGTCGAGCTCCGGCGAGATGAGCATCGGCGGGTCGTCCCACGCGTTCGATGTATAGAAGCGATCCGAGGCCGGAGGCGTGCCGATGGTCTTGCCGTCCCATGCATACATATCGAACCGCGTGCCTCGGCTGTGGAAATGGCCGTTGGCGCCGATGATCCTCACGGGAGAGGGGCTGTTGATCTGGCACGAGCCCTCGAACGTGGGTGTCGGGTTCGACTGACAGACACGGATCGACTGCTTGGTCGCGAAGACGGTGCCCATCTCGGCCTTGACCTCGGCGGCGGGCAGCGCCCAGAAGTTCACCCGGACGCGGCCGACCGCCTCGGGGGTCTTCTGCGACGTCGCGTTCACGTAATGCGTCTGCAGCATCAGCCACTCGTCGGGCGCGAGGACGTTCGCGACGCCCTCGGGGAACTCCCAGTCGACCTGGCCGTCCTGCTGCGAGTTCGCGATGAGCGGCCAGTCGGCCCAGTTGGGGCTCTTGAAGCACTCCCCCACCCCGTTCTGGTTCTTCTGGATGAGCCCGCCCTCCGGCCCCAGCCCCTTCACGGTCTTCACGCGGAAGATGTTCATGTGGTGCGAGCCGTCGCGCTGCGCGATCTGCACGCGGTGGAGGTTCACGGGCGCGGCCGGGTCCAGCCCGTTCGACGCGGCGAGCTCGCTGACCTTGAAGAAGTAGCAGTCCTGCTGCTCGACCCCCGCCGGCACCTCGGTCTCCTCGGTCTGCATCTGGAAGCCCTGGCCGACCGGCGGCACATCGAGCAGCGACTCGTCGACCGGCGCGGGCGTCTCGCCCCCGCCCCCGCCCCCGTCAACGCAGGCCACGATCCCCAGCACGACAGGAAGCAAACCAAGCGTCAGGCATCGAACGGCCATGAGTCCCTCCAGGCAATCGCGTCGCGATGAGGAGAGATATACACGGCTGCACAATTTCAGGGCGTTCGTGTCGCGCGGCGGGCAGGGTTCCGTCGGGCTCCGGGGCGTCGTGGCCGAGCGCTGGCCGGTGCTGCTAGGATGTGGGAGAGGTTCAACCATGGCGGCGCCCAAGAAATGCGGTCCACACACCGAGCTCGCCTCGAACGAGGCGACACGCATCACCCGGTGCGGGTGTGGCACCGTGCACGTGACACTCATCGGCCCTGGCGTGACGTTTCGCATGCCAGCGGACGCGTTCCGGGGCGTCGCCTCCGGGCTCAAGGCAGCGGCCGAGCGGCTTGACGACGACCCCCGTTTCGGCACGACCTCCATCAATTAGCTTGCGCGCCCGCAGCGGAGCGGCCTACCAGTGGCTTCGCCGCCGAGATCTCTCTCCTCGGATGGCCGCTGGTCTCAAAGAGGGCGCCTCTCGTGTACGACGACGACGCGGAGCACTGGGTCGGCAAGACGTTCGCCGGGACGTGGTGGATCGAGCGCGTGCTCGGCACCGGCGGCATGGGGAGCGTGCTGCTCGGGCGCGCGGCGGACGGCTCTCAGGTCGCGCTCAAGGTGCTGCACCCGGAGCTCAACGCGATCACGGAGGTGCGGAAGCGCTTCCTGCGCGAGGGGTTCATCGGCAACACGCTCGGCGGGGCGGACGCGGTGCCCGGCGTGGTGCGCGTGCTCGGCTCAGGCGAGACGCAGGAGGGCCTCGCCTACCTGACGATGGAGGCGCTCCAGGGCGAGACGCTCTTCGATCGGATGGCGCGCACCGGGACGATGCCGGCCGGCGAGGTGCTCGCGCTCGCGGACCAGGTGCTCGAGACGCTGGCGATCGCGCACGCGCGCGGCGTCGTGCACCGCGATCTCAAGCCCGAGAACATCCACCTCGGCAACGACGGGCGCGTGCGCATGCTCGACTTCGGCATCGCGCGCGTCGTCGACGGGCTCACCGGCCTGCCCGAGAAGACAGCGACCAAGACGGGCATGATCATGGGCACGGCGACGTACATGGCGCCGGAGCAAGCGACGGGGCTCATCCACGACATCGACGGGCGCACCGATCTCTTCGGGCTCGGGGCGACGATGTTCCGGCTGCTCGCGGGCCGACAGGTGCACGGCGAGGTGACGGAGGCCATGGAGGTCATCGCCGCCGCGACCGAGGCCGCGCCGCCGCTCGCCTCCGTCGCGCCCGGGATCTCGCCCGCCGTCGCGGCCGTCGTCGATCGCTCGCTGGCGTTCATCAAGTTCCATCGCTACCCGAACGCCGAGACCATGCGCGCGGACGTCCGCGCTGTACGCGCAGGCGCGCTGCCTCCCTATGCGCAGGCCGTCATCGAGGGGCGGATCCGCGCCGGCCAGCCGATCTCTCAGCCGGCGCCTCCGCTGCATGCCGGCGGTTCGCCGAGCGCGCGCCCGCAGCCGACCGTCGTGGAGCCGGCCGCGGCCCCTCGCCATTCACACTCGATGAGCCGACCGGAGCGAACGCTCGACGACAACCCGCCAGCGCCCTCCCGCGCCGGCGCGTCGCTCTCGCAGCTCTCGACGGGCAAGCTGCTCCTGCTCGTCGGCGGCGCCTCGCTCATCACGGGCGTCATCGTGGCGGTGATCGTCGTGCTGCTGGTGTTCAGCCGCTGAGGGGCCGCGAGCGCGCGCGCCGAGGGCGAGGGCGCGCTCGTCGAAGTGAGGGGATCGTCGGTGGAAGGCGCCGGCGGGGCCGCTGGGCCCCGCCGCGGTCACTCGCGCTCGTCGAGCGGCGTGTAGTCGACGGCGTTCTCGCCGGTGTAGATCTGCCGCGGACGGCCGATCTTGCCGGTCGGGTCGTCGTTCATCTCCTTCCAGTGGGCGATCCAGCCGGGGAGGCGCCCGAGCGCGAACATGACGGTGAACATGTTCGTGGGGAAGCCGAGCGCGCGGTAGATGATGCCGCTGTAGAAGTCGACGTTCGGGTAGAGCTTCCGCTCGACGAAGTACGGATCCTTCAGCGCGGTCTCCTCGAGGCGCTGCGCGATGTCGAGCAGCGGATCCTTGATGCCGAGCTTCGCCAGGATCTTGTCGGCGGCCGCCTTGATGAGGACGGCGCGCGGATCGTAGTTCTTGTACACGCGGTGGCCGAAGCCCATCAGGCGGAAGTTCGAGGTCTTGTCCTTCGCGAGCTTGACGAACTTCGAGACGTCGCCGCCGTCCGCGCGGATCGCCTCGAGCATCGTCACGACCTCCTGGTTCGCGCCGCCGTGGAGCGGGCCCCAGAGCGCGCAGATGCCCGCGGCGACCGAGGCGAAGAGGTTCGCCTTCGAGCTCCCGACGAGGCGCACCGTCGACGTCGAGCAGTTCTGCTCGTGATCGGCGTGCAGGATCAGGAGCAGGTTCAGCACCTTCACGATGTCCTCGTCGATCTCGTACGGCTCCGCCGGGACCGAGAACATCATGTTCAGGAAGTTCGCACAGTACGAGAGCGAGTTGTGCGGGTAGACGAACGGCTGGCCGATCGACTTCTTGTACGAGAACGCCGCGATCGTGCGCACCTTGGAGAGCAGCCTCGCGATGGTGATGTCGAGGTGCTCGGTGTTCTTCACGTCGATCGCTTCCGGGTAGTAGCTCGACAGGGAGAGCACCATCGCGGACAGGATCGCCATGGGGTGCGCCGTCGACGGGTAGCCGTCGAAGAAGCGCTTCATGTCCTCGTGGATCAGCGAGTGCCGGGTGAGCAGCGTCGAGAACCGGGACAGCTCGCTCTTGCTCGGCAGCTTGCCGTAGATGAGGAGGTACGAGGTCTCCACGAAGGTCGACTTCTCGCCGAGCTGCTCGATCGGGATGCCGCGGTAGCGGAGGATGCCCTTCTCCCCATCGAGGAACGTGATGGAGCTCGTGGTCGAGGCCGTATTGACGAAGGCCGGGTCGATGCAAACGTACCCGGTCTTCGAACGAAGGGACGCGACGTCGATCGCCTTCTCCCCTTCGGTGCCCGTGATCACAGGCAACTCGATCGTCTGCTCCCCACCGTTCTTCTTCAGCGTTAACTTCGCGGTCTCCTGCACGCCTCCTCCTTCCGCCGCAGCGCGGCGTAAGCTATCACGGGCCGAGGGAAGAATGCTTCCCCGAGAAAATGAGGTGATGCATTTGAGCGAGCCGGTCGTGCGGGGGGAGCTGGCCCACCACCCGGAGGCGCCTCGGTTTGCGGCCGAGGTGCGGCGAGTCCACGGGCGTTACGCCGACGAGGTTGTCGCTCGCTACCGGCTCTGCCCGTTCATGCGCGACGCTGCAACCGGATTCGGACGCTTTTACGTCCTGCTCGATCGCGAGCCCGTCCTGGAGACGGCGCTGGCGGTCATGGAGGAGGCCGACTCCGCGGTGGTGCACCTGGTTTTCCCGTGCATCCATGCTCCGTCGCCCCAGTTCGAGCGCTTCGCGTCGCGCCTGGGTGAACAGCTGCGGCGGCGCTTCAGCCCCGCGCCGGTGCTGGCCGCGTTCCACCCCGAGATGGCGGGGGACGAGACGAACTCGCACCGGCTCGTCGGTCTCCTCCGACACGCGCCAGATCCGTTTGTACAAACGATTCCAGAGGGGCTGAACCATACTGGGACCGTCCTCGCAGGGGCAGGCGTCGAGCCTGCGGTCGACCCGGCCGAGGACAATTACCGACGCCTTGAAGGGGCAGGGATCGCCGCAGTCAAGATGAGGCTCGCGGAGATCATGGCTGATCGGGACTCGAGTTATGCGCCCTTCCTCGCGCAGCTCGGGCTCACCCGCCCCGGCCCGCGCTTCAGCCCGCTCCCGACACGGTAGCGAACGGGCGAAGAGCGCAAATGAAACACCCGTGAAACGCGCGCGAAACACGCGTTGAGCGTGGTGTGAGCGTGGTGAGGGCCCTCGGCTCACTCCGCGGGCGAGCGGCGCGGCGCCGGGTCTGACCCGTCGGAGCCGGAGCCGGTCTTGGCCTCGCGCTGCGCCATCAGCGGCATCAGGTACGGGAAGCCGGCCGCCATCGTATCGAGGTGAGGATCGATCTGGGCGGCCAGCCAGAAGAGGAGCACGCAAGCGCGCTCGACATAGAACCAGTCCTCCGGGTACTCGAACGACCGCATCAGCTCCTGGAGCTCACCGCGCTCCAGCTCGGGGTCCGCGAGCCGCTCCAGCTGCTCGGGGCGGGCGCGCATCAGCGCCGCCGGCGTGCGATCCCGGATCTTGAGCAGCTTCGCGAAGTAGGTCTTCACGGTCCTCTCGAGGAGCGCGTCGTTGCCCCCCGGCGCGACGAAGCCCATCCTCCGGAAGCCGCGCACGACGGCCGCGTCGTCCTGCGCGAAGATGCCCTTCAGGATGTCGAGCAGCCCGTCGATGAGCTCGTCCCGGGCCTCGCAGCTCGCGCCGAAGTCGAGGACGACGAGGCGAAAGCCGCCGCCCTCCTCCGCGGGCCGCGCGGCGACAAGGAAGTTCCCCGGGTGCGGATCGGCGTGGAAGAAGCGATCCGCGAAGAGCATCTTGTAGAAGGCCTGCACGAGCCTGAGCGCGACGTCCGAGGGATCGACGCCCGCGCTCCGGAGCGCGTCGAGGCGGGTGATCTTGATGCCTTCCATGAAGGTCATCGTGAGCACGTCGCGCGTCGTGAGCTCGTGGATGACCTCCGGGAACGCGATGCCCGCGTCCCCCTCGAAGTTCTGCGCCATCCGCTCCATGCACGCGGCCTCGTGCAGGTAGTCGGTCTCCCGGCGGAGCAGATCGACCAGCGACTCGTGCACCCGCTCGATGTGCCCCACCGGGACGAACCGCTTGTAGACGAGGATCGCGAGGCGCAGGACGCGCAGGTCGACGGCGATGATCCCGCGGATGCCGGGGTAGAGGAACTTGACCGCGACCTTGCGGCCGTCGCGGAGGCGCGCGACGTGGACCTGCCCCAGCGACGCGGCCGCGAGCGGCGCGCGCTCGATCGACGCGAACAGCTCGCCCGCGGAGCGGCCGAAGCTCGCGCGCAGCGCGGCCTCGAGATCGCTGAACGGGTGCGGCGGCACCTGGTCCTGGAGCTGCTCGAGCTCCTTGCCGTAAGCGCGAGGCAAGAAGCCGCCCATGATGGACAGCACCTGGCCGAGCTTGATGAAGACGCCCCGCAGCTGGAGCATGACGCGCAGCAGGCGCCGGGCGTTGTTCTGATCGACGCGGGCGCGGCGCGCGACGAGCCAGCGAGGCGGCTCACCCGCGGGCGAGCCGCGCCCGAGGCGCCTCGCGAACACCCGCACGAGCCCCAATTGAATGAGGTAGCTCGTCAGGATGACCGAGAACGCGAGCAGCGCGCGGAAGAGTCGGACGGCGAGCGTCATGTGCGGCAAAGCAGCCGCACCATGCTACCGCAGGGGCCGCGCGGGGCCAGCGGTGCTCGCCCTCGCCCTCGCCCTTCAGCGACGGGTGAATCCGGGCGAGGGGGCCGCCGCGGACCTCCGCCGCGCAGCGGAGCCCTCCGGCGAGCCGGGCAGGCTCAGGAGAGCGAGTCCTTGATCGCCTTGATGGGGCGGGCGCGGACCGACTTGCTGGCCGGCTTGGCCGCGAACGTCATCGGCTGCTTCGTGAAGGGGTTGATCCCCTCGCGCGCCTTCGTCGCGGGCTTCTTGACGACGCGGAACTTCGCGAAGCCGGGCATCGTGAAGATGCCGTTCTTCTTGAGCTCCTTGTACGCGATGTCGGTCAGCGACTCGAGGATCGCCTTGACCTGCTTGCGCGAGATCTCGTTCTCGTTGGCCTCGACCACCGCGTTGATCAGCGCGCTCTTGCTGAGCGACGTGCTCTTCTTCCCATCCGCCTTCTTGGCCGCCATGTTCATTCCTCCTGAGGTTTGTGCCCTCTTGCGGGCCAAAGGAACCACAACGGCCGCCGCAGATCCAGTGTCGAATCGTCGATCGGAGCTACAAAAGAAGGGGTTTCATGCCCCGGGGGGCGCGCCGCTCCGCCGGGAGGAGGGCCGGGGGGCCCTGGGGCGGGCCGTCAAATCCGCGGGAAAACAGCTCAAATAGACCCTTCTTCAGGCCTCGCGCGCCCGCCGCGAGGGAGGTTGCACGCCGGGCGCTCGACGTAGGAGATCACCCGAACCCCTTCCGTTGAAGGCGATCCTGGTCGCCCGGGCGGCCCTAGCGGCGGCTCGCCGCCGAGCCCGCGCCCCACTTCCTCTTGGCGGAGAGGCCCAGGATCGTCAGCGACTGGGGCGCCTGCGTGAACTCGATGACGTCGCCGAAGCCGACGCTGACCGAGTGGATCGGCCCGTCGAAGAAGAGCTTCGCGTCGTGCGTCTTGCTGCGCACGACGAGCGAGGCGCCCGGCTGGATCAGGGCGTGGCGGAGGCGGTACTCCTCGCCGTGGGGGGTGTAGGGCTCGCGGACGACGAGCTGGAGCCGCTTCGACGTGAGCGGCAGGACGCGCCCGCCCGCGGAGCGCTGCGCGGCCGTGGACCCGGCCGCAGGGCCGATCCAGAAGCCGCTCGACTTCTGCTCCTCCTCGGCCCGGCCGAGCCGGAGCACGTAACGCGACGTGGCCGCGGGGGAGACGTGGCAGAAGAGCGCGTCGTTCAGGACGCGCCCCGTGGCGAGCTTGTCGTTCACCGTGACCTGCATGCGGGTGAGCACGGTGCTGCGGAGCGAGCCGCTCAGCGCCCCCGCGATCGCGTCGGCCGCGTCGCGGCTCGTCGCGCCGCAGAAGAAGCCGACGGAGTGGCCCGGCGCGCTGTTGATGCCGAGGATCGGCACGTCGCCGACGTTGTGGGACGCGCTGAGGAGCGTGCCGTCGCCGCCGACCGTGATCACGAGGTCGAGCTCGCCCGCGTCGAAGGACTGCGCCGCGCTGGCGACGACGTCGATCTGCACCCCGAGGTCGTCGAGCGCCGCCTTGACCTCGCGCACGGTCTGCTCGTGCGCGTCGTGCGACGCCTTGAGGCGCGCGACAGCGGAGTCGCCGGCCTCGATGAGCCGCGTGATGCGCGGGTCCTTCCGCTCCTCGCGGTAAATCTTCCAGGCGGAGCGCTTCACGACGAGCGCGACGCGGGGCGGACGCCGCGGCGCGGGCGCGGGGGATCGTTCCGCCATCAGAGCTCCGCGAGGCGCCGGAGCGCCACCTCCGTCTTCGCGTCCTCGATCACGCCGCGCCGGGTGAGCTCGATCGCCTCGTCGAGCGGGACCGCCGCGATGGCCGCGAACCGCTCGAGGGGAGAGCCGTCCTCGAGCGGCGTCCCCTGGCGAGCCGGGTCGACCTCGACATGAAAGAAGAAGTGCCGCTCGCCCACCATGCCCGGCGTCGGGAACGTCGACGGGCCGAGCGGGTGGAGGTCCGACGGAGGCACGTCGAAGCCGACCTCCTCGAGCAGCTCGCGCGCGGCGGAGCGCTTCAGGCCCTCCGGGCTCCGCTCGTCGAGCTCGACGAGCCCGGCGGGCAGCTCCCAGATCGCGCCGAGCGTCGGCGCCTCCGGGATGGGCCACGCCTCGGGCGGGCGGGTCGCGGCCGGAGGCCGGAACGCCGAGCGGAGGAAGACGTGGCGGCGCCCGTCCGCGCCGCGGTAGTGCGGGGCGATCACCACCGCGTCGAGGCGCGCGCGATCGACGCTGTCGTAGGTGAACGGGTCGCTCAGCGAGCCGTCCGGGAACTCGACGCGGAACACCTGGCGTCGCACGTTGAGGAAACCAGGGCCGTCGAGCGAGGGGATCGCCCGGACCAGCTTGAGAGCGAGCTTCGGGAAGGGAGGTAGCCGCATGCGTCGAGGCGCAAAGCATAGCGCCAAACGGCCGCCGATCGCGATGTGCCTCGTTCCCGCGCCCGGCGCGCGCTCGCCCCCGCGCTCGGGGCGGCCTCGGGCTCAGCGGAGCACGAGGACCCAGACGTCGTAGAGCGCGTGGGTCCAGACGGCCGGCGCGAAGCCGCGGAAGACGTAGATCGCCGTGAGGACGAGCCCGCACACCATGCGGAACACGAAGGAGGGGAGGTTCCAGGGATCGCCCAGGGACCCGACATAGTGCCAGCCGGAGAAGACGGCGGCGGCCACGACCGCCCAGCCGACCATCAGGACCACCCCCTGGACCCCCCTGCCGAAGAAGAACTTGATCCCGAGCGCGCCCAGCCCGTAGAGGCCGACGCGGAAGGCGATCTCCTCGTAGAAGCCCGCGCCGAGCGACATCACGACCCCGGTGAAGATGTCGTTCGACGCGGCGGGCGGGCCGAGCCGGAGGGAGCCGACGACGTAGGCGCCGGCGAAGCGCATCAGGATGGCGTAGAGCGCGCCCTCGGCGGCGAGCAGCGCGAAGCGCCTCGTCTGGAGGGCGTGGCCGCGGCCGAGGATGGAAAGGACGAGGACGAACGCGGCCCCGACGGCGACGGTGAGGCCCGCGTAGAGCGGCAGGCTGTGCTTGGCCAGCGCGCGGAGCTCGGCGGTGACCGGATCCGCCGCGTTGCGGATGGGGAGGAAGGCGACGCCGAGGTGATAGAGGACGAAGATCGGCATCGTCAGCGCGAGATCGGTCAGCGCATCGCTCTTCGCGGTGGGCTTGGCGCCGGCAGGGGCCGCCCCCGGCCGGGCGAGCTCCGGTCCGGCGCCGAGCATCAGGACGGCCTCAGGCGGTACACGATCACCAGCACCTCGGCCGACCACATGACGACGTTCAGGACGAAGGGCGTATCCCGGAGGATCTCCTGGGTGGGGCTCTCCGACCTCGCGCTTCCGGCCACGAGCTGGAGGAACCGGATCCCGCCGAAGAGCGGGTGAATCGCCGTGAGCCAGAGGTACGGGTTCTGGAAGAACCGCTGCGTGTCGTGGTCGAGCGTGTACGCCAGGTAGGTGGCGAAGGTGGCGAGGCCCGTCACGGCGAGCGCCGCCGTCAGGGCGGAAGGCGAGTAGCCGTCGAGCGCCGCGCGCTGCTTCGAGGCGTTGACCGAGGCGAGCTCGTGGCGGCGCTTGCCGAAGCCGAGGAAGAGCGCGAGCAGCGCGGTGCAGGCGATCATGAAGCCGGAGAGCGGCGTCCTCGTCGCGAAGCCGCCCGCGAGCACGCGCAGCACGAAGAAGATCGCGATGCAGCCGACGTCGAGGTAGGCGATCTTCTTGAGCCGGAACGAGTAGGCGACGTTGAGGACGTAGTAGCTGGCGGCGACGACCGCGAAGAGCGGCGGGCCGAGCAGGCTCGCGCCGAGCGCGATGACCGCGAGGCCGACCGCCATCGCCTTGGCGACCGGGATGGGCACGCGGCCCGAGGCGATCGGCCGGAAGCGCTTGACCGGGTGGACCCGATCGGCCTCGACGTCGACGATGTCGTTCAGGATGTAGACGGCGCCGGCGAGCAGGCAGAAGATCGCGAAGGCCCCGATCGCGCTCATGATGATCGAGGGGTGGGTCAGGTGCTTGGCGAACACCACGGGGGCGAGGACGAAGAGGTTCTTCACCCACTGGTGGGGCCGCATCGCGCGGACCATCCCGCGCACACGCCAGAGCAGCGTCCCCCTCGGCGAGTCGGGCAACAGGGGCGGCTGCGCTATCAAGCCGCCCGAGGGGGGCCCGCTCTCCGGCGGACGGGAGCTCGGCACGCCGGCGCTCCGCGGCCGCGACGACGGAGGCTTGCCGGCGGGGACGGAGCTCACCGGAGCGGGCGAGCCGCCCTGCTCGGCAGACGCCGGCGCGTCCGGCGCACCCGCATCCGGGCGAGCCTCGGCGCCGGGCGCCTCCTGTTCAGGGAAGCCTGCGGCACTGTTGCGAAAAAAAGGCCCCGAGGCGGTCACGGCGCGCGGAGCATACCCGGGCGCCCAGGTCCCGGCCATTCCGCGGCAAGTTAAAAGCACGGGGCGCCGGCGCCCGAGACCGACGAAACCGGCGAAACCGAGCGCCAGCAGCGGCGCCGAAGCCCCGCCAGGCCACGAACCGGGAAGAACGTGGCGCAGCGCACCCGGGCCGGCGGCCACGCCGCGAGGTCGCGAATCTGCCTTCGCACCCGCCAGCCCGGCTCGTGGAACGCAAGTGGAACGCGAAATGCGCATCCCCGCAGGCGCGCCGTGACCTCGTGCTACCATCGCCCCCGATGACATCAGCGCTCTCGGTCGCGCGTGAAGCTTCGCCTCTTCTCCTGAAGCTTCGCTCTGCCGTGGAGCAGGCCCTCGAAGGGAAGCCAGAGGCGGTCGAGCTGGCGCTCATCGCGCTGCTCGCCCGGGGCCATGTCCTCATCGAGGACGTGCCCGGCGTCGGCAAGACGACGCTGGCCCGAGCGCTGGCCAAGGCCGTGGGGGGCGAGCTCCGTCGCGTTCAGTTCACCAGCGATCTCCTGCCGAGCGACGTGCTCGGGGTCAGCGTCTTCGACCAGCGGCTCGGGCAGTTCGTCTTCCGGCAGGGGCCGATCTTCGCGAACGTGCTGCTCGCCGACGAGATCAACCGGGCGAGCCCCCGGACGCAGTCGGCGCTGCTCGAGGCGATGAACGAGGGGCAGGTGTCCATCGAGGGGACGGCGACGCCGCTGCCGTACCCCTTCTTCGTGCTCGCGACCCAGAACCCGCAGGATTTCGCGGGCACGTTCCCGCTGCCGGAGTCGCAGCTCGACCGGTTCATGGTGCGGATCCGGATCGGGTACCCGCCGCCGCAGGTGGAGATGCGGCTGCTCCTCCAGGGCGGCGAGCCCGACCGGGCGCGGAACGTGCCGCAGATCATCGATCCGGCCCAGCTCGTCGCCCTGCAGCGCGAGGTCGATCGCGTCGAGCTCGACTCGTCGCTCGCGACCTACCTCCAGGCGGTGCTCACGGCCACGCGGTCGAGCCCGACCCTCTCGCTGGGCGCATCGCCGCGCGCCGGCATGAACCTGGCGCGCGCGGCCCGGGGGCGCGCGGTCCTCTACGGACGCTCGTACTGTATCGCGGACGACATCCACAACCTTGCGGTGGCCGTGCTGGCGCACCGGGTCCGGCTCTCGGCCCACGCGGAGGGCTACATGCCGACCCGCGACGAGTGTGAGGCGGCGGTGCGCGACCTCGTGGCGCGGGTGCCGGTCCCCCTCTGAGGGGTGGGCGATGGGCGCAGAGGACAGGGAGCGGGGATCTCTCAGCGGCAGCTCCCGCGGCGCCGAGCGCGCCGGCGCAGCGGCGCGGAGCGCCGTCCGGCCGAGCAAGCCGAGGCGCGAAAGACCGCTTGTCGAGCAGCGCCCGCTGCTGCCCCCGCGCGGGGACAACGCGTCGTTCTGGACGAGGGTCCTGCTCTTCCTGAGGCCGCCCCGGAAGCTCAAGTTCACCCGGGAAGGAAAGTACTACCTCGGGATCACGCTGGGCGTCGGCTTCGCGGCGATCAACACGGGCAACAACCTCCTCTACCTGCTGCTCGGGATGCTGCTGTCGCTGATCGTCGTCTCCGGCGTGATGAGCGACCTGTCGCTGCAGCACCTCACGGTGACCCGGCGGCTCCCGGCCCGCGCCCAGGTGGGCCGGGCTCACCTCGTCGAGATCGAGGTCTACAACCACAAGAAGCGCGTGCCGTCGTACGCGATCGAGGTCGAGGATCTGCGCGCCGGCCAGCCGGCCGACAAGCGCTGCTTCTTCCTGAAGATCAGCCCCTCCAGCGCGCAGGTGGCCGCCTACCGGCGGACGCCGGCGAGGCGCGGCCGCGACCGGCACACCGGGTTCCGCATCGCGACCCGCTTTCCCTTCGGGCTGTTCGAGAAATCGAGGGAGGTCGAGGCCGAGGGCGACCTCATCATCTACCCCGCTGTCGATCCGGTCCGGCTCCCCGTCGAGGACGCGGGCCGGCGCGAGGGCGGCGCGAGCCTCAGCGGGCGCGGGGGCGGCGACGAGACCTTCGGCCTCCGGCCGATGCGCGAGGGGGACGATCCGCGCGACATCTACTGGAAGAAGAGCACGATGCGCGATCAGCTGGTGCTGCGCGAGCGCACCCGCGAGACGCGGCCGGACGTGCAGATCGTCATCGACACGGTGCGCCCCGCCGGGGAGGGCGACGCGTTCGCGCCGGCCTTCGAGCGCAGGATCCGCGAGGCGGCGTCGCGCGCCGTCGCCCACATCAAGCGCGGCGACGCCGTGGTCGTCGCGACGACGCTGGGCGAGCGGGTGCGCGGCGATCGCAACATCGGCTCCGACGCGATCCTCCGCTTCCTGGCGCTGCTCGATGCGGTCGACGACGGCCGGGCGCCCGAGCGCGGCGCCCGCGCGCCGCTGCGCCAGGGATCGAGCCCGAGCCCGGGCAGCGGTGAGCGCCGCGCCGGCGCGCCGAGGAGCGCGTCGTGAGGTTCGGGATGGTGCACCGGGTGATGACCGACGCGCTCGCGGCGCTCGGCGTCATCGCCCTCGTCGCGAGCGGGCAGTTCAACCGCTACGTGAGCTGGGCGATCCTCATCTGCCTCGGGCTCGCGCTCGTCGTGCGCGAATCGTGGCAGCGGCACCCGGCGCTGCGCCACCTCGACACGGGCATCCTGCTGGCCGTCATCGCCGTCCAGGTGGTCCGCATCGTCGCCACCGACGCGAGCGTGCTCGACGTGCTCGTGGAGTTCGCCGCCGCGCTGCAGATCATCCGGCTCGCGACGCGCAAAGGGGCGGCGCACGACCAGCAGGTCATCGTGCTCGCGCTGCTGCACCTCATCGCCGGGACCGTCCTCGGCGGCGGCATCGGCTACGGGCTGTGCTTCCTGGGGGTGCTCGTCGTCGCCCCAGGCGCGCTCGTGCTCAGCCACCTGCGGCGCGAGGTCGAGGGCAACTACCGGCAGGGGGCGCGCGACAGGACGGGCCTGCCCGTGGACGTGCCGCGCATCCTGCGCTCGAGGCGGGTCGTCGGGCGCTCGTTCCTGGCCGTCACCTGCCTGCTCTCGGTCCCGATCTTCGCCTTCACCGCGGTCCTGTTCGTGATCTTCCCGCGCGTCGGCCTCTCGCTGCTCCTGCTCAACCGCGGCCACACCGGGCGGATGATCGGCTTCTCGGGCAAGGTCGACCTCGGCGCGGTCGGCGTGCTGCGCAGCGACCCCAAGCTGGCGATGCGGGTCGAGATCCCCGAGCTCCCGGAGCCGCCGCCCCCGCGCCTCACCATGCACCTGCGCGGCACCGCGCTCGACGCGTACGACGGCCGCACCTGGACCCAGAGCGAGACGTTCAAGCGCCCCACGGAGAGCGACGGGGGGCTCGTGCCGATCGAGCGGTACCCGGACCCGGCGGTCGACCCGGTGATGCGCATCGATCTCGAGCCGATCGATCCGCCCGTGATCTTCCTCCCGCCGAACGCGACGGGGCTCCGGCTCAAGCACCGCGGGCAGCTCGGGGTCGACCCAGGCACGATGGCCCACCGCGGGCCGGAGGGGGAGCTCAGGTACCAGCCCACGGACGAGCGCGGGCTGGTCTACGACGTCTTCCTGTCGCGGAAGCGGGCGCCGACCTTCCAGCGCCTCCCGGGCGCCGAGCGGAGGCGCTACCTGGCGCTCCCGAGGGATCTGCCGTCGCGCGTCGTCGATCTCGCGCAACAGTGGACGCAAGGCGTGGATCGTCCGGCCGATCGGGCGCGGGCGATCCAGGAGCACCTGCGCGCGGAGTACCGGTACGACCTTGCGTCGCCGTCAGGCGCGGACCCGCAGCCGCTCGATCATTTCCTGTTCGAGTCGAAGCGCGGGCACTGCGAGTTCTACTCGACCGCGATGGCCATCCTGCTGCGCGCGGTGGACGTCCCGACGCGCAACGTGACCGGCTTCGTCGGCGGCACCTACAACCGCTTCGGCCGGTTCTATGCGGTGCGCCAGGGCGACGCCCACTCGTGGGTCGAGGTGTACCTCGACGGCGAGGGGTGGATGACGTTCGACCCGACGCCGCCGGCCGACGCGGCGCCAAAGAGCGAGCTGGTCGGGGCCTGGGCGTACCTCCGCGATTTCATCGAGGCGACGAGCCAGCGCTGGGACAGGCACGTCGTCGGCTACGACCTGAACCAGCAGGTGGGCCTGCTCCAGACGCTGACGTCACGCTACCGGAGGTCCGGATCGCGCAGCGACCTCTCGCTGTCGCGCCCGCGGATCCTCGCCGTCGCCGCCGTCGCGCTCGCGCTGGGCGGCGGCGTGCTCTACTGGCGCCTCCGCCGCACGCGCCGCGGGCGCGAGGAGCGCCGCGCGGACGCCGGGCGCACCCCGAGCGCGATCCTGGCGACGGCGCTCTACGAGAGCCTGGAGGCCGCCATGCTCGTCCAGGGCGTGCCGCGCCCGCCCAGCCTGCCGCCGCTGCGCCACGCCGAGGCGCTGGAGCTCGCGGAGCACCCGCTGGCGCGCGAGATCCTGACGCTCACGCAGGTCTACCTGCGCGCCCGCTTCGGTGGGGCGACGCTCTCGGAGGACGACAGCCGCGACTTCGAGCGGCGGGTCAAGGCCCTGCGCGGGGCGGAGCGGCGAGCGCGCGCCGCGGGCGAGAGCGGGCTGGCCGCGTCGCCCTGATCGCGGCCGGGGAGCGGGAAGACGCGCGGAGCGCATCAACGGCGGCGCAAAGGTCGCTTCGCGATGAACGCCTGCCGGATGCCGGCGACGGCGCGGCGGCTCGGGCCGCCGGAGATGAACGGATCCTGGGGCGCGAGCTCGCCCAGCCGGTCGAGGAACGACTGCGCCACGACGCGCTCGCCGAGCAGGCTCACGACGTCCGACTGGCTTCGCATCGTGGACGCGAGGACGGCCGCCGTCGACGTGTCCGGCACCGCGGCGATCGAGAGCGACTCCAGCACGCGCCTGAGCGGCACGATCGACTGCGCCGTCGCCAGCTTGCGATCCGAGGCGCCGAGCGGCTGCGGGGCGTACTCGAGCCAGATGCCGGCGACGTTCAGGTGGGCGAGCAGCTTCTTCGACCAGCGCGGATCGAGCTCCACGTGGAGCGGCCGGACGTCGGCCAGCGTGGAGAGGGCGAACTCGCCGGGCTCGCCCGCGAGCGCGAAGTCGCGCAGGAGCGGCGCGAGCTTGCGCTCGTCGGCGAGCAGGCTCCCGGCGACGTGGCCGCGATCGAGCAGCGGGATCGGGACCACGAGGACATCCGGCCGCTCGCCGCGCGTGATCCGCGCCGCCCACACCCGCCACGTGATCGCCGGGGATCGCACGAGGATCGCGGACCCGGGATCGAGGCTCCCGTACGCCTCGTCCGTCCAGACCTCGGCGGCCGTCTGCTCGCTCCGATCGGCGGCGAAGCCTGCCTCCTCGCTCGTCAGCGCGACGAGCGTCAGCTGGAAGACGACGAGCAGCGCCGCGCCGCTCCGCGAGAACGGCACGCGCGTGTGGAGCAGCGCCCGCACCGCGGCGTGCGCGCCGAGCGCCGAGCCGACGGCGATCGCCGCGACAGCGAGCGAGCGCAGGGGGGTGAGCGGATCCGCGGAGAGCACGCCGGCGGCCCGCGCGGGCAGGAGCGTGTCGAGCGCGAGCAGGACGAGGAAGGGCGCGACGAGCCACCGCGCGCGCGGGCGCAGGAGCGAGAGCGAGAGCCCTGCCGCGGCGATGAGCAGGGAGACGACGCCGATCTCGCGGCTCCACGCGGCGAGCGCCGTGGTGCGGGCGCTCGCGACGTCGAGGGCGGCGAGGCTGCCGGCCGTGAGCGCGCGGCCGATGTCGGCCCAGGCGCGCGGCGCGAGCGGCCTGAGCACGAGCGGCGCGAGCAGGAGCGCGGCCGTGAGCGCCCCCGCGCCGGCGGCGGCGCCCAGCATGCGCCGGGGCGGGCCGCCGACCGGGGCCTCGTCGGGGCGCCCGCCCGCGCGCTGGGCGCCGCCGCGCGCGAGGAACATCGCGTACGACGCCGCGAGAGCGGCGAGGCCAGCGGGGGGGCTCTCGGCGAACGTCGCCCCGAGGAGCGCGCCGAGCGCGATCCACGCGCGCCCGGCGTGCCGCGCCTGCTCGGCGCACGTCGACGCGAGCGCGAGCGTCACGAGCGCGCAGCAGGTGGCGATCATGGCGCCGCCGCCGACCGTCGCCTCGCGCTGCCAGGTCGGCGACAGGGCCGCCGTGAGGACGGCGATCGCGGAGAGCACCGAGGCGAGCCGCGGGCTCACGGCGCCGCCGGGCGCGTCCGGCGCGGCGGGCGCGGCGGGCGTAGATCGCGCGCCGGCGGGGGTCGGCTCGGCTGCGCCGCCGCGGAGCTTGCGCCAGAGCGAGAGCCCCGGGAGGGGCGCCGGCCGCGCGGACTCCAGGAGGAGGTGGCGCACCATCCCGTAGAGCAGGTGCGACGCGAGCGCGAGCGCGAGCGCCGATCCGAGGGCGGTGCGGAACGTGCGGGAGCCCAGCGGGAGCAGGCTGAGCGCCTGGGAGAGCGCCGTCGACAGGCCGCCGCCCACGCCGACCGCGACGAGGCCGAGATCCCGGACGGCCGTGAGATCTTCCCGCCATTGCCCGGAAGAGGCGGCGCGGGCCAGCGACAGCCCGAAGGGCAGCGCGGCCGACAGCAAGGCGAGCGACCGATCGAGCCAGCAGCGTTTCTCTCCGGAGCCCACCGAGCGGCCATGCCAGATCGGCCGCGGCCGGGCCAAGTTCCGGCGCACCCCGGCGCCGCGCGCGGTTCGGCGGCGGCGCGGCGCGCGCGGCGCCGATCCGCCGCCGAACCGCGCGCGGGGCGCGGAGGATACGGAGAGGCGGTGAGCGGCGACCTGGGCTAGAGTCGCCCCTCCCACGGAAAATCGGAGGTCGTCTCGTGTCCCGTTTCATCGATGAGCTCAAGAGGACGCACCGCTGCGGCGATCTGCGCGAGGCGGACATTGGCAAGGAGGTCGTGCTGTTCGGCTGGGTCGCGCGGCGCCGCGATCACGGCGGCTGCATCTTCATCGACCTCCGCGACCGCACCGGCGTGACGCAGATCGTCTTCGATCGCAGCTACCTCGAGGCGATCAGGAAGCACGGCCTGAAGGCGGAGGAGAAGGACCTCGTCGACGCGCACGCCTCCGCGGAGCGCGCCCGGTCCGAGTGGGTCATCGGCGTCCGGGGCGTCGTGGTGAGCCGCGAAGGCAACGTGAACGACAAGATCGACACGGGGGCCATCGAGGTCTGGGTCGCCGAGGCGACGATCTTCAACAGGGCGGAGACGCCGCCGTTCGAGATCGCGGACGAGATCGAGACGCGCGAGGAGATCCGCCTGCAGCACCGGTACCTCGACCTGCGCCGCGCCCCGCTCCAGCGGGCGCTGCGGATGCGCCACGAGATCAACCGGGCGACGCGCAATTACCTGTCGGACAAGGGCTGCCTCGAGCTCGAGACGCCCTTCCTCGTGAAGTACACGCCGGGCGGGGCGCGCAACTTCCTCGTCCCCTCGAGGATCTCGGCCGGCAAGTTCTACGCGCTCGCCGAGAGCCCGCAGCTCTACAAGCAGCTCTTCATGGTCGCGGGCTTCGACCGGTACTTCCAGATCGTGAAGTGCTTCCGGGACGAGGACCTGCGCATCGACCGGCAGCCGGAGTTCACCCAGATCGACGTCGAGCTGTCGTTCGTGAACCAGGACGACGTCTTCGGGCTGATGGAGGGGCTCGTCTTCGCGGTGTTCAAGGCCGCCCTCGGCAAGGACCTCACCGAGCTCTACCCGACCGGCCGCTTCCCGCGCATGCCGTACGCCGAGTCGATGCGCCGCTTCGGCAACGACAAGCCCGACCTCCGCTTCGGGATCGAGCACACCGACCTCACGGACCTCATCATCGAGCACAACGGCGGCGGGGTGCCGTTCTGGGTCGAGCTCGCCGAGAAGTTCAAGTCCGGCAAGCTGCGGCGCGACCTGCCGGCCGAGATCGTGAAGGGGCTCGTGATCCCGGCGAGCGCCAACCTGTCCCGCCAGCAGACCGAGGACCTGGAGAAAGGGCTCCGCGACGTGAAGGGCTTCCGCGGCCTCGCGCGCGCCAAGCTCGCCGAGGACGGCTCGTGGACGCAGTCGCCGCTCACGAAGTCGATCACGCCGGAGCTCCGGCAGAAGCTGAACGAGGCGCTCGGCGCCAAGCCGGGCGACGTCCTCTGCTTCCAGTTCGGCAAGGAAGCCGTCGTGCACACCGTGATGGCGAAGCTCCGCATCGACGTCGCGAAGAAGATGGGGCTCATCCCGGAGTACGGGCATGGGGACCAGTGGAGGTTCCTCTGGGTGACGAACCCACCTCTGTTCGAGTTCGACGAGGACACGGGGCGCTGGGCCGCCGCGCACCACGCGTTCACGCGGCCGATCGACGAGCACGTCGCGCTCCTCGAGAGCGATCCGGCGCGCGTCGAGTGTTACCGTTACGATCTCGTGCTGAACGGGTTCGAGATCGGCGGCGGCTCGATCCGGCTGCACGATCCCGAGGTGCAGGCGCGCGTCTTCAAGACGCTGGGCATCGACGAGAGCGACGCGCGCGACAAGTTCGGGTTCCTCCTGGACGCGCTCCGCAGCGGGGCGCCTCCGCACGGCGGCATCGCGCTCGGCATGGACCGGCTCGCGATGCTGCTCAGCGGCGCGCCGACGCTCAGGGACGTCATCCCGTTCCCGAAGACCAACCAGGGCACCGATCAGATGACGGGCGCGCCCGTGATCGTCGACGCCGCGCAGCTCGCCGAGCTCCACGTGAAGACGGCGGTCGCGGCCGCGGACACCCGGGCGGACACCAGGCAAGGCGCGGCGGGCACCGGCAGCGCCGGCGCCTGATGCCAGCCCGGCGCGCGCGGGATGGGCTGATGCACCTCCGGCGGCGGCGGTGAGGCGGCGCGGCGGGCCCCTCGCCGCTCGCGCGCGCCGCCGCGACCGCGCTCGGTGTGCTCTGCCTCGCCGCGCGTGGCCGTCCGCGTTGGCCTTTATGTTTGCAGGCCGCGCACTTCTGGTAGGGTAGGGCCTGTATCCTTCGCCATGGCCTCCCCGGCGCGAGTCCTCGTTGTCGATGACAGCCCGACCATCCTGAAGGTCGTCAGCGCCATCCTCGCTCGCAATGGGTTCGACCCGACCGTGGCGCGCGACGGGCTCGCGGGGATCGAGCTGGTCAAGAAGGGGCCGAAATACGACCTCGTCCTCCTCGATTTCGTGATGCCGAGGATGAACGGCTACGCCTTCTGCCGGGAGCTCCGCTCGAACCCGTCGCACCGCAACGTGCCCGTGGTCCTGATGAGCGCCAAGGGCGACAAGCTCCGGGGGCAGTTCGTCCAGCAGACCGGCGCCGTCGACGCGATCACCAAGCCGTTCGACGCGCGCGCGCTGGTCGCGGTGATCGAGGGCGCGCTCTCGAAGGCGGCGGAGGGGCGCGCGCGGCCCGTGCCCGAGGGCGCGAAGATGCCCGACGAGGACACGATCGCCGAGAGCGTGCGGCCGAGCCTCCTCGCCAGGAACATGCGCCAGCGCGCCGGCGCGGAGTTCGCGCAGCAGCTGTCGACGGTGATGACGCCGGTGATCATGAGCCTCTCGCCCGAGGCGCGGGTCAACGAGGCCGCGGTGATGCAGGCGGTCGCCCGCGTGATGACGAGCGAGGTCGTCTCCAGGCTGACCCTGACGCTCCGCGA
The DNA here is from genome assembly GCF_051526795.1 of Sorangium sp. So ce204. Classification (NCBI taxonomy): domain Bacteria; kingdom Pseudomonadati; phylum Myxococcota; order Polyangiales; family Polyangiaceae; genus Sorangium; species Sorangium sp. So ce204. The sequence continues at coordinate 12,025,316 of NZ_CP150317.1, read as the reverse complement.
CCTCGACGACACGCCCGCGGACGCGAAGGAGGTGATGAGCGGCGACGTCTCCGCGATCCCGCTCGCCGAGATCCTCCAGCTGCTCCAGATGCAGCGGCAGACGGGCGTGATGCGGGTGACCACGAACCGCGCGTCGGTCACGATCTCGCTCCGCCAGGGGCTCATCGATCTGGTCCAGGCGCGCAACTCGTCGGACGAGTTCAAGCTGGGCCGCTACTTCATCGAGCGCGGGCTCCTGACGCGGGAGCGGCTCGAGGCGCTGCTCCGCGCGAAGCGGCCGCACGCCCTGCTCGGCCAGGTGCTCGTGGAGGCCGGCGTCGCGACGAACGACGACCTCATCGCCGTGCTGGAGCGGCAGTCGAGCGAGCTCATCTACGAGGTGCTGCGCTGGCCCTACGGGCGCTTCTCGTTCACGCGCGAGCCGTTCCGCCCCGAGGTCGAGCAGGCGCACCTCGGCCTCCCGGTGTCCGCGCTGGTCCTCGAGGGGTTCCGGCGCGTCGACGAGTGGCGGCTCATGGAGGGGACGATCAACTTCGACCAGGTGGTGGTCGTCGACCAGGTCGCGCTCGACGGCGTGGGCTCCGGCAAGCTGACGCGCATCGAGCAGCTCGTGCTCGGCGCGGTCAACGGCTCGCGCACGGTGAACGAGGTGATCAAGGAGAGCGCGGTCGGCTCGTTCGACGCGATCAAGACGATCTACCAGTTCCTCCAGTCGCGGGTGCTGAGGACCAGGGCGGCCTGAGCGCGGCGGCCGCGAGGGCCACGCGGTCCCGCGTGAGGCCCGCGTGAGGCCCGCGTGAGGCCCGCGTGAGGCCCGCGTGAGGCCGCGACGACCGCCCACGCGCTGCTCGCCGCGGCGGCGCGCTCGAGCGCGCCCTGCACAGCCAGCGGGTCGTCTGGTTGTGCACGCGTTCTGCTCGCGTTGTGTTCGCGGTGCTCAGGCCGCCGCACGACGGGCGTAGCGCTGAGCGTTCTCGCGGCGGAGAGGGCGGGATTCGAACCCGCGGATCAGTTTCCCGATCGCACGCTTAGCAAGCGTGTGCCTTCAGCCACTCGGCCACCTCTCCTGGTATCCAGGATGGTCCACCCGCCCCGTGCTCGGCGCAGGAGCAGCGCGGACCTCGATGCATGACGATAGAAAGAACGCTGGCTCGTCCGACGCTCGTCGCGGCGGCGAGGGAGCGGCAACATACCAAAGAGGTTGTCGCCGTGCACAAAAGATCGTGCAGGGGGATGCCGGTAGCGACGGATCGCGAGGGGGCGGGACGGACGGCCCGGGAAGCGGGCTGACAGGCCCGTCCGTGAGCGGCGCGAACCGCGCGAGGCACACGCGCGCCAGGACGGCGAGCGGCAGGGTCCCGACGAGCGCCGCGAGCACGCGCAGCGCGGCGTCGAGCCGGGCGAGGCGGCGGCTGGCCATCGCCGCGCTCTCGCTCCTCGGAGCGCGCCATGGCCAGCCGCCGCCTCGCCCGGCGGCGCACGCCGCGCCATCAGGAGCCGCGCCTCGGGTCGCGAGGTCGCCCGGCGAAGCGCCCAGGCAGAGGCGCAGAGCGCCGCGGCCGCCAGCAGGAGCGCGACGTCGACGGCGACGACGGCTCCGAGCTTCGGCCCCGCGCCGAAGAGCCCCGCCTCCGACCAGCGCGCCGCGAGCGCGGGGACCGGCAGCAGCAAGAGCCCGGCGAGCCCGAGCTGGCGCGACCAGAGGCGCCCGCCGTCACGCGCGGCGAGCGCCCAGGCGATGCAGAGCACGAGCACCCCCAGGAACGTCAGCTCCTCGGCCGTCGCGCGCGCGCCCCAGTCGAGCGGGAACGCCCGGCTCACCAGGAACAGCGCCGCTGTCGCGACGACGGTCCCCGCGCCGAAGCCCACGGTGAGCCGCGCGAGGAGGCGGTTGCCGAGGCGCTCTTGCCGCGCCTCCCGTCGAGCGAGCCAGATCCAGTTGCCGGTGAGGATCGTGGCGCACGTCGCCAGGGCGAGCACGAAGAACAGGATACGAAGCGTGGTGCCGCCGAAATCAGCGTAATGGAGGCCGTAGATCCAGCGAAAGACGTCGCTGCGCGCGCCCTCGGCGCCCGGCGCGTCGAGCGAGAGGACCGCTCCGTCGATCGCCCGCAGCCGTATGCGCACGGCGCTACGCGTGAACGGCGCGCCCTCGATCGATCCGCGGACATCGACCGTTCCGCTGTCGAGGCCGTGGTGCCGGATATAGAGCCTCTCGGCCATGAGCCGGGGCTCCGCGGCGCGCGCGCGGGCCATGAGCTCATCCAGCGTCAGGCCACGAGCGGGCGCCCCGCGCTCCGGCTCGTCCGCGAAGGACGCCCCCCAGGCCGAGAGGTCCGCCCGCGCGGCGTCGCCGCCGAACACGGGGCCCGTGAACACCCCGACGAGCACCCCCAGGAACACGAAGAACGCGCCGGAGTACGCGTACAGGAGCTGAAACGGAAGGCCTATCACGCCAAGCACCTTGTGCATGTCCGACCACAGGACACGGCGCGTCTTGTCCGGCCGGAACTGATGAAGCTGCCGGACGATGTCCTTCAGGTGGATGAGCACGCCGGTCGCCAGCGCGAGCAGGAGCGCGACGCACAGGAGACCGGCCACATAGAACAGCCACACTCCTGTCGCTCGGTGCCAGAGGTAGTGCAGGTCGTAGAGGAAGTCGGACAGCCGCTCTCGCTCGGGCACGAGCCCCTCGTGGACCCACGCCGTGACCGCCTCGCCCTGCGCGTAGTAGAGCAGCCGCGCGGCGCCCAGCCCGCCTTCCGGCACGTCGAACCAGAGCTGCTCCGGCGTCGTCCCCGCGGCGGCGAGCCCCTCATCGAGCGTGGCCTCTAGCCCCACCTGCTCGACGGAGGAGCGCTGCTGGGTCAGCGGCTCCTCCCACACCTCGAGCTGCCTCCGGAAGAGCGTGATCCCCCCCGACAGGAACATCACATAGAGCAAGAGCCCACCGATCACACCGGCCCACGCGTGCACGTCCCAGAAGGTCGTGAAGGCATGGTGGGAGAGCTTCTTGGCCATCGCGAGTCACCCTGTCCCCTCGCGCGGAGCGCCGCGCGCCGCGCGCCGCGCGCGCTTATCTCACCTTCGCCAAACCGTGCAGGTACCCCAGCGTCTTCAGGCCGAGCTTCGGGCCGCCCTCGGCCGTGAGCTCGATCAGCGTGCTCTCCGTGGAGCCGCTCCCCTCATCGATCGTGAAGACCCGGCCGTCGACCTCGAAGAAGGAGACGTTCGCGGGCGAGGGGACCAGCTCCTCGACCGGCGCGGCCTCGTTCGTCGCGGTATCCCACCGCCACCAGTGCCACGCCGGCTGGCCCGTGACGCCAGACATCTTGGTCTCCTCCTCGATCGTGGCGAGCTCCGCGTCGAACACCCGGAGGAAGATGCCGTCCCCGCCCGCAGGGATGGGATCGCCCGCGAGCGCGCCGTCCGTCAGCGTGCTCAGGAGCAGCGCGAAGTCCGGATCGAAGGCGTCCGCGTCCTTCAGGATGCGCAGCGCGCAGGGCTCGGACTCCAGGCGCTCGAGGTGATGGTCCGCCGCGGCGAGCGCCGAGCTCACGAAGTAGGCGTCGCCAGAGGCCGTCTCGACGGGCTGCGTGATCCCGCCGCACCGATCGTCGACGTCGAACCGCACGACGGTGTCCGTCTCGGTGTCGATCGCGATGAGCCCTGTCTCCGGGAGGATGGTGTCCGTCGTCTTCCAGTCGAACCACCCCACCGAGACGAGCAGCGTCTTGCCGCGCAGGACAGACCCGTATCCGTACAGCGCCAGGTAGCCCTCGCGGTGCGTGTCCGGCAGCGGGATCGTCCCTTCCACCTCCATCGTCGTGGGGTTCCACACGACGATCTGCTCGCCCGCGCGATCCGGATGATAGGCCTTCGTCGGAGAGATGAGGTAATTCGTGGCCCAGAGGGACTGCACGCCGAAGGGCTGGAAGCTGAGCGAGTCTCCCTTGACGAGCGCGCCGCCCTCCAGCGTGTAACGCGAGATCGTCGGCGCCTGGGCCTCACCGATGCCGAACCAGCCCAGCCCCTCGAACGCGAAGAGCCGTGCCGATCCGGGGACCTCGAGCGCCTGGGACGGGTCGACCTCCGTGCCTGGCTCGATCGACGGCAGCACGTGAAAGTAAGAGTTGGTCGCGGTGTCGTCCCAGACACGCGTGGCGACGATGAACGCGTCGCCGTTGCTCTGTCCGCCGCCACCCCCGCCCTGACCGCCGCTGCCGCTCTGACCGGCGGGGTTCGACGTCTCGTCGTCGCCGCAGCCGCCGCCGAACACGCCGGTCAGGAGCACGAGCGCGAAGGCCGTCGCGCTCGTTCGGGTCGATGACCGCTGCTTCCGCTGAATCACACTCATCTGTGTCTCCATTCCGTCGTGCGAGCGAGACGGCTCACCTCGACATCGTCGTCATCACATCTCCAGCGTCGCCTTGGAGAACAACGTCCGCCTGGGTCGCTGGACACCGTAGAAATCGGAGGCCCGCTCGTTGGTGAGGTTGTGGGCCTCGATGGTGAAGCTCACCGTGCGCGGCTCATCGCGCGCGACGTAGGTGAGCGCGAGCGAGTGCAGGAGCTGCGAGTCCACCTTGGCCTTGGACTCGGGCTGCCCCCAGTTCTCGAAGCCGAGGTAGAACCCGTGCACGTAGCGCGTATCCCAGGTGAGCGAGATCGCGTCGCGCGGCGCGACGACCTCCTGGATCTGCACGCGCGCCGAGCCGTTGGCGAAGAGCCACGGCCGGTTCGGCATCCGTTCACCCTCGGAGCCAGCGAAGTTCCCTTCGTCGGACACCTTGCGAAAATCGTCATAGGTGATGTTGCCGTCGAGGGCGAGGTGCTCCCCCGGCGACGTCCAGCCGGCGGCGGCCTCGACGCCCAGCGACCGCGCCCCCGAGACGTGGATGTACTGGATCGACTCCGTGCGGTTGTTCAGCGCGATGAGCCGCGCGACCGCGCGGACGAAGCCGTTCGCGTCGAGCCGCCACGCGCCCCACGCGGTGTCGCGCGCGTCGATCGTGAAGCCGACGTTCCCGTTGTGGCTCGTCTCGGGCTTGAGCGCGAGGTTGGAGACGATCATCATCCCGTCGCCGAACACCTCGACGGGCCGCGGGAGCCGCGTCGTCCACTCGTACGACGCCTTGGCGTAGAGCCATTCGGAGAAGCGATAACGGAGGCCATCGCCGACGCCGAGGCGGTGGGTGTCGCGCTCCCGCTGGTCGAAGTACCCGTGCAGCCCCGGGAGGCGCCCCGTCATGCGGAGGAGCTGCACGTAGTCCTTCACGAAGGAGCTGTTCTCCAGGCGATCGTCGAACAGGTTGAGCTGATGCTCGACGCCGAGCACCAAGGTGAACAGGCTGTGCGCGCCCCTGAGCTGCTCGCGGGCGTCATTGTCCAGTCTGCGCTCTTCTACCGTGCGCGTGATGAACGTCGGAGACACGGAGAGCTGCAGCGCGTGCTCCGGGTGGGGCCGATAGCGGAGGTTCAGGCGGCCGAGGCCGCTGTGCTCCAGGAACACCCGATCCCGGGGGGACGTCTCGTCCTCGCCCGGATTGGGGCGCTTGCTGCGGCAGCGACCGAACCAGTCGTAGGTGCACTCGCTGACATCGAGGAAGGTGGCGCGCCCGTACGTGTACCCGACGAGCGCTTCGAGGGCGACGCCGCGGCCGAGCCCTTGCTCGTACTGGAGCGTCGCGCCCGGCGCGGTCTCGCCGTTCGTGACCTCGCCATAGGGCGTCTCCATGACGCCGAACCTGTGCTGATGCTCCTTGTCGTAATCGGTGACGTAGGCGCGCAGGAGCAGGCGCCGCGCCCAGGGCCGATTGACGAAGCCGACCTCGGCGCTGGCGCCCGCCGCCCGGTAGGCGTCGTGGAATCGGCGGACGCGGGTGAGCTCGGGGTCCCTGCGCCCGGTCTTGAAGTCCACCACATGGACATCCACCGGGTAGTCGTTCTTCGCGTAATCGAAGAAGCCGTTCACGCGGGTGAAGACGCCGCTCGGCTCGTGCAGGTGCCGCGCCGAGAGCGTGAGCCGGTGGGTGTCGTAGGAGCCGACCTCGTAGGACGCCGCGCCATGGGTGCCGCGGACGTCCCGATCCGTGACCAGGTTGACGGCCCCTCCCAGCGCGTCGGCGCCGAAGCGCACCGGGACCACGCCGCGGTAGAGCTCGACGCGCTCGACCAGGTTCACGGGCACGTTCGAGACGCCGAACGGGTACCCCGCGAGATCGAGCGGCACGCCGTCGATGAAGAAGCGGATCTGCTCATCCGTGAGGCCGTTCAGCGAGAAGCGCGCCCAGGAGCCGAGCCCCGCGCTCTTCCGCACGCCGACGCCCTGGGTGCGGGCGAGCACCTCGCCCAGGTCCGCGGTCCTCCGCTGCGCCTCCTCGGTCTCGATGACCGTGACCGCCTGCGCGGATTGCCGGAGGCGCTCGGCCATCGCGGCGCCGCGCACGGTCACCTCGGCGGGAGCAGCGCTGTTGGCCGGGTCGGACCCCGTGGCCGGCGCGGGCGTGGTCGCCGCCGTGCCCGTGGCCGCGCCTCCACCCGTCGCCGGGGAGGTGGGCTCGGCCGGGGGCACCTCGGGGAGCCGGAACGCGTAGCTGTAGAGGATCCGTGCAGCGACCGGCGTGCCGTCCCGGCGGGCCGGCGTGAAGCGGGACCGGAGCACCGCCGCGCGGGCGGCCTCGTCGAAGCCGTCGCCCAGCGGGCGCGTGACCTCGGCCTCGGTCACGCGCCCCGCCGCGTCGATCAGGAGCTTCAGCACGACCGTGCCCTCCCGTCGTGCCGCTCGGGCCGCCTGCGGGTACTCGGCCTCGGCGAGCTCGATCAGCTGCGGCGGCTCGATCCGGGGGCCTCCCGCGCCGGACGGTGAGCGATCGAGACCCGGCGAGCCAGCGACAGGCGCGCTCACGGTCGGCTCCCGGTCCCCCGCGGCGCGCTCGGGCATGCCTTCGTCCTGCGCGTGCGCTGGTGCCTGCAGGCCAAGCAGCAGGAAGGTCAACGCGCCAGCAAGCGGGCCTCGAAGCGCAAAAGGGCTCCGCGTCACCCCATCGACCTTTGACCTGGGCCGCGGGGGCCGAGAAACCGAGCGGGCGTCCATGGACAAGCTCGCCAGTAGCCATGTTGAAAACAAAAATCAATTTCGGCTTTCTGCCGAATTTCGCCTGTCTCGGGCGCGCCGCAATCGCCGCGCCATGGGCTCGCGGCAGGAGTTCCGTCGAGCGATTCCGTTCATTTCACTTGACTTGACCCGAGCAAAGGGACCACATGACGACCTTCCCGATATTGAAAGTTATGTTCATTTTCATTCATGGCGTACGATCTGCGACATGTAGGTCAGTAACGGAGCAGGAGGTATGAGGCGCGGCGTCCGATCGCTCCTCCTCTCGGCGCTCGCCTCGCTGACGATCGCCGGCTGCGCGGACGGGACCCAGGGCGCCGCCCGCGCCGCCCGCGCCGCGGCGCCGCGCGCCGGCGGCGGGGTGGCCGTGCCGGGCCTGGAGAGCGCGGCGACGGTCACGTCCGATCGCCTGGGGATCCCGACGATCCGCGCCGCCTCGCGGGAGGACGCCCTCCGCGCCCTCGGCGTCGTCACGGCGCGCGACCGGCTGTTCCAGCTCGACCTGCTCCGCCGGAGCAGCGGGGGGCGGCTCGCGGAGATCCTCGGGCGCGATCTGCTGGCGGCCGATACCCGGCAGCGGCTGTACGGCGTCCCGCGGGCCGCGTCGGCGATCCTCGCGCGCCTCCCGGAGCGCCAGCGCGCCGCGCTCGACGCGTACGCCGAGGGCGTCAACGCCTATCTCCGGAGCGCCGAGGCGCTGCCTGTCGAGTTCAAGGAGCTGGGCTATCGGCCCGAGCCGTGGCGGCCGGAGGACAGCGTCCTCGTGGTGCTGGGCATGTTCAACGCCCTCAGCGTCAGCGAGGAGCTGGAGCGGTCGCGCACGGTCCTGACACGCAGCCTCCCGAAGGGCGTGACGTCCTTCCTGCTCGAGGGCACCGACCCGTACACGCGATCGCTGCTCGGCGCCGAGGCGCCCGCGGCGCCGCCGCTGCCCGCCGAGGAGCTGCGCGCGCTGGTGGCCCAGAGCCGGAGCGCGGATGCGCGGCGCGGCGCCGTGCTCAGCGCGGCCTCCGGCGGGGCGCCGGTCGGCTCAAACGGCTGGGCGGTGGCCGGCCAGCGCACGAGCGACGGCCGCGCCCTGCTCGCGAACGACATGCACCTGGAGCTCGGCGTTCCCAACATCTGGTACCGCGCGGAGCTCCGCTACGGCGACAGCGAGGTCGCGGGCATCGTGCTGCCCGGCGTGCCCATGGTCATCGTGGGGACGAACCGCCACGTCGCCTGGGGGCTGACCAACCTCGACGGCGACGTGATGGATCTCGTCCAGATCGAGGCCCACCCCGGGCGTCCCGACGAATACCGGACGCCCTCGGGGTGGAGGCGGTTCGACGTCGCGGAGGAGACGATCAGGGTCCGCGGCGAGGCCGACGTCACCGTCGCGGCCCGAAGGACGCTCTGGGGGCCCGTCGCGCCGCGGCCGCTCCTCGGAGCGAAGGTCGCGATCCGCTGGACGGCGCTCGATCCCGGGGGGGTCGACCTCGGCCTCATCGACATGGATCGCGCCCGGACCGTCGAGGAGGCGATCGCCGTGATGAACGCCGCCGGTGGGCCCGGGTGCAACGTTTTGCTCGCCGACCGGCGCGGCCGCGTCGCGTGGACGGTGACGGGGCGCATGCCCCGGCGCCGCGGCCTCGACGGCTCGGTCAGCGTCTCCTGGGCAGACGGGCGCGCGGGCTGGGAGGGCTACCTGCCCCCCGCCGCGCTGCCGCGCATCGTGGATCCGCCGGCAGGGTTCGTGGTCAACGCCAACCACCGGATGCCGATCGGCGAGGGCGCGCTGGAGCTCGGCCGCGACTACGCGAACGGCTACCGCGCCTTCCGCATCACCGAGCGCCTGCGCGAGGCGCGAGCGGTCACCGAGGCCGACCTGCTCTCGCTGCAGCTCGACACGCGGGCCGAGTTCTACGGGTTCTACCGCGACCTCGCGCTGCGCGCGCTCACCGGAGAGGCCGTGGCGAGGCGGCCTCCGCTCGCCGAGGCGCGGCGCGCGGTGGCGGCGTGGGACGGCCGGGCGGACGCGTCGAGCGTGGGCCTGCCGCTCCTCGATCGGTTCCGGCGCGTCCTGGCGGGCGAGGTGTTCGCCGCGTGGCTCGGCGCGAGCCGCGCCGCGGAGCCGACCCTCGAGCTCGAGCTGTCCGACATCGACACGCCCTTGCAGCGCGCGCTCGACGCGCGATCGGCCGATCTCGTCCCGGCGCCGGAGGGCTGGGACGCCTTCGTCCTCGCGGCGCTGGAGAAGGCGATGACCGCGGTCAAGCAGGAGCACGGCGGGCGACCCGTCGACCAGATCGCGTGGGGCGCGGTGAGCCGGGTGCGGATCGCGCACCCGCTCGGCGTGACGCCGGAGCTCGCGGCGCGCCTCAACATGCCCGACGAGCCGCTCCCGGGGTGCAACGAGTGCGTGCGCCTGGTGAGCGACTCGTTCGCCGCCAGCGAGCGGCTCGTGGTCTCGCCAGGACACGAGGCGGAAGGGATCCTGCACATGCCGACCGGGCAATCGGGCGACCCGCGGTCGCCCCACTACCGCGATCAGCAGCGCGCCTGGGTCGACGGGCGCCCGCTGCCGCTCCTGGCAGGGCCGGCCGCGCACACGCTCACGCTCGTCCCCGAGCGCCCATGACGCGTTCACCCCACCTCGCAGCGCATCGCGAACGCAGGAGCCCCATGGCGAACGAGGAGCACGACGACAACACCGTTTACAAAGTCGCCGTGGACCGCGAGGCGCAGCGCTCGATCGGGCCCGAGCACCGGGAGAACCCCGAGCGCCGAGGCCATCGCGCGCCACGGGCCCTGAGGTCCTGAACCTCGATGAGCGCGCCCTGGAGCGCCGGAGCGGAGCAACCCTTCTCACCAGGGAGTACCCCATGAGTCTGTCTGCAGCTTCCAGTTTGCCCGTGTCGGACCCCGCGCCGGCGGCCTCCAGATCGTCCCTTCACGCGGGCCTCGCCGCGGAGCTCGGCGAGCGCCACCGGCGGCGCGCGCTGTACGAGCTCGGGGACAACCCCCTGCTCGAGCGGCAGCGGCAGCGCGAGTCGAACGCCCGCTCGTACCCGCGTCGCCTGCCGCTGGCGCTCTCGCGCGCGCAGGGCGTGTACGTGGAGGACGTCGAGGGGCGCGTGTTCCTCGATTGTCTGGCCGGGGCCGGCACCCTGGCGCTCGGGCACAACCACCCTCTGGTCACCGACGTCCTGGTGCGGACGCTGCACTCCGGTCTACCGCTCCACACGCTCGACCTCACCACGCCTGTCAAAGATCGCTTCACGCAGGACGTGCTCGGCGTGCTGCCGGTGCCCTTCGCCAACCAGGCGCGCATCCAGTTCTGCGGCCCCACGGGGGCGGACGCCGTGGAAGCCGCGCTGAAGCTTGTCAAGACCGCGACCGGGCGCGGCACGGTGCTGGCTTTTCAGGGCGCGTACCACGGCATGACGCAGGGCGCGCTCACCCTGATGGGCAATCTCGGGCCCAAGGCGGCGCTCGGCGCCAGCCTGAACGGTGTGCAGTTCCTGCCGTATCCGTACGAGTACCGCTGCCCGTTCGGGCTCGGCGGCGCCGCCGGCATCGCGGCCTCGCTCGCGTACATCGACAACCTGCTTTCCGATCCGGAGGGCGGCGTGCCCAAGCCCGCTGCGATCATCGTCGAGGCGGTGCAGGGCGAGGGGGGCATGATCCCGGCGCCGGTCGCCTGGCTGAAGGGGCTGCGGGAGCTGGCGACGCGCCATGACATCCCGCTGATCCTCGACGAGGTGCAGACGGGCTTCGGCCGCACGGGGCGCATGTTCGCGTTCGAGCACGCCGGCATCGAGCCGGACGTGCTTGTGCTGTCGAAGGCGCTTGGCGGCGGACTGCCGCTCTCGGTGGTCGTGTACCACGAGCGCTTCGACACCTGGCGTCCGGGCGCCCACGCCGGCACGTTCCGCGGCAACCAGCTCGCGATGGCGGCGGGCTCGGTCACGCTGTCGGTGCTGCGCGCGGAGCGCCTCGACGCGGCGGCCGCGGAGCTCGGCGCGCGGCTCACGGCGCAGCTCGCCGCGCTCGCCAGGGATCACGCGAGCATCGGCGACGTGCGCGGGCGCGGCCTGATGGTCGGCGTGGAGCTCGTGGACGCGGCGGCCGCGCCCGACGCGCTCGGGGCGCGCCCTGCCCACCGTGACCTCGCCGGGCGCGTGCAGCGCGAGTGCCTCCGGCGGGGGATGATCGTGGAGCTCGGCGGCCGCCACGGCAGCGTTGTGCGCTTCCTGCCGCCGCTCGTCATCACGGCGGCGCAGATCGACGAGGCGGCGAGGATCTTCGGTCAGGCGCTGGCGGCGGCTTCTCTGTAGCCGCCGCCGTCAGCGTCGCGCGCGGCCGAGGACGAACCGGCTGCTCGCTGGCTCCGCGTACGTCGTCCACACGAGCGCGGCGCCGTCGTCCGCCGGCGCGGCCGCGAGCCAGGACAGCCCTGCCGGCTCTCTCGAGAACGCATACCGAGGGACGGCGAGCGAGCCGTCGGCGTCCACGTGGAAGAGGCTGACCTGCGTCGCCTCCTCCTCGACGAGCGCCACGATGGCGCGGCCGTTCGACACGGTGATCGCGTGCTCCTGCGTGTCCTTCGCGGGGTCGCGCGTCGCGATCGTCACGGGGTCGCCGGCGAGGGCCGCCTGTCCGTCGAGCCAGCCGACCTCGAAGCGCTCGCCATGGAGCCACACGCCGCCGACCCGGCCTGCTCCGGCGGGCGCGAGCGCCACGTCACGGAGGCCGGCGAGCTCGCGCGCCGGGCCGACCTCCCCTGACGCGTCGATCGGCACGAGCACGGTCGCCCCCGCGTCCTCGCCGTCGTCCGTGAGCACCCCGGTGGACACGACGAACCCCGGATCCGCGAAGGCCGCCGCGGCCGTCTCGCCATGGGCCGTGTCGGCGACCGTCGCTTGCCATGTCGCCTCTCCGTCTTCGTCGAGCAGCTCGGCGACGATCTTCGCCGGCGCCCACGCGACGTTGGTGCTCGCATAAACGAGCAGCGGCGGCGCGCCGGGCCTCGCCGCGAGCACGGGATAGGCGGCGTTCTTGATCAGGCGCACAGCGATCTCGTCTCCGTCGGGATCGAGGCGGTAGAGCCACAGCTCAGGGTCGTCGCCCGCGCCGCCGACCGCCATGAGGAAGCCTCCGGGGCTGGGCGCGAGCGCCACCCGCAGCGCCGAGCGCGCGTCCACGCAGTCCCACTGGCGCTCCAGCTCGAGGCTCGTCGAGAAGCGGGCGAAGCGGACTTTGTCGTCGAAGCTCAGCCATGCAGCGGCGAGCCCCTGTTCGTCGCTCGCCATCGCGATGTCGCTGACGTTGTATCCATCGACGCGCGGGCGCGCGCACGCGAGCTGGTTCGGGGCCCCGAGGCACGAGTCGCAGTCACGGACGTCGATCGAGCAGGTATCGCTGCACGCGGTGCGGCCTCCCGCGTATCCGAGGGAGCTGCACGTCTCGCTGACGGCGCTGTCGCACGCCTCGGTCGCCTCGACGCACTGGGGGGCGTTGCCGTCGAGGCTCCAGCAGACATCACACGTATCCACCACACCATTGCCGCAGAACTTCGCATCGGTGTCGCACACCGGGTAGAGGTCGGGCGCGCTGCATGTCTCGGGGAACGGCTCGGCTTCGCCCGGGCCGCCGGGAGCGCCCGTGCCGCCGGAAGCGCCTGTGCCGCCTGGGTCTCTGTCGATTTCGACCGAGCCGCAGGCGCCGACCCCGAGCGCGGCCGCGAGCAAGGATGCCATTGCGCACAGATGGGTTCCGGTTCGCATGCTCGCGCCCATTGCAACGACCGAGCCGCGCCAGCGAAAGGAGCAGCGGAGCGCGCGAGCCCGGCGTTGCTCGGCTTCAATTCGGCTTCGGGCCGAGCGCGAGGCCCGCTTCATGGCCCATGATGGCCCATGATGAGCCACTTCGCGGCCCATCGTTCAGCTATGCAAACCTAACCGCCGCTGCTGCGCACGAGCGCCCCGCGCACCGCCCGCAGCCCATCAGGCAAGCTCGCATGGCGCGGGATCGCGTACCGCTCACACACGACATCCACGTTGCCCTTGCGCCAGAACCCCTCCGGACAGACGACATGCATCTTCCCGGAGCGCCCGAACAGGCCGAGCTCCAGCAAGCTGATCGGCGCCTTCGAGCCCGGCGCGAGGTACATCAAGATGACGTCCGCCTCCTCGAGCCCGCGGAGCTCCCATTGCACCTGCTCCACGAAGCTCGGGTTCTCGAGGCTCTGCGCCCAGCCCGGCTCCCACCGCTCCCGCCGCGGGTTGAGGATCACCACCTCGAGATCCGCGAGCTCCTCTGCGACGCGCGCCTGCCACAGCTCGGCCTGGCCGTTGTCGATGGATCCGGCGAGGAACAGCTTCGGACCCGCCAATCCGTCGAACGGCCGCGGCGCCAGCACCTCGATCATGGGGATCAGCCCGCTCCACCATGCCCGTGCCCGCAGCCTCGCTTCGGCTCGGGCTCACCCTTCGACGGCGGCGGGGGCACCGGGGCGCACGTGCAGTCGAGGCACCCGTGCTCCGCGCAGCTCCCGCACGACGCGACAACCTGCTTGCGGAGGGCCTCGCGGGCGCGGAAGAGGCGCACCGCCGCGTTGTTCGCGGTGATCGACGCCTCCTCGGCGAAGGCCTGCACCGAGAGGCCGTCGACCTCCACGCGCTGGATCGCGGCGGCGTACTCGGGCTTCAGCGTGCCGGCCAGCGCCCGGACGCACTGGCAGACGGCGCGGCGCTCGACCTCGGGCTCGGCCACCTCGTCGAGCTCGGCGGCCAGCGCGGCCATCGCCCGCTCCGACGCGCCCTTCCGGCGGAAATGGTCGACCACGGCGTTCCGGAGGGTCCGATAGAACCACGCCGTGGCCGACTCCTCGTCGCGCAGGCTGTCGATGCGCCCTATGCCCCGCACGAAGGCGTCCTGCAGGATGTCCTCGGCGATGGCGCGATTGCCCACCTTCCGTTCCAGGAAGCGCAGAAACTCGCGGTGACTCTCGACGAGCGCCGCGACCGCCCCCGCCGCCCGCGCGTCCTCGGCGCCTCCCCTCGCCTGCTCCGCGCCCTCCGGGCTTCGCTCTGGCTCGCGATCGCTCATGACGCACCAGGCTACCCACGAGGGCCGCCCTCCGCCACCGCGCCACGGCACAAAGCGATGGCCGGCGTGACCGGTCGGGTCAGAATGTCCTCCTCTTCACCGGGAGGCTTGAATGACGCTTCAGAGGGTGCTCGTCCTGGCCAGCGTGGGGCTCCTGCCGGCCTGCTCGGGGGCAGACGCCGATGCCCCGCTGTCGTCCGCGCCGCGCTGTAGCGCGTCGCCGGAGTGCGCCGCCACGCCCGACACGCCGCTGTGCGACCAGGCGCTCGGCGCGTGCGTCGAGCTGCCGCCGGGATCTGCGATCGGCGTGAAGGATGGCAGTCCGTCCTCGGTCGCGCTCGTGTCCGTCTTCGAGCCGAACCGGCAGCGCGAGCCGACCGACCTCGCCTTCAACCCGGAGCGGCCCGAGGAGCTCTGGGTCGTCAACCGCAAGGACGACAGCGTGATCATCATCACGAAGCCCGGCGCACCGGACGGCTCGTGGGTCCGCCTCCGCGACCCCGCCGCGGCGCACTTCATGGACCAGCCGCCCGCGATCGCCTTCGGCCACCCAGGCACGTTCGGCGTCTGCGGCGACAACGACAACGGCGGCAACTACTTCATGGGCCCGTCGCTCTTCTCCTCGGATCTCTCGATCTTCGCCACGGAGACGCCCGACGGCCTCGGGTCGCACCTCGACATGCTCCACTCGAGCTCCTTCTGCAAGGGCATCGCGCACGAGCAGGCCAACGTCTACTGGGTCTTCAACGGCAACGACAAGGCGCTCGACCGGTACGACTTCGCCCACGATCACGGCCCCGGCCACGACGATCACTCCGACGGCGAGATCTACCGCTATGCCGCCGGCGAGGTGCTCGGGGTCGAGGCCACGTCGAGCCATATCTTCTACAGCGCCAAGGAAGAGCGCCTCTACGTCGCCGACACAGGCCACAAGCGGCTGCTCAAGCTGGATCCGACGAGCGGCGTGCCCGGCGCGAGCTTCGACGGGCAAGAGCCGGTGAAGGTGCGCAGGCACATGGACGGCGCCACCCTCATCGAGTTCGTCCCCCCGGGGACGCTCGAGGCCCCGAGCGGCCTCGAGGTCCACGAGGGCCTCGTCTACGTCACGGATCACGCGACCAGCAGGATCTACGCCTTCGACACGGCGGGGCAGGTGGTCCGCACCCTGGACACGGGCCTGCCCGCGGGCTCGCTCGCGGGGATCACCTTCGGGCCGGACGGCAAGCTCTACCTCGTCGACACGCTGACGAGCCGGGTCTACCGCATCGATCCGATCCTCTGAGGCGGCCGCGCGGCGCCCCCAGGACACCGATCACGTTGAGCGAGCGAGAGATGAACCGCCAAGGCGCCAAGTACGCCAAGAACAAACACAATCTTGGCGCCCTTGGCGACTTGGCGGTTCGAAATTCTGCGCTTTTCAGGCAGTTTCCAACCCGTTTGTCGCTCTAGCCCATCATTCGCCGCCCGCCGGCGCGCTCGCTCCCGGCCCGCCGAGCAGCGCGTCGAGCTCGGCCTCGCCCTTGTCCTCCGCCGCCCTGCGCCGGCGGCGGCGGATCCACTCGGCCGCGTCGTCGAAGAGCGAGTAGGCCACCGGCACCGCGAGCAGCGTGAGGACCAGGGAGAGCGACTGGCCGCCGAGCACGATGGCCCCTGTCGTCCGGTTCTGGCCCGAGCCGACCCCGTGCGAGAGCACGAGCGGGATCATGCCGGCCACGAAGGCGATCGTCGTCATGAGGATCGGGCGGAGCCGGTCCTTGTTCGCCTGCAGGATCGCCTGGAGCCGCGGCATCCCCTCCGCGCGCAGATGGTTCGTGTGATCGATCTGGAGGATCGCGTTCTTCTTCACCACGCCGAAGAGGACGAGCAGCCCGAGCCCCGAGAAGAGGTTCAGCGACTGGCCGAAGAGCTTGAGCGAGAGCAGCGCGAACGGCACCGTGAGCGGCAGCGAGAGCAGGATCGTGATCGGGTGGAGCCACGACTCGAACTGCGCCGCGAGGATGAGGTACATGAACACGAACGCGAGCCCGATGACGACGACGAAGCTCGCCGCCGTGCTCGCCGTGTTCTTCGAGCTGCCCACGGGCTGCGCGGAGTAGCCCGCCGGCATCCGCTGCTCGGCGATGATCCTGTCGAGCGCCGCCTGCACCGCCGAGTCGCCGACGCCGGGGGCGGCGTTCGCGCTGATCGTGATCTGCCGGCGCCGGCCGAGGCGGCCGATCGACGAGGGGCCGCTGTCGGGCTCCATCGTGACCACGCTGTGGAGCGGGACGGCGCCGTGCTTGGACGACGGCACCGTGAGGAACGCGAGGCTCCCGGCGTCGGCGCGGTGCTGCGCGTCGGCGCGCACGCGGACGTCGTACTGCTCGCCGGCCTCCGAGTACGTCGACACCTTGAGCCCGCCGACGAAGAGCTGGAGCGCGCCGGCCACGTCGGCCACCTGGACGCCGAGATCCGCGGCGCGGTCGCGATCGATGACCGCGCGCAGCTCGGGCTTGCCCACGACGAGGCTGTTGTCGACGTCCACCGCGCCGGGGACCTTCCGCAGCTCCTCGGTGATGCGCGCCGCGTACTCGCCCAGCCGGTCGAGATCCGGCCCCTGGATCGCCACCTGGATCCTCGCCGACGACTGGCCGCCGGACGAGACCGCCTGCACCTCGCCGGCCGTGACGCGCAGCTCCTCCGGCAGCTTCGCGAGGATCTCCTCGCGCACCCGCTGCATGATCGCGAGCTGCCCGAGCGCGCGCTGCTCCGGGTCGACGAGCATCACGTAGACCTTGGCGACGTTCGCGGCCTGCTGCTCGCCCTCCCCCACCGTCAGGAGCGTCCGGGTGACGCCCGGGAGCCGGCGCACGTCGCCGGCGATCCGCTCGGCGATGAGGCGGGTCGAGGTGAGGCTCGTCCCCTCGGGCGCGCGCATGTTGATCTCGAACTGCGCCTGATCGTCCTCCGGGAGGAAGCCGGCGGGCAGCGTCTTCGCGATGGGCGCGCACGAGCCGAGCGCGACCGCCGAGGCGACGACGATCACCCAGCGGCGCTTCATCACCCACGAGAGCGCGGCCATGTAGGCGCGCTCGATCGGCCGGTAGAAGACGTCGACGGCGCGCTCGAGGACCGACCGCTTCGCGGGCGCGCCGTCACCTCCGTTGGGCGCGTCACGCGCGTCACGCGCGTCACGCCCACTGCGCGCGTGCCCCGAGAGCCACCGCGCGGCGAGCGAGGGCGTGAGGGAGAAGCTGACGATCAGCGAGACGCCGATCGCGAACGCCATCGTGAGGCCGAAGCTCTTGAGGAAGCGCCCCACGATCCCGGGCATGAACGCGACAGGGATGAAGACCGCCATGAGCGACAGCGTTGTCGCGAGCACCGCGAGGCCGATCTCCTTCGTCGCGAGCACCGCGGCCGGGAACGGCTTCATGCCCTTCTCATCGATGTAGCGGACGATGTTCTCGAGCACGACGATGGCGTCGTCGATGACGATGCCCACGGCGAGCGCGAGCGCGAGCAGCGTGAGGAAATTCAGCGTGAAGCCGGCGATCCACATCACCGCGAACGTGCCGACGACCGAGATCGGGATCGCGAGCGCCGCGATGAGCGTGCTGCGGGCGTTGCCGAGGAAGAGGAGCACCACCGCCGCGGCGAGGAGGGCGCCGAGGACGAGGTGCTCCTTCACGGCGGCGATGCCCGTGCGGATCACGCGCGAGCCGTCGCGCACGACCTCGATCTTCGTCCCCTCGGGCAGCGAGCGCTGCACCTCGTCGAGGCGCGCCTTCACGGCGTCGACGACGGCCACGGTGTTCTGGCCCGACTGCTTGACCACCGACAGGAGGACGGTGCGCCGCTCGTCGAGCTGCGCCCAGGTCTTCTCCTCCGCGCGGCCGTCCTCGACGCGGGCGACGTCCGAGAGGCGCACGGCGTGGCCGTCCTGCTCCCGGAGGACGATGCGGCCGAGGGCCTCGGGCGACTCGACGCGCCCCATCACGCGGAGCGTGAGGTCCTCGGGGCCGGTCTCGACGCTGCCGCCCGGCGTCATCAGGTTCTGCGCCGCGATCGCCCGCTGCACATCGGCCGCGGTGAGCCCCTGCGCCCGCAGGGCGATCGGGTCGAGCCAGACGTTGATCTGCCGGCTCTGCGCGCCGATCAGGCTGACCTGGCCGACGCCGGAGATGCTCTCGATCTGCCGGCGCACCCGCTTGTCGACGATCTCGCTGAGCTCGCGGATCGGCTGATCCGACGCCACGGAGACGAGCAGCACCGGGGCCGCGCCAAGGTCGATCCTGCTCACGATCGGCGGATCGATGCCCTTCGGCAGGCTGGGCAGGACGACGCTGATCTTGTCGCGCACCTCCTGGGCCGCGACGTCGGCGTCCTTCTCCAGCACGAAGCCGACGACGACCTGGCTCACGCCCTGGCTCGACGTCGAGCGCAGGTCCTCGATGCCGCTGATGGTGTTCACCGCGCCCTCGATCCGGTCGGAGATCTCGGCCTCGACCTCCTCGGGCGCCGCGCCGTCGAGGCGCGTCGTGATGACGACGTACGGGACGTCGATGTCCGGGAACTGGTCGAGGCCGAGCCGGGTGTAGCCGGCGACGCCGAGGACCACGATGACGAGCATGAGGACCGACGCGAAGACGGGCCTCTTGACGCAGACGCGAGCGAGCCACTGCATGACGACCTCACTCCACGGCTTGGCCGTTCTGGAGCGCCTCGGACGGGTTGATGACGATCGCTTCCCCTGCGCGGACGCCGCGGAGGACGGCCACGGCGTCGCCCTTCTCCACGCCGGTCTGCACGACGCGCTCCTCGAGCCTGTGGTCGACGACGGCGAACAGGTGCGCGCGCCCGTCCCGCGGGACGAGGGCGGATCTCGGCACCACGGGGCTCGGCGCCTCGTCCGTGGCGAGCGCGACGGACGCGAACATGCCCGGCCGCAGCGCGCCGTCGGGGTCCTGCACCTCGGCCTCGGCGACGAGATCGCGCGTGGCCTCGCGGACCGCGGCGCCCACCCAGCGCACCGTGCCCGCGAACGACCGCCCCGGGTACGCCGGCACGGTGAACGTCAGCGCGCCGCCTGTCTTGACGGCCGCGAGGCTCGCCTCGGGCACGGTGAACCGGAGGCGCGGCGCGCCCTTCGAGACGAGCGCGACGACCCGGGAGTCCTGGCGGACGTACTCACCGACGTCGACGAAGCGCTCGGCGACCACCCCGTCGAACGGCGCGCGGATCTGGCCGTCGCCGACGCTCTGCGCGGCGGCGCGGGCGCGGGCGGAGGCGGCCGCGACCGAGAGCGGGGCGCTCCGGCACTGGTCGGCGATCCGATCGTGCTCGACGCCGGAGATCGCGCCGCTCTCGAGCAGCGCCCTGTAGCGCTCGCACTCGCGCTTCGCCGTCTCCTCCTGGGCGCGGGTCAGCGCGGCGTTCGCCTGCGCCTCCGCGGCGGAGAGCGCGGCGGCGCGGACGTCGAGGCGCGCGAGCAGGTCGCCCTTCTTCACCTCGGCGCCGCGCTCGACGAACGTCTCCACCACGCGGCCGACCGCGTTGGCGGCGAGATCGGTCTCCCGATCCCCGCGCAGCGTGCCGGTGAGCGCGATGCTGCGCGGCATGGGCTGCTCGCGCACCTCCGCGGTCTCGACGCGGGCCTTGGGCCCGTTCGTCTCGGCGGCGGTGGAGGCGCTGGCCCTTGTCCCGCAGCCCGCCGCTGCGGCGGCGAGCGCGAGGAGCAGGAGGAGGCTTCGGGCGCGGCCTTTCGTCGTTGTGTGGATCAAGGGTCCCTCGGGGCAGCGTCGGTCGCGGAGCGGCCTGATGCGGGCGGAGCGCGGCCTCGGCGGAGCACGGCGCCGCGCGCGCCGGCGCACGCGCCGGTGCGCTGCGCCGTCCGCTCGTTCCCCCGTCGCCCAGCCTCCGGCCCCAGCGCCCAGGCGCGCCGGCGCCCAGGCGACCGCAACCGACAGTTGCGATGGGTATAACACGGCCGGAGGCGACCGCAACCGCTGGTTGCGATGATCGCAACGAAAGGGTGCGATAGCCGGCCACGCCGTGAAATTGGGCTGGCGTGTGCCGCGCAGCGGAACTTCAATGGTGGTTGATGCAGGCGACGACGGCGAAGCGCACGGCGAAGCGAGGCTCCGCGAAGACGCGCGCGCTCGTGCGCGGCGAGCCTGTCGTGCGGGGCATCCTCGCCGCCACGCTGGAGGAGCTCGCGAGCGCGGGGTACCGCGCGCTCCGGATCGAGGACGTGGCGACGCGCGCGGGGGTCAACAAGACCACCGTCTACCGGCGCTGGCCGACGAAGGAGGACCTCGTGCGGGCCGCGCTCCTGTCGGTCACGGACGAGAAGATCATCCCGCCGAACACGGGCTCGCTGCGCGGGGACCTCGTCGCGCTCGGGCGCGCGATCATCGAGATCCAGACGTCGCCGGTGGGGCAGAGCCTCTTTCACGTGTTCCTGTCCGAGGGGCTCGACTCGGAGCTCATGACCATCGCCCGCTCGCTGCGCGCGGTCCAGGAGGCGGGGCTTTTGGCCATCATCGAGGCCGCTGTCGCGCGCGGCGAGCTCGCGCCGGGCGCGGATCCGCTGCTGCCGTGCGAGCTGCTCGCGGCCTACCTCCGGCACAAGATGCTCGCGGACCGCACGATCGTGGACGAGGCCCAGCTCGCCCACGTCGTCGACGTGATCCTCCTCGGCGTGCTGCGCCCGGATAGACGGAAGCGGGCCTGAGCCGCGCGTCTGCCCCGCCGAGCGCGATCCCTCCTGCCGACGCGCGGCCGTTCGACGCGCGCGCCGCCGCCTCCCCACAAGAAAAAGGGGCAGTCCATCACACGGCACGAACGCGTGTTCGTGTTCGTGTTCGTGTTCGTGTTCGTGTTCGTGTTCGTGCGCGTGGTCGTGCGCGTGCGCGTGCGCGTGCACGACACACGTGTCTATCGGCACATCCTTGTCAGGATACCCGCGAGGCGTGACAGAAGCCGTTTGCCCTGCTCGACGTCCTTGCCCTGGACGACGCCCATGAGATGGCAACGCGGTAGGCGTCGAGGTTTTCGTGGTCCAGGAGTGGACGGTCGGTGTTGGACGTGCGCGTTACATCGACGGGAAGGGCTCGCGCGTTGTGCGTCTTCGTGCACGCGCACGCGCACGCGCACGAACACGCGCACGAACACGACCACGATCACGATCACGACCACGCGGGGCCGGGAGTCTGTGCGGCTCAGACCCCAGATCGTTTATTGTGGATTTCGCGCCCAGGTGGGACGAGCGAGCCGAAGGTGCTGATGCACGAAGAAGGGCATCGCCGCGCTCGGGAAGAAGCGCAGGAAGATCCGCCGCGAGTAGCTGAGCACCATGACGAAGGCCCAGAGCGGGCGCAGCGCAGGGGCCACCTGATTGCCGCGCAGAGCTCATGCACGAGCCGCGCAGGAGGGCGCCAGGGCCGCGCAGGCACCGAACGACTGTAACAAAGGACACCGACATGGGTGCGCAGGAGAGGCGTCGAGCCTGCGCAGGAGGGGCGTCGGGGGCGCGCAGGAGGGCAACGGAGCTGCGCAGGAGGGGTGCCGCGGCCGCGCAGGAGGGGTGCCGCGGCCGCGCAGGAGGGGCGCCGCGGCCGCGCAGGCACCGATCGACTGTAACAAAGGACACCGACATGGGTGCGCAGGAGCGGCGTCGAGCCTGCGCAGGAGGGGCGTCGGGGGCGCGCAGGAGGGGCGTCGGAGGCGCGCAGGGGGGCAATGGGGCTGCGCAGGAGCGGCTACGGGGCTGCCCCTCGTCCCAGCGTCCCCCTCGGAGGCCGCCCCCGATTCGATCGCCGCCCGCCGATTTCCTGAGCACATCCGGCCCCAGCGCCCGATCTCTCTGCAGGGGCTCCTCCCGCCGCGGCGCCCCTGCCAGAGCCCCGTGCCCACAGCGCTGAACGCCCTCCCAGAGCCGTACCGCGCGCGCCCCCGCGCCGTGGGCGCCATTGACCCGCCGCGAGCGCGCTGCGTAGAAGGCAGCTCGCCATGAGCCTACCGGAGGGCACCCGCTCGGACGCGCCGCCGCCGGCCGAGGACCGGACCTACGCCACCGGTGATCGCTGCGAGAAATACCGCATCGTGCGGCTCCTCGGCGAGGGCGGCATGGGGCAGGTCTACGTCGCGGAGGACGAGTACCTGGGGCGGCGCGTCGCGCTCAAGGTCGTGCAGCGCAAGTACATGCAGGGCGGCGGCTTCGCCCAGGGCCAGCGCAAGGAGGCGCGCGTCCTGGCGGAGCTCGACCACCCCGCCATCGTCAAGGTCTACGACGCGGGCATCACGCGCGGCGGGGTGATGTACATCGTCATGGAGCTCATCGAGGGCATCTCGCTCCGGGAGCTGATCTTCCGCGCCGGCGCCCTGGACCTCCCGAGCGCGCTCTCGATCGCCGCGCAGATCGCGGACGCCGTCCGCGTGGCCCACCGGGCGGGCATCGTGCACCGCGACCTCAAGCCCGAGAACGCCCTCGTCACGCGCGCCGGGCTGGTCAAGGTCGTGGACTTCGGGATCGCCAAACGGATCCGGCGGCAGCCGCCGGGACACACGTCGAGCGACCCGTTCGCGAACATCGGGACGGTGCACTACATGGCGCCGGAGCAGATGCTCGGGGACGGCGCGACCAAGGCGTCGGACGTGTATGCGATCGGGATGATCCTCTACGAGATGATCGCCGGCCGGCACACGTTCGCGGCGACGTCGCACGAGGTGCCGACCGCGGGCGAGGTGATGCTCCACCAGCTCCACGCCGTGCCGAGGCCGCTCGTGGAGGCGGTGCCGGGCTTCGACGCCCGGGAGATCAGCGATCTCGTCGACCGGATGCTCTCGAAGCTCCCGCGCGAGCGGCCCCGGGCGGCCGAGGTCCAGCGCGCGCTGGCGCGGGCGGTCCGCCGTTACCGGGAGGAGCACCCCCCGACGAAGGTCGCATCCCGCTCGCGGCGGAGCACCGGCGCGACCCGCCGGTCGCGCCCCAGCCCCGGAACCGCCAGGTGAGCTGGGCGGAGCTCGACGCCGGCGCGGCGCGGGGCGCAGGCGGCGGTCCGGAGAGCACCGACGAGCGCGCCGCGTGGCCGGGGCCGGACGGAGCGCGCGACGTGCCGCAGTTCGGGACGGCGCCGCTCGCCGCCGCGTTCCGGGCGCCGGAGGCGGCGCTGCCGTTCCGGCCGGCGAGCACCGCGCCGCCCGAGCTGCGGGGCCGCGGCTGGACGGCCCGGATGCCCGGCGCGGCGGGGCCGGCGGCGGGCGCGGCGGCGCCCCCGCCCGATCAACCGGCGGCGGGCGCATGGGTGCCCGCCGCCGGCGTCGCTCCGGCGCCTCATGGCACCCTGCCGTGGGAGCAGCCGGCGACCGTGGCGCCCACGACCGCGCCGCTCCTCGACGCTCGCGGGATGCCCACGGGCGCTCCGGGACCGGGCACGTACGCGCCGGAGGCGACGGGGCGGCCGGGGTTTTCGACCGCCCCGCTGGGAGGGAGCGCCGGCGCGCGAGCGAGCGCGCCGCACCTGGCCACCGCCGGGGCCGATCCGAACGCGCGGGCGCGCTCGTTCGAGGGCCCCGCGCCCTCGACCGAGCCGCTGCGGCCCGCCGAGCTGAGCGCTGCACCGAGCGGAGCACCGCCGTGGGCCGAGGCCGGCCTGCCGGGGAGCATGCCGGCCCAGCCGAGCATGCCGGCCCAGCCGAGCATGCCGGCCCAGGCGGTCGAGCTCGGCCCGGCGTCGAGCGGAGGATCGCCGTGGGCGGGGACCGCCCTGACGCAGGGCATCCCACCCGACTCGATCGGGCTGGGTCCACCGCCCATCGACCGGCGCCGGAGGGCGCGGCTGGGGTGGACCGCCGCCGTCGCATGCTCGCTGGCGCTGGGGCTCTCGGCCGGGCTCGTGCTCGTCTGGCGCTCACCTCGCGACGTCGCGGCCCCGGCGCCCGTCGCGACCGAGCCCGCAGAGAGGCGGATCGTGACGGTGAGCCCGCCGGAGGGGGCGTCGAGCGCCGGCGCACCGGCGCCGCCCTCGAGCGTCGAGCCGCTGGAGGAGCCCGCGCCGCCGCCGGCCGTGGCGCCCGCGGCTGGCGAGGCGGCGGCGCCCGCGGCCGCCGGCAGCGCGCTGCCGGCGGCCTCGGCGCAGGAGGAGGCGATGCCCCCTCCCCCTGCCACGCCGGACGCCCGCCACGTCGCGGCCGCGCCCCCGACGTCGCCTGCGCCCGCGCAGCCGCGACCCGCCCTCGCGGCGCCGCAACCGCGCCCGGCCGCCGCGGCGCCGCAGCCGCGGGCAACGCCTGGCGCGCGGGGCGCCCGGCCGCCCGTCACGGTGCTGGAGGAGGACGACGACATCTATGGCATGCCGGCACCCGACCGCCGGCGCGCCGCCCCGCCGCCACCCGCGCGCAAGGCGCCCGCGCGGCCGTTCTGATCGAGGTGCCGCATGAGCCACGACGTCAAGAATTACCTGCCGAACGATGAGACCCTGCGCCGGGTCGCGGATCAGGACGCCTCGGACGAGAACCTGCGCCGCGCCATCGAGAACCCGCGCCTCCAGGACGTGCTGACGCAGCAGGAGGCGCGGCAGCAGCAGGGGAAGCGCGGCGCGCGAGGGGCGGCGAAGGGCACGCCCGCGGCGGGGGCGGCGACGGCGCCGGGGACGGCCGTGCCCGGCGCCGCGGGGGGCGCGGCGACGGCGCGGCCTCGGGCGCGACGGTGGCTCCGGTACGCGCTGATCGCGGTGGTCGCGGCGCTCTGCGTCCTCGTTCCGACGGCGCTCGCCTTCCTGGCCGGGAAGAAGAGCGCCCTGGAGGACGATCGCGGCGGCGCGCTCGCCCCGCCGGCGCCGCCGAGCGCGCTCCCGGGCGCGGCGAGCCCGGCGCCGGCCGCGAGCGCGCCCGCCTCGGCACCGGTCGCCCCAGCCGCCTCGGCCTCGGCCCTCGCCGCCCCGAGCGCCTCGGCCTCGGCCACCGCCGCCCCGAGTGCCTCGGCCACCGCCGCTCCGAGCGCCTCGGCCATCGCCCCCGCCCAGAGCGCGGTGGCGCGCCCGAGCGCGGCGGCCGTGCCCGCCCCCCGAGCCGGCGCGGTCCGGGCGCCGCCGAGCGCGCAGCGCGCTCCGGCGCCGCGCTCCACCGCGTCGTCCGCGCCCGCCCCGCCGGCGACCGCGCCCGTGCACGCCCCTCTTCCCTTCGGAAATAAGCCGGAGTTCTGACGCCCATGAAGACCCATCGATCGCTCGCCGCCTCGCTCCTCGCCGCCCTCGCGCTGTCGCCCGCGACAGGGAGCGCCGCACCGCCCGCGCCACCGCAAGCCCCTCCGGCCGCGCCGCCGCAGGCCACCTCGCCAGCGCCAGCGCAAGCCGACGCCATGTCGCGGGCGGCGCGCGACATGTTCGCGAAGGGCGAAGAGGCGTGGATGCAGGGGAAGTACGACCTGTGCCACGCATGGTTCCTCGCGGCGTGGAGCATCCGGCCGCACCGGCAGATCGCCGGCAACCTGGCGGCCTGCGAGCTCAAGGTCGGGCGCTACAGGGACGCCGCTGAACACCTGGCGTTCCTCATGCGACCAACCCCGGACGGCAAGCCGACCCCGCTCAGCCAGGAACACCGCGCCCTGCTCGACGAGGCCATGGCCAAGATCGCCGTGCTCCAGATCGACGCCGAGCCCGGCACGACCGTCGTGCTCGACGGCAACATCGTAGGGCAGGCGCCGCTCCCGACGCCCCTGTACCTGGAGCCGGGCGAGCACACGATCGAAGGGCGGTCGGCCTCGGGCCTCGTGGAGAAGCACTCGACGCGGTTCGACGCGGGCACGCAGCGGACGATCGCGCTGCAGCCACGGGCACCGCAGGCCGCGGCACCGCCCCAGGCGGCGCTGCCTGTGGCGCCGCCACCTGTCGCACCGGCGCCGCCGCCGGACACGCGGGTGCGCGACGGCGTCGTGATCGGCGGCCTCGCCCTCGGCGGCGCGGCGCTCGCGGCGGGCGTGGTGCTGGTGGTCGTGTCGAACGGCAAGAGCGAGGATGCCAGCGAAGCGCGCCATTCGATCGCCAAGGACGGCGGCATCAACGCGTGCAAAGACCCCGCGTTCAGGGCGCGCTGCGATGCGCTCGCCGACGCGAAACTCGCCGAGCAGACGACGAGGGACCTGGCCATCGCCGGCTTCGTGACCGCGAGCGCCGCGCTGGGTGGCGCGGCGCTCGCGTCCATGCTGTGGCCGGTCGGGGCGCCGCGGGCAGAGGCTGCACGCGGCTTGCGCATCGCCCCGGCAGTCACGGCGCAGAGCGCCGGGCTCATGATCGGAGGTGCGTTTTGAGTGAGCACGCGGCGGAGCGAAGAACGACCTGCGGTGGCCAACGGGAGAGGGTGATGCGACGCATGTACTGGAGCGGTGTCGTTGTCGTGCTGGCCGGCCTCGCCGCCGCCGGCGCAGGGTGCTTGAGGCCGTCGGAGGGCTGCTTGGACGAGCTGCTGTGCGATTTGGGGGAAGCAAGCGGGGGCGGTGGAGGGGGCGGAAGCACGCCGGAGCGGTGCGTGCCGAGCAAGAGCGGCGAGGCGGTGAACGACGGCTGCGGGATCTTCGTCGCAGCCTCTGGGAACGACGCCGCAGCGGGGACGAAGGGGGCGCCCCTCAAGACGATCCAGCAGGCGGTGGCGCGCGCGCAGCAAGAGGGCGCCGCGCGAAGGGTGTACGCCTGCGCCGAAGCGTTCGAGGGAGCGCTGGAACTGCCCGGCGGCGTCTCGCTCTTCGGAGGGCTCGACTGCTCGAACGGCTGGGGCTGGATCGGCGAGACGAAGAAGACGGAGTTCACCGCGAACGAGGGCGAGATCCCGCTCATCATGCGCGGCGGCGACGGCGCGGTGCGCGTCGAGGACGTCTACGTCGCCGCGCGCGCCATCGACCCCAGCCATGAGGCGGCGCGGGGCCTGTCGTCCATCGCCGCGCTCGCGGAGAGCGTCACTGTGGAGATGGCGCGCTGCACGCTCGAGGCGGGCGACGCCGCAGACGGCCGCGACGGCGAGCCGTACGCAGAGCCGGCGCTCGCCGGCGAGCAGGGCAACCCGGGCCTGGAGGCGTGTTCGGCCGCGGCAACGCTCGGCGGCCTTGTCAAGCCGAACGATTGCGGCACGCCCGACGACCCCAGCGACGATTCCACAGGCGGCACCGGAGGCATCGGACAGCCGACCGAGGGTGGAGCGGGGTCGCCTGGTGGACCGGAAAGCGCTGGCGGTCTTGGCGGCAGGGGCGAGGCCACACTGGAGTGCACCGTCGGCAGCGTCGGCGAGCCCGGCGCTGTCGGCGACCCCGGCGCCAGCGCCACCGGCCTCGGCGCGCTCTCCTCCTCCGGCTACGTCGGTATCTCCGGCAAACCCGGCACCCCCGGCACCACCGCGCGTGGTGGTGGTGGTGGCGGCGGAGCCAAAGGAGGCACCGCCGCGAATCAGTGCACACCGGACTCCGCCGGCGGCGCCAGCGGCGGCTCCGGCGGCCCCGGCGGCTGCGGCGGCAAGGGCGGGAGCCCCGGCGGCCCCGGCGGCGCCAGCATCGCCCTCATCAGCCTCGACGCCGAGCTCACGTTTACCGACGTCTCCCTCAAGGCCGGCCGCGGCGGCCGCGGCGGCAACGGCGGGCCCGGTCAAGAGGGCGGCATCGGCGGCATCGGCGGGCCGGGCGGCACCGTGCCGGATGGCATCCAAAACATTAAGGCCGGCTGCGCCGGCGGCCCCGGCGGCAAAGGCGGCAACGGCGGCATCGGCGGCGGCGGCATCGGCGGCCACTCCCTCGGCATCGCCTTCCGCGGCACTCCGCCCCCCACCGGCGGCCTCACCTTCACCACCGGCGAGCCCGGCCCCGGCGGCAACGGCGACGGCGACAGCGCCGCCGCGGGCATCAAGGCCGATACGCAGGAGTTTGCGCAGTAACGGTGCGCCGACGGACGGTCCTGAGAGAAAAAACGCACTGCCCTCAACAAAATCTGGCAACGACCGGCGCTCATCGGCAATGGCTCGTGGCGACGGGGTTCGCCCTTGGGCACGCGCATTGGGCCTTCACATCGCTCGACCGGAACAGTACAGCTCCGAGCGCACCTTGCGTGCCGCAGGTCGCACCCTGCGGGGTGCGACTCGGCGGGTCAGCCGGCAACTGCCGGTTGGTGGCCGATGGGCAGCCGGAGCAACTCTCCACCCACGAAAGTGGCCCGAGACCGGCTCAGCCCCGCTTTGTCGACGGGCGCCGCGCGCGTGCGTGGGCGCCGCGCACGCGACGCGCGCCATACGTTCCGATGACGCCGGGCGCTGCCGGAAATCGACTGGGCTCGCTGCACTTTCTGTGAGCAGGTCGGCTCGCTCGATCCGATCTCTTCTGTTGAGCCGATGTGCACCGCTGCGGTGCCCGCGAGCGCTGCCTCGCGTCCCAGCCGGCCCGGGAGATATCTCGTGAGCAAACCTGCCTTGGGGGTCCCGACACGACGGCGCACCCCTCCCGTCCGGCGCGCAGCGCCGGACCTGGGAGGGGCCGGCGGCGCGCAGGCGCGCAGCGCCGAGCACCGACGGGGGGTGGGCAGCCATCTCCCTCTCTGCATCTTCTTCCTTGCATCCTTCTTGAACAAGCCGGAGCTCTCACGCCCATGAAGAGCCGTCGTTCGATCGCCGCCTCGCTCCTGGCCGCCCTCGTGCTGTCGCCCGCGACGGGCAGCGCCGCCCCACCCGCGCCGCCGCAGGCCACCTCGCCAGCGCCAGCGCAAGCCGACGCCATGTCGCGGGCGGCGCGGGACATGTCCGCGAAGGGCGAGGAGGCGTGGATGCAAGGGAAGTACGACCTGTGCCACGCATGGTTCCTCGCGGCGTGGAGCATCCGGCCGCACCGGCAGATCGCCGGCAACCTGGCGGCCTGCGAGCTCAAGGTCGGGCGCTACAGGGACGCCGCTGAACACCTGGCGTTCCTCATGCGACCAACCCCGGACGGGAAGCCGACCCCGCTCAGCCAGGAACACCGCGCCCTGCTCGACGAGGCGATGGCCAAGATCGCCGTGCTCCAGATCGACGCCGAGCCCGGCACGACCGTCGTGCTCGACGGCAACATCGTAGGGCAGGCGCCGCTCCCGACGCCCCTGTACCTGGAGCCGGGCGAGCACACGATCGAAGGGCAGTCCCGCGCCGGCGCCCAGGCGCAGTTCCCGCTCCGGCTCGCCCCCGGGACGCAACGGAACATCGAGCTCCACCCGCCAGCGCCGAAGCCGACACCCACCACACCGGTGCCGGCGCCTGCGCCGCCGCCGGTCACGCCAACGCCGGCGCAGGCGCCGCCGGATACGCGGGTGCGCGACGGCGTCGTGATCGGAGGGCTCGCCCTCGGCGGCGCGGCGATCGCGGCAGGCGTAGTGCTGGCGGTCGTTTCGAACAGCAAGAGCGGGGAGGCGGACGACGCGCTTCATTCGATCGTGAAGGACGGCGGCATCAACGCGTGCAACGACCCCGCGTTCAGGGCGCGCTGCGACACGCTCGCCGATGCGTACATCGCCGAGGGGACGACAAGGAACCTGGCGATCACCGGCTTCGTGACCGCAGGCGCCGCGCTGGGCGGCGCCGCGCTCGCGTCCGTGATGTGGCCGGTCGGGACGCCGCGGACAGCAACTTCACGCGGCGTGCGCATCGTGCCGGCAATCACGACACAGAGCGCCGGGCTCTCGATCGGAGGCGTGTTTTGAGTGAGCACGCGGCGGAGCGAGGGACGACTTCCGGTAGCCAAAGGAAGAGGGTGATGCGACGCATGGACTGGAGCAGTGTAGTTGTCATGCTGGACGGCCTCGCGGTCGCCGCCGGCGCAGGGTGCGGCACGCTGCCACCGGACTGTCCGCACCGGTTGCGGTGCGGGCCGGTCGACGGCAGCGGCGGAGGTGGGGCCACGCCGGAAGGGTGCGTGCCGAGCACGAGCGGCCGGCCGGTAGATGACGCGTGCGGGGTGTTCGTCGCGACCAGCGGAGACGATGCCGCGGAGGGGACGAAAGCGGCGCCCGTCAAGACGATCCAGCACGCCATCGCACTGGCGCAGCAGGACGGTACCGCGCGACGCGTGTACACCTGCGCCGAGGCGTTCGAGGGTATGATTGAGGTGCCAGGCGGCGTCGGGCTTTTCGGAGGGCTCGACTGCTCGAACGGCTGGGACTGGATCGGCGAGACGACGAAGACGGCTATCTCCGCCGCTGAAGGCGAGATCCCGCTCGTGATGCGCGGCGGCGACGGCGCGGTGCGCGTCGAGGACGTCCACGTCACCGCGCGCGCCATCGACCCGAGTCACGAGGCAGCGCAGGGCCTGTCGTCAATCGCCGCACTCGCGGAGAGTGTCGCCGTCGAGTTGGCGCGCTGTACGCTCGAGGCGGGCGACGCAGCCGACGGCAGCGACGGCGAGGCATATGCCGAGGCGGCGCTTGCCGGCGAGATGGGCAATCCGGGCAAGGAAGCGTGCTCGGGGGAGATCGTCGTGCCCGGTGGTGTCAAGCTGAATACGTGCGGCACGCCCGACGACCCGAGCGACGATTCCACGGGCGGCCTCGGGGGTATCGGCACGCTGACGGAAGGTGGTGCTGGCTCGCCAGGTGGGCCGAGCGGCGCCAGCGGTCTGGGTGGCATGGGCGAGAGGACGATGGAATGCACCACCGGCACCGCCGGTGACGAGGGCGCCGCCGGCGACCCCGGTGCCAGCGCCACCGGCCTCGGCTCGCTCTCCTCCGCCGGCTACGGCGGTGTCTCCGGCAGGCCCGGCACACCGGGCACCACCGCGCAGGGCGGCGGCGGTGGCGGCGCCAAGGGCGGCGCCGCCGCCAACCAGTGCACCGCCGACTCCGCCGGAGGCGCCAGCGGCGGCTCCGGCGGACCCGGCGGCTGCGGCGGCAAGGGCGGTTTCCCCGGCGGCCCCGGCGGCGCCAGCATCGCCCTCGTCAGCCTCGACGCCAGCCTCACCTTCGACGACGTCTCGCTCAAGACCGGTCGCGGCGGTCGCGGAGGCAACGGCGGACCAGGTCAAGAGGGTGGCAGCGGTGGCCCCGGCGGCCTCGGCGGCACCCTGCCGGTCGGCGTCGAGGACCTCAAGGCCGGCTGCTCCGGCGGACCCGGAGGCAAGGGCGGCAACGGCGGCATCGGCGGCGGCGGCATCGGCGGCCACTCCCTCGGCATCGCCTTCCGCGGCACTCCGCCCCCCGCCACCGGCCTCACCATCACCACCGGCGAGCCCGGCCCCGGCGGCAACGGCGACGGCGACAGCGCCGCCTCCGGCATCAAGGCCGATACGCAGGAATTCGCCCAGCAACGGTGAGCCGACGGGCGTGCCCGAGAGAGAAAAACGCACTGCCCTCAACAAAACTGGCAACGAACGGTGCTCATCGGCAATGGCTCGTGGCGACGACGTTTTGCCCTCGGGCACGCGCATTGGGCCTTCACGTCCCTCGCTCGGCACGGTAACAGCCCAACCGCACCTTGCGTGCCGCAGGTCGCCCCTACGGGGTGCGACTCGGCGGGTCAGCCGGCAACTGCCGGTTGGTGGCCAATGGGCAGCCGGAGCAACTCTCCACCCACGATAGTGGCCCGAGACCGGCTCAGCCCCGCTTTGTCGATGTGCATCGCGCGCGTGCGTGAGCGCCGCCCGCGCGACGCGCGCCATGCATTCCGATGACGCCGTCGGCTGCCGGAAATCGTCAGAGGCCGCTGCACTTTCCTGAGCCGATCGCCTGGCTCGATCGGATCTCTCTGTAGAGCCGACGCGCACCGCTGCGGTGCCCGCGAGCGCTGCCTCGCGTCCCAAACCGGCCCGGGAGATGTCTCGTGAGCAAACCTGCCTTGGGGGTCCCCACACGACAACGCACCCCTCCCGTCCGGCGCGCAGCGCCGGACCGGGGAGGGGCCGGCGGCGCGCAGGCGCGCAGCGCCGAGCACCGACGGGGGGTGGGCAGCCCTCTCCCTCTCTGCACCTTCTTCCCTGCATCTTTCATGAACAAGCCGGAGCTCTCAGGCCCATGAAGCTCCATCGACCGATCGCCGCCCTGCTCGTCGCCGCGCTGCTGCTCCCGCCCGCGACAGGGAGCGCCGCACCACCCACGGCGGGGAGCGCGGCGAGGGTGGCCACGGCGAGCGGCGTCCTCGTGTCGCCGACGCCCTGCAGCGCCGCCGCCGCGGCGGCCTCGACGAACGCGAGCGGGAGCGCCGGAAGCACGATCCCGAGGTACGCGGCCGCCTGCCATTCCCGCGCAGCGGGGGCGGCGCGCTGGGCCGCCGAGGAGCGTGTCGCGGCCACGCGGCTACCGTAGCGCCGAGCCGGCGCCCGTCGAGGCGAGCGACCAGGCGGCACGGCGACCCGCGCCGGGCGCGGCGATCGGGTCGGTCTCGGCGCACGGGTCCGCGGCGCGCCGGCCCGCGCGCGAGGTGTCCGGCGTGCGCCCCGGCGACAGAGGCTATTTCATTGCAAGTGCATCTTGATTGCATTACATCGAGCCCACGCCAGACCTGACCCGGCCGTTCGCGCCG
This sequence comes from Sorangium sp. So ce204, assembly GCF_051526795.1. Taxonomy (NCBI): domain Bacteria; kingdom Pseudomonadati; phylum Myxococcota; order Polyangiales; family Polyangiaceae; genus Sorangium; species Sorangium sp. So ce204. Next base: position 11,992,618 of record NZ_CP150317.1, on the reverse strand, counting down.
CGGCCGCGGATGCGCCTCGTTCACCCCGCGCCGCACGCGCGGCAGGCGCACCCGTCCGCGCGGGAGCGCGCCGGCGCTGGCGAGAGAGGATCTCGACGTGACGCAAAAGCTTCCTGTGACCGTGCTGTCCGGCTTCCTGGGCGCCGGCAAGACAACGCTGCTCAACCACGTCCTCGCGAGCCGCGACGCGCTGCGCGTCGCGGTGATCGTCAACGACATGAGCGAGGTCAACGTCGACGCCGCGCTCGTGCGCGGCGGGGGCGGGGCGCTGCGCCGCGTGGAGGAGCGGCTCGTCGAGATGTCGAACGGCTGCATCTGCTGCACGCTCCGGGAGGATCTCCTTGTCGAGGTGGCCCGCCTGGCGGCCGAGGGGCGCTTCGACTACCTGCTGATCGAGTCGACGGGCATCTCGGAGCCGCTCCCGGTCGCCGAGACGTTCACCTTCGACGATCCGGCGACGGGCAAGCGCCTCTCGGAGGTCGCCCGGCTCGACACGCTGGTCACCGTCGTCGACGCGCAGCGGTTCCTCGCCGACTGGACGAGCGCCGACGACCTGCGCGCGCGCGAGGCCGCGCTGGACGGCGACGACGAGCGCACGGTCGCGGACCTGCTCGTCGAGCAGATCGAGTTCGCGAACGTGCTCGTGCTCAACAAGACGGATCTGGTGAGCGATGACGAGGTGGAGCGGCTCACCGCGATGCTGCTTCATCTGAACCCCGGCGCCCGGATCGTCAGGGCCTGCCGCGGCCAGGTCGATCCTCGGGAGATCCTCGGCACCGGACGCTTCGATTTCGAGGAGGCGGCGCGCTCGCCCGGCTGGATGCGGGAGCTGCGCGGGGAGCACGTCCCCGAGACCGAGGCGTACGGGATCGAGAGCTTCGTCTACCGCGCCGAGCGCCCGATGCACCCGGAGCGGCTCTGGGCCTTCCTCCACGGGGCGGCCGCCTGGGATGGAGTGCTCCGCTCGAAGGGGTTCTTCTGGCTGGCGACGCGCATGGACATCACAGGCGCCTGGTCGCAGGCGGGCGGCGCCGCCTCGTTCGAGGCGGCCGGGCTCTGGTACGCCGCCTTGCCGGAACCGGAAGAGGAGCGGCCGGAGGACGACCGGCCGTGCGCCACGTGGCATCCGGTCTGGGGCGACCGGCGGCAGGAGATCGTGTTCATCGGTGTCGACATGGGCCGAGAGGAGCTCAGGCGCGGGCTCGACGCCTGCTTGCTCACGCCGGACGAGATGGCCGCGGGGCCTTCCGCCTGGAGCCGGTTCGAGGATCCCTTCCCGGCGTGGGAGGACGCGGGTGAGCCGGATGAACAAGAGAGCGAGGCCGGGCCGGAGCAGCTGCGGGCCTGAGGCGCTCCCTGCAGGCCGGCTGACTCGGCCTTGGCGGGGCGCGCTGCGGCGCGGCGCGCTCACGCTGGCCGCATGGCCGCGAGCTGTGGAGTCGCGACTACTTGCCTCCTCCCTTCGAGATCTTCCCTTCCGTGAAGATCACGTGTTTGCGGACCTGCGAACAGGGTCACCCGCCCTCACGTCGAGTCGGCATTCCCTCCAGAGATCGCCGCTGCGCGGCGTTCAGCCGGATCCCCGGCCGCCGGAGCCGGAGCTGGGCCTCCGCCTCGCGCACGCTCGCCGCGAGCCCCCGGGTCAACAGCAGCGCTGCCGCGATCGTCGCCGAGCGACCATGGCCGGACGCGCAATGCAGGTAGATCGCCTCCCTGCCGTGCAGTCGATGGATGAGCTCACGCAGCGCGCCCGCTTCGGGAGCCGCGCCGTCGAGCACCGGCACGCACAGGTAACCTGGATGGCGGCGCAGAGCGGCGGCGGCGGGAAACTCGGCCGTCAGGTCCACGATCACCCGCACGCCCTCCGGTAGCTCCTGGCCGCAGGGGCGCCGGCCGACCCAGAGCCCCGGCACGACCTCGTTCGCGCAGTCCTCGCGCCCGAGCAGGCGCTCGCCGTGCCATATCGACCACGTGAGCAAGAAGTACGGCGCGAACGGCAGCCAGGCCCACCACGCCAGCGCGCCGTCGACCCGCTTTCCTAGCAGGGCGGGCTTGCGCGCCAGGTAGGCAGCGCCGACGAGGGCGAAGCTCAGCGCCGGCCAGAGCAGGGCGAGCGCGGCGCCGCCGGCCACGACGGCGAGCCACAGGAGCGACGCGCTCAGCGCGATGAACAAGGAGCCGTAACGCATCGAGCGGCACGATCGTACGGCCCGGGCTCAGCCGGCGCGAGCGTTCCCGCGGAGGCAGCGACGAGAGAAGTGTTGACGCGATTCCAGGATTGCATCGAGAGTGCGTGGGTGGGCGCGCAGGGCGGCGCGGCCCTGGCATCGCGCTCGACAGGGCGGGCCTGCAGGAAGGAGCGGACATGAAGCTGTTTCGGTTTGCGAGCGGTGGCGGTCCTCGGCTCGGGCTCGAGGACGAGCGGGGAGCGCGCCACGACCTCACGGCGGCATCCCCGGAGGCGTTCGCTTCCGTCGCCTCGTGGCTCGCCTTGCCGGATCCCCTCGGCGCCGTGCGCGACGCGCGCGCGCGCGCGCACGTCGAAGCCCACCCCCTCCCGCCCGACGTCCCGCTGCTCGCCCCGATCGACGGGCAGGAGGTCTGGGCGGCGGGCGTCACCTACGAGCGCTCGCGCGCCGCGCGCAAAGAGGAGAGCGCCGGCGGCGGCGACTTCTACGACCGCGTGTACGAGGCCGAGCGCCCCGAGCTGTTCTTCAAGGCGACGCCCCGCCTGGTCGTCGGCCCGGGCGCGCCGGTGCGCATCCGCCGCGACTCGAGCTGGAACGTGCCCGAGCCGGAGCTCTCGCTCGTCGTCTCCGCGGCGGGCCGCATCGTCGGCTACACGGCCGGCAACGACGTCTCGTCGCGGTCCATCGAGGGCGACAACCCCCTCTACCTGCCGCAGGCGAAGGTCTACGACGGCTGCTGCGCGCTCGGCCCCGCCATCGCGCTCGCGGACGACCCCGGGCTGAACCTGCGCGCGCTCTCCATCGAGCTCGCGATCCGGCGCCGGGGCGAGGCGGTGTTCGCGGGGAAGACCTCGACCGCGAGCATGCGGCGCTCGCCCGAGGAGCTCGTCGCCTACCTCACGCGCGAGCTGAGCTTCCCGACGGGCGTCGTCCTCATGACCGGGACCGGCATCGTCCCGCCGGACTCGTTCACCCTGGAGCCCGACGACCTCGTGGAGATCACCATCCACGGCGTCGGCACGCTGGCGAACCCCGTATCTCCACGTTGACAAGGCACCCATGGAATTCCTCGCCCACAACGCCGCGACCGGGGAAAAACTCGGCGCCTACCGTGACGCCACCGCCGACGAGATCGACGCCGCCGCCCGCGCCGCCGTCGCTGCGGCGCCGGCCCTCGCCGGCCTCGCGCCGGAGCTGCGCGCCCGGCTCCTGGAGACCGCCGCCGACGAGCTCATGGCGCTCGGCGACCCCCTGATCCAGACCGCGCACAGGGAAACCGGGCTGCCCATCGCCCGCCTCGAAGGCGAACGCGGCCGCACCACCGGCCAGCTGCGCCTCTTCGCCGCCGTCGCGCGCGAGGGCTCCTGGGTCGATGCCCGGATCGATCCCGCGCTGCCGGACCGCAAGCCGCTCCCGCGCCCCGACCTGCGCCGCATGTTGCGGCCGCTCGGCCCGGTCGCCGTCTTCGGCGCGAGCAATTTCCCCCTCGCGTTCTCCGTCGCCGGCGGCGACACCGCCTCCGCCCTCGCCGCGGGCAACCCGGTCGTGGTCAAGGCCCACCCGGCGCACCCGGGTACCTCCGAGCTCGCGGCGTCGGCCCTGCGCTCCGCCGTGCAGAAGGCGGGCCTGCCCGCGGGCGTGTTCGGCATGGTGCACGGCGCCTCGCCCGAGGTCTCGCTCGCGCTGGTGCGCCACGAGGCCATCCAGGCGGTGGGCTTCACCGGGTCCACCCGCGCGGGCCGCGCCCTCTGCGACGCCGCCGCGGCCCGCCCGCGGCCCATCCCCGTCTTTGCCGAGATGAGCAGCATCAACCCGCTCGTCGTGCTGCCCGGCGCGCTGCGCGAGCGCCGCGACGCGATCGCCGAGGGGCTCATCAGCTCGTGCACGCTCGGCGTCGGCCAGTTCTGCACCAAGCCCGGCCTCGTCCTGGGGCTGGCCTCCCCCGAATGGGATGCGTTCGCGCTGTCGGTCGCCGACCGGGCCCGCGCCATCACGCCCGGCGTGATGCTGCACGCCGGTATCCAGGCGTCGTTCGACCGCTCCGTGCGGGAGCTGAGCGGCGTGGAGTGGCTGACCGAGGCCGGCGCGCGCGTCGCTCGCGTCTCCGCCGCCGACTTCGCGCGGGAGCCGCACCTCGCGCACGAGATCTTCGGACCGTACACGCTGCTCGTCACCGCGTCGGACCGCGGAGAGCTGCTCCAGCTCCTCGGCGCGCTCGACGGCCAGCTCACCGCCACGCTCCACGGGACCGCCGACGACCTCGCCGCCGCCCAGGACCTCGTCGATGTCCTCGGCCGTGTCGCGGGCCGCCTCGTCTTCGGCGGCTACCCGACCGGCGTGGAGGTGTCGCACGCCATGCACCACGGCGGGCCGTATCCAGCGAGCAGCGACGTGCGCTTCACGTCGGTCGGGACCGCGGCCATCCTCCGCTTCGCGCGCCCCGTTTGCTACCAGTCGTGCCCGCCCGCGCTGCTCCCGCCGGAGCTGCGCGACGAGAATCCGCTCGGAATATCGCGTCTCCTCGACGGCCGGGCCACCCGCGACCCCATCCCGCCCCGCGCATGAGCCACGACCCGGTATTCGAGTCCGGCAGCGAGGCGATCTACACCCTGCGCACGACGGCGCCCGGGCCGTCGGGGCGCCTCCCGCTCGGGGCCGAGCAGCTGCGCGCCATGTCGAGCGGCGAGCTGTTCGGCTGGACCCAGAACGCCGGCATGGGGTGGGATCCTGCGCGCCTGAACGGCAAGCAGTTCCTCGTGCTCAGCACGCAGGGCGGGATCCGCGCGCCCGACGGCACGCCGATCGCGCTCGGGTACCACACGGGGCACTGGGAGGTGGGGCTGCTCATGGAGGAGGCAGCCCGCACGTTCACGGCCGGCGGGGCCATCCCGTTCGCCGGCTATGTCAGCGATCCGTGCGACGGGCGGACCAATGGCACCGTCGGCATGCTCGACAGCCTCGCTTACCGCAACGACGCCGCCATCGTCTTTCGGCGACTGATACGCTCGCTGCCCACCCGCCGGGGCGTGCTCGGCGTCGCCACCTGCGACAAGGGCCTGCCGGCCATGTTGATGGCGCTCGCCGGCACCCTCGACCTCCCCGCGGTGCTCGTGCCGGGCGGCGTCACGCTCCTCGCGGAGGAGGCCGAGGACACCGCCAAGGTCCAGACGCTCGCGGCGCGTTATGCGCGCGGCGAGGTGAGCCTCGATCACGCCGCCGAGATGGGCTGCCGCGCCTGCGGCTCCCCCGGCGGCGGCTGCCAGTTCATGGGCACGGCCGCGACGAGCCAGGTGGTGGCGGAGGCGCTCGGCCTCGCCCTCCCGCACGGCGCGCTCAGCCCGTCGGGCGCCGAGATCTGGCGCGACCTCGCCCGCCGCTCCGCGCACGCGCTCATGGCCCTCGAGCGACGCGGCGTGACGACGCGGGACATCGTCACCGACGACTCGGTCCACAACGCCATGGTGCTGCATGCCGCCGTCGGCGGGTCGACCAACCTGGTGCTCCATGTGCCGGCGATCGCGCACGCGGCCGGGCTCCGGCGCCCCACGGTGGACGACTGGGCGCGCGTCAACGCCCTCGTTCCGCGGCTCGTGGACGTGCTGCCCAACGGGCCGAAACATTACGCCACGGTCCAGGTCTTCCTCGCGGGGGGCGTCCCGGAGGTCATGCTCCACCTGCGCGAGCTCGGCCTGCTGCGGCTCGGCGCGCGCACCGTCAGCGGCCGGACCCTGGGCGAGAACCTCGAGTGGTGGGAGCGCAGCGAGCGGCGCCGGCGCCTGCGCGACAAGCTACGGCAGCTCGACGGCATCGACCCGGACGACGTGATCATGTCCGCCGGAAAGGCACGCGAGCGCGGCCTCACCAGCACGGTGACCTTCCTGCGCGGCGACCTCGCGCCGGAGGGAGCGCTCGTGAAGAGCACCGCGATCGCTCCCCAGGTGATCGGACCGGACGGCGTTTATCTGCACGAAGGGCCTGCGCGCGTGTTCGGCAGCGAGGACGCGGCGATCGAGGCGATCAAGGCGGGCGCCGTGCAGCCGGGCGACGTGATGGTGCTGATCGGCATCGGTCCCGGTATCGGGATGCCGGAGACGTACCAGATCACCTCTGCCCTCAAGCACGTGAAGGAGGGGCACCGTATCGCCCTGGTCACGGACGGTCGTTTCTCCGGCGTCTCGACCGGGGCGTGCATCGGCCATGTCAGCCCGGAGGCGTGGGCGGGTGGCCCCATCGGCCGCGTGCGCGACGGAGACCGCATCCGGCTGCGGATCGACACGCGCAGGCTGGAGGGGACGGTGGACGTCGTGGGTGTGGAGGACGGCGGTCTTGACGCCCGCTCGCCCAATCCAGCCCTTCAACCGGACGGCCGGGTGAACCCGGATACGCGGTTGTGGGCCGCGCTTCAGGATGCCAGCGGCGGCAGCTGGGGTGGTTGCGTCTATGATGCGGACCGCATCATCGGGCTGCTCGGTCGCGCCATCGCCGCGGAGCGGAGCTCCTCTGGCACATGAGCTTTTGATGTAGCGTTATTTTTCCAGAAGAAAGGCGGATCGCGTGATGTTCCATCATTCAGCCAGCGCGTGCAGCGTGGCTGTACGATGTGAACGATCACAACGAGAAGCTTGACTTCCGGATCGCGTTTGGATTTCCTAAGCGCCGAAACCAGAAGATCTGTCGTGGTTAGGCCCCACGAGCGTCGACGATCACGTCATTGAATTGTGAGGGCGCCCGCGAAACCCGCGTGGTGTCCCGGGAATGACGCGCGACACCGTCGCTCGCCAGATGCGAATCGTTGTACCTTGGTGTTTTTGCCGTGAGCACTATGGCGGCACGCAGACATTGCCCTCGTCGTTCGTGAGGGCGAGAACGTGACGACGTGGGATGGGCCGCAGAGGTCTCCATCCGACCACGTCTCTTTGCTCGAAAGGTAGCGGCACGATGTCGATTGGCCAGTTGAAGTCACGTGGATCGGCGCGGCGCGCAGCGGCGGTGTTGAGCTGTGCGCTCGGGCTCTGGGGTCTCTCTGGCCTGTCTGCTTGCAAAGACAAGCCCGACAGCGCTCCGGCCGCAGGGGGCTCCGCCAGCGCCGCGGCCAGCGCCGCGGTCGCGCAGGCGCCGGGCGGGCAAGGGCCCAAGGTCGTGCCGGGGCCCGGCCATAACCCCGAGTGCTTCGCGCCGTGGAAGCAGGACACCAAGTACCTGCAGTGGACGGCGCGAAAGCCGCCGTTCCGCCTCGCGCTCGTCAACGGCTACGTCGGCAACGCCTGGCGCATCCAGATGGTCAAGACGGCCAAGGCCTTCGCCAAGGATCCGGCCATCGCGCCGCTGATCAAGGAGTTCAAGGTGGTGTCGACAGGCACCGACGTCGCGGCCCAGCTCGGCGCGATCGAGGACTTCATCAACCAGGGCTTCGACGGCATCGTCACGCTCGCCGTCAGCCCCGACGGCTTCGATCGCGTGATCCGTCTCGCCGACAAGAAGGATGTCGTCCTGGTTCCGTTCGACAACGTGCTCGACACGGACAAGGTGATGCAGGTCAACGAGGACCAGCTGGCGATGGGGCGCCAGTGGGGCGAGTTCCTCGACAAGCAGCTCGGCGGCAAGGGCAAGGTGCTCGAGGTCCGCGGCCTGCAGGGCAACTCCGTCGATCGCGACCGCCACGTCGGCTTCCGCCAGGTCATGGAAGCGCCGGGTAAGAGCTACACCATCGTGGAGGTGGTGGGCGGATGGGACGACGGCAAGGCGCAGAAGGCGGTGGCCGACGCGCTGGCCGTGCACCGGAAGTTCGACGCGCTCTTCGCGCAGGGCGGCTCGACGGGCGCCGTCCGCGCGCTGCTCGACGCCGGACACAAGCCGATCCCGGTCGCCACGGAGGCCGAGAACGGCGTGCGCAAGCTGATCGCCAAGCACCACGAACAGGGCATGAAGGGCCTGTCGCTCGGCCAGTCTCCGGGGCTCGCGGCCATCGCGATGAAGGCGGCGCTCGAGGGCCTGCAAGGCAAGGTGATGCCGCAGATGATCTCCGTGCCGATCCCCGCCGCCGATCACACGACGCTGAAGGACGGCGAGAGCTTCTTCTCCCAGCTCTCCGACAACTTCTTCACGCCCAACGAGTTCCCGCCCTGCGGGGTCAACATCTCGGGCGTGAAGATCATGAACGAGTCGGAATCCGACGTGAAGTAGACGTTGGTGAGCCCTCCGCTTCTCGAGCTCCGGGCCGTCTCCAAGCACTATGGCGGAGTCACCGCGCTCAGCGGCGTCGACTTCGCCTGCGAGCCGGGGAAGGTGCACGCCATCCTCGGCGAGAACGGCGCCGGCAAGAGCACCCTCATCAAGATCATCGGCGGCGTGGTCCAGCCGAGCGCCGGGGAGCTCTTGCTCCAGGGCAAGCCGGTCCGGTTCGATCACCCGATCGAGGCGAACGCCGCCGGCATCGTCTGCGTCTTTCAGGAGCTGTCCCTGATGCCGACGCTGACCGTGGCCGAGAACATCGGCATCACCATGCCGACGAACCGCCTGGGGCTCTTCGATCGCAAGGCGCAGGTCCGCAGGGCCGAGGAGCTCCTTTCGCGCGTCGGCTGCGAGGGCGTGAACCCGAACGCCTGGGTGAGCGATCTGCCGCTCTCGCGCCGCCAGATGGTCGAGATCGCGAAGGCGCTCGGCAAGGACCCGCGGCTCTTGATCCTGGACGAGGCCACCTCGGCGCTGACCAGCAGCGACGTCAAGAAGGTCTACGAGCTCCTGGCCGAGCTCAAGGCCCAGGGCGTCGGCATGCTCTACATCTCGCACCGCATGCACGAGATCAAGGAGCTCGCGGACGTGATGTCGGTCTTCCGCAACGGCCGGCACATCGAGACCTTCGCCAAGGGCCAGCGCAGCGACGACCAGATCGTGGAGCTCATGATCGGCCGTGACATGGGCCACGTCTTCCCGCCGAAGCCGGCGGCCCGCGACTTCCCGGCGACGCTGCTCGAGGTGAGCGGCCTGAGCTGGGAGCGGCAGCTCGAGGACGTGTCGTTCAAGCTCGGCAAGGGCGAGATCCTCGGCATCGGCGGGCTCGACGGCCAGGGCCAGCGCGAGCTGCTCCTCAGCTTGTTCGGTGTGCTCAGGGATGTGCGCGGCGAGATCAAGATCGACGGCAAGCCGGTCAAGCTGGCGAGCCCGCGGAAGGCCAAGGACCGCGCGCACGGCATCGCCCTCGTGCCCGAGGACAGGAAGACCGAAGGCCTGATGTTGCCGATGTCCATCGCCGCGAACCTGTCGCTGGCGTCGCTCGACAAGCTCACGAGCGGCCTGGTGCTCGACCGCCGGCGCGAGGCCGCGCGCATCGACGAGATGGTGCGCCGCATCCAGATCAAGATCGGCTCGCCCGAGCACCCGGTCTCGTCGCTGTCCGGGGGCAACCAGCAGAAGGTCGTGCTGGCCAAGTGGCTGATGACGGAGCCGCGGCTGCTGATGCTCAACGATCCCACGCGCGGCATCGACGTCGGCACGAAGCAGGAGATCTACCAGCTGCTCCGCGAACTCGCGGACGCCGGCACGTCCATCCTCTTCTACACGACGGACTACGACGAGCTGATCGGCTGCTGTGACCGCGTGCTCGTCCTTTACCGGAACCGCGTGCAGGGCGAGCTCGTGGGGCCCGACATCACCGAAAAGAACATCCTGGACCTGGCCCTCGGCCTGCGCGGCGGGCCTGAGCGCGCGAGGCGCGAAGACGAACACGCGCAATCAGAGGCACGATCAGAGGCACGATGAAGGACTGGAAGCTCCGCCTGCGCCAGAACCAGGGCCTGCTCGTGGCCGTCGGTCTGTGCATCGTGTTCTACGGGCTCTACTCGCTGTCCCATCCCAAGGGCTTCAGCGCGTCGCTGGTGGGGCAGAACGCCAACGAGTCGTTCGTGCTCGTGGCGGCGGCCATGGCCCAGACGATCCCCGTGCTGACCGGCGGCCTGGATCTGTCCGTGGGCGCGGTGATCACGCTCGTCAACTGCGTGGCCTCGCACGTCCTCGCCGGCAGCGCGCTCACGATGTTCCTGGGCATCCTGCTGTGCCTGGCCGTGGGCATGGCGGCGGGCCTGCTCAACGGCTGCCTCGTTGTCTATGGGCGCCTGCAACCGATCATCGCCACGCTGGCCTCGGGCACGATCTTCCTCGGCGTCGCGCTGTTCCTGAGACCGACGCCCGGCGGCCAGGTCGACGGCGATCTGGCGTTCGCGGCCACCTTCGATCTCAACGAGCTGCTGCAGGTCGCGGGCGCCGCGCCGCTCGACGGCGCGCTGGACTTCGTCGGCCAGATCCCGTCGCCCGCGATCTGGATGGCGCTGCTCGCGCTGCTCTGGGCCTACTACCGCCGCACCCGCTACGGCCTCGGCGCTTACGCCGTCGGCGCGTCCCAGGAGGCGGCGTACATGTCGGGCGTCCGCATCAAGCGCGTCAAGCTGGCCGCATACACGCTGTCGGGGTTCTTCGCCAGCGTCGGCGGCCTCTACCTCGCGCTGCAGACGACATCGGGCAACGCCGACATCCCACAGGCCGGCTCCTACACGCTGAACTCCATCGCCAGCGTCGTGATCGGGGGCACCTCGCTGTACGGGGGGATCGGCGGCGCCATCGGATCGCTCTTCGGCGCGCTGGTGCTCCGCTCCGTCGCCTTCAATTTCCGCGTCTTCGACGAGGGCTCGGCGCTCGGCCTGCTCGCCAACCCGCTCTACCAGCCGCTGTTCGAGGGCCTCATCCTGCTCGCGGCCGTCTGCCTCGGCGCGCTCTGGGTCATCCGCGTCAAGAACCGGCTGCAGATCTTCAGGTGAGCTCGATGCAACAGCCCCTCTCCCTCAAGAGCCGCCTTGGCGAGATCGACAGGCCGACCTGGTACGCGCTGCTGTCGATCGGCGTCGTCCTCGTGTGCGGCTCGATCGGCACGCTGGTCACCCAGGGCACGCTGAGCTTCCTGAGCCCGTACTACATCCTGCAACAGCTGCAGATCGCGGCCTTCCTGGGCGTGGCCGCCACGGGCATGATGATCGTGATCCTGCTCGGCCACATCGATCTCTCGCTGCCGTGGGTGCTCACCTCGAGCGCCATGCTGGCCGCGGGGATCGGCGGCTGGGCCGCGCTGCCCTGCGGCCTGGCCGTCGGCGCCGCCGCGGGTCTGGTGAACGGCCTCGGCGTGGCCTACCTGCGCGTGCCCTCGATGATCTTCACGCTGGGCACGAACACCGTGCTTCAGGGGCTGATGGTGCTCTACACCGGCGGCTTCGCTCCGCGCAGCGAGGCGCCGGAGTGGATGGAGGTCCTGGCCGTGGGCAGGACGCTCTCCATCCCGAACTCGCTGTTCGTGTGGATCCTGGTCGGCGGCGTCGCCACCTTCGTGCTGAAGAGGACGGCGCTCGGTCGCTACATCTATGCCGTGGGCAACCAGGAGCAGGCCGTCTACCTGTCGGGCGTCAGAACGCACCTGGTGCTGATCGGCGCCTTCGTGATGTGCGGCGTGTGCTCCGCCATGACCGGGATGCTGCTGGCGGGCTTCTCGCACAAGGCCTACCAGGCCATGGGCAACGACTACCTCATGCCGGCCATCGCCGCGGTGGTGATCGGCGGGACCAACATCATGGGCGGGCGCGGGACGTACCTCGGCACCGTCCTCGGCACCCTCCTGATCGTGCTGCTCCAGAGCATGCTCAGCGTGCTGCAGATGCCCGAAGCCGGCCGCCAGATCATCTACGGCGCCGTGATCATCGCCATGCTGCTGGTCTACGGCCGACAGCATCAGGAGGGGCGATGACTAGCGCCCCGCGCCGCGGGTGTTCAGGTAAACCGCGTACAGCGAGGTCGTGCCGCAGATGAACAGGCGGTTGCGCTTGGCGCCGCCGAAGCAGACGTTGGACACCGCCTCCGGGATCAGCACCTTTCCTAGGAGCGCGCCGTCGCTCGCGTGGCAATGCACGCCGTCGCCGGCCGACAGCCACAGGTTGCCGTGCACGTCGACGCGGAAGCCGTCGTACAGGCCCACCGGGCAGGTCGCGAACACCTCGCCGCCGGTCAGCGTGCCCTTCGCGTCGACGCGGAACTTGCGCACGTGGCGCGGGCCGTCCTTCACGTGCGTCGCCCCGGTGTCGGCGATGTACAGCAGCGACTCGTCCGGCGAGAAGGCGAGGCCGTTGGGCTGCACGAAATCGTCCGCGACGACCGTGAGCCCACCGGAGGCCGGGTCGAGGCGGTAGACGCGCTGCGCGCCCTGCTCGCTCGGCGACGCGTCGCCTTCGTAGTCGCTGTCGATGCCGTAGCTCGGGTCGCTGAACCAGACGCTGCCGTCGGACTTCACGACCACGTCGTTCGGCGAGTTCAGCCGCTTTCCCTCGAAGTGCGACGCGAGCACCGTGCGCGATCCGTCGTGCTCGGTGCGCGAGACGCAGCGGCCGCGGTGCTCGCAGGACACGAGGCGGCCCTGCAGGTCGACCGTGTGGCCGTTCTCGTTCATCGAGGGCTGGCGGAACACCGAGACCGAGCCGTCGGTCTCGTCCCAGCGCATCACGCGGTCGTTCGGGATGTCCGACCAGACCAGGTAGCGCCCCGCCGGGAACCACGCCGGCCCCTCCGCCCAGCGGCAGCCCGTGTACAGCTTCTCGACGTGCACGTGCGGGAACGCGAGCTTGCGGAAGCGCGCGTCGACCACCTGGAAGCTCGGTGTCAGCTCGATGACCATCGGGTTCTCCTTCTAGCCGATCCGGACTTACCCGAGCGGGTGCACTTCGTACCTCGGAACGCTGATGATCCCCTCGTCGCTCACGAGGCCGCACAGCGCCGGGTCGAGCAGGACGTCGGCCACGCAGCGCTGCTCCGACCCGAGGGCCATCAGGCCGCCGATCAGCCGGACCCCGTGGCTGTAGTCGGCGTAGGTGTCCTCGTGCGGCAGCCGCCGCCGGAGCGACGTGTCCAGCGGCTGCCACGGCTTGCCGTCCGCCTTGTAGAAGCCGAAGATCGCCAGCCGGCGCGCGTGGTGGTGCAGCCGGTTGGTCACCACGACGTCCTTCTTGTGCCCCGCGAGCAGCTCGCCGAGCTCGCCGACCCGGTGCTGCTCGATGGCCAGGTGGTGGTCACGAAAGCGCTCCACCTTGGTGCCGTCCCGGGGATCGAACGGGATGGCCGTCTGCTTCCGCGAGGCGGCATAGATGTCCTTCACGAGCTTCTTCGTCGGCAGCACGCAGCCGCACGCATCCGCGACGCGCTGGGCGGTGACGCCGGTGAGCGGCATGCGCAGGAAATCGGTGTCCGGGCCGATCGCCAGGTAGTCGGCGCACACGTACGCGACGCCCCGCTTTCCGTCGGGCGCCTCGACCGTGACGCGATGGAAGCGGCGCAGGAAGCTGGGCACGTTCCCCCGCAGCACCTCCTGGAGGAAGAGCTCCTCCCGCGCCGCGAGCGACAGGCCCCGGACCTGCTCGTAGAACCTCGTGCCGGTGAGCGCGCCCGGATCGCGCGGCGGCAGCCAGTCGAGGCCCGTCCCGTCGAACACGGGCGCCAGACGCGCGAACCCGGGCTGCGCCTGGCTCGACGCGAAGAACGCCACGGCGCCCCCGGCGTCGTTCGCCCGGGCCGCCGCGGCCGGCTCGGGGGTGGCGGTCACCGTGAACCGGAAGCCGCTCTCCGCGAACGTGTAGCTGCGGACGCCGGCCGCGTCGTGGCCCGGCGTCGCCGTCGCCGCCGACCCGCCCACCGCGCCCTGGAGCTCTGCCTGCGGCCCCGCCGCGCGCGCCGCGCCTCCCGCGGCCGCCCCCTGGCCGACGACGCCCAGGAGCGCCCGGCCCAGCGTGCGCGGCAGATCGAGCGCGCAGGGCGGGCGCGGCAGCGCGCGCTGCATGGCGTCGCGCGTCTCGGGCCCGACCGCGCCGGTCACGGGCAACCCCATCTCCTGCTGGAAGATCCGCGTGGCCGCCTCGGTCTCCGCGCCGAACTCGCCGTCCGCGCCGAACCGCGGCAGGAGCCCGGCGCGCCACATCAGCAGGTGCTGTTGCCAGGCCTTGACCTCTGGCCCCTTGGCGCCGCGCGCGAGCCCGCCGCCGGGCGGCGCGGCGCCGTAGTCGACGCCCGGGATCCGGCCCGCGTGTGTCCAGCCGCGGTCCAGCGCCGGGAACACGCCGACGCCATGCGCTGTGTCGCGCGCCTCGATGGTGCGGCCGTCGCCCAGGCTCATGGCCACGTGGGCGTGCTCGGGGCGCCCGCCCGTGAACGGATCCGCCGAGAAGCGGAACAGGAGCGCGCCGCGGGTCGCGATCGCCGTGTCCACCGGCATGAGCAGCCGCGCCGCCTTCACGTGGCGCGCCTGCATCCAGGAGCCGTCAGGCATCGTGGGCTCGACGGCGAGCTGGGCGCAGCCCCACTCGATGAGCTCGGAGCAATCGAACGCGGAGGGGTTGGGGTCGGTCAGGCGCACCTCGTGCCCGAAGATGTACCTGTCATCCGCTTGCGAGAGCAGCTTCTGGCAGAGCGCGTCGGCCGTGGGCAGCGGGTCGGACGTCACGGACCCGGCCTCGAGCCGGGCGAGGCGCCGCAGATCGCTCACCGTTCCGTTGAACAGGTTGGCGTCCACCGTGTTGGTCCGGACGCCCGGCATCACGGCCTTGGCGGTGATCTGCCAGAACGACCACGCGGACCAGGGGTCCCAGGCCCTGAGCGGCTTCCTGCGCGCCCAGTCCGCCCATGCCTTCGGGTCGGCCGGGGGCCTCGCCCGCACCGAGTCGAGGCCATAGGTGTAGTTCGCGATCCAGAGCGGGCAGTCGACGAACTCGGAGCTGCCGCCGAGGTGATCGTGCCAGAAGTTGTGGCGGGTATAGAGGATGACGGAGCGGCCCGGGTAGCGCGCCTTCACCTCCTGGACGAAGCGGCGGGTCCACACCTGAAGAGCCAGGGTGTCCTCCGACGTCCAGACATGGCCGCTATTGCCCGCGTGCTGCGTCTCCTCGAGGTCGAGCACCATGTCGAGCTCCCCCGGCTCGAGGTCACCGACCGCGCTGCAGAGCCTCTGCGCCTGCTCGGCGGCGTCGAGGCGCGGTAACGCGTAATGGTAATACCCCCGGAGGACCCCGCAGCGCGCGGCCTCGGCGCGGTTGGTCGCAAACTTCCTGTCGACCCCCTCGATCCCGTACGTCGACCGGATGAAGACGAAATCGAGCCGTGAGGCGAACGCGTCCCACTGGATATTTCCCTGGTGGACGGAAACATCAGCACCGCTCAACATAGGCTCCCTCCTCCGCCGCACGCGCGAAGCGCGGCCTCGTGCCCGAGAGCCGTGCCCTGCGTGCGCGCCTTTGCGCTCCTATCGCGCCGCCCGGGCGACGTGATCCCCGGGGTACTCAATTGCTATCGCAGGGCGGCGCGTCCGTCGAGTCAGGCCGATGCCGCGGGGCATCCGTCCCTGCGGTCATCGCGGCTGTGGACGCGGCGATCAGCGCGTGTGTTGGAAGCCGATGGCACCGTACAGCGGAAGATGCGAGACGCCTTCACGCTCGTGAACGGCGGAGGCAGCGCCTCCCGATCAGCGGGTCTCGCCCTCTCTCGACGGTGCCGGGAAATACGGCTGCTTGGCGCCGATCTCGTGGCCCGCGGGGATGGGCGTGCCGAGCTCTTCCAGGCGGAACACCTCGGGCGGCAGCCGGAGCGACGCGCGGAGGCGATCCATCGTCTCGGGGACGAACGGGTAAAGCATGATCATCAGGGTCTTCAGCACGTAGAACGACGTGTAGAGGGCGTCGCGGCGCCCCTGCTCCGGGTGCCGATCGTCGTGCGGTTTGTACTGCGTGAAGAGGCTGTTGATCGTGCGGGCGTAGTTCTCGATCTCGAAGAGGAGGTTCGGGTAGTCGGCCCGATCCATGGCGCGCACGTAGCGCTGGACGATGCGCACCGTGTCGGCGACCACCTTGTCGAGCAGGGCGCCCTCGGGGACCTTGCCGCCGAACTTGGAGTGCACCGCCGAGATGGGGCGCTCGAACGCGGCGTTCATCGGCCCGGCGAGGAACTTGTTGCGCTCATCGAGCTTCTCGAAGTCGAAATCCGAGGGTTTTTCCGCGAGCGAGAGGAGCGCGAGGTAATACCGGATCTGATCGACGGAGTAGCCCTTCTCGTCGAGGAGCTGATCGCCGGTGAAGAAGTTGCCGCGGCTCTTGCTCATCTTCTCGCCGCCGACGAGGAGATGGAAGCAGCCGAAGACGTCGGTGAGCTGGAGCTCGCCCGCCGCCGGCAGCCGGTGCGGGTCCGCCTGCGTCCCGAGCCACATGGCCCCCTGCATGAGCACGTAGAAGTAGACGTTGTCCTGCCCCAGGAACTGGACCACGCGGGCCTCGGGATCGCGCCAGAACTCCGCATAACGCGCCGGGTCGACCCCCTTGTCGCGGAGGGCCACCTTCGAGAACGAGATGGGCGCGATGAGCGAGTCGGGCCAGACATAGAGCGTCTTGCCCGCGAGGTCCGGATCCTCGGTGATCGGGATCCCCCAGGTGATGTCGCGCGTGATCGACCGGTGCGCCCACTCGTCGACGAGCTCGACGCGGACGCCGTGCTGCTCGAGGATCGCGCGGCCGCTCTCCAGATCGGCCTTGTTGCCGAACTGGACGACGAGCTCCTTCCCGCGGGCGAGCTTGCTCTTGTGCTTGGGGAGGCTCGCCTTGATCTCCTTGTAGGTGGCCTCGTGCGCCCGGTCGAGGCGCACCGAGGGCATCACCGTCTCCAGGACCTCGGACAGCATGGCGCGCCGCCACGTCTTCTCTTTGCCGCTGATCCACGCGCGCAGCGTCTCGGACACGGACCACATGTCGAGCCACCAGTGAACCGTCTCGCGGAGCTCGGGCACGGCGTCGCTCAGCGTGCTGCGCGGGTCGAGGAGCGCGGCGGGGGCGTGCTGCTGGCCGCAGCGGTCGCACTCGTCGCTGTAGGCGTCCTCGTTGTCGCACTGCGGGTTGGGGCAGCGGCCGCGCACGTAGCGGTCGGGGAGGAATCGCCCCATCTTCGGATCGAACCACTGACGCGTGGCGCGCTTCTCGAGGAGGCCGTTCTCCGAGAACCGCGTCAGGAACTCGTGCGCGAGCTCTCGCTGGAGCGGAAAGGTCTCCGGCTGCGAGGTGCCCGTGAAGGCGTCCAGGCTGATGCAATACCGCTCGAGCGTCTTCTTCTGCGCCTGCTGGATGCGATCGATGTACTCGCGGATGGGGAGCCCGGCCTGGACCGCGGCGATCTCGCTGGTCGACCCGTGCTCGTCGGTGCCGCACACGTACAGCACGTTCTCTGCCCCGATGAGCATTCGACACCACCGAGCGTAGATGTCGGCGGGCAGCTGGGCTCCGGCGAGGTGCCCGAGGTGCAACGGGCCATTCGCGTACGGCATGCCCGCGGTCACCACCATCCGCTTGGGCCTGCGGAGCTGCCCGATGATCGAAGCGACGTCGGAGGGGGGGCCTTTACGCGTTTCCATTGGTAAATCCAGGGTTTCCTTTAGCCCGAAGCCCCTCCCCTGACAACCGCAAAGGGCGTACCCGCCGGAGCGGCGAGCGCGCGCGTCACCCGTTTTGACCGGATTTCCACGACCGGATCGGCGCGGACGCGCAGGTCGATCGCTCCAGAGGGAGCCGCGGACGATGCTGCCCGCTCGCCACGTGGTGAGCGCTGGCCAGCGGCGGCGCGGTGTCGTGGGGCGGAGGGAGTCGGGGGCGAGGCGCCGGCGATCCGCGCTGAAGCGCGAGCTCGCCCTGGCGGCGCTCGGCGGCGGCGTTCCACACGAATCGATCGACTCCGATGCTTCCCCCGCGGGCTTCCCTCGGTCGACTACACCCGTGAGGACGCCTTCGAGCGGCGGGCACAGGGAGCGTACCAACCCACCGAGTCACCGGAGCCGGGTGAGGAGCCGTTCAGGCGAGCGCGCGGGACATCCGGAGCTCGTCGAGGCCGTCGCTGGTCTTCGCGCCGCCGTCGAGCGCGAAGCCCGCGCGCTCGTAGAACCGGATCGCGCGCGCGTTGCCGCGCAGGACCCAGAGCTCCGCGCGCGGGAAGCCTCCCGCCGAGAGCCAGGCGAGCGCGTCGATGATGAGCGTGCGCCCGGCGCCTGTCCCCCAGGCGTCGGGGTGTGCATAGAGCGCGTAGAGCTCGCCGTGGCGCGGGTCGTCGCGGCTTGGCCCGGCGCTGGCGAAGGCCACGACTCGAGCGTCGCGCTCGAGCACGGTGGTGCGTGATCCGGGCAAGGGCTCGGCGAAGTTTCGTTGCCAGCGTTGCGTCCGGGCCTCGATGGTGAGCCCGTCGAGCACGGTGTCGGGCATCAGGCCGCGGTAGGCGGCCTTCCACGCGGCGACATGCACGACGGCGATCGCCGCGGCGTCGACGCCGGCGGCGGGACGGATGGACATGCGCCGAGGCTGCCACCGCGAGGCGGCCGTGACAACGGGCGGGCGGAGCGCACGTTGCGCCATCTCCTCTCGAAAGCCTGCGGAATACAGCGGGTTCACGCGATAGCTGTCGCCTCGCCCGTGGACCGATCCATCGGCCAGCGGCTGGTCGTCGTCACGTACCGTGTCGAGTTTCAGTACCCCTATCTCCGCCGGAGGCGGCGCTCCGCCGCGCTCGTCCTTGGCCCGGGGCGCGCCGCGCCGCAGGCCGAGGAGCAGCGCGGCGGCCATTGAAAGGATCGACCACCCATGGGCGTCCCCTGCATGCCGGTGCGGCCTTCGTGCTTCGTTCAGAGCATCGACCTTCACGGCGCGCTCGGCACGCTCATCGCCCCGCCAGCCCCGCCCGTGCCGTTCACGCCCTCCGACATCACGATGTGGTTCGCGTTTTCGAACACGCACTACGGCACCGGCGACCGGCCGGTGGCGAGCGTCCTCATCTGCGGCGAGCCGCTCTCGTTCCTCTTGAACCTCCTCTTCGGCGGGCTGAAGGGAACGGGGAAGTTCTTCGGAACGATGGTTTTCAAAGCGATCATGCGGCGCATCGCGCCGAAGCTGCGGGGTCTGCTCGGCAAGGGGCTGGCGCCCGTATTTGATTGGATCGTCGAGAAGGTCAGCGAGAAGGCGGGGAAGGTCCTTGGAGAGCAGGCGGGCGAGGCGATCGGGAAGTGGCTCGGTAAGGCCGCGGAGGAGAAGGCCAAGAAGGCGACGAGCGACAAGCTCGGCGGCCTGAGCCCCGACGACCTGCTCGGCTTTGGAAACGACCCACCTCTCTGGGCGCGTTGAGCGCCGCCATGGCACGACGCATGAGCACCGAAGCCCCGGTCACGTCGATTTCCCACTTCACCAAGGACACCCAGGGGAGGCGCTACCCGCACGTCCTGGCGAAGCGCACCTATCGCCTGCCGCGGACGCGCGCCCCGGAGGTCGCGCCCGAGCAGCTCGCCATCGTGAGCGAGCTCGTCCAGATGATCCTCGAGCTCTTCGGCGGCGCGCCCCGGGAGCTCGCGCCGGGGCTCCGCACCGTGATCCTGCGCCCGGACAGAGAGCTCCTCGTCTGCGTGTGGGTGGGGACGATGCCGGTCGACGGGGCGCCGACCGAGATGCAGCTCGAGAAGACGCGCCACGCGGTACGGTGGAGCCGATGATCTGGGTGAGGGGGAATGAATACGCGCCGTGAGCCGCTCGCCGGGCAGGCGATGGAGATCGATGACGTACCTTTCGTCGAGGCGGTGGATACCGTCGCGACGGCGCGGCGGGACGAGCGAATCCCGATCCGCTGGGGCAAGACGATCCAGGTGACCTCGGCGCCCGATCACGAGCGCGTGGTCCTCGTGAGCGGGACGGGGCGCGTCGAGCTCACCCTCGAGATCACCGCCTCCGGCGCGAAGGTGGTGCTCGACGCGACCGACGTCGAGCTCCGCGCGAGCCGTGAGGTGGCGGTCGCCTGCGACAGCTTCAAGGTCGCGGCCCGCCGCTTCGAGGTCGACGCGGCCGAGGTCGCGGTGATCACCGCGCAGGACGCGGCGATCACCGCGACCGAGGGCGACGTGGCGATCACCGCGAACGACGACGTGAAGGTGAACGGCGAGCGCGTGCTGCTCAACAGCGACGGGGAGTCGCGGGTGCCGGGCTGGATGAAAGCGCAGCTCTCCGCCACCCTCGGCGCAGCACCCGCGGCGCCCGCCGAGCCGGCGACCGTGGCTGCATCGGACGTGTCGGGGGACGAGGACCTGCTCCGCGCGTTCGACGAGGGCGCGCGAGAGGGGTGAGAGACGGGCGCGCGATGGATGCCGAGGAGCTCACATGGAACCGGAAGGGGCAGCTCGGGCCCGGGCAGCGCCGCGAAATAGCGGCGCAGCTCGGCGCGTGGCTCGCGCGTCCTGAGTACGACGGCTGGCGGCGTGATCTCGCGGACGGGCGGGTCGTCACGTTCGAGGGTGAGGTGGTCTTCGATTTTCAAGCGATCCGCGACGAGCGTTCGGCAGATGCGCCCCGACCAGGCCGGCTCGAGCCGGTGCAGGCGGCCTATTTCGCCGTGGCGCCGCGGCAGGCGCCCGCGCTTCTCGCACCCTGGCTCGGACTCCCGCCGGGCCCTTACCGGCTCTACCTCGCGCCCCACGCGCGGACCGTCGTCGGCGCCGAGCCGATGGCCTCGCCCGAGGTGTACCAAACGAACCTCCACGCGGTCCTCCGCGGCGCGCAGGACCTCACGGAGGCGACGCTGGCAGCGAACCGGAGCGGCCGGATGAGCGCCGAGCAGAGCGCGGCGCTCGCGGCGCGGCGGGGCACGGACGCGGCGTTCGCGTCGAGGCTCGGGTGCGCAGGCGTGTTCTTCCTGCTCCTGGCGATCGGGGGTGCGCTCCTGGATGGGCTCTCCGGCCCGAGCTCCGCCGGCCGCGCCGCGCGGTGGCCGGCGCTGCTCGCCGTCGCGGGGGGAGCGTTCGCGCTCGCCATCGTCGCGGCCGTCCACCGTCGCTTCGCGCGAGCCGCCGAAGCGGATGACGCGCGCGAGGGGCGCGCCGTCGCCGTCGAGGGGCCGTGCACGAAGCAGCTCGTGATCCGCCACCACGGCCGGATCGAGCGATCGCTGCGGATGCACGATCGCTCGTTCGACGTGTCGCACCAGGGCGAGCTCTTCGCGGCCGTCGTCGAGGGGCCGATCTACCGTGCCTACGCTGCGCCGCGCTCGGGGCGGCTCCTCGCGATCGAGCCCGCGCGGGTGCAGCTCTCGTTGGGGTCGGGATAGAGTGAACGTGCGGCACGGGTCACAGAGCGCTGGAGTGTCGAATGGATAAGGACTTCACGTTCGCCTGGGAGGGGGCCAGCTCCTCGGAAGGCCCCTGGCGCCACCTCGAGGTGCTCGAGTTCCGAGGGACCGAGGCCATCAACGCTCTCTACGAGTTCGAGATCGATCTCGTGCGCCGCGGTCACGCGCCCGACGTCGACGTCTCCGACCTGGTGGGCGCGCGCGCCGCGCTGCGGATCCGCACCTGGACCGACCCGCCGTTCCGGATCATCCATGGCCTCATCAGCACGGCGCGGGAGCTCGGCGATGTCTCGTTCGGGACGCGCTATCGTGTCACCCTGGTCCCGCCCTTCTTCCGCGCCACGATGATGAAGAAGAGCGTCATTTACCTGGAGAAGACGCTCAAGCACATCCTCGAGCAGGCACTAACCCGGACCGCCTGGGGCGCCGGGCTCACGCTCTCGAAGAGCGACTCGCCGCCCGGCGACGACGGCGATGAGAGCGCGTTCAAGCCCGCTGCGGCGACCTACCTGTGGTCGATCCGCGACCTCAGGCGCCTCGTCGACGACGCGGCCAGGCCCTACTGCGTGCAGTACCAGGAGGCTGACTTCGCCTTCATCGCGCGGCTTTTCGAGGAAGAAACGCCGCCTGGATCGATATCAACGGCTCCGCGAAGATCCGCGTCGGCACCGCGCTCTACGAGCTCAACGCCGCGACCGTGCTGGTGAACGGCGGCGCGGTGTCGATCCAAGGGGACGTGAAGATCACGGGAGGGACGGTTGACATCAGCGGAAGCACGGTGACGGTCACCGGGGGCACGGTGAAGCTCAACTGCTGACGAAGTCGAGGAGAGTGATGACCGACGCGAGCGGCGCGCCGCCCGAGGGGCTCGGGAGCGGAGAAGACGACGGCGAGGAGACGACGCACGGCAGGCTCACGATCGCGCGGTACGGGGAGATCATGGCGCACGTGCGCTATTTTTCTCGCGCCAAGAAGCATGAAGTGCTCGCGCGTCTCGGGGTCGACGAGGACGACTGGGAGGAGGCCGTCTCCTCGTGGACCGACGCGCTCGCCGACGCGAGCGAGCGGGAGGACGAGGGGCTCTCGCGGCAGTTCGGGCTCGCGGTGGCGCAGACGAAGGACCGGCTCGCCCGCGAGAAGCCGCCCATTGCGTCGCTTGGTCCGCTGCCCGGCGAGCGCGAGAAGAAGCCGGCGACGGCGCAGCAGCTGCCACTGCGACCGGTGGTCGAGCCGAGCGCGCCGCCTCCGGTCCAGCCGCTACGGAACCTCGCGCCGCCTCCGCTCGGGCTCGTGGCGCCGCCCGTGCCTCCCACGCCCGTCGCGCCGGCCTTCGTGATGCCGAAGGGCATGAGGCACTGGACCGACATTCATGGGACGCAGCCCGCGCTCGCAAATGCGCCCGTGAAGCCGGCGCTCCCGTTCTCGTCAGGCGAGCCAGGCGACAGGTCTGGCTCGCCATCCCACGCGGCTGCCCCCGCGGAGGCCTCGCGGGCGCCGGGCCCCGCCGCGCCGCGGGTGGGGGGCGAAACGCTCGATATCTCGTCGGTCGTCAAGGCCGTGCTGGCGCAGGGGAGCTCCGTGAGGCCGGCGTCGGCCGTCCCGCAAGGGACGCCCGACGTGCGGACCTCACCCGCGCCGCACGACGTGCTTCCCGCGGACGCGGCGCCGGGGCCACCCACGCTGACGCTGACGCTGACGCTGGAGCAATATGCATCGCTCTGCGTGGAGTTCGCGGCGGCGCCGGGTCAGGCGCAGGAGATCTCGTCGCGGTACGGGCTCACGCAGGAGCAATGGACGAATGTCAACGCTTACTGGACAGGGCGGATGTCGCGCGAGCCGGCGGTGCGGGCGGCGTGGGAACGGGCCTGTGTAACCTACAGGCAGTGGCTGATGCGGAGGTAAGATAGAGGATGCCTACGCTTCAGCTTCAAGCGATTCCAAAGGCCTTCAGCAAGGCCGCGGGAGATCCATTTACCCCTCGCCCGCCGTCGCAAGCGCGAGCGCCCAACCGGTGTCGATCCACCGCGTCGCCGCCCGAGGCGTCCCCTCAAGATAGCGCAGCAGGTTGACCCGCTGCTCGTCCAGCCGCCCGCCGTTCTTTCTGACGTCGTCGCGCGCTACGATCACCCACGCGAGATCGGTCAGCGACACCGTTCGCTCTGCAAAGCCGTCCGGGCCACCGTCGATGCGCAGCCCGCCGCCGTCGGCCCGGCCGACGATCCTGCACCGCCGGCCGTCCCGCTCCACGAAGGCGCCCGCGCCGGGCCGCCGGAGCAGGTCCTCCACGAGCACTCGCGCACACTCGCTGCTCCCCGCCGGCAGCGATCGGGACACTGCACGGCCTGATCCCAGGGCGCGGTACGCAGCATAGTCGACATCCGGACAGGCCCAGAGCCCCTCCTCATCGAGGTAACGGGCCACGCCAAGGTATCGCCATCCGGGCTCGCCGGGCGGCCGCGCGAGCACGAAGGCCGTCTCCCCAGGGCGGCGCTCCTGGGCTGGCACCGGCGTTCGAATGCGATCGGGCGCGACCAGCGCTCCTGGTGCCTCCAGACAGAAGAAGAGGTGACCGCCGACACGGCCGGTCCGCGGCGGCTCCTCCAGCCCGAACGCGCGGGCTGCGGCCTCGTCGTCCTCGAAGCGCTCGCCGGCGCTCGGGCCGATGTCCTCGGGGCGGACCACCTCGACCAGGAGCGCGATAGGCACTGTCTCGGCCGTGGCCTCGTAGGACGGCCCGTCCGGATTGTCCGAACGGAGCCGCCATCGCGACCGATCGCGCACGATCCGCTTGATCTGGTAGGCAAACCCCAGATCGCGATCGGGTATCTGAAGCAGCGCCACCTTACCGTCCAGCGCATCGTACGAGGCGCCGCGCGCAAACCTCATGATCAGCCAGTCCCCGTCGCGGATCGGACGCTTCCCGCCATACATCGAGTCGCCCGCAGCGCGCACCGCAAAGAACCCATCGCCGCGCGCGGCGGCGATCGGGAGCAGCACCTTCTCGGCCTCAGGAGGGAGCTCCGTCGGTACGCCGGCGGCGCCGGCCGCCGCGCGCAGATCGGGGAAGGCGATGAGCGCGCCGCGCGGCGCTGTGGAGACCCCTTCGGGGCTCTCCGGCTCAACCCACAGCCCATCGGGTGAGCGGACGAAGCGGACGTAGAACGCCGTTCCAGGCCGGCCGACGGCGAGACCGAACCAGCGGCGCATCAGATCCGGGAGCTCGTTGCGCTGCGAGCCCACGCGGTGCGCGACGTTGCAGAACTCCTTCATGAAGCGGAAGCGCCACACCTCGCCGTCCGGAAGGCGGACGTCGACGTCCCCTGAAGGGCGGTCAGGGCGGGCTGCGCGCGAGGGCAGCTTGAGGATGGGGTCGCGCTTGTTCCACAGCACCTTGGCCGAGAACGACGCGCCGGAGCCGTCCTCGCGGCGGCGCGCGCGGTACATGGCGAGCCGGTAATCGACGAGCTCCCGCGTCATCGCGGCGAAGGCCTCCTCGTCGCCTGGAGGACAGGAGAGCTTCGAGACGAAGCGGTCCTTGTCGAGCGCAAACCAGCGGCGGCCTCGCGCGCCCGTCCACGCGGCGATGGGGTTCTCCTTCCAGTAGCTGACGAAGCGCGGCTCGTCGAACCTCTGGCCGCCGCCCAGCTCGGCCACGCCGTCGAGATCGCGGGAGAGCTCCGGAGAGCGGGCGAGAATGGATTGGCTCCGGCGCGCGAGCTCGATGGTCGAGATCCCGTCGAAGAGCGCACCCGTCTCGAGCAGCGCTTCGAGCGTGACCATCTTATAACACCTGCTCATCGCGGTGTTCTCGAGCTCCCTGAGCCACGCGCCGGCGGTATGAAGGACCCGGAGCTCCGGCGGGCTCAGATCACCCTCGGAAGCCACGAAATCGAACCAGCCCTGGTGAGCTGGCCGCAGCGTGGCAGGCCGGTAGCCCATCCGGAACAGCTCGCCGGCCGTCGGGCGCTCTCCGCGCGCGTCGCGCAGCTCGCGGTACACGCGCTCCACCTCGCTCTTCCCGCGGGCAGGAAGCAGGCTGAGCAAGATGTGTTTGGCCTCGAGATCGAGGTCCACCGTGCAGCCCGGCGGCAGGCGCGCGGCGCGGATGCCGCCAAGGAAATCGCGCAGATCGGACGGCTTGGAGCCGAGCGAGATCAGCGTCCGCACGCGGTCGAGGAACACGCGATGATTGCCCACGAAGTCGAGCACGGTGAGGCGCGCCTTCCCGTCCGCGACGCGCAGACCGCGGCCGAGCTGCTGCAAGAAGACGACAGGAGACTCCGTGGGACGGAGCATCACCGCGCGATCGACGTTCGGCAGATCGATGCCCTCGTTGAAGAGATCGACAGCGCACAGCGCGTCGAGCTTGCCGGCGACGAGGTCCGCCAGCGCCTCCTCGCGCGGCGCCGACTCCGGACCGGAATGGACCGCGGAAACCCGAACACCTCGTGCGGCAAGGAAGTCGCAGGCATGGTGCGCGTGCCGGATCGAGCAGCAGAACACGAGCGTGCGCTCCCCCGGATGCTCCTGCCACGCATGCCACATCTGCTCGAGGCGCCGGTCCGTGTCGATGGCCTTCTCCAGCTCTCCTGGGTCGAACCTCCGGTTCTGGAAGGTGACAGCGCGGTAATCGATCTCGTCCCTGAGGCCGAAATACGCAAAGGGGACGAGCAGCTTCCGCTCGATGCCGGCGCCGATGTCCGCCCGGTAGGCGACGTGATCGTCGAAGAGCCCGACGACATCCGCGCCGTCGGCGCGATCGGGCGTGGCGGTCAGGCCGAGCAAGAAGCCCGGCTCGAGGCGATCCAGGATGGCGCGGTAGCTCGGCGCGGTGCCGTGGTGAACCTCGTCCACGATGGCGTAGTCGAAGCTCCCCGGGGCGAGACGCGCGAGGTGCTCGGGACGGGACAGCTTCTGCACCGAGGCGAAGACCACATCGCCGGCCAGCTCATTGGCGCTCCCGGCACACCAGCCGAAGCGCGCGGTGTGGCCCCGCAGGAGGCGGCGGAACGTCCGGGCTGCCTGGACGAGGAGCTCCTCGCGGTGGGCGAGCACGAGGACGCGCGGACGGCGGCCGTGGTGCTCGGCCCAGGCCTCGACGTCGAGCGCGGCGAGGTACGTCTTGCCGAGGCCGGTGGCGAGCACCACGAGCGCGCGGCGGCGCCCCTCCTCCGCGCGGCTCCGCTGCAGCGCGGCGAGCGCCTCGCGCTGGATGGGGTGCGGGGGAGGCGGGGGATCGACGGGCTCGGCGTCTTCCTCACCCGGCGGCAGGCCCACCGCGATCTGCCGCGCGCGACGAGCGTAGCTCTCGACCCAATCGGCGGTGAGCGGCCGGGCGCGCGACCACCAGCGCTCGAAGGCGAAGGCGACGGCCCGGTAGGCGTCCGGATCGCGGTGGCGGTCAACGCGGAGGTTCCACTCGATGCCGGGACCGAGCGCAGCGCGGGAGATATTGCTCGATCCGACGAACGCGGCGCCGAAGCCCGGGCCCTCGAAGCGCCACGACTTGGGGTGGAACGAGCGGATCTTGCCGGTGAGCGCGTCGACCTCGACCACGCGCGCCTCGAAGCTGCCCCGGGTGCCTTCGGCGCCCGCCAGCGCGGCGTTGCCGCCGGCCCAGTCGAGCAGCTCGGCGAGCGCCGTGGCCTGCGTGATGTGGAGGTAATCGCCGGTGACGAGCCGGACGCGAGCGCCGCGGCCGAGGGCTGCGAACACGTGGCGCTCCAGGACGTCGAGGCCGCTCTCCTGGACGAAGGCCGAGAGGATGGCCACGTCGGTCGCGCGTGCGAAGACCGGCGCGAGGTGGCGCGAGAAGGGGTCCTCGGCGCCGCCGGTCGCGAGTGGCGGGGGTCTGCCGGCGAGGTAGTTCCCCCGGCCCGGGATGACATGGCGCACGCCGCCACGCGGATCGTCCACGTCGCCGCGGAAGCGCGGGATCACGTGGACGTGCAGGTGCATCACGGTCTGCCCTGCGGCCTCGCCGGCGTTGATCCCGATGTTGTAGCCGTCCGGGTGGAGCTCGGCGTCGAGGTCCCGCTTGACCGTGTCGACCAGCTCGAAGATCGCGGCGCGCTCCTCGGCGGTGGCGTCGAACCACGTCGCGACGAGCCGGCGCGGAACGACGAGCGTGTGGCCGGGGCTGACCGGGAAGCGGTCGCGCAGCGCGATGGCGAGCGCGTTGCTCGCCACCCAGGCGGACTCGGGGGCCTCGAGGAACGGGGAAGTCACCGGCCGGCGGATGGTACTTCGAAGCGCGCGCGAGGTGTGCCCGGATTGCTGCCCTCTGCGACTTCCGGAGGAGCTCGATGTTGGGTACCCGGGCGACCGTTCACGTCGACGTGGACCTTCCTTCCGAGCCCGCCCGGCTCCACGTCCCGGAGGGGGACGATCGACGACCGCAGGTGCCGGTGGACAAGCATCATCGCGGGGGACAACTGACAAGCGCGGTCGCCTTGAGGCACTTCCTCGATCCAGACGGCAACTGGGTCACCGGCCGCGGTGCAACCGATGCCTCGCCCACGGCTTACCACGGCAAGCCGCCCTCGGTCGTCCTCCGCGAGGTATAAGCTCTTCCGCCGCTTCGAATCGTTCACCGCCGTTCACACGCCCTCCTGGGTCTTCTTCCACGCGATGAACTGATTACGCATGCAATTGCCGCATGGCCGGTAGCCGGCCGCGATGGCCGCTTCTTCGTCGGCAAAGAAGACGCGGTGCCTCGTATAGGAGTCGCGGTACTTGCGGATGGCTGCGAGTGCAGACCTGCAATCGAGGCGACCGTAGATCTTGTCTTTCGCGTTGCCGCCCAGAGTACCGGGCGTCGCGCTCTCGTACTTCTGCCCCCCAGAACCGAGGAGCCAGTACACCTTGCAGGGTTTGTGATCGGCGGGGCGGGTCATCGGCGCGACTATACTGGAGCGGGGGCCGGGAACGCGAAGGGCGCGCCTCTGGAGCACATCTCCGTGCTGCTCGGGCACTCTCGGGGATCTGCGCAACGACAGGCATATCCGGGTGTTTGAAGGCGATGCGACCGGGCACGACGACTTGTCCCGTTGAGGCGAAGAGGGCGTCTTCCAGGCACTCTCGTAGTTCCGGATGGACGAGAACGTGGCGGCTCACCTGGTGAAGTCCCTCCAGGTCTGGCCCCGAAGCTTCTCCGCTAAATCGGCCGCATCACTGGGCGCAAGCCTCTCGATGTCGAAGTACTGCTTGCTGTTCTGCATCCCGCCCTTGGTCGGCTTTCGGAAGTCGGTCGGATGAAGCGGGCCAAGCAGAAACACGCGCAACGGGTCGGTGCCAGGGCGAAGCCGTACACGCTTCGCCTCGGCGCGGGCGATGAGATCGGCGTCCGGTGTGTCGACGTGCTTCCATCGCAACGTGCCGCCACCCTCGCCGTCTAGCTCCACAACCGCCTCGATCAGCGCGACGTGTCGGACGGCCTTGCCTTGATACATCCCGAAGTACTTCGCCCGCAAATGGTTGTACGCACCGCCCTTCGCCGGGCACATGTAGACGTTCTCCTTCGTGACTTCGCCAGGACGCCCGCTGCAGTTTACGACGTCGAGTCGGTGCTTCCAGCGCGGTAGCACTCCAACTTCGTTCAGGTAAGCTTCGAAGTCGTCCAGCGTGTCCGAGAGGTTCTTCGAGACCTTGTCCCTCGGGAGTGCGTCGAGAAACTCCTCGAAGCTCACCGCGGCGAAGTAGATGCCGCCCTGGTACTTCTCAGTGCAGAGAGTCTCGATGTTCGAGAAGCGATTGTCGGTCAGCGCCTCGAAGTTCCCGAGGGCGACGAGAGCTTTGACGCCGCTACCGTCCTCGTGGAGCGCCTCGAGGTGTTGCTCTAGCTGCGCATCGTAGAACCAGTCGAAGTTCTTCGTCTCGATGTATATCGTGAACGGCCTCTGAATGATGAGACCATCGGGCACGCTTCCCTTCTTGCGCGTCTGCTGCCTGAAGCGCACGCCCACGACATCCGCGATGTTCTTCATCAACGAGGTTGCTCAGCACTTCGCCGAGAAACTTTGGGTTCTCTTCGTAGAGCATTCGCAGGGCAAGAAGACAGTAATTCGTCGTGCGGTTCTCCTTCTGGCCGTAGCCGGAGAAGAGCGTGATGTCACTGCCCATGGCGCCGAGCAGCTTACACCGCCGTCCTCCCGATATCCAGCTGATGAGCCCTGGGGTAGGTTCGGCGACGCTGCTGCCAAAGACACCGGGGGCGCGTGACTCCTGACGGTCCTGCATGCTGAGCGCCCACGAGGGTAGCCTGCAGATCTCGGCACAACCGTGGCAGCGCATCGAGCGGCTCACGCCTGCATTCGATCCACCGTTCTTTCAGAAGCTGGCCCGCAGGAGCGATGATGGCGACGCGTGCCCGTCGTGAGAGCCGGCTCGGTCGGCATCCCTGAGCTCGCCCGATGCCTGGCACAGCGCGGAGGTCTTCCGCGGCGACGGGCCCCGATCGCGCCGACGTGCCCCCGGGCAGAGGGAGGCCGAATGGCCGCGGCGATCGCTTGGCGACGCAGCCCGAGCATCGTCCTCGCATGTGCAACGCAGAGCACGCACATCCGTCGCGCGGCCACCGTGGTCCTTGCAGGCGGCCTTGCGGCTCCTGTTACATTGCGCCCGTGATCAGTGATCTCTTCGAGCTCCACGCCGGGGCGTTCACGCCCGCGGACCTGCGCGTTGTCTCGTTCCGCGGGCGTGAGGCGCTCTCCGAGCTGTTCTCGTTCCAGCTCGTCGTGCAGGCCACCCCCGAGCTCGAGGGCCGCGACGCCGAGCTGCTCGGCAGCCTCGCCGCCTTCGTCCTGCGCGATGGGCGCGGGGCCGAACGCCGCATCGAAGCCCTCGTCGACCAGGTGCGCGCGGACGCCGCGTTCATCGCGCGGACCGGCCCGACCTGGCACCTGCGCCTCGTTCCCCCGCTCGCGCTCCTCCGGCGCCGGACCACGAGCCGCATCTTCCAGGACGAGACCGTGCCGCAGATCCTCCAGCACGTCCTTGCCGCAGCCTCCATCCCGGTCGAGCTGCGCCTCTCGCGGACGTACGCGGTCCGCAGCTACTGTGTGCAGTATCGCGAGAGCGATCTCGCGTTCGTTCGGCGGCTCGCGGCCGAGGAGGGGATCGCGTTCTGCTTCGCGGACGCGCCGCCAGGCACCTTGGGAATCTGCGCCCCCGTGATCTTCCTTGACGACCCCGCCCACTACCCCGCAGCTTTCGGCATCGAGTCCGGCGCCCTCGTCCTGCGTCCTGAGGAGGGCCTCATGCCGACAGGGCGCGAGATCATCTCCTTCGGTCTGCAGCGATCCATCAAGCCAAGCTCGGTACACCTCAGGGACTATGACTTCCGCCGGCCAAACCTGGTCCTGAGCGAGCGGATCGGGCCCAAGGTGAGCGGGCCGCCACCGCTGGAGGTGTACCAGCACCACGCCGACTACGACACGCCGGATGTCACACCAGATCGCGCGCGGGTGTTCCTGGAGCAGGCCCAGCGCCGAGCGGTCGTAGGCAGCGGCGAGAGCTGGGTCCGCGAGCTGGCGCCGGGGCGTCGCTTCGATCTCAGCGCCGAGTTCTCCCCAGGGATCGAGGGGGCCTACGCCGTGACGCGTGTCATCCACGAGGGCCATACGCCCGAGCTGTCCGGGCGACCCGCGGAGCGCACCTACAGCAACCGATTCGAGTGCATCCCCGCGACAGCGCTGCTCCGACCGCGGGCGCCCAAACGCAAACCGCGGCAGGTCCTCGAAACAGCCGCGGTCACCGGGCCGGCAGGGCACGAGGTGCACACCGACGAGCACGCGCGCGTGAAGGTGCAGTTCCACTGGGATCTCGCAGGAGAGCGTAACGAGAAGAGCTCGGCCTGGCTGCGTGTCGCGCAGAGCTGGGCGGGCGCGTCGTTCGGCTCGCAGTTCGTCCCGCGCGTGGGCATGGAGGTGCTGGTCGGCTTCCTCGGCGGGGACACCGACTGCCCGGTCGTGCTCGGGTGCCTGTACAACGCCACGCATCCGCCGCCCTTCCAGCTCCCTGGGGAGAAGCTCAGGAGCGGCCTCCGAACCCAGAGCTCACCAGCTGCGGCCGGCTCCAACGAGCTCAGCTTCGACGACACCGCTGGCGACGAGCAGATCTACGTGCATGCGCAGCGCGACCTCGACGAGCGGATCGAGCGGCGCCGGACGACGCTCATCGGTGAGGACGAACAGACCGACGTGCGCGGCAACCAGCACAATCACGTCGCTGGTGAGCGACATGAGCGTATCGGAGGAAGCCGGCGGGGCAGCGTCGGCGGCGATCACGAGGAACGGGTCCAAGGCCACCAGACCGTGCGCGTGGACCGCGACCAGACGAACGAGATCGGAGGGAGTCGGCGGCTCGTCGTGGGCGGCGTATCCAAGGAGGTTTTCATGGATGACGCAGTCACGCTCTGCCAGGACACCTACACGCTCCACGTGGAGCGTCAGGCGGCGGTGACCGTCGGTTCTCGCGGTGATTCGTCCCGGAGCGACTTCTACGTGTTCGGCGATCACACGACCGGAGCCGCGGGTAATCTCGTACTCACGGCGAGCCAATCGCTCACCCTGCAATGTGGCGATAGCATCATCGCCCTCACGCCCGAGGGCGTGAAGATCGGCGGCAACGTGCTCGCGTTGGCCGGAGCGAACGGGGCGAGCATCAAGGGCAAGGGCCCTGCGCTCGACCTGGGCGAGGAGGCCGAGCTCGTTGCCAAGAAGATCCGGATTTTCTCCCCGAACGCCTCGCTCGATCTGGACGACGATGCGCACCTGCGCGGCAAGCTGGTCAAGCTCAACTGCGACTCGGCCGACCTGCTCTCCAGTGATGAGAACGACGAGCCGCCGAGGACCCGGCCGCTGCGGCTCAAGCTGTCGGACGTCGCGATGGCGCCCTACGCGGAAAAGACCTATCGCCTCACGGTCGACGGTCGCGTTCACGAGGGAACCACGGGCCCGAACGGTGAGCTCGAGCTGGAGGTACCGGAAGCCGCAAAGAGCGCGGTGCTCGTCGTCTGGATCGAGAGTTACCCGGAGGGGCCACGCCAGCAGTGGACCCTCAGCCTGCGCGAGAGCGCGCCGGCGGACTCGGTGCCCGGCGCAGCGCTCAGGCTGCGCAACCTGGGCTACTACGAGGGGCCGCTCCGGGACGACATGGCCGAGCTACCCGAGGGAGCCGTGCGAGGGCTCAAGGATTTCCAGCGAGACCACGGCGTGCAGGTGACCGGTAAGCTCGATGCGGCGACGGTCGCGAAGCTGAGGGAGACTTACGGCCACTGAGGTCGTGATGCGGGCGCGAGTGGGGCAAACAAGGTCTGATTGAGGTGTTGCATGAACTGGACGGATGGCGGCGGCGGCGCCGGGGGAGCGAGCGGAGGGAACGACCCGCGATTCGATGGGGCCGAGGGCGGGCCGCAGGCGTACGATTATCACACGCCCGATCCCCACGAGCCCGAGGCGCTGCCGCCCGAGCAGCCACCGGCCCCTCCACCGCCGCCTCCTCCCCCGAGCACGCTGCCAAAAGATCCGCCGCCACCCGTGGCTGCAGACGTAAGCCCAGGACCTGACAACCACATCTCGCAGGCGGCCGGAACTCCCTTCACGGGTGCGTTGCCGAAGTGGGTCCTCGAGATTACCCAGACGCAAAACGCCGCCGATCTGGAGCTTACCTACCCTAAAGGCGGGCCAACCACCAAGCGAACCGTTCGGCTTTACTGGTTCCGATTTCTTGGCGTCGGTTTCCATTCTGGCAATGTGATGGGTGTCAATCGGGAGCTCCTCAAGAAGCTGCTTCGCGCGCAGGAGGATCTCTATCGACAGTACCGCGAATCGATGGGCGCTCCGGTCGACGATGCCGATGATCAGAAGAAGTTCAAGGAGTGGTGTGTGGCGAAGGAGCTTGTCGGAGGACAGGGGAAGCGCGGTGGGGGCAACCACCGAGATGGGAGTGCAATCGATATCGAGTATACGGCCTCGCCGTGGGTACCGATTTACGGCGGCGATGGCCCAACCGGCGAGATCCACAACAACAGGAACGTCGAGTGGAGCAGGATCAACGTGTGGGAGCCTTGCTTGGAGGTGGTTCAGCGGGCCACGCTCTTCTGCTTCGGCCACAGCATTCAGCCGCGCAAGTCGAGCGACGCATCACGCTCCTACGATACCTTCAAGAAGGTCCATGATGGGCTGGTCGGATACCTCGCCTACCGTTATCCCAACGGCGCACAGGAAGACCTGACCGAGGCATCCCTGAGCGACTTCATCAACCGTGTCAAATCTGAGAAGGATACTACGCTCAGCGGTTGCAAGATTTTACTCCGCGATGGGAGCGGAAAGCTCGCTGAACGGAGCCCATACGACGAGCAAGGGGGCCTCGATGAGCGGCTCGTGGGCGAGGCGTACGCCCAGATCGAGGCCGATCGCAAAGTGATGCGGTACGGCATGGTGAAGAACGCCTTGAAGATCAACGCCGACCGAATCGATGAGAGCGCGACCAATTTCCGAGAGCCCTGCCGTGGGTTTCTGATGCTCAAGAAGGAAGTCGTGCTGGCGCTGATCAAGGTAGGCCTGCGCTGGGGAGGACAGGATTTTGGCGACATGATGCACTTCGATATGGGATTCGAGGTGCTCAACGAGTTCTACGATGTCGCCGTCGCACACAAGGCATCGCAGTCCTTGAAGTTGTTGGGGACGAAGGATGATGTCGGCCTCCAGAAGCTGAGGGATGCGGCCGCGGCAGTCAAGAGTGCAGCAGAGACGGCGGGGCCAGCGGCCAACCAGGCAAGCCTCGCCGGCAACACGGCGAAGGAGGACGCATGCCGCGCGGCGGTACGCTCGGCGGACGCAGCGCTCAGCAAGGTTGTCGCTGCCGGTGATGCCGTGAAGAGAGCGGCTTCCAGCGAGAAGATGCCAGAAAACAAGAGGCTAAAGGCGCTGGATGCTGCGGACGCGGCGCTGGCGGCAGCCAAGCAGGCCGAAACCGAGGCACAACAGGCGGCCGCGATGTAGGTCGACGCCGTGTCCCAGCCGTTCCGATCCGGTATCATGAGGCGCGAGATGAGTCGTCTTGTTCTCCTTGGTCTGTTTGCTGCGATCGGTGTGACCTCCTCTGCCTGTCGGCCAGCGGCGCGACAAGCCCAGCCCGAAGCCGGTGTCGCGCACGCCGCCCCTCGTCCGCCCGCAGCGTCGAGGGAGCAGGTCGGCCTATGTCCACCGATTCAACGCGCCCGGGTGGCCACGTTCAATGAAGAACAACGCACCCATGACAAGCGCTGGCTCTTGCCCGAAGTGGTGGAGAGTCCGCCCAGCGAGCCCGTGCAGGAGGACTCCGAGGTACCGCTGGACGAAGCCAGCGCGCGGGCGCGAGGTGCCACCTCTAGCAACGATCCGGCGTGGATACTGGGCGACGGGGTTCCGCCGTGCCGGATGATGCCGGGGCAGTATCTGCTCCAGCGCGAGAGCTGGGGACCCCAGATCGCGAGAGTCGTGCGGGTGCTCGAGGGGGTGTGCCCTGAGCAGGGTCGGTCGGCACGGTCGGTCGTGTTTCAGCAGACCGAATCGCCGGAGAGGTGCCTCTTGCATAAGAAAGAGACATTGACCCAACGTGCTCCACCCGAAGGTCTCATTCCCCAGAAGCGTTGCGAGGAGCCGGAGTGCCGCTATATGGAGGCGGTGGGCGGCGGTGAACTACCCGATGGTGGCGGAAGCGCGGTGCTCGAAGTTACAGCCACCTGGCTCTACCCTACGGAAGAGCATGAATGTTCCTGGGCGCATGACGACTTCTACGGCATCTTCGTCCAGGCGAGGAAGGACCTACCGTTTACCAAGATTCCCAACGTAGACAGCCTTTTCGGCGTCCTGGTCGACGATCGAGGACTCGGTGCCGTGATCGGCGACGCGTTATGGATCATGACTTTCG
Organism: Sorangium sp. So ce204; assembly: GCF_051526795.1. NCBI lineage: Bacteria > Pseudomonadati > Myxococcota > Polyangiales > Polyangiaceae > Sorangium > Sorangium sp. So ce204. The sequence continues at coordinate 11,957,318 of NZ_CP150317.1, read as the reverse complement.
TGCCTATTGCTCCGTCTGGACAGCCGGAGAAGCCGCTCAGCGTGACGGCCCATGTGGCGCATCATGATGAGAAGACCTGGAACTCGCTCGCGCCCTACTGCGGGCCGTGAGCCGGTGGTTGCCGCGAGAGAAGGAGAAGCGAACATGTCAGCGCATGAGCCGAAGGCGGGCAAGCCTGCGGCAAAGCAAGGGGACAAGGTCGTCGGCATCGACACGCACGTGGTGCTGATCCCCTCGCCGGGCGGGCCGGTGCCCACCCCGACGCCGCTGCCTTTCAGCGGAACGTTGAGCGACGATCTGAGCCGGGATGTGCTGATCGAAGGCAAACCGGCCGCGATCCAGGGCAGCACCGCGGCGAATGCGCCCGCGCATGTACCTCCAGGGGGCACGTTCCAGCGCCCGCCGTCTAATCAGGCTCGGGTCCAGGCGGGCAGCAAGACGGTGCTCATCAACAACAAGCCGGCCGCGCACCTCGGGGATCCGGCGATGACCTGCAACGACCCGGCCGACGCGCCGAACGGGAGCGTGATCGCCTCCGGGACCGTGCTGGTCGGCGACTAGGGCCGGAGGATGGCGGCAGGCACGAAGCCCGCAGCAGGGGCGCAGGAGGCGGGCGAAGGGATCTCGCTGGCGCAGTACGCAGCCGTCAGGGCGGCGGTGACGGAGGGGTTCCCGCTGGCGGACGTGCTCGCGGTCGAGGGGCTCACGCCGCGTACGTTCGCGCGGGCCGATCTTGCCTGGAAGCAGCGGCTGGCCGCCGAGCCGGAGCTGCTCGCGGCCTACGAGCAAGAGCTGGCACAGGCCGAGGACTGGCTGGATCGACGGGTCGAGCCGCTCGCGGAGGACCCGACCGCCTGGGCGAGCTTCCTTGCTGTCTTCGCGGCACACCCGGCCCCGTTCGAGCTGCTGCAGGAGAAGGACCTGGGCATGAACGACGTCGCGCGACTCCGCCGCCGATGGGTGCGGCGCGTTGACGAGGACGCGAAGATCGGCGAACTCCTCAAGGATCTGCACCCGAGACCGGGGAAGCTGGGATCGCTCCGGGTCGGCCCCCGGGTGCTGCAGCCGTCGAGGGTGGCCGAGGCGCGGGGCTCGGGGAAGGCGGTCGCAGATGAGCACTCTGCGGCGGGACCACTGGGCGAGCCCAGGCTGGGCCTGGCCGAGTACGCCGCGCTCTGCGCGGAGCTCGATGCGCTGCCTCAGCAACGCGAACGGGTACTGCGGCGCCACCGCCTGGCCGATGAGGAGATGCGGGCAGCGCTGGATCGGCAATGGCGGGCAGCGCTGGGGCGTGACGCGGCGCTGGCGAAGGACTTCGAGCGGCTCCACGCGCATCACGCGCGTCGGCTGGAGATGCTCCTCGCCCGAGCGCGGGAGCTCGGCAACGTCGAGCGCTCGCCAGCATCCGTCGCCGCCTCGTTCGCGCCTGCCGCGCCGTCTTCCGAGGCGATGCCCCCTGGGGCGCTCCTCATGACCTCGGCGGCGCTGCAGGGCACGGGGCCCCTGCTGGATGTCCCCCGAGGCGCGGTGGTCCCCTTCGTGCCCGTGCACGCCGAGCTCGCGACCGTAAAGGCTGAGCCGAAGCCTCCTCGCGCTGCGGAGTCGCTGACCGGCACCGCCCCCCTGCCCGACGTTCCGCGAGGGCCGGAGCTGCCGTTCCCTCAGTCCGGTGCGGCGAAGGTGGTGAAGCGCCCGCCTCCTGTGATCGCGGAAACCGCACCGCTCTCTGACATTCCCCGCGGCCCCGCCCTCCCGTTCACGGCCGGAGCATCGGAGACTCCCGAGCCGTCCACATCGACAGCCCGGCCGCAGCAGCCGCGAGCCCCCTCCGAGGTCGCAGAGACGTCACCGTTGCAGGCTCCCCCTTGCGGCCCGGTGATCCCCTTCATCGCAGCGGACCCCACGAGGCGCGCCGGAGCGCTGGCAGCATCGAGGCCCGCTCCGCCGGCCGCAGCAGACCTCCGGGAAACGTCGCTGAACCTCGCAATTCCCCGTGAGCTGCTGACACAAACCGCGTCCTCGCCGGCCCCAATGACCGGAGCAGTCTCCCAGACCGCCAAGGTATCGCCGCTTTCGAGGCCCTCGAGCACGGCCGGCGACGGAAGTACAGTGCCCCTCCCCGAGTCGCTGGAGACAATCCTGCCGCTCGCCCAGTATGCCGCGCTCTGCGCGGAGCTGGCCCTATGCCCCACGACGGCCGAGGAGATCTTCCGGCGCTACGGCCTGGGTTCCGGCGAGATGCGGTCGGCGGTCGATTCGGCCTGGAAGGAGCGGCTCCGCGGGAACCCGGCGGAGTACTCGAGGTGGCAAGACATGTACCAGCGCTACTACGCGCACTTCGCCAGACGGGGTGCGCCCCCGCGGTGAACCGTTTCGATCTTGCGATACCCGATCGCCGAGATGGATGTTCACCGCGACGTCATCCGCGGACCTTGCTGCCCCACATGCGGCATAGAACAAGGTGCGCCCCCGGGCGAGCTCAGCCGAACGGTCGCGTGCGGCGGGGGTCTCGCGGCGAGGTAGTTCCCTCTGCCCGGGATGACGTGGCGCACGCCGCCGCGCGGGTCGTCCACGTCGCCGCGGAAGCGTGGGATCACGTGGACGTGCAGGTGCATCACGGTCTGCCCTGCGGCCTCGCCGGCGTTGATCCCGATGTTGTAGCCGTCCGGGTGGAGCTCGGCGTCGAGGTCTCGCTTGACCGTGTCGACCAGCTCGAAGATCGCGGCGCGCTCCTCGGCGGTGGCGTCGAACCAGGTCGTGACGAGGCGGCGCGGGACGACGAGCGTGTGGCCCGGGCTGACCGGGAAGCGGTCGCGCAGCGCGAAGGCGAGCGCGTTGCTCGCCACCCAGGCGGACTCGGGGGCCTCGAGGAACGGGGAAGTCACCGGCGGGCGAATGGTACTTCGGAGCTGGCGCGAGGTATCTGCTGGTCGCCGTCACGTGCTGCTTCTCGAGGAGCTCGAGCGACCTTCCGATCCCTACGCACGCCCAGCCGGCGGCCGAAAAGACGACGACGGTAGGGTCGCGATCCCAGGCTGCGGCGGCGAGGCAGCGCTGGCGGCGCGCCATGGCGCGGCTCAGTCCGGATCGACGAACGCGCCCTGCTCGACGAGCTTGTGGATGACCTCGGTGAGCGTCAGGTGCGTGTTGCCGTTCCAGTGCTCGTAGGCGCGGATGCTCCGCAGCTGCAGGGTCATCGCGAGGTGCATGAAGCCCGGGGTCTCTTCTTCGGGCGCGAGCGGAAAGTCTTCGACGAGCGGCACGTCGTGCCGCTCTCGCCGTCGATCCTTGTGGTACCGGTCGAGCGCACGCCGCGCCGCTGCCGGCGTCTTCGCGCCCGCGAGGTACTGCTCCATGCGCTCCTCAGTCACACGCGGATCGATCACCGTGACGTTCTGGTCGAGGTGTCGATGGAGCTGCTCGAGGTCGCCCTGCATCTCCGCCCCCTCGAAGAAGCGGTTGATCACCCGCGCACGCCGGAGGACTGCCCCGGAACCGAGAAAGGGACCGAAGAACCGCGCGGCTGCGATGGCACGCTCGAACGAGCGGACCTCCACGATCATGCCGCCCTTCTTCGGGAAGCGGAGGGTACCGATCACCACCGGGTGCACCTCGGCCGGGAGCTCGGCGTGCGGCCGGCCGAAGGTCAACGCCTCGGCCTCCGCGGTGTAGAACCACACCCAGCAGCCACGCTCGTGGTCCTCCCTCGTGCAGCGGAGCTGTGACAGGACGCGCGTCACGAGGGGCTTGCTCGGGATCGTGTAGTACAGCCGCGCCGGCTGGAAAGGCTCACCGGTTACCGTGGCGAGAAGCAGACGATCCGTGCGCATCGGCGAGATGTCGATCATTGGCCGTGGCATCCCTCACGCGAATCCCGGCGTCTATCTCTCGTGGCGCTCGGGGCGCCCAGCATGACGCAGGACCTCTTCGGTGACGTGTAACTAAGGTGGAGGCGGGCCCGGAGGCTCGGCCTCCTTCTCTCCAACCCCCAGCTTTCCGTACTTCTCGTCTCCGGCCCTGCCGGACGCAGAGCGTCCCGGTAGAACTTGACGGAGCCAGCGCGGCCGTGGTGGCGTGCGCCGAGTAAGGTAGACTTCTTCATGCGGGAGCACGCGAAACCATGGCGACGGCGGAGCAGCTCAAGGCGCTGCTGAAGAGCTACAGCGAGGGCGACGAGGAGCGCTTCTTCGCCACCGCGATGCAGGTCGCCGCCCACGCCGCGCGGCAGGGGCACGGCAAGTTGGCCAGGGACCTGCGCGAGCTCATCGATACGGCGAAGACGAAGGGACTACCTCGGCGTGGCGAGCGGGCGCCGGTTCCGGTCGTGCAGCCGCGCGGTGAGCTCGCCGGACTGCTCTCCGTCAGCTATCCGAAGACGCGCCTTTCGGACATGGTCCTGGAGCCGAAGCTCCACGCCCGCCTCGAGCGCATCCTCCTCGAGCAGCGCCAGCGCGAGAAGCTCCTCACGCACGGCCTCACCCCGCGGCGCAAGATCCTTCTCGTCGGGCCTCCCGGGACAGGGAAGACGCTCACCGCCCGCGCCCTCGCGGGTGAGCTCTCGCAGCCGCTCTTCGCGATCCTCCTCGACGGCATCATCACGAAGTTCATGGGCGAGACGGCCGCGAAGCTCCGGCTCGTCTTCGATGCGCTCCAGCGCACGCGCGGCGTCTACCTCTTCGACGAGTTCGACGCGCTCGGAAGCCATCGAACGTCGCAGAACGACGTGGGCGAGATCCGGCGGGTGCTGAACTCGTTCCTCCAGTTCCTCGAGCAGGACGAGTCGGAGAGCCTCATCATCGCCGCGACGAACCACCCCGAGCTCCTCGACCGCGCCCTCTTCCGCCGGTTCGACGACGTGCTCGAGTACAGCCTGCCCGACGACGAGCTGGCCGAACAGATGCTGCGCTCGCGGCTGGCGTTGCTGGACACGGAGCGCGTCGACTGGGCGCAGGTGGTGAGCGCTGCACGGGGCTCGAGCTACGCCGAGATCGTTCGAGTGTGCGAAGACGCTGCGAAGGACGCGGTGCTGAACGATCGCACCGAGGTGACGACGCAGGACATTCTTGATGCGCTCGCCGCACGGCCCCTCAGCCGTGCGTGATGCGCGGGTGACGACGCGGGGGTATGGCGACCAAGGAGATCGATCGACGGAGGCACCTGCTCCTCACCGGCACGTCCGCGGCGGAGCCGTATACGTCCCCCCAGCAAGGCGGCGGTGAGACGCGTTTGCCCCCCGTCGATCCAGCACATCACGGCAACGCGCTGAAGAAGCAGCTCGAGCGGGTCAGAAAGGACCTGAGAGCGCGAGATACGCGACACGACGCCATCGCCGTGGAAGCGCGACGGGGCGTCTACCTGGAGGTCGCCAGTGCTTCCGGCTTCGATTTGGCCCTGCAAAGCCTTGAGGACAGGCGCGCAGGCGTCGAGCTCGCCGCCACGCGAACCCAGACCGGCGTGACCTACGCGACGGTGTACGTGCCCAGCGGGCAGCTCGGCTACTTCGAGAAGAAGGTCGAGGAGTACCTCACCAAGACCACAAAGAAGTCGGGGAACCCGAAGAACAAGCCGCTCATCGAGAGCATCGCGGAGATCCGACTCGCGGTGCTCGAGGGGTTCTGGACCGACGACCCCGCGCTGTTCCCTCCTGCTGGAAAGGCGATCTGCTGGGAGGTCTGGCTGCGCGGGGAGGGTGACGACTTGCTGGCGCGCTTCCGCGAGTACGCGCAGAAGGTGAAGCTCCAGGTCGGGGACGAGCAGCTCAGGTTCCCCGATCGCCTTATCGTCCTCGCCTACGGCACGCGCGAGCAGATGACCGGATCCATCGAGCTGCTCGATGTCATCGCAGAGCTTCGACTCGCGAAGGAGGTGCCGACCAGCTTCGTGCGGATGAACGTGATCGAGCAGGAAGGCTGGGCCAAGGATCTCAAGGACCGGATCACCGCGCCCTCGCCGGATGCGCCCGCCGTCTGCATCGTCGACACCGGCGTCAACGCCGGGCACCCGCTGCTCGAGCCCGCCTTGCGGAAGGGTGACCTGCACGCCTACGATCCTTCGTGGGGCGTGCACGATGATGACGGCCACGGTACAGGGATGGCCGGGATCGCGCTCCACGGGGACCTCGCTGAGGCGCTGCTCTCATCCTCGCCGGTGGCGCTCACCCACCGGCTCGAGTCGGTGAAGATCCTTCACAAGGGGGCCGCGAACCCGCCGAAGCTGTACGGTGCGATCACGGCCGAGGGCGTTGCCCGCGCCGAGATCGCGGCTCCGCAGCGCAAGCGCGCGATCTCCATGGCTATCACGGCGACGGACTTCCGCGATCGAGGTCAGCCTTCGTCGTGGTCTGCCGAGATCGACAAGCTCTGCTCGGGGATGGACGACGACAACCCGCGCCTCTTTGTCGTCTCTGCCGGGAACATCCGTGTGGCCCCGGGTATGGACTACCGGTCGCGGAACGAGACCGAGGGCATCCACGATCCCGGGCAGGCATGGAACGCCCTCACGGTGGGCGCCTACACGGAGCGCACGCGCATCACCGAGCCCGTCTTCAACGGCTGGAGCCCCATCGCGCGCCCTGGGGACCTGTCGCCGAGCAGTACGACCTCGTGCATCTGGCAGTCGCAGTGGCCGATCAAGCCGGAGATCGTAATGGAGGGCGGGAACATGGCGCTGAGCCCCGACGGCAAGGACGCCGATTTCCCCGACTCGCTCTCGCTGCTCACCACGCACTACCAACCCTTCGTCAAGATGTTCACCGTAACCGGTGAGACGAGCGCCGCCAGCGCCGGCGCCTCGCGCGTCGGCGCGGTGATCTGGGCGCAGTACCCCGACTTCTGGCCGGAGACGATCCGCGCGCTCCTGGTGCACACCGCCGAATGGACGCCTCGGATGCGCGAGGAGATCAACGCTACCCGATCGAGGCGGCGCGACATGGAGCACCTCCTCCGCTGCTTCGGGTTCGGCGTCCCGAACCTGGAACGCGCCCTCTGGAGCGCGGGGAACGCGCTGACGCTCGTCGTGCAAGACGAGCTCCGGCCGTTCGAGCGTGACAAGAGCAACGAAATGCGCCTCCACACACTGCCGTGGCCGAAGCAGGCCCTCTTGGACCTCAGCAGTGTGGAGGTCGAGCTGCGCGTGACGCTCTCCTACTTCATCGAGCCGAACCCCGCACGTCGAGGCTGGGAGCGCCGGCATCGCTACGCATCGCACGGCCTGCGGTTCGCCGTGCAGAAGGCGAATGAGGAGCCTGATGATCTGCGGAAGCGTGTCAACAAGGCGGCCCGCGACGGTGACGAGACGATCGACTCCGGCGACGCAGGGTGGCTGCTCGGCCCGACCTTGCGCGAGAAGGGATCCGTCCATCACGACCGCTGGAAGGGTACGGCAGCGGATCTCGCAAGCCGGAAGAGCATCGCGGTCTGCCCGGTCATCGGCTGGTGGCGGGAGCGGCATCAGCTCGGGCGCTGGAAGAAGGCGGCGCGGTACGCGCTCATCGTGAGCATCCGGACGCCAGAGACAGGGGTGGATATCTACGAGCCGGTGGCGAACCAGGTGAAGATCGCGACCGCCGTGCCGGTCTGAGTCATCGCGTTCGGATGGCTGTAGGACAGCACTTTGACTACAGGCGCCGCCTCCCTCGACGGGATCAGACAGATCTCGCTATTTTGCTGCAGGGGCGGCCAGATGAAGACATCTGAATTTCGTGCGCGATGTAAACATCAATCCGCTTTGGATTTGCGACGACGATAAAATCAAAGGGCTATAGCTTGCGGTTACGCAGCCCAAGGAGCGCAAGAGCAAAGCGCAGGCAAAGTCGCCCGCGTCTCGCCGCTTCCAGTCGAGCAGAATGCTACTGGCGGGGAGAACCTCCGGCGCGGTGTTGCCCGTGGCCGAGGTAGCAACCTCCGCGGCGGTGCCCGGACGGAAGCCGCGGTGGAACGGTGGGTGGCCGTTGCCCATGCGGTCGGCGTAGCGCTGAACGCCGACGCGCTTCCCGCAATGATCGATGGTGCCCTTGCGGGGCGATCACAGGTCGGTCGGCTCGGCCTGGGGCTCCACGAGCCTGTCCGCCAGTTCGCGCAACCACTTCGCAACCATCGCGCGACGATCCTTCTCATCCCAGTGCATGAACATCTCGGTGACGCCGGAGAAGCCCTGGTCCATGTGACGGACCGCGTAGTCGAGCAGGTGGAAGGGAGAGCGCGGATCATAGCCGTACACAAGACCCGCTTCCTTGGGCAACCGCACCGTCCCTTGGGCCTGCTCCCGGCCTTTGAGGGCGCTCACGTGACCCTGCATGGTCCGAACGCGGGCGGAGGTCACCTTCACTTTCACCATGGCAGCAAGGATGTGCTCCAACCGCCCTTCGGTTCCTCGCAGCTTCGTAATCGCGGCCTCTACGAGCGCGTGCCGCTGTGCATCATCGATCGGGAGACCCGCAAGTTCGAACTGCTGCTTGATGTACTTGGCAAGCTCGTCCTTGAACGTTGCCGAGCCCTGCTCCTTGTCCTTAATGAACTCGCGAATGTTCAGCGCCACCTGGGCCGCTCGGATCTGTCTGACCAGATCCCACCGCTTGTCTCGGTACTGGAGGATCTCGTTCACCAGCCGGCGCAGGACCTCTCGCGTCCCCACGGTGTACCAAACCGTTCGCTGCGCATCGCGCTCTTCTTGCACGGCCATCCCGTTCGGCCCGGAGATCAGCTCGTACTCGAGCGCCATCCGGAGCAGCTCCATCGCGGCTTCCGCGACCGTCTCCTGGGAGAGCGCGCCGTTCCCGTCCTGGTGCCCGCGCTGCTCCCGGTGATCCGCGCGCCGGGATGCGGCGCCTGATCCGCCCCTCGCGCCTGGCCCGCCCCTGCTGGGCTTGGTCGATGAGCCGTCTTCGTTGCGCATCTCGGATCGTCCTGCCTCCTCGCAGCCCCCGCAACGTACATGCATCCCATTGCGGGAAGCCAGCGCCCGCAACGTGAGAAACGTCGGTCATCCGGGCCGGTCATCGGCTCGAGGAGGAAGGCATGGCTGACGACGAAGTAATGGACTACGGGGCGGCGGCCGCGTTCACCGGCCTCGCGCAAGGCACCGTACGCGCGATGGTCTGCCGCCGGCAGATCCCTCACCTTCGGCTCGGGCCGCGTCTCGTCCGCTTCCGCCGGAGCGACCTGGAGGGGTGGCTGCGCGAGCGGCTGGTCTTGCCGCGCCCGACGGCCGCGGAGGCGCCGCGGAAGGGGGGCTCCCGGTGACCCACGCGTCCTACGAGACCTGCGCGGCGCTCCGCGCGATGCTGGAGGGGAAGCTGGCCGCCGTCCCCGACGCGGACCAGCCGCGGAGCGCAGCGTTCCTGCAAGCCATGGCGGGGTACGAGATGGATCGAGACCAGGGTTGTCCCCGAGACGATCTGGCGCGCGAGCTGGACGTCGTCGAGGAGCTGCGGCTGGTCGCGCTCGACGAGCTCGGCGGGCTCGTCGAGCGCGGGCTGCTTCCCCAAGCGGTACTCTTCTCGGCGTTGCCGAGCCCCCAAAGCGCGCAGTCCCTCGGCGCTGCTTCCGCGTTTGACGCCGTGGCGACCGCACTCGCCGTCGCCTGCTCGAAGGCCGTGCAGGTTATACGCGATGAGGGCGACGATCGGGAGAAAGTGCTGCTCTCGGCCTTCGACGACGCGTTCCAGGACTGGAACACGAGCCAACACGATCCCTTCACGGGCGCCCGTGAGGTCGCCTACCAGAAGCTGGATGCTGCGACGCGCGATCTGCTCCAAGTTATCGAGCAACGCAGTCGAGGGCCGTCCACGGTCGCTGCGTCCAGCGGACAGGGGCCCGCACTCACTACACCGGCGAGCCACAAGTTAGGGAGCGCCGCCATGGCGACCGGTCCGGCGATGGCCATGCCCGTGCGCGCACGCATCCGCCATCGAGGTACGTCGATGCACATGGAGGTCGTGGCACCGCACTCGCTCCGCCCGCACTACAGGAACCGCGATCTCTTCCCGCCCGAGTCCGAGAACCAGGACAGGTACCAAGCGCTCCTGCAACACATCCGCGAGCACGGAGTGCAACGCGCGCTGCTGGTGACAGGAGAGCGATGCGCCTCCCCGTCGGGCACCATCCTCGGAGGACATCGACGCCATCGCGCGGCCCTCGAGGGAGGGCTCCCGGAAGTTCCTGTCATCATCCACGATGACCTCAGCGCCACCGACGAGCACCTGGCCATGCTCCTCGACAACCACGCAGACCAGCACGGGCGCAAATTGACGCCCAGGCAGAAGGCCGAGCTCGAGAGGCGGCTCACCGAAGCGCTCAGGGTGGGCCGGGGGAGGCGGACCGATCTGGTCGCCTCGGTCAAAAATAACCAAGGTTCCGCCACTCCACCGGCAAACGCGACCGGCAAGCCGATGACGACGCGGAACAGGGTCGCGTCCGAGACCGGGACCTCCGAGAGCGCTGTGGCCGCTCGGCAGGTGATATTCTCCTCCCCGATCTCGACACCGGCTTTGCAGGACGCCGTCGACACCGGAAAGATCAAACTAAACCCGGCGGCCTCGATCGTACGCGCTGTCCAGCGCGACCCCGAGGTCCACGCGGCGCTGAGGGCGGTCACGTCGGGCGAGGGCATGGCGGCGGCGCTGGCCGTTCTGGAAGACGCGAGGCGCCAGGTCGACGCCGCGCTGCAGACGCAGGTCTCCACGCCGCGGAGAAAGAGATCGCCTCCCGCATCAGCGAAGGGGACCCCCACGCCGGCCACGAAGCCGGGGGCTGCACCGGCAAGCCGACCTGCAACGCCGTCGCCGCCACGCAGGATCCACGTCGGCCCAGCACCCGAGCCGGTCCTGCAGGCCTTCGAGCGCCTGGCTACGGAGTTCGAGGCGCTGGCCGATCAGTACCCGTCTGTCGCGGCGAAGTACCTGCACCGGCTCACGATGGCGGTCGTGAAGAGAGCCAACTCCGACGCCTCGGCGGTGCTGGACGCCTGGCACCGGGGCATCCCGTCCAGGCACAGGGTTGAGGCACTGACGTGTGCTGAGGCGCCGAGGTAAATGCGATCACCTCGACGACCACGGTCCCTTACCCGCCGCCGCACGCTCGCCTTCTCAATAGGTCTACAGCGGTCTCGGCGTCCGTCGGCAGCGCGACGAACCCGAGACGCTGGCCGCTCCCAAACCGCCATGGCCCCTCCGCGACGACCTCGGGAGGCGAAGCGTCTCCGTCCGCTGGATACACCAGCAGTGCCTCGCCACCATCGTTCGCGAACCGCGAGAGGTATGCTCCCACCTGGTACAGATCCTCTCGCTCCACTCCGTGGGGTCGATCTCCCCTCGGCCTCAAAGACTTGTACTTCGCATCGACGATGAGTACCCCGTCCGGCAGGCGGAGGAGCGCGTCCGGCTTGAGCCACCCCAGCGTCTTGTTGCCGCTCTCGCTCGTCAGCAGCCAGTCGTTCGCCTCGACGTCATGGGTCCCGTGCAACACATCGAACTCCGGGTGCGCGGCTCGGAGACACGCGATGACGAAGAGCTCCCATATCTCGGCGACGTCGAGCAGCACCCCCGTGGCACCGCCATCCGGGGTGGTCTCGTGAAACAACCCGCGGTGGCGCGCGATCCGCATCGAGAGGCGGACGGCCGTGTGGTACCCGGCGGTGATCGGCGTGTACCGGACGCGGTCGATTTCCCCCTGGAGAGGCGGCCCGGCCGTCAGCGGCATGGCCGAAAGCATGTGGTCGACGAGATCCTGTGCCCGCTCGGAGATGACCTTGCCGAGCTGCGCGTTCCCGACCCAGCGCCTCAGGGCGGCGTATCCCGCCACGATCGCCTGCACCACCGCGTTCTCGAGCGAGCGGGAGCGCTGTACGGACGACAGGCCGGGGCGTCCGGCCACCCGCTCCCGCACGGTGCGCTGCACATCCAGCCGACCGCGCAGCATGGGACCGTGGTGCATGGTGTCCTGCCGGAGCGCAGGCAAGCCGTGGCGTCCGGCGGTGACGAGGGCCCGTGACCAGAGCCTCGCGAGGAGCTGGGGGAGGAATGCGTCATGATCGTCCAGCTCGCCCGACACCTCGGTGAAGGTGAGGTTCAACGCGTGCTCGATCCATTGCTCGAGGGCTGCCATCCCGAAGCGCGGCCGGATGCGAAGCATGCGCCCCTCGAAGCGGATCGCGCCGACGTACCGGCCGCACCACCAGGAACCGTCGCACTCGCAGTACACGACCGGGTCGTCGGGCTCACGGGCGCCGTCGCCGAAGCCGATCACGTGTGCCTCGGGGATCACCACCTGAGCCAGCCTCGCGAGCCATGCCGCCGTCTCCGGATCCGGGCTCGACCAAAGGATCGGCGAGCAGTCCTTGGCGTCGACGTCACTCATCGACGTCGGCCAGTATGGCGAGGAACGCCTCCTCTAGGCGGCCGAGCTCTTGGGCTCGAGGGACCGGCTCGAGGCCGCGCAAATACTCATGCAGGAGAGGCTTCAGCGATAGGCTCCACAGCCTAGATACGGGGCTCTCGGGCTTGCCGCTCTTCCACAGGAAAGTCCGCTTCCTTTTGGTCCCCGCGAGCTCCTCTTGCAAGAAGCTCACAACGTCGAAGAAGTAAGTGTGACCGATCTCGTACTCTTCGCCGAGCACCTTGCTCTTGTGAATGGCGGCATTGAGCGCGGCAGCGGCGGCGCCGAGGCGCTCGAAGTCCTTCCCGACCGTGTCCCAGTCGTAGCCCTTCATCGGGTGATCGTTCCACCTCTGCTTGCAAACCTCGACGAGGGCCTGCCGGTTGAACCCGCAGCGCTGCCAGAGGAAGCGGCGCCGGAGCGCGAAGTCGACCTGCTCGATGGACTGGTCGATGAGATTCATGGTCCCAATGACATAGAGATCGTCCGGCAGCTTCAGGGTGAGCGCCTTCCCTTGCCCGTCGAGCCCTGGCAGCGGAATGGCCGTGCCGCGATCCTCAAGCAGCGAGAAGCATTCGCCGAGGAGGCGGCTGAGATCGGCGCGGTTCATCTCGTCGAGGAGGAGCACGTGGGGAAGCATGGCTACCGGATCGCCGACCCTGCGCTCGTCCTCGATCTCCTGCACCAGCTTCGGGAGCAGGCCGAGGCGGTACTCGGTCTTCCCGCCCTCGCCGACGTGCAGGCCGCGGATGAAGTCCTCGTAGCTGTACCCAGGGTGAAGCTGGACGCGGTGGAAGTGCGTCCCGATGACCTGCTGGACGGCTCTCTCGTTCTGGAAGTACCAGGCCGCACCGAGCTTCTGGAGCGCCGCCGAGCGGATGAGGGTTGCGGCGAGCGCCTTCGCCTGGTGCGTCTTGCCCGTCCCCGGGGGGCCGTAGAGGACAATCTGCTTTTTGTAGAGAAGGGCGTCGCTCGCGCCCGGCTCGTCGTCGTCGTCCGGGTTCCACGCGGCGGCGAGCGGCGGCTGGTAGAAGTCGAGCGTGTGTCCGGGAAGCTCTTTCTCAAGGCTCCTTCGAATCGAGAGGATTTTATCGTCGAGGTCGTCGAGGCCCGGACCGGCGAGATCCCGGAAGGCCCACGCGATGCGCCGCTTGTGGGTGCTGCTGGCAATCCGCTCGAAGTCGTCCGGGTAGATCAGGTGCAAGAGCATGTGGCGGAACTGACGGGACCCGGCGTCCTCTACGTCGTCGACCAGGTCGCGAAACGCCCCCGCATTCGAGAACAGCGTGGTGTGCACCGGGTTGTCCATGCTCTTGAGCTTCAGGGCGAAGTTGATGAGGAACCAGAGCTCGTTGGGGCGGCGCGAGTTGTAGCCCTGCCCCCCGCTGCCGACACCTCGATCGAGCGCCGCCATTGCGGGATGCTTGTCGTCCGCGAGGTCACCGGCCCAGGAGAGCACGGTGCTCACCAGGCGCCTCTTGGTGGCGCCCGTGACGCTCGACGGGAAGAGGAAGTGGACGAGCAGGACCTCGGCGGCCAAGCGCTTGACGTCCTTCTTGGAATCCGCGAGCTGGTCATGGAATTTCGCCATGAAGGCTCGCTTGCTAGTGTCCTTGGTGTCGACGAAGACGCGATGAAGCTCTTTGAGGTTTTCGAGCGTCCAGAGGCGGCCTCCCTCGAAGAGGAGGGAACCGTCGGCCTGAAGACAGGTGGTCTTGAAGCGTGCGGCGATGTCGTAGATTCCCTTGGCGGGCGCGAAGCGGGCCATGGTCAGGCTCCCTGGAGCTCGTGGAAGGGCTGCCGGATCGTGGCGCCTGGCGCGCCCCGCTCGCGGAGCCGGTTGCTCAGCGTAGCCTGGTTGTCCTCGGGCGACGTGTCCAGCCCGAGGCGCGCGGCGGCATGCTGGGCGAGGTGTTCGCCGAGCTGCCGCCGCTTCACCAGGCGGGTGTTCGGACCCTCGGCGAAGTAGCGCTCCGCGTGCATGCCGAGCACGACGCAGCGAGGATCCTGATGGGCGAGGAAGGCGAAGTTGGGCGGGATGGCGGGAGGCATGCGGTCGGCTCGCAGTTCGGCAGAGGGACCGTCCATGGAACACGAGTCCGGGGGCGAGCGGTCGTAGAACGATGCCGTGCCTGACCGTATCGCGCGCGGAGCCGGCGTTCACGTGCACGCGGTCGACGGGGGAGCACCTCGGTCAAAAATGACCGAGGTCGTCCGCCGTTCGTGTCGGGCTCAAGGAGCCCCGACCCGCGGGGATAAGAGAAGGGAGGGCTCCCCTCGTTCTCGCTGAACCCGTCGACCGCGCCTCGCGCCGCGCACTTCTCGCGCGTCACGTGGGCCAGGGGCCTCCGTTTGCGCGCCGCATAGAGGACCACCGTGACGATGAACATCCCGACTGATCTGCACCGCGCCTTCGAGGACAAGATCAAGCGCGGCATCTTCAACCCCGTCGCCCGACTTCTTCCGGAGCAGGTCCGTGAAGTCCGACTGCAAGACGCGATCGCGCAGACCTGGGCCATGTACGAGCGCTACGCCGAGCGCGGCGAGCTGCTCGACGATGTGATCTTGATCCACTCCTGCGGCCTGCGGGCGACGGACGCGAGCCGGTACTACGTTCCCTGCGACGGGTACCAGCGGAAGCGCGACGTCTTCGACCCGCGCAACTTCATGCACGGGCGTGTCGAGGTGCTGCGCTTCGGCGACTTCGCCGCCGAGGATGAGCATCGCGGCCCCGACGAGGACGAGGCGCCGGTCGGCTTCGGCCTCGCCGAAGCGACCAGCAACAACCCCACGCAGCGGATCCTGTCCGCGATCGACCTCATCGCCTGGCTCGCGGAACTCCCCGCGGACGACCGGCGGATGCTCGAGCTGCGCGCCGCGGGGTTCGATCTTGGTGAAATCGCCAACGAGCTCGGCTCGTCGACGTTCGCCATCTGCCGGCGAATCAAGGAGCTCGGCGAGGACCTGGCCAGGCACACCGGCCTGACGGGTGCCGTTCGTCGCCGGCAGTTGAAGCCCACGACGATGCACGAGGAGGTGCAACCGGACAGCGGCGTCCGACCGAGGGTGCGTGGCCGGTTCAACAAGTCGCAGGCCCCCATCTCCAGCACCAAGCGCATGTCGATCCGGCGGGGCCGGCGGGCGGCGTGATGCCGCGGGACGGGCCCATGCCCGTTCCTCTAGCCCCGAATCGCCTGCGCGACAGCGGGCACGCGGATCTCGGCCGCTCTCCACCGATCGGGTCGGGGCCGCGAAACGGCATCCTGCGTGGAGACGCTCAGGACACGTTGAAACATGCTGGTGGCTAAAACGAGGGAGACCCCTCGTCGAGCGCCGCAGCGCTCATCTCCGGATGTCCGACGTCGTACAGGAGGATCTCCACGACGCTCGGGCGAGGGGCCGAGGCGAGCAGCAGTGCCCTGGCCTCTTCCGGCCGCTGGGCAAAGGGGTCGGCAGCCGGCGAGGTTGTAGCCGGCGTCAATCCCGCGGAGGTGATCGCGGTCGGCTCCCCGTGTGCGACGGTGCCGGGCATGTTGGTCCATTTTGACTCGAGAGCAAGGCTTCGACATCATGGCCAAGACGATGCCACTGCACCCGCTTGGGATGGTTCAGGTCAGGGCGTGAGCCATCACGCTGTGTGGGCTTGACTTCCACGGCACCCCCGGGCGGTGGCGTCCGGCTCATGCGAGAAGCGCGTGAGGTGCCTGCCGGTGCACAGTCATGGCGTCCGGGCGTACTTGCCCGTGCCGTGGACCTTCTCGGCGGCGTCCGCGCACCTGTTCAAGATCTCAAGCGCCTCGTCGGACGCGGAGGAAGCGGGAGCGACCAGCAGCAGCGCGCCCGGACGAGCGGCGGTTCTCACGCCATCGGCCATGCCATGCAGCGAGGCGGGATGGCATCGCTCGGGCCGGCCCTGAGCGAGCCGCCCCCGAGTTCGTTCATCCGCCGCGCCCCCTCGCTGAGGGCGTCGTCCCCGAGAGTCAGCTGGGCGGCTCTCGTCAGCGCGTCGTTGTCCGTGAGCGTCAGCTGGGCGGCTCTCGTCAGCGCGTCGTTGTCCCTCGTGGGCTGGCTCGGCGGCATCTTGGTCGTCCTATCCATCTTGATGTCCGTCATGATGTCCTCCTTCGCGAACTGGCAGGTGGCTAGATAGCCAACCACAAATCAAACGATATGGAAAGCACTACCACCGAGGTCGTGTCTACCTGGAGTTGTTGAGCTCGACATCCTCGGCCGAGTTGGTGGTCGTCTGCGGCATAAGGTCCGTCGCGTCATTGCCGTACCTTCCCGATGTCGACTTGACGTCGGGCTCGGCCCCGATCGTCGCCGAGGGTACCTCTTCGTGCCTGTGATCATGTGCTCCGACAAAATGACCATGATCGGGTCGGCATGTTCTTCGGGTGCCCCGCTGGAACTGGTAGGATGGCCTTCGCATCGAGCTCCTTGAGGTGGCGTAGACGGGTGATGGCCGGCGTCGTCCCTCCGGCCGCTGCCAGCAGGGCCAGGATCGGGCGTCCCACGAGCCTCAAGCCCTCGGCCTACCCCGCAGATCCTCGATCTGCTGAAACGCCACTTGCAGGGTGGGGGGCGTCAACGCCGCGAGCACCTCCAGCAGCAAGCGGACGCAGCAGTGCACGTGCGAACATCGGAGCCATCCCGCTTCTTCGCCCTGTCGGGCCAGGAAGACGAAGGGATGCTCGACGGGTCGAGCCGGGTGCCCACTCCAAAGTCCTTCAGCGGCCCGCCCGTCGGCGAAGGCGAGCACCTCCGTCATGGGCCAAGGTTCGTCGGCCAAAGTGCGAGGCCGCCGTGAGGATTTTTCGCAGTGGTTACCTGCCGTTACAGCGATTCATCTCCCGCCAGCGCAGCGAGGTACGGGACGTAGAGCCGGGCCGTGGAGCCGAGGGGAAACCGCTCGCGGTCGCGTTTTGGTGGTCGGCGAACGGCAAGAAAAACTGCCGATGCCCGATGCCACCATAGGGACGGTGAATGGAGGTGCTCACCAGACGCTCGACGGCCGCCTGCGCTTCTTCAGCGAAAAATCCATTCATTACCAACACTTACATGGTTGGCTCGGTAAAACGCACGATCGTCCGGGGGTTGAATCCCGAGAGCAGGATCCGGGGCCCCGGGTCGCCACGTCGCCGTCATCATCGGAACCGAGTGCTGTAGCGTGGGGCGTGTGTGCCCGGTGAGTTCGCCGAAAGAGCGCTCTGCTGATCGATGACCCCCCGGTCACCGGACTGACCCACAGCATCCCGGCAGGACACGGACGGTTCGCCGCTTGGTTGCCGTTGCTTGCGGCATCCCCCGCCCGCGCTGCACGCACGGAAGTTGCGCATGAACTGCCCGCGCCGGTGATCGGTGTCGAGCATGCCCGTCGTTTGCCTGAGCGCGACGAGATCGCGGTCGCTGAAGCCCCGGATCGTGCCACGCCCGTACGCGGCAGCACAGCTCGCAAGGTCCACGAGACCGACGCCCGAACGGGAGCCATCAAGGGGCGGCCGCGCGTAAGCTACGGCTCAAGCACGATGAGCCCGAAGCGAGCCACACGGAAGAACAGGCGGGAGCGGTTCTCCAACAAGGAGAAGCTCCTCGCGCAGCTCCTTCCGCAGTGCGAGAGCGAGTACGAGAGGGCGTTCGGTCATCCCTGGAACGCCGGTCGCGTGGCTCGCGTCGAGGCCCTCACCCAGCGATGGAAGGTCGAGGCGGAAGCCTGGAGCGTGATGTACGAGTTCCGGAAGGCCGCGGCCAAGGCCCTGAAGTTCTTCGAGAGCGCTGGGATCGAGTCGAGGCGGCCGGACTACGGGCTCTTCTACGCTTACAGGGTCAACAAGCTCGTGAAGCAGCGTCGCCACTTCCTCCAGTCGCTCATGAACGATGTCCGGGAGGACTATGAGAGGCCGCCCGACAGGCGGCACTGGCTCGCCTGGACCATGAACTTCGCCAAGCCGAACGCGTTCGGGAAGCTGCCCGAGGATCTCCCCTACGGCCGGGAGCTCTCGAACCGCGAGCTCGCGATCCTGAGCATCCTGATGACCGACGGCGA
Source organism: Sorangium sp. So ce204 (assembly GCF_051526795.1). Lineage (NCBI taxonomy): Bacteria > Pseudomonadati > Myxococcota > Polyangiales > Polyangiaceae > Sorangium > Sorangium sp. So ce204. The sequence goes on along the minus strand of NZ_CP150317.1, from coordinate 11,938,901 downwards.
GGAGGTCGACTTCACGACTGGCATGACCGTCGGCGGTGCGATCGAGCAGGAGTTGCGGCGGATGGCGAGGGCAGCGGAGCGGGCGCCGCTACGTCTGAAGAGGGTGAACTCGGGTTACGTGAGCGCGCCGCCCTCCGACGGAGAGGACGACGCGGGCGACGAGCCTGAGTAAGCCCTGCCGAGATCTGTGTGGCATCTCACGGAACAATTCGCACGCGGACTGTTCCGTAGCTCGCGAACCCCCGGTCGCTAGCTTCGAGAGCATGAGCCAAGGGGCAAAGGATACCGGCCTTTCGGCCGAGGAACGGCGTACGCTGCACGCCCTCATCGAGGAGCTCGGCGAGCGCGCCGTCCTGGCCGAGCTGAACGTGTCGCGCCAGGCGCTGGGCCGGGCTCTCGCCGGCCTCGGCGTCCGCCGCGGCACCATCGCGCTCGTGCGCGCTGGCCTCGCCTCGCCGAACCTCCGCCCGAAGAGCGAGGAGCTCAAGGACGCGATCCACCTGGTCGGCAGCGCGGCGTCGCCGGGAGACGACTCGGTCACGACGAGCCAGGCGAAACGCTCGACGGGCTCGCGGAGGTCCCCATGAGCGACAACTCGTCCACCAGCGCCCTCCCGGGTCTGCGGGGCTGGGTGTGCATCAGGACCGCGGCGGAGTTCCTCGGCAAGTCGCCCGACGCGCTCCGCCGGAGCATCGAACGCCATGTCGTCCGCGGCCCCGACGGGGCGCTTGAGGCGAACATCGACGGCGTCCGCGCCCGTAAGTTCGCGGGCCGCTGGCGCGTGAAGCTCAGCGCCGCGTGGCTCGCCGACACCGGGAGCGACGACAAGAACCACGGTGCCCCTTGTGCTACTTCTTCGCCTCGTCCCAGGCACGCGGTCCGGCCGGAAAGGAACTGACCGGCATGACCGTGCGGCGAGACCACCGGCGCCCCGAGGGCCCCTGGATCATTGACTTTTCGTACAAGGACGCGCGCACCGGCGAGAAGAAGCGGTACTTCAGGAACGCTACCCTGCAGACCGCCGACGGTGCGCGGAAGGAAGAGCGGCGGCTGCTCGCGACCATCGCGGAGAAGGGCTTCCTTCCCGACCAGGTGGACGAGGCGGAGCCGACGCCGCCGAAGCCCGAGATGACCTTCGGCGAGGCCGTCGAGCTGTACAAGGCGACGCTCGCGCCGAAGCTCAAGCCCTCGACGCACATCGGGTACATGAAGAACGTCGACGCGTACCTGCTGCCGCGCTTCGGATCGTGGCCGCTCAGCAAGATCGACAAGGCGGTAGTGACGGCGTTCGACCTCGAGCTCGCGCGGGAGAACCTCTCGGCGTCGACGCGGAACAACATCGTCATCCCGCTGCGCACGATTATCGGCAACGCGGTCGAGCTCGGCCACCACGACAAGAGGCCGGACTTCCCCAGGCTGAACCGGGTGAAGTCGAAGGTGTACGAGCCGCCCTCGCCCGAGATGGTCGACGCCGTGGTGGCCGCGGCGGCCCCGCACGTCCGTCCTGCGATCGCGCTCGCAGCCTACGCCGGTCTACGTGCCGGCGAGGTGCGCGGCCTCCGCTGGTGCGACGTGAACCTGGACACCGACCTGCTCCTCATCCGGCAGGCCATCACCTGCGGCCAGGTGGTCGCGCCGAAGTCCGGGCACGAGCGGGGCATCCCCATCGCGCCCGCGCTGAAGGAGATCCTCGTCGAGGCCAGCAAGAGGCCGCACAGGCCCACGGCCCCGGTGGCCCCTTCGAGCAAAGGGACGCCGTGGACCGAGGGCGGCCTGCGGCACGCCTTCAAGCGTGCGCTCGCCAAGGCGCAGGTGCCGGCCACCCGGCTCCACGCCCTGCGGCACTTCTTCATCACGGAGTGCTTCAAGGGCGGCGCCTCGGCTCCGACCGTGCAGCAGCTCGCCGGCCACCTGCACCTCTCGGTCACCCAGCGCTACGCGCACACCAACGACAACCTGAAGAAGGACGCGGTCCAGGTCTTCACGCGGCGGTCGGCGTAGCCTCGGCGTCGCCGTGTGAATGGCGTGTGAATGGACCCGCGAGGCTCACCAGGGAGCGCCCACGCTCCCCAACGAAATCCTCAATGGTTTCAGCGGAGGAGAAGGGATTCGAACCCCTGGTTGAGTTGCCCCAACGGCGGTTTTCAAAAACGATGGTTTTGGGGCCCTCCGGGGGACCATTCACGAGAGATATCAATCATTTACGTGTGACACAAAACCGCTGGTGGCTCGCCGTGCCAGAAGTTTGCCAGATCTCGAACGAGTACCTGCGAATTGGCGCACGCCGAGGTGACGCGTCGCTGGAGGTCAAGCCGAGGCAGGCCAAGGATCGACCCTTCCTCCTCGACGCAGTCCTGCGCCACCGGGTCGGGCATCCCCTTGGCCTGTCGAAGAACGCGCCGAGTTGACCCGCCACGTCGGTGCGTTCGCCCATGCGCAGAGAGCCCGCACCTGCGCTTGGTCGAGGATCTCCAGCTTGGGATCCGCCGCACCCTGTGCCATCACTTCGGCGTTGAACAGGATCGACCAGATCTCGGCGTGCAGCACAGACGGGCCGGTTGCGGGGCTCGGTGTCGGAGCGAAGGACGTCTCGAAGGGCCACACCTTGCTAAACGGCGCGCTACCTGCCCCCTCACCCTACACCTGCGTCACCGCCAAGCCGATGGTCAGCCGGGGCAAGTTCGGCATGGCGAGCCTCGTCTGCGGCAGCGATGGCGGCGCCGCCCCTCCCTCAGCGAGCGCCTCGATCGCACCGAGCGCGTCGTCTCCGGCGCCTGTCCCTCCTCCCGCCGCGAGCGGCGGCTACGCCGGCTGCACCACGGCTGCGATGTCCGATACCAAGCTCGGGCTCCTCGGGATCGGTCCCGTCTCGATGAGCTGAGCGCCCCGACATCGTGAAGATAATCCTCGAGCACTTGGGCGTGCGCTCGTCGCCGCTGCCCCGCGCACCGCCTCGCGACCCCACCTGGGAGCGCGCGAACTTCGGGTTCGATGCCGACGCGGTATAGCGCGGCCCGCCTTCTTCCGCGGGCACTGCATCCACGCACATACGCTGCCGAGGTGGACGTGCGCCCTTGGAGGGCGCCGACCGGCGGGCGGGGGGGCAAGAGCGCATCAGAGCGCTCGGTCCGCGCGCCAAACGAGGGGCTTGACACGGACAAAAGTCCTACGGCTTCGTGTGCCCTTGCGCGCTTTGAACAAGGACGATCCCGGTCAAGTCAGCATTGACGGAGTGGTGCGCGGCAATCGACCGGCTGCGGGAGAGCTTCGAGCGGCCCGATCTCGAGCTCCGGTAAAGCGGCGTGTGGCTGGACGAGGGCGGGGCGCGCGTGCCCGGGGTCGCTCCCGTGAACGGGCTCCTGCCCGGCGCCCGGGAGAGGATCCGGCAATTGCGAGGTGGAGACGGGCAAGCAGTCCGCCATTGCACGAGGAGAGCGGCGGCGGGCTTGAGTCCTTCGCGCGCCCTCGATACCTTCATGGCTCCCTCGCTGCCACCATCCGAATTCGAGCGGCTCCGGTCATCGCCGTAGCCCTGCGGCACCTGATGGGGCGCCTCCCAGCCCTCCCGGTGCCGTGCCTGCCGCTGTCAGAGGACGCCCTCCCGGCGCGTCCACAGAACAAGGTCGGTTCATGGACAATCCCTCGCCTGCCCTCGTCGAGAATCCCCTCGTCCGTTACCTCAATTCGCTGCGCACGCAGAGCGATCAGAGCAACCCGAGCTACATTGAGGAGAACCGCCGGCCCTTCCTGGAGCGCTTGCGCGTGGATGCGCCCTGGTTCCCCACGCCCGACGAGCTGCACGTGGCGACGCGGCTCGACGCGCTCGTCGAGGCCATGGCGGCCAACGATCCGGGCGTCGATCTGGTGATCCTCACGGGCGACGCTGGCGACGGCAAGACCGCCGTGTGCGCGCGTCTCGCGGCGCGCCTCGGGTGCCCCACCGATCTGCAACCACCCGCGCAGGTAGGCCGGTGGACCGTGCTCAAGGACGCCTCCGAGCTGCGCGAAGGCGAGCTGCTGGAGCACGTGAACCGCGCGCTCGCAGAGCGCGGGCGCGGCCACGGGCTACTCGTGGCCATCAACGAGGGCAGGCTGCGGCGCCTCGCGCGGAGCACGGCGCGGGGCGCAGACGAGCACGCCTCGGCGCGCGCGGAGGTGCAGCGGCTCTGGGCGAGCGTCATCGAGCCGTCGCTGCGATCGGACCTGGACGAGGCCGCCGCCGCAGCGCTCGGGGAGAACATGAAGCGCGAACGCGTCGTCGTTGTGAACTTCCGCCACCGGATGCACGTGCGCGGCGTGACGCCGGGCCTGCTGCGCACCTGGACGCCCCCGCGGTTCTGGGAGGACTCTCCGGCGTGCGGCGTTTGTCCGCGCCGGGACGACTGCACCATCCTGGCCAACGTCACGGATCTGCGGGAGGCAGACGTGCAACAGCGGGTCGCCGACGTGTTGACCGCGGCGCACTATGCCGGGCAGCGCTTGCCCTTCCGCAGGCTCCAGGCGGTGCTCGCGCTGACCGTCACCGGGGGTCTCGATTGCGGCGACGTTCACGCACACGCGGACAGCTGGGGGCCGCTCGAATGGCAAACCTACCGCGCGCACAACATGCTCTTTCCCGACGGCTCCCTGCGGCGGCCTCTGCGGGTACGCGGCGAGCCGGTCGCGCGCGTCCTCGCTGCCGCGGACCCCGGCGCGATCTCGGACGACACACTCGACGGGCACATTGCGGCTCTCGTCGACTCCGTCGAGCGTGACGCGGAGATCGCGCTCGACGGCGTGCACCTCCCCGCCCCGGAGCTTCGCGCTGCCGTCCACGTGCGCGAGCTGACACGGGTGAGCGCCGAGGAACGCGCGAGCGACCCACGGGACGCACTCGCCAACCTGACCCGGAGCCTGCGCCGCTTCCGCGCGTTGCACGGGGTGCCGCGCCCCGCGGGTTGGAGGCGATCGCTCGAGCTCCTGGAAGACCAGGCGATCCGGGGCAAAGGCGAGGATCTGCGGCGGCAGGTCGTCGGCGCGCTCAACGCCCTGCAGCGTCTGGGTGCCACCAACGAGCACGCCCTCAGCGCACGGCAGGTCGATCCAATGGGCTTCAAGCACCTGGACCGGCTCGCGCTGGAGCTGGATCTGGGCGTAGAATTCGACGTCTTCCTGCGCCGCGGCCCGGTGACACCGGCCGTCGTCGCGGAGTGGCTCGAGGTGGCCGCGAGCGACATCGAGCTGGTCGCTTGGCCGCACGGCGCAGATCCCGCGCGCGCGGACACATTGCGGATCGATCTCCACATGCTCACGGCGCTCCTCGCGGTGCGGGAGGGCTACACGCTCGTCCACGGGCTCGGGCCCTACCGCGCCGATCTCGCGCGCTTCTTCGCGCGCCTGGGCGCGCGGGCCCAGGAGGCGGGGCACGTGCCGCTCGTCTCGCTCCACGTGAACGAGCGGACATACCGCGTGCGGCCCGACTACGAGCGCGCCGAGGTCCGCATTCGCTTCGAGGGTCAGCGCTAATCAGGAGGAAGCCGTGGAGATCGAGAACCTCACCGAGTCCTTCCAGCGGCACCTGGGCCTGCAGCAGGCCCAGACGGTCACCGGCGAGAACATCACCGCCGACGCCATTGCGCGGCTCTACAACCAGCGCTCCGATCTCGGTCGGCTCACCCAGCTCTGGCGAGACGATCGGGGCGACGTGATCGTCGGCTGGTCCGAGCACCGCGACGAGTACGAGGCGGCGCTCGCCGCGCTCACTCGCGTCATCGAGCAGGGCTTCGTCACGCGCCACAAGTCGAGTGGTCAGCCGCACGCGTTCCTGCCCCTGTCGCCCGCGCTGATCACGCGCGACCAGCCGGACGTGGTCTTCCGCCAGCAGGGGCTCAGCGTGCTGCGCGTCCTCTGGTCCGACGAGGGCCTGCGCGAGCGCATCCAGCGCCGGGTCGACGGCTGGCAGGCGCAGCACCCGATCGCGCAGCTCCTAGTGCCGCTCGGCCGAGTCGAGCCTCTTCGCGAACGCGGCAACCCGGTCTCGAACCTGGAGATGGCGGTGGCCAACGATCCGGCTCTCCGCGAGTGGGTGCGCGGCGTGGTACTTGAGGACTGGGAGGCATGGCTCGCGGCCGCCGCGCGGCTCTCCGCCGACGAGCAGTTCAGCACGATGAACGCGCTCATCTGCTTGCACCTGCACGTGGCGCTCCTATTCCGGCTCCGGCCCAAGGGCGAGGGCCGCACCGCGAACCCGCCTCTCCTCTTCGGCAGTGCGGCCCGGGGTGCGGGCAGCAACGACGCCGATCGAGCTGCACGCAACGTCTTCGACTGGTGGGCCGACCGCGCCCACGTCGAGCTGCGCGAGGTGGCGCGCGGCGCCGTCGACCGCGTCGCCCAGCAGAGCGTCGCGCACCGCGATACGCTGCAGGCGACGAGCTGGGATCTGGTGCGGACCTGGGGGATCGACATCGCGGGGAAAGCGACCACAGTGAGCCGGGCGTGGCAGAACATCCTGCGCGAGGCTATCGACCCGCGGGCCGCCTCCGGGGCGCGGCCCGCCGATGGCGAAGTCCACGAGGTGCTCAGCGACGCCCTCGTGCGCGCCTTCACGCGCGGGAGCAGCAGCGTCGTGTCCAAGGTCCGGGACTTCCTCCGCGTCACCGGCACCGCCGCGGGCATCGTCGGCTCGCACCGCACGCTCGGCCGCAAGCAGTACCTCCTGGGTGACCGCTTCCTGGAGCTGATCGCGCGCCTGCACGCGGCCCGGTCCGAGGTAACCGTGCGCACGACCCACGAGGAGCCGGCGTCTCTGGAGGCCCTCATCGACGACGTATTTGCGCGCTATGGCATCGTCATCTCTGCCGATCGCGAGGGCGTGCGCACCGCGATCGCCGATCTCGAAGGGGGCCAGGCCCTCCGCGCCTTGCGCAAGCGCCTCCCCAGCGACGGGACCATGCACGAAAACGGCCAGGAGTTTGAGCGCCGGCTCGACGAGCTGCGCCTGCTCCGACGTTACTCCGACGCCTCCACCCTGGTGCGGGTTCCCTGATCCGACTGCCGCCCCCTTGGAGAACCGACGATGCCTTTCATGGATAGCGCCGCCGCTTCCGCCATCGCCCGCTGGATCGACCTCCACGCGAGCCGACCCGACCTCCCGTTGCGCCTCAACATGCGCCTGCTCTTCGGCTCGTCCGCGGTGGCCACCGCGGTGCGCGCCGAGCTGGAGGCCCGCAACAACGACCGGCGCCAATTCTTCGTGAGGAGGAGCGAGGACGACGATGCCGTCTTCCTGCGAAATGGCCGGCCACGCGGCGTCGGGCCCGCGACGACGGTCGTGTACGTCCTTTTTTGGCTCCCCGGGTCGGACGGGCACGCACGCAATGCGCAGTCGCTCCAGGACCTGCGCGGGTTCCACGTCCATGACCTCCTCGGCGACGAGGCGCTGGAGTTCGATGGCGAGCGCCGCATCGCCGAGCAGATCGCGGTCGCGGCCGCGACGTGGACGGCTGAAGCGCACCGGCCACGCGCGAAGGAGCACTTGGGCGCTGCTTGGGAGGCGCTTCGGCGCTGCCTCCGCTTCGGCAGCGGCGGTCGCGAGGGATCCGTGCCCTACGTCCGCTCGCTCTCGAGCTGGCTGCGCTTCCTCGATCGCGCCGCCGTGCCCCAGGATGCCTGGGCGGCCCTGCCCGATTGCGATCGTGCGGCCGCACTGGTCTCGCAGTGGGGCGCGGCGCTCCCCGAGCTGCAGCTCTTCCGATTGAGCGAGCTCGCCGCCGTCCTCGGCGTGACGACCGACCCGACGCAGCCCATCCCGAGGCGCTCCGCCACCGGCGAGGGCCGCTGGCTCGGGGCGCTCCAGGAGATGCTCGGGCAGAACTTGGAGGTCGCGCTCGATCCGACTGGCCTCGGGGAGCTGATCGCCGGCAACTCTTCGCTCGAGGACCAACTCGACAAGGTGCTCCCCGCTGTCCACCTCTGCCGGACCGGAGATCAGGCAGCGGCTCGCAAAACACTGGAGCGCTTCTGCCTGGAGGGGGACGAGCAAGCGCTCGGCGTGGTAGAATGGCTCTTTCACCAGACCGCCGGCAACCGCCGCTCCCCCTCGATGGGCCTGCGCGGCGTGCTGGTCGCGCGCCGCAGCCGGCGCGATCGCCGCACACCGTTGGAGCGCGCGCGCGACGAGACGTTCGCGGTCCTGGAGCCATGGCTCGGCGAGAAAACACCGGAGATGGACGTGGTGCGCGACCACGTGCACCACACCGCCGACAAGGGTGCGCTCGGCTACCAGGCAATCGCCGACCTGCTCGAGGCGCTCGCGGGCGGCGCCGCGCCCGAGGAGCCGGCAGAGCTGCGCAAAGCGCTGGAGAAGGCGCTTGCCGCACCGACCTGGAACGGCGACAGCGTGCGCCGCCTCGTTCCGCGCTGGCGGCGCCTGCGTCAGGGCACTACCCGTGAGCGTGACGTGAAGGCAACGAGCGTGCTCTCCGGGCTCGTCGAGCTGGTGCGCCAGTGGAAAACCGAGGAGGCGTCCGTGGCCGCGGAGGGCGCGCCCGCCGCAGGTGATCCGGAGACCTTGATCGTGCGTTTCGAGGAGCGCGATCCCGTCGAGATCGAGATCGCGCCGGCCACGCAGGACGCGGCGGCCATCCGCGAGGCGCTCGCGAGGTTCCTCCGCGAGAAGGTGCGCGCCGCCGCATTCCCCGACGAGCCCGAGCCGGAGCCCGAGGGCGACGACCCCGAGCACCGTTGCCGCAAGCTCGCGTTCACCGTGGAGCGCGCCCAGCGACGCGATCGTGAGCTGATCGGCAGGATCCACGTCGAGGTGACAGAGGCGGCGCGCGATCTGTGGCAGGTCACGTGCCGTTCGCCGCTGGCACAGTGGCGGATCGAGCTCGAGGGCGAGCCGGTCGGGAGCAACCTGCTCCGGCAGATAGGCAAGGAGATCAGCGGCAACAAGGGCACACGCGGCGTCTCGGTGGACGAGCGCGTCGACGCCGCCTGGAGCGCGTACGTGCGCGAGGGGACGCCGCGCGGAGCGGCCCTGCTTAGCATCGTGGCACCCATCCCCGCGAGCGCCCGGATCTTCGTCGAGGCCTGGTCCGCCGCGCTCGATCCGATCATGGACGCGGCATCAGCAAGCTCGTCGAGCGCCCGGATCGCGGACCTGGAGGCAGAGCAGGAGCGCGCCTTGGATGCCGGGGACATGACGAGGCTCCGCGAGCTGCACAGGCTCATCCAGGCCGAGCGAGCCAAGAAGCCCGCGACCGCTGACGTGGGGCCCATGCAGGCGCGCCACCTCCTGAGTCTGGCCACGGTGGAGCTCCTCGCGAGCGGGGAGAGGTCGCGCGCGTTGCTCACTCCCCACCACCCCCTCGTCCTTCGCTTGCGGGGCGTCGAGGACGATTTCTTGATCGGGCTTCTGCAGGGGCTCTGGACTGGGGGCTGGCGTGGAGAGGAGGCGGACGACCTGAAGGAGTCGCTCGACGACTGGGGCCTCCCGGAGCCCGCGCACGCGTGGTGCGCGTGGGACGGCGATCCTCTGGCGTTCGAGGCCTGGCTCGATGGCGGCTCGGCGCTTTTCTCGCGCCTCGGCGCGAGCCGCGAGGACGACGCGGCGAGCCTGGGCGCGCGCGCGGCGGCCGACATCGTGCGGCGCTACCGCGACCTGTACCCGCTCGCCGCCGACCGGCTCCGAATCCGGATCCAGGCCGATCGCGCCGGGCGCTGGGCGCAGCGGGTCATCGAGGAGGGGCTCGACAGCAGCCGAGCCTACGCGGCAGATATCGATCTGATCACCGACCTCCCCGAGCGAAGCATGACGGCGCTGGAGCGGGAACTGCTCCGCGATGGCAGCAACGCGGAGCCGTTCGAGCTCGGCACTGACGGGACGTTGCCCCGCGTCCGCGTGCGCCGTGTAGCCCACGAGCCCCTGGGCAGCCCGGCGAAGCACCTCGCGCTCGTGGTGGGCGAGAAGATCGACGCGCTCGCCGCCGAGTGGCAATGGCAGCCGCCGCCGGCTGTCCCTGCGGGCGCTGATCCCGTGTCGATCTGGAGCGCCGCGGTGCTCTTCGACGAATCCCTGCCGCAAGTGTCGGGCCTGCTCGATACGGTAGCGGGCCCGCAGGACGCACTCTCCGTGCGCGCGGCGCTGGCTATGGGCATGGCCAAGGGGAGCCAGCCCGGCACTATCCCGGTGGAGCGACAGTCCTTCGATCCGAGCCGCTGCGAGGTCCCGATCGTCGCGGCGCAAGGGTCGGCGCACTGGCTGGTGCTGGCCTCGCGGCGGCCTCTGTACCGCGCGGTACAGCAGGTCGGTCCGCGGGTGGCGACGTTGCTCGACTTCCAGACCCGCACGGAACGCGGTCGCCCCCTCCACGTCTGCATCAGCCTGGGCGTACGCCACGCACCGAACGATGTGCAGGGTCTTGCCGCCCGCCTCCGCGATCTCGTCGGCGAGGCCGACGCTGACGTCGCCCGAGCCCTCCTGCGCCGGGCGCAGAAGGTGGCGCCGGAGCTGGCACTGCGCTGCCTCGGCACGGCGGGCGGGGCCGAGCTGATCGGCCTCGTCGGCCTGCTCCTCGCGGCGGGCTGGCTCGAGGAACAGGGCGGCGAGGGGATGATCCTCGCGCTCGATCAACATCGCTCCCTCGTGGCGAGCCGCACGCGGGGAGACCTGCTCCTCGTGAGCGACGTGCAAGGCGCCGTGCGCCTCCGGATCTGCGAGGCCAAGTGCTCGACGCTCCCGCTCGCGCCCAACGCGCCTGCAATGGTGCACGCGATCCAGCAGATCCAGGCGACCATCCGGGGCCTCGCCCACTTTAGCGCTCGACATGCCCTCGCGGCGCGGACGCGCCTTAAGCTCGCCCGCGCGCTCATCGAGCAGGCCCACATGCTCGGGGTGAACGGAGAGCGCTCGACTGCGGTGATGCGACTCGTCGACCGCGTCCGCGATCCGTCCGTGCCCATCGAGATCGACCAGGGGCCCCACATCGCGCTCGGCTTCAGTCTGCAGGGCATGAGCGACGCGCACGAAGCGACCCCTTGCGGCGAGCTCCGCGTGTTCGGTCGCCCCGCCACGCTCGCCCGGCTGCAGGCCATGGTACGTGCGTCATGAGAACGACATGACAACCCTTTCCCCGAAGCCCAGCGTCGACCCTCCAAACCGGCACGTGCACGAGAGCGGGGACACCAGCAGGAACAACAGCGCCACGTCGTACACGGCGTAACCAGGTCGTGGACCTGCCCTGCTCGAGCACGCGGTGGATGAAGTCTCGCCGCGTTCGATCTGTTCGGATCACGAGGTAGCGGCGTGGCATGCTCGAAAGCTACGGCGAGAGCGCCGGCAGCAGAAATGCGCTCGGCGCCGACCTACTTCGGCCACGCCGTGCGCAGCTGCTCGAGAAGCTCGACCGGCATCTCATGGGTCGACCTGACGCCGGGCGGCCGGCTCGACGTCGTCCTCCGCCACAGGCGCGAGAACTCGGTCCACGAGATCCTGGTGTCCTCGCGGTCCGCATACTCCTCGACGAAGAGGTGCGTCACCCCGTTCTTGTCCTTCCGTCCCAGCAGAGGCTCCGGTGCGAATACGTGCGCCCGTGACGACTTCGCGTTGGGGCGCCAGACTGCGATGACCAAGTCGCCCTGCTTGGCGGACCGACGGAAGATCGAGGTCCCCGTGAACCGGATGTACCCGGGCTCGCTATCGGAGAACCGCGTCTCCTCCCCTGCCTTCGCGCGCTCGCTCTCGACGACCGGCTCTTCGTCCGCGTGCTTGTCCCCATCGAGCGGCACGACGCTGATCAACCAGGCCCTCGGTTCCGCGAGTCGGACCGACCGCCGCCGTCGACTTCCGCGCTGGGCCTGCACAACGGGCAACTTCTCGATCCGGCGGAGGAACCTCTCGTCGATCTCGTCGGCCGCCTGCACGAGGTTCTCGATCAGGAGGCGCACGCCCGACACGGCGCGGGCATCGTCGGAGATCAGCGCCGCCTCCTCGAGCTCGTTCACCGACATCGCCGAGAGGTTCGCCGACCCGACGACGGCGACGCGCCCGAGGAGGAAGACCTTCGCGTGCAACCCGGGGGATGAGAAGAGCCTAGCCCCGCGGTCATGCGCACGGCGAAGAACGGCCGCCGAGGTCTGGCCCGACCTGATCGCGGCGTCGGTCGCGTCGCAGATGAGCGTGTCGCCCTTCCCGAACTTCACCCTCTCGTCGGACGTGACGTAGGCGACCGCGCCGAGGTGCGGACGGTTCTTCTTCGCAAGCCGGTGCAGCTCTGTCCACAGTCCTCCGCTCACGACACGCAGCACCACCCACCTCCTCGTCGCGCTCCACCTCGGCGCTCCAGGGTCGCCAGCGTACCCGCAGGCCCCTCCAGTGTGCGCGCTTCGAGCGCCGAAGGGCCCACCGAACCCCTTGCCCCCCTGCTCGCTCGCACCCGAGTGCCGTCCCGGCCCTCGAGCCCTGGCCTGGCCGCCGCCGGCCTTGATCTAAGCGCGCGAAACCGCTTTGCTTGTCCTCGCCTCTCACAGGAGGCTGCACGATGAGCGAGCGGAAGGGCGAGACGAAGCGCCAGCACTACGTGCCCCGCATGATCCTTCGGAACTTCTCGAAGAACGGAAAACGCCTCTCTCTCTTCATCGACGGCAAGCGCATCGACCGAGCCAGCCTCCGGGATCAGTGCCAGGAGGACTACTTCTACGGCGCCGATCAGGTGATGGAGAAGTCGTTCGCCGAGGAGGAGGGTAAGATGGCGACCTTTTTCGGTGACCTCGCGCCCGAGCGGTTCGCGATCCTGCGCGACGAGGACGTGCACCGCTTGAAGCTCTTCGTCGCCTACCAGCACGCCCGGACCCGTGGAGCGGCCGAGCACCTCAGCAAGTTCACGGGAGCGTTCGCGAAGCAGACGCTCAGGGACAGTCTCGTCCTCAACAAGAGCACCGAGATCAGCCCAGAGGATCTGGAGAGCGTCGAGATCGGCATCAAGGGCGCGCAGCACGAGGCGATTTGGCTCGCCGCGAAGACGCATCCGATCCTCCTTGACATGAATGTCAAGTTCATCACGACGGCACGGACACCTGGTTTCGTCATCGCCGACCATCCAGTCGTCGCCTACAACCAGTTCGCTGAGCACCACCCGATTCTCTCGCGTTATCCCACCAGTACAGGAATGGCGTTGAAGGGGCTCCAGCTCTTCCTGCCGCTGTCGCCAAGCATGGTGCTCGCCGTCTTCGATCCCTCCACTTACGAGTACGGGGGCAAGAGCTCCGTCTGCAAGGCAGGCCCGGCGGACGTCGCCCACCTCAATCGGATGCAAGCGGTGAACGCGTATTCCTGTTTCTACTTCGACGACAGGAGGATGACCGACGCCGCCCTGAGTGACCTGGAGCAGGCGAGAGCGAAGCACCCATCGGTGTACGAGAAGCACGTCGCGACCAGCCCGATGATCCGGCGCGAGGATGGCAAGATGAGCAGGTTCATCGTGGTCCACCACGCAGAGGTCAGGGTCGGCGCCAAGCTGAGTTTCATCCGCGCGATCGACGGTCACTCTTATGAGGACTATAAGGGCCCGAGCGTTCCGATTCGGTCGCGGGAAGTCATGGATTTCGCCGAACTCTACGGAAAGAAGCTGGAGGAGGAGGTCGCCAAGAGGCGAGCCGCCCGACCGGAGGAAGGCACTTCGGACACCGTGATTACTGCCGAGGGCGCATCGGCTCCAGACGCTCTACGAACCTGAGGAGCCGAACTTGCTCGTCGCGCACGGCGGAGCTCCGAGCCGATTGCGCTTCGCCGGAGATCGCCGCCACATGGGCGACGAACGCTGCCGCGTCAGGCCCACTCGCCTCCTACCCGTTGACGTCACGATACGAGGGACAAATTCTCCCGGTCTTGGCTTGGTGGCCGTGACCGTAACAGCTCCGATCATGATGCCCAGAACGCCGCTCACGATCGCACGGATTGGGTGCTCATGATGCGCGAAGTGCGTATCCGGTGGGCAGCGCGAGATTGGGGCTAGAAAGAGCGGCCTATCTCGGCGCGCTCTCCCCCATGTCAGCGCGGGAGAAACTCGTGCCCGGTGGAGTCGGTCTCGAAGATCCGGATGTACCGCTCCGTTACCTGGACGGCGCAGTGCCCCAGCCAGACGCTGACCTGCTTGATGCTCGCGCCGTTCTTGTGCATGGCGCTGGCCCATGCCCGCCGCAGGTCGTGGATGGAGAACTTCGGCAGCCTCGCCGCCTGGCGGACGCGCTGGATCTCGTTCCACACGGCCTTGTCGTCGAGCGCGATCTTGTCGCGAACGCCGACGAAGGCGAGCAAGGCGTCGATCGTGTTCTTCGAGACCGGGATGTCGCGGTACCGGTACCCCTTCGTAGTCCAGTTCTTCTTCGGCGTGATCGTCAAGATGCCGCGCTGCACGTCGATGTTGCCGGGCTCGTAGTGACGCGCCTCGTCGATGCGGATCGCGCTCCCCGCTGTGAGCCGGAAGAGCGCCGCGTACCCCGGCTTCGCCATCTCGTCGGCCTTCGCGAGGAAGATGTCGACCTGCTTCGGCGACAGCGCCAGGGCGTTCGGCTTCGGTCGCGGCTCGCGAAGCTTGAGCTCCTCGAAGTCCTCGTGCTTGAACGGGTTCTTCTCGATGTGCCCCTCACGCTTGGCGAAAGCGAACATCCGCCGGATCGGCGTCAGGTCGCGGTTGACCGTCGCGGCCGACACGTCGGCCGAGCGCTCGCGAACGTAGGCTGACATCACCTTGAACGTCACCTGGTCCGCGCGCGTGATATTCTTCTTCTCCATCGCCTCGACGAAGAACGCGACACGATGGGCGTACGAGTTGGCCGTCTTCTTCGTGTGCCTCGGCGGCCGGCAGTGCTCGGCGTAGAGCATCGCGAGCTCGCTCAGGAGCGGCGGGTTAGGCGCCGGAGCGCGCGTTTCAGCTCCTCCGCGTTCTGCGGCAGGGTCTTCTGACGCGCGCCGGGCGGCGAGTTCGTCGAGCTTGCGCTGGGCCTCGACGCGATCGGCCGTGCCGAGGGAGACCTCGCGACCGTTGAGCCAGCCGGTCCAGAACTTGTTCTTGCCGCGCCTTCTGGCGAGATGATGCTGGCCAAAGATGTGTTTCCGTTTCGGCATGGTGCAGTCCACTTCAAGGCCCCGACGCGGGAGACCTCGAGGATGTGCGTCACGCTCTCGGCATCGACGCGGAGCTGTCGCTTGATCCGGTAGGCGACGAGCTCGCCGCACTTGATGAGGCGGCGAACCGTCCGGGTGGACACGCCGAGAACGGCGGCTACCTCAGCAACCGGAAGAAGATGCGGGAGACTGACGCTGCGAGCGCGGTCCCCTCTACTTTTGTTATCCCGCGTTGCGACCGGAGCTTGCTCACCCGGCGCCGCCGCGGCGAGCTGCGGTTCGCTCACCTCGATGAGGTCGTGCCCGTTCATCTCGCTCACCGTCCTCGGGATTGATCGGCACCCGGCCGCTCGACGACGAGCACGCGCTGCTGGACGAGAGCCTCGTGCACTGAGCGAGGTGTCGGCCCGTGCGCTTCGAACGCGACGGCGAGGTTCCGCCTGGCCAGCTTGTCAGCGTCGAGGCACAGCCTGCACTCCACGCACGTCTTGCCCCTCGCCTCGGCGGAGCACGAGACGATCTTCGCGTTCGACGCCGGCAGCGAGAACGCCTCGTCGGAGGGGAACTCATCGACGACGATCGTGGCCGCGTAGCCCACTGCACGCGCAACCTCGACGTCTTCGGGCTGCTCCACCGATGCGAGCACCGAGATCGAACCCCACGCCTCGCGCGGCACCTCGCGCCAGGCGTGGGTGAACGACCAGACAGCGCTGCCGCCGCGGTCTCGCCAGCGCCTAGCAGCACCGGCAAGGAGCTGAGCCACCAGAGCGGAGCCGACGTCGCCCCCCACATGCAGCCGGAGGTCGCGACCGCCCGGCGCACCGTCTTCGGGGGCGCGTCGGTTGTTGAAGGCGGCGTCAATAAGGCGGACCTCTTCGGCGATGACCTGGTCCGCCGTCAGGCTACGCGCAGCCGCGTCGAGCTCCCGGGCCTTGAAGCGGGCGAAGCCGGCCCTGGCGAAGCAGCCGCCGCTCTTGAAGGCACAGGCGTCGCTGCACGTGACCGCGATGGCTACGTCGGTCGTCGGCACGAACGGGCGTTGCGCACGCGGATGCGGACGGCTCCCGGTCGGCAAGCGCTCGACGGGAGCGAGCTTCCGGTTGTGGCTCATGGGCACGAACCGAGCGGCACTGGCGGCGAGCAGCGGCGCAGCACTCTCCGAGCTGGTGGTGAGGATCTGCAGGTGCGTGCCGACACGTCGCGCGGTCGTTGCGAGCGGCTGGACGTGCTCGCTCATGTCGCGCCTTCCCCTTGTGACAGATCGCGGTGTGAGCTGGTGACGGTGCTGTTCTCGAGGCTCGCGCGGAGCTTCGGCGAAGCCAGGCCGCCGCGCACGAGCGCGATGGTGCCGCGACGGACGCCGAGACCGGCGAGAGCCCGGCCCAGCGCCTGGCGCGACACGTTGAGCTCGACCAGGAGAGCGCGCTCGCCGAGCTTCTCGATGAGGGCGTACAGCGCACGCCGTTCCTCGGCCGAAAGGCCGATATCTTTTGCCCCTTGGCGCATGCTCTCGAAGCTAGCGATCGGGGGTTCGCGAGCTACGGAACACTACACGTGGCGCACTGTTCCGAGCTTACCCCCGCAGGTCCCGGCCGGCTTACTCCGGCACATCGCCCGCGCCGTCATCTCCGTCAGACGTGGTCGCGCTCGCGTAACCTGAGCCCACGTTCTTCAAACGTAGCGGCGCCCGTTCCGCTGCCCTCGCCATCCGTCGCAGCTCCTGCTCGATCGCGTCGCTGACGGTCATGTCGCGCTTGAAGTCGACCTCCTCACCGTCGGTCGTCAGGATGCTCAGGATCGCGAGCTCGCGGTTCGAGAGCTTCCGGCCGTAGGGGAGATCTTGGGGCAGCTTCGCGAACGCGTTCGGCGTGGCGAAGTTCATGGTCCAGGCGAGCCAGTGCCGCCTGTCGGCCGGCCGCTCGTAGTCCTCCCGGACATCGTTCACGAGCGACTCGAGGAAGCGGCGGCGCTGCGTCACGAGCTTGTGCAGCCTGTAGGCGTAGAAGAGCCCGTTGTCCGGCCGTCTCAACTCGAGCCCACGGCTCTCGAAGAACTCCAGGGCCTTGGCCGCGGCCTTCCGGAACTCGTACATCACGCGCCAGGCTTCTGCCTCGACCTTCCATCGCTGCGTGAGGGCCTCGACGCGAGCCACGCGACCGGCGTTCCAGACATGGCCGAACGCCTTCTCGTACTCCTTCTTGCACTGCGGGAGGAGCTGCGCGAGGAGCTTCTCCTTGGTGGAGAACCGCTCCCGCTTGTCCTTCCGTGTGGATGGCTTCCGCTTCATCGTGACCGAGCCGTAGCTTACGCGCGGCCGCCCCTTGATGGCTCCCGTTCGGGCGTCGGTCTCGTGGACCTTGCGAGCTGTGCTGCCGCGTACGGGCGTGGCACGATCCGGGGCTCCAGTGAGCGCAAGCTTATCGCGCTCAGGCTAGCGAAAGAGACGCTCGACACCGGCCACCGTCTGGGCCCGTTCATGCACATCGTTCGGTCCGAGCAGCGCGGGCCGGGGGGTGCCGCAAGTAGTTCAAGAACGTGAAGGACGACCTGACGATTCAGCCGTGAAAACAAGGCGGCTTCAGAACACCGCTGGCCCACCTCGTTGTAGGTGCCGCGGCGGTGCTCCGGGGGGTTCTTCCCTTTCCACAGATCATTGTGGCCGAATGACATCGGCTGAAGCTGTCAACTGGGGCGGCTTCCACGAAAGAGGCGTGACGATGGAACAGATCGAGATCAGGACTTCCACCGCGGGCACGACGATCCCGCTCGCGGCGTATGACCAATCGCTCACCAAGGCCGCCGAGCTGGCGACCGGCCAGCACGCACTCACCGATGCGGCGGAGAGGATGAACGTGAGCGGAGGCGCCGCTCTCACCGAGGCCGTGGCAAGGATGAACGCGAGCGGAGGCGGCTCTCTCACCGAGGTGTTCGAGAGGTGCCGTGCGGCGCCTCCGAGCCGCATGGAGCACGGTGTGAAGGCCGCGGTCGCGCCCGCTGCTCCTCCGAGCCCGCCGGCGCCGATCACACCGGCTTCTCCTGCACTCGATCCGAGGGCGCTCGAGATCCTCCACAAATGCGCTGACGCGGCCGAGCGGGTCCACCGTACGGGGCGCTACGCCGCGGCTGTCCAGGCGTCCTGAGCAGGATCACCTCTCGAGTACCGAGCTGCGGGGCGCGTCATGCCGATGCCCCCGCAGCGAGGGCGCTTCGACCCGATGGCCGACAATCTCAGGCAAGGCCCGCGAGGATCATCACGATGAGCCAGACGCTACCGCCGAACAGACGCCGCGGAACCCAGGACGTATCACGCTCGAAGTTGGAACCTTCCGAGCGCGGGCAGCGGGGTCGGCTTGATCCGGCTCTCGAAGCCTTGCTCTCGAGCCGGGCGGTGCCCAACCATGTGGCCAGCGGTCCGGGGAACATGACCGGCACCGTCGCCCATGGCGAGCCCGCTGCGAGCACCGCCTCGGGGCTGATGCCGGCCACAATCTCGCCCGCTGCCGATCCCTTCGCCCAGCGCCGGGACGAGGTCAGGGCGGTCTTGCTCGCCTCGGCCCCACGCCCGAGCGCCGCCGAGACGCTCCTGTACGACGTCGCCAGCCGTGAGCTCGCGATCTACGTCGCGCTGTCCGAGGCGCAGGAGCAGCTGGCACGCGAGCTCCGCGAAGCCGTGAGCAGCGACGTGCGCGGCGTGCTTGCCATCAGCAAGGTGCTCCGCGAGGTCACCCAGGTCACGGGTGCCATCGAACGCCGTGTCGAGCACGTACTCACAACCGCCACCTCCCTCCGAGCCCAGCGCAGATTCCTCGAGCTACAAGGGGGGCGCGATGAGACTTGATGCGCCCCTTGCCCGACTTGGCGAACTGCGGATCGAGGACGTGCGGCGCGTGCTGGGCGACCAGATCTGGAAGGTCAACCACGTCGACGTCTGCGTCCTGGCGCCTCCGGGAGGCATACCGACGGCGCAGCGGGTGTCGCTCGGGCGCAAGAAGAGCGGCCGTGGTGATCACCTCGCGGTGCTGTGCCCTTCCTGTAGCCGGCCGAAGGAGATCCTCTACGCCAACGGCCACGGCGGGCTCAGCTGCTCCATCTGCTCGCGGAGGCGGACCCGGGAGCAGCGGGAGGTACGCACGACCGCGTGGAAGCTGGGCGGACGGGAAGAGGATCGTCTCCTGCGGCTGCTTCAACGTGACGGCCTCCCCTCGGCCGGACTGGATCTTGCTCGCGCGCTCGCCGAGGAGATCGTGCGCGGTGACCGCGATCGGTTCGATGCGCTCCGCCCGCGGATCGAGGCGGCCTTGAAGTTCCGGGAGGTACGAGCCCGATGACGATGACGTCCGAGACCACCACCGAGAGCAGCCCGTCCGAGGCCACCCCGAGCTCGACAGAAAACTCCCGGGCAAGGGCGGCGTCACCGCGCCGACGCCATGATCAATCGAAGGTGAGCGGGCGTGCGCAAAGGACCACGTCGGTGAAGGCGTTGCTCGTGGAGATCGAGCGGCTTCAGCACCGGGTCGTCGTGCTCGACGAGCTGGCCGAGCAGGCGCAGACGCTGTTCATCGGCGACGGCGAGATCCCGCCGAAGTACCTCGTCGGAGCCGAAGGCGGCATCGCCGTCGCGGTACGCATCGAGGTGGTCGAGATGATCCAGGCGGAGCTCCGGCGCGCTGGAGATCGCGCGCGTGAGCAGCTGGTTCGCCGTCTGGCGGCCACGCTCTCCGCGCCGGAAAGTGAACCGGTGCCGTCTATCCACGAGGGCATCCCCGCGGGCGAATACAGTCCGGAGGACGAGGGGATCCTGGCGCAGCTCATGTCGCGTCTCGTATCGAACCGAGTGGCGATCGCGCGACCGCGGTGATCGGTTCGACGAACACCAAGGGGGCCCTCCGACAGCCAGCTCTTCGGCTCCCGCTGCACACCGGTGCGCTTCGGGGCTAAGGCTCGCCCGCAGATCATCACGACGTCGAGAATTACCCTGCCGACCGCGCCCGAGTTGCACCGGCCGCGTCCCCCCGACGAGCTCAGGGCATAGTCGTTCTCCCCGTACCTCTTCACACGGGTAGAACTCTGCCCATGTTGGTCGAGAGCATCACCGGGGCCCCGGTCGTCATCGATCGGGCATTCCAATGACTCGTCCCCTTCATCGAACCGGGAGCCGTTCTTTTGCCGATCTGTTCCCGTCCGCAATACGACACACCGCCGTCAACCATCACCGACGTGTCATTCCAGGCCCGCCGCCCGGCGAAGCCTGTGGAGGTCCCAGGACATATGAATCCTGATCGTTCTCGAGGGCTTGTGATCGCAGCTACTGGCGAGTTGAAGGTGGTTCTTCCCTCCCCCGGCGTACACCATCGGACTTCACCAGGGGCGGTTTGGGGTGCTTACTGTCATCCACCGCCCGCAGCTATGGGTTGAGTTCATTGGTCGGGAAGGCGCCGGGCCGTCGAGCCGATCTGGCGCCGCCGTTACCAAGTCGTGCGTTGCGGTCGGCGAGTGGCGCTTCGCTCCGAAGCGCGCTCCACCGATCGTGAGCCACCCACGAGCCGTGCCGCTCGGCGAGCTTTGCGCTGATGCCGCCCCCGGCCGAGCTCGAGGCCAGCCGGGGTGGCCCCAACATCGACAGAGCCATCACCGCCTTCAACGAGCAGATCAAGGACCGGAAGAACGACGAGCTCTCCCGCGGCGTCCTCGTCGCCGACGGCGACTAGCTCAACCGCACCACGGAGGTTCCGACCAGGACTTCACCAAGGACACGGCTGCGCGGACCGGCATCAGCCGGACCGCCGTGCAGCGCGTGCGCCGTAACGGCCACCTCCCGCCCGAGGCGTGGCAGGTGGTTCAGGACACGCCACTGGCCAAGAACCAGAAGCTCCTGGTGAAGCTCTTGGACAGCGTGCAGGCGCTGCCGGACAACCAGACGATCAAGAGAGCGCGCGAGTTCGTCGAGTTCTCGCAGAAGGCGGCCGCCAAGCCGCTGACGAGAGAGGAGGCTGTGGAGCCGCCGTCGGACATGGCGATCATGTACTGCGCCAGAATTCCGCCCTCGGTGCAATTCGACGATGGTCAGCTGCGCATCCGTGACCTCGACCTCACCGCGCTCCTCCTGCTGCAGAAGCCCAGGACCATCCAGGCGGTCATCAAGGGCAACCTCGAGTTCCTCGACGGTCGAGGGTCGAGGGTCGAGGGTCATCGCGTGCGCCCGCTCTCCGTGCAGACGCAGATGCCCACGGGCGGCGTGAGATAGGACACTAAAGAGGAGCTCTGGCTGAGCGCTCAGGACGTCCTGCTCGTGGCCAGCCAGAGCCGCACACGGATGGGCAAAGAGATTCACGAACTCCGCCGATTCGCCGGAGCGGGCGACAGCATCGGCCGCCTCCTGCCCGAGGCACAAGCAGGAGGTCTTCGAGACCAAGATCGCCAACCGCCGGGGCCTTCTCGTGGACCTCTCCGACAAGCGCAAAGGCAAGCCGGTGGAGGAACAGGTGGCGATTGCGTGCGACCTGGTCGCGAACCCGGCCGAGCACACCCCGCGCTCGAGGCCCAAAGGCGGAGCCGGCCGCGCCTGTCCAGGAGGCATGCCGGCCACCGCGCGCATCGGGATCATGCCTTTCACCTTCCGCGGCGACTTGCTCGACGTGATGCGGCAGCCCAATAGGGACGTCGGCATCGTGCTCCGAAGGCTCTGCGAGGTCGCCGGCATCAACCAGACAGCCAGGCGAAGCGCCTAACCCGCACAACAGCCACCGGCGCTCGCTGGGCCTGTACGGTCATAGTGACCGTGCAGGTCGGCAACCAAGGGCGGCCCGTGGTCATCCTGCCGCGCCGGTCCATCCCGGTGTGGGCTGCCACGCTCGAAGCCTTACGGTGCACTCCCTCCGTGCGGCCGAAGCTCGTGACGTTCCAAGACGACGCGGCCGATGCCCTGGCTGCGGTCTACCTGCCGGACAGCGCTCCGCTCGCGGAGCGCCTGGAGAAGGTCATCGCGCCTCTGGGCGCCAGCGATGTGAAGCTCGAGCGCCGGCTCGCTGCCCTGGGAGCACACCGGTGCGATCGACGCCCGAGCGCTCATGGTGGTCCGCTAGATCGACCCCGACGACGCCGGCTGCTCTGTGAGTCTCCTCGTCGAACAGCCCCGCCTCGCACACAATCCGGAACACCGGCTCCTGCAGTTCGGTTCAGTTACTTCGCCGTGTCCTAGACTCGGTGATCTACGAACACGATTGCATCGTTTTTCCGTGTCTTCACATACGTTGTGCCGATACGCTACCCTATCGTCCTAACTACCATGTTTCACCGAAAGACGATCCCTCGCGTGAAGAATGGGCGCGTCCAAAGGAAGAACCGCGACGCCGCCACGGCGCCGGACGATTACACCTTTGGCACCTCGCTCCAGATCATCCGCCGCGCTCCTGGTCCCTACAACGTCCACGTAGTCGACGAGGACGACGTTCGTCGCTTTCTAAGTTTGCTTCCCGACTGGACGACGCTTGGTGTCGGCATCCCCGCTATCGTGATCGATGCTAACCGCCAAGAGTTCGAGGGATGCTATCGAAAAGACGGCGTCATTGTGCTCACGTCCTGGCCCGCGGAGATGGTGCGGGAGGTCCCCCTGTGGCACTATGACGCACACTGGGAAGTGCTCGAACGCATCGGCGTGCCCTGCGAGATTGTCGAAGCCCCGACCAACGAGGACGTCGCGTACGACCTCGAGCCGGAGCCCTTCGCACGCTGCTGGTTCGAGCCACACACGGCGCGCGATTATACGCTCATGCACATCCTCCTCCACGAACTCGGCCACCACCAGGACGCTCGGACGCTGCGCCGCGGCGCGCGGGTCGATCGCGGCGAGGACTACGCCGAGGTATTCGCGTTCCAGCGGGAGCAGGAACTCTGGCCTCGCTACCGCGCCGCCTTCGGGCGCCCGCACGGATGCATTGAGGGCGCGCCGAGGATCGTCGGGCTCAGTGAGGAGACCACACTACTTCGTGTCGCTCGTTTGCTTCACCGATAGGCCGGCCGCAGAGGTGGAGAGCCCAGAATCCGGTCGGACCCGATGGAGCTTCGGCTCGGGCGGTGCGCCTCCCTTCCACAAGAGGTAAAGGTGGGAAGTTCTGGCGGAGCGACAGAGATTCACCTGGTTGGCGTGCGGCGCCGGCTGTGGGACCTCGGCCAGTCGCCCCCTCACCCGCTCGCCCGCTACTCATCGCCAGGCGCATGTGGTGGGTGCGCTTCTACAGCGAGTGCGCTCTAATGCTTGTGGGCCGTAACGCAGCGGCCGGACTGGAGGATCTATGGCAGGCGGCGGCAAGGGTAGTGGCAGCGGCAAGGGTGGTGGCGGCAGTGGCGGCGGCGCCAAGGGAGGCGGTGGAGGTGGCGGTGCCAAGGGCGGGGGCGGCGGGAAAGGGGGCGGCGGGCAGGGTCCCGGCTGGCCGAGCGGGACGGGCAAACCCTCAGGCGGAGGTCGGCAGAACAATCCGCCGTCGAAGTAGGTAGGCGACGATCCGGCCGGCCACCGGAACCGGCGGTCGACGGTGAGGCGCGCCCGCTCCCCGCCTGGCAGAGCTACGCCGGCATTGGCTCCCGCTGACAATCCACGCCGACCGCCGAGGAGCAGACGGCGTGCCTCGTACATTCGAGTACGCCACGACGTGGCACGTCCGGAGCGCCGAACAGGGTCTGCGCCGTCGTATCGTCGCGGGGGTAGAAGAAGAACGAGCGGTCGCCTCTCTTCTCCCCCACGCCGGCCGGATCACGCCACCGGGCACAGCGCCTCGATCGTAATCCTGCTGCACCGATCCAGGGGCTCGTGTAACCAGTCCTTGTACCGAACGAGGAAGTCGGGCAGATCGCTTTCGCCATTGATCCACCGCGGGGCGAGCACCTGCTGTTCCTCGACGCCACGGTGCATAGGCGTTGATCATCTTCTGCTCGAGGCGGGCGACCACCTCGTCGGGCACGCCGCCGGCAGCGTAGAGCTTCCTGTAAAAGTTGAGCCGGCGCAGCTAGAGCATACGCTGGTCCTCCGCTGTGAGCTCATCGAGCCAGGCCGTCAAGTTGATGGCGGAAACGATCCGGCGCGTGGGGTTATTGCTGATGGCCTCGGCGAGGCCGAAACCTACGGGGGGACATCTTCCTCGCCCAAGCCGCGGTGCTCGTCCTCGTCGGCGAAGTCGCTGAAGCGGAGCACCTCGAGGTTGCCCTCCATGAAGTTGTGCGGGTCGAGCGCGTTGCGCTTCCTCTGGTATCCCTCGCACGCCACGTAGTGCCTGCTCGCGTCCGTCGCCAAGAGCCGGCACGAGTTTACGAAGTTCATCGTCGACCAGCTCGCCGCACTCGGCGTAGCGCTCGCACATCACCCAGGTCTGCACACTGGCACTCTGGAGCCGGTCTTCACGCACAGCTTCCGGAAGGAAGCGGGCGACGGATGGAAGATGCCGCGCCGATGCGCCGCCCTACACGCCGACGGGAAGATGAACGCGCCGCTCGCCGCGCGCTTCTGCTGGTTGCCCGGCGCCCCGGATGATCTTCGGCATCTCGTCCCACGTCCGACCGTCGAGCACCCGTCCCGCCCGCGACTTCATCACCCCGCCCCACTGCTTGAAGAAGAACGGCACTCCGTCGCGCCGGCACTGGTCCCGGATCGAGCGCACCCACTCCGGCGCCATCGGCCGTGCACGGTGCCCGCTCTCTCCCCCGACGATGACCCAGTGGATCCCCGCGAGCGGCAGGGCGTCGATCGGCCCAAGCAACGGCTCCACGCTGAGGAACCGGATGCCGGCGCGCACGCGCCGCAAGTGCTCGATGCGCCACGTGTAGGCGGCAGTCTCCACGCTCACCCCGAGCCAGATGTTCGGCGCGAGGTCGAGCTGCGGGGCGAGCTCTTCGAGGCGCTCGGCCCTCTTCGTCAGCACCTGGAACTGGTGCTGCTTCGCGGCACGCATCACCGCGAACACCTTCTTGATGTAGTCGAGCGGGATGTCCTCGTGGAACAGATCGGACATACTGTTCACGAAGACGAGCCGGCCCCGCTTCCAGCGGAGCGGCAGCTCGAGCGCCTCGGGCACGAGGCGCAGGTCGAAGCCCCGCTCGAAGGGGTGACCAGGCACCCCCCGGAACCGCTCCGCGAAGGTCTCGGCGTAGCAGTGCTTGCAGCCGGGTGAGATCTTCGTGCACCCTCGTACCGGGTTCCACGTCGCGTCCGTCCACTCGATCGCGCTCTGGTCACTCATAGTCCGCTCATCTGGGCACGCGTGCAGTATCCTAGGGCGAGGACGGGCTGACCGAAAGGGGGCCCGAGCACAGGGGGAGCAGTGCGAGTTCCCGCGCAGTACCAGGGCCGAGAGCAGAGCTACCTCAAGCACCGCGTCCTCGAGGAGTACCTCCTCGCCTGGGGCCACAAGCTCGGCTCGCTCGCGCAGCGCCGCCGCGTCCGCCTCTGCTACGTCGACGGCTTTGCGGGGCCGTGGCAGGCGAAGGACGCTGCCCTCGCCGACACGTCGATCTCCATCGGCCTGGAGGCCCTCGAAGCGGCGGTCAAGACGTGGCGCGACAAGGGCCACTCGATCAACGTCGACGCCTACTTCGTAGAGAAGGACCCGCACGCGTTCGCCAGCCTCGAGCGCTTCATCAAGGGGCGCACGGGGCGGGTCCACGCGCAAGCGTTCCCCGGCGAGTTCGGCGCGCACGTCGGCAACATCCGACGACTCCTCGGCGGAGACCCGGGCTTCGTCTTCGTCGACCCGACGGGGTGGAAGGGCGCGGCGATGCGCTTCATCGCGCCGCTGCTCGCAGACTCGCGGCAGCGCGACGTGCTCGTGAACGTGATGTTCGATCACATCAACCGGTTCAAGGACGACCCGCGGCACTTCCTGCGCGAGCAGATGCGCGAGTTCTTCGGGCTCGCGGACCGCGACATGCCGGCGGCCCTCAGCGAGGAGGAGCTCTTCGCGCTCTACCGTCGCCAGCTCAAGGAGCAGTGCGGAGTAGAGTACGCCGCGGATCTTGCGATCCCCCATCCGACCGTGGAGCGGACGAAGTTTCGCCTCGTCGTCGGCGGCAACAGCCCCGCGGTCCTGGAGGTCTTCCGCGACGCCGAGCGGAAGGTAATCGGCGCCGAGGCGGCGAGCGTTCGCGATCAGGCAGCGCTGCGAGCCAAGGAAGAGAAGACCGGACAGCTCACGCTGCTCGCCGCGCCGCCGGCTACGGACTCGCGCTACGAATCGCTGCATGCCCGCGCTCTCGCGCAGGCGCCGCGTGATGTTCTCGCCCGGCTTGCGACGAAGAATTCGCTCGAGTTCCGGAAGTTGTGGCCCGAGCTGCTCGAAGCGCACCACGTCACGAGGCCCGAGCTCGGGAAGCTCGTCTGGAAGATGTACAAGGAAGGGACAATTCGGATCTTGAACTTGAAACCGGACGAGCGAAGCGTGAAGGACGATCATGTGCTCGCCACACGTACGTCCGTATAAATCCTAAGTGACAGGCAACCCGCGACCACAAGTTCAACACTGGCATCGGCCGGTCGCGCTGGAGCCCGGTGCTTGCGGAGTGGGGTAGATGTACACGCCTGCCGTGGACAGCTGACCGGCTGGAGTGCGTCTGGTCGGCCTGCAAGGCAGTCGATGGGCGCTAAGGGGTGTCCATCATGTACACCCCTTTGGTGTGCAGGCAGCCCAGCTGCAGGGGGGCGCGCTCGACCGCCAGGGTACACAGGGTTGCCAAGGGGCGTGCATGATGCACTCCCCTTTAGCGTGCGGGCAGCCCAGCTTCACCGAAGTGCGCTCGACCCCGCGATAAGCGCGAGCCAGGACAACGGGATATGGATGACTTTGATCGGCTGGTCGAGATCGAGGATCGCGCGATCGCCTGCGTGCAGACCAGGGCAACCTGAGCGCGCCGAAGCCTGTGTCCTTCCGAAAGAGTAGTGAGACGACGCGTTCTCTTTCCAGCAGTTCAGGGCGTTCTCCTACCGAACTCTTCCCGTTTCCTATACGACACACCGCCGGCGCCCACCACCACGGGGGTACCCTAGGGACACTGCCGAATCGATCTGCCTGGGCGGCAGCATGTTGGAGAAGACTGCTTTCCCTGCTAGCTCGGCGTACGATCGAGATGGGCGCCCGGTGGTTCTTCGCTCGCCGGGTCGGGGCGGGTCTCATCGAACTTTCGTTGCTGCAGCAGACTCGCGGCCGTGGAGGATTGTGGAGACGTCTCCACTTTCTCGTACCGGACCACCTCCGTCCGAACGCGCGCTCGCGGGGCCACCAAGCCGGCCCGGTGACCCCGCGGCGCACACGTCGTCCTCCACTCAGTTGATTCGGCCACTCACCCCGCCCTGCGTCGCCGCCACGCTCGTGCCCTTCTGAGGATGCCGCGCTGGCGTGCAGGGTGCACCCTCCGCCGGCTTGCCATCGTACGACGCCGCCAGCGTGGCCGCGAGGAAGTCGAGGAACTCGACCACGTTCGTCTCGATGTTCGCGGCGCAGCAGAGCACCATACCCGCCGGCGCGTCGATGAGGCGCATGGACTTGTTGTCCTGGATCGTGACGCCGCGCTCGTTTTCAAGCGTCGGAGCAATCCGGAAGTGCCAGCCGGTATCGTCATGGGGCCAGCCGGCATGGTCATGGGCGAAAGAGAGGATGTACGTCTGCTCTGCAACGCGGCCGAGCCCGCCGTTGTAGACCGCGGTCCGAGGCGGGTAGGTGAACGGCTCGGCACCATAGAGAGCCCCCCACTGCTCCGACTCGTACCCGAGCCCTTCGACGTTCTTGGTGAGGAACTTCTCAGCGCGCTTGATGCGGGCGAGCGCCGCACGGTAGTCGCGCTTCACCTTCTTCACGGTGGCGGTCGCGTCCTTGAGCACCTCGACATAGATATCTTCAAGAGATGAGATCTGCATTGGCTTGTTCTCCTTGAGCGAATTCGAAACTGGAGCGCTACGAGCGCTTGTCTGCTCGAGATTGTCACCCGGCGTAGGTTGTTCTCACCTCCTCCTTGAGCTCACACGCGACGGGCAGCCCCGACAGGCCAGGCAACGTCGGAGGGACCGCTGACATGATCGTCTTCATGACATTCCCGGCTGCGATCCACGGGCAGGAGTCTTCGTGCCGTCGTGCGGCGGCACCAACACAGAGGCAGGCGCTGCACTCCACCACCACTTCGTCGTGGGCATGGAAGGCCACCCGGAGACCCGCCTGCTCGAGCTGCATCGCCTGGTGCACCATCAGATCGCGGGCGATGGCCTGCACGATGTTCTCGATGAGCACCTGGGGCGTGACCCGGGCGCGGATCTGGCCGTCGAGGAATCGCCGCTGCCCCTGACCGCGCCCTCGCGACCGGACCGACGGATGACACGTCGCCGCCGGCGCATACCAGAAGGCACGTTGGGGTCCACGCAGCCCGACCTCGTCCTCGGCGAGGACGGAGCGGTAGAAGAGGGAGCGCCCCGTGGGCAGGCCGACCACGACTGTCGGCCCCGCCGCCGGCGGCTCGCGGCTCAGATGAATCGGACAGGGCCCCGCGGGCGAGGCGATGTGCTGGTCGACCGCATTGGCGAAGTGCCGGTGTAGGGTGTATCGGATGCGACGGATACGCGGAAACATCTCCTGGTACGCGCCGAACATCCGCTTCACGAGCTCCGCATCGACGCCGGGCACGGCGGCGCGTACACGCTCGAGGAACTTGTCGAAGCCCATGCCGAAGCCGAGGCCAAGCACGGCCTCCTTGCCGAGCTGGCGCAGGTGGTCGTTCTCGCCGCCCTTGACGATCCTCACGCCGGGGAAGATCGGCTGCGCGAACCAGATGTAGACGTCGCTGCCCGGCATCGCGAACTGGTCGAGGAGCGCCTGCTCCCCCGCCACCCAGGCGACGACACGGGCCTCGATGTTGGAAAGGTCGGCCGCCCGGAAGGAGGAGCCCTCGGTCGGCACGATCAAGGTCCGCTCGCGGCCGAGCTCCGGGATCTTGGCGCTGTTCTTCGTCTTGAAGAGCGTGTGGATGTTGAGCTTGCCGGCGTCGCGCCCCCCCGCGGTGAACCTGCCGGTGTGCGCGCCGTAGTAGTGCGCGAAGTTGTAGATGAGGCCGCCCGGGATTTTGGCGTAGGCGCTCACGCTCTGCGCGGCCTTGCGCAAGGTCTGAAGCCGCTGCCGAAGCGCGAGGAACCGCTGGGCCTCAGGGGCGTGCGCGATGGCATCGGCGCGGGTTGGATCGCGCTTGTCGAGGGACGTCAACTTGATGCCCCAGCGGCCCTCGAGAACGGCTAGGACCTTCTTGGTCTTCGACAAGTCGCTGGTATCGAAGTCGAAGCTCGATGCGAATTGGGTCAACGTCTCCGCACGCAGGTTGGCGAGCTCCGTCGCAAACCCCGCCGCCTTTGTCATGTCGACGCGGAGACCGCGGAGATTGGCCGCGGTGGTCATGCTGTTGATCTCGAACTCGGCGGCGGGGTACTGCTCATCCGCGACAGCCCGGCTGAAGATGAGGCGCGCCAGGGCCGCGTCGGTCGCGCAGTACCGCATCATCTTCTGCCGCAGGGCGGGGTCCAGCAGGCTCGCCTCGGTGAAGGGCGGCGCCTCGAGCTTGTTCTTGCCGAAGAACGCGGCCGCGTTGGCGAGGCCCGCCTGGATGCCCAGGAAGCGGGCGTAGCCGGTGGTGTCGAAATATCCCGAGAAGTCCAAACCACACCGCAGCCTGCAGACGAGACCGTCGAAGCCGACGTTGTGCGCGACGAGCCGCTGGCCCTCCTCGGCCGCTTTCCGCAAGACGGCCTGTGCCTGATCGAGGCCCGCGGACGAGGGGGCGCCCTTCCAATAAACGTGGGCGTCCCCTCGTCCGAGGGCGATCGCGACGCAGAGGACGTCGAAGCGCGGCTCGGTCAGGTACTCGAACGTGCTCATCTTCTTCAACGACAGATCGCCCGTCGTGACCGTCTCGAAGTCGACGAACACGCAGTCTTCGACGCGCGGCCTCACGGCGTGCCACCCTTCGCGCTACCCGGGCCCTCGGTGTTGAGGAGCTCGTCGTCGCTGAAGACCGTCGGCGTGTCGCTCGGCTGCGCATCGCTCGGCGGCCGCGTGGTCGCCTGCGGCGCCGCGCTTGTATCCACGGTGTTTGCCTGCGTCGTCGGAGTGGCCGGCTGCGGCGACGTGGCTTTTCCGGAAGAGAGGACCTGCTTTTCATAGTCCTCGACGGGGACGAGGATGAAGTTGCGGCTAGAGCGCGTGAACTTCACGGCGTACTCGGCGTTGCCGATCTTGACTGCGAGATATGGCACCTTGCCCGTCCGTACGGCGGCATAGCCGGATTCGCGGATGATACGCGTCGTGAGCGTCCTGGCCTTATCGCCGAAGGTCGCGAACAGCTCACGATAGCCGGCGATGCCCTTCATCTGGTCGATGAAGAGCGACATCCTGTAGGAGGGGAGCGTCTTCATCTCCAGTGACTCCTTGACGCCGCGGGTTATGGCCTTCTTCCTCTCGCGCTCGCCCTCCTCCTTTGCGCCTGGCGTCGCGATGAACTCCATCATCGCCTCAAAGATGTCGCTCAGATCCTGCCCCTGGACCTCCGGCAACGCGGCATCGAGGAGGCGGGACAGGGCGACCGGAATCTGAAGGCGAGACCGGGTATCGGTCTGGCGCAAGTACCACTCCGGCTTCTTCGACTCGATGAGGCGCTGCAGGTTGAGCAGAAGCCCCGGCGCGGCCTGCTTGACCTCGTCGAGCACGGCGCCCTTTGAGATGGAGTCGTCCATGTCAGCGACCGAGATCATCACCGTCCGGCGGCTGATCTCGCGGCGGTCGGGCAGGTCCTCGGCGGAGTCGGCGACAATGACGAACGAGTTCGGGATACTGCGCTCGTTCTCGCGCATGCCGCGCGCGGTCAGCGTGCTGGTGCCGGCGACCTGAATGAGGGTCTCGACCATCCCGAGGCGCTTGCCGGCCTCCTTCGCACGGGCGTAGACGGCGCCCTGCGCGGCGGCGAACGAACGCTTCGTCTCCTGGTCGTTCGTGATGTTGATGTCAAAGCTGCCCCGCAGCGGGTGGGGGCTCGTCGCCCCCCAGACCGCGGCGGCCATCTCGGCCAAGAAGTCCTTGCCGGCGCCCGGCGGGCCGATGAACCAGAAGATGCCGAGCTGACCGCGGCCGATGTCGCGCAGGAGCGGAGCGGCAATGCAGGCGACGAACAGACGGACATCGTTCTCGGTGGCGAGCGGCAGACGGCCAGCACGGAAGAGGTCGAGGAAGAACTCGAGCGCCGGGATCTCCTTCGTGTTCGGGGGAAAGGTGAACGCTAGCGTTGCCGTGACAGCCTTCGTGCCAGGCTCCACCTCCCATCCGTCTTTCACGTAGGCGACAGGGAGGTCGTAGCGCGTAACGGCGGGGACACCGAGGACCCGGAGCGCCGAGCGCTGGCCCATCATGCTCTTGTTCATCAGGGAGCTCGTGGTCGGTACCCACCCGGGCACGTACTCGCTGGTACCGTCCTCCGTCTCCTCCTCGACAAGGGCCCACGCCGCGGTCGACTGGCACTCGTGCAGGTTCGACCTTGTGCTCGGCCCGCTCTCCTTGCAGTTCACGAAGTAACGCCGCCCGGCCGCGTCGTGGTACGCGAGGCGCTGCTCGACCCCGGAGAAGTACATGTGCACGGGGCCGAACGCGCGATCTCCCGCCAGGCGCTGCCGATAGATCGAGAGCACCCGGTCGACGGCCTCGGGGCTCTCCGCCTCGCGAAGCGCCTTGTCGTACATCCACGCCGTGAAGGCGGCGTGCCGCAGCGGCGCCGGCCAGTTAGAGAGCTTGTGCTCGAAGAGCTGCGTAAGCGCTGCACGAAGCGCCGTCGGCCCCAACCTCGGTCAGCTGGTGCAAGATGGGGGCAATGGAACCGACTCGGTCAGCCCGTCACGTGCTGCTCTTCCGCGGGAAGCGGGGGCGGGACGGTGATCGGCCCGAGGGCGAGCTTCAGCTCGTCGGCGACGAGCCGGGTGCGGATGCGCGCCCAGTACCTGGGGGCGAGCTCGAGGTAGCGGTCCCGCGGCCAGTAGGGCATCACGCGGATGACGTCGGCCAGGTAGGCCTCGGGGTCGAGGCCGTGCAGCTTGCAGCTGGCCACGAGCGAGAAGAGGTTGGCCGCGGCCGAGGCGTGGTCGTCGCTGCCGAAGAAGAGCCAGGACTTTCGCGCAACGGCGATGGATCGCAGCGCTCGCTCGCTGGCGTTGTTCTCCAGGCGCAGCCGACCGTCGTCGAGGAAGCGCCGCAAGGGCTGCTCTTGGTTGAGGGCGTAGCCGAGCGCAGTAGAGACGAGGCCGCGCTCGCGGGGACGCGCGTGCTCGGCCCTCGCCCACGCAAAGAACGCGTCGACCAAGGCGCGCACGACGGCGTCACGGCGCACCTTGCGCTGTGCGGGCGCAAGATCCGCGAGCTTGCGATCGACCGCAAAGATGGCGTTGATGCGACGCAGCCCCTCGACGCCGAGCTCGTGCTTGCAGACCGCCGCCTCCCAGAAGTTGGTACGGCAATGCGACCAGCATCCGACTTCGGTCGGGGGCGGACCGCGCTCCTCGTCGGCAGCAGCGCCTCTTGGTGGTGTGCCGCGGAAGAGGGCGTCATAGATGGCGTGAGCGTCGGCTTGAATGTACCGAGAGAAGCCGCGGAACATCTCGCAGACCGCAGCGCTGGTATGCTTGGGCTGGTACTCGAAGAAGACGTGATCCTTGTCCGCGAGGACGACGAAGAAGTGTCCCTTGCGGCACGGCCCGGGCTTCTTGTCCTTGCGCTCCTGGATGGGCCCAGGCTGGATGGAGACCCCGGTGGCGTCCGTGGACAGGCAGAAGGCGGTCTCGAAGGCTTCTTTGCGTGCGGCCTCGACGATGGCGCCCAGGGTCGCGCCCGCGTCTTCGGCGTAGCGGCACATCGTGCCGCGATCGAGCGACGCGCCCTGAAGCTCCAGCTGCTGCTCCAGTCGATAGAACGGGACACCGAGCAGGTACTTGCTGGTGAGGATGTGCGCAATGATGGACGGCGCGAGAAGCGACCTCCGGAACAGCTCCTTCGGAAGCGGCGTCGTGATGAAGACCGTGCAGGTCTCGCCCTTCGGCGCCGGCGGCGGCGCGTCGAGCGAGGGCGCGTCGAGCGCTGTGGAGGAAGCGCTCGGCTCGCCGGCCGCTGCCGTGCCCTCCGGGCTGACGCTCGCTGCGGGCGTCGGCGCCGGGACCTCTCTCGCGACGACCTGGAGCGGGGCAGCTTCCCCCTCGCCAGCGCTGCTCGCATCCGTGACGGACCGCTCGGCCTTGTACACGACGCGTGCGAGCACGATGCGGCGCATTCCGCCGCGCTCGTAGCCGAGTCGCGAGGTCTCCTCGACCCCGATGCGCGTCGCCGTCGCATCGAGCTCAGGACAGGAGAGCTCAATGCGGACGACGGGCAGGTCCGACTCGGACAGGTCGCGACGGCCCTTGCTGCCGGTCCTTCGTTTCGGCCCCTTGGGGTCGTCGTGCTGCCGCTCGTCGCCCGTCTTGCCCTCGGCGTCGTCGAGTGCCTTCTGGAGACGCTGGACCTCGAGGAACATCGACTCGAACGCGAGCTGCTCCGCGCTCACCTCGGCGCGCTCCGCTTTCGCCACGAACAGTCGACGTTGCAAAAGCTGGAGTTGCTCGAGCGCACGGGTGTAGGCGCGCCGAAGCTGCACGAGCGCATCGCGCGCTCCGACGAGCTCGCTCTTGGCCGCTGCGAGCTCCGCTTCGAGCTGCGCGATGCGCTGCTGCTCGGGCGTCGGCGTCGGCTTCGCGGCAGCGTCGTGCACGACGCCGCTCTACGTAAGCCGATCGTACTTGTCGAGTGAATTCGTGCGGCTCAGTGGACGCGGCGCGGTGCACGCCTTCGCGGTTTGGACGTCGGCGCGATCTCGATGCCGTCGAGCAGCGTCTCGAGCGTCGCGTCGTCCACCTCGACGTGCGTGGCGCCCTCGGTCGGGGGGTCGGGCAGCACGAACGCCCCGCGATCAAGGCGTTTTGAAAACAGGCAGAGTCCGCTGCCGTCGAAGAAGAGGATCTTAATGCTGGTCCGCCGCTTGCCGATGAACGCGAACAGCGCTCCGCAGCGCGCCTCATACCCCACACGCTCGCGAATCAGCCCCGAGAGCCGCTCGAAGCCGTAGCGCATGTCCACCGGCTCCAGCGCGACGAACACCTGCACGCCGGCCGGGATCATCGCGCGCCTCCGCCGAGGGCGCGGACCACGTCGGCCAGCAGCGCGGCGTCGAAGCCCGCTGCCACGCGCACGCGCGCGCCACCGACCTCGACGACGAGCTCCGAAGCGCTGCTCGTCACGGCGGGCGCCTTCGGCACCAGGCGCAGAAAGCGCGGGGGCTCGGCCCGTGACAGCCGGCTCGACCAGCCGTGCAGCGTCGAGGCCGCAAATCCGCGGCTCCGAGCGAACTCCTCCGCCGTTTCACCACTCTCGCGCCACGCCCGAACGCGCTCGGACCACATCACTTCGGTCGCCTTCGTCCTTGTCATGCACGCCATCATGAACTGGACAGCGCAGCCGGGGGGAGACGGCGCTTCGCGCAGCGCTTACAGAGCTGCTGCGCAGCCCAGGTGACCGGCAGGTCGCGCATCAGGTCGAACGAGGCATTGCCGGCCGCTGCCTCCCCGCCCGCAAGGAGCAGGAGGTCGCGCTCGGACCAGTGCTTCTTTCCTTCACCACCGTGCCCCCCGAGACAGGTGACGTTGATCGCACCGCCCTCGTGCACGTTGACGTAGCAGCACTTGGAGTCGTGCTCCTCGCTCGCGGGGCACGCCGCGTAGAGCGCCTTGCCCGGCTCGTCGGGGGCCGGGATGCCCACTTGGGCGAGGAACTCGCGGATCTGCTCGCGGTCAGCGGGCGAAGGGCTCCAGGCCCCCAGCTGGCGCTGGAGGCGTCGCGGGAACGGGACGGCCTGGACGACCGGCGCGAGCGCGACAGGGTTGGCGAGCTGCGCGGCGAAGTTCACCGCTACTACCCCCGACGTCGTGGTCTTGAGGCACTTCGGCAGCCGCTGCCCCTGCGAGGGGTTCCAGCTAGCTGGATCGCCGCCCTCGAGCGCGAGAGTGAGCCGGAGGGCGATCTGCTCGAAGACGGACACATCCGCCGCTGCCGCGAAGGCGTAGACGAGCTTGTAGCCGTTCAGGGTCGGGAAGTACGCCGTCGGCGTCGGGATGCCCGCGCGCTCGATCTCCGCGAGGACATCGGTGACTTGGACGTCGACGTCCACGACGGCGCCGTGGATCGCCTCCGGCCGCGCGCTCTTGCTCACCCGCCGCTGCACCCAGAACTGCGCGTCGTGCAGACCCGCAAGCACAGCCGCGTCGCCGACGTGGTTGAGCACCTCGGCGACGTGCCGGACCTGGACCTCCATGGGGAAGGCGATGTTGCTGTGCATGCAGGCGAACGAGACGACGATGGTCTGGACGGCCTCCTCGCTGCCGATGGCGAACGCGGACGAGACGCGGGCGATGATCTCCGCCAGCTCCTCGTCCTTACGATCGCGAGGCGGCGCGCTGCCGTCGTCGCCCGCGCCCAGCGCGGTGACCTCGGGCGTCGGACCCGGCGCAATCACGACGCACCTCCCGTCGGGGGCTCACCCTGCTTGCGGACCGGGTCTGTGATCGTCGCGATGATCTGTTCCTCCTCGAGCCCGAGGTGGAACGTCAGCCGCTTCAGCTCATCGCCATTGAGACGAATGTACCCGCGCTCCGCCCGGGAGAGACGGGAGCGCTCGATGTTTGCGCGCTGTCCGAGCTCATCGATCGAGAGACCGAGCTCGCGGCGGCGCGCACGAAGGATGTTTGTGGTGCCCATCAGCGCGTATCATGCGCAGCACCAGCAACACCGGCACTGGGGATAAAAATGGAGTCGTCCGCGCCGACGATTCTCCGCGTCGAGGATTTTTATCCCCCTGGACACCAGCTCATCGCTGGCGTTGGGGCCAGCGACCAGCCTTCCACTCCGCGACGATAGGCGGGTCAGCACCCGGATCGTCGGCGGGCGCGCTGAACATGCCGGAGCGGAGCGGCGAGACGCGCTCGCACAGCAGGGTGTCCTGCCATTCCTTCGGGATCGGCATCTCCTGCCGGACCCCCTTCATTCGCCGGACAATAGACTCCTGGTTGGTCTTGCCCTCGTACACGGAGGCGATGGCAGGAGCGACGTCAACATACGGACGGGCTCCATCCCGGAAGATACCCTCTTTCACGCCGAGCACGAGAAGGCTCTTCTGAACACGGTCTGACGGGCGGCCTCGGCCACGTGGAGGAGGCTCGTACCCCTCCGCAACAGGCCAGCCCGCTCCCGTGTCTATCAGGAGCCGACGGAGCCCTTCCCCCGAGGGCATGAGCGCCAGCGGAACGAGGGCCTCCTGGATGTGCCGCATCATCTCGGCTACCGCCTCGGCTTGGGCACGCCCGCTGACGGGCCAGAGCCGTCCTGCCAGGTCGGGATCGATGGGAACGGGTCCGAAATATGCAACTGTCGCCACAAAGCGGCCGAACTCCTCCTCATAGACATAGGTCCTGGCACATGCCTGGATACCGGGGACGTCGAGTTCACGCAGGAGCTGCTCGACGTCGGCATCGGGGTCCGTGGAGCCCATCAGGAGCAGGTCGCCCAAGACGCGCTCGAAGCGGTCGTGGGCGGGCAGCAAGAGGGGCAGGCGATCAGCCGGCCTCATCTTGGCAACGACGGTGGCGATGGTCTTCGAGTTCGGCTGCGCTTCCACGCCGAGGAGCCTAGCGCGGCTTTGGTGGTGGTGGTGCCCGGCCGTGGACCTGGCGGGCGAGCTCGGCAAGCTGCCATCCCCCGCAGCTCCCCCACGTCCCCCCGTGCTTCCACCCTTCGTAAGTATGCGAAATTATTCGATCCACCCCTCCACCCCGGGTTGTGCCTGACTCGGCACCGACCGGCGTTACGGGCTGCGAGGTCGGGGCAACCTGATGCAGCCGTACCAGCTGAGCGTGCAGGAGGAAAAGCTGGAGCTGACCCTGCTCGTCCACAGCAGGTGCCGGTACCAGGCAACGCCGGCCACCTCGTTCGGTCAGGAGGTCGAGGTGCGCATCGCCCTTCGGGCACCGGCCCTCCTCACCGGTCTCATTCCGGATGCCGGGCTCTGCCGGTGCCGGTGGTTGCTACGTTCAAGAACGAGGACGCCCAAGTCTTGCGCTGCTCCAGGTGAGTGTAGGCATCTGCGTGCCTGCGCGGGGATTGCTCGCGCTCCGGCTGCTGCACGAGCAAGGAGCACAGGCTCGCGTCCCTTCTGGTCGCCCCGAGCTGGTGCGCTTTCGAGCCGATGGGTCTCGAGATCGCGGTGGAGGGGTGGAAGCAGCGATTTCAGCTACTTAGGAGGGACGACTGGAGCGGGGGAGCCTGGTGGATAGGCGGGGGAAGCGCGAGGTTCGGCTCGCTCATCTGCCTCTCGGGCCCACCACCCAGGGGCTTTCCCCCCGCGCTGCCACCCCACGTCCCCCGCGTTCCCGCCACTCGCAAGCACTTGAAATCATTCGATCCACCGCTCCACCCCCGCCGTCGAGCTCACTCGTCGCGCAACCCCTGTCCGCGAACAACCCGACTGTACGCAGAAGCGTCCGTGCACCGCTGGATCGCGCTAACTGGAGTCTGCGGAATATGCAACAACCGGCTCTCATGCTTCCCCGAAGGTTTCCTGGTGTTCACAACAACGACGACGCACGCCTCCCGCTGGGCCTGGAAAGCTACCCGAGCATCTTGCGGCACCGCTCCAATCGGCGCTGCATACTTTCCTGCTCTGACGGGCTGGAGCGCGCGCGATAGCGCTCTGGTAATTCAAAGTAAGTCTCGATCCACTGCCGAGCCTCGTCCCATCGTTTGAGGCGTACCAGCGCGATGGAGAGTTTGTCGATCCAATAACCCACCTGGAGTTCCTGCACGTGGACCATCACCTTGCCGAGAGCGAGGAGTCGCTCAACATGGGCTTCAAAGACTTGGGCGGCAGCATTGGGATTGTCTTTGGACACACGGAGTGCTGCAAAGGCGGCCGCGCTCGAACTCTCCATCTCGGGGGTACCGAGAGCGTCAAGATCCGGCTTCCATGCAGCCGACTCTCGTGCAGCGTCAGAACTTTCTGGAAAATTACCGGACCGAAGCGCGTGGCGCAGATCCGCTAGCGGGCGTCGCACGAGGTCCAAGTAGTTCGTCGTCACACCGAGGCTGAACGGAGGCACTGCCATGCCACCGATCGAGATCGTCACTTCACCCTTCGCCAGTCGGCCGGCGTTCCTGTGCAGCTTGCCGACAAGCAGAAGACGCTCGCGGCGCTCCTCCTCGGGCTGCTCTGCAAGCAGCTGGACCGCATCGGCGACGTCGGACCCATAGCCCTCTCTGGAGCCGGGAAGCAACTTGCTGATGCTGCGCGCCTCACGTTCTATGCGGCCGAGGGGGACGGCGCCGGGGTGGAGCATCGCGGTGTCCAGGAGACTCTGCAGTCGAATGGACGCGTACTTCCGCACAAGATGCAGGGTGGGACGAGGCCCGTACGCCGAGAGGTACTCCGCCTGCTGGTCGTCAGAAAGGTCGGCGATGCGATGGATGAAGTACCCTGGCTCCGGCACGAGCCGTGCGCGCATCTGTTTGCTATGTGCCGTGACATCGGTCGGCAACGCCTGCAAGAAGCCGCCCGCAGCGACGAACTGTGCCAGAACCTCCTCGTACTGCAGGTCCTTGGAGCCAGCGCCGCTTAACTTCTCCGTTATTTTGGCGTAGCGCTTCGCGTCGATAATCCCGAGCCGGTACGCGTTCGCGGCCTGTACTGGGTGGTTGAGGACCACCTTCGGGCGCCGCTTGCCGACAACTGCTTCCTCCGCTTCCCGCACGACGCGGTCATAGAAGAGTCCTAGAGCGGTCGCAATACGCAGTCCGTCGTGAGCTACGGCGAGTGAAAATTCCGCCTCGGCGCGGCGCCCGGCGAGCGCGAAGCGAGTGGCGAGCTTCGTGGCTGGCTCGATGAGATCGATGCGCTGGTGCTCGTCCCGCGCGTAGCGGGACCGTTGCCACGGCTTGGACGTGATCCGCTCTAGCCAGCTGAACGCCTCGTCGAGCGCCCACTCGTCGAGCGCGACGGAGAAGAGCAACACGCCGATAGCGTATACGTAGTCTCGACAGGTGCGTATCGGTGCCCCCCTGCTGGATCCGTAAGCCTCGGGATCGTCGGATCCGCCGTCCAAGTGAGTTGCGAACTCGAGCAATGAATGGAAGATCTGGTACGCCGTGTTGATCGCGGTCATCGCGTCGTGCGACCCTCCGCAATCGGGGTGGTAACGCTTGGCTGCATCCCGATAGGCAGACTTCAACGACTCGTAGGAGAGCGGGTCTTGAAGCTGGAGCAGTGCAAACCCCTGAGGGTGGAGATTGCGCGCCTCTTCGAGCAGATCACCCCCGGCCAGACCGGAAACGGCCGTCGCCCTCGCAGTCGCGATCAGCTCGTCGATGAGCTGTTCGTTCTCTCCGTCGAGAGCCTGCTCTATAAACGTGGTGCAAACGTCGACGAGGGCGCTGTGGAAGTCCCGTCGTGACCCCACGTGCTTGAGGGCGTGGTAGTAGACCTCGTGCTCCTTCGTGGCGAAGTAGCTGGCGGTGGCCGGATTCGCAAGGAGGTTGATGCTGGACCTAGGATGTGTGACGATTGTTCGGACCACCGAGGGCTCTCCTCTGGCACAAGTGCGTCGTCGTCCCAGCTACGTCAGTACCGACCCTCGGCACGGTCGGGTTATCCTCGCAGACAGCCTACTCGATCGCCGCGTGCTGGCTCCGGCAGTCGAGGAGGGCGAACACCATCGTGCGAGGGACATAGAACGCGCCCATCCACAACCTCTCCGCTGCCGGCTCGAAGCAGGGTAGGTCGTCGATGGCACCCACGAGGGCGGAAAACGTCTTATACGGGCTATGCCGTGCTGCCGAGCAGGCTCGCACCATCACCAGTACCCTCGGTGATCTCACCGAAGGAAGAGCCCGCAATGTTGCCGGATGTAGTTGCCACCACTGCGTTGCGTAAATTTAACAACAAGCTGCACCCCCGAGGGCTCCGCCATGTCCACGGTCAACACGGAATCGTCCAATCTGACGCTAATGTTAAAATTTTTGAGATTGTTAGCGGCGCACTGCGCTTCCGCTGGGAGGTTAAATCGGAATCGTGCAGACAAAGGCGGACCGTTGATGTTGTCATCAATAATCCAGTACTCCACGAGTTCGGGATACTCTAACGCTACCTCTTTCTGGGATTCAAGCCAATCATCAAGGGCGCTTCCGTTCGCGGAACCTCTGGCCTGAAACCGACCAAGCGCAATTGCGGCGATGCGATCTTCACCGAAGTACCGAAGCACTTCGCCTCCCGGCACGATTCGGCTCTCGGGAACTAAGCCAAATCCATTTCCGGTGACTGCCTGCGCAGCAGGATTAGGGTAGAACGCGAACAACTCCCACGCTACGTTAGCGATGGCACGTCAATACGTGCGGACAAGCTGCGCAGTCTCACGGCGAACTCGCGCATCAGCATGAGGGTTAGTCTGCAGAACCAGCGCTAGTACTTCTGCGGCATGGCTCTCGTCGATGTCCCAATTTGCGTCGTGCGCGGGAACCCACACCGACCGATCGATCGCAGCAAGGTGCCGTTCGGCATACTCGCCTGCGTAGAAGACATGGGCCTTAGCTTCAGCGAGATCGATTTCATCTCGGTTTAGTGGGTCCACGTCCCACCAATCAGTGAAGCCCCCGACACTTCTGTCGGTCGTTGTGCCACGCGTCAGCAACGTTTTCACCAACAAGAAGCGTTGGGCTACGGCAAGGACCGCGTGCGCGGCCTCGTGGTACGCCACGCGTTTACGCTGGATCTCGTCCAGGAGGGCCATAATCTGAAGTTACTTGGACCACGGCGTGTGGGCAACCATTTCAACCGGAGATGTGCGTCCCCCGTCGGACCCGAGGATGATCGGGCCCGACGGGAGCGCGGAGCAGTAGAGCGCCAGCCGCTGATGGCGGCACTCGACGGACTCACGCCACGACCCGATGAAGCCGCCGCCCTTGCAGAGGGCGTGGGTCAGGATCAAGGACATGCTCACGCGCGGGTTGAACCAGACGACGCGCCCGTCGCCATCCCCCCAGAGTCTTCCGCTGTACTCGCAGGCGTACATTATGGTGTTGTCGAACGTGTCGAACTCGATCACCCTAGCTCCCTCGATTATCGCGCTGCCTACGGGCGGGTAGGACGCGCTCGCTCTGCCGCAGCGCCCTCGAGCGAGTCGAGCTCGACCAACGCCATGGTGATGTACCAGTGCGCCCGGCAGCCCTTGCAGAGACGAGCGGTGTCGTATGCCCAGGGCGGGCGCAGGTTCTTCCAAAATTTCCGCGCCTGCTCTTTCCTGATGCACGAGACCGGCCCGGTGCACCGGAGCGCCTCGGACTTGTTCGTGCGGTCGGCGAGCTGCCGCACCCGCTCCGCCAAGGTGGCGAGTTCCTTCGCGCGTGCTCTCGGCGTGTCATCGCGCACCTCCCGAGGCCCGCTCGTCGGTCCGGTTGGCCGGGGTGTTCGCCCTGAGCCACTTTATCCGCAGGCCGCAGCCGGCGATGCCGCGCATGGGCTCCTCCGGCCGTGGCAGGTTGTGCCAGTGCGCTCCGTGCGCGAGCGCGCCGGTATACAGCATACCGGCAAGGACCACGAGCCGAGGCGGCAGCTTGAACGACGGCAGGAACTGCCCGACCGGGCGCACGCCCCAGTCCTCGCGCTCGCGCTTGTTGTACAGGCGCAGGCTCCGTTCATACGGCCGGTCACCGCCTTCGTTGCGACCGCGCCGTAGAACGCGGGCACGATGAGCACCGCATCGCAGGTCCTCTCGGCGTAGTCGTACGCGGCCCGGAAGAGCGCCGACGTGTAGAGCTCGCGCGCAGGCGCCGAGTGCTGCAGGTGCCGCTTTGAAGGGGCTCTTGCGGCGCGCCCGCCGGCGCGACACGATCGCCCTGGCGTCATGACCGCGCGCTCGTTCGCCGACCTCCGTGCGACTTCGCCCGACGGCGGGCTCTGCCTCGAGGCGCTCTCGGCCGACAACGGCAACGAGCTGGTTCGCGACGGCGCCCTCGTGAAGGGGTCGTCGTATCGGATATTTCAAAAGAACTTTCGCTACCGGTTGATGGACGCGCGAAACCAGGCCCCCCTGTGGCAACACTGGCAGGACCGAAGCGAAGGGTCGCCCGTGGCGGCGTGGGTTTCGAACGATGGCTACGTCGTGGTGCACGCCCACCCCCTCTCGGTGACCGACCAGCTCTTGTTCTTTACCCGGGCCGGCGAGAAGGCCCTCGTCGTCGTCATCGCGCCCGAGGGCGCCGACCCCGGCATCGTGCCCGAACGCGCTCCGAAGCGAAGACGAGACCGGCGACACGGGCCGCGCCCGCGCGTGGTGCTCTGGGCCGACCGCCACGTGTGCGTCTCGACCGCCGGCCCCATCTGGAGCCAAGGCTCGCTCATGACCTTCGTCCGCGACGGCGACGCGACGTATTT
Source organism: Sorangium sp. So ce204 (assembly GCF_051526795.1). Taxonomy (NCBI): domain Bacteria; kingdom Pseudomonadati; phylum Myxococcota; order Polyangiales; family Polyangiaceae; genus Sorangium; species Sorangium sp. So ce204. The sequence goes on along the minus strand of NZ_CP150317.1, from coordinate 11,896,252 downwards.
TTCGCTGCGGGCGGGCTGGGGCCGACGCCTTATCGTCGACCTCGGGGCGATGGCCCCGCTCGACGAGGGGGCCGCGAAGGGGGTCGAGGCCGCGATCGAGGCCGTCGAGACCGAGCGCGCCCTCGGCGTGCTCTCCGAGTTCGTCGCCCAGGCCGAGCCCGAGGCATCTGACTGGCGGCGCTGGCGAGATGTCGAAGGCGCTCTCGCCGTCGTCATCGCGCGGCGCCCGCCCGACGCGGTGCCGCTGCTTCGCCGGGTCGAGGCCCGCCGCGGGCGCTCGTCCTCGTCGGCGTCGGCCGTGCTCGGCAAGGGCTCGCACTGCACGCATCGCTCGTCGACACGCTCGCTGGCGCGGCTCGCGCTACGGGCGTTGGGACAAGAGCCGGCCGCGGGGGGCAACTACGCGTTCGTAAGATCAGACGCGAGCTTCCCCCGCGAGGGCGACGCCGAAGTGCCGACGGCCGCGCCCGCCGCGGCGTGGCGCGTCGCGAGGGCCACGCCGTCGGGCGCGAGCGCCCTCGACGTGCTCGCGACGGCCGGGCCGCCCGACTTCATTCACAAGGTGTCGCGCCAGGTCGATCGGTATTATGCCTCGTCTGAACTTTGGGACTATGACGGCCCCGAGAGCACCACGCGCATTGTCTGGTCCATTCCCGAGACGTCGAAGCGTAGCGTGACCGAGCAGCCGCGGCAGGTGGTTCGGGTTGTCGACGGGCCGCCCGTCTGGCAAGGCGACGAACGCTTGTTGGTGATTCTCGGCTTCCAAACGTAGCGGCCGGGCGCCCTCGGTCAGGGCAAGGCGGCGCGGTGGGCGCCATGATTGCCGTCCTGCGGCAAGGGGCCAGGGCGGCGGGTCGGCTCGAGCTCGGCGTCGATGACACGGCACCGGGTTCACCGGTGCCCGCACGCTCGCGCGAACGGTCGTGCCTTGAAGCACGCGGCTCGCGGCGTAGCCGGCGAAGAAGAGGTCCAGAGAGCAGGCATTCGGTAGTTCGCGGCGTTTTTCAGTGGCCGCAGAACGCGCGCCCGGCACCGCCACCGCCCCGCCGGGCGAGCCAGGCGCCGCGCGCAAAGGGCACGGGACCAGGTCGCGGTTGGATTACCGGCTCATGAGTCGTTTCGGGTGAAGTCGCCTGACGCACGTGAGTAAAACAAGCCCGATCGCTCCGTGACGAGGTGTGGCGCGACAAACGGATTGGGCAGCATCGCGGGCATCGGATGGCGAGGGTCTTGGGGTTCCAAGGCGCCTTCGGGCGCAGCGCCGAGCGCATCAAGCGGCGGATGGCCAGGCAATGGGCACACGTCGCCCTGGGCAGGCCGTCGTGATGCCTGCGGTGCCCGTGCATGTGGCTATGCGGTGTCCCCGAGCGCCTTGCGGCGCAGCTTCTTCTCTGTCATGGACGTCTCCCTCTGTGCGCCGTCGCAGCTCGCGAGCGCGTGCGCTCGAGAGCAAGCTCCCGGGCGCACGGGTTTACGGATGGCGGGCGGTCAGAAGACGGCGGGCCCGGCGCCGCGCTTCGGCAGGGCTTCGGCGCTGAGGATGTGCCGATCGGCGACTTCTTCTTCGGTCACTTTGACGATCCGGACGGTGCTGTAGCCCTCGATCTTCCCGCGGCGGACGATGACGCGCTCGCCCGCTTCCGTGATGAGGTGCACCGTGCCGCCCGGCGCCGTCTCGATGCGGACGACGCGCAGCACCTTCATCGCGGCCCCCGAGACGAAGAGCGCCGGCCTCGTCGCTTCTGCTCGCGCAGGCGCCGGCCGACCATCTTCGCGATCGCCTCGGCGCCCGCGTTGTCGATGGCCTGGACGAGCACGTCCTTCTCCAGCCGGGCGACGGAGATGCCGAGGAACAGCACCCCGTCCATCCGTCGAGCCTCTCGGACGAGCTTCACCACGGCGACGTCACCCCGCACATGCGCCAGGTTGACGAAGACAGTTCCATCCGATCCCACGGCGAACGGCGCCTGCGCGACCTTCCGGTTCACGAGGACGGTCCCGCGCCCGTGTTCGGGGACTTCTGCGACACGGCCTGCGCGAGCGACAGGAAGAAGTCCACGACCTCATGGAGCTGAGGGAAGGGCGGCGGGCCGATCTCCTCGAACGGGTCCGGGATGTCGAGGACGCGCCCGTCCGGGCCCCCGAGCATCTGCGCGTCGATCCAGTGATCCGTCTCGGCGAGCGGTACCACCCAGTAGCCGACGAGGTCGAGGTCAGCCAGCGGGTTCTGGTAGGACTTCATCATCCTGATCGCGAACTGGTGGTAGTAGCCCCACTGCGGGTCCGCGGCTGTGCAACCCCGAAGGAGCCTCCGGGTGAGGCGACGGCGGACGCGATCCAGGACGGGTGGGGTTACGATCTTGTTCTTCGCGAGTCTCAGCATTCGATCCTTCAATGAAGAAGACGGCGCGCGGGAGTGCCCGCACGCCGCCTCGCGTTCTTGTTGCTCACCAAGCCGAGGTGAGCTGCGGTGCTGTTGCGGTCCAGTTCCCTCTGGACGCCGACAGGCTCGGCGCATCAGGCCGGGGGCGTGGCCGCGGTTCCCCGAGGCGGGAGCAGCACTGCGTGTACGGCCTCGGCGATGTGCGGGGCGCGAACGCTGTCGCTCCCGTCGAGGTCCGCGATGGTGCGTGCGACCCGGAGCACGCGGCTGTAAGCCGCCGCGGAGAGGCTCAGCTGCTCGGTGGCCTCGGCGAGGACACGAGCCCCGGCCGCGTCCGGTGTCGCGACCTGATCGAGCTCCCGGGGGGAGAGCTGGGCGTTGCTCCGGTCTGTCGCGCCCGCTCGTGTTCGCTCCTCCTGCGCAGCGCGAGCCGCGATGACGCGCTTCTGCACCTCGCACGAGGGCTCGTCCTTCGATCTGCTCTGGAGCGCGGCGACGTCAACCGGCGGGAGCGCCACCTGGACATCGAAGCGGTCGAAGAGCGGATCGCTCAGCCTCGCCCGGTAGGCGCGCAGGCGCTCCGGGGAGCAGACGCAGCGTCGTGCGTAGTCCCCCGCGAACCCGCAGGGGCACGGGTTGATGGCGGCAACGATGAGCGACTGCGCCGGGAAGGTCGTGCGCGTGCGCCCCCGGGCGAGGGTGACGCGACCCTCGGCCAGCGGCTGCCGCAGGGCCTCCAAGACGCTGCTCCGGAACTCGAGCAGCTCATCGAGGAAGAGCACCCCGTGGTGGGCCAGGGAGACCTCGCCGGGCCGCACCGGCTCACCCCCACCCACGAGGCCAGCTCCGCTCACCGTGTGATGGGGCGCGCGGAAGGGACGCGCCCCTATCAAGTCCACCTCCGGCATGAGCAGCCCGGCCACCGAGTAGACGGAGGTGACCTGGGTCGCCTCCTCGAATGAGAGGGGTGGCAAGATCCCCGGCATTCGCCGTGCGAGCATCGTCTTCCCGGACCCGGGCGGGCCCATGAGCAGGAGGTGATGTCCGCCCGCCGCGGCGATCTCCAGCGCCCGCCGCGCGGCATCCATCCCACGAAGGTCGCCCAGGTCCGGCGCTGCCGCCGGGGGCACGACCGGGAAGGGCGGTGGCTCCCCCGCGCTCTCCAGGGGGGCGCCCCCGCGTACGTAACGCGCGAACTCGTCCAGGTTGTTGGCCACGAGCACTTGGATCCCGGGCACGCTCGCCGCCTCCCGGGCGTTCGCCCTGGGGACGATCGCCCGGGTGATGCCGTGGGCGATGGCCCCGCGCAGGCTCGGGAGAACGCCGCGCACGGGCCGGATCGTGCCGCTGAACGAGAGCTCGCCGAGGATCACCGTGTCCCTCAACGACGCCGTGGATATCTGTTCCAGCGCGGCGAGAACGGTGAGGGCCATCGGCACGTCGAACGTCCCGCTCCGCGCGACCTCCTCCGGCGCGATACGGACGGAGATCCCGTGCTGGTGGAGATCCACGTTGAGCTGCTGCAGGGCGGCGCGCACCCGGATGCGGGCCTCCCTCTGGCGCGCTTCGCTGAGGCCGATGATCTCGAAAGCCGCTGGCGGATGTGTGATCGTGGCCTCAACGCGAACGAGATGCGCGTCGAGACCGGTCAGTGACACCGAGACCGCGCCGGCGCGCGGCGCGTTCTTGTACTGCTTCATGTCATGACTCCGAAAAAGCCAAAGCGGCGCACGGAAGGTCCCGCACACCGCCCTCGGCTGCTGCTCTGGTTGTGGTTTATGGGTCAGGAATCGACGTGCGTCTGCTCGGCACCGTGGAGCCGTCTTCGAAGGCTACGGCGCCGACGAGATCCGCTACGACGACGGCCAGATTGCCTCCGAGATAGCCGCCCCACGCAGGCCGGCGACGGCCGTGGCGGCGCCCTTCTTCATCGCGTCCGCAGTGAGCACGCGGATGACGTAGGGGACAGCAGCGTCAGGGTTCTGAAGGCCGGAAGTGGGCACGTTGGACATGAGGACTCTCATGCGCCCGAGCGGGCGCGGCGAAACAAGGGTCGGGATGAATGCAAGACAGAGCGCGGGCTTATGGATCAGCCCGCGAAGCGACCGGGGTCAGCCCATGCAGGCGAGGATCACCTGCGCAATCATCGTCAGAACGGCTGCCACAATGCGTAGCGCCTTGATGAAGAACTTGGTATTGTTCATGCGTGCAGTACCTCCGTGAAGGAGCTCTCCTTCACAACTCTTATTCCTGCGCTTCGCGGCTCATTGCCTCACCGTGACGAGAAGCGCGACGGTCGCGCCCTTCGCATGATGACAACGCGAACTGGTCCAGTGCGAGTTACCAGGGCAGGGATCGGCCACTCTTCCTGCTGGGTGCGAGGCGAGCCGCGCGGTTGGCTGGGCCCGGAGGGCGGAGAGCGCGCACGGTGTGCAGCTGATGCAGGACGGGCGGCGAGCAAAGTGCCGGCGCGGCGAGCGCCGCGGATTTATCCTGTCACCATCATGATCCGTCTGAGCCGTGAAAGTCTCTTCCGTGCGGACGTCGCCGCGTTGGAGCGGCTCGCCAGGTGGCTCGGTTTGCCGGAGCCACGGCGCTGGCGTACGGAGCGCGAGCGCAAGGCGAAGATCGTCGAGTCGATCGAGCGGCACGAGAAGCGGCTCGCGAAGGTGGACGGGGCCGGGCCACGGGGCACGGGACGCAGCCGGTAGCTCCTCCAGCCTGACGACGTGCGCCCAGCCGGTCCGGTCGTGGTATCGCGCTCTCGTGCTGCGAGCCGCCTCTCGTCGTACACGAAGCCGAGGTGCCGAGGAGAACGCGTCATCTCGAGCGCCGCCCTGTCGCTCATGCCGTCTTGTGCGCATCACGCATGGGCGATCCCGACGAAGATGAGCCTGCCTCGATCCTCGAAGCTCGGTTTGTGCCCTTCCCTTCCTCAGGCATGGTGAGATCAAGACGGTTCACCGCGCGGGCGCACCTCGCCTGGCGAAGTGCGCGTAGTAGCGATGGTACATGTCCTGCCACCTCGCGTACTCCGCCGGGGACCCGCGAAGCCGCTCTTTCCAGGCCGCATCGACCGCTGACCGGACCTCGCCGGAAGCCAGGCCGTAGCGCTGGAAGATCGACTCGGCCATGGCGGGGGACAGGGCCAGCTCCGCGCAGAGCGCGGCATACTGCGCGAGCGGCAGAATCGTCTCCAGCGGCTCTGGGAGGGGCACCATACCGCCCTCCTCGGCCGTGCTCGACGGCCTGGAAAGCGGCGATGCCGCGAAGCTCTGGGAGGCAGCTCCGGTCGGAAGGGCATCCGTGGACGCGGCTTGCGTCAGCAGCTCACGGGGAATCGCGAGGTTCAGCGACGTCTCCCGGAGGTCTGCTGCGGCCGGCGGAGCGGGCTTCGATGCCGCCAGAGCTCCGGCACGCCTCGTGGGGTTCGCTGCCGCGAAGGGGATCACCGGGCCGCGAGGGGGAGCCTGCAACGGTGACGTCTCTGCGAGCTTCCAGGGGGCTCGCAGCTGCTGCGGCCGGCTGTCGGTGTCGACGGCACGGGAGTCCCCGATGCTCCGGCCGTGAACGGGAGAGCGGGGCCACGGGGAATGTCTGAAAGCGGCGCCGCTTCTGCGATCACAGGAGGCGGGCGCTTCACTAGTTTCGCCGCACCGGATCGAGAGAACGGCAGCTCTGGCCCCCGCGGAACGTTGGGCAAGGGAGCGGTGCCGGTGAGCGACTCCGCTGCGCGAGGAGGCTTTCGCTCGGCCGCCACGGTCGCGAACTCGCCTTCCACGGGCACGAAGGGGACCACTGCGTCTCGGGGGACATCCGGCATAACCTGCCCGAGCATCCGCCGCGTACGCCAGGGGCTGCGCGCGTCCAACAGGCGCAGCGCACGAGAGCGCCTATCGGCTGGCGATCGAGGCAACGAGGCATTCGCTGCTGGCCACATGGCGGAAGATCGCCCTCTTTCGGCGAAACAACTGCCAAAACGGAACTCATCGATTGGTGGGCAACGCTCGCTAAGCCGGCTTGAACTCGATGTACAGCAAGATATCGTGTACCTTCGTGGAGTCGAGCGCAGAGACATCGCCCGGCGCAGGTGCATCGGGCGCAAGATCGCCCGATGCCCTGACCGATAGACGGTGCGTTGCGACCGGACTGCCAGCGAGCGCTGCGCCCAGCGCCCTCGCGAACATGCCCCCAAACCTCTCCTCACGCGTGAAGTCCGTCTGCTCCGCGCCGTTGACGGCGATGCGCAGCCCCGTCGCGGTTTGATCCCGCGGCGTGCGCAGGATCAGCGAAGCGCCCGTAATCTGCAGGCTGCGCCCCTGCAGGAAGAGCGGGAAATGCCGTGGGGTGATCTCGATCCGCACCTCGGTGTCCACCGGGCTATGAAGCAGCCGCGCGAACACGCTCGAGAAGTCCTGCCTCAGGCTGAAGGTTCGGGCGAGCGGCGTGTTTGAGAGAACGCTCGCGATCGTCCCCTCGGCGGCGCCGTTGACCGCCTCCACCTCGTCCCGGAACGCGCCGTCGAACTCCGCCGTGTAGGCGATGTGCACGATCGCGTCCGTGATCGTCTGGTAGTCGAACGGGCGGAAGTTGGCCGGCAAGGTGAGCCTCCAGGAGCTGATCGCCCCTGAGCCCTCGAACGGCATGTATCGCTCGTCGCGGAAGCCGAACTCGAGCACCCCGGCGTCGTTCTGCGCCGTCGACGTGGCGACCGTGGTGCTGCGCCGGAGCGGCACATCGAACAGCTCCGCCTCGCCCAGCGCGGGCTGCCGGCGGACCTTCGAGCCGGTCAGCGTCAGCGTCGCGCCCACGTTGGTGAACGGTCCGGTGACGCACGGGATGGTGAGCCGCACCGACCTGATGCGGCGGCGGTACTGGCCCGGATAGAAGAGATCGAAGGCGAGCTCGGGGATCGAGAAGTCGGTGGTCCCGGTCTCCTTGAGCCGCATCAGCGCCGCCGGATCGAGCTGGGCGAGCGAGAACGGCTGATCGATCTCGAGCGCCCTCAGGTTGGTCTCGATGAAGCGCCGCTCCATCGCCAGGAGATCGATCATCAGCCGCTCGCCCGCGAGCAGCCCGGCGCGCGAGACCTCCCAGTAGCTCGGAGAGAGGAGCGGAGTCGCCTCGTCGTTGCGCTCGAACCGATAGGCCTGCTCCGCGAGCCGCGCCATCGCGAGCGCGCCGCCGTAGGCGTCGCGGTAGAGCCGCTGCAGCGTGGTGGCGAGGTGGTTGAACAGGCCGAGGTTCGTGAAGCGCTCGTTGTGGAATTCGAAGATCTCCTCGACCTGCTTGATGCTCTCCGCGTGCAGGTCGATCGAGCGGGCCGCGATCTCCTTGCGCAGCTTGGCGCCGGTGATCTGCTTCTCGACCTGCTGGAGCTCGTGCTCGGCCAGCTCCACCTGGTGCTCCCACCCCTCGCGGCGGCGTTCGAAGCCCGCCTCGAGCCCGGCCGAGGCCGACACCTGCTCGCTGAGCGTCGCCGCAGCGCGCGTCAGCGACGCGAACGCATTCGCCGAGTTGCCGAGCTCGACGCCGCCATACTTCATGGCGAAGGGCGACCCGAGCTGCGGAACGAGGTACAGGACGCCGGCCAGCATCTGCTGCAAGGCGCCGATGCCCGACGCGATGGTGGCGGCGTGGCGCGCCCCCTGCTGCGTTCGTTCCCACGCGCTGAGATCGCCGTCGAGCAGCCCCTGGTAGTAGTCGTGCCGGTACTCGATCGCCGCCTTCTGCCGGCGCAGCTGCTCGATGGCCTCGTCCGCGACCTGCAGGTCGAGCTCGCGCAGCTTGGTCGTCATCTCCAGGAGGTTCTGCTGGTGCACGACGCGCAGCCGGCTCAGCTCCTCGTTGTCGCGCCGCTCCAGCGCCGCGTAGAGCGCCGCGCCGAACGCCTGCACCGTGGCCGTGGCCTGCTTCGCCTTCTCGATGAGGTAGGCGAAGCGGTAGGGCGGCAGGCTGCCCGTCGTGGCGTTGAGCACGTCCTCCAGGGACAGCCCGGCCGCCCGGGCGCGGACCAGGAGCCGCGGATCGATCTCCGGCGCGAACAGGGCCGGCAGGCGCTTCACGCCGGCGATGTCCATGCAATTACGGATCTTGAAGAGACGATCTTCCACGCGCGCCCAGTACGCGCTCAGGTCCTTGTTCTCCGGGATGCAGAACACGGGGCTGACCTGCCGGATCACGGCGATGCCGAACCGCCAGAAACGATCGAACCAGCTCCTGTCCACGCTGCCGAAATCGGCGGCGGGGACGTCCTTCCCCCCGGAGGCGGTCCACAGGCCGATGCCCGTCCTGGCCCGATCGAGCGGGCGGGCGATGAGCCCTCTCGTGATCCTGTCGTCCTGAGGCGCCATGCCGGGGGTCCTGACGGTCGCCGAGACCTCCGCGGCGTCGAGCTCGATGAGCCCCGCCTGGGCCAGGTCCCTCTCGGTGGCCAGGAGCGCGCTGCCGGGCCGCGAGTCGACCTGCTCGTCCACGTCGATGAGGCTCCACTCCACCGCGCGCCGCTCGGGCACCATCACCTTGGCCGGCGGCGCGTTCGCCCCGAGCCGGCCTCCCCGCGCGGCGAGCCGCGCCGTCTCGAGCACGAACGTCGCCCGCTGCATCTTCGGCAGGCCCTGAGGGCTCAGCGCGACCTCCGGCCGCCCGACGTGCCACTGCTCGAGCTCGATCAGCACGTCCTCGCCCGCGCCGAGGTGAGGCGCGATGGCCTCGTAGGTCTTCGGCGCGATGTTGCCCTCGCCGCAGGACCCGAGCTTGTCCGGGCGCGGCCCGAGGATATCCGACGCCATGACGTAAAGCATCACGGCCTCGTGGATCGACTCCGTGGTGAACTGGGTGAACAGGCTGTCGCCCCAGTCGAGCAGGTTGTCGATGTACTTCATCACGATCGCCTTCTGGTAGGCGCTGAGGCGCAGCCGCGCGATGGCGTGCGGGTTGAAAGGGTCCCTCTTGTACGCCTCGAGCGCGGCCCCATCGGTCAGCGTCTTCCGCAGCTTCGGGGCGTCGAGGCCGCGGAACTCGATGTAGCGCCACACCCGGTCGCGCTGCCGGAACGCCCTCTCCGCGGCGCTCAGCTCGGGCGGGACGGCGATCGTCTCCGTGGCGGTCGGGTCGAAGATGAAATGGTACCAGCGCTGCGCCGCCGCGTAGCGGCCCTGGACGTTCAGGTGACTCGCGATCAGGGCCGGGATATGGAAGAACATCTCGCGGAAATAGACGCCGAGCGACCCAGTGAAGTCGATCTCGCCCTTCGTGGTGCGGTCGATGAGGTAGTCGACGACGGTGAAAGGCAGGCCCGGCTCGCCCAGCGCTTTCTGCGTCTCGACGTCGAGCAGGCCGTCGACGCCGCGCGTGAAGAGCGCCCGCGAGAGGTGGTCCGCGAGGCGGGTGCCCAGCCGCTTGGCGAGGTAAAAGATCGGCGAGCGGGCCTGCGACGAGGGCGATTTCGGGCGACACTGCAGGTAGATGAGGTCCTGTCCGCTCGTGAGGATCGCGTCCGAGACCGAGCCGTTCACGATGGTCAGATCGTCGCCGAACTTCAGCTCGCCGAGGTCGACGTCGTGCACGCTGTCGAAGAAATGATCGAGCATCCACTCCGCGATGATCCGGCCTTGCAAATAGCTCCCGTTCGCCGCGTTGCGGGACACCGTGGTCTGGGCGTAGGGATCGATCAAGAACGACGCGGGCAAGCCGAAGAAGAGGTGCGGCCGAGTGCGATCGGGGTTGTCCAACGACCGAGTGTTCTTGATCGACAGGACGCTGCCCACGTGCGGCGGCCGCATGTTCCAGGGGTTCATCGGCACGATGACGTTCTCGGCGAAATCGATCTTCGCTCGGGTGCCGAAGCCGATGCACGTGACCACGAGCTCGCCGTTCTCTTTGATTTCCGGGTAGCAGCGGTCCCAGGCGTAGCCGCGCAGCGTGTAGCCGGCCAGCGGCTCGTCGTCGTGCGCGTAGAGATCGTAACGCGGCACCTTCCGGAAATGGGCGGACTCGCCGTAATCGGCCAGCGGATCGGCGGCGACGCCGTTCGGCGCGCTGACCCAGCTGCTCCGGTACGGCGCGCTCGCGCCGGCCAGGCGGACGGCCTGCGGCGGAGACCAGGTACCGTCGAGCTTCAGCGACGTGTAGCGCAGGCTGAACGTGTGCTGGTAGCCGGTGAACCGCGAGCCGCCCCCGGACACGTTGTGCTTGGCCTGGGTCGAGATCTCGATCCAGAACACGATCAGGCGGCCCTGGTACACGACCGGGGAGACGGTGCGCACCGGGATCTGCACGTCGATCTTGCGCCAGGGGGACCACGAGGCGGCGCGATCGCTCTCGGTCTCACCGTAGTGGACGTTCTCCGCGGTGCAATAGTAGTAGACCGGCGGATCGCTCTGGGTCACGCCGAACATGTGCAGGATATCGGTGCGGTCTTCCGGGTTCTTGTCGTGGTAGACACCGGCGATCTTGAGCCTGGCGATCTCCTCGAACCCGGCGAGGTAACGGGTGTACGCGTCGAGCACCGTCTGCTCGTTGATGTCCTGCTGCAGCAGGGTCTGCTCGAGCTCCTGGAACAGCGGGCTCTTGTCGTCGCGCAGGTCCGGCTCGATGTAGTTCTCCGGGTACAGGAACACCTTCCGGTTCGCCTCCCACACCCGGTAGTTCTTCCGCCACGCCCACTCGTCCGCCGGGATGGCGGCGGGCGGGACGTGAACATGGGCCGGGTCCTCCGGCGCGCGGCGATCCTGCTCGAGGTTGATCAAGATCCGGTGGACGTAGAGCTGGAGGCTCGAGATCCCGGCGACGACGCGCGAGGTGCGAGCGCAGCCCTCGAGCTGCACGTCGACCAGGAAGTGCTGATAGAGCTCGTCCTTCGCCTCGAACTCAGGGTGGATCGAGCGAATGAGGTAATCGACGAGCGCGTCGCGCTGCAGGGAGCGGATCTTGTCCTCGGAGGGCGCGATCTTCTCCTCGAACTCGGCCTCGTCCGGGTAGTTGGTGCGGAACGTGGCGACGAGGCCGTCCGCCGCGCGGGAGAGGTCGTCATACCCGTCGGCCAGGATCAGCCCCAGCGTCTCGCCGTCGAGGCCGAGCGTCTGGGCGAGCGCGGCGGCCTTCGCCAGCGCGGTGAGCGCCTCCAGCGCGGTGCTGGGCAGCGTCACGTGCTGCAGCAGCGTGATGAGCAACGGGCGCTGGATCCGGAGCGCGTCGGCGGCGATCCACGGATCGGCGGCGAATTTGGTCACCGGATCGAAGATGGTGATGGCCCCGCGCATGGCGTCGGCGTTGGACGCCACGGGCTCGGCGCTGAAGGGCGAAAGGGCCGAGACATCGACGAGCGTGCGGTAGGCAAGGAGCGCCTTGACGGAGGCCGGCGTCAGCGCCTTGAAGTCGGCGATGGCGAACTTGTCGGGAAACGCGTGCATGTAAGAGAGCACGCCGGCGTCGAACGCGGCGTGCTTGAACAGCATGGCGAGCGGGGCGAGGTCCGCGACGATCGCCTCCAGCGCGTCGGTCGGCCCGCCGTGGAGGGCCTGCACGACCCCGGGCGCCGACAAATCGGCCCCGATCATGGCGCACATGACAGGCAGCCTGTCCACCGGCAGACCGAGGTGGGCGGCGAGCTTGACGAACAGGATCCCGCGGGCATGCAACGGATCGAGCGCGCTCCTCGCGGCCGCCGCGGTGAGGCCGATGCCCGGCGGGATGGTGAGGGGCCCATGCGAGCTGAAGTCGTCCGAGAGGCGCAGCAACCCGGTCTCGGGCACGAGCGTGAACGCCGCCGCGTTCGCCGCGACGATGGCGCGGGACTGATCCTCGGTCACGGAGGGCAGGAACGCGAACACCGTATCGGCGAACTGGGTGAGCCGCTCGCGCATCGCCTCGCCGGCGATTGTGGCGGCGACCCCCTCCGCGTTCGGATAGCGGCTCTCGTCCTCGACCCGGCCGCGCGTGACGAAGCCGAGATCGTCCAGGGAGAGGCCGCTCGACTTCCAGAGATCGTGCGCCTCGATCAGCGCCCTCACGTGCGCGAGCGTCTGAACCGGCCCGCCGATCCCGGCGAACGCGATGAGCTGAAAGAGCTGCGCGACGCTCACCTTCAGCGCTTGCAGGAGCCGGGCGTGCCGGTAGAGCAACGCGAGGTTCTCCTGGGTGAGGAAGAAGCCGCGCGCCGCCTCCGGCGCGTCGGGGCCGAGGTCCGCGCCGAGCGGCGCGGCGAGCTCGCGGATCAGCGCGGCGAGCTGCTCGGCGTCGACCTGCAGCCCCGCCATCAGGCGCGGCAGCGTGGCGTCGTTGCCGGGGGGCGGCGCGGCGTCGCGGAAAGCGGAGTGGATGAACGCCACGGCCGGCTTCGGCAGCGGCCCGTCGGCGAGCGTGAACGGCTTGGCGTTGAACAGCCGATCGAACAGCCCGGGCTTGCCCTCGCCGGGCGCGACGTTCGGAATGAGGCTGAAGAGCGTGACGGCCTGTTCCATCTTCAGGTGCAACCGCGCGGCGATCTGCTTGATCGCCGCGAGCGCCTCGAGCGCCGCCTCGTCGAGCGCCGCGGCCAGCCCGGCGGCCATGATGCCGTCGAGCGCGAGGTCCACCTCGGCGAGCGTCCACGGGAGATGGCGGGCGAGGCGCACGAACCGGTGCATCCGGTCCAGGGCCCCGGGGGTGAGATCGTGCACGCGCTCGACGTCGTTCTGCACGCTGTCCTCGCTGCGCTTCGCCTGGACGAAGCGCGGCCGCTCCGCCCCGCGCGCCGTGACGAAGCGGCACGCGCTCAGGATCTCGAGCTCGTCGCGGCGGATGCCGGTGTGCCTCAAGAGCACCTTCGTCTCGATCGGATCGATCTTGCCGTCCGGCAACAGCGTGAAATCTGCGCCGTAGACGTGCTCGAGGAAAGAGATCTGCGGCCTCGCGATGAGGATGGTGTCCCGCTGCGGCATCGACAGGCCGAGCGCGGCGGCGGCGCGGACCCCCGCGGGCGAGCCCATCGCGGCGGCGACGTCGGCCCGTGACACGGAGAAATGGCCGAGGTACTGCTCGATGCGGGCGAAGGGCAGGAGGAATGGCTGCCGGAACGAGTCGACCGCGCTGGGCAGGGTGTCGCGGTACACGGCGCTCCTCACCGCGACGCGATCGCTCAGCGCGCCGGCGAAGCCCTGCCGCTGGGCGATGTAGTTCTCGAGGATCTCGTTGATGATGTCGAGCGTGGGGACCTGCGTGTGCGTGTTCTCGCAGGTCAGCGGCAGCGTCCAGAGATCCGGCCGGCGGCTCTTCAGAGCGAGGACATGGGAGGCGCGCGCGCCCGTGAAAAAATGCTTCGTGACGTGCTCCTCGATGAACTCCATCAAATCGACGAAGTACGCCGCCGGGCTCAGGATCGACTGGCAGTGCGCGCAGTCGCAGTAGTCCTGCGAGCCGAACAGCTCGGTGAAGCCGTCGAGCTTGCGCAGGTAGTCGAGGGACGACGGGCCGAGGTTGCCGACCGCGAGGGAGTCGAACCCACCCTTCAGGATGTCGATGACGGCGCCCATCTGGGCGACGGCCGTCCCCGCCACCTCCCGCGCCCTCCTGTGGATGCTGGAGGCGCTGTCCCTGTCGAGGCCGGTCTTCTGGGCGAAGGTGTCGAGATCGACGCGGGCGACGGCGGTCGCCGAGCTGTAACCGGTGCGGAGCAGCGCATCGATCTTCCCGATGTCGCCGGCGAGCGTGTAGACGCGCTGATAGGCCTTGAGCTCCGCGACGACGAACGGCCGGTCCTGCTCGTTGATGCCCGTGAAATTCAGCGCCTTGAGATCATCGCTGTCCGGCGTCAGATCCAGCGCGAGGAGCTCGACATCCCAGTTATGCTGCTGGAGCCGGTCGAGCGTCTCGAGGCGGAGGCAGATCGCCTCGAACTTCTGTGGGACGGACATCCCCTCGCGGTCGACGATCTCGGCGAGCCCGAGGCCCGGATGCAGCCGCACGAGAGCGCGCATGTTGGCGTGGGCGGCGCGGAGCGTCTCCCGCTGCTGCTGGGTGAACCCCGTGGTGTCGAGCGCGTCGAAGTCGACCGTCGTGATCTTCGTGTTGCGCTGGAACAGCGGCTGCACCCCGCTGAGCGCCTGGCTGTACAGCATGACGTCGCGCGGCATGATGCGGCTCATCACCGTCTCGGTGGGATAGAGCTCCGCCACGCGGCGGTGCAGCTCCTCGGCGTAGGCGCGGGCGTCGAGCCCGTCCGGCGGCTCGGCCCCGCTGCTCGTGATCGCGCCCTCCCACGCCGCGACGTCGAGTCGCAAGAGGTGCTCCGGCCGCGTCACGTTGCCGACGCTGATGGCGGCCTGCGCGAGCCCGAGATGGCCGCCTGCCAGGTTCGCGACGCTGGCGATGGCCCCGAGGCGCCGGGCCTCGGTCTCGGTGAGCGCCTGCTCCTGGACGAGGCGCTGGAGCCGCCCGTCGTCGAGCTGGGTGACGTTGTGGACCTGATTCAGCAGCGCGTCCGTCTTGCCCGCGGAGAGCTGCGCCGCGTTGGCGAGCACCATCACGCCGGCCTTCTCCACGGAGCGGCGGAAGAGCGGGTGCTCCTTCAGCGCCACGTCGCTGGACACGCCGCCCGCGAACGCGTCCACTTGGGCGAGGGACGAGAGCTTCCCGGCGAGCTCGGCCCGCAGCGCCGTGTCGACCTGCCCGTCGTCCAGCAGATCCGCGAGCACCGCCTTGACGGGGCGATCCCGGTTCGCGCCGGCGGCGAGGTCGACGGCGCGCACGAGGGCGCGCAGCCCGCTGGAGGCGTCCGCGAACGCCACGTCCGTCGCCACGCGCCGCTCCTCGGCGACCTCCCCCAGGAGCTCTCCATGGAGCGACGGATTGAGCGCCGCGACGTCGCTGAGCGTCTTGCCCGACAGGCTGCCGAGCGCGATGAGATTCTCACGGCTGATGGACATAAGATATTCCTCCTCGTTGCGAAGCAGCGGGGTTGGTTCAGTACCCGACCTACGTTGATGCCACCTGCTGAGCGGGGAGCGACCGTGCGTGCCGCTGCCCGCTCGCGAATCCTGGGAGATTGAGCTCGTCGAACTGTACCTCACCGGTAGCCGGATCAACGATGACGGTCAGAGACGAATCCACGACGGATCCCGGCGAATCAACCACAGTGAACTGATCAAGGACACGCCATCGGCGGTTGATGTCCACGTGAGCCGACACTGGTATCAGCTCGCAACGTTCGCCCGCTATCTTCGGCTCGGGCCGCATCTCCCTGACGAGATAGTTATTCGCCATCTCGATCGCGTCGACCTTCGTCATGATCGCTCAGCGCTCCTGCCGGGCTTCAACGTGCGCGACCATAACCACCATCTTGAATTCATGTACGTCCAGAGCCCCCGTGACAAGTCCTTTCCTGACGACCATTCGGGCGATCCAGGCGTCTCTGGCGGGGCAACCCCGCAAGCGACGCGACTAGAACGTTATCCTCCATCCACCAAGCTTGAGCCCCTTGTCTCGCAAGCGACGTACGCTGGTAAGCTTGCGATCCATTTCAAAGATCAATCGACCGTTTTCAACGAACGTCTGCTCACGGTCGAGCACCGGGGGCGGCTCCGGCACCAGCCAGAGCTCCGTCCCATAGCCGAGATCGAGCTCGACGATCTCCGCTCCTTCGTGCGGCGCGATGGCATCGAGCTCGACCGTGCGTCCCGCCTCCTGCAAAGCCTTCAGCCGGTCCGTCGTCCCGTATGCGAGGCTCCGGAGCCGCCGCACGAGCATCTTGAAGCCGCTGCTCATGGCCTTTCTCCATCCGATCGCGGCTGCGCAGGCCGCCCGTCGTTACACAGACCACTGTCGCGAGAACTCGAAAGAGGCAATTGGCGCAAAACTACATAATTACATCATTCATGAAACGCGCCTCTCCCGACGCTGAGTCGACGAGAACTATAACAGACGTATCCACAACAGCACGCGGCGAGTCCGGCAGGCTGGTTCGATAGAGAACATGCCATTGATTCTGCCCATCCAAGCGAGCCGATATCGGCGTAAACTCGCAGCGTCTTCCTGCGAGCTCCGGCTCAGCCCCCATCTCGACGACGAGGTATTCGTTCGCCGCTCTGATCGCTTCTTCCTTCGTCAAGGCAACCCCCGCGCTTCAATACACCAACCCGCACAAGCCCGCGCATGACGTCAGTCCCTCTCAGCGCCCCCCTGGCCTGCTTCGGTGAGGATCGGATTGAACCAGTCGGTCCTGGCCCTCCAGCCGCCCGTGGGCTCGCGAACCGCCACGTCGAACGAGCTGACGTCCACGCCAAACTGCTGAACGATGCTCCCTGGGAGAAATCCAATCGCGCCATCAAACTTCCCATCGACGACACGTGCGGCTATCCCTTCGAATAACGCGCCGCAGCTTGCACAGCGCATCTCGGGCTCATGAGGGTCGATATCGAATGCGAGGACATCGCGACACTGCGGCTCTCCATAGTTCCAGTGATATTGATCGTGATCCCTCACGAGCACGAACGGCGGAACCACGTGCCCAGCGCTGTCGACCAACCACGCCACATCGTCCCCGTTGCGATAGTCGCGCGGGACCTCACCCCACTGGAACCGAACAACGCCTGCCGGCGCTGGGACGTTCGAGCCGCACCTGGAGCAGTGAATCGCTGTTCTTAGCTGGCACAGATCGGGCATATGCTTCCAGGGCTCCCGCGACATGTCCTTTAGTGACGACCAGTCAGGCGATGCAGGCGTTTCTGGCAGCGCAACCGCGCAAGCGATGCAACTAGGATCTCATCTTCCATCCACTAAGCTTGAGACCCTTGTCTCGCAGGCGACGTACGCTGGTAAGTTTGCGATCTATTTCAAGGATCAATCGACCATTCTCAATGAGTGTCAGCTCACGGTCGGGCACTGGGGGCGGCTCCGGCACCAGCCAGAGCTCCGTCCCATAGCCGAGATCGAGCTCGATAATCTCTCCTCCACCTTGCGGCGGGATTGCGTCGAGGTCGACGGTGCGGCCCGCGTTCCGCAACGCCTGGATCCGGCCCTCCGTTCCGTATGCGAGGGCGCGAAGGCGCCGAGCAAGAATTTTGAAGCCGCCGCTCATGGCCTTTCTCCATCCGGTCGCCGCGCTCGCGCCTCGGGTTGCGAGCTCTCCAGAGCACGAAGCCGGGACTGATCAACTCACGACCCATTTGTCCTGGGCTCGACTTGCATGTGCTCTATATTGTACTGCCCGAAATGCAAACGGATCCTTTCGCGATATTGCGCCCTCTGGACCGAAAACTTCCGTAAAAAATCTGGGTCTACGTAGAGGAACTCCACGGTCTTGCGTTGCCTCACGTTGAAGCAGAGCCCTGTTTCATAGTCGATCCGACCATAGGAGCAGTCCACCGAGCCGAAGCGGCAGATGGCGTGTTCATTCGGAGGCGTGCAGAAGCCGCGACGCTCCTCGTTCCGGGAGCCTTCCTTCGCGAGGAGATCGTGGAGGAGCCCCTCGATGTCGGCCGGCTCGCCGCGCCCGAGCACGCCAGGCCCGCTTCGCGACGCCGCCGGTACGAGGACCTCCGCGTCCGAGCAAATCAAGATGCGTTCGAGCCGCGCAGCGATGTCGAGCCGCCGCACCGGCGCGAGGCAAAGTGACACGCGGCTGGAGGTTACGTTTCGAACTTCGAATGTCTCCGACCTCGCACCACAGCGGAGCTCGGCGTTCCCTCTTGCTTCGGGCAGGCGAACGGCGAAGCCGTCCGCCGCCAGGAGCTCGGGCAAGGCGAGCCAGCTCTCGATCGGCAGGCTGTGAATCTCCGGCATCATGTTCAGCGTCCCGGTTGAGGTTCAGGTTGCGGATTATCGCGCTCGTCGCCGAACGCCCAGGCGGCAGCGCCTCCAAGCCCCAGCGCCGCCATGATGTTGGGTATGTGGTAATTGGCGCGGCTCCATGCGTTCCACGTGGACGTGACGCAAGAGAGGACCGGTCTGCCCGCTACACCCTCCACCGCGCGCGCGGGATTGAGCGCGGGCGCCCGGAAGATAAAAGGCGCGTCCGTGTCGATATATTTCTGGAGCGTGCCCGTAATCCTTTGCGGGCTGAGCACCCGCGTGAGCGCCTGACGGAAGCTGCCCGATTTCCAGCCTTGCTCGAGGACTCGGATCATCCGGCGCGGCTTGCTGAGCCAGTAAAGAGGCTTCGTTCCGTCTGCGTGCATTCCAACCTCGCCCACACGCCAGCCCATGTGGACGGGGAACCATTTGATAGCTCCCTTGCCGACGACGACCTCCATGGAGTGCGTGGCCCACCAGGTCGAGAGTCGCGTTCCGACGTTGCGCCAGAACTCGCGCGTGAAGACGGCGGCGACCGCCGAGAGCGCGCGGCGGCCGGCCGCCATGGCCCGATTCAGACTGGCCTTCAGCGCCGCTTTCATGGCCGCCAGCTCGCCCAGCGTGAGCGCAGTCAAGATGACGTCGGCCGCTGTGAGGAGCAGAAATGCCGCCTGGCCCAGCAACCCGCCGTTGATGCTGCCGAACGCCCCCGGGATCCCGCCGGACCCCACGCCCTCGCGCCCCTCATCGCCGGGCTCGAGGTGCCAGTATCCCGCGTAGCGCGTCACCCGATCCATCGCGCTCTCCGGCTGGCCACGCCCCTGCCCGCCGTGGCCGCTCCCGCCCTGCGCGCCGGCCGCTTGTCCCCCCTGCTGGCCGCCGGCCTGCTGCGTCTGCCCGCCCTCGCCTCCGCTCTGCGCCCCGCCCGTGCCGTCCGCCGAGGCGCTGCCGCTGCTCTGGCCCGGCGCACCCCGGGTCGCTCCATTGGGGTCGACGCCCCCCGGCGCTCCAAGGGGCGCGCCGGCGCCGGTCTCGCCGCCGGGCACTCCGCCGACCGTCCCGCCCTGCACCCCTCCGTCGACCCCGCCGGGCAAGCCGCCCAGCGCACCTCCAGGCTGCTGGCCCGTGCCGCCCGGCGCCCCTCCGGCAGAGCCACGTTGGCCGGCTCCTCCCGCGCCGCCAGCACGCGAGCTGCCTGCCCCGGCGCCCTGGCCTTGTCCCGCGCCGCCCGCCCCGGCGCCTTGACCTCGTCCCGCCCCGCTCGATCCATCGCCCAGGCCCACCCCCGCGCCCGCGCCTGCACCCGCCCCGCGGCCCTGCGTGCCCGCCCCCGCTTGTCCGGTATCGCCGCCGCCCGCGCCGCGGCCCGAGACGCCCGCGCCGTGGCCGATTCCACCGCGCCCGGTCGATCCCTGCGCCGCCGTGCTCCCCTGGCCGCTGCCGTCACCCGCGTGCACGCCGGCGCCGCCGGTGTCGGCGGCGTCGCCCCGACCACTGGAATCGCCAGGCGCGTTGCCCGCGCCCGCGCCCGCTCCGCCGGCGCCGTCCTCGCCGTGCTCGCCGCCCCCGGGCTGGCCTGAGCCGCCCGCCCCCGTCGCCGTGCCGGTCTGCCCGCCGCTTCCGCCCTGGCCAGGCTGCCCCTGCCCCCCCGCGCCGCCCGCCCCGTCCGGCGTCGGCGGTGCCTGGAGCGGGCGGAAGGCCTCGTCCATGCTGTTGAAGATCTCCGCCCTCTCCCGGGCGGATCGCTCGTCGAGTCCTCGATCCAGCCCTTCCTGATAGCGCGGATCGTAGATCCAGATCTCCACCTGCCCCGTCGTCCTGCGCGCGGCCGCGCGGAACGTGGACTCGGACTGGTGCACGGTGACGCCGCCGCCCTGCTGATCAGAGGAGAACAGCCCCGTCCAGCGCCTGCCAGGATCGACCTGCGCGCGGTAGCCCTCCGGCATCGCCGCGACGAACTGCTCGTAGGTGACGTAACGCGTGCGCAGCCGCTGCCCGGGCCGCTGCGGATCGAGCCCCTCCGGATCGATGAGGTTGACCGGGTTGTTGAGCACGTATTGATAGAGGTTGAGCCCACCCCCGGCCCCGATCGGATCCGGCGTCAGCCACCGGCAGAGCCATGGAGCGTAATAGCGGAACCCGAAGTAATAGAAGCCGGTCAGGTCGTCGCGCTCCTTGCCGCTGAACCGGTAGTCCCGCCACGAGGCCGCGCGCAGGTCGTCGCCCGCCACGAACGCGGTGCCGCCGAAGGGGAAATACTCCTCGTAGGCGATGACGCCGCCCTGCGCGTCGAGATCGAGCCGCGCGGAGCCGAGGTGGTTCGCGACCTGATACACCCAGCGCGGCACGTCGATGTCGTCCGTCTCCCGCCCGGCGCTGTCCATCGTCCAGCGGTGCAGCGAGGCGACCGCCCCCGATCCGTCGCTCAGCAGCGAGGTGACGCGCTCGAGCGACCGCGCCCCGCCGCGGGAGATGCGCTTGATCTCGCAGCCGTCGAGGTAGAGCTTCTCGGTGATCTCGACGCCGCCGGCCACGAGGCGCTCCGTCACCTTGCGCACGCGCCGCCCCTCGGCGTCGTAGACGTAATGGTCCGCGTCGTCCGGCCCGCCCTCCGCCGAGCGATCGATGAGCACCGCGCGGGTGAGCATGCCTCGGAAGTCCCAAGTCATCGAGGCGAGGTGCGGCAACGACGTGCAATGGCCTGCGGCGTCGAACCGGGCTTCGGGGTCGGACACGGTGCCGCCGCCCGGGGTGTGCAGCGGCACCGAGCGGTTCGAGCCCGCCGCGATCCACATCTCCGTCGTCCAGGTCTGCAGGGAGACGTGACGCATCCGCAGCAGGTTGCCGGAGAGATCGTACTCGTAGTGCCGGGTATAACGGTCGACCGCGCCGCCGTCGTTAAGCGAGACGGCGCGGCTGCCGCGGAACGTGTCCGCCGCGCCGGCGCGGTAATCGTGCTCGAGCAGCGCGCGGTGAACACGGCCGGTGGCGTGCTGGAGCTGGTAGAACGCGTCGTAGGTGAACTCCTGCTCGCTCGTCACCGTGAGGTTGCGCACCGGCGCGCCGAGCGCGCCCGACTCCTGCGCCGCGTCGCGCGTCAGGACGATGTTGCCTGTGGGGTCGTAGGTGTAGGCGAGATCCTGCAGCGTCGCCGCGTCGGCGAGGCGCGTCGCGCGCACCCGCGCCGTGCGGAAGGTGAGCGGATCGTGGGAGTGGACGATCTCGACCCCGTTGCCGAGACGCACGCGCTCTCGCTGGCCGCGGGCGTTGTAGCGGGCCTCGTCGAACACGATCCGATCCGTCACCCGCCCGTCGGCGGTGGAGACGCGCAGCTCCGCCGCGCCGCCGCCTTTCAGGTGGCGGTAGCGCCGCGTGACGCCGTCCGGCGTTTGCTGGGAGATCACCCGTCCGAGCGCATCGTACCGTGTCCGCGTCACCCAGCGCTCCGGCATCAGCGTCACGGCGGCGGGCGTGGACCAATCGACCTCGGCCTTGTACTCCTCCCGCAACTGCTGCTCGACAGCGAGCGGCTGGCCGAGCGGGCTCGCTGCCAGCAGGGTGCGCACGCCGGCGGTATCCCGCTGGACCGCGAGGCGGCCGCGCAGGTTGCGCGCCGCCGCGTCCGGGACGCTCGCGTCCTCGCCGTAGACGCACTGCTGGACGATGTGGTCCAGGCCGGGCAGACCGCCGGCGCGCACGGCGAGCACCCGATCGAGGCGATCGTACGTGCGATGCTCGTGCGCGCCGCGCGCGTCCCACGTGTGGATCGGCCGGTCGTAGATATCGAGGAGCACTCGACGTTCGCCCGCGTCCGCGCTGCGAGTGAGCAGCGCGCGGCCCTGCATGTCGAGGCGGTACTCGAACGCCGCGATGCCGCGCGGATCGACGATGCCGACCGCATTCCCGGCGGCGTCGAGCAGCGTCTCGGTCTCGCGCGTCTGCGCGCCGCCCGCCGACCGCACGCTCTGGCGGACGGTGAGGCCGCGCGGGTCGAGGTGGTCGACGGACGGCGTGTCGTGGTGCTCGAGCGCCTTCAGCAGCGCGCGCTTCTCCGGCGCGCTGGGCGCCAGCGGATTGCGCATGAGATGGTACGCGGAGCCGCTCACGCAATCGTTGGCGTCGAAGGTGCGCACCTCCCACGCGGCGTATTCGGTGCGCGTCAGCGTGCCGTTCGGCAAGTCCGTGCGCACCGCGCGGCCGAGCGCGTCAGTCTGTGTGACGGAGGAGACGCCGAACGCCATGAGCTCCGCGTCCCCCTCGTAACGCCAGGACGCGGTGAAGAACGGCTCGAACTGGCGTACCGGCAGCTGCCGCTCGTCGTAGACCACATGGCCCGAGGCGAGCCACGGCTCTGTCGCGTTGGCGACGACCGGCCGGCCGTCCGGCCCCACGACCACCTCCCCTTCGGCTCCCCGCTGGATCGTGGGACCGGACTCCACCCTCACCTTGGACTGAAGCGGCCGGCCGAAGCCGTCCATGTGCGTCACCGTGACGTGCACGTCGCTCGTCCCGCTCGGCGCACCCGTGCCGTCGTGGGCGAGGGACTCGCGCGCCAGCGTCACGACCTGGACCGGCGCGCCGTCGCGCCGGAACGCATCGAGGTCATAGTAGACGGCCTGCGCGACGCCCCCCACGTGCGCCGCCGGATCCGCGATGACGGGGGCGAGCGTCGGCGGCGCGGGCTGGACGAAGCCGGAGAGCGGCTCCTGCCCATAGGCCTGCTCGACGCCGGCCTCGTCGAGGACCGTGCCTCTCATGCTGGAGGCGGAGACGACGCCGAGCGGATCATAGGCGACCTCTGCGATGTTGCCGTTGGGATCGACGATGCGATAGGGCGCGAGCGCGCAAGGGTCGATCTCCGCCCGGGTGACGTTGGCGAGCGGATCGTGCGCCTCGACCAGGAACATCCGGGTCGCGTCGCGGACCAGCGTGCTCGCCGCGCCGTCGGGCCGCACGAGGCCGGTGAGATGATGGAAGTCTGCGGCGCTCGCGTAGCGGCTGACCGCGCTGGGCCGGAAGAAATGGCCGTCGCGCAGCACATAGCCGCCCTCACCCGCCAGCAGGTCGCCGTCCACCCGCGCGCCGTAAACGGCCGCGGCGAGCTCTGGCGTGAAGCACGCCTCGGCGCTCGAGTGCGGGAGGGTGACCGCGCCGACCTGACCCAGCGGCAGCGCGCCCGTCAGGTCGTCGTTCCAATAGAACGACTGCTCCCACGAGATGAGCCGCGAGGCCGGCGCGGCGAGCCCCGCGAGCGACTCGTGAAACGCGCGCGGCGCGGCGAGCGCTTGCGCGATCTGGGCCTTGGCCTCCGCGAAGGGGAGGACCGCGGCACCGAGGCCGGGCAGGCTCACCTCGAGCACCTGCTCCTCGACCGGCAGGCCGAGCTCATAACGGCTGTCCGTCTCTAGGTTGGCGAGGCGCGTGCGGCGGGCGGTGACGATCGGCTTCGCCTGCTGCGGCGACGCGGGCGCGCCGGCCGGCGATGGCCGGCGGGCGTAGTGAACCGCGGCGGTCAGCGTGTCATTGCCGAAGCCGTCCGTCTCGAGCACCAGGGTATGGCTGACGCGCGGGTCGCTCGCGTCCTGCTCGTAGACCGCCCGCAGCGTCTCGGACTCCTCGATCGCGACGGCGGCCGGCTGGCCCTCGCCGCGCGCCGGCTGCAGGCGGAGCGCCCGGTAAGCGACCAGGGTCTCCTCGAGCGGGGTCTCTGCGAGCGCGCCGTCGGCGTCGACCGAGAACACCTCGCGCCGGATGAGCCGCCCCGCGGCGGCGCGCAGCGCGTCGGCGTGCTCCTCGGGCGCGAGCAGGCTCGCCCGCTCGACCGTCACGGCGGGCGGTGCGCGCAGCGCGGGATCGCCCCCCCAGGCGTCGGTCAGGCTGTGCTCGACGAGGCCGCCCGTGAAATAGAAGCTCCGCACGCAGGACGCCTGCCCGCGCGGCGCGGTGGCCCCGTCGCCGTCCTCGTGCAGCGGCGCGTCGAACCGATCGACCCGGCCGAAGCCGCGGAACTCCCGCTCCGCGCCGTCGTAGACACCATCGTAGTACCGAAATCGCTGCACGAGGCGCGAGCCGGTGATCCGGTCGATCTCCTCGCGCGCGGCGGCGACGGTGACGTGGCTCGGCAGGCGGGTGCGCCATGGCGCCCCTTCGCGCCGCGCCTGCAGGTAGTGCTGCGCCGAGCTCTCGTAGGAGAACCGGATTTCCCGGCCCAGGCCGTCCTCCACGGCGACCAGCAGGTGGGGCCGCGGCGGCCCCGCGAGCGGCAGGAACTGGAGCGGCGCCGCGCCGCCTGCTGGCAGCGCGGTCGACCAGACGAGGCACGGCGTCCCGTCGCCCAGGAAGTCGAGCACGCGCAAGGAGGCGTTCTTGTCGATGACGGGAAGATCGGCGAAGCGCGCGCCCTGCACCCAGGCGTTGCCTTCGGCGTTGATGAAGGCACGGATCTCCTGCGCGCCCACATAGAGGAGGTCTGCCGAGCCGTCACCGTCGAGATCGGCGATCAGGATGCGGCCCGGATCGAACGCGGCGTCCGCCCCGAAATCCGGCGGACTGTCCATGACCACGGGCGCGCCGAAGCGGCCGTGGCCGAGGTTGGGCCAGTACTCGACGCGCCCGCCCTGGATGCGTACCTGGTCGGCGAGGCCATCGCCGGTCATATCGGCGAAGAAGAAGCCGAGCTGCGTGTCGTCGGCCACCGGCAGGCCGCCCTCTCCGGCTGGACCGCCGGTGACCTCGACAGGCGCATCGAACCCTTGCTTGCCCCTCGCAGGGTACCAGACGACTCGACCGTGGCCGGCGACCACGAGGTCGGCCCTCCCGTCGCCATCGAGGTCGAGCCACTGCGCCCTGCCGCCGGCCGCCTCCTGGTGCGGCAGGCTGGCGAGCGCCCGATAACCGTTCCAGCTCCCGCTCTCGCGGTCGTATTCGAAGTACCCCGCGCCGCGCCCGTG
Organism: Sorangium sp. So ce204; assembly: GCF_051526795.1. Lineage (NCBI taxonomy): Bacteria > Pseudomonadati > Myxococcota > Polyangiales > Polyangiaceae > Sorangium > Sorangium sp. So ce204. The sequence goes on along the minus strand of NZ_CP150317.1, from coordinate 11,871,151 downwards.
CAGCACGGCGACATCCATGTTGCCGTCGCCGTCGAAGTCGTTCAGCGCGACGTCGGCGAGGCGGTATCTGGGCTGCGCCATGACCAGGCGCTGCGGCCCGAACCGGCCGCCGCCCTCGTTCGGCTTGTAGTACCAGCCATCACGCAGCTCGGCCAGGATGCCGGGCAACCCCTCTCCGCAGAGATCGAGCCATCGGTAGGCAGCCCCGGCGAGACCGGTGGGCACGTTTTCGACTGTCTCTTGCGGCGCCGATCGGAAGCTTTTCTCCGGCTCGGGGCGCACATAAGCAAAGCGCAGCGCAGGCGTCGCGCGGCGCGACAGCGCCCCGGTCGAGAGGTGCCGGCGCAGCCCCTCGTAGCGCGCGGCCGAAAGCGTCGCGCCCTCGGGCCGGAGATCGTGCTCCAGCGTGTGAATGCCGACGAGCACCGGCTCGGCGCCGAGCCCCGGGAGCCGGTGAAACATGAGGATGCGGCGGCACAGCCGGAAGGTGCGCACCTCGAAGCCGGCACGGTAAGTGGAATAAGGGTCCGGTCGCGCCGGCCAGGCCCGGTCGGGGGCCGGCGCGGGCAGGTCGGCGCTCGAGTGATCGCCGTAGTCGAGCACGACCTCGAAGTGCCACTCCGTATCCGGCGCGACCGCCCCGTCCGCGCTCACGGGCTTCGCGTTGCCGTAGCGGATCGACTTCAGGTAGCGCTGGGCGGGGGCCTCGCCGGGCTTGAAACGCGAGCGTTCGGCCGCCGAGGCGAGGTCGACGCCCTCCCGGGTCTCCTTGAGGTAAGTAAAGAGTATCGCGTTGCCGCGCGCGTCCACCTGGATCTCCGGCAACCAGGAGAAAACACGGCCCTCGTCGGCCGGATCGGCCACCCGGCTCGTGCCGTCGGGGTTGGCTCCGTAAATGGTCAACGTGTTCGCGGCGTCTCGCGTGCGCCAGTGGACGCGCCCCGTCGCCTTCTCGACCCACTGCTCCACGCGGATGCGCGAGGCATCGACGCGAGCGCGGAACCGGCGCACCAGAAAGCCGCCTTGATCGATCGCCACCGGTCGCCACCCCCCTGCGTCCTCGATCTCCTGCGGCAAGAGCTCCATGCCGGCGAAGCTGTAGCGGTCGGAGCCGTCATAGCGGGGCAGGCCCCTGCGGGTGTCGACGGCGATGGAGAGCACGCCCTCGAGCGCCCAGCCGGCGCCGAAGGGCGAATTGGCGCCGCTCGAGGTATAGGCGAGCGCGAGCGCGGGGCCGAACCCGTCGCGGCCAGGGGAGAGCTTGAGCGGGACGCCGACCGAGACCGTGCCGGTGAGCGGGTTGACCTCTGCCGCGCAGTCAAGCCCGGCCTTAAGCGGATCGCGGCTGGAAAAACTGATCGACATGAGATCTCCGCCCTCCCTTCTCGATTACTTCACATCCTGCGTGACCAGGTTTCCCTCAAACCGCGGGATGCCGCCGAGCTGCTTATCGCAGCCGGTCGAGATCTCCTCTGGGTGATGAGCCGCGGCTTAGCGAGCGTGGTGATCCATCGAGACCGCCGTCCAACCGATCGCGTCGGAGCGTCCCGATCAGAGAATCAGACACGTTCAGGCGCGTCAACTTGGATCCGTCCTGGCAATCCCGTGCTCCATCCGTCGAAACGTGGGTCGACTGATTTCGCGACCTTACGATGCCGCCGTCGAGGCGATGGAGACGGTGGACCCTCCCCGGGGTTGCCCAGGAGCCTGTAAAGCGGAAGGGCTCAATGCTCTTCCTGTCCGCGCCGGAGCCCCGGTTGGGCCAATGAGACCACGCCCGACGATCGAGCGACGGTATCGAAAGGGCCCCGTGGCCAGCGCCCCCCGCGTCCGCCGCACACGCCCCCCGCCAGCGCGCGCAGCTGACCCAGATTTTCCTCGGCGAGACCGGCGGGGAGCCGCCCGCGCTCCCGCGGCTCTGCCGCCGCCGCCACCGGCGCGCCGCCTACAAGGGCGGCAACCCCATTTCCCCAGAACGTCTCGCCGAAAACGCTCGCCGCGCGGAGGACGCGGCGCTCCTCGATGCCGAGCGCCTCGAGCCGCGCCTGCACCATCGCGAGCGCTGTCTCGGGCAGGCCCTCGCTCCTGCCCTCGGCCACCGCGCGGATCTGCTCCTCCAGCACGAACGCGTTGCCCTCGGCGCGCGCGAGGAGCTTTTCGACCGGCTCGGCGCCGAGGCTGTCGCCGAGCACCTCCCGCACGAGCCGCTCGCTCGCGCGCCGGGGCAGCGGCGCGAGGCGGATCCGGAGGCCTTGCGCTCGTTCCAGAGCGCCGGGAAGAGCTCGTGGACCTCCGGGCGGGCGAGCGCCAGCACGAAGAAAGGCATGCCCCTCGCGTGTTGGAGCGCGGTGTCGATGAGGGTCACCGTGGGCAGGTCACCCCAGTGCAGATCCTCCAGAACCAGGAGCACCGGCTGCCGTTGGCACTCGGCTCGGATGAAGTCCTCGAACGCCTCGCGGAGTCGGTCGCCCATCAGCACCGGACTCTGCCGCGCCGCCTGGAGCTGCTCATCGCCCCTGTCGGGGAACGTCGCCCCTACGAGCTCGCCGAGGAACGCCGCGACGTGCGGACCCTTGTTCCCTAACGATCCGCTGAGCCGTAACCGCCCGACCGTCGCCGTGGCTCGGAGCACTCACGCCTCGCGCTGGCGTCGATGAAGCTGGGCGCGGGGCGGCGTCGGCCTTGGCCGCGGATCGGGCGAGCAGGCAAGAGGCGATGCCAAGCGGGAGCGGGGACCCTCCTTTCGGCGCAGCGGCCGCTGCGTGCAGGGCGTCCGCGTCGTTCAGGTCGGACCGGCGCCGGCGGTGATGGAGGCCCCGCGCGGCCGTCTCGCCCATGCATCGGGCAGCGGCTTGTCGCGCCGTTCGCGGCGCCAGCCCGTCTGCAGCTTGCCAATCACATCCGTCGCCCGGCGAACGCGCCAACATCTCTCTATACTTGCAGAGGAACCGGCTAATATGCCGTTCCGGAGGCAAACGAAATGGCAAACGGGAGAATCTGTTGGTTCTCTCCTGATGTGATACCTGAATAAAACATCGAGAGCGGTGGAGCAGTACCGCGAGGTGGGCTTCACCTCGCGCAGTATCGTGAGCGTAATTGAGCGCTGGAGTGAGTGGGCATTCCTTAAGGAGCAATGTGGAGCTAAAAGGAGAACGGCGGAAGTCTCCGTCCATCCTCCTACGCATTGCGCCCCGATTCAGGCAGCAGCCTGCAACTCGGTCATTGCGGCGGCTTGGCAACTTTCCATGTAGCCCGAGAACCACTGAGCCAGCTCCTCGAAGAGCCGCACACCGTCGATGTCACCCCGCACGAACCGGCACAGGATCTCGTGCTGCTCCGCCACGCCCTCGTGGCCGAGCGTGAGTAGCCGCTCCTCGATCCGCTTTGCGGTGCCCTCGGGGAAGCCACAGGCGATGTACAGCCGCCGGTAGAGACCGAATCGACCGTACACCTTGAAGACGGCTTCGGCCTGGATCTCGTTGATGTCGAGCATGAGCTGGGCGACGCGACGCAGAATGTTCATGGTCGTCCTCCTTCATGTTTCTTATCCCCGCGCGTGCCCTGAACTTGCGTTGACGCTTGATGCAACACCTGAGCTCACATGTCGTGCATTCCGCCGAGCGCGCCTGATAGCCATAGCCGCGAGAGCGTCATCCCCCTCTCCGTGCACCTGGCGAGCGCGTCGCTGTACCCGACCCGACCCACCTCCGTCGCCCCGCTCTTGTTCCGAGCCACGATGAAGAGACGCACCCGATCGTCCCCGAGGTCGAGCGCATCGAGCACCTCCGGCCGCTGCGTGACCATGAGCACCTGCGGCCGTCTGGGCTCGTTCAGCACGATGTGCTGCACCCGCTCGGCAACCCGGAGCGCCAGGCGTGGGCTCAGCGCGTGGTCAGCGTTCTCGAAGGCCAAGACAGGCGGTCCTTCCGGGAGCAGCAGCAACATGAGCGTGTAGAGGATGAGCCGCGTGCCGTCGTCGGCCGCGCCGGTAGAGATCCATCGCGCCTCGCGGCGCAGATGACGGTCAGCGAAGTTGACGCCCTCGTTCGACAGATCCTCGGTCCACTCGACGAGCCTGCGTACCTCATCAACGATCCGTCGCCAGAGGGCATGCTCCCGTTGCAGCTCGGGGGCGCACTCGAACACCACGCCTTTCATCGACTCAGGGGAGGATCCGTGCGGGCTGTAGATGGCGAACAGATCCAAGGCACGAAGCAGTGCGCTGAGCGGCCCCTCGCCATGCGTCGCGCACGCCAATGGAGCGATTCCGCGGTCATGCTCCGGCTTGATCGGAACTGCATTTCCGATCTTTCGATCCAGCACCAAGCGACCCACATTGCGCTCTCGGGCGGCGAGTTCCACGCCGTTCTCCATCAGTCGCTCACTGACGAAGTTCCATGACCACGACCAAGTCTTAGGTTCCTGGAGCCTCGCTTCGTAGCGCGCACCCTCGGCCCACGCCTCGATGATCATTTTCGCCCGCCGACGCCCTGACGTCCTGAGGAGGGTGCGTTGCTGGGTCCGCGTCACCCGCACCCCGCGTGCGTTCAAGGCGTCCGGGTCCACCTGGCCCTGCGCAGCCGCGCCGAGCAGCGCGATACCCTCGAGCAGGTTGGTCTTCCCGGCGCCGTTCGGCCCGACGAACACGTTGAACTGCCCGAGCTCCAACGTGACATCCACGATCGTCTTGAAGCCCCGGATTCGGACTTTCTGGAGCATGATCTCTCCTCAGTTGCTGATGGGAAAGCGCGGCCCGCGCCGCGCGGCGGGAGCGGCGGCCGTCGCGGGGAACTCCAGCGGGGTGCGGCCCACCCGGCTGGAGCCCGCTCGCGCGAGGCGATGACCGCGGGCGGATCTCGGGGGCGGGGAGACAGCCCGCCGCCGAGCGCTGCGGGCTGTCCACCTGCTCTTGGTCGTCGCTGCTGAGGGCTCAGGTCCCTGCGGCTTCGACCCGATGGCGTCCCTGAGGCTCGTGCCCAGCCGCCTCGACGCCGGCGCGCACGGCAGCGGCCAGCGTTCCGTTCGCGAGTAGCGCCTCACGAGCTCGATCGCGCCCGTGGCCAATGTGCTCGCCGCGGAAGGCCAGGTGCGCGCCGTTCTTCTGGATCACCCCTGTCGTGAGGCCGTGGTCGACGAGGTCGCCAGCGGCGTCGATCCCCTTGCCCCAGCGGATGTCGAACTCCGCCTCCTTGAACGGCGGCGCCAGCTTGTTCTTGACAATCTTGACCCGCGTCCGGGCCCCGACCGTGTCCTCGCCCGCCTTCACGGTCCCGATCCGGCGCACGTCGAGGCGTACGCTCGCGTAGAACTTGAGCGCGTTGCCGCCCGTGGTCGTCTCGGGGCTGCCGAAGACAACGCCGATCTTGTGCCGGAGCTGGTTGATGAAGATCAGGGTGGTCTCGGTCCGGTGCGCGATGCCCGTGAGCTTGCGGAGTGCCTGGCTCATCAGCCGCGCCTGCAGCCCGAGGTGCTGGTCGCCCATGTCCCCCTCGATCTCGGCCTTCGGCGTGAGCGCGGCGACGGAGTCGATGACGATGATGTCGACGGCCGAGGAGCGGGTCAGCATCTCCGCGATCTCGAGCGCCTGCTCGCCGCTGTCCGGCTGGGAGACGAGGAGGCGGTCGGTGTCGACGCCGATCGCACGCGCGTAGGTGACGTCGAACGCGTGCTCGGCGTCGATGAACGCCGCGACACCACCCGTCCGCTGGGCCTCGCGCATGGCGTGCAGCGTGAGGGTGGTCTTGCCGGACGACTCCGGGCCGTAGATCTCGACGACGCGGCCGCGCGGGTAGCCGCCGATGCTGAGGGCGGCGTCGAGCGCGAGCGAGCCGGTGCGGATGACCCGGATCTCGGGGATGCTGTCACCACTTCCGAGGGACATGAGAGCTCCCTTTCCGAATTGCTTCTCGATGGCGCCGACCACGGACTGGACGGCGCGGGCCTTGCTGACATGAGCGTTCATGGGGAAGGTCCTTTGCTGGTGAGGGTATTGACGAGACAGAAGAGCGCGCCGCAGCAGACAGGGGCTGCGCAGGCGGGCGCCCTTGCGTCTGCGGTCGTCAGGGGAGGCCGCGCTCCGCAGCGTCGAGCAGGTTGTAGATGCTCTCCGTCGCCTTCTCGATGCGGCGGCGCGCCTCGTGTCGGGAGAGAACGCGCTCTTGGACGGGGCGCGTGGCATCTTCGGCCGCGCTGAGCCCCTGGTCCACTTGCTCCCGAAGCGCCGTGATCCACTTGCGCATGTAGCTGGCGTCGTCGAGTCGGATGGATCCGTTCGGTGGCGGGCGTTAGGTATGGCCGTCCCATGTGTCGTCGTCCGCCGGGTACTGGCGAGTCTCTGTCATGGTGGATTGCCTTCAGAACAGAGTGCACGGTGTGCGTCGTGATGGCGGGGCGGAGGAAGCTTCTCGCCGTTCTCCAGCTGAAAGTGCACGGCGCTCTCGCGCAGCACCTCGCGGGGCGTGCGTCCCTCGTTGTGCGCGATGGCCTCGATGATCTTCTCCAGCGGCTGCGAGCACAGCCGTGTTCCCCGCACTATGTGTGGCTGGATGTGGATCGGCGGGGCACGCGGATCCGACCACCTGGGCGGCAACCAGGGGTAGGGGATGTCCCTGGGCCAGTCGCACTCTACCGAGAGCACCGACTGGTATCCCTTTGACTCCAAGTAGGCCTCGATGTCGTGGGGAGATACGCACCGTGTAACTGGCTTACCGGGGAACGTGACACTCATGCGGTGCTTGGGATCGTTGAGGTTCATCGGCCCCCGTTTCGCTTACGCATCCGCGCGAGCAGCTTGCGAGCCCGGCGGAGCCGGCTGACAGCGGTTCCGCGGTGCAGGTGCAGCACGCTCGCGATCTCGGTGCCCTCATGACCCAGTGCCGCCAGGGCGAGCACCTCGCGCGCCCAGAGCGGCATCTGCCAGAGCGCGAGGAGCGCCTCCATCTCGGCACGCGCCTGGAGTTGCGCCTCGAGATTCAGACCCACGACGTGGCGCAGAGGACCGAGCGGCTCGTGGTGCAGAACCTCATGACGCACGTACGCGCTCTCGAGGTAGTGCGTCGCCTGCCGCCAAGCGACACCGCGGAGCCACCGGCGAAGTACCTGCCGAGCGTTCGCGGCAGGGTCGGGACGATACCGGCCCGCCTCGATGGCCTTCCAGGCGCCCAGGACGACCGCCTGCGCGACGTCGGCGCTGTCGCGCGCCGGGACGCCGCAGGAGATGAGCGTGGCCACGATGAAGGGCCGCTCCGCCATGACTACCGCGATGCTCGGTCGGGCCGGGGGATGTAGCGAGGCAGGTGCGCGGTGGGCCCCGTTCCGCCCGCGGCTCACCTACCCCTCTCGGAGTTCCGGTCGCAGTCGGCAATCCCGGGCGCGCTCAACCGGCCGGGTACCGGGGCGCCGGCCTCCTGGGCCGCCCGCCTGGCCATGGCTGGCGACGAGCGGCGCGGGTCGGCGGCGGGGTGCCGGATGCCTCGGACGCGAACGCCGATGACTCCGGACGGACAGGAGCGGGAGCCGTACAGCCCCGGCAGGTTGCGGGGCGGCGCATGGAGCCGCCTCGGTTCGGCGTCGGTCAGGAATGGCGGATGGAAACGAGGGCGCCGCCGCGAAGGCGCGCGGCCCCCTTGGCCCGCGGATAGCAGGCGGATTACGATCAGCATGTCGGGACCTCGGACGATGAGGTTTCGGCCACGCAGCCCGGGCGATTGCAGTCGCCGCGGGCTGCACTACTTCAGACTGCGATTAGCGCGCTGCTGTGTCAGGGGAAGAGTGGGCAGCACGCGAGAGCTTGCAGGGGCGGTAGGAATGCAGCTTCGGGACCAGCCCGAAGCTGCGTAGTTTTAATCCTCTTCTGGCAGCATGATGGTGATCACAGACTCGGCGTTGTCGCCGGGACCGCATACCGCCTTGAGCTGCACCAGCGAGGGCTTCGTGGAGTCGGTGACCACGTACAGCGAGAAGATGATCTCGTTCGCTTCCGGTGCGCGCAGGGCCGCACATCCCACAATCGGCCACGCTCGTCGTTGCGGGCGCGCAGTGCAGCCGGAGTCAGCACGACGTAGCAGTTCCAGACGGAGTGCGTCACGGCGACGGGAAGCGTGATCCCCATCTCCTGCGCCGTTGACGTCACGTCCATCAGGGTGCCATCCGCGATGGCCTGGGCGCGCGTGTACGCCTCGATGAACTCGAGCTCGTCGTTGTCCGGCATCTTGTTTTCCTCCGGTCGGGGTTACGTGGCGCCGGCCAGGAGAGAGACGCTTTCGCCCTTCACGAGCTCTGCGCCGTCGAGGCGCACGTAGTGCGTGGCCTTGGCCCGGAGCGGTGAGGTCTCGGCCACCTCGCACTCGATGGCCACAGTCCAGAGCCGCACCCCGAGCGCCAGGCCCTCGCCGAGCGCCGCTTCCTGAGCCGCCTGGTCCCCGTCCACGCCGTCGGTGACGAGGATGATGTCGGCGCCCTGATGGCCCCGCTGGGCGAGCTGCCGGACCTGCTGCACGGCCATGCCGAGCGCGAGGCCGATGGCTGTTCCCCCGCCGAGGAAGTGGCGCACCATCCGCAGCACGGCCTCCGTGTCGCCGGGCTTGATGGCCTGGACCACGGTGGAGGTCGAGTAGTGGACCACGACGACCGGCCGCTTCTCATCGAAGGCGACGCGGCAGAGCGCGACGGTCGCGGCTTTCGCCCACTCGTTCCGCGCCGCGTGCATGCTCCCGGACTCGTCGAGCGCGATCACGAGCGGTCCCTTCGACTTCATCGCTTCGCCACGCACGGCGTACTGGGCTGCCCGCCGAGAGGCGATCCGCTCCAGGACGACCGTCTCCAGGACGGGCTCCATGAGCAGCACCTGCTCGGCCGGCAGCAGACGGGACACGTCGTTGCCCTGCTCAACCGAATAGACCTCTGCGGGCACGCCGTGGACCCGGCTGGCCCGGGCCCCTCGCAGCGCTGCGTACATGCGCCCAGCGAGGCGAGCGATGCGCTCGACCTGGTGGAGGTCCCCGTGGGCAAGCTCGACGTCGCGGGCGTGGCTCCACGCCGCGCTGACGTCCCAGCCGAACCCCCCGGCAAGTTGCTCGGTGCGCCGGGCCTGCGCATCGAAGGCTGCCCACTTCTCCCGGGCGACGCCGCGCAGCTCGAAGGGCGACGCCTTTGGGGGCAGGGTCGGAAGGCAGCCCCACAGCCGCTCGAAGGCGTACGCCGCCGCCACGTCATCGGACGCGAGCAGCGCGGCGTGCTCCACCGGCGCGGTGTCCTGCACCGCCTCGGCAAAGGAGCCGGCGAGCGGCTCGCTGCCCGCCCCGACGATGGCGTTCCAGAGGTCCCCGGCGATCGCGGCGTCCTGGTCCGCTGCGACCGCCACGGCGCGGTGGGCGCGCCGAGCCTGGAGGAAGGTCCCCATCGCGACCTCCTACAGGGCGTAGCGCCTCGACAGATCGGCCTTGAGCGCGTCGTGGACCTTCTTCAGCTCGGCGAGCTTCGGCTGAATGCGCGCCTGCGCCCGGCGGGACACGCCCTCCTTGAGCTGCTCCTGCACCCGCTTCGCCGCGTCAGTAATCTCGGCAGCGAGCTTCGGGAGCGCCTCCAGGTAGGCCGCCGCCTCCGTGGGCCGGTGGGCGTAGGCGCGCAGGGCTTCGTCCACGACGGTGATCGCCTTCGCCACCGCGCTCCTGTCCACCGTATCGAGCACGGCCACGACCCGCGCGCGATCGTCCGGCTTCTGCCAGAGCCCGTACCGGAGCACGGCGAGGTGGTCCAGCTCGGCCTCGGCGCAGTCGTCGAGCCAGGCGGCTGCCCGGAGCACGCGGGTGAGTGCGATCCAGCGCCGGTCGGAGACGACGATCCCGTTGGCCTTGAGCTCGTTCCGGATCCGGAGGAGCTCCTGCACGATGCGCTCGGGCAGCATCACGCAGCCGACGTCCGCCCGCGCCGCATCCCATTCGATGAGCTTGATCTGGACCGAGGCCGTGTAGGCCGGCGGCGTCGCGACGAGCTGCACCCAGGTCGCGTCCGCCCGCACGTACTCGACCAGGTCCCGCAGCAGGAAGCGGTCGTAGACCGCCGCCAGGTTCTCCTCCTCGGGCAGCTCGTTCGAGGCACCAACCAGCATCCGCAGCGGGATGGGCCGCCCCTTGTAGAGCCGCTCGTTCATCGCTGACAGGAAGGCGTTGAGCACCGAGTCGGACCCCTTGAACACCTCGTCGAGGAAGGCGCACTCGACCCCGGCCAGCCGGCCGTCGAGGTTGCGCTCCCACAGGTCGTTCTTCAGGGCGCTGAGCTTCACCGGCCCGAAATACTCGTCCTCTGTCCCGAACTTGGTCACCAGCGTTTGGAACTTCCGCGCGTCGGGAAAACACGACAGGAACCCGAAGAACATGGCGCTCTTCGCCGTACCCGGAGGGCCGAGCAGCAGCGCGTGATTGCCCGAGAGGGCAGCGAGCAGGATGCATTCGACGGCGTTCTCGCGCTCCCGGAAAGTGGCAAGCAAGCTGTCGCGCACGGTCCGGAACCTGTGCCGCACAGAGGTCATATCAACCGAGTTGTTGGTCGTGGACTTCATCATCACCTCATGTGTCTGCGCAGCGGGCATGCTGCGCCGGTGCCTCGCCGCGGTGTCACCCACGGCGAGGCGTTTCCCCTTCGGGCAATCCCGGCTCCCTCAGTCGTTGACCACGGGGATGGTGAACGACACGCCATCACCGCCATCGAGCTGGAGCTGGAAGCTGTGCTGGAGCTCTTTGACCCGCGCCGTGATCCGGTCAGCGACACCAGCGAGGACGCCGCGGTAGAGCTCCGCCTTGGCCGTGAGCTCCTTGCAGAGCTCGACCCGCCGCGCGAGCGCGTTCTGGCGCATGCCCTCGGACGCCGCCTTGTCGAGGTCGGCGATGAGCTCCGCGACGTCCGCCTCCAGCGCGCCCTGCGCCGCCGCCCTGGCGACCGCGACGTTGTCAGGCGCGTCGTGCATCTCGATCCGGATCGGTTTCACGCCGAGCTGCTCGAGCCCCGGCCGGAGCCGGAGCCAGGCACCGCAGGTGGACGGCGGCAGCAGGTAGAACCCGCCTCGGTCCCGCAGCGGCACGCCGGAGAGCGCCTTGGCCGTAGCCACCATAGCGAAGGAGATGTCCCGCGTCTCGGCGTGCGCGACGAGGTGGTTTCCGTGTGCGGCCATGGCCTCGGCGTGTGCGAGGGCCTCGGCGATCGAGGGCGCGCCATCGGGCGGCAGACCCACGATGGTGCCCGTGTGCCGGTCGACCCGGCTGCGAGCGCCGCAGACGTACTCGTCGCCGGCCTCGCCCTCGCGGGTCTTCTGCACGTAGACGCCGACCGCGGCGCTCGTGTCGCCCTTGGGCCGCGCGAAGGGTCGAACGAAGATGCCGGCCGGGCGCTTCACCTCAGCTGCGGCCCGCGAGAGCGCAGTGGCCGGTTCCATATCCGGGATGAGGTGGCCGAGCCCCTCGGTCGCGAAGACGCGACGAGCTGCCTCGCGCGTCACATCGATCCGGTCGGTGTTCCAGGAGATGAGATCGCCGATGTGGCGACCCCCCGCGGCGGCGAGCCGCCGCTGGGCGCGCTCGAGCGTCGCCGGTGCGCTGTTCATGGCGTAGACTCCTTGTCGTAGAGAGCGTGTGTTGAGGAGGGGAGCGGGCGCTGTGCGGATCGAACCGCACGCTGCCCAGAGCAGCGGTCCACCAGAGAGCGAGGGACCGCGGGGATTGCTAAGCCGAGAACGCAGCTTCAGTGAGCGCCTCGGCGAGCCATCCCGCGCTGCGAGGAGCGGCTGGCGCTGCGTTCGTGCGATTCGGGCGTGGGGCGTCTTGGATGCGACGTCCCGGGGAAGCTGACGCCGGCGCCGGCGGGTGCTTCTTAATGGCAGGCGCCGGGATGCTGACGTTGAGGACCTGGTCGGACTCGCTGGCTGGCACCACCTGCGAGTAGAGGTTCAGCCCGCCACGCCCCTGGCGCCATCGAAAGTGGAGTCCGGTTCGGTCCACCCAGCTCACCAGATCAGCGAACTGCCTCGGAAGAACCTCTGCGACCTCGACCAGCTTCTTGCGGGGCAGATGTATCGCGAAGATACGGCTCACCAGGCTGATGTGCTGGATCGTCACATCCGCGAGCAGGTCGCCGAGGAGGACGTTCGACTCGAGCAGCGCCGTGCTTTCCCGCCAGACTGCCGTCATGGCAAGCCGCTGCGCTGCCGCCAAGACGGCATCGCGACGGGCAACCTGATGACGCAGCGTGCGGGCTTCAGCTCGGTGCTGGAGGAGCGAGCGAACCCGTGGAGCCGCCTCTTCATCGAGTTGACCGGCGAGCGCCCGGAGCTCGCTGGCGTCGACGCCGAGCAGCACCGCGAGCTCCTCGTCGTGCTCGGCGACGTAATCCTCGATGTTGTGCGACCCGGGCTCGAGCGCGCGAAGAACGCGCTCCAGCCCTGCCAGGCCGCTACGCCGCCCGGCCATGGACGATCTCGCCCTCGTCGGGGTTCGTCGGCTCCGGAAGATCCAGGTCCGGCGAGGGCACCGGAAGCTGGTCGGGCCGCTTCTTCGCCTTCACCAGGTCGCGGGCGAAGTCGTGATCTGGGCTGTTGCCCAGTGCGGCGCGGCGCAGCCGCCGAGCGACGGCGAATGGATTCATGCTGCGCGGCACGCGCAGGGAGGCGGTGCCGAGCGACAAGAGCAGACGGCGCTCGGCCAGGGTCGAGGGGCGGAGCGTACGACCGTTGACGCGCATGAGATGTTCCTTTCTTCGAAAACGGAAAGGCGCCCGGAGCACGAGAGCTCGTGCCAGCGGGCGCCCTGAGGGGTGTGACCTTGTAATGTGATGAATCGTCAGCGCGGCTGTCGACCAGCGCGGCTCGACGATGCAGTCGCTACGTTCTGTCGGCAGTCTTCTTACTGAATGATGCAGAGGTCGAGCATGGAGCTGAATCCTCCGCCGCGACCTCCAATGATGATGTGGTCGACCAGAGGAATGCTCACGAGGTCAGCAGCCCTCTTCATCGCCGTCGTGAGCGCGATGTCCTCGGGGCTGGGCATCGGATCCCCGCCCGGGTGGTTGTGCACGAGGACGAACGCGCTGGCGCCGGTACGGATGACCGGCCGCAGCGCGTCGGCGACGGTGAGCGCGGCGCCGTGCCTCCCGCCCCGTGCCACTTCGAGCTCGGCCATGAACTCGTTGCGACCGTTGAGCGCGATGCCGAGCATCACCTCGTGAACGAGCCCGCCCAGCCGGTCGGCGTAGATGCGGGCAATGTCCGCCGAGCAGGAGAACTTGTGCTTCGGCAGCGAGGGGTAGCCGCTACGGACGAGCTGCTGCAACGCCAGGACGGCGCCGCGCTGGGCCCCCCTGAGCCCGAGCTGCTCCAGTTCGTGCTCGCTCAGGTCTCTCCAGCCGCCTGCGGCCCGGGCGAGCCGGTCCGCGATGCGCCGGCTGCGCAGCACGGTGCGGAGCAGCTCGTCCTCAGGCGCGGCCAGGGCGCCCCCGAGCGGCACGCCTGGGCGCTGAGCCCCGAGGCCAGCCTCATCGCGGCCAGCCGGCATGGCCGTCGCGCCAGTAGGACTCGTCGTCCTCGTCGAACAGGGAGCGCTGGCCGTACGGCGAACCGTAGCGCGGCGTGCTGGGCGGCACGGACGGGCCCATGTGGATGCGCGGCGCCGGGCTCTGTCGTGCGGCGAGCATCAAGATCGGCCGGTTCCGGTCGACGATCAGGATGCCGGTGAACGCTGCGCCGTCGGCGCTGAAGAGCTCGACACCTGGAGGCGGGGTTGCCGCCTCCCGGAGCCAGTCGAGCATCTCCGCAGCCTGTGGCACGCGCCGGGGCAGACTGTGCCGGAGCAGCTCCAGCAGGGCCTCGCCGATCAGCTCGCTCACCGCGACGGCCAGATCGCCTCCGACACGGCCGCGACCAGGAGGCCGGCGACCGCGGCGGCGGCGCCCTTCTTCACGGACTCGTTCGCGAACACGCGGATGACGTAGGAGGAGACAGCGGACGCGGCGTTCTCGTTGTTCTGGGACATGGGGATCTCTCCTGAGCGCCGATTAGGGCGCGGTTCGATATGGACGGAATCTGAAAGGCGGCCCGGGCGAAGGGTCGCGGTGGACAGGGGCAACATGGGCGACTAGCCCACGCAGGCGAGGAGCACCTGCGCGGCCATCGCGAGGACCGCCGCGGTGATGCGCAGCACTTTCACGAGGAGCTTGTGGTTCTTCATGGACGTGAATCTCTCGAGCGGAGACCTCCTTCATCACTATTATCCCTTGTAATTCCAAGTATTTGCGCCCGACGGTCCCGCGGCGGACCGTGCGCCATGGCCACGAGACACGACCCGGATGGCCGCGCCTGAGGTATTCCCCCGGCAAGGAGCCAAGCGATGCGAAAGGATGACCCCGAACCGATGCCGAGCCGTGCGGAGCGCGCGCTCCAGAAGATGACCTCGGCGCTCCGCAAGGAGTGCGACAACATTCGCAGAGAGCTCGCGTCTACAGGAGCCGAAGACGCGAAGGTCAGGCATCGGCTGGGCGCCCTGGTGAACGCCATCCAGAAAGAGCCCAACAAGTACGGGCAACGCGGCGTCGAGCAGCTGGCCCGCGCGCTGGGCTTCGACAAGACGCTGCTCTACCGGCACGCGAAGGTCGCCGAGTGCTGGTCGTCGAGAGAGCTTTCCGAGCTCCTTCGGCGGAAGAGCGTGACCGGGCTCCCGATCAGCTTCTCGCACTTGCAGCTCCTCGCGACGGTCACCAGCGCGAAGAAGCGCAACGACTACATCGAGGCCGTCCTTACCGAGGGACTCTCGGTGCGCGACCTGAAGCGGCGTCTCGCTCCCGCAGCGTCGAAGGCGTCGAGGAAACAGCCGTCGCCGCCCGACGCGGAGCACGCCCTTCGCGGCCTTCAGACGACGTTAGAGACCTGGACCGATCGGGTGGAACTGCTCGAGGCCGAGGTGTTGCCCGCGCTGGACAGCGCGCCGCCCTCGCCCGAGCTCCGGTCGAAGTACGAGCAGGCGCTCGCGCAGCATCAAGCGTTCATCGAGCGCGTAAGCAAGCTGCGCACACAGATAGGCGCCTGGCTGGCGTCCGGAGCTGATGATGCGCAAGCCGAGGCGCAGAACGACGCGGGAGCCGATGCGCACGCCACGGCGGCAGAGTAGCCACGCTCGCGGAGGGTGCTCGAAGTCGGCCCGCCGGATCGTGGAGACGTCTCGACTTTGTGGACCAGGTGGCACCACGGCCACCGCCCGCACGTAGAACCGGAAGCAGCACATGCAGGGCACTGGCATCCAGTGGTGCGACGACACCGTGAACCCGACGATGGGCTGCGACGGTTGCGAGCTCTGGGGTGCGCAGCGCAAGTCCTGCTACGCCGGCGTGCTGCACGAGCGCAAGGGCGGGAAGCACCCGGGGTTCGCACCGTCCTTCGAGCGGGTGACGCGGTTCGCGGGGCGCATGGCGAAAGCGGTGTTGATGATCGCGGCAATCCGCGGAGATTCGGTGAAGTTCACCGGTGAAATCCGCGCCCGGTGCCGGTGAAACCCGCACCCGACGCCGGTGAAGTTCACCGGTGAAGAGGCCGCTCAGTGCTTTTTGGTGCGGCGCTGCTTGGTGCGGATGGCACTCAGCTCCTTGGCTTCCTTGAGCCGGTAGCTCTCGGCCTCGATCTCGATCACCTCGGCCCGGTGCACGAGCCGGTCGACGAGCGTAACGACGCAGGCGGCGTGCGGAAAGACCTGGCCCCAGTCGGAGAAGGCCTTGTTCGTACTGAGCAGGATCGGCTTCTGCGCGTCGTAGCGACGGGTGACGACCTCGAATAGCAGGTCGGCGTAGCGGCCATCGTAGGAGAGATAGCCGACTTCATCGATGCAAAGAAGGGCTGGAACCGTGTAGCGGTGCAGCCGGCGCGCGAGCGCGGCCGAGGACTCCTGCGCGGCGAGGTCGGCAAGCATGTCGCTCGCGGTCGAGAAGCGGACCGTGTGACCGCGGACGACGGCCTGGTGGGCGACGTTCTTGAGGATCATGGTCTTGCCGACGCCGTTGGGGCCGACGAGCACGGCGTTGTGGCCGGTGGCGAGGAAGCCGGGAGCGAAGAGGTCGTCGACGGCCTCGCGGTCGATTTTCTTGGGCCAGGACCAGTCGAAGTCCGCCATGGGCTTGAAGGCGGCTACGCGGGAGTTTTTGAGGCGGCGATCGAGGCTGCGTTTTTGGCGCTCGCGCTCCTCAATGGCGAGCACCTCGCGAAGCCAGGGCTTTTCGGCGAGCTCCTCCCAGCAGGCCAGCAGACCAAACAGGCCGAGGCTTTTCAGGCGGGCCTTGGTCTCGGTGGGCGTTAGATCGGTCATGGCGTCGGGTCCTTCTTCAGGGCGTCGTAGGTGGCGAGCGAATGCGGCGTGACGACGAGGGCGGCGTGCTGGCCGCGCGTGACGGGGATCGAGACTGGAGGCGGCAGGTGGCGCTCGGAGCGCCGGCGGTCGATCACCTGGCGCACGGCGCCGACGTGAATGGTGTCGCGCTCGAGCACCTCGACGAGCGCCTCTTCGAGCTCGGCGGCGCCGACGGCGTCGAGCAGGTGCAGAAGCCGGGCGATGGCGCTGCCGACGTTGTCTCCGCGCTCGGCGAGGATGCGCAGGAATGCCTGGCTGCTGCGGGCGGCGCGGGCGAGGCGATCGAGGCCGCGATGCTCGCGGGCGCGGCGCTTCTCGTCGACCAGGCGCTGGATGTGCTCGGGTTGCTCGATCTGCTGGCCGCGGTCCCACGAGCGGACATGGGTCGCGACGATCTCGTTGCCGTCAGCGATGCGCACCTGTTCGAGGTCGGCGAGGACGACGAGCGTGCGGCTCGTCCGGTCGTGGGGAACAGAATAGTCGTTGAGATCGAAACGCGCGTAGGGGGTCTTTCCGATCTCGACCTCGACGCGCTCATGGGCTGGAAACGGCGTGTCGGGGTGCCCGAGCAGCACACGGCTCTCGTCGTCGAAGGCCTGCCGCACGGTGCGGGCGCGGTCCTCGACCCAGGAGCGATCGAGCGCTGCGGAGCTGGTCCACTCGGTCGCTTGTCGGTTGAGGTCGTCGAGATCGGTATAGGTCCGGGCCTCGAAGAATGCCTCGCGGACGTAGCGGATGGCGCGCTCGACGCGGCCCTTCTCGTTGCCGCGAGCGACGGCGACGGGGCGCGGCTCGAAGCGGTAGTGCGCCGACAGAGCCAGGAGCATGGGGTGGAACCGGATCGCGTCGCCGTGACGCTCCACGACAGCGCTCTTGAGGTTGTCGTAGAGCAGCACGCGCGGGACGCCGTCGATGTCGGCGAACGCCTCGACGTGCCCGCGAACGAAGAAGGGCATCGCTGCGCTGGGGAAGAAGCGCAGGAAGATCCGCCGCGAGTAGCTGAGCACCATGACGAACGCCCAGAGCGGGCGCAGCGCCCGGCCGACAGCCAGCTTGCCGAAGTGCGCCCAGTCGACCTGCGCTTGCTCGCCGGGCAGCGTGCGCAGCCGCTGGAATGCCTCTGCCGGCTTCTTGGGGCGGAGACGACCGATCACTCGGCGCAGATGATCGGGACCGCCCGGATAGCCGCGCTCCTTGAGCATGCCGAAGAGGCGACTCGAGCGCAGCGAGGGATACTTGCCGAGCTGCTCGACGATGAAGGGCACGAACGGGTCGACCATCGACGGGCGCGGCGCGACGACCTTCGGGTCGACGCCCGCTTGCCCGAGCACGCGCTGAACGGTGGTGTGGTGCAGCCCGAGCTGAGCGGCAATGGTGCCCACGGGCCACTTCTCACCGTGGTAGAGGCGCAGCACCTCGGCCTCCTTCTCTTTCGCGATCACCGCCGCCTCCCGTCACCGCGGAGGGCTTCGTGGGACGCGGGGAGCGCGTCGGTGAACAGCTGACCGAGCGCGCCGCTCGCGCAGGGCCCAGGGCGGAAGCCGCGCTCCGCAGAGCGAGCAGCGGCCGACATCTCGGATCCAATCGTCATTGTTGTCCTTTCGGCCGGGGGTGATCTCCGGCGCGAGCTGGGACATCGACGCGGCCGCGGCTTGTGTCACCCTGTGATGCGTCACTTTCTGCGCGGAGAACTTGTCCCGCTGCCGGTCCCGATACCGGGCCTGGCGAGCGGCATGGAGGCGGCGAGCGCGAAGCTGCGTCTGGTAGGCCGCGCCGGCGCGGCGGAGCGACTCACGACGCTGGAGCGGGCGGCAGTCGGGGCAGAGGCGCTGGCCGCGATCGCAGCGACGGCAGAGGCGAAGCTGGACGCGGCAGCGGGCGCAGTGGGCGAGGCGGTAGGCGGACGAAGGCAACGGGCTCCATGACGCCGCTTTCTGGACCTGGAGCCCGGCTTGTGATGAAGGTGGGGGACTCCGGCAACGCGGAGCTCCAGAAGGCCCGAGGGTGGCAGCCCTCGGGCCTTCGACTTTTCGGCGGGCGTAACGTCTACGCCGCGGAGGCGAGCGTGGCCCAGATCGGCGTGGGGACCGGCGGTGAACGGTGAACGCCGCCGATCATGGGGCCGCGGTCTTCACCGATCGGACGCGGGACGCGATGCTCACCGACAAGCGGCGAGGTTGTCGGATCTTCGCGACCGGAGCCGGCTCCACAAACCCTGGCTGGACGGCTCGCCGCGCCTGATCTTCGTCTCCGACATGTCCGACGCCCTCTCGAACGCGATCTCGTTCGAGTACCTCGAGCACGAGATCATCCGCACTGTGACCGGCCCCGAGGGGCAGCGGCACCGGTGGCTCTGGCTGACGAAGCGGCCCCAGCGCATGGCCGATTTCTCGGCGCAGCTGCTCGCGTGGGGCAGCCGGTGGCCCTCCAATCTCTGGGCTGGCACGAGCATCACCTCAGCCGCGATGACGAACCGCATCGACGCGCTGCTCGGCGTCGGCGACGAGTCGACCGTGCGGTTCCTCTCCGTCGAGCCGCAGGTCGAAGAGATCGACCTGGCCGCGTGGCTTCCCTCGATCGACTGGGCCATCCAGGGCGGTGAGTCCGGGGAGGACGCGCGCCCGTTCGACGTCGCGTGGGCGCGGACGCTGCGCGATGCCTGCCGGCGAGCGAAGGTGCCGTACTTCTTGAAGCAGCTCGGGACGGCGCCGATGCTTGGCGGGCAGCCGCTCAGGCTCCGCGATCGGCACGGAGGAGACTGGGGCGAGTGGCCGCAGGACTTGCGAATGCGCCACGTGCCGACGGTGCAGGCGCGCCGAGTGCGGCCGGAGATCGCGCTCAAGGCGTTGGGCCAGGCTGCATCATCGCGGAGTTCCGGTTAGCAGCCTAGCTTCGTCCGGAGCTCCGTCGCGACCAACTGCCATGCCTCATCCGGATGGGACAACGTCTGAATCGCCGCCCCATTGCGTGGCAAGCACTGCTTCTTCGCGAACACAGTTGCGTCGAGACTTACTGCGCGCACCAACACCGGCAGAAACGGCAACTCGCGCCCATGCCGCCGCTGGCACCTCATCACAAGGTCCCAGAAACCTCCGTCAAAGAGATAAGCCGAGAGCAGCACGACGATGACGCGCGCGCCGGCGATCGCTTCCGTGATCGCCTCGTCGCGGTCTTCCCCTGCCACAATGCGGTCTGGTGTCCAAAACGTAATCTTGTCCTGCTTTTCCAGCTGTGAGACATGGCGTCGAAGCGCTTTGGCGTACTTCGCGTCCCTTGGATGGTAGATGCATACGACCGAGTGCGGGGTATGCAGCGATTCCGGCGCTGAATGGTCTGGCGATAGCGGTGATTTTTGACGCCTGCTGCGCCTCCGGACGAGCGGCCGCTCGTCCCAAGGTAGGTTGTGTAGATCGCACAGGATGTCGAGTAGGACAAAAAAGTAACTGCCAGGGTCGCGAAAGTCCCAGACGCGAGCCCCGTGCGGAAGCGGCTTGACCGGGAGATCACTGCCGGGAGGCACAACAAGGTGGATCTTCTCGCCGGACGGCGTCGACTTATCGGGAGCCGCTTTGGTGCATAGCCATAATGCGCCAGGCGTACCGCATCGGCGGAGATGCTCGGGAATCGGATCACCCGCGACAACCTGAATTTGAACGCCCGCATGTGACACGTCGAGCGTCAATCGCTTCGCCCACCGCCGCTCGACAGCCCCCGACATTATGCAGCGGGGCGGTTCTGCTGCCCGGCGCGCGACGCTGACCTTCAAGGATGTAAGGTCGGGCTGAAATTGGAATCTCCGATCCGCGCTCTCCTTGTCCTCGCTCAGGGTCGTCTCTTCTCGCTCACGGCCGTCGACGCTGGTGCGGAGATCGAGCGGGATGGCACTGCCGCATGCAGAGCAGCTCATCTCGCCGCGCCCGTCGCGAATGTTCCGCTCCACCTCGACAAGCGATGGCCGGTCCTCGCAGTGCGGACATGCCGTGATCTGAAAACGTGCAAGTGCCACGTCGCTCGCGAGCAGGAGGCGCTCGACCAAGCCGACCAGCTTGTTGAAGACGCCAGCCTCATCCGCTCCGAGCCTACCAAGCACGAGGCGAAGTACTCGCCCCTCTGCCTTCTCAGCATTGAGGACGAGCTGCGTTCCACCGTCAACCTCGTAATGCACTTCGCTTCGCCAGTGCTTCGTACCTATGACAAAGTCCGCGTAGCCGACTCGTACCGCGAGGACGGCGAACAGGTTTTCGATCGCCCCCTCCACCGTGTATGAGACGAGTGGATCCATCGTCGTAGTGTCCGAGATGAGATGTGGACGAGGACGGTAGACGAGGTCCGGAAAAACGAGCAGCGTCTTCCCGCAGAATGACTCTCGCACGCACACCGCATGGTCCAGAAGCGTGCTCACCGCACTTTCCAATATAGACGCGCGTTCCTCGGCGCTCATCGTCGGAAGATCGGAGGACATCTCGCCGTTCGCGAAGATCGCCGCCTCTTCGACGGCACCAAGACCACGATGCGCAGTCCGCGCGCGTAAGACAACGGAAGCGGCGGCGTTGTAGAGGAGCTCCGGTTCGAGGAGAACACCTCGCGCTCGCCCATTCAGGAGGATCTCCTGGAGGTGTCCGTGTTTTACGAGGTCACCGAGTGCTGCGGCGAGGTCTTGATCGGAAAGATCAAGACCTGGATCTACCTTCCCCAGCTCCTGGCGAAGCTCGGAAAGCGAGAGTAGCGGCCGCTGCGCAGCCTGCCGCGCTTTGAGCGTGCGAACCGCCTCTCTCGCCCGCTTGAACGCCGCCGTTGTGGTCGTCGTCGTGATCTCGGCCCGGAGGAGCATCGTCTGTAAACGCCCCAGGAGGTCCTTGAGCCCGTGCCCCTTCAGCGCGCTCGTAGGCACATACCCGCCGTGGATGCCATGCTGCTTGCAAAACGCCTCGACCTCTTTGGTCGAGAGCGGCGACGCGGCCTCGTCGCACTGCGCGCCGACCAGGATCATGGGTCGTGGGCGACCGCCGGAACGCTCGAGCGCGTGCAGCCAGTATCGAACCCCGGCGAGCGGATCGTCGAGCTCCGACGCATCGAAGACCAACAGAATCGCATCTGCGTCGCTCAAGAACAGCGTGTGAAGAATTCGATAGTCGCGCTGGCCGGCGAGGTCCCAGAGAAGCACCTCGCATTCCGTGCCGTCTTCGCGCGGCGACTGGAGTCCGTCGAGCGGCCAGATCTGCTGACCGTGCGTGGACCGGTGCTCTCTGTACTCACCGCTCGCGAGCCGATGCGCGAGCGATGTCTTGCCGGCACGAGTGTCACCTAGCAGCACCACCTTCGCGGTCGCGTAGCGCGCCGCGACCTCAGAAGAAGTGTGCTGCCCGAGGATTCCTCCAACCTCGAACACTTCCACCACTCGATCTTCGCGTGCAGGGATGGCGAGCAAGGGCTCCTGCGGGTGGAATGCCACGCCTGGCAGCCAGTACTCCCTGCGTTCGCCCGGCAAGACAGACACCGGCTCCCATGTCTCGCAATTCCACAAGCGCGTCGTCCCGTCCGTTGACGTGACAGCAAGCAGGCGACCGTCTGCCGAGAACGAAAGGCCGCTCACTGGACCGGATGCGCCCTCCAGAAGGCGGGCTAGGCGGGACGCCTCGACATCCCAGACAGCCACGGCTCCTCGAGCGCCGTACCCGCCTGCAAGATGCCGGCCTTGTGGGGACCATGCCAGACCGTAGCCCGAGGTGGGGGGCCGCTCCCAGACAGCTTGTCGGAGGCGCTGGTCCGGCTTCCAGAGAACCACCGGACCGTTCTCGTGTGCACAAGCCAGCAGTCGCCCGGTTGGCATCCAAGCCAGATCGGTCACCGCCGAGTCACCTTCCAGGTTGTGACGGCTCGACCAGAACGGCATGGCCCAGAGGCGGACAACCCCGTCAGCGCATCCTACCGCGAGTAGCGCGTTGTCCGGCGAAAATGCGAGCCCGTAGACGGCGGCGTGTGCCGGGAGCTCGCGCCGGAGCTTCCCGCTGGCTGAACTCCACAGCCGCACCACGCGATCCATGCCGCCCGTCGCGACCAATCGGTCGGTCGGCGAGAACACGGCCGCGAGCGCGCGGTCATGCCCGACGAGCGTGTGCTCCACACCTCGTTGTTCACGGGCCCAGATGCGGACCGCACCATCACTGGAAGGAACAACGATCCGTTCGCCTCCGTGACTCCACGAGAATCGCCCCACCCAGCCCTTGGCTCCGCGGAACACCCGCTTCCGCTCGAGCCCCGGAGGTGACGCGCTATGGTCCGCAGTTCCCATCGTTGATCCGCGCTGTCCGTCAGGATCCCGGTGCTTGCGCCCTGACGATGCCATGCCCTATGTCGACGAGGAGATCGCCCCTGCCAAGCAGCTTCTCGGCGCCCCCCTCGTCGAGGATAATGCGAGAATTGAGAGCTGACTGGACTTTGAGCGCGACCTTTCCTACGAGGTTGGCCTTGACCTCCCCAGGAACGGTATTCCGGTCGGGCCGCTGAGTGGCGAGCAGCATATGAATTCCCGCCGCGCGACCCATGTTGCCGATCCGCTTCACGGCTTCCAGGAACGGCTGCTTGTATGCCTTGTCGAGGACAAGGTCGGCGAACTCATCGATCACGATGATCTCAAGTGGCAGCTTTTCCACCGCCAGGGCGTTATGCTCATGGATGTCCTGAACACGGCCCTTCTGAAACGAGGTAAACCGCAAGTCCATCTGCTCGGCGAGCTTCTCGAGGCGCGCGACGATAGCCTCGGCGTCGTAGGCGATCGGTAGGGCGACATGGTCACCGAGGCTCTCAACGAGGGCGCCGAACGTGACTCGTTTGGGGTCGCCGAGCGTGAATCGGATGCGACTTGCCGGGTGCAACCGCGCGAGGCTGAGCACGAGCGCGCGGAGGAGGACCGACTTGCCGCTACCGGTCTGGCCAGCGATCAGCAAATGACAACTGCCTCCGTCCGAGAGATCGCCCCTCACCACCTCGCCATCGACGCGCTCGCCGAGAACGAAACGACCCGGGCGCTCGCGCAACCAGGTCTCCTCCTTCTTTATCAGGTCGTCGAGTAGCACTGGGCGCGGATTACTTCGCGGTGCGCTGAAGAAGCGGCGCGGACCCTCGCGCTCGAACCGGACCTGGTGATCGGCAAGTTTGTGCTCGACGTCGGCGGCCGCACGGTCCAGGTCGGCGACGCGCTGTCGCGGGCTCGAGACTTCCAGCCGGATCAAGCGCGCGCCGGCGACTCGGCGCGTGACTGTAGCAGTGACTCCGAGCTTTAAAAGCTGGTTCAGGACGATCTTCTCCAAGGCCTCGGCTTCTGATGCTTCCGGCCTCACGCTGCCTCGAGGCTGCGTATCAGACTTCGACTCAGTGGCGGGTGGCTTTGGCGTCGAGGAGGAATCGTTCGTGGCAGGACGCTCGGCGTTCTGCTTGGGCTGCTGTGAGGATCGCGCCGATGGGGCCGCCCCATGCGCAGGATGCTTCGGAGGAACCGCGACGTCAGGGCCGCCCTCGTCGCTTGATGGCTCCGGTGGAGGACCTACGAACACGTCCGGGAACCCCGAGCGACGACGTCGGTAGCGCCGCTCCAGCCAGTCAAGCACAACACCGTGCTCGATCGTGTGCCCCTGCTCGTCGCTCAAGTCCTTGGATCGTGCAGCGCTGAGCACGCTCTCCGCGGCGAGCCACTCGATTAGCTCATCGCGTCCAACGGTGGTGTAAACGATGTTCGACTTGTCTCGCAGAGCCTTGAGCTGCGCGTGCACCTGCTTCCAGGTCGGTGGGATCGCGAACGCATGTTCGCGAACAATGATCATGCGATCGGCTTCGATCTGCGTCGCCTCGGCCAGGAGCGCACCGAGAGAGCGATGGTGATTTTGCTGGGCGAGCAGCACCAGCGAGACCTGGGATGTTGTCACGCGAATGTCAGGGCGGTTCTTCTTCCCTGGAACACGGCGGGCGGGCGCACCGACGAGCGGCAAGATCGTGAGTAGTCCGCTGGCCATGCGCTCCGCGTCGAGATAATGGCCGTCTCGCGCGGCACGGTCGATTTCGGTGCGTGCCTTCTCGACGAAGTCAGCCCAGAGCACCTCCAGCCGCTGGTCGAGTCCCGTCCCATCCGCAGGCTGAGGCGCTCCTCCGGCGGCCGCCACTTTGCCGGCGAGGAAATCATCAAACGCGCTCTTGCACCGCTGGATCAGAGCGCGGGGCGTCATCGTCTCCTCCGTCCAGCGCTTCACGGCCGCGGGATCGAGGGGCCACGGAAACGCGCCCTTGCGCTCCTCGGCCGGTATCCTGTTTAAGTGAAGCTCAACGAGCTGCCTGGCCTGCTCGGGAGCGGGGAACCCGAGCGGGACGACCGTGTCTTCGACACGGTGGCGCAGCTGCGGGGGGAGCGCAGGTCGGATGAAGCGCGTCCACTCCGAGTCGAGCGCCATCTGAACGATCAGCGTGCCGGGCACGGTGTCGTGCAGCTCGGAGATCAGCTGAGCATGCGCCATCATGCGCGTCCGCGCTGGATCATCATCGGCGAGGTTCTCAAGCTGATCGAACACCAGCACGAGCGGCGCGCCGAACGTCGCAGCGAACCCAAGCGTCCGCAGTGCAGGGAGCACATCCTCGTCGCCTAAGCCTTGGGCCTCGCCGAGGCGCGCCAGCTCTGCTTCGCTCGGCGGCCGGCCTGAGAGCCAGGCATACATCGCTCTTCGGGTTTGCACTTCCGGCTCGAACGGCGCTTGGAGCAATCGCTCCAGATATTTCGGAAGCAGTTGGGGGTACCGACGCTCTGCAGCCGCGAGGCCGCGTTCCACAAGACGTCGTGGATCATCGTGCGGCTGCGCGACCATCGTGAGCGGATACTTGGTAGGGTGGCCCTCCACGACGGACAGCATTGCACCGGCGATGAGGTCAAGTTGCGTATGCTCCGAACTCGAGGCAGGAAACCGGAGGGCGTCGACGAGCTGCGCGAGGAGATAGCGCGGTGTCGCCGGCGCGCCGAGCTCGGGGCGCGTGTGAAAGAACACCGCGCGGTAGCCGAGCTTCTTGCGTAACCGCGCGAAGAGGTGCGTCTTGCCGCTGCCCGCGGGGCCAAGCAAGAGAACGCATTGTGAACGAGGCGGCGGTCCAGCTCCGCGGCTTTCCCGAGCGAGCCCATCGATCCGGCGGACGAGCTCATCGCTAGCGCTCGCATTCAGCGACTGCAGATCGAGGGGCTCCCCCCATGCTTCAGCGACCGTGTCTCGAAACGGGTTCTGCATGACGAGCCTTACTGTGCGGAGAGACGCCTGGCGTGCGAGAGCGGAACGCCGTCGGGGTCCGGCGGGCAGAGAGCAGCGTCTTCGAGAGAGAGCCTATTCACGCCCGACTCCGGTCGGAGCTCGACAATCCCTCTCCTCTGGGCGGCAAGCAACGATCCGTGTACTTGTTGCTTGCTCATGCGGGGAGCCAAGTTCCTCACCAGATCCGGAACCCACACGAGAGGGATGGGAGGCTCTTCCATCTTCCGAATTTCGTCCACCACCATCTCGCAAGAGGCTTCCTCCGATAGGTGCTTCGGGTCCGGACCGTCACCGAGCCATGCCGAAAGGGGTGCGAGTACCCCGGCAGCGTCCTCCCGTAGCAGCGTCTTTTGCACCCGCGCCAGGGGACCTTTGGAGGAGAGCTTCTTCTGTACGAGCTTCAGAACCGCTCCTAGCGCCTGGTGCGCCTTCGCGAGGCGCTCCACCTCGTCCTGGGTGAGCACATCTTCCCGCCCGTTCACGACCGTATCGACCTTCGTCCGCACGACCAGGTACAGGCTCCCCCTGGTGAGGGCGTCGCTCAGCGCGCTGGCGCGCTCCGTCGCCGACACGCCGACGACGCGCTGCTGCGCAGCCTTCCACGACAGGCGAGCGCCTCCGTGTGCCAGCGAGGCTGCCTGCTCTCGCGCCGGCACGCGCAGGGCTCCCTTCTCGCCCACCTCGAGCCCGCGGCGTACGAGCGCGTCGACGAGCTGGGTCTGCGCTGCTGGGGCGAGCTGCTTCCATTCGGGGAGTTTCGCTCGCGGCACGGTTCGCCGGTCACGGACCAAGGCTTCCGCTTTGTCTAGCAGCGCGCTGTCCACGGAAGTTAACAACTCCCTCCTCTCCTTCCTCTTCGGCATGGCGAGCAAGATAACCCGACGTTAGCGCGGCCGGCTATCCCAGGCGTTTCGCCGCGTCTGCGCCCGCTCGACCTTCTCGGAGGGCCGGCGCCAGCCGCACGCGACAAGGGCCAGCGCGCACGACGTCATCGGCGGGCGTAGCGGCCCCGCATCGCTCGGGCATAGGGCCGACCCTGCTGAGCGGGGGCGCGGACGGTATGGTCTTGACAACCAGTGACAAACATGATCCAAGGGCGACGGCGCGAGCGGACCGCACGCCGGTCTCATCCCGCGGCGAGGCAGACGGGGCGGAGCCGCCTGTCGACTCGGGCTCAAGGGCGTGCCCCGGGTTATATACGCGCCACACGGAGCTGTGGTCGTCCGGCGAGGGTCCGTGAGAGGCATGAGAGTTGGAAGCCTCATCGAACACTCTCGCGTCGCGCATCTGCTACAGATTTACGTGAACCATTTGTCCTCTTAGCGACCTCGCCACTCGATCCGCTCCCCCTCCATCGCGCAGCGCCCGGACTTCTTCAAGAGCTCTATCCCGACAGCGATCCGCTCGCTGACCTTCGCCCCCGCTCGCTGGATTCCGAACAGCCGCGCGGTCTCCCGGATCAAGTCATCACGGGTGGTGGAGAGGCTACGCGAGAGCAGCCAGGCGGCAGCAGCTGCGATCTCCTCGGGCGGCACAATCTCCGCAGGACGCGGCTCTCCAGTGCTCGCAGGTCCTCGAAACGTGGACCAAGTGTCATATGCCTGATCGGCACGCCATACGAAGTCGCCCCGCATCACTGCCATGCCCGGGATGCCACGGATGTGCTCGATAAGGTGGTTCCGCAGGCGATCGGTAATCCTCGTGCCTCCGAAGCACGCAGCAACGCGTCGCGAGAGCTCATCGAGGTGGATAGGTGCCTCTACCGCGAGGATGCCAAGTAGACGCGCGCGCAGCTCCTGAGCTCCAGCTCCGTTGTAGATCGCGTCCACGCCGAATGGAGCAGGCGTGAGCTCCGCCTTCACGTAGGGTGTGACCGGCGGAGGCTTCGGTGTCAGATTGGGACTCGTGTTGACGCTCGCAACAGGCAGCGTTGGTGTCCGCGCCTCCTGAAGGGGCGCTGCCGTAATGGCTACCGGTGGACGTGGCGTCGGCGCCCTGTTGCCCTCTTCCAGAGCGCGCCGCACGGCCTCCTCAAGCCGCTCAACCTCGCGGGAGCGCTGGAACCACCAATCGGAAGACCAGACCCGATGTAGCTTCCATCCGAGCCCTTGCAGTACCTGCTGCCGGAGCCGGTCGCGATCGCGAGCCGTCGCCGCCGAATGGTAGCTCGCGCCGTCGCACTCGATGCCAAGCAGGTACACGCCCGGCCGCTCGGGATGCACCACCGCGAGATCGATGCGGTACGAGCCGCACCCGACCTGGCAGTCCACCCGGTACCCCTTGGCGATCAGGGCTTCGTATACCTCGCGCTCGAAGTCGCTGTCGAAGTCGCCGCTGCGCAGCACCGGGCGCTGCTGCGTCGAGCTGCCGCGCTCCGCGACATAGCGAAGAAATGCCTTGAGATGCCGCGCACCGGTCGCGTTCGTCCGCGTAAGGTCGATCTGCTCGTGCGTCAGCGTGGAGAACACGCGCAGCTTCATCCGCGCGCGCGTGATGGCGACATTCAGCCGGCGCTCGCCGCCACTGCGGTTGAGGGGGCCGAAGTTCATCCAGACGCGCCCGGACTCATCCGGACCATACCCTATGCTAAACAGGATCTCGTCTCGCTCGTCGCCCTGCACGTTCTCCAGGTTTTTGATGAAGACCGGCTCCGTCAGGCTGTTCGAGAAGTGCGCCTCGACCTCGGCGCTCTTCCCGCGCGCCTCGTCGAGCAGATCCTGGATGAGGAGCTGTTGCGCCAGGCTGAAGGTCACGATCCCGAAGCTGCGCTCGCCCGGCGACGTGCCGCGGAGCGCACTCAAGAGATAGGCGACCAGCGCCTCGGCCTCCGCGCGGTTCGTCCGTGACTTGCTCTTGTCGTAGACACCACCGGCGACGTGGTGCCACTCGACGCCGAGCTCGGGGACGCGGCCGTGCGCCGCCGGGAACACGTTCAGGTTCCGCTCGTAGTAGTGCTGGTTGCTGAAATCGATGAGCGCCTCGTGCCGGCTGCGGTAATGCCAGCCGAGCATCTGCTGCGGCAATCCGGCAGCGACGGCCTCGTCGAGGATGCTCTCGAGCTCCTCGACATCGTTGTCGTCCACCGGCGCGTCGTCCGCGACGCCGCGCTGGAAGAAGCTCGTCGGCGGGAGTTGACGCGAGTCGCCCACGATCACCACCTGCCGACCCCGGGCGATGGCGCCGATCGCATCGTGGGTGCAGATCTGTGAGGCCTCGTCGAATACCACGAGATCGAAGCGTCGCCCGTCCGCGGGCAGGTACTGCGCCACGGAGAGCGGGCTCATGAGAAAGCAGGGCTTGAGGCGCATCGACAGGTTCGGCATCTCGCCGAGCAGCCGCCGGATCGGCAAATGTCGGGCCTTCTTGCGCAGCTCGCGCTGGAGTTTCCCTGTCTCCGACGCCTCCGAGAGCGCGCCGTCCACCTGCGGCAATCGCGCGTGGAGGATCTCGGCGACGCGCTGACGGCCGAGCTGGATGTGCTCCTCGTCGGCGCTCCGGAAGCGCTCCACGACGCGGTGGCGGTTCGGCCCGTCGAACGTGCGGAGCGCGGGCTCGGCGTCGCGGATCGCGTCCACCCAAGCCTGCAAGAACGAACGCTCGGTGCACGCAACCACATCGCCCGAGCCGAGAGCGTCGGCCTGGTGTGCCGCGATGATGGGCCCGGCACCCCACTGAGCGAACTGCGCGGCCTGCTTCCGGTACAGACACGAGGAACGGAACGCGCCAAAACCCTGATGCCAGCGCGACAGGAGCTCGTGCGCAGCATGCAGGTAGCCGGGGCGGGTGTCATCGGGCCACACCCCGCCGAAGGGCGCGATGCCTGCTAGCGCGGTCTGCACGTGCGTGCGCAGTGTGGCAAGTGCGCCGGAGAGGACCTGTGCCTGCGAGTCGACAACGTTGCGGCGCTCCGGGGAAAGCGCCGGGTCGGTGAGCGCGACGACCCGGTCGAGCGGAGCCGAGGAGGAGGCGCGGTACCGGCGGAGCGCCGTGCGGAACGCATCGGCCCGCGCGAGCACAGGCGCGGGATCATCGTGGTCATTCCCCGTCCAGCAGCCGCCGAAGGCATGGACCAGCCCGGCCCGTTCGCGCTCGATCTGCTCCGCCGTGCCCAGCGCAGCGCGCGCGAGGGTGAGATCGCTGGAGATCTCCTGGTTGGGCGGCAATGCGCCGCGAGCCACGAGCTTGAGCCGGGATCGGGCGCCCCAGAGGAACAGGAGAGCGAACAGAAAGAAGCTCTGCGCCCAGCGCTTGAACAGGGCCTCGAGCGCCGCGAGGTCCAGCTGGTAGACGGACTCCTGCCAGCGCCTCCCGAGCCGCTCCCGCCACTCCGCCAGCGTGCGCGTTCGCCCGAGCCACTCCTGCATCTGTCGGCGCAGATCCGCGCTGCCCGCCTCGTCGACGAGCAAAGGAGGTACAGGGCCGCTCGCTGCCGCGGCCCCGAGCTGCGCGAGCTCGTCGATCCCGGTGAGCGACTCCGCCATGGGGACGCCGAGAAGGGACGCAAGCTGTCGCGCGGCCGCGTCCACGGCCGCGATGGCCTGGAGGGCACCTTCCACCGCTGCGCGAAGGGCCTGCTCGCCTTGCGCCGACCATTCCATGAGCCGTGCGTCCCGGTACGGGTGCGCGGTGATCGGATCGACGTCGCGGGACGCGACCGCGTAGGCGTTCGCCGCCTCGAGCAGCCCACGGAATTGCACGTCGGTCGACGACATGACGTTGGCGAAGGCGACGGGGATCCTCTGCGCGCTGGCGAGGGCGAGGAGGCGCGCGCTCGCCTGGTAGAAGCTACGACCGAGCGGGCGCGGCGCGTGGAGAGCGCGCGCGTAGGCGTTGAGCTCTGCTCGCAGCTTCCCGAGCTCTGCCGAACGCTGGTCCCATGCCGAAGGCGCTGTGCTCACGACGCGTGAGAGGCTCTTCCCGAACGACTCGATGACCTGCTTTTTCTGCGCCTTGTGGCTGTGCAGCTCGAGGCAGAAGTCGCCGAGGCCCGCCTGGTCTAGGCGCCGCTTCACGACGTCGAGCGCGGCCATCTTCTCCGAGACGAAGAGCACGGTGCGGCCCTCGGCCATGGCCGCGGCGATGAGGTTGGTGATCGTCTGCGACTTGCCAGTCCCCGGCGGCCCCTGGAGCACGAAGCAGCGCCCGGCGAGCGCCGAGCTGATCGCCGCCATCTGCGTCGAGTCGGCGTCCACGACGACCGGCAGGCGCGCCGGCGGCACGGTGTCGTCGAGCGCGCTCGGATCCATCGCCGGCGCGGCGTTGGGGAACGCCGTCTGCGCGCCGGAAGCGATGTGGCGAACCACCGGGTTCTCCAGGACCGCCGTGGCGTTGTCCTCGAGATCGCGCCACATCAGGAACTTGGTGAACGTGAAGAGCCCGAGGTGGACCTCCTCGCGCACCTCCCAGCGCGGCATCCGCTGGATCGCCTGGCGCACCGCGCGAAACATCGCCGGGACGTCACGTCCGTGCTCGTCCGCGTCCAGGTTCGCAAGGGCGCCGAGATCGACGGCGAAGTCGCGATGCAGCTTCTCGGCGAGCGTGACGTTCGGAACCGCCTCCTCCGGGAGGCCGCGCAGGCGCAGGCGCCGGGTCGTCCGCTGGTATTCGAGCGCCACCGGTACCAAGAGGAGCGGCGCGAAGCGGGGCTTGTCGCTGGACTCGGACTCGTACCAGCGCAGGAGCCCGATCGCGGCGTAGAGCGTGCTCGCCCCGCCCTCCTCCAGGTTCGTTCGCGCGCTGCGATCCAAGTCGATGGCCCGGGTCCGGAGCTCTTGCTCCAATAACGGGCTATGCACGATGCCTTTTTTCAGGTCATCGCGCAGACGCGCATGGAGCTCCGCGTCGTCGGCGCGCGCCTTGGCGAGCCTCTCGTCGCGCGCGTCCCGGCCATCGGACGGCCGCGGGAGCAGGTCGAACACCTTCTCGTCGGCCAGCGCGTCCTCGAAGGCCGCCGCGTCCGGGACCTCGAGCGGGACCGAGCCCTTGACGTCCGCCCGGAAATTCAGGAGCCGGTTGCGCAGCGAGAGATCGAGCAGGCGGTCGCGCCACTGCTTGAGCCGCGCGCTGACCGGATCCGTCGGACGCGGGGCGGCGACCTGCGGGGGCTCCTCAATCGGCATCCGCGCGGCCTCGAGCAGCAGGGTCCGGGCCTCCCCGGTGACTCGACCCGGGTCCACCGCGACCGAGGGCTGCGCGGCGGCGATGCGCATGAGATCGCGGAGAGGGAGCGGCCGATAGCGATCCAGGCGGGCGACACGAACGTCGACGGCGAAGACGAACTCGGCGTCCCGTGAGAGGTAGTCAGTTGCGACGACCTTCGCCCGATCAAAACGGGGCGCCGGTGAGTGGATGATGGTGCTCGAGTCAAAGAAGAGGAGCTGCTCGAGCGCGACGGACGTGCGGAGCCGGGCGGCGTCGTTCACCACGCATTCGGGGAAGCGATCGTCCACGAGCCACACGCCCGGGAAGGCGTGCCCGTGGACGGTGACGATCAACGGCCGGAGGCCCATCTGCTCGAGGCAAGCGGCCGCGAGCAGCGTCATATCGAGGCAGTTCGCGAGCTGGTCCTCCAGGATGCGATCGGGGAAGCGGACCTTCTGCCCCACCTCCTCGAAGCTCGCTGGCATCTCGGCGTACGAGATCCCGAAGCTCTGGAGGGTTTCGTAGAGCGCGGTGACCATCGCGGTGACGCGGGCTGTGGAGCGGCTCTGGTAGCCATCGAGCGCGTTGTTGCCCGTCGCCCGGCCGAGTCGGTCGCGCACCTGGCGGAGCAGGAGCATGACGACCGGATGGTTCGGCGTGACGAACATCGCGAGCAGCGCCGGAGGCGCCCGCAGCCCGGGCCACTCGTTGTATGCGAGTACGTCGATGGCACCGGAGCTCCCAGCGAGGGCTTGTCCCCCGGCAACCAGCTTCCACGCGATCCGCGCACGCTCGGCTTCGATGACGGCGCGCAGCCGCTCGGACGGCAAGGGAAGATCCACGACGCCGAGGTCGGCGGACTCGCCGCCGTGCACCGTGGGTACCTGGACATGCACGGGCGCGCCGAGCTCCGGTGCGAGCTCGATCGTGAGCACCGCGCCCTCGATCGGCGCCGAGCCACGGTTGCGTATCTGCACGGAAGAGACGGTGGGCACTCCCGCCTGCTCGAGAGCGAACGTCAGGGTGCGCGCGTGCTCGAGCTCAACGGTTACCGTCGGCTGCTCTTGGGTCGTCATGCCTGCCTCAAAGCGTGTGTACGACGAGCCGCTCAGATCCGAGCGCCCGCCGCGCCGTTTCGACCATGTGCTCGTGATGGGTGAAGTAGAGCACTTGCGTGCGTTCTGCGAGATCGCCGAGGATGCGGAGGGCTGCCTCGGAGCGCGGGTCATCGAAGTGAATTAAGATGTCATCGGCGACAAAGGGGAGACGCTCATTCCGGCTGACATACTGTTCGATGACGGCGAGCCGAAGCGCGAAGAAGAGCTGATCCCGCGTGCCATCGCTCATCCCCTCGACGCCCACGCTCTTGCCATCCGGTCGAACACCGAGAAGGACCGGCTCGTCATCTTTCCCGAGGTCGACGACGAGGCGTGAAAAGGAGCTCAGCGTCAGGCGCTCGAAGAGTGTGCTGGCACGGCCGAGAATGGGCCCCTGGTTCCTCTCGCGATAGCGCTCGATCCCGCGCTGGAGCAGGGCACTGGCGAGCGTCAGCCGAATCCATTGCTCCGCTCCCTCGTGGATCTTGGTGATCTCGGCCTGGGCGCTCTGGGCGGCCAGCGCGGCCTGGTCGCCGCCGCTCATCGCGTCGAACCGGGTGCGCAGCTCGCCTTCCTTGCGCGCGAGCTCTGTCTTCTCGGTGTCGAGCTGCCTTGCCTCCTCATCCCGCTCCTGGATCAGCCCCGGCAACGTATCGCCGTTCGCGCCTGCCGCCTCGGCGGCGAGGTCTTGAAGCGAGCGCCCCCCACCCCCGGCGAGAAGGTGCCGCTCGGCGGTGCCGAGCCGGTGCTCCAGGTCGCGCCGCTGCTGCCAGGTACGCTCGATCGCGCGGAGGTCATCGAGCGTGGAGCAGGACGCGCTCCGGCACAGCTCCTCGAGCTTCGCGGCGTGGCGAGCGATGGCCGCGCGGCACTCGTCCACGATGCGCGCGTGATGTGCGATCTCGGCCTCCAAGCCCTCACGCTGCTTCGCGTCGGTTCGCGCCAGGGCGAGCATCTTCGTGAGGCGGTCGGCCGCGTCGACGGCGCCCAGCGCCGCGAGCTCGGGGGCGGCGGCTGTGACGCATGCGCTGACAGCTTGCTCGAAGGTTCCCCTGTCCTCCCCGATGCGGCGGATGCGATGCTCGAGCTTGTCCGCGTCGTCAAGCTTGCGGCTCGTCTCATCGCAGAGATCCAGGATCGCCTCCATCTCCGCGGGCATGACGGTGAGGTCGCGTCCGAACCTGCTCGCAAACACGCCCCACCGGGCGCGCCACTCTTCAAGCTGCGCCTCCTTGTAGGCATAGCTTTGCCGTGCGGCGTCGAGCTTGGAGCGCAGGCTGTCGATGGTCTGGAGCAGCGACTTGCGCGCGTTCCGTTCTGCAGCGCTCTGCTCAACGAGGCGCTGCGCGCGTGCGAGAAGCATGGCGAGATCCTCGTCGCCGCTCGCGCCCTGCTCGCCGACGAGCGTGAGCGCACGGCCGATCGACCGCCGCGCATTCGCATGGGTCTCCTCCAGCTCACGTAGCGCGTCCTGTCGCACGCGCGCGGTGGCACGGCGCTCGAGGACGCGCGTGCGTTGAGCGAGCCATTTGAGCATCTCGTCCGGCGGTTGCGGCGCGAACCCGAGCGATGGCCAGAGAGCGCGCCATTCCTCCTCGGTCCGTATCGCGCTCACCTCGACTCCCCGGAGCTCGCCCTCCTGCGCTGCAACGAGATCGCGCCGGCGCGCGACCTCCACGAGGAGCGAGCGATGACGCTCTACGCGCGCTGCCTCGGCGCGCAGCGTATCGGCGAGCTCGTCGGCCGCCGCGACGCTGTCCTCGTAGGCGTCAGCGAGCGGCAGACCCGGCGCGAAGGCTGCAGCTTCCGCGGCGACGTCCTCCCGGCCGTCGATGAACCCGCGGCGCAGAAGCCGAAAGCCGCGTTCGCGGCGCCGGCGGGCGCTGCGCACAGCCTCGGCCGTCGGAATTTCGCCGGCGGCACCAAGGTGGGTCAGCTCGGCCTCGGCCCGATCGAGCTCTTGGCGCGCATCCTCGAGCGCACCTCGCGCCCGTATCTTCTGCTCATGTTCGTCACGGAACGCGCGCGCGAAGCGGTCGATGATCGCGTCCGGAGGGACCGGAAGCGCCTCCAGCTCGACGTCACCGAACGTCCAGAAGGCCAGCTTGCGCAGCGCCTGTGTGAGCGCCTCGCCAGCGGCCGCCGCCTCGGTTTGCGCGGTACGCAGGCTCTTGCCGGGATCACCGAGCTTCAGCGCCTCACCCACAGCGGCGGCGAGAGGCGCCGTGTCTCTCGGCTCGACCGAGCGCGCCAGGGTGCCCTCTGCCGTGCGCAGGTCGACCTCGTAGCCCTCGACCGTCTTGCGAGCCTGCTCGTGCTCTGCACCGAGCCGTTGCTGCTCTCGGACCATGTCGCGAATGGCGGCGATCTCGGGGCGCCGGGGGAGGATCTCGCGCACCTCGGCGTCCTTCGCCCTGAAGCCCGCCTGCCCCAGCAGGCGGGTGATCTCCGTCCGCAGCTGGCGCAGCTCGGCCTCGCGCTTCGGGAGATCAGCAAGCTTGCTCTCGATGTCGCCCCGCTGGCGCGCGAGTCGCTCGATCGCGTCAGCCTGCGTCAGCACACCCTCCCGTGGGGTGATTGCATCCCGCCGCCCCGAAAGGCGCACGATTTCCTGCTCGGCTCCGGTGAGCCGTCGCCTGGCCTCCCCGAGCGATGACTCGGCATTTTCCCGCTGCGTAGGTGCGTCGTCCGGAAGATCGGGCACAAGAGCGAGAGACATACGCTCCGCGAGCAGCGCGCTCCGCTCTGCGAGCGGCAGCAAGTTGCGCTGTATCCGGTGCAGTTTCTCCCGTTCTGCCCAGAGCTCCTGCACGCGCTTGCTGACGTTCTCGAGCTGCACCCGAACGCCTGTGAGCTCGTCGCGGACCGCGCGCCACTCGTCGCCCGAGAGCGCGCGCTGCTTGAGTTCCTTGCGCACCTCGGCAAGCCGCTTCAGGGCCTCGTTGATGAGCTGGTTCTGGCCTCTGGGGCGGAACAGCTTGCCCGCGTCGCCGTCGATTTCCTCCAGCACCTTGCGCATGCCGGCGAGCCCCGCGCCGGCCTCGAAGAGGCCGAGCCCTGCGTCCCCGCCGTCCTTGAGCAGCGCTTCGCCGCCTTCGCGGAGCTGCTCGTGGTCAAGGCCAAAGATTCGCTCGAAGAAGGGGCGCTCCAGGGCTCCGAGGAACGGCTTCAGGGCGCCGTCGTCGAGGACGCCCTCCTCGGCGTCGAGGAGCGTCTTCACGCGTCCTTTACGGCGGAAGAACCGGAGCGTAGCGCCGGAATCGCTCTCGAGGGCGGCCCCAACGCGGAGCGTCCGCTCGTCGTGCAGGAACGCGGCCGGCGACTGGTGAGGGAACCCGAAGAGCAGATCGCCGAGCGCGCGAAGGGTCGAGGTCTTTCCGGCCTCGTTCCGGCCGTACACCACGTGCACGACGCCGCCCTTGTCACCGAAGGTCAACGTCCTCTCGGTGAACGGGCCGAACGCCTTGAGGTGGAGCTCGATGAGCCTCACTGCGCTGCGCCCCAGGCATCGATGCGCGCTAGGAGCAGCTGCTCGGCGTCGTCGATCAACATGCGGGCTTGCTCGGGATTGCGCAGGTCGGGCAGCTCCATCGCCTCGCGCACGTCATGGGGCAGCTTGCTCAGGAGCTTGTCCATTTCCTCGACCAGCGCGCTGATGGCGCCCGGGTCTTCAACGACCTCGCGGACCGACCGCAGGAGCTCGCCGATGGCGTCGTCACGCTTTCGGACCTCGTCGAGGTCGCGGAGCGGCTGGGTAGCAGTCTCCACCTTCTCGACCCACACGTCGTCCTGGCCCGCCTCGACCCCGGCGGCACGGACCTGGTGCTTCCATAGGTCCGGGTGCCGAACGATGGCATCATGGGCATCGCAACGTCCCTCGATTCGTACCCGAGCGGCGAGAAAACGCCCCTCGGCCTCGGCGCGCTCACGGCGAATCGCGTCACGGACGCGGTCCAGCACGTCGTCCAGCGTCACCGCACCTGAGACGTCCACGTTCACACAGGCCCAGCGGAGCACGTCGACTGCCCGGTGATCGGTGACGACCTGGCCCTCATCGACGCTGACGACCGTGCATCCCTTGGCCCCCGTCTCGCGCACATTGCGACCCTGCACGTTTCCGGGAAAGACTACCCACGGATCCTTGCAGAGCACCTCGCGCTTGTGAACGTGGCCGAGTGCCCAGTAATCGTAACCACGGGCGCGCAGGTGGTCGAGTACGCACGGCGCATAGGCCGAGTGTCCCTCGCGCCCATCGAGCGCAGTGTGGAGCACGCCTATATTAAACCAGCCTTTTTTCGGCGTCGGGTAGCTCGCGGCGAGGTTCTCGAGCGTATCGCGCTTCGCGAAGCTCTGCCCATGCAGTGCAACCTTGAGCCGCTCGATGGTGACCGTCTCCGCCTTCTTCCAGCCGAAGATATGAACGTTGTCTGGTGGAGCTAACCGCTGGGTAATCTTGCTCTCTGCGTCGTGGTTGCCGCGTACCACGTATGCGGAGATGCCGCGCTGTCCGAGGCGCGCCATCTGCTTGGCGAAGTAGAGACCGGTGTTAAAATCTGGCCACTCGCCGTCGTAGAGATCGCCGGCGATGACGAGGAAGTCTGCTTCTTCCTCGATGCAAAGATTGACCAGGTTTTCAAAGCCTCTGCGTGTAGCTCCGCGGAGCGATTCGACCGGTGCGCCGTCATAGGCGCTCAACCCTCTCAGGGGGCTATCGAGGTGAACGTCTGCGCAATGAACGAACTTCAAAGCTGCCCCCCTCTCACGAAAAGTGACCACCAAGTAGCGGACTCACACCTTGACCTAGCCCCAGCTCGTTGAAGTGCCGACCGCGGCATGCCCTTTGTGCTCCGGCAGCGCTTTTATAAATCACATGCCATGCATGGGTGTCATGCTGACCGAAAGTTCAGTGCCGCAGACACCGGGAGTGGATTGCTCACTCGGTGGCAGTATCGCCCACGTAAGCGCTCGCTACCGCGGTACCCCGTCGTTCTCGCTGCCCCAACGGCGTGCACCGGGAGCAGCCAGAACGTGGCCGCGAGCTTTCTTAGCCCGCGAGCTCGTCTGCTTGTCCTGTTCGCGAACGGTAGGGGGCGCTGTCCCTCGCAGCGGGCCACCATCACGAGCCCGTTCAGCACGGCGACGCCCGACAGGGCGATGAGGCCCACGGCCGCCGAGATCGACATCGGCAGCCCGCGACCCCAGAGCGCGAGGGTGCCCCCGGGCGTGCTGAGCTACCTCTGCGTCGTCGACACCAGCCGCGGCGGGGCAGGCTCCGGAACGTCCGACCATGCCGCCGCGCCGAGGGTGAGCCCCTCTTCTCGAGCCGACGACGTAAGCGCGTCGTGACCGTCCTGCATCTCGCCGATGGTCCTGCTTTCGGGCGCCGTTAGGGATGGCCGAGCGCCACTCCCAACAGACCAACAGCCTTGCAGGCGAGATAGGAGGCATGCTCCCGGCAGAGCCGCACGGTATACACCTCGGTCTCCTTCGGCATCCTACTGCGAGCTTTCGTTGCTGAGGCGGAACCCGAGCCGCAGGAGATGAAGATCCATCTCGGCCTCGAGCCAGTCGTCGAGAGCCCTGCCCTCCCGGCGTCCACCGCGGAGCCACGCATAGTAGGCGGCTACCGCTATCTCCTCTTGCGTCGGAGCGTTTGCTTCATCGTGCTCCTTTGACACGAACTCGATGGATTCGACATGCCGGCGCACGATCTCATCGCCCTCCGCCTCCCACATCGTCCAATCTACGTGCGGTGGTAGATTCATCGATATTTTACCGCTGAACGGGCTGCATTGGAGGAAGCACGCGAGCTCGCGTCGTCCATAGCCGAACCCTACCATGTAGAAGAGCAGGTCCGCGGAGCGACCTCGTGCGAGGCGGAAGGACAGCTTTCCCACGTTGAACCGCCGCTCGCCCGAGAAGAAGCGCGGTTTCAACCATCGCGTCTTGCCCCGGATCCACTCAACATACTGATGAAGGTTCGGAAGGTCCTCCGGACGCGCGACGAAGACCGCCATTCGCGCGAGCGCTCGCGCAACGTAGGCCGGACGGAACGAAGGCAACATTGCGTTGATGAGCATGCCGCGTTCGGTCCTCTTGATGGAGACACGCGAGTCTCCCGGCTGAGTGGCGATGTGGATGGTGCGACCCTCTGTCCGAATGTGGCCAGCTCGTCCATCGAGCTTCAGCGTTCTCTCGCTCGCCAACATCATGGCCGTCTGCATCTCGATACCGAGAAAGGCTGCAAGATCAGTTTCGTATCGGCTACCGTGACTGTTGCAGACGTCGCACTCCTCCAGTGACAGGATGACCTGGTTCCCGAGCGCCTGCGGCAAGACATGCGCCTTGCTCTTGAAAGTCGCCTCTGGCCGACGACGTTCACAGAAGCGACATACGTACGGCGTGAGTGAGGGAAGGGTCTCCTCAGTGCCGACATTCGGCTCGAGCACGCACTCATAGATGACTTCGTACTCATCAGCGTTTGTCATGCGACCCCTGGTGATGTCCAATGAGCCGTTGTTAGCTCAAGATGTCCTGCACTTCCCGTTCGAGCCACTCGAGGGTGGCATCGGCGCGACCGAGCTCTAGGCGGGCCTCCTCGAGCCACCGGGTGGCGTCGTCGCGCTGGATCGTGCGTGGATGCTCGCCCACGCGCGCCAGCAGCTCTCCGGTGTCGAGCGTGGGAACGTCATGGTCGCCGGCGCGCCACACCGCTCGGCGCACCGCGCCCTCGACGACGCACCGGATGTCCGACGGCGTGAACAACCGCGTGCTGGCTGCGAGCGCGTGCATGTCGATGCCGTCAATGCCACGGATGCCGCGCCGCCGATCGCCGCCGAGGTAGTGCTCGAAGATTTCGCGCCGGTCGTCTTCCTGCGGAGGAAAGACGGGGATCTTCATATCGAAGCGACCGCTCCGGCGCACGGCCGAGTCGATGCCGCGGGCATAGTTCGTGGTCGCGACGA
This sequence comes from Sorangium sp. So ce204, assembly GCF_051526795.1. Classification (NCBI taxonomy): domain Bacteria; kingdom Pseudomonadati; phylum Myxococcota; order Polyangiales; family Polyangiaceae; genus Sorangium; species Sorangium sp. So ce204. The sequence goes on along the minus strand of NZ_CP150317.1, from coordinate 11,831,294 downwards.
CGACGACGGAGCGCCCCGAGAGCCGATCGAGCTGCGCGAGGAGCTCGTTCACCTGCCGCTTCTCGTCCGTGTGCATGTTCATCTCGGACCGCTGCGGGGCAACGCCGTCGAACTCGTCCAGGATCAACATCGAGGGCGCCTGCTTCAGGGCCCAGGTGAAAACCTCGCGGATCTTCTCGACCCCCTCGCCGAGCCACATCGAGGTCAGATCGCTCGGCACGAGCCGCCGGCACGTAAGGCTCGCCTGACCCGCCAGCACGCGTCCGATCAAGCTCTTGCCGCACCCCGGGAGCCCATACAGCAGCAATCCGTTCGGGGCGCTCACGCCGAAGCTCTGATAGCGAGAGGGGTCGACGAGCGGCGCGAGCAGATCGCTCTGCAAGCGGGCCTTCAGGTCGGCGTAACCCGCGACGTCCGTCCAGTCGAGCGGCCGCTCCACGATCGGCTTGCGCGCCTCGCGCCACGCAACCCCTCGGATGCGGACCTGCGGGCGAGGAGGCTCGATCAGGCTCACGAAGACCGGGCGACGATCCTGCAGGTCGACGAAGCCGAGGCGAACGCGCTCGAGCGCGTCGCCAGCAACGTTCCGTACGATGGCGGATACCTGGTGCCGGGCGAGCAGCGCGACGTCGCGCGGGAAGAGGAGCCACACGTGCTCGCACTCGAGCATCGCGGCCCGTTTCGGGCGGAGCTTGTTCTCGAGGAAGAAGAACGGGTTCGACCCGCGGAGCGCGATACCGCGCAGTGTCTCGACCTCGACCCAGAGCTTCTTCCCCACGCGAAGGTCGGGGCGTGCGACCTTCATGTCCGGCACATCCGCCTCGGGCTCGTCGACATCCGCGGGGATCTCGAGCACGCGCTCCACGAGCACGTTCTCGTTCGGGAACCGGGTCGCGAGGTGCTCCAGCATCACGGCCTTGAGCACCATGTGCTCGGTCCCCTCGTAGCCCGCGTCAAACTTGGGATGCGTCACCTCGTACGTGGCCCGATCGAGGAGCGCATCGGCTGCGCGTGCCGCATCGGCGAAGAGGCTCGAGAGCTGCACCTCCACGTCGCCATCCTGCCAGTCCGCCTCCACCGACGGCGCACCGGTGTATGCGGCAAGCCAGCGGAGAATCTGAGGGTAGTGCGGATCGTCGGCGGCGCGACGCGCGTCAGAGCCGGGGTCGGCCGTCGTCGTCGTGAATATCGCGCGCACCCGGTGCGTGTGCGGGATGAACGCCTCGCGCACGAACGCCGTGAGCTCGTCGTCGACCACGTCGTGCGGGTCGTCTCGGATCAGGTAGACCGCACCGACGCCGGGGAAGTCGTCGCTCTCGCGGCGATCGCCCTGTCCGGTCACGGAGCGCAGGCGCGACAGCGTGAGGACCTCGGGGGCCTGCGCGACCCACCGCCCCATGTCGTCGAACCGGAACGTCAGCGCCCGCCGCCGTGTGAGCGCCGCCAGGACGCCGGCGAGCAGCGTGAACATCTCGTCGGACGCATCGACCATCAGGCACACCGTGCGGCACGACCAGATCGCCGCCGTGATGTCGTGCCAGAGGGCACCCGAGCGCTCGCCCGTCGGCGCATCGTCGACGTGGAAGCCGAAAGTGAGCGGATCGACCGGCAGATCAAGCTCGCCGTCCTTCCACGCGACCACGCCCCGTGCGCTCCCGTCGCCGTCGCGCGCCGCGCGCTGGGGCTGCTCGCTGCTGACGGGCGCGTCGCTCTTCCAGATGGTGATGTAGTCGTTGACGGTGCTGCCGCTGAGCTTGTGGGCGTAGCCCCATCTCTGGATGTTCTCGAGCGCCGACGAGAGCGATGTCTGGCGCACGCGGGCGCTCGCGGTGTAGCCGAAGCCCTCGAGGAAGGTCCGGAGCTTCATCCGTGTGCGGCCGCGATCCGAGCGGGCGATGGATGTCGCGAGCTCCTCGCGAAAGTGCTCGCTGATGGTGTCGAGGAAGTCAGTGCGGTCGGGCATGGGTCGGTCTCCGCAGTACCTTCGCGGGAGCCTACCAGCCCCAGCCGCGAGCGAGCCCTGCGCGGTCTCTCCACGGCGCACGGGAACCGCCACCTACAAGTCCGCGGTGGGCGACGGATTCGACGTCATCATCGCCGGCACCTGGCATGCTCGTAAGCGAAAGCCCCGGCTCATCGAGTCTCGGTTCTTACGGACCGGGTGGGGAGGCGTACGCCCGGGCGAAGCCGCAGGGACATGGCTGAGGCTCTTACTCGGCGTACTGAGCGTGACGCCGCGGATCGGGGCGCGCGACATGGTGGAGGTCGCGCGACCTGGCGTGTCGCGCCGGACGATGATCGGCTCATTGCGGCCGATGTCCCGGATGGACTCGATGATCGACGTGATGCCACCGCGCTGGCGCATTCACCCCTCGGGAACAACCACGTCATCGATGGGCACCAGCCGGCCCTCGCCGGACAGGGTTCGGTTACCCTTTCGACAAGGGGGCAGATCCGATCTGCCTCGCGCTCCATCTCGATCACGTTTTCGTCCGACACCCGCTCACCCCTGAGCCACTCGTCCAAGTTGGACGGATCGTTCTCCTCAAAGCGCTCTCACTTCGTGAAGCGGTGGTTTCGCACGCTCGCCACAACGTCGTCGTGGTGCCCCTGCCCGTTAACGATGGCCGGCACCAAGCCTCTCGCTAGGCGCTGGGCTGGATGCGCGTGCTCCGGCAGTAGCAGCGAGGTCGCCAAAGCTCGGGGAGATCCTTGCCCCGCGCACGACGCATCCGGGTAATGCGTCACCAGACCACGGGCTATCGAGAGAGCTCGTTGCAGGGCGACCGCGAATCCTGGCTGCTCAAGCCGTAAGTTGCCTCACACAGCTAGGCCCCGAACCAGGGACCTGCCGTGCCAGAAATTTGCCAGAACCTGCGTCCAGACCTGTCCGCGCCTGTCCACTCCCGTCCACGTCCCGGACCGCGCGAACTACCCGACATCCTTGCAGAAACCAGCGGAGGAGAAGGGATTCGAACCCCTGGTTGAGTTGCCCCAACGGCGGTTTTCAAAACCGCTGCCTTCGACCGCTCGGCCACTCCTCCAAACATCCAGAACGACTCGCTTTTCTGCCTCTTCTACCGCCCCCTGTCAACGCCGCCCTGAGAACCCGCCCCCTACCCTACCCTGCTCCGGGCCGCCCCTGAGCTCTCCGGCCCCGGCACTTCCGCCCCCACCAGCATCTCCCACCGCCCCCACCGCCCTTCGCTCCCTGCCCTTACTTCTCCCTCCCCACCGCCGCCCCCGCCACCGCCCCGGCGCCCTGCCCCCCCACCCCGCCCTTCATCACCTCCGCCAGCCACTTCCCCGCCACCGCGCACGTCCCCACCGCGCTGACCTCCCCTCCCCCGCCTCCCCCGCGCCTCGCGTACGGCCCTGCCACGATCGCCACGTCGCTCCCTCGCGCCGTCCACGCGATCGGCCCGAGCGCCGCCCGCTGCCTGCACACCTTCCCGAAGCGCCGCTCGATCAGCTTCCCCGCCTCTGCCGCGTCGCTCGCGCTGTCGAACCGCAGCCGCCACGCGAGCGCGAACTCTCTCCGCGACGGGTCCTCCGGGTCATCCCGCCGCACCACCGCGAACCGATCCCCGCCCCACCCCGCCGCCGCGCCGATCGCCGCATCGCGGTGGGCATACGCCGCGAACGCGATGCGCAGCGCCTGCTCGCCCATCACGTCGTCGAAGACCACGCGGAACCCCGGACCGAGCGCCGCGGCCGTCGGGACCGCCACCGCGACGGCGGGCTCGCGCGCGGCGAGCTTCTCGGGGTGGAGCAGCTGCTCGGTGGTCTCCGGCAGCGCGCGCCAGACCGCATCCACCGAAGCCCACCCGCCGTCCCGGCGCAGCGCCTGCACGAACGCGAAGCCGTCCGTGTACGGGGCGCCCAGCGACTCCTGCAGCACGAGCGGCGTGTCGCCCACGGACGACAGCGCCGTCGACATCGCAACGAGCCTGCGGAGCATCGACTCGTCGACCTGAAACGCCGAGCCGACCAGCACGTCGAACATCGCGCTCATCGCCTCGCCCTCGACGAGCGCGTGTGTGGCCGCCAGGCGATCGCTGTCGCCGAGCTTGAAGTCGAGCAGCCTCCCCAGCGAGAAGCTCTGGTCCTGGAGCGCGTGGACGAGCTCGTGCGCCAGCGTCTCCTCGGCCTCGGCCTCGCTGAGATCGTCGACGAGGTACATCGTCGCGTCCTCCGGCTCGTAGAAGCCCGCGATGCGGCCCTCGAGCAGGCGGTACATCCCGGCGGTGAAGTCGTAGTCGGCAGGGATGAGCTCGAGCGCCGCGAGCACCTCGCGCTGGTGATCGAGCACGCCCTCGGGGATCTCTCGCTCCACGTGCGCGCGGACCCGCTCCAGGATCTGCCCGCGGGCGAGCACGCGGCTCCGCACCTCGCGGTGGACCGGCAGGCCCCGCGCCTTCGCCACGCGTGCGAGCACACGCGCGATCTCGCCGTCGGTCAGGCGAGCCGCATCCTCGTCGAGCTCGCCCGCATCCACCGGGCCTGCGCCCCCGGCCGGCCGAGGCGCAGCTGACGCCGCAGGCAGCGTCGCGGCCGAGGCCTGCGCTCGCGGCGGCGCCGCAGGCGCGGCCGCCGGCGCGCACCCGGCGAGCACAGCCGCCCCGATCAACCCGATCGCACAACGCGCCTGACCCACCGCGGCAGCGTCCTCGACGCGCCGGGTCACGACGGCTCCCCGGCGGGCGCGCGGAGCGCGCGGATCGCCTCGGCATACCGCGCGACGCGCACGTCGAACGGCGGATCCTCGTCCCGCGCCACCGCGCCGAACACCGCCGAGCCCGCGACGAGCGCCCGCGCCCCGGCGGCGATCACCTGCCCGGCGGTCGACGGGGCGACGCCGCCGTCGACCTCGAGCGCGATGTCCAGGCCTGCCTGGTCGATCGTCTGGCGCAGGGTCCGCAGCTTGGTGAGCGCCCCCGGGATGAACCGCTGGCCGCCGAACCCGGGGTTGACGCTCATCACAAGCACCAGATCGATGTCCGCCATCACGTGCCGGATCGACTCCTCCGGCGTGTGGGGGTTCAGCACGACGCCAGGGCTCGCGCCTGCGTCCCTGATCTGCTGGAGCGTCCGGTGCAGGTGAGGCGACGCTTCGACGTGGACCGAGATGCGATCGGCGCCGGCGGCCGCGAACTCCGCGACGTAGCGCTCGGGCTCGACGATCATCAGGTGGACATCAAGGGGAAGACGCGTCGCGGCGCGAACCGCGCGGACGACGAGCGGCCCGATCGTGATGTTTGGCACAAACCGGCCATCCATCACGTCGACGTGGATCCAGTCGGCGCCAGCGGCCTCAGCGGCCCGTACTTCCTCCGCGAGACGACCGAAGTCAGCCGACAGGATCGACGGAGCGACGATGATTTTGTCGTGACGCACAGGGTAGCGCTAGCAGGCGTGACGCGCGGCGGCTAGCCGAGCATCCCACGAGCGCGCTTACGGGGAGGCCGGCGCGGCTGCTAGGCTGCGCAGGTCTTCGCGAAGCGTTCGTGTCGTGCGCGCGGACGCTGCAGATCGAAGGCTGGGGATCCGAACCGTTCGAGTGAGGTGATGCATGGAGACACGGCCGCTGACGAAGCCCGACTACGACCGGATCGTGGGTGAGATCGATCGGTGGTGGGCAGGCCCAACCAGCGCGCTCGCGCACCCGATCTTCTTCTACGAGCTCGGCAGGCTCGCGCGCGTCGTCGAGGATCGCGGGTTGCTCGTCGGTTTCCTGCTCGGGTTCAGGTGCCCGGACGCGGCGGTCGGGTACGTGCACCTCGTCGGCATTCACCCGGACTATCGCCGCCGCGGCGTCGGCAGGATGCTCTACGCGGCGTTCGAGGAGGACTGCCGCCGCGAGGGCTGCCGGCAGCTCAAGGCGATCACGACGCTCGGCAACGAGGGCTCGGTGCGCTTCCACGCCGCGGTCGGCTGGTCGGCGGCCGAGGTCGAGGACTACGCCGGGCCTGGGCGTCCGCGGATCGTGTTCACCAAGGACCTCTAGCGCGGATCGCGCGGAGCACGCGCGTGTTGCGGCGTACGCTCTCGACGGGGTACATCTGCTCGGGACCGCGAGGTGGAGCGATGCGAGAAGGCGAGCATGTTCGCGACGTGGTGGTAGGCGTTGTCGGGTCAGCCGACAGGACGGTCGCCGCGGGCGCCCTCGGTGCATCCAGGTGAGCGCTAACCCTTCGCTGATCACGCAGCTGCGCGAGATCGGGCTGTTCGGAGGCCTGGGCGATCACGTCCTCCAGGGCCTCGCCGACACCCTGGAGCTGCTCGATCTGGAGCCGGGCGCCGTCGCCTTTCGCGAGGGCGACAGCGGCCGCGAGATGTTCGTGCTGCTCTCGGGGGAGATGGAAGTGCTCAAGCGGTCGAAGCGCGACGTCGAGGCGCGCGTCGCGGTCCTCGGGCCGAACGACTGGTTCGGCGAGATGTCGATCCTCGACGTGATGCCTCGCTCGGCGACGGTCCGGGCGATCGCCCCGTCGCGCTTGCTGCGCGTCACCGCGCACGATCTCGACACCCTCTACCGGCGCGATCTCAAGTCGTACACGCTGCTGGTGCTGAACATCGCGCGCGAGATGTCGCGCCGCCTTCGCGTGGCGGACAGCCTGCTCGCCGAGCTCGTAGCGAACATGCTCGACGAGTACGCGCGGCCGCGGCGACCCGGGATCTGATCCGGCGCCGCCGCGTCAGTCGGCGCCGAGCGCTCTGCCCGCGGGCGCCGGGCCCGCCGGTCGCCTCATCCGCCGTCTGGACCGATCGCTCCACCGGCGCCGGCTTCGCCACCCGCGCCGCCTGCACCACCGCCGCCGGCGTCGCCACCGTCGCCACCCGCGCCACCCGCGCCGCCCACACCACCAGCGCCGGCTTCGCCGCCTGCGCCGCCCGCATCACCGTCGTCGGCTTTGCCACCCGCGCCGCCCGCACCACCGCCGGCAGGGTTGGCCTGTTCGCCCCCCGTGCTGGTTGAACCGGTGCTGCTAACGGCCCCGGTCGAACCGGCGCCGCTCGAACCAGCCGCGTCTGGCGGCAGGAGGCCACCGCCGCCCGCGCCGTCGTCTTCGCCGGGATCGCCGGCGGCGACGCCCCCTCCTGCGCCAGTCGCGCCGACGTCTCCGCAATCACCGCACCCGATGCCCCCCTCGGCGGGAGGCTCCGGTTGTGGATTGAACACACAGCCCGCAAGGACGACCCCGAACACAAGGACGACAAGCTGGCGCATAAGCTCCCTCCTCATAGCACCCTGCGCATCTCCCTGCCCGCTTGTGCGGCGCTCTCGTCCGCGGGAACGCTGCGTCGAGCGCGATCCGTCGGCTGCTTCTCGCTCGCTCTTACCGCCGGGTCGACATCGCCGTCAGGCCCGGGCCGCGTGCTCCTTCAGCCGCATTCCACGGCACCGGCGCCTCCAGCGCCGCCCACACCGCAAGGCTCGCCGCCCGCGCCACCCGCGCCGCCCGCGCCACCCTGGCCGCCCGCGCCGCCCTCGCCGCCTCCAGCACCGCCCTGGCCGCCCGCGCCGCCCTGGCCGCCCGCGCCGCCCGTGCCGCCCTCGCCGCCTCCAGCACCGCCCTGGCCGCTTGCGCCGCCCGCCGCGCCCCCATCGCCACTGCCGCCCGCGCCCGTGGTCTCCCCGCTGCCAGCGCTGGTCCCTGCCGCCGTGTTGCCGGCGCCCGTGCCACCCGAACCTGAGCTGCCCATCGCCGCACCTGTCGACGTCGACCCCGAGGGATAGGGATCCCTGTCATCGAACGGCGGTTCAGGCTGCGGGTTGAACGAGCATCCAACCGCGAGGAGCAGGGTGAGGAACAGCAGGCTTCGCATGGCGGGTACGCCGAGTATGGCAATCAACATGCCACGTGAAAATAGCCGAAAAGCGCTTCGATCGGTCCGCCGTCGACGCCGCGCTCAGGCACACTCTGGCACGCCGCTCGGGCGGTTGGATCCGGCACTCCCTCCGCGCCACGACCTGCGCGGACCGTCCGCGGCAGGTGGTCCCCCTGGTGTCCACGGCGGCAGCTCGCGGTATCGTGCGGCGTGATTTCGGAAGACCTGGGGAACGTCGCGCCGCGGCTCGACGAGGTGCGGCGCCGGATAGCGAGCGCCGCCGCGCGGGCAGGGCGCGGGCCAGAGGAGGTCCGGCTCATCGCCGTGTCGAAGGGGAAGCCCGCGGAGGCCATCCGCGCCGCCTACGCCGCCGGGCAGCGGGATTTCGGCGAGAACTACGCGCAGGAGCTCGTCGAGAAGGCCGAGGCGCTCGCCGATCTCGACGGGCTCGTGTGGCACGCCATCGGCCAGCTTCAGAGGAACAAGGCGAAGCTCGTCGCGCGCGTCGCGCACGTCGTGCAGTCGGTCGACCGGGAGGAGCTCGCCGTGGAGCTCGATCGGCGCGCGGCCGCGCTGAGCCGCACCCTCGACGTCCTGATCGAGGTGAACGTCGGCGGCGAAGCCTCGAAGGGCGGCTGCGCCCCCGGCGATTTCGCGCCGCTCCTCGCCGCGATCGCCCGGTGCGCGCACCTCCGGCCGATCGGCCTCATGACCATCGCGCCGTTCCTCGAGGACCCGAGCGACGTCGCGCCGTTCTTCGCGCAGCTGCGCGCCCTGCGCGACGCGCACGGCGGCCGGGCCGTGCTGCCCGAGCTCTCGATGGGCATGTCGCACGATTTCGAGGCGGCCATCGCGGAAGGCGCGACGTGGGTCCGCGTCGGCACCGCCATCTTCGGAGCCCGCGGATGACGGCGACGTCCGCCGCGTCGCGCCTCGGCGCGGCCCTCCGTGGCGGTGGCGTCGCGCGCGGCGCCACGCTGGCTGCGTGCGCGCTGCTCGCGCTCGGGTGCGGGCCGGGCGCGATGCCCGCGTCGGTGCGCCACCCGCTCGTCGGCAGCGCCGCGCCGGAGTTCCACGCGGAGTCCACGGCGGCGGTCACCGTCGGCGTGCCCGGCACGCGCAGGACGCGGGTCACCGTGATCGACTTCTGGGCGTCCTGGTGCGCGTCGTGCAGCCGGACCATGCCGGCGCTCGACCGGCTCTGGCGCGACCGCAAGGCGGACGGGGTGGCCGTGATCGGCGTGAACGTCGACGACTCGGAGGCCGCCGCGGAGGCCGCCGCCCACGAGCTCGGCGCGACGTTCCCCATCGTCGCGGATCTCGATCAGCGGCTCTCCGGGACCTACGGCGTCGCGCAGGTCCCCCTCACGTTCGTGGTCGACGGCGCGGGCACCGTGCGCTGGGTCGGGCACGATCCGGCGAGCGCGCGCCGCGCCGTCGAGGTCCTCCTCTCGGAGCGCCCCGCGGGCGCGCGGTCGGTTTTCGAATGAGCGCGACCCGGGGCGGCGGCGGCGGCGCGCGACGGCGGCCCGCGGGCGACGAGCCGACGCTCTTCGACGCCGCCCGGCAGCGGGAGCCGGAGCTCAAGGCCACGGTGCCCCTCGCCGAGCGCATGCGCCCGCGCTCGCTCGAGGACATGATCGGCCAGGGCCACCTCCTCGGCGAGGGCAAGCTGCTCGCGCGCGCGATCGCGGCCGACCGGATCCCCTCCATGATCCTGTGGGGCCCGCCGGGCGCCGGAAAGACCACGCTGGCGCGCGTCGTCGCGCACACGACGAACGCCCGCTTCGTTCCCTTCAACGCCGTGCTGGGCGGCGTGCCGGAGCTCCGCGAGATCCTCGCCCAGGCGCGCACCGCGCGCTCCTACGAGGGCAAGCGGACGATCCTGTTCGTCGACGAGATCCACCGCTTCAACAAGGCCCAGCAGGACGCCTTCCTCCCGCACGTCGAGGACGGGACGATCACGCTCATCGGGGCGACCACCGAGAACCCCTCGTTCGCGGTCAACGCGCCGCTGCTCTCCCGGTGCAAGGTCTTCCGGCTGCAGGGCCTCGGCGCCTCGGAGCTCGTCGAGCTCCTGCGCCGCGCCCTCGAGTCGCCCGCCGGGCTCGCCGGCGCGATCGCCGCGGACGACGACGCGCTCTCGGCCATCGCGGCGCTCGCGCAGGGCGACGCGCGCAGGGCGCTCACCACGCTGGAGATCGCCGCGGACGAGGCGGGGCGCGCGGGCGCCCCCACGATCACGCGCGAGCTCATCGCCGGCGCGAGCGAGCACAAGACGCTGCTCTACGACAAGGCGGGCGAGGAGCACTACAACGTCATCAGCGCCTTCATCAAGTCGATGCGCGGCTCCGATCCCGACGCCGCCATCTACTGGCTGATGCGCATGATCGAGGCCGGCGACGACCCGCTCTTCCTGCTGCGCCGGATGATGATCTTCGCGTCCGAGGACATCGGCAACGCCGACCCGCGCGCGCTGGAGATCGCCGTCGCCGCGGACGCCGCGTTCCGGCGCATGGGGATGCCGGAGGGGCTCTACCCGATCACGCAGGCGGCGCTCTACCTCGCCACGGCCCCGAAATCGAACGCCTGCAAGACCGCCTGGCACGCGGCGCAGGCCGCCGTGCGCGAGCACGGCGCGCTCCCGGTCCCGCTCACGCTGCGCAACGCGGTCACGCGGCTCATGCGCGACGAGGGCTACGGCGAAGGCTACCGCTACGCGCACGACGAGCCGGGCGGCGTCGCGCTGGGCGAGGCCTACCTCCCCGAGCCGCTCGCCGGCAGCCGGTTCTACGAGCCGACCGATCGCGGCTACGAGCGGACCATCGGCGAGCGCCTCCGCCGGATCCGCGGCGAGGGGGAGGGTGAGGGCGGCTGAGGCGCGGCGCCGGCCGGCCCATCCGTCACGGCGTCACGCGTCGTCGTCGTCGTCGCCGCCCGCGCCGGCGAGCGCCTGCTGGAGCTCGCTCAGCGCGTGCTGATCTCCCTTGCTGCGCGCGGCCCCGATGCCGTCGACAAGCCAGGAGCGCCCCTCGTCGATGCGGCCTGCCTTCACCAGCATCGTCCCGCACATGAGGTACATCGGCACGTACGCCGGATCCATCGCCCGGAGCGCGCCGAACGTGGCGAGCGCGTCGTCGTGGCGGCCCTGGCCCGCGTACTCCAGCGCGAGCGCGTACCAGTGGAACGGATCCTTCGACCCATCCCGGGTCATCTTCTCGAGCATCAGCAGCCGCTTGCTCACGTCGCCTCCACAACCCCGATGAACGGCAGGTTCCGATAGCGCTCGGCCCAGTCGAGCCCGTAGCCGACCACGAATTTGTCCTCGATCGTGAAGCCCAGGTAGTCGATGGGCACCTCGACCCGCGCGCGCGCCGGCTTGTGCAGCAGCGCGCAGACCTTCACGCTGTTCGGCATCCTCGTGCGGAAGAGCTGGAGCAGGTGCGAGATCGTGAGGCCCGTATCCACGATGTCCTCGATGAGGAGGATGTCCTCGCCCTCGATCGGTCGGGTGAGGTCCTGCGTGATCTGGACGACGCCGGTCGAGGCGGTGCCCTCGCCGTAGCTGCGCACGCCGAGGAACTCGATGCGCACCGGCAGGTCGATGTGGCGCGCGATGTCGGCGGTGAACACGAAGCTCCCCTTGAGCACGGAGACGAGCACGAGCCGGCGCTCCGCGTAGTCCCGGGTGATCTGCGCGCCGAGGTCGCGCACGCGAGCGCCGATCTGTTCGGCGGACAGGAGCGTCCGGACATTCGCCATGGTGCCCGCTAACATCGCGGCGCCCGCGCCACCAGCGCCCAGGCGGGCCCTGCGTCGCCGCGCGCGGCGATCCCATGTCACGCCGCTGATGTCGCGCGGTCGCTCTGCTGCTGCCCGGGTCGAAACTGGGTTAGTCTCTGCGCCTTCCGCGATGCCGCTCCCTTCTCTGCCTGACGCGCCCCCGCACCTCACCTCGCGCACGCCCCTGGCCGTCCGCTTCTGCGAGACGGATCTCATGGGCATCGTCCACCACGCGAACTACGTCATCTACCTGGAGGCTGGCCGCATCGACTGGCTGAAGCGCCGCGGCCTCTCCTACGAGGAGATGGTGCGGCGCGACCTTCACCTCGCCGTCGCGGAGCTGCGGATCAAGTACCGCCAGGCCGCGCGGTTCGGCGACGACCTCGTGGTCGAGACGACCTGCCGCGAGGTCCAGCGCGTCACAGCGCGCTTCAGCTACCGGATCCTCCGGGGCGAGGACGTCATCTGCGACGGCGACATCCTCCTCGCGTGCCTGGGATCGAACCTGACGCTGACGCGGATCCCGGACGACATCGTCCAGCTCCTGGCGAGCCCCGAGACGACGGCCGATCGCTAGGGCAGGGGACGCCGTCCTCGCTTCAGCCGCCGTCCGCCGCCTCGGCGCCGCTGCGCACGATGCGCGCCGGCATCTCGACCGTCTGCGGCGGCTCGATGCGCTCGCCGAGGAACGTGCGCCACTGGACGACGTAGCGCCCGCGCAGGGGCCCGATCACGTAGCGCTCGCTCGCCGGAGGCACGGCGACCGCGGGGATCCCGTCGACGAGAAGGTACAGCAGCTCGTCCGTCTGGTTGACCGCGACGAACCCCTCGCCGGGCGCGCCCGGGTCGACGCTCGCGGGCAGCTGGAGCGGCTCGGCTCGGATGGCCGCGAGCTCGTCGCGCGTCAGGAAGACGCCGCCCTGCGCCGACGGGAGCCCGGCGGCGGCGTACGCGGCGCTCGGGGGCGGCATGAGCATATCGGTCGAGATCAGGTCCGTTCGCCGGGCGATCGACGTGACCTCGAACGCGACGCCGCCGCCGCCTTGCCAGGCGTAACTCGCGTAGAGCGGCACCTCGCCGGCCACGCACTCGGGCGACTTCGGATCCACGCCGAGGATCTCCAGCAGCGCCCGGCAGAGCAGCGGCCCCCCGTCGCCGGCCTCGGTGACCCTGCCGAGCTCGACGTACAGCGCGCCGAGGCTGCCGTGCACCTCGACCTTGCGGACGTCGATCTCGAGCCGCTTGCCGTCGCCGACAGGGCGCGCCGAGCCCGTCGACAGCGGCGTCACGTCGACGCGCCGCTCGCCGAGGAGCGTGCGGAGCGCCCCCGGCGGCACGACCCGGTACTGGGTCAGGGACGGCCAGAGCAGCACCTCGCCGTACACGTCATGGCGCGCGCGGAGCTCGGAGCCCGCGGGCAACGGGAGCGCGCGCGACGTGAACTGGACCCGCATCCGGCCCGTCTCCGCGAGCTCGACCTTCCACGTCAGCTCGGTGAGCTTCTGCGCCGCGTGGATGCCGGAGGCCGCCACCTCGGGCGCCTTGGGGGGCTGCGGCACGTCACGGAAGCGGAACGCCGCCTCGAGCATCACGCCGGGGAGCTCGCGGGGCGAGAGCGCGTCGTCCGGCAGGGGGGTGGCGGGCGAGAGCGGCAGCGGCGACTGCGGGCTCGCCTCGGACATGATGAGCCGGCCGTAGTCGTCGGCGATGATCTTCGCGGTCGCCTCGGCGGCGGACGCGTCGAGCAGGTCCGGCGTCTCGTTCGCGAGCGGCGCGGGGAGGATTTTCGCGTTCGGGCTCGCGCCGGCGTCCAGGGGATCGACGGGCGCGTGGCGCGACGGCTCGCACCCGGCGGCGGCGAGCAGCAGGAAGGCCGCGGCGGCGCGCGCGGCGATCACGGCTCCAGCTCGAACGTGTGGATGACGCGCACGCGCGCGTCGAGCGGCGGCGGGTCGGGCGCGCACTGCGTGTCCAGGAAGACCGCGGTGCAGCGGGGGTGGCAGCCGAGGAGCAGGTTGCAGTTGGCCGCCTCGTTGTCGAACACCGCGATGACCCGCCCGAGCCGCGAGAGCTGCGGCGCGACGCTCCGCTTGAACTCGGTGTCGGGCATCTCGAACCTCGGCTTCACGACGAGCTCCGTGCCGATGACCCCGATGGGGAAGCCGAGGTCGCGCAGGCTCGCGAACGAGCCGAGCGCCATCTTCGGCAGGTCGCGGCCGGTGAGGTACACGAGGGTCGCCCCGGCCGCGTGGCAGTCGCGCGCGTACTGGCTCGCGCCCGGCACCTCGACGTCGTGCCGGATGTGCGGATCGTTGAAGAAGCGGGCCCTCCAGAAATCGAACGCGTGCAGGTGGAGCGCCTCGTCGTCGACGCCGAGCCGCCGCAGGTTGTCCTGGAACCCGTACACGATGCCGTCGGGCGACGCGCGCTCGAGGAGGGCGGCGGCGTGCGGGTGCTTGCGGCGCCACTCCTCCGCCAGCTCATGGAGGATCGCGACCACCCGCGGCCGGTTGTCCATGAGGGTGCCGTCCAGATCGAAGACGATCACGGGGGGCCCCTCCGACCGATCGGCCGCGCGCTCGACGATGGATCTCAGGAGCCGCGTCCGCTCGAGAGGGACGAGGCGCTTCTCGTGAAACAGCGTGCTCAAGGTCGTCGCGCCGCGGAAACGCGCACCGTCCGCGCGGCTCCTCGGGCCGGAACCCTAGCGCGAACTCGCCCTCCCCAGAAGCGACGGCGCCCACCCCCTCGCCAGAGCCCGCGATCCTGCGTAAGTGTGCCCAAATATCCTACATTGTTGGCCTATTCATTCCGCTCTTCGTAGGATTTTCCAAGTCGGGACCCTCGAGGCTCCGAAGGAAGGCCCATGCAGAACCGCATCAAGACCGCTCTGACCCTGGCGATGGCGATGACCGCCGTGGTGGGCTGCTCGAAGACCCCTCGCGATCGTTTGCAGGGGCGCTGGCATGGCGATGCCATCGAGAACGCCCCTGTGGACCAGCTCACCAAGGCGACCGGGTGGGTGAAGGGAACGGCGCTCGAGTTCAACGGCAGCAAGGTGACGGTGACCGTGCCCGCGGAGACGCCGCGCAGCGGCACCTTCAAGGTGACGAAGGCAGACGGCGATCAGGTGACCGTCGCGTTCCTCCGCCCCGAGGGCGGGCTCGATGAGGCGGCGTTCCGCTTCACCGCGGATCAGACGCTGCGCTGGGAGATCGGCGACGGCCGCGCCATCGTGTTGACGAAGGCGAAGAACTGAGCTCCGCCGGCGCCCCGGCGGGAGCGAGCGCCGGGCCGTCTATCGCCGCACCCGCTCCCTCCGCACCCGCGTGAGCCACCGCGCCTCGCCGCGATCGCCGTCCCGCGCGAGCAGCACCACGACATCCTCCGAGAGCGGCCCGGTGAGGCGCCGCCGCGCTTCCTCGATGGAGCGCACCTCGACGCCGTTCACGGACAGGAGCCGATCGCCGGGCTCGATGCCGGCCTCCTCGGCCTCGCTCGCCGGGGGCACCGACACGACGGTCACGGTCCTTCGCTCCTCGCCGAGCGTCACCGCCAGGCTCCCCGCGCCCTTCGGATCTTGCCGCGCGCCGCCTCCCGGCAGCGCGATCCTCACGCGCTCGGTCGTCCTGCCGGCCCGGACCTGCACCGGCTGCGACTCGGCGCGCCCGAGATCCGCGCTGTACGCCTCGATGATCGCCGTGCCCTCGGGCAGCCCGCCGAGCTGGAACCGCCCGTCGCGGTCGGTGGTCACCACGCCCGGCGGCAGCGGGCCGAGCGGCAGGTACGTCGGCACGCGGTCGCGCGCGACGCGGGCCCCCGCCACCGCGTCCCCGCGCGGATCGACGACCTGGCCGGCGACCTCTCCCGCCTCGGACAGGTCGATGCGCCCGAGGTCCATCGGGCGATCGGGATCGCCGGCGATCGTCACCCGCAGCGTCGCCGGCGCGTACCCGTCGCGGCTCACCGTCACGCGGAACTGGCCCGGCGCGAGGTCGGTGAGCGTGAAGGCGCCCTCCGCGTCGCTCGTGGCGCGGCGCGGCCCGGTCGTCGAGAACAGCGTGATCCGCGCGCCCTCGAGCCGCTCCCGCCCGCCGCGCCCGGTCACGGTGCCGGTCGCCTTGAGGGCCGCGCCCATCTCGAGCCGCAGCGCCTTCGGCGCCGCGTCGACCTGCTCGACGCGCGGGGACCTGCCGGAGCGCACGAGGCTCACCCGGAGCGGCAGGCCGGCGGCGTCGGGCAGCAGCGCGTCGCCGTCGTCGTCCGTGAACAGCGTCTTGCGGAGCGGGACGGCCACGTCGAGCGAGAGCACGCGCACCTCCACGCGATCGAGCGGGTAGCCGCGATCGTCGGCGACGTGGATGGCCACCGCCTCGCGCACCTTCGGGAGGACGACCTCGATCTCCTTGCGATCGCGCTCCGGCACCTCGACGACGAGCCGCGCCACGACGTCGCCTGGCGACTCGGCCCGGGAGACCGAGACGAGCACCTCGTCGGGGACCGCGGCGAAGGCGAACGTGCCGTCGTCCGCGGAGTACGTCACCCGCTCGAGCGAGCCGGCGGTCGCGGCCAGCTCCACGCGCGCGCCGGCGACGGGCTTGCGGTCCTCCTCGAGGACGCGGCCCTCGAGCAGGCCGCCCTGGCGCATCACCACGCGCACGTGGGCCTCGCCGCCCGGCTGCAGGGTCACGATCTCGCTGGGCGTCTCGACGTACTCCGGGTGCCGCACGATGGCGTGGACGCGCCCGGGGGTGACGGGCTCGGCCCGGAACGTGCCGTCGGCGCGCGTGACCCACGGCTCGCCCGAGCGCACCGAGGCGGCCGGCAGCACCGCGTCGCCATGCGGCAGGTCCGGGATGGGGCCCGGCATGACCCCGAGCTCGCCCGCGGGGATCAGCGGCGCCGGGCCGGGCAGGGCGCGCTCGAAGTGCTCGTCCCTGAACTCGGACATCGCGGTGGTCTCGTCGATCGGCATCCCCTCGGCGTCGGCGCCCACGACCTCGATCGTCGCGCCCGGGACCGGGTAGCCGCGGTCGTCGACGACCTCACCCACGAGCGCGCCGCCGCGGAGCAGGGGGATGCGCACCTCGGTGGCGCCCGCGTCGACCTGCACGGCGTTCCTCGGCACGAAGCCGGCCGAGAGGGCCGAGGCGCTCGCGTATCCCGGCGCGATGGGCCCGAGCGTCACCGACCCGTCGTCGCCCGTGCGGCCGTGCAGCGGGAACGCCGACAGGCCCTGCTCGACGAGCACGACGTTCGCGCCCTTCACGGCCGGCGCGTCCTCGCCGTCGCCGTCGGTCACGAGGAGCCGCACGTGGCGGCCGGGCCCGAGGACGAGCTTCACCTCCTTGCCCTCGCCGCGCCTCACGGGCACGGCCAGCGCTGTCGCGCTCACGGCGGCGCCGCGCCGGGCCTTGAGGTCGTATACCCCGTCGCGGAGCCCGGCGATCCTCGCGGCGCCCGTCGCGTCGGTGGTCGTGCTGCGCGCTGGCCAGAGCCCGGTGCCGGCGGCGAGCACGGTCGCGCCGTCGGCCGGCTGCCCCTCCGCGTCCACCACGCGGACCGTGAGGGCGCCGAGCCGATCCATGCGGAGCCGGAGCGGCGCCGGCCCGGGCACGATGCCCGTCCGCACGGTGTCCTCGAAGCCGAGCGCCGACGCGCGGACGACGTAGGGCGCCGCCCCGAGCCGATCGAACCGCGCGCGCCCGCCTTCGGCGGTGGTCGCCACGAAGGGGAGGGGATCGGCGGTCGCGACCGTCACCTCGGCGCCGTCGATCGGGCGCTCGGCCTCGTCGACGACCAGCACGTCCAGCACCTTCGCGGGCCGCAGCACGAGCTCGACGGCGCGGGGGCCTGGCTCGAGCGCGACGCGGGTCGAGGCGCGGGCCCGCTCCGCGCCGTACGCCATGATCCAGGCCTCCCCGGACGGCAGCCCGGTGAAGCGAGCCTCGCCCGAGGGATCGGTCTTCAGCTCGCCCGCGAAGTAGGCGCGGTCCTCGCGCATGGCGAAGACGCGCACGGCGGCGTCCTTCAGCGGGCGCCCCTGCTCGTCGCGCACGGTGGCGGTGAGCTCCGCCGCGCGCCCCTCCACCCACGCGGGCACCGGCGGCGCCGGGATCGGCGCCCGCGGCAGGAACCGCGGCCCCAGATCGCGCAGCGTTGTCGCGGCGAGGAAGCAGACCAGCGCGGCGATCGCGGCCAGGACGGCATCGAGCCGCGACCGGCGATCGGCCCGGTCGGCTTCCGCTGCGGGTCGCCTGTCCTGTTCCGCTGCGGGTTGCTTGTCCTGCTCGGCCACGGCCTGGATTTCTACTCCGGATCCGTGAAAACGCCGAACGTCCCGCCGCCGTTCCCCCGGCCGCGCCCGGATCCCGCGGCGCCGCGCCGGCGTCCCGAGATCAGGCCTGGCGGCCGCGGTGCAGCTCGATCACGGCCTGGATCTCCTGCTCGGACAGGATGTGATCCGTGGCCTTGGCCTTCGCCAGGATGGCGTCGACGAGCTCCTTCGAGGGCTCGATCCTCCGCTGCCGGAGCCAGTAGTTCACGTTGGAGGCCCCGGACATGTAGCCCACGCAGATCTCCTGCTTTCGCCCGAACATGCCGGCGGGGACGCCGGAGTAGATCCGGTCGGCCATCCAGGAGTCGCCCTTCGACTCGGCCTTGATGATGGCCGCCGCGTGCACGCCGGTCGCCGTGCGGAAGGCGTCCCGTCCGACCAGGGGATAATTGATGGGCACCTCCCAGCCGACCGCCTTCGCCGCCGTCGTGCAGTACTCGAGGAGGTGGGTGAGGTCCTGGTGCTCGAGGAGGCCGAGGAGCTTCATGTTGAGCAGGATGAGCTCCATCGCGGCGTTGCCGACCCGCTCGCCGATCCCGAGGGCGGTGCCGTGCACCCGGTCCGCGCCGAACTGGAGCGCCCAGATCGCGTTCTCGAGCGCGAGGCCACGATCGTTGTGGCCGTGCCAGTCGATGCCGACCGACGCCCCGGCCCCCGCGACGATGGCCCGCGTGAAGTTGATGAGGTTGCGAACCCCGTCCGGCGTCGCGTGCCCGACGGTATCGCAAAGGCACAGCCGGGTCGCGCCGTGATCGATGGCGACCTTGAAGAGCGTCGCCAGCACCTCGGGGCGCGAGCGCGTCGTGTCCTCCGTGACGTAGGCGACGGGGAGCCCGGCCTTCACGCCCGCGTCGATCGCCGCGGCGCTCCGCTGCGCGATGAGCTCGACGTCCCACGCCTCCGCGAGCTGGCGGATCGGGCTCGATCCGATGAAGGCGTAGATCTCCACAGGGATCCCTGCGCGCTGGGAGATCTCGATCATGGGCGTGATGTCCGAGACGACCGTGCGGCCTGCGCAGGCGATGCGGAGCGGCAGGTTGTTGTCGGCCACCTCCCTGCACATCCGGAGCACGTCCTCGAACGCGCGCTGCGAGCTGCCGGGCAGGCCGACGTCGGCGATCTGGATACCGATCTTGGCCATCAGGTGGAGCAGCTTGAGCTTGCTCTCGATGTTCGGATCGGCGACCGAGGGGTTCTGCAGGCCGTCGCGCAGGGTCTCGTCGAAGAAGCCGATGTTCTCCGGGATGACCCGCCCGGCGCGACCCACCTCGTTCCAGTCGTAGATCAGCTCGGTCGGGCGGTTACCGGAGGCAGCGATCGCCATGCACTATTATAGTGCGCCTCGCTCGACGCCGGGCCTTGAGCGAAGCTTTTCCGGGGCGCTCGACATGACGCACGGCGCAGGTGAAGGCGGGCGATCGGTGGCGCGCTGCGGTGCGCTGGCCCTGCGCGCCCGGCAAGCCTAAGCTTGCGCCCACGACGATGTGGCAATCCCTACCTGAGTTCGGGACCGGCGTCCTTTACGCCATTCTGGTCACCGCGGCGTATACCTTCGCCGTCGGTCTCGCGTCGGCGCGCGGGCGGCCGCGGCTGCTGCAGGCCGCGCGGCTCGGCGCGTACGGCACGATCGCGCTGGTCGGCCTCGCGGTGCTCGTGCTGGCGTACGCCTTCGTCAGCCACGATTTCCGCATCGCCTACGTCGCGCAGTACAGCGACCGGTCCATGAGCACGCCGTACCTCATCGCCGCGCTCTGGGGCGGGCAGGACGGCTCGCTGCTCTGGTGGATGTTCCTGACCGCGTTCTTCTCGGGCACCTGCGTCGTCTGGCTGCAGCGCCGGTACCTGGAGCTCCAGCCCTACGTCATCGCGACGCTGATGAGCGTCCTGATCTTCTTCGCGGCGCTGATGATCTTCGCGGTGAACCCGTTCCGGACGAGCGTGGCGGGCGCCCCGCTCGACGGCAACGGGCTGAACTACCAGCTGCGCAACTTCTACATGATCATCCACCCGCCGAGCCTCTACATCGGCTTCACGAGCGCGGCGGTCCCGTTCGCGTTCGCGATCGCCGCGCTCGCCACGGGCCGGCTCGACAGCGAGTGGATCGTGGCGACGCGCAAGTGGATGCTCTTCTCCTGGCTGTTCCTCTCCATCGGCAACGTGCTCGGCATGCTGTGGGCTTACGAGGAGCTCGGCTGGGGCGGCCCGTGGGCCTGGGATCCGGTCGAGAACGCCGCGTTCCTCCCGTGGCTCACCGCGAGCGCCTACGTCCACTCGACGATGATCCAGGAGCGCCGCGGCATGCTGAAGGTGTGGAACGTCTCGCTCATCTGCGGGACGTTCTTCCTCACCATCTTCGGCACCTGGCTCACGCGGTCCGGCCTCATCGCGAGCGTCCACTCGTTCGCCCAGTCCGGCATCGGCATCTGGTTCGTCGGCTTCATGGCCGTGATCGTGGCCACGTGCACCGCGCTCATCGTCTACCGCCTGCCGCGGCTGCGCAGCGACGGGCAGTTCGAGTCGATGCTGTCGCGCGAGGCCGCGTTCCTCTTCAACAACTGGGGCCTCTTCAGCATCATGATCTTCATCGCGGTCGCGACGGTGTGGCCGCGCATCAGCGAGTGGCTGCTCGACCAGAAGTCGACGCTCGGGCCGACGTTCTACAACATGTGGCTGCCCCCGGTCGCGCTCGTGGTCTTCCTGCTCATGGGCGTCGCGCCGCTGCTCGGGTGGCGGAAGACGTCGCCGGAGCTCTTCCGGAAGAGCTTCCGCTGGCCCGTGCTGGTCACGGTCGTCACGGCGGCGCTCCACCTGACGCTCGGGAAGCGGGTGGGCTTCGCCCCGTTCGTCGCCGTGGACCCGATCTACCCCGGCCAGCTCGGCGACGCGCTGGCGAAGCTCGCGTCGACCTACCCGTTCTTCACGGTGGCCATCGCCGCGTTCAACATCTCCGTGGTCGTCCAGGAGTTCGCCCGCGGCATCGCGGCGCGGCAGAAGCGCGGGAAAGAGCCGCTCTTCACCTCCTTCTACAACCTCATCGCCAGGTCGCGGCGCCGCTACGGCGGCTACATCGTGCACGTCGGCATCGCGGTGATGTTCCTCGGGTTCGCCGGCCGCGCGTGGGGCGTCGACAAGGAGATCAGCCTCCACCCGGGCGAGTCCGTGCAGATCGAGGAGTACCGCCTCACCTACGCGGGCCCGCGCATGGAGGTCGACAGCGAGAAGCGGATGGTCTTCGCCGACCTCGACGTCGAGCGCCACGGCGCGCCGATCGGCCGGATCAGCCCGGCGAAGTTCATCTACAAGGCGTCGCCGGAGGCGCCTTCGACCGAGGTCGCGCGGCACATCACCGTCAAGAACGACCTCTACGTGATCATCGGGATGGCGAACCCCCAGACGAAGGTCGCTTCGTTCCAGATGCACGTGAACAACCTGATCTCGTTCATGTGGTTCGGCGCGGGCATCCTCATCCTGGGGGCCCTCGTCGCGATGTGGCCCGACATCACGCTCGAGGAGGCCGGCGCGTTCGGTTATGTGCGGGCGGCGGGGTCCGTCACCGCGTCGGTCGTGTTCGCCTTCCTGCTCGCCGGCGGCCCGTCGCAGGCCTACGGGCACCCCGTCCAGCAGGGGCTCGGGCGGCCTGTCCTGGTCGCGCCCGGCGCGGCGGACGGCGACGCCCGCGCCCCGGGCTCCGGCGCGTCGCTTGATCCCGGGCGGTCGCCCGCGAAAGGTGCCATCCTCCCGACCGCTGCCGAACCTAGGCAGCCGGCGTTCGAATGAGCCGCACGCGAAGACTCATCCAAGGCATCACCCTCCTCGTCGCGGGCGCCCTCGCCCTCGTCGTCCTGCTGCGCTCGCCCGAGTTCGCCCACGGGCAGCAGCTCGGCGAGGGGATGCAGCGCTCGGGCGTCGTCGGCATCGCGAACGACATCGAGCGCAAGCTCTTCTGGAGCCTGATCTGCACGTGCGGCTGCCCGCGCGAGACCCTCGGGACGTGCACGTGCGGCACCGCGCACGAGCGCCGTGACCAGCTCCGCGCGGCGCTCGCGTCGGGGCTGTCGATCGAGGCCATCCAGGCCGCCTACGCCGAGCGCTACGGGGCGGAGGCGCTGGCCGTGCCGCCCAACAAGGGGAGCCAGCGGCTGCTCTACCTCCTCCCGCTCGGCGCCATCGTGGTCGGCGCGGGCATCGTCGTCGTGACGCTGCGCCGATGGAAGCGGCGCAGCGACGAGGCGGGCGCCGCCGGCCAGCAGCCGTCCCCGAAGGGCGTTGTCCCCGGCGCCCGTGACGATTACGACGACAAGCTCGACGAGGAGCTCAAGAGCCTGGACCGCGAAGACCGCGAATGAGCGCCGAACAGCCCGCCAAAAGCGCCACCTCGGCCACGGCCGACGAGACCGTGACCCGGGGTACTGACTCGCCGCTGGAGCGGCAGATCGTGCACTACGCCCGCTTCGGGGCGCCGCTCGCGGCGCTCGTCGGCGCCGGCGTCGCGGGGCTCGTCGCCGGGCCGCCCGCGGCGATCCTCGTGCTCGCTGGCGGCGCGCTCGTCGCCGTCATCGCCATCTTCTGGGCGAGCCTCCGCGTGCTGATCGGGGAGACGCCGCTGAGCGGCGCCGACGCGTACGCGCTCGGCGCGCCGCGCGCGGAGGAGGAGCAGAAGCAGGCCGTCCTGCGCGCGCTCAAGGACCTCGAGTTCGAGCGGAGCGTCGGGAAGATCAGCGACGAGGACTACGCCGAGCTCGTCGCGAAGTACCGCGCCGAGGCGAAGCGGCTCCTCCGCCTGCTGGACGCCGACGCGCAGCCGCGGCGCGAGCAGGTCGCGGCGCTCGTGGCGAGGCACCTCCGGCGCGCCGGGCTCCAGGACGACGGCGCGCCCAGGGAGCCGGACGAGGCCGCGGCGGCGGCGGAGCCCGCGGCGACGCAGGGCGTGGCGTGCGGGGAGTGCGGCACGCTGAACGACGAGGACGCGGTGTTTTGCAAGAAGTGCGGGACGAAGCGCGCGCTCGGCGCGCCTCAGGACGACCCGGCTGCGACGGACGACGCCGCGGCCAGCGTCGATGAGGATGAGAACGACCGCAGGAGGGCCTCGTGATGCGCTGGACCGGGTGTACCGCGCTCGCCGCGATCGCCTCGCTGAGCATCACCGCCGCGCAGGCGGTGCAGGCGCAGCCGGCGGCGTCGGCGCAGCCCACGGCGGACAAGGCCGCGCCGGCGCAGCCCGCAGCGGGGGCGCCGGGTGCGAAGCCGGCGGCGGCGGCGGGTGCGAAGCCGGCGGCGCCGGGCGGCGCCGGTGGTCCTGCTGCGACCTCGACGGCCGCGGCGGCGGACGCGGGCGCGCCCGACGCTGCGAGCGAGCTCCCGCCGGGGCATCCCGAGGTCGGGCAGGCGCTGCCTTCGGGCCATCCGCCGGTGGGGAAGCCTCCCGCGACCAATGCGGCTTCCCGGCGCGCCTCGGAGCAGCTGACGGGCATGTTCGATGCGCCCAATGACACCGTCCAGGAAGACACAGGGCTCCCGCCCGGCGTCCTCGTGCTCACCGTGCAGGACGCGGATGGGAACCCCGTCCCTCGCATCTCCGTCGACATCGACATCATGCAGAGCTCGGTGACGAAGGGCGACTCGCGCGAGCGCATCAGCCGAGAGACGGACGACGCGGGCACCGTCCGGCTCGAGAACCTCGCGATCGCCGGCGGCACGAGCTACGGCATCTCGGTCACGCGCGACGGCGCAACGTTCTCGATCCCGCATTTCGGGCTCAGCGCCGAGGCCGGAAAGCGGGCCGTGCTCCACATCTACGACGCCACGCCGAACGTGAGCGGCCTGATGGTCGGGACGCAGGGCATCGTCTACCTCCAGCTCCGGCAAGACGCGATCTCGGTGGAGCAGCTGTTCCAGGTCTTCAACCTCGGCCGCGTCGCCTGGCTGCCCAACGAGACGTTCGCGCTCCCGCGCGACTACAAGGCCTTCAACAAGACCGAAGGCATGGGCGAGGAGATGCGCTTCGACGAGGTGAAGGGCACCGGCGCGGCGCTGCGCGGCACCGTGAGCCCTGGCCGGCACGAGGGGCAGTTCCGCTGGCAGGTCCCGCTCCATAACGAAGAGCGCCAGACGATCCGCATCGAGCTGCCGCCGCGCATCGCCCAGATGCGGGTGATGGCCGAGGCGTCGAGGTCGATGACGCTGAACGTCGCCGGCTTCCCCGCGGCCCAGCGCACCCAGAACCGGGACGGGAAGAAGATCCTGATCACCGAGATGCAGGGCACCCGCATGGAGGGCGGGATGAAGGTCATCGAGATCACGCTCGGCGGTCTGCCGACGCCGGGCGTGGGCCGGTGGATCGCGCTGGTGCTGGCCGGCGCGACCGTGATCGGCGGGGCCGCGCTCAACCTGGTCCGGCGGCGCGACCAGGACCGCGGGCCCGACGACGAGGAGCGGCGGGAGCTGCTCGAGGCGCGCAACGCGCTCCTCGACGAGTTCGTCGAGCTCGAGCGCGCGCGGAAGCGGGGCGACGTCGGCCCGAAGACGTACGATCGCGTCCGTGCGGCGCTCCTCGACGCGCTCGCGCGCATCGTGGCCATGATCGAGGCCAGGCCGGCGCGCGGGAAGGCCGCTGGCGCGCGCGGGAAGGTTGCTGGCGCGCTCAAGGCCGACGCCGCCGGATCGCCGCGCTCCTGAGGGGTGGGGGCAGCACCGGACGTCGGGCGGATGCCGCGGTGGAAGGCCGGCCTCGCCGCGGGCGCGGCCCTCCTGATCGGCGCCATCGTCGCGCTCGCGCTCCATCGCGCGGAGCCGCCGGCGCGCTGCGCGCCGGGGATGGTCGCGCTCGGCCCGCGGTGTTGCGGCGAAGGCCAGCGCCTCGACGACGCCGGCCGCTGCGCAGGCGCGCCGGCGCGATGCAGCGCCGGCCTCACGGTGACGGCCGCTGGCTGCGTCGCGCCGGGCGCGGCCGTCCGCATCGCCGCCGGGACGCTGCGCCTCGGGCCAAGCGACTGGGAGGCGCAGGGCATCGTCGACCCGCGCGCTGTGTTCGTCCCGGCGTTCTCGCTCGACGCGTTCGAGATCACCGAGCAGCGCTACGCCGCTTGCGTCGAGGCCGGCGCGTGCGCCCCGCTCCCGCTGCGCGGCGAGCCCGGGGTCCCCGTCACGGGCGCCACCCTGGCCGAGTCGGCTCGGTATTGCGCCTTCGCGGGCGGGGCGCTCCCCTCGCGCGATCAGCTCGCCTTCGCCGCGGCGGGCGACGCGGGCCGGCGGTACCCGTGGGGAGACACCGGCGCGGTCTGCCGGCGCGCCGCCTTTGGCCTGCGCGCGGGCCCGTGCGGCTGGGGCGCGACGGGCCCCGAGCTCGCCGGCTCGCGCCCCGACGGCGCCGCCGTGCACGCGGGCGGTCGGGTGTTCGATCTGGCCGGCAATGTTGCCGAGTGGGCGGCCCCTGATCCGCTCGAGGGCGAGTTCTCTGGAACTCACGGCGGATCCTGGATGGATGGGGCCGCGGCGGCGCTCCGCACCTGGAATCGTCGCCTTGTCCCGGTATCCACCCGAGCGCCGGATCTCGGCTTCCGGTGTGTCTATCCACCGTAGCGCTCGCAGGCGCGCCCCGCTCGGCGGCGGGCGGGTGGGGGAGGGGATGGCGGACAAGATCACCCCGCTTTCCGACCGCAAAACAATCCGGAAACGCGCTCCGGCGGCGCCGGATGGAGTTAGAGTCCCAAGTCCCAATGGCTGTCGCGCTTCTCTCGATCGGGACCGAGCTCACCCGCGGCGAGATCATCAACACCAACGAGGCCTGGCTCGCTGCCGAGCTCACCGCAGCGGGCTTCACGGTCAGCGAGTCCAGCACCGTCGACGATGACGTCGATCGCATCGTCGCCGCGGTCCGCCGGCTCGCGAGCGCGCACCGGCTGGTGATCGCCACCGGCGGCCTCGGCCCCACGACCGACGACCTCACCGCGCGGGCCGCGGCGCGCGCGATGGGCACCGACCTCGTGCGCGACGAGAGCACGCTGCTCGCCATTCGCCGGCGCGTCGAGAGCCGGGGCAAGACGATGAACGCGGGCCACGAGAAGCAGGCCGAGGTCCCCGCCGGGTCGGAGATCCTCCCGAACTCCGCCGGCAGCGCGCCCGGCTTCGGCATCCACCTGGGCGAGTCCACCGTGTTCTTCCTCCCGGGTGTGCCGCGGGAGATGAAGAGCATGTTCGCCGAGCAGGTGCTGCCGCGCGTGCGGCCGGCCGCGCCGAACAACACCTTTCAGGTCCGCCTCCGCACCTACGGCCTTCCCGAGTCCACGCTGGGCGAGCTCCTGAAGGGCGTGGAGGAGGCCTATCCCGGCATCACGCTCGGCTACCGCGTTCACTACCCGGAGGTCGACGTGAAGGTCCACGCCCGCGCCGCCACGCAGTCGATGGCGCACGACCTGGCCCTGAAGGCGACGGCCGATGTCCGTGAGCGGCTCGGCACCGCCGTGTACGGGGAGGGGGGCGACGCCTTCCCGGAGATGGTGGGGCGCTCCGTGCGCGCCCGTGGCTGGAGGCTCGCCGTGTCGGAGTCGTGCACGGGCGGCCTGATCTCCCACCTGCTCACCAGTTATCCGGCGAGCGACTACCTGGTTGGCGCCGCGGTCACCTACGCGAACAGCGCCAAGACGCGGCTGCTCGGCGTCGCGGAGGACACCCTGCGCGGCCACGGCGCCGTGTCGGCCGAGGTCGCCGCCGAGATGGCGCAGGGCGTCCGCCGCCTCTGCGAGGTCGACGTCGCCATCTCCGTGACGGGCATCGCGGGCCCGACGGGCGGCACGGCGACCAAGCCGGTGGGCCTCTGCTACTGGGCTGTGTCGCACCCTGGCGGCCTCGTCGTGCGCGACCGCGTGTTCTCGGGGGATCGCGAGGAGGTCCAGCTCGGCGCCGCCTACGCCGTCCTGGACCTCCTCCGCCGCATCGCCGGCAATCTCCCTGAGCGCTCTCCCTGAGCGCTGACGCGGGCTGGCGAGCGCTGACGCGGGCTGCCGAGCGCTGACGCGGGCTGGCGAGCGTCAGTTCGGCGCTGCGCGCGTGAAGGTGAGCCCTCCGGCCCCGCGCTCGATCCGCACCGTGTCTCCTTGCTTGAACTCGCCGGCGAGGATCCGCTTCGCGAGCTCGTCCTCGATGCTCCGCTGGATGGCGCGCTTCAGCGGCCTCGCGCCGTACTGCGGATCCCACCCCTGCTCGATGAGGTAGCCCTTCGCCTCCGACGAGATGGTGAAGAGCAGCCCGCGTCGATCCAGGCGCTTTCGCAGCAGATCGAGCTGGATATCGACGATCTGCTCCATCTGCTCGCGCGCCAGCCGCCGGAACACGATGAGATCGTCGAGGCGATTCAAGAACTCCGGGCGGAAGTGCTTCCGCACCTCCTCGATGACGGCCCTCCTCACGAGCTCGGCCTTCTCGTCCGCCGGCAGGTTCGCTCGCTCCTCGATCGCCGCGGCCGCCGGCGTCCCGAGGTTCGATGTCAGGATGATGATCGTGTTCTTGAAATCGACCGTGTGCCCCTGGCCGTCGGTCAGGCGCCCGTCGTCGAGCACCTGGAGGAGCGTGTTCCAGATGTCCGGGTGGGCCTTCTCGATCTCGTCGAACAGCACCACGCTGTAGGGCCTCCGGCGCACCGGCTCCGTGAGCTGGCCTCCCTCCTCGTAGCCGACGTACCCGGGCGGCGCGCCGATCAGCCGGGCCACCGCGTGGCGCTCCCCGTACTCGCTCATATCGAGCCGCACCATGGCCCGCTCGTCGTCGAAGAGGATCTCGGCGAGCGCGCGCGCGAGCTCGGTCTTGCCGACGCCGGTCGGCCCGAGGAACAAAAACGATCCGATCGGCCGGCGCTCGTCGCCGAGCCCGGCCCTCGAGCGCCGGATGGCGTTCGACACAGCGCGGAGCGCGTCCTCCTGCCCGACGACGCGCCGGCGCAGCTCCTCCTCGAGGCGCAGCAGCTTCTGCATCTCGCTCTCGAGCATCTTGGAGACGGGGATCCCGGTCCATTTCGAGACGACCGCGGCGATGTCCTCGTCGGTGACCTCCTCCTTCAGGTAGCTCTGCTTCGACTGCACCTGGGAGAGGGTGGCGCGGATCGACTCGAGCTTCTTCTCGATCTCCGGGATCTTGCCGTAATGGATCTCCGCGGCGCGCCCGAGGTCGCCCGCGCGCTTCAGCCGCTCCTCCTCGAGCCGGAGCTCCTCGATCTGCGGCTTGAGCCGGCGCAGCTCGGAGATGAGCTCCTTCTCGCGCATCCACTGCGCCCGCATCGCGTCGCGCTGCCCCTGGAGATCGGCGATCTCGCGCCGCACCTCGTCGAGGCGGACCTTGCTCGCCTTGTCGCTCTCGCGCTTGAGCGCCTGTTCTTCCATCTGCAGCTTGAGCAGATCGCGCTCGACCTGATCGATCGGCGTGGGCAGGCTGTCGATCTCCATACGGATCTTCGACGCCGCCTCGTCGACCAGATCGATCGCCTTGTCGGGCAAGAAGCGCTCGGTGATGTACCGGTTCGACAGGACGGCGGCCCCGACGAGCGCCGCGTCCTGGATGCGGATCCCGTGGTGGACCTCGTACTTCTCCTTGAGGCCTCGCAGGATGGCGATCGTGTCCTCGACGCTCGGCTGCGTGACGAGCACCTGCTGGAACCGCCGCTCCAGCGCCGCGTCCTTCTCGATCCGCTTGCGGTACTCGTCGAGCGTGGTCGCGCCGATGCACCGGAGCTCGCCGCGCGCGAGCGCCGGCTTCAGCATGTTGGCCGCGTCCATGGCGCCCTCGGCCGCGCCGGCGCCCACCAGCGTGTGGAGCTCGTCGATGAACAGGATGATGCGGCCGTTCGAGCCCTCGATCTCCTTGAGCACGGCCTTCAGCCGGTCCTCGAACTCCCCGCGGAACTTCGAGCCTGCGACCATGGCGGCGAGATCGAGCGCCGCGATGGTCTTGTCCTTGAGCGACTCCGGCACGTCGCCCGCGACGATGCGCTGCGCGATGCCCTCGACGATCGCCGTCTTGCCGACGCCGGGCTCGCCGATGAGCACCGGATTGTTCTTGGTGCGCCGCGAGAGCACCTGGATGACGCGCCGGATCTCCTCGTCTCGGCCGATCACCGGATCGATCTTGCCCTGTCGAGCGAGCTTCGTGAGATCCCGTGTGTACTTCTCGAGCGCCTGGAACTTCCCCTCCGGGTCCCGGTCCGTCACGCGCTGATTGCCGCGCACGGCCGCGAGCGACGAGAGGAGCTTGTCGTACGAGAGCCCCGCTCGCTCGAAGATCGATTGGATCTCCTTGTCGGCCTTGATGCCGGCGAGCAGGACGTGCTCCGTCGAGATGTACTCGTCCTTGAGCGCCTTCGCCTCGTCTTCGGCCTTCTGCAGGACCGTGAGCGCGCGCCTCGACAGGTTCGGCTCGGCGCCGCCGCTGACGCGAGGGTAGGTGTCGATCTTCGCGTCGAGGAGGCGCAGCACGCCTGCCGGATCGGCGCCTGCCTTCTGCACCAGAGGCGCGCCGACGCCGCCGTCCTGGCTGACGATCGCCCGCACAAGGTGCTCGGGATAGAGCTCGGGGTTTCCCCGACGGCTGCCGAAATCGACAGCGTCTCGTATGGCCTCTTGGGCCTTCGTCGTCATTCGGTCGATTTTCATGGCCCCTCGAAGCTAAGGCGGGTGCCCCGCCTAGCAAGGGGACAGCCAGGCAAGCGGCTTGCCGCGCCGCACGCCCGGGCGCGGAGCCGGGGCCGCCGCGCGGGGCGCCGCGGGGCGCGCAGACGCCGCGCCGGGCGCGCAGGAGCCGCGCGCCGGCGACGCGGGAGACGCGGGCTCAGATATCGAGGTTCTTCACGTTGAGCGCGTTCTGCTCGATGAAGTTGCGCCGCGGCTCGACCTGATCCCCCATCAGGATCGTGAAGAGCTCGTCCGTCTTCACCGCATCGTCGATGCGGACCTGGAGGAGAGTCCGGGCGTCCGGGTTCATCGTCGTCTCCCAGAGCTCGTCGGCGTTCATCTCGCCGAGGCCCTTGTAACGGCTGATCGAGATGCCCTTCTTGCCGCGCTCCTCGATGTACTCGACGAGCGCCTCCCCGTTCTCGATGGTCTCCTCGCCGCTCGAGGTGCGCGCCCGGTACGGGGGCGCGCCGATGGACCGGAGATCCTGCTCGATCGACCAGGCTTCCTGGTACTCCGGCGAGTTCACGAGATCCCAGTCGATGACGCTCTTTCGCGCGCTCGCGCCCGGGCGCGGCACGACCTCGATCCGGCTCGTCCCGTGCTCCGTGTCCCGGGGCGTCGACAGCGTGAGCGGGAACAGGTCCGGATAGCGCTGCTTCAGGTAGGCGCGGAGCTCGTCGGCGGCCTCGGCGACCTTCTTGGTCTCGCGCAGATCGTCGCGCCCGAGCCCGCTGGACCGCAGCAGCGCCGCCACGATCCGCGCGTCACAGCGCTTGTCGATGTTGGAGAGCACGGCGCGGAACCGCTTCAGCCGCTGCGCCAGCCGGTAGAGCGGCTGGCCCGCGATGCCCGTCTGGGCGCCGCTGGCGACGATCTCGAGCCCGTCCACGGCGTTGCCCACGAGGAACTCGTCCAGGGCGCCCTGGTCCTTCAGGTACAGGTCCCGCTTGCCCTTGCGCACGCGGTAGAGCGGCGGCTGCGCGATGAACAGGTATCCCTTCTCCATGATCTCCGGCATCTGCCGGAAGAAGAAGGTCAGCAGCAGCGTGCGGATGTGGGAGCCGTCGACGTCGGCGTCCGTCATCAGGATGATCTTCTGGTAGCGGAGCTTGTCGATCTCGAAGCCGCCGGCGTCGTTGATCCCGCAGCCGAGGGCGGTGATCAGCGTGCCGACCTCGGCGGAGCTCAGCATGCGGTCGAGCCGCGCGCGCTCGACGTTCAGGATCTTCCCCTTCAGCGGGAGGATCGCCTGGAAGTGCCGGTCGCGCCCCATCTTGGCGCTGCCGCCGGCGCTCTCGCCCTCGACGATGTAGATCTCGCTCTTCTCCGGGTCCTTGGACTGGCAGTCGGCCAGCTTGCCCGAGAGCGAGGTCACGTCGAGCGAGCCCTTGCGGATCACCTCGCGCGCCTTGCGGGCCGCCTCGCGCGCCTTCGCGGCGACGACCGCCTTCTCGATGATCTTCTTCGCGCTCTGGGGGTTCTCCTCGAAGTACTGCCCGAGCTTGTCGCTGACGGCGGCCTCGACGATGCCCTTGACCTCGCTCGACACGAGCTTGGATTTCGTCTGCGAGTCGAACGACGGGTCCGGGTGCTTGATGCTGAGCACGCACGTCAGGCCCTCGCGCGCGTCCTCGCCCTGCAGGCCCTGCTTCAGCTCCTTGAAGAGGTTGTGCGCGCTCCCGTAGTTGTTGATCGTCTTCGTGAGCGCGGCGCGGAGCCCGGTGAGGTGGGTGCCGCCGTCCTTGTTGTGGACGTTGTTCGTGTAACAGAAGATGGCTTCCGTATAGGAGCCATTCCACTGCAGCGCGACCTCCACGCCGACCGGCGGAGCCGCGCTGCCGCGGCCGTTCGCGCCGTCGCCCGTGGCGCCGACCTCGTGCTGCGACACGAAGCTGATCACGTCGTCGTGAATCGGCTCCTTGGTCTTGTTGAGCAGCGACACGAACTCGGAGATGCCCCCCTTGTACTCGTAGATCTCCGCTCTCCCGTCGGGGCGCTGGTCGTGGAGGTGGATGATGAGCCCGGCGTTCAGGAACGCGAGCTCGCGCAGGCGGCTCGCGAGGATGTCAAAGCTGAACTCGACCGTGCTGAAGACGACCGGATCGGGCTTGAAGGTGAGCTTCGTCCCCGTCTTGTCCGTCACGCCGATCCCCTTGAGCGGCGCCTTCGGCACGCCCCGGGCGTACTCCTGAAACCAGAGCTTTCCTTCGCGCTTGATCTCGAGCTTCAGCCACTCGGAGACGGCGTTCACGGCGCTCACGCCGACGCCGTGCAGGCCCGCAGAGACCTTGTAGCTGGAGTTGTCGAACTTGCCGCCGGCGTGGAGGACGGTCATGACGACCTCTGCCGCGCTCACGCCCTTGGCGTGCATTCCGACAGGGATCCCGCGGCCGTTGTCCTCGATCGACACCGAGCCGTCGAAGTGGACGGTGACCCTGATCTCCGTGCAGGCGCCGGCGAGGTGCTCGTCGACCGCGTTGTCGACGGCCTCCCAGACCAGGTGGTGGAGCCCCGATCCGTCGTGCACATCGCCGATGTACATGCCGGGTCGCTTTCGCACCGCTTCAAGGCCTTCGAGCGCCGTGATGCTGTGGGCGTCATACGACGCCTTGGTGAGGTCGGTCGGCTGGCTCAGGGTGGGTTCCGTCATCTCGGTCCTGGTGGCGCGCCCGCCGCCTCTCACCGGGGGCGCAGAGCGGCGGAGGCCGCTCGGATTGCCGGAGTTCTTGCAGTGGAGGGGCCGGCTCGATGGCAGCTCGTCTGGTGAGATCCGGGCGCCGCGGCCGCGGCGTCGGATCGACTCCGGGGCCATGAGCGTTCACGCGCGGACCGCTCGTCGATGCCCCGTAAAGACTGCGGAAATGTAGCCGAAATCAGGGGCTCGGGCAAGCGTTTCGCCGGGTCCGGAAGGCTCGTAACACCGTATTTTCGGTGCCCGTCGCGGGCGCGTCCGAAGCATCCCAACTCGCGCGCTCCGGGGCCGGGATCAACGCGTTTGACGGCAGCCGCGGCGCGGTCGGCGGACGTTCGTCCATCGCGCGCGCCATGCGCCGCGCGCCGCGGCGTCCGGCAGCCGGCGCGCCCCCGACGAACGTCAGCCGACCGCGCCGCCTTCGACGTGGAAATCGCGCCGCTCCGAGGAAGGTACGCCCGGCGTGACGATGAGATCGCGCCGCGTGGTCGTCAGGAATACCTGTCCGCGCGCCATTCCGAGGAACATGAACAGCGCCGCGGTCCGGTCGGGATCGAGCTCGCTCGACACATCGTCGAGCAAAAGAATGGGTTCTACGCCCCGGACGGAAGCGATGGCAGCGGTCTCTGCTGCTTTGAGCGCGAGCGTGAGGGCCCTGTGCTGGCCCTGGGAGGCGACGACGCGGGCGGGGTGGCCGTCGAGCTCGAGCAGCAGGTCGTCTCGGTGGGGGCCGTAGCCCGCGCTCGGCCGGTGCGCGTCGCGGCGGCGCTGCTCCCGCAGCGCCTCGCGCGCCTGCTCGGCGTCGCCGCCGCCGCCCGGCGCGTACCGAGCGGCCAGGGTCAGGTCGGGCGCGGCGATGCGGGCGAAGGCGTGCGTGAGCTCCGGCGCCAGCGCCTGGACGGCGGCCTCGCGGGCGCGGGTCAGCGCCGCGCCATGGAGGGCGCAGAGCGCCTCGAACGCGTCGAGCTCGGCGCTCGCCTGGGCCGGCGCGCCCCCGCCGCGGTGGAGCAGCTCGTGGCGCGCGCGGAGCGCCTGCGCGTAGCGGGCCCGGTGGTCGGCGCTCTGCGGGTCCATGAAGAGCGCCAGGCGATCGAGCAGCGTGCGCCGCGCGCTCGCGGGCCCGGTGGACAGCGCGAGCTCCTCCGCGTGGAACGCGACGACCGGCGATCGCGTCGCGAAGCTCGCCAGGCTCGGGGGCCGGTTGCCGTCGATGCGCACGACGCACCGCTTGTTCTCCACGGCGGCCGTCTGCTCGCGCGCGAGCGGCTGCAGCGCGCCCCGGCGCTCGACGAAGCGCGCCCGCGCGCTCGCGATGGGGGCGCCGTGGCGGACCAGCTCGGCCAGCCGGTGGGTGCGGAAGCTCCTCGAGGTCGCGGCGAAGTAGATCGCCTCGAGCAGGCTCGTCTTGCCCTGCCCGTTGTTGCCCGCGATCACGTTGATGCGCGGCGCGGGCTCGACGTCGACGCGGCCGAGGTTCCGGAACTCGCGGATGTGGAGCCGCTCGAGGAGGAGGCTCGGGGAGGGCCCCTCCCGCTCGTCGGGGGGCGCGCTCAAATCCGCATCGGCATGATGACGGCGACGTAGCTCTGCTGGTTCGACTCGCTGCCGGGCCGGATCACGGCGGGGTCGAGCTCGCCGGAGATGCCGAGGATGACCTCCTCGTCGTCGATCGAGGCGAGCACGTCGAGGAAGTACTTCGCGTTGAAGCCGATGGTGACCTCGGGGCCGCTGTAGTCGACGGCCACCTCGTCGAAGCCGGCGCCGGTGTCGGGGCTCTCGCTGGTGATCCGGAGCGTCCCCGGCGCGATCGACAGCTTGACGCCGCCGGTGCGGTCGTTGGCGGCGAGCGCGATGGCGCGCAGGGCCTCGGCGAACGCGACGCGGGGGGCGCGGACCGAGCGCTCGGTGACGGACGGGATGACCTGCTGGTAGGGCGGGAACTGCGCGTCGACGAGCTTCACCGAGAACTGCATCCCGGCGATGTTGAAGAAGGCGTTCGGCCCGCTCTGGGTGATGGCGACCATCGGGGTCTCCTTCTCGGCGCGCGCCTCCTCGGCGAGGCGGCGGAGCTCCGTGATCGCCTTGAGCGGGATGAGCATGGTGGCCGTCGCGGAGCTGCCCGACACGGTCGCCTCCATCTTGGAGAGGCGATGGCCGTCGGTCGTCACCATCCTGACCCGATCGCCGGCCCACTCGAACAGGGCGCTGTTCACGTGGGCGCGGGTCTCGTCGGTCGAGATCGAGAAGTGGGTCCGGGTGATCAGCAGCGCGAGCTGCTCGACGGGGAGCTCCAGCGAGGGCGCGTCCACCGCCGGGGCGGGCAGCTGCGGGAACTCCGAGCCGGGGAGGCCGGGGAGCGTGTAGCGCCGGGGCGATCCCACGGCCTTGAGCGACGTGTGCGCGCCCTCGGTGGTGGTGATCTGGATCGGGCCATCGGGCATGGCCTTCACGCGCTCCAGCAGGTCCCTGGCCGGGACGGCGACGGTGCCGCCGGTCTTGATGTCCGCGTGGGTCTGGCCGGTGACGCCGAGGTACAGGTCGGTCGCGGCGACGCGGACCGCGTTGCCCTCGGCGGCGAGCAGGACGTTGGCGAGCGCGGGCATCGCGCTCTTCTTGTCCGCCACGCCTTGGCAGCGCGCGACGAGGCGAAGCAGATCTTTCTTGGGGATCACAAGGTCCATAGCCGACTCCGGAGCCGCTCCCTTTAGCAGGGTTATCGCCCGGGGGTGCGCTGGAAATGAGGGCTCGCGTGACCTTGCGCAACGCCTCTTCTTTCCATGAAATAGATAGATAAAGACATCGTCTTCGTCGTAGGCGCTGTGGAGGGCGGGGATAACTCAGAATGCGCAACGAATCCAATGAGTTAGAAGCGGACGCCCTGGGGTAAATGGACCGTCCTCAGGGGTAGGTGGACAGGGGAGAGCTGGCCGATGGCCGATCTCCCCCGTTTTGCCCCCAGGGTTGCCGGCGGGGTTATCCCCAAGGATCCCCCAGGGGGCGTGCGGGGTGATGTGGAACCGAGCGTTGCCTGCGTGCTCTGCCCCGATGCGCTGTGCAGTTCCGAGCGGCACCTGGATGGAGTATTTCAAAATGTACGGACTTGAGTTCGGTGCGGTGCATCCACTGCGGTAGCCACCACGATCTCGCGGTGGTCGTATGTCCGGTGACCGGGCTGGTCGTGGCTCCGAGCGATCCGCCGTCCTCCCGCGCGGGCGCTCGCGCTGGCGTGGCTCCGTTGCAGCCGATCCATCGGCCACCGGCGCATCCTTCCTCGAGGGTGGCGTCGAGGGTGGCGCCGCCCTTGCTGAGGTGGCCGGGGCCGGCGGGTGTGGCGCCGAGCTCATCGGTACGCGGCGCGCTGGCGCCAGGCGCGGAGCCGCGGGCCTTCGCGTCGCGCGCTCCGTCGTCTGCCGCGGCGGGCTCGCGGACGCCGGCGTGGCCCGGGGGCCGCGGCGTGAGCCCGACCTCTTCCGAGCGCTCGCTGCTCGGCCACGTGATCGGCGACAAGTACGCGGTCACCGCCATCATCGGGGAGGGCGGCATGGGCGCGGTGTACGAGGCGGAGCACCTCCAGATCGGGCGGCTGGTCGCTGTCAAGGTGATGCATCCGCGGGAGACCCAGAAGCGCGAGGCCATCTCGAGGCTGGAGCACGAGGCGCGGGTCGCTGGGCGGATCGGTCATCCCAACATCTGTGAAGTGTACGATATGGGGTGGCTCCCTGACGGCAGTCCCTACCTCGTGATGGAACGTCTCCACGGGGAGACGCTGGCGCAGCGGATCGAGCGCTGTGGTGTCGTTCCGCCGAACGAGCTCGTCGACATCATGCTTCAGGTGCTCTCGGCGCTGGTGACGGCACATGATCGCGGTGTCGTCCACCGTGATCTGAAGCCGGAGAACATCTTCCTCTCGGAGCGCGCCGGCATGTTGCCGGTGGCCAAGCTGCTCGATTTCGGCATCTCCCAGGCCTCGGGCATGGATGGGTCAATGACGGATCCGACCCGCACCGGCATGGTGATGGGCACGCCGTTTTACATGGCGCCCGAGCAGGCACGGGGGGACGTGGAGCTTGACCGCCGGCTCGATCTATGGGCTGCGGGCGTGATCCTGTACGAGGCGCTGACGGGCCAGCGCCCGTTCGTGGCCCGCAATCACAACGCGTTGCTCGTCCAGATCCTCACGCTGTGGCACCGGCCGATGACGGAGCTCGATCCGACGATTCCGCCCGGCCTCTCGCGCCTCGTGGATCGCGCTCTGGCGAAGGCGCGGGATGAACGATTCCAGAGCGCGCGGGAGTTCCTGGAAGGGCTGCGGCGGTTCAAGAACCAGGTGCCTGTGTCACAGAAGCGCCGGCTGGAGCGCGCTGCCGTTCAGAAGGTCGTCGACGAACAGGCCGGCGGCGGCGCTGTGTGTGGACCGAGCGAGCCGGTCGCGGAGACGGATGACGGGCAGCCTCGAGACGATGAGTCGGAAGATCGACCGACGATTCCCTCGCTGAGCCCGCTCGAAGCGGAGGCGGAGCTCTCCGACGATTCCGAGGCGACTGTCGTTGATCCGCCGGCGTTCCCGGAGGACATCACCGCGGTCGTTCAGGGCGAGGGTCGCGCTCGAGGCGGCGACAAGGGCTGACGGGAACGCGAGCGCAGGAGCGAGGTGAGCGCTGTGAGGACGATCGAGCGCGTGGTGGCCCGTGGCGTCGTGAAGACCTACGGGGCGACGGCGGCATTGCGTGGGGTGAACGCGACGATCGAGGCAGGGCGATTGACGCTCATCGAGGGGGCGAACGGGTCGGGCAAGTCGACGCTGCTCGGGATCCTCGGGACCGTGATCCGTCCCACGTCGGGCGCGGTGGACTACGAGCCGCTGGGCGACGATGTCGGGACGGCGCGCGGCACCATCGGCTGGCTGTCCCACGAATCGCTGGCGTACCCGGACCTCTCCGGTCGGCAGAACGTTGAGCTGGCGGCCGGCTTCCACGGGCTCGACGCGCACGAGGCGTGGCGTCATGCGGAGGAGCGCTTCGAGCTCGGGAGCTTTGCGCTAAGGCCGCTCCGCACGTGTTCGCGCGGCCAGCGGCAACGAATCGCGCTCGCGAGGGCCCTGGTGCACCAGCCTTCGCTGGTGCTGCTGGATGAGCCGACCACGGGCCTGGACCGCGCGGGGGTGGCGCGGCTGCTCGCGGTCGTGGACGCGGAGGTGGCGCGAGGCGCCGCGGTGGTCGTGGTGTCCCACGAGCCAGAGGTCTTCCGGGAGCGAGCGGCCGCCCGTCTGGTGCTGGAGCGGGGTCGCGTCGTCACCGGCGCTTCCTGACGGGTCGGGCCGGTACTTCGGAAGGCCTGCGAGCCCGCCGAGCGGATCTCCTCGACCGGAGCTCAGGCCTCGAGCACCGATCACGTCGAAACCCGGAGAATTTTCACAGGGAGGCGAGGAGGCAGGGAGGAAGAAGAAAATGAACTTCTCCCTCTCGCCGTCTCTCGCTCCCCGCCTCCTCGCCTCCCTGTGAAATTCCTGTTCTTTTCTGGGGTTCAACCCCGGTCTCGGGGCTGGCCATCCCTCGAACGCGATGACGTCCCGCTACGAAAGTGCGAGGCGCACCAGGGCGAGCTGGGCTGCGGCGAGCGATGCCGGCGCGGTCGGGGCGGCGCGCGGCATCACGACGGCGCCGGAAGCAATGCCGAGCGCAGCGAGCTCCCCCGCGTTCGTGCCGGTCGATGCGTCGGGAACCGCCGGCGGGTTCAGCACGATCACGGCCGGCGGCAGACCAGGGGCGAGCGCGCGGAGGGCGAGCGTGCAGCAAGCGATCTCGTGAAGGATGCCCAGCCGGTCGAGGCCGACCAGCACGACGGCATCGGGAGCGAGTTCGCGCACGAGGTCTGCGTTCGTCAGTCCTGGTCCGAGCGGGGAGAGGAGCGCGCCGGCGCTCTCCACGATCGCGAGGGGAGCGGACTGCCTGTCGACCCACGCGGTGGCGACGTCCAGCGAGATGGCGCGTCCGCAACGGCGCGCTGCCAGGTGAGGGGAGAGCGGTTCAGCGAAGCGGTAGGGTGCTGGCTCGGGCTGGACCGAGCTGACGAGCGCCAGCTGCTCGGCGTCGGTCGTCGAGGTGCCGTCGATGCCCGATTCGATGGGTTTCAGGCCGCAGACCTTGTCACCGCGAGCTGCCAGCGCTGCGACCAGCGCGACCGACACGTGCGTCTTGCCCACCCCGGTCCCGGTTCCGACCACGGCGACCCGGATCCGTCCTGTTTCACGTGAAACAGGATCTCCTCTCATCGCATCGCCTCCCGGAATCCTGCGAGGGCACGCTCGACGTCCGACTCGGAGAGCGACGCGTTCGCCACGATGCGGAGCCGCGACGTACCTGCAGGCACCGTCGGCGGCCGGATCGCCTGGACGAGGACGCCCTCGCTCGCGAGGCGCCGAGACATCTCCACCGCGGCCCCCGGCGACTTCAGAAGCCAGGGGAGGATCGGGCTCGAGGAGCCAGGAAGCAGCTCGGCTCCCAGCGCCAGCAGACCGGAGCGAAGCCGGCGGGTGATCCTCGCCAGGCGCGCCCGAGCCCGGTCGTCCGCGGCGGCGCGGCGGACCCGCTCCACCGCAGCGAGCGCCACCACGGGGCTGATGCCGGTCGAGTAAACGAAGCTCCTGGCGCGGTTCCACAGGTAGGTCCGCAAGGTCGACGAGCCAGCGACGAAGGCGCCGTGGAGCCCGAGCGACTTGCCGAGCGTGCCGATGAGCGCGTCGGGGCGAACCCCGGCCTCGGCGCAGAGGCCGGCCCCGCGCGGTCCGAAGACACCGAGGGCGTGCGCCTCGTCCACGATCAACGCGGCATCGTGACGATCGCAGAGCTCACGGAGGCGGTGGAGGTCGGGGGTGTCGCCATCCATGCTGAAGAGCGATTCGGTCACCACCCACCGGCGGCGCGCGCCTCTGGCCCGCACGAGGGCGCTCTCGACCGCCTCCACGTCGACATGGCCCACCACCTCGACCGTCGCCCCCGAGAGACGACATCCGTCGATGAGCGACGCGTGGTTCAGCGCGTCCGACACCACGACGTCTCCCGGCCTGGCCAGCGCAGCGACGGTGCCGACGTTCGCCGCATACCCCGAGGAGAACAGCAGCGCCGCTTCCACGCTCAGCCAGGCGGCGATCTCCCTCTCGGCCATCAGGTGGGCCTCGTGGGTCCCGCTCACCAGGCGGGACGCCCCCGCACCACTCGCGGTCCCGACCTCGGAAGGCAACGCGAGCCCGGCGTAGCCGAGGTAGTCGTTGGAGCAAAGGACCAGCAGCCGGTCGGAAGCCGGGGCAGCAGGGGGTGTGCGCAGCAAGCCCGCGCGCTCCATCTCGGAGAGCTCGTCCTGGAGATGGCGAAGGGCGCTCACGCCTCCAGGCGTGGGGTCGAGGGCCTGGAAAGCTTCATCCATGGGTGCAGGCATGCCATCTCCAGTCAGCGGCAGGGCCGCTCAGCGGGATCCCGCCAGGTACGGGCGCTCCAGCTCAGCGCGTGCTGTCGTTCGCTCCGCTGGACGAGGGCGACTCGGGACCGGCGCCGAGGACCGCGTCGACCCGCTGCAGGATACGGCCAAATGCGTCCCGCGCGCGCCCCGCGATGACCGACGCCCGGGTCCGCTCCTGCTCGAGATCATGCGCGAGCGCGATGGCGGCGAGCAACATGGCCTGGGGGGTCACGGCGCGGCCGGCGGGCACAACGGTAGCGAGCTTCTGATCGACGACCGCGGCGAGCCGCTGGAGCTCTTCGTCGCTCGCAGACGTCACCACGCGGTAGGTCTGACCTCCTACCCGCAGCTGCACTGTGCGTCGCGCCATTGCCTCCGGAC
Source organism: Sorangium sp. So ce204 (assembly GCF_051526795.1). Taxonomy (NCBI): domain Bacteria; kingdom Pseudomonadati; phylum Myxococcota; order Polyangiales; family Polyangiaceae; genus Sorangium; species Sorangium sp. So ce204. The sequence continues at coordinate 11,791,156 of NZ_CP150317.1, read as the reverse complement.
GCTACCATGAACGCTAGCGGGCGCGCAGGGCGGGCTGCGCGGTGCGAACGGAGGGACTCACCGGCGACGGACGCAACGCACGCGACACACGCGATGCAGCGAAGACGAGCTCCGGAGAGCCCCACGCAGGGCGGAAGCGCCGTGCAGCCGAATTCAGGCGCGCTCCCCGCCGGCGCCCTGTAGCATCGTTCCATCATGGCCACCGCGGGCCGCCCAGCTGCCTTGGTTGCCGCGCTCCTCGGAGCCGTTCTCCTCCACGGCACAGCCCGCGCCGAGCCCCAGGCGAGCGCAGGCGTCACCGTTGGCCTGGCCGGCGTCGGCCTCGATCGCCAGCTGTGGGACTCCACGGTCTTCCACCTCGGGCTGCGCGGGGATGTCCTGTTCGGCCGCGCTGCCAACGACGACTTCGGCGTCGGTCCCTACGCCGAGGTGCTCACCCACGCGTTCGACGAGATCCAGACCGGCGCGGGCGTCTCCGTGCTCGCGCCCATCCACGACTCGTTCCCTCTGGTCCTCTCCACCGGCGCCTACGGCCGGTGGAGCGACGACGCCCGCGGCGTGGAGCCAGGGATCGCCGCCACCATCTTCTGGGGCGGACGCAGCTACAACTTCCACTCGCGCTACGGGATGAGCACAGGGCTGCTCGCCCAGGGGCGGTTCGGGCTCGGCGGCTCGAAGGAGACGGCGGTCGTCCTCGCGGCGCAGCTCGATCTCGCGCTGCTCGCCCTTCCGTTCGTCTACCTCTTCGAGGCTGCGAAAGGGCCGTCGCCCGAAGCAGCCCCCGTGCACCGCGCCAGACCGGCGCGGTGACGGCGGCTCGGGCCGGGGCCTGCGGGGAGCGCTCTACAGGCCGAAGCTGGCGATGTGATCGGCGCAGGGCTGACCGAGGTCACGACAGTCCTGAGGGCCCCGGGCGCCAGGGCAGGTGCCCTCGAGCTCCTTGGCGTCCTCGCACTCCTCGTTCGCGGAGCTGGAGCAGCAGTCCAGCGGAGACGTGTCGACGCACCGGCTGCAGCCGAAGCAGACCCGGACGGGGTAGGTCCACTCCGTGGTCTCGACCTCCTGGCCGCCCAGCGTCCTGCCGCGCAGCACCACCGTCGCCCACACCTGGATATCGCGCCGGAGCTGCGCGGCCTGCCCGCGCAAGGTGTCCATCATGGCGCCGTCGATCAGGAGGACCTCGGCGCAGTTGTAGCCCGGGTCGCCGGACGAACCCGGGTCGACCGTGCCGGTGATCGGAACGACGTAGCCCGGCGTCACGTCGTTGCCCTCGATGTCGACGACACGGACCTCGGCCTCGTAGAGCTGGACGCGGGACGTCTCCGTCCGGAGGACGTCGGGGTCGCCGCGCTGCACGATCTGGTTGCCCACCAGGAGCATCGCGCTGTGGCTGCCCGCATAGGCCGAGTCCACCGCGTCCTCGGTCCAGAACGGTTCACCGGGGCCGCAGCTCACGGTGCAGTCCCCCGTCTCCGCCATCCGCATGCGGATGAACAGGCTGCTCTCGTTGTCGGCGCATGCAGACCCGAGCAGGCCACCCGACGTCGCGAGCAGCGCGAGCGCGCACAACCTCCTCGCGAGGCCGGGCGTTGCGTTCACGGACCCTTCTCCTTCATCAGTCATGTCCAACGCCTCCACCGCGGAAATGAACATCAGCAGCGAACAACGAGCGCCGCGGATGCAAGTCGACCTGCCGGATCGTACTGCGCGAGCCGACCCACGGCCGGGGCGAAAAGAGTAGCGGGTCAGGCCGCCAACCGGCAAATTCGCGATGGCCGTCGCCGTCCGAAGAGCGACATCACCGCGCCTCGCGGGAACCACGCGTGAGCTCCAGATACGCTACGATGCCGCCGGCCAGATGAGCAAACCCGAGGAGAGCGGCGCCGTCGGCGAGTGGAGTCGCCTCGCGATCACCGAGCGCGCCGAAGGCGTCCGCATCTCGGTCCAGGTGCGCCCGAGGTCGTCGCGCTCGGCCATCGTCGGGGTGCGCGAGGGCGCGCTCGACGTGGCGTTGACCGCGCCGCCCGTGGAGGGCGCCGCCAACGCGGAGCTCGTCAAGCTGCTCTCGCGCGCGCTCGACGTGCGTCAGAGCGATGTCCAGATCGCCCTCGGCGCGAGCGGCAGGAGCAAGGTCGTCGCCGTCCGTGGGCTCAAGGAAGCCGAGGCGCGAGAGCGGCTCGCCGGGGCGAAGCGATGAAGGAAAACGTCGTCCGGTTCGAGAAGTGGGAAGGTCTTGGCAACGACTTCATCCTGGTCGAGGCGGTCCCGATGACCGCCGAGGCGGCGCGGCGCCTCTGTGACAGGCGGTTCGGCATCGGCGCCGACGGCGTGCTCGTGATCGAGCGCGAGCAGCCGCGCATGCAGGTCTGGAACGCCGACGGGAGCCGCCCCGAGATGTGCGGCAACGGGATCCGCTGCGTCGCGGCCTACCTCGTCTCCCGCGGGACCCCCCAGAAGGCGCTCACCATCGCGACCGACGCCGGCGACAAGCGGTGCGAGGTCACGCGGGCGGGCGATCGCTTCGACGTGCTCGTCGGCATGGGCCAGGCCCGCATGGGCGAGACGCTCGTCGTCACAGCGCTCGGCGCGGAGCACCGGTTCGCCTGCGTCGACGTCGGCAACCCGCACGCGGTGACGTTCGATCCCTACACGGAGGACGCGATCGACGAGCTCGGGCCGATCGTCGCGACAACGCCGGCCGAGGGCGTCAACGTCGAGTTCTGCCGCGTTCGACCGGCCGACCACGGCGAGGCTGCGCGCATCGACGTGACCGTCTGGGAGCGCGGGGTGGGCCGCACGCTGGCGTGCGGCACGGGCGCCTGCGCCGTGGCGGCCGCCGCGTGCGCGCAGGGCCGCGCGCCGTACGGGGCGCCTCTCCGCGTGGCGCTGCCGGGCGGCTCGCTGCGCATCACCGTCGCCCCCGGATCCCTGGAGCTGCTCATGCAAGGCCCGGCGCGCCGGGCGTTCTCGGGCGAGGTGGTGATCGCGTGACCGCCTCGCTCGAGGGGGTCTGGGGTCCTGGCCGGGCGCCGGCCCACGAGTTCTCGCTCAAGGTGCTCGCCGTCATCGCGGACGAGGCGACCCGCACGCTGTTCTCGCGGGTCATCACGTCCGATGAGCTGATGCTCGCCGGCGATCTCGCCGAGGGGATCGTCCTCGCCGAGACCGCCGCGCCCGACGTCGCCTTCATCGATGTCGGGCTCGGGGACGGGGCCGGCCTCGCCATGGTCCACCACCTGAAAGCCCTCGCCTCCGAGGCCACCGTCTTCGCGCTGGCGACAAGGGCGGAGCTCGAGGCGGGCGCCCATGCGGTCGCGCTCGGCGGCGCCGGGCTCTTCCTGCTGCCGCTCGGCGGGGACGAGGTGCTGAACGCCGTCGGCTCGGTGCGCCTGCGCTTCGCCGAGCGGGCTCTCCGGATGCAGCTCGAGCAGGAAGCCGCGCGCAGCGCGCGCGCTGCCGGGTGGATCGCCCGCGTGGCCGAGCTCGCCGATGCGCGCGACCGCAACGCGGCGGCCCAGCAGCTCGCCGAGGTGTTCGTCGAGGCGACGGGCGCGGCGGCGGCCGCCGTCTACCTGGCCGCCGGAGAGCGCTCCAGCGAGCTGGTCCGCGCCGCGGCGATGGGGCCGCTCGACCGCGCGCCCGCCTACGGGACCGAGACCGACATCCTCGATTTCGCCCGGCGCGAGCAGCTCATCGTCGTCCCGCTGGCGCTCCGCAAGCTCGCCGCGGGGCATCTCGTTCTCCAGAAGGAGCCCGGCCGCAGCTCCGCGTTCCCTTCGGTCAGGCGCCCGGACAGCGCGGCCTCGACCCCGCGGCGCGCCCCGCTCCTCGACGGCCTCGTCAAGCTGCTCGCCACGCAGGCGACGACGGCGCTCGCCCTCCTCGGCGAGCGCGAACGCTCGGCGGGCGGCGCCGCGATGAAGGATCCGGCGTCGAGCGCCTACTCGTTCGCCTACTACGTCGACGTCGCCGGCCGGGAGATCGACAAGGCCAGGCGGTACGGCCGCCGGTTCACGATCGCGACCATCGTGATCGAGCCGGATGCGACGGCCGCGCCGGAGCGCCCAGGCGACCTCGCCTTCTGGAGGACCACGCCGGCGCCCCCGGCGAACACGCACAACCCGGGTCAGGTCGTCGAGCACCTGCTCCGCGCCGTGCGCGACACCGACATCCTGGCCCGCGTCGACGAGAACGAGTTCCACCTGCTCATGCCCGAGACGGCCGCCCTGGAGGCCCACGCCTGCCATCGGCGGATGCTCTCGCACGTCGCCGAGAGCGAGAAGCGGGCCGGGTACCTGCCGAAGGGGCTGCTCGTCGGGGTCGCCACCTTCCCCCATGACGGCCAGAGCCTCGCGCAGCTGCTCCGCATCGCCCGGCGGCGCGCCGACGCCACCAAGTCCTCGATCGTCCACCGCGTCCCTCAGGACCGGCGGAGCATCGGCGAGATCGTCAGCCTCCTCGTCCGGGAGCCCCCCGCGCCCGGCGGAGCTTCCGCCATCTCGGCGCCGCGCGCGCTCGATCTGCCGGTGTCCGATACGATCCTGCTCGCGACGTCGGTCGTCAGGAACGCGCTCCGCGGGGGCGCCGTGTTCCTGCTCGTCGCGCACCACGACGGGCTGAGCCTGGGAGCGCAGGTCAAGGCGCAGCTGGCCTCGCCGCGCGACGACGTGGTGGTGCACACCGTCGACCTCCGCTCCTCGCCAGGGTGCGACGACATCGAGGCGCTCTGTGTCCTCGCGGAGCACGGCGCGTATGTCCTGGTAGGGCGCAATCAGGGGGGGTTCGTGAAGGGTATCCACGCCGCCGATCCGCTGCTCGCGGACTTCCTCGCCGAGCGGCTCGGCCGCGCGGCCGGGCTGCGGGTCTTCGGCTGACTCGGAGGGCGCCGTTCCAGTGTCTCGCAGGGTGCTGCTGGTTGATTCGGACGTGGACGCGCTCGGCGCGCTCGCGTCGGCGCTCAGGGCGCGTGGTCTCACCGTGACCAACGCGAACGGCGCGTTCGAAGCCGTGGAGCAGGCGTTCAAGCGCCGGCCCGACGTCGTGCTCGCCGCCAGGGTGCTCGACGAGGACAACGCGCTCGCGGACGCGTTCGCCGCCGTCCCCGACCTCGCCGATACCCCGATCCTCTTCCTCGTCGACGGCGCCGAGGGCGAGCTGGGCTTCGACGAGGTCCTGCGGGGCGACGTCGATCACATCGTCTCGCGGATCACCGAGGCGTCGCCGCGCGGCTCCAAGCCGACGGTGCCGCAGGAGATCCGCGGCGACCTCCAGCAGGTCCCGCTCGTCGACCTGCTCCAGCTGCTCGCGATGAACCGCCGGAGCGGCACCCTCGGCATCACCACGCCGACCGGGGCAGGGGAGCTGCGGCTCCTGGCAGGGGAGGTGATCGACGCCGTCTACCGCCGCCTCGAGGGGGAGAAGGCGCTTTACCGGCTGCTCGGCGAGCGGGACGGGCACTTCGCGTTCTCACCCGGCGAACCGGCGAGCGTGCGCCGCATCATGGCGCCGACCTCGCGCCTCCTGATGGAAGCGCTCCGCCAGGTCGACGAGGTCCAGCGCCGGCGATCCGAGCTCGCGCCGGCCGGTGAGGCCTTCCTGGTGACCGAGCCCGCGAGCGACGACCTCGACCTGTCCCCGCTCCCGGACCACGAGACGTTCAGCGTCGACGCGACCTTCGGCGACAGCGCCGCGGCGGACCGAGGGAGCGCCGCGCCCCCGGCGAGCGCCATGACCTCGCTGCCCGACTTCACCGCCGCGCCGATGCCGGCCAGCGACGTGAAGGGCAACCGCGGCGGGTCGATGCCGCCGCCGCCCACGCTCCGCGCCGCGGAGCCGGCCGCGTTCAGGCTCGAGGCGCTGCGCACCCCGACGACCTCGCCGCCGGCGCCCCTCGGGGAGCCGGCGGAGCGCGCGGCCGTGGCCGAGAAGCTGACGGCGCTGCTCCAGATGCCGCACAACCTCGACGAGCTGCTCGACGAGATCAGCGGGCCGGATCTCCTGATCCTCGAGGTCCTGATGGAGCTCACGGCCTCCGGGAAGATCCGCCGCATCTCGCTCGCCGACCTCACGACGCCGTTCGCGCCGTCGGAGCACCTTCCCGTCCTCCGGTCCCTGGTGACCCGCCTGGCCCGGCCCGGCTTCGCGCCGCCGCCCCACCTCGTCATCGCCGCCAGCACGCGCCGCATGGCGACGCTCTCTCATGCGGTCCGCCGCATCGGGGACGCCATCGTCCCCGCCGAGCCTCCGCCGCAGGCGGCGATCCCGAGGCCGCTCGGCGTCATCCGGCTCGGCGACGGCGTCGAGCTCGCGCTGGTCGGCCTCCCCATCGAGGAGAGCTTCGCGCCAGCCTGGCCGCTCGCCCTGCACGGCGCGGCCGCGGTCGTCCGGCTCGGCGACGGCGGTGAGGACGCGCTGGCGGCGCACTGCGAGGCCCTGGAGCTCCTGCTGCTCGACGCAGAGGCCATGATGGGGCCGCTCGATCTCGCCTCGCCGGGACAGATCACATTGCTCGTCCGCGCCGCGCTCGAGGCCGCCGCGGGCGTCTGACCGGCCGACAAAAACGTCGCTTCAGAACGGATCTTCCGGGTTTCTCGCCTCGGAAACAGGCGTTCGACGCGGTGGCTCACGGCGTTGCGAGGGCAGGTTTCTGCTATCGTCGCACACGCCTCGCTTCAGCAGTTCGGCGAGGAGAGGAGCGCGATCGTGCTTATCGGAGTCCCCAAGGAGATCAAGACACGTGAGTACCGCGTCGGCATGACGCCCGCGGGAGTCCGGGCCCTGGTCGGGCACGGGCACAAGGTCCTCGTGGAGTCCGGCGCCGGCGAAGGCAGCGGGATCTCCGACGAAGCCTACGGACGCGCGGGCGCCCTCATCGCGCGATCGGCAGCGGAAGCGTGGAGCGCCGACATGGTCGTGAAGGTGAAGGAGCCGCTCCCCGCAGAGTACGGCCACTTTCGCCCGGGTCTCCTCCTCTATACCTACCTGCACCTGGCCGCCGAGCCGGATCTCACGCGGGAGCTCGCCAGGCGAGGCGTGACCGGCATCGCGTACGAGACCATCCAGCACGAGGACGGCTCGCTGCCGCTGCTGCGGCCCATGAGCGAGGTGGCCGGCAGGATGGCCGTTCAGGTCGGCGCCTCGTGCCTGGAGAAAGAGCGGGGCGGCAAGGGCGTGCTCCTCGGCGGCGTGCCGGGGACGCGGCGCGGCCGCGTGGCGATCCTCGGCGGCGGCGTTGTCGGCCGGAACGCGGCGACCATCGCGGTCGGGATGGGGGCGCAGGTCACCGTGCTCGATGTCCGCGCCGAGACGATGAGCTACCTCGAAGACGTGTTCGGGGGCGCGATCGAGACGCTCTACTCCAACGCGGAGAACATCGAGATGGTGTGCGAGCGCGCCGATCTCGTGGTCGGCGCGGTGCTCGTGCCCGGCGCCAAGGCGCCCCAGCTCGTGACCGAGGAGCACATCCGCCGCATGGAGAGAGGGACGGTCGTCGTCGACGTCGCCGTGGATCAGGGCGGGTGCATCGCGACCTGCCGCCCGACGACCCACGACAACCCGACCTACGAGGTGCACGGGGTCGTCCACTACTGCGTCACCAACATGCCGGGCGCTGTCTCGCACACGAGCACCTGGGCGCTCACGAACACGACGATCGGCTACGCGGTGGCGATCGCCAACCAGGGCATCGTCGCCGCGGCCAAGGCCGACAGGTCCGTCGCCCTCGGCATCAACACCCACGGCGGCCACGTGACCTACGGCCCCGTCGCGGCGGCCCACCGGCTGGAGTACGTGCCGGTCGAACGCGCGCTCGGCTGACCGGGAGCGCGACCTCGTGGCAGCCAAAAAGAAGAAGAAAATCGCGATCATCGGCGGTGACGGCATCGGCCCGTCCGTCATCGTCGAGGCGAAGCTCCTGCTCGAGGTCTACCAGGAGCGGGCAGGGCTGCCGATCGACCTCTGGGAGCTCGATCTCGGCGCCGACCGGTACCTGCGCGACGGGACGACCTTCCCGAACCAGATCCAGATCGCCATCCAGCGCGAGTGCTCGGCGGTGCTGCTCGGCGCCCTGGGTGATCCCCGCGTGCCCAACCTGGAGCACGCGCGCGACATCCTCTTTGGCATGCGCTTCGGCTACGACCTCTACGCCAATGTGAGGCCCGTCCGCGCGCTGTCGGACCGGCTGGTGCCGCTCAAAGGCCGCACGGCGAAGGACATCGACTTCGTTGTGTTCCGCGAGAACACCGAGGGGATCTACGTCGGGATGGGCGGGCAGTTCAAGCGCGGCACCCCCGACGAGGTCGCGATCAACGAGGACGTGAATACGAGGAAGGGCGTCGAGCGGATCATCCGCGCGGCGTTCGACTACGCGCGCGCGAACGGCCGGACGCGGGTCACGATGGCGGACAAGTCGAACGCGATGCGGCACGCGCACGAGCTCTGGCTGCGTGTCTTCCACGAGGTGCGCGCCCAGTATCCGGAGATCCAGTCGAACCACGTCTACGTGGACGCCCTCTGCCTGTACGTCATCCAGGATCCGTCGCAATTCCAGGTGATCGTGACGAACAACCTGTTCGGCGACATCGTGACCGATCTCGGCGCGGCGCTGCAGGGGGGGCTCGGCATGGCGGCGAGCGCGAACGTGCACGCGTCCGATCCGGCGCGGGTCGCGCTGTTCGAGCCGGTGCACGGGTCGGCGCCGCCGCTCGCCGGCAAGGACATCGCGAACCCGTTCGCGGCGATGCTCACCGCGGGGCTGCTGCTCGCTCACCTCGGGTGGCCCGAGGAAGAGCGCCGCATCGAGCGCTGGGTCTCCCAGGCGCTCGACCAGGGGATGTGCACGGTCGATGTGGGCGGCACGCTCGGCACGCGCGCCGCCGGCGCGTGGGTCCGGGAGCAGATCGCCGCCGAGCTGGGGCCGCCGTGAGGTGACCCGGGGGCGACGGCGCGCGGCCGGGAGCCACGGGCGCGGGGGCGCGATCGCCGAGAAGTTCGGGTGTCCGATCCTCCTGTGATACGGGACCGCCAATGGGCGTAGGATCGAGGGCAGTGGAGCACGCGGGGCCGCGCAGCAATCCAGCGAGCGAGGCTCGGCACGAGCGGCTGGGCGGCGCGCGCGCCGAGTTCGTGGCGAACCTGGGTCGCCGCGTGGCGGAGCTCCGCGAGATGGTCCGGCGGATCGAGGCGGAGGGCGATGCGCCGCGGCTCGTCGAGGAGCTGAAGCGGCGCCTGCACTCGCTCGGCGCGGGGGCGCGCCTCCTGCGCTTCGTGCGCGTCGCCGAGCGGCTCGCCGAAGGGGAGTCGCAGCTCGCCGCCGCGAACGGCGCGCGGCTCGGCGGCGAGGCCGCGGCGGCCCTGCGGAAGCTGCTCGAGGAGCTGCCCGCCCTGGCCTGGGGGCAGTCGGCCATGGGTGAGCAGGCGCCGGCGCCCGCGCGCGCCGCCGCGCCGCCCGAGCAGGCGCCTTCGCCGCCCCGCGCGCGCGCCGCCGCGGAGCAGCCGAACGCGCGCAGCACCAGCGCGCGGCCGGAGGGCGCGGGCGCGGGTGCGGCCAAGGGCCAGGCCACGACGTGGATCGCGGGCGTGAGCCACGGCCGCGCGCTCGCCGCCGAGCCGCTCTCGCTCGAGGAGGAAGAGGAAGCGCGCGATTCCTCGACGCGCGGCGTGGAGCAGGCGGCGCCCGCCGAGGCGCCGGAGGCCGCGCCGGCCGCGTCGCCGGCCACGTCGATCGACGCGCCGATCACCGTCCTCGTCGTGGGCACAGCGCCGCTCGCCGAGGCGCTCGACGCCGCGAGCGCCGACGTCGGGCCGTCGTTCGAGATCGAGCGGACCGACGACGTGGCGACGGCGATCGATCTCGCGCGGGCCTTCGCTCCGGATCTGGTCCTGCTCGACGCGGACATGCCGGGCGCGCGCGGGCTGGCGGAGGCGCTTGCCGCCGATCCGTTGACCGACCTGGTCCCCGTCGTCGCCGTCGGCCGCTTCGCGCGGCCCGAGGACGCGGCCCCCTACCTGGCGCTCGGCGCCGCGCGCGCGCTGCCGAAGCCCGTGTCGCCGGACGCGCTCCGGCGCGCCGCCGCGGAGGCAGCGGTGGCCTGCGTGCGCGCTGAAGCCGCGCGCGCCGTGCGCGGGCCGTTCGGGGCCGTCAGCCTCGACGAGCTCGGGGCGCGCCTGGCGGAGGAGCTCCGCCGCGGCCTCTGCGACGCCGCCGAGCCGAGGAGCCGCGGGGAGAACGTGGATCTCGGCGACGGCGCCGAGGTCCTCGCGGCGCTCTGGGGCGCGGTGGCGCGCATCCGCGATCTCGTGACGATCCGCTCGCAGGGCGGCGTGCGGTTCTCGCCGAGCGGGCCGGAGGGCGCGCTGCCGCTCGCCCCGTGGATGAACGCGCCGAGCGCGCCCGAGGGCGAGCGCTCGCGGCTGCACAGCGAGATCCGCGCGAGGTCGCCGGCGCGCACGATCAGCGCGTCGACCGCGGCGCCGGGCGACGCGGCGCTCGACGCGATCGACATCGTGGTGGCGGACGACGATCCGGCGGTGACGTGGTTCCTCGCCGGCGTGCTCCGGGCCGCGGGCGCGAACGTGCACGAGGCGCACGACGGCGCGCGAGCGCTCGACCTCGCGTACCAGACGACGCCGGACCTCGTCGTGAGCGACGTGCTGATGCCGCGGCTCGACGGCTTCGCCCTCTGCCGCGCGCTCAAGCGCGACGTCGCGCTGCGCGACGTGCCGGTCATCCTGCTCTCCTGGAAGGAGGACCTGCTCCAGCGGCTCCGCGAGCTCGGCGCCCAGGCCGACGGCTACCTCCGCAAGGAGGAGAGCGCCGCGGCCTTCGTGCAGCGGGTGCACGAGGTCCTGCGGGGCAGGCGGCGCGTCGCCGAGCGCATCGCGACGGGCGGCGAGGTCCGCGGGCGGCTCGACGGCATGACGGCGCGGACGCTGCTGTCGCTCTCGTGCGCGCGCCGGCCCGACGCGCTCGTGTCGGTCCGCGACGCCGCGTTCCTGTACGAGGTGCTGATCAAGGACGGCCGCCCCGCCGGCGCGACCCGGACGGCGCAGGACGGGACGTTCCACCGCGGCCCCTCCGTGCTCGCGGCGCTCCTCGGCGTCGGCGCCGGCCGCTTCGTCGTGGCGCCTCTGCCGGAGAGCGAGCTCGCGGCGCCGCCGCGCCCCGGGTTCGAGGGGACGCTCGCGGAGCAGCTCCTGCCCGCGATCGCGGCGGCCCGGGCCGCCCAGCGGCTGTTCCACGGGGCGCCGTTGATGCAGGTCGAGCGCGTCGTCCTCGACCTGGAGGGGATGGGGGCGACCGCCGACGCGACGCCCGAGCCGGCGCGCTCGCTCCTCCGGGCGCTCGCCCGGGGGACGTCGCCGCGATCGGTCATCACCTCGGGGGAGTTCGCCGCGGGCCTCGTCGAGGACGTGCTGAACGACGTCGCGGCGCGCGGCGGCGTGCGCCGGGTGATCGGCCGCGAGGGAGAGGACCTGCTCGCCCCCGCCGTGGCCTACGAGGAGGAGACGCTCCGCGGCGTGCGGCGCCTCCCGGAGCGGGCCGCCCCGGTCGCGTCGCTGCCGCCGGAGCTCGCCGGCGACGCCGCCGCCGCGTCGTCGCGCGCCTCGGTCGAGCTCACCGACGATCAGCTCACGGTGGTGCCCGGCTCGGTGGCGCCGCGATCGGCCATGCCGGCGCGCGGCTCGGCGGCGCCGAGCGCTGCGGTGTCGGTGCCCGGCCCGGCGGTGTCGGTGCCCGGCCCGGCGGTGCCGGTGCCCGGCCCGGCGGCGTCGGCGCCGGAGTCGTTGGCGTCCGTCTCCGTGCTGTCCGTGGACGCCGAGGACGAGGAAACGGCGTTCGCGAGCGCGCGCGGCAAGGAAGACGCGAGGGCGCTCGCGAGCGCGCTGGCCAACCCCCGGGTCCCGAGCGATCTCGCCGAGCTGCGAGGCGACGCGAGCAGCCCGCGCCCGGCGTGGACCTCCCAGCTCGAGGCCGCCGTGCTGGCGGGCGTGACGCCGGCCGTGCCCGGCGTGGCCCCGGCGCCCCGCGCGCCGGAGGCCACGCTGCCCGCGCTCGAGTACCCGAAGCCCGAGCGGCTGCTGACGCTGGGCTCGCTCCCGCCGCCGCCCGTCGTCGAGGCGCCGGCGCCGGCGCCCGCGGCGCTCCAGGTCCCCGCGGCGCTCCAGGTCCCCGCGGCGCCGCCCGCCGCGCGGCTCGCGGCCCCCGCGCCCGCGCCCGCGATCGACGAGTCGCCCACGCCGCGCCGCGTGCGCCGCCCGTCGGCCTACGTGCCGACGCCGCAGCCGCCCGCCCGCGACAACCGCATGACGATGTGGGTCCTCTTCGCGGTGGCGGCGTTCGTCTTCGCGGTGGCCGCGCGGCTTTCGCGCGATCACGAGCTGCAGAGCGCCCCGCCGGCCCCCGAGCAGCCGGGCCCGGCGGCCGCGGAGCCCGCGGCCGCAGCCCCGCCCGGCGCTGCCGCGGCGGCCGCCGCCGGCTCGTCAAGCGTGGGCGCGACGGCGGCGGTCGCCGCCACGCCGGCCCCGGCTGCCGCCGGGCCGATCGGCGAGACGACGTCGAACCCCGTGCTCCCCGAGGATCTGCCGCTGACCGCCGGGCACAAGGTGCCCGAGGGGCAGGGCATGCTGGAGGTGATCGCCGGCGCGGGCGACACGCTCTTCGTGGACGGGCGGAAGGTCGGCACCGGCAGCGTCAAGCTGCCGCTGGCGCCCAAGGATGGCGTCTACGAGATCCGGGCGAAGCTCCGGGACGAGGAGCGCGTGCGCTTCGCGGTCGTCAAGGCCGGCCGCCTCACCCGGCTCCGCATCGCGCCGCCGTGGCGGCGCTGATCGGCGAGCGGCGCCGGGCTGCGTGTCGCGCCGCCGTGGCGGCGCTGAGCGTCGCGCGTCACGCCGGCGGACTCTCGACCGCGGGAGCGGCCTTGACCTTCTTCGGCCCCTGCGTGCTCTTCTTGAAGAACCGCCCGGGCCAGTCCTTCGGCAGCCTCCGCTCTTCCGCCCGCTGGATCAGCAGGCCGTAGCGCGCGCGCCGCGCGGCGTTGATGTCGTCCACGAACCGGACGATCTCTCGCACGCGTTGATCGGCGGTCGCGGCGGCGGCGCGCCGCCGCTCCTCGACCGCGGCGTCGCCCCGGGTGATGTCCCCTTCGAGCCGGGCGCCGAGCGCCTGGAGGGCGGGCTCGCCCTCGGTCTTGAGCGATGCCGGCCACGCGCGCACGACCTCGATCTCGCTCTCCAGCCCGAGGCGCACGATCTCGTGGCGCGCCTTCTTGAAGTAGCGCTTGCGCTGCGGCGCGTCCCGATCGCGGAAGGTCCGGAGCAGCTCGTTGTCGAGCTCGTCGACGGTGTCGTCGAGCAGGTCGTCCTCGGCGTCGATGCCCGCCTGCGCGACGATCTCGGCGCGCCATGCGCTCCGCTGTCCGGTGTTCACCTGAGCCCAGCGCTCCACGAGCGCGCCGGCCTCCGAGGCGAGGTCGCTCGCGTTCCTGTCCTTGAGCAGCCGCGCTTCCTCGTAGACCAGGACGCTCCAGATGAGATCGAGGGAGTCGTCGTAATGGATGGTGTTGATGGCCATGGTTCCCCTCTCGTTGTTCCTTCGAGCCTTCGAGCGCCGCCGGTGAAGGGCCGACGAGCGTCGAGGATCGTGGAGGCTAAGAAGGGCGAGCGAGCTCGTCAATGTGACGCGGCGGCCTCGGGAGCGATGTCGGCGGCCGAGCAAGCTTCCGACGCGACGTCGAGGGCGATGCCGGCGGCTGCGCGGGCGCCCGGTGGGGTGTCGGGGGCGATGTCGGCGGCTGCGAGGGCGTCCGGCGGGGCGGCGGGAGCGATGTTGGTAGCTGCGAGGACACCCGACGGAGCGTCGGAAGCGATGTTGGTAGCTGCGAGGATTTCTGACGCGGCGTCGGGAGCGGCGTGCCTGAAGCTTGGCCGCGTGCTCCGCCGCGTGGAGCGGCGTCGTCGCCGGCCGATCCGTTGCCTCAGGCCGCTGCGGTTGCCAGCGCCGGGAGCCGCTCCGTCGATGCATCCCTGGCGAGCGGATTCGAGGTGTCGACTCAGCGCGAGGGGCACGTTCCGGAAACGCCCCTCGTCACGACATGGACAGCCCGAGGGCCTTCGCGAGGGCGATCCGCGCGCGTTCGTGCTCCATCTCCCCCCGGCGCAGCTCGGGGATGACCGGTAGCGCGGCGCCCGTCGCGGTCCGCAGGACGAGACGTCTGCCCCTCGGCGGCGCCTGACGACTCGGGATGTACCAATTCGGTGCGGGTCTCTGTTCGATCTCGACCTCGGTGACGTCGGGCGGTACCGCGATGTCGTGCACGCGCAGCGGAATGCCGAGGACCGTTCGCGTCACGCGCAACCGCAAGCGCTCGCGCGGGCTGTCTTGAGCCTGGACCCGATAAGCGCCCGCCGCGAGCGCGGCGGCGCTCGTCCCGGGCCGCTCGCGCGGGTCGTCGCGAACCTCGATGCGATACCCCCCGAGATCGCGACAGCCGTGGACGACGATGGTTATCGTGAGACCCAGCGCTAGAACCACCCACAACGCCAACCATGCTACTTTCCAGTACGAAGGGAGCACCTCGATCCGCAGGGTGGAGCCATCCTGGCCTTGCAGGAACCGCTGGATTCGCTCGGTGTTGAGCCGCGCTTGCTCGACCGTCGTGCTGCCGAAGCCCGTCTCGTGCCCGTGCACATCCACGAGCACGGTCCTCCCACCGACGACGTCCGGGCCCTTCGTGGCGTGCACGTCACGGTATCTCGCCTCGCGCACGGCGCCGGCATCGAAGCGCTCGCTGAGCGCCGGAAGCAGGGGGGCGACCGACCGCGTCTCGCACGTCGCCACCTCGCCGGGCGGACGCACGCACTCGAGCGTCTCGATCCGACTCGCGTGAACGGCGACCCCGAGCAGAAAGGACGTCAACAGCGCGAGGCTCAGCGCGGGGGTCACGTTCCGGAAACGCCCCTCGAACGGCCCGTAATGGATCTTGGCCACAAGCTCGCCAGCTCGGGTATTCATGGTCATCGCGAGTCCTGTGTTGACCTTCACGACGTCGCCGTTGATGGTGACCGAGCCGCCCGAGACCTCGATGAGCGGGCCGCTCACCTCGACCCCCCCCAACACTAACCTGAACGGCGTGGTACCAGACGCCCAGCCTCGGCGTACGCCTGCCCAGACCCGGCAGGGTCCCATGCTCGGCCGCGTGAACGACACCACCGGCGGCCCGATGACACCGGCCGCCCAGGACTCCCGCTCGTGGTAGAGCACGCCCCGTGCGCGCCCGCGTGATCCGAACCCGCCGTCCCTCCTTCGCGCTCGCGCTCGCCTCCCTCGCCGCCGCGCTCCTCTCCGGTTGCGACGGGTGCGAGACGTCGACCCGCGACCTGCCTCCGGACGCCCCGGCCGCGGCGTCCGCGAGCCCGCAGGAGACGCCTCCGCCGCCGGCGCGCGACGCCGTGCACCTCATCGACGAGCTGCCGAGCTGCGATCTCGAGCACCGAGGGCTCCTGTTCGATACCGGCGCGGGCTCGCTCATCGGCCGCTTCGCGTGGCAAGGGACCGTGCCCACCGGCATCCAGGCCGTCGAGCACAATGGATCCACCTGGGCGCGGATCTCGCAGCGGCAGATCAAGCTCACGTTCGTCCTGCCGTCCGCGAGCCCCATCTTCGTGTCCGCCCGGGCCGTCGGGCTCACCTCCAGGTACGCCACCGTCTCCCTGGACGACCAGCCGCTCGGAACGCTCCGCCTCCAGCGCGACCAGATCCGCATCGCCTCGACCCCGACCACCACGCTCCCCGCCGACCCCGGCCTGCACACCCTCACGCTCCAGTTCTCCGGCCGGCTCCGCGAGGGGGAGGCGTTCGCCGACGTCGACTGGGTGCGCGTGGGCATCCCGGACGAGGACCCGGCCACGTACGGCCCCCCGACCCTGCGCGACGTCGTCACGCCCGCCGCCGCGCTGTCGGGCGTCCCCCACCGGTCCATCGCGCTGCGCGCGCCGGGCGCGGTCCGCTGCGCCTTTCGCCCCTCCAGGGTGACCCGCCTCCACACCTCCATCGGCGCGCTGGGCTCGGGAGACGGCGACGCCGAGATCCGCGTCCTCCGCGACGGCCAGGAGCCCCTCGTGATCCATCGCGCCCACGTCGAGGGCGGCGACAAGGCGACCTGGACCGACGTCGAGCTGCCGCTCGCGCCCTTCGCCGGGTCCCTCATCTCCCTCGAGCTCCGCGCCGCCGCCGCGGCCCGCGGCGGACGCATCCTCTTCGGCGACCCCGTCCTCGCCGGATCGCCGGAGCCGCCGCCGTCCGTGCCCCGAGCGCGCGCCGTCGTGATCGTCGCCCTGAACGGGGTCGAGCGGCCCGATCTGCCCCCCTGGAGCGGTCGTCCGGAGCCGCACCTCGCCACGCTCTCGGAGCTCGCGACCTCGGCGACGACGTTCGATCACCACCGCGGGCCGAGCACGGTCGTGTCCGCCGTGGCCGCGTCGCTGCTCACCGGTCTTCCGCCGCCAGCCCACACTGTCGCCGACGCCGGGGCCCGCCTCCCCGCCCGCATCACGACCATCGGCGCCATCGCGAGCGACAGCAGCATCCGCACCGGGTTCTTCACCGGCGTCCCCACCACGTTCCGGGCGTTCGGCTTCGGACCCGGCTGGTCCCGGGTCCTCGAGCACCCCCCGACGAGCGGCGAGCCGGCCACCACCCCGATCGACGCCGCCGCCACCTGGATCAACGAGACCCTCCGCCAGGACGCGTCCAACCGCCTCCTCGCGTTCGTCCACGCGCGCGGTGGACATCCGCCCTGGGAGGTCAGCCCGAAGGAGCTGAACGCCCTCAAGCCCGCCGAGTACGCCGGCCCCGTCGAGCCGCGCCGCGCCGCCCAGGTGCTGGCCAGGCTGAGGGGCCGGCGCCGCGATGTGCTCAGCCCCGAGGATCGCGACCGGATCCGCGACCTCTTCTCCATCGCCCTCGCCGGCCAGGACCGCGCCCTCGGCAACCTCATCGGGACCCTCAAGGCCGCCGGCCTGTGGGACGAGACCCTCTTCATCGTGACCGGCGATCTGGCCAGCGGGCGCTCCGACGCCGTGCTCTACGGCGAGGGCATGGAGCTCCAGGAGCCCGTCCTGACGCTCCCGCTTTATGTCCACTTTCCCGGTGATCTGTACGCCGGCCAGCGCATCGCCGCCCCGACCGAGATCATCGACGTCGCGCGCACGGCGATCGCCGCCCTCGGCCTCTCGTTCGCCCGCAAGCCGCTCGGGAAGGATCTGGCGGCGGTCGCCTCCGGCCTCGAGGGCGTCGAGCGCGGCCCCCAGATCGCCGCCCTCGGCGATCGTTACTCCACCCGCTGGGGCAACCTCGTGCTTTCGGGTCGACTCGGCGTCCCCCCCTTTCTCTGCGACCTCGACGTGGACCCGACCTGCGCCTTCAACCGTCGCGAGGTGATGCCCCTCGCCACCGTGTCGCTCTTCCGGCGCACCGTGACGTTCGACCTGTCCGTGCGCGCGCCCGCGGCGCAACGGGAGCCGGCCACGATCGACGCGGAAACGGCGGCCGTGCTCAACGTATGGGGCGCGAACTGAGGCCCGCGCGATCGATCTGCGCCCGCGCCCGCGAGCCGAGGAGAGCCCGCTGACGGCGCCCGGCGGCGCGCCGGCGCCCGGCGCGGGCGAAGGCGTCCGCGACATCGCGCAGGCCGCGCGCGATCACGCGCCAGCGGCGCCATGACGCCTCGCTGCGGGGCAGCACGCCCCGCAGCGCGCGCGCCGCGACGCCCCCGCGCGGGTTGGCCGATCGACGTACGCCCGCGCCCGCGCGTGCGCGTCGTGCGCTCGCTTCGCGCGCCCCTCCCGCCTGGCATGCTTCGCGCAAACCCGCAGACCGCACAGGCCAAGCGCCTCGACGGCGCTTCATCTTTCCGTGAGAGGAGTCCCCGCATGAAGGCGACCGACCTATTGAAGGAGCATCACCAGGAAGTCGAAGAGCTCTTCGAGCGCATGTCGCAGGCCGACAGCGACGAGATCAGCGCGCTCCGCGACGAGCTCGTGGCGACCCTCGTGAGCCACTCGGCCATCGAGGAGGAGCTCTTCTACCCCGAGAGCCGGGGGGCGCTCGGCGCCTCCCCCCTGATCCCGACCTCGTACGAGGAGCACGCGCTCGTCGACGTCATGTTGCAGAAATTGCTCAGCACCGAGCCGGGTGACGAAACCTTTCACGCCAGGCTCGGCGTGCTGAAGGAGCTCGTGCAGCACCACGTCGAGGAGGAGGAGAAGGAGCTCTTCCCCCAGGTCGAGAGCGCCATGGGCGCCGCGCGCCTCGAGGAGCTCGGCGGCCGCCTGGAGGCGCGCTTCGGCCAGGTGCGCGCGAGCGACGTGGAGGCGCTCCTCGCCCGGAACGTCGCGAAGAGCATGCCCGCCGCCACCGGCGGCCGCCGCGCGCGCGCGGCGAAGCCGTCGGCGCGCAAGGCGGCGGCCAAGCGTCCACCCGCCAAGCGCGCGCCGAAGCGCGCGTCGACGCAGCGCGCCGAGCCGGCGCGGGGCGCGCAGAAGGGGCGCCGCGCCACCGCGACCGGACGGAAGAAGACAGCGGCCACGGCGCCCGCGAAGACCGGGCGAGCCGCGCCCGCGCGCAAGGCGAGCCGACCGGCGAAGACCAGCCGCACGGGCCGCAAGGGCGGTCGCGCGAGCAACGCCTCCGCGCGCTGAGGCGTCGCACGTCAGTCAGCGCACATCGCGCACGTTGCCGCAGATCAGCGGCGCGAGGTCCGGCCGGAGGGGACGGCGGGCCTCGCGCCGCCGTCGAGATCGAACAGCGGAAGCGTGCCGCCGGCCTTCGGGGCAGCGGCCTTCGGGGCGGCGGCCTCCGCCGCGAGCTCCTGCAGCAGGGTGGGGTCGTCGTGCGCGACCGAGTTGACCCGCGGTGAGACGGCGCGCGCCGCGAGGGCGCCGCGAGGCGCCGGCCGGAGCAGCGCCTCGGCACGATCCGCGTCCGCGCCGTCGCCGAGGCCGAGCCAGAGGTCGACGTCCCCGGGGCCCAGCAGGACCGGCATGCGGTCGTGGATCGGCGCGACGTCGGCGTTCGCCTCGGTGGTCAGGATCGTGAACCGGACGTCGGGCTCCCCCGTGTCGGGGTCCTTCGCCGGCTGGTACAGCCCCGCCAGGCGGAGCAGCCCGCCCTCCGCGGGGTGGAACCAGGTGGGCCGCCGCGCGCCCTTGGGCCCGGTCCACTCGTAGAAGCCGTCCGCCGGCACCACACAGCGGCGCGCCGCGAACGCCTCGCGGAACGTCGGCTTCGCCCGCGCGCTCTCGGCGCGCGCGTTGGCCAGGAGCGAAGGCCCGGCGCCGCCCCTGGCGAAACGCGCCATGAAGCCCCAGGTCGCCGCCACCAGCGCGCGCCGGCCGTCCCGCGCGCGCAGCACCGGGTGGACGGTCGCAGGTGCGATGTTGAAACGAGGCCGAAACCTCGCCGCCATCTCCGGATCAGCGGCAATCGACCGAGCCGAGCCGCTGCCTGCTCGGCCGGCGCCAGAGGAGGACTCGAGCAGCGCGATGAGGGTCGCAAAGTCCGGCACGGCGAGGGTGAAGCGCGCGCACATAGGACTAGATTAGCGGCTTCGGGGCGCCTACAAGGGCGCTCCGGACGTTGGAGGAGGCCGCATGGTCGACAGCTTTGGCACCAAGAGCACGCTGACGGTTCAAGCCGAAACATACACCTACTACAAGCTCACCTCGCTGGCGCAAGGCGGCGCGTCGATCGAGAAGCTCCCCTTCTCGCTCCGCATCCTCCTGGAGAACCTCCTCCGTCACGAGGACGGGCGCGTCGTGCGCAAGGACCACGTGGAGGCCGTCCTCAACTGGGACCCGAAGGCCCGCCCCTCGCAGGAGATCGCGTTCCACCCCGCGCGCGTGCTGCTCCAGGACTTCACCGGCGTGCCCGCCGTCGTCGATCTCGCCGCCATGCGCGAGGCGCTCGCGAAGCTCGGCGGCGATTCGCTCAAGATCAACCCGCTCCAGCCCGTCGACCTCGTGATCGACCACTCGGTCCAGGTCGACAAGTTTGCGTCCTCGACGGCCGTGAAGGTGAACGCGGCGCTCGAGTTCGAGCGCAACGAGGAGCGCTACGCGTTCCTCCGGTGGGGAGCGCAGGCGTTCACGAACTTCCGCGTGGTGCCGCCCGACCAGGGCATCTGCCACCAGATCAACCTGGAGTACCTCGCGGGCGCCGTCATGCGGCAGGGCTCGCTGGTCTACCCGGACACGCTCGTCGGCACCGACTCGCACACGACGATGATCAACGGGCTCGGGGTCGTCGGCTGGGGCGTCGGCGGCATCGAGGCCGAGGCGGCGATGCTCGGCCAGCCGCTCTCGATGCTCATCCCCGAGGTCGTGGGCTTCAAGCTCCACGGCAGCCTGCCCGAGGGGGCGACCGCGACCGATCTCGTCCTCACGGTGACGCAGATGCTGCGGCAGAAGAAGGTGGTCGGGAAATTCGTGGAGTTCTACGGCCCGGGCCTGAGCGCGCTCTCGCTCCCGGACCGCGCCACGATCGCCAACATGGCGCCCGAGTACGGCGCCACGATCGGCTTCTTCCCCGTCGACGACGAGACGATCGCGTACCTGCGCTTCACCGGCCGGCCCGCGCAGCTCGTCGCGCTCGTCGAGGCCTACTACAAGGAGCAGGGGCTGTTCCGCACGGACAGCACCCCGGACCCCGTCTTCAGCGACACCCTCTCGCTCGACCTCGGCGACGTGGTGCCGTCGATCGCCGGCCCGAAGCGGCCGCAGGACCGCGTCCCGCTGCGCGACGCGAAGCGCACCTTCCGCGCCTCGCTCCAGGGCATGCTCGAGAAGGAGTTCGCCGCGGCCGACGCGCCCGCGGTCAAGGCGTTCCTCGAGGAGGGGGCCGGCCACGCGGCCGCGCGCGCCCCCGCGCTCGAGAAGATCATGCGCCCGGCGGAGATCACCGAGGGCGACGCGCGCTACACGCTGCGCCACGGCTCGGTCGTGATCGCCGCGATCACGTCCTGCACCAACACGTCGAACCCGGCGGTCATGCTGGGCGCGGGCCTGCTCGCGAAGAAGGCCGTCGAGCGCGGGCTCACGGTGAAGCCGTGGGTGAAGACGTCGCTCGCCCCCGGGTCGAAGGTCGTCACCGACTACCTGCGCCAGGCGGGGCTCCTGCCGTACCTCGAGGCGCTCGGCTTCCACATGGTCGGCTACGGCTGCACGACCTGCATCGGCAACTCCGGGCCGCTGCCGGACGTGATCGGCGACACGATCCGCAACAATGATCTCGTCGTGGCGAGCGTGCTCTCGGGCAACCGCAACTTCGAGGGCCGCATCAACCAGCACGTGCGGATGAACTTCCTCGCCTCTCCGCCGCTCGTCGTCGCGTACGCGCTGCGCGGCGACGTCGACGCCGACCTCTTCAAGGAGCCGGTCGGCGCGGATCGCAACGGCGACCCGGTGTACCTCAAGGACATCTGGCCGAGCTCGGCCGAGGTCAGCGAGGCCATCCGGACGGCCGTGCGGCCCGAGCAGTTCCAGGTGCAGTACGAGAACGTCTTCGCCGGCGACGAGGAGTGGCAGAAGCTCGCGGTCCCGGGCGGCCAGACGTTCGTGTGGGACGAGGGCTCGACCTACGTGCGCAGGCCGCCGTTCTTCGAGGGGCTGTCGAAGGAGCCGGCGCCGCTCACCGACATCCGGGCCGCGCGCGTGCTCGCGCTGCTCGGCGACTCGGTGACGACCGACCACATCTCCCCGGCCGGCAACATCGCCAAGAACAGCCCCGCCGCGAAGTACCTGGTCGAGCACGGCGTCGCGCCCGCGGACTTCAACTCGTACGGCGCCCGCCGCGGCAACCACGAGGTGATGATGCGCGGCACGTTCGCGAACATCCGCCTCAAGAACGCCCTCCGCCCCGGCGAGGAAGGCGGGATCACGGTGCACCTGCCCGACGGGGAGAAGACGACGATCTACGACGCGGCCATGCAGTACAAGGCCGAGGGCGTGCCGCTGCTCGTGATCGCCGGCGCCGAGTACGGCACCGGGTCGTCGCGCGACTGGGCGGCCAAGGGGACGAAGCTGCTCGGCGTGCGCGCGGTCATCGCGAAGAGCTTCGAGCGCATCCACCGGTCGAACCTGGTCGGCATGGGCGTGCTCCCGCTCGAGTTCGCGCCGGGCGAGGACGCGTCCACCCTCGGGCTCACCGGGCGCGAGGTGTTCGAGATCGACGGCATCTCGAACAACCTCACGCCGGGCAAGAAGCTCAACGTCGTCGCGACAGGGGAAGGCGGGGCGAAGAAGACCTTCACCGTCACCGCGCGCATCGATACGCCGAACGAGGTCGACTACTACCAGCACGGCGGCATCCTCCAGTTCGTGCTGCGCAGCCTGGGCGCCAGCGCCTAGCGCCTCCCTGCGCGCCGCTCCCCGCCGGGCCTCTGGCGGGGAGCGCGGGGAGCGGGCCCCTCCTCGGAGCGGCGCGTCGCGGCTGCTGACGCGCGTGCGGGCTTCGGCTAAACCCTGGGGTATGCTCGATCCTCGCCACGTCGCGGAGCACCTCGATGAGGTGCGCGCGGCGCTCGCCCTTCGCTCGCCCGCCGCCGCCGCCAGCCTCGGAGACGACTTCGCCTCCACGGTGAGCGCGAGGCGGTCCAACATCCAGGAGCTCGAGCGGTGGCAGGCGGAGCGCAACGCGGCGAACGACGCGATGGCGCGCCTCGACAAGAAATCGCCCGAGTTCGCGCAGAAGCGCGACGAGCTGAAGGCGCTGTCGACGCGGATCAAGGAGGCCGAGCAGGTCGTCTCCGAGCTCGAGAAGCGGATGACCGAGCTGCTCTCCGTCGTGCCCAACCTGCCGGACCCGTCGGTGCCCGTGGGCGCGGGGGAGGAGGGCAACGTGGTCGTCCGGGCGTGGGGCGAGAAGCCGAGCTTCTCGTTCGCGCCGAAGAACCACTGGGACATCGGCACGGCCCTCGGCCTGCTCGACTTCGAGCGCGCGGCGAAGCTCTCGGGGGCGCGCTTCACCGTGCTGATGGGCGCGGCCGCCCGCCTCGAGCGGGCGCTCATCTCGTTCATGCTCGACCTGCACACGCGCGAGCACGGCTACCTCGAGGTGCTGCCGCCCTTCCTCGTCAAGGACACGGCGCTGTTCGGCACGGGCAACCTGCCCAAGTTCGCCGACGACCTGTTCAAGACGCACAAGAGCGACCCGGAGAGGGCGTACGACCTGTACCTCATCCCGACGGCCGAGGTCCCTGTCACGAACCTCCACGCCGACGAGATCCTGGACGGCGCGTCGCTCCCGATCGCCTACGCGGCCTACACGCCGTGCTTCCGCAGCGAGGCGGGCAGCCACGGGCGCGACGTCCGCGGGCTCATCCGGCAGCACCAGTTCGACAAGGTCGAGCTCGTGCGGTTCTCGGCGCCGGAGGACTCCGCCCGCCAGCACGAGCTGCTCACGTCGCACGCGGAGGAGGTCCTGAAGCGGCTCGGCCTGCACTACCGGGTGTCGGCGCTCTGCACCGGCGATCTCGGCTTCGGCTCGCAGAAGACGTACGATCTCGAGGTGTGGCTGCCCGGCCAGGGAGTGTACCGCGAGATCTCGAGCTGCTCGAACTTCGGCGACTTCCAGGCGCGCCGCGCCCAGATCCGCTACCGGCCGGAGCCGAAGGCGAAGCCGCGGCTGGTCCACACGATGAACGGGTCGGCGCTCGCGGTGGGGCGGACGGTCATCGCGATCCTCGAGCAGTACCAGCAGGCGGACGGCGCGGTGGTCGTGCCGGAGCCGCTCCGTGCGTTCATGGGCTGCGAGGTCCTCCGCGGCAGGTAACAGCGATGGCAGCGGACGAGGAAGCCAAGCGTGAGCTTCCGGAAGCGAAGAGCGCGCACAACGGGGGGGACGGCGAGCGGCGCTCGCAGGTCCCGGAGTCGCGGGGCGCGCGCGGCGGGGGGGACGGCGAGCGGCGCTCGCAGGTCCCGGAGTCGCGGGGCGCGCGCGGCGGGGGGGACGGCGAGCGGCGCTCGCAGGTCCACGGGCCGCCGACCAACGCGGAGACGTCGATGGCGCTCGCGCGCCGGCGGCTGCTCGACCTCTGCAAGCGGCACAAGGACGAGCTCATCGACGACTGGATCGAGAACGTGCTGGCGCTGCCGCCGGAGCGGGGCCGGTACACCGACCGGCCCGTGGGCGAGGTCACCGAGAACGTGCGCTCCTGGCTCGCCGCGTTCACCAGGATCCTCGAGGACGGCAGCGAGACGCTGCTCGACGAGTTCATCACGCACCTGGTCGAGCAGCGCTACGCGACCGGCTACTCCATCAGCGCTCCGCTGATCGCCGCGTCCGAGTTCCGCACCGCGGTCGCGGGCGTCCTCGACACGACGCACGACGACGCCGAGGCCGACGGCACGTCCTCGATCGACGTGCTCCGCGCCGTCGACGCGCTGCTGCTCCAGTTCGAGCACCGCTTCGCCGAGGCGTACGCCCAGCGCTCGCTGTTCGCCTCCGAGGAGCGCTACCGCGAGATCGTCGAGCTCTCGTCCGACGTGCTCGCGACGATCGACCAGGAGGGCATGCTGACGCGGCTGAACGTGCGGTTCGAGGCGCTCTTCGGGCACTCGCGGCAGGCGTGGATCGGCCGGCCGATCACCGCGCTCGCTGTCGCGGCGGACGTGCCGGCCCTGCGCACGCTCGTGCTGTCCGCGTCGCGGGCGGAGGCGCCGAGGGAGGCCACCATCCGCTGCGGGACGCGCGCCGGCCTGACCAAGGTGATGACGGTCCGTATCACGCGGCTCTACGGCGAGGACGCCTCGCTCGCCCTCATGCGCGACGTCACCGAGGAGGTCGCGCGCCGCGCGCAGATCCTCCACAGCGAGAAGCTCTCCTCGATCGGCCAGGTCGCGGCGAGCGTCGCGCACGAGCTCAACAACCCCATGGCGTGGGTGATGGCGAACCTGGAGCAGATCCGGAGCGGGGCGCACAAGCTCGTCTCGGCGGCGCGCCCGGTCGCCTCGGGCTCGTACGAGGACCTGCTGCGCGCCATCGACCTCATCGATCGCTCGTGCCACGAGGCGCTCGCCGGCGTCGAGCGGATGCGGGACATCGTGACGGACCTCAACCTCTTCTCGAGCAGCAGCGAGCGCAAGCCCGAGCGGGTCGAGCTCGTCGACGTGATCGAGCTCGCGCTGCGCATGACGGGCCCGCAGCTCAGCCAGCTCTGCCGCATCGAGCGCAGCTACGGCGAGATGCCGCCGTTCGTCGGCTATCCGGGCAAGCTCTCGCAGGTGTTCGTGAACCTGTTCATCAACGCGGCGCAGGCGATGCCGAACCGCCCCCGCGACGAGAACATGGTGCGCGTGACGACGCGCTTCGACGCCGGGGTCCACCACGTCGAGGTGGAGGACAACGCGCGCGGGATGACCCCGGAGGTCGTCGAGCGGATCTTCGACCCGTTCTTCACGACGAAGGAAGAGAGCGCGCGCCCGGGCATCGGGCTCTGGGTGTCGCGCAACATCGTCGAGGAGCAGCACGGCACGATGACGGTCTCGAGCAAGCCCGGCGTCGGGACCGTCTTCACGATCCGCCTGACCGGCCTCAACCCGACGGATCTGCCCGCGCCGCGGCCGCCGCCGGAGCCGCCGCGCGCGTCGTCGCGCGGGACGATCCTGTTCGTCGACGACGAGCCGATGCTGCTCAACGCCTTCGCGCGCGCGTTCGAGGAGCGGCACGAGGTGCTCGTGGCGAAGAGCGGCCACGAGGCGCTCGACCTCCTGCGGGACCGCGGCGGCCGGATCGACGCGATCGTCTGCGATCTGCTGATGCCGCAGATGAGCGGGATGGCCCTGTACGACGAGATCGGCGAGCGGTTCCCGCAGCTCTTGCCGAAGATGGCGTTCATGTCGGGCGGCGCCTTCACGCCGAGCGCGCGGGAGTTCGTGGAGCGGGTGGACAACCCGAAGATCGCGAAGCCGATCTCGCTCGACGATCTGGAGCGGGTCATCGGCGATCTTCTCAGCGGCGGGTCGAAGCGGGGGCACTAGGCTGGAGGAGCGGGAGGCGCGATGGTGGTCGCGAAGGTGAAGACGATCGGGGAGCGGGCGAACCACGCGCGTTACCGGCCGGGGCAGCGGGGCGGCTTCTACGAGAGCTTCTTCCAGCGCGCGAACCACCCGACGCGGCCGCTGGCCTTCTGGATCCGGTACACGCTGTTCAGCCCGGCCGGGCGGCCCGAGGCCGCGGAGGGTGAGCTCTGGGCGGTCTACTTCGACGGCGAGTCGGGGCGCCACGCGGTCGCCAAGCGCGAGGTCCCGTTCGCGGGGCGCTGCTCGTTCGCCCGCGACAGCCTGTCGGTCGCCATCGACGGCGCCCGGCTGAGCCTCGGCAGGCTCACCGGCGCGGCGGGCGAGGGGGAGGACGCCATCACCTGGGACCTCGCCTACGAGGGCGGCGGCGAGCCCCTTCTGCTGCTCCCGGCGGCCCTCTACGACGCCCCGCTGCCGAAAGCGAAGGCGCTGGTCGGCGCGCCGATGGCCGTCTACAGCGGCCTCCTCCGCGTGGCCGGGCGCGCGGTGGACGTCTCGGGCTGGGTGGGCAGCCAGAACCACAACTGGGGGGCGAAACACACGGACCTGTACGCCTGGGGGCAGGTCGCCGGGTTCGACAGCCACCCGGACAGCTTCCTCGAGGTCGCCACGGCCCGGCTGAAGGTCGGACCATTCTGGACGCCGAACATGACGCCGCTGGTCCTCCGGCACGGCGGTGAGGAGATCGCGCTCGGCTCGCTCGTCCAGTCGGTCCGCGCCGATGCCTCGTTCGACTACTTCACCTGGCGCTTCCGGACGGAGACCGATCGGCTGAGCGTCGAGGGGGAGATCTCCGCGTCCGCCGGCGATTTCGTGGGCCTGGCCTACAGGAACCCTCCTGGCGGCGTGAAGCATTGCCTGAACACGAAGATCGGGGCCTGCACCGTCACCCTGCGGCGGAAGAGCCTGGGCCGCGAGGTCGGGATCGAGACCCTGACCACGGCGCGGCGCGCGGCGTTCGAGATCCTCACGGACGACCGAGGCCATGGCGTGACGATCCGCGCCTGATCCACGCTGGACGCACCGTCCGCGGCGCTCGGCGCGGGCGGCCGGGCCGGCGCGGAGGCGGCGCGGAGGCGTGGAGCGCCGCCGCCGAGCGATGCGCTGCGCGTCCGGCGCCAGGTCGGCTAAAGAAGGTGCGGTACGTCACCGCACGAAAGGCGGACGCCATGAGTCTCAAGCACCCCCGGACCATCCTCGTTGCACTGGACAGCTCCCCCAAGGCGTCGCTCGTCCTCGCGGAGGGCGTCGATCTCGCGCAGAAGCTCGGCGGCAAGCTCGTGCTCGTGCGCGCGATCGGGCTGCACCACAGCCTGCCCGCGGAGGCGTTGAACGAGTCGCCGACCCGCGTCCCCGAGATCCTGGAGCGGAGCGACCGCGAGGAGCTCTCGCAGCTCGCGCGCGACGTGCCGCCCGAGCTCCTCGCGAACGTCGTGATCCACGTCGGCGTCGCCTGGGAGGTCATCTGCCGGACGGCGGACGAGGAGAACGCGGATCTCATCGTCATCGGGTCGCACGGCTACTCGGGCATCGACAAGGTGCTCGGCACGACGGCGGCGAAGGTCGTGAACCACACGAACCGGTCGGTGCTCGTGGTGCGCGACAAGCCGTCGGACTGACAGCGGCTCGCCTGCGTCAGCGCAGCCTGGCGATGAGCTCTTCGCTCAACGTGGGCTGATCGATCTTGCCCAGCCAGATCCGCCAGGTGGCCTTCATGAAGTCGACGCCTGCCACGGTCGCCGTCCCGCCGCCGGCGACCGTGACGGTGGTCGCCTTCGCGCGCGGGTCGTACGCGATGGTGACCTCCGCGCCCGCCTTGAGGTCTCCCTCGAACGCCGCCACGAACCTCTCGATCTTCGGCGTGTCCGTGTACCGGTTCAGCGCATAGGCCTCCCGCAGCGCCTTGACGATGCTCGCGCGGTCGACGTCGCGAAGCATCGTCCAGACGAACCTCTTCCCCGTGTCCATCTCGATGACGGCGTCCTTGGACCGGGCGGCAGGGAGCTGCTCCATGTAATGGCTGATCCGATAGACATCGATGTTGAGCACGCCGATGGTCCTCACGCGGACGCCCGTGCCGGTGAGCGTGTAGCCCGGAAAAGCAAGGAGGCTCCCGACAGCGAGTAAGACCGCCGCGAGCGCGGCGAGGAGAGCTGGAGATTTGCTTCGCGCGAGTTGCATCGGATCGACCTCCTCCGGCATCGCCGCTCCGTGCGGCGCGTCGTGTCCGGGCGCCGCGCTCCGGCGATCGCCCGTCGACGGTCGTGAGTGAGCAAGACCTGAACCACCGACAGAGGGACGTCGGGAGTCGCGGATCTCGCGAGATCTCGAGATGTGCCCTGGAGTCAGGCAGGGACGACCCACGGATGTGTGCTCGGAGGGGGCTCGGGGCGCGGAGCGGCGGTCTTTCGCCGGTGCGAGGGCCGGCGGCGCTGATGCCGACGCCGGCTCTCCCGGAGATCTTTTCTCGGCCCGGTCCGTAGAAGCCGCGCGCTGCGGGGACCGGGAGATCGCGGCGGAGGGACGTGGGTCCCCCCGTGGGCCGCGCCATGGCTTGCGGCGGAAGGAGCTCCTCGATGCGGACGATGCTCGCTGGATTGCTGATGGGATGGGCGGCTCTGGGCTGCACGGCCAGCGCGGCGGCGCCTCCGGGCGCGACCGCCGCGGCGGTGGCGGCCGCGCCGGGCGCTGCGGCGCGGGAGGAGGCGGCGAAGCCGGTCGCCGTGGCCGCGGCCGCGGCGGAGCCGGACGAGCCCTCTGCGGCGGCGGCCGAGGCGCCGTCGTCCCGGCCGGAGCCGGCGCCCGCGGGGAGCCAGGGCGTCTGGATCGGCGCCGCGGGCGCGAGCGCGTTCGCGCTGCCGGGGACGCGCGAGACGCAGCTCGGCGTGTGGATCGATGTCCCGGCGGCGCGCGCGGCCCGCGGACAGCCGCGCGCGCCGGCGGCGGTCGTGCTGCTCGTGGACGCCTCCGGCTCGATGCAAGGGCCCAAGATGGAGAACGCCCGCGCGGCGGCGCAGGCGTTCGTCGACAGGCTCCCCGACGGGGACCTCGTCTCGGTCGCGTCGTTCGCCGACACCGCGCAGGCGCGCGTCTCGCCGACGGTGCTGGGCCGGTCGACGCGGCCCGCGGTGGCGCGCGCCATCGCCGCGCTCGGCCCCGACGGCAGCACCAACCTCTTCGCCGGGCTCCAGCTCGCGGAGCAGCACGCGCTCGCCGCGCCGTCGACGCACGCCGTCCGGCGCGTGGTGCTCATCTCGGACGGCCAGGCGAACATCGGGCCTTCCTCTCCCGACATCCTCGGGGCGCTCGCCCAGCGCGGCGCCGCGCACGGGGTGCAGATCACGTCGATCGGGGTGGGGGCCGACTACGACGAGCGCACGCTCAACGCGCTCGCCATCGGCTCCAGCGGCCGGCTGTACCACCTCACCGAGGCGCGGGAGATGTCCTCCGTCCTCGAGCGCGAGCTCGCCCTGCTCCAGACGACGGCGGCGACGGGCGCGTTCGTCGAGATCGTCCCGGCGCCCGGCGTGGAGCTGCTCGACGTCCCGAGCGAGCGCACCGAGCGCTCCGGGGACGCGCTCCGGGTGCTGCTCGGCACGATGTTCGGCGGGCAGCACCGCGAGATGCTCGTGCGGGCGCGGGTCACCGCGCCGGCGGCCGGCTCCCACCCGCTGGCGAGCGTGCGGCTCCACTTCCGCGACGCCGAGAGCGGCAATCTCCCGCGCGTGCAGGAGGTGGTCGCCCGCTACGACGTGACGAGCGATCCGGCCCTGGTCGCCGCGCACCAGAACGAGAAGACCCAGACGATCGCCGCGGTGATGGAGGCGGGCATGATGCAGCTCGACGCGGCCCAGGAGGTGAGCGCGGGCAACTTCGGCGCGGCCGAGGCGAAGCTCGCGGCGGCGGAGGACCGGCTCCGGCAGCAGGCGGCGCGCGCCCGGTCGGACAAGGAGAAGGAGCGCGCCGTCCAGGCGGCCTCGGCGGTGGCGAGCGCGCGGAAGACCGCGCGCGCGGCCGCGGCGGCCCCGCCCTCACCCGCGGCGCGGCGCATGGAGGCGCTCGAGATGAACAGCGCCTCCCCGGTCTGGTCGGGCCGCTGATCCGGCGCCGCCGCTGATCCGGCGCCGCCGCCGGGGCGCGCCGCCGGCGCCTGCCGGTTCTAGCGCCTGCCCGTTGCTGAGGCCTGCTCGTCGCCGCTGACGCCTGCCCGTCGATGACGGGCCGTCATGGCGGGCAGGTGCGGCGTCCACCATGAGAGGGCAGGTGCGGTGTCCATCATGGGATGGAAGATGTGATGTCCATCGTGGGATGGCAGGTCCGGTGTCCACCATGAGAGGGCAGATGCGATGTCCGTCATGGGACGACCGACGCGATGTCCATCATGGACGGGTTGACCGGCTCTGCACGACCGGCGGCATCCCGTCATGGTTGATCCATGATTCAACATTGACGATACAATCCATCATGGACTGGGAGCTGCTCCTCGCGTGGCCCTCGACAGGGGTCGGGGCCCGCGCGACATTGTTCCGGGCCCTCCGGCACGTCGCCTCCACGGGGCCCGCTCCTCGCCATGAACCCGAACGCCTTCCCGGAGTCGCGCGCCGCCGCCGTGCGCGAGCTCTGGTCGCTCGACCCGGCCGTCACCTTCCTGAACCACGGCTCGTACGGCGCCTGCCCGCGCGCGGTGCTCGAGGCGCAGCAGCGCTACCGCGAGCAGCTCGAGCGCGAGCCCGTCCGGTTCTTCCTTCGCGAGCTGGAGCCGCTGCTCGACGCGGCCCGAGGCGCGCTCGCCTCCTTCGTCGGCGCTGACCTCGACGACCTCGTGTTCGTCCCCAACGCGACCGTCGGGATCAACACGGTGCTGCGGTCGCTCTCGCTGCGACCCGACGACGAGCTGTGCATCACCGATCACGGGTACAACGCCTGCAACAACGCGGCCGAGGCGGTCGCGGCCCGCGCCGGCGCGCGCGTCGTTGTCGCGCCGGTGCCGTTCCCCATCGAGGCGCCCGAGCAGGTGGTCGAGGCGGTGCTCGCGCGCGTGGGGCCGCGGACGCGGCTCGTCCTCGTCGATCACGTGACGAGCCCGACGGGGCTCGTGTTCCCGGTCGCCTCGCTGATCGCCGCGCTCGCGGAGCGCGGCGTCGACGTGCTTGTCGACGGCGCGCACGCGCCCGGCATGGTGCCGCTCGATCTCCGCGCCCTCGGGGCGGCCTATTACACCGGCAACTGCCACAAATGGCTCTGTTCGCCGAAGGGCGCGGCGTTCCTCCACGTGCGGCGGGACAAGCAGGGCGCGGTCCGCCCTCTCTCCATCAGCCACGGCGCCAACTCGCCGCGCGCCGACAGGTCGCGCTTCCTGCTCGAGTTCGACTGGACCGGCACGGCCGACCCCAGCGCAGCGCTCTGCGTCGCGGACACGCTCCGCGCCATGGGCGCGCTCGTGCCCGGCGGCTGGCCCGCGCTCCAGGCGCACAACCGGGCGACGGCGCTCGCCGCGCGCGACCTCCTGTGCGAGGCGCTCGGCTGCATGCCGCCGAGCCCCGACGCGATGATCGGCGCGCTCGCGACGGTGCCGCTCCCCGACGCGCCGTCGTCCCGGCTGCGCCTCGATCCGCTCCAGGACGCGCTGCTCGAGCGGTGGGGGATCGAGGTGCCGGTGTTCGCCTGGCCCGCGTCGCCCCGGCGGCACCTCCGGATCTCGGCCCAGATCTACAACGACAGGCCGCATTATGAGCGGCTCGCGGCCGCCCTCGCCGCGCTGCTGTAGCGGCGCGCGGCAGGCCCCGGCCCCGCGCCGCCGCTCTGCGGCCGGCCGCCGCGCGGCGCTCGCCTCTGCCTCCGGGTCGCCCCGTGCCCGTGTCGCTGCGGGATGGCGCTGGCGCCGCGGGACGGCGGTCGCGCCACCGGAGGCGCGTCCAGCGCTCGCCGGAGCAGACCGCGCGCGCCCGACGAGACGATAGGATGCGCGCTCCAAGGAGACACGATGCCACGTCGAATCCTGGTCTTGTCCTCGCTTTCCTGGCTGGCGGCGACCCTCGCGGTCGCGTCCTCCGCTGCGCAGCCCGCGACGCCTCGCCCGGCGGCTAGCCCTGCGCCCTCCGCGTCGGCGGGACCGCCGCCGGCACCTGGTGCACGGCAGCCGCCCGCAACGCCGGCGCCGGGCACACCGCAGCCGCCGGCGCCGGGCACGCTGCAGCCGCCCGCGACGCCGCAGCCACCCGCGACGCCGGCGCCGGGTGCACCGCCGTCGCCCGCGACATCGGCGCCCGGCACGCCGCAGCCCCCGGCGCCGGGCGCAGCGCCGTCGCCCGCGACATCGGCGCCCGGCACGCCGCAGCCCCCGGCGCTCGGCGCGCCCGGAGCGGGCGCACCTGAGCCGGACGCCCCGCCGCTCGCGCCGGAAGAGGCGCAAACCGCGCCGGGAGCTGCCGGGCCGCCTTCAGACGCGGCGCCGCCTGAGCGGAAGCCGGGCGCAGCGGAGGCGGGCCGCAAGGGCAGCACGCCGGCGCCCTGGGCGCTGTCCCTCTCGGACGCCGAGCTGGGGCCGCCGCCCGCGCGCGCGTCGGGCGGCAGAACCATCGACGAGGGGGCCGTCCCGCTGAGCCGGCGCGGCGCGATCGGCCTGGAGACCTCCTCGTTCACCGGCGGCGACGGCGAGGTCTCCGGGCTCGCGGTCGCCCTCTTCGCCCGCATGCCGTTCGCCCAGCACACGTTCCTCGATGTCCGACTCCCGTTCGGGCTCGCGATGTCCGAGCGCACCGACGCCGTGCTCGGCAACGTGACGCTCGGCGCCCATCACGTCGCCCGCGTCGGCCGGACGTTCTGGCTCACGGTGGGCGGCGACGTCGGGCTCGCGACGCTCTCGGGCAAGACCCACCACCACGCCAGCTACGAGCCCGTCAGCGCCAGCCGGGCGTACTGGGATCTCCACGAGTACTTCCCGAGCATCCTCCCCATCCACGGGCGCCTCGGCGCCGAGGTCCACGTCGGCTCACGGATGATCGGGCGTTTTCAGCTCGAGCCGGTGTTCTACATCCCGCTCGCCCGCAACAAGGAGTACGAGCTCGCGATCCAGCACGCCGTCGAGCTCCAGATCGGCCACGGGATCGGCGGCGGCGTGCGCGTGCAAGGGATGGCGCTGCCCACGTTCGACAACGTGAGCATCCGGCACGCCGTCGCCCGCAATCTCTATGTCCTGGCCGTCGAGCCTTTCCTCGCGATCGAGCGCGACCTCGCGTTCCTTCGGACGGGCCTGCTGCTGCCCTTCGACGAGGAGCTCGGCCCGCCGCTCGACCACACATGGGGCTTCCACTTCACCGCGGGCGTCCGCGTCGACTGAGGCCGCGGCCTGGGCAGAGCGGCGGTCTCCCGCACAGGAGACGGGCCCAGATCGGCGTTTTCGGCGCGCAAGCGCACTCCTGTGCGCTGAGCACCGAAAACGTCGAGGTGGGCCCGTATCCGAAGCGGATGACCGTCGCTCTAGGCGCCGCGCGCGCGGCTCGCTTCGCCGATCGCGTGCGTGATGTGGCCCTCCAGCTCGCCCGCGGGCAGCTGCTCGGACTCCACGACGACGAGGCGTGCCCCCGCGTCCTCCGCGAGCAGCTCGAAGGTCTTCGGCGCACGATCGTGCAAGTGGCTCGGCAAGACGATGGCCAGCGGGCGGAGGCGGACGGCCACCCCCCACGCCGAGCCCGCATCGCAGGAGCGGACGAGGAAGCGAGCCCGCGCTGCAACCCTCCGGCAACGAGCCAGAAAATGGGGGCTGCAGTCGAGCGCCAGCACCATGGGTATCCGGATCAACTGACTGCTACTAGGGGGCTCCGACATAGGACGATGCTACTCCAGCGAAGCGCGATTGCGCGTCCTCTTATCCCGCATAACCGATACAGAGCCTTCCCGAAATAAAAAACAACAAGCTCGCCAGCTCATGTAAGCAGTCACGCGTGATTTTGGTGTATTGGGTAACGTTCTGTGAGCGCAGGATAATTGAAATGAACGCTGGGAGAGGGGGAGGCGCCAGCGCACGAGAACCCCGCGGGGCCGCGCGCAAGATCGCCGAGAATCTGGCCTTTCCTGCGCTGCAACAGAAGCGCGTGATGCCCTGAGCGATCGCGCATTGATGAAATGATGCACCATGGACGGAGAACGTCTCGGCGCACACCCGTGAAAGCAACACGGCGATCGGGTGTCAGGAACGCCCGGACGGGTGAAGTCGGCGCACACGTGGTAGACGCCGCTCGGGACGTAGGTTGTGAAGGCAGCGTCCACGAGGGCGTCGCACAAGATGGCTCGTGTCCACCCCTGACGCTGCCCAGATCGCCGCGGCGGCTCCACGCCTCCAGCCCGTCGAGGCCGGTACGCCGCAAAGGAGTTGGCGAGCACACGACATGGAGAGCGTGTGTCAGCGCCACGCGGCAGGCGAGCCGCGCCAGCGCCCGCCGATCGCCGCAGCGGCCCTGAACCGGTTACGTTCCTCACAGAAGCTCGAGGGCGCCACCCACCTAGCCCCCTCCGAATTGTTTCCGCCAGGTTACGGGGAGCGCCGACGATGGAGGCGACCGCCGGCGGCGCGATGGCCCCGCCGGCAGAGAACCGGACCCTCTCCGAGGCCGGCGGCTGCAGGGAAGGAGCACCGGGGAGAGGCCGAGAGAGGTGGCGGTGTCGAGCTGGCACCTGCAATAAGGTTCCAACTATATCATCTCGTGGCCCGGATAGAAGAGAACAGCGTCGGGGTCGTGATCGCAAAGGCGTCGGCCGTCGCGGTTGGGCGACGACCTCGCGTCCAAGGTCGGAGTCGGCGCTGTAGCAGAGCTGTATTTTTACAGCGACGCCCTGCGAAGGGGGTTGTCCTTACTCGGCGGTCGGATAGCCGACCTGATGGGGCGATAGCGTGGATCACCCATCCTGGAGGCGGCGCGCGCCAGCAAGCGGGTGGTGCTCTGATCCCGAGAGCGCTCAGACGAGGTCGGGAGGTTAGGAAGAACACTTGCCTACCACCCGGACAATGGGGGTTTCAGGCGGACACGACCCCCCAGCTCCGGTGATGTTTCGAGGCGTGGAGACCTCGACGCGGCGCCCCAGCGCGACGGTCGTGCGGCCGCCGACGCGGGGCCACGGGGCTCGTCCCCGGAGCGCCGGCTCGGGCGCCGAGCGGCCCGGGCCGGTGATGTGGCCGGGGCGGCGCGCTCGCGCACGGGCGGCGGCGCGAGCCGACCGCTCGCCGGCAGGACGCTGGGTCGCACATGGTATATGCCGGCCCCATGGCGCAGGTGCACGGCGGCAGGCTTGTCTCGAAGGCCCTCGCGAGACACGGGGTGACGCACCTCTTCACCCTGTGCGGCGGGCACATCCAGGCGATCTACGACGGGTGCCTGGATGACGGCATCCGGGTGGTCGACGTGCGACACGAGCAGACCGCCGGACACGCCGCCGACGGGTACGCGCGGGTGACCGGGAGGCCGGGGGTGTGCGCCGTCACCGCGGGGCCGGGCGTGACGGACGTGGTGACGGCCGTCGCCAACGCCCAGCGCGCGGGCGTCCCGATGGTCGTCCTCGGGGGCGCCGGCCCGCGCGCCCTCGCCGACATGGGCTCGCTCCAGGACATGAACCACGTCGAGCTGATGCGCCCCATCTCGAAGTGGAGCGTCTCCGTCCCCTCGACCGATCGCATCCAGGAGTACGTGGACTCGGCCTTCCGCATCGCCCAGGCGAACGTGCCAGGCCCGGTCTTCCTCGAGATGCCGCTCGACCTGCTGATGAACTACGCCGGCGACGACGCGCCCGCCACCGCGCCCGCGGCCCCGCCTCGCCCCGGCGGCGACCCGGCCGCCGTCGCGCGGGCCGCGGCCCTGCTGCGGGACGCCGAGCGGCCCATGTTCATCGTCGGGAGCCAGCTCCGGTGGTCGCCGCGGCGCGACGCGCTGCGCCGCTTCGCCGACGCGGTGAAGGCGCCCTTCTACCTGAACGGCATGGCCCGCGGCGCCCTGCCCCACGCGCACCCGGGGCTCATGAGCCGCTCGCGCCGCTTCGCGCTCTCGCAGACCGACCTCTGCGTGGTGCTCGGGACCCCCTTCGACTTCCGCCTCGAGTACGGCCGCGCCATCAGCCCGGCGGCCAAGGTCGTCCAGATCGATCTCGACGGGAGCGAGCTCGGCAAAAACCGCCGCGTCGACGTCGGGATCGACGGGGACAGCGGCGTCGTCCTGGAGCAGCTGCTCGCGGAGGTGCCCGACAAGACGGCCGCGGCGTGGCTCTCGGCCGTGCGCGAGGCCGAGGATCGATCGCGCGCGAAGATGCTGGCGGAGATCGCGAGCGACGGCGACCCGCCGAACCCGCTGCGCGTCTGCGCGGAGATCGGCAAGCGCCTCGGCAAGGACGACATCGTCATCGGCGACGGAGGGGACTTCGTGGCCACGGCCGCGAACGTGCTGAAGCTCGAGTGGCCGCAGCTCTGGATGGACCCCGGCCCGCTCGGGACCCTCGGGGTGGGACCGGGCTACGCGATGGCGGCCAAGCTGGCGCGGCCAGAGGCCAACGTGGTCCTCGTGTACGGCGACGGATCGTTCGGCTTCCACGCGCTCGAGTTCGAGGCGATGGTGCGCCAGGGCATCCCCGTCGTGAGCGTGATCGGGAACGACGCGGCCTGGACGCAGATCCGACGGGGGCAGGTGGAGCTCTACGGCGAGGGCCGCGCGCCGGCGACGTCGCTCGACTTCACCCGGTACGACCGCGTGGTCGAGGCGCTCGGCGGCTTCGGGGCCTGCGTGGAGCGCGTCGAGGAGCTCGGGCCCGCGCTGGACGAGGCGTTCCGGTGCGGCAGGCCCGCTTGCGTCAACGTGAAGATCGCGAAGAGCGACTTCCGCAAGGGCGCCATCAGCGTCTGATCCACGTGGAATTACGGTTCATCTCCCCCGACCTGCAGAGCCTCGACGAGCTCGACTCGGAGGTGCTCGCGTGCGCCCCGTTCAGCGACGCGCGGCCGGCCCACGGCGTGGCCGGCCTCTGCGACTGGCGGCTCGGCGGCCGGATCTCCGAGCTGAGGCGGCAGGGCCTGATCACCGGCGAGCTCGGCGAGGTCGTCATGATCCCGTGCAAGCCGCGCATGGCGTTCGACAAGCTCGTCCTGTTCGGCGCCGGCGAGCGCGACGCGTTCGACGAGGCGGTCTTCCGCGAGATCGTGCGCCGGATGCTCGCCACGATGGGCGGGCTCTGCACGCGCGCGGCCGTGGTGGAGCTCCCGGGGCGACACGACGGGCTCATCCCCGCCGAGCAGGCGGCCGACGCGCTCCTCGACTGCGCGGGCAGGGAGCGCGGCGACAACGTGTGGACGCTGGTGGAGCGCGCCGAGGGCAGGCAGCAGATCACCCAGCACATGATCGAACAGCGCCGCCGGGTGCGGCGGGCGCTCTAGTCACGCGGCGCGCGGCGTGGAGGGCGTCAGGCAGGCTCCTTCGGCAGGTCGACGGTGAAGGTCGCCCCCTCGCCCGGCCGGCTGTCGACCTGGATCGTCGCCCCGAGCGCGTCGGCGATCTGCCGCACGATCCACAGCCCCATGCCGAAGCCGCTGTAGTTCTCGCTGGAGACGGCGCGCTCGAAGCGCTCGAAGATGCGGGCCTGCTGCTCCGGGGCGATGCCGATGCCGCGATCCCGCACCGTCAGGCGGGCGCGGTCCGCGAGGTCCTCCAGCGCGACGTCGATGGGCTTGCCTGCGCCGTATTTGACGGCGTTCGAGAGGAGGTTCGTGACGATCTGATCGAGCCGGAGGCGATCCCACCGGCCGACGATCGAGGCGGGGGCCGACAGGTTGACGGGGCAGCCGGCAGAGCAGAGCTCCTCGCGGAACCGCTCCAGCGCCTCGTTCACCGTGGCCGCGAGATCGACGTCCTCGAGCTCGATCTGCAGGCGGCCCGCGGAGATGCGCGAGATGTCGAGCAGGTTCGTGATGAGCCGGGCGAGCCGCTCGACCTGCCGCTTGATCATCTCGAGCCGCGGCGTGGCGCGCTCGGCGGTGAGGCCGCCGCGCTTGCCGGCGCGCAGGAGGCCGTCGACCTGCAGCTGCATGGGCGTGAGCGGCGTGCGGAGCTCGTGCGAGGCGATCGTGAGGAAATCGTCGCGCGCGCGCACCGCGAGCTGCGCCTCCCGGTAGAGCCGGGCGTTGTCGACGGCCAGCGCCGCGCGCCGCGCGAGATCCTGCGCGAGGTCGAGATCGACGGCGTCGTAGCGCCGGTGCGTCGAGGCGAACGAGAGCGTGCCCAGCGTGCGGCCGCGCGCCGTCAGCGGGACCGTGAGGTGCGAGGCGAGCGAGAGCGAGCGCAGCGCCTCGTAGTGCGCCTGATCGAACGAGATCGCGCGGACGAAGGAGTCGGTCACCTTGGGGATGAGCTCCGGCTGCGCCGTGCGCAGGACCCTGCCGATGCCCCGCCCGGCAGAGTCGGCCGTGATCCTGCCGAGCAGCTCGGTCGCCATCGCCATCGACGGATCCGCGTGCGCGGTCACCTGCCGATCGATCGCGCCGGACTCGTCCTGCAGCAGGAGCACGCAGATCGAAGCGAAGTCGGGGAGCGCGACGCGGACCACGCGCCGCAGCGTCTCCTCGAAATCGAGCGACTCGCCGAGGATCTGCCCGGCGGAGACGAGGATGCGCTGCGCCTCGTGGACGCGGCGGCGCTCCGTCACGTCGCGGGTGACCTTCGCGAAGCCGCGCAGCTGCCCGGCCTCGTCGAAGAGCACGCTGATCACCTCGTTCGCCCAGTAGCGGGTGCCGTCCTTGCGGACGCGGTACCCCTCCTGGATCGAACGGCCGGTCTCCACGGTGGAATCGAGCTCCGCGGCGGGCCTGCCGAGCTCGACGTCCTCCGGCGGGAAGAGGACCGAGCAGTGACAGCCGATGATCTCGTCGGCGCGGTAGCCGTTGATGCGCTCGGCGCCCGGGTTCCAGCTGGCGATGCGGCCGGCGGGGTCGAGCATGAAGATGGCGTAGTCCTGGACGCCCTCCACGATGAGCCGGAACCGCTCCTCGCTCTGCTTGAGGCGCCGGTCGGCGCGCGCCTCCGCCGCCTCCATCTCCCGGCGCAGGAGGAGCTCGCGCATCCTGCGGTTCTCGTCCTCGTAATGCTTCCTGCGCAGCTGGGCGCGCAGGCGCGCCTTCAGCACCGTGAGCTCGCCCGTCTTCGTCACGAAATCGTCGGCGCCGGCCGAGAGGGCGTCGAGGATCGCCTTGTGGTCATCGCGGCCGGTGAGCATCAACAGCGGGATCGGCCGCCACGAGGCGTTCGCCTTGATGCGGAGGCACGTGGCCGGGCCCGACAGACCCGGCATCACCATGTCGAGCAGAATGCCGTCGACGCGCGCCACCGTGAGCCGCGCGAGCGCCTCCTCCCCCGAGTGGGCGAGCACCGGAAAGTAGCCTTCGTCGCGCATCGCCGCCGCGACCTGGTTCAGGTACGTGGGGCTGTCGTCGACGATGAGGATGCGATGGGACGGCGTGTCCGCTGGGCGGTTCACGGGAGCCTCCGGGGCGGGCTCCTGTGAGCGAGGGGAGTCGCCAGGATGGGGCGCGCTGGGCTGGTTGAACCGGTGCAACACCCGCCGATCACCCCCCGTGGCGCCTCCACCCTCATTGGCCACCCATACAGGTTGGCATGCGTTCTCCCCCGGTCGACGCGAAAAGGCTACCTGGCCCGATGCACTTTGCGTACAGCATCCTTTTTCTACCAGCCGCCAGCCGCTCGCAACGTGGCTCCCCCCACCGTGAACCGGAATCCCCGGGGAAGCGCACACGATGCGCTCTGTGCGCTTCGAGCGCCCGGAGCCGGCAGAGAGGGGCTTCCCGCGCGACAAACCAGGGAAATGACGCTTGACACGCGGCGTGACGATCCGAGTTGCGCGTGACTCGAGCGACCCGAGATCCGCGCTTGGCGAGTCGCGGCCTCACGGCGGCGCGCTGGCGTTGAGGAGGGCGTGCGCGCGCGGCGAGGAGCGGAGCGCATCACCACGCCGGCTCGTCGGCGGAGCCAGGCCTGGGCGGCGCGGAAGATCGGAGACGCGCGG
The DNA here is from genome assembly GCF_051526795.1 of Sorangium sp. So ce204. NCBI lineage: Bacteria > Pseudomonadati > Myxococcota > Polyangiales > Polyangiaceae > Sorangium > Sorangium sp. So ce204. The sequence continues at coordinate 11,751,031 of NZ_CP150317.1, read as the reverse complement.
ATCCGTCAGCCCTCGTCGATGAGCTCGATCATCGCGGCCCGGGCGGGCCCGCCCGCGGGGATCCAGCGGCAGAGCTCGTCGACGCCGACGTCATCGACCACCCGGCGGAGCTCCGCGCGCGCCGCGGCGGGCTCGCCGAGCGCGGTGAGCGCGTGCGCGCGGGTGATGCGGTAGCGCTGGCGCACCTCGGTCGGCTCTTCCCGCTCGCCATCGCGGAGGCCGATCAGGGAGAGCGCGCCCTCGACGTCGCCGGTGCGCACGAGCACCGCGGCGCGCGCTCCCCGCACGAGCGGCCGCACCGACGCCGGCGCGCGCTCCTCGTCCAGGTCCGGGAGGAGCCGCCGGGCGGACTCGATGTCGCCGGCGCAGAGCTGCCACTGGGCGAGGTTGCTCATGACGAGCATCCGAACCTGCGGAGGTATCCACTCGCGAGGCACGTCGCGCAGCGAGGCGGCCGCCTCCTTGTAGCTCCCCTCCCAGGCGAGCGACTGGCCGACGGCCTGGGCCGCAAAGGCGTAGACGCGCCGCGGATCGTCGAGCTCGGTCGGCGGCGTCAGGGCGCGCTCCGCGCGGCGCGCGGCCGGCTGCCCCGTCCGCGGGAGCCGAGGCGCCGCGGGCGCCTGGCGCGAGGATCGACCGGGCCTCCCGGCGAAGCGCCGCCGGACGGCGGCGCCGAGGAGGACCAGCAGCGCGATCGCGGCGGCGGCCGCGCAGGCGGCGCCGAGCGAGGGCGACGCATCACGCCACCGCGCGAGCGCGCCCCACGCCAGCAGCGGCGCCGCGGCGCCGGCCGCCGCGAGCAGGATGAGCCGCCGCGTCATCGGCGGGCTCCGGCGCCTATCGGCGCGGGTCTGGCTGTGCGCTTCGCTTTCATCTTCAGCGCTCCCTGAGCATTCTTCGAGGATCCGCGCTCGTCCCGCCCTTCAGCGTGTCGGCGATCGCCTGGTGGAAGCGCTCGAGCCGCTGGTCCGCCGCGTGGAACACGGTCCCCTCCGGGTACCTTCCGTCCGCGTCGGCGACGCCCGCGGCGACGCCGGTGATGATCTCGATGCCCTCCTCGACGGAGCTCACCTCGAACACGTGGAAGCGGCCGGCCTCGATCGACGTCACGACGTCGCCCCGCAGCATGAGCGCGTCGCGGTTCGCGCTCGGGATCAGCACGCCCTGCTCGCCCGTCAGGCCCTTGGCGGCGCACAGATCGAAGAAGGCCTCGATCTTCTCGTTGATGCCGCCCACGGGCTGGATGCTCCCCTGCTGATCGATGCTGCCCGTCACGGCGAGCTCCTGCCGGATCGGGACGCCGGACAGCGCGGACAGGAGCGCGTACAGCTCGCTCGACGAGGCGCTGTCGCCCTCGATGGGCTCGTAGGTCTGCTCGAAGACGAGCGAGGCGCCGAACGAGAGCGGGCGGTGCTGGGCGAACCGGGCCGCGAGGAAGCCCGTGAGGACCAGCACGCCCTTGCTGTGGAGCGGGCCGGACATCTCGACCTCGCGCGCGATGTTCACCGGGCCCTCGCGGCCCGGGTAGACGACCGCCGTCACGCGGCAGGGGCGGCCGAACGTCTGCGGGCCGTCGGACAGGACCGAGATGGCGTTGACCTGCCCGACGCGCCGGCCGGTCACGTCGATGCGGATCGTCCCGTCCGAGAGCAGCTCGTGCACGTGGTCGCGGAAATGGCTCCCGCGGCGCCGCGCCGCCTCGAGCGCCTCGTTGACCTCGGGGCCGTCGACCACCTTGCGGCCGCGGCGCTGGGCCCGGTAGCCGGCCTCTGTCGCGACCTCGGCGATGAGCCCGACCTGCGCGCTCACCTTGGTCTGGCTCTCCGCGAGGCGGCCGCCGTGGAAGAGGAGCGCGGTCACGCCGTCGGCCGTGATCGGCGGGAGGCCGCGATCGTGCGCGAAGCCGGCGAGGAACGCGGGGTACGTGAGCAGCGCCTGATCGAGCGAGATCGTCGTCTCGAAGCGCGCCTGCACCTTGAAGAGCTGCGAGAACTCCGGATCGGCGTCGTGCAGGTCCTGGTAGAGCTGCGGGTTCGTGACGAGGACGACCTTCACGTCGATGGGGATCGGCGGGAAGAGCAGCTCCTCCGCGGTGCCGCGGAAGTACGACGGGTTGTGCTCGGGCACGATGAACTTGCCCGCGAGGAGGCAGGCCTTGAGCTGCTCGTAGAGCGCCTCGTTCTTGAGGAGCGCGCCCGCGGGCAGGATGAGGAAGCCGCCGGCCGCCTCGTGGAGGGCGCCCGCGACGGCGAAGCCGGGCTCCGGCGGGAAGCCGGAGTCGGGCGGCGCGTGGGTGCGGCCGAACAGGGCGGTCAGCGTGGGGTAGGGGACGTCGACGACCGGGGCGCCCGAGTCGGGCGTGTGCTCCGTGAGGAGCGTCGGGACGACAACGCCGCGCGGGAGGGTGGCGCCGCCCTCCTCGCCGCGCGCCTCGTCGACGAGCAGGCGGAACTCCTTCGACACGACCGTCTCGACGTCCGCGAGGAAGGCGCTGATGTCATTGCGCCCCTCGAAGCGCGCGCGCACGGGCTGGAAGCAGGCCTTCACCCCGTCGCTGAGCAGCTGCTTCACGACGCCGCGCAGCTCGACGTCGGCCTCGTCCTGCACGGTGGCGAGCCGCATCTCGAACTCCTCGATGGAGCCGGCGATGGCGAGCAGGGCCTCGCCGTCCGGCGCGTTGGCGGCGTCCTCGATCGAGGTGATCTGCACCTCGTCCTCGCCGCGCACGAGGTCGAGGCCGAGCTCGCGCGCCGCGGCCTTGAGCTGCTCCTCGAGCCGCCGCTCCTCCGCGTTCACCCGGCGCTGGATCTTGCCGCGCGCCTGCTTGAAGCGCTCGCCCTCGGTCGCGCCGCGCAGGGCGTCGACGAGCTTCTCGTGCAGCTCCTCCATCGCCTCGACGAAGGGGCGCCCCTCGCCCGGCGGCAGCGACAGGACCGTCGGCTCGCTCGGGCGGTGCGGGTTCGGCAGGAGGAGGATGTCGTCGGGCGTGGGGCGGCTCGCCGCGATGCGCTTCGCGACGGCGCGCGCGCAGAACGTGCGGCCCGTGCCGGGCGCGCCGACGACGACGACGTGGAAGCGGGGCTGGCGGATGTCGAGGCCGAAGGCGAGCGCGGCGAGGGCGCGCTCCTGCGAGCCGATGCCCGCCGAGAGCGGCGCGACCTCCTCCGTCGTGGAGAAGCGGAAGCTCTGCGGCTCTACGATCTTGCGGCACTCGCTGGGGGGCAGCTTCCGGGAGACCATGGCGGCGCACCATAGCGCCTTTCGCCGGTCGTTGGCGTGGAGCCCGCCCGGCGGGGCGCCCGCGCGCCGATCGAGGGCCGCGGGAGCGCCCGGCCGCCGCCGGGGCGCGCCGCGCGTCACGTGGGGCCGCGCTAGCGCCGCAGGACGAGCACGGGGCACGGCGCCCGGGCGAGCACGTCGCGGATGACGCCGCCATGGTGATCGGCGAGCTGCCCGTGCCAGACCAGCACTACGAGGTCGCTCGCCAGCTGCCAGGCGAGGCGCGCGATCTCCGCCGCCGGCTCGCCCTTGCCGAGGAAGAACCGCGTGGAGACGCCGTGGGGGCAGTGCCCGATCGCGCTCAGGAACCGGTCCAGGAACTCCTCGGTGAACGCGGGCCACTCGTGCTGGGGCTGGTCGACGTAGAGGGGCGCCACCATCGCGCCCGGCTCGGAGGGCACGGGCGTCGACACGGGCGGCCCGTCGTCCGCGGCCTCCCGCGGCGAGGCGCAGCCGACCATCACGATGTCGAGCTCGGCGCCGAGCTTGCGGGCGACCTCCCCGACGGGCGTGATCGCGCTGGCCGTGCTGGGGTTGCCGTCGAGCGGCAGCAGGATGCGCTGGAGCCGCGGCGGGGAGGGCTCCTCGCGGAGGACGACGACGCCGAGCGCGGTGGACTCCAGCGCGCGCGCCGCGAGCTGGCCGACGCCGAAGCGCTCGTCGGTGGGATCGTCGGCGTGCGAGGCGACGATCACGAGCGCGGCCCCGTAGCTCGCCATCGCGGACGCGAGCGCGCCGGGCGGATCGTCGCTCGCCTCGACGTCCAGCACCATGCCCTGCAGCGCCTCCGGGGCGATCCCGAAGTGGGCCGGCACCTCGCTCGCGTCGATCGGCTCCGTGGAGAGGCACAGCCCGCGCAGCGGGGCCTCGAGCCCGTGGGCGATGAGCCGCCCGAGCGCGACGGCGCCGAGGTGGGCGCGGCGGCCGTGGAGCGCGACGACCACGCTCCTGCGCTGCAGGCCGCTCTGCGGCGGGCGCTCGTCGGCCCCCTCGAGCGCCTCGTGGGGCAGCTCGGCCGCGGGCGCCGCTCCGGGCGGCGCCCCGAGCCCGACCGGGGACCCGTCGCGTAAGGCGCTCAGCATGGCGTGACCTCCTCCCATGGGGTGGCGCGGCCGCCCAGCAGCCGCGTCGCATAGCGGCGGCCCGGCTCCGCCAGCACGGCGCAGGTGGGCGCGCCCGCGTCGAGCAGGCAGATCGGCAGCGGCGCGCTCCCCTCCAGCGCGACCTCGACCGCGCCGTCCTCCACGTGGATCTCGAGGGCGCGGCCTCGCCAGGCGATCGGGATCTTGAGGTGCCGCCAGCCCGGCAGGAGATGCGGCTCGATCCCGATAGCCTCGTCCTCGTCGGGGCACGGCGGCGCGTGGGGGAGCGCCTCCGAGAGCGCGCTCCGCGGCACGCGCGTGACGCCGGCCACGCCGAACGCGACGGCTTGCCAGAGGCCGCCCATGGCGGCGATGTGCACGCCCCCAGCGGCGTTGCCCATCGTGTTGCCGAGGTCGATGGCGGCGGTCTGCTCGAAGTAGCGCTCGGCGTGGGCGTGGAGATCGAGCCGAGCGGCGACGAGCGCGTGGGCGCTGGGGCTCAGCGAGCTGCCGTGGGCGGTGCGCGGCTCGTAGTAGAGGAAGTTGTCGCGCCGGGCGCCCGCGGGCACCGCGCTCCAGAGCATCGCGATGAGCTGCACGACGTCCGCTTGCTTCACCACCTGGCAGGCCTGCGTCCGCTCGCGCCCGAGCAGGACGTCGACCGGCGCGCTGCGCACGGCGTAGTCGGCGATGGAGAACGGCGCGAGGCCGAAGTAGCCCGCGAACTGCTCGATCAGGCCGGTCTGCGGGTCGATCCCGAGGAGCAGGCGGTCGGCGACGTCGCGCCAGCGATCGGGCTCGTCGGGCCGGAGGTCGAGCCGCGCGAGCACGTCCGCGCGCGCGGCGTTGCGCCGGACGAGCGCGGCGGCGACGCGGAGGTTGTGCCGCGCCATCCAGTTCGTGAAAGCGTTGTCGTCCACGGTCTCGTGGTACTCGTCCGGCCCGATCACCCGCCGGATGTGGGCGTGGCCATCCGGGCCGAGCTCGGCGCGGCTCGCCCAGAAGCGCGCCGTCTCGATCAGGATCTCGGCCCCCTCGCCGCGCAGGAAGTCGAGATCGCCGGTCGCGCGGACGTACGCGTGCACCGCGTACGCGACGTCGGCGCTGATGTGGTGCTCCTGCTCGCCGGAGAGCACCCGGACCACCTCGCCGAACGGCGTGACGACGAGCGGCGGCGTGGTCTCGTCGCCCGTGTCCGCCGACTCCCACGCGTAGAGCGCGCCCTCGTAGCCGAGCACCTTCGCCTTGCGGCGCGCGCCGGCGAGGGTGCGGTGCCTGTAGAGGAGCAGCGCGCGGGCGGCCTCGGGGTAGCAGTGCGTGTAGAACGGGACGAGGAACGTCTCGGTATCCCAGAAGACGTGGCCGCGGTACGCCTCCCCGCTGAGCCCGCGCGCGCCGATCGAGCAGCGCGGGTCGTCCGGGTTCGCGGCGCCGATGAGGTGGTACAGGGCGAACCGGAGCGCCCGCTCGATCCTGGGGGCGCCGTCGATCTCGACGTCGGCGTGGCGCCATCGCTCCGCCCACGCCCGCGTGTGCTCGCCGAGCACGTCGGCCATGGCGCGGCGCGACAGCTCGTCCTGGAGCGCCTGGCCCGCCTCGCGCGGCCCGGGCGTGTCGCGCGACGTGTGCAGCGTCGTCGTCCGGAAGAGGCGGCGCGGCTCGGCGACGCGGACGCCGACGTCGCACCGCTCGGCGATGGATCGCGCGCCCGTCGTGCGCTCGCAGCGCGCGCCCTCGAGGGCCTCGAGCGGGGGCGAGCTCTCCGCGGCCTGCTCCGGGAGCTCGCGCAGGTGCGAGGTCATCGCGGTCACGAGCCCGCCGTGCGTGTGCCCGACGAGCAGCAGGCTCTTCGTGCCTGCGTCCGCCGCGAAGCCGGCCCAGTGCGCCGCGCCGCTCGCGCTCTTCACGTCGCCGCTCAGGATCGCGTCGACGCGGATCGTCCCCGTGAAGTTGATGGGGGCGATGCTGAGCGCTTCCATGAGGACGTGGCGGTTCGCGAGCGACGCCGCGTGGAGCGTGTGCAGGTGGGTGAGGTGGCCTCCCTCGCCGCGCCGCAGGACCTCGCGCAGCAGCACGCCCCGCCGCATGTCGAGGGCGCGGCGGTGGTGCAGCACGCCGCTCGTCTCCGCGGAGAACGACTCGCCCTCGATGGCGACGCTCAGCCGGCCCCAGTCGGGGGCGATGACGAGCTCCGGCACGCGGCTCACGTCGGCCGAGGGCTCGAAGGCGCCGGCGATGAACGTCGCCGGCCGCGACACGCTCGATCCCTCCGGCAGCGACGCGCGCGAGCCGAGGTAGCCGTTGGCGATCGCGAGCAGCGACTCGATCTCGTGCTCGCGCGCGACGTCGAACCCTGGCTCCTCGATGAGCCACGCGGCGTCCCGGGGCGCCGCGAGTGAGCCGAGCTCGCCCTCGAGATCCCGCTGGAGCGCGAGGATCTCGTGGAGCCGCTGCGCGCCGGCCGTCGCGTGGACGGCGCCCGCGAGCTCCGGCGCGCCGCGGAGGCCGGGCGCCGCGGAGGCCGCCGCGCCGTCGCGTGATTCGCGTGGTTCCGGCGAGATCGCGAGCCGATCGTGCGGCTCGATGCGGAGCGGCGCGATCACCTGAGCGAGCAGCGCGGCGACGGCGGAGCGCCCGTCCGGCTCCGCGCGGGCGGCGAGCGCGACCGCGGCGCCGCGGCGATCGAAGCCGTGGAGCTCCGCGCCGTCCAGCGCGCCGAGGAAGAGCCGCCTGCGGTTCTCGGCGCGCACGCCGCGAGCGAGCCGCCGCGCGAGGTGGGGCACGGCCTCGTCGGTGAAGAGCGCCACGCGCACCCCCATCGCGAGCAGCGCGTCGAGCAGCGCCGCGGCGCCGTCGACCGCCTCCCCGAGGAGGCCCGCGTCGATCGCGATGAAGCGGAAGCGGTGGTGCAGCTCGGCCGGCAGCTTGATCGCGGACGCCGGCGCGTTCGCGATGGCGGGGCTGCCCGATCCGCCTCGCGCGAGGACGGCTGGCCCGGTGGCGCTCTCTTCTGCGAGCAGCGACGACATCCTCGGCTTCTCCTGGACCCACGGGACGCGAGGAGCGTGCCGCCGCGCCTGTGCGAGCCGGGATCGGCGGGTCGCGGCGCCGGTGCGCTAGCGTTGCACGGCGCCGGTCAGGCGCTCGAGCACGACGAGGAGCCGGTCGACGTCGAAGGGCTTCGCCAGCACGCCGGCCACGGCGCCGCGGATGTTGGGCTCGTTCACGCCGGAGAGCAGGAGGACGGGCACCTCGACGCCCGCGGCGGCGAGCGCGGCGAGGAACTCCTCGCCGGTCATCTCGGGCATCACGTAGTCGAGCAGGACCGCCCGCGGTCGCGCGCCGCGGGCGAGGCGCTCGAGCGCCTCCAGCGGTCGCGTGAAGCCCTGAACCCGGTAGCCCTCGTCGGAGAGCAGGTCGAGCAGCGACTCGACGAGCGCGGGGTCGTCATCGACGACGAAGATCTCCGCGGGCGCGCGCGGCGAGGGCGAGGTGGCGGCCGGGCCGGGAGCGGGGACCGGCGAGCTCATCGTATTCCCCTGGATCGCTGGCCATTCCGGCGCATGAGGCGCGCGAAGGATACCAGACGCTCGCCGCGACCGCATGCGCAGGCCGCTCCGGGCGCATCGTTGCACCTTCCGTCACGTCCACCGTTGCGCATTCCACGTCGCGCGGATCTCCGTCGAGCTCCGAAACTCGCTCAGGACGGAGTTTTCCTCACCAATTGGGCTTGCCGCCGCGCCGCTCCTTGCAGATCGTTGAGCACCTGATACCCCTGTAAGGTTCCTCCCAGGACGACCCGAGCAGCTTGACTTGAACTGCTCACGGGTATCGAATTGTGGTCTGAAGGACACTCCAATCCCCCTGTGGTCATCATGGCGGAAACCCCTGCTAGCAAGCTGCACATCTATCTGATCGACGATCACCCCGTCGTTCGCGAAGGCTTCGCTCGAGCGCTCTCGGACGAGCCCGACATGGTCGTCGTGGGCCAGGCCGGGACGGCGGCCGATGCGCTGCGCGAGACGGCGAGCTGCAAGCCGGACGTCGTGCTCGTCGATCTCAACATCCCCGACCGGGACGGCATCGAGCTCCTCGGGGCGCTGAGAGCGCAGCTGCCGCAGGCGAAGCTCCTCGTGTTGAGCGGCTATGACGACGAGTTCCGCGTCGCCGAGGCGCTCCGCGCGGGCGCGCAGGGGTATCTCGTGAAGACCTCGAAGCTCGAGGAGGTCATCGAGGGCATCCGCCGGATCGCGACCGGGGGAGCGCCGCTCTCCTCGAGCATCGCGGGGGCCGTGGTGCGCGCGATGCGCAAGCCGGCGAGCGAGGGCTCCGGTGGTCTCGACGCGCTGACGCCGCGCGAGCGCCAGGTCCTGCGGCTGCTCGCGGCCGGCGTGTCGACGCGCGAGACGGCCGCGCGGCTGACGATCAGCCCGAAGACGGTGGAGACCCACCGCGTGCGCATCTACGCGAAGCTCGGGTGCAAGAGCGCGGTCGAGCTGACCCGCATCGCGGTCCGCACCGGGCTCATCGAGGCGTAACCGCCCGCTGTCGCGCGGGGCGCTGCCCGCTCGCTCCGCGGGTGGGGCGCTACGGTTTCCGCTCCTTTTTCGGCTTCTTCGTCGGCGCTTCCTTCTCGGTGGCCTTCGGGGCCTGGCTCGCGTGTGATCGAGCCTTCGCCTCCTCGAGCAGGCGATCGATCCGCACGCCGTCGATGGTGAGCCCGTCGATCGCGCAGCCGACGATCTCGACCTCGCGGAGGTCCGACCCCTCGAAGCGAGCGCGGCGCAGGCTCGCGTCGGACCAGCGGGTCGCGGCGGCGTCGGCGTCATTGATGCGCGCGCCGGCGAGAGAGATGTCGTCGAGCGAAGCGCCGGCGAGGGTCGCGTTGTGCAGGCGCGCGTCCCGCAGATCGACATCGTCGAGCTCGGCCTTCGCGAGCGAGACGTTGTGCAGGCGCGCGTCGCGCAGGTCGACGTCGTCGAGCTTGGCCCCCGCGAGCGAGGCGTTGTGCAGGCGCGCGTCGCGCAGGTCGACGTCGTCGAGCTTGGCCCCCGCGAGCGAGACGTTGTGCAGGCGCGCGTCGCGCAGGTCGACGTCGTCGAAGCTGGCCCCGGCGAGCGCCGATCCGTGAAACCGCGCGGGCTTCGCCGGCTGGATGCCCTCGTCTTCCGTGGCGTCCGCGCTCGGCGGCGCGATGGGGGGCTTCTTGGCCATGGGTCCATGCTAGCGCTAGGCGCAGGCCGCGCGCTCGCGCGGTCCGGAGAGCCATGAACGCACACGACGGCTTCGTGCCCCACCACGCCCTCGTCTCCGCCCCCTCCGCGGCGCCTGCCCGCTGGATGCTCGTGCTGCACGGCATCTTCGGCTCGGGCGCCAACTGGCGCACCTTCGTCCGGCGCCTCGCCGAGGCGCAATCCGCCGGGGGCGCGCCTGGCGCCGCCGCCCGGCCGTGGGGGTTCATCCTTGTCGACCTGCGGGCCCACGGCATGTCGCAGAGCCCGCCTGCGCCCCACACCATCGCGGCGGCCGCGGACGATCTGCTCCGGCTGGGCGACCGCCTCGGCCTCGATATCCGCGGCGTGATGGGCCATTCGTTCGGCGGCAAGGTGGCGCTCGCCTACCTCGAGCGCCGGACGACGGGGATCGAGCGCGGCTTCATCCTCGACGCCGATCCGAGCGCGAGGCCCGCCGGCGAGAGCGGATCGGAGAGCCCCGGCGTGCTCGCGATGCTCCGCGCGATCCCGCAGCCGATCCCGTCGCGCGAGGCGTTCCTCGAGGCGGTGCGCGCCGCCGGGTTCAGCCGCGGCATCGCGGACTGGCTGGCGATGAACGTCCGCCGCGAGGGCGACGGCTTTCGCATCCGGCTCGACCTCGACATCCTGGACGCGCTGCTCACCGACTATTTCGCCCGCGATCTGTGGCACGTCCTGGAGGACCCGCCGGCGCCGGCCGGCCCGGGTGTGCCGGGCGTGGAGGAGCGGCACATCCATGTCGTGCTCGGCGGCCGCTCCGCGTCGATCTCGCCGGCCTCGCGCGACCGCTTCGAGGCGCTCGCGGCGCGCGCGCCCTGGCTCTCGGTCCACGTCCTGCCGCGCGCCGGCCACTGGCTCCATGTCGACGATCCGGAGGGCCTCTTCGACGTGATCCGGGCGGCCCTGTGATCGCGCGCCGTGGACCCGGCGCGTGCCCCTGGACCAGGCTTCCCGCCCGGCTCTTCATCCGCTATCGCCCGGAGGACCTATGCGCATCGCGTCCTGGAACGTGAACTCCATCCGCACGCGGCTCGAGCAGCTCACGAGCTGGCTGGTCCGCGCCGCGCCCGACGTCGTTTGCATGCAGGAGACGAAGGTCGAGGACGGCAGCTTCCCCGAGGCCGCGCTCTCCGAGGTGGGCTATCGCTCGGTCATCTTCGGCCAGAAGTCCTACAACGGGGTCGCGATCGCCACGCGCTTCGGCCTCTCGGTCGACGACGTGAAGAAGGGCCTCGACGGCGATGAGCAGGACGTCGCACGGCGGATGCTGGCGGCGACGATCGAGGGGATCCGGGTCATCAACGTCTACGTGCCCAACGGCCAGGCGGTGGGCACGCCGGCCTTCGCCTACAAGCTCGCGTGGCTGGAGCGCCTGCGGAGCGAGCTCGAGGCCCGCTACCGCCCGGATCAGCAGATCATGATCTGCGGTGATTTCAACGTAGCGCCCGAGGCGATCGACGTCGCCGAGCCGAAGAAGTGGGAGGGGCAGGTGCTCTTCCATCCGGACGAGCGGGCCGCGCTGGGCCGCCTGATGGAGTGGGGGCTCGTGGACGCGTTCCGCGCCTGCCACCCCGCCAAGGAGGCGTACAGCTGGTGGGATTACCGGATGGGCGCGTTCAGGCGCAACAAGGGCCTCCGCATCGATCTGGCGCTCTTGACGCGCCCGCTCGCCGCGCGGTGCACCGATGTGTCGATCGACACGCGCCCGCGCGAGCTCCAGCGCCCGTCCGATCACGCGCCGGTCGTCGTGGAGATCGCGGACGGCGACGCGCCGGCCGGGGTCGCGCCGGGGGTCTGAGCGCGGGCGGACGTCAGCGGGGCGCGGGCGCGGGCGCGGCGATTGAGCGACCGCCCGCGGCTGCAGCGCGCGCTCCGTCGGCCGCCGCCGGCGCCGCCGTGGAGGGCACGCCGTAGATGTCCGCCTCCGTCGCCGCGGGCGTCGCGGAGGCGCGCGGCTGCTTCGCTTCATCGGCGGCGCACGCGGGGCGGGCCAGCGACTCCTCGATGCAGGCGCCGCGCATCGACGGGGGGCACATCACGCGGATGTGGAAGTGGTCGTTGTGCAGGTAGGCGTCCCTCGGGCTCATCATCGCGGCAGCGGCCCGGGCCCGGAGGTCTGCCGGGACGCGCTTCTTCGCGGCGTGGGCGAGCAGCCGCGCCCGCAGCGCGTTGGTCACGAAGAGGTATTTGACGCCCGCTTGCCGATCCTCGAGCAGCGCCTGGACGAGCGCCCAGTTGCGCGCGTCGTCGAACCGCGCGCCGGGGAGGCCGATGGCGTTGCCCTCGTCGTCGAACGCCACGAACCGGTCCGTGCGGAGGTTCTTGCCCTTCGAGTTGATGACGTAGAAACCGACGTCGGCGTCGCGCCCCGTCTGGTGGGAGTTGTGCCCGTCGAGCGCGCCGCCCGTCCTGGCCGAGAGGTCGCCGACGAGCAGCGCGGAGTCGCCGTGCTTCTTGGCCACCTGGAAGGCGGCGCGCCGCAGGGTCTTCACGAGCACGGGCAGCCCCCATGTCCTGGCGCCCTCGCGCGTCTTGAGGTGCCTCGACGATCGGAGCCGCACGGCGCCGGTCAGCCGCCCGCGGTTGGGAGCGCCCTTCGACAGCGGCTTCCGCTCGTCGGCGTCGGCGCCTCGGCGCTCCGCGCGGGACGCGTCGTCGCGTCGCGCCGCGCGCTTCTTGCCGGCGCGTTCCTGGGCCTTCTCCTTGGATCGGGCGCCGCGCGCCGCCCGAGCTTCACCTTCGCCGTCGGCCGAGCTCCGCCGCGCGGCGCGGCGCTTGTTCTGCTGGCGCTTGCCCGGCTGCTGCTCGGCCGCGGCCGGCTGCGCGCCCGTCACGGGGGCGCCCTGGGCCGGCGCGGCGAGCGAGAGGGCGAGGAGGAGCGCGGCGATGGGGCCTCGCGACGCGAGGCAGCGCCGAGAGAGCGGGCGGAGCAGCGGCATGGCGGAGCGGACCCTACCTTGCGGCGCCGCGGACAGAGAACTTCTTTCACGGCCGGCCGGGCAAGGCGCAGCCGCGCCGCGAGCAGGAGACCAGGAGGCAGCCGCCCCGGGCCCGGCGCCGCCGCGTCGACCCAGGTGCGCCCCGGGAGGGCGTGCCGCTGGCAGGCCGTGGCCGCGCGGCAGGTGCTGGTGGACGACGGCGCGCCTCACGGGGGAGGAGCCTGGATGTGTCCCCGGCGCGCACGTCCGCCCGGGCTCTGCGGGGTGGGGCGGCCTAAAAATTGCGCATCATGTCGCTACAACGCCTTGACATATCGCCGCCGGTGCGGTTAGAAGCGTTCCGCGAGCCCCGCCGAGGGGCGCGCAGGAGCGCCCGTAGCTCAGCTGGATAGAGCGTCGGACTTCGAATCCGAAAGTCGCCTGTTCGAATCAGGCCGGGCGTGCCGGGCTCAACGGGCGACGCAAGCGTTCCGGCGAGATCCCGGGAGCCGCTCCAGGTTCAGTCGGTTTGACAATTCACTCGGGCCATTAGCTCAATTGGTAGAGCAGTGGACTCTTAATCCATTGGCTGAAGGTTCAAGTCCTTCATGGCCCACCCGAGATGATTGAGGAAGCCAGCCCGAGAGGCTGGCTGGTACGGCTGGTACAATCGAAGGAGCCGCACCGGATAGATGCTCGAAAGCCCGACGACCCAGGGGGTGTCGGGCTTTCGGTCTTCTGAGCTTCACGGTGACGAAGGTCGCGTCGCCCGCAGGTCGCGTGCGCGGAGCGGGATGCGTGCGCCGCTCGCCTCGAACGACTGCGGCCGGTGAACGCCCGCCTCCTCTTCCGTTTCCGCTTCCGCGAGGGTGACGCCCGCCGGCCCCTCGAAGTCCGACATCGCGTGGTTCCCGATGATCGGGCAGACGCACATCCTGAGCCGCGCTTCGCCGGCGCCGGCGTCGGCGTTCGCGGTGCGCTTCAGCCTGACGTGGTCGGGTGGCCGTTCGCCATGCTTGCCGCTCGCCCAGAGCCCCCCGAGCTGCTCGAACATGACGCGTGCTGCGTCGCGCCCTGACTGCGGCTCGTCGGAGCTCGGCGCCGACGAGCCTTGCACACGCAAGAGCCGTAAGACCGCAGATCCACGCTTGAGCGCCTGGAACACACGTGGTACAAACCCTTGTTTGCAACTTGTCGCGTTGCGAGGGGGGATGCGGGGGCGCGGAAGCGCGACGGAGCCAGGACCGGGGAGGGTGTATGGACCGCGAAATATTGGCTGCGAGCGCTCATTCGGTCATCGCGAGGTTCCTGACCCAGCATGGCGAGCGGTGGGCGAAGGACGCAGCGGTCAAAGGCGCAGAGCCGCCGCTGCAATCGCTCCTGGAGCCTGAAAAGCCCGACTTCGTCGAGCACCTGCTCCCTTTCCGCGAGCATCCCGCCTATCAAGACCTCGACGACGAGACCAAGCGTCGCATCCTCACGTGCGGCTGGCTCATTTACAACGAGCGCATCGTCCGCGTCGAGACCGACATCGTGAGCGTCGCCTGCAACGACGCCATCGCGGGTCGCCTGCCCGGCGCTCGCACGGGCGCAGCTCGCGAGTCCATGGCCCAGGCCCTCGTCGACGAGGCGTACCACACGCTGCTCGTCGTGCGGGCCTGCCGCGTGACGAGAGAGCAACGTGGCCTCGGCGACCTCGAGATCCCGCTGGTGAGCGTCGTCCGCCGAATGCACGAGTATCAGGCGGCGTGCGACGAGCCCTGGAAACGCGATCTCGTCCAGCTCATGAGCGGAGTCGCGGTGGAGATGTCGATCAGCAGGTATCTCTCGTTGCTCTCCAACGCCACGGACATCCAGGCATTCAACCGCGTCGTGACGGCCCTGCATCGCCAGGACGAGTCAGGGCACGTGGCCCTCTTCGCGGAGCTCGCCCGCGAGGTGTTCACGGCGCTGGACTCGAGGAAGAGGGACTACGTGCGCGAGGTCCTGCCGATGCCGTGGCTCTGGTTCGCGGAGGGTGAGCTGGATATCTGGCGATCGGTCCTGCGCCAGATCGGCTTTGCTCGCGGAGAGGCGATGATGAACGATTGCGTCGCCGAGAAGTCGATGAAGGCAGGGCCGCGCGCGCTCGCCGACGCGCAGCGCTTCGCGGACTCGCTCGGCATCGACGGCGTGGCGTGGGATCGCGCCGCCGTGATGGCGGAGCGCGCCTCGCGGGGCGACGGTCAATGAGCGCGGCGCCGCGGCCCTCGTCGACGGCGGAAGGACGAGGATGAAGGATCCGCGCGAGGTCGGACCGAGCCCGCGGATCGAGCTCGATGCGCGGCCGCAAGAGGACGTCGTCGATCTCTTCTCCATCCAGGCGCGTCGCAGCGGCGATCGTATCGCCATCTCGACCGGCGATCGGCACATCACGTATCGCGAGCTCGAGGAGCGCGCCGAAGCCACGCGGCGACGGCTGGAGTCGTTCGGGTTGCCGGACGAAGCGCCCGTGGCCGTGCTCGCCGAACGATCGCCGGAGGGGCTGATCGGGACGCTGGCGGTCCTCGCGTCCGGATACGCCTATGTTCCCATCGACCCTGCTTATCCAGCGGATCGCGTCCAGTACATGCTCTCCGACAGCGGAGCCTCGATCGTCTGCGCCGCGGCGAGCAGCCGATCGCGCGCCCCCCGGGGCGTCGAGATCGTCGAGATCGCCGGTGGTGACACGCCATCGGGCCCGCTGCTGCGTCGCCCGCTGCATCGATCGAACGCGCCCGCTGCGCCGCGCTCGCTCGCGTACATCATCTACACCTCCGGCTCGACGGGGCGCCCCAAGGGGGTGATGGTGGAGCACGGAGGGCTGCTGAATCTGGTCCTCGATCACGTGAAGGCCTTCGACGTCACACAGGACGACAGGCTCCTCCTGGTCACCTCGCTCTCTTTCGACGCGTCCATGTTTCAGCTCTTCACGGCGTGGGCCACCGGCGCCTGCGTGCTCGTACCTCCGGACGAGCTCATCGCCGATCCAGAGGCGATGACGCGCTGGATCAACGCCCAAAGGGCGACGCTGCTATCGATGCCACCTGCATACCTGAACACGCTCGGCAGGAGGCCCATGCCTACGTTGCGTCTCGTCAACACCGGAGGAGACGCGGCGATCGTCGAGGACGCGCTCCACTACGCGCGCGTCTGTCGATACTTCAGCACGTATGGGCCGACCGAGGCGACGATCTGCACGTCATACTACGAGGTCCGCGACGGTGAGCAGCTCCCCGAAGGCGTCCCGCTGGGACGACCCGTCCAGAACGCCTCGATGCTCATCGTCGATCCGGATGGCAGCGTCTGTCCGCCCGGGCGCGTCGGCGAGATCTGGATCGCCGGCGCCGGCGTCGGGAGGGGTTACCTGAACCGCCCCGATCTGACGGAGGCGCGGTTCGTGCCTCATCCGACGCTCGCTGGCCAGCGCGCCTATCGCACGGGCGACCTGGGATATCGCCGCCCTGATGGCGTGTTCGTCTTCAAGGGGCGCGTCGATCGACAGGTGAAGGTGCGGGGCTTCCGTGTGGAGCCCGAAGAGATCGAGCACGTGCTCCAATCGTTCGACGGTGTGTCGCGCGCGGTGGTGGTGCCGGTTGGCGACGACGCGCGCTCGCGCCGGCTCATCGCGTGCGTGCTCGGCGGCGCCAGCCTCGATCCTTCGGCGCTCCGGCGCGCGCTCGCGCGCGAGCTGCCCGCGCACATGATCCCGAGCCGCATCATCGTCGTCGACGAGCTGCCGCGGACGCCCAACGGCAAGATCGATCTGGAGCGCATCCAGGCGCTGGACGCGCAGCGCGCGGCGCGCGTGGAGCGGCCTGCGACGCCCGTCGAGGCGGCGCTGCTCGCGCTGGTCGAAGAGGTCCTGGGCGCCCCCGCCGACCTCAAGGGCGATTTCATCAGCGCCGGCGGCGACAGCCTCACGGCCGGTCGTCTCATCGTGGAGCTGCGCGCGCGCCTCGGCCGAGAAATCCCGGTGAGGGCGCTCCTCGGCGGCGCCACGCTGCGCGACGTCGCGGGGGCGCTCTCGCAGAGCGCCTCGACGGACGTCGAGGTCCCGCAGGTCCCGCCGGTGCCGTGGTACCCCGCGTCGAACGCGGAGCGACGCTTGTGGCTGCTCGACCGGGCCGCGGGCGGGCTCTCGGCGTACAACATCTGTCACGTGGCTCGACGGCGAGCTCGACGAGCTCGCGCTGCGGCGCGCCCTGGAGAGCGTCGTCGCGCGCCACGATGCGCTGCGCACGCGGTTCGCGCTGCGCGGCACGGAGCTCTCGCAGATCGTCGATCCCGAGCCGCGCGTCGACTGGTGCTGCGAAGACGGGGCGGGAGAGATCGAAGGAGAGGCGTTCGCCGCGCGCGCCTCGAGGCATGTGTTCGATCTGTCCGCCGGCCCTCTGGTGCGCGCGTCGCTGCTGCGCGCAGGGCCGAGGCGCCGCCTGTTCGTGCTCAACATCCACCATATCGTGTGTGATGGGTGGTCGATGGGCGTCATCGCGCGCGAGCTGCAGGACGATTATCACGCGCTCCGGAATGGAACGACGCCCTCGCTCACGCCGGCGTCGCTCCAGCTCAAAGACTTCACCGCATGGTGCCGGCGTCGCGTCGACGGCCCGGAGGGGCGCGCCGCGGCCGAGTACTGGCGATCCCAGCTCGGCGCTGGCGGCGGCCCGCGCGCGCTGGAGCTCGCCACCGATCGCCCGCGCCCGCCCCAGCTCTCGTACGCCGGGCGCGTCACCACGAGGCGCACCTCGCCCGAACAGGCGCGGCGCCTCATGCAGCTCGCCCAGCGCTGCGGCACGACGCTCTTCACCGTGCTCACCGCGCTCGTGAAGGTGCTCTTGTTCCGTGAGACGCGGCAGAGCGACATCGCCGTGGGAGCGCCGCTGGCGGTGCGCGACCACGCGGCGCTCCGCGAGCAGATCGGCTTCTATGTAAACACTGTCGTCCTGCGATCGTACGTCGACGGCGCGAAGGGCTTCGTCGAGCTCGTCGAGCAGCTCCGCGCGGCGTGCATCGACGCGCAAGCGCACGCCATCTTCCCCTTCGACCGCGTCGTCGACGAGCTGCGACCGCCGCGCGATCCGTCGCGTGCCCCCTTCTTCGACGTGATGGTCGCCCTGCAGCGCGAGGACGACCGGACGCTCGCGCTCGACGGCATCTCCTGCGCACGCATCGACGTCCCGACTGGCACGAGCAAGTTCGATCTCAGCTTCGACTTCGTGCAGTCCGACGACGGCTTGCTCATCGAGGTCGAATTCGCGACGGATCTGTTCGATGTCGATCGCGTCGAGCGCCTCACCGCCCGTCTTCTCCGGCTGATGGACGAGGTTCACCGCGATCCGACGGCCCCGCTGAGCAGCTTGCCGCTCCTCCCGCCGGCGGAGCTCGCCACGATTCGCGCGCTCTCCCGGGGACCCGTGCTGCCGAGCGACGGGCCGGGCGATCTCCTCGCGCGTTTTCGAGCGGTCCTATCGACGGATCCGCTTCGAACGGCCATCGTCTGCGGGGACCAGCGCCTCGGGTATGCGGAGCTGGCTGGCTGGTCGTGTCGTATCGCGCGGTGCATCGAGGCGCGGCGGGGCGCGCCGATCGACGCGGGCGGCCCCGTCGCGGTGATGCTTGAACGCTCTGCGGCCTTCTTCGCCGTCGTGCTCGGCGTCCTGAGCATCGGCCGCGCCTACGTCCCCATCGATCCCGGGCTGCCGCCCGAGCGCGTGCGCCTCTCGCTCGACGAGTGTGCGGCCGCGGTGATCGTCACGCGCGCCGCGCTCGCCGCGGAGATCGGGATCGACACGATCACGATCCTGGACCCCTTCGCGCTGCCGGCGGCGGAGGGCGAGGTCGCCCTCGCCGCCCTCCGCGAGCCGGGGGCCGATGCGCTCGCCTATGCGATAACCACCTCAGGCTCGACGGGGCAGCCGAAGGCGGTCGGCGTCACGCGTGGAAACCTCTGGAACGCGATCGAGATGTGGCGCCACGATTATCGCCTCGATCGGCCGGTGGTCCTGCAGCTAGCGAGCTTCTGCTTCGACGTCTCCGTGGGGGACCTGGGGCGCTCGCTCCTCGCGGGCGGTACGTTGATCGTCGCCACCGACGACGAGCGGGTGAGCCCGGCCGCGCTCGTCCGGCTGATCGAGAGATACTCCGTCGATTTCGTCGAGATGACGCCCCTGATCGCCAACGCGCTCCGGCGTCACCTGGAGAGCGTCGACCAGCGATTGCCGTTCCTCCGCCTGCTCGTCGTGGGATCCGATACGTGGCGATTCAGCGATCATCACGCGCTTCGAGCCCGGATCCACGCGGACACCCGGCTCATCAACAGCTACGGCACGACGGAGACGACCATCGACAGCGCGTATTACGAGCCCGACGCGGAGTCGCGTCTCGATGAGACGGTGACAAACGGCCCTGTTCCCATCGGGCGACCGATGGCGAACGTGGAGATCCTGATACTGGACGCAGACCGGCAGCTCGTCGGCGTGGGCACGCCGGGCGAGATCCATATCGCCGGTCCGTCGGTGGCAGCGGGGTACCTCGGCCGTCCGGAGCTCACCGCCGAGCGTTTCGCGTCGAACCCTCTCCGCGCCGGCGACCGGATGTACCGAACGGGCGATCGTGGGGCATGGCGCGCCGATGGCAACATCGTCCTCCTCGGCCGCGCCGATCGGCAGACGAAGATTCGAGGTTACCGGGTCGAGCTCGAAGAGATCGAGCGGGTGATCGCGCTGCACCGGGGCGTGAGCGCGGCGGTGGTGCTCGTGATCGGGAGCGGCGCCGATGCCGAGCTCTCGGCCTTCGTGGTCGGACCGACCGCCGCCGAACTCCCGGACATCGAGGCATCGGCGCGGGCTCGCCTGCCCCATTTCATGGTCCCGGGTCGCTGGGTGGTGCTCGATGCGCTCCCGGCGAACGCGAGCGGCAAGGTGGATCGCAATGTGCTCGCGGCGATGGTCCGGGTCGAGCGTCGCCGCGAGGCGGCGGCCGCCCCGCGCACGCTCCTCGAGCAGGTCTTGCTGGACGCGTGGACGGTCGTGCTCGACGCGACGACGGAGATAGGCATCTTCGACTCCTTCTTCAGCGTGGGAGGCAACTCGATCCAGGTGATCCAGCTCGTGCTCCAGCTTCGCGAGCGCGGCGTGCGGGTGAGCGCCGCGCAGATCTTCCGCCATCCGACGATCGCCAGCTGCGCGGCCCACCTCGAGGGAGGCCGGAGCGACGAGCAGCGCCTCGACCCGCTGGCCGTGGAGGTGGACGAGGGGGCGCGCCGGCTCCTCGCGCGCGATGGGGATCTCGACTTCTACCCCGCCGTGGCGATGCAATCGCTGATGCTCGACGCAGGTCGCGCCCACGCCTCGGAAGACGCTGTTTATCACGGCTTCACCGTCTGGGAGCTCGAAGACCCCGAGCTCGACGTGGGCGCGCTGCGCGCCGCGATCCGGCGGCAGCTCGCGCGGCAGACCGCGCTCCGTGTGGCGTTCGCGCGAGGTCCCGACGGGCGCTGGCATCAGCGCGTGCGACCGGTCGACGCGGTCGTCATCGAGCAGCACGATCTGTCGCACCTCGCGGGCGATGCGCAAGATCACGCGGTCGAGGAGATCACGCGGCGTACGATGGCGCGGGCCTTCGATTTCGATGCCGGCGAGCCCGCGTGCCGCGTGATGCTCCTCCGCAGGCGCGGCGACGCGTGCGCGCTCGTCATGGTCACCCACCACGCCGTCGATGACGGCTGGGGGGCCGTGGCGTTCGAGAACGCGGTGTGGTCGGACTACGCGGATCTACGCGCGGGCAAGCAGCTCCCTGATCCCGCGCCGCTCTCGGCGGCGCGGCAGCTCGTCGCGCTGGAGGCCGAGCGCCTGCGCGACGGCGCCGCGCGTGCTTACTGGTCGGAGGTCGCCAGGCGGCTGCCGCCGCGGCCGTACCCTGCGCCCGCGCCTGCCGCCGAGCCTGGACCGCGCTTCTCGGAGCTCTCGCGCGTGCTGCCTGCGGGCTCGTTCGTCGTCGATGCGAGCGCCTCGGTCAAGGCGATCTGCTTGAGCGCTGTTTTGCGGGCGCTCGCCGAGGACGCGAAGACCGACGTCGGCAGCGCGTGGGTCGTCACCAACGGCCGCTCGGAGCGCCTCGACGCCGCGCTCGAGGCCGCTGGGCTCTTCTGGACGCTCGTGCCCGTCGTGGCGCCGATCGGCGATCGCGCCGCCACCGCGGCCGCCGTCGACCAAGAGCTCCGCGAGGGCGAGCGCCGCGGGGCCTGGCTCTATCCGGATCTGTTCGCCGACGGCGGGGCCCGTGGTTTCCCTGTCTGCTTCAACTTCACGCACTTTCACCACGAGCGACAGCCGCCCGGCACGCTCCGCGTCCGGTCGCGCCGCGCGCGCAACGTGTGGCATTTCGCGCTGACGCTGACGGCGTCGGTCGATGCCCGATCCCGCGACGTGACGCTCCATGCGGCCTACGACGCGTGGGTGCTGTCGCGCCCGAAGGTCGCTGCGCTGCTGGAGCGGGTGGGGTGTAATCTGTCGATTTCGGGAGGTATCGTATGACGACCGTCGTGAGGTCGCTGCTTTCAGCCGACGAGGTGGCGCGCCGCGTTCAGGAGGAATACCCGCTCGAAGGCGCTCTTCGCGCGCGGCTCATGGCCGTCGGCGATAACGATACCTATCTCGTGGAGACGCCGAGCTCGCGCTATGTGTGTCGCCTGTACGTCACTCGCCCCGAGCGGGCGCGCAGCGCGCACCTGTTCGAGCTGAGCTGGGTCCGGCACCTCGCGGAGCGGGGCGTGCTCGTGTCCGCGCCGCTGACGTGCCGGGACGGCAGCTTGCTGGGGACCGTCGACGCGCCCGAGGGACCGCGCGATCTCGCGCTCTTCACGTGGGCGGACGGCGCCGAGGCCGACTGGTCGCGGGGCGATCGCCTCGCGCGATATGGGCAGTGCATCGGCGAGATGCACCTGGCCACGCGGGGGTTCGAGACCGACCACGCACGCCCCGCGCTGGGGGTCGAGCTCCTCGTCACGAGGCCGATGGAGCGGATCGACGCGCACCTGCGCTCGCTCGGGCTCTCGCATGAGCTCGCGTGGATCGAGCAGCTGGCGAAGCGCGTCCAGCGTCGGCTGGAATCGTTGCCGCAAGATCATGCCTACGGCGTCATCCACGGCGACTGCAATGGTGAGAATCACCACGTCCTCGACGACGGCCGGGCCGTGTTCTTCGACATGGACCTCTGCGGTCCCGGGTGGTTCGCCTACGACCTCGCCGTGTATCTCTGGATCCTGCGGCGGAAGGGCGTCCCGCCGGCGGAGGCGATGGCGCGAGGCAGCGACCTGATCGCCGGCTACCGTCGCGCGCGAGAGCTCGAAGCCTGGGAGCTCGAAGCGCTGGACGATCTCGTCCTCGCGCGGCACCTGTGGGTGATGGGCGAGCACGTCGCCGATATTCCGTGCCTGGGGGCGCTCCGCGTCGGTCCCGACTACTGGCGGGCCGGGGTCGAGATGCTCGGCGGCTGGCTCCGAGAGCCCCTCGCACCGGCGATCATCGCGTCGTCGAGGGAGAAGCGCGCATGGACGAGCGCCGGCGAGCGCGTGGTGGACGCGCGCGCGTCGCGCGCCGACGACGCCGCGCGCGCGTTCCGGTCCGAGGGCTACGTGATCCTCGACGACGTCTTCTCGACCGCCTTCGTCGACGAGCTGCGGCATGATTTCGCCGCGCTGCTGGAGGCCAAGGTCGCGCGCTACGGGCTCGTCCCTGCGGGGCGCGGGGAGCACGTCGAGCGGAACGACGGCGTGCTGAACCATTTCCGACCGGAAGGCGGGAATCACGACATCAACCGCTGGAATATGCACCTTCCGTCCCGGCGCCCCTTCCTGAACCCGGAGCTGATCGACAATGCACAGATCACCGGCGTCATCGACGCGCTGATGGGGCCCGACTGGGTGTATTACTTGATGGCGTCGGACACACCTTATCCCGACTCGGGATATCAGACGGCTCACCAGGATTTCACGCGATTCAGCGTCGCGATCAACATTCCGCTCGTCGACGTCACGGCGGACAACGGCCCGATGGAGGTCTGGCCCGGCACGCACCGCCTCGCGCGCGACGGCGGCCTGGCTCCGTTCTCCACCGACCCGCTCGCCCTCGGGGCGCAGGCGTTGCAGAGCGTGGTGCGCGAGAACGTCCCTCGCAGGCTGCTGATGCAGCGTGGCTCGGTGCTGATCCGTGATCACCGGCTGGTGCACCGCGGCACGCCGAACCTGACCCGCACCCCGCGTCACACGCTCTCGCTGTATTGTGTCGCGCCCACGGCCGTGCCGTTCCGGTTGCTCGCAGATCTGGGCGCCGTGGCAGCGTTGAAGGTGAGGCGCCTCGGCCGAGGGCACGGCGCGGCGGTCGAGCACCGCCGCCTGTTCGAGCTGGGATCGGTGCTGGGGCGCACGGTCGAAGAGTGCAGCATGAGCGATCGTGACTACCGGCGCCCCATCCCTGAGCAGCTATGGAGCCAGCTCAGCCCAGCCGCCCAGCGTCGCCTCCGTTTCGCGCGCGTCAGCGGGAGGAGCGGGCTGCTCGGCGCGGGCAGCCTCGCGGGATCTCGCCATCTGCTCGTCCACTGGGCGGAGGTCGTCACCGACGCGGCGATGCGCAAAGCCGATCTCCCCCGCGTGCCCGATTACTACCATGAGCACCGCACGTGAGCATGGCTTGTGTCCTCCTGAGCGCCTGAGCCCCCGCTCCGTCAATCGACCTTGGACAGCGCGTCGTTTCCCATGAATATCGCGTCGATGTCGACCGCGGCGAAGAGATCGCGGCACTGCGCCTCCGATGAGAAGATCGGGCTGCCGCCGCCGTTGAGCGATGTGTTGAGGAGCATCGGCAGGCCGGTTCGGCGGTGGAACGCCTCCAGCAGCGCGCGGTAGTGCGCCGGCGCATCAGCGCCGACCGTCTGGATCCGGCTCGTCCCGTCCTTGTGGACGACGGACGGGATCTCGGCTCTACGATCGGCGCGCACCGCCACCGAGCGCAGCATGTAGCGGCTCTCGCCCTCCAGCTCGAACCAGTCGGACGTGTGCTCGAGCAGAACGCTGGCGCCGTACGGCCGCCACGGCTCCCGGTGCTTCACGCGCGCGTTGAGGTGATCCTTCCCGTCGTGAAGCCGGGGGTCCATCAAGATCGAGCGCGCGCCGAGCGCGCGCGGCCCGACCTCGCCGCGCCCCTGAAACCATCCGATGATGTGACCGCGGGCCAGCAGCTCGGCGGCACGCTCGATGGTCGCGGCGGTCGGCGCCGACGCGGCCTCGTCGTCTTGCCAGTAAGGGAACCCGTCGGTCGAAAAGCGCGGCAACCCGAGCTGGATGCGGAGGAGCTCCAGACATCCCAGCGACAGCCCTCCGTCGTACGAGTGCGGCGGTACGCGGATGTGCGGGAAGCGACGGAACAGCTCCTCATTGATCACCACGTTCTGCGCGCAGCCGCCCGCATAGGCGATCTCCATGTCTCGCCGCGCGAACCGCGAGAAGTGGTCGACCGTGTGCAGCGCCATGAGGTGATGAACGGTCGTGAGCCAGTCTCGGAAGCTCGGGTTGTCGAACGAGAAGAAACCAGGCGTCTCCGCGGGGGGCCGGCCGCGCCAGGGGATGACGTCGACGGCGTCATACCAGCGCTCGCCTAGCCCGTCGAGGCCGACGGAGGCGACGAAGTCGTGGTCGATCTCGCCGTACGCCTGTGCGCCCATCACCTTTCCGGCGAGGTCGTTCTCATTGCCCGGAGTCGCGCGGAGCTCCATCAGCTCTCCGATCCTCTCGAGCAATCGACCGAAGGATCGCGTCGGGTTCTGGTGCACGAGCTCGGGCCTGAGCGACCCCGGACGGGCGATCACGGTCTTGCGCGCCTCGTGGTCGCCGCGCCCGTCGATGGCGAACCCGAGCTCGACCTGCGCGGTGTCGACCACGGGCCAGCTGCTCAGCACGTGGGCGTAGTGATGATCGACGCAGAAGGTCCGCGCGTCGCCGAACGCAGGCACCGGGAGGACCTCCTTCCAGAACTGCCCGAGCTCGCACGAGCCGAGCTGGTTGCGGTTCCCGTCGGAGAAGGCGATGGCGTCCACCGCCGGGATGCCCCAGCGCGCGCACGTCTCGCGCACGAACGAGAGCGCCGCCTGGTGATGCTTGATGCCGGTGATTCGCTCCGATTTCGCGTAGCGCAGCTCCCCGTCCGCCCAGAGGGACAGGTTGCTGTCGTGGAGCCCGACGTAGATGCCGAGGAGTCTCATGAGTCACCTTTCGAAGCGGCGCGAGGCGGCGGGGAGGGATGGAATCGGAGAGGGCACGCGCCCCGTCCGGAGGAGAGCGGGCGAGCGCTCGACCAGCGGGCCAACTCCAGCGCCAGGACGGCCTCCCGGAGCTCGCTGGACGGGAATCGAACGCGCAGCGGATCGGCCGTCGGTTCGTCGCTGGGCATCAAGGAGAAGCGCCGATAGAAGCCACCCATGATGGCGTAATCCCATGTGCGGGTCCGGGAGATGAGCCCTCGCAGGGCCGATGCGGTGATGAGCGAGCACATCGTCGCGTGGGGGCTCGTTCCTCGCGCGACGCGCGGCCGCCCCGGGGTGAAATCGACGAGCCAGCTCAGGCGCTCCTCGGGGAACACCACGTCGATTTGCTGCAGCTCCCGCCGCTCGCGATGCGGGCGCCACAAGGTCGGATCGGCCGACTCCAGAAAGCGCGGGAGATCGACCCCGAGCTCCTGCTCCACCGCGCGCCGGAGCTCGGCGGCGGGGAGCGCGTCGGGGTTCGGATCGACGAGGCGGCCGTCGAAGTCGACGGGTACGAAGCGGAGCTCGCCCCCGGCGGGCGCGAGCGACGCCACGAAGGGCGAGTGGCCGCGGAGCACGCGCGTCGACCCGGAAGAGATCTCGATGACGTCGCCGGGATCCATCGGGTGCGCCGCCACCGTGCCCGATTGAAAGCTGCGCTCGACATCGGCGCAAAACCGCTCGCGCGAGACGGGGAAGACGACGCGATTCAACCACGCGGACGCGCCGCGATAGCGAAAGCCGTTCGACCCCGGGACGACCGCGCGCGGCGCGATCCGCGCGATGTGGGCGAGCAGCTCGGCGTAGGGCCGGCTCGGGAAGTCGATGGGCGTGTTCCACTGGAAGCTGACCTCGTGCATGGGCTGCCATGCCGCGAAGAGCACGTCGATCCACGGCACGGCGGACCTCACGGCATCGATCGTGGGCGCGTCCAGGTTCGTATCGACCACGTTCCAGCAGGTGCCGGTGGGATCGTTCACGACGAGCCCGAACTCCTCGAGGGGTGCTCGGGAGGCCGTCGTGAGGAGCCGCGTCGACCCTGCCGAGAACGAGGTGAGCGGCGCGAGCGTGACCACATCGGAGAAGCCGAGCGCGCTCACCGCCTGCTGGACGAGCGGATCGCGCGGGATGACGACGGTCACGTCGCGCGGCAGATGCGACAGGCTACGCACGTCGAGGTGATCGAGGTGGCGATGCGAGATGACGAGGAGGTCGAACGGCGGTACCCGCTCGTGCGCGACCTCCCGGGGCGGGTGGACGTCGAACAAGCCTTCTTGATGAGGGTCCCAGAGCACTGGGTCCATCAGGATGCGACAATCTTCGGTCTCGATGAAGATCGAGGCGTGGCCGATGAGCGTGATCTTCATGTGTCCAGGCCCTCGGGCGGCGCGCCGCCGGCATCGGCTTTCCGCATCTGGAGCGCCCAGTAGGTCGCGTAGCGGCCGCGGGAGGCGAGCAGCTCCTCGTGGGATCCCGACTCGACGATGCGACCGCTCTCCATCACATGGATGGCGTCGGCGTGGCGAACGGCGGACAGACGGTGCGCGATCATCACGACGCTGCTCCCTTCGAGCGTCGCGGTCAGCGAGCGGAGCAGCTCGGCCTCGGTCACCGCGTCGAGCGCCGCGGTGACCTCATCGAGGATGACGATGGGCTTGCGATCGAGGAGCGCTCGCGCGATACCGATGCGCTGGCGCTGTCCGCCGGAGAGCTTCTGACCCTGCTCACCGACGTGCGTGTCGTATCCCTCGGGGAGCGCGGAGATGAACTCGTGTGCCCCCGCGGCGCGCGCCGCGCGGACGACGGCGTCCATCCCCGCGCCGCGCCTCCCGAAGACGATGTTCTCCCCGATGGTCCCGTTGAAGAGGAAGATCTCCTGTCCGACGTACGCGATGCAGCGACGCACATCACCGCGCCTCAGCGCGCTGACGTCTTGCTCGTCGAGGAGAATGCGGCCCGCGCCGGGCTCGTAGAAGCGGAGCAAGAGCTTGGCGATCGTGCTCTTTCCGGCGCCGGTCGTGCCGACGAAGGCGGCCGTCCGACCGGCCGGAATGGTCACCGAGACGTCCTGGAGGATGGGCACGTCGGCCCGGTACGCGAAGCGCACCGACTCGAAGCGGATCGCCCCGCGCACCTCGTCGGCGGCCAGCGGGCGCCCAGCGTCGCGATCCTCGCGTGGCGCATCGAACGCCTCGAAGACCCGGTTGACCGACGCGAGCGTCGACAGAATATGCGGGAAGTCGCGCGCGACGCTGAGCATCGGGAGGGCGAGCGAGGTGCTGAGAATGACCAGCGTGACGTAGGTGCCTGGGCTGATCTGCCCTCTCGAGGCGTGGAAACCCGCTGCGACCGCGGTGACCATCCGGAGCCCGTTGGCGGCCGCGAGCACGGCCGGGTTGTACGAGGTCAGGAGGCGGACCGCTTCGTCTTGCTCGTCGCGGAGCCGCGCGCTCGCCTCCTCGACCCACTTGCGCGCCGAGCGCTCCGCCGCGAAGGCGCGGATCGTCGAGATGCCGTCGACGTTCCCTGCGAGCACGCCGCTGAGGACGCCGACCTGCCGCCGCAGCTCGGCGAACTTCGGCCGGATGCGCCGCTCCAGCGTCTGGGCGAACCAGAGCAGCCCCGGCATCGGGACGCTGGCGAGGCCGACGAAGCCAGGATTGATGAGGAAGAAGCCGACCGTGCTGCAGCTCGCGTAGGCGATCTCGTTCCACACGGCCCACGTCGAAGAGAAGAGCAGCTCGATGCGGTTGATGTCCTCGCTCAGGAGCGTCAGGTGGTTGCCGCGGCTCGCGTCGGCGAGCTGGTCCATCTCGAGGCTCTGGACGTGCTCGTAAAGGGTCAACCGCAGATCGTGGATGACGCGGTGGGCCGCGCGCATCCAGAGGAGCTTCGAGTAGTACTCTGCGACCGAGCAGCCGGCGATCAGCGCCACGGAGGCAGCCCCCAGCTTCAGCAGATTGGGCGGCCGGGACCGAACCGGACGACCGAAGAGCATCACGCGGTCGCGGGCGATCATCGAGTCGGTGAGCGTGCCGACGAGCGCGACATAACTGACCTGCATCGCCCGCGCGGCGACGGTCAGCGCCATCGACGCCTGGAGCGTCCGGTGGTGCGGCCGCGAGAGCGCGAGGAGCTCGCGGAGCGCATGATCGCGCTCCTTGCGCGTGGTCTCGGCGGTGTCGTCGCCCTTGTTGCGCGCCGCCGCGGCGACGGTCCCGACGAACGTCCCGAGGCCCGCGAGGACGGCGGTACGCGGGAAGATCCGGGCCGCGGCCTTGGTCGCATAGGCGGTCGCCGCGATGCCTGCGCCGATCAGGACAGTGCTGAGCGAGCCGGCCGGCGAGGATCGCGCGTTGGACCCGGCATCCTGCGACGGCGCCCCATCGGCGCTCGCGCGCAGCGCCGCCTCGATCTGCTCGCGCGCCTCCTCGGCGGAGAACCTGCCCGGGTATTTCACGCGGACGCGCCCTGTCCAGGCGCTCGCGTGCGCGTGGGTCAGCGGCGGACATCGGCGCAGCGAGGACTCGATGCGCCGCGCGAGGTCGGAGTTTCGCCACAGCCCAGGAACATCCCAGGTGCTCTCTCCAGGCCTCACGAAGTACGCCTTGACCGCATGGACCTTCGACAATCAAACGCTCCGTTCGAGTCTGGAGGATCTGCGCGAGAACGAATGCCTGCGAGGGCGACGCGCGCGCGCGGCGTCGGCGACGCGGGAGAGACCCCAGGTGCGCCGAGGCCCGCGAGCCTCGCCCACACCTCGGACCTCCATGACGATTCGCTGGCCGACGCGGAGGGTCGACGTTGCCGGAGCGTCGCGTTCGCCGTAGCCGATCGAGCGACGACCGAGCGCGCGCCTCGCCGACACGGCTACGGCGCCGCTGCGGTCGTGGTGACCGGCCTCGTCGCCGTCAATCGTCGCTCGTCGACTTCACCGCCGGCTTGGCAGCGTCGGTCCTCCGTTCCTCGTCGAGATCCCGCTTCGCGTCCTCGACCTTCTCGACGATCGAGCGGAACGCCTTCTTCGCCGCTTTCTTCACGTGACGCCTCGATGCCAGCGCCGTCAGACCACCTGCGATGAAAACAACCAAAGGTCCCATGTCATCTGCTCCTCTGCGTTGGGCTCGACGTCGGGGTGCCGTACATGACGTTCCCCGGCGTCGAGTGTTGATCTCCTAGCGGCGCGTCCGCGGCGTCGCAGCGCCTCACGCGTTCGCGCCCGCCTCGACGCCGTGTTGCGCCGGCGTCGCCACGATCTCCATCATCCCGGCGACGAGCAGCTGATCGACCAGCAGGAGCTCGCTCGGCGAGAGCTCTGCCTTGAGATCACCGTAGCGGCGCGGCTGGCGAAGGCGATCCACGAGCTGCGTCGCGGATCGAGCGCCCAGGATCCGGACGTCGTCGTCGTTCCCTTCGAGGGAAAACCGCACGCAAGGGCTGGGCGCGCCGAACCGGGGGGCGACCTCGTGCGCGTGCTCGTCGGGCGCATCCCAGTAGGGGCCGTGCGCGAACGCCCTCGGTCGCGGATCCTGGCGATCACCGGCGACCTCTACGAATGGATGCTCGAGCGTGATGCTCCGGCGCGCGACGACGCGGTGGTCGAGGCGGACGACGGTCTCGTCGGTCGGCCTCATGCGCTCCACCACCGCCATGGTCTGCCGCCACGCGCCGCTCTCGCGCAGCGCCTCGACGTCGTTGGTGCCTTTGCTGATGACCTGCAGCAGGTCGTCGTCGAGCGTGCCATTGACGAGGTGGTGGAAGGTGGCGCTGCGGAACTCGAACGTCGGCCGCGCCCCGCGCTCGCGCCAGTAAACGCTGTTCGGGTGTGCGTGCGCGATCTCGTTATACCACTGGTCGATCGCCAGCGCGAAGCCCTGCCCCTGCTTCCGGAGCATCTGATCGTAATCGCGCCAGAGATCCGCCCGCGTCGCGTCGTCGAAGGAGGCGTCGAAGGCGGCCTTCACGAGCACCGCCGCGGCGGCCGCGTGGTGCATGGCGAAGTGGACACCCGACGAGAAGAGCGGATCGACGAAGAACGCCGCGTCGCCGATCCGGATCTCCCGGTGAGACCAGCTGCACATCCAGGAGCTGATGCGTGAATAGTTCGTCGCTGTGCGGAAGTCGTCCGAGATGAGCTCGGCCTCCTGCACGAGCTCGCCCAGGAACGGCACGCGCCGCGCGGTCTCCATGAAGACGGAAGAGGACTTGTAATCGCGTTTGTCCTTCAGCGCGCGCGGGTCGGTCACCAGGCCGAGCGAATGGACGACCTCCCGCTTGCCGTTCACCGTCATCGGGATCGGGATGTACCAGAACCAGCCGTCCTCGAAGGCGAAGCTGCCGATCGGCGAGACATTGGGCTCCCGGAAGATGTTCCACTCGCCCGGCAGAGTCTGTGCGAGCCGCCCACCCCGGATGTAGTTCCAGATCGCGATGTTACGGTACGTGGACAAGAACTCGCGTGGTCCGGTGATGGAGCTTATGCTGTACCGACCCGAGGCGTTGACGAGCAGCCGGCACCGCGTCGTGCCCTTCGCGCCGAGGTCGATCTCGGTATAACCGTCGTGACGCTTCAGCGCCTCGACCGGGGCTTCTTCGAATACAGCGACGCCGCACGCCTTCGCGTGCTGCAGGACGACGTCGTCGAACTCCGCGCGATTGACGTGGAACGCCCAGCGGCGGTGGCCGTCTTGCTCGAAGGCCTTGTGCTCGAAGAAGGTCGCCCAGGGCCGAACCGCATCCCACGAGTAATATCCGCCCGCCTTCCTGACCCAGCAATCGCTCGCGAGGACGCGCTGCAAGGCGCCGCTCTCCTGGAGGGCCGAGATGACCGAAGGCACGAGAGACTCACCGATGTGTTCACGCGGGAAACGGTCGGCTTCGAAGATCGCTATCGAGAGCGAGGTCTCGCGCTTCAGGCGCGCGGCGAGCGTGGCGCCAGCAGGGCCCCCGCCGATGATCGCGACATCATAGATCTCATCGATGTACGAGTTGTTCAACGGTCTGGCTCCTCGTGCTGCCATCGAGTCGTGCTCAATGAGGTACGGTCACACTTCTCGGGGATTGAAGCGCCGGTCGGCGACGGGCGCCAGCGCGCGAGGAAAGGCGTCGAGCAGCCGATCGTTCTCGCTCGGCTCGCCGATCGTGATCCGGACGTGCCCGCGGAGCCGTCCGCTGTGGTCGTCGAGGTTGCAGACGGCGATGCTCTGCTTCGCGAGCTCCGCCACGAACGCGGTGGCGTCGCAGGGCAAACGGACCAAGAGGAAGCTCGCATCGGTCGGGTAAGGCGTCACGCCGGGCAGCGCCCGCAGCGCTTCAGCCACGCGATGCCGCTCGCGGATCAGCTGATGCACGCCCGCCGCCAGCGTCGGTGCGAGATCGGAGAGCGCCAGCCGGGCCGCCTCCTGCGAGAGCGCGCTCACGTTGAACGGAAGCCGCGCCTTGTCGACCTCGCGCCGCAGCTCGGGGTGCAGTCGAATCCAGCCCACGCGGACACCAGCGAGCCCGATCTTCGACAGGCTGCCGAGGACGGCGACGTTGGGATAACGCTCGCACCAACCCGTCAAGCTATGGCCGGCGAACGGGCCATAGACCTCGTCGATCACGTGGAGCGCGCCCGGATCGCTCTCGATGACGGCGCGCAGCCGCTCCTCCGTGAAGCAGTTGCCCGTCGGATTGTTCGGCCTCGAGTAGAAGACCAGGCTCGGTCGGTACCGTTCGAGCGCCTCGAGCATCGGCTGCGTGTCCAGGTCCCACGCTTCGTCGAGGGGAACGTCGATCGTCTCCACGCCGAAGGCGGACGTGATCGTGCGGTACATGAAGAAGGTCGGCGCGGGGCAAACCACGCAGGGCGGGCTGGGCGGCCTGCGTGGTCGCGTCAGCGCCTTTGCGAGGAGCTCGACAGCCTGATCCGATCCTGCCGTCAGGATCAGCTCGTCTGCGGTGCAGCCGAGTCGCGCCGCGAGGGCCTCGCGGACGGCGCTGGATTGCGGATCGGGGTAGCGCCGGAGCGCGAGCCCTGCGAGCTGCTCTGCGAGGTGGCGGCGCGCATCGCTGGTGAGCGGCACAGGACCTTCATTGAGATCCAGCCGCACCGTGGCACCGCTCGCGGGCAACGAGATGGCCCGGAGGCGAGCGATCCTCTCGTGCAGCAGATGCAGCGGCGGCTTGAGCATTCACCCCCCGTCCACGAGCGCGTCCCGCAGGGCGGAGCGCTCATCGCTACGTGCGGACGGCACTCTAGCCGCTGTGCTCATGTCATGGAAGCGGAATCGGCGCCGACCGGTGAGCCGCGGCCGCGCACCCCGATGGGGTGCTCACCTCGCCGCCCACGCCGCGCCTCTCGTGAACGATTGTCATGCTCCGTTGAGCTGGCGGATGTAGCGTGAAAATCGAGCCGGCGTGCGGCGTGCGCGCCGCGCGCCTCAGCTCCTCTTGACGGCGAAGCCGGCGAACGCCTGCATCACGGGCATCAGCTCCAGCCGGTTCACGTTGACGTGCTCGGGGAGCATCGCGCACCACACGACGGACTCGGCAATGTCCTCGGCCGAGAGCGGCTTCACGCCGCGGTACACGGCGGCGGCCTTCTCCTGGTCTCCCTTGAAGCGCACCACCGAGAACTCCGTCTCCGCCATGCCGGGCTCGATGTCCGTGACGCGCACCCGGCTGCCGAGGATGTCGGAGCGCAGGTTCAGCGAGAACTGCGCGACGAACGCCTTGCACGCGCCGTAGACGTTGCTCCCGGGGTACGGCGTCTCCGCGGCGACCGAGCCGATGTTGATGATGTGCCCGCGGTCGCGCGCCACCATGCCGGGCAGCAGCGCCCGGGTGCAGTAAAGCAAGCCTTTGACGTTGGTGTCGATCATCTCCTCCCAGTCGTCCAGGTTCGCCTGGTGCGCCGGCGACAGCCCGAGCGCGCCGCCTGCGTTGTTGACAAGCACGGTCACCTCGGAGAACTCGGGCGGGAGCTCGGCGATGGCCTTGTCGACCGCGCCGCGGTCGCGGACGTCCAGCCGGATCAGGTGGATCGCCGGCGCGCGCGCGCCAGCCGGGCCGGCGATGCGGCTGTCCGAGAGCTCCGCCGCGAGCGCCTCCAGGCGCTCGTAGCGGCGGGCAGCGAGGACGAGGCGCGCGCCCAGGCCGGCGAAGCGTCGGGCGATGGCGGCGCCGAAGCCGGAGGAGGCACCGGTGATGAAGACGATGGGAGGCTGAGCAGTCGTTGTGGCACTCATTGCGATGTCCTGGGCGGAGCTATATCAGCTGTGCGCGCGCCGAGCGACCTCCGGCGCCCTCGGGCCGCGCGTCCGGGCCGCCGGACATCCCCCTGGAACACCGCGGCGGCGCGGTCGTGGATGCGCTCGTCTCTCCGCCATCCGCCGATGCACATCCCACCTCGGCACGACGCTTGCTCAAATTACCACGTTGCGGCCGAGAGGCTGTGGCACCGGCCAGCCCGGACGCGACGCCCGACGGGGACAGCGGGGCCGCCGTGAAGCAGAGAGGCGATCGAGGTGGCGATATGAAGCACGTTGACATGGGACGACGGATCGGCGGCCGGCTGGGGCTCACGCTCGGTCTTCTCGCGAGCATGGCGCTCGCGGGCTGCGGCGGCCCGAGCGAGCAAACCATCAAGGGCACGCGGCTCGCGCCCGGCGCCGATGCGCACATCACCGCCGACATCGACTCCGACGCCGCGACCACACGGCTGCTGGTGAACGTCGTTCACCTCTCGCCGCCCGAGCGGATCGAGGCCGGCAGCACGCACTTCGTCGTCTGGCAGCGCCCGAGCTCCGCGTCCCCGTGGCGACGGGTCGGAGTGCTCGACTACAACGCTGAAAACCGGAGAGGCAAGCTGGCCGGGATGACCGTGCCGCACGCCGACTTCGAGCTGCTCATCACCGTCGAGAAGGAGAGCAGCCCTCGATCCCCATCGTCTGCCGCCGTCATCGGGCCGACATCGGTCGGGTAGCCAGCAGCCCCAGCCCCCAGCCTCGACGGCCTTCTACATCAAGCCTGCGCGCGCCTCCAGCGACAGCCAGCGACCCGATGCGAAGCACATCCATGTCGAGGCCAGGTCGATCCAGAAGCGCGCGGGGCCATGACACGCGCATGGAGAGGGAGAGGCCGCTCGCGGCCTCCTCTGCGAGGCCCGGGCTCAGCGCCGGAGCGCCGCCGCCGCGCGGCCCGAGACGGCCGATCCGCTCGTGACGATCGCCAACCCCAGCGCGAGCAGGGAGACGAGCGTGAGCACCAGGGGATGGATGCCGACCAGCGCCAGGATGCCGAGCACGACCGTTCCGGCGCCGACGAGCGACTGCAAGCCGGCGGCGGCCATCGCCGCCTGACGAGCGACGTGGGCGAGGTGCTGGTGCGCGCCGCGCACGTCGAGCGCGCCGAGGTCCGCGGTCGTACCGCCGCTGAGCAGCAGCGCGCCGCCAAAGACGATCACCGCGACCGACGTCAGCGCCCCGGGGGCGAGCCCGAGGAGCGCGAGGATGCCGAGCACGATGCCCGCCGCGCCGCCGACGAGCTCCGCGCCCATGCCGCCGCCGAGCTCGGCGCGCGTGTCCCACTCGACGGGCGCCGTGGTGCGCGTCAAGGCGCCGAAGCGCGAGGCGATCGCGCCCCCGTGCGCGATCAGCGCGGCGCCGAAGACGATCGTGGCGATCGAGGTGAGCTCTCCCGGCATGAACCCCGTCAGCCCGAGGATCGCGAGGACGATCGTCCCCGCGCCGCACACCACCTCGGCGAGCGAGCCGCCGAGCACGATCCGCGGCGCCTCCCGCTCCTCCTCCGCCCTGCGCCGCGCGCCCGATATCGGCGCGATCGGGCTCTCCTGCTGTGTAAACCGTTCACGTTCCTCGGGTCCTGGCATCTGCATGATTCCCCCATCCTGAGGCGTGGCCTCGCCGCGGCTACACGCCTCTGGCTTGCATGTTCTGCGCCCCGCAGCAGGTCGTCGAGGCGATCCGGGTCCACGGGCTCATCGGTCTCTCGCCGCATGTCGAACGGGCCGGAGCGCTGCTCGATCGCCGCGGCCGATGACAGCGAGGCGTCGCGTCACCATGTTCCCTCGCGGTCCTCGGGCAGCGCAGACCTCATGCGCTGTCGAAAGGAGCAGCGGCGAACGCCAGGCGAGCGAGCAGGCGAGTGGCGCCGGCCGCCGGCCCGAACAGCCGCGCGGGAGCACCCGTGAACGAACGCTCGTCCGAGGTACATGGCCAGCGTCAGGAGGAGATATGAGCATGCTGCATCTCGAGCTCAGCGAGCGCGAAGCGGATGACACAAGGACGGCCCTCTCGACCCGGCTCGTGGGGATGCGAGACGAGCTGGTCCACACCGACGATCGAGCGTACCGGGCGGACCTGAAGGCGACGATCGAGCGGCTCGAGGTGGTGCTCGGCCGCCTCGAAGCGATCGTGGCGGCGCCGGCGGCGGCGCCGTAGCTGGTCATGCCCGTGCTCATCGACGCGCCGGGGCGGCCGGCGGCACGGTTCGTGGTTCACCGGGGGCATGGCAGAGCCCGCGGCGCGGCAGGGGGATGAACGCGGCGAGGAGCCCCTCTCGACGGTACGGATCGCCCTGATCGCGTCCGTCGCCGCGCTGGGCGGCTTCCTGTTCGGGTTCGACACCGCCGTGATCAACGGCGCCGTCGGGGCGCTGGAGAGGGCATTCACAGCGCACCCGGGGACCGTGGGCCTGTCCGTGTCCTCGGCGCTGCTCGGCGCGGCTGCCGGCGCGGTGCTCGCGGGCAGGCTGGCCGACCGTTACGGCCGGACGCGGACGATGATCGCGACCTCCTTGCTGTTCGTCGTCAGCGCGGCGGGCTCGGGGGCGGCGATCTCGCCCTGGGACTTCAGCGCGTGGCGGGTGCTCGGCGGCGTGGCCATCGGCGCGGCCAGCGTCGTCGCTCCCGCCTACATCGCGGAGATCGCGCCGGCCCACCTGCGCGGCCGCCTCGGATCGCTCCAGCAGCTCGCGATCGTGCTCGGCATCTTCGCCGCCCTGCTCGGCGATTACGCCATCGCGACGTCCGCGGGCTCGGCGACGAGCCCGTTCTGGCTCGGGGCACAGGCCTGGCGATGGATGTTCTGGAGCGCCATCCCACCCGCGCTCCTCTACGGGCTCGGCGCGCTGCTGATCCCGGAGTCTCCGCGCCACCTCGTGGCGAGGGGGCGTGTGGACGAGGCGCTCGCCGTGCTCCGTGGCCTCCTCGGCGCGTCAGCAAAGGCGAAGCTCGTCGAGATCCAGAGGACGCTCTCGTCCGAGCGCCGGCCCAGGCTCGCGGATCTGCGCGGGCGCGCTGGGCTGCTCCGCATCGTCTGGATCGGCATCGGCCTCTCGGCGTTCCAGCAGCTCGTGGGCATCAACGTCATCTTCTATTACTCGAGCGTCCTCTGGCAGGCGGTCGGGTTCTCGGAGCGAAGCTCGCTCGCCATCACGGTCATCACCGGCGTCACGAACATCGTGACAACGCTCGTCGCCATCGCGACCGTCGACCGCGTCGGGCGCCGGCCGCTGCTCATCGCGGGATCCATCGGCATGACGCTGACGCTCGGCGCCATGGCGGCCGTGTTCGGCGCCGCGGGCGAGGACGCCGCGGGCAACCCCGTCCTGACTGGCGCCGCCGGCCCCGCCGCGCTGCTCGCCGCCAACCTGTATGTCTTCTGCTTCGGGGCGTCCTGGGGGCCGGTGACCTGGGTGCTGCTCGGCGAGATGTTCGAGAACCGCATCCGCGCCCTCGCCCTCTCGATCGCAGCCGCCGCGCAATGGCTGGCGAACTTCCTCGTGAGCGCGACCTTCCCCGCGCTCAAGGCGGCCGGCCTGGGCATCGCCTACGGGCTCTACACCGCCGCCGCGGCGGCCTCGCTGGTGTTCGTCGTCGCCTTCATCCCCGAGACGAAGGGCAAGGAGCTCGAGGAGATGTGATGTGCGCCCGCCCGGCGAGAGGAGATGTGCGTCAGCGAGGCGCGGCTGTCTCGAGGACCTCAGAGGGCGGCGAACTCCCGCTCGTGGATGGATCGCACCTTCTCCAGCACCCTCGGGCCATGCTCCCGGAACGGGAGATCCATCGCGCGGTCCTTCTTCAAATAGACGCCTGAGAGGTCCCGGTTCGCGCCGAACGCCGCCTCGTAAAGCCGAGAAGCCCCCTGGCTCGGGGGCGGGAACAGGAACCTCATCAGCGGCTCCACGTAAAACGGCAGCCCCGACCGCTTTCCCTTCCTCAGCGTGTTGTTGGGCCCAGGATCCACGCTCCGGATCTTGATCCCATCCCCCGCGAGCAGCGGCGCCACCTCACGCGTCCAGAGGGAGAGCGCGAGCTTGGACGTCGCGTACGGTCCGAAGAGCTGCTTGAACGACGCCGGGCGCTCCAGGGCGTCCGGGTCGAAGCGCCTCGTCATCTCGAACGCATTGGAGGACGTGTTCACGACCGTCTTCAAATCCCCCTTCCGCAGCAGCCCTCTCAGCTCCATCGCGATGACGTACGGCACCACGGTCTGGAGCTCGAAGTGCAGCTCACGGCCTTGCCTGGAGAAGGTCAGCTCCGGGGCGCTGCCGCCAGCGTTGTTGAACAGCACGTCGATCTTCTCTTCGCTCGTGGTGATCGCGCCGAGCACCCGCCTGAGGCCCTCGAAATCGGACAGATCCGCCATGTGGACACGGAGCCTCCGGCGCTCGATGCCCTCCCGGATCAGCGCATCGTCCTCGGGGAACCCCGAGCGGTTCAGCGCGATGACCTGAAAGCCCTCCGACAGCAGACGACGCGTGAGCTCGAGCCCAATACCGTGGTTTGCGCCCGTGATGAGCGCGACCCTGTCGTGTTCCATGGTGTTCCTCCGCTCGAGGCGACGGCGATGGATGGACTCCGTACCTGGGAAGGCGCGCTCCTCCGCCCGAGGTCGCTCCCATCGACGGGGAGCCGCGACAGGGAAAGAATGTGCGCCTCGGTGGCATTTGTCAAGGAGGGGCACCAGGCTGCCGCGGTCTCTCCTGACGCCTGTCTCGAGCGGCGCGGCAGCGCGTCAGGTCCGCGCTTCGCCGCTACGGCAGCGGCAGCGTGAACTGGAAGGTCGTCTTCCCGGGCGCGCTCTCCGCCCAGATCCGCCCCCCGTGGGCCTCGACGAGCCCCCGCACGATGTAGAGCCCGAGGCCCAGCCCGGTGGCGCCTCCTGCCTTCGCCTCGCGCGTCCGGTAATAGCGGGTGAAGAGCCTCGGCACATCGTCCGGCCCGATGCCCTTCCCCTCGTTCTCGACCGCCACGGACACCTCGCCGCTCCGCCGTTCCACCGCGATCCTGATCGGCGTCTCGGGCGCGCCGTACTTGGCCGCGTTGGACAGCAGGTTGGTGAGCACCTGCTCCAGGCGCCCCGGATCGGCCAGCAGCGGCGGGACCCCGTCCTGCACCTCGACGTCGACCCGGTGTCCCCTCGTCGCGTCGGCCGTCCGCTCCACCGTCGCGCGGATGAGCGCTGGCAGATCGATCTCGACCTGCCTGAGATCCAGCCGATGCGACTCGAGGCGGGAGACGTCGAGCAGATCGTCGATCATCCGGTTGAGCTGCATCGCGCTGGCCCGGATGTGCTGCGCTCTGTCGCTGGACTGCGGCTCCGTCGCGAGCCGGGAGGCCTTGAGGAGGATCGTGGTGATCGGCTGACGCAGATCATGAGCGATGATGCTGGTCCACTCCTCGCGCATGCGCGCGAGCTCCTTCAACGCGCTGATGTCCTCGCCGGCGACGATGGCGCCCGTGATCTTCCCCGCGCCGTCGTGGATCGGCGCGGCGGCGATGAGGAAGGTTCCGAACGAGCCGTCCTCCTTGGCCACGAGGAGCTCTTCGCCGAGGATCGTCTCGCCGCGCATCGCCCGGCTCGACGGCAGCTCGTCCAGCAGGAGGGCGGTGCCGTCCGGGCGCCGCACGCGACCGACGCACTGCTCCCGCTCCTCCGCGCCCCCGGTGAGATCTCGCCCGTGCGGGTTGGCGATCAGCCGCTCCGCGCCGCTCCGATCGACGAGCAGGAGCGGGATGGGCGCGCTGTCGAAGACGGTTCGCAGCGTCCTCCGCTCGGCGTCCAGCTGCGCGAGCAGGCGCTCCCGCTCCTCCTCGGCCTGCTTGCGCGCCGTCACGTCCTCCACCTGGGCGATGTAGTGGAGGGGCTCGCCCTTCTCGTCGCGCACGACGGACGTATGGAGCACGACGTGGATGGTCGTGCCGTTCTTGTGGATGTATCGCTTGGCGAGCTGATAGCGCGGGATCTCACCGCTGCGCAGCCGCTCGACCAGGCCCACGTCGGTGTCCACGTCGTCGGGGTGGGTGATGTCCTGGAAGCGGAGCTGCGAGAGCTCGTCGGCCGAGTAGCCCACGATCTCGCAGTAGACGTGGTTGACGCGGATGAACCCCCCGCCGAGCCCGACGATGGCCATGCCGATGGGCGCGTTCTCGAAGGTGAGCCGGAAGTCCTCCTCGCTCTCGCGGAGCGACTGCTCCACCTGCCTGCGCTCGGTGATGTCGCGCCCCTCGGGGATGAGCATCACGACCCTGCCACGGTCGTCGGTGATGGGCTTGATGGAGAAATCGATGAAGCGCCGCCCTGTCGCGCCGTTCACGTAGATCTCGTCTCGCACGAGCCGGCCCGCCGCGGCCTCGGCGACGGCGGCGCGGACGTGCTCCCTGTGCTCGGGGCTCCACCCCGACAGCTCCCAGAACGGACGGCCGATCGTCTCTGCCTCCGTGGCCCTGCAGAACTCGAGAGCGGCGCGGTTGTTCTCCAGGACGATGCCCTCCGGCGAGAGCAGGCCGATGAACTGGAGCGCCCCGTCGAAGATCGCCCGAAAGCGCTCCTCTCTCTCCCGGAGCGCCCTCTCCAGGTGACTCGCGCGTCGGAGCTCCTGGGCCATGCGGTCCGAGGTCCGTGCGCCCCCCCGGCGCGCGAGGGCGCTGTCCAGGCCGATCGCGAAGAGCGCGGCGAGCGCGCCGAGATCGACGTCGGCGCAAGGGTAAGGGCGGGGCAGGCAAAACGAGAGGACGCCAAGGCAGCGATCGCGGACGCAGAGGGGCATCGAGACCGCGCTCTGTGCGCCGGTCCGCGCGCAGAGATCTCGCGTCATGGACGGATCCGGATCGAGCGAGCGCGCATCGCTCATCACCTGAACCCGACCCGAGCTCGCCGCCCATTCATCGAGCAGCGGCGCGCCCCGCGCCACCCGCGCGAGGCAGAGGCAAATGTCGGCGGGCACGTGGCGGTGGGAATGGAGCCCGAGCTCGCCGGTGTCCTCGGAGGTCAGGAGCAGGTAGGCAGCGCGAGCGCCGAGCTCCATCGCCTGGTCCAGCAGGAGCGCAGCGAGCTCGTCGAGATCGGCCACGCGCGCGATGCGGGGCGCCGCGCGCGCCATGAGCTCGCCCGGCGCCGGGTAAACCTCGCGGCGAGCGCATGGGGTGAGAGAGGCCGTGCAGGCGACCTCCTCGTCGCGGCCGATCGACGCCTCGATCTCTTCTGCCGATACCGTGGCCCCCACCGGAATCGACCGATTGTTGCACGAGAGCGGCGCCGCCTGAAGGGGCGACGCGGTCAGGTCCCTCGGCATGGCTTCCTCGGATGCCGATCTGTTCCTGCTCGCCAGGGAGAGGAGCGCCGGCGCCGCGTCCGGCGCGCGCTCCCTGAGCGGCGCCGCCTCACGGCATCCCGAGCAGCCCGCTCCCCTGGTAGACGACGAGCGCCGCGACGTACGCCGCCGCGTAGGTGTAGGCGAGGACGAACGCGGGCCAGCGCCACGACTTCGTCTCGCGCCGGATCGCCGCCACGGTGCTCATGCACTGGCACGCCAGGACGAAGAACGCGAGCAGCGCGAGCCCGGTGCGCGACGAGTACGCGAGCGCCCCGTCCGGGCGCCTCGCCTCGCGGATCTGCTCGGCGAGCGGCGCGGGCTCGTCGTCGGCGTCCTCGACGCCGAAGATGACCCCCATCGTCCCGACCATGACCTCGCGCGCGCCGAACGAGCCGATGAGGCCGACGTTGATGCGCCAGTCGAACCCGAGCGGCGCGGTCACCGGCTCGAGCGCGCGCCCCACGCTGCCGGCGATGCTCGCCTCGAGCGACGTCGCCTCGAGCGACGCCGCCGCGCTCTCGGCCGCGGCGGCCGGGGGCTGCTCGGGCGCGGCGCCCGGCATGGGGACCTTCAGGAGCACCCACAGCACGGCCGAGACGGCCAGGATCACGGTCCCGACGTCGCGCGTGAACCGCCACGCCGCCTGGCCCGCCTTGCGGACCACGAGCCGCGGCTCGGGGCTGCGGTACGCCGGCATCTCGAGCACCATCGGGAGCGAGCGCCCGCGGGTCGCCGTGCGCCGCAGCACGAGCGAGGCGACGAGCCCGGAGAAGATGCCGGCGACGTAGAGCGCGACGAAGAGCAGCGCCTGCACCCAGGCGCCGTGGGCCGCGAAGAAGGTCGTCAGGAGGAGCGCGTAGGTCGGGATCCGCGCCGAGCAGGCCATGAGCGGCAGGACGAGGATCGCCGTGAGCCGCTCGCGCGGGTCGCGCAGGATGCGCGTGGCGTGCACGGCGGGCACCGCGCACGCGTGCCCCATCAGCAGCGGGAGGAACGCCCGGCCGCTGAGCCCCATCAGCTGGAGCAGGCGGTCGACGAGGAAGGCGCCGCGCGCGAGGTACCCGCTCGCCTCGAGCAGCTCCATGGCGATCGTGAGGATCACGATCTGCGGCATGAAGGCGAGCACCGTCCCCGCCCCGCCGAGCAGGCCGTCGACGACGAACGAGGCGGCGAGCCCCCCGCCGAGGGCGCGGGACACGAGGCTGCCGAGCTCGCCGATCGCCGCGTCGAGCGCCTCGGTGACCGGGGTGGCCACGAGGAACACGGCGGCGAAGAGGAGCGCCATGAGCCCGAGGAACAGCACCGGGCCGGCCGCCGGGTGGAGCAGCACGGCGTCGGCGCGCGCGGTGAACGTCCTCCGCCGCTCCGCGGCGGCGTCGTGGCGCGGCGGCTCGACGTACGCGGCGCGCGCCACCTCATCCGGATCCCACGCCGCGGCGCCGGGGGGCTTCACGGCGCCCGACGCGATCGCGTCGAGCCGCGCGGCCGCCGCGTTGAGCACCACGCCCCGCGCGGCCGGGTCCCTCGCGCTCACGAGCAGCACGGGCAGGCCGATGGCGCGCTCGAGGGCGCCGAGGTCGAGCCCGCGCCCCTCGCCCTCGAGCACGTCGCGCTGCGTGGCGACGACGAGCGGGGCGAGCCCGCGCCGCACGAGCTCACGCGTGAGCCGCAGGCCGAGCGCGAGCTGCGTGGCGTCCACCACCTGGACGACGAGGCGCGGCCGCTCGCCCTCGCCGGTGCGGTCGAGGAAGCGGCGCGCGACGCCCTCGTCCGTCGCCGGATCGACGACGGCCTCGATCGAGTAAAGCCCAGGGAGATCCGCGACCGTCGCCACGGCCCCGCCCGCGAGGCGGACGTCGGCCGTGAGGATGTCGACCGTGATCCCCGGGAAGTTGCCGACGTGCGCGCTGCCGCCGGTCAGCCGGTTGAACAGCGACGATTTGCCCGAGTTCGGCCGCCCGAGCAGCGCGATGAGCGGCCGCCCTGTCGACGCCGGGAGGCGCTCCGTGCCTGCATGGCAGTGCGAGGCGGTCATCCGACCCGCCGCTGCGAGGGCAGGGGCGCCACCAGGATCGAGCGCGCGAGCGTCGCGTTGATCGCG
Organism: Sorangium sp. So ce204; assembly: GCF_051526795.1. Taxonomy (NCBI): domain Bacteria; kingdom Pseudomonadati; phylum Myxococcota; order Polyangiales; family Polyangiaceae; genus Sorangium; species Sorangium sp. So ce204. Next base: position 11,708,481 of record NZ_CP150317.1, on the reverse strand, counting down.
AGCTCCCCGCCCGACCCGGTGCGCACGTGGAGCGGCCCGCCGAACGCCGCGCGCCGGATCGACGTGAGCGTCTGGCCGGGGCCGAGCCCCATCGCCCCGAGCCACCCGGCGAGCTCGGCGTCGAGGCCGACCTCGACAACGATCACGCGCTCACCGGCGCGCACCTCCGAGAGCGGACCCGCGGGAGCTGCGGCGCCGGCGTCGTGCGCCGGGGCATCGCGGCCGGTCGAGTCCACGTCGGAGAAGGTCACGTCAAGTTGGGGAGGAACGCTGGAAACCATGGGCCCCGTCAGATTTTGAAAATCAATTTCAAATCTGATACCATTGTGAACGGTCTCGACCGGGATGTCGAGCGTCTCTCGACCAGCTGCCGTGGAGGCTGGCCGCTCTGGCGTGGCTGCGACGCCTGTTCTCCTGTTCCTGCCCGGGTGGCCAACCCTTCCAGGTCCTGGAGATGGCCGCGGCGGAGCCTCGGCCAGAGCGATGGCGGTCCGCGGATTGTCCTCCACGGGCCCCTTCTACCATGGGTGCGCGGCGCGAGCGCCTCACGGTCCTCCGTGGCAGGCCCGCCGCTGCTCGGGGTGTAATGAACCCCGATGGCTGCGTCTCCGAAGGTGAGCGGCCCGCGGGTCGCCGAAAGGGAGACGCCATGAAAGAGACCATGCTCCAGGTGGACGGGATGAGCTGCCCGTCCTGCGTCCGCCACATCGACAGCGCGCTTCGCGAGCTCGGCGGCGGCGTGGCCAAGGTCGACGTGCGCCTGCGCGAGGGCACCGTCGTGGTGCAGCACGATCCAGCGAGCGCGCCCGTGGACGCCCTCGTCGAGGCCGTGCGCGGGGCTGGCTACGGCGTGCGCCCGCGCGCCGCCTGAATGCACGCAGCGCCCGCGGCGCGTGACCTCACTCCTGTCGGCGCATCGCGCCACGAGATCTCCCACGCCGCGATCGGCGCTGCGGTGTAACTTTACCGATTAACTCAAGCGGGCCAGCTCACCCATGTGGCCGCCTCCGCGAGCCCCGAAGCGCGATCGTCCGCTCAAACATCGCGGATCAGCAACGCCCTTCAAGGCGCTGGACAATGAACCGATTAAGTGGTTTCCTGTCCGCTCTTCCCGCGTGCCTCGGGCCATGTCGTAGGAGTCGTTGGTGAGCCCCTGTCCGCGGTTTCTTGGTTTCTTCATTCTCGTGGGCCCGCGGACGGAATAGGTCCTCTCCTCGCCGTGGGCTCCTCCCAGGCCTGGCCATGCGGCGCGACTGGCGCGCTGCCCGCGGTGATGCGCGGCGCGCAGGGCCTGGTCGACCTGCAGAACGAGAAGGGTTCACCGTGCGGTCGCGCAGGGTCGAAGCCGGACGTCGCCAGGTCCAATCGGGGGAGAGGCAGAAGGAGATCACGATGCGCGTTCTTCACGGGTCGGTGGCTGGTTGGACCGGAGCAGCCCTCATGGCGCTGGGCCTCTCCGCGGGATGCGGAGACGGCGCGGACGACCCGCAGGGCTCGGGGCAGGAGACGACCGGAGCGGGGGGCGGCGCATCGGGCGCGGGCGGGGGCGCCACCGGAGCCACGTCCGGCGCCGACGGCACCACGTCGAGCAGCGGCGTCACGTCCGGCGCCGGCGGCGCCAGCTCGAGCAGCGGCGCGAGCGCGGGCAGCGGGGCCACGTCCGGCGCTGGCGGCGCCACCTCGAGCAGCGGCGCCACGTCCGGCGCTGGCGGCGCCACCTCGGGCGCGGGCGCCGGCGGGGGTGACCAGGAGTCGACGGGGTTCTCGGTGCGCGGCCGTTTCCTCTACGACCGCTGCGGAGAGAAGGTGCTGCTCCGGGGCGTCAACGAGATGGTCGTGTGGCTGTCGTCGGGGCCCGACGGCCTGCCGGAGTTCGCGGAGATCGCGAAGACCGGCGCCAACGCGGTGCGGATCGTCTGGCTCGCCACGGAGTCCTCGGCGGGGCTCGATCAGGCCATCACGAACGCGCTCGCGCAGAAGCTCATTCCGATCGTCGAGCTCCACGACGCCACGGGGAAATGGGATCTCCTGCCGAGCCTCGTCGACTACTGGACGAGAGCGGATGTCGTCGCCGTGATCAAGAAGCACGAGCAGAGCTTGCTCGTCAACATCGGCAACGAGGTCGGGGACGAGGTCGACAACGCGGCGTGGGAGGCGGGCTACAAGCAGGCCATCACCCGGATGCGCGGCGCCGGCATCACGGTCCCGCTCGTGATCGACGCCTCCAAGTGGGGGCAGAACATCGACCAGCTGCAGGCCGTCGGCCCTGCGCTCGTCAAGCACGACCCGAACATCCTGCTCAGCGTCCACATGTGGTGGACGGACGGCAGCGCGGCCACGATCACGAAAGAGCTGCAGGAGTCCGTGGCGCTGAACCTGCCTTTGATGGTCGGCGAGTTCGCGCAGCACGCCGTGTACGAGTGCGGCAAGCACCCGTTCGATTACAAGGCGCTCCTGGCCAGGAGCGTCGAGCTCGAGGTGGGGTGGCTCGCGTGGTCGTGGGGCGCCGTCAAGAACAGCGACTGTCAGAGCGACGGGCCGTTCGACATGACGACCAACGGGACCTTCGCGGGGCTCACCGGCTGGGGCCGCGAGGTCGCGGTGACCGACCCGAACAGCATCCAGAACACCTCGGTGCGCCCGCGCTCGATCGAGACCGGATCGTGCAGGTAATGGCGTGACGACGCGGCTTCGTCGCAGGCGGCGACGGTCACGTGAGACTCGAACACGCCTTCGAAGCCCGTGCCACGCAGCTCGGCGGCGAGCTCGAGAAAAGGCAAGAGTCGCATATTGACGACATACTTCGAGCTCCGGAGCTCGGCCAATGTGCGCTCGAAGCCGTCCGGGATCCACACAGGGTCCCAGCCGTAGCCCTGCTCGCCGCGCGGTTCCTTGGCGACGCTCCCGGAGTTTTCACCTGCGAAGAGCTCAGCCCGGCAGTCCGGCCTGTGGAGTTCAGGAAATCGTGACCAGGGCGAGGTCGGAGAATTCGCCTGAGACCGGCGTATTCGGAGCTTTTGGGGAGACTCAGCCGCCGCAGGCGAGGGGGATCGTCAATCTCCACATGTCGTTGAGCAGCACTGGCGCGAACTCCGCGGTCGCTCCCCCGAAGAGGTAGAGCTCGTAAGCCGTGGCGGTCCTCCGAGTGAAGTAGAACTGGCCGAACCTCGGGGCCGGCGCGGGTCCCGTCATCGCGGTGTCCACGCGGGTCCAGGTCCCTGTGGGGAGATCGAAGTACCAGACATCGGACAGGGTGGTACCGTCGAACTGGCTGCCCCCGAACAGCCAGATGCGGTCGTTGTGCTCATCGGCGATCAGCTTCGCGTTGTCGCGGTGGCCCGGTCCGGCGGCCTCGTCGAAGACGAGCTGATCCCAGGTCTCCGTGTCGATGTCGAACCACCAGAGGTCGCCGAGGTAGTTCTCCGGCGTGAACAGGCCGGTCCCGTTCACGGCGTCGTTCGTGTATCCCCCATAGACGAGCAGGGCGTTCCAGCCCTGGGAGTAGACGAGCGGATGGTGGGCTCGAGCGCGCGGCGCGGGTGAGCCGGTCGCGACCTGCTTCCAGCCGTTCTTGTAGCGGACCAGGTTGTGCTGGAGGCCGTCAGGGCGGTTGATGAAGGCTGGCAGCGTCGACGACGAGCCCGAGAAGGCGTACGCGACGGTCTTGTGTTTCCCCTTCTTTCGCACGGCGACCGCCTCCGTGGAGCGGTTGGCGCGCCCGATCTCGGCCGCGCTCTGCGCGATCTGCGTCCACCCGTGCACCGGATCGAACCGGAACGTGTCCTGGTGCGTGAGGTCGAGCCCGCGCCGGAAAGGACCTCTCCCGCCGGAGACGATCAGCGCGTCCTCCTCGGCGACGCACCACATCATCGACTCGGCCCTGGCGGACGGCCCGCCTGGGTACTGGCCGAGGTCGTACCAGGTCAGCGTGTCGACGTCGAAGGCGCTGAAATCGGCCACGGGCTCGTCATCCGGGTAGGTCCCGTTCAACCCACCGAAGATGTAGAAGATGCCCTGGTGATAGGCGCTCGCGCCGTCCCAGATGGCGTCGGGGATGGCGCCGCCCTGCGGAATCTCGGTCCAGTAGGGCAAATTCGACTGAGCGGCGCTCGGGCGGATACCGGCGAGCAAGAGCACGAGTGAGAAAGAAGCGATGAGCACGATCCGAAGCAGAACCCTGCATCTCATCCGAGCGACCTCCTTGATCCAGGAAACGGCGGGCGCGCGCCCGGCGCATCGCGAGCGTACAGGAGAAGTATCTCGTCGATGCATGGATAAGTGGCTGATACAGCGTCACTTTTCCGGGAGGTAGGCGGATCGCGCAAGGTTCTCCATGGTAACCAGCGCGTGCAGCGTGGCTGTACGGTGGGACGGTGATCCCGCGACTCCCTTGGCCGCGCGCGATGCGGCGGCGCAGGGGGCCCCGTGGGGCCGCACCGGGCCTGGGGAGCTCGCCGTGACCGATCCGTCGCCTCGGGCGGCCGTGGTCGCCTCGCTCGCCAGCACCCTGAGCCGCGCCGTCGCCCTCGGGGATGACGTGGCGGCCCGGGTCGTCCACGAGGCGATCGGACGGCTGCTCGGGCTGCCGGTGGCGCCGCGCGCCGAGGCGCGTGCGGCGCGGTCAAGAGCGGCGCGGTGACCGTCGTGCAACGCACGTCCGGCGACATGCGGCTCAATCCGCATCTGCACGTGGTCTTCCTCGACGGGGCTTATCACGAAGACGGCACCGAGCTCGTGTGGAACGAACTCGGTCACCTGCGAACGCGCGAGGTCGGTCAGGTCCTAGAGCACGCCGGGCGGATGCTCCATTCCCTCCGGCGGCACGGGCATCTCGACATCGAGCACGACGTCGAGGAGGACGACGAGCCCGAGGCAGCGCTCTGTGCCTCCGCCGTCTCGGGACGAGAGCCGCGCCACACGTCGTCGCCCCGCGATGGCTCCGCGGGCTCTCGCCGTCTTCTCCGAGCGCGCTCGCGTACGACAAGCCGCTGTGCGTTGCGCTCGACGGCTTCACCTTGCACGCAGCGACGCGCCCCGGTGCGCACCATGCCGCGGCGAGGGAGGCGCTGCTGCGTTACGTGCTGCGACCCCCGATCGCAAAGGAGCGCGTCGAGCCGCAGCAGGACGGCCTGGTGCGGCTCTCGCTCAAGCGCGCCTTCGCTGACGGGACTGTCGCGGTGGACATGGAGCCGCTCTCGCTCCTGTGCCGCCTCGCGGCCAGCGTCCCGCCGCCGCGCTTTCACACCGTCAAGTACGCTGGCGTGCTCGCCTCGGCAAGTCGCCCACGTTGGCGCGCAAGCGCATCGGATCGCGCCCTGCGAAGCCACAAGAGCCTACGAAGGCGGACGATGACGCCGCTCCGAAACGCAAGCGTGGCGGCTATCGACCGTGGGCCGAGATCTTGCGCCGCACATTTGCGATCGATGTCCTCGAGTGCCCAGCTTGCAAGGGGCGGATGAAGCTCGTCGCCATGGTGACCGAGCCAAGGAACATCGCCCGCTTCCTCTCCGCGGGGGACGCCGTGGGCCGCCCGAGGGCGGCGGCGCCGGCGGCGACGCGGGCCGCGCAGCCGGCGGCGCGGGCCGCGCAGCCGCCGCGCGCGCGGGGGTGAGCGGGACCGAACCAGAAATTCCCAGTCGGCTCGCAGGGTTCCTGGCCGGCTCGGGGATGCTCGCCACTGCGCTTGAAGTCGTCAACCGTGCCAGTCGGCGGCACGGGCGAGAACGATCGCCGAGCGTCTGCCGATCGGTCGGCGATGCCGAAGGCATCGGCCACGCGGTCCGAGTCAGCACAAAAATCGACGTGGAGAAGTATTCGCCCACCGATCGGTTGACGAACAGCCCGGACCACTGTGTGCTGCCTCTCCCGGAACCTGACGGCCAGCCCGCCGTGCTACGCACGGGGGAAGGAGCCCGTCGATGATGACCAGCATCGGGACGGCCTGCGCCGATTTCGGTCGACAAACGCACGATTCCGGCGGGGGCAGCGCGCGGCGCGGGTGCTGTTCGCCGACCGAACGGCGGGCTGCTCTCGTGGCCGTGGGGTGGCCGTAGCGTTGACGTGGCATTGACGTAGCAGGCGTCTCGATACCCCTCCACGGCAGCGCGCTCCGCGTGGTTTCGCGGGTCTATGCGCCCTTTCCGGCCGTTCTGGGGCGGTGTATTTGGTACGACGCCAGCGCGCTCACGCGCTCGCCGGCGTCCACCTCGACGCCCGCTGGCCGCTCCGCGGTCGGCCCCGAGCCTCGCGCTGGAGGAGCTCGGCGGCGCCGGCCACGAGCTCGCCGGCGCTGAGGTGCGGGGCTGCACGCGGGGTCGATCTCCGATGGGAGAGGTTCGGCCACCTGCTTCCTAAGAAGCTAGCCGACGAGGCTCGGCTTGTCGCGGACGACCGACGTCGGCAGACGCCGTGATCAGGGCGTCGGAACTCTCGCCTCGTCCGGTGCTCGACCTCGCGCGGCGTTGACATCGGCTGACCGGACCCTCCGCCCGATATGCATCGCATTTTACATAACATTTCGAACAGCTCCTCTCCGGTGGCTCGGACCCTGACTTTTCGCCGCCGGCTGAACTCGACCTCATCGTAAGCGCATCGAACCGCGGCCTTCGAAGCCAGAGAAGCCTGGGAAGGCGGACGACGAGCCAAGCGCTCAACGGACTGGCGCCGCCATGGCGGCGATCGGTGATCGCGCGAGCGGCTGCCTCGCCCACGCGTGAAATGACGCGACTGCAAAGCGGCACGGAATCCGCCATGGCGAGCTCCCGTGTCGAACCGGTGTGAGACAGGCGCTCGAAGCCGGAACGAGCGGGCAGAGCTGCCTATCCCGCGGCACCTCACGTCACCTGCGTATGCGCCGCGAAAGCCAGAGGACACCGTTCTCCACGTCCTTGTTCGGGATCACCTGGAAAGCTTTCTCGCTCACGCTCGCGAGACGTACGACCGAGGGTTGCCGCTGCCGGCGTCGCGACAGCGATCGGGCGCATTTCATCCAAGAGATCGCGAAGGCCCAAAAGCGTCGCGCCGGCGTGCTTTCAACGTCGAGGCGGCGGTGCGCATCGAGGGCTACGACGACGAGGGGCGCGAGCGGCTCGTCCGGTATTGCGCGCGTCCCTGCTTCGCTTTGGAGCGGCTCAGCATCCTCCGCGACGGTCGGGTGGCCTATCAGGTGAAATACCCGCGGCGAAAAGGAACGCATCGGGTGATGACGCCGATTGTGTTTTTCGCGAGGCTCGCCGCGCTGGTGCGGCCGCCGCGCCATCCGCTGGTGCGCTACCACGGTGTGCTCGCGCCGCATGCGAAGCAACGCAGCCTCGTGGATGGGCTCCTTCTGGCGACGTCGCCTCGCGTCGAATGGGCGAAGCTTTTGCGGCGGACTTACGCAGTAGATGTTCTCGCGTGCCCGCGATGCAGCGGGCGGATGCGACTCATGGCCGCGATCACGGACAAGGCGACGGCGAGGAAGATCTTGAGCCACCTCGGTCTGGTCGCCGAGCCGCTGGAGTGCCGCGCGCGGTACTCGGCGGACCCCGCGTGACGAAACTGAAAGGGGAGGGACGCTGCTCGACGACGTGGCCGGGGGGGGAGGTCTGCCCTGAGGTGCGTGCGCCGGCCATCACGACGCGCCGCGAACCGCGACGGCGGCCGTCTGGACGAGCTCAGTAGTGTACAGCTATACGGTAGGATGCCTTCCGCTTGGTGCGACGTCGCGGTAATCGCAGGCGTTTCACGAGTGGAAGGCCTGTCTGATCGCATAAGGCCCGTTCTGTCGATAAGCTCGTACAGTCGGACTGCACGAGTCAGGAACGGCTCCGAGAATCTTGACTTTGCGGAACGCGTTTGCTTGTCCTATCCGCCAAAGCGCTTGACGACGCTGAGCGGCTGGGCGAGGACAGAGTCACCATGAGGCGTTGGCTACTGGCTTTGGGCGTGTGCGTTTCCACCGCGGCGTGTGGTAACGGATCGAATGGGGACGCTGCCGCGAGCGGGGGCGCGGTTGGCACGGACAGCGGTGGGACGGGCAGCGGGGGCACGGCCTCCGGTGGTGCGACGGGCTCTGGGGGAACGGCCGAAAGCGGCGGCGCATCCAGCGGCGGCGCATCCAGCGGCGGCGCATCCAGCGGCGGCGCATCCAGTGGTGGGGCTGGCGGCTCGGCGTCGGGCGGCTCGAGTGGGGCCACGGGTGGCGCGGCTTCGGGCGGGCAATCGGGCAGCGGCGGCCAAGGAAATGCCGGAAGCGGCGGCACGACCGGTAGCGGCGGCACGACCGGTAGCTGCGTCGGCGACCCGTTCCCCACGGCCGATCCTACCAAGACGGGCCCCTTCTCGGTCACCGCAGACAAGAACGTCGGCCCCCTCGCCGGCGTCGTTCCCGATCCGATCTATGGGGACGAGCAACAGCGCTTTCACGTGTACCGCCCGAGCAATATCGCAACCAGCGGCCACTGCCATCCGATCCTGATCTGGGCCAATGGCTACCGGGACAATCCGGAGCAGAACCCGCCGAAATGCGTCGTCAACGCCGGCAGCAATCAGTGGTGCGGACAATACGGACCGATCGTCAACCATCTCGCGTCCCACGGTTTCGTCGTGGTGGCTTCTCTCAGCACCGCGACCGCCGAAGGCGATCCTCTTCCCACGACCGCGGGCCTCGATTGGATCTTGGAACAAGCCGAGGATGCGAGCAGCCCGTACTATCACGCCCTCGACACCACGAAGATCGGCCAGCTTGGCCATTCCTATGGGGGCATGTCGACTTGCAAGACGGCCTCCGATCCCCGTTTCTCGGCCCTCGGCACGATTTGCGGCACCAGTGCCCTCAAGGGAGTGCACACCCCCATGTTGTTCTTCTGCGGGGGGAACGACTCCACGGTGAAATGCAGCGGGGTCCACGATGTCTTCAAGACGGTCACCGATCAGCCCGCGTTTTTCCTCAACGAGCTCAACGCGGATCACGGTAGCTGGGTCTATCAGGGCGCAAATGGCGTGTCCCTGTCGTCGGCCGCGGCCTGGTTCCGCGTTCATTTGATGGATGACACAGCGAACAGGAACTTCTTCTACGGCGACAACTGCAAGTTCTGCACCGATGGCCGCGTGCAAGCAGAGCAGAACGCCCTGATGAAGGTCCCCTGAGCGACGGGGCCGATCTGGCTAGGCTTCACTGACTCACGAACGTCGTCACGCTCATGGCTTCGAGGGCCATCGGGAGCGTGGCGTCCGTTACGGTGACGGGAGTTCCTTCGGCCCAGTTCTTCGAAGCGGCGGTCACGAAGGGGACCATCGCGCTTGGCGCGGTGCCGCCTGCGAAGGCGAGGGGAACGGTGTTGAGAGTCAAACTGGTTGATGCTCTCTCGCTCGGCCTGGCTGATGGCCATCGCGACAGTGAGCGGGCCTCGGTCACAGGCGTGATGGTCGGCCCATCGCGTCCTGAGTGTGCCGGGGTGCTCGGGCGCGTCAAGGGTTCCCTCGCAGGGCTCGGCGGCTGCGCCGCCCTTGACGCGCCTCGCTCCTGTGCCGCCTCGCGGCCAGCGTCCCGCCGCCGCGCTTTCACACCGTCAAGTACGCTGGCGTGCTCGCCTCGGCAAGTCGCCCACGTTGGCGCGCAAGCGCATCGGACCGCGCCCTGCGAAGCCACAAGAGCCTACGAAGGCGGACGATGACGCCGCTCCGAAACGCAAGCGTGGCGGCTATCGACCGTGGGCCGAGATCTTGCGCCGCACATTTGCGATAGATGTCCTCGAGTGCCCAGCTTGCAAGGGGCGGATGAAGCTCGTCGCCATGGTCAGGCGGGCGCCGACTTCTTCCGCGACGTGTTCGCCCGGCCGCACACTGTCAGCCCCGACCGCTTGGAGCAGGCGAACGTCCCGGTCGCCATCGACGAGGTGGAGTCCCTCAAGCGGTTCACCGATCTGGCGGGACGGGAGGTGGAACTCCACGTGATCGAGACCGAGCACGCGCAGGGGATGGTGGTCGTGTACCTGCCCGCGGAGAAGCTCCTCTTCAACGCCGACCTCTTCAGCCCTGGGGGCCCGATCAACGAGAAGTCGGCCGGCGAGCTCTACGACGCGATCACCCGCCTGAAGCTGGACGTCGAGCGGATCGTCGGGGCGCACGGCGCCGGCGCCGCGGGCCGGGTCGCGACCCTGGCAGCGCTGAAGGAAGCGGCGAAGCGCTGAGACGACGAGGCCGAGCACGAACGAGCCGGCCTCGGGCGGCCGCCGATGCGAGCGCCAGCGCGGCAGACGCGTGGGCCGGGCAGCGCCGCGGCTCACGCGTTCGGCTCCTCCTGTCCGCCCCGTGGGCCCGCGGCTCACGGCCGGAAGACCCGACAGCGATCACCGCACGATTTCAGCGAGTTGTGCCAGAGCGTGACAGCCATGCCACACGCAAGAGCTGGAGTGCCCGGGCTTTTTTTCGGCGGCCCTCATCTTGCAATGCCGTTGCGCAGAGAAGGGTGAATTATGAAACTCTCAGCAAGGCTCTTGGCCGGTGTGGTCCTGTCAGCGCAGATGTTCTCCTGTACCGTGGATGGGGACGGTGGCGAATGCGTCAGCCCCACGCAGAACCTCGACACGGCGTATGCGCCAGGCGCGGTCGGCTGCGCCTGCACCGACGCGGACGAGGACGTGTGCGTCGATGACAGCACCGGGCGCGGGGTCGCCCTCGTCTGCAACGACGGGCGCTGGGACGCCGTCGAGGATGGCCCGTGCGCGCCTCTCCCTCCCGTGTGCTTCAGCCCCACGCAGAACCTCGAGAGGGCGTACGATCTCGGCGCGGTCGGCTGTGCCTGCGCCGACACGGACGAGGACGTCTGCGTCAAGGATAGTCACGGAAGAGCTGTCGCCCTCGTCTGCGAGGGCGGAGCCTGGCTCGCCGTCCTGGATGGCCCGTGCGGCGGCCGCTGAGGGACTGCTCGATACCAGCGCAGGGCGCGCTCTCGCCGATCGCCGCGTCGCCCCCTGGACGCGCCCCGCGCGCGTCCGCTGGAGGCCGCCGCGGGGGATTGCCCCTTATATACGCCCTGTACGTACTCGGTGAGCATCTTGATCTCGGCCTCTTGCTCGCGGCTCGCCCAGTGCACGAGATCGCCGATCGAGATCATGCCGACCACCCGCCCGCCCTGATGTGCGCGAGGCACGTGGGCGCGTTGCTCGTGAGCATCGACTCGTCCCCGAGCGGCATCCTCAGCGAACGGGACGTGATGAAGCTCGTCGCCATGGTGACCGAGCCAAGGAACATCGCCCGCTTCCTCTCCGCGCTCGGCGAACCGACCGATGTTCCAGCACGCTCTCCCAGCGCCGACGCGGCGGCCGCCGTACTGGAAGAGCACCGTTCTGCGCCGCAAGGCGCCCGGTGACGCCGCATAGCGTCTCGCGACGCGCCTCCCGGGCCAGACCAACGCCCGGACGGACACGTGTGCCCACGGCACGCCGATGCGCCCCGTAGCGCGCTCGGCGCCGCCCGGACCACGCTCACGACGCTCGCGGTCCCACCCTTTCGGTTTGCTGCGCTACACTGCTTCGCGCTGCGATCCGGCTTCTTTTACCTACGCGCTGATCGAGCGCCGGCACCGGCGGCCCACCCTGTTCCTGCCGCCGCAGACTGTGGAGTGAACGCGGCCCCGTTGACGACGCGGCGACGGAGGGCGCCCCGTTGGGCCACATCGGAGCCGCCCTGGGCGGGGAGACAGGCGGAAACCATGAAAATCGCTACTGTTTCCGGCGACCGCTCGTCATCGACCGATGTTTCTGGCGGGATTTCTGACACGCGGAGCTATTCCTCCGGCACCGGCGGGAAGTAGACCTGCTTGGGACCGATGGCGTGCCCGGCGGGGATGGGGGTGCCGAGCTCCTCGAGGCGGAAGACCTCCGGCGGGAGCCGGAGCGATTCCCGCAGCCGATCCATCGTGGTCGGGACGAAGGGGTAGAGCATGATCATCAGGTTCTTGAGCACGTAGAACGAGGAGAAGAGGGCGTCGCGGCGGCCCTCCTCCGGGTGCCGGTCGTCGTGCGGCTTGAACTGCGCGAAGAGGCTGTTGATGACGCGCGCGTAGTTCTCGATCTCGAAGAGCAGCGTCGGGTAGTCGGCGCGATCCATCGCGCGCACGTAGCGCTGGACGATGCGGAGGGTGTCCGAGGCGACCTTGTCGAGCAGCGCGCCGTGGGGCACGCGCCCGTCGAACTTCGAGTGCGCCGCGGAGATCGGCCGCTCGAACGCCGCGTTGAGCGGCCCGGCGAGGAACCGGTTGCGCTCGTCGAGCTTCTCGAAATCGAAGTTCGACGGCTTCTCCGCGAGGCCGAGCAGCGCCAGGTAATAACGGATCTGGTCCGCTGAATACCCCTTCTCGTCGAGGAGCTGATCGGCGGTGAAGAAGTTTCCGCGCGACTTGCTCATCTTGTCGCCCCCGACGAGCAGGTGGAAGCACCCGAGGACGTCGGTGAGCTGCAGCTCGCCGGGCGCCGGCATCCGGCGCGGATCGGGCTGCGTACCGAGCCACATCGCGCCCTGCATGAGCACGTAGAAGAAGACGTTATCCTGGCCGAGGAACTGGTAGATCCTGGCCTCCGGATCACACCAGAAGTCCACGTACCGGGCCGGATCGACGCCTCTTCGGGCGAGCGCGACCTGCGAGAAGGCGATGGGCGCGATCAGCGAGTCGGGCCAGACATAGAGCGTCTTGCCGCAGAGCTCCGGATCGAGATCCACCGGCAAGGAGAGCCCCCAGGCGACGTCGCGGGTGATGGCGCGATGAGCCCAGTCCTCGACGGGCTCGCTGGGGACGCCATGGCGCGAGAGGGCGGCGCGCGCCTCCTCCATCTCCGGCTTGCTGCCGAGCTGCAGCAGGACCTTGCGATCCTGCGTGAACTTCGCCTTGTGCTTCGGCAGCGACGCCTTGATCTCCTTGTAGGTCGGGGCGAGGTCGGCCTCGAAGCGGAGCGACGGCATCACGGTGTTCAGCACGTCCGCGAGCACCGCCGGGCGCCACGCGCCCTGCTTGCCCTGGATCCAGCCCCGGAGCGTCTCGGACACGGCCCACATGTCGAGCCACCAGTGCGCTGTGTCGCGCATCACCGGCGTGGTGTCGCTGAGCGCGCTGCGCGGACTGCCGAGCTGTGAGGGCGCGTGCTGGTGACCGCAGCGGTCGCACTCGTCGCTGTACGCGTCTGCGTTGTCGCACTTCGGGTTGGGGCAGCGCCCGCGCACGAAGCGGTCGGGGAGGAAGCACTGGAGCTCCGGATCGAACCACTGGCTGCTCGTGCGCTTCTCCAGGAGGCCGTTCTCGTGAAGGCGCCGGAGGAAGCCGTGCGCGAGCTCCTGCTGAATCGGGAGGCACTCCGGCCGCGAGGTCCCCGAGTAGACGTCGAGATCGATGTCATACCGCCGGAGGCTCGCGCGCTGCTTCTCGTGGACGCCGTCGATGAACTCGCGTATCGACACCCCGGCCTGCCGCGCCGCGATCTGGCTGGCGGAGCCGTGATCATCGGTGCCGCAGACGAAGAGGACGTTCTCGCGGCCGATCAAAAGGCCTAGCCACCGCGCGTGGATGTCCGCAGGGACGTGCGCCCCCGCGAGGTGCCCAAGGTGCAACATCCCGTTGGCGTAGGGCATGCCTGCGGTGACGACCGCCCGCCTGGGCCTGCGGACCTGGCGAAGGACCGAGGCGACGTCGGTCGGGGCGCCGTGATAAGATGCCATCGAAGCTCGCTATACCCCAGCGGGCCCATCAGCACAACGCTCGCGCCAGGCTTCCTTCGTCGCGTCCGTCGCGTCCGTCACGTCATGCGCGCGGTGAAGCCGCACCTGCAGAGGGCTCGGGCCTTGCCTGAGCTCCGAGGTGGCCTGGTCCTGAAGCATCCCCTCGAATAGTCCGGGAGAATTCACAGGGAGACGGGGAGGCGGGGAGAAGAAGAATAAAATCCCATCAATCTCCCCGTCTCCCCGTCTCCCCGCCTCCCTGTTCAATATTTCTCTAAAAAATGCCGACGAGATGAAGGATCTGTCAGGTCCTGCTCGATACCCGTACTCCGTGCCGCGATTCCCCTCCTTGCCCGCTCGAACGGACGTCGTGAGGTTACGTGTCCACCGGTGTCCGCCATCCAGAGTGCCCCCAGGAGGACAGGAGGGAGGCCACTGAAGACTTCCACCTTCACGGCGATCAGGTTCCCTCGGATGACGCGCAGATCGCGGCGCGTGTCGTGTGCTCCTCCGGCGTTCGCTCGCTGGTCCGGGACCACCCGCCCATCGGCGCAGCCAGCGAAGGCGACAGCTCCCCACGGGTGGGCATCGACGCGACGAGGCCCGGCCAGGTGGGCCTCCAGGCCATGCCCATGTGACACCGGGACGCGCCGCCGCCAGGCCGCCGGCGGGCCTCTCCGGCGTCGCCCTGCGTCAGCCTCGGGGGGGCCGATCCGTCGCGCCCGGAACCCGCTTCTCGTCTAGACTCGCCGTCGATGGCCGACCTAGCCAGGCAAGCCGCCCCGGACCAGGCACGGCAGCAGGTACCCCCGGAGAGGCCCACCCGACGCTGTCCCGTGTGCGGCGTCCGGTACCCGCTCGACTTCCTCGTCTGCCCCATCGACGCGACGGCACTGGAGCTCCAGGGCGTGACCGCGACCGACCCGATGGTCGGCGAGCTGCTCGCGGGCAGCTTCTGCATCACCGGCGTGATCGGCGCGGGCGGCATGGGCCGCGTCTACGTCGCCGAGCACATCCGCCTGCCGAAGCGCTTCGCTGTCAAGGTGCCGCACGAGCACTTCGCCAGCCACCGGGAGGCGATGGCGCGCTTCGAGCGCGAGGCGCAGACGATCGCGCGCGTCGGCAACGAGCACGTGATCGACGTCGTCGACGTCGTCCGCCTCAAGGACGGGCGCCCGTGCATGGTGACCGAGCTGCTCAAGGGCGAGGACCTCGGCGGCCTCCTCGACCAGGTCGGCAAGCTGCCGCTCCCCACCGCCATCACGATCTCGCGCCAGGTCTGCCGCGGCCTGGCCGCGGCCCACGCGACCGGCGTCGTCCACCGCGATCTCAAGCCGTCGAACCTGTTCCTCATGCGGCGCGAAGGGGGCAGCGTCCACGTGAAGATCCTCGATTTCGGGGTCGCCAAGGTGCTCGACGGCGCCGACCTCACGCGCACCGGCTCGGTGGTCGGCACGCCCCAGTACATGGCGCCGGAGCAGGCGCGCGGCTCGGCCGACGTCGACTCGCGCGCGGACATCTACGCGGTCGGCGCCGTGCTGTACCGCATGCTGACCGGCGAGCGGCCCTTCCCCGAGGAGGAGCCGACGCGGACCATGCTCCGCCTGCTCACCGAGGACCCCCGGCGCCCGCGCGACATCGACAAGACCATCCCCGAGGGGCTCGAGGCGCTGATCCAGCGCGCCATGGCCCGGGCGCGCGAGGACCGGCCGCCGTCCGCCCAGGAGCTCGATCGCCTGCTCGCGGACTTCGATCTGCAGGATCCGCTCGCGCCTTCCCGCGCGCTCGGCGTGGGCGTCGCGGCGACCGAGGGCGCCCCGAACGACGAGCGGGCCACGGTCGTCATCCCGAACGCCCAGGGCCAGAGCGCGGACGACGTGACGCGCAAGGCGCGGCGCGCTCGCCCCGTCGCGTCGCTGCTGTCCATCGCCGTGAGCCTCGCCGCGGGCGCGGCCGTCTTCACCAGCGCCGCGATGGTCCTCCGCAGGGTCTACGGCGTCACCGAGCGGCGGGCGCTCAGCCAGAGCGAGGTCCTCCTCGCCGCGGGCGCCGCGGGAGCGCTGGCCTTCATCGCCCTCGTCGCCACCCTCCGGGTCCTCGTCGGCCGCTGGCGGAGCGCGCCGGCCATGGAGCGCCTCGGCCACGGCCTCCTGGGCGCGCTCGTGTGGCTGTTCGTCTCGTGCGGCGTCCTCGCGCTCGGCGCCGCCGCCTACAACGCGTTCGCGCTGCCGATCCCCACCCTGGGCCTCGACCCGGCCGAGTGGCTCGGCTGGATCGACGTCGGCGTGATCGCCGTGCCGACCCTGATCGCGCTCGTCGCGCTCACCGTGGCGCTGCGGCGCGTGACCCGCGTGTCGTAGAGCGGCGGTCACCCGCTTCGGATACGGGCCCATCTCGTCGTTTTCGGTGCTCAGCGCACAGGAGTGCGCTTCCGCGCCGAAAACGCCGATCTGGGCCCGTCTCCTGTGCGGGAGACCGCCGCTCTGCGTCGCGGGTACCAAAGGGGTGGCAACCGCTCCAGAAGCGGGCAGGTCGGCAAATTCTGCTCATCCCGCGAGCCCGTCACCATTCTCTCATGCATTCGATAGCTTGTAAATAGGTGGCTCTCTCGGCCAGATCCGCGTGCCCGCGAAGCACCCCACGAGGAGGCGAGCTCATGTCCGCACGATTCAGGCCCGAGGTGTATGCCGTCGATTTCGGTACCTCCAACTCGCTGCTCTCGGCGGCCAGCGCGGAGGCGACCTGCCCGCCCATCCCGCTCGACGCCGCGGCGGCCGATCCGACCGTCCTCCGGAGCCTCCTGTTCTTCGGGCAGGAGCGGTTCTCCTGCGGCGCGGCGGCGATCAGCGACTTCGTCGCGAACGGCATGCAGGGCCGCTTCATCCGCTCGATCAAGAAATACCTGCCCGATCGCAGCTTCTCCGGCACGCAGATCGGGCACCGGGTCGTGACCATCGAGGACCTGATCGGCCGCTTCCTCCGGGAGATGCGCGAGCAGGCGAACCGCCACTTCGACGCCGACGTCGCGCGCGTCGTGCTGGGCAGGCCGGCGAAGTTCTCGGCCGAGCCGGCCGACGATCGGCTCGCCGAGGAGCGCCTCGAGCGGGCGGCGCGCATCGCGGGCTTCCGCGAGGTCTCGTTCTGCCCCGAGCCGGTCGCCGCCGCGCACGACTTCCACCTGGAGCTCGACCGCGGGGCCGTCGTCCTCGTCGCCGATTTCGGCGGCGGCACGTCCGATTACACGATCGTCCGGATGCGGCCGGAGGGGTTCTCCCCGTCCGACGTGCTGTCGCTCGGCGGCGTCTCGGTCGCGGGGGACGCGCTCGACGGCAGCCTCATGCGCCACAAGATCGCCCGCCACTTCGGCGCGGAGGTCACCTACCGCGTCCCGCTCGGCTCGAACCAGCTGACCATGCCGCGATCCATCGCCGAGAAGCTCTGCTCACCGGCCGACATGACGGTGCTCCAGCACCGCGACGTCCTCGCCTTCCTCCGCGACGTGAAGGCGTGGTCCCTCGGGCCGGAGGATCGGCAGCGCATGGACCACCTGCTCTGCCTCGTGGAGGACTCGCTGGCGTTCCGGCTCTTCGAGGAGATCGAGCGCAGCAAGTGCGCGCTGTCCGGCGAGGCGGCCACGGAGTTCCGCTTCGATTACCCGTCGATGCACATCCGCGAGCGCATCACCCGGGAGGAGTTCGAGGCCGGGAGCGAGCGGCAGATCGACGCCGTCCTCGGCGCGCTCGACCGGACGGTGGCGGACGCGGGCCTGTCGTTCGACGGCATCGACGTCGTGTGCTGCACGGGCGGGACCGCGAGGGTGCCGGCGCTCCGGCGCGGCATCGAGCGGCGCTTCGGCGAGGGCAAGGTGAGGCAGCTGCGGAGCTTCCACTCCGTCGTCCAGGGGCTGGCCGAGCGCGCGCGCAGCATCGCCGCCGCGGCCTGATGAGCGGGCGCCGGCCCCGCCGGGCGGCGCGGCGGCGTCCGCGGGCGGCGCGTCCCCGTCCGTGGGAGGCGCGGCAGCGTCCGCGGGCGGCGCGGCGCCGCCGTCGAGCCAGCGGGGATCACCCTCGACGACCCACGGGTACGCCTCGTGGAGCGCGCGTTCCATCAGGCCGCCGTAGGTGTGGCCGGCGCCCACGGCGTGGACGACGCGCGCCGTGACGCCGCCGCGCTCGAGCACCTCCCGCGTCTTGCGCGCCTGCGCCGCGCAGTCGGCCCGCCCGCACGCGAGCAGCACCCGCGCCCCGCCGCCCCCGCGAAAGCGCCGGGCGGCGCCGGGCGTCCACTCGTCGAAGCTGCCGTATCCACCCTCGATCAGCGCCGCCCGCGCGAAGCGGGCGGGATGCCCGGGCAGGAGCAGCGCGCCCATGATCGCCCCCTGCGAGTACCCCGCATAGATCGGGTCGCGGAGATCCACCCGATCCCCGAAGCGCGCCGACAGCGCCGAGACCGCCGCGGCGACCTCGCGGCTCAGCGCGTGATGGTCCGGGTAGTAGAAGATCCGCCCGGCGTCCGGCGCCCGGACGTCGATCGGCTTGCCGCGCGGGCAGAGCACGAAGCCGGCCCCCCTCACGATCCCGCGCCAGATGTCGCAGTGCCATTCGGGCCGATCACCCGCGCCGTGCGCGACGACGAGCAGGGGCCGCGGCCCCTTGCCTCGCGGCGTCACGACCACCGCGGGGCCGAAGTCCGGGACCTCGAGCGCGATGAGCTCGGGCTCGTCCGCGGCCGGCGGAGGCTCCGGCGCAGGCGGAGGCGCGCTCTCCAACCCGCGCCCGCGCTCCTGCTCGGCGGCGGGCGGATCGCTGCGGCCGACACGGCCGAGAGGCGCGGCGAGCGGCGCTCGCGCGCACCCCTCGGCGCCGATCGCGAGCGCGATCCCGAGGAGGAGCGCCCGCCGGGGGCGCGGGGCGGTCAGCGCGTGTCGACGTGCCGCACGTGTTGCGCTCATCGCACATCGGAGGGTGGACACCCTCAGCACGGGAATCAAGAACCGGAGAACACGCCACTCCCGGAGACCCGCGAGCGCCCGGGCGATCGCGGCGGCTCTCCGCGGCTCGACGCCGGGCTCGACCGTCCGCTCGCCATGCGAGCTCGACGGGGACGGCGTCGGGTGGTGACGTCAGGCGGCGACGAGGACGATGCGGCTCACCTCGGGCGGCGCTCCGACGCGAGCGGGCGGCCCGGCGGTGCCGAAGCCGCGGTTGATGTAGAGATGCGAACCGCCACGCTGGTAGAGCCCGGCGACGTAGCCGTGGGGGAGCAGCAGATCGGCGGGCCGCACGAGGAGGTTGATCTGGCCTCCGTGGGTGTGGCCGCTGAGCTGCAAGGCCACCTCTCCGGCCGCGTCCGGGAAGAACACGGGGTTGTGGCAGAGCAGCACGCGCGGCAGATCGCGGGGCACGTCCGCGATCGCCCGGCCGAGGTCCGGACCGCCGCCGGGGACCCGCCCTCGCGCCCACACGTCGTCGACGCCGAGCAGCGCGAAGGCGCCGCCGGGCCCACCCACGACGCACCCGCGGTTGCTCAGCACCCGGGCGCCGCCGCGCTCCAGCGCGCCCAGCGCCGCGTCGATGCCGGCGAAGTGGTCGTGGTTGCCCGGGATCGCCGCGACGCCATGCCGGGCGAGCGGGCCGAGCCTCCGCGTGAGGCGCCCGAGGTGATCGGCGTACCTCGGATCGAAATCGACGAGATCACCCGTCATCACGACGAGATCGCCGCGGGCCTCGCGCACGAGATCCTCGGCGGCGCGCATCTCCGGCTCGCCGACGAACAGCCCGAGGTGGATGTCGGACAGCTGCACGATGGTGAACCCGTCCAGGCTCCGCGGCAGGCCCGGTATCGGGATGGCGACCTCTTCGATGGTGTAGTCGTGTCGCCCGAGCAGCGCGCCATACACAGCGCTGCCGCCGCCGATGAGGAAGGCGGAGCCAGCGGCCCCGGTCGCGAGGAAGTCGCGGCGGGCGATCGCCGGCCGCTCGACCGGCGGCGGGAGCGGCAGGGCCGCGGGGCCGCCGTCCTCCTGCGCTCCTTGCTCCGCGGGGTGGGGCGCCGTGTCGGCGGCGCGGGCGTCCCCGCCGTCCGCGGGCGCGGCCGCCGTCGCGCGCCCGAGCGCGGCGCGCCCGAGCCGCGCGATCAGCCGACCGAGGTCCACGACGGCGAGCAGGACCGCGGAGATCAAGACGCCCAGCGAGAGCGTGCTCCCGCCGAGCCCCATCCCGCGGAGCACGCCGTCGGGCAGCGCGCCGCGCCCGAACCGCGCGGAGACCATGGCGATGATGCCGGCGGCCAGCAGGCACGCCAGCGCGCGCCGGGCGCGCACACCGAGGCCGAGCAGCGTGGAGGCGCGCCGGTGCACGTACAGGCCCAGGACGCCGAGGACGAGGGCGAGGATCAGCGAGAAGACCGCGAAGCGCATGGGCAGCTCTGCACGAAGGGGGACGGAAGCCTAACCGATCGGCGACGGTCGGCCAGAAAGCCCTCCGTGACGGCCTGATGGCGGCAACGCGCCGCGACGGCGCCCCGCGACACGCGCCCGACGCGGCTCGGGATCTCGCCCGCTGTCACGCCATGCATCTCGGCCGGGGGAAGGTCCGGGCGCGCGACGCCGGCGAGCGGCGCACTCCGCACCTCGACATCGGACGCGCCATGGCGCTGTGCGTCGCCACCTCGCATGACGCCAGGCGCGGAGCTCCGAGCAGAAGCCCCGGTGTGTGTCATCGCTCGGAGAGGCGAAGTTTGTCGCCACTGACAAGCTTGGAAATAGAACTGAAACCCTTCTATTCGTCTGCCGTGTCACATCCGGACCCAGCCGTGCTTCAACCCAAGCTGTGGAGTCGTGGTGATTGCGCGTTGCGTTGAATGGACGGCGTACGCCCCCGTAACCCGTGGCCGGTGCGTTCTCCCCTTGCAGAACCGCCGCCCCCCCGCGCGCGGGGGCGGCAAGGGAAGGGCAGGGGATGGGCACGGCAAGGGCAGCAAAACGCACGCGTGACGCGCGTCGAGAGGTGTCGGACGTTCTAGCTGATGTGAAAAAATACCTGTACGACGTACTACGATGTAGCCGCTCTGGCGTGGGATAGCCGTCGTTTGTCCTTGCTCCAGAGGGGCCTTCGGTCTAAATTCGGCCCGCTATTTGACGCGTTGAATTGGCCTGGTTTCTTCATTGAAGTAATGAAAGGCTTAATATGCTGAGAAGGAATGCGCATCAGCTGGGGTTGGCAACGTCGGTTGCGGTCATCCTCGCGCTCGCGGCGTGCGGGGACGGCGGGGGTGGTGACAACACGACGGCGGGGGGCACGGGCGGCAACACCAGCGGCAGCGGCGTCGGCGCGGGCAACCCGACGAGCAGCGGCAACGTCGACCCGACGACGAGCAGCGGCAACGTCGACCCGACGACGACGAGCACCGGCAACGTCGACCCGACGACGACGAGCACCGGCACCGTCGACCCGACGACGACGAGCACCGGCACCGTCGATCCGACGACCAGCGCGGCTTCGGGCGGCGGCAACTGCTCCCCCGCGGTCGACATCGCGGCGCCCAGCGGCAACCCGTTCGCGGGCGGGCACCTGTTCGTGGACCCCGGTTACGTCAAGAAGGTCGACTCGTCGATCGCGCAGGTGACCGATACGGCCCTGAAGGCGAAGATGGAGAAGGTCAAGCAGATCCAGACGGCGTTCTGGCTCGACCGGATCGAGGCGATCAAGGAGCTCCCGGCCTACCTCGACGCGGCGCTCAAGCTCCAGAACGAGCTCTGCGAGCCGGTCACTGCGCTCATCGTCATCTACGACCTTCCGAACCGCGATTGCTTCGCCGAGGCGTCGAACGGCGAGCTCCACCTCGATCAAAACGGCACCCAGCGGTACCGGGAAGAGTACATCGCCCCGATCAAGCAGATCCTCGCCGCTCACTCGGGTCAGCGCATCGCCGCGGTCATCGAGCCCGACTCGCTCCCCAACATCGCGACGAACCTGGGCGGGAAGCGATGCGACGAGACGACGGCGCAGTCCTACCGGGACAACGTCGCGCACACGCTCAAGGAGCTCAACATGCCGCACGTGTACCAGTACATCGACGCGGCGCACTCGGGCTGGCTCGGGTGGCCTGACAACCAGAAGAAGGGCGCCCAGATCTTCGCCGAGGTCATCAAGGCCGCCGGCAGCCCGGCCAACGTCCGCGGCTTCGCGACCAACGTGGCGAACTACACGCAGCTCAGCTACAGCTCGGAGAGCTACGATCAGCAGGACAATCCCTGCTTCGGCGAGTTCGACTACGTCGATGCCATGGCCTCGGCGCTCGCGGCCGAGGGCCTCGGCGACAAGCACTTCATCATCGACACGAGCCGCAACGGCGTCGGCAACATCCGGGAGGACTGGGGCTACTGGTGCAACAACATCGGCGCCGGTATGGGCGAGCGGCCCAGGGCCAACCCGGGCGGCGCGACGAACCTCGACGCCTTCGTGTGGGTCAAGCCGCCGGGTGACTCCGACGGCGTGGGCCAGGAGGGCCAGCCGCGCTACGACCTGTTCTGCGGCAAGGAGAACGCGGACACGCGCGCACCGCAGGCGGGGCAGTGGTTCCACGACTACTTCGTGGAGTGCGTGAAGAACGCCAAGCCGGCGCTTTGACGGGCGGGTCGGCCTGCTTCAAGCTGTGACGAGCGCGCTCGGCTGAGCGCGCGGCCGGCGGCCGGGGCAGGCGAGGAGCGTGAGAAAAAGGGGTCTACCTTCCCGCGGACGACGCGGGCCCGCTGGAGGGTAGACCCCTTGGGAAAACGCTCCTCGCCTGCCCCGGCCGCCGCGCCGCTTTCAGGGACATCACCAGCGCAGAGGGCCCGCGATCTCTGGCGCGCACGCGCGCATGCACGCGCGCACGCACCCCTACGACCGAACCGCGCTGCGCCGCGCCGTGGCATGGTGAAGCGCGGTGCACGACTCCATCACGCTCGAACAGCTGCGCACGTTCATCGCGGTCGCCGACGAGGGCAGCTTCTCGGCCGCGGCAAGGAAGCTCCGGCGCGTCCAGTCGGCCGTGAGCCACGCGATGGCCAACCTGGAGAGCCAGCTCGGGATCGCCCTCTGGGACCGGTCGACGAGGATCCCGGCGCTCACCGAGCACGGCCGCGTCCTGCTCGGCGCCGCGCGGCGGGTGTGCGCCGACGCGGACGCCCTCAGCAGCGCGGCGCAGCGGCTCGCCGGCGGCCTCGACCCGCTCGTCTCGCTGTGCGTCGACGCCATCTTTCCGCTGTCCGCGCTCGTCGATCTCTGCGTCGAGTTCGCGCGCGCCTACCCCACGGTGGAGCTCGTCGTCCACACCGAGACCATGGCCGCCGTCGCCGATCGCGTCCTCGACGGGACATGCCAGCTCGGGGTCGTGGGGCCGGCGGCGACGGCCCAGGGGCTCGAGCGCCAGCACCTCACGTCGGTGCGCATGGTCGCGGTCGTCGGCGAGGCACACCCGCTCGCCGCCGCGGCGCCGCGCGGCGCGCGTGTCGCGACCGAGCAGCTGCGAGAGCACGTGCAGATCGTGCTGAGCGAGCGCGGCGGAGCGCGCTCGCCGGAGCAGGCCGTCCTGTCCCCCCGCACCTGGCGCGTCGTGGATCTCCAGACCAAGCGAGAGCTCCTGTGCGCGGGGCTCGGCTGGGGGAACCTGCCAGAGCACATGATCCGCGACGACCTCAACGCCGGGCGCCTGGTGCGGATCCGGCCGGCGGCGTGGGGGGACGACGAGCACGTCCTGCCGCTCGCCGTGGTCCACAGGCCGGGCCTCGTGCAGGGGCCCGCGGGGCAGTGGGTGCTGAAGCGCCTCGTCGAGCTCTGCCGCCAGCACGTGGGGGGCCCGGAAGCGCCGCGGTGACCTGACGTCGAGCGGGGTCGAGCAGGGAGGAGCGGCGAGCGCGCGCCCATCGCCCATGCACGCTCGCGCCGGGCTCCCGGAGCCGGCGCGGGTGTCAGAGCGAGAGCCGCGACAGCAGATCGTTCACGCGGAGCGCGGCCGCGACGCTCCCGGCGTCGTGCGCGAAGTCCATGGCCGCGAACAGGTGGGTCTGCTCGAGGTCGAGCCGCTCCGGAGAGCGCTCGAGGAGCGCCATGTAGTGCTCGAAGAAGCGGCGCTGATCCATCTGCGTGCGCTTCAGCACGGCGTGGCGCACCGTCGCGTGCAGCGCGAAGCGGCCCGCGAACGGCTCCTGCACCAGCCGGAAGCGGCGCAGCGAGGCCAGCGCGTCGCCGGCGCGCCGCCCGGCCCGCGCGAGCTCGGCGAGGGAGCCCTCGTCGATGTGGTCGCCGTTCGAGTGCGCCAGCACCGCGAGCATCCGCCGCGCCGGCGGCGAGAGCCCGCGGAAAGCCCACGCGACGAGCAGGCCGACCTCGGGGAGGTCGTCCTCGTGATCGATGACCCGCACGCGGTCGACGCCGCCCGCCACGAGCCACCGGTGGAGCTCGGCGACGTCGGCCGCGCCGCTGCCGACGATCGCGTCGGCGAGCTCCAGGGAGACCGGGTTCCAGCGGAGCAGGCGGGTCAGCGAGGCGACCGCGGGGAAGGGGCTCCGCCCCGAGGTCACGAGCGGCGCGATGACCGGAAAGATGGAGACGCCGGCGACGAGGCAGCGCCGCGCCGTGATGACCCAGGTCACCGCCTCGTCGCGGAGATCGTCGAGCAGCTCGGCGACGGCGCGGTCGTGCTCGTGGTTGTCGAGCACGATCAGCATCTCCCCGAGCGCCCGCAGGCGGCTCCGCAGCGCGGGCAGCGACGGCGACGGCCCTGCCCCGAAGCGGAGCGAGAGCATGCCGCGCAGCGTGCGCGCGTCCCACGCGCCGACCCGGAACCAGTGGATCCCGCCGGGGAGCTCGCGCGCGAGCTTGTGCCCGAGCGCGCACGCGAGCGTCGACTTGCCGCTGCCGCCGGTGCCGACGAGCGCGACGCGGGTCGGGCGCGACGCGCGGACCGTCGCCAGGAGCGTCGCGAGCTCGCGGCGGCGGCCGCGCAGCGAGGGGGGGCGGGGAGGGAACACGAGCGGCGATGCGGTCATCCCCGCGCGAGCGTACCAAAAAGCGCGCGAGGCGCTCGGCGCGGCGGTCGCGGCGGTGCGCCTGCGGCATCGCGGCATCGCGGCATCGCGGCGGTCGCGGCGGTTCACCCGGGCGGCTGCGGATCGAGCATGATCTGCTCTATCGCGCGGGAGATCGGCTCCGGCGACATCGAGGTGAGGCGGAGCCGGAGGGGCTCCTGCCCCTCCCGGATCAGGAACAGCGCCGGCACGCCCCGGACCTGGAGAGCCGCCGCCTCGGCCCGCGCGGCCTCGAGCTGCTGCAGGACCTCCGGGCTGTCGCGCTGCGCCATCGCCTGCTCCGCGTCCACGCCCGGCACCTCGGAGGCGACGCGCAACAGCAGCTCGTCCGTGATCACCGGGCGCTCGCGCGCCTGGAGCCGGAAGAAGCGGTCGACGAAATCAAAGAGCCGATCCTGCATCCCGACCGCGGCGGCCATGCGCGCGGCCTGCACGGAGCTCGGACCGAGGAACGCGAGATTCCGGAATACGAGCTTCACCTGCTTCGTCCTCACATGGCGTTCGAGGATCACCGGCAAGATCTCGAGCCCGTAATCCCGGCAATGCGAGCAACGCAGATCCGAGAACTCGACAAGCGTGATCGGCGCGCTCGGCTCCCCGAGGACGATGCCGTCCTGGGGAATGCCGGAATAGAGGTCAATCCCGCCGGTGATCGCGCCGGTGGGCTCCTGCACCGGCGTCTCGCCGGCGTCGTGGCACGCCGAGATCCCGAGCAGGAGCGCGGCGAGCAGGGCGCCGCGCCGCGCCACCGAGCCAGAGCGTGAATTGCGTGAATGAGCGAGTGCGTATCGTTCGAACAGCTCAGGATTCATTCTCGAGCGTGCGGCACGAACCGTACCTCGATGGGGCGTGGGAGAGATGCTTTCACGAGGATCTCGGTAAACCGTGCTGGGGGAGGACCTCCAGGCGAGGAAGGACTCCTCTCCACGGCGCCGCGCGGCGCGAGGAGCGACACCGGCGAGCGCCGAGACCGCCGGAGGGTCAGGACATGGAGGTCTTCTCTCGGCGTTCCTCCCGCCGCGGAGGTTCGCGCGGCGGCGCGCCCGGCGCGGGCCGGCGCGACGCCGCGCCGGGGCGCTTGCATGCACCCGGTCCCATCCGCAATGCTGTTGCGGAACCTGCGTGTCCTCGGAATGCCCTCAGCTCAGCGCCGCCCTGGGCCGTGACCGTGAACGGGGCGGCGCCTTCGCCCCGCGCGGCGCCGCGAAGCGAGCGGGCGCGCCCCTCGATGGATCCGCGCCGCCCGCCGACGGCGTGGCGCGGCAGCTCCGCGAGCAGGCGCAGGGCGCGCTCGGCGAGGTCCTCCGCGGCTTCCAGGCGGCGGATCCGCAGGGCGGCGACGTCGCGTGCGCCGGCTCCGCCGAAGGGCGGCGGCGCCTCCGCGCCGGCCTCGTGTCCGCGTTGATGCGGCTCATCTTCCTCCTCTACGCCGAGGCGCGCGGCCTGCTCGCGGGCGTGGAAGGCGGCGGCGCGCCGCTCGCACGGCTCTTCGAGGATCTCCAGGAAGAACGGCGACGGCAGGGAGACGACCTCGAGCGCCGTCACGGCGCGTGGGCGAGGATCGCGGCGCTCTTCCGCGCGCTCCGCGATCGCGGCCCCGGGGGCGCGCGCGGCGGCCTCTGCGATCCGGACGCCCATCCCTTCCTGGAGGGGAGACCGTGGCTCAGCGACGGCGCGCTCCACCGGGTGCTCTCGGCGCTCCTCGTGCACGACGGCGTGCCGTTGCGCTACGGCGAGCTCGAGGTCGAGCACCTCGGCACGCTTTACGAGGGCCTCCTCGCGTTCGACCTCGAGGTCGCCGAGGGCGAGTCGATGGCGCTCTTGCCGTCGCACGTCGTCGTGGATCTCGAGGCGCTCCTCGCCCTCCCCGGCCGTGACCGGCTCGCGCGGCTCGAGGCGGCGGCGGACCTGAAGCTCGGCGCGCGGCCTGCCGCGCGCGTCGCCGCGGCCGGCAGCCTGGACGAGCTGTCGCAGGCGCTCGCGCGCCGCGCGTCCCCGCGGCAGCCAGACCGGATCGCGCGGGGCGCGCTCTACCTCCAGCCCGGGCAGCTCCGGCGGCGCGCGGGCTCGTACTACACGCCGCGGGAGATCACGTCGCATGTCGTCGAGCGCACGCTGTCGCCGCTGCTCGGTAGGGACGGCCGGCCGGCGGCGCCCGCGGATGTCCTCGCGCTCGCCGTGTGTGATCCCGCGATGGGGTCCGGCGCGTTCCTGGTGGAGGCGTGCCGCCAGCTCGCCGCGCGCCTCGTCGACGCATGGCAGAGCGCCGGCGCGGCGCCGCCCCTCGCCCCCGGCGAGCCGCCGCTCCCTCGCGCCATGGCGCTCGTGGCGGAGCGCTGTCTGCACGGCGTCGACCTCGACCCGCTCGCGGTCGACCTCGCCAGGCTATCGCTGTGGCTCGTCGTGCAGGACGCGCGCCTCCCGCTGAGCTTCCTCGACGGCAAGCTCCGCTGCGGCGATAGCCTCATCGGCGCCGAGCGCGCGGAGATCGGCGGCTTCCCGTCCGCCGCGAGGCTGCCCGGAGGCCCCGGGGAGCGGCAAACGCGGCGGGCCCTGCTGCGGCAGGCTCCTGCGCTCCCGCGGCCCGAGGGCGCGCCGCCGGAGGGCGCGCCGCCGGAGGGTGCGCCGCCGGAAGGCGCCGCCGGAGCGCCCCGCGCCGGGCCCGAGGGCGCCGAGGGAGCGGATCAGGCGGCGCTCGACGCCTGGATGGCCCTGTGGTTCTGGCCGCCGGCGGGTGAGCTCGCGGCCCTGGCGCCGGCGCCAGCCACGTTCGCGCGCTACATGGCCGCCGCGCGCGAGCCGGCCGATCCGCGGGCGGCGCTGTCGCGGCGTATCGCCGAGGAGCGCCGGTTCCTGCACTGGGAGCTCGCGTTCCCCGGCGTCTTCGATCGCCCCGAGCCGGGCTTCGACGCCGTGATCGGCAATCCGCCCTGGGTCGCGTACGTCGGCCGCGCGGCGCAGCCGATCGCGCCCGAGGTCTTCCGCCTCCACCTCCGGAGGAACCCGGCGTTCCACGGCTACCGATCGCTGCACGGCCTGTTCGTGCACAGGGCCGCGTCGCTGCTGCGGCCGGGCGGGCGGCTCGGCCTCGTCATCCCGACGTCGGTGTCGGATCTCGATGGATACGGCCCGACGCGGCGGGCGCACGACGCGCTCTGCGCCGTGGACTCCGATCTTCCGAGCTTCGGCAGCGACGCCTTCGACGGCGTGTTCCAGCCGTGCATGGGCCTCCTCTCGACCCGCCTCGCCCTGGCCGCCCCGCGGGCGGCGGAGGCCGCCTCGTGGCCGCTCGCGCGTTCGGATCTCGACGTCGTGTCCCGCCGGCTCCTCGAGCGGCTCGGCGCGCTGCCCCCGCTGCCGGCGGCCCTGTTCGGCGAGCGCGGGTTTCAGACGACGGCCGAGGACGCCGAGCGCATCCGGCGCGCGGACGCCCCGGAGCCGCCGTACACCTGCCCCATCCGGGAGGGCACCGACGTGGGCGAGCTGATCGCGCGCGCGCCGCGCCACCACGTCGATCGCGCCGGCGTGAAGGGCCGCTTCCGGAAGGACGAGGACTGGAAGGCGGTGCGGCTGCTCATCCGCCAGACCGCCCGCTATCCGATCGCCGCGCTGAGCGACGGCCTCCCGTTCCGCAACTCGATCCTGGCCGGCTTCTCCGACGCCACCTGGAGCGAGTTCGCGCTGCTCTGTTACCTCAACTCCTCTCCCGTCCGCTGGTGGCATTACACGCGTCACCGGGACGCGCGCGAGGGCATGCCGCAGGTGAAGATTGCGCACCTGCGTGCGATCCCTGCGCCTCCGCCGGCGGGAGCCGGCCTGATCGCGGCGCTCGACGCGCTCGGACGGGAGCTCGGCCCGGCGAACGCGGGCCTGCCGGCCGACGCCCGGCGCCACCTGGACGGGATGGTGGCCGACATGCTGGAGATGACCGAGGAGGAGCGGGGCTGTGTCGCGCGCTGGGCGGCGGCGACCCCCCTCCCGCGGCCGGACGGCTGAGCGGCGGCCGAGGCACCCGGAGGAGCGCTCCTCGTCAGTCCTCGTTGGTCTTCTTCAGTAACCGCCGTCGAAGCCGGGCGCGTCCTTCAGGTTGAACAGCACGCTGCGGAGATCGTCCAGATCGAACGGCTTCTCGAAGACGGCCGAGGCGCCCAGGCTGCGTGCGGTCGCGTGGAGGTGCGGGTGGCCGAACGCCGTGATCAGGATGACCGGCGGCCGCCGCCTCACCTCGGCGAGGCCCTCCAGGATCTCCATCCCTGAGAAGCAGGGCATCTGGATATCGCTGACGATCGCGTCGATCGGCTTCGGCGGCTCGTTCCCACCGAGGCAGGGCGCCACCTTGTCGAGCAGCTCGAGGCCGTTTCGCGCCTCGGACACCTCGAACCCGTCGCTGCGGAGCGCCATGGCGATCGTGGACCGGAAATCCTCGTCGTCTTCAGCCAGGACGATATGCTGACCTTTGCCGAACAAGCCGCAAGGCGGGACCAAGGGCTTATCGCCAATCCAGCTTTCCGTCAGGTTCATGGCAACTTCTCCTTCTTCTGGCCCGCCAACGCTGCGTCGTTGGACCGCCTACCGCGGTCCTCGGAGCTCAGCCCCGCAGGATTTGCAGCGCCCGTGCCATGCTGTCCTGTCTTGCGGTGGAGCGGTCTCGACGGGCTCGACCCCGCTCCTTGGCGGGGCGCTGTTCGAGGCGTAGGCGGCGCCTGCAGGGGCCCCCTTCGGGGCGGCAGGGGCAATTTGTCGCGCGAGGGGCAGAACACGCCCATGCGGGGGTGTGGAGGTGTTCGCGGGCGTCGAGGGACGTTCCGTCCCGAGTACGAGGCGGCCCGCCTGCCAGGGGTGAGGAGAGCGATGGCGGAGGGAAGGGAGGGGGAGGCGGGGAGGGGGAGGCGGGGAGGGGGAGGCGGGGAGAGGCTGGGCCAGCCACGGCGGCTCTCCAGGCTGGTCGCCTGGAGCGGGCGCTGGCCCGGGGGCGCTCGCGTCTACGTCTCAGCGGCCGCAGCCGCGGTGATGGTCGCGATCGTTGCGGTTGTCCTCGCAGTCAAGGTCGTCGCGGTGGGGGGCGCAGAGATAGCCGTTGTTGTACTTGTCGAGCATCTCGGACAGGGGCTTGCCGGTCACCCACGGCGCGTTCCTGCTGCAGTTGTCCTTCACGTTGCTGCCGAGCTTGTGCTTCTTGAGCCAGGCGTCGGCCTTGGCGATGGTGTCCTCGATGCAGCTCGACCGGTTGCCGATACCGACGTTGAGCTTGGCGACGATGAGGTGCTTCGCGATGATGTAAGTGACGTCACCCTTGGTGGGACGGCTGATGATGTCGAGGAGCTGGGACTTCGTATAGGTCTTGCCGCCGATGGTCAGCTTCGTGATCTTCCAGGCGCTCGCGTGGTTCTTCCAGTAGCCGGGGGAGCCGGTGCCGGGGGAGGAGCACTTGCAGACGCCGCAGTCGGCCGCGCAGCTCGAGCAGTTCTCGACGCCCGCCTTGCAGACCCCGTCGCCGCAGACCGGCGGGCAGGCGCCGCAGTCGGCCGCGCAGCTCGAGCACGTCTCACCAGCCTCGCAGACGCCGCTGCCGCAGACCGGCGGGCAGACGCCGACGTCGCTCGGGCACTCGAGGCAGTTCTCGCCGGCCTCGATGACGCCGTTGCCGCAGACCGCGGGGCAAGCGCCGCAGTCGCCGGTGCAGTTCGAGCAGTCCTCGCCGTTCTCGCAGACGTTGTTGCCGCAGACCGCGGGGCAGGCGCCGCAGTCGTCCGAGCAGGTGCCGCAGTCCTCGCCGGCCTCGCAGGTGCCGTTGCCGCAGACCGGCGGGCAGGCGCCGCAGTCGTCCGCGCAGGTGCCGCAGCTCTCGCTGGCGTCGCAGGTGCCGTCGCCGCAGACCGGCGGGCAGACGTCGCAATCCGCGCTGCAGCTCCCGCAGTCCTCGCCGGCCTCGCAGGTGCCATTGCCGCAGACCGGCGGGCAGGTGCCGCAATCGACGGCGCAGCTGGAACAGCTCTCGTCACCGCCGCAGACGCCGTTGCCGCAGGAGAGCTGGTAACCGAAGTCCGCGTCGAGCAGGTCCTGCGCCCAGCCGAGCGAGACGACGCCCACGTTGTCGAGCCCGCCGTCGGGGTCGGCCGTCGGCTCCTGTCCAGCGAGCGGACCGCTCGCCATGAAGTTGTCGGGCGTGACGACCACCGAGTAAGTGCCCGCCGGGAGCGTGTCGAAGAGGTAGAAGCCGGGCTGGCCGGTGTAGGGGCTCGTGCCGGTGATCGTGAAGTCGATGAGCTGGGACCCCTGGAACAGCTCGACACGGACGCCGTTGACGCCGAGCTCGCCGGTCTCCGGCTCGTAGAGCCCGTCGGCGTCGCTGTCGAGCCACACCGTGTCGCCGATCGACGAGTATGTCACGTAGCCGAAGTCGGCGTCGGCCACGTTCTCACCCGCGTCGAGGGACACGCCGAGCGGCTCGTCGTCGCTGGTCAGGACATGGCCGAGCGGGAGCGTCGCGTCGTCGACGTCGACGACGTAACAGCCCGCCTCGAGCTCGGTGAAGCGGTAGACGCCGTTCGCGCCGGTCACGGCCGTCTGGAGCAGGGCGCCGTCGGCGACGCCGTCGCAGTTCGCGTCGCCGAAGAGGTCGACGACGACCCCGGAGATGCCGAGCTCGGAGGCGTCCTCGATGCCGTCAGCGTTCGCGTCGAACCACACCTTGTCGCCGATCGAGCCCTTCGGCGCCGTGTAACAGACCTCGAGGAGAGGCCGATAAGACTCCTCGGTGTGGGCGCTGCCCTTGTACGACGTCTTCCCGCTGGCGTCCTCCTCGAGGAGGATCCCGTGGCTCGGCGCCGTCCCGTTCACCCAGTCCTGCACGATCCCGGTGAGGTCGACCGAGCTCCACCCGGTGACGTTGGGCACGAACGAGGTGAACGCGGCGGGGTCCATGCCGCCGAAGTTGTTCCACGTGACGAGATCCTCGCTCCAGGGGGCGAGCACCTGGTGGACGTACACGGTCTGCGCGGTGCTCGTGTACGTCTGGGCGTAGAACGTGGCCGACGTGACGAGAGAGCCGGCGGGGATGGGGCTGAGATCGAAGCGGAACAGGGCGCGCTTCTCTCCGACCGAGCTGGAGTACCCGGTGTTGACCTCGAAGGGGGTCGGGACATGGTAGCTCGGGGCGAGGCTCCAGATCTCCGCGTTGTAGACGTCGCCCAGGACACCCCGCTTGATCACGGTGCAGGTGGGAGACGGAGCGGTCGTGTTGGCGAGGCTGGTGGCGGTGATGAACAGCGTGGCGAGCGCGACAGAAGATGCGAGTGCGAACTGCTTCATTGGTAGCTCCTCGAGGTCCTCACGGGTGAACCATTGCTGGAGCGTCATCCGAATAGCAGGCGCCATGACACACGGGCCAGGCGAGGTCGGTTTCGCGGGCTCCGGTCGGAATGAGCCCCGCGGGCTGATCAGGATCGGATCAAGTACGCGGGTGCTTGTGCTTCGATCGGAGAGCGGATGCGCAAGGTAACAGTGTGTAAGTTAGCAACTCAGAGGTGGAGGTGTCCAGATCTTTTTGGTGGTAGGCGCGAGAAAAGTGTCGAGTTGCGCGGTGACAATTTTGGGTCGTGCGGTGACGCTTTTGGGCTGGTCGCGGTCTGGTCGCGGTCTGGTCGCGGTCTGCTTACAGTCTGCTTACAGTCTGCTTACGGTTCGTCGAGACGAGCGCAGTCTGGCGCATCGAGTTCCGATGCTCAGCAGCCCTCTCCGACCCTCCGCAGGGGTCGAGGGACGAACAGGATCGGATCAGGTACGCGGGAGTTCCTGACGAGATTTGATGCAGAACGCGCACGGGACCATTTTTCAAGATAAAGAGTCTTTGCTTTGCCTGTCTAGATCCTTTTTCGAGGGCGCGAGCTTTTTTGTGCGGCTCTGGGTCTCGGTCTCGGGCTCGGTCTCGGGCTCGGTCCCGCGCGCGGGTCGGCCCGGGCGTTGCGTGTCAGGCCGCACGGCACCGCGCGCGCGGGCGGCGCTTCGAGCCTGCCGGCTGCCGCCCGCGCGCGGGCGCTGCTACGGTTCGCCTGTGCGACGCCCGCTGCTCGCCTCGTCGGCCCTGACCCACGCGCTTCGCCTCGCGTCGCTCGCGTACGCTGCCCTCGCCGTCGCCATCCCTCGCGCGGGCGCCGCGCAGGACCTGCCAACGCTGAGCGGGTCCTGGACCGCGAGCGCCCTCACGGAACAGTGGTCGGTCTCCGCCTGGGGGCAGGCATGCGGGCCCAGGCCTCGCCCGCAGGGCGCCCCGGGCGGCGCGGTGCAGATCCAGCAGCACGGCTCGGAGCTCTCGATCTCGGGCGCCGGACGGTCGTGGAGCACCGCCGAGTGCTGGGAGCAGATGCCCGGGCTCGCGCGGAGCAAGCACTCGGCGTCTGGCAACGCGCGCTCCTGGCAGACCCGCTGCACGACGCCGGCCAGCGATCCCCGCCGCGCCGTGGTCACCACCACGACCCAGGCGACCGACGCCAGCATCAACATGGTGGAGACGGGGCAGTACCAGTTCATTATCCAGGACACGACCTGCAGCGCGTCCGTCACGAGGACGCGGACCTACACGCTCGTCCGGCGCGAGGGCGAAGCGCCCCCCGCGGCGAGCGCCCCGCCGCCGGTGGCGAGCGCGCCGCCGCCGGTCGGGAGCGCCCCGCCCGCGGCGCCCGCCGCAGCCGAGAAGAAGCCCGCGGCCTCGCGCACCTGCGACGCCCCCGGCGAGCCGGCGCGCCTCGAGGTCACGCCGTCGCGCAAGCTCATGCGGCCGGGCGAACGCTTTCAGTTCCGCGCGCTGGTCATGGATGCGGAGGGGTGCGCGCTCCCGACGAGGCCCACGTGGTCGATCGCGCCGGGGCCGCTCGCGTCCGCCGCGACGGTCGACGCAACAGGCGCCCTCTCGCTCGGCGCCGGCGCGGGCGAGGGGGCGCTCGGCCTCGTCGCGTCCGTCGCCGGCAAGGGGGTGACCGTCGCGATCGAGGTGACGAGCCCCGATCGTTACGACGCGCTCCTCGCGGCGAGCGGGCTCAACGAGGCCGGCGAGAGCGAGCAGGCGGCCGTCGTGGTGATCGCGGCCGGCACCATCGGCGGGCGCACGACCTCGGGCGAGGACCTGGGACGCCAGCGCAAGAACCTGTTCGTGGCCATCGTGGGCGGGGTCGCGGCCTGCCTCGGATTTGCCGGGTTGATCCTGCTCCGCCGAGGCCGCCGGCGGACAGGAGGCGACGTGGAAGGCCCGGCCTCCACGGCCGGCGCCGCCGGCGAGCGCGACAGCGCAGGCGCCGAGGGCGCGCCGGCGCCCTCGGGGGCCTCGCCCGCGGGCGCCGCAGGGCCAGCCGCTGGGCCGGTCCGGCCGGCGCTGCGGGCTCGTGGAAAGATCTGCCCTACCTGCGGCGACCGCTATCCGAGCGAGGCGATGTTCTGCGGGAAGGACGGCACGCAGCTGCTGCTGCTCAATTGATCGCGCCACACTGCGCGCGCCGCGCGAGGACGTGGACGCGCGCTGCGTCATCGCGCGGCGCTGCGCCGGCGGCGATCATAAAAGAAGTCGCCGCCTTGATCGGCCTCGCGCCGTCCCGCTATTCTGCGTCGACCGACCGGGCCGCGTGATCGTGCGCGTGTGTGGTCGTTGAACCCATGCCCGCATGCCGGAACGGGAAGGGCGACAGTCGCATGAAGATTACGTGTGAGTCGTGCCAGGCCAAGTACACGATTGCCGACGAGAAAGTCGCCGGCAAGACGGTCAAGATCAAATGCAAGAAGTGCAACCACTCCATGGTGGTCCACGGCGCGAATGAGGCTGCCCCGGCCGCACCGCAGGACGCGACCGCGGAGCAGCAGGGCGACCTGTCGGATGACGCCGAGGCGAAGCTCGTGGCCGACGTGGGCGGCGCGCCCGCGGCGGCGCCCGACACGTGGACCGTCAACGTCGCCGAGGGCGACGAGCGGACCATGACGACCGCCGAGCTCGTGGCCGAGTACGCGCGCGGAGGCCTGAGCAACGACACGTACGTGTGGAAGGACGGCATGGGCGACTGGCTGCCGATCGCCAGCGTCCCGGAGCTCAAGGAGCGATTCTCCTCGCAGGAAGACGCGGCGCCCGCGCCCGCGGCAGCCGTCGCCGCGGCGGCGCCCGCTGCCGCGGCGCCCGCGATCGCGACGCCCATGCCCGCTGCCGTCGCGCCCGCTGCCGCGGCCGTCCCTGCTGTAGCGGTACCGGCGGCCGCAGCGGCGGCTCCGCCCGCAGCGGCCTCTGCGCCGGCCGCCGCTCCGGCGCCTGCCGTTGCCGCTGCGCCGGTCCCCACGGCTCCGGCGCCTGCTGGGCTCAGGTTCGGGCCCGAGGGGACCGTGGTCATGAAGGACTCGCGGCGCGCCCTGAACCAAGCGGGGGCCGCGACCCCGGCGCCTGCAGCCGTCGCCTCGGCGAAGGCCCCGGAAGCCGCGGCGCCGGCGAGCCCAGCGGCCGCGGCGCCGGCGAGCCCAGCGGCCACGGCGCCGTCCCCGGGCGGCGCACCGGCGCCAGCGGCTGCGCGTCGCGCGGCCCGGGGGGCCGCGGTCGACGTCTTCAGCGCCGCGGAGCGCGCCGAGAACCCCGCGTCCGCCCCGCCGCCGGGCCTCGATCGCCAGGTGGGCGAGCGCAACGAGAACTCGGTCCTCTTCTCGCTCTCGGCGCTCACCGCGACCGAGAACGCGGCGGTGGCCAAGCAGAACGAAGAAGACGAGCTCCCGTCGGGCCGGCGTCCCTCGAACCGCCCCTCGAAGAACAACGGTCGAGCCGGCTATGACGACCTGCTGAACCTCGGCGGCGGCCCCATCGCCTCCGCGCCGATGCTCGCTCCGCCGCCGTTGCTGGCGCCGGTGACGGACTCGCGGCCGCCTCCCTCGATGTCGCTTCCGTCCAAGGCGTCGGTGCCGCCCGCGTCGCTTTCGTCGCTCTCTCCGCTCACGGCGCCGGAGGCCTCGGCCAAGAAGGGCCGCACGGGTCTGATCGCGGCCGCGATCGCCGCGGTCGTGCTGATTGGCGGCGTCGCCTTCTTCTTCATGCAGTCGCCGACGCCGGAGGCGTCGACGGCCACGCCGGAGCAGGTGAACACCGCCCCCGCCGAGGTGCCAAGCCCTGCGCAGACGGCGGCACCGGCGCCGACGCCTGCCGAGACCGCAGCGGCCGCAACGCCGTCCACGGCGGAGACGGCGGCGCCGTCCGCGGAGCCCACCGCCAGCGCCGAGGCCCCGAGCGCCGCGACGCCCGCCGCGGCGACGCCCGCCGCGGCGGAGAAGCCGGCGTCCGCGCCCGCTGCCGCGGCGGAGAAGCCGGCGGCATCGAAGCCGGAGCCGGCGGCGTCCAGCGGCGCCGAGTTCAACCGTGGCGCCGCGAGCTCGGCGCTCGGCGCGGCCGCCGGCTCTGCCAAGAGCTGCAAGAAGGCCGGCGGACCGACCGGAACCGGCAGGGTCAAGGTCACCTTCGCGCCGAGCGGCAGCGTCACGTCGGCCGAAGTCCAGGGGGCGCCGTTCGCCGGGACCAGCGTCGGCGGCTGCGTCGCCAGGCTGTTCCGCAGCGCGCGGGTGCCTGCCTTCGGCGGGGGCTCGGTCACCGTCAGCAAGTCCTTCACCATCAACTGATCGCGGCCCGAGCACGGGCGCTCCCGCGGAGAGGCCCTCGCGGCGTGCTGGAGGGTTTCCTTCGGGCGCGAGGGCCCGCGGCAGCGGGGGGCCGAGGGCTCCTGTCGCGCGCAGAGCCTGGGTTGCGCGCCGGGAGGCTTCTGGCGCGCCCACCAAGGTCTCTGCCAGCGGCGCGGGAAGGCCTCCGATGCGCGGCGCCCGGAGCTCCCGTCTCACCGGGGAGGAGGAGACGACATGGCGGTGCTCGTGACCAGGGCGGAGCGGCTCGGGCGGGCAGCCACGGCGCCGTCCAGGGGGACGGTCCCCGGGCATGGCGAGCAAAGCGCCTGTTCAGCGCAATCCCAAATCACTCGGCAGATATCCCCGTAATTCATGGATGACGCCACGTCGCCTGTGCGCGGCGCCTTCGGGGGCACTCGATGACACCCACTTCTTCTTGTTGGCCTGCGGGACGGCAACGTTGTCCTGAGGCAACCGAGCCAGGTTGCGCCAGCAGCACGGGCGCGTGTGAGGGTGTGAGGGACGATTGTGAGACGAGGTGGCTTGTATTGTCGTAATTGAGCGACACCGCTCGATGTCATCTCATGAATCGTATCCAGAAATAGATTTCTTTTTCATGGGCAATCTGTCTGCGACTTGCTAGCGAATCGGTCTCAGAGACGGCGCGCCGACGTGACCAGCGGGAGATGTGTGAGCTCGGCGAGCTCGCAGCCAAGGTGCGCGCCGGCAGCGGTGGTGAACGATGACGCCTACCCCTCATGACGCTCTGTCCAAGTCCACGTCTGGACAGCCGGAGCACGCGGCCGGGGCGCTGCGCCAGGCGCTGCCTGCCGCCCTGGCGGCCCGCATCGACTTCGCGTCGCTGGCGTTGCAACCTGGCAGCTTCATCGATGAGGCGCTCGCCGCGAGCCATAGCGATCTGCTCTTCACCGCCAGGCTGGAGCGAGCGTCGCTGTTCGTCTACGTGCTCTTCGAGCACCAGAGCACGACGCACCCGCTGATGGGGCTGCGCTCGTGCGCGTGTGGCGGTATATCTTGAGCATCGCCGACCCGCGCGAGCCCGACAAGCTGCTGCCGAGGCTGCTCGTGGCGGCGGGACCGGATGCCGAGGAGGAGATCGTGACCATCGCAGATTACCTTCGCGAGGAGGGGCGCCGGGAGGGCCGGCTGGCAGGCGAGCGGGAGGGCCGGATCGAGGGGCAGCGGAGCACGTTGCTGAAGCAGCTCCGGCTGCGCTTCGGCGAGCTGCCGGAGCCGATCGAGGCGCGCATCCGCGCCGCCGACGCCGCGCAGATCGAAGGCTGGACCGAGCGTGTGCTCACCGCGCCCACGCTCGACGACGCCTTGGCCGAGCGGTGACGCGGCGGTGATCGTCTACCCCCTGCGCCGCCGGCGGAGCAGACCCGCCAGCGCGAGCCCCGCGAGCCAGCCGGCGCTCCCATCCCGGCCTCGCGGGCTGGCCGCGCAGGGGCCGAGCATGCCGCTGCCGGCCGCGTAGAAGGACTCCGGCTCCACGGCGAGCTCGGTCGGCGGCGCGCCCGGGGCGTCGCCGTTGCCGTCCGTCGGATCGGCGCTGACCGGCGCGCCGAACGCGCCCGCCGCGGCGATCTTCGCCTGGTTCTTGATGAGGTCCGGCGCGTCCGCGTCGACCGTCACCTCGAAGCGCACCGTGACGCTGCCGTCGACAGGGATGCTCCCGCCCCGCGCGCCGTCCGCCCCGTCCCCGAGCCAGAACGTGACGGTCCGCGTCGCGGGATCGTACTGCCCGAGGTCGTCGCCAGGCGCGTCCGTCTGGGGACCGGCGTTCGGCCCATCGACGATCGACAGCGAGCCGGGGACGAACGTCACCC
Organism: Sorangium sp. So ce204; assembly: GCF_051526795.1. Taxonomy (NCBI): domain Bacteria; kingdom Pseudomonadati; phylum Myxococcota; order Polyangiales; family Polyangiaceae; genus Sorangium; species Sorangium sp. So ce204. Next base: position 11,670,240 of record NZ_CP150317.1, on the reverse strand, counting down.
CGGCAGGCAGCGCGTCCGTCAGCACCGCGCCCACGGCCTCGTCATTGCCCGTGTTTGTCGCCGTGATGCGGTATTCGACGGCGTCCCCGCGGTAGGTCGGCAGCCCGCCGAGATCCGTGGCCACCTTGCTCGATTTGCTGAAATCAGGCCCATAGTTGGAGATCGACGTCACCCACCCCGCGAGGAAATAGAGCTCGTCCCTGCTCGTGGCGACGAGCGTGGCCCGATCGTCCCCCGGCTTGAGCTTCGCGCTGACATCCACGATGTCGATGTCGACCCCCGACATGCTCTGAGGCGTGCCCGGGATCCTCGGGAGATCGCCCTCCACCGACACCGGCTTTCCGAGCGCCGAACGGGTGCTGTTGAAGAAGTTGTCCGCGGGGTTCAGCTCGTCGCTCAGCGCCTCGGCCAGATCGGGCTTCCCCGGGTTCTTGGGGTTGAAGAACACGCTGTCACCGGTGTTCGAGTTGTCGCCCTCGAACGCGACGATGCCCAGCTTCGCCACGAAGCCGGCGTCGGGCACCTTGAAGCCCGAGAGCTCGACCTGCTGCCACCCCACGTCGGAGACCCGGTCGAGCCCGTCGAACAGCGCGAGGTTGCGCATCGGCGATCGCGGCGCCTCGTAGAACACCACCATCCACCACGCCACGAAGACAACGTCGTCGTCGCTGTCCCTCACGTCGACGACGTCCACGCCGCCCACCCGGTAAGCCCCGGCGCCGCTCTCCTTCACGATCGAGGTGATGTCGGCGACCGACTGGTAGTTGTGCGACTCGTTGGGTTTCCCCTGGTTGATCACCGTCTCGACCGAGTCGATGGCGGTCACCGTGCCGTCGTAGCCGCCCGCGTGGTGGAGCTCCACCTCCGGATCGGCGCCGGCGGTGTTGCGCGCGGCCCAGTACAGGAACGCGTGCGTCACCGTCGCCCCGTCGGGCAGCGTCAGCACCGCGGTCGTGCGCGCCATCTCCGGGGTGATATCGAGGTTCGCCTCCGCCCTGCCGTCAGCAGGCGAGTCGGACCTCCAGAAGAGATCGGGCCCCGACTCGACGGTCGACTGGCCGCATGCGCCCATCGTGCCCTCCGTGGGCCGCGGCGTCGCGGAGCGGCACTCCTGCCCGATCGAGCTCCCGATGAGGGCGAAGTCGCCCTGCTGATCGACCTGTACACGCAGCTTGGGCTCGGCCGTCGCGCTGGCGGTCGTGAGCCCGATCAGCGTGAGGGCCGCGAGCCCCGTGATGCTCAACTGCTTTCTCATCGATCCTCTCCGGTCTCATCAGCCTGCGGCTTGTACGCGGCCTTCTTGATGATGTTGAACTGGACTCGTCGGTTCCGCTGCCTCCCGGCCTCCGTCGCGTTGTCGTCGATGGGCTGCTCCCGGCCGTAGCCCTGGGCCGTCAGCCGCGTCGAGTCGATGCCGCGGCGGACCAGCGCCGCCATGACGGAGTTGGCGCGGTTCTGCGACAGGATCCTGTTGTGCTCCACCGTGCCCCGGTTGTCGGTGTGACCCTGGATCTCGATGAGCACGATCTCCGGGTGCTCCTTCAGCACCTCGGCGACCTCGTCGAGCAGCGGATCGCTCACCGGCTTGATGGTGGCCTTGTTCGTGTCGAACTGCACCTGCTGGAGGATCACCACGTGCTTCTCGGTCACGCGCACCGCCTTCGGGCAGCCGTGCTTCTCCGGGTCCGGATCCGCGAAGCCCTTCTCCCTCGGGCAGGCGTCCGTGTCGTCGCGGAACGAGTCGCCGTCGGTGTCGCGCGGGCAGCCGTTCTTCGCCGGATCCTTCGAGCGGACCCCCTTGACGTCGGGGCACGCGTCCTCCGCGTCGGCCACGCCGTCGTCGTCCCGGTCCGGCGGGCAGCCGTTCTTCTTCGGGTCGTCGCTGCGCACGCCGGCGACGTCGGGGCAGGCGTCCTCGGCGTCGACGATGCCGTCGGCGTCGCGGTCCGGCGGCGGCGGGCAGCCGTTCTTCTTCGGGTCGTCGCTGCGCACGCCGGCGACGACGGGGCAGGCGTCCTCGGCGTCGACGATGCCGTCGGCGTCGCGGTCCGGCGGCGGCGGGCAGCCGTTCTTCTTCGGGTCGCCGCTGCGCACGCCCGGCACGCTCGGGCACGCGTCCTCGGGGTCGCCGATGCCGTCCCTGTCCTGATCGGTCGGCTGCTCCGGCGTGAAGGCGGCCATCGCGACGGCGCGCACGTCCGGCGTCCCGATGCCCGAGGTGATCCCCGGCCCGACGCCGATGCCCGCCTCCATGAAGGGCAGGAATCGATACCTCGCGTCGAGGAGGAGCTCCGCGTTGGTCGAGCGACTGCTGATGTCCTCGAGCACCATCGCGGCGCTGAGCTCCGGCCCCACCTGGAGCCGGCCGTCCATCGCGAGGAACCCGACGCCGCCGCCCAGCGTGAGCATCGTCCCCTGCGCCACGCCGCCGAACGACTGGGAGCGCCGGACCTCGGTGCCCAGCGCGGTCGACCAGACGAGCCGATCCATGCGGCCGCCGGCCGCGACGTACGGCATCGCCCGGACGCTCCCGTCGCTCACGAACGAGTCGTCCGCGCCGGTCGGCAACCAGACGTAGGCGCCGACGGCGAGCTGGAACGGGTCGTGGTACGCGCCATGGATCTGAAAGCGCGCGCCGAGCCGCACGTCGCCGAGCGCCGCGCCGCTCGGCGACGGGAACTGCTGGCCGCCGCCGCTCGGGCTCTCCCCGGACTGCAGCGCGGTGAGCGGCGCATCGAGGTCGACGCTCAGCCTGTTCCAGAGCGGGAGCGACGCGCCGAGGTGGAACGTGAGCTGATCGCTGACGACCGCGCCGATCTCCGCGCCGTCGCGCTCGCGCCGCAGGACCAGCGGGTTGCTCGCGTAATCGGCGAGCAGCATCACATGCGGTGTGAGGTGCCCTGCCACGAACGGCGACGGCACGCTGAACATGCGGTCCCCGGCCGGCGCCGGCACGAAGCGGCTCAGGGCCATGCCTCCGGGGTTGACCGGCGCGTCCTGCCCGTGCGCGGGCACGGGAAGCAGAGGGACGACGACGAGGGCGGCCAGCGCGGCGGCAAGCGAACGGAGAGGCCAAAGTCTCATGAGGTGGCACCCTGCATCGGCGGGTTTCGCATGACGATATAAGACGCTGTCGCGGACGAGTATACAGGTCGGCAAGTGCGGAGTCTTGAGCAACGAGCGACGTCGTCGGCATGTTCGTAGGACTTGCGCGTACCTCCCCGGACCATTCCCCGGACGATTCCGCGCCACCCGACCATTCCGCGCCACCCCCGGCGCATTCCCCGATCCGCTGAACGAACGAGAGGCGATCGCGCGCAGGCGGCGCGCGCTTCATCGCAGCGACGCCGCCGCGAGCGGGCCGTGCCGCGCGGGCGAAGCCGACCTCATCAGAAGAGCGGATATCCCGCGCTGCGCGCCGGACGACTGAACGAGAGGGAGCGTCGAGCCGCAGAGAGGGCCGGGAGAGCCCCTGTCGTGAGGCGGGCGCCCGGGCCGGCAGCGCGGGATCGCCGGCGGTGCGGCGGCGCGCCGCACACCTCGCCCGGCGCGCCCCTCGTGGCGCCTGCCCGCCGCGCCGCGGGCGCGCTCGGCGCACGCAGCGGGCGCGCTCGGCGCACGCAGCGGGCGCGCTCGGCGCACGCAGCGGGCGCGCTCGGCGCACGCAGCGGGCGCGCTCGGCGCACGCCGCTCACCGAGCGCATGGCACGCCGGGCGCTCGAACCGACGCGGCCTTCGAGGGCGAGCCTCGGAGGCCGCGGGCTCCCATCCGGACGGAGGACCTGCTGGACGGCACAGGGGGCGCTCGGCGCCTGCGCTCTGGACGCCGAGCGGCTATGGTTGGCGAGACATCGCGATGGGCACCCTCCTCAAGCGCGCGCTCGACCAGGCGGCGGTCTGGCATCGATCCCAGAAGCGCAAGTATCCGAACGCCGACGTCCCCTACATCAGCCACCTCGCCGGCGTGGCGGTCCTGCTCGCGCGCCACGGCTTCGACGACGAGGTCGTCGCGGCCGGCGCGCTGCACGACGCCATGGAGGACCAGGGCGTCACGTTCGACGAGCTGAGCCAGCGCTTCGGCGAGCGCGTCGCCACGCTCGTCCGCCACGTGACCGAGCAGGACAGGGCGCTGCCCTGGGAAGACCGCAAGCGGCTCTATCTCGAGGCGTTCCCGAAGAAGCCCTGGGAAGCGCAGGCGATCACGCTGGCCGACAAGATAGACAACTTCCAGTCGATCATCGTCTGCGCGCGCGAGCACGGCGATCCGTGGTCGATGTTCAAGCGCGGCAGGGACATGCAGATCGCGAGGTTCGAGGAGCTGCGCGCGATGTGCCGCGGCCTGCCGCCGCACCCGCTGCTCGACGAGTACGGGGCCGTGCTCGACGAGCTCCTGTCGACGGGCTGAGCGCCGGATCCGCGGGGGGCTCGGCGACGCGCTCCGGAGCGTCGGGCCCGGCGGCGAGCGGAGCTCCGCCCGCGGGCAGGAGATCCTGGAGACCTGGGCCTCGGAGACACGGTGTGTCTCGAACGTGCGCGAGGTGGCGGCGACGCGCGTTGGACCCCGGAGAGGCCTTCTCGAGGCTGCGCGATCGGCGAGAGCAGGCGTGAAGGGTCCAGAGCTCCGGTGAGCCACCCTGCCCCGCTCCGTGCCGGATCGGGCTCACTCGCGCCCTCCGCTCCCTTCGTGTGAGCACGACGAGCACCCCTCCTGCCCGTCCCGGGCGCGCGACAACCCCGCTGATCCTGGCCGGCGCTGCGTTCCGGAGCGGCCGGGGCGCGCGCGCCGACAGCCGCTCACCGGCACATGCGATGCACCGGGTGAGGGGAGCTCCTCCAAGGAGGCACCGATGAAGCTTCTATCTCCCCGCCACCATGGATACGTCGATTACGCGGTCGTCGTCCTGCTCGCGCTCGCGCCGCTCGCGCTCCGCCTCGACCCGGTGCCCACGGCGGTCTGCTACGTCGCCGCCGTGGCGCAGCTCGTCGTGACGCTGCTGTCCGATCAGCCGCTCGGCGCCGCCAGGATGATCCCGTTTTCGGTGCACGGCGCGCTGGAGACCTCCCTCGCCGCCGCGCTCCTCGCGTCGCCCTGGCTGTTCGGGTTCTCCGCCGACCTCCCGGCGCGGACCTTCTTCGTGGTCACCGGGCTCGCGCTCGTGCTCGTCGCCCTCCTCACGAGGTACTCGGCAGGCGCCGCCTCCCGGCAGGAGCCGTACGACCGCTACGATCGCTGAGCCGCGCGGGCGGCGCTCAGCAGGCGGAGACGGCCGCCTGCGCCTCCCGCATCACCTCGGGCCAGGCCGGATCCGCGCGCGACACCTCCATGGCGATCGCCAGCGGATCCTCGCCGGCCGCGATGGCGAGGCGCGCGGCGGCGGAGCCGGTGAGCAGATCGAAGGCCGGGATCGTGTCGACGTACTCGTACCGCTCGGTGCGGAAGCGGAACTGCTCGGGCTGCTGCCTGCAGGCGAACGCGATGAGCGCGACGTACGTCGCGACAGGGCGGAAGGCGCGCGGATCGGTGACGTGGATCTGGACGCCGCCGCAGATCTTGCCCGCGTGCTTCTGGAAGGTGGGCCGGAAGGTGAGCGGCCGCGCGACGAAGCCCGGCAGCGCCGTGGACGCGAGGCGCGCGGCGAGATCGTGGCCGTCGAGCCAGGGGGCGCCCACGATCTCGAACGGGCGCGTCGTGCCGCGGCCCTCCGACAGGTTCGTCCCCTCCAGCAGGCAGCCGCCCGGGTAGACGAGCGCGGTGTCCGCCGTCGGCATGTTGGGCGACGGCAAGACGAACGGGCGATCCCACCCGGACGCGAGCGCCTCCCGGCGATGACCCTCGACCGCCACGACCTGCAGCCCGCAGGCGACGTCGCCGAGCGGGATGCCCTCGCGCCGCGCGAAGAGCGCGACCAGCTCGCCCACCGTGAGCGAGTGGCGGACGGGCACCGGCTCCAGGCCCACGAACGACAGGAACCCCGGCGCCTGCGTCGCGCCCTCGACGCTCTCCGCCGTGCCCCCGAGGGGGTTCGGCCGGTCGAGCAGCACGACGTGCACGCCCGCCGCGTGGGCCGCCCGCAGCGCGAGGAGCGCCGTCCAGACGAACGTGTAGTACCGCGCGCCGACGTCGGCGAGATCGATGAGGAGCACGTCGATCTGCGCGAGATCCGCCGCGGAAGGCGAGAGGTCCTCGAAGCTCTCGCCGTACAGGCTGACGATGCCCGCGCCGGAGCGCGCGTCGACGCTGCTCATCACCGTCGCCATGTCCTGCGCCTCGCCGCCATAGCCGTGCTCCGGGCCGAAGAAGAGGCGTGGGCGCACGCCGAGGCGCTCGAGGACGAAGGCGATGTGGGTCAGCTCGCGATCGACGCTCGCCGGGTGCGCAAGGACCCCCAGGCGAGTCGAACGGAGGCGCTGGAGCTGCGGAAGATCCGAGAGGCGGTCCAGTCCGACGTGCACGTTGCTGTGCTACCAAGTCGAGCGCGGGCCGTCCATGTGTCCGCGGTGGATTCTGTGTGACGCGCGGCGAGGTCCACCGGCGCGGCGTCACTCCTCGGGGGCGCGCTCCGCCGGCGCGCTCTCCGCCGGCGCGTCCACCGGCGCGGCGTCGTCCGCCGAGCCTCCGTCGGAGGGCCCCGCCGGCCAGGCCTCCTGCCCGTCGTCGCGCAGGTGGATGCGCTCGAGGTAGAGCCCGTCCGGCGGCGCCGTGATCCCTGCGTCGCGCCGGTCCAGCGACGAGAGCGCGCGCGCGATCGCGCCGGGCGCGAGGTGGCCGCGCGCCACGTCCATCAAGGTGCCGACCAGGATGCGCACCATGTTGTGCAGGAACGCGTTCCCCTCGACGTCGATCCGCACGACGCGCGGGTCCGCGGGATCGAGCGACAGCTCGACGCCGTACAGCGTCCGCACCGTGGTCGTCCGCTCGTCCGCGCTCGTCCGGAACGCGGCGAAGTCGTGGGTGCCCTTCGCGGCGAGCGCCTCGGCGCGCGCCCGCTCGATCGCCTCGTCCGTGATGCCCTCGACCCGCCAGGCGCGACGGCTGAGGAACGGGTCGCGGACCAGATCCCGGAGGACCAGGTAGCGGTAGCGCTTGCGGAGGCTCTCGAAGCGCGGCGAGTACCCGAGGCGCACCACGGCCGCGCGCCGGATCACGATCTCGTCCGGGAGGTGGCGCGCGGTCGCGAGGACCCAGCCGCGCGGCGGCAGCGGCGCCGTCGTGTCGAAGGCGACCCGCTGGTCGCGCGCGTGGACGCCCGCGTCGGTGCGGCTCGCGCCGCGGATCTCGCGGATGCCGGGGTCGATGACGCGCAGCGCGCCGAGCAGCTCTCCCGAGACCGTGCGCTGGTCGCGCTGGCGGGCGAAGCCCGCGAACGGGCGCCCATCGTAGGCGACCGAGAGCAGGATCCCCCGGCTCGAAGCGGCGCTCCTCGCCACGGCGCGATCGACGCGCGCGGCCTAGCCGCCGCTCCCCCCGGCGCCGCCCGCGCCACCCGAGCCGCCCGCACCACCCGAGCCGCCGCTTCCCCCGTCGCCGTCCGAGCCGCCGTCGCCGCCCGTGCTGGCCGAGCCGCCGTCGCCGCCCGTGCTGGCCGAGCCGCCGTCGCCGCCCGTGCTGGCCGAGGAGGTCCGCGACGCATACCCCTTGACGCACTCCAGGTTGACGAGGCCCTCCGCGTTCTTGCAGCACTCCTCCGGGGCCGCCAGCTGGCCATTCACCACGCAGGACGGGAGCTGATAACAACCGCCCGGATCGTTCTCGATTCCCTGGTCGGCGTTGAGGTTGTTGTCACAGAGCGCCGTGGTTCCTTCATCGACGTGGCACGCGGCGCTCTGCAGGACGAGCGGCGCGGGCGCGAGCGCGAGGAGGAGCAAGCTGGCCATCCGGGAGGGGAGCGTTCGCATCGGCTGCTTCCTATTGCTTGATGGTGAAGTTGATCGGAACGTTCACCACGACGCATCCGCTCTGCGGCGGAGGCAATGATTTGCCGCGGAAACGTCCCAGGACGCAAGACGCAATCTCGCCCGAGCCCACCGTGTCGTTGAGGATCGAGGCGCTGCACACCGCGCCGTTGGAGGCGACCTGCACGCTCACCGTCAGCTTGCCGGAGACCTCCGAGGTGCGCAGCGCGCGGTTATAACAACCCTGCGCCGAGCGAGCGAGCCCCAGGACGGCGGAGTCGAGCGCGGGCGAGGTCGCGCCGTCGCCGCACTTGCCGGAGCAAGGCGACTTGCCGGTGGTGGCCGGGCCCTGCCCCGACGCGACCTTGCCGGCGTCCACGCCGGCGTCCTCGACCTCCTCGACGGGCGGCGGCGGCGGGGGCGCGAACAGCGGCGGAGGCTCCGCGGGCTTCGTCTCGGCGGGGACAGCGGCGGTCGGCGCGGCAGGCGGCGCGGCAGGCTCCGGGCGAAGCTTCCAGTAGAGCAGGCCCGCCATGAGCGCAGCAAGGACGACCATTCCTGCGATGTAGGGCCCAGGGCCGCCGGATTTTCCCGGGATCTGCTGGGACGACGGAGGCATCGATGCGGACACGTTGAGAAGTCCTCCCGGAGAGACGCGCGAGGTCCGGCCGCTTCGCCGGGACCGTCGTGCGCCGGAGCCGAGACGCGGGCGCGTCCGGCGGGGGCGAGTCTACAAGGGCGGGCAGGGAAGCGCGCCAGGAAACTGGATGCGCTCCGGATGAACACGACAGCGCCGCGCGGTGGGCTGCTCGCGCGTGGCTGGCGCGCGCAGGCGGCTCAGCGCGCGTGGCTGGCGCGCGCAGGCGGCTCAGCGCGTGTAGAACGACACCGCGGTGTCACCGTAGGCGCGGCTCGCGGCGCAGGTGAGCCCGGCGATCTCCGGTGAGGGATCGCGGCGCGCGTGCTCGAGGACGAGGCGCCCTTCCGGGGCGAGCAAGCCGAGCGGGCCGGCGAGGCGCGCGGCCGCGGCGGCGGCCCTGGCCAGGACGGCGTACGGTGGATCGAGCAGGGCGAGGTCGAAGGGGCCCTCGTCGCGGAGCAGCTCGAGCGCGCGCTCGACGGGGAGCGGGACGACCCGCGCCGCCTCGTCGAGGCCGAGCGCGGCGAGGTTCTCGCGGAGCACGGCGAGCGCGGGGCGGCCGCTCTCGACGAAGACCGCGCGCCGCGCGCCGCGCGAGAGCGCCTCGATGCCGAGCGCGCCGGTGCCGGCGTACAGGTCGCAGACGAGCGCGCCGGTGACGTCGCCGAGCGAGGAGAAGAGCGCCTCGCGCACGCGGTCGGCCGTCGGCCGCGTGCCCTCGCCGCGCGGCGCGGCGAGCCTCCGCCCGCCGAGCCGGCCGGCGATCACCCGCACGGTCGTCCCCCCGTCATCGCGGGCAGCGAGGCAGAGCTCACCAGCGGTACGTCACGTCGACGCCGCCGCCGCCGAGGCCGACGCTGGGCTGCACGCTCCAGCCCGCGCGCTCCGAGGTCTGGCCGTCGCTCGTCACGAGCAGGTACGCGCCGACACCCGCGGACGCCACCGCCAGCGGGTAGAAGACGTACTGGAGCGCCATGAACGTGTCGGCCCTCTCGCAGAGATCGATGCCCTTGCGGGCCGTCTTCGCGTCGGCGTTGAAGTCGTCCTGGATGGCCCTGCGGTTCTCGAGTGCGCAGACGTCCTCGACGTTCTCCGTGAACAGCCCTCGATAGGCCACGTACCGCGCGTCGCTCTGGATGCTCGCGACCTGGACGGAGCTGATGACGGCGACGGAGCCGAACACCGCCCCCGCGCCGAGGCCGATGAACCCGCCCATGCGCTTCCAGTTGGTCCGCGTCGATTCGGCTGGCATCTGGCTGAGCGCGACGTCCGTCGTGGCGACGGGCAGGACGACGACCGACGCCTGGGAGTCGAGGAAGCCGGCCGACTTCACGCGCACGTCGTGCGGCCCGGCGGCGACCGTGAAGGTCGCCTCGCCGTTGTGCACGTTGCCGGCGGGCTTTCCGTCGATGAAGACGCTCGCCTGCGCGGCGCCCGTCCTCACGCGGAGGGCCCCGCTCGGCGGCCCGCCGGTCAGCTTCGCGATCGCCTCCGCGGCGATCTTGCGGAGCGGCTCGTCGTTGGCCTCGGTGAGGTTCGCGCTGTACTTCACCGGCACGCTCGATCCGGGCTTGCCGCGGGTCCAGAGGTGCAGCTCGCCCTCGACCTCGGTGTCGCTCTTGCGGAGCATGCCCCAGATGTAGCGGTCGCTCTTGATCTGGTCGGCGATGCGCGCCTGGCAGCCCGCGTCGGGACGATCGTCGCACTGGAGGGAGAGCGTCAGGACCTCGAGCGAGAAATCCTCCTCGCGGACCGACCACCCCGGGGCCTCCTTGATGGCGGAGCGGAGCGCCTGGGTCAGCGCGCCGGCCTGGTCGTAGGCGTCGTCCGTCCGGAGGACGACGACGGTGATCGGTAGGGCGGTGGGCGACGGCTCCGCCGCACGGGCGGCGTCGCTGCAGGCGAGGAGGGCCACCACGGCAGCGAGACCGGTCCTCTGGGCGCGCGTCATCATGTGGTCCTGGGCTCCACGCGCCCAAGTTACCCGCCCGGCGGCCAGGAAGGCAATCCGTGAGCCGGCGAGGCGGCGCGGCGGCGCGATCGCGATGTCGGCGCGGCGAGGGGCGCGAGCGCGGTGACGGGCGGTGACGGGCGGTGACGGGCGGTGACGGGCGGTGACGGGCGGTGACGGCGCGGCGAGGCGGCGGCGAGCGCGACGACGGGCCGGCGAGCCCACGCTGCGCGGGCGGCGTTTTTCGTTTCGCCCACGATTGCGCCGTGTCAGAGCGTCCTGGGCGCGGGCGCCGCGCGCTCCTCTGCCTGGTCCATGAAGGTCCCCAGACACATCTTCCGCGAGTACGACATCCGCGGCGCCGCCGAGCGCGACCTCACGAGCGAGCTCGCGCGCGAGCTCGGCGCCGCGTTCGCCCTGCTCCTCGGCCGCGAGCTCGCCGCGGGGGCGCCCCCCCGCCGGGCTCGGCCGGAGGTGGCGGTCTGCCGGGACGGCCGCCTCTCGAGCGACCGGCTGTTCTCCGCCCTCACGGACGGCCTGCTCGCGGGCGGCGCCGACGTGATCTCGGCGGGGGTCGGGCCGACGCCGCTGCTCTACTTCGCGGCGCACCACCTCCACGCCGACGGCGCGATCATGATCACGGCGAGCCACAACCCGGCGCCGGACAACGGGTTCAAGCTCATGCGCGGCAAGGCCTCGTTCTTCGGCGAGGACATCCAGGCGCTCGCCGACCTCATCGAGCAGGGGGCCGGTGGCCCGAGCGCCGCGGCGGGGCGGGGCGCGCTCACCGAGGTCGAGCTCACGGAGGACTACATCGCGGCGGTGCGCGCCGCGTCCCGCCTGTCCGGCACCGACGTCCGCTTCGTGATCGACGCCGGCAACGGCGCGGCCGGTCCGCTCGGCGTCCGGACGCTCGAGGCGCTCGGCTTCGCGCCGGACGCGCTCTTCTGCGACATCGACGGCCTCTTCCCGAACCACCACCCGGACCCGACCGTGCCCGAGAACCTCGACGCGCTCCGCGCCCGCGTGCTCGCGACCGGCGCCGCGCTCGGCGTCGCGTGGGACGGCGACGGCGATCGGATCGGCGTCGTCGACGAGCGCGGCGAGGTGCTCTGGGGGGACAAGCTGCTGCTCCTGTTCGCGCGCGCGCTCCTCGCGGAGCGCCCCGGCTCGGCCGTGCTCGGGGAGGTGAAGTGCTCCGAGACGCTCTACGCCGACATCGCCGCGCGCGGCGGGCGCCCCATCCTCTGGAAGACGGGCCACTCGCTCATCAAGACCAAGATGAGAGAGGAGGGCGCGCTGCTCGCCGGCGAGATGAGCGGGCACATGTTCTTCGCCGATCGGTGGTTCGGGTTCGACGACGCGATCTACGCGACGGTCCGCCTGCTCGAGATCGTCGCCCGGGCGCGGCGGCCCCTCGGCGAGCTGCTCGCCGACGTGCCGGAGACCTTCGCCACCCCCGAGATCCGCGTCGACTGCCCCGACGCCGTGAAGTTCGAGGTCGTCCGCCGCGTGACCGAGCACTTCCGCCGCGCCCGTCCGGTCGTGGACATCGACGGCGCGCGCATCGACTTCGGCGGCGGGGCCTGGGGCCTCTGCCGCGCCTCCAACACCGGCCCGATCCTGGTGCTGCGGTTCGAGGGGCGGTCCGTCGCGGACCGCGACGCGGCCCGCGCCGAGGTCGAGGCCGCCGTCACCGCCGCCGTCCGCGACGCCGTCGGCGCCGCCCCGCTCCCGTGACCATGTCCGAAGGCGAGCAGCAGAGCGAGGCCTGGACGATCCGGCGCGTGATCACCTGGGCCACGGGCGACCTGAAGAAGCGCGGCGCGTCCTCGGCGCGCCTCGACGCCGAGCTCCTGCTCGGCAAGGTGCTGGGCATCGATCGCGTCGGGCTGCTCATCGACGCCGAGCGGCCGCTCGACCGGGCCGAGCTCGCCGCCTACCGCGAGCTGCACCAGCGCCGCCGCGCCGGCGAGCCGGTCGCCTATCTCCTCGGTGTGCGGGAGTTCTACGGCCGCCCGTTCCGCGTCGATCCGCGCGTGCTCATCCCCCGCCCCGACACCGAGATCCTCGTCGAGGTCGGCCTCGCCCGGACGAGGCACCTCGCCCTCTCCGCGCGCGTGCTCGACCTGTGCACCGGGTCCGGCTGCGTCGCCATCAGCGTCGCGTGCGAGCGGCCGACGAGCCGCGTCCTCGGCGTCGACATCTCGGACGGCGCGCTCGCCGTCGCCCGCGAGAACGCGCTCCGCCTCGGCGCGGTCAACGCGGGGTTTTTGCGCTCGGACCTCTTCGCCGGCGTGCCGTCCGGCCATCGCTTCGACCTGATCACCGCGAACCCACCGTACATTCCGGACGAGGACGTCGCCGCGCTGCAGATCGACATCCGCGGCTACGAGCCCCACCTCGCGCTCGCGGGGGGCCCGGACGGCCTCGTCTTCACGCGCCGGATCGTCGCGGGCGCGCCGGCCTTGCTCGCCGCCGGCGGGGTGCTGGCCATGGAGGTCGAGGCCGGCAAGGCGGGCGCGGTGGCAGAGCTCTTCGCCGCGGCGGGGTTCGGCGGCGTCTCGAGGCACCTCGACTACGGCGGGCACGAGCGCGTGGTCTCCGGCGTCCTGCCCTGATCGCCCGCCGCCCGGAGCGAGCGAGAGCGGCCGCCGCGGCCGCGCGGCGCGCGCCTCCGCGAGGGCCGCGCAGCGCCCGTGCCTCCGCGAGGATGGGGCTGGCGCGCCGTATGCACAGCGACGCACGGCGAGGGTGCCGTGGCGCAGTCGGTGGCGGGGGCTCGGTGGTGACCCGCGCGCCGCTGCCTGCGCCGCCCCCGAGCGCGTTCACGCCGCGAGGCGAAGAGGTGTCCCATGAGGCAGGTGGATCCCAGGCCGGAGAGCTCGACGGCAGATCTCGTGAAGGAGGCGATCGCCGAGGCCAGGGAGCTGATGCAGGTCGAGGTCGCGCTGGCGCGCGACGAGATGAACGAGGAGATCGCGCGGGCGAAGGCGTCGTGCGTCGCTCTCGGCGCGGCGGCGGCCGCGGCGCTGCTCGGGGTCGCGCTGGTGCTCGTCGCGATCGCGCTGGCGATCGCGCCGGAGCCGCTGCCGGCGCTGCTGATCGGGCTCGCGTTCATCACGCTGGCGATCGTGGTGGGCATGGTCGGCTACAAGCGCGCGCCGAGGAGGCCGCTCGAGAGGACCCGGGGCCGCCTCGGGGCGGACGTCCGGCTGGTCCGGGAGCTCGTATGAAGGGGCTAAACGGTCAACGCGCGGACTTCGAGCGCAGGGCGGACGAGCTGCGCGACCGGCTGATGCACACGATCGAGGCGCTCGATCGGCGGCGCCACGCGCTCGTCGACGTGCGGTCGAAGGTGCGCCGGCACGGCCCCGAGGTGCTCGCCGGCGGGCTCGTGCTCGCGATCGCGGGCGGCGTGGCGGCGATCGCGCTGATCAAGCAGGCCCGCGCGCGCAGCGAGCGGCCGGGCGGCGAGCGCCTCCGCGCGCTCGTGCGCTTCTGGCGGCACCCGGAGCGGGTGGCGCCGCGCGGCAAGCCGAGCGTGTCCCGCGAGATCGGCCGGAGGATCCTGGTGGGCATGGCGTCGTACGCGGCGATGCAGCTCATCCGGCGCGGCGTCCGGCTCACGCTGGCGCTCCCGGAGGGGGACGCGCAGGCGCGGCGGAGCCCGCTCGAGCTCGGCGCCGCGGCGCCCCGGACCAGGCCGCCGTCCGGTCAGGGCCCTGTGTAGAGGGCGGTGCGCCACCCCAGGTAGAACCCTGGCTGGCGGACGGACGTGCTCCACGTGTAGTCGGCGTAGAGCCACGGGCCCATCGCCACCTTCCAGAGCCGGATCCCCTCGTAGAACACGCCGCCGCCGATGCGGGCCGGCAGGGCGCCGTCGATGACCTCGGCGCCGCCTGTGTCGGCGGTCGTGTACGCGACGCCCGTGCCGGCGTCGAAGGTGACGCCGACGTCCCTCCACCGATCCGCGAGCGAGAAGAGCGGGAAGACCTCGGTGTGGAGCATGAACCCGCCGGCGAGGGAGGTGTGGTCCGCCGCGCTCAGGCCGTGTCCGCCGAAGGCCGCGCCGAACGTGAGCCAGTCCGCGAGCGCGCCGCCGATCCAGACGTAGCCTCCCCCGCCGATCCCGACGCCGGTCTCGGTGTAATGGCGCTCGAATCCGATCTTCTGGACGTCGTTCTGGAAGCCGGCGGCGCTCCCGAGCGCCAGGCCTCCGGCGATGCCCGCGGCGAGCCCGCCGCGCCGCACGGCGGGTCGGGGCGCGAACAGCGGGCCTTCGGGCGTCTCTCCGGACGCCGCCGGCTGCGCCGCGGCGGCCGCGGGGAGCAGGCTGAGGCCAAGGAGCACCGGCAGCGCGAACGCGCGCGCGCGTCGGAGGTGGCGGAGGTGGCGGAGGTGGGGACACGTCGCCATGGGCTCCCTTTCCTATACGATGACGCGGGGCTCGGCATCGCAATCCGGCGGCTCATCGAGGGCGGGCCGCCTCGACGAACGCGGCGCGCCTGGCCCTTGGGCGCTCGTCGACCGATCAGTTGACGAACACCTCCACCGAGGATCGTTCCGCTGCAGACGGACGTGCCGCCGGTGCCTGAACGCTAAGATCTCATGTGTCCCCCATGAACGAATGGTGGAGCAATTCTGAGCGTAACACGAAGCTGCTTACGGCGTCTCGATACTGCCCTATAGACGTCGCTGAGGAACGGCCGATCCTCGCGGGAGGGCGCATGAATGCTGTTAAATTCATCGCAGCTGCGTTTGTCATGCAGTGCGCTGGTTGCGTGGTGAGTCCAACCGAACAAACCGCCCATGAGCCGTCAGAATGGTACGTCGAGGAGACGAGCGACATTGGTTCGCTTCCCGATCCGTCTGCACCGCCGGATCTAGCTGCTGAAGCACTCGACGAGCCCTTGTCGCGAGGTGCCTGTGAGGATGCGTGTGAGCTGTATCATCGGCATTGGAGCCAGCTCTGCGCCCGTCTTTCGGGAAATGGTGCGCGGCAGTGTCACTCTGAATCGATGGAAGGATACGGTCTCTGTCAAAAAAATTGTCGCAACGGGTGCGAAGCCGCCGGTTCGGCTATGTTCGATCGATGGGACCTGTACTGTGGTGAGCGCTGTCCGTGGTACTACAAGGGCGAATGTAACCTGCGCAATAGGCTGGGGCGCGCGGTGTTCAATCGCGAATGCGGCTGAGTACGGTGTGTGGGATGTGTCACGCTCCGAAGAGTTAGAGAATTCCGTCTGAGCTTGGACGGGCGCTTCTCCCGCTTGACTAGGCGTCGGAAGCGTGTATCGGACGATGCATGGACAAGATCCTCGGAGAGCGGAAGCTGGTTTTTTTGCCTTCCGACGGCTCACCGGCTCAGACCGTAGTCGCTCGATTTGGCCATCCAGAACCAGAAAGCGATGGCACATGGTGTGTAGACGTCCAAGTGGAGCAAGCGGGGAAAGCCGGTACAGTAGACCGAGCGCGCGGCCTGGACCAGGCTCAGGCTCTGTTCCACGCGTTCCTGATCCTCGATGCTCAGCTTGAGGCCATGACGGTCCGTGGATCCGTTGAGCTGTCCAACGGCAACGGCCCCGTGGAGCGAGAGTCTACTCAGGAAACGGAAGCTTGGCGCTTCGTGTCGAGAATCGCATCAGAGGTTGGTTCCAAGGTCAGCAACGAGCTGATGCTTGCAAAAGTGGACGTGCTGGGTGAGCGAGAGCTGATGCTGAAGAGGAAGGATGGTAGCGAGGAAAAGGTCATCGTGCGTCTCGGACACCCATACCTATCTAGAGGCCATTGGCGTGCTCCCTGCGAGATTGTCGGACCGAAGGGCACGGTGCAGCGTCGCTTCGGAACGGGAGAGGACTCGATTCAGGCGCTGACGCATCTGCTGTATCTCGTCCCGATCCTTCTGGACAGCGTCGCAGACGAAGGGAATTTTTATACGCAGGAAGGCGCGACAGGACACTGGTTCCCTCGAATTTTGATCGAGGAGCAACCGGACAAAGCGGCGAAGTAAAGTCGGATCCGGCCACGGCACCGGAGCAGACAGCGCGGCGCCGGCCTCGGGGTCGACCTCGGCGCCCTCTCGAGGCGCGCGACCTCGTTCCGCTCGTCTCGAGCGCGGCGCGGGATTGAGCCTGCCGTGAGCGGACCACCAGCAGGAGCTCCTCGGAGCGCGCAGCGCGAGCATGCGTCCTCGCGGACCATCGCGGGGAGGTTAACCTCCCCTGAAGGAAGGTTTTCGCCCCCCGCCGGGAGGTTCTCTGCCATGCCGTGGGACGCGATGCTCCCCTCGAGGAGGTCTCCGCCCTCGCCAGGGCCGCGGATTCCCCCGCGGGGCGGCGAGACGCCGTCCTGCCCTCCTGGACGGCGTCCGTCCGGGAAGCATACCATCGACCTTCCCGACCAGCGTCGGGTGGAGGAGGGCGCAGATGGCGGCCAGCAAGAAGGCGACGACGGCGACAGCGACGAAGAAGAGCGGCTCGGCGAAGGCGAAGAAGAGCGGCTCGGCGAAGAAGAGCGGCTCGGTGTAGGCGACGAAGAAGGCGAAGGTGATCGGTGCGGGAGAGCTCGCCGCGCTCGTCGGCATCGCCTACAAGCCAACGCTCAAGACCTCCGAGGTGCAGCGGCTCCGCCGCGCGCTCCCCGGCTACATCAACCTGCTCGATGACGTCGCCGAGCTCGTGGAAGAGGACGCCGACGTGCTCCGGGTGAAGGACGTGAGCCCGGAAGACCTCCTGCGCGTCCAGGCGGCGCACAAGGAGCTTTCCGCGCGCGAGGTCGTGCTGGAGGCCGTCTACCTGTCCGCTTACCACCAGCGGCTCGTCCTCGACCACGAGGGGATCGGGATGCTGCAGAAGATCGCGCGGCGCATCACCGCGCTCGCCGAGGATCACCCGGACATGCCGCTCCGCTACAAGTCGCTGCTCGACTTCCTGTCGACCTTCCGCGGCGGCGGCCGGCCCGCGAAGGGCGCCGCGCCGGGCCAGGCGGCGCCGGCCGAGGACGGCTGAGGGCGCGGGGCGCCGGCGTGCCCGCCGGCGCGGACGGAAACTCACCCGCGCCGGGCGCGTCGCGGCGCCCCTGCCTCTGTCGGTGATCATCGCGTCCCGCATCGGGCCGGTGAAAGATCGCCCAAGTTTCATTTTTTGTGAGAAATTTCGGCGCGAAGACGCAATGCCAGGTCACCGAAGCCCTTGCTTTCTGACCAGCTATTCCTGACGGCCCGGATCGGGTACAAAGTAGCGCCGTGCTGAATTGGGTCAGCACGGCGTAGGGTCCCCCTCGTTTGGGCCGAGGTGAACCGTGAGCGGTTCTGCACGAGTCGTCTTCGCATCGACAGCAGCAGCCTTCCTGAGCCTCGTTCTCGCCTCCCAAGTCCACGCGGCGGACCCTCCGCCGCGGTCGCCAGAGCTGCAGGAGCTCTTCCGGCTGGCCGACGCGGCCATGAAGCGGGCGGACGCGGCCGGGGCTCGCGCGTATTGGGCTCAGATCAACTATCTCGAGCCGACGACAGCGGCTCTCTGCCAGCTTGGCCAATTGGATCTCCGTATCGGTCGCTGGGATGCCGCCGCGAACGAGCTCTCTCTTTGTGTCGAGCAGATGCCCGCTCCGAAGAACGACGCGGAGCGCCGCTTCTACGAGGTGAGGCACGCCGACTTTGCGGCCGCGCGGGGTCATGTGGGCGAAATTCGTGTCCTGCCGCCGCCGCGGTCGACACGAAGCCTGGTGGACGGCAAGGAGGTAGAAGCAACCAGGAGCGTTTATGTCCTTCCTGGCCAGCATGAGATCACCGCCACGGGTCCACAGGGAGAGATCGCGCGCGCGCTCGTGAAGGTCGCAGCGGGGGATTCTCTCAGTGTGCCTCTCACGTTCGACGCTCGACCAGCGGCGGCGGTGGCCAAGGCGCATGCCGTTCCTGCGCGGATCTCCCCGAAGCTCAGGGAGTCTAGCGACGGCCCGAAGCCGTGGCTCGTATGGACCGGCGCCTCCGCCGCGGTGATGGGGCTCGCCGTCGGAGTCGGGTTCCACGTGGCCGCGGATTCTGCGGACGATGAGTCGGATTCGATAAAGGAGAGCGCGCTGGACGGAAACATACCCCGATGGGATCCCGTGTATGGATCGCTTTACGAAGAGGCGAAGAGCGCACACGAGCGGGCCAACACGCTCCACGCCATCGGCACAGCGGCCGTCATCGCCGGGGCCGCGCTCGGCGCCGCGACGATCGTGGTTGTCGCGCTGCCTCGCAGGACCGAGGTTGAGCTTCGGGCACGAGGCAGCTACGCGGAAGTGAGGCTCGCATGGTAGCGGTCGGGGAGATCTGGGAGGGGCACGAGCTGATAAGCGAGCTTGAACGGGGCATGGTGCGAACGTTCCTCGCGCGGCCGATCGGAGATCCCAAGGGCCTGGTTTGGCTTCACGTCCGAGAGAGCGCGCGCATGGACCGAAAGCTGTTTGCGTCCGAGATCGAGCGCTTGCGGCGGCTGTCGGACAAGGTCCCGGAGATCGCGCGGGTGCATTACGGCGGCGTCAGGCAGGATGCAGCGTGGGCTGTGTCCACCTTTCACAAGGACGCGATTCGACTCAAGGACGCGACGCGCGGCGCGGACCTCGGCATGACCGCGATCGACGAGGTAGGCGAGATCGGCATCCTCGTTCAGAGGGCGAATGACCTCGGCTTCGTACACGGCGCCCTGAGCCCCGAGCGCGTGCTGATCACCGCCGACAAGCACTATGTCATCACCCACTTCGGATTCCCTCGGCTCTTTCAGATCAGCGGAGAGGAGGCCGTCCGGGAGCCGCGCTATGCGGCGCCTGAGATGGTCTTCGAGGGTGATATCGGCCTTCGCACCGACGTGTACGGGATCGGCACGATCTTGTATGAGCTCCTGTGCAATCGCGCGCTGTACTCTGATTCAGGACCAGGCGAGGCCGAGGGGCCCTCAGGCAAGCTCTGGGAGCCACGCATTCCCGTCTGGGTGCCCCAGGCGCTCGTCCATGTGATAAGGAAGGCTCTCGCGAAGGATCCACGGGAACGGTACTCCAGCGTCAGAGCGATGCTCCTGGAGCTCGCGGTTCGAGAGCGCGAGTTCAGCGACTTCTTCTCGCGCTCGCATCCAAACCGCGAAAGGGAGACAGACGTCGCCGTGCCGTTCGTCGCGCGCCGTCGCAGGCCGCGCGCGGAAGTGGCGGAGAGTGAGGATGACGCCTGGGAGCCGTTCGTACGCCCGGCGAACGAGGGCAGCGATGGGCTCGACGCGTCGGAGGAGGAGGAAGACGGAGGCGTGGGGCGGCCCTCATCGCCCATCGTTCCGGCGTCTCCGGCAGTACAACCTCGTGAGCCTGCGCCGGCGACGGGCGCCACGACGCCCCAGGATGGCGTCGCCGGGCCGCTGTCGGATCCAGGGTTCGACGTGCCAGAGCTCGAGCCGCTGCCATTGACGCCGCGAGCCCAGCCGAGCCCTGCGCGTGGAGCCGAGCGGACGAGCCCCCGTGGCCTCGCCCGCTTCCTGGCTCTGGCGCTCTCGCTGGTCAGCGTGCTCGGTACCCTCATGGCGCTCCGCTGGTCCGAGCATCCCGTCAAGCTCCAGGCGCGCCTTCCGCGCATCGCAGGGTTGCCGGTCCCGCCGCCTGGCGATCTGCGTCCACGCGGCCCCTCCGAGGCCGACCGGCAGCCACCCTGCGTGGCGCAGGTCGGTGCACCGCGGCAACCCGCGAGGGTGCGCGACGCAGCGTCGAGGCGCCAACCTGCGGAGACCCCGACATCGCAGGGCGCGAAGCTGGGCGCTGACGGCATCTATCTCTATGGCGGGGACACATCGTTCTGACACGACGCGAGGGGTCATGGCGCGAACGTCCGTCTTCTCGTTGGTAGCAGCGCTCGCGCTCATCGCGTGTGGAGATGATTTCGACATGGCCCCTCCCCTGCGGAATGCACGTCCGATGTGGATTTGGACGGGCAGTGAGCCGGCGGATGCTCCACCGTGTCCCGGGTTTCGGCTGCCCCTCTGGGAGGGTTGGGCGAACGAGGTCGCTTCGGCCGATTGCGGCTCCTGTGAATGTCAACCGGCGTCTTGCCTTCTCGCGCCCACGGTAGCGGCGCAAGCGCTGATCTGCGCCGATGGCGCAGGGCTTCCGATCCTGTTCGACGCCGGAAATGGCTGGAACGGTACGTGTGCCGCCTCCGCTCCAGCGATCCCCGCGAGCGCGTTTGGTTCGGTCATCTACGGGCCGCCGGCGCTGGCCCCTTGCATCCCGTCTCCTACGCCCGATCCGCCGCCGATCACTGGGACCTTCGCGAGAGCCTGCCAAGCCCAGCCCCAATTGGTGCAGCCCGTCGACACTGCCTTGTGCATAACGCCTGAGGAGGACGGATCCTGTGCGGAAGGGTTTCGGACGCGGAGAGAGTTTGCAACGCAGCTTGTGGACAACCGGACCTGTACACCTTGCGAATGTGGCGAGCCGAGCGGAGGGAAGTGTACTGCCCGTGTCACGCTCTACGCGGATGCCTCGTGCGGAGCCGAGTTCGCCAGCTCAACGCTGTCAAACATCGATGCTCCACTCTGCCAGGACATCACGGTGGGTGCGCCGCTCGCGGCGATACGGGCCGAATTCACGGAATGGATACCGGCGGCGTGCGCTCCAAAGCACGCCAGGTCGATCGTACTCGGCACAGTGGAGCGCCCGTCCGTAGAGGTGGCCTGTTGTGCAGATTGAGCAATGCGTCCGATTGCACCGTATAGGAGTTGAGTTCCAATGCTCGGTACACAGACTCATGGGCCTAGATTCCGCCGGCTCGTCAGCTTGACACGCGGAAGGAACCTCGTTCCGATGTGCGTCTTCGCGATGACGCAGATCGGGTGCGGCGAAGACGAAGTGACGACCCAGATCAGCGGCAAAGCGGTTGCTACCTTCGTATCGAGGGTGGCAGGTGTGCCTGAAGTCGATAAGGTCTTCGTCATGGACACTGGGAACACTGGTTCTACTACGGTAAAATCAGGCGACAATTGGGGTATTAGGTGCCGCGCCGGTGGCGACATGGCGCCGTGGTTTGAGCTGGTGAACGAGCAAACTGTAAGTGGAACCCCGCCGGATCAGCTTCTTAGCAGTGAATTCAATGCCATATTTCTGAAGGAATCCGACGGCGTGGTCCAGGATCCACCTCAGGAGGCCAACGTCGTCGTTATGCTAGAAGGATATACCTATTCCGGAATTTGCGAGGTCATGTTCACCAAGACGAATGACCGTCCTTACGAAGCCGACGTTTATTCGGCGATATGCCGAGATCTGAGGGCCTCTGACGGCCTTCCGGCCCGTCTCGAATCGGCCGACTTTCATATCACGTGCTGCCAGGATGATTGCTAGAAGACCGATCACGTTGATCGAGCGAGAAGTGAACCGCCAAGGCGCCATAAGACGCCAAGATTTTTGTGATTCTCTTGGCGTCGTTGGCGCCTTGGCGGTTCGAATTCTGCTCTCTTCTGGCGGTTTCAACCCGTTTGTCGCTCTAGCGGGGCGACGTCCCCGAGCTCCGCCGCCCCGGAGCGGCGGCGGGGCCCCGTCAGGCCGCCCCGAGCGCGCCGGGCGAGACGGCGCCGGCGCTCACCATCGCACGCTAACTCCCACGCCTTGCGTTCCCGCCCCGAACTGCGTGTCGTTCGGCAACCACACGTACAAGAGGGTGCCCACGCCCGCTATCGCGCCCGCGAGCATCGCGCCGGTCCCGAGGATCCTCATCAGCTTCGCGCTGCCAGGGTCGTCGATGCTCGTGCGGGAGTCAGTCGGGGGCGTCGCGCCCGCGATCCTCGGCTTGCCTTCGTGAACCTCGGCGGCCTTCGCCTCCTGCTCAAGCCGCTGCGCGCTCCGCGTGCACACGGCGCTCGCGGCGAAGAGCCCCGCGGAGCTCAGCGCGCCCGTCACGATGAACCCGAGATCCGGCCCGGGACGGGCCACCCCCTGCGGCGCCCCTTTCGGCGCCGCCGGCCGCGGAGCCCGAGGCTCCGGCGCACCCTCCGGCGCCTTCGCGCGGTCCTCCAAGGCCGGCGCCGGCTTCGCCGGCTCGTCGAACGTTAGCGGCACCGGCTTCGACTCGCCTGCTCCCACCTTCACGGTCGCGCGCGCGTCCTGCCCATCTCCACCGACGGCCGTCACCCCGCGCTGGCCGGGCGGCACGTGGAAGCGGCTGCTGCCGTGCTTCACCCCGCCGCCGTTCACGAGCATGCCCACGACACCAGGCGCCGGCACCAGGACCACCTCGCCCACCCGCGCCTGGGCATGGGCGAGATCGGCGTGACGCCGCTCATACAGGCTGCGCTCCTCCTCCGTGCGCGGGCCGGCATCTCGTCGACACATTGCGACAGCTCCACCACGGCCTCCGCCAAGCGGTCCATCCGGGCGTCGAGCTGGCCCATGGCGCATACCGCGACGTTCGACCGGTCGATCGCGTGGACCACGGCCCACAGCGCCCGGGCCCGCGCGATATCGAGGCGAGCCTCGGCCGCCTCGGCCTCGCGGATGAGCTCCTTGACGGGCCGGGAGCGCTCGGGGGGCTCCGCCGCGCGCGCGGTGGCGGGCGCGAGCAGCGCGAGGAACAGCGCAGTTCCCGATGAAAAACAAGTTACTGGTCGAGGACCGCGCATGCACCACCCCGGTCTACCGACGGCGCTCGCCGCACGCGACGCCACAGCGTCCCTCTTCACTAACATCGCACCAGTGTGTACGGCTAGAAGACCGATCACGTTGATCGAGCGAGAAGTGAACCGCCAAGGCGCCATAAGACGCCAAGATTTTTGTGATTCTCTTGGCGTCGTTGGCGCCTTGGCGGTTCGAATTCTGCTCTCTTCTGGCGGTTTCAACCCGTTTGTCGCTCTAGACGTTTCCGGCTCGTCGGAGGTCTCGAGGGACATCGAGATTGGCATTACGTGTCGGGGACGGAAATCCTCATCCGACGCGCATCTATGGCGGTCCTTTCCGGGCATCATCGCTTGTTCCGGACCGGCGAGCTCGTATACGCTGGGGCGCGACGGAAGGGAGCGCCCAGGAGGGGGCCGATAAGGATGGGGGCCACGAGCTCGCGCGCGGCGATGTTCGTCGAGCGACCGGCTGAAAGCCGCTCCAGACGTCGAAAGGCATGGAAAAGGCCGTGAGAAAACAGCTTGGTATCACATGGTTGATCTGCGCTCCTTCGCTTCATGGGTCAGGCTGCGTTGCGCCGTGCCCGGTGGTAAAGGAGCCAGGCTGTGACACGACGGTTCCAGACCACGAATGTCGCGATATCTGCGTGGGCGAGGTGCGGGTGGACGACCCTGAGGAGGGCGAAGGTGCGCGGGAACCTGATAGCCCGGAAAGTGACGCTCAGGAGGGAGGTCAACCTTCCGACGAGGCCGCGGACGCAAACAAGGGATGAAAAGCAGGCGAGCGCGGCTCAGCGGACGTCGCCGGCCGAAGCCTGGTCACCCCGCGGCAAGTCGGCGCTCGACGGCGAGCTTTGCCCCGACATCGCGCCCCGGACCCATGCCAGGAGCTCTGGATACGTATGATATTTCCTGATTCGCGCCACCTCCTCGCCATCCTTGAGGAGGACCAGCATCGGGAAGGTCGTGATATCGAACCTCTCGATCAGCTCCCGGTGCCGATCGGCGGTCACCCTCCCGACCCGGATCTCGCCTCGATGATGGCGCGCGAGCTTCTCCAGCTCGGGCGCCATCATTTTGCAAGGTCCGCACCAGTGGGTCATGAAGTCCACCAGAACAAGCCCGCGGCTGGTTTCAGCGTCGAAGTTCGACTGTGTGAGGATGGAGACGTGATGTTCCTCCCTCGCATTGCGGGGGCCTGCGCCTGTCAGGCCACGAACACACTCCAGCAGACCCTCGAAGTAGTACCTCCTTAAATAGATCGCCGGCAAGAGCTCCTCCGGCCTCCCGCTCTGCAGGAGACCGTAATATTTCCCGTCCGCGGACTGCTTCCGCGGGTTCCCCATCAGGAGCTTGAATGCCTGCATCCTGGACAGAACCTCGCGATCGCCGTCAGCGCAACGATCGCGCGGATTGCCGGGAGCATTGGACGGGGATTGCGCGTAAATATCGCCCTCGAGCAGGTCCAGCCGGTGCAGCTCCTCTTCGAGCCGCATCTCGTCCACCACCACGGGGCTCGCCGCGGGAGCGGGCTGCCCGTGCCGAGATCGCGCGCCACCAGCGCCGCAGCCTGCCGCCGCCAGGAACAAGAGCGCGAATGCCGCTTCTCTCATGGCGCTCAACCTACGCCTGGCCTTGCTCGGAGACCACAGGGATCCGGTCGCTGTCGCAATTGCTCGGCGGGAGTTCACATGATTGCGGGGAGGGCATTGACCCTTTCGTCCCGCCTACCTGATCGAATACGACCACGACCACGACCAGGAGTACGGCTACGCCGACGGCCGCGCCGGGCCGAGGTGGGGACGGGGCGAGGAGCGAGGCGACGGGGCGCGGCGCTCGCCGCATCGAGCGCCGCGCCCGGGCGTTCGCGCTATAGTCCGGCCGTGACGCACGAAGCTTCCCTGGAGCGGGCGCCGGCGGGAGGGATCGTCCTCCGGTGGCTCGTCGGACTGCGCTGGGCGGTGTTCGCGCTGCTCGCGGCGACCCTGGCCGTCGACGAGGCGCTGTTCGGCTATCACGTACGGTACGCCATCGCCGTGCCCATCCTGGCGCTGGCCGCCGGGCTCAACCTCGCCCTCGACCGGCGGGTCCGCTCGGAGCGGGGCGCGCAGACGGCCCTCGTCGCCGGCGTCGTGGCGCTCGATCTCGTCGCGATCGCCGGGGTCCTCGCCGCGTCGGGCGGCGCGGGCAACCCGTTCAGCGCCCTCTTCTTCGTGCACGTCGCCCTCGCCGCGGCGCTCCTGCCGCCGCGGACGACCTTCGCGCTCGCGGCGCTCGCGGCCTGCCTCTTCGCCGCGCTCTTCGCGCTCCCCGCCGGCGCGTGTTGCCCGAGCCACCCGGAGCACGGCGCGTTCTCCACCCACCTCTACGGGATGCTCCTCGCCTTCGTGCTGAGCGCGGCGCTCGTCGCCCACGTCCTCCTGAAGATCCGCCGCGCGCTCGACGAGAGCGCGGCCGAGAACGCGGCGCTGCGCCGGCGCGCGGAGGAGGCGTCCCGCTTCCAGGCGCTCGGCGCGCTCGCGGCCGGCACCGCCCACGAGCTCGGCACCCCGCTCGGCACGATCGCGGTGCTCGCCGGGGAGAGCCTCCGCGACCCCGGATCGAGCGACGCCGCGCAGCGCCGCGCCCGGACGATCGCGGAGCAGGTCGAGCGCTGCCGCGTGGTGATCGCGCGCATGCGGGCGGACGTCCGGGCGAACGACCTGCGCGCCGGGGTCGAGGTCGGCGAGGCGGCCCGGCGCGGCGTCGAGGCCTGGCAGGCGGCGCACCCCGGCGTCGCGGTCGAGGTGCGCGGCGATCTCGCGCCGCGCCGCACGGTGCCGCTCGACGCGGCCGACGTCGAGGCGGCCCTGTTCGCGCTGCTCGACAACGCGCTCGCGGCGCTCGGGCCGAGCCCCGCGGCCGCGGAGCCGATCGTGGTCACCGTCGGGGAGGAGGGCGGCGCGCCGGTGATCAGCGTCGAGGACGGCGGCGCGGGCGTCGCGCCCGGCCTGGAAGGGCGGCTCGGCGAGCCGTTCGTGACGACCAAGGCGCCCGGCGAGGGCATGGGCCTCGGGCTCTACCTCGTGCGGACGCTCATCGAGCAGGTCGGCGGCTGCCTCACCGTGTCGCCGAGGCAGGGGCCCGACGAGCGCGGCGCGCGCGGCACGCGCGTCGCCCTGCGCCTCGCGCCGGTGGACTCATGAGCTCCGAGGCCGCCGGCGAGCCGACGCTGCTCATCGTCGACGACGACGCGACCTTCCGGACCGCGCTCGGGCAGGCCCTCGGCAAGAGCGGGTTCGCGGTGTCCCTCGCCGAAAGCGCCGAGGAGGCCGCGGCGATGGCGCGAAGGCACGTGTTCGAGTACGCGCTCGTGGACGTCCGGATGCCGGGGCAGAGCGGGATCGACCTCGTGGGGACGCTGCGGAGCATGGATGACGGCATCCGTATCGTGGTGTTCACCGGATACGGCACCATCGCGAACGCGGTGGCGGCGATCCGGGCCGGGGCGGTCGATTACCTGACCAAGCCGGTGGACGCCGCCCAGTGCGCGCGGTCGCTGCTCGGCGTCGCCCCGGCCGCGCGCGGCGACGACGACGAGGACCTGCCGTCGCTCGACCGGGTGGAGTGGGAGTACCTCCAGCGCGTGCTCGCGGACTGCGAGGGGAACATCTCGGAGGCGGCGCGCAAGCTCAGGATGCACCGCCGCTCGCTCCAGCGGAAGCTCTCGCGCCTGCCGCCGAGATCGTGAGGGCGGCGGAGGTGGGCTATAGTCCGCATCGGAAGAGGACCTGACGATGATCAAGCGGCTCTACATCGACCATTTCAAGACTTTCCAGAATTTCGAGTGGAGGCCGGCGCCGCTCGCGCTCCTCTTGGGGCGTAACGGGACGGGAAAGACGCTGCTGTTCGAGGTCCTTCACCTCCTCCGTGACTTGATCTGCGAAGAGCTCCCGCTGTTGAGCGTCTTCCCTGGGACGACCTGCACGCGCTGGGATCTCCGGAAGGAGCAGAAATTCGAGATCGACGTGGCCGGACCGGATGGGTTGTTTCAGTACAAACTCACCATCGAGCACGAGCATGGCCGCGGCGAGGCCCGGATCGCGACAGAGACGCTGCACGTGGATAGTGTGCCACTGTTCTCCTTTAAACGCGGCCAGATTCAGCTCCACAAGGACAGTGGGGAGCTCGGCCCGTCTTTCCCTGGCAACTGGCGCAAGTCCGGTCTAGCAGCGGTGGTGCCGGGGCCGGCCAACAAGAGACTGACGTGGTTCAAGGAGTGGCTGAGCGGGCTGGTCGTGCTGCGCCCGAACCCCGCGAGGGTGAGCGGCCGTGCCGACCGAGAAGATCCGTTTCTCGCGCCGGACTGCGCCAATTTTGCCAGCTGGTACCGGACCTTGTGGCAGGAGCGCCCCGATGCAGTGACCCAGGCGATCGGTGCCCTGAGCAAGGTCATCGACGGCTTCAAGGGAATGTCGATCCGAGTTGACGAGCAGCGCACGGGCTGGCTGCGAGCCAACTTCGCCGGTCCCGCCGGCGCGGATTTTCAGATGCATTTCGATGAGCTCTCCGACGGTCAGCGCGTGCTCATCGTGCTTTATGTGGTCCTCTACACCCAGATCGAGAAGAACCGTACCGTCGCCATGGACGAGCCGGATAACTATGTCTCGCTCGACGAGATCCAGCCGTTCTTGATGGAGGCGCTCGATCGAGCCCAGCGGAGCAACGGCACGCAGATCTTCATCATCTCGCATCATCCGGAGTACCTCAACCAGCTCGCGCCGGCGGACGGTTACACCATGTTCCGGGAGAGGGGTGGGCCGACCCGAATTGAACGCTTCAGCTCTGGCGAGGCGATCCCGCCCGCAGAGATCGTCGCGCGCGGAGGCCTCTTGCGAGAGAGTGAAGCATGAGCCGCAAGGTGACAGCTGTCGTGCTCTGCGAGGACAAGCAGGCGCGGACGGTCCTCTATCGCTACCTGAAGCACGAGCGCGGTTTCGAGCGCGTGCGCGTGTCACCCCTGCCTGCAGGAGAAGGGTGCGGCTCGGACTATGTTCGTAAGAACTATGCAAAAGAGGTCCGCAGGCAACGCGACAAGTCCGTCGCGACGGTATTGGTCGTCCACATCGATGCCGACAATCACACCGTCGCGCATCGCCACCGCGAGCTCGAGGACGCGCTGAGGAGCGAAGGAGCAGAGCCGCGCGGGCGGGACGAGCCGATCGCTCTCGTGGTCCCGCGCTGGGAGATGGAGACATGGCTCCACCACTACCGGGGTCAGCCCGGCGTGATGGAGACCGAGAAATATTCAAAGTTCAAAGGCCAGGAGGCCGAGGCTGCCGAGCCGACCGTGGCCGCGCTGGTCGAGCTGGTGGACGGGCAGGCCGCGGCGCCGGCCAACCTGCCCTCGCTCGCGATCGCGGCGGAAGAGCTGCGACGGCTGCCGTAGCTCGGGAGGGGCACCAAGGAGCGCTTCGCGCTAGGGAAACGCCATGCCCTACAAGCCCATCGAGTCTTACGGCGTCATCGGCGACATGCACTCCGTCGCGCTGGTCGGGATGGATGGATCCATCGACTGGTGCTGCCTCCCCCATTTCGACTCTCCGAGCGTGTTCGCGGCCATCCTGGACGACGAGCGCGGCGGCCGCTTCGCGCTCTCCGCGGCGAACGGCACGTCGCGCAACAAGCAGATGTACATGCCCGACACCAACGTCCTGCTCACGCGCTTCCTCGACGTGGACGGCGTGGGCGAGGTCTGCGATTTCATGCCCATCCACCGGGACACGTACGGCGCCTACCGCCGCGGGATGCACCAGATCGTCCGCGTCGCGCGGGCCGTCCGCGGCGCGGTGCGCTTCCGGCTCGCCTGCCGCCCCGCGATCGACTTCGCCCGCCGCCCCCACCGCCTGATCCTCGACGACCCGCGCGGCGCCGTCTTCGACTCCGATGGCCTCGACCTGGCGCTCATCAGCCCCGTCCCCCTGTCGAGCGACGGCGCCGGCGGCGTCACCGCCGACTTCGTGCTCCAGCCCGGCGAGTCGGCCACGTTCTCGCTGCGCCAGGTCGAGGACTGGACGGAGAGCGCCGATCTGCTCGCCAGGCCGATCGACGGCGAGGACGCCCTCCGGCGCACGGTCGCCTTCTGGCGGTCGTGGCTCGCCCGCTCGCGCTACAAGGGGCGCTGGCGCGAGATGGTCGATCGTTCGGCGCTCGTCCTCAAGCTGCTCACGTTCGAGCCGACCGGCGCGATCGTCGCCGCGGCGACGACCAGCCTGCCCGAGGAGATCGGCGGGGTCCGCAACTGGGACTATCGCTACGTCTGGGTGCGCGACGCCGCGTTCACGCTCTACGGCTTCCTCCGGCTCGGTTACACCGAGGAGGCCGCGCGCTTCATGGAATGGCTGAGCGCCCGCGTCTCCGAGGAGGACGGCCCCACCGGGCCGCTGCAGCTCATGTACGGCATCGACGGACGCCACGAGCTGCCCGAGGTCGCGCTCACCCACCTCGACGGCTACCGCGGGTCGCGGCCGGTCCGCGTCGGCAACGGGGCGACGACGCAGCTCCAGCTCGACATCTACGGCGAGCTCATCGACTCGGTATATCTCTTCGACAAATACGGATCTCCCATCTCTTATGATTTCTGGCGCGAGCTCCGGCGCATGGCAACCTGGGTGTGTCAGAGCTGGGAGCAGGCGGACGAGAGCATCTGGGAGGTGCGCGGCGGCAAGCAGCAGTTCGTCTACTCGAAGCTCCAGTGCTGGGTCGCGCTCGACCGGACGCTGCGGCTCAGCCGCAAGCGCTCTCTGCCGCTCGACCGGCAGCGCGTCGCGCGCGCGCGCGACGACATCTACGAGGCGATCATGGCGCGCGGCTGGGACGCGCAGCGGAGGACGTTCGTGCAGGCCTTCGGCGGGGCCGCGATCGACGCGAGCAACCTGCTCATGTCGCTCATGCGCTTCATCTCCCCCACCGATCCGCGGATCCTCGGCACGCTCGACCGCACGCTCGAGGAGCTCGCGAGCGACACGCTCGTCCACCGCTACGAGCTCGGCAAGGGCGCAGGCGACGGCCTGACCGGCAAGGAGGGCACGTTCAGCATCTGCACCTTCTGGCTCGTCGAGGCCCTCGCGCGCGCTGGCCGCCTCGACGACGCGCGCTTCATCTTCGAGAAGATGCTGACGTACGCCAACCACCTCGGGCTCTACTCCGAGCAGATCGGGCCGAGCGGAGAGCTGCTCGGCAACTTCCCCCAGGCGTTCACCCACCTCGGCCTGGTCAGCGCGGCGTTCTACCTGGATCGCGCGCTCGGTCAGGGCGGCTGAAGGTCGGATCTGGGTCCTCGCGCGCTCCCCGCCGGCGAGCGGCGGGGCGTGGCTCGTGCGCGAGCGGCAGGAGGGAGAGAGCGGCTACCGGCAGCCCGGGATATCCAACCCCGGGCGGCCGGCGCCCGCGAGCCTCGTCAAAGGAGGGGACTGGCGCGGCGCCGAGGGATCCTGCGACGTGGAGTCCCTGGCGCCGGCCAGCAGGGTGGGGTCAGATCACCACCCGATGCCGAAGCCGCCGCAGGGGTTGAAGCAGGGGTTGAAGGCCGGCACGAAGCTGGTGATCGACGTCGTGATCGCCGTCAGACCGCAGCCGCCGCCGAAGCCGCCGAGGCCGAAGCCGCCCCAGCCGAAGCCGCCCCAGCCGCCGCCGAAGCCGCCGATGCAGCGCTCGCCCTCACGCTGCCCGGTCTCCTGCCCGACCACGCCCGTCTGCCCCAGGCCGGCCTGGCCGAGCTGCGCCGGGCCCGCCTGGCCGAGCTGCGCCGGGCCCGCCTGGCCGATCTGCGCCGGGCCCGCCTGGCCGATCTGAGCCTGCGAGAGGTCGGACGCCTGGCCGAGCTGCGCCGGGCCTTGCTGCGCGTATCCGCCCTTGCTCGGGTAGCCGCCCTTGCTCGGGAGGCCCTTGGTCGGAAACTCGCCCTTGCTGGGCAGCTCGCCCTTGCTGGGGAGCATCGGAACGCCCTTCGAGGGCAGACCCTTGCTGGGGGGCAGACCGAGCTTGCTGGGCCCCATCTGGCCGACCTGAGCCTGAGCCTGCGACTGGGTCGCGTACCCGCCGCGCTCGTCCGCCTCCAGCGCGCTGTTCGCGGAGTCGACGCTCTCGTCAGCCATATCGAAGTCGTCGTCCGCGCCGACCGCGCACCCGGCACCGAGCGCCAGCATCATCGCGAAACCCATCGTCTTGTGCATCGAGATCATTGGTCCTCCCCGGTGTCCCTGATGAGCCTTGCGGCCCCCGAACACCTTGGTGCACCCCAGAGCAGGCTGTGTGCCTCGCTCTTCTGTGCAGAGGCTGCCGCTTCGCACAGCATGGATTCGCAGGATGGCGCCCGCGAATCAGGCGCTCCTCGCATCTGCGCTCCCCCGGGATTTCTCCGCGATTCAATCGCGGTGGATCCGGGCGAGCGCGGCGCGCGCTGGAGCACCGTCGCGATGACGATGGATAGGATAGAAGGCGCCCCGCCGCGCGCCGCGGGGCCGCGCGGGAAGAAGGAAGACGCGAGCGCGGCGCCCCGCGGCGCGGATCGCGCGCTCCCGCGCGGTGGCCGTGGCGAGCGGAGGTGTCCTCAAATAGGTAGAACCTCCCTCCGGATCCAGAAAAGAGCGGGCTCACGACGCGTCGACATCACGGGACGCAAACGGACGTGATCGAACCCAAACGGACGTGATCGGACGTGATCGGACGCAGGCGGATGTCATCGGACACAAACGGACGTGATCGGGCGAATTCGATGGCGCCGTCCAGGCGAGACATGCGCCCTGCGCCCTGCCTGCTCAGCGCCCCGCGTTCCGACACGTTTGTGCATCCCTCTGCCCGTGAGAGTGGAATTGTCGCTTCCGGTCGGAATCGGCCGCTGGAGCGCGACGCGACGCGGCGAGCGGGCGACGAGACCGCCCGCGTCGCAACAAGCCACTCCCGCTGCGCCGCTTTCCTGCTCCGGCGGCGGACGGAGTCGAATCGGCTGTTATTCCCACTTGCGCAGGACGTTCTGTAAATGGTCCAGTGGAGGATGTCGGTGACGGGGAGGGAGCATCTGATTGTGTAGTTTGCCCCACGGCTCTCGACGACTCGGTGGCGGGTTGTCTCATGTCGTCCGGGACGCTGGCTCTCCAGCGTGCTCGGCGTTGGCCGAACGGCGGTGGTGGAGCGCCGGATCGAGCTGCCCTGGCCAAGGTTTGCAGCATCGGCGCGCATCGGTCGCGGCGCCGTAACAGAGCAGAAACATGGTCCAGCGTCGCATCGCGGCCGTCGCCGCCTATCTGCCGGAGCGCGTCGTCACGAACCAAGAGCTCATCACCAGCTACGGTCTCCCTCACGCTGCGGACTGGCTGCACGAGGCGACGGGGGTCGCGGAGCGGCGCTTCGCCGGCGCGACGGAGACCACGCTTTCCATGGCCGCGGCGGTGCTGCGGGAGCTCATCGAGGTGGGGCGGCTCCGCGATCCCTTCGTCGATGTCCTCATCATGACGGGCGACGACGGCGGGGGAGGGGACGCCGGTGGGGCGGCCTTCGCCGCGTGCATGGCCGGCCTCGTGCCCGCGCTGACGATCGATCTCACGCCCGCTCAGGGCGGTTTTGCCGCGGCCGTCGAGCTGGCGAATCGGCACCTCGACAGGGGGTGTCGGCGCGTGCTCATCGTGGCGAGCGACGTGCGGTCGCGGCGCCTGCGCGAGGGGCAGCCGTGGGGCAACCACCAGATCACGGAGATCCTGGGAGACGGCGCCACGGGCGTGCTGCTCGAGCGGGTCGACGGCCTCGGGGCCGAGGTCCCCCCGCGCTGCGCCGAGCCGCCCTCGTCCCGCGGCTCCCAGCCTTTCCTCTCCGTGGCTCACGCGAACCGCGGATAGACCTCCTCCTCGAAGAGCGCCTTCACCTGGTCCCCGGGGGCCTCTGCCACGAACTCCTCGTAATCCTCCCGCACCGGCACCCTGTATCCACCCCTCCACGGCGCGACCGAGTTGAGCCACGCCGTGTGGAGGGTCAGCCCCGGCCGGAACGTCGGGTGTCCCAGCTTGCAGAGCGGCCCTCGCGCCAGGTTCGTCGCGTCGAAGATCCAGACCTCCGCGCGGCACGGCGTCGCGACGATCGCCACGACGTAGCCGTCCGTGTCGGCCCCGCTGCCGCCGCGCCGGGGGACGAATTGCAGCGAGCTGAGCCAGGACCCCACGGCACGCCGCGGGAACTCGTAACGATCCTCGATCCGCATCGCGCGGTGGTTGAACCGGAACAGGCTGTCGGGGTGGCCGCCCTCCGCGCGCATCCGGCGGAGCGCCGGGAGGGGGAGCGACCTGTGCGGGTGCGCCGCATAGAGCCGGTCGATGAACTCGGTCGACAGCTCATCCCATATCCCGCCGCCGCGCCAGTAGACGTTCTCGAGGCGATCGGGCGGCATCCACGACGCGCCCGTCTCCCGGTACGCATAGAGGCCGACGCCGAGCGCCCGCGCGGCATCGGCGAACACCGCCTGGTCCACGACGCGCTCGGCCGCCGCGTCGAGGGTATACCGGCCGATCCGGTTCACGTCCGCCTGCCCGAGCGGGAACAGGCCGCGCAGGCGCGGCGGCGCCGGCGTCTTGTCGGCGGCGTGCCGATCGCAGGGCCGGAGCCACTCCCCATGATCGGTCGCGCAGTTGTGCGCCGCGTGCACGGTGATGCGGTCCCCCGCGTCCTCGTAGTCGACGAGGAAATGGAGAGTCTCCAGCGGGACGACGACCCGCTTCACCACGACAGGCCCGCCGCCCGGCCGCAGCGCGTCCCTGCGGACAAGGTAGAACGTCGTGCTCGGCTCGTGGGGCATCGTAAGGAGCGACCGGACGAGGCGCTCGACCCCGGGGCTCTCCTTGGAGCCCCGGAACGCCACGCTCTCCAGGCCGATCCTGAGCGCCGTGTCCGCGAGCACGACCCAGCGCCGCGTCAGGCCGATCTGGTGCACGCTCTGCTCGATGCGCACCGGCGCGCCGCCCGGCAGGACCAGCGCGTGCCGCTCGGGCTCGTTGTGGCCGTCCCATCGCAAGAGATGCACGAAGTCGCCCGCCGGCTCGTCGAGCGCCACGCCGCCGAAGCGCGCCGCCTGCCGCGCGAGGAGATCGCCCGGCCCAGGCGGCGCGCTCGGGCGGAGGCGCGCGGGAAGGAGCTCGAGCGCCCGCTTGGCGAACGCCTCGATCCGGTCCGCCCTCGGGCGGACGAGCTGCTGCTCGATCATCGACGCGGCCGCCGCGGCGAGCCGATCCCACGAGCGCGGGAGCGCGCCGAGCTCGTCGAGCCGCGGCAGCGACGCGACGAACAGGTGGAGGAGCGAGCGGCCGTAGTTGACGGTGACGAGCTCGCCCCGCTCCGCGTCGAAGCACGGGTGCGCGCTCGAGAGCGTCATCGGAAAGGGGTGATCGACGGGCGCGGCCGGGTACCACGTGCTGTTGCGCCCGACCGGCGTGACGAGCTCCAGCGTGGCCGGGTCGATCTCGTAGGGCCTGCCCGTGTCGCTCGTGACGAGCAGGCGCGCCGGCGCGCGCGGCGCGTGCATGGGCACGAACGCGGTGTTGAGGTGGTTCCGCAGGCCGAGGTGCGGCGAGAAGCGGAGCAGCCCTGCGTCGCGGAAGCCCAGCGCCTCGAAGCGCGTGCCGGGGCGCGAGGCGGCGTCCGCGTGATAGCAGGGCGTGCGCGCGATCTTCGAGGTCAGCCGGACGGCACCGCCGCGGCCGAAGTCGAGCCGGTAGATCATCCCATTGCCATTGAGGATCGGCGCGCCGTCCGCTCTGGGCAGGTCGCCGTCCACCGAGCCGACGGGCCCGATCGCGAACACGTGGCCCGTGAGGTCCCTCGGCACGCCGCCCGCGTGGGATGACTCCAGGACCGCGAGCTCGACCTTCGTCAGCTCTTCCGTGCTCGCTGCCATCAATGCATCGGGGACGCGCTGGCGCATGACGACCTCGGTCACACCAAGCTACGCCAATCCGCGCGCGGCGTGGGCGCCGCGCAGCGCCGCGCGCCTACGAACACGCTCCCTCGCCGTGACTCCCGCCTGGGACGGACGCGCGCTGGCGCCCTCGCAGCGCCGCGCGCCCCTCTGCATTGCGCGGCGGCGCCGCGCGGCTGCCCTGGTCTTCGGCGCATTGGCGCTGTCTCGGCGGCTTGCGAAGGTGCTTGTCGGCCCCATCTGTACCTGTGGATCAGGAGGCACATGTTCGACCAGGGGCTGACAGTCCTGCGGATCCGCGGAATCCCGGTACGGCTGCACATCACATTGCTGATTTTCCTGCCGTACGTGGCCTATGTGGCGTCGTCGCAGTTCTCGTTGATCGCGTCGTCGCTCGGGATCCCGCGCGAGGAGATGCGCCTGCCGCCGCTCGCCTGGGGGGCGATCCTGGCTGTCGGGCTGTTCGTGGCGGTGCTCGTGCACGAGCTGGCCCACTCGTTCGTCGCGCTCAAGAACGGGATCCGGGTGCGCGCGATCACGCTGATGATGCTGGGCGGCGTCTCGCAGATGGAGCGCGACGATCCAGAGCACGAGGCGTGGATGGCGTTCGCCGGCCCGCTCATGAGCTTCGGTATCGCGCTCGCCAGCTACGTCGCGTATCGGCTGCTCCCCGCGCCGGCGGAGATCGGCGCCGCGCTCGTGGCCTTCGCGATCACGAACGCTCTCCTCGGCGCGTTCAACCTGCTGCCGGCCTTCCCGATGGACGGCGGCCGGGTGCTGCGCGGGCTGCTCCTGCGCCGTCTCGGGCGGACCCGCGCGACGCGCATCGCGACGGCGACGGGCAAGGTGATGGCGGTGGCCTTCGGGCTCTTCGGCTTGCTCTCGTGGAACCTGATCCTGGTGCTCATCGCGATGTTCGTTTACATGGGGGCGTCGGCCGAGCAGACGCGCTCCAGCACGAACGAGCTGCTCCGCGGCATCCCGGTCGCGCGGTTCATGACCGATCGGCTCGGCGAGGCGTATGCGGACGAGAGCCCTCGCGCGGTGGCCGAGCGGCTCCTGCGCCACAACCTGGTCGGCGCGCGGGTCATCGACGATCCCCGGGACGGCGCGGGGCGCCGCGAGATCGGCGTCGTCACGGTCTGGGATCTCGCGCGCCAGCTGCAGGGCGGCGCCGCGCCGGCGACGGTCGGCGCGGTGATGCCCGTGGATGTGCCGAGGGCGCACGCGGACGACGACGCGTCCCGCTCGTTCGACGCGCTGGCGAGCGGCGAGGCGAGCGTGATCGCGGTGCTCGACGAGGGCGAGCGCGTGATCGGCCTGGTGACGTCGGCGGAGATCCAGCGCGCGCTCGCGCTCGCCGGCGCGCTCCGCGCGGCCCGGTGAGCGCCGCGCCGGCGGAGATCCGGAGATCTCGAGTCGCGCCGCGCTGGCACTCGCGTTGCTGAGTCGCGCTCCGAGGAGCAATGACGTGAAGCAGAGCAACAACGTGACTCCGCCCGTGCGAGGGCGGTCCAGATCTCTCGGTGTGACGAGGGCCTCGCTCGCCGCGGCCGCGCTCGCGGTCGGCGCCTCGCTGCTCATGGGGTGTATGGGCACGGTCGGGACCGAGGGTGGGTTCGTCGTGTCCGGCGTTCCGGCGGTGCGCGCCGAGGTCGTCCCGGTGGAGATCGCCGCGTATCCGCGCGTCTTCTTCCGCGGGACGTATGCGTACCTGGTCGACGGCCGCTGGTATTACCCGACGAACCGGGGCTGGGTCATCTTCGAGGAGGAGCCCACGGAGCTCGAGCGCTACAGGCAGACGTACCGGACGTCGCCGCGGTACGTGCCGGAGCGCGAGCTGAGCTATCCGCGCGAGCGGGGGCGCCGTTACTACACACCGCGTTGACGGCGGGGCAGCAGCGAAAGGACGGGTACGAGGATGAATCAGGACAAGAGCGTCTTTCCCCTCTGCGGCCTCGCGTTATCGAGCTTCCTGGCCCTGGGGTGCATCGTCGACGTGGAGCCCAGCTCCCAGCGCCGGCCGCGGCCCGTGCAGGCCGTCGGGAGCCTGACGGTGGAGTGGACCGTGGCGAGCCGGATCGATTCGCGGGCATGCTTCCAGCACAGCCGCGGAGGAGCGGATTTCGAGCTGATCGTTTACCGGGGCAGCCGCGAGGTGGCGAGAGACTACGCGCGCTGCGACGACTTCAGCATCACCGTGGATCTCCCGCCCGATGAGTACACGGCCACGGCGACGCTCGTGGAGCGCGGCAACGACCGCCCCGTCACCACGACGAAGCAGGTGGAGGACATCAAGATCCTGCGCGGCGCGACGCTCAACCTCGACATCGATTTCCCGTCGAGCTCGTTCCTGCGCTAGCAGGTCGCTCGACTGGATGTCGACGGCGAGGCGTCAGCCCGATCGCGGGATCGTGAGCCGCACCCGCGTCTCCCCCCGCGGCCCGTCCTCGATGGCGATACCGTAGTTCGTGTGGGCGGCGATCGCGTGCGCCGCGATGAGCGGCAGCGCCGGCGGGCGGCCCTGGGCGACCGCCTCGAAGTCGCGGCTCAGCACGACGCTCCGCGCCGCGGCCGGGAGCGGCGGACCGGCGTCGTCGAAGGTGATCTCGACCCCGCTCGGGCCCTCGGAGAGGGAGACGAGCACCTCGCTGCCCGGCGGCGACGCGCTGATGGCGTGATCGAGCAGCGCGTGCAGCAGCACCGTCAGCGCGCCCTGCGGCACCACCTCCTGCGTGGTCTCCGGCGCCTCGACCACCACGCGCACGTCGTGGCGGGCCGCGCGCGCGAGATCGTCCTTCACGACGTCGCGCAGCACGTCGGCGACGTCGCAGTGGCGCGGGAACTCGTGGAGCGGACACGCCCCCAACCTGGCGAGATCACTGACGATTTCTGATGCCGCCGTCACGTGGCGCCCCACCGACGAGGCCGTCTCGCCCGCGTCGCCGCCGTGGGTCCGGAGCGGCGCGATGTCGCGGCCGATCGCCGACAGGATGCCGCGCAGCTGCGTGCCGAGCACGCGCACCGCGGCGACGAGCACCGCGAGGCTGTCGCCGCTCGGCGGCAGGTGCGACACCGGCTCGCTGCCGCCGAGCCGCGAGATGACGCCGGACAGCGACCCGCGCTCGCGCTCGCCCTCGACCCGCGAGAAGACCGCGGCGAGCTCGCGCGCGTACGCCTCGCCCTGGGCCTGCGCGGCG
Organism: Sorangium sp. So ce204; assembly: GCF_051526795.1. Taxonomy (NCBI): domain Bacteria; kingdom Pseudomonadati; phylum Myxococcota; order Polyangiales; family Polyangiaceae; genus Sorangium; species Sorangium sp. So ce204. The sequence goes on along the minus strand of NZ_CP150317.1, from coordinate 11,631,989 downwards.
GCGAGCTCCTTCTTGAGGCTCTCGACCTCGAGGCGCTGGAGATCGACCTCGGCGGGCAGCGTCAGCGTCTGCATCAGGCCGTCGAGCTCGAGCCGGCCGCCGTAGCGCAGCGCCATGCGCGACAGCCACACCCGCTCGGTCTCGAAGTTCACGGGCGTCTCCGGGCCGAGGTTGACCCGGACGCTGACCTCGTCGCCGACGCGGTGGATGCTCACGTCGGGCGCCCCGGTCAGGCTCGAGGGGTCGCCGCCCTGCGCGATGAGCACCTGGAGCATCCGCCGGAGCTCGGTCTCGTCGCCGAACACGGTGGTCCCTTCGCCCATCTCGATCTGCACCCGCGCCTCGGGCGCGACCTCCCAGAGGAGGGCGGTCAGGTCGACGCGGCCGCGCCGCCCGCGCGGCAGGGGGCGGCCGTGGAGCGACGCGAGCATGCTCACCGCCTCGTCGAGCCGGTTGAGCGTGCTCTCGACGCCGCCCGAGCCGTCGTCCGGCGAAGGCGTCGGCGGCGGCGCGCTCTCGGTCGCGATCATCCCCACGCCCTGGCGGAGCTTCTGGGCGGCGCTCCGCGCCTCCTGCGCCAGCAGCCACGTCAGCTCGGGTCGGGTCAATCTGTCGCTGGTCACCCTGTTTTTCCCTCTATCCGCGACGCTCGGCGGAATCGCGCGCCATGATGCCAGACCAGGCGGTGCCCTGCTACGCTCATTGCCGCTCACCTCGTTCGATGCGGACTCACACTTCCTCCTTCTTGGCGCCTTCCTCCTTGACGCGTGTCGCTCTCCTCTGCGGAGCGGTCGCCGCGGCGGCGCTCTCCGGCGCCGCCTGCGCCTCGAGCGCCCCGAGCCCCTTCCCGTCGGCCGGGGTGGGCGGCGAGGGCGGTGAGGGCGGCGCTGGCGGCGCCGGCGGCGAGCAGGCTCCAGCGGACCCGACGCTGGGCGGCCCGTGCGTCGACGACGATCAATGCGAGGACGGATTTCCCTGCACCTTCGATGCGTGCGACACCGCCCTCGGGCGGTGCCGTTTCACGCCGGACGACAGCGCCTGCCAGAACGACGTCCACTGCGACGGCGTCGAGCGCTGCAACCCGCGGCTCGGCTGCGTGCCCGGCGCGCCGGTCGCGTGCGACGATCAGAGCACATGCACGATCGACGCCTGCGACGAGGCGACCAAGACGTGCTCGAGCGCGCCGCGCGACGCCGATCTCGACGGCGATCCCGACGAGCACTGCGGCGGGGGCGACTGCGACGACGCCGATCCCACGGTGTCGTCGGCGCAGCCCGAGGTGTGCGGCAACGATCGGGACGACGACTGCGACGGGCGCGCCGACGAGGGCGGCTGCGTGTCTCCGGAGCACGACACGTGCCTCGACGCGCTGGAGATCTCGGCGCCGGGCTCGTACGCGATGACGACGGCGGGCGCGGGCTTCCACTACGCGAGCTCGTGCGGCCTGCCCCGCCCTGCGAGCACGCATGACGTCGTGGCCGCGGTGATCTTGCCGCCGGGGCCGCCGGTCGACGTGGAGGTGACCGCGCGGACGGAGGCCCCCGACGCGGAGACGGAGGCCACGGACGTCGCCGTGACGCTCGCCGGCCAGTGCGGCGACGCCGCGACAGAGCTCGCGTGCGGGGGGCCGCACGAGACGGCGGACGGCGGCAAGCTCGCGAAGCTCCGCGCCCGCGGCCTCGGTGATCCGGAGCGGGCGACGGCGCTGCCGCTCTACGTGACGACGAAGGTGGGCGCGCCGGTCATCGTCGACGTGGCGTTCCTGCCGCCCGCGCCGGCGCCGGAGAACGAGACGTGCGGCACGGCGGCGCCCCTCTCGCCGGGCGCGCCGGCGCTGGCGACGATCCTCGACGCCGCCCAGGATCTCGGGACCGCGTGCGAGACAGGGCTCGGGGAGCTCGTGTACACGTTCGAGCTCGCCGAGCCCCAGGACGTCGATCTCTACGCGATCTCGACCGACGGCGACGGCGATCCCTCGCTCTCGCTGCGGAGCGCCGCGTGCGCGCTGCCGGAGGACGAGCTCGCCTGCCAGACGGCGGCGGCGCCGCACCTCTTCCGGCGGGCGCTGCCCGCGGGGGTGTACGCCGTGGCGGTCTCCGCGACGGCGCCGACCTCGGTGCTCGTCACGCTGGAGCTCTCGCCGCCGACCGAGCCGCCGCCGGACGAGGCGTGCGAAGGGGCGGCCGAGCTCGCGCCGAACCGGACGGTCTCCGTGTCGCTGCTCGGTCACCAGGACGACGTGGATCTCGGCTGCGGCCCGGCGGCCGTCGACGCCGTGTACGCGCTCGAGCTGCCGGTCGCGTCCGACGTGCTGCTCGTCGAGAAGCTGTCGGCCGGCGACACCGGCGCGATCGCCCTGTCCGCGCCGGCGTGCGGCGGCGAGGGCGATCGGCTCGCGTGCGGCGAGGGTGCGGTCACGCCGCTCCGGAGCGCGCGGCGCAACGTCGCGCCGGGGTCGTACCGGGTCGTGGCCGAGGCGCAGCTCGGCCAGCCCGTGAGCGTGACGGCGTTCGTCCGGCCGGCGGTGCCGCCCACGCTGGTGCCCTTCTCCGACGCGTGCGAGGGGGCGCTGGAGATCCCGGAGAGCGGCGGCTTCTTCCAGGGCAACACGGCCAACGCCGCCGCGGACTTCGACGCCGGCTGCGACCGCGCCGGCACGGCGGAGGGCGGCGCCCGGGACCAGCTCCTCCGGCTCACGCTCACCGCGCGCCGGCGGGTCGTGCTCGACATGGCCGGATCGAGCTACGACACGCTGCTCTCGGTCCGCCGCGGCCCGGGCTGTCCCGGCGTCGAAATGCCGCTTTCCTGCACGATCGGTACGGATCCCCAGCGGAGCTTCCTCGATCTCGTGCTCGATCCTGGCGTCTATCACCTCCAGATCGACGGCCACGCGCTCGCGCACGGCCTGTGGTTCCTGGACGTGCGGGTCGTCGACCCCGGGGACGGCGCCGGCCCCTGACCCGCGGCCCTTTCAAGCGCCCCCCGTCCCTTGCTAACGTCGCCCCGATGTTCGGCCGCATCTCTGCGATCGCCCTCAACACCTACCGGGAATCGCTTCGGGCGCGCATCCTCATCGGCCTCGCGGGCGTCGCCTTCGCGGTCGCGTTCTACTCGATCATCGTCGGCGCTTACACGCTCCGCAACGGGGCGCGGGTCGTGAGCGACCTCGGCGTCGCGTCGATCTCGCTCTTCAGCATCGCGGTCGCGGTCATCATCGGCGCGACGTCGCTGTACCGCGAGCTCGAGCAGAAGACGATCTTCCCGATCCTGGCCCGCCCGGTGCGCCGCGGCGAGTACCTCGTGGGCAAGTACCTCGGCACGCTGCTCACGCTCGGGGTGTTCATCCTGGCCGACGCCGGGCTCGTGCTGCAGATCAGCGCCGTGCTGGCCGGCCGCTCGCTGGCGCTCGTGGCGGGCGCCGGGGCCGCCTCGCTCGCGGCGCTCGGGCTCGTGGCGTGGCGCTCGCCGCTGGCGCGCACGTACGGGTTCATCCCCTGGGCGGCGGTCTTCCTCGTGCTCGGCGCGCTCTTCTCGGACGGCGCGCCGACCGAGCGGCGCGTCGTGCTCGCGGGCAGCGCGCTCGCGTTCCTCGAGGTCGGCATCGTCGCCGCGGTGGCGACGCTGTTCTCGTCGTTCTCGACGCCGTTCCTGTCCTCGCTGCTCACGCTGGGCGTCTTCCTCATCGGGCGCAACGCCGACTCGCTCGCCCGGCTGCCGGTGAAGTACTTCGGCCCCCAGATCAGCGCCGCAGGGCGCGCCTTCTCCAAGGTGGTCCCGAACCTTCAGATCTACGTGCCGCCGCGCCCGTTGCTCGCGGGCGAGGTCGCTGACGCGAACCTCCTCGTGTACCTGGGCTGGGCGGCGATCACGTGCGCCGGGTGGGCGCTCGTTCTGCTGTCGGTGGCGGCGTTCGTCTTCAAGAGACGCGACTTTCTGTGAGGCTCTCGGTCGTGCTCGGCGTGCTGCGCGGCCTCGCGGTCGCCGGCTTCCTCGTCGGCGCGGCGTCGCTGCGGGTGGTGGCCGCGGGCGAGCGGGAGATCGCGGAGAGCACGGACGCCCTGCGCGCCGGCGACGCGCACGCGGCGGCGCTCCACGCGCGGCGGGCGGCGGGCTGGTACGCCCCCGGGGCGCCGCACGTCCGCGTGGCGTACGAGCGGCTGATCGCGCTCGCGACGGCCGCGGAGGGCCTCGGTCGGGCCGACACGGCGCTCTTCGCGTGGCGCGCGGTGCGCACGGCCGCCCTGGAGACGCGGTGGCTCACGACGCCGCACGCCAAGGACCTGGAGCTGGCCAACGCGGCCATCGCCCGCCTCTCGGCGGCCGCGCCGCGCCCGCCGGGCACCCGGACCGAGCCCGCCGCGGCGGTCGAGCGGCAGCACCTCGCGGCGCTCGCGCGCGACGAGGCGCCGCGGGTCGGCTGGGTGGTCGCCCTCGTCGGGGCGTTCGCGGCGTGGGTCGCGGGCGCCGTCTGGGTGGTGCGGCGGGGGGTCACGGTGACGGGGCAGTGGGTGTGGCCGCGGGCGGCGCCGGGGCTCGCGGTGTGCGCGGCGGGCGTCGCGGTGTGGCTCCTGGCGATCTGGCAGGCGTGAGGCGCGCTGGCGGGCGCGTTCCGCGCTGAGCTCGCGTATCGCGGTGCCAGAGGTGGAATGGACCGCGAGGCGAAATGGGGCGGCGGGGCGAAATGGGGCGGGCCAGCAGGGCTGGCGGTCAGGACAGCCACAGGCGGGAATCCGCCGGACACGACATCTGCTGATCGGGGCGCGCACGGTATTGCAATGCGACGCGCGCGACACATCGATCTCGGGGGAGCGGCTCTTGCAGCGCTCCGTTCCGAGGAGGGAACGAAGTTCATGAAGAATCAGATCAAGACGATCCTGTTGCTCGGCGTCATGTCGGCAATCCTGGTGTCCATCGGCGGGGCGCTGGGGCCCGGGTACCTCGTCTTGTTCGGCGTGCTCGCGCTCGCGATGAACCTGGGTGCGTATTTCATGTCCGACCGCATCGTGCTCGCGGTGCACCGAGCCGCCGAGGTCTCGCCCTTCGAGGCCCCGGGGCTGCACCGGATGGTGGAGGAGCTCTCGAGTCGGGCGGGGATCCCGAAGCCCCGCGTCTATGTCATCCCGGACGCGCAGCCGAACGCCTTCGCCACGGGGCGCAACCCCGAGCACGGCGTCGTGGCGGTGACCGAGGGCATCATGCAGCTCCTGAGCGAGCGTGAGCTGCGCGGCGTGCTGGCCCACGAGATCGCGCACATCAAGAACCGCGATATCCTGGTATCGACGATCGCGGCCGCGTTCGCCTCGGGCATCACGTGGGTGGCCCATGCCGTGAGCTTCGCCGGGATATTCGGCGGGGCGTCGGACGACGAGGACGGCGCGAGCCCGCTCGGCGGGCTGGCCCTCGCGATCGTGGCGCCGATCGCGGCGACCCTCGTGCAGCTCGGCATCTCGCGGTCACGCGAGTACATGGCGGACGAGCTCGGCGCGAAGCTGTCCGGGGACCCGGAGGCGCTCGCCAGCGCGCTGTCCAAGCTGGAGCACGGCGTGGCGCTCGTGCCCCCCGAGGCGGCGCGCCCGGCGACGGCCAGCCTCTTCATCGTCAACCCGCTGGCCGGGGCTGGCTCGGTGCTGAAGTGGTTCTCGACGCACCCGACGACCGAGGAGCGCGTGAGCCGGCTGCTCTCGATGGCGTCGAGCGGCCGGACGGCGCGGGGCTGGACGAGCGTGATGGCCTGACGGCGGGCAGCGGCCGCCTTCACTCCACGGATTGAGGATCCTCGTCGTCGCTGTCGCTGTCCTCGCTGTCCTCGCCGTCGTCCTCGTCCTGCTCGGGGGGCTTCGGCGCGAGCGCCACGCGCGGGTAATGCTCGCCAGAGGCGTCACGGCGCCCGGCCTCCCAGGCATCCTCGAGGTTGACGAGCTCATACCAGCCAAGGCGATTCACGGCCTCGAAGAAGAACTTGCCGTCGGCGCTCGGCTCGAAGCCGAGGGGCTCCGGATCGAGCTCGGCGAGCGTGCGGACGCCGTCGTCGTAGACGCCCCAGACCCGGATGGGCTTGCCTCCGGAGACCTCCAGCACGGCCACGCGGCCCCCCGCGGCGCTCTCCACGACGCGCAGATCCAGGTCGCCGCGCGCCTCCAGCCTGGAGGCGCCGCCGCTGACCGAGAAGATCCAGGTCTCCGACGAGGTGCCGACGATCACCCGCCCGGAGGCGAGCGCCTCGAGCGTGTAGATCTCGTCCTCGCTCTCCTCCTTGCTGAAGTCGTGCACGAGGACCGGCTTGCCGTGCGGGAGGTCCACCCACCAGAGCTTGGCGTCGCCGTCGGTCGCCACGAGCGCGGCGCTCCGATCCGCGTTCACAAGGCCCGTCGACGAGGGGGAGCTCGCCTTCACCGCGGTCTCGATGAGCTCCCCGTCCTTCAGCACGGCGAAGACGAAGGAGCGCCGGGCTTCCTTCTTCCACCCGATGTACACGTCGGCGGGGCGGTAGCGCTCGAGCTCCCGCGCGCCCGCTCCGAAGCGCGCGCGCACGTCCTTCGGCACGTCCTCCTCGTCCTCCGGCAGCGGGCGCTGCTTGCCCAGGTAGCGCACGCCGACGCGGCCCGGCGCGGGCTCGATGGCGTACTCCTCGGGCGCCTTCCTCGGGCCTGACTCCGGCGCCTCGTCGTCGTCGTTCCCCCCGGACGGCGTGTACACGGCGACCTCGGGGAACGCGTCGGGGCTGGTGGCGAGCCGCTCGACCAGCGCGTCGAGGCCGAGCAGCTCGTAGGTGTCGCCGATGTGATCCATGAAGGCCCGGCCCTCGGCGATCCGGACGTCGCCCACGGAGGCCTTCACGCGGCCCACGCGGCGCAGCTTGCTCCCGTCGAAGCCGACGAGGGTCAGCCCGTCCTCGGAGTCCTCGCCCTCGTAGATCTTGACGAGGAGCAGCCGGCCGCCGAAGGCGGGGGTCAGGCCGTAACCGTTCACGTCCCAGCGCTGCTCGAGGACGGCGCCGTCTCCCTCGCGGCGGTAGACGTCGAGGGACTCGTCGGTGGCGAGGATGACGCGGCCCTCCGGGCCGTAGGCGATGTCGGAGATCGACGCCTCGTGCTCGAAGAGGCGGCGCAGCTTGCCGTCCGCGAAGGAGAGCTCGGCGACGAGCTTGTAGTCGAACCCGTACAGCACCGCGCCGCCGTCCTCCCGCGCCGCGATGTAGCCGTGGGGGCTGGGCAGCGCCTCGCCCTCGGCGCGCTTGAGCTCCCCGCCCTCGATCCAGGCGGCCGTCGCCGGCTTGCGCCGGAGCTTCGCGATGCCGTAGACGCGGCCGCCGGGCGCCACCGCGACGCACGAGGCCGACCCGAACAGCTCGCGCTCCGCGCGCTCGATCTCGGGCTCCGGCGGCACCTCGCGCGACCTCCGCCGCTCCAGGCGGAGCGCGCCCTCCAGCACCTCTGGCCGGGATTCCTCGTCCTCGTCGCCCTCGCCGGAGGCGCTCTCGTCCTCGTCCTCGTCGCCGGGGTTGCGCTTCTTCAGCTCGGGGAAGGCGTCCGGCTGCGCGGCGAAGCGCGCGGCGAGCTCCTCCAGGCCGAGCAGCGCGTAGTACTCGCTGCCGTCCTCCACCGTGACGCGGGCGCCTTCGATCACGATGTCGCCGATCGAGATGCGCACGCGGGCCAGCCGGCGCATCGTGGATCCGTCGTAGCCGAGGATCGTTACGCCGTCCGCGCTCTCGTCCTCGTCGTCGAAGCACTTCACGAGGAGCAGGCGTCCGCCGAACACCGACTGCATCCCGTAGCCGTCGAGGTCCCAGCGCCCCTCGAGCGCGACGTCCGAACCCTCCCGCCGGTAGGCGTCGATCGAGCCCGCGAGCACGAGCACCCGGCCCTCCGGGCCGTAGGCGACGTCGGAGAAGGGCTCGTCGTGCTCGAAGAGGCGCCGCACGGAGCCCTCCGCGAACACGACCTCCCATACGGCCTCCGAATCCTCCGCGATCAGCGCCGCGCCGCCGTCGTCGCGCGCGGCGACGTGAGCGCCGGTCGTGGTGGCGAGCGGATCGCCCTGAGCGGTGCGGAGCTCGCCGCGCTCGATCCACGCGGCGACAGGCGGCTTTCGCTTCGGCTTGGCGACGCCGAAGACGAGGCCGTTCGGCGCGATCTGCACCTCGCCGCTCCGCCCGAAGAGCTTCCGTTGCTCGTCGGGAAGCTCGGGCGCCTTGTAGCCCGGCACGCGCTCCAGCCGGAGCCCGCCGGAGATGACCCTGGGCTTGTCGTCGTCGTCGCTGGCCTCCTCGTCCGCCTCGCCCGCGTCGTGGTCGTCGCCCGCCGTGCTCGCCGACGAGCGCTCCTCCTCGGGGGGCGCGGCGCGCGCCGCCTCGCGCGCGGCTTCGACCGCCGGATCCACCGCGCACGCGGCCTCGAAGCGCTTGCCACCGCCGAAGCGGGGCAGCTCGACGGGCCACCTCGGGCCCGTCGGGGGCTCGGGTCGTTGCTCGGCGGACCAGGCGTCCCAGTCGCTGTCGCTCTCGATCGCCTCGGCCAGGGAGGCCGCCTCGATCGGGTGCGCGCCGTGCACCGCGGCGAGGGCCTGCTGGACCGCGCGCGCCATGTCGGCGACGCACGCCTCGCTCCACCCCGCCGGCCGCACCCGCACGAGCGCCCAGCGATCGGCCCACTGGAACGGCTCGCAGCGCTCCACCGCGCGCGCGTCGAGCGCCCGCTCCCACGCCTCGCCGACGGCGCGCCGCGCGGCCGCGTCCGGGGGCGCCACGAAGCAGAGCTCGTAGGAGAACAGGTCCCCTTCGAGATCGAACCAGTCGCTCGGCGCTGCCCCGAAGAACGCGAACGGATAGGGCGGAGATCCCGGCATGGGGGCGAACGGTACCGCAGCTCCTGGCGAGCGTGCAGGCGTCAGGCGCGCTCCCGGCGTCGATCCGGGCCCTCTCAGGAGGAGCGGCCCAGCAGCCAGTCCCGGTGGAGCATATAGGCCCGCCGCCATGCCTCCCCCGTCGCTGCCTCCGCCGCGATCCGCGCTCGCCAGTGCTCATCCGCCTGCGCTCGTGTCGCCTCCGTCAGCCCGTAACGCGCGATGATCTCCGGCGCTCTGTCGGGGGCTATCGCGATCTCCGCGCACATCGCCGCATGTCGCTCGAGCGACAGCAGCGCGGCGGGGGGCGCAGCGCCGGCGGGCGCTCTGGGGAAGGGCAGCGGATCCTGCTGGCCGAGCGCCGAGGCCACGGCGGTCGACAGGTCGGCGGTCTCGCCCCCGGGCGGGGCCGCGACTCGGGCAGGCGACGTCGACGACCGAGCGCGATCCGCGAGGGATGTCGCGCGCGCGTCGCCCTCGCCAGGGCCTCCGGGCGCGCGGGGCGCGAACGGGAGCGCCGGTCTGCGCAACGCGTCGGACGAGGCCTCCACGGTCTCCCGCAGGCTCGTGAAGTGCCGCATGCCCGGCGGGACCGCCGCAAGCGCCGGCGCGAGCGCTGCCGGCAGCGCGCCGAGCGACGCGAGCGCCGGCTGCTCGCGCCGAAGGCGCGCCTCGGCGGCGGCGAAGGCCCGGCAGAAGCGGTTCGAGAGGGCCTCGCCGCCGTCGGCGCACTCGTCGGTCCACCCGCACACAGCGGCGTCCCAGTCCGCGTCCGCGACGTTCAGGCGGGCGAGGACCTCCGCCTTGGCGGATCGCGGGAAGCGGCGCAGGTGCGCGGAGATCTCGCCATACCGCTCGATGGTCAGCCCGCCGTGCGTCGTCTCGGGGGGATCGGCCGGTGTCGTTCCGGACGCCTTCGTTGCGTCTCTCGCCATCTTCCTGGTTCCTCCGGCGCGCGTCCTCTCCGGTCGAGCCGATCAGCTGTTGAGGTTCACGACCGCGCCCTTGATCGTCACGGTCCCATCTCCGGTGACGTTGACCGTCCCTCCGGAGACGTTGATCGTGCCGCCCTTGATCGAGATCGAGCTTCCGCCGTTGATCAGGACGGTCGCGCCGCCATTGACCTCGACGAGCGCGGCGCCGGCCCGGAGCTTCGGACCTCCCTTGATGTCGATCCAGGGGGCGTCCACGTTGATGTTCCCTTCGCCCGTGATCTCGATGATCGGCGCGCCCAGCGACAGGTGGGATCCGGCCGTGAGGGTGTTGTTGCCGCTCGCGCCGAGCGACATGTTCTCGCCGGCCGAGCCGACGAACGTCGTCCCGGCCGAGAGCGTCATCCCGGTGCCGGAGTGGACGCCGACCGTGGTCCCGGCGCTCTGCGCGATGGATCCCGCGCTCGTCGACTGGGATCCGGCCACGCGGGTGCTCTGGTCCCCGCCCACCTCGGTCGCGTCGTCGACCCCGACGGTCCGGCTCGCGTTGCGGGTGATCTCCGTCGTGAGATCGCGCGCCGCGTGTAGGCGGATCTCCTCCTCGCCCCGGGCGTCCTCGAACGACAGCAGGTTGTAGTTGCCGTCGAACGGGCTCGTGTAGCTCTTGATGGCGCTGTACGTCGGGCGCTTCGTGGCGTTCTCCGGCGGGAGGTTGATCCCGTTGTACACGCGCCCCGTGATCAGCGGCCGGTCGGGATCGCCTTCGAGGAAGTCGACGACCACCTCGTCGCCGACGCGCGGGTGCCAGACCGCGCCGTGCCCGCGCCCGCCGGCGAACATCTGGCTGACGCGCACCCAGCACGACGTCGCCTCCCTCTCGTGGCGGCCCACGTCGATGTCCCAGTGGAAGCGCACGCGCACGCAGCCGATGGCCGAGGGCCCTCCGACGTTGATCTCGGCCTCCGGATCGGACGGCTCCGCGGTGACGATCGCCGTCTGGCTGCCGTGGATCCGCGGCCGCGGCGTGATCCGGGCAGGGACGAAGCGCGACGCGGCCTCTTCCCCGTCCTGGCCGCACCGGACGGCCTCGAAGCGGCACCGATACGGCTCCTGCTCGCCGCCTCCCGCCGCGAAGTGGCCGCGCTCGAGCGCGAGGTGCTCCATCGCGGTGACGAGATAGGACCCGTTCCATTTCGAGGTCGGGTGCTCGAGCGTGAACATCGCCCCGGCCCCCAGCAGCCGGCACGCCCCGCTCGCCGTCGCCCACGCCCGCTCGGCGGCGAGGCGCTGGGCCCGCTGCTCGGCGAGGCGCTCGCCCGTCTCCTTCGACTCCTCGTAGCGGCCCGGGTGCTCGTACACGGCGGCATCGGTGGCGCCGGCCGGCGCGGACGCGAGGAGATCGAGCTTCGGCTTGCGCCAGTTGTAGTCGCTCAGGACGACCGACGTGGGACGCACCCGGCTCCCCATCCGGACGTCGCTGACCTCCCGCCCGAGCAGGCCTGGGCCGAGCGGCCGCGCAGGGTCGAGCCGCGGGCGGCCCCCGTCGTTGTCGATGAGCACCAGGATGCACTCGGCCTTCGTGTGCTCGAAGTGGTACGAGATACCCTCTTCCTCGAGGAGGCGAGAGACGAAGTCGAGGTCGCTCTCCTGGTATTGCACGCAGTACGGCCGCGCCGCCACGTCGGCGATCCGGCCCATGTCGATGACGCGCCAGGCGAAGGTCGCCCTGGCCGGGCGGAACGTGCTCTCGTCGCCGTCGTCCTCGGCCGGCTGGCAAGACGAGGGGACGAGCCCGGCGCCCCACGAGGTGCGGGTGAGCGCTTGCTCGACGATCTGTTGAATCGTCTTGTCCAGGTAGATGATGCTCTTCTTCAGCATCGTCGCGCGCCAGAGCGGCGGCGCGAGGGTGACGCGGTACCGCGTGCCCAGCTGGACCTCGCCGAGCTCCTCGGCGGCCGCGATCTGCCCGTGGACGAGCCGGAAAGGCGGGTTGTCTTTCGTCGCGATCCGCAGCGAGGCGGGTCTTCCCACGAGATCGGTCACGTCGACGTCCGGCGTGTGGTGCGGGCGCACGAGATCGATCTCGAACGAATAGAGCGCGCTGATCGCCTCGCGCCCGCGGATCTCCAGCACGCGGAGGTGGTGCCACGGGCCGTCGTCGGAGAGGTTCGCCCCTTCCCAGGCGAAGGTGAAGTCGCTGGCCATGCTGGTTGTTCTCCCGCCGTCTCCGGTGTCAGTTCAGGTGGATGTTCTCGCCTTGCACGATCACGTCGTCGGCCGCGTTCACCCGCACCTCGCCTTGCCGCGCGACGAGATCGATGCTCCTCGCGCTGATGCGGAGCGCGCCCTTCAGCTCGATGTCGGCGTCCTCGGTCATGAGCCGGATCACGGGGCCTGTCTCGGAGGCGAACACCTCGACGAGCGGCTTGCCGTCGGCGGCGGCGACCCGCAGCGCCTCGTCGCCGTGGAGGGTGAGGCGCGCGGCCTCGGCGAGCGGGGGCTCTGGCCGCAAGGCGAAGCCGTCGACGACGCCGGTCACAAGGGGCTCTGGCCAGTTGGATGGCTGGGAGACGAGCACGCGATCCTGCGCGCGTACGGCGAGGCCGTGGAGCGACGGCAACCAGCGCTCGTGCGCGCCGCGGGACGTCGTCCAGCGGACGAGGAGCCGGCCGGTCAGCGTGGGGTGCCGCGCGTCGAGGCACTCGCCGACGAGCACCTCGCCGGGGCGCAGGCCCGTGATCGGCTCGGGCGGCGCTTCGTCGGGGCGCGGCGGGGAGGCGGCGACGAGCTCGTCGACGGGGGAGGGCGCTTCGTAGAGGACGGAGGTTTCGCGGTCAGAGCTGCGCTGCATGGGTCACACCGCCTTCCAGGCTGCTTGCGGGCGCGGGGCGCCGAGGGGAGGGGCCGATGACGTGTCCAGGGGATCGACGCTCAGGAGGGTACCCGTCTGCCTGGCCATGTAGAGCCGGTAAGGAAGATCGGGCACCAGGGCGCGATAGGCCTGCTCTTTTACCCGAAACCTTCCCTGCTCGACGACGAAGTAATGAAAGTGCTCCCACTGCCTCGACTCGTAGGGGCTCGCCCTGACCTGGACGTGACGCCTCACAAGACCGTCCACGGTTGCCACGCGCCGCGTGAACAGGTCGCGGATCGCCCAGAGATAATAGAGGACGGCGCCCACGGCAGCGGGACCGATGATCGTGAAGGGGACACGGCGCTCCATGACGTGCTCGATCACCGCCGAGATGGCCGTTGCGAACGCGACGACGGCCAGGATGCCGAACGGCGACATGAGACGCCGGCGCACCTGCCGCGGGGACATCATTCCTCGGCGGTTGTGATCGAGATCCTCGGCGTCGAACCCGAGCGCGCCAGCGAGCGCGCGGAGCAGCTCGGCGCGGTCGCCGATGTGCGGCGCGAGGGGGAAAGGCTGCGCGAGCGCGATCGTCCCAGCGCGTCTATGGAAGAGCCCCAGGTGTTCGTCAGGGACGCCGAGCGAGATGGACCAAGCGCCCCCCGGGACGACGGTCGATTCGGCGGCGATCAGCAGCCGGGAGCGCGGGAGGAGATAGCCGCGGTAAGGCCCAGGCGGGAGCGGCGCCGAGCCGGCATGGACAGGCGCCGACCCGTCCGCCGCCTCCATCACGTAGTCGCTGCCGAAGCGACGCGCGCGCCAGACGACGCGGCCGGGCAACACGACGACGTCGCCAGCGGCGATGTCCGCACGGAGGAGGGCGCGGAGGCGGCCGAGGCGCACTGGCGTCCACATCGTCGCCAGGCCGCCTGCTGCCATGAACGCACAGATGAGCTGTACGGCGAGATCATGCCTCAGATCCCTTTGCGCGAGGGCGAGCAGGACGGCGGCAAACACCACCGCGGCGATCACCGCCCCCCCTGTTTCGAGTCGCCGGACCGCTACGAGCCTCTCGAGCAAGGCTCGCTGCGCCGCGGAGAGCCGCCCCGCGCGGTTCCGCGCGATGTCATCGGCGAGCCAGGGAGGCATGTCCCCGGGGCTCACGGCCGTCCTCCGTGGCTGGCCGCTCTGTCAGCGCGCGGGGCGCCGCCGGGGTGGGTCGACGGAGCGTCCGCGAGCTCCGCGCTGAGCGCTCTTCCCGTGCTCTCCCAAAGATAGAGCCGGTATCGCAGCCTGGGCACGATGGCTCGAAACAATTTCCTGGGGACAGGGATCCTGTCGCCATGGATCAAGAGCCAATAGAGATTATTCAAATCCCCAGCCGTCACCGCATTGATCACGTGGCGCTCCACGACGCCCTCCACGCAACGAACGCGCCTCGTGAACACATCACGACGGATCCAGATGCAAATGATCGCGGCGAGAAGGATAGGTATGGCGAGGATCGATGGGAAAAGTCCGAGGGCGACCGTCGCGAACGTCGCCGGGACCAGCCCGAGGCTGGTGATGAGCACGAAGGGAACGGCCGCGGAGGCGAGGCGCCGGCGCACCTGCCGTGGCGACGTGGTGCCCTGCCGGTTGTGCCCGAGATCCTCGGCGTCGAAATCGAGCGCAGCCGCCACGGCGCGGAGCAGCTCGACGCGGTCGCCGATGTACGGCGCTGCGGAGAACGGCTCGGCGAGCGTCCTGCCCGCGCTCCGGGTGAAGCGGAAGCTGAGCCCCATCTGTCTGGGATCGGTGAGCGAGATGGACCAGACGCCTCCGGGGACGACGGTCGACTCGGCGGCGGTGACGACCCGGGAGCGAGGAAGGCAATAGGCGCGGTACGGCCCGGCGGGGAGCGGTGCCCATCCGGCGAGGACGGGCGGCGTCCCGTCCGTTGGCTCGAGAGCATAGTCGTTACGAGAGATGCCCGCTCGCCAGATGACGCGACCGGTCAGCGCCACCACCTGGCCAGCGGCGATGTCGGAGCGGAGCGCTGCGCGGCGTATCGCTGCGCGCAGCAGCATCGCTGCCCACCCGAGGGCGAACGCAAGGAGGATCGCCATCGACATCAGAGCTACCTTCGCGTTCTCGTTGCCGGGCCTGAGCTCCGGCAGCATGGCCGCGGCGGCCGTGGGCGGGCCGATGAGGCCGGCGACGAGGGCCCGCCACGCTCCGCCTTTCATCCGGACCGAAGCCGCCCGATCGAGCGCGGCTCGCTGCGCTGGCGAGATGTAGCCCCCCCGGTTCCACGCGAGATCGTCGGCCAGCGAGGACGTGGCGGCTCGGTAACTCATGTTCGCTCCCGCGGCTCATGCCTCGATGACATCCGCTCGCGCATCGTGCGGGGAGCCTCGTAGTGGATGGGCCGATCGCCATCGACCGTCACCGCGACCGGGATGTGCTTGTGGATGCCCGGGATGAAGGTGCGCGGCAGATCCACCGTGGCCCCGTAGACGAGGGAGACGCGCTCGACGGCGGGCTCGACGACGATCGTATGGATGCGGGGGGCGGCGGGCACGCGGCGGCCTTCCAGCGTGAACTCGATCGACGGTGAGCCGGGCAATGTGAACTCGACAGAGGGCCGCTCCGCGTGCATGCCGTCGACGCGGACGACCTCGTCGCCGCGCACCGCGTCGCGCACGAAGCCCTGCGGCGCCTCCTGGCACAACCGGCGCGAGACCCCGGGCTCGCGCGCAGCACGGTAGCCTGCCGGGAGCACACCGAGGCGCACCTCGGGCGAGCGCTCATCGTCCGGCGCGGGGAACCACGGCTCGACCGAGGGCCCGAAGCCGAGGTGGCGCGGGAACGCGAGAGGAGGCACGAAGTCGAAGCACGCGGGGAGCGGCTGCCGGTACCAGAGCGCCGGGTCGCCGGTCACGAGCCGCTCGGGCGTGAGCCGATCGAGCGGATCTTCGAGGTTCGGCATCTCGGCTCCATGGAGCGGCGCGGGATCGACGAGGTAGCCCTTGCCGAGCGGATTCCGCGGGTACATGCCCGGGTGATCCGCGCCCATCGACGCCAGCGCGAGCTGCGACAGGGACACCTCGCCCCGGAGCTCCACGCGTGTATCGGTGCCGCCGTAGGCGAGCTCCCAGATCACCGGCATGACGGTGAACGGCTCTGGGTCGTCGATGACCGGCCTACCTCCAGCGGTCCAGCGGATCTCTCGCCGGCCGAAGACCGCGATGCGCTTCGACGTGGCGCCGATGGAGGCCTCCACGAGCATCTGCCCCGTCGGCCGGCCAGAGGGCGCGTACGCGGCGCCGCGGACGATGAAGTCGGTCGCCGCCTTGCTCGGCCAGAAATCGACGCCGGCGGGGAGGCGCGGGGCGAGCCGCTCGTCCCGGGGATCGTTGAGCAGAGGTCGCGGCGGCGCGGGCGCGCATTGCCGCCCGGCGATCGTGAACGTCTTCTTCACCAGCACGTACGCCGTCGGTCGAACCCCCTCCCAGGGGCCGAGCTCGAGGACGGCGTCATACGCCTCGCGCGCGGGGGTGCGTTCGATGCTCACAGCGGAGGACCCCAGACGTCGGATGCCGGTGTGCCCACGGCACGGGGCGGGCTGCCGCCGCGGCCAGCCTGCTCCGGGAGCGCCATGGATTCACCCGGCTCTTTACGGGTCGTCAGGGTGATCTTGCCGTCGCTGTTCTCGACGACGGTGGTCGTCCTGCTTCCGTCGGGGTTGTTCACCGTGGTCGTCCGCCGATCGCCGCTCCAGGTCTTCGCCACCGTCTCCGTTTGGCTCGATGTCCGTTGTCCGTCAGGGGCTCCGGGGTTGTAGTCCCTCTGCTCGGACTCCGACCCGAAGGGCGTCGCCGCTTCTTTCTTGAACGTCGCCTTGCCACGCTGTCCCTCGGGAGCGTCGGGGTGGTACTCGCCGCCGGCGGTCGCCTTACCGCCGAGGCCAGGAGCCGCCGTCGCGACGCCGACCTGGCCCTTGTACCCCTCCTTGGTCGTGTCGCCGCCGGCGTCCCACGTGTACTCGCCGGAGGCGCCGATGCTCGCCGCGCTGCGCTTGAGTGGATCTTCCCACTTCTTCTCGATGCTGATCGAGAACTTCTGTGGATCATTGCGCGTGTCCGCAGATCCCGCAGAGACGCTCATCTTGATCTCGGTGCCGAAGGGACCCTTCGTCGTGGCATCGACGCGCATCGGATACCGCGGATCGAGCGCGTGTTGAACGACGCTCGCGAGGAGGCTCGCGGCGGCTCCAGCGAGGCTCTTCTCGGACTCCTCCTGCGCCGTCAGGCTCACCCCAGGCGTCCTGACGTAGTAGCGCTCGATAGCCATCGTGGCGGCTGTCCGGACGATCCCGCCGATCAGGTCGGTTCCTGACATACCGACGTGGACGTTCGTGCATACGTTGGTGAACGTGAACGTCGCGGGCATCGACATCGGCTGACCGCAGGTGAGCAGCGGGAGCGGCGGCCAATGGCTCGTGCACGCCGTCGTCTTCCCGTTCATCCGGACGGAGAAGCAGGTCACGATCACGGCGCGCTTCGACTGCAAGAGCTGCATCGGGATGAACGAGTTCGCCGGCGGGATTGTGATCTGCGCTACGAGGGGCCCGCAATCGTGCTGATCGAGCATCACGTTCCTGCCGTTGGCGAAGACGGTCGTCGTCTTCTGGACCCTTCCCGCGCTCTCGCCCGGCGGCCACCCGTGCGGGATCGGGATCTCGAGCGCAGGCACGAACGTCGGCGGCGGCGCGGGCGGGATCGCCAGGAAAAGGTGGCTCGAGGAGCCCGCGCTCAGATCGTTCGACCGGGTGACGGGAACGGGAATCACCATGTCTCATGCTCCTCGGCCGGCCGGCTTGTACCAGCCGCCCCGCTCGACGCGCAGCCGCATCGAGCGCTCCGCGCTGGGGTATTCGTAGGTGAAGGCGTGGCGGAACACGAGGTAGAAGCGTCGCTCCTCCGGGAGCAGGACGAGCGCGTGGGGCCGAAGCTCGCGTGTACCGGTGCGGATCCCGGACACGTAGTCGACGAAGATCCGCACCGCCGGAAGCGCGAACGAGAGCGGCTCCGGCCCCGGCGTCAGCCCCGTCATGGTCACCGTGCTCCTCGCCGGCGGGAGCGCGATGACCCATTGCGGGTGCGCCCGGTGATACGCGCCTTCACCGAGCTCGGGCAGCCCCGGCGCGGATCCCGCGGGCGGCGGAGCCACGGTGCGCGCCGCCTGGAGGGCGGAGTCGACCGGCACCGCGCCCCAGTACGCCGGAACCGGCGAGTCCTCCGGGCGGCCGATCGGCGCCCTGGGATCTTCGATGTTGGCTAGCCGGCGGATCTCGTCGTAACGCGGGTAGCCCTCGGGCGGATTCAGCATCTCCACGAGCGACCTCACGGCGGGCGCGGGATCGAAGCCGCGCCCGGCGCGGTTGCGGGCGTCCATCGCCTCGACGAACGCCTCCCGGTCGACCTCGACCTCCACCGTTCCCCCGAAGGCGCGCTCGTGGGTCAGGGGCATCCGGGTGAACGGCACCGGCGCGCTGATCCGCGGGCTGCCGCCGCGCTCCCAGGTGCGATCTCCGGAGACCAGGAGCTCGCGCCGCTCGTCGCCGACGGCGAGGGACACGGTCCTCCGGTCGACCGGCCTGCCGTCGACCGTGTGCGCCGCGCCGAGCAGGACGACCTCGAAGGCGTCGTCGCGCCGCGGCAGGTCGTCGCGCGGCACGAGGCCGAGCTCGGTCGCGCGATCTTCGTCGAGCAGCGGCCAGGGATCTTGCGTGTCGAGCTCGGTCCCGCGCGGCCCGATGCGGAACGTCGCTTTGGCCACCACCATGCCGATGCGGTGGGTCGCGCCGAAGAGGCGCGACGTCATCAGCTTGGCGGGGACGGCGGTTGCGTTGACCAGATGCATGACGCGACCGGCTAGGTCACCAGAGCGCGCCGCAACGTGTCAAGTCGATCGTGTGGGGTGCTCCCACCGTCACCTTCAGGCACTTCTATAAGCGGTGTCCCTGGCCGGACTCCTGGTGGGTGGAGCTAGGGACGCAACAGGAGCCGCGAAAACAGGCTTCGCTACGACGCCGCGCGCGGCGCCTCGCCGAGGAGCTCCAGCCTGGCCAGGCTCCCGCAGGTCTCCGACAGGGCGCGCATCAGCCGCAGGCGGTTGTCCCGCACGGCCGCGTCGTCGGTCATCACGAACACGTCGATGAAGTACTGGTGCAGGAGCGGGGCGAAGTCCGCCACCGCCCTGAACGCCGTGTCGTACGAGCCGCTCCGGACGTCCGACGCGATCTGCTCGCGCAGCGTGAGGTACCCCGCGAAGAGCGCCGTCTCGCTCGGGTGCACGTCCTGCCCGAACGGCGCCACCGGCTCGCCGGCAGGCGCCTTGTCGGCGATGTTCGTGGCCCGCTTGAAGACCTCGCCTACCCGCGCGCGGACCTCCGGGCTCAGCGCGTCGATCGCGCGCACGCGGGCCCTGAGATCGAGCGGGCGATCCGCGGCGACGCGCAAGCACGCGAGGACCGCGTCCTGCGGGAGCCGGTCGGAGAGCAGGCCCCGCAGCCGCTCGGAGAAGAACTCGCCGAGGCGGGTCGCGAGCTCGTCGCGCGCGACGTTGAGCTCCACCCCGGCGTAGCCGTCGTAGGCGGCGCCGAACGCGGCGCCGAGGCGCAGATCGAGATCGCGATCCAGGAGCGTGCGCAGCACGCCGAGGCACGCGCGGCGCAGCCCGTACGGGTCGGCGGTGCTCGTGGGGACGAGCCCGATCGCGAAGCAGCCGACCAGCGTGTCGAGCCGATCGGCCATCGCGACAAGCGCGCCGGCGTTCGTCGGCGCCGTCGCGTCCGCGGCGCCCTTGGGCAGGTAGTGATCGCGGACGACGTCGGCCACCTCCGGGCTGACCCCCTGGGCGAGCGCGTACGCCCGCCCCATCTCGCCCTGGAGCTCGGGGAACTCGCCCACCATCAGCGCGACGAGATCGCACTTCGCGAGGTGCGCCCCCGAGGCCGCCGCCACCAGCGTCTGCTCGGGCAGCATCAGGAGCAGGCCGAGCTCGCGGGCGAGCCGCTCGACGCGCTCGGCCTTCGCCAGCACGCTGCCGAGCCGCTTCTGGAACACGATCCCGCCGAGCTTCTCGCGGCGGTTCGCGAGCGGGATCTTGACGTCCTCCCGGTAGAAGAACTGCGCGTCCGACAGGCGCGAGCGCATCGTGTTGTCATTGCCGCGCTTGATCTTCTCGGGCGCCTCCGCGGTGTTCACGACCGCCAGGTACCGCGGGAGCAGCGCCCCCGTCCTCGCGTCGCGGACGCCGAAGTAGCGCTGGTGGCCGCGCGCGACCTCGAGGATCACCCGCTCCGGCAGCTCGAGGAACCGCTCCTCGAAGCTGCCGACGATGACGTGCGGCTCCTCCACGAGCGAGAGGTTCTCGCCGATCAGGAAGTCGTCCTCGATCAGCACGCCGCCCGCGTCCCGCGCCGCGGCGAGCAGGCGCTCGCGCATGAGCTGCGCGCGCGCCTCGGGGTCGACGAGCACGTGCGCCGCGCGCATCGCCTCGACGTAGTCCTTCGCGGCGCCGATCGCGATCTCGCCCGGCGCGAGGAAGCGGTGGCCGCGGCTCGCGCGCCCGCTGCGGATGCCGGCGATCTCGACGGGGATGACCTCGCCGCCGGAGAGCGCGACCAGCCACTGGATGGGGCGGCCGAACGCGAAATCTCCCTGCCCCCAGCGCATCGACTTGCGGAAGGGGATGGCCGCGACGAGCGACGCCAGGACCTCCGGGAGCAGCTCGGCCGCGGGCCTGCCGGCCTCGCGGCGGGTGCCCGCGAGGTACTCGCCCTTCGGCCCCGCGACGCGGCGCAGATCCGCGACGGTACAGCCGAGCTTCTGCGCGAACGCCTCGGCCGCCTTCGTGGGCGCGCCGTCCTTGAAAGCCGCCTTGACCGGCGGGCCGGTGACCTCCTCCTCGAGGTCCGGCTGGCGCGCCGCGACCCCGGAGACGAGCAGCGCGAGCCGACGCGGGGTGCCGAGCGCGCGCACCGCGCCGTGGCGGAGCCTGAGCTCCGCGAGGCGCTTCGTTGCGAGATCCGGGAGCGCGCGGAGCGCGGCCTCGACAAACGACGAGGGGAGCTCCTCGACGCCGATTTCGAGCAGGAGATCGCTCGCTTCGTTGGACATGGGACCGCGGACGCTACCCCAGAACCGCTCGTTCGGCGAGGTGGTCGAGCGATCGAGCCGCGCTGTTCACCACCGATTGCGCCGGCCGTGCCGTCCGCGTCGCCCGCCACGTCACGTCGTGGCATGGCGCGCACCACGGGTACGCGCCATGCCACGACGTGACGTTCGCGCGGCTCAGCGGGCCTGTGCGGCGCTCCGGAGCGCGCGCGAGAGCACCTTCTTGAACGCGGTCGCCTCGCCTCCATTCGGCTTGTTCTTGCGCCCGTAACGGGTCGCCGCGCCGACCCGGGCGACGCACTGGGCTGCGCGCATGTACCGCCGCGCCGCCTTCGCGACCGCCCGATCGCCCGGAGCAGACGCCGACGCGACGGCCGCGCCGAGCTCGTTCAGGGTTTCGTCGAGCGGCGCGCAGCCCTCGGGCGTGGGGGGCAGCTGGAGGGGGGGCGGCGCGTGGCAGCAGCGGGCGCGCAGGGTCGCGAAGGTCGCCATGTCGTGCCAGCCGAGCACGGCCCATTCCTTCGTGGCGTCCGAGACGCCCTTGGGCCCAGCTGCCTGGCCGAGGTGGCTCTTGAGCGTCGCGACGCCCTTCATCGGGTCGGTCTCGGCGCAGGCGAACGACAGCTGGCCCGCGATGGCTGCGTCGACGCTCTTGCCGGGAAAGAGAGGCATCGCGCATGCGGCGAAGTCCGCCGTGGCCGCAGGATCCGGCGCTGCGCTCGCGGTGCCTGCGTCCGCCGGCGCCGCCGTGCCTGCCTGTTCCGTGCCCGCGTCACCGAGCGCCGGGGCGCTCGGCTCCACGGGCGCGGCGCATGCGGCGGGCGCAGGCTCCGCAGACGGCGGCGCCGGGAGGGACGGCGGCGCGGCGTCGGGGTGGCGAAGCCAGAACCAGGCTCCCCCCGCGGCGCCCGCGATGGCGACGACCCCCAGGGCGAGCGTGACCCACCGGCGCGCCCGGGACGGCGTCCCGCGGCTCGCTGCGGGCGCTGGCGCCGGCGCGCGAAGCGGCGGTGCGCCGAGCCTGGACGCGCCGCCGCGCACGGCGACGCCGCCGGGCGCCATCGGGAACGGGTGCGACGGCCGATGCGCGTCGTCTTCGCCCAGCCAGGGGAGATCGACGGCCGGGACGTGGGGCGTCGGCGCGCCGGGCCCGGGCGCGCCGAAGCGCACGGCGACGCTGCCGGGCGCCACAGGGAAGGGGTGCGACGGCTCGTGCGCGTCGTCTTCGCCAAGAAAGGGGAGATCGACGACCGGGACGTGGGGCGTCGGCGCGCCGAGCCCGGGCGCGCCGAGGCGCGCGGCGACGCTGCCGG
Source organism: Sorangium sp. So ce204 (assembly GCF_051526795.1). Taxonomy (NCBI): domain Bacteria; kingdom Pseudomonadati; phylum Myxococcota; order Polyangiales; family Polyangiaceae; genus Sorangium; species Sorangium sp. So ce204. The sequence continues at coordinate 11,609,881 of NZ_CP150317.1, read as the reverse complement.
GCGCCATCGGGAAGGGGTGCGACGGCGCGTGCGTGTCGTCTTCGCCCAGAAAGGGGAGATCGTCGATCGTTCGCGGGCTCGCCGGGGCATCCGCGTCGAAGAGGGGCACCGCGGTGGGCGAGAAGGGCGGTTGCGCCGTCGCTGCGGGCGCGACGGGCGGCAGCGCTATCGCTGCGGGCGCGACGGGCGGCTGCGCCGTCGCTGCGGGCGCGCCGGGCGGCTGCGCTATCGCTGCGGGCGCGACGGGCGGCTGCGCCGTCGCTGCGGGCGCGACGGGCGGCTGCGCCGTCGCTGCGGGCACGACGGGCGGCCGCGCGTGCGCGGTCGGGGCAGCCACTGCGCCCGCGCGCGAGCGGTCCTCCGTCGCTGCGCCGGCGAGCCGCGGCGATGCGGCAGGCAGCGCGGTCTGCGCCTTGGAGGCGCGGTCTGGCGCCTCCGGAGGCGGGGTGGTCGGCACGCCGAGCGTCGACCGGAGCCCCAGGCTCGCGAGCCCGTGGAGGGGCAACGGCGTCCGGCGGGCCGAGGCGCCCGCGATGGGCGGCGGCTGCGAGCTCGAGTGGCCATGCGGCGGCGCGCTCTTGCGGGGCGGCTGCGAGCCGGTGCCCTCGCGCGGCGGCGCGCTCTTGCGGGGCGGCTGCGAGCCGGTGCCCTCGCGCGGCGGCGCGCTCTTGCGGGGCGGCTGCGAGCTCGACGCCCCCCGCACCCCGCTGCTCGACGGGCGCGGCGCTGGAATGGTCCTCGCCGGCGCCGCGAGCGCGTGCTCATCGAGCGGCGGCAGCTCCTCCAGGCCTTCGCCCGGCCGCGCGGCCTCCAGCGCGCGACGGAGCGCCGCGACCTCGGTGATCCGCTGCTCGGCGGGGCGCGCGAGCGCCTGGTCCAGCACGCGCCACAGCGCGTCGCCCGCCGCGCCGGGCGGCGTTACCCGCGGCGCGGCGCCGGCGCCTTGCTTGCGGCGGAGCTCCTGGTCGCTCTCGGCAGGGAACGGGAGCGCTCCCGAGAGCGCCGTGTACAGGGTGACCGCGAGCGCCCACGTGTCGTCCCGGCGCGACGGCCCCTCGCCCGCGGCCCGCTCCGGCGAGCGGTAACCCACGAAGGCGGGCGTGGCGAGCGGATCCGAGAGCCACCCCGTCGACGTGCACGGCTCGCCCTCCATGACCACGCACGCGGCCGACAGGCGGCCGTGCACCGTCCCGCGCGCGTGCAGGCTCTCGACGCGCTTCGCCAGGCGGACGACCCAGCCGACCGCGTCCCTGTCCGGCAACGGACCGGCGCGTGCGATCCTCGCAGCGAGCGTCTCCATACGAGCGCCGCAGCGTAGTGCGGCGAACCGCCGCTGACCACATTGTGGCTCTCTCGCGGCACGCCGGATCGCGGATCGCCCGCGTCCGGCCCTGGCGCGCCGCGGTCAGCCGCCGATCACGTCGGCCATCGTGTATCGGCCGGGCGGCTTCCCGTGCAGGTGCCACGCCGCGCGCAGCGCCCCGCGCGCGAAGAGATCGCGGCTGGTCGCGCGGTGCGTGAGCTCGAGGCGCTCGCCGGGGCCGAGCAGGTGGACCGTGTGGTCGCCGATGACGTCGCCGCCGCGCACGGCGAAGATCCCGAGCTCGTTCGCCTTGCGCGGGCCGACGTTGCCTTCGCGGCCGTGCACGTCGTCGAGCGTCCCGGCCGGCTCGCGGGCCCCGCGTACGGCGTCGGCGAGCCGCACGGCCGTGCCGCTCGGCGCGTCCACCTTGGCGCGGTGGTGCACCTCCACGATCTCGACGTCGTAGCCGGGCCCGAGCCGCCGCGCCGCGCTCGCCGCGATCTCCGCGAGCACGTGGATGCCGATGCTCGTGTTCGGCGACCAGAGGACGGGGACGTGCTGCGCCGTCTCGTCGAGCAGCCGCTCGCACGTGCCGTCGAGGCGCGTCGTGCCGCTGACCACGGCGACCTTGGCGCGCATCGCGAGGTGCAGGAGGCGGGGGAGCGCCTCGGGCCGCGAGAAGTCGATGACCACGTCCGCGCCGAGCAGCCCGGCGCTGGTGTCGTCGCTCATCGCGACGCCGATGGTGCCTGTCCCCGCGAGCTCGCCGACGTCACGGCCGATGCGGGAGGAGCCGCGCGACACGATCGCGCCCACCACCTGGGCTCGCTCGTTCGCCGCGAGCCGGACGATGGCCTGCCCCATCTTGCCGCTCGCGCCGTGGATCGCGACCTTCAGCAGCCGGGCGTCGTCCCCCTGGGCGGCCCCCAGGAGCGCGCTCATCGGCACGCCTCGATGATCTCCGTTCGATTTCACGACGCCTCGCGCCTCGCCTCGAGCCGCCTCATCGCCTCGGCGATCTGCTGTCGGGTCGCCTCTCCGGCCGGCACGAGCGGCAGCCGGACGGCGGCGCTCATGCGGCCCAGGGCGGCGAGCGCGGCCTTCGCGGGGGCGGGGTTCGGCTCGACGAACAGCAGCCCGTGCAGCTCGAGGAGCGCGAGGTGGGCTGCGCGCGCGCCCGCGAGGTCGCCGGCCAGGAACCGCCGGGTCACCGCGCTGGTCTCGCGCGGCAGCACGTTCGACGTGACGCTGATGACGCCCTGCGCGCCGAGCGCCATCATCGCGAGCGTCAGCGCGTCGTCGCCGCTCAGGATCGTGAGCCGGTCGCCGAGGCGCCGCACGAGCTCCTGGCAGCGGAACACGTTGCCCGAGGCGTCCTTGATGGCGACGACGTTCGGCGCGGCGGCGCAGATGCGCTCGGTCGTCTCGGCGGAGAGGTCGACCACCGTCCGCCCCGGGATGTTGTAGAGCACGATCGGCGCCGGGACGGCCCTGGCCACGGCCAGCGTGTGCTCGCGGAGCCCGTCCTGCGAGGGCTTGCTGTAGTACGGCATCACGATCATCACGCCCGCCGCGCCAGCGGCGAGCGCGGCGCGCGAGGCCTCGATCGTCTTCTTCGTGGAGAACGAGCCCGTCCCCGCGATCACCGGCACGCGGCCGCGCGCCGCCTCGACGACGCGCCGGATGACCGCGGTCGTCTCGGCTTCGCTGAGGGTCGGCGACTCGCCCGTAGTCCCGCACGGCACGAGCCCGCTGACGCCGCCCGCGATCTGCGCCTCGACGAGCGCGTCGAGCGCGTCGAAGTCGACGGCTTCGCCATCGGGCGTGAATGGCGTGACGAGGGCGGTGAACGTTCCCGACAAGGGGAGCTGCGACATCAGACGACCATGATCGCCACCCCGGGTGCGCGTCAACAGGAGAGGACGGGTTCACCGCGGACTCCCCGCTCTCCGCTGGTTCCCGCGCGGGGCGGTGCCGAACGGACGCGGCGTTGTGGGCGGGCTGGCGGGAGCCCGTGGGCCTGCGGGGAGCGGCCCGGACGCTCCAGGGCAGGTCCGCGTCTGCTATCGTCCGCGGTGTGGCGCCTCGCTCCTTCGGGGGATTCGCCCGAGCGCGTCAGGTCCCTGAGAGGCACCGGCCATGGATCTCGCCCAGTACATCAAGAGCATCTCCAGCGCGGCCAATACCATCCTGGAGGGGATGGCGGTCACGTTCTCCCATCTGTTCCGGGAGCCTATCACCGTCCAGTACCCCGACAAGACGGACCGCCCCGTCAGCGAGATGCTCCCCCCGCGGTACCGCGGCTTCCTCGAGGTGCAGATGGACATCTGCACCGGCTGCAAGCGCTGCGAGCGCGCGTGCCCCATCGAGTGCATCGCCATCGATCTGGAGAAGGACCCGGCGACGAAGAAGCAGGCGATGAGCCGCTTCGACATCGACATGGGCAAGTGCATGTACTGCGGCCTGTGCGTCGAGGCGTGCAAGACGGAGTCGACCGGCGCGATCCGCCACACCCGCGAGTTTGAGGGGGCGGCGCCGACGCTCGACCATCTCACGTTCCGCTTCATCCCGGAGGGCCTCGTGCCGCTGTACAAGGCGCCGAAAGACCTCGGCGAGGTGCCCGTCGGCGAGTACGGGCCGCACGCCCGGGAGGCCCGCGAGCGCGCCATGCGCGACAACCCGGCCGCGCTGGAGGAGCTGCGCGCCATCTGGCGCAAGGAGCGCGAGAAGCAGCAAGGCGCCGAAGGCGCGGAGCCCGCGGGCGGGGGGGCCGGAGGAGGGGGGGCCGGAGGAGGGGCTGGAGCGGGGTAGGAGCGGGCGCCTGAGCGAGGGCGCGCGGCGAGCAAGAGGGGCGCAGAACGGCGCAGGAGCGCGCCGCGAGCGACGCGCGGGGGTCGCCCTTGATGGGCGGTGGGCAGCGGTCTAACGTCGCGGCCCTCACCCCATGCCCTCCCTGAGCGCACTCGTCTTCCTCGGGCTTGCCGCGCTGACGCTCGGCTCGGCCGGGCTCGTGGCGTTCTCCAGGAACATCATCCACTCCGCGCTGGCCTTGCTCGGCACGTTCCTCGGCATCGCCGGGCTGTACGTCTCGCTCTCGGCCGATTTCATCGCGGCGACGCAGGTGCTCGTCTATGTCGGCGGCACGCTCGTGCTCATCCTCTTCGCCGTGATGCTCACGAGCCGCATCTCGGAGATGAAGATCTCGAACCCGCGCGGCGGGCCGGCCGTGGCGTTCGGTCTGGTCACGGCGGTGCTGCTCCTGCTCGGCAGGGTGGCGACCCAGACCCCTTGGCCCGCCGAGGCCAAGCCGGCGATGCCGTCCACCGCCAAGCTCGGGCACGCGTTCCTCGGAGAGTACCTGCTCCCGTTCGAGCTCGGCTCGGTCGTGCTGCTCGCCGCGATGATCGGCGCGGTCGTGCTCGCGCGTCGAGCCGTCAGGCGCGCCTGGGAGAGGGAGTAGGCGATGGAGGTCGGTCTCATCCATTACCTCACCGTCGCCGCGGTGCTCTTCGGGCTCGGGCTGTTCACCGTCATGACGCGGAAGAACGCGGTGGGCATCCTCCTCGGCGTCGAGCTCATCCTCAACGCCGCCGCGCTCAACTTCATCGCGTTCGACCACTTCGTCGCCGGCGGCGTGGCTGGCCAGGTGTTCACGGTCTTCATCATCGTCCTCGCGGCGAGCGAGGCGGCGATCGCGCTGGCCATCGTGCTTCAGGTCTACCGCAATCACCGGAGCATCATGGCCGACCAGCTGACCTCCCTGAAGAACTGACGCGAGAGCGGTCATCCGTGCGGAAGCGCGCGGTCGGCGTGACGCGCGTGACGCGCGTGCCGCGCGTGCCGCGCGTGCCGCGCGGGATGGGCGTGACGCGCGCGACGTTCGGACCGGCGGCCGCCGCGTCGCGCCCGCGCCCCACGCCGATGCCGATCGTCGACCACCGACCGCCGATGTGCTCGATGCTCCCGTGCTCTGCCTCTTCACGTGGAGCTCGATCCCAGCGACAAGCAGGAAAAACCTGACCTTGCTAAGCCCCAGCGGGCGACCCACGTTCGAAGGCATGCAGAACCTATCCAAGACGGAGCTGGTGGGGTTCGTGGAGCTCGAGGTCGGTTCGCTTGCTGTGCAGGTGCCGATCCGCGCCGCAGCGGCGGCGACAGAGCTACCGCTCGCATCCTTCGAGGCTGAAGGGGACAATTGCGCCATCCTCGTGCGAGGCGACACGTCCTCGAAGGCGGTCGAGGTCGCGCTGCGAAACGCGGCGCAGGAGGCGGTCAAGCACCTCTCGAAGAAGTTGCTCAACTAGAGCGGAGCGATGGTCCCGCTGGCCCGGCGCAGGGCTGCGGGCCATCGTCCCCGCGATGTTCCGCGATGTTCCGTGATGTTCCGCGATGCACGGTGCCCCGGGGCACCGGCGGAGCGGTGTGGACAGGTTTCTGCTGGCCGTCCGGCGCTCAGCGCGAGCGCGGCGGCGTTCCGGCCCGCGCTGGGGCCTCGCGTCGCGGGGGAGCCCGCCGCGCTCCGAGGTGAATTTCTCGACGCACGTCGTGCTACGCTGCGCCGCGAAATCGCCCGTGAAGCTCATCATCCAAATCCCTTGCTTGAACGAGCGCGACACGCTCGCGCAGACATTCGCGGACCTGCCGCGGTCGATCGACGGCGTGGACGAGATCGAGGTCCTCATCATTGACGACGGCAGCACGGACGGGACGAGCTCGCTCGCCGAGCAGCTCGGGATCCACCACATCGTCCGCTTCGCCAAGAATCGAGGCCTCGCCGCCGGGTTCATGGCCGGCATCGACGCGTCCCTGCGGCTCGGCGCCGATATCATCGTGAACACCGACGCGGACAACCAGTATCGCGGCGCGGAGATCCCGAAGCTCGTCGCTCCCATCCTCGACGGCCGCGCCGACCTGGTGATCGGCGATCGGCAGACAGACAGGATCGAGCACTTCTCGCCGCTCAAGAAGGTCTTGCAGCGGTGGGGCTCGCGGCTCATCCGGCGCCTGTCCGCCACGGAGGTGGCCGACTCGCCGAGCGGCTTCCGCGCCGTGAGCCGGAAGGCGGCGCTGCAGCTGTTCGTGCACAACCGCTTTACCTACACGCTGGAGACCGTGATCCAGGCAGGCCGCCGCGGCCTCGCCCTGGAGAACGTGAAGATCACGACCAACCCGAAGACGCGCGAGTCGCGGCTCTTCCGTTCGATCCCCGACTACCTGCGCCGCGCCGGTCCCGTCATGTTCCGGGCTTATGCGATGTACCGCCCCGTGCAGCTCGTGGGCTGGGTCGCGACGGTCCTGCTCGTGTTCGGCGTCGCGGTCGGCGTCCGGTTCCTCTACTTCTACCTGCGGAATCCGGACTACAGCGGTTATATCCAGTCGCTCATCGTCGGCACGGGCGCCGTCGTGATGGCGTGCATCCTGGTGGCCGTGGCGCTGCTCGCGGAGCTCATCGCGACGAACCGCCGCCTCGTCGAGGAGGTGCTGATGCGCGTGCGCCGGATCGAGACCGAGCTCGCCGGGCGGGAGCCGGCCCTCCGGCTGGAGGGGATCCAGTCCACGGGCGCGAAGCCCTGGCACAACCAGCAGGTGCAACCGGCGCGGGTGAGCGCGAGGTGAAGAGCCCGGTCCCCTGGACCGGGCCGCTGGTCGAACAGCGCTCGTAACCCCGGGCCGGGAGCTCAGCCGTCCGGGTCCTCCGGATCCTCGTCCTCCGGGGGAGCCACAGGGTCGGTCGGCTCCGGACCGGGCGGCGCGTCCGCGGCCGGGGGCTCCGGCGGCGCGCCCGTGGCCGGGGGCTCGGGCGGCGGCTCCGCCCGGGGGGTGTCGCGCTGCTGCCGCAGGTAGACCGTGTAGTTCTTGAAGCGCTCCGCCGCGAAGAACACGCCGTCCAGCTTCACGTTCCGGCTGCCCCGCGCGGCCTTCTTGCCGAGCACCACCGCCTCCGCGGCGTCGAGGAGCGCGGCCTGCGCGTTCGTATCCCTGGGCCACGCCCGCGCGGGCTTGGGCTCCTGGCCCCTGGGCGGCTGGAGCTTGGGGAGGATGTGGAGCGCCTCGACCGGGTAGAGCCCGTCCGTGTAGCCCGGCGCGCCGAGCGCGAGCACCTGATAAGGCAGCTCGTCGGCCGGCGGCGGCTCCTTCGGCATGGTCACGAGCTGAAGGCCGCCGAAGCGGCGCTTCTCGGTCGCGTGGCGGTGCACGAGCTCGTTGAACAGCACGGCGGCCTGGAGCGTGTCCGGCGGGCGCTGGTTCGGCGGGTACAGGATGTGGGTGATGCCGACGCTCCGGTAATGCGCGTAGAGCTCGGCCGGCCCTCGCACGGGCTCGTAGAAGATGAGCGATTGCCAGGCCTGGATATCGAAGATGATCTCGCGCTCGATACCGAGCGTCGTGCGGTAGTTGCGCGCGAGGATGCGCGCGTCGGGCGGGGTAGCCTGGTTGATCGCGCGGTGATCCGCGCGAAACTTGAACCGCTGCGCGTCGGTCCATCGCTTCTCGTAGGTGGAGCGGATCAGCGAGAGCGCGCTCTCCAGCCGGCGGGGGCCGGAGTAGAAGGGCACATCGCCGCTCCACACGATCTGGAACACAACGAGCGGCACGAGGCCGAGCCGCGCGACGGTCCCGAGCTGCCATGTGCGGACGAGCAGCGCCGCGGCGGCGGCGATCGGCACCGCGAGCATGCCCTGCAGGTACCGGTCCGCGGTGTACGTGTTGCTCCACATCCAGACGCCGGCGAACGTGGCGAAGGCCGCGAGCGCCGGCCTGCGACGGCCGCGGATGACCAGCAGCATCGGCAGGAGCAGCGTGAAGAGCGAGCCCATCGAGGGGACGTAGCGAGTGAACGAGTAGTGCGGGGAGAACGAGAACGTGAAGAAGTTGCCGGCCGCGATGAGCTGCCGCTCGAGCCCCTTCCCCTTGGGCAGGTAAGGCGCGTTGGGATACGCCTTCTCCATGAACTCCGCGGAGCGCGCGTGCTGCGGGTACGACCGCGTGAACACGCGCTGGGCCAGCGGAAAAACGGGGTTGTTATGGTAGATGGTGTTCTTGATGAAGTGCGGCGCGGCCGTGCCGAGCGCCACGCCCGACGCGATGAGCCCCGCCACGAGGACGCGGCGCGCCGAGAGCAGCGGCCGCCTGCGCTTCTTCAGGGCGCGGGAGGCCGCGCGCGCGAGCAGGTACGCGGCGCGCGGCACGACGACCGCCGCCGCCATGGCCAGGTGATAGACCGCCTGGTACTTCGCCAGCATCGCGCCCCCGAGCGACGCGCCGAGCAGGACGGCATACCGCCTGTCGAAGCGCTCCGCGAAGCGCATGGACGCGAGCAGGACCGGCGCCGCGAAGAAGCCCAGGAAATGGTCCGACGAAGCGCCGGGGTTCTGGTCCTGGACGAACAGCGACGGGAACAGGAAGAAAGCCGCCCAGAGGCCAGGGACGCGTTCGCCCTGGAGCAGGTACCGCGCCAGCGCCGCGACGCCGACCACCTTCCCCAGGACGAACACGAACTCCAGGTGGAGCGCCATCATCCACCGTTGCTCCACGAGCATCCCGGGGACGCTGAAACCCCACGCGTAGAGCATGCTCGCGAAGTGGGGGAACGAGCGGTTCACGTCGCCGTAGAACGGCACGATGCGGCCGGCGCGCGCATAGTCCTGCCCGATCGGCACGTGATACCAGGTCGCGTCGAAGCTGATGGAATCCGGGGTCAGCGACAACAGGTAGAGGAGCACGAGGCACACGGCGCCGACGCCCGTGGCCGTGAGCCACAGCCAGCGCATCGTCCCTCTCGGCGTCGTCGAGGCGTCGAGATCGTGCTTCAGCCGCGATAGCCAGCGTGGCAGCTCCAGGAGGCCGCCCGCGAAGAGGGCCGCCGGCATCACGAGCCCGTACCAGGGGCGGATCCACCCGACCACGCCCGCGAGGTACATGCCGAACACGAAGGCGATGGAGCCGAGCGTCATGCCGAACAGGCCCTCTTCGACCGGCGGCAAGTGCGCGAGGCGGAGCACCCGGCGCAGCAGCACGAGGCCGATGCCGAGGCTGGAGAGCAGGAACAGCAGCGAATAACCCCAGAGCGGCGCGAGCCGCCACAGGAGCCAGTGCTGGACTGGAATGTGCGCGTGGACCACGAGCGCGTAGCCGACGAGGCCCGTGAGGCACGCGACGGCCGCGAAGACGTTGCGCAGCAGCCTTTCCCGGGGTGAGCCGGAGGTCAGGGCGGCACAGAAGCGGGCCAGGGGGGAGTCGGAGTTCAGGGCAGCACGCAGGCGGGCCAGCATGAGAGGGGGCGCATCCTAGCGATGCGCGGCGCGTCGGCAAAGCAGCCGCGCGATGAGCAAGCCCCCGACGTCCACGGCGAGCGAGGTGGCGCGCGAGATGAGCGCGGCGCCCAGCGCTGCGGCCGGTCCGACGGCGGGGGCGAGGCCCACGGAGATCAGCGCCTCGCGCACGCCGATGCCGCCCGGCGTGGCCATCGCGAGGAAACCGGCGATGGGCGCCAGCACGAACAGGCCCGAGCCGCCGAGCGCCGCGCCCGGCGTCGCGCCGACGGCGAGCGCGGCGCACGCGCCGTGGGCGGCCCAGGTCAGCGAGTACACAGCGTGCACGAGCGGCAACCGCGCCGGCATGAGCGGCCCGCGCCCCTCGGGCGCGAGGAGCTTGCGCACGCGCTCGGGCGCGCGGGCACGATCCACGGTCATGAGCGCGACGAGGACCGCGCCCAGGGCGAGGAGCACGGGCAGCCTCCATCGACCGATGAGCGCGTTCGCGCCCGCGAACTGCTCGCCGCCCGCCGCGAGCAGGCCGAACCCCACCATGGCGCCGACCGCGATGAAGCTGGTGAACTCGATCGCGAAGGACGACCCCACCTCCGTGCTGGTCGTCCCGATGCGCGGGGCGCCCAGCATGCGGAACAGCGGCACGCCGACCTTGCCGGGGATGTACCGCGCCGCCTGCGACTCGATGTGCAGCGCGATCGCCGGCCAGCGAGGGATGGGCCGGCCGGTCAGCTCTTCCAGGATGAAGGCCCAGGCGAGCCCCAGCACGACGAGGCCGAGCGCGAGGGGCAGCACCGAGAGCGCCACGAACGCGGGACGGATGTCGATCGGCGCGCCGCTCTCCCACCTGCGAGCGAGGTCCCGCGCGGCGAGCCCGATGAACAGGGCAGCGACGACGACCATGATCGGGCGCAGCGCCGTGCGCACCCTGGCGAGCGGGCCTCCGATCCGCTGCGGCGGGCCGGGCGCGGGCTCGGGCGGATTTGCCGAGATCGTCGGGGGGGCGGGCGGGGCGCCGGTGGGTGGGGTGCTGGGGAGATCGGCGAGCGACGCGGATCTGTCCTTCATGCGGCCCAGCGCTTCGCCACGCAGAAGACCGACAGGCCGAAGCTCGGCCGGTAGCCGCGCGCGATGAGGTCGACCTCGGCGCCGAGGACGGCTTCGAGCGCGGAGGAAGCGAGGCCCGACTTCGGCGAGGGCTGCTTCATGCTGGTCTTGCGAGGGCGCAGCTTGCGCGCGGCGCTCCAGACGGCGCGCGAGCCGACCGTGGCAGGGAAGAGGAGCTGGTTGAAGTAGGCACAAGCTTCCACGTGGAGCTCGGCCGGCAGCGCGGCGCGGAAGCTGCCAGCCGTGTACCGGCGGAAATGCTGCAATGCGCGGTCGTGGTCGCTGAACAGCCACGGATACGCAGGCACCGTGGCGACGAAGATCCCGCCAGGGCTCAGGTGGTCATGGATCCACCGGAGCGCGGCGCGGTCGTCCTCGATGTGCTCGATGACATCGAGCGCGCAGATCACGTCGTAGCGTCGGTCGAGCTGGAACGGGATGGATGTGCCGTAGAGCGTCCTCGCCGCGCCGGCCTTCGCGATGGCCTCCTGCTCGAGAGGGCTCACCTCGTTGGCATCGACGGCCCCGAACTCCGCGAGGACACCCAGGTTCTGGCCGACCCCGGCGCCGACCTCCAGCAGCTCGAGCGGCCGCCGTTCCGGGCCAAACTCGCGCACCAGATGGGCCAGCAGCCGGGCCCTCCCCTTTCTCAACCAGTCGCCGGATTCCTCAGAATATTGCTGATACGCAGTCGTTTCCACGCTTCACTCTGCATGCGGGACCGGATCGCCCTGGGGCGATCCGGTCGGGGGCGGCGACTCTGCTGGTGAGGTCGGCTCCGCCTCGGCCGGCTCCGGGGGGATCGGGATCTCGATCGTCAGGTCGTCCACCTTGCCCGGCTCTTTCCGCGGCTTCTTCGGCGGCGGCGGCGGCGGGCGCCGCTTCCGCGGCGGCGTCGTCGTGGCGGCCCTGGCCGACGGCTGCGCGGACGTGGCCGTGGCCGTGGCCGTCTCCACGGCTTTCGCCGTGACGCTCGGCTGGGGCGCGGGCTCTTGCGGCGGTGCGGGCTCTGCCGTGACGGCAGGCGGCGGGGCCTCGCTCTCGGCCGCCGGCGTGCTCTGCGGCAGGCGCTGCGAGCGGACGACCATCTGCCACGCGACGACGCCGGCCACGGCCACCAGCGCGAGCGCTGCCAGGCGGGCGCGTCGGCGCCGACGTGAGCCGGGGTCGAACTCCGGGAGCACGCTCTCGCGCGCCTCGTGCGCGACCCCGCTCACGCTGGACCCCTTCATCCATTGATCCGGCGACTGGCCGGAGGGCAACGCGCGAGCCCGAGGGGCGAGCGGCGGATCGACCGGGGGCGGCTCGCGCAGCGAGGCGGGGGGCGCGGCAGCCGCGACCGGTTCGGTGATCGCCCGCCTCACGTTGTCGCGGAGCTTCTCCGACGACGGATCCTGGCTCGGCGGCGCCTCGCGCTCGGGGGCGATCGCGTGCGGATCGGCCGCGCGTGGCGAGAGCACGTGTGGCGTCTGCGAGGAGAGCGGCGGCTCGGCCGTGGCGCCTGGCGCGACGGGTATGCCGCTCTGGGGCGCAGCCGTCGCGGGCTCGGCCGGCGCCTGGGCTGCGGGCTCGGCCGGCGCGTCGGCCGCGGGCTCGGCCGGCGCGTGGGCCGCGGCCGCGGGCTCCGCCGGCGTTGCGTCTGCGCGCGGAGCGAGCGCCGCGGATGCGGCCGGCGCGGTCCAGGGCTCGTCCACGTCGGTGTCGATCGCGTCCTCTTCGAACTCGTCGATGTCGACGTCGACGAGCGAGGACGCGCTGTCGGCGGCCTTCCGGAACGTGTCGCTGGGCGCCAGCGCCGGTGCAGGCGCGTCGGGTGGGGCGTTCGCGCCGTCTGTCGTCGCGGACGGTGCGCCGCTCGGCTGCGCGGAGACCGGCGTCCCGGTGACGACCGACGTCCCGGCAGCGACCGGCGTCCCGGCAGCGGCCGGTGTCCCGGCAGCGACCGGCGTCCCGGCAGCGACCGGCGTCCCGGTGGCGGCCGGCGCTTCGGCAGCGACCGGCGGCTTCTGCGATGCGCTGTCGCCGTGCTGCGGCAGCGCCGGAGGTCGATCGCCGGGCCGAGCCGAGAGCGGCGGCCGCTGGCTCAGCGGCGGCCGTTCGCCGAGCTCGGACGAGCCCGTCGTCTGCTCGCCGATCTGCGCCAGCGACGGCGTCGGAGGCCGCGCCGTGGGCCGAGGCGGCGCCGGAGGTCGCTCGGTGGCCCGCGGCGGCGCGAGAGGCCGCTCGCCGAGCCGAGACGACAGCGGCGGGCGCTCGCTGAGCGGAGGCCGCTCGGTGAGCCGCGACGGCGTCTGCGGCCGCTCGCCTGGCACGGCGGGGATCCTCGCGCTCGGCCTGGCCGACGGCGGAGCGGCCGCCATGTCCGCCGGCGGCTCGCCCGATCCTCGCTCGGGCGATCGCGTCGAGGCGGCGCCCGTGGGGTCGGCCACCCGGGGGAGCGGCGGCGCCTTCGGGATCACCGAGCCTGTCGCCGGCCGCGGCGGGGCCGCCGGCGGGCGCGTGGGCGAGGCCCGGGGCGGCAGCGGCGGCGGCTGCGGCGACGGCGATCGGATGCTGCTCGGGGCCTCGGTCGACAGGTCGGCGACGCGGGCGAGCGACTCCGCGAGATCGCGCGCGCTGCTGAAGCGCCGCGACGGGTCGCGGTCGCAGGCGCGCGCGAACCACCCGTCGAAGCTCGCCGGCAGCTCCGGGTTCACCCTCGACGGGACCGGGATCTCGCCGAGCGAGATCTTGATCAGCAGGTCGCCGACCCCCTCGCTGTCGAACGGGAGCTCGCCCGTCACGCACTGGTACGCGATCACGCCGAGCGCCCAGAGATCCGCGCGGTAGTCGACCTCCCGGAGCCCCTTCACCTGCTCTGGGCTCATGTAGTGCGGCGTGCCCATGAGCGTGCCGACGCTGGTGCGCTGGGCGACCCGCTTCCCCTGCCCCTTCACCTTGGCGATGCCGAAGTCGAGGATCTTGACGATCTCGTCGTCCTCGTTCGCGCAGAGGAAAAAATTCTCCGGCTTGAGGTCGCGGTGCACGATGCCGGCCCCGTGCGCGCGGGTGAGCGCGCGCGCGACCTGCGTCACGATCTTCGACGTCTCCTGGAGCGAGAGGCGGCGCCGGCGCGCGAGCCGATCGAAGAGGTCCTCGCCCTCGAGCAGCTCCATCACGATGAACGGCTGCTCCCCGTCGATGCCGTGATCGATGATCTGCACGACGTGCGCGCTGCGCAGCTGCGCGGCGGCCGTCGCCTCGCGGCGAAACCGCTCGCGCGCGTCCTCCTGCTTGGCGAGCTCCAGATCGATGAGCTTGACCGCGACGTGGGTGCCGAGCGCCAGGTGCTCGGCGACCCACACCGCGGCTTGCGCGCCCTGCCCCACGGGTCGGATGAGGCGGTAGCGCTCGCTCAGCACCTGACCAGCTGCAATAGACACGGCGGCAAAAGCCTACGTCGAGGACAACATCCGTGTCGAGTTCATGCGTACCACCTCAGATGCCCTGCGGAACGGTTTGCTTCATCAGCTCGCGCCATTCGTCGTGTGTGAGCTCTGGATAAATGTAGTCCCCCTCGAAATTTGTATGATGCAGGAGCAACCGGGCGACATCGACGATGGCCCGCGCGACGTCGCCGCCCTGCGCAACACCCGCCAGGGCGTCGGTCGCTTCACGCACGGCGGCGTGCTGCTTCAGCGCCACCTGGACCTCCTCGGCGAGCCCGCGCGCCTGGAAATGCGGGAAGATGGCGGTCTCTTCGTAGCGCATGTGCCGCTCCATCGGCCCGCGCAGGAACGCCAGCAGGCTCGCGCGCTCGGCGCGCGCCTCGTCCGCGGAGCGCTGCGCCAGCTCGATCAGCTTCTTCGCCGTGTCGCGAGCGAGCTCTTCCTCCTGGAAGAGCTCGCTCACCATCCGGTCCAGTTCCATGAGGTGCGGGCCGTCGTAGTCCAGATCCCGTGGAGGGTCGAGCGGGCGCGGCGTGCTCCCGCGGCGCAGCAGGTCCGTCGCGCCCGTCAGTCGTGCGCGCGGGCGCGGACGATCGCGGCGAGCCGGCCGACGACGCCGTTCGCGACCATGGCGAGCACCTGCTTCTCCAGGGCCTGTCGCTCGCTCGGCCTGCCGCCGAACGAGATGCGCGACCGGGCGGTGGGGCCGCCGACGACGCGGCCGACGACGGTGCAGCTCACGCGGTGGACGTCGCCCCGCGTGGCCGAGGTGAACTCGACGACACGCGCGCTCAGCACGACCGATTTCGCCTTGCCGAAGTCCGCCTTCTTCGCGGCGCTGGAGAGCATGCCGCGCAGCGCTCGAGCCCGCTGGGCCTGGCCCTCGCCCGCTGGGACGTCGACGCTCTTCCATTCGACCTTGGTGTCGCGGGCGAAGGTCGATGCTGGCGAGGCCGTGAGCGTGGTCAGGGCCATCACCGCCGAGAGCAGCCATCGTGATGCGCGGCGCATGAGCGCAGGGTAGGGGGCCGCGGGCTCGCCGGCCAAGTTCGCGCACGGCGCGCGGGTGCGGCGAGCGCGGCGCGGCCGCACCCGCGCGCTCGCGCCGCGCTCGCGCCGCGATCGGGCCCGCGCTATGCCGTGGCGGGGAAGCGAGGTTCGATGGAGCGCAGCTCGCCGGGGGGAGATCGACGGGATCGACGAGGACGAGATCGACGCGCGCGCGCCCGCGCGCTCCGCGGGGGCGGGTGGCTCGCCGCGCTGCTCGCGATCGCCGCCGCGCCCGCGGCGGGCAACGCACAGTCGCCGCGTCCGGGAGGCGCGAGCGCGCCCGCGGCGGGCGGCGCGCCGACGCTGCGTCCGGGAGGCGCGAGCGCGCCCGCGGCGGGCGGCGCGCCGACGCTGCGTCCGGGAGGCGCGAAGGCGGGTGCGAGCGCGCCCGCGGCGGGCAGCGCGCCGGCGTCCGAGAAGCGCGCGCCCATCGTGCTGCCGCGGCGGTGGACCGCCGCGACGCCCGACGAGATGCTCGGCGCGGCGCTGACGCGGGCGCGGCGGGGCGGCGACGACGCGCTCGCCGGGCTCGTGATGGCGGCGGCGCTCGCGGACCGCGCCGCGCAGGGCCGCGCCCGGGAAGGCCTCGCGCAGATCGGGGCGTCCTCGTCGCCGCTCGCCGACGAGGCGCGCTGGCTCGCCGCCTCGCTCGCCCCGGAGCCGCCGGCGGTGACGTGGCCCGGCGCGCGCGCCGTCTCGTACGACGCGCCCCCGGACCCGTCCGGGCTCGTCAAGGCGTTCGCCGTCCTCGGCCCGTTCCAGGACAACTCGGGCGGCGGGCTCGCGCTCCGCGAGGGGCCCGAGGCCGAAGGCCAGCGCTTCTCGGACATGAGCGCCCGCTACGCGTGGGGTGTGTACGACGTCGCGTGGCGCAGGGTGCTGCCCGCCGCGTCGACGGCGCGCGGCGTGCCGCTCGATCTTTACATCCATCCGCGCACCGAGACGTGCACGTACCTCGCCTCGCGCGTGACCGTCCCGGCCGCGCTCGATCGCAAGCCGATGCTCGCCCATGTCGCCGCGACCGGCGCCGTGCGGCTCCTGTGGGACGGCGCCGACGTCGCCGCGAGCGACGCGGCGCACGAGCGCCTCGTGCTCGACCGCATCGCCGCGCGCATCGAGGCGCCCGCCGGCGATCACCTGCTCGCCCTCAAGGTGTGCACCGGGGCCATCGCCGACGAGGGGCGCGTCCGCGTGCGCTTCACCGACGAGGACCGCCGGCCCGTGGCGCTCGCGACCTCGTCGGACCTCACGCCGCTCAAGCCGCCGCCGGCCCCGCCCCCGGGCGCGCGCGCCGCGACCGCCGTCGCGACGGCGCTCGACAGGGCGCTCGACGCGGGCGCGTCGCAGTCGCTCGATCAGACCCTCACCGCCGTCGTGGCGCGGACGCTCGGGGGCGCCGACGACCAGCGGTCGCCCCGCGCGCCCGGGCTGCTCGACCGCGTGACGCGGTCGCCCGGGATCTCCGCCGACGCGCTCGCGCTGGCGGGGTGGGTGTCGCCCTTCGGCGCGAACCGCAGCGGCTGGCTCGAGGCCGCGCGCGCCCGGGGCCTCGCCGAGAAGGACCGGGCCACCGCGGCGTTCGCGCAGCGCCGGCTGGTCGCCGCCCACCTCGCCTCGGAGCGGGTCGACTGGGCCGCGGCCGCGCTGCGCGAGGAGCCGCTGCGCGCGGCGCGCGATCCCGAGGCGCGCGTCCTCAGGGCGCTCGTCAAGAAGAAGCTCGCGACGGCGGGGCTCACGCGGGCCGGGCTCGAGGAGCTGCTCGCGGTCGAGCGCGAGCAGAAGGACCGGACGCCGGTCGTCGTCTGGCAGGAGATCGCGGCCGCGGCCCGGCTGGACCCGGCGCTCGAGCTGCGGGCCGCGCGCAGGCTCGCCGAGATCGCGCCCGAGTCGCGGGGCGCGCCCTACGTGCTCGCGTTCGAGCCCGACGGCGGCGCCGCGCTGGAGGTGGCGGCCGCCGGGGCGCTCGCGCAGCAGACGTCGGCCGAGGACGTCATCCGGATCGGCCGCGCGCTCCACGACGCGGGCCGCGTCGCGTGGGCGCGCGAGGTGCTGTCGTACGCGACGCAGGTCGCGCCGAACCAGCCCGCCGTGTTCCAGGCGCTCGCCGCGGTGCGAGAGGATGGCGCGGGGGCCGCCGCGTCGCGCGTGGCCACGGCCGCGCTCGCGCGGGCGCGCGACCTCACGCCCGGCGATCCGTACCTCAAGGCCGAGCTCGCGCTCCGCCTCGGCGAGGGCTCGGCCGGCGCGCCGGGCCGGCAGCGCATGCGCGACGAGCAGCACCTCGTCGCGCCCGGCGTCTTCCTCTCGCGCGCCCGGCAGACCCCGGCGAAGAAGGGGGAGGTGGCCGACCGGCAGCTCCACTGGGTGCGCGTCGTGACGTACCACCCGGACAAGCGCGTCTCGCAGCTCATGCACTACGTGCGCGAGATCGTCATCGAGCCGCGCACCGATCAGGATCTCTACGAGCGCGACATCCCCGCCGAGGGGGAGGACACCGAGCTCCTGCTCGCGCGGGTCCACCGCAAGGACGGCACGGTGGCGCAGCCGGACGAGCAGGGCGCGGGCGGGCAGAAGCCGTTCGTGCGCTGGCCCGAGCTCAAGGCGGGGGACGTGGTGGAGGTCGCGGTGCGCTCGTGGACCCGGGGCCCCGTCGGCCGCCGGGGCGACGCGCCGTTCTACTTCATCGACTACGTCGGCTCGACCGACACGCGGCCGATCCTCTACAACGAGGTCGTCGTCGACTCGCCGGCGAGCGATCCCCTGGCGATCGACGTGCTGAACGGCAAGGCCGAGCGGGTGCTCAGGTCCGAGAAGGACGGCCGCCAGGTGACGCGGTACATCTGGGACGACCCGCCCGAGGTGCCCGAGGAGCCGCTCGCCCCGCACCTCGCGGAGGTGCTGCCGGTCGTCGTGGGCTCGACGTTCCACGGCTGGAACGACTTCCGGGAGTGGTACCGGGGCGCGATCGCCGGCTTCATGGAGCCCGACGATCAGGTCCGCCGGCTCGCCGCGGAGCTCACCAAGGGCAAGGCCACGCGCGAGGCAAAGCTGCGGGCGCTCTTCGACTTCGTGGCGGACGACATCCGGTATGTGAACTTCGTGTCGGGCGAGTGGTGGCTGCCGAACCGCCCCCAGGAGCTCCTGGCGCGGCGCCAGGGCGACTGCGACGACAAGGCGATGCTGCTCATCACGCTGCTCAAGTCGATCGGCATCGAGGCGACGGAGGTGCTGGTGCAGACGCGCTACACGGGCCAGCCCTCGCTGCTCCGGAGCGAGGTGGCGGCGATCCCGGTGTTCGATCACGGCATCGCCTACCTCCCGGGCGCGGGCGGCGCGCCGGGCCTGTGGCTCGACGCGACGAGCCCGCAGAGCCGCCTGGGGCCGCTGCCGGCGATGGACGCGCGCACGCTGGCGCTGTTCGTCGACGAGGGGCCGCCGAAGATCGTGGAGACGCCGGCGAGCTCGCCCGCCGATCACGGCGTCGACGCCGAGTGGACGATCGCGCTGCTCCCCTCCGGCGCGGGCGAGCTCGCGGCGAAGGAGCGGCACATCGGCGACGCGGCGTTCGAGCTCCGGTCGAACCTGGCGGAGGCCGACGCGCGCGCGCAGTGGGTCGAGCAGTACCTCGCGTACGGCTGGTTCCCGACGGTCGACGTGAAGCCCAAGGTGGCGTTCCAGGCCGATCTCCCGCACGGGGCGGCGACGCTCGAGTACGAGGCGCGCTCCGAGGGGCTCGCCCGCCGCGAGGGCGCGGAGCTCTCCGTGCCGCTCTCGGGCGCGTCCACGATGACGTCGCAGCTCGCGCCGCTCGTGAAGCGCACGCTCCCGGTGGTCCTGCCGCCGAGCTTCGCGCCGCGGCACCACAGCCGGACGATCACGATCACCGCCCCGCCCGGGTACGCGTTCGCCGAGCTCCCGCCGGGCGGCGACGAGAACGGCGGCGCGTTCGGGCGGGCGACGATCTCCTTCGCGAAGGTGCCCGGCAAGAACGCCGTGGTGGTGAAGGAGCGCGTGATCCTCGATCAGTCGACCATCCCGGTGGCGCAGTACGCCGCCTGGCGCGGCTGGCTGCAGCGGGTCGACGGGCTCCTGCACCGGATGGTGCGGCTCGCGCCGGTCACGCCCGCGACCAAGCAGGCGCGCAGCGCGCTGGACGCCGGGGCGGGCGGCGGCGCCGGCGCGGCGCCGCAGGCGCGCGGCGCGATCCGCTGACGGGCGGCTTCGCCCCTCTCGCGCTGGCGGCGCGCGAGGCTCTTGCTCGTCCGCTCGCGGCGGCGATCCCGAGCGCCGCGTCCACCCGCCGGCCACGCGCGCCGCCTCGGTTGGTACCGTTCTGGCTAGCCGCGCCCTGGCGTACGCACGCACAACCCCGAACGCGCTGCCCAGGGGAGGGACTCGCCATGTCGCTCGAAGAGTACCGACGCCCGCGAATGATCGTTCTTAGCCCGCGCTCGACCGCTTATGACGCCGTGAGGGCGATGATGGACAACCACGTCGGCGCGGTCCTGGTCCACGACGGCCAGCGCCTCGCCGGCATCGTCACCGACCGCGATATCGCGCTGGAGATCGTGGCAGGCGACCTCGACGCGCGCAGCACGATGCTGCGCGACATCATGTCGGACGAGATCGCGACGCTCGAGCTCGACGCGTCGATCGACGACGCCGTGCGCACCATGCGCGATCATGCGTGTCGGCGCGTGCCGGTGACCGAGCAAGGGCGGCCCGTCGGCCTGGTGACCCTCGACGATCTGCTCGCCGATGGGGTCATCGACGCGGAGGCCGCCGGCTCCGTCGTGAAGGCGCAGCTCGAGGTGGCCGCCCGCTTCAAGCCGGAAGGCGCGCTGCACCCCGAGGGGACCGCGCGCCCGGAGCGCTCGCACGGCCGCGTGCGCGCCCTCACCCGGCGCAAGGCGCGCGCCGACAGCGCCTATGGCCGGCTGATCCACGCCGTCGAGCGCCACAGCGGCCTCCAGCAGCGCGACCGCGCCGAGCTCGCGCTGCAGATCGTCCTCGGCTGCCTCTGCCGCAGGGTGACGCCCCAGGAGGCGCGGCACCTCGTCGCGCAGCTGCCCTCGAAGCTCCACCCGTCGCTCGAGCCGTTCCTCGACGGGCCGGACAAGCGCATCACGACGGCGACCATCGAGGCCGACGTCGCGCGCGAGCTGCGCATGGACCGCGAGGCCGCCGGCTTCGTGCTGCAGGCGATCTGCGAGGCCGTCGCGGACAGCGTGTCCGCGGGGGAGATCGAGGGGTTCCGCGGTCAGCTCCCGCTCGACATGAAGGACCTGTTCCCGCCGACCCCGCTGCGCCGGGCCGTCTGAGCGGGGATCGGCGCGGCGCGACGAGGCCGCGCGCCGCGCTCCACCTACGCTTGCGGCCAGACAACGCCGCGGGCGCGCAGATCGGCGACCGTGTCCGCGAGGGTCTCGAGCGGGTCGCGCGGCGTCCAGCCGAGCTCGCGCCGGGCCTTCGTCGCGTCGAGGTACCAGAAGTGCTGGCCCATCTCGGCCGACACAGGATCGACCGGCAGATCGAACGGCAGGCGCTTCCGCGCCTGCTCGATGAGGTGCGCGCCCGCCTTCGCGAGCGCGATGCTCCGCGGCAGCCGCAGGGCGGGGGCCGGGACGCCCGAGATGCGCGCGAGGCGGCGGAAGAAGACCTCCAGGCTCATGTTGGCGGCGCCGAGCAGGTAGCGCTCGCCCGGGCGGCCCTTGTCCATCGCCAGCGCCATGCCCTGGGCCGCGTCGCGGGCGTCGACGAAGGAGAGGCCGCCCGCGGGGGTGAAGGGGAGCCGGCGCTCGAGGAAGCTCACGATGTCGCCGGTCGAGGCGCCGTGGACGTCGCCCGGGCCGAGCAGGATGCTCGGGTTGACGGCGAGGACCTCGAAGCCGGGCCCGCTGCGATCGAGCGCCGCGCGCTCGGCGTACAGCTTCGAGCGGTAGTAGGGCCAGCCGGCGATGAGGTCGATCGGCGTCGCCGCCGCCTCGTCGCGGACCTCGTTCGGGTCCTTGCTGACCGCGACGACGCCGCTCGTGCTCGCGATCACCGCGCGCTTCACCCCCGCGTCGCGGCAGGCGTCGAGGGTGATCTTGGTCCCCTCGACGTGCGTCCGGTAGAGCGCCTCGGCGTCCTCGCGGCGCCGCGAGACGCGCCCCGCGCAGTGGAAGACCCCGTCGCAGCCCTCGGCGGCGCCGCGCACCGACGCCGCGTCGAGGATGTCTCCGCGGCGGAGCTCCACGCCCTGCGCGGCGAGCGCGGGCGCCTCTGCCCGGCAGAGCGCCACCACGTCATGGCCACCCCCACGGAGCGCCGTGACGAGGTGCGATCCCAGGAAGCCGGTCGCGCCGGTGACGAGATAGCGGCTCATGCGAGGTCGAAAACCTTCTGGAAGGTCTGCAGGAGGGAGATGTCGTTCGATTTCACGAGGCCCGTCATGAACTCCATCGGGCTCGGTGTGTAGGCCTCGCGGACGATCTTGGTGAATATCTCGGGCGTGGTCTTGAGGACACAGTCCGCTTGCTGGCTTGGCTTACCGATCCTCGCCTCGCAGCTGGCCGCGTCGATCCGCAGCGTCCACTTCGCCTCGTCCTCCGTGCCGAGCGTCACGTAGTAGGTGATCGGCTGGGTGACCCGCCCCGCCACGTACTTCGACTCGAGCTCGCGGAACAGGAGCGTGAGCGGGTGCTCCTTGGTGGTGGTGGCGGCCTGATCGATGCTCTCGACCCGGCTCAGATCGAGGGCGCCGCCCTCCTTGAGCTTGATGACGGCGAGCTGCGTGAGCTCCGCGACCTTGCGGCACGCCACCGCGTACTTCATCCCGGCGGTGAGCCGCCGGAGGTCGCCGATCGCGAGCGGCGGCCCGATGCGCGCGACGAGGTCGCGGCGGATCGGGACGGTGCGCCCCTTGGGGAGCGCCTCGAAGGTGCCGCCCAGGTAGAGCGGCAGGATGTCGACGTTGTGGGTGAGCGCGAGGTGCCCGATCGCCGGCTTGAACTCGAGGATGCCGCCGTCGGGGCTGCGCGTGCCCTCCGGGAAGAGGAGCACCGTCCGCCCGCGGTCCAGGATCTCGCCGGTCTGGCGCAGCGCCGTGCGGAGGCCGCCCTTGCGGTCGAAGGGCGCGAGGTTCGTGAGGTTCTCGAAGTAGGCGCGCCGCCAGCGGTTGCCCTCGAAGAAGTAGTCCTGCGCGGCCAGCGAGACGAGGCCGTCCCCGTAGCTGCCCAGCGCGAACTTCACGAGGCCCATGTCGAGGTGGCTCGCGTGGTTCGAGACGACGATCGTGTTGCGGTTGTGCGGGATGAACGCGCGCCCGTAGACCTTCGGGCGCATGACGTTCCCGTAGAAGCCGGACTGGACCTTGTTCATCCAGTGCTTGGCGAAGTCGGCCACCGGGCGGGGGATGTGGATCGGCTCGTCGCCCGCGCCGTGCGCCTTCGGCTCTGCGATCGCCGCGCCGGCGTCCTGCGCGACGGCCGCCGCGCCCGCGCCGGCCGCGGCGGCCTCGGCGGCGAGGCGCGTGACGATCGCCTTCACCTCGGAGCGCTTCACCTGACCGGCCGCGGTGCGGGGCAGGTCGGCGTCGTCGAGGTGGACGGCCATGGGGTGGCACGGCTTGGGCAGCGCCTGGATCGCCGTCCGGAGCGCGTCGAGCGCGCGCTCGTGCTGCGTGACCCGCGCGAGCGCCGGGTCGCCCTCGCCGTCCTTCGCGCCCGGCGCCGTGGGGACGGCGAGGCACGCGACCTGCTCGCCGCCGCGGCCGTTGTCGATCCCGACGATGGCGAGCTCCTTGACGTGCTCGATCTTGCCGAGCATTCGCTCGATGTCGGCCGGGTACAGGCTCTCGCCCTTCGCCGCGCTGATGACCTCGCTCTGCCGGCCGACGAGGACGAGCCGCCCTTGCTTGTCGAGCTTGCCGAGATCGCCGGTGCGGAGCCACCCGTCCGCGTCGAGGGCCGCCTGGGTCGCGTCCGGGTCGTCGGCGTAGCCCTTCATGACGTTGGGGCCGCGCGCGAGCACCTCGCCGACGCCGTTCGCGTCGGGGTTCGCGATCTTGATCTTCACCCCGGGGATCGGCTTGCCGACGTTCCCCGGGCTCGCCGCCGGAGAGGGCTTGGTGACGGTCAGGAGCGGCGCCGCCTCGGTCAGGCCGTAGCCCTCGGCGAGCGGCAGGCCGAGCCCCTTGAACAAGGCGGCCGTGTCCCTCGGGAGCGCCGCGCCGCCCGAGATGAGGAAGCGGACGTTGCCGCCGAGCGCGTCGTGGACGCTGCCGAAGAAGAGGCGCCCCGCGTTCAGGCCCAGGCGCTTGCCGAGCATGCGGTTCAGCTCCATGGCCCAGCTGAACGCGGTGGCCGCGGCGGGCCCCTGCTCCTTCACCCTGGCGACGATCTGGCGCTCCAGCATCTGCCAGAGCGCGGGCACGCCGACCATCGCCGTGACGCGCGCCTTCTTCAGCCCGTCGCTCACCCGATCGGCCGAGACCTCGTCGAGGTAGATGATCCGCGCGCCCTGCGACAGCGGCAGGAGCAGGCCGCAGGTGACCTCGAAGGTCTGGTGGAGCGGCAGCACGCTGAGCACGCGGTCGCTCGCCTTGAGCGGGAACAGCGGCGCCAGCGAGGCCAGCAGCGCCGTGAAGTTGCCGTGCGTGAGCAGCACGCCCTTCGGCTCCCCGGTCGTGCCGCTCGTGTAGACGACGCTCGCGACGTCCTGGCTGCCCACGCGCACGTCCGGGGGCGCGAGCCCGTCGCCGGACGCCGGGCCCAGGTCGGGCACCTGGCCCTCGGCGAACCCGACCATGTCGAAGGCGACGAGGTTCGGCAGCGCCGCGCGCACGTCGGCGCCGAGCTTCTCCGCCACGCCGCCGTCCCAGAGGACGACCTTCGCCGTCGACGAGCGGAGGACGTCCGCGAACGCCTCCGCGTCGAGCCCCGGATCGATCGGGACGGCGACGGCGCCTGCGCGGAGGATGCCGAAGTAGGCGACGGGCCACGCCGGCTGGTTCGCGCCGGAGAGCGCCACGCGATCGCCGCGGCGGACCCCGAGCGCGGCCAGGCGCGCGGCGGTCATGCAGGCCGCGTCGCGCAGCTCGCGGTAGCTCGTGCGCGAGAGCCCGTCCTGCTCGAACCGCTGCACCGAGAGCGCGTGATCGAAGCGCTCGGCGACCTCGTCGAGCAGGTCGACCAGGCTGTCGTAGGGCCGGAGCGGCTTGATCTCCCGGCGGAGCATCTCCTCCATGAGCGGGAAGGCCCACTTCTCCAGGCCGGGGAGGTGCACGTTCCAGATGTAGTCGCGCCAGTCGATCTTCTCGGGCGCCCAGACGAAGCGCGCCCGCTCCTCGGGGGGCATGCGGGCCATCGCCGCGCGCGTGTTGGCGCAGGAGTAGATCCAGTCGCCCTCCGCGACGAACGGCATGAAGACCTCGAGGAGCGTGGCCGTCTTCTGCTCGGTCCTGGCGGCGTTCTCGAGCGCGGCCGCCGCCGGCTTGAGGAGGGCCGCGGCGGGGCCGACGCTCGCCGTCTTGAGCAGGCCGCCCAGGCCGCGGAGCGCGCCCTCGATGGCGCGCGCGCCGTGCGCGCCGTACTGCTGCCGGGTCAGCCCGCGCGGCTCGAAGCGGGACGACACGACGTCGAAGAGCGAGGTCTTCTTCCCCTCGAACACCTGCCGCCGCTTGTAGAGCCCGGCGAGCTCCAGGTAGCGCGTCACGCGGCAGCCGTTCGTGTCGGTCGATCCGTACTGGTACACCGCGGGCGCGCGGCCCTCGATGAGCTCGCAGAGCGAGGCGATCATGCCGCTCGCGGTCATGTCGACCGGGATGAGGTCGAGCCGCACGTCGTGGTCGCCCGGGAACTGCACCTGCCCCTTCGAGGCGAGGTAGAGGTACGGCGCCGAGGTGTTGATCCCCTCGTTCCAGCCGGTGAACGGGAACTCGACCGCGGTCTCGACGACGGCGGGGCGGACGATGGTGAAGGGCAGCCCGGAGCTCGCGAGGACCTGCTCGCCGATGCTCTTCGTGTAGGTGTAGATGTTGGTCCACCCCCAGAAGAGCGCGCGCTCCTTGCCGGCCTCGATGAGCCGGTCCTTGATGAACTTGCGCTTCACCCTGGCGAGCTCGTTCTCGAGCGCGCTGCCCCGGCACGGCTCGCTGCGCGCGGCCAGGTTGGCCTTGGCCTCGTCGAGGAAGGCGCTCTGCCGGAAGGCGTCCTCGCACCGCTGGCGCGCCTGCTGCACGAGGTCGAGGCACTCGCTGATCTCGCGCTGCGGATCCCAGTGCGACCGATCGAGCGTCCGCTTCGGGCAGGCGGCGCCGAACCACGTCTCGCCCGCGGCGCGGGGGAAGGGGATCTCGGCCGGGTGGTTCTCCTCGATGAGCCCGGAGCGGTAGCCTGCGACGAAGCAGGTGCTCGTGTGCATCACCTTGGCCCCGAGGGTCCGCGCGAGCTCGACGAGGTTGCTGATGCCGAACGCGTTGACCTCGAGCGCCTCGTCGAGCGGCGGGTTGAAGTCGACGACGCCGGCCACGTTCACGACCGCGGCGATGTTGCCCGTGAGCTCCCCCACGCGGTCGCCCAGCCCGAGCAGCGGCAGGCCGACGTTGCCGTTCATGGGCGTGATCTTCTGCCGCAGGTACTCCTCGAAGGCGGGCCCGGGGTACTGCTCGCGGATCGGGTCGAAGACCGGCGAGGTCACGATCTGCGACCAGAAGCGCTCCTCCGGCGACTGGTTCTCCTTGGCCCGGACGAGCAGGTAGATGTGGGCGATCTCCGGGAACCTCGCGAGCAGCATGGCCAGCCAGACCTTGCCGAGGAAGCCGGTCCCTCCGACCACCACGAGCCGCTTGCCCGAGAGCACGTGCGACGGCACCAGCGGCGGGGCCGCCGCGGTTTGCTCGCCCTTGGCCCCACCCGGCGACCCCGGCGCTGCCTCTCCGGCGCCGGCCCCGTTCGTAACACCCATATGGCTCATCGAGACTCCAGGAAGGCCGCTCAATTCGCGCCTGGGCAGGAACGCGTCAAGGGTGAGGTGCCGCGAACCGGGGTTCGCGCCCTCCCGGCATGCGGTTTGCTCGATTTGCTCGCGGAATCGGGCTCATCGCAGGGGGACGGACGAGGCGGCCCGGGCGTTGCCCTCCTGCGTGAGGGCGCGCGGGTGCGCGCGGATGGCGGATGCCGTGGCAGATCCGGTGGGCTCGGGGCAATGCCTTGCCGGCGGCGGGGAAGCGCCCCAAGCAGTGCGGCCCATGATCTTCGGCGCGCACGAGTCCGTTGCTGGCGGCCTTCACCGCGCGATCGCGCTGGCGGGGGAGGACCGCTGCGAGGCGGTGCAGATCTTCACCAAGGTCTCGGGCCAGTGGCGGGAGCCGGCGCTGAGCGCGGAGCAGATCGCCGCGTTTCGCGCCGCGCGCGCGGCCTGGGCCGGCGCGGGCGCGGGCGCGGGCGCCGGCCGAACACTCGCCCACGCGAGCTACCTCATCAACCTCTGCGCGGACGACGCCGCGATCCTCGAGCGCTCGCGGGAAGCGCTGTTCCAGGAGCTCGCGCGGTGCGACGCGCTCGGGATCGACTTCGTGGTGTTCCATCCGGGCGCGCACCGCGGCCTCGGCGAGGAGGCCGGCCTCGACCGCATCGGCGAGAGCCTGTCGATCGTGCTCTCTCGCGGGAAGGGGCTCCGCGCGCGGCTGTGCATCGAGAACACGGCCGGGCAGGGGTCGACCCTCGGCGACCGCGTCGATCAGATCGCCGCGATGATCGAGCGCGCCGGGCCGGAGGGGTCGCGGCTCGGGGTCTGCGTCGACACGCAGCACGCCTTCGCGGCGGGGCACGACCTCCGGAGCGAGGCCGGCTACGAGCGGTTCTGGGGCGACTTCGGCCGGCTGATCGGGCTTCATCGGCTGCAGTGCATGCACGTGAACGACTCGAAGGCGGCGCTCGGCCAGCGGGTCGATCGGCACGAGCGCGTCGGCGACGGGGAGATGGGGCTCGCGCCGTTCTGGCGCCTCGCGAACGACGCGCGGCTCGCGCGCGTGCCGGCGGTGATCGAGCTGCCGCCGCTCTCGAAGGAGCGGCGCGGCTACCTGGAGGAGATCGCGCGGCTGCGCGCCCTCGAGGGCGCGGCGGAGCCGGTCACCCTGCCCGGTGCGGCACCCGGACGCCCTTCTCCTCCGCCACGCGGCGCGCCGTCTCGTAGCCCGCGTCGGCGTGCCGGATGATCCCCATCCCCGGATCGATGGTGAGCACCCGCTCGAGCCTCTGCCGAGCGGCCTCGGTGCCGTCGGCGACGATCACCATCCCGGCGTGCAGCGAGTTGCCGATCCCGACGCCGCCGCCGTGGTGGAAGCTCACCCACGACGCGCCGCCCGCCGTGTTCGCGAGCGCGTTGAGGATCGCCCAGTCGGCGATCGCGTCGGAGCCGTCCTTCATCGCCTCCGTCTCCCGGAACGGCGACGCGACCGACCCGCAGTCGAGGTGGTCGCGCCCGATCACGATCGGCGCCTTCACCCGGCCGGCCCGGACGAGCTCGTTGAAGGCGAGCCCGACCTTCGCGCGATCGCCGTAGCCGAGCCAGCAGATCCGCGACGGGAGCCCCTGGAACGCGATCTTCTGCTCCGCGAGCTCGATCCAGCGGCGGAGATCGGCGTCGCCCGGGACCGCCTCGAGCACCGCGCGGTCGGTGGCGAGGATGTCCTCGGGATCACCCGAGAGCGCGACCCACCGGAACGGGCCCTTGCCCTGGCAGAACAGCTCGCGCACGTACGCCGGCACGAAGCCGGGGATCGCGAACGCGTCCTCGGCGCCCGCCTCCATCGCGCAGGTGCGGATGTTGTTGCCGTAGTCGAAGACCTCGGCCCCGCGCCGCTGCATCGCGAGCATCGCCTCGACCTCCCTCCGCATCCCCGCCTTCGCGCGCGCGACGTACTCCACGGGATCGCGGGCGCGGAGCTCCGCCGCCTGCTCGAGCGTGAGCCCCGGCGGGACGTAGCCGACGAGCGGATCGTGCGCCGCGGTCTGCTCGGTGACGAGGTCGGGCGTGACGCCGCGGCGAACGAGCTCCGGGTAGACGTCGGCGGCGTTGCCGCAGAGGGCGATCGAGCGCGGCGCCCCGCGCTGGACGCTCTCGAGGACGGCGTCGAGGGCGCGGTCGAGATCGTCGATGCGCTCGTCGACGTAGCGGGTGCGGAGCCGCTTCTCGATGCGCGCCGGGTCGATCTCGACGCCGAGGCAGGCCATGCCCGCCATGGTCGCGGCGAGCGGCTGTGCGCCGCCCATGCCGCCGAGCCCCGCGGTGAGCACCCAGCGCCCGCCGCCCGGGGCGCGCGCCGCGTGCGCCTTCCGCGCGGCGACGAACGTCTCGTAGGTGCCCTGCACGATGCCCTGCGAGCCGATGTAGATCCAGGAGCCCGCGGTCATCTGCCCGTACATGGTCAGGCCGAGCGCCTCGAGCCGGCGGAACTCGTCCCACGTCGCCCACCGGCCCACGAGGTTCGAGTTCGCGAGCAGCACGCGCGGGGCGTCAGGGTGCGTGCGGAAGCGGCCCACCGCCTTGCCCGACTGCACGAGGAGCGTCTCGTCGTCCGCGAGCTCCCGGAGCTCGCGGACGATCACGTCGAACGCCTCCCACGATCGCGCCGCCTTCCCGGTGCCGCCGTAGACCACGAGATCGTCGGGGCGCTCCGCGACCTCCGGATCGAGGTTGTTGTGGAGCATCCGGAGCGCGGCCTCCTGGATCCACCCCTTGCAGCTCCGCTCGCTTCCCCGCGGCGCGCGCACCACCCGGGCCCCCTGCTCTCCGGTCGTCATGCTGTCGTGTACTCCACCCGGTCCGGATCGACCAGAAGGCGCGGCGTCCGCCGCGCCGCGCGGCGAGGCGAGGCGCACGCCGCCGCGCGACGCGAGCCTGCTCGATCCTCTCCGGGGCAGCCGGCTTCGTCCGAACCGGAGTATGCTTGCTCGGGGCGCGCGCAGCGCCCGTGTGTCCGGGAGAATCCATGATCTCGACGATCCGTTCGGCCCTCGCGCGTTGTCCGGTCCGGGCCCTCCAGCTCGCAGCCCTGGCGCTCACCCTCGCGACAGCGGGGTGCGACAAGGTCGGGTGCTTCGAGTGGACCGAGATCGAAGGGGCATGCCCCTCCCAGGAGGAGGCGCTCGCCTATTTCGGAAGCGACTCGTGCGGCGGCGAGGTCGAGTCGGTCGACAGCGAGCCAGAGTACGACGACGGTTACTGCTGCTACGACATCACCAAGCGCGACGAGTACGGGGGCACCTGCACCTCGCCCGGCGGGCGCATCTCGCCGACGCAGCCGGCGCCGCCGCCCGCCCCGTCTCCGTCGAACTGAGCCGGCGCGCCGGACACCCCGCGCCCGCGCATCGCGGGCCTCGCGTGCGGCGCCGCCTCCGCCCTGGTTCATCGAGCCAGAGCTCGTCCAGCGCGTTCCTGTCGAGCTCCTCTAGAGCTCGTCCAGCGCGTTCCTGTCGAGCTCCTGGAGCGCCGCGAGATCCCGCGCCGCGAGCTCCTCCACGTCACCGGGAGCCTCGCGCGGATAGGCCAGCGTGAGCTCGCCGTCGTGGACGTAAAGATGCTGGCTGTCGATGCACCCGTGTGCGCCTCCGGCCGCGTGGAGCGCCGCGATGGCCTCGCCGAGGCGCGCGCGCTGGGCCCTGGTCAGCGCGCGCGCCTCGTCGGCGAGCGCGCGGCCCTGGGGCAGCGCTATCCAGACCTCGCCGCTCGCGAGATCGACCCGGAGGACGGACGTCAGGGCCGCGTGGCCGGCGCGCGCGAAGGCCCGGGCCCGGGCGAGGGTCGCGTCGTCGAGCTGGAGCACGAGGACGTCGCGATCGAGCCAGGCGTCGTGCCAGCGCCCCTCCGTGTCCCGGCCGTCGCCGACCTCCAGGGTCGCCGCGAGCCGGGCCGCCGTCGCCGGCGGCGCGTCGCTCGATCGCGGCCGGCCGCTCCCGCGCGACCGCCGCGGCCGCGGGCGCTCTGGCCAGGCCATCGCGGTGATCGCGCGGCGCGCCTCGAACGCGTCGCCCGGCCGCGCGGCGGGGTCCTCCGCGAGCAGCGCCGCCACGGCCGCGTCGTGGGCCGCCGTGAGGTCCGGATGGACCTCGCTCGGCGCGGGATCGAGCCGCCCGCGCACGGCGGGGGCGGGCGGCTCTCCGGTGAGCAGCTCGGCGAGCACCGCGCCGACGCCGTACAGATCGCTCGCCAGCGTCGCCGGTCGGCCCATGCGCTGCTCCGGCGACATGTACGCGAACGTCCCGATCGCGCCCGCCGTGGCGGTGGACGACAGATCCCCGAGGTGCGCCGCGCCGAAATCCGCGAGGTGAGCCGTCCCGATCTCGTCGAAGAGCACGTTGCTCGGCTTCACGTCGCGGTGGAGGATGCCGAGGCGGTGCGCCTCGCCGAGCGCGGACAGGAGCGCGCCCGCGATCTCGACGGCGCGCGCGGGCGTGACCGGATCCCCCCGCAGCCGCTCGATCAGGGACCCGCCCGTCATCCAGGCGAGCACCATCGCCGGCCCTTCGGGGTGGTACGCGCGGAGCGCGACGACGTTCGGGTGCCGGAGCTGGGCGAGGGCGCGCGCCTCGCGCTCGAACCGGAGGAGCGCGTCGCGGCCCGCTCCGAACGCCGCGCCCGCGAAGATCTTCACGGCCACGCGCTCCGCCGTGATCCGGTCGCGCGCCTCCACCACGCGCGCGTGGGGCGTGGCCGTTACCTCGCGCAGGGTCTCGTAGCGCCCGAAGAGGAGCGGCCCGACGGGCGCGGGGCCCGCGGGAGGAGCGCCCGCGGCGGCGCTGCCGGGAGCGGCGCCTCGCGACGAGAGCGCTTCCTGGCCGGGCGGATCGAGCCGGGCGAGCTCCTCGCGGACGGTCCGCGCGGCGTCCTCGAGCCCGAGCTCGCTCAGGCAGCGGCCGAGCAGCGGCAGCGCGCGGGCCCGCTCGGCGGCGGCGGGCGGCAGCTGCTGGAGCGCCCGCACGGCGGCCTCGGTGCGGCCGTGGCGCGCGAGCAGATCGCCCAGCGCGAGCCACGCCGCCGCGTCGCCCGGGCGGCGGCGGAGCGCGGCCTCGAGCACCCGCGCGCCGTCGGCGGGGCGGCCGGCGAGCTCGAAGCTCTCGGCGGCGCGGCACGCGTCGTGGGCCGCGGTGAACGCCTCCGCGGCCGCCGCGTGAGCGCCGAGCGCCGCGAACAGCGCGCCCGCGTGCCGCGAGAACCCGCGCGCCGCGAGGTCGGCGGCGGCGCGCAGCGCGGCGTCCCGGGGCGACGTGGCGGCGATCCGATCGAGCGCCTCGCGCGCGAGCGCCTCGTCGCCGCCGAGCGCGGCCATCAGCGCGGCGCGGGCCGGGTCCCCGGCCGCCAGCGCCTCCCGCGCCGCGCCGGCGAAGTCGCAGACGCGCTCGAGCAGCTCGGAGGCGCCCGCGTGATCTCCGGCCGCCGCGAGGAGCGCGGCCCCGCTGTCGCGCTGCCCGATCGCGGCGAGCTCGGCCGCGCGACGTCGCAGATCCTCGTACGCCACGCCGATGTCGGCGCCGTCAGCGCGCGGCGATGCGCGCTCGGCCGTTCACGGAGAGGTCGAAGCGCACCTCGCCGAGGTCGATCCCCGAGGTGTTGATCGGCACCTGCCGCGTCCGGTGAACGGCGAGCGTCGCGTTCGCCGGCAGAGGCCCGAGCGTCGAGGGATCCAGCAAGGAGCCCGGGATCACGCCCCGCCCGGTGTCCTTGAACGCGCACCGCACGGTCGCGCCGTGGGCCGAGGTCACGTCGACGTAGATGATGTCCCGCGTCCGTCCGGCCCCGCCGCCCTCGTCCGCGCGCCACTGCACGACCGCGCCGACCCCTGCGTCGAGATCGACGCCGTCGGCCAGCTCGGCGTCGCCGATGCGCACCTCCTCGGGACCCGCGGGGGCATCGGCCTCGAACGCGAACCGGTCGAGCTGCCCCGAGCCGGAGCTCTCGAACACGTACCGCGCCGGCGCAGGCAGATCGCTGGTGGCGTCGCGCGACGTGTAGAACACGCCGAAGACCAGGGCGCCCACGTCCGGGAACGCGCGGGCGGCGAGCGGCATCTCGGTGCTCTCGGTCTTCATCGTCACGTCGCCCGCGTCGAGGAGCTCGATGGGGCTGAGCGAGCTGAAGCTGCTCGCCTCGTCGTCGGCGGCGGGCGAGAGGACCATGCAGCTGCCGGCGGAGGGGAGGACGAACGGCTTCCCGACGGCCCCCTCGGCGAGCTCGGGATCCATCGCGGACGAGAGCCGCATGAACTTCGCCAGCACGTTCGTGACCGCCCCCGCCCCCTCGGCGTTTGCGCTCGGAAGCGCGGCCTCGTCGAGCTCACCGGGGGTGGCGGCCGCGGCGGCGTCCCGGCTCAGGTTGATCGCGCGTTCGACGCGCACGACCCCCTGGGTGACCACCCCGTTGACCTCCGTCGCGTCGCCCGCGACAGGCGCCGAGCAGCCGACGAGAGCCGCACCGGCGAGCAGGCATGAGGTGGCGAGGGCGCCGTGGGGACGCATAGATCCGAGTCTAAGACGGGTCCTCCGGCCGGGCAAGCGCCTGTGCTTGCCACCGAAAATGGCAGGGAATCCGTATCGTTGCGTTTTGTGGCGTTTTCTTGCGCTTTGCCGCGCTTTGCCGCAGCTAGTCACGCTTTGTTGCGTTTGGTTACGTGCGTTTACGTGCGTTTACGTGAGGTTACGCTCCGACGCCGTGCTCGACGACGTTGCAACGTCGTTGCGTTTATTTCGACCGTGTCAGAAGGTGACCGTGAGGCCGCCGCCCGGGGCGACGGTGCCCTGATCGATCGCGACCGGATCGCCGGCGATCTCGCCCTCGGCGTGGTGGTAGGTCGCGCTGGCCTCGACCGCGACGTGCACATGGCGGAAGCCCGCGCGGATGCCCAGCACGAACCCGAGCTGGAGATGCTGGCCCGACGCGTCGACGAGCGGTCCTCGGAGCGCCGCTCCGGCGGCGGGCAGCCGCACCTCGCCGCCGAGGAGCTCGAAGCCCAGCCGGGGACCGAACCAGAGCGCGTAGAGATCCGCGTCCGACCGGAAGCCGAGCAGGAGAGGGACGTCGAGCCCTGCGCCGTGGACGTCGATCCCCTCTGCGCTGGGGCCCGGCCCGCCCGCGAGCAGCGCCGAGGCGCCGAGGCCGATCGACAGGGCCGCGCCGCCGAGCGGGAACGCGTGGCGCCCGTCGAGCCGGATGGCTCGCCCCGTGTACGTCAGCCCCGCCTCGTTCTCGCCCTCGATCCCGACGCGGGCGCTGGCCCAGGGCGCGACGCCCGGCGACACGGTGATCTCGGAGAGCTTTCGCCGCGCGGCGCCCTCCGCCGTCGCCGGGCCTGGGGCGCTCGCCCCTGCGTCCGCCGCTCCGGCGACGACCATGTCACCCGACAGGCCGCCGCCGAGGCGCACGGCGCCGGGACGGAGGACGTGGGCCGGGTGGAGCAGCGGACCGCTGCCATGGCAGCCCGCGCAGGCACCCGCGAGGACCACTGCGGCCCAGCGCCGGATCACGGTGTGACCCGGGCGCCGCATCGAACCGACGGTGCCGGCGGAGGCATGGGAAGCGCGGCCGGAGAGGCGACGCGATCGTGCGCGAAGACGCGCGCTACTTGCGGAAGCGCGAGGGGTAATCGTTGGCGGCGGCCCGCTTCTTCAGCTCCCCATCGTCGGGGTGCAGCCTCACGGCGCGCGCGATGAGGACCTCCTCGGTCTCCACGATCTGCGGGTTGGGCAGGCAGCATTCGACCGGGCACACGGCCTGGCACGCTTCGTGATCATAGAAGCCGACGCACTCGGTGCAGAGCTCCGGATCGATCACATAGATCTCGTCGCCCTCGCTGATGGCTTCGTTCGGGCATTCGGGCTCGCAGGCGCCGCAGTTGATGCAGTCTTCGGTGATGTAAGTCGCCATGGCCTTCGCTTCGTTCTCCGGGGTCACCCCGGTCCGCTCGTTTGTAGAGGCCTGACCGCAAGGTGTCAATTCGGGCGGAAGCCAGCGCCGGTTCCGGCACGGCATCGTGGGCGTCGTGGGCCTGCGCTTGCGCGCGGGCGCCCCTGCCGGTACTAAGCGGCCTCCTCGATGCTCCGCCTCACCGAGCCCGCCCACCTGCTCGTCGTCCTCGGCGCCTCCTGGCTGCTCGCCGGATGTGGCCCCCAGATCGGCGATCCGTGCACCTCGTCG
The DNA here is from genome assembly GCF_051526795.1 of Sorangium sp. So ce204. Lineage (NCBI taxonomy): Bacteria > Pseudomonadati > Myxococcota > Polyangiales > Polyangiaceae > Sorangium > Sorangium sp. So ce204. The sequence continues at coordinate 11,575,550 of NZ_CP150317.1, read as the reverse complement.
CTCGATTGCGTGCAGGCAGAGCAGCAGCTCCTCTGCGATGGGACGCAGCCTGGCGGTTACTGCACGGTCTTCAACTGCGAGCCGGACAGCTGCTCCGGGAGCAGCGTCTGTGTCGCGTTCAACCCGGTGATCGATCCGGCGTGCAGCGAGCTCGAGAACGTCCGCTGGCCGCGCTTCGAGCGGACCTTCTGCATGGCCACCTGCGATGAGGACGACGACTGCCGCAGCGGCTACTCGTGCGTCGCGCTGGGCAACATCCAGGGGGCCGCGGGGATAACGCCGGGCGAGCGCAGCGCCGCGATCGTCGACGCCAGGCCGGACGGCTCGAGGGCTTGCCTGCCGAACCCGCCGTCTGCGTCGAGCGTCGCCAGTGAGCCGCCGGGCGGCGCCGAGAGCGAGCCTGGGGTGTGCAGGGCCGCTCCTGAACAGACGGAGGAATGGACCCCCTACACTCCGGATGCCTCGGGCGCAGGAGGCGCCGGCGGCGCTGGAGGGTCGGGTGGCGCGGGAGGCGCCGGCGGCTCGGGTGGCGAAGGCGGCTCGGGCGGCGAAGGTGGCGGCTCGGGCGGCGCTGGCGGCGGCTCGGGTGGCGCTGGCGGCGGCGGCTCGGGCGGCGCTGGCGGCTCGGGCGGCGGCTGAGCGCCGCTCGGTGCGGCCCGGCTTTGCGCATCGACCGTGCTAGCGTTGGCCGCGTGTTCGGACCGGCCCCCGCGAAAAGGACGCTCGAGGCTGCGCTGCGCGACGTCGCTTCGCAGAAGCCCGCCGTGCGCGCCGAGGCCGTGAGCGACCTCGTCCTGTATGCCGCGACGGCACGGGAGCAGGTCGTGCGCGCGATCGAGGGCGTGCTCCGCGTCGATGAGCACGCGGCGGTCCGCGCGGCGGCGGCCATCGCCCTCGCCGACACGAAGGCCGTCGAGGCGCTCCCGGCCCTGCTGCTCGCCGTCGAGGACGCGGATCCCTACGTCCGGCAGATGGCGATCACGGCGCTCGGCGAGATCGGCGACATGCGGGCCACGGGCCGGCTCCGGCGCGCCCTCTCGGACGAGCGGCCCGAGGTGCGCTTCCAGGCGGTGATCGCGTTCCCGCGCGTCTGCGCCCAGCAGGCCGACGCGATCGAGGCCGTCATGCAGGCCACCCACGACGACGACCCGCTCGTCTGCCACATCGCGCTGCGGATGTTCGAGGAGCTGGGGGAGTCCAGCGGCGAGCTGCCTCCGCTGGGCATGGAGCGGGCCCGCGCGCTGCTCGGCCACGCGTCCCCGCTCGTCCGGGCGGGGGCGGCGGTCGTCACCGCGCGCTTCGGCGATCCGGTGGGCCACCCCGTGCTCGCCGAGATCGTGGGAGGAAAGCTCGACGGGGTCGATCGCGAGGACGAGGCCGCGGCCATCGAGCTCTGCGGCGAGCTCGGCCTCGCCGCTTCGCGGAGCGCCCTGGAGCGGCGCGCGTTCGGGCTCAGGCTCGGCTTCGGCCGCGATCCGCTGCGCTGGCACGCGCGCGTCGCGCTCGCGCGGATGGGCCACGAGCGCGCCATCCGCGACATCCTCAGCGAGCTCGGCGCGTGGGACCGCCACAAGCGCACGCTCGCCGTCGCGGCCGCCGGTCGCGCCCGCCTCTCGGCCGCCCGCGCCGCGATCGCGGCGATGCGGGGAGACGAGCGGAAGGCCGATCAGGGGGCCGTCGAGGAGGCGCTCGCCGTCCTCGCTGCGGAGGTGGATGCATGAACGATGGAGCCCAGTTCAGCGAGGCGGACCTCGCCCCGAGCCCCGAGGAGCGCGCCGCGTCGCGCCGCTCCCTCATCGATCGCGTGGCCGCGAGCGTGGCCGCGCTCGCGGCGGGGGCCTGGGTCGGCGGCATCGTGGCGCTGGGCGCCTGCGCTGCCCCGTTCGTCTTCCGGCTCGCCCCGGCCCCCTTCTCCGGCGACGCGATGAGCGCGGCGTTCGCGCGCTTCGATCAATTCGCGCTCGGCGCCGCGGTGATCCTCCTCGGCGCGGAGGTGGCGCGCACCTGGGCCGCGTACCGCCTGGGCGCCGGCCGCGCGGCGCGCGTGCGCCGGGTCGTCGCCATGGTGCTGGCCGGGTGCGCCGCGTACGTCGGCCTGGCGCTCACCCCCCGCATCGCGGCGCTCCACCGCGAGGGCGTCCGGCGCGGCGAGGGGGAGCTCGGCATGGAGCTCGAGCGCGTCCATCGCCGCGCCGAGCTCGTGAGCAAGTCGGAGGTGTTCCTCGGCGCGAGCCTGGTCCTCTTGCACGTCTTCACGCTCGGCGCGCGCCGCCCCGAGCAGGACGACGACGAGGAAGCGGCCGCCCCGCTGCCGCCCGGCCCGCGGTGAGGACGCCGCGCGTCGCGCCCCACGACACGGAGGGATCCGATGCCGCGTGACAACAAGCTCTACAGCGGCTTCGTCAACCACGACTACATCCTCACCTTCTCGATCGCCGACGAGGCGAGCCGGTCGCGCCTCGTCGCGCTCTGCGCCGGACCGTGGCAGGGCGACGAGGTCACGCCCGACACGTGGGAAGTGTCCAACACGCTGAGCCCCGATCAGATGGAGCGCGCCATCCTCGATCTGATGGGCGACGCGGACCGCGCCGCTTACTACTACCTCTCGGACAGCAAGCGGATGTTCCGCGTCCTGCTCGGCTGAGCTCGTGCGCGGGCGATGTGATCCGCTTCCCCCCCGGCGCGCCGCGGGGGCGGGAGGGGCGTCCCCGCGGGCCGAAGGGGCCGCGAGCGCGGTCATTTCGCGGTATGGTCCGGCCATGAGCGAGCTGGAAGCCACGCCGCCCGGCGCCTCCGCGAGGTCCGCCGCCGACGCCCCTCCACCTCACGCGCCCACGTCCCGACCCGGGGAGGGGGCCGACGAGGGCTTGCTCAGCGTCCTCCGGGACGATGGATCCCTGGATCCCGCGACCGACCCCTGCCTGAGCGACGCGCTGCTGCTGCGCGCGTACCGCGAGATCAAGCGCCTCAGGCTGCTCGACGCGCGCATGCTCCTGCTCCAGCGGCAGGGGCGGGTCGGCTTCTACGGCGCGTGCACCGGCCAGGAGGCGACGCCGATCGCCACGGCGCTCGCGGTCGAGCCCACGGACTGGATCTTCCCCGCGCTGCGCGAGAGCGTGACGATGCTGGTGCGCGGCTTCCCGCTCCGCACCTATGTGGCCCAGGTGTTCGGCAACGCGGGCGACCTCCTCCAGGGGCGCCAGATGCCGTCGCACATGAGCGGGCGGCAGGTGAACCAGGTGTCCTGGTCGAGCTGCATCGGCCCGCAGCTCCCGCAGGCGGTCGGCGCCGCGTGGGCCGCGAAGCTGCGGCGCGACAGCACCGTCGTGGTGGGGTTCATGGGCGACGGCGCGACGAGCGAGCCCGATTTCCACAGCGCGATGAACTTCGCGGCGGTCTTCAGGGCGCCGTGCGTCATGATCTGCCAGAACAACCACTGGGCCATCAGCGTGCCGACGGACCGGCAGACGGCCTCGAGGACGATCGCCGTCAAGGGGCGCGCCTACGGCGTGCCGTCGGTGCGGGTCGACGGCAACGACGTCATCGCCGTCTACCGCGCCGTCTCCGAGGCGGTCGCGCGGGCTCGTGGCGGCGGAGGCCCCAGCTTCATCGAGGCGCTCACCTACCGCGTCGGCGCGCACTCCTCGAGCGACGACCCGAGCCGCTACCGGTCGCAGGAGGAGGTCGATCGCTGGACGCAGCGCGACCCGCTGCTGCGCCTCGGGCGCCACCTCGCCGGCCGCGGGCTCCTCGACGACGCCGCGGAGTCCTCCCTCGAGGCGGAGCTCAACGCCGAGATCGCCGCCGCCGTCGCCGAGGTCGAGGCCATGGGCCCGCCTGCCCGAGAGACCCTGTTCGACGACGTCTACGCGGAGCTGCCCTGGCACCTGCGCGACCAGCGCGCAGAGCTCCTGCGCTCCCCGAAAGCGCCGCCGCACGGCGGCGGGCGCTGACCTCGGGGAGGGATTTCCCCTCGCTGCGAGGTCGTGTAAGCCCCGGGCACCCAGGGACGGCTCGCGGTTGCGGGCGCGGCCTCAGGGCTGTCGGCGAGGGGCTTGCCTGATGAACCCCGGCGCCCCTAGTTCCAGTCTTCGAAGCGCACAAAAGGACAAGGATGAAGACCTACGACGCAATCGTGATCGGAGCCGGCCCCGGCGGTTACCCCTGCGCCATCCGGCTCGCTCAGCTCAAGCAGAAGGTGCTCTGCATCGAGAAGGAGAACGTCGGCGGCGTCTGCCTCAACTGGGGGTGTATCCCCTCCAAGGCGCTGATCTCCGCCGCCCACCTCTACGAGAAGTCGCAGGCCGGCGCCGCGATGGGCATCAAGGTCAGCGGCGTCGAGCTCGACGCCAACAAGATGCAGGACTGGAAGGAAGGCATCGTCAAGAAGCTCACCGGCGGCGTCGGGTCGCTGCTCAAGGGCAACGGCGCCGACGTCGTGAACGGCACCGCCACGGTCGTGGGGCCGAAGCGCGTGGACGTGACGCGGGCGGACGGCTCGGTGGAGCAGTTCGAGGCGACCAAGGCGATCGTGATCGCGACCGGCTCGACGACCATCGAGATCCCGACGTTCAAGTTCGACGGCGACGCGATCATCGGCGCGAAGGAGGCGGTCAGCCTGCGCCGCATCCCGAAGCGGCTGATGGTGATCGGCGGCGGCGTCATCGGCCTCGAGCTCGGCATGGTCTACCAGGCGTTCGGCGCCGAGCTCATCGTCGTCGAGGCGCTGCCGGAGCTGCTCACGGGCGTCGACCCCGACTGCACCAAGATCGTCGAGCGCAAGATCCTGAAGCGCGGCGGCACGATCCACAAGAACGCCAAGGCGCTCGGGTACGAGAAGCAGAAGGACGGCTCGGTCGGGGTGAAGATCCAGTCCGACGGCAAGGAGCAGACGATCGTCGTCGACACCGTGCTCGTCGCCGTCGGCATGCGGCCGAGCAGCAAGGGGCTCGGCCTCGAGAAGGTCGGCGTGACGGTCGATCAGCGCGGGTTCGTCCCCACGGACAAGTTCTGCCGCACCAACGTGCCGTCGATCTACGCCATCGGCGACGTCAGCGGGCCGCCCCTGCTCGCGCACAAGGCGACGAAGGAGGGCGAGATCGCCGCCGAGGTCATCGCGGGGCACAAGGCCGAGAAGGACTGGGTCGCGATCCCGGGCGCGATCTTCACCGATCCGGAGATCGCCACGGTCGGGCTCACCGAGGCGGAGGCGAAGGCGAAGGGCCTCGAGGTCAGCATCGGCAAGTTCCCGTTCTCGGTGCTCGGCAAGGCCATGGCCATGAACGAGACCGAGGGCTTCGTGAAGATCGTCGCCGACAAGAAGACGAAGCAGGTGCTCGGCGTCCACATCGTCGGGCCGGAGGCCAGCACCATGATCAGCGAGGCGTCGCTCTCGCTCGAGATGGCGGCCTTCCTCGAGGATCTCTCGCTCACGATCCACCCCCACCCGACCCTCGGCGAGTCGCTGATGGAAGCCGCCGCCCACGCCATGGGCGCCGCGATCCACATCGCCAATCGCTGACCCGCCCGCTCTCGATCATCACCAGCCTGCGCCGTCGACGAAACCATCGAGTCGACGGCGCGGGCCACCGCCCTCATCAATCACGCATGAAATGGCACGTGTACCCGGCCGGGTACTTCTCCAGGTACTTCTGGTGGTACTCCTCGGCGCGCGTGAACGGGCCGGCCTCCACGATCTCGGTCACGAGCGGGGCGCGCCACTTGCCGCTCTTGTCGACGCGCGCCTTCACCTCCTCGGCGATGCGGCGCTGCTCGGGCGTCGTGAAGAAGATCGCTGAGCGGTACTGCGTCCCGACGTCGTTGCCCTGGCGGTTCCGCGTCGTGGGATCGTGCATGCGGAAGAACCACCTCTCGAGCAGCTCGGCATAGGACAGCTTCGCGGGATCGAAGACGATGCGCACCGACTCGGCGTGGCCCGTCGATCCGGTCTTCACGTCTTGATAGGTCGGCGCCTTCGTCCGGCCGCCGGCATAACCGACCTCCGTCTCGAGGACCCCGGGGATCTGCCGGAGGAGCTCTTCCATCCCCCAGAAGCAGCCGCCCGCCAGGACGGCCGTCTCCAGCGTCGTCTGGCACCCAGGCGCCTCCCCCGGCGCCGGCACGGCGCAGGCGTTCGCGCTCGCTTGCACCCGAGGCGCGCCGCGGCGGCCCTCGAACAGCGCCCGATAGGCCCCGTAACCCTCCGCCTCGAGGCGAGCCAGCGGGATGAACCGGAGGGACGCCGAGTTGATGCAGTAGCGCAGCCCGCGGGGCGCGGGCCCGTCCTCGAAGACGTGCCCGAGGTGCGAGTTGCCGGCCTTGGAGCGCACCTCCGTTCGGACCATCCCGTGGGTCCTGTCCGAGCGCTCCACGACCCGCTCCGGCTCGACAGGGCGCGTGAAGCTCGGCCAGCCGGTGCCCGAGTCGAACTTGTCGAACGACGTGAAGAGCGGCTCGCCGCTCGCGACATCCACGTAGAGGCCCGCCTCGTGGTTGTCCCAGAAGGCGTTGCGGAACGGCGGCTCGGTCGCGTCGCGCTGGGTGACCTCGTAGGCGAGCGGCGTGAGCTGCTTGCGCAGCTCCTCATCCGACGGTTTGCGATAGGTTCTGTCCGACATCGTCACAGCCTCCTTGGACCCCGGAATCACCTTGCTCGCCCTCCCTGTATCGCCAGCGCGAAAGCACGCGAACACGGCGGCGCACGCGATGAGGACGAGCGCGAAGAGAAGACCAGCAGCGCGGAGCCGTTTCATCATCCACCTGGCCTGTCGAGGGTAGCGCACCTGACCCTCCTACGCCCCGTGGCGCCGCCGGTTTCGCCCGGCGAGCGCGGCCCGCGCGGCGCCGGCCCCGGCGTTACGGGCCGCCGCTCTCGAGTGAGGCGTCGCGCTCGCCGTCGCTCTCGCCGGCGCCCCGCTCGAAGCACTCGGCGGGGATCTCGCGCGCGCGGCGGACGAGGCGGGTCGCCCCGATGAACGCCGACGTGACAGGATCGTAGTAGCCGCTCGCCCCGTGCAGGCCCGGGACCGCGCGCTGGTAATGGCGAGCGACCCGCTCCATGAGCGCCTCGCGGACGTACTTGCCCACCATCGACGCCATCGCGACGCACAGATCCGAGGCGTCGCTATCGCGGACGAACGCGATCTCGCCGAGGCCGGGGAAGCGGTAGGCGCTGCGGGCGCGGCCCTCCTCGAGCACGGCGTGCATCCTCCCCGCGAGCGGGCCGAACACGGCGCCATACTTGCCGAAGCCGCCGACCTTGCCGCACACAGCGAAGACCTCCGCGCCGGCGAGGCCGCGGAGCTCCAGGACGAGGCGCTCCATCGCGTGGAGATCGAGCACGAACCTGTTCTTCCCGGCGCGCGCCCCGTCGTTCATCCGCTTCGCGCAGAGCAGCACCGAGCGCACGGCGACGACCTCGACCCCCTTCTCCGAGAGCTTGTCGAGGTCCTTGCCGATCGTGCAGACCAGCTCGTCGGGCGCGGTGAACGCCTCGCCCTCCGCCGACCAGCACTGCTCCTCGACGTGGCCCGGGCAGAGCGCGCGGAGCGCGGGGCGATCCTCGAGCGCGACGGCGTGGAGCAGCTCGTCCACCGACGACGCGCCGCTGGCCGTCCCGTCGCGGCCGCGGCCGCAGCCGCGCGCGACCAGCGCGCGAGCCCAGGCCTCGCCGAGCGAGACATCCCCGTGCGCCACGAGCTGCTTCGAGTCGCCGAGCCGCTGGGCGAGGGCGCCGCGAGGGGCGCGGCCGGCGACCTGCCAGCCCGCCTCCGTGACGCGCGCGAGGACCGCCGTCACCACCATCGGGCCGAGCCGCGGGCCCAGCCCGTTCTCATCGACGCCGATGCGGTAGCGGACGGAAGGCTCGGCGGACGTCATGCCGGCCCCTCTGCCACACCCTCGCGCCCGCGTCACCGCGCGGATCTCCGCCAGGCCGCCCGCCGTCCCGCTCGAGACCACTTGCCGGTTCGGTCGCAAAATTCTCAAACTTTCTCGAGCTCATGCGCGATCCGCCGCGCCGCGCGCACCTTTTCCCCGGCTCTCGCCGGGGGCGCCGCTATAGTCGACGCCTCATGCGCATCCTCCCCGTGCCCTGCCTCAGCGACAACTACGCGTACCTCGTGGCCGCGGACGGGCGGCGCGAGGCGATCGTCATCGATCCCTCGGAGGCCCAGCCGATCATCGCGGCGCTCGAGCGCGAGAAGCTCAGTCTGGTCGCCATCGTCAACACGCACCATCACCACGATCACGTCGGCGGCAACGAGGCGCTCCGCGAGCGTTACGGCGACCTCCCGGTCTATGCGCACTCGAGCGACGTCGGGCGCGTTCCCGCGCAGACGGAGCGGGTCGAGGAGGGCACGCCGGTCCAGGTCGCCGGCCTCACGCTCCAGCCGTTGCATGTCCCCGGCCACACGCTCGGCGCCGTCTCGTATTGCGTCGAGGACGTTGTGTTCACCGGAGACACGCTCTTCATCGCCGGATGTGGCCGCATGTTCGAGGGGACGCCGGAGGTGATGCACGCCTCGCTCTCCAAGCTCGCCGCGCTCCCGGCGCACACGCGCGTCTTCTGCGGTCATGAGTACACCGTGAACAACCTCCGTTTCGCCGAGGCGGTCGAGCCCGAGAACGAGGCTGTCCGCAGGAAGCTCGCGGCCGCCCGCGCGGCCCGGGAGCGCGGCGAGCCCACGGTCGGGAGCACGATGGCCGATGAGCTCGCGACGAACCCGTTCCTGCGCTGTGGCGAGCCGAGTTTGAGGGCGCGCTTCCCGGGCGCCGCGCCGTCCGACGTGTTCGCCGCCGTGCGTCGCGCGAAGGACGATTACCGCTGACTTCCGGCGTCGCGCGCGGCCGTATTCCGCTCGCGCCCGCCGTCCGATTTCTATACGACTAGGCCCATGGACTCCCGCGCTCCCATCTTCGGGTTCAACGACGCGCGCGACGAGATCGTGCGCACCGTGGTCGACCGGGTCGTCGGCTCCACGAGGGATCCGCTGCTCGCCATGAACGAGGCGGCGTATCAGGAGGCGAAGCGGCTCGAGGGGTCCCGGAAGCCGCAGGACGTCCGCGAGCTCGCCGAGTGGCAGCGGCTCGCCCGCTCGCTCGGCCGCATGCACGACGCCGAGCGCCGCCGCCGCCTGCGCGAGCTCTCGGAGGAGTACGCGTGGGACATCGCGGGGAACTTCGACCGGCGCGTCTACCAGCTGTCGTCGCGGCTCCTGCCGCCGGTCGTGAGCGCGCTGCTCGCGCCGCGCAAGCTCATGACGGTGGTCCGCGACCCGCTCAAGCTCGTCAGCCTCGAGCTCCTGGCCGACCGGGTGCTCGTGGAGGGCCCGCTCGCGAAGCTCCGCTCGCTCGTGCAGCGCGGCACGGCCGTCTACGTCCCGACCCACCTGTCGAACATGGACTCGATCGTGTTCGGCTATGCCCTCGAGCGCGCCGGCCTGCCGCCCGCCACGTACGGCGCCGGCAAGAACCTGTTCACGAACCCGGTCCTCTCGTTCTTCATGCACAACCTCGGCGCCTACCGCGTCGACCGGCGCATCCGGCACAACCTCTACAAGGACGTGCTGAAGACGTACTCGGGCGTGCTCCTGGAGCGCGGCTACCACTCGCTGTTCTTCCCGGGGGGCACGCGGTCCCGCTCGGGAGGCGTGGAGCGCAAGCTCAAGCTGGGCCTTGTCGGCAGCGCGTTCGAGGCCTACACGCGGACGCTGCAGAGCGGCCGCGAGCGCCGCGTCTTCTTCGTCCCGGCCACGATCAACTACCTCATCACGCTCGAGGCCGAGACGCTGATCGCCGATTTCCTCTCCGAGGCCGGCAAGGGCCGCTTCATCATCGAGGACGACGAGTCGAGCCGCATCGGCCGGATCGCCTCGTTCCTGCGCAAGCTCCTCGCGATGAACGCCGCGGTGGTCATCCGCTTCTCCGACCCGCTCGATCCGTTCGGCAACCGGGTCGACGAGCTCGGCCGCTCGTTCGACGCCCGCGGTCGCGAGGTCGATCCGGCGAGCTACGTGAGGGATCAGGGCGGCAAGGCGGTCATCGACGCGGCGCGCGACGCCCAGTACGCGCGCGAGCTCGGCGAGGAGATCTGCCGGGCGTACGCGCGCGACACGGTCGTGATGGCGACGCACGTCGTCGCGGCGGCGAGCTTCGCCCGGCTCCGCAGCCAGGCGCCCGCCGCGGATCTCTTCACGGTGCTCCGGCAGCGCGACGTGCTCACGGTGCCGCGCGACGACCTCGCGGCCGACGTGGTGGCGCTCTGCGATCGGCTGCGCGCGCTGGAGCAGCGGGGGTGCATCGTGCTGGGGGAGGACGTCCGGCTCGGCTCGGGCGGGGACATCGTCGAGCGCGCGCTGCGCGCCTTCGCGGGCTACCACTCGTCGCCGGTGCTCGACTCGAGGCCCGACGGCATCGCGATCTGCGACACCAACCTGCTCTTTTACTACCAGAACCGCCTCGCCGCCCACGGGGTGGCGTGGGACGTCATCGCCCCGCCCGGCGTCCCTTCCGGCCTGCAGGTCCAGCCGCCGCTCCCGCCGCTCGAGCCCGCCTCGTCGCCGCCGCCGTTGGAGGAGCCGCGGGGCTCGGCCTCGTCCGCTTCGTCGTCCTCACCGGCCTCGTCCGCTTCGTCGTCTTCACCGGCCTCGTCCCGCGCGGGCGAGGCGGACGCGCACGTGGGCTCGATGAACGGCGCCGGGGGTGGCCAGTGAGCGCCCCGGGGAGCGCGCTTCCGGCGCCTTCGGTGGGGGTCATCGGCGGCGGTTTCTGGGGCGTGGCGCTGGCGCTCGCGGCCAGCCGCACCGGCGCGGAGGTCCTGCTGTACTCGCGCCGCGAGCAGCCGCGGATCAAGGGCGGCCCGCGGATCGTGCGGGACCACGCGGAGGTCGCCCGGGCGCGGCTGCTCGTGATCGCGGTGCCGTCGAACGCGGCCCGGACGGCGCTGCGCTCGCTCGGCGATCACATGGACGGCTCGCACCTCGTGATCCACGGCGTGCGCGGCCTCGAGGGGGAGGCGCTGAAGACCGTCTCGGACCTGGTGCGCGAGGAGACCCCGGCGCGCCGGGTGGGCGCGCTGGGCGGCCCGGTGCAGGAGGACGAGCTCCGGGAGGGCCGTCCCTCGGCGATGGTGTGCGGCTCGCGCTTCCCGGAGGTCCACGCCGCGGTGACCGCGGCGTTCCAGTCGGACGCGCTCCGCGTCTACACGACGCCGGATCTCCAGGGCCTGGAGTGGGCGTCGGCGCTTGTCGGCTGCCTCGCTGTCGGCGTCGGCTTCGCCGAGCAGGCGGGCGCGGGGCCGGGGTTGCTCGCCGCGCTCATCTCGAGGGCGGTCGACAGCGCGGCCCGCATCGCCGCCGCGGCGGGCGCGGAGGAGCGGACGATGCTGGGGCTCGGCGGCTACGGCGACCTGCTCGCCTCGATCCGGCTCGAGGGCCGCCCCGAGGTGGTGCTCGGCAAGGCGCTCGCGCGCGGCAGGACGCTCGACGAGGCGGTCGCGGAGGCCAGGCTGCGGGTGGAGGCGATCCCGCTGATCCCGCGCGTCGTGGCGTTCGCCAAGGCGCGGAAGGTGGATGCGGGGGTGTTCGAGGCGCTCGAGACGATCCTGAAGGGCGGCGCGCCGAGGGCGGTGCTCGATCGGATGTTCGCGGCGTGAGCGACTCGCCTCCGGGGCGACGGCGCCGCCTGGCGGGCTAGCTCAAGCTGCGCGCGAGGTTAGCGGGATGCCGGCGCCGGCGGCGATGCGACGAGCTAGCGCCTCGAAATCGCGCCTGCAGTCCTGGACAGCCGCGGCATGGCTGCCGATGGCGCCGTCGGCGGGCTTGAGCAGGAACATCGGCTTCCGCGCCTCCTGCGCCATGGGCATGAGGCTGCGGTAGTGCCGGATCGTCGCGAGCAGGTGCGGATCCGGGCTGGGCGCGCCTCCTTCCTCATTGAGGAGCGCCTGGCGATAGACCTCCGGAATCTTGTCGATCCATCGCTGGTACGCCTTCACGGGATGCCCCTCACGCGCTGCATGCTGGAGGATGACGTACCCGATGGGGCACATTTCGCCCCTGGGAACGGAGAGCTCCGTCGGGCGCGCTTCGTTGTCGAGGCGCTTCTTCCAGCCGCGCCGCCACTGCGCGAGCGTCGGCCCCAGGTTGCGCAGCCCTTGGAGGGAGAAGACGTCGGCGCCGAGCGGCACGACGACGAGATCCGAGGCGACGAGCGCTGCGCGGTTGAGAGCGCCGAGGTTCGGGCCCACGTCGACCAAAACGAGCTCTGCCTCCGCCTGCGCAGCTGCGCGCTCCATGATCCGGTGGAATGCGCTCATCACCCGGAACGCGTCCGGCGCTTCGCCCCGGCTGTCGCTCAGGCACTTGTTCCACGCCTCGGCGAGCCGGTCCTCGAAGAGGCTGAGGCCGAGGTCGCCCGGGACGAGCGAGAGCGCGCTCCACAGATTGCTGTCCACGAGCTCCACGTGTGGTTGCGCGAGATCGCCAATGTGATCCATGAGCGGCTGGATCGCGCCGAGGATCGTGTGCGGGTGCTCATGGTTCGGCCAGAGCTGCTCGAGCCGATCGACGGGCAGAAATGCCGTCGTCAAATTGGATTGAGGGTCGAGGTCGACGGCGACGACGCGCTCGCCGAGCTCGTGGTACATCCACGCGAGGTGATAGACGAGGGACGTCTTCCCGACTCCCCCCTTGTTGTTGAAGAACGCGATGGTCTTCACGGACGCCTCTGCACCAGGGCGAGGAAGCGGTTGTATGCGGGCTCGAAGGTCGCCGGTGGAGAGCCGTTCGCGGCCAGCTGAGCCTGCGCGAGCGCGATGCCGCGCCCGAACCGGTTGACGAAGCCCAGCACCTTCGCGGCCTCGGCGAGGACGGGGTTGCGGTAGGCGGTGCCGTGCGGGAACTGCTCGGGCGTGAGATCGGGGTAGAGCCCGCCCGGGCTCAGGATCTCGAGGCGGTCCGCGAAGTGATTGACCATCACCTGCGTGGTCGATCCATCGTAATTGCGGTGGATGATCGCGTTCATGAGCAGCTCATGGAGCGCCCGTCGCGGGTAATCGTACACGGTCCGGTCTCCCCCCTCGTCGAGCGCGACCGGACGGGCACCCTCGATCTCGGCCGCCAGCTCGTCGAGGCCTCGCATCACGCTCAGCAGGTCGCCCGAGAAGCGCCGCTCTTTGAGGACATCCGCGGCCTGCGTCGTGCCGTCGTACCGGACGTACTGCACGTAGTCGCCAGGCAGGAAGTATAGCGGATCCTTGGCGAAGAGCAGGACACCGGCGTTCGTGGGGCAGCCTGCCCTCGGATCGAAGAAGCGCAGGGCAGCGAGCTGCTGCTCCGGGGTGCGGTGGTTCTCCTCGAACACCTCGGGCGCGACGGCGTACAGGCGATAGCTCAGCGTGAAGAGGTCGAGCGACAGATCGGACAGCGAGGCCTCGCGGCACGGGCGCGCGTCCCAGGTCCGGGCCAGCGTCGTCCTGCGCTCGGCGAGGACACGCTCGTCCTGCTCGCTGGCGATGGCCTTGCGCGGGCCGACGCGGATCCAGATGCGGCCCCGATAGCGGACAGGAGGCAGATCGGAGGGGAGCACCTCCACGACCGCCATGTCACCTCCGTCGAGGGACCACTTCTGCACGGTCATGACCGGAAGTGGCTGGATATTACCGTCCGATCGGAAGGCTGCCAGGGTCTGGAGCAGGCGGTCGTCGATGAGGAGGTTGGATGGCGTCCCGTCGTCGTTCGCGCCGATGAACAGGTAACCCGGCTTGCGGTGACCAGGTAGATCGTTGGCGAACGCGCAGATCGCCTGACCGATCTTGTCGGCATCCTTCGCCGACTGGGTACGCTCGACCCGATCGGACTCGATGTCCTGGAGCGTCTCTTCCAGATCTTCCCGTCTCATGAGGTGCATCAGCTCCGAGGACCGCAGCGCCTCCAGGGAGGTGAGGGCTGCTTCGCGGGCAGTATGTCCTTGGATCGGCAGCGGAACAACGCTCCCGGCGGCGCGATCGCTCCGGCGCCTCCGGTGGGGATGAGCTCGAGGCCGCCCTTGACGAGCACATCGATGAGCCGGCGCAGGTCGGTCACGCGCGCTTCCTTGCTGCGCGGCCGGCGCGCTGGAGCTCGGCCGCGAAGCGCTGGAGGTCCATCAGCTTCAGCAGGCGCTGTTCCGGCGTCAGCTTCAGGTTCTCCCGGAGCAGGCTGCGGTCGACGTGCTTCTTATAGAGCTCGATGATCGGATCAGGCCGGTCCACCGGATTCACGCTCGGCTCCTCGGCATGCTGCGGCGGTGACGAGGCTGCCGCCTGCGGTCCGCCGTCCTGCCTGTGCTGCTCGCCATCCATGGGCCGATCATGCCACGCCGGGCCCGGGCCGAGCCATGACGGGGTGTCACCGAATCGCTCGTCGATGTCGTAGCGATTGCCGGGGAAGGCAGCGAACGTCTTCCGCTCCTCGCGTTGGTAGCGGCCGGCTGCGTCCATGTCGACGGGGCGGTCGAACCGCCCGTTGCACTATCGTCTCGACAGCGGCGGAGCGGTCGGACCGCCACTCCGGCATCGATTCAAGACCCGGGGAGGCGGTGGGATCGCCGTTTCGGCGTCGATCTCGACCCACGGGAGGCGGTGGGACCGCCTTCTGAACAGCTATCCCGACAGCAGCGGGGCGGTCGGACCGCCCCGCCGGCGTCGCGATGCCGCCTGCAGGGGCGAGCCGACCGCTCGAAGGGCGTACTTCCGGTGGGATTGGACCGGTCGGACCGGTCGGTGCCTAGGCCGTCTGTGCGTCCGACGGATCCGCGGGCTCTCCCCCCGCCCCCTCGTCCGCTGCCTCCTCCTTCGCCGGCCCCGCGCGCCGCGCGCCGCCCCGGCTCGCGAAGAGCGACGGCGCGATCGCATCGTGGTCCCCCTCGGCCCAGCGCAGGTACGTGACCCCGCGGCGGCACTGGTCGTACGCCCGCACGAGCAGCGTGAACGCCCGCGCCCGCCGATCCGCCGGATCGGCGGCCCTGGGCGCCGGGAGCCCCGGCTGGTTGCGGGCGCCGAGGGCGACGAGCAGCTCCGGGCCGAGCTTCGAGGCGCGCTCGACGTCCGCCCACTCCACCGTCGTCCTGTTCTTCACGGCGTCCCACGCCTCGCCGAACAGCGCGCCCAGCGCGACCAGATCGTTGGCCGTGTCGAGGTGGCCCTTGCCGCTCCGGATCTCCGCGACCCGAGCCGCGTCGACGAAGCCCTTGTGCGCGAGCGCCTCCGCCGCCACGAGCAGGTCGGCGCGCAGCGCGGACGCCTCGTCGAGGAGCGGCTTCAGCCCGTCCTCGCCCGGACCGGCGGGCAGCGCGAGCAGGTGCGCGTACCAGGCGCCGAGCGCGTAGCTCATCAGCTTGTCCAGCGCCTCGATGGGGAACCTGGGCAGCTCGTCCACGAAGCGCGCGCGCAGCGCCTTGAGGTGCGGGACGGCGCCCACGGCGACGGCGACCGCGCGCGGGATATCGACGTTGATGGGGACGACCTTCTCGACGCGCTCGAGCTCGGGCTCGATCTGCGCAAACGCCTCGGCAGCTTCGTTCGGCGCGCTCGGCTTGGCCGGCGCTGACTTCTTTTGTCTCGGTCTCGCCACGATTCCTCCCTTGCGGCCGCGATGGCTGCCCGCTGAATGCGGACATGGGCTATCCGTGCGAACAGCCCAGCGCCATCTCGGCCATCGGGCATCCTATCCGGAGGCGCTGACAACCTGTCAACGACCCGCCGCCAGCGCCGCGCGACGGATTCTTGCCTCGGCCGATCGAGACCGAGGTTCCGGTCGCACCGGCGCGGCGCGCGTGCGCCGTCCGGGGAGGAGCGAACGGCACGGCGACGGGAGAGCGCTCACTCGTTCGCGAGCGCGAGGACGGCCTGGGCCACGCCGGTGACGACCTTTGCAGCGCGCGGGTAGTCGAGCGTATCCGGCGTGTCCTTGTCGGTGTGGTAACGCCGGTTGCGCAGGAACGCCGTGTCCGTGATCATGACCGCTGGATAACCCGCTTCCCAGTAGCTCCGGTGGTCGGACCAGTCCACGCCCTGAACGAGCGCCGGAGCGCTCAGGGAATAGGCGGGCAGATCGGTCGCGCCGCGCATCGCCCCCTTGACGGTGCGAACGAGAGAGAGCCCCTCCAGGTTGCCGATCACGGCCACGAAATTCCCCTTCGTGGGATAGAGCAGGGCGAGCGGCGCCAGCGGGAACGCCTGGCTGTCCTCTTCGTCGGAGAAATACCCGATCAGGCGCCGCCGCGGGCGAGCTCGCCGGGGCCAGCGGGCGCCGAGGCCGGCGGGCGCCGGGCGATCTCGGCGCCGGCCCGCGCGTCGCGGCCGGCCGCGACGTCAGCCGCCGTCTCGCTGGCTCGCGTCGGTCGCCGCCGGCGCGGCGGGCGGCTCGACGCTGTCGCAGCAGCGGAATCCCGTGGAGTAGTCGTGATAGGTCGGCTCGTGGGCGATGGTGGTGAAATAGCAGCCGGGGCCGAGCTCGCTTGTCGTGCTGAAGAAGCCGCCCATGAACACGCCGTTTCCCTCGTGCCACGGCTGATCGCGGCGCTCGACGCCTTCGGTGCTCATCCGCATCACGAGCTCGCCATCGACCATGTCGCCGACCCACTCGTGCAGGTTCCCGACCATGTCGTGGACGCCGAGCTCGCTGGCGCAGCCGGCGTGTTCGCCGCTCCTCGCGAGGAAGCCTGGTTTCTGGTCGAGGTCGGGGCTGTTGAAGTGCCGTTCGTAGCTCCACCCGCCTGGCGGGTGCTCGCCGAAGAGCTCTCGCAGGAGGTGGGGTTTGCCGGTGTTGCACCGCCCGCGCTCGCCGCGCGGGCCGTAGGGGTAGCGGTGGGCGCCGTTGCCGCGGCAGGCGCGCTGCCATTCCCGCCGCGTGCAGAGGCGCTTGCCGGCGGCGACGCAGGCGGCCTTGGCCTCGACGCGGCTGATGTACGCCTGCGGAAAGACGCCGGCCGCGCTGCGGGCGAGGTAGCGGACGCCCGGCTCGGGGCGCTTGAAGTGCGGGTGGACGGCGAGCTCCCCGCCGGCGTCGATGACAAGGTGCGCCTCGTAGCGATCGATGCAGAAGCCGCCGACGAGGGCCATGTCGGCGGGGCAGGGGCCGGGGGCCGGCGGGAGCCCGGGCGGCTGTGGGGGGAGGGGGGGAGGACCGGCGCTGGCCGAGCCGAGCGGATGGGGCTCGGCGAGGGCGGCGCCCGCGTCGTCTGCAACGGGCACGGGAGCGGCGGCGGACAGGGGCGCGGCGCTGGCGATATCCGGGAGGGCAGCGCCGGCGTCCGCGCTTCCGCCGGGCGCACGCGCGGCGTGCGCGGAAGCCGCGCCGAGAGCCCCAGCCTGGGCCGTGTCCGTTGCGGGGACTGCGCCGGCCTCGCCCGTAGCGTCCGACTTGCTCGCTGAGCCACCGCCGCTTGGCGCAGCGCACGCCGTGAGCCATATCACAGCACCGAGCCAGCCTGGCGCCGTGTGGCCCGGCACAAGGCGCCGGGAGGGTGTGGGGGCGTTCGATAGGGGAGCCCGGAGGGGATCGCGGGTCGGCGCGGTCGACACGAGGGAGAGTGTACACGCGGCCGGCGTGCTGGCTGGAGGCTATCCGCCGTCTGCCCTTCGACCTGACGTGCGATCCAGGAGGTGAAGGAAAGCGCTCATACGGGAGGAGCCGTCGTCGCGCCGCGACGCGGACCGCTCAGTTGCACGGAGCCGCGACCGTGTCGCAGCTCTCATCGCAGTTCGTGCACGCACAGCTATATACGGCGTCAAACTGACGCTCGGCGCCAGGGAACTGCGTGTCGCACGCGTCGAAGCAGGTGGGTTGCGGGTCGGCCTGGAAGCACCCCTGAGCGCACTCAAGCCAGCTCTGGCATGTGCCGCTGAGCGCGCAGAGGGTCAGACAGCTGTTCGCGATGGCGCAGGACCGGCACGCTGTAGCGTCAGCGTTTCCGCCCCCAGCGCCGGCATCGCAGTCGCTGAGGCAGACCAGCAGGTCGGTGTTCGTGACGTTCAGGTCTTCGCACGCTGTGTCGAGGATGCACTGTGAAGCGCACTCGTAGCCCGGCTCAGAGCAGTTGATGGAAAGGGATTCGCAGCTGAGATCGCTGCATTCCTCGACCTTCGCGCACGCCTCCTCGCACTCGGTCAGTCCCGCCCCTCCGCCCGAACCGCTCGATGCCGCCGTCGTCGACGCGGCTGTGGTCGAGCTCGTGGCCGAGCCAGTGGTCGTCGTCGTGGTGCTCGACGTCGTCGTGCTGGTCGTCCCCCCGCCGCTCCCGCCGCCCCCGCCGGGGTTCTCCGTCGTTTCCCCGGAGCACGCCGCGAACGCCGCGATACTGAACACGATAACCAAAGAAGAAGTCTTGCTGCGCATCGCCATTCTCCTTGGGCACGCCGCGGCCATTTTCCACGTCATTGCCCCAACGCGGCGCGATCGTTCGCCTGTTTCTCACCCCCGGCAACATTTTTCGCTCGCAAGCGCCCACGCTCGCGGGGGGCGTCGCCATCATTCCAGCGTCCGTTGGCATCTCAGCGCGCCCGGGCATAGCCGTCGTGGTCGTGCCCGAGGGCGCCTGCGCCTGGCAGAGCCGCGGCTTCGCGGCGCTCGCTGCCGCCTGCCTTCCCTGCCTCGCCGATGCGCCTCGCCAGCTCGCCATCGCCCGGCCGCCGCGGCCGGCGGCGCTGACCCCTGCGTCGCCGCCTTCCCTCACGGCCCCGGCGACAGGGCCCCGAGCTCCGCGCCGCTGCGCTCCACGCCCAGCAGATCCCGCGCGGGCACCTCGCGCGGGTCGCCCTGCCCGATCAGCATCTTCGACGATCGCTTCGGCCGGAAATCCGGCCGGCTCGGGTTCAGCTTCCACCAGCCCCCCTCGAGGATCACCCACGGCTCCTCGCTCGCGCGCACCACCTCCGTCGCGAACCGCGCGCGCGTGATGCCCGTGATCGCCCTCGTCTCCGGAAGCGCCGCCGCCAGGCGTTTCAGCCCCTCCGGCATGCCGCCGTAGCTCACCTGGGTCACCACGTTGTGGCCGGCGTCGAACCGGTAGATGCTCGTGCTCAGCACCTCGATCGACGGCGAGGCGTCGCTCACGAGGACGTTGTTCCGCAGGCGGCAACCCCAGCTCCCATTGCCGCACTGGAGCGCGGGCCGGCCCCTCGCGCTCAGCACGACGGTGTTGTTGCGGATCAGGTTGTTGCGGCAGCCCCAGAGCGGCAGCGCGTCAGGTCCTGTCACCTGCTCCGGAGCGCGCGGGCCGGGCTCCACATAGGCCCGGTCGAACGGGTTCGCGTTGTCCCATTGCGCGATCCCGCTGGCGAGGTTGCCATAGATGAGGTTGTTCTGGACGACCGAGTCCGACACGCCTGCGAGGTTGATCGCCCCCCCGCCGCTGCGCCCGTTGCCGTTGATGACGTTCTGCTCGATGATGAAGTTCACGCCGCGGCCGTCCGGGAACCCGTGCTCGCCGAACCGCTCCGTCGCGCGCTTCATCAGCTCCGCGGCCCAGGCGCGGGTCGGCTCCCTCCGCGGATGATCCCGGAACGACGGGTGCTCCAGCACCGCGTCGAGCGAGGCCTCCGGATCGAGGTTCGCCTGGAACCCGCTCGCGTTGTTGCCGAAGAACACGTTGCGACGGACCACGTAGTTGTCCGATCCGTCGGATATGTAGGCGCCGTGCTCGCCCGCCGAGAAGGCGAACAGGTTGTCCTGCAGGAGGACCGTGTGGCTGTCGGTGGAGTGAACCCCCCACGTCCGATGGTGATGAGCGAAGTTGCCGACGATGGCGATGTGGTGCGCGAGCCTGCTGGTCTCGCCGAAGGCGCCGTCGATCATGATCCCCGCCTTCGGCTCAGCCGCGCTCTGCCTGCCAGGCGCGCTGCTGCCAGCGAGACGGAAGCCCTCGATCACGACGTGGTGCGCTGCCTTCAGGTAAATCATCCAGTTCGGATCGGCGGCGCACGCCCGGTTGATCACGACCTCGCCCGGGCTCCCCATCGCCTTGAAATGGATGTACCGCTCCTGGCCGGCGCTCGGCTTGTCACCCACCGAGAACCCCGCGTACGTCCCGGGCAACACGGCGATGAGATCGCCGCCGCGCGCCGCGTCCGCCGCCTCCTGGAGCGTGGCGAACGCGCGTGTGACAGGGAGGTCCCGCGGCTCGGCCGCGGCGCCGCGCGCGCTCAGATCGAGCGCGGCCACGCGGATCGCGGCGGGGGCCGGCGCGCCGACGACGAGGACGCGCTCGTAGCGCGCCTGCAGCTTCAGCGTCTGGCGCACCCACTCGTCGGAGTCCCGCGTGGTCACGAAAGGCTCGACGGCGGCGGGCGCTTGCGGCGCCGGCGCCTCGGGGGCCTTCGCCGGCGGGGGCCGCTTCTGCGCCTGCGCCGGCGGGGGCGCCGTTTCCTCGGGCGGCGGCCCCGCGACCTGGATCGTGCCGCTGCACGCGATCGCGGCGACCGCGACGAGCGCGCCGCCGATGCGCGCGCAGCCACGGGCCAGCTGGATGACGCTTGTCGATCCTCTCATCTCGACGCTCCGGGGAAGGCCGCCCCTCCGAGGTGCGCCGCGCGTGCGGCGCTCGGCTCTGGCTACCCCGGCTTACCCCAAAGCGCGCGCTTCAGCCAGACGAGCGCGCGCCTCGGCCAGGGCCCGCGCGCGCTCGGCTCGCGCCGGGCGATGTGCGACATCACCTTCCAGCGGCGGCCGTCATGCAGCCGACACGTGCCCGTTTGCTTCCGTCGCTGCCCTTCCTTTGGTACGAAGAGCTGATGAAAGCGCTGCCCTCGCTCGTGAGCGTCGCTCTAGCCGGCGCCACCCTCCTCACGCTCGCGCCCGAAGCGCAGGCGAACATCAAGAATCCGAACGATCACCCCCGCTACTTCGCCGAGCTCGAGCCGCACGGAAATTTCGTCTTCCTGCACCGCGACTACGGCCTGGGGCGGTACGGGCCCAGGCGCTACAACGACTTCGGCGACCCGGAGTTCGGCGTCGGCTTCAGGGCGAGCATCGAGCTCGCTGACCCGGCGTTCATCCCGAAGCTCAACAACACTGTCGCCATCTCGTTCGGGCTGGATCTCACCAACTGCAGGTACTGCCGCCGCGACTTCACCATCTGGAGTCCGGTCACCATGCAGTGGAACTTCTTCTTCACCGATCAGTGGAGCGCGTTCGCGGATCTCGGCGCCGTCGTCCGCACCGACGGGTTCTACAACGACGTGTGGCTCGACTTCGTCACCATGGTCGGCGGCCGCTACCACTTCAACGACAACATGTCGCTCACGATGCGGATCGGGTATCCCTTCTTCAGCGTCGGCGTCTCGTTCTTCGTCGGCTGAGCCGCTCCCCGCCGGCTCTGGCCCTCTGGCGGGCTGAGCCGCCCCGGGCGCCGCCCTGCTGTCGCGCTCTCCTGGCGCATCCGGGGCCGGCGGGAGCGCACGGCCTCCGCCGCGGGCGGCATCTCGCCGGGGCGGGCGTACGGCGCGGACATCGGGCGCGTGCGGACAGGGCCCGCCCTGGTTAGACTAGCCGGAGATGGTCGGCTGGTATTTCGTAGGCATCCTCGGTCTCGCCCTGCTGATGGTGGTCCACGAGGGGGGGCACTTCCTCGCCGCGCGCGCTTACGGCATGCGCGTCTTGAAGTTCTCGATCGGCTTCGGCCCCACCTTCTTCAAGGTTGTCCCGAAGGACGGGTACTACTGGTTCACGACCGCCGCGGACAAGGTCCGCGTGCGGCTCTTTCGCCACGACCCGGTGAAGCACGGCCCCACCGTGTTCCAGGTCGCCATGATCCCCTTCCTGGCGTACGTGCAGATCGCGGGGATGAACCCCCTCGAGGAGGTCGATCCCGAGGACAAGGGCAGCTACGCGAACGCGAGCCTGATGGGCCGGATCGCCGCGATCTTCGCCGGTCCGCTCGCCAATTACCTGTTCGCCTCGGTCCTCTTCTTCGCGAGCCTGATGGTGGGCGGCAAGCCCCACCGCCTGACCGACATCGGCGTGGTCGCCGGGATGCCGGCGGCGGCCAGCCTGAAGGACGGCGACCGCATCGTCGAGATCGACGGGACCCCGGTCCAGGACTGGGAGAAGATGGCGGAGATCATCTCCAAGAGCCCCGGCCGCCCGCTCGACATCGTGGTGGAGCGCGCGGGCGAGCGCGTCGAGGCCAAGGTCACGCCTGCGAACGAGGGCGGCTCGGGCAAGATCGGCGTGATCCCCGTCGGGCCGGTCCAGCGGGTGCCGGTGACCGCGGGTGAGGCCGCGCTGCTCGCGCTGAAGATGCCGCCGAAGGTCGTGCAGGACCTTGTCGTCGGGCTCGGCCAGGTCCTCACGGGCAAGATCGAGGGCGAGCTCGGGGGCCCGGCGCGGATGATCGGGGAGACCGCGCACGCGGCCAAGCGCGGCTTGCCGCACGGGCTCGAGTTCCTCGGGGTGCTCTCGGCCTACCTCGGCGCGTTCAACCTGATCCCGTTCCCCGCCCTCGACGGCGGCCGCCTGATGTTCCTGTTCTACGAGGCCGCCACGCGGCGCCGGCCGAACGCGCGCGTCGAGGCGCACATCCACCTGGTCGGCGTGTTCATGCTGCTCGGGCTGATGCTCTACGTCACCGCGAACGACTTCGGCCTCGGGTCGAAGTAGCCCTTGCTGCGTGGCGACGAGGCCGCCCGCGCGGGTTCCAGCGCCCGACGGGCGCCTCGCCCGCGCGGCGATGCGGCTCCTGCTGCGCTGCCTGCCGCTGCTCTCGCTCTGGCCGTGCGCGCGGCCGGCGTCCGCGCTGGCCGCGGCGCCGGGCGCGTGGTCCGACGAGGAAGACGAGGCCGTCTTCGACGTCCCCGCGCCCCCGACGCTCCCCGGGCTCACGCTGCGCGATCCGACCTTCACCTTCGAGTACACGGCCGCCGTGATCGAGCCCGACGCGGCGAGCCGGGCGGGCGGCAAGCTCGCCTTCGCCTGGTACTCGCACGGCGAGATGGAGGTGCCGCTCGTCCCGCGCAAGTGGTTCGTCGGCGCGGTGCATGACAGCGCCGCGGCGAGCGTCCCGGGGGTCGAGCGGTCGATCCTGCTCGGGAGCCCCGAGCTGTACGGGCGCGGCGTCTGGTCGAGCGTGCGCGGGCTCGCCTCCGGCGGAGGCTTCGGCCTCGTGCTCCCCGTCCCGCGTGACGTCTCGCGCGACCAGGCCGAGGTGCTCCGGACGGCGCGCGTTGTGCGGCCGTGGGACGAGACGCGCTTCCGGGAGCTCACGCTCACGTTCCGCCCCTGGTTCGACATGCGGCACATCACCGGGCCGTTCATCTTCCAGCTCAGGCAGGGCCTCGACTGGTCGCTGGTCGTGCGCCGCGCGCGGTCCGGGGAGCGCCGCACCGACATCACGGCGCACACGGCGTTCTACTTCGGCTACCGGCTCGCGAGGCCGGTCGGGGTGGGCCTGGAGCTGTGGGAGGTCTACCAGCTGACCCAGGACCTGCCGGACGACCGGCGCGCGACGTTCGCAATCTCGCCGAGCGTCCGGTTCATCCTGTGGAACGTGCAGCCGGCGCTGAGCGTGCTCTTGCCGGTCACGACCCCGCTGCGCGGCGACGTCGCCTCGTATTACGCCGCGCGGTTCAGCGTCGGGTTCACCTTCCCGACAGGCGCTCGACGGGCTCCCCCGTGAGCGCGGCGGGCGCGCTCGCCGGGCGCGCTCCTGGCTGAAGGCGCGCCGAAGGCGCCGAAGGCGCGGGATCGGCTTCGAGTGTGCGTGCATCCAGCGCGGGCGCTCGGTACCCTGGCCGCGTGGTCAACGCAGGATGGCTCCGGCGCGGTCTGGTTCTCGCGGCGCTACTCGGCCCGGCCGGCTGCTCGACCCAGCTCGTGAGCCTGAACGAGGGCCCCCGCGAGTACGTCGCGACGGACTACGAGAACGTGCTGCGCAACTGGACGCGCACGGAGCACCTGTTCGCGCTCTCCGAGCTCGACAACTTCCTCACCGCCACCGCGACCTTCGAGTCGTGGGACTTCCGCTGGGCCTACGTGGTCCGCTACGCGCAGGACTACCGGCTCACGATCGAGCAGCGGCAGAAGCTGCTCGAGAAGACGCTCGAGGAGACGCGCCAGCGCCACCAGTTCTTCGTCGCGATCTTCGGGGGCGAGCGCAAGTACAACGACCTCTCGACGCCGAACAGCGCGTGGATCGTGCGGCTGATCGACGACACAGGGAACGAGACGGCGCCCGAGGAGATCGTCGCGATCGCCAAGCCGAACGCGCTCGAGCGGACGTACTTTCCGTACAACACGGTGTGGCGCCAGGCGTTCCGCATCCGCTTCCCGCGCGCGACCGCGGACGGGAAGCCGACGATCTCGCCGAGCGCGAGGTGGTTCGGGCTCCGCTTCGCCGGGGCGCAGGGCAACAGCGAGCTCGTCTGGCAGGTCAACGAGGAAGCGGAGCCCGTCGATCCCGCCGAGCTGGAGCAGGGGGCCGCGCGGCCGCTGCGGCCGCTGCGGCCGAACAGCGGCCAGCTCTAGCTCCGCCCGCCGGGCATCCCGCCAGGGCTCGCTGACGCGCGGAGTCAGCCGAGCCCCGCGCGGCTTTGGCTCCGCGCGCCGCCTCAGCCGCGCTGAGCGTCCATCGAGACCGACTGCGCCAGGATGGAGAGCAGCTCGGGCGTGCTCTCGAACAGCTCGCGCAGCGTGGGGTGGTCGGCGAGGAGCACGAGCGCGCCGCCCCCGGCGGCGCGGGCGATCGACGGCGCCGGCTGGCCTCCGAGCAGCTCCGAGGCGAACAGGAGCTCGCCGGGCCTCGCTGTGCCTGTGAGCGCCTGCGATCGCTCCGCGATCAGCTCCAGCGCGCCGGCGCCGATGATCACGAGCCCGGGGATGGGGTTGCCGGCGTGGATGAAGTGCTCGCCGGGCGCCAGGCCGCGCAGCCGGAGCCGGCCGAGGACGCGGCGCAGCAGCGGATCTTCGAGCTCGCCCAGCGGCCCCATCGTGGCGCCTGCGAGCGACTGGATCCGGTCCGCGACCGTGCGCAGCTCGTCGAGCACCCAGGGGCAGCTGCGGAGCGCGTGGTCGATGGTCGCCTGGCCCCAGATCGCCACCCGCGCGCCGTCCGCGCCGGCGACGACGCGCAGGGGGATGCCTTCCTCGAGCGTCCCTCGGGACGGCACGAGCGTCCGCGTCGCGGCGCGCTCGGCGGGGATATCGACGATGTTCGCGCACACGGCGGCGTCCCCGCGCAGGACCAGCGCCGCCCCGTCGACGGCGAGCTCCTCGTCGGACGAGAGGTCTTCCACGCGCGCTGCGAGCGCGAGCTCGTCGTGCATCTCCTCGGGCAGGTCCGCGAACGCCTCGATCTGCTCCAGGTCGCGGCCGGTGAGGGCCGCGGCGTCGGCGGCTGGCGCGGCGCTGGCCGCGCCGGGCCGCGGCAGATCCGGCGCGATTTCCCGTGCGAGGTCGACGGCCGCGAGCGCCTCGGTCTCCGGCGGCGCGTTGGGCGGCGCGTCGAGCGCCATCGCGGCGAGGTCGGCGCTCTCGCCTGCGGCCGACCGCCGCCCCTCGACCGCGGGCACCTCCACGCGCGGCGCCGCGGCGAGATCGGGGAGGGCCTCGACCGAGGCCGGCGCGCGGGCGTCGGTGGCGGACGCGGGCCGCTGCGCGGCGGCGGGCGCCTGGGCCGGGGGCTCCTCGACGAGCGCGAGGTCCGCGTCGTCGAGCACCTCTTCCACGGGTTCCGGCGCGGGCTCGCCGGAGGCTTCGTCGAGCGCGCGCGGGCGCGGCGCCTGGACCTCGGCGCCGTCGGGCGCGGGCTCGCCGCGGGACGGGGTGGCCTTCGTCTGCAGGTCGTCGTCCTGCTCCGCTGCCTGCGGCGAAGGCGGAGGGGTGGCGAGCCGGCTTGACATCGGCGCTTCGAGGTCGCTGTCGGAGAGCTCGATGACGATCGTCCCCTCGATCGTCGACTCCGCGGGCGACGCGTCTGCGCTCGCAGGGGGGTCGATCTTTGCGCTGTCGCTCGCGGAATTCGCGGTGCCCTTCGCGGGAACGCTGTCGGCCGAGGCCCCGAGGTGTCCTGGGGGTTCGTTTCCGGTGGGCGTCGCCGGGCGGGTGCGCGCCGCCGCAGGCGCCGGGGGCGCGGGAGGTCGCGCGGAGATCGGCTTCCGCTTGAGCGTCAGATCGAGCGGCGCTGCCGAGGTGACGACCTCGTCTTCCTCTTCGTCGCCCGGCTGCGGCGTCGAGGGATGCCTGCGGGCGACGAGGTACGTGTCGCCGTTCGACGTGATGATCTCCTGGGGAGGTCGCGGCGGCGCGGCTGGCTCCGCGTCCTCGGACCAGGGATCGAGGATCGGCTCGCGCGGCCTGCGTTTGGAGCTGATCGCTCCCTGTGCGGGCGCGGCCGTGCCTGTGCGGGCCGGGGTGGGCGTCGGGGCCTCGGCCTCGACGACGATCTCGCCGATGTCGTCGCCGGGCGTGTGCTCGTCGGCGGGGGCTGGAGGGCTCGGGGCCTGGTGCGACGCCGATGTCTGGAGCGAAGCCGCTGCGGCCAGAGGTGCGGCGGATACCGGCAACGATGGCGCGGCGGGCTGCGCGGGCTGCGCAGGCGGCGGCACGGACGCCAGCGATGGCGCGGCGAGCGGCGGCGCGGCAGGTGACGGCAGTGGCGCGGCGGCCGCCGAGGGCGCATCGGGAGGCGCAGCAGGCGGCGCGACCGGCATCGACGAGGCCAGCGGCGGTGTCGCGGGCGGCGGAAGCGCGCCGGGCGGCGGTGTCGCGGAGGTCAGCGTGGGCGGCGGCGACGTCGGGGCAGGCAGAGGCTGCGGGTGTGGCGGCGTGCTGATCGGCGGCTGCGGCGGCGCGAAAGACGGCGGCGCCACCGGCGGCGGGAGCACCTGCGGGGGCGCAAGCACGCCAGCTGGCGGCGCAGCGGGCGTCGGCACGGCGGGCGGAGGCGGAGGTTGCGGGCGCGGAGGTTGAAAGGACGGCGGATGCGGTACTGGCGCAGGCTGCGGGCGCGGGGGCGCAAAAGGCGGCGGGTGCGACGCGGATGGAGGCCCGAGCGTGGGCGGAGGCGGCGCTGGCGGAGGTCCGAACGACGGCGGGTGCGACGCAGATGGAGACCCGAGCGTGGGCGGAGGCGGCGCTGGCGGAGGTCCGAATGACGGCGGGTGCGACGCGGGTGGAGGCCCGAACGACGGCGGGAGCGGCGCTGGCGGAAGTCCGAGGGACGCCGGATGCGGCGCTGGCGGAGGTCTGAACGACGGCGGGCGCGACGCGGGCGCGGCGCCTCCTGTCGCCGGCGGCTGCGGCTCCGCGATGAGGCTCGGCAGCGGTGGAGCGGGTACAGGTACCGCCGGAAGCGCCGAAGGAGGTCGCGGTGCTGCGGGCGGCGGCTCGCTCGTGGAGCGTGTCCCGGCGGGGCGCGGGGGCTGCAGGGGGCTCATCGCGGGGTCGGACCGGCCGCGCTCCGGCGATGGCGGTAGGGCAGACTGCAGCTCCTGCGGCGTGGGCACGGAGGCAGGGCGAGGGGGGATCGATGACGGCCGCCGCGATGCTCCCCGCGGTACGGCCGGCGGCGGTATCGGGGCGGGCGGCCGCGCGCTCGGTGTATTCGCCTGCGCTGTCACCAGAAGCGGGTCCGTGGTGAGCTGCTGCCGGAACGACGGAACCCCCGGCGCGGGAGGTAGCGGCGGAATGGCGTTCGCCATGGGGGCGGGCAGCGGAGCCGCCGGCGGTGGCTGACTCCGGTACATCGCGCCGGCCTGGACGTTGGGCCCAGCCGTCGGCGGTGCGGAGGGCGCGGCCGACGGCGCCAGCGGTTGCGCGTGCGGTGGGTCGAGCCGCTGCGGGTACGCGGCGGGCGGCGGCTGCGAGCGCGACACGCCGGGCGGAGCCGCCGGCGCGAAGGGCGGCGGCTGCGAGCGCGACACGCCAGGCGGGGCCGCCGGCGCGAAGGGCGGCGGCTGCGAGCGCGACACGGGCGGTGGCTGCGAGCGCGACACGCCGGGCGGGGCCGCCGGCGCGAAGGGCGGCGGCTGCGAGCGCGACACGCCGGGCGGGGCCGCCGGCGCGAAGGGCGGCGGCTGCGAGCGCGACACGCCGGGCGGGGCCGCCGGCGCGAAGGGCGGCGGCGGCTGAACGGGCGGCGCAGCCTGCGGGGAGGCACCGCCGGGAGGCTGCTGCGTCGGCCGCTGCGCCATCGGCGGCGTGGGGGGCGACATGTTGCCTTGCGCATGGCCGGGCGGCGCGGGGGAGAACGGCGCGATCGGTCGCGCACCGGCGCCCTGCCCGCCCTCTGCGCCCGGGCTGAGCGGCGGCGATGGCCGGGACGATCCCGTCAGTCGCTCTGCTTCGGCCGCCAGCTCCGGCTGCGAGAGCGGTTCGAACATGTCGATCTCGATCGAGGGCATCGAGGCGCGCAGCTCCTGGGTGAGCGACATGCGGCGGCGCCAGGTCTGCTCGTCCGACGGCGGCGCCTCGTCGGAGGACGGGGGCGGCGCGTCGCCTTCGCTGTCGATGGTCTCCAGGAGATCGGGATCACTCGGCTGCCCGACCTCCGAGGCCATGACCTCCTCGAGCGCCGTCACGCACAGCCCGAGCTCCGAGGCGCGGAACGGCTGCCCGGCCGCCCCGGCGGCGTCGGCCGCGCGTCGCAGCCACACGATAGCGTCGCGCCGCTCGCCGCGCGCCCACAGCGCGCTTGCCGTGGAGATCCCCCACACGACATCTTCATCGTCATTCGGGTGAGGTTCGGGGAGGGCGACCACGCGGTTCGCCATGAGCAACACCACCTATCACAGGCCCCACTGCGGCCGTTTACCCCATGGTACCGAGCGAGCCGACGTCCCGGATCGGGCGTCGCGAGCCCCGCGGCGCGGAAAGCCGCGCCACCCAGGAGCTTAGCCGCGCTCGCTACGGCACGTACAAATTACGGTATGGATGTCGCTTTTAGAGCTCGCCTCGCCGTCGTTACCCATCAGGTACCCATCAGGCGCCCATCAGGTGCCCGTCAGAACCCAGTGCTGGCACACATGCGGGCGCGTCCGCGGCCTGCGCAATGACGCCGGGTCAGGTGGAGCGCCGTCCACCGATGCGCCGCGGCCGGCAGCCCAGGACCGCCGCGCGGCGGCACATCTCCTCGACACCATCCCGCGATGCGGCCTCTCCGGGCATGCGTCTCGCGAGCCAGCCGATGAGCGTCAGCCCCGCTGCGCGGGCGTCTGCGGGCATCGTCCCGTCGTTCAGGAGGCTCGCGATCTGGGCGATCAGACGCGTGCGCGTTTCCTCGGGCGCCATCCTGGGTGCTCCATGAAGCATTCGAACGGGAAAGTCAAAAGAACCGCCATGCCGGCGCGCAGCCCCGTCGGCGGGCACCTCGATGCTGTGTGCTCCTCGACATCCCGTCTGTCCTGCTTGCCTGGGTCGGCGGCGTGCCAACACCCTCTGTGCAGTGGCGTCAAGATAAATCACATAGGGTCAAATCGGCGCGATCAGCACCTCGCGATCCTTGGCGCCGTTCGCGGGCCCGACGAGCCCGCGCTTCTCCATCGCCTCGACCAGCTTGGCCGCGCGGTTGTAGCCGACGCCGAGCTTGCGCTGCAGCCACGAGGTCGAGCAGCGCCGGGTGTCGGCCACGATGCGAACCGCGGCGTCGTACATCGGATCGGCCTCCGCGTCCGACGTGTCGGGCTCCTCGCCGTCCTCGTCTCGGGGCCGGAGGATCGCCTCGTCGTAGACGGGCTCGCCCTGGAGCCGGAGGAAGTCGGTGATCTTCTGGACCTCCTCCTCCGAGCA
Source organism: Sorangium sp. So ce204 (assembly GCF_051526795.1). Taxonomy (NCBI): domain Bacteria; kingdom Pseudomonadati; phylum Myxococcota; order Polyangiales; family Polyangiaceae; genus Sorangium; species Sorangium sp. So ce204. Next base: position 11,545,794 of record NZ_CP150317.1, on the reverse strand, counting down.
GAACGGGCACTGGACGCGGCGCGTATCGTTCGAGCCGTTCATCTTGATCAGCATGTCGCCGCGGCCGAGCAGGTGCTCGGCGCCCTGCTCGTCGAGGATCGTCCGGCTGTCCACCTTCTGCGCGACACGGAAGGCGATGCGCGTCGGGAAGTTCGCCTTGATCATGCCGGTGATCACGTCGACGCTCGGCCGCTGCGTCGCGAGGATCACGTGCATGCCGGCGGCGCGCGCCTTCTGCGCGAGGCGGGCCACGCTCGCCTCCACGTCCTTGCCCTGCTGCATCATGAGGTCGGCGAACTCGTCGACCACGATCACGATGAACGGGATCTTCTCCGGCAGCGCCGCGTCCGATCCGTCCTTCGCCGCGTCGATCTCCACCTCGAGCCCGTCGGCGCCGACGGCGCTCACCTTGGCCGGGGGCTTCGGCGGGCGCGCCTCGCCGCGCTGCACGCGCTCGACCCAGGCGTTGTAGGTCGTGATGTTCTTCGTCCCCGCGTTCGCGAAGAGCTGGTACCGGCGCTCCATCTCGTCGACGGCCCACTTGAGCGCGTTCGCCGCCTGCTTCATGTCCGTCACGACCGGCAGGAGCAGGTGCGGGATGCGGTCGAAGGGCGCGAGCTCGACGACCTTGGGATCGATCATCAGCAGCCTGAGCTCCTCCGGCGTCTTGCGGAAGAGCAGGCTCACCAGCATCACGTTGAGGCCCACGCTCTTGCCCGCGCCGGTCGCGCCCGCGACGATGACGTGCGGCATCGACGCGAGGTCGGCGAAGTACGGCGTCCCGATGATGTCGCGGCCGAGCACGCACGGCAGCGGCGCCTTCATCTCGACGAAGCGGCGATCCTCGACGAGCTCGCGCAGGTTGACGGGCAGGCGGTGCTCGTTCGGGATCTCGAAGCCGATCCGGTTCTTGCCGGGGATGGGGGCGACGATGCGGACCTTGCGCGAGAGGCCGAGCGCGAGGTCGTCCGCGAGGCCTGCGACCTTCGACACCTTGGTGCCGGCGGCGGGGGAGACCTCGAACGTCGTGACGGTCGGCCCCGGGTGGATCTCCTCGACCTTCCCGCTGACGCCGTAGTCGGCGAGCGTCTTCTCGAGGAGCTGCGCGGTCGCCTTCAGCTGATCGGCGTCGAGCTGCAGGCGCCCGCCCGCGGGCGCCTCGAGCATGTCCGTCAGCGGCAGGCGGAAGCCCGCTCCGGCCGCCGGGACGACCTTCACCACGGCCGGCTTCTCGCTGACGAGCTCGCGGCTCGTATCGACGATGGTCGGGTCGCGTGGCGCGACCCCGCGAGCCCGCTCCGGGCCGATGGCGGGCGAGGGCTCGCGGTGGGCCGCCGCGGCGTCCGGCGTGCGCGCGGGCAGCTCGCGATGAGCCGCCGCGGCGTGCGGCTCGCGCACCGGCAGCTCGTGATGAGCCGTCGCGGCGTGCGGCTCGCGCAGCGGTAGCTCGCGATGAGCCACCGCGGCATGCGGCTCGCGCACCGGCAGCTCGCGATGAGCCACCGCGGCGTCTGGCGCGCGCGCGGGCAGCTCGCGTGCAGGCAGCTCGCGCCGCTGGCGCACGGGCAGGATGGGCGACGGTGTCGGCACGTCGACCTCGTCCGGTTCCCCGAGTGCGGTCACCATCTCATCGTCGCCCGGGTCGGGCGCCGCGAGCGCCACCGGCTCGTCCTCGTCGAGGTCGCCCCGCTCCTCGTCAAGGTCGCCCCGCTCCTCGTCGAGGTCGCCCTGCTCCTCGTCGATGTACGCCTCGCCTCCGAGCGGCGGCTCTTCGCTGTCCTCCTGGGCGGCGGCGCCGCTCGGCGCCGCGGGAGGCGCGGCGCGACGCCGCGCTGCTCGGCGCTGCGTTCCCTCGCGCGGCTCGGCAGCGCGCTGCGCCCGGCCGCGCGGCTCGGCGCCGTGCGACACCGCCTCGCGCGGCTCGGCGCCGTGCGACACCGCCTCGCGCGGCTCGTCGTCCCGCTGCGCTGCCTCGCTGGGCTCGGCGCCGCGGGTCACCACCTCGTGCGTCTCACCGCCGTGGATCACCAGCTCGTGCGGCTCGGCGCCGTGGGTCACCACCTCGTGCGCCTCACCGCCGTGGATCTCCACCTCGCGAGGCTCGGCGTCGCGCGGCTCTGCCCCGCGCGGCTCCGCGCCCTGCTGCGCCGCTTCGCGCGGCTCCTTGGCCTGCGCCTTCCGCCCGCGCCGCGGCTTCGCCGGGGCGGCCGGCTCCTCGGGGGACGCGTCGAACGGCGCGCTCTTCCAGAGATCGAGCGCCGGCGCCTCGACGGAGGCCGGCTCGACGGGCGTCGCCCTGGCGGCGGGATCGGAGGGCCGCTCGTCGGTGTCGTCGGCCAGCGCGGCGATGATCGCGTCCGGACTCGAGTTGCGCGCGATGATCGGCGGCGCGTTCTGCGTCCTGGCCTCGGTCTGCCGCTCCAGGTCGCGCGCCGCGGCCCACGCCCCGAAGAGCGCGCGCGCCCAGCCGGCGACGCGCACGGCGATGGCGATCGCGAGCTGCTCGGCCCGGTGCGCGAGCTCGATGAACGAGAACGTCGCGCGGCCCATCAGGATGAGCGCGACGATGGTGAGCCCGATGATGTAGGACCCGATGTTCGAGAAGAGCGCGCGCAGCACCTCCCCGAACAGCTCGCCCACGGCACCGCCGAGCGGCATCGCGCCGAACGCGACCGCGCTCGGGAACGCGACGTGCGCGAGCGCCGCGAGCACGACGACCACCACGATGTCGCCGCTCAGCCGGAACAGGCTGGCGATCGAGCGCTTCGCCCCCAGGAGCGGCATCGCGAGCAGCGCAAGCTCGAGCGGGACGAACCACGCGATGACGCCGATCGCCTCGATCGACGTCCCCGCGAGCGCAGCCCCCACGGGGCCCACCCAGTCGTCGCCGGAGACCTCCGGCCGCAGCGGATCCCCGCGATAGGACGCGAGCGCCAGCGCGCTGTACAGGGCGGAGACCAGCAGAACCAGCGCCGCCGCATCCCGGGTGTAGCCATGGCCCGGCGGCGCAGCAGGACCCGCGATCCCTGCTGGGCTGGTCCGCGCGGCGCCGCGCGCCCCGGACCGCAAGGGCTCGCCAAGGCCGGCGGCGGGCTGGGCACGGCGAGGAGCGAACAAGGGGACGTGCATACCTACCTGTACCTACTTTGCTCACATATGCGCACTTCGCTCCGGGGGCAAGAAGTATGGGAGGGCTGCAAGAAGTGGAAGACACCGGAAGAGGCGGGACAGTCAAGGAAGGGGCGAGGCGGCGCGAGCGCCGCCATGCGTGCGCGCCCGAGCTCGCCGGGGACGGCGAAACGCAGCCGCTGCCGGGCAGCGCAGGCGAGGGGGGAGGGAGCCGGCAGGGCGGGGAGCGCCGGCCGCCAGCGCGCTGGAGTTCTGGCCAGATTTCGCGCAGACTTTGGAAAGGCTCCTCTCTATTCCGGCCTTGAAATTCTTTCAAACAGAGCGCTGCGGGCGGTACCATCCCGACCCTCCTGGGACGTGCATGGAAACTGTCGAACGAGCAGGGCGGCGCGCCGGCGCTGCGGGCCTTCTTTTGCTGTGCCTCGCGACCGCGGGCGCAGGGCTCGCGACGAGCGGGTGCCGCGTCAACGAGAACGACATCCACCGGTGGGAGACCACGGCGCACGGCCCGGACAAGCTCAGGGCGGTGCTGTTTCACGATAAGTACGACGGCTCGCTCCGCGTCGAGGCGGCCACCTCCCTCATCCGCATGAAGCCGCGGCAGGGCCGGCGCGTGGGCATCGGCATCATGGTCGAGACCCTCGCGACCATGGCGCCGGAGGCCCGGCAATCCATCGTGGCCGCGCTCGTGCCGTCGATCATCGCCGAGCTGAGGAAGCCGCCGCCCGTCGCGCAGCCAGGGCAGCCGCTCCCGCAGGACACGTCGTTCCCTTACAAGGACGCGGCGTACGCCATGCTCACGTCGGATCGGACCGTGATCATCGCGGACGAGGGGCTGAAGGAGGGGCTCAAGGCCGCCCTCATCGACTGGGCGATGGCGGACTTCGAGCACCGGCTCGAGGACCGCTCGCAGGCCTACGGGATGGAGCAGCTCCTGCGCTTCATCGGCCCCGCCGCGGTGGCCGGCCTGCCGAAGCTGATGACCCGCGAGGCGAAGCGGCTCGACCAGCTGGCGTCGCTCGTGGCCGAGTACGGCGACCCGCCGACGAAGGAGGCCGCCTCGGCGAACCTGGTCGCCATCGCCAGGTTCGTCACCTCCAGCGAGTGGACCGCGGTCAAGAAGCCCGAGCTCCAGGCGGCGAACGCCGCGTCGAAGCTCTCGCCGACCGAGAAGCAGTTCGAGGCGCAGCTCGCGCAGTACCAGGAGGAGGAGCTGTTCCGGGTCTTCGGGTCGATGAAGAAGCTCGGCGGCCGGCCGTCGGTGGACTTCCTCCTCGGCTTCGCGGCGAACAAGGAGCAGCCGGAGAAGCGCCGCCAGGCCGCCCTCGCCGCGCTCGAAGGCCGGCTCGATCGCAACAACCCGAGCGACATCCAGCGCATCCTCGAGATCGCGACCGCGGACGCGCCCGACGCGGTGCTCGACCAGGCCTTCCGCCGCGTCGGCGAGATGCCGCGCGAGCTCGTCGTCGAGAAGCTCTACGGCCTCTTCAAGACCGACAAGTGGAAGATCCGCCGCGCCGCCGCCGCGACCATCCTGAAGATGTCGACGGCGAAGCACATCGACGAGTTCATGGGCAGGCTCCCCGACGGCAAGGACAGCAAGGGGTTCGCCATGCCGGAGGCGCTCACGTACGGCGCCGCGCTCGGCGACCTGAAGGAGGGCTCGCCCGTCGAGGCGCTGAAGAAGCACTTCGCCGCGGGTCCGGCGGCGGTGCGGACGAGCGCGATCGCCTACTACTTCACGTTCGGCACGGCGGCCGATCTCCCGGCGGTCAAGCCGCTCGAGGGCGACACCACGCGCGTGCCGGTCTGCGAGGCCGACCCGGACTGCAAGTGGGCGTGCGAGGTGCAGAAAGAGGGGTCGACCGAGCGCGAGCTCAGGGACGTGAAGACCGTCGGCGAGTTCGTTCAGTACTGCATCGAGCCGGCCATGCAGGACAGGAAGCCGGAGCTCGAGAAGGGCGAGAAGAAGTGACGCGCTTCTTCGCCCGCCGCGCGCGTCACGCGCGGCAGAGAGCCGTCAGTTGCTTGCAGGGAAGAGGCCGGGAGGAGGCTTCCCAGCGCAATTCATCCTCCATTATCGTTGGGTAGAGATGAGCGCGGATCCGAACAAGAAAAGCGCACGGACGTTCCAGTGTCGCGATGTCCTTTGGGAGACGTTCGAGCAGATGGCGCGCGAGCTCGAGTGCTCCATCGACTACCTCATCAACGAGTCGATGAAGCAGTACGCGCGGCAGCGAAGCTACAGCCCCCGCACGCCGTTCCCGCCGCCCGCCAGGGGCGACGCGGTGCCCCCCTCCGGGCACATGGCGGTCCCGCACGCTCATCAGGCCAGCGCGCCACCTCCCCTCGCGACGCCCCAGCCGCCCGGGCTGGCGACGTCAGGCTCGGCGCCGCCCCTGGGGGGCTTGCAGCAGCAGCCGGCAGCCGGGATGCCCTACGGCGCCTCGGCGCCCGCGTATGGCGCGCCGTCGCCGCAGTACGGCGTGGCGCCCGTCGGGCCAGGGCCGACGCCGGTCCCGGCGATCACGCCGCCTCCTCCGCCTCCGGGGCAGGTCCGTCCGGGCGCGCCGCCGCCGCCGCCGCCGCCCCCCGGCAGCAGCAACGCGGGCGGCAAGCGGCCCAGCCTGCCCGTGCCGCCGCCCATTCCGGGTCGCGTCGGCGGCCCGCCGCCTCCGCCGACCAGCGTGACGCGCCTCGGCGCGCCGCCGCCGCTCCCGTCGCAGGTCACGAACCCCGGCGGGCGCCAGAGCCTGCCGGGCGCCTCGGTGAGCCGCTCGGGGCCGCCGCCGCCGCCGCTGAGCAACGCCGCCGGTTACGCCTCGCCCATGGGGCCGCCGGTGGCGCCGCCCCTCGCGCCCCCGCTGTCGCCGCCGCCGTACATCGCTCCGCCGCAGGCCTCCAGCAGCGTGCCGGGTCCGCCGCCGATGGCCATGGGGATGCCGAGTCAGGTCCCCGTCGGCCCGACGCTCGCCGCGTTCTACGCGGGGCAGCGGTTCGTGGTGAACAAGGATCGGTTCATCATCGGGCGCGGCAAGCAGTCGAGCGACCTGACGATCAAGGACCCGAACGTGTCGCGCCAGCACGCCATGGTCGAGTTCCTGAACGGCCAGTACTACATGGTCGACATGGGCTCGACGAACGGCGTCGAGTACAACGGCCAGCGCATCGCCCGGAAGGCCATCGTCGAGGGTGATCTCTTCCGGATCTGCGATCACGAAGTGCGCTTCTCCTACCGCTGAACCCGCCGACCGCGGGCGCGCAGGCGGGAGTTTGGCTCTAGCCCAGGCGAAGGCTTAGGATCTCGCCGCAGGATGACGAAGCGTGGAGGCGCCGAGGCCGGCTCGCAGGAACGGCCGCGCGGCGCGCCGCGGCGAGCGCGCCGCGGCGCGCTGCGCGGCGGCGCCGCGGCGGTCGGCCTCGGCGTGGCGATCTGGGGCGGAGCGGTCCTCGCTTCGCAGCTGCCGCCGTGGGTCTCCGCGGGCGACACGCCGCTGCCGGCGTGGGTCAGGAGCGCGCGCGTGCTCAAGCGCGACCAGCCGCTGTTCGACGCCCCCGGCGAGGGCGCGCGCCGGCGCGGCTCCGTCGATCGCAACGTGCAGCTGCCCGTCTTTGCGGCCAGGCGCGCCGGCGGATGCCTCGGGCGCTGGCTCGAGGTGGGCGCCGCGGCCTGGGTCTGCGACGACGCCGTCGAGCTCTCCGCCGCGGGTCCGATCGGCCCGCTGGTGCGGACGTGGCGCGAGATGCCCGATGGGCTCCCTTACCGCTACTACTTCGTCGGCCCCGACGGGACCTTCGGTTACCGGCGGGCCGAGGCGGCCGACATCGACGCGCCGGACGCGCAGCTCGAGCCCGGCTTCGCGGTGGCGATCGTCGAGGAGCGGATCGAGGGAGGCGCCCGGTACGGCCGCACGAACAGCGGCTTCTGGTTGCCGATGCGAGATCTCGGTCCAGTGCGCGCGTTCGCGTTCCACGGGGTGGACGTCGCGCCGGGCGCCGCGCAGATCGCGACCGCGTGGGTCGTGTCGGAGCGGGCTCCGCTCTACACGCGGACGGGGGCGGGCTTCACGCGGACCGAGGAGAGCAAGGTGCGGTTCGAGGTGGTCCCCTACCTGGAGGAGGCGCAGGGCGCCTCGGGGAAGCTCGCGCGCATCGCGGAGGGCGACGTCGCGGCGTGGATCTCGACCCGCGATCTCCGGCGCCCCTCGGTGGCGCCGCCGCCTGAGGTCGACGTCGAGGCGGGTGAGCGCTGGATCGACGTCGAGCGCTCGACGCAGACGCTGGTGGCCTACGAAGGGCCTCGCCCCGTGTTCGCGACGCTCGTCTCGACCGGCAAGGGAGCGCCCGGGTCGCAGCGCGCCACGCCCGCCGGCACCTTCCGGATCTGGGCCAAGCTGCTCACCTCGGACATGGACAACCTCGAGGACGAGGCCGCCGAGCGGTACTACCGGATGGAGGACGTCCCCTACGTCCAGTACTTCTCGAAGGGCGTCGGGCTGCACGGCGCGTTCTGGCATCGCTCGTTCGGTCAGGTGCGCAGCCACGGCTGCGTGAACCTGGCTCCGCTCGATGCGCAGCGGCTGTTCTGGTGGACGTCGCCCCGGCTCCCCGCCGGCTGGACGGCCGTCCTTCCCACGGCGCACGAGCCGGGCACCGTCGTGCGCGTGAGGTAGCGGCAGGCGCGAGGCCCGTCGCGGGGTAGTGGGCGTAGGGAAGGGGGGCGGGAAGGAGCAGCGGAGCCGGGCCCGGTAGGCGCGGCGAGCGCTCGCTCAGGGGGCGATCTTGCCCTGGAGGAAGAACGCGATGACCCAGGAGAGGAGCACGAGCGACTCGATGAGCGCCAGGCCGAGGATCATCGGGGTCTGGATCCGGGCAGCGGCGCCCGGGTTCCGGGAGATGCCCTCCAGGGCGGCGGCCGCCGCGCGCCCCTGGCCCATGGTGCCGCCGAGGGCAGCGATGCCGATCGCGAATCCGGCAGCGACGGCGAGCCACGAGTTCGCGTCGTACTTGTTCGACGCCGCGCCATCCTGCGCCAGCGCCATAGCGGGAACCAGTACCAGCGCAGTGCCGACAACGGCGGACAGCGACAGCTTGCTCTTCAGCGACATCCGAATCTGCTCCTTTCAAGCCACACAGCCCGCGGGGCTGCATGCGAAACATCTGCTTGGGTCGGGGGCCGCGGGGCGGTCCCCCATCGAGATCCGGGGATCGCTCCAGGGACCTCTGCTACTGCTCGGCAGGGGCCGCGCTTCCGCGATCCACCACCGCTGTGGGGCAACCCATCGACAGCGGGGCCCCTCTAATCCGATTTTCGAGGGCTGGCTAGCCTTCTCTTCACCTCCAGCGCCATTCTCCGCGGCGCCGGTGGGCGGCTGACCAGGCGGTCAGGCGAAGCGGTCAGTGGTGGTCTGCCTTCTCGGTCGCGAGCCCGATGTAGATGCAGCTCAGCAGGCAGAACACCAGCGTCTGCACGACGATGACGATGATCGCCAGGAACATCAGGGGCACCGGGACGAACAGCGCGACGAGCCCCAGGAAGATGCTCGCCACGAGGTGATCGACGCCGATGTTGAGCATGAGCCGGATCGAGAGCGTGACCGGGCGGACGCAGGTGGAGATGACCTCGATGGGGAAGATGAGCGGCGCCAGGTACCACTTCGGCCCGGCGAGGTGAGCGAGGTAGCTCCAGCCGTTCTCCTTCAGCCCGTAGTAATTGAACAGGACGAACACGACGACCGCGCAGCCGATCGTGACGTTCAGGTTCGAGGTCGGCGGGTTCACTCCCGGGATGAGCGCCGACGCGTTCGAGAAGAAGATGAACGCGGCCGAGCCCCCGATGAGCGGGAAGTACCGCTTCGCGTTCACGGGCCCCATCACGTCCCGGGCCATCCCGTAGAAGTAGCCGAAGAACGCCTCGAAGAACGTGCGCAGCGTGAGCTTGTCCTCCGGGATCACGGACTCGTTCAGGCGCCGGTACTGGCCGCGGACCTCGCTGGCGAGGAGCACGAACAGCACCATGATCAGAAGGCTCATGAAGATCGGCTCGGTCCCGCGGTAGTCCACGGTGTGGTGACCGATGAACGTCTTGCCGATGTTGCGAGCGTTCTCCCGGAGTCCGGGGAGCTGCGCCAGGAGGTACGTGAGGAACCCTGTGTGCTCAGGCATGGCTTTCGTCGTCGATGCGCCGCGCCGGGAGCCGCGCGGCTGTGCCGGCACGGCCGCGAGCGCTGGCGCGCCTTGTGGGAGTTCGCCCTCGATCGAGGGGCCTCGCCTCTACCACAACTCGTTTACGGTGGGCACCCTGGAGCGCGCCAAGTCTCCCCACGCCGCGCGGGTCGCTCCCGGAGGCCGGTTCCGGCGGGAGCTCAGCCGTGAGCGCCCGGCGGGCTTCCGTCCGCCGGGGGCTTCGGTCCGAACAGCGTCCCCAGGGTGATGCCGACGACGAGCGAGGCGTAGCCGACCATCAAGGCGACGCCCGAGACCACCTCGCTCTTCAGGAGGAGCCACACGCCGCCCATCAGGCCGAGCAGCTTGATCATCGCGATCAGCGTCCACGACACCGTGTGGCCCCGGCGCGAGAGGAACGCGTCGACGATGCGCGCGAAGACGTACAGGTTCACCGTCGCGATGGCGCCCCCGATGCACACGCCGAGCGCCGCGCGCGCGCCGTACGCGAGCAGCGCGGCCACGGACAGGACCGCGGCCGTGCCGGCGACCCAGCGGAGCACGGACCGCATGGTGGCGTCCCCGACGCCGGGCCGCTCCTCCGCGTCGGGCTCCTCGTGCGGCGGATCGCTGCCGGGCGCCCCCGGCCTTCGCTCAGCGCTCATCGTTCCCCTTCGCGTCCTGCAGCCCGCCGGGATCGCGGACCTCGCCGCTCGAGCCTGTCCGGCGGTCGCCGTCCGGCGCGCGCTCGTCCTGCAGTGCCTTCCGGTCGTCGAACCTCGGCGCAGGGTTCCCCTGCTCGCGCTCCTCGCGCTCGGCCACGGCCTGCATTTCCTTCCACGCCCGGAAGACCGCCTTGCCGGCGGCGCCGAGCCCGAAGAAGAACCAGAGCACCGAGAGGTACGGATCGGTCCCGAGCTTCCCGTCGAGCCAGCGGCCGATGAACAGGCCGACCAGGATGCACAGCACCACCTCGAGACCGACGGTCCCGTAGCTTCCGACGGCCTTCCAGTCCTGCTTCATCAGGGGATCCGATCACCGGGCAGTACGTGGGTGCCTCCGGTCGCGATTACAAGCGGTCCCGGACGGGGTCAACCGCCGTCCGGCGTCGCCGCTCGATCGGCGCCCACCGCGCACCGCCTGCCGTCCTACCGTCGCGCGACAAGCGCCTCGAGCGAGGAGCGCATCTCCCGCGCGGCCTTGCCGCGGTGGCTCACGAGGTTCTTCTCGGCCTCGCCGAGCTCGGCCATCGTCCGTCCGTACGCCTCCACGACGAACAGCGGATCATACCCGAAGCCGCCCGCGCCCCTGGGCTGCCTGCCGATCCACCCCTCGCAGCGCCCTTCGGTCACGATGGGCTGCGCCTCGGACCGCGGATCGAGCAGCACCATCACGCAGCGGAAGCGCGCTCGGCGCCGGTCGTCCGCGACGTCCGCGAGCGCCGCGAGCAGGGCCTCGTTGTTCTCCGCGTCGGTCGCGTCCTCCCTCGCGAAGCGGGCGGACCGGACGCCCGGTCGTCCGTCGAGCGCGTCCACCTCGAGCCCCGAGTCCTCGGCGAGCGTCACCATCGCCGATCGGAGCGCCCCGGCGCGCACCTTGAGGAGCGCGTTGTCCAGGAACGTCGCGCCGTCCTCGACCACGGGCGGCGCGCCCGGCAGCACATCCGAAAGCGAGAGCACCTCGATCGGGAGGTCGGAGAGCAGCGAGCGCAGCTCCGCGAGCTTTCCTCGGTTGGAGGTCGCGGCGAGCAGGCGCAGCGGCTCCCGGCTCACGCGACCCTCCAGCGGTCCGTCTGGAAGAGCGCGGAGAGATCGACGCCGGCGCTCGACAGCGCCCGGTGCTGCGCGCTCGCGAGCGACGCCACGCCCGCGAGCGCGAGGTCGGTCATGCGATCGAGCTCTGCCCGGGGGATGGCCTCGTCCTCGGCCGTCGCCTGGACCTCGACGATCGAGCCGACCGCCGTCGCCACGACGTTCATGTCGACGCGCGCCGAGCTGTCCTCGGTGTAGACGAGGTCGAGCGCGAGCCCGCCCGGGAGGTGGCCCACGCTGATCGCCGCCACCTGATCGCGGAGCACCGGCGCCTCGAGCGATCCGGCCGCGCGCATCCGGTCGAGCGCCAGCGCGAGCGCCACGAAGCCGGCGGTGATCGACGCGGTCCTCGTGCCCCCGTCCGCCTCGAGGACGTCGCAGTCGATCGCGATCGTCCGCTCGCCGAGCTGCTTGAGATCGATCGCCGCCCGGAGCGCGCGGCCGATGAGCCGCTGGATCTCCTGCGTGCGCCCGCTCGGGGCCTTGCCCCGCCCGTCGCGCGGCTCCCTGCGGGCCGGGCTCGATCGCGGGTGCATCTGGTACTCGGCCGTGAGCCAGCCCGCGCCCTTGCCCATCATCCAGGCGGGCACGGTGGGCTCGACCGAGGCCGTGCAGAGCACGACCGTCCTCCCGGCGCGGTAGAGGACGGAGCCCTCTGCGTTGCGGTGGAACCCGAGGATCATCTCCACGGGGCGGTGGACATCGAGGGCGCGGCCGTCAGGGCGATTCACGGGGCCGCCTTAGCACACTTCGCGCGTCGCGCGGGCTCGCCTCGCGGCGGCGCGCGGCGGGCTCGCGCCGCTACATCCCGAACCAGGGACCCGGATCGATCACCTCGGCGCCGCGCCTCAGCTCGAAGTAGAGCTTCGCGCCGTCCGGTCCGCTCGCGACCGTGCCCACCCGCGCCCCGCCCTGGAGCTGATCGCCGGCGCGCACGTCCGCGGCGCCGAGGTTCGCGTACACCGAGTAGAGCCGCTCGCCGTGATCGACGATCACGGTGAGCCCGTAGTCCGCGTACGTGTCGGCGAAGGCCACCCGCCCAGCGGCCACGCTGCGGACCGGCGCGCCGTCCAGCGCGGTGAGCTCGACGCCGGGGCCTCCGGCGCTGCGGCGCGACACCTTGCGCACCTCCGCGCGGCCGGCGATCGGGAAGGGGAGCCGCCCCATGAGCGCGCGGAAGCCGGCGCGGCGATCGAGCTCGGCGGGCCCGGTGTCCGCGCCGTAGATCGCGAGGTAGTCGGGGCGCACGCTCGTCTCGAACGCGCGCGAGAACGCGGCGCGGCGCTCCTCCTCCTGGGCCAGCGCGACCCGGGCGCGGTTCATCGCCTCGCGGTGCACCTCGAGGGGCGCGCGCTCCGCTCCGAGGTGCGTGAGCCGGTCCGCGAGCTCGGCGCTGCGCCGGGTCAGCTCCGCCTCGCGGGCGAGGTCGCGCTCGAGGGCGAGCCGGGTGCGCTCCACGCGGGCGGCGTGGTCCACCAGCGCGTCGAACCCGCCGCCCACCGGGAGGAACCCGGCGCGGACGTGGCGGTAGTACGCGCGCCCGCGCGCGATCATCCGGCGGCGGGTGAGCTCCAGCGCGGGGCCGATCGCGTCGAGCTCCGCGCGCAGCGCCTTCTCCTCGGCGTCGAGCTTCGCGAGCAGGCGATCGAGATCGTTCTCGGCCAGCGCGGAGCCCGGGCGCGCCGCCGGGGCCGGGGCCCTGGCGGCCCAGGCGGACGTGGGCGCCGGGGCGCCCGGCGCCGGCACCTCGGCGCCGCTCGTCGCGGCGCCGGTGAGGAGCGCCAGCGCGAGCGGCGCGAGCCGGACGCGGCGCCTCACACGGCCACCATCTTGCGCAGCGTGAGCAGCGCGGTCGTGGCGCCGAGCGCCGCCCCGAGGGTGACCATCCCGAACGCGACCTCCCACGGCAGGAACGACGGCGAGACGCCGAGCAGGTTGGCGAGCTCGTGATCGAAGCGTCCGCGCACCATCATGAACAGGGCGCCCAGCACGAGCAGCGCGCCGGCCGCGCCCGCGGCGCCCTGCGTGGCGCCCTCGACGATGAACGGCCGGCGCACGAAGCCGTCGGTCGCGCCGACCAGCTTCAGCACCTCGACCTCGATCTTCCGGCGATGCAAGAGCAGGCGCATCGTCGAGCCGATGACGCTCACGACGGCGCAGAGGACGATCGCGGCGAGGCACGCGCTCGCGGCGACGCCGCCGCTGAGGAGGGACGACAGCCGCTCCGTCCAGCGCTGGTACGTCTCCACCGTGTCCACGGCCGGCAGGGCGCGCAGCTTCACCGTCATCGAGGCGAGCGCCTCGTCGGAGACCTCCTCGGTGAAGCCGACCTCGAGCGACGCGGGGAACGCGCTCGGCGGGAGCGCGGCGAGGGCCTTGTCGCCGTCGTCGTGCACCACCTCGCGGCGCGCCTCGGCGCTCGTCACGAGCCGCACCTTCTTGACGCCCTCGGTGCCCTCGAGCGCGCGGGTGAGCTCCGCGGTCTGCGCCTCGGTCGCGCTGTCGCGCAGGTAGACCGTGGCGCGGCCGGCGCGCGACCAGCGATCGCGCACCGCCATGAGGTTCGTGACCACGAGGAGGGCCGACGCGAGGCAGACGAACGCGACCGCGAGCGAGAAGATCGACAGCGCCTGCAGCCGCCAGTCGCTCCTCCCTGCCCGCCAGGTGCGAAGCCATCTCCGCCGATCGTCACGCTCGCTGGTCTGCATCCGGTTCCCTCTATCCGTCTCGTGAGGCGGAGCCCTCGGCGCTACGCCGCGCCGCGCCACGCACGCCGCTGTCCATCTCGTCCTCGTCGCCGTCCGCGAGCTCGCCGCCGGATCCGAGGCCGTGCGGCACGTCGGTCGCCTTCCCGTCGTCGAGCACGACCACGCGCCGGGGGCGCACGTCGAGCAGCGTCCGATCGTGCGTCGCGAACAGCACGGTCGTGCCGGTCTCGTGGATGTCCTCGAACAGCCCGAGCAGATCGATCGCGAGCTGCGGGTCGAGGTTGCCCGTCGGCTCGTCCGCGAGGATCAGCGTCGGCTCCCCGACGATCGCCCGCGCGATCGAGACGCGCTGCTGCTCGCCGCCGCTCAGCACCTGCGCTCGGTCGCCGCCGCGCCCCGCCAGGCCGACGCGCTCGAGCGCCTCGCCGACCCGGGTCCGGAGCAGGCGCGACGGGAGGCCGAGCACCTCCAGCGTGATGGCCACGTTGTCGAACACGGTCCAGCCCGGGACCAGCTTGAAATCCTGGAAGACGAAGCCGATGTTGCGCCGGAGCGCGGGGATCGACGCGTCGGTCAGGCGCGCGATGTCCCGGCCGAGGAAGAGGATCCGGCCATCGTCGACGCGCTCGGTGCGGTGCACGAGGCGGAGGAGCGTGCTCTTGCCCGAGCCGCTCGGGCCCGTGATGAACACGAACTCGCCGCGCTCGATCGAGAGCGACATCCCGCGGAGCACCGGCTGATCGGCGCGGTACGATTTGTAGACGTCCTCGAAGACGAGGATCGGCCGGCGCGCGGCGGACGCGTCGTAGCGGTGGCCGGGCCGGAGCGCCGGACGAAATGAGCCTTGCAGAGGGGGCGCCGCCATCGGAGCCTTCACCTATCAGCCTGCTCCCACACGGAAAACTTTTCGGCCGACGCTCGGGCGAGCGCCCTCTGCGGGTCGCCTTTTTTGGCCTCCCGCTGGCGGCGTTGCTGCTCCACGGCGACGGTCACGACATCGCCCTCGCCGCGATCAGCCGCGCCGACGCGGTGGCGCTCCGCCGGGCCCGCCGGCTCTTCGGCTCGCGCCTCCTGCTGCGTCCCGACGTCGAGCGCCCGGAGCTCGCGTCGCGCGTCGAGGCGCTCGCGCCCGATCTCCTGGTGAGCTGGTTCTGGACCACGCGCCTGCCGATGTCGCTCGTGAGGGCGGCGCGGCTCGGCGGGATCGGCGTGCACCCCTCGCTGCTCCCCCGTCATCGCGGGCCGGACCCCACGTACTGGGCCATCGCCTCGGGGGACGCCGAGAGCGGCGTCACGGCGCACCGGATCGAGGCGGAGTACGACACCGGCGAGATCCTGGAACAGGAGAGGCTCCCCATCGATCCGGGGTGGACCGCGTGGCAGCTCGCCCGGGCGCTCGACCGGCCGAGCCTCCGGGTCCTGCGGCGCACGGTCGATCGGTTCGCGCGCGGCGAGGAGGTGGCGGGCGTCGCCCAGGATCCGGCGCTCGCGACGCAGGCGCCTGCGCCGGACGACGAGGCGTGCGCCATCTGCTGGTCCTGGCCGACGGAGCGCGTCCTCCGGCACGTCCGCGCCCTCGCGCCGGCTCCAGGCGCGTGGACCGAGATCGAGGGCGCCTGCGTCATCGTCTTGCGGGCCGCGCCGGCGGCGAGCTTCCCCGAAGCGCTCGCGCCCGGCGAGGCGGTGGTCGAGGGCGGGATGGTCCTGGTGAGGACCGGCGACACGGCCGTCGCGCTGCTGGAGGGGGAGATCGACGGAGAGCCGGCGTCGGTCGGTGAGCTCGCGGCCCTCGTGGCGTCGGGGGCGTCGCGCGGGTGACCGCCGGCTGGGGGGCGCTTGACGGCCGGCCGCGTCGCCGGCGGGGTCGCCTGGCCGGCTCGCGGCATCGAATCCTGAACCTATGCGCGCGCGACCGCGTAGGATGCGCCCTTCGGAGGATTCATGTCGGAACCCGCGCAGCTTGCGAAAAGCGCCCGCGAACTGCTCGCCGCGGCGCTCAATGCGCTCCAGTCGAACGGGGGGGTGTCGCCTGAGATCGAGGCGCTCGCCGAGCCGATAGCGCAGGCGATGGGCATCATGCACCGCATCGAGCGCTCCGGGGGTCAGGCCCTCGACGGCAGCGAGATCGCGCTCGGCCATGTGCGCGACGTCCTGAACCGCCTGCAGAGGATCACCGCGGCCGATCCGGTGGTGGACGTGCTGATGGAGCACGTCGCCTCCTCGCTGAGCAAGGTCAACGCGCTGAGCAGGGCGCAGGCCGCCGGTGCCTCCGCGCAGGCGCGTGCGCCCGTGGCGGCGGCCGCGCCTGCGCAGGTAGCGCCAGCGCCTGTAGCGGTGGCCGCGCCAGCGCCGGTTGCGCCTGTAGCGGTGGCCGCGCCAGCGCCTGCGCCGATAGCGGTGGCTGCGCCAGCGCCTGTAGCGGTGGTCGCGCCAGCGCCGGTTGCGGTGGCCGCGCCCGCGCCGGTTGCGCCAGCGCCGAGCGCGCCAGCGCCCGTCGTGGCGGTGGCCGCGCCCGCGCAGGTAGCGCATGCACCTGCAGCGGTGGCCGCGCCCGCGCCGTTCGCGCCTGTTCCCGCGGTGGCCGTGTCTGCGCCCCTCCAGCACACGCTCCCCTCGCCGCAGCAGCCGCGGCGTGCGCCGGCGCCCGCCTCGCCGTCCTCGCCCGCTTACCCCGCCGCGTCGCACCCGGCCGCGGACCCACGCGGCGCTCCGCCGTCCCAGGCCGTGCCGCAGCCCGTCGACCACCGCACGCACGCGGCGGTCGTCGATGTCGAGCTCGGCGCTCTGACGCCGTCGAATTTTTACAAGGGACTGGCGGGCAACGACGTCATCGAGCACGGGGGCATCTTCGTCGCGACCTACAAGATCCCGCCGACGGGCTCCGTCGTGACCCTGCGCGTCCGCCTGCCGGGCAACTACGAGTTCACCGCGCAGGCCGCGGTCCGGTGGACGCGCGAGGCAGGCGGCTCGAGGGACTCGGCCGAGCCAGGCTTCGGCGCCCGGATCACGCAGATCTCGGCGGAGGGCCGGCAGCTCGTGTCCCGGTTCACGCGCAACAGGGAGCCGCTCTTCTACGACGACCTCTGAGGTCGCCACGCCGCCTCGATCGTGGTGAACTCTTCTCCCGCGCGCGCCGGCTCGCGAGCGAGCCGGCCGCTCCACCGCGCAGCGTCCGTCCTCTCTGCCGTCGCCCTCGCGGCGCTGCTGCTCCTCGTTCCGCGGCCGGCCCGGGCGACGGGCGATCCCGATCTCGCCTTCTGGACGTTCGAGACCGCCCACTTCCGCGTGCACCATCCGCAGGGCCTCGAGCCCCTCGCGGCGCGCATCGCCTCGCTCGCCGAGACGATCTACGGGCGCGTCGAGGATGCGCTCGGCTACGCCCCGAAGGGCCGCACGGAGATCCTGATCACCGACGACTCCGAGATAGCGAACGGGTCGGCCGGCACGATCCCCTACAACTCGATCCACCTCCTCGCATCCGGTCCGGACGACCTGTCGACGCTCGGCGACTACGACGACTGGTACCTCGATCTCCTCACGCACGAGTTCACGCACATCGCGCACATCGACAACACCTCGGGGATCCCGGCGATCCTGAACGCGATCGTGGGCAAGACGTTCTCGCCGAACCAGGTGCAGCCGCGGTGGATCATCGAGGGGCTCGCCGTGGTGAGCGAGAGCCACCACTCGAGTGGTGGCCGGATGCGCTCGAGCATGTTCGACATGTACCTGCGCGCCGACGTGCTCGAGGACAACATCGCGCGGCTCGATCAGATCTCGAGCTCCGCGTACCGCTGGCCGCAGGGCAACCTCTGGTATCTCTACGGATCGAGGTTCCTGGGCTGGATCATCGACGTCTACGGGCCCAACACGATGCGCGCCGTCTCCGCCGACTACGGGGCGTCGCTCCTCCCGTGGGGGATCAACCGCGCCATCCGCCGCGTGACCGGCAGGACCTACGTCGAGCTGTACGAGGGCTGGAAGGACCACCTCCGCCGGCTCTACCGAGAGCAGATGGCGGCCGTCGAGGCGCGCGGGCTCCGCGAGGGCGCGCGGCTCACCTACCACGGGCGCAACGTGCTCTACCCGCGGTTCGTCCCGCCCGCCGCGCGCCGGACCGCTGCAGACGAGATCGTCTACTTCCGCGACGACGGCGGGGAGCGCCCCGGTATCTACCGCGTCCCCCTCGCCGCGCCCGCGCCCGGGGGCGAGCGCCGCGAAGCGCTGGTCGCGCGCACCAACGCGCCCTCGCGACCGGCGTTCACGCCGGCGGGTGACCTCGTCTTCACGGCGCTCCTGCCGTGGCGCAACCACTACTACCGAAACGATCTGATCTTGCTCCCGCGCGGCAAGGCGGCGCCCGACGGCGACGAGCCCTGGCGGCGCCGGTTGACGCACGGGCTCCGATCCGCGGCCCCGGACGTGAGCCCGACCGGAGATCTCGTCGCCTTCTCCCTCAACAGCAAGGGCACCCGCTACCTGGAGATCGCGCGGCTCTCCAGGGATGGCGCCCTGTCCGAGCGGCGCGATCTCGTCCCGAGCGCCCGCTTCGAGCAGGCCTACTCCCCGTCGTTCTCGCCCGACGGCAACCGCCTCGCGTACAGCGTCTGGACCGCGGGCGGCTATCGCGACATCCGCGTGGTGGACGTCGCCACCGGCGGCTTCCGGCAGGTGACGCGCGATCGCGCGACCGACATGAACCCCGTCTGGTCGCCCGACGGCGAGACGCTCTATTTCACCTCCGATCGCACCGGCATCCACAACGTCTACGCCTACGACGTCTCGTCCGGCGCGCTGCGCCAGGTCACGAACGTGAGACTCGGCGCCTTGCACCCGGCGATCAGCCCCGATGGCAAGACGCTTGTCTATGTTGGATATACCTCTCGGGGCCACGACCTCTTCGCCATGCCGCTCGATCCGGCGCGCTTCCTCCCGGCGCCGCCGCCCCCGGGCGATCGCCCCGATCCCGCCGCCGAGCCCTCGGCGGCGCGGCTCGAGCGCGTCCCTTACAACCCGCTTCCCACGCTCGCGCCGCGCGCGATCACGCTCGACTACGCGCCCGGGAGCTATGGCTCGAACGCGCTCACGGTGAGCGTGACCGGCACCGACATCGTCGGTCGCCACACGATCTTCGGCGAGCTCACCGTGCAGCCGGACGCGCCGGCCCCGAACGTCCTGCTCGGGTACAACTACGGCCGGCTGCCTGTCGATCTCGGCGTCCGCGTGTACCACAACATCTCGCCGCGCGGCGGCTACCGCCTCAACGGCCGAAACGTCGT
Organism: Sorangium sp. So ce204; assembly: GCF_051526795.1. Taxonomy (NCBI): domain Bacteria; kingdom Pseudomonadati; phylum Myxococcota; order Polyangiales; family Polyangiaceae; genus Sorangium; species Sorangium sp. So ce204. The sequence continues at coordinate 11,526,702 of NZ_CP150317.1, read as the reverse complement.
CTACGACGAGCGAACGATCGGGATCTCCTCCGGCATCAGCTATCCGATCCGCGGCGAGTTCTCGCGGCATACCCTGAGCGCGTCGTTCGGCAGCGCCGCGTTCAAGGGGCAGCTCCCCGTCGGCGACAAGCTCGACCCGTACGCGCCCCGGACCATCCTCCCGCCGCGGGGCACCCTGAACCTCGCGCACCTCGGCTACGCATTCTCGAACGCCGAGGGCTCGCTCGACGCCGCCGGCGCGCCCCGCGGGGTGTCGCTGAGCGCTGGCCTCGATTACGCCGGCCCGGAGACGGGCAGCAGCTATACGACCTACGCGTTCTCGACGGGCCTCACCGCCTACGTCGCCATGCCCTGGTCAGGCGATCACACCCTCGCGTTCCGCGTCGCCGGGGCGGTGTCTGGCGGCAACTTCCCCCGGGGCGCCAGCTATGGCGTGGGCGGGTACGATCTCGAGAACCTCACCCTCGTCGACACATTGCTCACCGGGGTCACGAATAGCTCGTTCACGCTCCGCGGCTACGCGCCGGGCGCGATGTTCGGCCGCTCCTATTTCTCGCAGACGTTCGAGTACCGCGTGCCCCTCCTGAAACCCGACCGCGGCCTCGTGACGCTGCCGATCTACCTGCGCCGCGTCGACGCGAGCCTCTTCCTCGACCACGGCGGCGCATTCAACCGCTTCGAGATGGACGACCTCGCCCTCTTCACGCGGAAGAGCCTGCTCTACTCGCCCCAGCTGCACGCCTCGGTCGGCGGCGAGCTGTGGCTGAGCTTGAACATCGGGTACGTCCTCTCCTCGCAGCTGCGCTTCGGGTACGCCTATGGCCTGAGCGATCTCGCGATCCCCGGCGGTCAGCTCTACTTCGTCGCGACGAACTCGTTCTGAGCGCCGCGCGCCTGCTGGAAATTTTGCCCGCGCCGACCCCTTCGCCCAGGGTGCTCGGCATGCGCCGCGTCCTCCTCGCCCTGAGCCTCTTGCCCCTCGCCGGCTGCGGCATCGCCCCGAGCACGTCCCAGCGCCTCACCGAAGCGGCGCTCGAGATGAACACGGCTGCCCGGTTCGGCCGCATGGATGTCGCGCTCGAGCGCGTCGGCGCGAACGCGCGCCAGGATTTCATGAATCGTCACGCCGGGTGGGGCACCCGCCTCCGGGTCGTCGACGTGGAGTTCGGCGGCTTCGAGATGACCCAGCGCGAGGAAGCCGAGGTCTACCTCGACGTCCTCTGGCTGCGGAACGACGAGGCCACGGTCCGCAGCACCCGGGTCGCGCAGCGCTGGCGCGACGAACGGGGCCATTGGGAGCTCATCGACGAGGAGCGAAGGGAGGGCGACGCCGGGCTCCTCGGCGAGCCCCCGCCCAAGGAGCCCCAGCCCACGCAGAATGGGGCTGGCGATTCGGCGGGCGCGACCGACATGGGCCGGCAGCCCGGCCTGAGCCTGCACACGCGTGTGATTCGCGACGAGTGAGCGCCCCCGCTGGCGAGGTGTGCGGCCGCGCGCCGGGGGGCGCGACGGGCCGAGCACGACGCCGCCGTGCGAGGCCTGGGTGAGCGACGGGATCGCAACAGCGCGGCGATGCGACGGGTGGCGCGTGGTGCGCGGCCGATCGACCGCGCCTCGCACCCCATCAAGCAGCCGGCGAAGGGCTCGCGGGAGCGGCGCTCTTGGGAGCGCGGGGCTTCTTGGCCTTGCCAGCGACCTCCGCCGGGGCCTTCGCCAGCTTGCTGCGCTTGGCGCGCTCCTTCTTGGCAGCCTGCGCCTTGCGGCGCCTCATCTTCATCGACTGGCGGCGATCGCGCTTGCCCATCTGCTTCAATCTCCTCACGGTCGGGGGCGCGGCATCATGACGACAGCTCGCCAGGCGAGCCCCATCCTGCACCGGTGGATGGCCTACCGCGGGGCCCCTCAAAGGGAGCGGGACTGTGCCCAAGAGCGAATGGAAGCGCAAGGGGCAATGCGCGCGGAGATGCAGTTCTCGTGCTAGACGAGTGTGCAGTGCATCGCGCCGCCGTGAGGCGTTGACCTCCGCCTCCCCGCGCGGTCACGTCACAGTCACGTCAGTCACGTCAGAGGCGCGCGCTCGTTCTGAAGAACTGAAGGAACCGAAGGATCCGCGCCGCCTGGGTCGCACCTGGCAGGGCTCAGCCGCCGACCGCGCCGTCCAGCGCGACCTCGCGGCCGCGCACCTCGAGGCGGTACCGGGAGTTCACGGTCTCTATGTAGAAGACTTCGCGCCCAGCGAGGCGCAACACGCGCTTGACCGGCGTCGTGACATATTCATGCATTCCGTCGGAGAACTCGATGACGATGACCGAGCCTTTCCGTGGTGCACGGACGAGCCGGCCAACGACTGCGCGTGATCCCCGGCCGAGCTTGCGGAGCACAACCTGCACAACAGAGATGCTAGCACGCGGATCTCGGCCGAGCACAAGCTGCACAAGCAGCACCTCTCGCAACTAGGTCCCACCCTGGCCCAGGGTGTCCGGCTGCATCGGAGCGGTCCGGACCTTCGCGCCGCGGACGGCGAGCCGGCGGGAGGGCTCGCCCCCCGGGCGGAAAGTTTCCATGAATCGATCGCCGCCGCGGCGTTTACGATGAGCCTGCACACCTGCCAGCCACCAGGCAGGCACACGGGTCCGTGACGCACCGTCATCGCCGGATCCTGGTGAGGGCGGAAATCGAATGATTTCGGCCCTACGGAGGGCCTCGTGAAGGTTGCGCGGTGGTCTTCCTGACGGGCCGACGGTCCGCTGGCGTCGTCGGTCTCGAGGGAACCTCGCTGGGGGCACGGTGCCGCGTTCAGGTGCATCCGCGCAGCGCGGCGCCGCGATCGGCCTGGCGCGCTGCGGCTCGGCGGCTCGCCAGCCCCGCGTCAGCGGCGGTGGGCTGTCGCGCCGGTCCGGTTGTTCGGGTCGCTCACGCCGGGCGCGCCCTTGTCGGCGAAGTAGGTGCGGAGCATGTCGCAGGCGACGTTCGTCGCCTTGACCCGCCATTTCGCGCCGTTGGCGACCATCACGGAGATGGCGACCTCGGGCTTGCGGCTCGGCGCGAACCCGACGAACCAGGTGTAGAAGGGCCCCTCGGGCGTCGGCTTCGTGAGCGTTCCCGTCTTGCCCGCGACGCGGATATCCGGGAGGTAGGCGCGGCCGTTGCGATCATGGAACGAACGGTAGCTCGTGCCGTTATTCACCGTCGCCTCCATCATCGCGGTCACCGCGTTGGCCGTGCTCTCGTCCATCACCCGCTTGAGCACCTGGCGCTCGCTCGGGCCCTGGTAGATGTCGCCGATCTCGTCCTTGACGCTCGACACGACGTGGAGCCGGATCATCTCGCCGCCATTGGCGATCGTGGTCGCCAGGTTCGCCCCCTGGAACGGCGACAGCGTCGTGTTCCAGAAGCCCGCCGCGGTCCGCGCGAAGCCGAGATCGTCTTCCGGGAGCGAGATCGTGCTCGGCGCGACCTTCACGTCGAACGGCGTGTCCTGACCCCAGCCGAGCTTCTCGGCCACGGCGCCGAGCTTCTCTCGGTCGAGGTTCCTCGCGGCGAGCCGCGCGAACACCGTGTTGATGCTCCGGCCCATCGCCTGCGCGAGCGTCGCGCAGTACTTGTCGCGGCGCTTGTTGTCGACCATGTCCGCCGGCCGGATCGAGTGCTCGCCGCCCGAATAACACTGCTTGGTGTTCGGGCTCAGGCCCGCCTCGACGAGGGCGGTGCCGGTCACGACCTTGAAGACGCTCGCCGACGGCGCGGTGGCCTCTGCAGCGACGTCGTGCAGCGCCCCCTCGTTCACGTAGCTCGCCCAGACGAGCACCTTCCCGGTGCGGATATCGGTCATGACGACCGCGCCCTCCGGGACCCGGCCTGCCCGCAGGAAGCCGATCGCCGCCCGCTGGTACATCGGGTCGATGGTCAGCTCCGCGACGCGGTCGCCGTGCGCCGGCGCCGTGGGCGGGGTCTTCCGGTCGTCGATGCGCGTCAGATCGAGGTCCGTGAGCGGCGGCGGCGTCACGGTCCGCGTGATCGTCGGGCCCCCGGCGTTCGTCTTCTTGGCGAGCAGCCCCCCGAGCTGGACGTCGTGCTCGCGCAGCATGGGGAGGGTCACGGCCACGAGCCCCACGGCTGCACCGACGGCGATCCACTGACGCATGTCGCGCATGGCCCGACGGGTACCCCGCCGCGCTGTCCTGGGCCAAAATTGAGGCGCGCGACCTCGCCGGCGGGGCTTTGGCGCCGCGGGATGTGCGCGGCAGGGAATCCCGCCGGCGCGCTTCGTTGGAGGGCAAATGAACGAGGGCGCGGCTGGGGCTCCGCGCCGCGCGGGGACGGGACGCGGGGAGCTAGAAGGACAGGCCGACCCGGGCGCCGAGCTCGTGCAGCGCGTGCGCGTCGGTCCGCTTCAAGGTGTTGCCCGGCACCCGGAGGAGGTTCTCGTCGGAGCCGCTGCCCGGCGTCAGGTATGCGTTGTAATTCACGCTGAGCCGCACGTTCTTCGTGTGCCAGTAGTTGGCGGCGAGGCCGACCTGCATGACGTTGAGGTCGGTGCCCGGACCGCCCTCGGCGCCCGGCGTGTTCTCGTCGTACGCGCCGCCCCGGGACGCGCCGTCGTAGGTCGCGTTGATCCCCGCGAGCAGCGCCGCGACCTCGAGCCCCGACTTCGGCTTCTCGGGCTCCTTCGTCAGATCGACCTTCACGGGGCGCGGGCTGTACCCCGGATCCCCGGTGACGAAGGCGTCGCCCACGGGCCACGCAGAGAGCTGCACGTACCAGCCGAGGCCCTTCACCTGGCCGAGCCGCTCGGTGTGCGCGAGCTGATAGCCCTCCACGGCCTCGCGGGTGTTGTTCGCGAGGTAGTAGGCCTCGGCCCGGAGCTCGACCCTCTTGATCGGCAGCCGGAGCTCGCCGCCGATCGCGTTCTGCGTGCTCGACGGGATGACGTGGATCTGCCGCCCGAGCGAATCCTTGTAGCCGCCGCTCCAGAGCGTGTAGCCGTGCCCGGTCCTGATGGGCGCGTAGTCGTAGCCCACGTAGTCCTGGTCGCGCTCCCCGTGCTGCGCGCTGAGGCCGATCTGCGCCTTGGCGAGCAGCCCCTTCTTGTCGCCGGCGAACGGGCGCGCGAACACGCGGCCGATGAAATCGACATCGCCGTCGACGCCCGGCCGGTTCTGGCCGTCACCGGCGACCACGCTGAGCCCGTAGAAGAACATCTTGTCGGCGACGTCGCCCCACGCCATCAGCCCGATGCTCTTGCCCTCGGGGTGGGCGAAGCTCCGCATCGCGATGTTGCGCTCCATGAACGTGATGGCGTTGCTGCTCGACTGGATCTCCATCCCGAAGGGGGAGTTGAACTGGCCGAGCATGAAGTTCAGCGCCGGCATGACGGAGTAGTTGATCCAGAAGTCGGCGAGCGCGGCGTTCGCGCTCGTGCTCTGGACAGCGGCGAAGCGCGCGGTCTCGGCCGTCGGCTCAGCGCCCGCCGACGCCGCGGATACCTCGGTCTTGCCGTTGGCATTCCCGAGCGCCTGGCCGCCGAAGTCGACGTCGAGCTTGAACGACCAGCGCTTCAGGAACTCGCCGTCGAACTCCAGCCGGGCGCGACGGGCGAAGAAGCGCGGCTGCAACGCGTTCCCTCCGTCCGCCGCCTTCACATCCGAGACCCCGCTGCCGAAGCTGCTGACGAAGTCGAGCTGCAGCCGCCCCTTCGGGTACAGCCGGAAGGTGTCGTTGGCGTCCCGGAGGAAGAAGCCGCCGTGCCAGCCGGCGAGCGGCTGCCGCTCTTCTTTCACGATGGCGGCACCGGCGGTCGGCGCGAACACCTGCGCAGGCGGAGGAGGCGGCGGCGCCGCGGTCGGTGCCGCTCCAGGGGGCGGGGGCGGCGGCAGCTGCTCTGCGGGCGGCGGTGCGTCGGGCGGCGGTGCGGGCGTCGGAGCGGCAGCGGCAGCGGGCGGAACCGCGTCGGCAGGAGCCGCCGGGGCAGCGGCCGGAGGCGGCGGCGGGGCAGGTTGCGCTGGGCCCTGGGGTCCAGGCTGTGCTAGCGCCGAAAGGCTCGACAGCGTAACAGTCATGCCCAGCAGCGCCGATGTAGCTAACCTCATGCAGTTCTCCCTGTGTGCGGCTCGCCCGCTCGCCGGATCTCGCATGCACTGCGACGCGAAATTATGACCAGGACGTTACGATTCTGTGTAAGCCATACGGCGAGCGAGCGCGACATTCGAGCCAGAGGTGAGCCGCGTCAAGGTCCTGCTCATGGAGCGGCGGCACGTGCCGGCGACGGAGCGCCGGGGCAGAGGCGGGGAAGGATCACGGGATGACGACCAGCGTGCGGATCACGGCGGATGTCGAGGTGCTCGACAACAGCACCCTGGTGGCCCTCGCCGGGCCGGGGAACGAGCATCTCAAGCTCATCGCGCGCACTCTTGGCATCGAGTCGGGCATTCGAGGCAACACGATCCGGCTCGCCGGGGACGCCGACAAGGTCGCGCTCGCCGAGCGGTGCCTGGCGGAGGCCGCGCAGATGTTGAGGAGCGGCGTGGTCCTCGATCCCCAGGACTACGTGCGCGGCGTGCAGGCGCTCCGGGACGACCCGGGGATGACCTTGCGGGAGCTGTTCGAGGACGTCGTCCTCATCTCGGCGCGCCGCCGTCCTATCTCGGCGAAGGGGCTGGCGCAGAAGCGCTACATCCAGGCGATCCGATCGCACGACATGACGTTCGGCATCGGGCCGGCGGGGACGGGCAAGACCTACCTCGCGATGGCCATGGCGGTGCATGCGCTGCTCGAGCGCCGCGTGAAGCGGATCATCCTGACCCGTCCTGCCGTCGAGGCGGGAGAGCGGCTCGGCTTCCTCCCCGGCGATCTCGCCGAGAAGGTGAATCCTTACCTGCGCCCGCTCTACGACGCGCTCCATGACATGATGGATGCGGACAAGGCGCAAGGCCTCGTGACGCGCGGTCAGATCGAGGTCGCGCCGCTGGCCTTCATGCGCGGCCGCACGCTCAACGATTGCTTCGTCATCCTCGACGAGGCGCAGAACGCGACGAGCGACCAGATGCGCATGTTCCTCACCCGCCTCGGCTACGCCTCCCGCGCCGTGGTGACGGGCGACGTCACGCAGGTCGATCTCCCGCACGGCGCGCGCAGCGGCCTCGCGGAGGCGCGCGAGCTGCTCGCGGGGATCGAGGGGATCGCGATCTGCTCGTTCACCGAGGTCGACGTCGTGCGCCACCCGCTCGTGCAGCGGATCATCGTGGCGTACGAGCAACGGGACGCCGAGGTGGCGCGCCAGCGCGAGGAGCGGCGGGCGGAGGCGGGTCGCGGCGGCGCGCGCGGCGGCGCAGCGGGAGAGGCCGGGCCTGCGCCGCAGCAGGAGCCGCAGGGCCGCGCGCCAGCAGGCGAGCCGGGAGGAGCCGGCGCGGCGGGCTGACGCGCGACCCAGCCGGGCGAGACGCCGGCGTCGACGTCTCGCCCGGCTGCGCTGATCATTTCTTCTTCAGCTCGATGGGGGACTCGCGCACGAGGAGGGCATCGGGCCCGGTCACCCGGATCCTGCCGTGGATGACGTTCTCCTTCAGCTCGCCGACCAAGACGCCGGTCATCGCGTTCGGCGCCCGCGGATCGTCGGGGAAGACCGACGCGCGGACCATGCCGTCCTCGGCCTTTCCCACGAGCGTCGCGTCGCCGAGCGCCCCCTTCGCGGTGCCCTTCAGCTCACCGCTCGGCTCGATGGTCAGCGTCACCGTCCCGGGGCCTGTGACCTGCTTCCCGTCGTCCTTCTGGCGCGCGGCGTCCTTGACCTTCGGGGGCATCACGACGCTGCCCTTCTTGGCGTCGTAGCGCCCCTCCCATGTCCCTTGCCATGCGGGCGTGCCCTTCGGCTCGCCCGCGTCTCCCGGCGCGCCTGCGCCCGGGGGCTCTGCTGCGGCCGAGCTGGCCGCGGGCGGCGCGAGCCCCGCGCTCGGCTGAGGCGGCGGGGGCGCGGGCCGCTCCGGCTCGCTCGGGCGAGGCGGGCCCTCCTCGCATGCCGCGAGGACGACGGCGAAGGACAGGAAGAGCGCGCGGGCAACGCCGCGCGCCCGGCGAGCTCGTGTTCCGGTGGCGTTCACGTGGACGCTTTTATTACGAGCCGGGCTGGCCGTCGCGTCGATTTGACATGCCCCGGACCAGCGCGCGGCGCCTTCGGATCAGCAGGCCCTGCGGAACGCGAGGGTCCAGTGCCGGTCGCTCGTCACCTGCGCGCATTCGGGGGGAATCCGGAGCGAGCGCAGCACCTCGCGCACCTCGTCGAGCGAGAGCGCCGCGCGCAGCGACGCGTCGAAGAGGGCTCGCTGGTACGCGGTGTCGTTCGCTGCGTACGTGTCGACGAGGGCGGCGACCGACGCCTCGTCTTCCGGACGGACCAGGTCCCGCACGAACAGGAGCCCGCCGGGCTGGAGGACGCGGAGCATCTCGCGCAGCACCTGCGCTGGCTCCGGGACGTGGTGGACGATGCTGTTCGAGAGCACGGCTGAAAATGTCTCATCCGGTTCGGGCAGCGCCTTGGCATCCACGAGCGCGAGCGCGATGGCCTCGGTGAGCCCGGCCTGCTCGACATGGCGGCGCCCGAGATCGAGCATCGCCGCGGAGAGATCGATCGCCTTGATCCGCGCGGCGGGGGCGCGCCTGCAAAGCTCGATGGGCAACAGGCACGTCCCTGTGCCGACGTCGAGGGCGTATGCGAGACCGGGGTTGTGGGAGAGGAGCGCGTCGCAGAACGCCGTGTTCACGGCGGCGTGGTCCATGCTGTCGTAGGCCCGCGCGTCCTCGTCGGTATCCATGACCTCTGGCTCGAGCACGCGCACCAGTGACATGCGCGCATCCTTCTCCGCGGCCGAAGCGCGTGTCAACCGATTGTCGGCGGCTGGTCAATCTCGGCCGCCGGTCGGGCGGAGCTCTAGCGGGGGCGGGGTGGACCCTGGGCGTCGTAGATATGGACAGGAAGGCGTTTGAAGAAGTCGAGGCGGCGCCGGCCGGCTCCCCGCCTCGTCCTCCTCCCATTGGAGCAGGCGCCAATGTCGTAGAGGACGTGCCCCCACGGTGGACGCGCGGACGCGCGGACTCGCGAGCGCGGGGGCCGAAGGCTGAGCTCTCTCGGAAAGGCTCGATCGGAGAGGCCGGAGACGACGATGAGCGCGCCTCCGCGCTCCGCCATGTAACGAGGTGTCTTGCGGGATGAGCCTGAGCCGCGCGTGCACACCGGTCCGCCGGACACGACGGCCTTCAGGCGCCTACCCCGCGGGAGCCGCGGGCGGCGGCCGCGCGTGATGTTGAGAGCGGCGCTGCGCGGCCCGAGCGCCTCCGGCGGCGGGACCGGCGCAGAGTCGTCATTTCCAAGAGCTCGGCGGGTTGGCGCGCGATCGGGCGGTCAGCGTGGGTCCGCGCAATCCCCGGCGTGATGAGCGGATGTCGTGTCGAGAGCTCGACCCGGACTCCCGCCCCGCCGGCGCTCATAGCGAAGCGTCCGTGCTGCGCCCCACCCGCCGAGCGGGGCATCCTATCACGCCTCCGCATAGGTCAGTCGTGCGCCCGGGGCGTGCAATGTAGCCACGCGCCGGTCGCCTGTGTGGGGTCGCCAGGCGGTCGCACCCTGCGTGAGGCGCTTCAATGATTGGGGGTGGGGAGGCTCGCGCCGGGCCGCTGCGCCTCGCGGATGTGCGCGTGCCCGCATTGCCGCCCGTGACGGGCGCGCCCCCGGGGCGCGGGGTTGCTCGGTTCTCGGACGGTGCTTACCTGACCGGACCCGAGCACCCGAGACAGGCAATGCCGCGGTGCATCGTCAAGGGGATCGAGAGAGGATTGGCGCCGCCTCGAGGCCGTCCTGCGCGGGGGAGGGGTCTCGGCCATCAATCGACGCTGGCGGGGTTTCATCGCTCGGCGCCTGTCGAGCAAAGCAGCCCAGCCGTTCGGGGCCGTCCCGTCCAATGAGCTCTCCGATTGAGCCCGCCCGCAGCGCCTATTGAAAGAAAAGACGGCCCTCTATCCTCAATTCGCTTGACCAGGCAAGTGGCAACGGCATAGTCGTATCCAACCGCCGAGCTGGATTCGGCGACGAGGGAGAGCACATGGCAACGGACGCCTTTTCACAGCAGATTGTAAACCTCGTGCGGAAAATGCCGGACGAGGCGATCCTCGCGCTCGTCAAGAATCAGCTGGGCGCCGTGACAGGGGAAGCGCCGTTGGTTCCTCCTGCGGCGCCGCGCCGCAGCCGCGCGCGCGCCCGCGCTGCTGGAGCGGTCCAGTCCAAAACGTCTTCCGTCGCGGCCAAGCGCGGCGCCGCGCCGAAGCGTCGGCCTGGTCGCCCGCGCAAGTCGCCGGCCGCCTCGGCGGAGCGTCAGGAGACGCTGGATGCCGTCGAGCGCGTCGTCAAAGCGAGCTCAGGCGTCAGCGCGAGCGAGGTGGCGAAGCAGGCGGGTATCCCGCAGACCCGCGCCGCCGCCGCGCTGAAGGAGCTGAAGCTGGAGAAGCGGATTTTCCAGGGTGGCGACCGTCGCTTCGCCCGTTATGCAGGCGACGCGAAGACCGCCGAGCAGGCGAGCGCGAACGCGCGCAAGACCGCGGCTGGGCCTGCGCCTGTCGTGAAGAAGCCGAGCGCCAAGGGCCGCAAGCGCGTCGCTCCGGCTGCCGCTCCTCCGAAGTAGGTCTGGGGACCACCGTGCACGTCAGCATCAGATGGAATGCAAGCTGTGCTGACGCGCCGCGTTTGGAATGACTGTCCCGTTCGAGACGGAGCTCAGGGCGGGCTCCAAGTGAGCCCGCCATCATCGGAGGCCGCGACGTACCAGCCGCGGCGCGATGTCCCGGTGACGTCCGCTTGGAGGAGCATCAAGAGTCGGTTTCCGAACGAGAGGAGGGTTCCGAGCTCGATACGGCCGCGCTCGCCCGTGGCTTCTCCGATTACCCTGGGGACGTCGTAGATCTTACCCACTTCCGGCGATAGCGCGATATAGAGCCCCCATCGCGCTGCCGCGCGGGAGGTCAGCACTGCGGTGACGCCTTCGCGTGTGGGCGCCAGGGCGACAGACCGTTCATGCGGCTCCAGCCAGGGTCGGAAGGGCGGCTTCTCGGCGATGACGCAGGTGCCTTGGAGGGTGCAGGTCGCGAGCGTTCGCTCTCCGGTTGTGGGCGTCATGACTTCGACCATGATCCGGTCGGCTGCGCAGCCGACCGACGCTCTAGGCGGGGCTTTCGCCGGGAGCTTCAGCACGGCTGTCTGGGCAGCGGAGACGGCGACCACGGCGGTCTTGTCGGGCGGCTGAGGAACGAGCTGGATCGACCAGCCGGTGAAATCGCATGCTGGTGTCGCGGAGAGCGCGGCGATGGCCGCTGGGGTCATCGCGAGTCCCTCGATGCTCTTCGGTGCGTCGAGCGGCTTCCCCGGCGCGGGGACGGGCCGCACGAGGAGGTTGCGCCCGCGCACCGACAGGAGCATCGGTGGGCGGCCATAAGGCACGGGCAGCGCCTGTTCCTGCGTGGGGAGCGGGACGGCAGGCACCGGCTCGGCGCCCGCCGGCCCCGCATAGACGAGGGTCGCGTGCCGAGGCTTGGGCTCCACGAGCAGCGCGGCGCTCTCGGCGGAGAGCACCGCGGGCACGGCGTTCACCAGCGGCCGCGCTCCGCGGCTCAGCGCGGGTAGCGTGACCGGTGAAGGCGCCGACAGGTCGGTCGCCTCGAACGGAGCGAAGAAGAGGCTCGGCGGGTCCAGCGCGGACGGCGTCCCTCGATTCCCGCGTGTCTCCGTCGGGAGAGCCGGGCCGCGCGGACCGGTGGTGAGCACCGTGGCGCCGTCTCCGCCGACCGACCAGGTCGACCACCCCTCGCGGACGCGCCGCAGAGATCGCCAGGTCCGGCCTGCGTTCTCGGTCACGAGCGCGATCGCCTCGTTCTCGACCTCTCCTGTCACCACGGCTCGCCTCTCATCGAGCACGAACGCCCGTCGCCATCGGGTCGACGACGGCGCGAGCGCCGAATCGATGCCACGCGCCTGGCCAATGGCGGTGGTGAGCTCATCCGAGGACGCCGCGCCCGGGGGCGGCGGGACGGTGATGGGCGCTGCCTTTTCCTTCTTCCCGCAACCGAGCGCCAGGAGGGCCGTCAGGGCGGCAAGGGCGGTCGCAGCGGCGCGGCGCCGCGTGGGCGCGCTCACTATGGAGTCGAGCATCGGCAATCTCTTCGTTGGTGTCGCCGTGGCTTGCTGCGCGGCGGCCCTGGCTTCTCCACGACTCGCACGCTCGCCCGCGCCGCGCCCGAGCCGTCGTGCCGGAGCGTCCGTCGCGTCACGGAGAGATGCGCGCGCGGCGATCGCCCTGTCTCCCCGCTGAATCGCCCCGAGCTCCGCGTTCGATTAGCGTCTGCGCCACCGCCGGCCGCACGCCGCGCGGCCAGCACTAGTCGGCCTGCTCCGGATCCATGCAGCACCGGAAGCCCGTCGAGTAGTCGTGGTAGCCGAACGAGTGGGCGGTCGTGGCATATTTGCAGCCCTCGCCGTTGCGCGCCGTGTCCATGAAATAGCCGCCACGGAAGGTGCCGCTCGGATCATCGACCCACTCGTGGAGGTTGCCTACCATGTCGAACACGCCGTAGGCGTTGGTGCATCCCGCGCGCTCGCCCGTCGGGAGCAGCGCCTGGGACAGCTGGTTGATGAGCGGGTTGTTCATCGCCGTCGTCCAGCGCTCCTCGGGCTTGATGTCGAGCAGCGCCGCGATCTCGGCGACGGGGTGAACCCGTCGCTCGTCATCGTTGCACACGCCCTGCTGGCGGAGCGCGCCGTAGGGAAACGCCGTGTCGTCCGGCCCTCGGCAGGCGGTCACCCACTCCTCCGAGGTGCACAGGCGCTTGCCCGATGCCGCGCACGCCAGCTTGGCCTGCCGCCCGCTGATGTAGCCTTGGGGGATGACCCCCTGCCAGGACACGGCGCGGACGCGGCGCTCGTTCCCGTCGATCGGATCGTAGGGCGACCAGGGGCGCTCACCGCTGGGCGTCACCTCGACCAGAGCGCCCTCCCAGCGGTCGACGCACACGCGATCGTCGACGAGGGACATCTCCGCGGGGCAGCGCGCGCTGGCCGTCGAGGAGGACGTCGGGATGGCGCCGATCTCGGTCTCCATCCCCGACGCGAGCGTTGCGCTGTCCTTGACGGCAGCGAGCGCGCTCTCCTTGGCCTTGATGCGCCTTTCCGTCGGGACTGCGGCGGTCCCCTCGAGCGAGGCGCGCACCATCAGGCGCGGCGTGATCTGCTCCGCTGTCGTCGACCCCGGAGCACAGCCGGCCGACGCGACGAGCACGCCGAGCAGCGCTCCACCGCCGAATGGACGCGCCCCCGGCGATCGCGGAACGGGGGCTGCCAGGCGCGGGCGGGAGGAGTCCTTGGCCACGGAGGAGCCGAGGATCCCTTCCCGCGATCTTTTTTGCAACCGAATACCGCGCTCGGGGGCTCCCCGAACGGGCCTACATGAGAGGGTGCGCGCCCCGGGGCGCTAAGGTGGGTGTGAGCTGGTGAGGGGCCCAGAGGTCATCTGGTGTGCGTCGAATGCCAGGGGAAAAGAACGGCGAGAGCAGAGCGAGCACGGTGGGCGCGCAGGCCGTGCACCCGTGGCGGCGGCCGGGTCAGTCGAAGGCCATGATCTCCTCGTAGCATGCGTCGTAAGCCTCCTGGCAGGAGACATTCGGGTTGTCGTTCATGCACGCGACGAGATCGTCCGTTGCATCTCCGTTGAGGGGGTTCATCTGAGCCGCGCACTTGGCGGGGTCGAACGTGCCGGCGTCGCAGAAGCCGGAGATGGTGTCGCAGATCTCGTCGGCCTGGTGCGGGCACGCGTTGGCGTACGTGCGGTTCATGCACGCTTGAACGGGATCCACATCGCACGCCCGCTCCACGCCGATGTCGCTCAGGCAGTCCCAGAGGTCCGCGGCGTGACCCGGGGAGAAGACGGCGAAGCCGTGCTTGCAGAGCCCGTAGCCGATCGGGTCCTCGTCGCGGTTCGCGCCGCACTGGCTCGTCGCCCCCTGCGCAGGCGAGATGTTGAGCTCGTCACAGGCCGCGACCGTGAGGTCGCCGTCCGACGCCTCGATGCACGCGTCGCTGCCGCCGGAGCCGCCCTGGCCGCCGTCGCCGCCGTCGCCACCCTGGCCGCCGTCGCCGCCGTCGCCGCCGTCGCCGCCGTCGCCGCCCTGGCCGCCGTCGCCGCCGTCGCCGCCCTGGCCGCCGCTGGTCGTGGACCCGTGGGTGACGCCGGGTCCGACCGTCTGGTCCACCTCGTTGTCGGTGCCCTCCGTGGTCACGACGCAGCCGGTGTAGATGGCGGGCAAGAGGAAGGTAAGCGCGAGGAAAGAATGGCGATGGCGAGCAAGCATGGTCACGTTGCCTCCTACAATGTCAGGGAAGAGTTCCACGGCCTGGTGCGTTCGACTGAACCTGGGGCTCCCCTATTCCCCACGCAATCCTGCTCTTCGGCCTGGTCCAGCCGTCCGACGCCGACGCTCCGGGGGTGCACCTCCGCCGCCGACGGCTCAGGCCGACGTCGACAGCTTGTTTCAGGTGCATTTCGTCAGTGTCAAGAACAGATTTCGGCCTCGCGCTCGTCCGTCCGCCTGCCCGGGCACCAGGCCCGGCGTGCCCGGACCCTCCCCACGTCCGTTCAGGAGGATCTGAAAAGCTGCTCAGCCCGCGGGGACGCGCGAAACAAACTGAAAGGGAGCGGAAGGATCGCGCTTGCGTACCGCCCCTCCCGCTGGTAATCACCGCGCTCCGTTTTCCCGGGCGATCGGGTGTCCTCCCGGTCTCCCAGTAGAAGAGCCGTAACGGCGCTTCGATCCCAGCTCCGCCCCTTCGGCCGCCGCGGGAACCCCCCCGGTGACGCGAAGGGGGCCCACGTCGATGGACGTCGGGCTGGGACCGGAAGCGTACGACGGTGCAACCGGTTCGCAGCGAACCGAAACCCGGTACGGAGTAACTCCGCCCGCCGGTGTCGCGAGGTGTCTCGAATGGTAAGCAAAGCCAGTGCGATGTTTTCGCGGATCGCCCCGCGCAAGGCTCGCATGATCGCCGATCTCGTTCGAGGTCGCGACGCGGACGAGGCGATCCAGCTGCTCTCGTTCACGCAGAAGAGCGGAGCCCCCGTCCTGCGGAAGATCATCGAGAGCGCGGTCGCGAACGCCCAGCAGGCGGGCGCCGACATCGACGCGCTCTTCATCAGCAAGGCCACCGTCGACAAGGGGCCGAACAAGTTCAACCGCCGCTGGCGGCCGCGCGCGATGGGCCGTGCGACCCGGATCACCAAGGGCGTGTCGCACATCGTCATCGAAGTCGACGAGAGAAAGTAAGTAGAGGACCTGCCGATATGGGACAGAAGACCCATCCGTATGGCTTCCGCGTCGGTGTCATCAAGACGTGGAGCAGCAAGTGGTACGAGGACGGCGCTGCGTATCAGAAGTGGCTCCACCAGGACATCCGCATCAAGCGCGCGATCAAGCAGTACCTCTACAACGCCAACATCGCCGGCGTGGAGATCGAGCGCGCCGCCAACCGCGCGAAGGTGATCGTCTTCACCGCCCGCCCCGGCATGGTGATCGGCAAGGGCGGCAAGGGCATCGAGACGCTGAAGAGCGGGAACGTCGGCACCGCCTCCAAGGGTGAGACGCTCTTCCCCGGCGTGTCGTCGTTCACCGACAACGAGGTGTTCATCGACGTGCAGGAGGTCCGGAAGGCCGAGACCAACGCGCAGCTCGTCGCCGAGAACATCGCGACGCAGCTCGAGCGCCGGATCGCGTTCCGCCGGGCGATGAAGAAGGCGGTGTCCACCGCGATGAAGTTCGGCGCGAAGGGCATCCGCGTGCGCTGCGCCGGCAGGCTCGGTGGCAGCGAGATGAGCCGCGTCGAGACCTACCGCGAGGGCCGGGTGCCGCTGCACACGCTCCGCGCCGACATCGAGTTCGGCCTGGCCGAGGCGAAGACGAAGGTCGGCATCATCGGCGTGAAGGTCTGGATGTTCAAGGGCGAGGTCCTGCAGCGTAAGGCGCGCCGGATCCAGTAGAGGGATTGCAGAATGCTGTCTCCGAAGCGAACCAAGTTCCGCAAGATGCAGAAGGGGAACAACCGCGGCCTCGCCATGACGGGCAGCGACGTCTCCTTCGGCGACTTTGCGCTCCAGTGCGTCGAGCCTGCCCGCGTGACCTCGCGGCAGATCGAGGCGGCTCGTATGGCGATCCAGCGGCACGTGAAGCGCGCGGGCAAGCTCTGGATCCGCATCTTCCCGGACCGCCCGGTGACGAAGAAGCCGCTCGAGGTCCGCATGGGTGGGGGCAAGGGCGCGCCCGAGGAGTGGTGCGCGCTCGTGCAGCCGGGCCGCGTGATGTACGAGATCAGCGGCGTGAGCGAGGAGACTGCGAAGGAGGCGTTCCGCCTCGCGTCGCACAAGCTCCCGATGCAGTGCAAGTTCCTCGCCCGCGGGCTGACGTGAGGTAGGCGATGAAGGCGAAGGATTTGCGTGAACGCACCACCGAGCACCTGCGCGAGCTCGAGAAGTCTCTGGCGGCGGGCCTGTTCGAGGCGCGGTTCAAGAATTTCACGAACCGGCTGAACGACACGGCGACGATCCGCAAGGCGAAGCGGGACCTCGCGCGGGTGAAGACGATCCTCACGCAGCGCGCGCGTGCCGAGGAGAAGGCGTAGCCATGGCGAAGAAGAAGGCAGAGACCCAGCAGCCGGCCGCTGCGGCGCCCGAGCTGGCAGCCGCGGCGCCTGCGCAGGCCGAGACCGAGGCGAAGGCGCACGGCTTCCGGCGCAAGCTGGTCGGCAAGGTGACCAGCAACAAGATGAACAAGACGGTCACCGTCGAGGTCATCCGGAACGCGCTCGACCCTGTGTACAAGAAGTACGTCCGTCAGCGGGAGCGCTACAAGGCGCACGACGAGACGAACCAGTACAAGGTGGGCGATCGCGTCGAGATCACGGAGCACAGGCCGATCTCCCGCGACAAGCGGTGGCTCGTGACCAAGCTCGTTGCCCGCCCGGTGGAGGAGTAGCGCCATGATCCAGGTGTCGACGCATCTCGAGGTCGCGGACAACTCCGGCGCCCGAATCGTGAAGTGCATCAAGGTGCTCGGCGGCTCGCGCCGCAAGTACGCCGCCCTCGGCGACGTCATCGTCGTCTCGATCAAGGAGGCGTTGCCGGGCACCAAGGTGAAGAAGGGCGAGACGGCGCGCGCCGTCGTCGTCCGCACCGCCCGGGAGTACCAGCGCTCGGACGGCAGCTACATCAAGTTCGACGGGAACAGCGCGGTCCTCATCAACAAGGAGAAGGAGCCGATCGGTACCCGTATCTTCGGGCCGGTCGCTCGTGAGCTCCGCGCGAAGAAGTTCATGAAGATCATCTCTCTCGCTCCGGAGGTCCTCTGATGAAGCGCCTCAGGGTCGGTGACCTCGTGCAGGTCATCAGCGGCAAGGAGGAGGGGAAGCAGGGCCGGATCACCAAGATCCTCGCTGACGAGGATCGCGTGGTCGTGGAAGGCCTGAACACGGTGACCCGCCACCAGCGGCCCACGCCGCGCAACCAGGAGGGCGGGAAGATCACCAAGGAGGCGCCGATTCACGCCTCGAATGTCATGCCGGTCGATCCGGCGACGGGCAAGCCGACGCGCGTGAAGGTGCGCGTCGGTGAGGACGGCAAGAAGACGCGCGTCGGCAAGAGCGGCAGCGCGATCGGTGTGGGCTAGCCATGGCGGACAAGAAGGACAAGGACAAGGCGGCCAAGGACGCCGGCAAGGGCAAGGACAAGCCCAAGCCGCAGCAGGCCAAGCCGCAGGCGCCCGCCAAGAGCAAGGAAGCCAAGGGCGCGAAGGCCAAGGGCGCCGAGGCCGAGGCCTCCGGGCCGGTCGAGGAGCGCCCGCGCGACCCGAACTACGCGCCGCGGCTCCGCACGCACTACAGGAAGAGCGTGACGGCCGCGCTCGCGAAGAAGTTCGGCTACAAGAACCCGATGATGGTGCCCCGCCTGCAGAAGGTGGTCATCAACATGGGGCTCGGCGCCGCGGTGCAGAACCCGAAGATCATCGACTCCGCCGTCGAGGACATGCGGGCGATCTCCGGCCAGAAGCCGGTGGTGACCCGGGCCCGGAAGTCGATCGCGACCTTCAAGCTGCGCGAGAACCTGCCCATCGGCGTGATGGTGACCCTGCGTGCCGAGCGGATGTGGGAGTTCGTCGATCGCCTGATCGCGTTCTCTCTCCCGCGCGTTCGCGACTTCAAGGGCGTGAGCCCGAAGGGGTTCGACGGCAAGGGCAACTTCACGATGGGCCTGCGCGAGCAGATCATCTTCCCTGAGATCGACTACGACAAGATCGACGTCGTGAAGGGGCTCAACATCTCGTTCGTGACGACGGCGAAGACGGACGAAGAAGGACGCGCGCTCCTGACCGAGCTTGGCATCCCGTTCCGGCATTGAGGGATTTTCGATGGCCCGTGCAAAAGAGTTTGCGAAGCTGAACCGTCCGCCGAAGTTTTCTACGCGGCACAAGAACCGTTGCAAGGTGTGCGGGCGCGCGCGCGCTTACTACCGCGACTTCGAGCTCTGCCGCGTCTGCCTTCGGTTGTTCGCGCTCCGTGGTGAGCTCCCTGGTGTGATCAAGGCCAGCTGGTGATTCTATGATGACCGATCCCATCGCCGACATGCTGACCCGCATTCGCAACGCGGCGCTCGCGCGGCACGACAGGACCGAGGTCCCCGCGAGCCGCATCAAGGCCGCGGTCGCGGAGATCCTCAAGTCCGAGGGCTTCATCGCCGACGTGCGCGAGACCGAGGGCGAGGGTCCCAAGAAGCTCACGATCGTGCTCAAGTACGGGCGCGATCGACAGAGCGCGATCGACGGCGTGCGCCGCGTCTCCCGCCCCGGGCGCCGCGTGTACGTGCGTCACGACAGGATCCCGCGCGTGTTCAGCGGGCTCGGGATCTCGATCCTGAGCACGTCCCGCGGGCTCATGAGCGACAGGGATGCGCGCCGTCTCAAGATGGGTGGCGAGCTGATCTGCGAGGTGTGGTGATGGAAGCTCAGGCGAACGCAGCCCAGCCCGCGAACGGTGAAAGCCGGCTCGCTCCGAAGACGTCGCGCGTTGGCAAGCGCCCGATCGACCTGCCGAAGGGGGTCACCGCGACCGTCAACGGCCGGAAGATCGACGTCAAGGGCCCGAAGGGCCAGCTCTCGCGCGCGATCACCGACAAGGTGGACATCAAGCTCGAGGGCAGCAAGCTGCACGTGAGCTCGGTGGCGCCGGGGCGCGACGCGTCGCGCCTCCAGGGCCTCACGCGGGCGCTCGTGGCCGCGATGGTGAAGGGCGTCGCGGAGGGCTACGAGCGGACGCTCGAGCTCAAGGGGACCGGCTATCGCGTCGAGCTCAAGGGCACGACGCTGAACTTCGCCCTCGGCTTCTCCCACCCGGTGACCTTCCCGGTGCCCACGGGGCTCACGGCGACGATCCCGGCGGACTCGAAGGGCACCGTCCTGATCCTGACGGGCGCGGACAAGGAGCTCATCGGGCAGACGGCCGCGACGATCCGTGGCTTCAGGCCGCCGGAGCCGTACGGCGGCAAGGGCGTCCGTTACCGCGGCGAGCGCGTGCGGGAGAAGGCTGGCAAGGCCGGCAAGGGCGGCAAGAAGTAAAGGCGAGCGGCGGCGTGTTCGCCGCTGCACCGAGGGACGAGACGGTCATGGGCATGAAAATCGTCGGTCGGGAGCGCCGGAAGCTCCGCATCCGCAAGAAGGTCGAGGGGACGCCGGAGCGCCCGCGCCTCAGCGTCTTCCGCAGCTCGAAGCACATTTACGCGCAGGTCATCGACGACGTGAGCGGCAAGACCCTCGCCCACGCTTCGACGCTGTCGAAGGACCTCAAGGGCTCCCTCGACGAGGACAACAAGGTCGAGGCGGCGAAGAAGGTCGGGGCTCTGATCGCGAGGATCTGCAAGGAGAGGCAGATCGACAAGGTCGTCTTCGACCGCAACGGCTATCTGTATCATGGGCGCGTCAGCGCCCTCGCCCAGGCGGCGCGCGAGGCAGGTCTCGATTTCTGACTCCCACAGCCGCTGCCCTGATGGTGAGGGCGGCGGGCGCGGTCAACTGCCGCGGCGGAGAACGTGATAGAGGACGGTTATGGCGTTCGATCATGTCGACGAAGAGAAGCTGAAAGAGCGAGTCATCCACATCAACCGCGTCGCCAAGGTCGTCAAGGGCGGCCGGCGCTTCAGCTTCTCGGCGCTGGTCGTGGTGGGCGACGAAGCGGGGCACGTGGGCATCGGCCTGGGCAAGGCCAACGAGGTGCCGGAGGCCATCCGCAAGGGGAACGATCAGGCTCGCAAGAACCTGTTCCGCATTCCCCTGGACGGCGTGACCATCCCGCACGACTCGTTCGGCCACGTCGGGGCGGGCAAGGTCCTGCTGAAGCCGGCCAGCCCTGGGACGGGCGTCATCGCCGGCGGCGCGGTGCGCGCCGTCGTCGAGTCGGCGGGGATCCACGACGTGCTGTCGAAGTCGCTCGGCACGAGCAACCCGCACAACGTCGTGCACGCGACCGTCGCCGCGCTCCGTGGGCTGAAGAGCCCGGAGAGCGTCGCCGGGAAGCGGTCGATGCAGCTCGACTCGCTCGACTACCAGCGCCGCGGCAGCACGAACACCGCGGGTCGACGGCGCGCGAGCGTGGCGCCGCCCCCCGGGAAGCCGGGCAGCGGCGGTGGTGCACCGAGCGGCGGCGGTGAAGGAGGCTCGCAGTGAAGCTCCGGGTACGTCAGAAGGCCAGCAACATCGGCCAGGTCGAGCACACCCGCAAGATCATCAAGGGGCTCGGCCTGCGTGGGCCGGGGTCCGTGGTGGTCGTCGCGAACACGCCCTCGTTCCGTGGCATGGTGAAGAAGGTCCTCCACCTCGTCGAGGTCGAGGAGGTCGCCGACGGAGCGACCTCCTCGAAGGCCTGAGAAGCGAGATCGTCATTCCAGCGGAGTCGCCGCGTACGGAAGTGTGAAACATGGACATTCTTTCTAAGCTCCAAGCCCCTGAGGGCGCCGTAACCAAGAGGCTCCGCGTTGGCCGTGGCGTGGGGTCGGGCGTCGGCAAGACGTCTGGCCGCGGACAAAAAGGGCAGAAGGCGCGAGCCGGCGGCAACATCAACAAGAAGCACTTTCAGGGCGGGCAGACGCCGATCCAGCGTCGCCTCCCGAAGCGTGGCTTCCGCAACCCGCTCGCGGACATCGTCGTCAACGTCAACGTCGGCGACCTCGAGGCGTTCGACGATGGCGCCCAGGTCGATCTGATCGCGCTCCACGAGCGCCGCCTCGTGCAGGGGCGGTTCGACGTGCTGAAGATCCTCGGCGACGGTGAGCTCACGAAGAAGCTCACGGTGACGGCGCACCGCTTCTCCAAGGGAGCGGTCGAGAAGATCGAGAAGGCGGGGGGCAAGGCGGTCGTGCTCGCGGCGCCTGCACCCCAGGGCAACTCGACGGACTCCTCGTCCTCGTAGTCAGCGCGCACGCGCACCCACCAAGCCGGAGTCCAGGATCGCCTATGGCCAGCCTCGCGGGAATCACCAACTTCCACAAGATCCCCGAGCTCCGGCGACGCGTGATCTTCACCCTGGTGATGCTCGCGGTCTACCGGGTCGGCGTCTTCGTGACGACGCCCGGTGTCGACCGGAACGCGATGCGCCAGTACGTCGCGAAGCAGTCCGGCGGGCTCCTGAGCTTCTTCAACATGTTCTCGGGCGGCGCGCTGGAGAACCTGTCGATCTTCGCGCTCGGGATCATGCCGTACATCTCGGCCTCGATCATCATGCAGCTCATGGGCATGGTCTACAAGCCCATCGACGAGCTGCGGAAAGAGGGCGAGCAGGGTCGCCGGCGGATCGATCAGTACACGCGGTACGGCACGGTCGCGCTCTCGCTGTTCCAGGCCTTCTCGATCGCGAAGATGCTCGAGGGCCTGTCGAGCAGCGAGACCGGGGCCGGGATCGTGAACCACCCCGGCATCGGCTTTCAGCTGATGACGGTCATCACGCTGACGACCGGGACCGCGTTCCTGATGTGGATTGGCGAGCAGATCACGGAGCGCGGCGTCTCGAACGGCGTCTCGCTCCTGATCTTCGCGAGCATCGTCACGCGCGTCCCGCAGGAGATCGGCAACTACTTCGCCCAGAACGCCGGCGATCTCCAGCCCCTGACGATGGCCGCGATCGTCGCGTTCATCGTGTTCGTCATCGCCGTCATCGCGTTCTTCGAGAACGGCAGGCGTCAGATCCCGATCGTGTACTCGCGGCGCCAGGTCGGTCGCCGCGTCTACGGCGGGCAGACGGCGCACCTGCCGCTGAAGGTGAACACGGCCGGGACCATCCCCCCCATCTTCGCGTCGTCGCTGCTGATGTTCCCGCAGACGCTCGCGAACATGAACGTCCCCGGGGCCGAGCAGATTCAGGCGATCATCAACCGGGGGGACTGGGTCTTCAACACCGGCTACGCGCTGCTCATCATCTTCTTCTGCTTCTTCTACACGAACGTCACGTTCCAGCCGGTGGACGTCGCGGAGAACCTGAAGAAGCAACAGGCAAATATCCCCGGGATCAGGCCAGGCAAGCAGACGGCGGACTACATTCACCGCGTGATCCAGCGGATCACCGTGGGCGGCGCGCTCTATGTCGCCGCGGTGTGCGTGGTGCCCTCGATCGTCGGCAACCTGCTGCGTGTCCCCTTCGGCTTCGGAGGCACGTCGCTCATGATCGTCGTCGGCGTCGCGCTCGACACCGTGAACCAGCTGGAGGCGCACCTGATCACGCGGAGCTACGAGGGGCTGACGGGCCCCGGTGCCACCCGCATCCGGGGCCGCAGGCTCCCGGAAGCGTGATGGAGGGCAAATGATCTTGGTTCTGGTGGGGCCTCCTGGAGCTGGGAAGGGTACGCAGGCGAAGCTGCTGTGCGCACGCTTCGGCATCCCGCAAATCTCGACCGGCGACATGCTGCGCGAGGCAAAGCGGTCGGGGACCTTGGAGAAGCGCTATCTGGACATCATGGACTCTGGCGGACTCCTGCCGGATGAGGCCGTCATCGGCCTCATCGCGCGCAGGACGGCCGAGCCCGACTGCAGCGCCGGCTTCCTGCTGGACGGATTTCCGAGGACTGTGCCCCAGGCAGACGCGCTCGACGAGCTGCTGGCCAGCGCCAACCAGGGCGGCAAGCGGATTGATGCGGTGATCCAGCTGGACGTGGCGCGTCCCCTGCTCGAGGAACGGCTGATCCATCGCCGAACTGACAAACGCAGTGGACAGATATATCATCTCGTCTATAATCCGCCGCCCCCCGGTGCGGAGCTAGAGCATCGGGCCGATGATCGGCCCGAGGCTGTTGCAAAGCGTCTCGACGCCTACGAGGCGATGACGGCGGCCCTTCTTCCGTTCTACGAGCAGAAGAAGCTGCTGCATCGCGTCGATGGAGTCGGGAAGCCTGAAGACGTGACGCACAGGGTGCTGTCGGCCATTGGCCGGCCGGGCTCGGGTGGAGAATGAGGCGTAAGAATCAGACCAGACCGCCGAAGGAACCGAAGGGCGACAAGCTCGAGTTCGACGGCGTGGTTCAAGAGGCCCTGCCGAACGCCATGTTTCGCGTGAAGGCGGACAACGGCCTCGGCGTCCTCGCGACCATCAGCGGCCGGATGCGGCAGTACTACATCAAGATCCTGCCGGGCGACCGCGTGACCGTCGAGGTCTCGCCGTATGACCCGAGCCGAGGCCGGATCACGTACCGGCACAAGTAACGTAGTTTTTTGAGGAATCTGGAGGCTCCCCGTGAAGGTGCGCCCGAGCGTCAAGAAGATCTGCGACAAGTGCAAGGTGGTCCGGCGGCGTGGTGTCGTTCGGATCATCTGCGAGAACCCCCGCCACAAGCAGCGCCAGGGGAACTAGCTCTTTCGGCGGAAGCCCGCCCCCGTTTCGGTTTGGAGTAACCATGGCTCGTATCGCTGGTGTCGATCTCCCGCGTCGGAAGCATGTCGCCTACGCCCTGCCGTACCTGTTCGGCATCGGGCGGACTCTCGCCTTGCAAATCTGCGAGAAGACCAACATTCCGCAGAACAAGCGGGTCGAGGAGCTCAGCGATGCTGAGGTGAAGGCGATCCGCGACCTCCTGGACGCCGAGTACAAGGTCGAGGGCGACCTGCGGCGCGAGGTGCAGCTCAACATCAAGCGGCTCATGGACCTCGGCTGCTACCGAGGGCTCCGCCACCGGCGCGGGCTCCCGGCGAACGGGCAGAGGACGCATACGAACGCGCGCACCCGGAAGGGACCGCGCAAGGGCATGTTGCAGCGGCGTCCTGCCGCGACCAAGTGACGAGCGGGGATTAGGACGCCATGGCGCAAGCGAAGACGGCTGCCGCTACAACGAAGGCCAAGCAGAAGAAGAAGGTCAAGAAGAATGTCTCCGCGGGCATCGCGCACATTCAGTCGACCTTCAACAACACGGTCGTGACGATCACGGACATCAACGGCAACGCGATTGCGTGGTCGTCCGCTGGCGCTCGCGGCTTCAAGGGATCGCGCAAGTCGACGCCGTTCGCCGCGCAGCTCGCGGCGGAAGAGGCGGCGCGCCGGGCGCAGGAGCACGGGATGCGCTCGGTCGCCGTGTTCGTGAAGGGGCCGGGGGCCGGGCGCGAGAGCGCGCTCCGTGCGCTCCAGACCGCTGGCTTCAAGGTGACGCTGATCCGCGACGTCACGCCGATCCCCCACAACGGTTGCCGGCCGCCCAAGCGGCGCAGGGTTTGAGGTAATTCACGATGGCTCGCTACATTGGTCCGGTCTGCAAGCTCTGCCGCCGCGAGGGGATGAAGCTCTACCTCAAGGGCGAGCGGTGCTACTCCGAGAAGTGCGCGTACACGCGGCGCCCGTATCCCCCCGGCCAGCACGGCCAGGGGCGCATCAAGCTGAGCGAGTACGCCGTGCGCCTGCGCGAGAAGCAAAAGGTGCGTCGCATCTACGGCGTGCTCGAGCGGCAGTTCAGCGGGTATTTCCAGGAGGCCAACCGGCGCAAGGGCCGGACGGGCGAGGAGATGCTCGGGCTGCTGGAGCGGCGGCTCGACAACGTGGTGCACCGGATGGGCTTCGGCTCGTCCCGCGCCGAGGCGCGCCAGCTCGTCCGGCACGGGCACGTGCACGTGAACGGCAAGCGGCTGGACATCCCGAGCTACGTCGTTCGGGCGGGTGACCGGGTCGAGCTCACCGAGGGGGCGCGCAAGTTCAAGAGCGTCCTCGCCTCCATCGGCGGCGCGGACAAGCGCCCGGTCGCGAGCTGGATCGACGTGGACCGCGCGGCGTTCACCGGCGCGATCAAGGGCGCGCCGATCCGCGAGGATCTCAACGAGCCGGAGATCCGCGAGCAGCTCGTCGTCGAGTACTACTCGCGCTGATCGCGCGAGGGCGGCGCGGAGGAGGGCGGCGTCGCGAGCGTACCTTGCAGGGTGCGCTCGCTCGCTGCGGGCTCCTCTCGGCGCCGCCGTCCCGCGCTCGCGCGCGGGGGCATGGAGCCTAGGATGCGGGCAGGAGGCGGCGCCGACCGGTCGAGTGCGGCCGCGGCGTGAGACCTCCGCGCAAACCTCATGAAGGAAGGAGATCGCCATGACGATGAACAACCCGAACCTCACGATGATCGCCCGTAACTGGCGCGATCTGATCCGGCCCAAGGGCATCTCGATCGACGCGGAGAGCGGGACCCAGTTCTACGCCAAGTTCACGTGTGAGCCCCTGGAGCGCGGCTTCGGGATCACGATCGGCAACTCGCTGCGCCGCGTGCTGCTCTCCTCCCTCCAGGGGGCGGCCGCGACGGCCATCCGCATCGAGGGCGCGCTGCACGAGTTCACCACCGTGCCGGACGTGGTCGAGGACGTCAGCGACATCATCCTCAACGTGAAGGAGGTCGTCTTCAAGGCGGCCACCCCGAAGACGTACTCGGTGCGGATCGATCGCGAGGGGCCCGGGCCCGTGTACGCGCGCGACATCCAGCTGGTCGAGGGCCTGTCGGTGCTCAACCCCGACCACCTCATCGCCGTGCTCGACAAGAAGGGCCCGCTCTCGATGGAGCTCACGGTCAACGTGGGCCGCGGCTACGTGCCCGCCGAGCGCAACAAGACGCCGACCATGCCGATCGGGACGATCCCGATCGACGCGCTGTTCTCGCCGATCCGCAAGGTGAACTACACCGTGCAGAACGCCCGCGTCGGGCAGGTGACCGATTACGACAAGCTCACGCTCGAGGTCTGGACCAACGGGTCCGTCTCGCCCGCGGACGCGGTCGCCTTCGCCGCGAAGATCCTCAAGGAGCAGCTCTCCATCTGGGTGAACTTCGAGGAGAGCGAGGAGACGAGCTACCAGGCGGTGATGAGCGA
Source organism: Sorangium sp. So ce204 (assembly GCF_051526795.1). Classification (NCBI taxonomy): domain Bacteria; kingdom Pseudomonadati; phylum Myxococcota; order Polyangiales; family Polyangiaceae; genus Sorangium; species Sorangium sp. So ce204. The sequence goes on along the minus strand of NZ_CP150317.1, from coordinate 11,500,278 downwards.
CGACGAGCCGCTCAACGAGAACCTGTTCCGCTCCGTCGAGGAGCTCGAGCTGAGCGTCCGCTCCGCGAACTGCTTGCAGAACGCGAACATCACGCTCATCGGCGAGCTCGTGCAGCGGACCGAGCAGGACATGCTCAAGACCAAGAACTTCGGTCGCAAGTCGCTGAAGGAAATCAAAGAGATCCTCGCGAACATGGGGCTCTCGCTCGGGATGAAGATCGACAACTGGCCGCAGCTCCTCGAGCGCTGGAAGGCGCAGCAGGCGCAGGCGTGAGTCGGTACTGAGGGAACGTCATGCGTCACAAGAAAGCGGGCAGGCAGTTTGGTCGGGATACCTCCAGCCGCAGGGCGATGCTTCGCAACCTGACGGCGAACCTGATCACCCACGAGCGGATCGAGACGACCGACGCCAAGGCGAAGGAGCTGCGGCGCGTGGCCGAGCGGCTCATCACCAAGGCGACGCGCCTCGGCAAGGTCGCGTACACCGCGCACGGGGAGCTCAGCCCCGGCGACAGAGCGCGCCGGCTCCACGCCGAGCGGCTCGTGGGCAGCTACATCCCTCGCTGGGGGGTCGCGACCGACGGCAAGAAGGTCGACATCATCGCGAAGGTGATGATCGATCTCTCGAAGCGCTTCGAGGGGCGGCCGGGCGGGTACACGCGGATCATCAAGCTCGGTCCGCGCCGCGGTGACTGCGCGCAGATGAGCCTCATCGAGTTCATCGACGCGCCGCCGGTCGAGGACGCGCCTGTGCAGGCCGCCGAGCCGGTCGCCGCGCCGGAGCCGGCCACCCCGGCGACGACCGCCGGCTGAGCCGGAACCAAGCCGGCGCCGCGTGGCGCCGGCGCAGTCGCAGCCAGCACGCCGGGAGAGCGCTCAGCTCGCCCGGCGTTTCTGCGTTGTGAGCTTGGCCGGCGCCAGGGGCCGAGCGCTGCGTGGGCCTGCGCGGGCCTGCTGCGCGCGACGGCTCAGCGGTCGCGCGCGCCGGCTTCCGGGGCATCGTCGCTCCGCGGTTCCGCCTCCTCGGTAGGCTGTGCCGGCGGGTCGGGGTCTACCCTCGAGGCGGAGGCCGGGGCCGGCTCGGGAGACGTCTGGGACTGCGGAGGAGCGGCGCTGTCCTGCCTTCGGGGCGGCGCCGAGGCAGGTGATGCGGTCGGCTCCGGAGGCGGCGGCGCCGGGGCAGGAGACGCCGGCGGGGGCGGAGGAACGGTGCCGGCTCGCGCTCGAGCGGGCGACGGAGCGCTCCGTCGCCGGGCGATGAAGAACATCGAGAGCACCGCGGCGAGACCTACCGCTCCCGCGGCGATGTGGCGGTTCGTCTGGCTCTTCCGCTCCGCGACCTTGTCCCCGAGGGAGGTGAGCGCCGCCCTCGCGCCGGCGTGGGAAGGGTCGAGCTCGATCGCGCGCTCCAGCACGAACTTGTCCGGCGTGCCGCGCTCGATGAGGAGCGCGCCCTCGAGGTAGGCGATCTCCGCCTCGATCTTCTTCGCGCGCTCGCCTGGCGCGTCGAGGCGCAGCGCCTTGCGCAGCATGGCGAGCGCGTCGTCGCGCCGGTCGGCAGACAGCGATCGCGCCCGCTCCACGTAGGCGTCCACCATCTCCTTGCGGCGCTCGAAGAGCGGCGCGCGGGCGAGCACCTTGTCGAACGCGTCGGTCGCCTCGGCGGGCTTGCCCGCGCTCGCCGCGGCGACGCCCTCGTCCATCAGCTTGTACACCTCCGCGAGGCGCGCGCGATCGTACGTCCCGAAGAGCTCGCGCGCGACACGGTCCCACGACCACTCGCGCGGCGGCTTCACGCCGGTGAGGTCCAGGTAGGCGTCGCGGAGCTGCCAGATGCCGGGCTCGCCGATCGCGGAGATCGCCTCCCGCGCGGCGTCGCGCAGCCGCGCGCGGTCGCTGTTGCAGAAGCTCAGGATCACGCGCATGGCGTCCACGTCCCGGACGCGGCCGTAGGCGCGGAGGACGTCGGCCAGGATCTGCGTGTCATTCGACGCGATCGCCTCGCCGGGGATCGCCCGGCCGAGCAGATCGAGCTGCTTGTTGGCCCACCGCTGGACGATCTTGGCGTCGTGCTGGCGCGCCTCGATCAGCGCGGGGACCGCCTTGTCGCGCAGCTTGGCCACCTGGCGCTGGAGATCGATGCGGAGCAGCTCGCCGAAATAGGCGTGCAGCGCGATGAGCTCGCGGACCGCGGGCGTCGTGCCTGCAGCGACGAGCATCCGCTCCATCGCGAGCAGCTTGACGACATCGCGCCACGCGCTGTCCCGCGGCCGCGCCACGGCCAGCATGAAATCCAGCCAGTCCCCCTCGTCCTTCTCGTCGTCAGCGCCCTTCTTGGCGCTCTGGTCGGCCTTGGTGTCCTTCTTTGCGCTCTTCGCGTCGCCGGCGTCCTTCTTTGCGCCCTTGTCGGCCTTCGCGTCCTTCTTTGCGTCGCCGGCGCCCTTTTTTGCGTCGACAGCGCCCTTCTTCGCGCCCTTGTCGGCCTTCGCGTCTGCAGTCTTCTTCTTGTTGCCGTCGCGCTCGTCCTCGCCCTTCATCGCCTTGCGGCCTTCTCTGCGCGCGTCCGCGAGCACGCGAGGCGCCGCGGCCCGATCGAGCGAGCCGCGGATGTCCTGAACGCGCAGCCGCACCGCATCGACGATGCCGGGGATCGGCTCATCGAGGGCCGCGCGGGCGTTCTCCCGCGAGCGCGCGTCCTCCGACGTGATCTGGTCGAGTATCCGGTCGAGCTCGCGGACCGCGGTGATGTCAGGCTCCGGGCGGGCGATCGGGGCGAGGCGCGGGAGCTCAGGGAGCGCGGAGGAGGCCGGCGCGGAAGCGCCGGCGTCGCGCTCGCCGGCGGCGCGCGCCGGAGGCGTCGCGAGCGGCGCTGCTGCGAGCAGGCCGATCAGGACGAGCCGCGCGCGTCGCCGCGCCGATCGCGCGCCTGCGCCCCTCGGATCCGACGTGTGGCGTGCCAAGCGCCTCAATCCGTGATGCGAAAGTCGAAGAAATCGCCGGAGAAGCCCCGCCACCGGACGTCGACGCGCTCGACCCGCGCGGCGCTCGGGCCGCGGTTCGCCCAGGCGATGAGCTCCTTCAGCTCGTCCTCCTCCCCCTCGGCGAGGACCTCGACGCTGCCGTCGGAGCGGTTTTTCACCCAGCCGGTGAGGCCGAGCCGCTTGGCCTCGCGCTGCGTGGAGGCACGAAAGAAGACGCCCTGGACGCGACCGCGGACGAACAGCTGAACCTGTTTGAGCCCCATGGAACCAGCTTGACTTAGCCGCGCGTTCCGGGGGAGGCAACTTCAGGCAGCACCTCAGAGCCACGGGCAGTTCGCCCGCGCCGTTCTTCGTACGGACGGCGCGGGCGACCTGTGTCCGTGCCGCGCCCGACGACGCGCGCGCGTCATCCGTGCCTCCCGCCGCGCATTGACAGAGCAGACGCGCTTGATAGAGTCGCCGCCCGATCGGCAAGCATAGCCCGCCGATCGAGCGACATGAACGTGAGGGGCGCCGGTTGCGAGGCGAGCCCTCTTCCCTCTGGCGACCCGCCGACATCGACGACATGCTCGGCCCCGCCTCGGGTCCGACCCGCTAGACCCCCCAAACAAAAACCAACGACCGACGGCCTCCACGCCCTTGACAGGGCACCCGCCGTCGCATCCTGGAGCTTTCCGACTCATGCACCTCAGGGAACTGAAGCAGAAACCGATGGCCGAGCTCGTCCAGATGGCGAAGGGGCTCAACATCGAGGGCGCTGCCGGGCTGCGCAAGCAGGAGGTCATCTTCGCTCTCCTGCAGGCCCACGCGGCGCAGGACCAGCCGGTCTACGGCGAGGGCGTGCTCGAATGCCTGCCCGACGGCTTCGGCTTCCTCCGGGCGCCGGACTACAACTACCTGCCGGGTCCGGACGACATCTACGTCTCGCCGTCCCAGATCCGGCGCTTCAACCTCCGCACCGGCGACAGCGTGAGCGGCTCCATCCGGCCGCCCAAGGAGCGCGAGGCGTACTTCGCGCTGCTCAAGGTCGACAAGATCAACGGCGAGCCCCCCGAGGTCGCCCGCGACAAGATCCTGTTCGACAACCTCACGCCCCTCTACCCGCAGCAGAAGTTCAACATCGAGAACGGGACGAAGAGCTTCTCGACCCGCATCATCGACATGCTCTGCCCCATCGGGAAGGGGCAGCGCTGCCTCATCGTCTCGCCGCCCCGCGCGGGCAAGACGGTGCTGCTCCAGCAGATCGCCAACGCGATCTCCGCGAACCACCCGGACACGACGCTGATCGTGCTGCTCATCGACGAGCGCCCGGAGGAGGTGACCGACATGCAGCGCACCGTGAAGGGCGAGGTGATCAGCTCGACCTTCGACGAGCCCCCGACGCGGCACGTGCAGGTCGCCGAGATGGTGATCGAGAAGGCGAAGCGCCTCGTCGAGCACAAGCACGACGTCGTGATCTTGCTGGACTCGATCACCCGCCTGGCGCGCGCGTACAACACCGTCGTCCCGCCGAGCGGCAAGATCCTCTCCGGCGGCGTCGACTCGAACGCGCTGCACAAGCCGAAGCGGTTCTTCGGCGCCGCGCGCAACGTCGAGGAGGGCGGCTCGCTGACGATCGTCGCCACCGCGCTCGTCGACACGGGCTCGCGCATGGACGAGGTCATCTTCGAGGAGTTCAAGGGCACGGGTAACAGCGAGATCCACCTGGATCGCAAGCTGATGGAGAAGCGGATCTTCCCCTGCCTCGACATCAACAAGAGCGCGACCCGCAAGGAAGAGCTGCTGCTGCCGGAGTGGATCCTCCAGCGCGTGTGGCTGCTCCGCCAGCTGCTGCACCCCCTCAACGTCATCGACTCGATGGAATTCCTCCTGGACAAGGTGAGCCGCACCGAGACCAATCAGGAATTCCTCGAGAGCATGAACCAGTAACGGCGTGTCCTAGGGGCGCTCCCGGCGGTCGTCGGGAGCGCTCTCTGTCACGCGAACGGTCCGCCCAGGGGCCCGCGCGCGCGCTCCTCCGGGCGAAGTCGTGTTAGCGTCTTCTGGTGACCGCGAAGGCGGAACAACGCACGAAGGCGCTGCAGGCTCGCGTACAGGAGCTCGAGGCGCGCCTCGCCCACGCCGACAAGACAGTGCGGGCGCTCCGGGATGTCGGGCTGGCCCTTGGCAGCACCCTGGATCTCGACCAGCTCCTCGCGCTGATCCTGAACAAGATCACCGAGCTGCTCGACGCGGACCGAGCCACCCTCTACCTGCTCGACGAGCAGCGGCAGCGGCTCCTGTCGCGCATCGTCATCGGCGAGGAGGCGCGCGCGATCGAGCTGCCCGTCGGCGCCGGGATCGCGGGCCATGTCGCCAAGATGGGGCGCACCGTCCGCGTCAAGGACGCCTACCGGGATCGCCGGTTCCAGCGCGACTGGGACGAGGTCACGGGGTACCGCACCCGCTCGATCCTCGCCGCGCCGATGAAGAACCACGTCGGCCGGACCATCGGGGTCATCCAGGTCCTGAACAAGCACGGGGAAGGGGAGTTCTCGGTCCACGACGAGGAGCTCCTGAGCGCGCTGGCGACGCAGGCGGCCGTCTCGATCGACAACTCGCGGCTGTTCCTCTCGGTGATCCAGAAGAACACGCAGCTCGTGGAGACCAAGGAGCAGCTCGAGCACCGCGTGAGCGACCTCAAGCTGCTCTTCGACCTCGAGAGCGCGATGGGCCGCGCGACCACGATGGAGGACCTCGCGCGCGCGGTCATCACGGAGGCCGGCAGGGCGTGCGAGGCGCGGGCGGGGGGGATGCTCGTCGACGAGATCGAGGGCGGGCTGTTCCTCTACTTCTTCGATCTCACGGCGTTCGACGGGGGCAGCGCGCCACCCCGCGCGCCCGCCCTCGGAGAGGAGCCGGAGGGCGTCGTGGTCGGGGCCGCCCCGAGGCCGGCGGTGAAGCGCATCGCGATGCGCCGCGGCGAAGGGGTGGTCGGGCGCGCCATGGTGAACAACGAGGCGGTGTGCTTCTCGCGCGAGGGCGCGGGCAAGGATCCGGACGACTCGCTCGTGTCGCCGCGGCTCGCCCAGCTCGTCGGCGCGGAGCTCAGGACGGCGATCGCCGTGCCGCTCGAGGGCGAGGACGCGGTGCCGATCGGCTCCATGGCCCTCTACAACTCCAGGAACCCCCACGGCTTCTCGAAGGACGATCGCGCGCTGCTGCGGCTCGTGTCGGCGAACGCGTCGACCGCGCTGCGCCTGTTCCGGTCGCGCCTCGAGCGGGAGCAGAGCGAGCGGCTCACCACGATCGGGCGCCTGCTCTCGGGCGTGATGCACGACATGCGCACGCCGCTCACGGTGATCAGCGGTTACGTCCAGCTCATGGCCGGCGCTCCCGACGCGGCGACGCGGGAGGACCACGCGCGGCTGATCCTCAAGCAGTTCGACGTCATCAGCGCGATGCAGCGCGAGGTGCTGGAGTTCGCGCGCGGCGAGCGGAGCATCCTCGTGCGCAAGGTCTACTTGACCAAGTTCTTCGGCGACATCGAGAAGCAGCTGGAGCACGAGCTCGCCGGGACCGGCGTCTCGCTCTCCCTGGAGCTCGAGGACCGAGGGACCGCGCGGTTCGACGAGGCGAAGATGACGCGGATGCTGCACAACCTGGTCCGCAACGCGGTCGAGGCGATGCGGCCAGGCGGGGGCACGGTGACGATCCGCGCCTACCGCGACGGGGGCGACCTCGCGATCTGCGTCGCGGACACCGGGAAGGGGATCCCCAAGGAGATCCAGGGCCGCCTCTTCCAGTCGTTCGTCACCTCCGGCAAGCGCGGCGGCACCGGCCTCGGGCTCGCGATCGTGAAGAAGATCGTCGACGAGCACGCCGGGACGATCGCGGTCGCGTCGTCCGACAAGGGCGCGAAGTTCACCATCCGCCTGCCCCAGGAGAGCGCGCCGTCGCGGTCTCCCGGGACCGCAGGGGGGCAGCCCCAGCTGGCGTCGACGGACGGCAGCTCGGCGACCAAAACGGGCGCGAGCGTCGCGCCGGTCGTCCACGAGGGCATCCCTCGCCGCAGGCCGGCGGGCTCAGCTCCCTCCGTCACCCCCGTGAACGAGCGGGGCCGACGCTCGTCCAGCAACGGCTCGGGCGCCTGACGCGCTCCCGCCGCTTGCGCGAGGCGCACCCGATGGAGAGACTCGAACGGTGTCCCAGCTCCGCCTGAAGCTCCTCGAGCCGCACCGGACGTCGCTCGAGAAGTGCGTCTACTGCCCCAAGCTCTCCCGCGCCGCCTGCCCCGTGTCGAACGTCGAGGCGAACGAGACGGTGACGCCGTGGGGGAAGATGTCGATGGCGTACTTCGCCGCGCGCGGCGACGTGCCGCTCGACGCAGGCCACGCGGATCCGGCCTGGGCGTGCTCCGCGTGCTTCGGGTGCCGCGAGCGCTGCGATCACAAGAACGAGGTGGCCACGGTGCTGACGGACGCGCGCGCGGAGCTCTTCGCGCGCGATCTCGCGCCGGAGGGGGCCAGGCGCGTGGCGGAGCGCTTCTCGGCCCGCGAGGAGGGCCGCGCCGGTGAGCTCGACGCGCGCTCTCGATCGGCCGCGGCCGCGCCCGACGCGGTCCACGTGCTGCTCGGCTGCGGCTACGAGCGTCACGCGCCGGACGTCGCCCGCGACGCGCTCGAGGCGACCGAGGCGCTGGCGGGCGCCTCGGCCCGCCCGGTGCGCGCCTGCTGCGGGTTGCCGCTCCTGTACGCCGGCGATCGCCCGGGCTTCGAGGCCGCCGCGCGGCGGCTCGCCGCGGAGGTCGCGCCCGGGGGGCGCTTCGTCGCCGTCGATCCCGGGTGCGCGCGCGCCGTGCGCGTCGAGTACCCGCGCGCGGGGGTGAGCGTGAAGGCCCCGGAGCTGTTCGTCGATCTCGCGCGCTCGTCGCTCGACAGGCTGCAGCGATCGGCGTCGGAGCGGCGGGTGCGCTACCACGATCCCTGCCAGCTCGGGCGCGGCCTCGATCGCTACGACGCGCCCCGGGAGATCATCGCCCGCATCACGGGGCGCCCGCCCGAGGAGTTCATCCACCGCCGCGAGCACGCCGACTGCAGCGGCGGCGGCGGCCTCCTGCCCGCCACGCGCCCCGCGTCGTCCGCCGCCATCGCCGACGCCAGGATCGCGGAGCACCGCGCGCTCGGCGGCGGGCTGCTCGTGACGCACTGCGCGCAGAGCCTCCAGCGGTTCAGGACGCGGGGCGAGCCGGCGGAGGACCTCGCGAGCCTCGTCGCGCGGGCCGTCGCGCCGCGATGACCGCGCCGCCGCCAGCCGCGGACGAGGCGCGCGGCGGCGCCGCGGGGCCGGAGGAGCGCGCGCCCCAGAAGCGGCGCACGGTCGCGGGGAGGCTCCTCGCGAGCTACCTCGTGGTGCTCGCCGCCTTCGCGCTGACCGTCGGCTGGAGCGTCCAGGCGCTGCGGGCGGCCTCGCGCGACGCCCAGCTGCTGCGCGCCGGGTACGTCCCGCTGCTGCTCCGCATCGGCGAGGTCCTGGCCGAGCAGAACGTCTTCAACGCCCAGCTCAACCACATCACCGCCGCGAAGAACCCGGGGGACGTGCGCGAGTGGATCGAGACCGCGAGGCGGACCCGCCCGCTCGCGTTCTCGATCGTCAAGGACGCCGCCCGGGCGCTCGCCGGCGCCGATGAGAAGGCGACCGGCGGGGACGCCCGCGTCGGGCAGGCGGCCGCGTCGTCCGGCGTCCGCCGGTTCAGCGACGAGGTCGCGGCCGAGGTGGCGGCGATCGAGCGGCTCGTCGGCGCCAGCCCGGAGCGGTTCGCCCAGCTCTTCCAGGCGCTCGCCGTCGGCGACCGCGACCTCGCCGAGCGCACGCGCGACGAGCTGGTCAAGCGAGAGGTCGAGGGCGCGCAGCGGCTGCGGGCGATCAGGAGCCGCGTCGAGGGGCAGATGCAGAGCCTCACCGACGAGGCGGAGCTGCGCGAGGAGCGCTCGATGCACCTGCTCCTCGGGCTGGGCGTGCTGACGCTCCTCGTCGGCGTGATGATGTCGCTGTACGCGCGGCGCGTGCTCGCCCCGCTGACCGCGGTCACCGAGCGGGCCAACGCCGTCGCGCGCGGCGACCTCACCCCGAAGCAGGCGCTCGCGACGAACGACGAGATCGGCGAGCTCGCGACGACGTTCGAGGACATGGTCGCCGCGATCCGCCGCGCGCGCGCCGAGCTCGTGAACGCCGAGCGGCTGGCGGCGATCGGGAAGATGGCCGCGCACGTCACGCACGAGATCAGGAACCCGCTGTCGTCGATCGGGCTGAACCTCGAGCTGCTCGAGGAGGAGGTGGCGCGCGCCTCCGCCGCGGACACCCCTGACGCGGAGCTCAGGCCGGTGATGAAGGAGTCGGCGCAGCTCGTCACCGCCATCCGGGCCGAGGTGGACCGGCTGTCTCGCATCGCGGAGCAGTACCTCAGCGTCGCCCGCCGCCCCCGCCCGCGCCTGGAGCCGGAGCGGGTGGACGACCTGGTGCAGGAGCTGGTGGCGTTCGTGAGGCCCGAGCTCGACCGCGCCGGCGTCGCGGTCCGCGTCGAGGTGGAGGAGGCGGGGCCCGAGCTGCTCCTCGACGAGTCGCAGATCCGTCAGGCGCTCCTGAATTTGCTCCGCAACGCGCGCGAGGCGATGCCGAAGGGCGGCGAGATCGTCGTGAGCGTCAGCTTCTCGAGCGGCGCCGCGACCATCGCGGTCGACGACACGGGCCCCGGCGTGCCGGAGGAGCTGCGCGCGTCGATCTTCGACCCCTTCTTCACGACGAAGCAGCGCGGTACGGGGCTCGGGCTCGCGGTCACGCGGGACATCATCGAGGCGCACGGCGGCACGATCTCGTGCGAGCCGCGCGAGGCGGGGGGAACGCGGTTCCGGATCGCGCTGCCCGCCGGGCGCTCGCCGGCCCAGGGCCGCGCCGCGGACGAGGTGCTGTGAGCCGCGCCGGCCGCGGCGCGCTCGCGCGGCGGAGAGCGGCACGTCCGACGCGGCGCCGCTGCGCGCGGCCTATTTCGGCATGTCCAGGTACTCGAGGGCATACCCCATGAGGAGGAAGCCCACGACGGCGAACAGGATCGCCGCGAGCACATAGACGATGGTTCGAAGCGTCCGCGCCGGCGGCGGCGCCGGAGGCCGCTGCTCGATCGGCTCTGGCTCACCGGCGGTGCCTGGCCCCGGGCTCACCGAGCCCATGCTCGGCCGCACGGGTTTGTAGACGAGCGTCGGACCCTGGCCGGTCGTCGACCCGCCCGAGCTGTCCTCGGAGAAATCCGGGAGCGTCCGCGGCGTCACGGGGTGGGACACGAGCGGGGCCACGAGCTCTCGGGCCGCGTTGTTGAGCGCCATGGTGCCGTTCGGGCCGGTCCACTGGACGGGCGCCGCCGCCGTCGGTCCGGCCGGCGCGCGCCCGCCAGGCATGTACGGCGGGAGCTGGCCGTCGTTCTGCGTGAGCGGCGGCTCGGCGAGGGGGTGGGCCGGCCGCTCCGGCTCGCCGTGCGGGCGCCCCGCGCTCTCGACCCACGGTTGCGCTCCCGGATCGGTCGCCGTGCGGATCAGGATGGGGTCGATCGGCGGCACCGGGAGCTTGACCGCGCCGGAGGACGGGGGCTTGTAGCTCGGGTGCGCTTGCGGGATGGGCGAGCTGCGCGCATGGCCGGAGGCGCTGCTCGCCGGCAGCGTGGAGATGGGTGAGCCGCTGACCGGATGGCTGGAGCTCCTCGCCGGCCGCAGCTCCCGCCAGGCGGTGAGCCCCTCGAGCGCGCTCTGGAAGCGGTCCGCGGGCTCCCGCGCCAGCCCCTTCGCGAGGAACGCCTCGAGCCGCGGGTCGACGGGCCCGTCCATCGCCTCGGCCAGCGTCCGCGCGTCGGTCTTCTGCTTCATCTCGACCATGATGAGCAGGTTGCGCGCCTGGAAAGGCAGCTGGCCGCTCATCGACTGGTAGATCATCGTGGCGCAGGCGTAGATGTCCGCGCGGTGGTCGACCGTCTTCGCCTTGCCGATCTGCTCGGGCGGCATGAACGAGAACGTGCCCAGGCTCTGGCCCATCTCGGTCAGGGTCTCCGCTCCCATCTCCTTCGGCAGCTTGGAGATGCCGAAGTCGAGGATCTTGACCCGCTTCGACCCGTCGGGGCGCGCCTCGATGTACACGTTCGACGGCTTCAGATCGCGGTGGATGATCCCGGCGCGGTGCGCGTCGGCGAGCCCCATCCAGACCTGCTCGATGATCGGGTGAAGCTCCTCGAAATCGATCGGTCCCGTCCGCTTCAGCCGATCGATCAGCGACTCGCCCTCGAGCAGCTCGAACACGAGGACGATGCCGTGCTCGGGGTCCTCCTCGACGTCGAGGATCTCGGTGACGTGATCGCTGTTGATGGACCCGGCGGCGCGCGCCTCGCGCCGGAACCGCTCGGCCGCGGACGACTTGGCCTTCGACTCGGCGCGCAGGAGCTTGATCGCCACCTGGCGGCCGGTGCGGATGTTCTCCGCGGCGAACACCTCGCCCATGCCGCCGCGGCCGAGCTGGCGGATGATGCGATACCGGTTCGCAACGACGGTTCCAGCTTCGAGCTCCAAGCGCGCCCTCGCCACAGAGTATCCTCCGCGACGATGCGGGGGATCAAATTCTCCGGGGCGAACGAGGTGATCCGACCGTAAGCCGCGGGATGCCGGTCGTGGGCCGCCGTCGCTCTTCCCAGGGCCGAGCGCGGCGGAAGAGCCGCAGGATCGAGCTCTTCCGTGGGGTCTCCTCCCTTCGCCGAGGCGCAGGCGCTGCGCCGTCGCGCGCGTCGCGTCGGTCGCAGGGGCAGGCCGCGCCCCTGCGCCGCCGCGGGCTCACTCCTCTTCTTGCTGGCGGAGCTTCGCCATGACGCTCAGGTCCTCGAGCGTCGAGGTATCGCCGGTCAGCTCTCGACCAGCGGCGACGTCCTTCAGGAGCCGGCGCATGATCTTGCCGCTGCGGGTCTTCGGCAGGGCGTCCGCGAAGCGGATGGCGTCGGGGCGCGCGAACTTGCCGATCTCCTTGGCGACGTGCTCGGCGAGCTTCGCCTGGAGCTCCGGCCCGGCCTTCACCCCCGGCCGGAGCGAGACGAACACGACGAGCGCCTGTCCCTTGAGGTCGTCCGGGCGACCGACCGCGGCCGCCTCCGCGACGGAGGGGTGAGACACGAGCGCGCTCTCGATCTCGGCCGTCCCGATGCGGTGGCCGGCCACGTTCAGCACGTCGTCGATGCGGCCGACGACCCAGAAGTAGCCGTCCTCGTCGCGGCGCGCGCCGTCGCCGGTGAAGTAGCAGCCCTCGACGTCGCTGAAGTACTGCTTACGGAAGCGATCGTCGTCGCCCCACACCGTGCGCAGCATCGACGGCCACGCCTGCTTCAGGACGAGCAACCCGCCCTCGCCCGCCGCGACGGGCTTGCCGTCCTTCGTCACGACCTCGGGCACGACGCCGAACATCGGCAGCCCGGTCGACCCCGGCTTCGAGGACGACGCGCCGGGCAGCGTGGTCATCATGATCGAGCCCGTCTCCGTCTGCCACCAGGTGTCCACGATCGGGCAGCGGCCGCCGCCGATGGTCCGGTGGTACCAGACCCACGCCTCGGGGTTGATCGGCTCGCCGACCGAGCCGAGCAGCCTGAGGCTCGACAGATCGCTCTTCGCGGGCCACTCGTCGCCCTGCCGCATGAAGGCGCGGATGGCCGTGGGGGCGGTGTAGAGGATGGTGACCCCGTGCTTCTCGATCAGCCTCCAGAAGCGGCCCCAGTCGGGGAAGTTCGGGGCGCCTTCGTACATGAGGCACGTCGCGCCGTTCGAGAGCGGGCCGTACACGATGTAGCTGTGGCCCGTCACCCAGCCGACGTCGGCGGTGCACCAGTAGACGTCGTCGTCGCGCAGATCGAAGACGTACTTCGTCGTGACGTGCGCGCCGACCAGGTAGCCGGCGGTCGTGTGGAGCACCCCCTTGGGCTTCCCGGTCGAGCCGCTCGTGTAGAGGATGAAGAGCGGGTGCTCGGCGTCGACGACCGTCGGCTCGCAGGCCGGGGCGGCCCCGGCGAGCAGGTCGTGCCAGAAGACGTCGCGGCCCTCCGTCATCTGCACCTCGCAGCGCTCCTTGCCGAGGTGCTGGTACACGACGACGCGCGTCGCGCTCTTCGCCTCCGGTTGCGCGAGCGCCTTGTCGACGGTCGCCTTCAGCGGCACGACCTGCCCGCGCCGGTACGCGCCGTCCTGCGTGATGACGAGCTTGGCCTGGCTGTCGTGGATGCGGTCGCGGAGCGCGTCCGCGGCGAAGCCGCCGAACACGACGGTGTGCACCGCGCCGAGGCGCGCGCAGGCGAGCATCGCCACGGCGACCTCGGGGACCATGCCCATGTAGATCGCGACCCGGTCCCCCTTCTCGATGCCCAGCCGCTTGAGCGCGTCGGCGAGCAGCAGCGTCTCGCGGTGGAGCTGGGCGTAGGTCAGCGTGCGCGTGGCGCCGTGCTCGCCCTCCCAGATGATGGCGGCCTTGTTCTTGGTGGCCGTCGTCAGGTGGCGATCGAGGCAGCTCTCCGTGACGTTGAGGGTGGCGCCGAGGAACCACTTGGCGTGCGGCAGGGCCCAGTCGCTGATCGTGGTCCACGGCGTGCGGAACACGAGGTCGCTCGCCTCCCGGCGCCAGAACGCGTCCGGCTGCTCGATGCTCTCGCGGTAGAGCGCCTCGTAGGTCGCCTGCGCGCCGACGCGCGCACGACGCGAGAACTCGGCCGGCGGCTCGAACCGGCGCGTCTCCTTGAGCAACGACGTGATGGCATCCTGCGACATGGTCACCCCTTGAGGGGACGGCGGCAGCCGATCCCCGTCCGACGTTGAAGGGGACGGCGGCCGCCGATCCCCGGCTGACGTTGAAGGGGACGGCGGCAGCCGATCCCCGGCTGACGTTGAAGGGGACGGCGACAGCCGATCCCCGGCTGACATGATTGAAGAGGACGGCGGCAGCCGATCCCCGGCCCACGCTCCCCGCTGGAGAGCGCGGCGAACCCTCGACGGCTCACCGCGAGGGCGTGCGAGGATACATCCGTCAAGCGGCAGAACAAGGATGGAACGAGCGCCCGGGATCGGCAGAGGCCGATCACCAGAACGCATAGCCGGCGTGCAAGCTGCCTCCCAGCTGCAGCAGCACGGCCGAGTAGAGCGTGACGTCGTCCTGGTCGCTGTTCTTGTAGCTGATGCCGCGCGACGACTGGAAGTAGCTGTCGAGCGAGAACCCGAGGAGCACGCCCCCGAGGTCCAGCTCGACGCCCACCTCGGAGAACACGAACGCGTTCACCCCGGCGGCCTTCTGGCACAGGCCATCGCAGATGTCTCCGTCCTGCGTCTTGATGCCGTCGAACTTCACGGAATCGTAGGTGAGGCCGCCCCCGATCGAGCCCACGAACCGCCATGTCTGCCCAGGGGTCATCAGGCGGACGTTCAGCCCGAGGCGCGTCGAGCCGAGCGTGTAACTGGCGTTCGGGTACGCGGGGTCGTCCGAGCCGGTCGCGATGTTCGCGTACTGGAGCATCACGTCGAACGCCGCGGGGGTGTTCACGCGGTATCCCACCCGGATCGAGCCAGCTCCGCCGCTGTTCGCCTCCGGCGCCGGGAAGGCGCGCGGGTGGCCGAGCGGCCAGAGCAACGACGCGGCGCCGATCACGTAGTAGCCCTGCGGCGGGAGCGAGAGGGGCACCGGCTTCGGCGGAGGGGGCAGGGGCGGCGTGAACGGCTGCGCCGCCGGAGCCGCGGGGGCTCTGTCCGGGACCAGCGCGAGCCTCACCTTCTTGTCGCGCTCGCCGCTCACCACGGTGACGCTCTCGTCGGCGCTCGCGTACCCCTCGGCGCGCGCGCCGATGCGGTGCACCCCCGGCCCGAGCTCCACGACCCGCGTCCCCGAGGACGAGGGGGGCTGTTCCTCGCCGTCGATGATCAGCGTGGCGGCCTCTGGGCTGAGCTCGATCGTGAGATGGGCGAGGAGCGCGCGCATCTCCTCGATGGCGCTGCGCGCCGTCTTCTCGTCGCCCTCATCCATCGTGTCGCGGTGCTGCGCGAGCGCGCGCTCGAGCGCCGCGATGGCCCTCGGGTAGTTGAAGAGGGCCTTCTCGGCGAGCGCGATGTTGAACAGCGGGCTGGCCTTCGGCTTCTCCTTGTAGGCCGCCTCGAACTCGACGACCGCGGCCCGGTAGTTCCTGTCCTGGAACAGCTTGATGCCGTTCGCCATGTGCTGCCGGTACGGCTCGACCTGCGCGAGCGCCGGCGAGAGCTGCACGGCCAGGCCGAGCGTCGCCGCGCAGAGCGCCAGCGTGAGTCGTCCGTGTGATCTGCGCAAACCCGCCTCAGTCGACCTTGAGCTGCAAACCAGCCGCGACCCCCGCCGGCTTCGGCGTCGTGACCACCGGGGTGGCCTGCGCCGGACCGGCGGGCTTCGCCCCGGCGCCCGTGCCCCTGGGGCGCGCCGCGAAGGGGAGCGCCGTCGTCTTCTTCGGGATCGGCTCGGCCTTCGGCGCCGGGGCGGGCGCGACGGGCGCCGCGGTCGCGGCCTCGGCCGGTGGCGGCGCCGGTGTCACGGCGGCCGGCAGCGGCTGGAGCAGGACATCGATCGGGGAGTTGCCGTCCTGGAGCGTCACCTCTTTGTCCACGGGCGTGTAGCCGGAGGCCTCGATCCGCACACGCTTCGTCTCGCCCGTGCGGCCGCGCAGCGTGCGGTCGGCCAGCGCCGCGCCGTCGACGGTGAAGAGGGCGCCCTCGGCGTTCGTCCGGAGCTCGACGGAGACCTGGGCGGGCAGCGCGGGCGCGGTGGCCACCGTGCTCGCCTCCGGCGAGCGGCGCGCGTGGAGGACCGCGCCGGCAAGGCCGCCAACCAGCGCGACCAGCGCCACCGCGGCGAACGCGAGCCGCCGCGGGCCGCGCGCGCCCGTGGGCCCGCTGCTCGACCAGCCCACCTTCGAGCCGCTCCCGTGCACCTCGAGCGTCGGATCCAGCCCGATGCTCGGATCACCCGGCGTCTGCTTCGCAGGCGTCTGCCCGAGGGCGCCAGGAGCGCTCGTCGTGTGCGCACCGAGCTCGTCGCTCGAGCTGCGCCGTGACGCGAGGAGCCCGCCGGCGCCGACGACCAGGGCGTCCAGGAAATCTCGCGCGGAGGAGAACCTCGCGTCCCTGTCCCGCGTGAGCGCCTTCGCGATCACGCGCGCGATCGGCTCGGGGACGGCCGGGTTGCTCATCCGCACGTCGAGGGCGTCCTTCATGCAGATGTTGACGATCACCTGCTCGTACGAGCTGCCGCTGTGCGGCGGGTGTCCCGTGAGGCACTCGTAGAGGATCGCGCCGACGGCCCAGAGATCGGTCCTGCCGTCCACGTCGGGCATCGCCTGCGCCTGCTCCGGCGACATGTAGAACGGCGTCCCGAGCACCGTGCCCTGCCGGGTCAACGTGTGGGCCGGAGCGCCGTCGGCGCGGCGCATCTTCGAGATGCCGAAGTCCAGGATCTTGGCGAAGTTCGGGTCGTCGTCGCGGTCGACGAGGAAGACGTTGTCCGGCTTGAGGTCGCGGTGGACGATGCCCGCCTCGTGGGCGCGGTGGAGGCCGCGGAGGAGCTGCGCGGTCAGGTGGAGCGCCTCGCCGAGGTCGAGCCTGCCGCAGCGCCGGATGCGGTGGCCCAGGTCCTCGCCCCGGAGCAGCTCCATGACGAGGAAGGGGGTGTCGTCGGCGAAGCCGGCGTCGAAGATCTCGACGATGTGCGCGCTCTCGACGGCGCTGGCCGCCTGCGCCTCGCGGTGGAACCGCGCCACCGCGTCCTTGTTCTGCGCGAGATCGCCGTCGACGAACTTCATCGCGACGCGCTTTCCGATGGCGGTATTCACCGCCTCGTAGACCGTGCCCATCCCGCCACGCCCGATCGTCCGTACGATTTCGTACTTCTGAACCCGCTTTCCGACGAGCGCCCCCTCGACCGGCTGGGTCGCTGCGGCGGTGGTGTCGGTGCTGCTAGGCATGGCGGTTCGACGTGGGGGAAGCGGACGAAGCCCGTGAAGCCCTTTGGACGAACCGCATCAAAGAAAGCTGCGCCCCGTCCCCGCGCGGCAGCTTATCACCTCCTCACGCCGGGGTGCACCTTCGCCGGCGGGGCCCGAGGGGTGCGTCCGACGAGGATTCTCCGTCGTACCTCAGCCACCCTCATCCGCCTCAGCGCGGCATGGGAGGTGCGTCCGCGCTCGGCGCCTCGCCGAGGCGCGGATCGAGCCCCCCCTCCTTGTCCAGGGCCGAGAGGTCGCTGAATCCGCCGATGCTGGCTCCATTGATGAAGATCTGAGGGACCGTCCGCTGTCCGGACGCCTTGACCAGCCAGGCGCGGAGGTCATCGCGGTTCTCCACGTTGATCTCCGTGAAGCGCGCCTGCTTCTGCGTCAGCAGGCGCTTCGCCATGGCGCAGTATGGGCAGTAGTCGGTGACGTAGATGGTGACTTCGGCTGCTTGCATGGGCATCTCGTCCTCTTTCCTTTCCCGGGCAGGCCAAAGATGCAAGCGCACAGGGCTCCACCTTGCGGTAGGCTGCGCGCATGGCCGAGAAAGAGGGCACGATTCACCTCGATCGCTATACCGGCGACGCGAAGCAGGTCGTCGCCGGCGCGCAGCAGATCGCGGACGAGCGCCAGCACGCCGAGGTCACGCCGCTGCACCTGCTCATGAGGTTGCTGGAGCGCGACCGGGGCGTGTCCGAGGTCTTTCGACGGGCGGGCGCCGACCCGAACGAGGTGCTCCAGCTCGCCGAGAACGCCCTGAAGAAGCTGTCCAGGGCGGGCAGCAGCGGTGTCGCGTACGTGAGCCCTCGCCTGCTCGATCTGCTCGGGCGCGCCGAGCGGGAGGCGACCCGGGACAAGTCGCAGAACGTGGGCATCGAGCACCTGTTGCACGCGCTCGCCCAGGAGATCCGCGGGCCTGCCGGGGAGATCCTCTCTTCGTTCGGCATCGGTCCGGGCGCGTTCCGGCCGCACCTCGGGGCGCTGGAGGCGGCCTCGCGGGAACCCTCGCCCGCGCCGGCCAACGCGGCCGAGCCGGGTCAACCCGCGCCCTACACGCGGGACCTCGTCGCGGACGCGCGCGAAGGGCGGTTCGATCCGGTCATCGGCCGTGACGTCGAGGCGCGCCGCTTGCTGCAGATCCTCGAGCGGCGGTTCAAGAACCACCCCCTCATCGTCGGCGAGCCCGGCGTGGGCAAGACCGCGCTCATCCGGGGCCTGGCCGACCGGATCGCGCACGGCGACGTGCCCACGAACCTCGCGGGCGCCCACCTCTACGAGCTCGACACCGGCGCGCTCGTCGCCGGGGCGAAGCTCCGCGGGGAGATCGAGCAGCGCCTCAAGGTCCTGGTCGATCGGCTGCGCGGCGAGCAGGACGCGGAGAGCATCCTCGTCGTCGAGGATCTCGACGCGCTCTTCGGCCAGGGGGTGCAGGGCGCCGGCGTGGGCGAGCTCCTGAAGCCGCTCCTGTCGCGCGGGGAGATCCGGATCATCGCCACGACGACGCCCGAGGGCGTGCGCAAGATCAACGAGCGCGATCCCGGGATCATCCGGCGGTTCTCGACGATCACGCTGGAGGCGCCGAGCATCGATCAGGCGACGGAGATCCTGCGCGGGATCGCCACGAAGTACGAGGCCCACCACCGCGTCCGGGTGGGGGAGAGCGCCATCACCTCGGCGGTCGCGCTGGCCAAGCGGTACATCTCGGACCGCGCGCTCCCCGACACGGCGGTGGACCTGCTCGACGAGACGTCCGCCCGCAAGCGGGTGGAGGTCGACGGCGTGCCGGCCGAGCTCGACACGCTGACCCGGCGCGTCGACGCGCTCCGCGCCCAGATCGCCGCGCTCGCGGACGACGACGACAAGCTCAGCGTCCAGACCCGCACGCGCCTGGAGGCGGAGCTCGCGGAGATCGAGCCGAAGGCGTCGTCGATGCGCAGCCGCAACGCGTCGCGCCGCGGCGTCATCGCGGCGTGCCAGGCCATCCGCCGGGAGCTCGTCGCCGCGACGGAGGCCTTGAAGGCTGCCCAGCGCGACAAGGCGTTCGCCAAGATCGGCGAGCTCGAGCACGTCACGCTCCCGGAGATCAGGCGGCGGCTCCAGGCCGCGGAGGAGGCCGCGCAGCGGGAGGGGGTCGCGCCGACCTCGAACGTCGTCGCCGAGTCGGACGTGGCGGCGACGCTCAACGACTGGACCGGCATCCCGGTGGCCAAGATGCTCGAGGGCGAGGCCGAGAAGCTCCTCAAGATGGAGGCGCGGCTCGCGCAGCGGGTGGTGGGCCAGGACGAGGCGGTGCGCGCGATCGCGAAGGCGGTGCGCCGCGGGCGGGTCGGCCTGCGCGATCCGGGCAAGCCGATCGGCTCGTTCCTGTTCCTCGGGCCGAGCGGCGTCGGCAAGACGGAGCTCGCGAAGGCGCTCGCCGAGTTCCTGTTCGACGACGAGCAGGCGCTGACGCGCATGGACATGAGCGAGTTCATGGAGCGCCACATGGCCCAGCGCCTGATCGGGGCGCCCCCGGGCTACGCGGACAGCGAGCAGGGCGGCTTCCTCACCGAGGCCGCCAGGCGCCGGCCGTACAGCGTGCTCCTGTTCGACGAGGTCGAGAAGGCGCACGCGGACGTGTTCAACCTGCTGCTCCAGATCCTCGACGACGGCCGGCTCACCGACGGGCGCGGGCGGCTCGCCGACTTCTCGAACACGGTCGTCATCATGACCTCGAACATCGGGTCGAAGCGCGTGCTCGAGACCGACGCCAAGCTCTGGACCACGGAGGACGGGCGCGAGGCGATCCGCGACGTCCTGCTCGAGGAGCTGCGCGGGTTCTTCCGCCCCGAGTTCCTGAACCGGGTCGACGACATCGTCGTCTTCAAGGCGCTCAGCAAGGAGGACCTCCGGGGCATCGTCGACATCCAGCTCCGCCGGCTGGAGCAGCTGCTCACGGACAAGGACATCCGCCTCGCCCTCACGGACGCCGCGAAGGCCCGGCTCGTCGAGCTCGGCTACGAGCCGAGCCTCGGCGCTCGCCCGCTGAAGCGGGCGATCCTGCGCGAGCTCCAGAACCCGCTCGCCGAGACCATCCTCGCCGGCGGGTACCAGCCCGGCCAGACGATGCAGGTCGACGTTGTCGACGAGAAGTTCGTCTTCACCAAGGCGTGAGGGCGAAACAGGCGCGCGGTACGGACGAGCGGCGAGCGCGACCCGCGCCGCGACCGGGCGCGCGGTCCGGGCCGCGCTTTGCAGGGGCTTTCCAGGGCCTTGCGCACACCGGGAGGCCGCGGGCGTCGCTCCGGCGAAGAACCTGGGCGACGCCGCTGCGAAGCACTTGCCAAGCCGGAGAAGGTCCGTATACTGCCGCTCCCTCGCTCACCGGGTCCTCCGATCGAGGGCCATTTGCGTGGCGTATGGCGAGGGATCGCGGTCCCCAGGTTGAGGAAGACGCACCATGTACGCGGTCATCAAGACGGGCGGCAAGCAGTATCGGGTCGCCGAAGGTCAGAAGCTCCGGGTTGAGAAGCTTGTCGGCAATGCCGGTGACAAGGTCACCTTCAGCGAGGTGCTCCTCGTCGGCGGTGACTCTCCCAAGATTGGCAAGCCCCTCGTGAGCGGCGCCTCCGTCGCCGCCGAGATCACCGGGCAGGACCGCGGCAAGAAGATCGTGGTCTTCAAGTTCAGGCGGCGGAAGAACTACCGCCGCAAGAACGGCCATCGCCAGCCGTACACCGAGCTCAAGATCACCGGCATCACCGCCTAGCAGGAGAAGTAGAGATGGCTCACAAAAAAGGCGGCGGCTCCTCCAGGAACGGCCGTGACTCGAACGCGCAGCGCCGTGGGGTGAAGGTGTACGCCGGGGCGCCCGTGCGCGCTGGCAACATCCTGGTCCGGCAGGTCGGCTCCTCGATCCACGCTGGCCACAACGTCGGCACCGGCCGCGACTTCACGCTCTTCGCCCTCGTCGACGGCGTCGTCACGTACGAGTGGAAGTCCAACACCAAGAAGCAGGTGTCGGTCTACCCGGCTTCCTGAGCCTTCCTCACCGGGAGGGCGTCCTGAACCGTTCCATCCCGTCCCGCCTGCTGCGCTCCGCGCGCT
The DNA here is from genome assembly GCF_051526795.1 of Sorangium sp. So ce204. NCBI lineage: Bacteria > Pseudomonadati > Myxococcota > Polyangiales > Polyangiaceae > Sorangium > Sorangium sp. So ce204. The sequence goes on along the minus strand of NZ_CP150317.1, from coordinate 11,479,170 downwards.
TCCGAGCTACTCAAGCGCGGTGACGACCTACAAACTCCTCGCCCTAGACGTCGACGGGACCCTCGTCCGTCGTGATGGGTCCATCCACGACGAGGACTTCCGCGCCATCCAGCGGCTCCAGGATGCCGGCGTCCCGGTCTCGATCGCGACCGGGCGCCTGTACTCGGGGACGCGCGAGGTCGCGCGGCGGATCGGCGTGCTCGGCCCCATCGCGTGCGTCGACGGCAGCCACATCGTGCACACCGAGGGCGACGCGCACCTGTACTCGCGCACGATCTCAGGCGCCGAGGCGTCCCTCCTGCGCTCGATCACCGAGCGGCACGCGACGGCGTCGTTCCTCTTCGCGCAGGACAGCATCGTCCACGACGCGACCGGCGCGCCGCACGTCCACTATGTCCGGGGCTGGTCGCACGCCATCGCCGAGGTCGAGCGCGTCTCGTCGCACCCGTACTGGGAGCACGAGCACGGCCTGCTCGCGCTCGTCGCGCTCGGGACCGAGCTCCAGATCGCGGCGGCCGTCGAGGAGGTCCGGTCCGAGCTCGGTGAAGCGGCCTTCGTCGTCTCGTTCCCCCTCCTGCGGGACGACCAGGCGAGCCTCTTCGCGATGATGGTCCGTGCCGCTGGGCCGACGAAGGGCACGGCGATCGCGTGGCTCGCGGAGCACCACGGCTGCGAGCTGTCGGACGTGGTCGTCGTCGGCGACTGGCTCAACGACGTGCCGATGTTCGAGGTGGCGGGGCGATCGTTCGCGATGGCGCAGGCGCCCGAGCAGGTGAAGCAGGCGGCGACGGACCGCCTGAAGGCCGACGGCCTGGTGGGCGGCGGCATCGCCGAAGCCATCCGCCGCGCCTTCGGTCACTGAGCGCCGGCAGACGGCGAGCGGCGACGGCAGCGGGGAGCGCCGCTCAGCGCTCCCCCACGCCTTCGTGCGCGTCAGGCCTTGCGCTGCGCCGGCTGGGCCGCCGCGGCGAGCTGCTGCTGCTGCTGCTGCAGGTACTGAGCGACGGCGCGCGACCGCTCGATGGCGAACTGCTTGACCTCCTTGTTCGGAGAGCCCGCGAGGGCGTTCAGCAGCTTGGTCACCTTCTCGAGCTGGCGCGACTGGAACAGCGCCTCGAAGTAGTTGTTCGCCAGGCGCACGTCGCGGCTCATCTTCGCCTCGTGCGGCTGGAGCAGGCGGACCACCGCCTCGAGGTCGTTCTTCTGCCCGTAGAGCGCCGACAGGCAGAGCAGCGCCAGCGGGTTGTCCGGGTTCTGAGCGACCGCCTTCTTGGCGTACTCGACCGCCTTGTCCCGCGTCTCCTCGTTGGCCGCGTAGAAGCCCTGGATCGCGATGTACGGCGCGGCCGTCTTCTTGTCGGCCGAGAACTTCTCGATCGCGGCGACCGCGCTCGCCTCGTCGCCGCGCTGCTTCTCGTACTGGAAGAGGTAGGCCCACGCGTCGATACAGTCCACGTCGATCGAGAGCGCCTTCTCGATGAACTCGCGCTCCTTCGCGTCGTCCTTCTTCGCCTGGTAGAGCTTCGCGAGGTGCAGCGAGGGGTAGGGGTTGTCCTTGAGCAGGTTCTGCGCGCCCTTCAGCGTCCCCTCGGCCTTGTCGTGCTTGTCCTGCGAGAGCTGCGCGATGCCGAGCGCGAGCCAGTCGTCGCCCGTGCCGCCCTTCGCGACCACCTTCGAGAGCACCTGCTCGGCGCGCGCCAGCCGGTTGTGCTTGAGGAGCTCCTGCGCGTAGATGCGCCCGCGGTTCAGGTCGTCAGGCTGCTCGGTCCAGTGCTTCTCGAGCCCCGCGAGCAGGTCCTCCAGGCCGATCGCGATCGGGCGCCCCTGATCGTCCTGCACCTGCACCGCCGGCCCGTTGAAGCCGAGGAGCTGCCACATCTGCTCGAGGGTCACCGCCGCGGGACCCTGCTCGAGCAGGCCCTTCAGCTCGTCGGTCGGCTTGTTCATCGGGATGACGATGAGCGCGTTCCCCGGCACGCCGTTCGGAAACGCGCTCACGGGCGCGACGATCGCCGCCCCTCCGGTGATGTTGAGCCCACCCGCCTGCTGCTGTCCGTTGGTCGTCATCGTCGATGCTCCGAGATCTCTCCCCCACGCGCGCCGAGGCGCAGGCATCACCCAGCCTCGCCCCGGTACCCTGCGCGCCGTATTGATGGGGGCAGTAGTTCGTGTAGAAGGGGCGCGAACGCTAGCAGGGAGGGCCCAGCCGGGCAACGGGGGAGCTCGGAGCGCGCGCGGCCTCATCGCGGCCATCGCGTTCGGGTCAGACGCGCTTCCTCCCGTGCTTCCACCGCTTCCGCCGCCTCCACGGCTTCCACCCGTGAATCCGCGCGTCGCGACCGTGAACCTCGCCGCGGTCCCCGCGCTCGAAGCCGGCTGCGCCGCTGCGGTTCGCGTCGCCGTCGCCGCCTCGCGGTCGCTCGTGTGATCCCCGTCGTGCTCGCTGTCGCTATCGCCGTCTCGGACGCCCATCTCGCTCGCCCTCTCGCTCGGGCGCCGTCCTAGTCGAGTCGTGGGCCGGCGGCGAGGGGTGCCTCGAGCGTGCGCGCCGATCCAGCGCGCGCCGGCGCGCCGCCGCGCAGCCGCTCCGCGAGGTGCGTGCGGCGCTCCTCACGGCGGGTCTCCGCCAGCGCCAGCGACACGGCCCGCGGATCCGCCACGAGCACCACGAGCCGCTTGCCGCGCGTCACCGCCGTGTAGATGAGGTTGCGCGACAGCATCACGAAATGCTGGGTGAGGATCGGCACGATCACCGCCGGATACTCGCTCCCCTGGCTCTTGTGGATGCTCGTCGCGTACGCGAGCGTCAGCTCGTCGATCTCCGCTTCCTCGTAGCTGACCTCGCGATCGTCGAAGCGCACCTGGAGCTTCCGCTCCTCGGTGTTCACGTCGGTGATGAAGCCGACGTCGCCGTTGTACACCTCACGGTCGTAGTCGTTGCGGAGCTGCATCACCTTGTCGCCGAGCCGTAACGTCCTCGCGCCGCGCGTGACGCTCGGGCCCTCGGGGTTCAGCGCCGCCTGCAGCCGCGCGTTCAGCGTGATCGCCCCCGCCTCGCCCTTGTGCATCGGCGTCAGGACCTGGACGTCGCGCCGCGGATCCAGCCCGAACCCCTTGCCGATGCGCTCCGTCACGAGGTGGAGGATCAGATCCGCCGCCGCCTCGGCCTCGATCCGCTCGATCACGTAGAACTCGCCGCCGGGACCGCGCGCGCCCTCCGGCGGCTCGCCGTCGTGGATCCGGTGCGCGTTCCGGACGATGAGGCTGCCCTCGGCCTGGCGGAAGATCTGCGTGAGCCGCGCCGTGGGCACCTCGCCGGAGGCGATCACGTCCCGCAGCACCGCGCCCGGCCCCACCGACGGGAGCTGATCGACGTCGCCCACCAGCACGAGGCGCGCGGCGTCGGACGTCGCCTGCAGGAGCGCGTCGGCGAGCGCCAGGTCGAGCATCGACGCCTCGTCGACCACGATGGCCCCCGCCTCGATCGGCCGGCCCCGCTGGCGGCCGAACTTGCGCTGCTTGGGATCGAACTCCAGCAGGCGGTGGAGCGTGACGGCCTCGCGCCCCGTCGCCTCGCTCATCCGCTTCGCGGCGCGGCCCGTGGGCGCGGCGAGCCGCACCGGGAGCCGGGCGCGGTCGAAGAGCGCCAGGATGGCCCGGACGATGGTCGTCTTGCCCACGCCCGGGCCGCCCGTGATGACCAGCACCTTGTTCCGCGCCGCCTGCGCCACGGCGTCCCGCTGGGCAGGCGCCAGCGAGACCTGCGTCTTCGCCTCGAACGCGGCGATCGCCGCGTCGACGCCCTCCACGAGGCGCGCCTCGGGCGCCGCGTCGTCCTCGTCGTCGCCCAGCAAGGAGCGCATCCGGCGCGCGAGCCGCACCTCGGCCTCGTGGAGGTCCTTCGGGTAGACGGCCACCTCGCCGGTCTCGAGCGTCTCGACCCGCACGTGGCCGCTCGCCACGAGCGCGTCGATCGCGCTGTCGACCTCGGCCGCGTCGCGCTCGAGCATCGCCGCGGCGAGCTCCGCGAGCTCCGGCCGCGCCGCCAGCGTGTGGCCGCGCGTCGACAGATCGACCAGCGTCTGCAGCACGCCCGCCTGCGCCCGCTCCGGCGAGTCGGCCCGGACGCCGATCGAGCGCGCGATCCGGTCGGCGGTCTTGAAGCCGATGCCCCACACGTCGAGCGCGAGCCGGTACGGGGAGCGGGAGACGATGTCGATCGCGTGGGGGCCGAACCGCTTGTAGATGCGGCTCGCCAGCGCCGGGGAGGCGCCGTGCGCCTGGAGGAAGATCATGATGGCGCCGATCGCCCGCTGCGCCGCCCACGCCTTCGCGACGGCCTGCGCGCGCCGCTGGCCGAGCCCGGGGACCTCGGCGAGCCGCTCCGGCGATCGGTCGAGGATCTCCAGCGTCTCCGTGCCGAACGCCTCCACGATCCGCTTCGCGTACGCCGGGCCGATGCCCTGCACCATGCCGGACCCGAGGTAGCGCTCGAGCCCATCGAGCGTGGCGGGGGCGATCGGCAGCAGGGTCTCGACCTTGAGCTGCTCGCCGTGCTTGGGATCGCGCTCGTAACGCCCCGTCGCGCGCACGCGCGTGCCCGGCCCGACCTGCGGGACCACGCCGACCCAGACCTCCGGCGGGGCGCCGGGGGTGACCTCCACCCGCAGCACCCGGAAGCCGCTCGACTCGCTCTCGTACGTGACGCGGACGACCTCTCCCTCGACCGTCGCCGCCCCGTTGCCCGCCACCTCCCGGGCCGAGAAGAGCTTCTGCTGGCCCCCGCCGCCCGGCTGCCGCTCACCGGTCCCACCCGTCCCGCCCGTGCGCTCGCCGCGATCGTCGTGGCGCGGCGCGTTGTCCGGCCCCGGCGCCGGCGCCGGCGCGGCTGCCCCCCGGGCCGCCCGGTCGGCGCGGCCGCTCCGCTGGGACGGTTGCACGAGGGCAGCATGTAGCCGCCGGCGCGGCGGCGGCAACGTCCTCGTGCGCGGACGCGAGCGCCGCTGCAAAACATCGCGCAACGCCGCATGGCGCCCCGTTACCTGGGCTCACGCTGAACGCGCGTCGCGTGGAGCGCGCCGCACGCGAGCGCGGGGCCGCGGTTGGCGTCGCTCCCTCGCGTCAGTATAGTGGCCCGCGATGGGGCGCAGCACCTTGGTTTCCGTCCTCTGCGCCCTCCTCCTCGCGGGCTGCGCCGGGAGGGCGCCGGAGGCGGCGCGGTCCAAGGACAGCCTGCTGCGCGCGGCCTCCGGGGTGTCCCCGGAGCAGCGAGGCGCTTCGCCTTCGCCCGCACCCGGGACGGCGGCGGAGGAGGAGGCCGCGCTCGCGGACGCCCACGATGACGAGGTCGACGACGACGGTGAGGTCGACGACGGCCTGGAGCTGCCGGCGGATCCGGGCACCGGGGCGCGGGCGCACTCGCCGCTCTCGGCGATGACCGAGGCCCAGATCGAGGAGCTCTTCTCGAAGGACCCCGCGGCGCTCGGGCCGATGTCGCTGGGCGCGACCAACGCGGGCGCGCTGTTCAACGGCGTCCGGATGCCCGAGGGCGATCGGTGGGAGCTCGTCGATCCGGCCCACGCCTGGGGGACGCGCGAGACGATCGACGCGCTCGACCGGGCGATCGCCGAGGTGCACCGGCAGTTCCCGGGGAGCCCGAAGCTCTACATCGGGCACATCAGCGCCCGGGAGGGCGGCCGCCTCTCGCCGCACAAGAGCCACCAGGCCGGGCGCGACGTCGACATCAGCTATTTCCTCGACGCCCGGCACCGCTGGTACCAGCGGGCCACGGCGGCGAACCTCGATCGGGAGCGCACCTGGGCGTTCGTCCGGGCGCTCGTCACCGAGACCGACGTGGAGCTCATCCTCATCGACACCAGCGTGCAGCGGCTGCTCAAGGAGCACGCGCTGAAGATCGGGGAGGACAAGGACTGGCTCGACGAAGTCTTCCAGCTCGGGTCGAGGAAGCCGCGCCCGCTCGTCCGCCACGCCCGGGGGCACGCGAACCACATCCACGTCCGGTTCTACAACCCGATCGCGCAGGAGTCGGCCGCGCGCGCGTATCCGCTGCTCGTGAAGCGCGGGGCCATCAAGCCCACGTCCCAGTACGTGCGCCACACCGCGAAGAAGGGGCAGACCCTGGGCTCGCTGGCCCGGCAGTACGGCACCACCGTGGAGGCGATCAAGCGGGCCAACGGCCTTCGATCCACGGCGATCCAGGCGAAGCGCGTCTACAACATCCCGCGGCCGTCCAGCGGCCCCGCGGCGCCGCCGAAGCAGGTCGTCGTGCCGCCGCGGCGGCTGCCCCCGCCGAAGGCGGCCGACGCGCCTCCGCCGCCGGCGCGCCGCGGCGAGCCCGGGCCCGCGCTGGACGGCTGAGGGCGGGAGGCGCGCGCGTTCTGCGGCCCGCCCGCGGCGCGGGGAGCCGCAGGGGTGCTGCGGGCGCGGCCTCAGTGCTTCACGTCGACGACGAGCCGCGCCGGCTTGGTCAGCTCGAGGACGCGGTACCGGTTCGGCGACGAGACCCCGAGCACCCAGGTCACCTCGGCCTCGAAGTCGCACGTCCGCTCGATCTCGCGCGCCACGCCGAGCGCGAGCTTCCGCTCGCGGAACGGGACCGTGGCGTTCCCCGCGTCGTTGTGCGCCGCCGCGGGGGTCATCCGCACCGCGAGCCATCCGTCGCCCGCGATCTCCGTCGCCTCGCCCGAGCCGCACTGGCGCACCGGCTTGTCGATGTAATCGATGTGGTAGCCCGGCACCGCGTCCCCCTCGAACTCGAACACGACGCGGTCGTAGTGCTCGTGCCGGGCCGCTCGCACGTCGCGCAGGACCGCGACCTTCGCGCCGGCGCGCGGCTTGTCGGTGGCGCCCGCGGTGCCCTCGAACGCGTCGGTGCTCGTGGGATCGGCCTCCTTCGGTGGCCGCGGCGTGGGAGGCTCGTCGTCGACCGCCGGCTCGGCGGAGGCGCGCGTGTCGATCGGCGTGACGTTCGGCATGGGCTGGGCAGGCTCGCTGCCGGCGCCGTTGCGGCAGCCCGCGGCGAGCGACACGGCGGCGGCTGCGAGCAGCAGGGCGGCGGTCCTCATGAGGTCCCTTCCATGGTGCCGCGGCCTCCGCGCGTCCACCGAGACGCCGACGCGCACCCCGGCGCGGCGGCGCCCGCGCGGGCGGGGCGGCCGGCGCGCCTCGAGGATCACCGCGCCGAGGCCCGCGCTCGGCTCAGGATGACCGCGAGCCGGGGCACGATCTCGTCCACCGCGCGCTCGCCCTTCACCGAGCCCTCGACGCGGAGGGGCGTTCCCCGGCCGTCCTCGCCGGGCACGACGAAGAGCGGGATCATCTCCGACGCGTAGCCGGCCTCGGCGAGCCGCTCCCGATCGCGGTCGACGTCGAACTCCAGCAGGCGCAGCGCAGGCAGGACCGCGTCGAGCTGGCCGGCCTTCACCGCGTCGTGAAACCTCGTGCACGGCTCGCACCAGGGCGCGCCCACGTAGACGACGAGCTCGCGGCCCTCCCGCCGCGCGCGCTCCCGCGCCTGCTGCACCAGCGCGGCGAGCTCGCCGCCCTCCGGCGCCGGCTCGAGCTCGGCCCGCAGCGCCGCCGGCCGCGTGGTGACAACGGCGGGCGCCGCGACCGGCATGGGGGCGGCCTGGACGGCGTCAGGGGTGCTCGTGGCGTCCGGCACGCGCCAGCCGAGCGCCAGCACCAGGCCCCCGCCGACGAGCGCCGCCACGAGCGCGACCAGGTAGAGGGACACGGTCGCGTGACGGGGCGGGGCGACGGAGCCGCTGAAGGTCGCGGGAGCCTGCGGCGGAGAGAGCGAGTCGAGCTGCGCCGGGCGGAGCGACACGAGCGGCTCGCTGGGAGAAGGCGACAAGGCCGAGATGCGGAGCTCCGAGATCGACGACGCGGAGGGCAGCGCGCCCCGCGGCTGCGCCAGGGACAGGCGATCCGGGGTCGAGGCCCGCGAGGCGTGCGAGACGTGCGAGACGTGCGAGACGTCGAACGGCTCGCCCGCCGCGCTCTTCAGCGCGGTGAGGCACTCCCTCATCGACTGGAAGCGCCTGTCAGGGCTCTTCTCGAGACACCGCATCACGATGGCCGTCATCGCCGGCGACACGAGCGCGCCCTGGGCGTGATCGGCGAGCGGCGGCGGCGGCTCGCTGACGTGCGCCATGAGCGTCGCCGAGGCCACTTTCCTGTCGAACGGCGCCCTGCCGCAGAGCATCTCGTAGAGCAGGACGCCGAGCGCATAGATGTCCGCGCGCGGCGAGAGCTCGTGGCCCATCGCCTGCTCCGGAGCGGTGTACTTGGGAGAGCCGATGAACACGCCCCTCTGCGTCAGCTCGTCCAGCTGCCGCCCCGAGACGTCCTTGACCAGGCCGAAGTCGAGCACCTTGACGAAGTCCTTCTCGTCCTCCTGGTCGACGAGGAGCACATTGCCCGGCTTGAGATCCCGGTGCACGAGGCCGAGGCCGTGCGCCTCGGCGAGCGCGCGGCAGATCTGCCGCGCGATCCGGCCCGCGCGCGCCTCCGGGAGCGCGCCCTCGTCGTGGAGCACGCGGTGGAGCGTGCGCCCGGCGATATACTCCATGGCGATAAAGTAGATCCCGCGCGGACCGTCCCGGCCGTAATCGAAGACCGTGACGGAGTTCGGGTGGGTGAGCCTCGCCGCGGTCGCGGCCTCGCGCGAAAAGCGTCGAAAGAACTCCGGATCTTGCTCGAGGCGCTCATCGGGGAGGAGCAGCTTGAGGGCGCAGATCCGGCCCAGCGCGAGCTGCTCTGCCCTGTAAACCCTGCCCATCCCCCCTCGCGCGATGAGCGAGATGATCCGGTATCGATCGGCGATCGTCGCGCCGATGAGGGGGTCTTGACCGCTGCTCCTGGCCGCACCCATGGTCTTCACTATATGCGCGATGACGGGCGCACCGCCACCCCAACTCGTGTGTTCTGGCCGACTGCGCGGCTCTAAATCAACGATGCGGCTTGGATCGTACGGCGGCGGAGCGCGCGCGATGCGGCGAGTTGCCGACACGTTTTCCTGACGGCCTCGCCCCACGGGTCCGCCGCGGTTAACCAGCGAGCGCCGAACGATTGCGATCCGGTTTCGCGCGGCCCGCGCCCGCGCGCCGTCCAGCGCCGGGCGCCTCTCCTCCGGCGCGCCCGTCACTGCGCGGCGACATCGATGTCGACCTCGCGCGGCTCCTCGGTGACGCCGCTGGGCGTGGCCCCGGCGCCCAGGATCGCGCCCACGGTCAGGGTCAGGGTCACCTCTCCGCTCGTGAGGGGCGTGGCGACGTACTTCCATCGCAGCCGCACGCTGCCGCCCCTCTCCCCCTCTGCCGAGAGCGCCGCCACGGCGCGCCGCTCGATCTCCGGCGCCGTGAGCGCGGTGCGGAGCCGGTGGCCCGTCGAGGCGATGGCGGGCCAGCGGATGAGGGCGCGGTTGAAGGTCCCATCGAGCGTGTGGGTCACGACCGCGCGATGCCCCTGGACCCGGACGCCGTTCACGGCCCGGAACACGAACGTCTTGTAACGATGGACCTCCGGGGCGGAAGCCGCCGTTCCGTCCTGATCCTCGCGCAGCGTCCTCCGCTGCACCACGGCCCCGATCTCGTCGTTCGGTATGCCCCAGCTGTTCAGGCGCGCCAGCGCGTTCCGCCGGAGGAGCGCCTCGTCCGGCGAGATCCGCGGCCCGCTCGGCGTCTTTCGCAGGACGAGCACCTGGCCGTTCGACGGGTCCTTCTCGTAGGTCCAGTCCGCCGACTCGTGCTCCGTCCGGCGCCCCAGCTCGGTGAGCGGCGTGAACTGCTGATCGGCCCCGATGAGCGAGCGCTGGATGAGCGCGTCATCGAATGAACGCAGCGTCAGCCGGGCCGCCGGGAGCCTCGCGGCGGGCGCCGTTGCGAGCTCCCGCGCGTCGAACGTGAACCCCTCGATCTCCTGCGCGGCCGCGGCGATCTCGCCGTCGTCGCCGCCCCCTTCGGTCGCCACCTCCGGCGCCCCGCAGGCGATGAGGGTCATCGAGAGCGCGGCCCAGAAACCAATCGTTCGCGTCGTCATCGTCATGTCTCCTGTCGTTCGAATCCCTCGGGCAACACGCGGCGTTCGTCGTTCATCCGCCGGGCAGCACGCGCCCGTTCGAGGGGTCGCAGCCGGCGATGTAGTAGATGGTCGAGCCGGTCTTCGGGCCGGTGTTCTTCCGGTCGCGCCACCCGCCGTACTCGTACATGAGCTCCCGCGACGCGAACGACGCGCCGAACACGATCGAGACGGGGCAGTCGTCGTCGTTGCTGAACTGGCTGTCGTCGTAGGCCTCGTCGATCCAGTTCTCTCCCACCCCGTTGGAGATGGAGCTGATCGCGTAGTCGCCCACGTAGTCCTTCACGTGATTGCCGCACGACGAGTCGCCGTGGAACGCGTTCCACATCGTCATGGTGCTGTCCGAGGTCGTGATCTGCTGCCGGTATCCGCCCTTCTTCCACACGTCGTAGTCGCCTGACTGGCACGCTTTGACGACGGCGATCTCCAGATCCCCGCCCGTGCCCGGGTTGCCGAAGAGCATGTTCTCGTTCGTCAGGACGCGGCAGTCGTAGCTGCCGTTGCCCATGACCAGGCCGCTGTAAGCGGGCGTCGACGAGCTCCCGGCGTCGTGCCAGCCGTGCGTGTGGATGAAGACGACATCGGCCTCGTCCGCGCCCGAGCCGGAGGCCATGTCGTTCGCCGAGCAGGCGCAGGACGCCGCCTGGATCGAGTCGGTCCAGTAGCTCCCCCGGGCGCTCGTGTTGTTGCGCGTCGAGACCTCGTCCCAGAGCGAGACCATGCGGAGGAGGTTGAACGTGCCCGCGAAGGCGGCGGCGGTGCTCGTGTGCACCGAGTGCGACAGGCTGGTGTCGTCCTCGCACTCCCCCGTGTGTCCGAAGTTCGCGACCCCGTAGACGTGCGCCTCGTGCTGGGCGCGCGCCGACGACGGCATCGCAAGGAGGCACCCGAGCACCGGAACCCCTGCGAGGACATGGAACGATCGCCTGTTGCTCATACGCTCGACTCCTTCGTTGTCTAGATCGGTGGATGTTCGCCGCCGCCCGCCGCCCGGCGCGCGCTCCACGGGCGCGCCGCCCGTGGATCTCGGGCGTGGACCGGCGCCGGGCAGCGTCGACGGGCGCGGGCGTCAGCGCGCCGCGCTCCGTTCAGCGCGGTCGCGCGTGGTTGACGTCGACAACGGCGTCGACCTCGACGACGTCGCCAACACACCCAGCGTTATTCGCAGCTTCCGTGCCATCGCCAGGCGTCCTTCGACGGGGGCGTCGCGTCACCCGGGACTTCAGCGATCTCCCTGGGATGCGCGGGGATCGCGCCCGCGCGGGCGCCGTCGACCGCCGCCGGCCGCCGCCGGCTGCTCTACGGTTCCGCTCGAGGTGGCGGCGCGATCCCGCGGGGTGATGGCGCGGGCCACCACCACCTCGAGGGGTCGGGCGGCGGTCCAGGAACTGGAACCCCCCGGCGCGGGGATGTGCCGCTGAAAATCGCGGCGCGGCTCCGGAACCTGGGGCGGGCGGCGCTGTCGATCCCTGGCGTGGACGCGGTGCTCCGCGGCGCACGCAGAGAGCGGTGAAGCTCGCCGCGCGTGCGCCGGGGCGCGCCGAGAGAGGCGGGCCCTCGAGGGCTCGCTCCATTCAGACCGCTCGCCGCGCGGACATGCGCGCGAGCGCGAGCAGGGAAAGGGCTGTTCTCCGATGGACACGTTCAAGATGGCTCCGGGCATCGCACCCTCGAATCCGTTCCTCAGCAACCTGCCCTTCAGCCCGTATCCGGCCATCGAGGCCGACGTGCCCGCGGACGCGCCGGAGGGCTCCTATACGTACGCGCTCGTCAAGAGCGCGCCGGACGTCCCCGCTGACGAGTGCGAGACGGACGCTCTTTCGCTCGAGGTGATCATCCGGTGGGGGAACACCCCGCTTCACGTGGCGCACCTGACGCCGCCGCGCGCATTTCATGTCGGCGAGGCGGAGGGCCCCGGGGGCGGGTGCGATTTCTTCCTCCCTGCGGAGCGCCTCGGCGCGGCGCGGGCGCCGCTCGTGCTCGTCGCCGAGGGCGGGGAGGTGAGCGCCGTCATCCCGCCGGGCGCGTCGGGGACCATCGAGTTCGGCAGCTGCAGGATGACGATCGCGCAGGCGATCGCTACCGGCCGCGCGGCGCCGTGCGCGGAGCTCGACGGGGCGCGGCGGATCGCGCTGCCGCCCGGCGCTCGCGCGAGGCTCGAGCTCGGCGATTTCGGGTTCGAGGTGGCGGTGGGCAGGGCGGGCCGCCGCGTCGCGGGCAAGGCCAGCATGGACCGCCGCAACCTGCCGTTCACCGCGCTGTCGACGCTGCTCCACGTCGGCCTGCTCGGGGCCATGGCCGCGTTCATGCCCCCGCTCGCCATGGCCGACGACGGCGGCGTGAGCGCGGAGCAGGCCTACCTCATGGCGCAGGCGATCGGCGCGATCGCCGAGAAGGAGCTGCCCGAGGCGAAGGACGTCACCGACGCGAGCGGCCGGACCGAGCGCGAGGGCGGCTCCGGCGCGGCCGCGATGGGCGAGTCGGGCAAGGCCGGGAGCGAGACGAGCCGGAAGACGGGCGGGCGCTTCGAGATCCAGGGGCCGAAGGACAACCGCGACGTGCGGATCTCGCGGGCCCAGGCGCTCGACGACGCGGCGCGATTCGGCATGATCGGCGTGCTCCAGGCGGGGTCCGGCGGCGATCCCAACGCGCTCTCGGCGCCCTGGGGCGGCGCCGACACGCTCGGCAACGGCGAGAGGAGCGTGATCGCCAACCTGTGGGGCGAGACGATCGACGAGTCGGGCGGCGTGGGCGGGCTCGGGCTGACGGGCGTCGGCGAGGGCGGCGGCGGGCGCTTCACGGGCATCGGGATCGGATCCATCGGCACCATCAACCACGGGAGCGGCGTCGGCGACGGGCCGGGCTTCGGCCCGGGCGGCGGCGCGTCGCGCTTCGCCAACGGCCCTGGCCACAAGGTGAGGGCGCCGCGCATGCAGGTCGGCTCGACCTCGGTGTCGGGCCGGATCCCGCCGGAGGTCATCCAGCGCATCGTGCGCCAGAACTTCGGCCGCTTCCGGCTCTGCTACGAGAACGGGCTGCGCAACAACCCGAACCTCACCGGGCGCGTGTCGGTCGGCTTCGCGATCGGCCGCGACGGGGCGGTATCGAACGTCCAGAACGGCGGCTCCGATCTGCCGGACGCCGGCGTGGTCTCCTGCGTGGTGCGCTCGTTCTATGGGCTGTCGTTCCCGCCGCCGGACGCAGGCATCGTGACCGTGACCTATCCCCTCCTCTTCAGCCCCTCTGGCGGCTGATTCCTCGCCTCGGCCCCTCCAGAGGCGCGATTCGCCTTCTCGGTTTCTCTGTGGGCTGCTGCGTCCCTCTCTTCCGCCGGATCCCTACGGCCCGCCGCGCGCGGTGATCTGCCCGACGGCCCGCTCCGCCTCCGCAATCTCCCGCTCTCGCTGCTGGATCATCACCCCCTGGGGCGGGCCCTGGAAGCGGCGGCGCTCCAGCGCGAACCAGACGATGGCCGTCACGGCGAACACGATGAGCATGATGCCCAGGGCCTTGTCGTTCGGCGGCTGGACGCTCACCACGATCAGCATCAGGCACGCGAGGACGCTGATGATCGCGAGCGGCCGGTACAGCGGGCCGAGGTCCCACGGGCCCATCTTCACCCAGGTGCGGCCGTAGGCGCGCACGCCCATCATCGTGGGCATCACGTACGAGATGTAGAGGAAGATCACGCAGACGGCCGTGATCGTCGAGTAGACGGGCGTGTACACGGTGAAGCCGATCGTCAGCGCGCTGACGACCCAGATCGCCGTCGCCGGCGTCCGGAACCTCGGGCTCACCTTGCGCAGCTGCTCCGAGAGCGGCAGCCCGCCGTCGCGGGCGAACGCGAAGGTCATGCGGGAGGCGGACGTCACCGTCGCCAGCCCGCAGAGGTACTGGGCCACCGAGATGCCGGCGTAGAGCGCGATCCGGAGGTTCTCCGGGATGACGCGCTCCATGACCCAGAAGAAGACGCCGCCGCCCTTCGACGCCGCCTCATCCATGTCCGGGATCGCGAGCACGATCGCGCTCAGCATCAGCGCCCCGAAGACGCCGGAGACGAGCACCGCCCGGACGATGCCCCGCGGGACCGTCTGCGCCGCGCCGATCGTCTCCTCGGACGTGTGCGCCGACGCGTCGTACCCCGTGATCGTGTACGCGGGCAGGAGGAAGCTCAGGAGGAACAGCGTGGTCATGCTGCCCGTCTCCGGCCACACGTCGCCTCCCTTCGGGCCGCTGTAGTTCGTGAACGTGACGAGCCGGCTGGCGTCGATCGCGGGCGCGTAAAAGAGCATCGCGGCGGTGAGGACCACCGAGACGACGAGGATGAGGTACCCGCTGAAGTCGGTGAGCAGCGTGGTGACGCGGATGCCGAGGTGATTGAAGAGCGCCTGCGTCCCCGTGATGAGCGTGACCCCGACGGCCTGCGTCACCAGCGCGCGATCCGGGGACATCGCGGCGAGATCCACGCCGAACAGCGGGCCGAGCGAGCTCATGATGAACAGGTAGGCGCCGACGTTGATGGCCGCGAGGACGGTGATCAGCCCGATCAGGTTGAACCACGCGGTGGCCCAGCCGAAGCCCCGGCCGCCGAGGATCGAGGCCCAGTGGTACAGGCCGCCCGCGGTCGGGAACGCCGACGCGACCTGGCCCATCGTGAGCGCGATACAGAGCGTGAGCGCGCTGCACACCGGCCAGCCGACGCCGATGCCGGCGCCGCCGACGCTGCAAAAGCCCATCTGGAACGACGTGATGCCGCCCGCGATGATGCAGATGATCGAGAACGAGATAGCGAAATTGGAGAAGCCCCCCATCCTGCGCAGCAGCTCCTGCGCATAGCCCATGCTGTGGAGCGTCTTCACGTCGTCCGCGATCACGCCCTCCACGCTGCCCGGCGCGCCGCCTGGGCGCGGCCCGACGTCCCCCTTCGTCTCACGGCTCATGAGCGGTCCCCTTTCGTCACGGGTCTCTCGCCCGGGGCCGACGGAGCCGTTCGGGCCTCGTCAGGATCGGCGCGCCTCGCCGATGAGCGCTCCCCCGTTGAGGGCCTCCGCCCGGACCCATGCAGCCTACATGGGGGCATGTGGGCCTGCCCAGGGCTGCGCCCGCGCCGGGCTGCTACCCTCGCCGCCGATGGCCGCCACGACGATCCCCCCGCTCTCGCGCAGGCGCGCGCTGCTCGGCCTCGCCGCGCTCGCCGCGCCCTCGTGCCGGCGAGGCTCCTCACCGCCGGCGCCGGAGGAGGCGGCGCCCTCGGCCTGGAGGGATCTCCGGTTCGAGCCCGCCTCCGAGGGTGAAGGCCCGCCCGCCTCCGAGGGTGAAGGCCCGCCCGCCTCCGAGGGTGAAGGCCCGCCCGCCTCCAAGGGTGAAGGCCCGCAGCGCGCGCTGCTCCTCGCGCCCGAGGCCGCGCCGGCGCCGCCGCTCCTCGTCGCGCTGCACGGGCGCGGCGAGGCGGTGCGCGGCCTCGAGGTCGGCGCGCGCGGCTGGCGCGACGACTACGGCCTCGACGCGGCCCTCCGGCGGCTCCGCTCGCCGCCGCTCACGCCGGACGATCTCGGGCAGATGGTCACGCCCGAGCGGCTCGCGCAGCTCAACGCCTCGCTGAAGGAGCACCCCTACCGCGGGCTTTGCATCGCCACGCCGTTCACGCCCGACCTCCGCGACCGCTCCGTCGAGGCGGCCGCGGGCTTCGGCCGTTTCCTCGTCGAGCGCCTCGTGCCGCGGGCGCGCGCCGAGGGCGGCTGCCAGGCCACGCGCGAGGCCACCGGCATCGACGGCGTGAGCCTCGGCGGCCGCCTCGCGCTGCTCGTCGGCCTGTCGTTCCCCGACGTCTTCGGCGCGGTCGGCGCCCTGCAGCCCGCGCTGCGGGCGGGCGAGGCGGAGATGTTCTCCGCGCTCGCGCGCCGGGCCATGGAGCGCCGCGCTGTCGCGCTCCGGCTCGTGTCGAGCGAGGCCGACCCCTTCTTGCCCGCCATCCAGGCGCTCAGCGATCGGCTGCGGCAGGACGGCGTGACCCACACCCTGCTCGTCGTGCCCGGCCCGCACGACTACGCCTGGAATCGGGGGCCGGGCGGCGTTGAAATGGTGCTCTGGCACGAGCGGATCCAGCGCGGTTTGCCGCCGCCGTGATCGCGGCGGCCCGGCCGTCACATGCCCCTGACCCAGGCCGCCGAACCGTGTTACTCCCTCGGCATCGACGTGGCCGACCCCACACGCACCGCCCGCGCCGACGGCGCGACCGATCCGCCCACCGTGCGCGAGTGGCTCAAGCCGCTCGAGAGCGCCGGCCTGCGCCGCCACACGAGCGCGAAGCGCGTCGGCGGCAAGGCGGCCTCGCTCGGCCGCTTGCTCCGCGACGGCTTCCCGGTGCCGCGCGGGTGGGTGCTCGATGCGCGGTGCTTCACGGAGCTCGTCGACCGGCAGCTGCCGCCGGGGCACGACCTCGCCACGCTGATCCGGCTCTCGGGCACGAGGGCGGGCGTCGACCGGGCGGCGCGCGCGCGCGACCGCATCCTGAGCGAGCCGCTGCCCGAGGCGCTCTCGACCGCGCTGCGGGCGCTCTGGCAGGCCGTCGAGCAGGAGGCGCCGTGGGGCCTCGCGGTGCGGTCCAGCGCCACGTGCGAGGACAGCGAGGAGACGTCGATGGCGGGGCTCGCGACGACCGTGCTCGGCGTGCGCGGCGAGGCCGCGCTCGACGCCGCGATCCGGCAGGTCTGGGCGAGCGCCTTCCTGCCGCGCGCGCTCGCGTACCTCGCGCACGCCGGCGTCCGCGACGTCGCGATGGGCGTCGTGCTGCAGGTGATGGTGCGCGCCGAGGCCGCGGGCGTGCTGTTCACCGCGCCCCCGCCGGGGCTCGAGGGCGAGCACTGGCACGCCGGCGAGCGGCTCGTGAACGCCACGCTCGGGCTCGGCGCGCCGGTCGTCGACGGCGCCGCGGCGGCCGACACGATCCGGCTCGCGCGCGACGGCGGCAGGGTCGTCGCGTCGGCGGTGGCGCAGAAGCGGCGCGCGCTCGTCGTGGGCGCGGCCGGGCTCGAGGAGGTCCCGGTGCCCGAGGCGAGCACCGAGCAACCGGCGCTCGGCGAGGCCGCGCTGCGACAGCTCGCCGAGCTCGCCGAGCGGCTCGAGCAGGGCGGCAAGGGCCCGTTCGACGTGGAGTTCGCCGTCGAGGCGGTCGAGGAGGGCCCGCCCGGCGCGGCGCTCGTGGTCGACGGGGAAGCGCCGTCCCACCCGCCGGAGGCCGCCGCCGCGGCGGGCGCATCCTCCTCGGCAGCGTCGGAGGGCGGCGAAGGCGCGCCCTCCCCGGCGGCGCGGGAGGCCGGCGAAGGCGCGCCCTCCCCGGCGGCGCGGCGCGTGTGGCTGCTCCAGGTGCGCCCGGTGAGCGGCGGCGGCTTCCCCGAGGGCGGCGACGCCGACACGATCTGGTCGCGCGCCAACGTGGGCGAGGCGCTCCCCGGCGCGGCGACGCCGCTCACCTGGTCGGTCGCGCGGGCGTTCTCCGACCGGGGCTTCCGCGAGGCGTTCGCCGCGCTCGGCTGCCGCGTGCCGCGGGGCGCGCGCCTCGTGGCCAACGTGCACGGGCGCTTCTACCTCAACCTCACCGCCTTCATGCGGATCGCGGCGCAGGTCCCGGGGCTCTCGCCGCGCGCGCTGCTCGGCATGAGCGGCGGGGCGAGCGAGGCGCTCATCGCGCGGCTCGCCGAGCAGAGCGAGGGCGTCTCGCGGCGCGGCTTCTATGCGCGGCTGCCGCTCACGGGGCCGCGGCTCCTCCTCCGGCAGGCGCGGCTCGAGCGCGAGGTGGCGGCCTACGAGGGCGAGGCGCTCTGGGCGCAGCGCGCCCTCTCCGAGCTCGACATGACGCTCCTGCCGGACGACGCCATCGGCACCACGCTCCGGAGCGTCTTCCTGCTGCTCGAGCGGACCGGCACGCGGATGCTGCACTGCGCGTCGGCGTCGCTCGCGAGCCACCTCGCGCTGTGCAAGGCGCTCGAGCGCATCGCGGGCCGCCGCGCCTCCGCGCGCTCGGCCTCCGGCGAGGCGCACCTCGACGCGCCTGCCGGGCGCGCGGAGCCGAACGTCGAGCACCTGGCGCAGGTGCTCGCGGGCGGCGTGCGCGAGCTCGACAGCGCGGGGCCGGGCATCGAGCTCGCGCGGGTCGCCGAGCTCGTCATGCAGGATCGGACGGCGCGCGAGCGGCTCCTCGCCGGCGGGGTCCTGTGGCCGCGCGACCTGCCCGAGGGGCCGGCGCGCGACGCGTACGCGCGGTTCCTCGACGCCTACGGCGATCGCGCCGTGCGCGAGGCGGAGCTCGCGACGCCGCGCTGGCGGGAGGACCCGTCGCCGGTCGTCGCGATGCTCACGGCGTCGCTGCGCGGCGCGCCGGGCGATCCGGAGCGCGCGCTGGCGCGCGCCCGGGCGCTCGCCGATCGGGAGATGGCGATGCTCGAGACGCGCGTGCCGCGGCTGGAGCTCGCGCTCCTGCGCACGCTCGTCGGCCGCGCGAAGCGCTACGTGCGCCTGCGGGAGCGCATGCGCACGTGGGTGACGCGCGTCCTCGGCATGCTGCGCAGGGTCGCGCTCGACATCGACCGGCGCCTCCGGCGCCTCGATCCCTCGCTGGAGCCCGGGAGCGTCTTCTTCTGCACCTACGAGGAGCTCGCGACGGCGCTCTCCAGCGGCCGCGCCGACGTGGGCCACCTGGTCCGGCTGCGGCGCGCCGAGCACCTCCGCGACGCCGCGCGCCCCGATCCGCCGGCCACCTTCATCGGCCGGCCGCCGCCGGTCGTGCTGCCGCCCGCGTCCGGGGAGCGCCTGCTCGGGCTGCCGGCGAGCCCTGGGGTCGTCGAGGGGCGGGCCCGCGTGCTCGAGCCGGGCGCCTCGGCGCTCGACGCGGTGGCGCCGGGGGAGGTGCTGGTCGCGCGCACGACCGACGTCGGCCTCTCGCCCCTGTTCCTCGTGGCCGCCGCGGTCGTGACCGAGCTCGGCGGCCCCATGTCGCACGCCTCGATCGTCGCGCGGGAGTACGGCATCCCCGCGGTGGTGAACGTCCCCGGCGTGACGCTGGCGATCAAGACGGGCGATCGGCTCCGCATCGACGGCGATCGCGGCGTGGTCGAGCGCCTGGACGAGCGCGCCTCGCCGACGTCGCCGGGCGTCGTCGCCGGGGGAGCCCCTGGCGGCGGCGCTGCCCCGCGCGCGGCGCCGCCCGGATGACGGCCGCGCGCTTCCGCGTCGGGCCCTCGGACGGCCCCACGGTGGCCGACGTCCTCGAGCGCGCGGGCGGCGCGTCGCGGGGCCTTGCGGGCGCGGCGGCGGAGGGGCGCGCGTTCCTGAACGGCCGGCGCGCGCGGCCCGGCGACGGCGTGGCCCTCGGCGACGAGCTCGCCGTGTGGCCGGCGCGGCGCGACGCGCCGGGGGCGCCGCCGGTGGAGGTACTGGCGCGCTGGGGGGAGCTCCTCGTCGCGTCGAAGCCTGCGGCGCTGCCGACGGAGCCGGAGCGGCGGGGCACGCGGTCGCTGGTCACGGAGGTCGCGGAGCTGCTCGGGCTGCGCGACCTGCCGCACGCCGCCTCGCGGCTCGACGTCGGCGTGAGCGGCGCGGTGCTGTGCGCGACGGGCGCGCGGGGCCGGCGGCACCTGGCCGCGATGCGCGAGGCGGGGCGCATCGCGCGGGTGTACGCCGGCGTCGCCGGCGGGCGCGTCGAGGGGTCGGGCACGTGGGATGCGCCCATCGGCGCGGCGCGGTCGCGGGGCGGGCGCAGCCTGCCCGCGGTGGGCGGCGCCGGGGCGAGGGACGCGTCGACGCGTTACCGCGCTGTCGCCTCGGCGGGCGGCGGCGCGGCGCCGGCCACGCTGCTGCGCCTGGACCCGGTGACGGGCCGCACGCACCAGCTCCGGGTGCACGCGGCGCACGCGGGGGCGCCGCTCCTCGGCGATCGCGACCATGGAGGAGCCCGATCGGTGACCACGGCGAAGGGGCGGGTGATCCCGCTCTCGCGCGTCGCGCTGCACGCCTTGCGCGTCACGGTGCCGGACGAGCGCGGCGAGCTCTGCGCGGCGATCGCCCCGGTGCCGGACGAGCTCCGCGAGCTCTGGGTGGCGCTCGACGGCGACGGCTCGACGTGGGAAGAGGTGCTCTCCGCGACGCTCGAGGTGGCCCTGCCGCTCGGGCCTCCTCCCGGTGCCCGATGACCTCGCCTCGCCCTCTCACCCGCGCCGCCCTGGGGCTCCTCGCTGGCCTTGCGCTTGCCGCCGCCGGCGTGGTCGCCGTCGCCGAGCCGCAGGCTCCGCCATCCCGCGCGGGGTATGCGCCGGACCCTGCCCCGCGGCCCAGCGCGAAGCAGTGGGTCTTCGACGTGCACTACGCGAAGGGGAGGGGCTCGATCGTGCGGGTGCGGCCGGTGGCGCTCGACCGGCCTCTGGCGACAGCGCGGGTGATGGGCCGGTTCGCGATCGAGCTGTACGTGGGCCAGGAGCTGCTCGATCGGGTCCGCTTCGACGTGCCGCTGACGGGGGACGCGCCGGAGCGGCCGCCGGGCGCCCTGCTCCGCCGTCCGACGTTCGACAGCGGCGTGACGACGCGGCTGCGCGTGCAGATGGCGGACAACCCGCGCGCGAGCTGGGCCAAGCTGGTGGACCGGAAGACGGGCGCGGAGGAGCGCTTCTTCTGGCCGCCGGAGCCGGACGGCCGGCTCGTGTCGCTGAGCGCGCAGGGCGGGGTGGCGCTCGACGGCGGCGCGCCGGGGGATGCGGGCAAGCTGCCTGCGGACGCCGGGGGGCAGGCGGATGCGGGCTTGCCGGACGCTGGCCCCGATGGGGGCTTTCCGCCGGTGGACGCGGGGTGGCCGGACGCGGGCTTTCCGCCGGTGGACGCGGGGTGGCCGGACGCGGGCTGGCCGCCGGTGGACGCGGGGCGGCCGCCGGATGCCGGGTTGCCGCCGGATCCGTTCAGGCCGCGGCGGAAGTAGCGCGCCCCGCCCGAGCTGCGGTACCTTGGCGGGCATGCAGGACCGCTCGCTCGCTGTCGTCGCATCGCTCGCCCTCGCTGTCGTCTTCTCCGCGGCGCCGGTCGCCGCCCAGCCGCCCGCGGGCAAGGAGACGCCGCAGGCGGCCGCATCTGAGCCGGCGGCGGCCGCGCCCGACGCTGCTTCGTCGCAGCGCAAAGATCCCAGCGGGCACACAGGCATCAGCCCCTACACGGAGCAGGTCCTGAAGGGCCAGGCGTCGTTCGTTGCGCGCGACATCCCCGGCGCGATCGCGGCGTTCCAGGAGGCGATCAAGCTGGATTCCTCGAAGATGCTCGGCTTCTACCTGCTCGGCGAGGCGATGCTCGAGTCCGGCAACATGGCCGAGGCCGAGACGGCCTGGACCACGGCGCTCGGCAAGAAGGGCACGGAGGAGCTCCACGCCAAGGTGCTCTTCTGCATCGCCGATCTGCGCGAGCGTCAGAAGAACTGGCAGGCCGTGAAGGAGGCGTGGGGGGCCTACAGCGCGTACCTGACGAGCAACCCGAAGGCGACCGGCTATCCGGCGACCGCGGCGGAGCGGCAGAAGCAGGTCGACCGGCGGATGAAGGACGAGAAGGACTACGCCGCCGTCAAGGAGCGCATCGTCCAGCGCGAGGCCGAGCGCCAGAAGGAAGCCGAAGAGAACGCCAAGAAGGACAAGCTGAACCGGTAGCGCGCCCTCGGCCGCGCGCGGCGCCCGCCGCGGCCCCGATCGCGCCGTCGATGCGGAGCGCCCTGCGCGCGGCGAGGCGACGCCGTCCCGCACCGCCTCAGGGGGCGGGCGAGTCGACGCGCATGAACGAGAGGGTGCGGAACGTCCGCTTGCTGAGCTTCCACCCGGAGGGCGTCCGGACCGCCTCGTTCTCGTAGGTGCCGTGCGCCACCTGGACGCTGCTCAGGGGGTCATAGACGTGCGTCGCGATCAGGTACGAGGTGATCTTCGCCCGGTTGCCGCCGGGGAGGATGTCGACACGGACGTTGCTGATCAGGTGCTGTGTGCCGACATAACCGGAGTCCGCGAACAGGACATCGATGAAGTCGGCCCAGGCCTCGGCGCTGGGCACCGAGACGACCGGCGGATCATCCGGAGCGGCGCCGGCTTCCCAGATGAGGACCGGGGCGTCCGGCGTGAAGCACCTCGAATAGATCTGCTTGCCCGTTGCCAGATCCCCGCGGCCGATCGCGTCGGTCCCGGCCGCGTAACAGTATTCTAGCTGCTCGATCTCTTGCACCGCCTGGAGCGCAGGCACGCCGTTCGGGGGCGTGCCCTCCGCGGGCCTCGCGAGCGACACGGTGACGGCGCCTGCCAGCGCGAGCGCGGAGACCAACGGGATGACACGACGCACAATGCCGCTGAGACCATCGCTGTTCGTACTCAAGGAGCTCACCCCTTTCGTTGGGTTCCCGAGTCGTCAAGAATCAACCTGACAATATAAATGTGTGAACAGGCCCGGTCAAGCACGGCCAGCGAAGGGCGTTACGTCGTTACGTCGTTACTCCTTCTTCAATGTCGGCTTCAATGTCGGCTTCAATGTCGGCTTCAATGTCGGCTGGAGGCACGATGATGCCCCCAGAGGGCGTATCGATTTCGGACCTGCGAACACGCGGAGAACACCCTCTACCGCGCGCCCGGGAACCTGCCGGAGCCACCTTGGCTCACCTGCGTATTCTTCCGAGGAACCGTATTCTGAGGAGGCGTATCAAGTAGCGAGCTGGCGCCGCGCTCCCTACCCGCGACGCCAGCCGTCGCTGGGCTGGGCCCCCGCCTCCGTCCACCGATAGAACCCTTCGCCCGTCTTCTTTCCGAGCTTCCCCGCCCGCACCATCTGCCGCAGGATCACCGGCGGCCGGAACTGCTCCCCCACCTCGCGGTGCAGGTGCTCCAGGATGGCGAGCCGCACGTCGAGCCCCACGAGGTCCGTCAGCTTGAGCGGCCCCATCGGGTGCCGGTACCCGAGCTCCATCGCCCGATCGATGTCGACCGCCGACGCCACCCCGGCCTCCAGCATCCGCATCGCCTCGGCGCCGAGCGCCACGCCGAGCCGGCTCGTCGCGAAGCCGGGCGTGTCGTTCACCACGATCGGCGTCTTGCCCAGGCGCCTCGCCACCGAGAGCGCCGCCGTCACCGTCGCCTCGTCGGTCTCGAGCCCCCGCACCACCTCGATCAGCTCCATCACCGGCGGCGGGTTGAAGAAGTGCAGGCCGATCGTGCGCCCGCCCGCGTCGAGCCGGCGCCCGAGCTCGGTGACGCTCAGGCTCGACGTGTTCGTGCCGAGCAGCGCCCGCTCCGGCGCCGCCGCCTTCACCCGGCCGAGCACCTCGACCTTGAGGTCCATCCGCTCGGGCACCGCCTCGATCACGAGATCGGCGTCCGCCGCCGCGCGCTCGAGATCCGGCGACGCCACGAGCATCCCGATCATCTCGCTGCGCGCCTCGTTGAGCATCTTGCCCTTCTGGACGAGGCGATCGGTCGCGCGCTTGATGTCCTCGATCGCCGCGCCGATCCGCGCGGCGTCGACGTCGTAGAGGCGCGTCACGTAGCCGGCGATCGCCGTGACCTGCGCGATCCCCTGGCCCATCGTGCCCGCGCCGAGCACCAGCACCGCGCGCATGCGCGCTGCGGGGGGGTCCACCGCGATCTCGCTCACTTCGACGGAGCCGGGGCGCCGTCCTTCTGCCGCGCCTCCATGCGCTTGCGCACCAGATCCACCTCCTGCGGCGTCAGCTTGCGCAGGTTCGCCGGGCCCGGCGCGGCGGTGCCGGCCGCGCCGGCGCGCAGGGTCTCCGCGGCCGCCCCCGCCGCGGGCCCGGTCGGCGCCGCCGGGCGCGCGCCGGGCTGCGCCGCAGGGCGAGCCTCGGCGGTCGCCGGGCGGGCGCCAGCGGGGGCGGGGCGAGCGCCGGCCGCGGCCGGACGAACCTCGGCCGCGGCCGGGCGGGCGCCCGCCGGCGCGGCCTGCCCCGCGGCGCCGTCGTCGTCGCTGCTCAGCGCGAGAAACGTGACGCCAGCCACCACGAAGACCGCGAGCCCCAGCACAGGGACCCAGTTCGGGGTGGGCGGCTCGTCCGCCGGCAGCGCGCGGGCGGGCTCCCCGTCGAAGCCATGGTGATCGCTCACGTCGTGCGCCGGGGCCGCGTGAGCCTCGTGATGGGCCGTGCTCATGCGCGGACAGTTGCCGCACTTCGAAAGCGGCGTCGAGGGGGTTCCACGCGCTTCCACGTGCTTCCACGCGCTTCCACGCGCTTCCACGTCCCGCCCGCGCCCCGCCGGTCAGAACGGCCGGGCGCGCTCAGCCCGCGAGGCGCCGGTGGCTGTCGAGCGCCGCGCGCTGATCCTCGAGATCGTCGCCGTAGACGGCCTCGATCGCCTCCGCCGCGAGGCGGTGCTGCCGCTCCGCCGTCTCCTCCGGCTGCATCCCGTACGCGGCGTCGCGGATCAGCACGGTGCAGAACTCGAAGCGGTGCTCGCCCATCCGCGACCAGATCCGCTGCGCCTCGCCGAAGCGCAGGTGATCCACGAGCGCCGAGGCGTCCGGGATCATCCGGGCGAGCACGCGCGTGTCGAACTCGCGCCCCAGCACCGCGGCGGAGATCACCGTCTGCCGCGTCCGCGGCTCGAGCCGCTCGAGCCGCGCGACGAGCAGGCTGTTCACGGTCCGCGGCGGCATGAACCGGCTCGAGCGCGCGGCGTCGTGGGCCGACCCGTACCGCCCGTCCTCCAGCCAGTACGCGAGGATCTCCTGCGCGAAGAACGGGTTCCCTCCCGCGGTCTGCCCGAGCAGCGACCCGAGCATCGTGGGGAGCGGGCCGCCGAAGAACGGCTCCGCGAGCGCGAGCAGCCGCTCCGCCGGGAGCGGCGCGAGCTCGATCGCCTGCGACGGGATGCCGGCGTCGAGCGGGATGCGGGCGTCCAAGCCCTCCCCCGAGGACGCCGCCGGCCGCGCCGAGCAGATCACCGCCAGCGGCAGGTCCCTGCAGGCGGCCGTGATCGCGCGCACCGCGTCGAGCGAGGTCCGATCGGCCCACTGCGCGTCGTCGAGGTGCACCACCACCGGCTGCAGCGAGCTCTCCGCGACGAGCAGCGCGGCGAGCGCCCCGAGGACCTCGTCGCGCCCCTCGGCCTCGGCCCCCGCCTCCTGGCCGCGCAGCCTGAGCAGCCGCGCGAGCGCCTCGCGCGACCTGTCGATCCCGGCCCGCGCCTCGGTCCAGCTCTCGGGCAGCCGCTCCAGGAGCAGCTCCAGCGCGAGATCGAGCCCCGCCTGCTTGGCCCGCTGGCCGAGCTCCGACGAGATCCCGAGGTACTCCTTGAGCGCGAACTCGAACGCGTAGAGCGGGGTCCTCAGCGTCTGATCGCAGCGGGCCTCGATCCACAGGAGCGGGCGCATGTCCATGAGCTGCGCGCGCTGGTGGCGGTAGCTGTGCACGAGGTAGCTCTTGCCCATGCCCGCCTCGCCGAGGATGTACACGACGCCCGCGGAGCGCCCGGTGAACAGGGGCTCGAGCGCCTGCGTGAGCCGCCCGAGCTCGACCTCGCGGCCGATGGGGCCGAGGTCGTAGAACTCCTCCTGCACCGCGATGCGCCGCCGCTCGAGCGAGTAGACGAGGATCGGCAGATCGAACCCGTCGAACCGGAAGATGTTCTCCGTCGACCACTGGTGGCTCGCCTCGCCCGCGCGGAACGCCCGCTCGTCCGCCCAGATCGACGACGGCGCGGCCTTCCGCGCGATCTGCGCGGCGAGGTGGATGGCGCGGCCGACGCACGCGAACTCGCGGCGGCCCACGGCGCCGAAGAAGCCGACGAGGCAGCGCGCGCGGGTGACGCCCACCGCGAGCCGGGGCACGCCGAGGCCGTTGCTCTTCAGCTCGAGCGCGAAGTCGAGGGCGCGATCGTGGTCGCTCTCGTGCGCGACGGGCGCGCCGAAGTAGAACTGCGCGCCGAAGCCGCGCTCGGTCACGGTCATGCCGGCGAACGTCGCGCCGTACATCGCCGAGATCTCGTGCAGCTGCTGGAGGAGCTCCGTCGGGCTCTCCACCCGATCGAGCGAGACCGACACCGTCGTCACCTCGCGGATCTCGCCCTCCGGCGCGAGATCGCCCGCGCCCGGCGGCAGGAACGCCTCGACGTCCGCGTCCGTCGGGGCCGACGTGATCGTCAGCGAGGGGGGGCCGCTCAGGAGATCGGCCTCGTCGAGCTCCGCCACGCTCTCCCGCGCGCTCGCCGCGGGGAGCCGCTCGCGGAAGCTGCGATCGAGGTGGAGCTCGCTGTCGTCCGCCCCGCGGTCGGTCGCCTGGCAGGCCTCCATCGCGGGGCCGTAGATCAGGAAGTACGCGCGATCCGGGGCGATGCGCACGATCGTCCAGTGGACCGTGCCCCAGGCGAGCCCGATCCTGAACGGCGTCTGCGCGCCCCCGGCGCCCAGCGTGCGCCGCGCCGCGAGCTCCAGGAGGCTGCGCCGCATCGCGAGCGCCGCGCTGCGGGCGTGCCGGGTGACGTTGCGCCCTGGCCGATCGGGGAACAGCGCGGTGAACCCGCCCGCGGGCGACAGCGTCGCGACGAACCCGCCCGACTGGTGCACGGCCTCGAACAGCGGATCGAAGAACGAGCGCAGCGCGTCCGGATCGAGCGCCTGGCGCGCGATCATCTGCTCGGCGAGCTCCACGATCGCCGGCAGCGAGACGTGCAGGACAGCCGCGTCGACCGCTCCCGCGTATTGCCCTTCGGCGTCCTGTTCGAGGATGAAGTCCGGGACGAGCGGATTCATGTCGAAACTGTATCGGGTATCTCCGCCCGACACGAGCGCGGCGGGAGGGCCGCTCGATCCCCGGGCGAGCGCGCCCGGGGGGCGATGAAGCTGTTGTTACGGAAGCGCGCTGCGAGGGTCGTTCAGGACATGTGAAGGGAGGGGTGCGCAAGAGAGAGCGGGCGCGCGTGGGCGGAGGTCGGTCCCGTCGGGTTCGTCTTCGTCCGTTCCGTCAGGTTCGTCCGTTTCTTCAGAACCGCGGGGCCGCCAGGCCGTCGACCGGCACCAGGCGGGAGGTGAAGAAGACGCGCACCGTGCCGAGCTCGAGGCGCGCGCCGTCGAGCGTGAAGGGCACCTTGCGGGTCTCTCCCGCGAGGCGCAGGGTGAGCTCGCCGCGGATCGGGCCCGGCGCGCTGGCCCCGGGGCTCGAGGCGCCGGCGCCCTCCTCGGCCGACGCGCGGGCGATCTCGACGACGTAGCTCCCCTTCGGGAGGCTCCGCAGCGCGAGGGACTCCGAACGCGTGCTCGTCGCGTCGCGCGAGCGCACACCCACCGACGGGAGCGTCGTGCCCATCCATGAGACGCGCCGCCCCTGCGCGTCGATGAGGGAGAGGTCGAGGTCGGCCCCGCCGGTCCACTCGGCGCTGAGCCGCACGTCGCCGGGCAGGTCGGCGGCCGGCGCCGCGTCCGGCTGCGCGAGCCGCCGGTCGATCTCCGCGCGGAGGGCGGAGGTCGCGTCGAGGCGGAGCTGGCTCGCGAGCTCGCTCATGCCGCCCTCGCCGGCGCACCGGATCGCGGCGGCGACGAGCTTCGCGTCGGCGGGCGCGAGATCGGCGAGCGCCACGCGGTGCTGGCACGCGAACGCGGGCCGCCCCGCGGCGTCCCAGAGCTCGGCGAGCCGCGCCTGGGTGGCCCGGTCGCCCGGGCGCACGTCGGCGAGGCCGCCGAGGATGCGCGCGGCGCGGTCGCGCTGGCCCTGCCGCGCCGCGAGGTCGGCGCGGGCGATGAGCGCGTCGGGATCGAGCGCGTCGCGCCCGCTCCAGCGCGCGGTCAGCTCCTGGGCCTCGCCGAGGCGGCCGGTCGTGGCGTAGAGCGCGTAGAGGCCCACCGTCCTGTCGCGGCTGTCCGGGGCCGCCGCGAGCGCCGCCTCGGCGGCCGCGGTCTTCGCGGCGCTCTCGGGCGCGAGCGTGTTCGTCGCCTCGAAGCTCACCTTGCGATCGAACACACGGCGCATCGGGATCATCCGCCGCGGGCGCGGGCGCGACCACTCCTCGTCGGCGAAGACGTCATCGCGCGACCTCCGGGCGCGACCGTCCTGCGGGAGCGCCGGCTTCGGCTCCGCGGGCGCGGCGGACGTCGGCGCCGGCGCCGGCGGCGGCATGTCATCGAGCGGGCCCGAGGGGCGATCGAACGACTTCTCGAGCTGCGGCTTGGCGGGCGACGCCGGGCGGGCGCCGGCCGACATGCGCCCCTTCGCGGCCGGCGCGGCGTCCGGCCAGCCGGAGCCGCCGCCGCCCCTGCCGCTGCCCGACAGGCCAAGGCCCGACCCGAGCGCCTCGCCCTTCTCCTCGGCGCCCTCGTCCGCCGCGTTGCCGGGCTCCTCCCCCTCGGCGCTCGCGCTCACGCGCTCGGCCTGCTCCTCGCCCGTGAAGGCGGAGGTGATGCCGTCTCGATCGAGGCCGAACGCCTTGAACATCGCCTCGCTCTCCAGGACGAGCAGCGAGGTGAACCGGCTCGCCACCGAGAAGCGCCGCGACAGCTCGATGATGGCGGGCTTCTGCGCGTCGCCGCCTGTCTCCTCGAGCTCCGCGATCTTCGCCGCGGCGTAGAGGCGCGGGACGAAGGCGTTGCCCGCGCCGGTCGTGGCGACGATGTTGACGGGGTAGGTCTGCTCGAAGCGCTCGCCCGAGACGCGGCCGCGGAGGCGGATCGCGCCGGTGACGTCGGCGCCGGAGCTCATCCTCGCCACGACGAGCGCCTCGCCGCCGGCGCGGATCGGGTCGAGCCGCGCCGGCGTGACCTGGGTCAGGCCGGGCGGGAGCTCGATCTCGGGATCGCGCAGCGCGAGGCCGTACGCCGCGCCGAGGACCGACTGCGCCGCGCTCGCGATCTTCTGGCCGGGCACGTAGGGGACCATCACCCCGCCGCCGCCCCGCGCGAGCGCCCTGAGCGACGTGGTGTCCGCGTCGCTCCCGAGCGCGACCGCGACCACGGCGGCGGCGCCGTCCGCGGGGACCGCGCCGCGCGCCGCGGCCTCGATGTGGGCGGGGCGCGTCGGGCCGACCGACGGCGTGCCGTCGCCGAGGTAGATGATCCGGAGCTCCTTGCCGTCGAGCGGGCCGGCGGCCGCGCGCGCCGCGATCACCGCCGCGGCGAGATCGCTGCCGCCGTCGGGCTCGATGCCGCCGAGGAAGCGCTCGACCTCGCCCGCCGAGGCGGCGCCGGGGGCCATGGGGCGCGCGGCGCCGCCCTGGCCGGCGTCGCCGAGCGAGCGGCAGAGGGTGTCGCACGCGAGCACGACGACCTCGTCGCGCCGGTCCATCTCGCGGACGAGCGACGAGGCGAGCCGCGTCGCGCGGGCGAACCGCTCGCCGACCATGGATCGGCTCGAGTCGACGACGATCGCGTGGCGCCGCGAGGTCGACTCCTGCCACCGGGGGAGCCGGGGCCGGATCGCGATCGCGACGTAGGGCGACGTGTCGCTCGCGATGGCCCGCGCCGCGGCGAGGGAGGCCTCGTGCTCCGCGCCGTCGCGCTTCGACGTTCCGGCCGCGCCGCGCCGCGCGCTGTCCACCCGCGGCGTCGCGGGCGGCGTGGCCGGGGCCGGGGCGGGGGGCATCCGGTAGGCCCAGGCGGTGACGGGCCGGTCGCGATCGGGGAGCGCGTACTCGACCGTGAGGTCGCCGGCCGGCGTGAACCCGCGGGCCTCCAGCGTGCGGCGGTCGGCCGCGCCGTCCGCGGGCGCGGCGGCGAGATCGTAGCCGCGCGTCGCGACGCCGAACTCCCGGTCGTGGCCGAGCACCTGCACGTCGAGCGAGAAGTCGCCGATGTTCGTCGTGCCGCTCTGGTCGTGCGCGAGCGGGTAGGTGAAGCGCCGGACGCCGCCGGCCTGCTCGACGAGCTGCGTGTAGGTGAGCACGACGCGCCGCGAGCCGCGCTTCGGGATGGGGAAGATGCGCAGCTCGAACCGGCCGCCCCGCTGCCACTCGAGCAGCGCGGGGTCGCGCCACGGGCCCGGGACCCAGATGATCTCCTCGCGCGGCTTGGGCGCCTTGGGGGCGGCGTTCTGGAGGACGCCGCGCCAGATCGCGGCCCCGCGATCGCGATCGACGAACGCGCCCTCGATGAGCTTGCCGTCCACCTCGAGCGCGAGCCGCTCGATCTGCGCGCCCGGCGGGAGCGGGAACCGGAAGATGCCCTCGAGCTCCTCGTCGGTGTCGTTGGCGAAGGTCTCGTCGATCTCGGTCCTGGCGACGACGTCGACGATCCGCACCTTGACGGCGTGCCTGGCGAGCCGGACGGCCCGCTCTTTCTCCTGCGTCGCGCCCGGCTTGCGCGCCCTGAGCTCGCCGAGGCCGCGGAGCGCCGGGGCGTCGGCCTCCTCGGCGGAGCGGTCGCTCCACTCGAGCGTGTCGGCGAGCGACGTCGCGCTCGCGACCTCGGGCGCGGCGCCCTTCGCGAGCGTCGCCTCCTCGCCGGCGCGCACCTCGACGGGCTCGCCGCGCTCGCCGGTGACGCGCACGGCGCCGCGGGCCACCTCGACCGAGGCGCGCGCGGCGCTCGCGGTGATCGCGAGCTTGGTCCCGAGCACCTCGATCTGGCCGTGCGGCACCTCGATGCGCGCGGGCGGCGCGCCGGGGGCCGGGGTGACGTCGAGGACGACGGCGCCCTCGTCGACGCGCGCGCGGCGGCCGTCGCCGGCGATCCACACGCGGGAGCCGCGGTCGATGGCGAGCGCGGAGCCGTCCGCGAGCGACAGGTGGGCGCGCGTCCGCGCGTCGGTGCGCAGGGTCGCGCCCTCCGGGAGCGCGGCGCCCGCGGCGAGCGGCGCGCAGGCGCCCGCGGCGTCGCACGCCTCGAGGCCGCCCGACCTGTCGGCCGACGCGCGCGACACCGAGGCGACCTTGCCGGACCACGGCGCCCCGGCCGCCGCGGCGACGGAAGGCTCCGTCGCTTCGCCGCCGCGCCGCAGGGCGACGCCGGCCGCTACCGCCGCCGCCGCGGCCAGGGCGGCGGCGGCGAAGGCCGAGCGCCGCCCGAAGGCCGTGCGGCGCGCTGCCGGCGCGGTTCGCTCCGGCATCGTGGAGCGCGGTCCGCCCGTGCGCGCTTCGGCCGCGCCGGATCGCGCTCCGGAAGTGTCGGAGCGCGGCGTGAGCGTAGGGGAGCGCTCTTCGGTGGTGCCGGATCGGACGTCGGCCGTGTCGGATCGTCCTTCGGCGATGTCGGATCGCTGCTCGGCGATGTCGGATCGGACTTCAGCGATGTCGGATCGCCCTTCGGCGGTGTCCGATCGCCCTTCGGCGATCTCCGATCGCCCCTCGGTCACGCCGGATCCCGCGCCAGCGGCGCCGTGTTGCTCCTCGGCCGCCACCTTCAGCACCGCGCCGCTCGTCGCGCCCTCCGAGGGGCGCGCCGCCTCGAGCCGCCGGAGCAGCGCGTCCGCGAATCCGTCTGCCGGCCGGAAGTCCGCGCCGGCCGCCGCGGCCACCTCCGCGGCGCGCGCCGCGTCGTGGCGGAGATCGCGGCACGCGTCGCAGCCGGCGATGTGCTCGTACAGCGCCGGCCGCGCCGTCCCGTCGAGCACCTCCGCGAGTTGCTCCTCGACCTCGCCGCAAAGCCCAACCGAACCCGTCTCTGTCGCGCCCATCGCCCTCACTCCTCGCCCAGCTCGGCCCTGAGCCGCGAAAGCGCGCGGCTCACCCGCTTCCGCGCCGCCGCCTCGTCGATCCCGCACGCGATGGCCACCTCCTTGAAGGAGAGGCCCGCCTCGAAGCGCAGCACCACCGCCTCGCGCTCGCTCGGCTTCAGCCGCGAGAGCGCGGCGCGGGCGCGCTCGGCCCGCTCGCGCTCCGCCGCGAGCTCGCTCGCGTCGGGCCGCGGCCGGGTGTCATGCACGAGGCGCAGCCGCGCCTCGCGCCGCGCCCTGAGCTCGGTGTGCCGCCCGCAGAGGCGCCGCGCGATCCCGAAGAGCCAGGCCCGCACGCTCCCCTCGGCGCGGTACTGCGGGAACGCATCGAACGCCGCGAGCAGCGTCTCCTGCACCAGCTCCTCGCTCTCGGCCTGCGACCCCGTGAACGCCATGCACAGCCGGCCCAGCGGCATGGCGTAGGCCTTCGCACATCGCGACAGCGCTTCCCGGAAGTCGCCTGTCCCGATCAGCCCCTCGATCGCGCGCGCCTCGTCGGCCCGCGCGTCGCCCTCCGACCCAACGAGCGCTAACCCAGCTGCCATCGCTGCCTCATCGCCGGCCATGTGCCCCCGTCCCCCGAGTTCGTGACCGGATTTTTTTCGCCCCCCGCCCCCGGCGGACTCCGGTGCCCGATCCCACGGTACAGCGCGGTCCGGCCTTTGCCTTTTGCAATGCGATCCCCGCCGCAGCAGAATCGGCCGTCGCCTCAGGAGCCGCGCTTATGAACGAGACAAGCCCGCCTGGTGTCACAAACGCCGCCGCGCCCCGGGGCGCGGCGCCGAGCGATCCCGTTGACAGGTCGCGTGTGAAGCGATGGAGACGGTCGCTGGCGCTCGCCGCCGCCGTGTCCGCCGCCGCAGCGCTCGCCGCCCCCGCGGCGCTCGCGCAGGGCGAGGCGCAGGTTCAGGGGGAGGGGGACGCCCCGCCGGCCGGCAAGCGGGGGGTGCTCCCGACCCGGGCCAGCGCGGGCGGGAAGGAGAAGAAGGCGGCCGCCGCCGAGCCGAAGGGGGGCCCGGCCGAGAAGGACAAGGCGGAGCCGCCGGTGGAGGAGCGCGCCGCGCGCGGCGTGGTGGTCATCGAGCGCGGCGGGCAGGTCCTCGGCCTCGGCGCGGCGCTCGCCGGCGACGGGCGCATCCTGACGGCGCTCTCGCCGCTCGGCGCGGGCAACGACCTCACGGCGCGCTTCGCCGACGGGACCACCGTGCGGGTGAAGCCCGGCCACCACGACCGCGTGTGGGATCTCGCGCTGCTCGTGCCGCAGACCGGCAAGTGGACCGAGGGGCTCACCGCCTCGTCGCGCGATCCGGTGCGGCCGGACGCGCAGATCCGCTCGTTCTCGGCGGCGCGCGGCAAGGTCGCGGCCACCGCGCTCGTGCTGCGATCGCACAGGACGCTGATCGGCGGCGACGACCGGCCGCTCGATCGCGCGATCGAGCTCGGGTCGCGCGTCTCGCCGCTCGATCTGGGCGCGCCCATCATCGACGAGGACGGCCGCGTGGTGGCGGTCCTGGGCCGCGGCTGCGCCCCGAACGAGGGCAAGCCCTGCACGCCCGTCGCCTTCGGCGTGCCGATCAGCGCGGTCAGGGCGTTCCTTCGCGCGGTGCCGAAGGACGCCGTGCCGCCCGCGGCGTGGCTCGGGATCCAGGGTGTCAGCGAGGCGGCGCCGGTCGCGAAGGGGGTCCGGGTCACGGTGGTGCACCCCGAGAGCCCTGCGGACGAGGCTCGCTTGACGGGCGGCGATCGCGCGGAGAGCGACATGATCCTCGCCGTCGACGGCGTGCCCGTCACCAGCCCCGAGGCGCTCTCCGACGCCATCCGGACGCACGCGGTCGGCGAGAAGGTCCCGCTCACCTTGCTGAGCCGCGGCAAGTACCGGCAGGTCACGGTCGTGCTCCGCGCCGCGCCGGATCCGTCGGCCGCCGCGGCGAGGCGGCCGGAGGCCGAGCTCCCGCCGCCGAGCTCGAGCGGCAAGGCGACCGAGGAGTACCGCAAGTAAGCAAAAAATGATGCGGGGCCGCGCGCGGATTCTATAAGCTCGGCGCTCGGGCCCGATCCGGTTGACACTCCGTCAACCGGACCTCCAGGATCGGGCTCGAGCGGCTCGGACGGGCGCGCTCGCGGTTCTCATTCAACCCCGCGCCTCGCGCGGGGCCATCGATCGGGTGATCCGTGTCCCAAACGTTTCGAATCGAAGTGGCCGGCGAGACGAACGTCGGGCGCAAGCGCAACCACAACGAGGACAACTTCGGCATCATGGTGGAGTACGGCCTCTTCATGGTCGCCGACGGAATGGGGGGGCATGCGTCGGGCGAGGTCGCGTCGAAGATGGCCGTCGAAGCGATGCAGGACTTCTTCGCCCAGACGCAGGACGACCCGGAGCGGACCTGGCCCTACAAGATGGACCGGTCCAAGGGCTACGAAGAGAACCGGCTGATCACGGGGATCAAGCTCGCCAACCTGCGGATCTACGAGACCGCGCAGCGCGAGGCGAAGAAGCGGGGAATGGGGACGACGTTCGTCGGCATCTTCACGGCGAACGACGGCGTCTACGTCGCCCACGTCGGCGACAGCCGGGTCTACCGCTTCCGCGAGGGCCGGCTCGAGATGCTCACCGAGGACCACTCGCTCCTCAACGACTACATCAAGATGAAGCGGCTCACGCCCGAGGAGATCGCGAACTTCCCGCACAAGAACGTGATCGTGCGCGCGCTCGGGATGAAGGACACGGTCAAGGTCGACACCCGCTTCGAGGTGCCGCAGCTGAACGACACGTACATCCTCTGCTCGGACGGGCTCTCCGGGCCGGTGAGCGACCTGGAGATGACGCAGATCCTGACGGAGCATCAGGACATCCAGGTCGCGACCGCCAAGATGATCGAGCGCGCCAACGAGAACGGCGGCCCCGACAACGTCACGTGTGTCCTCGTTCGTTGGACTCAGTGACCGCCGCTCGGCGACGGTGATCAGGGCAGGGCGCCGCCGCTCCAGGGGATCAGGACGAGGAAGACGAAGGCGATGAGGGCGAGCATGAAGAGGCTCGTCATCAGGTAGGTCGAGCGCGGCGAACGCGCGGTGCTCCAGCCGTCGCCGTAGAACTTCCCCCGCGAGCGCACCCGGATCCGGCGCTGCACGCCGCGCAGAAGGCTCGGCGGCGCCGCGGGCGGCGGGCGCATCGCCCCTCGGACCAGCTCGCGCAGATCCAGCTCGTCGACGAGCGGCAAGTCGCCGTCCTCGGGCAGATCGCCGTCCTCGGGCAGATCGCCGTCCTCGGGCAGATCGCTCAGGGGCGCGGCGGCGGCGGGCGGGCGCTCCACGGGGGGCGCCGAGGGACGGCTGCCGCTCTCCGCGCCCGAAGCGGCCGGCTCATCGGCTCGCCCCGTGCGCTTCGGGTCGTCCGCTCCGCTCATTTCCCGCCTCTCACCTTCTCGCCCATCATCTTCTCGACCAGCGCGCGGAGCTGGCCGCGCGCGCGATGGATCCGGCTCTTCACCGTCCCGTCCGGCAACCCCGTGACCGAGGCGATCTCTTCGTACGACATGTCCTCCACGTCGCGAAGGATGAGCGCCTCCCGGAACTCGGGATCGAGCTGCCCGATGGCGCGCTTCACGACCGCCTCGAGCTGCATCCCCTCCACCAGCTCGTCAGGGCGGCTCACGTCGCCGACGCTCACGCCCTTGGCCGCGGACAGCGGCACCCGCTCGGCCATCGCGTCGACGTCGTCCTGGGCGCCGGCGTGCCGCCGCGAGAGGTACTTCGTCCGGTTTTTGCAGAGATTCACGGCGATCCGGTAGATCCACGTCGAGAGCTTCGATTCGCCGCGGAACTGATCGATCGCCTTGAAGACCTGCACGAAGACTTCCTGGGACACGTCCTCGGCCTCGTCACGCCGGCCGAGCATGCGGTAGACGAGCGCGAACACGCGGCGCTCGTACATGAGCACGAGCTCGTTGAACGCGCTTTCGTCACGCGCGACGAGCCGCGCGATGAACTGCGCCTCGCCCGCCTCGAGCGGCGCCGCCGACGCGCGCCCGTGCTCCGCGCCCGCAGCGGGCGGAGAGCCGCCTCCGCGGTCCGTATCTACATGGGTAGGGGCTCCGCGTCCGCGGGCCCCTTCATCGCTCGCCACGCCGTCCGGTCCTCCAGGAGCCAGGGGCTCGCGCACGCCGCGCGGCAGGCGCAGAGCCCTCGGTGAGACCACGGTAAACAACCCCGGCTCGACCGCGCCAGACAATAGCGAGCAGGTGACGGCGCAGGACGCACCCGCGAGGCGGTGCGACCTCACCCGAGGCGCTCCCGCCCACGCGATGAAGATTGGCCGCCATGACCCCCCTCAGAGGGCGCGGGGGCTCGATGGTTCCGGCGCGTGGATTCGAACCACGATTAGGGGATTCAAAGTCCCCCGTCCTGCCCTTGAACGACGCCGGAGTGCTGCGGGACGGAGCCGACCGCCGCGCGGCGCGCACCTTAGCGCGAGTCGCGCAGGATGGCACCCGTCCCGATCCATGAGTCGGCTCTGCGGGCCGGATAGCTGATGCCGCGCGTGGTGTCCGCCTCGGATCGGCCTCGCCTCAGGCGGAACTGCCCGCGCTCGCGGCGACCCGCCGGCGCCGGCTTCGCGCCGGACGCCGAGGCCTTCTCCGCCCGGTGGAGCGGCAGCGCGGGCGCGCCGGTGTCCTCGCCCGGGGTCGCGGCCGCTTCCTCGCGCGCCGACGTCGCGTCGGCCGCCGCGCCGTTCGCCGGGGGCGCCACGGCGGCCGCGCCGTCGCGCGCCGGGGCCGCCACGGCGAGCGCCGCGGCGCCGGCGCTCGCGGCGAGCTCCGGGGCAGGCACGGCGACGTGCGCGGCGGCGGCCGCGACGCCCTGGGCCACGCCGAGGTGCGCCGCCTGCGCGGCCGCAGGCCTCGCAGGCGAGGCCCCAGGGGCGACCACGCTCAGCACCGAGAGGCCCAGCACGAGCACGAGCGCCGCGCTGCCCGCGGCCGCTCCGGCGGCGCCGCGAGAGACGCGGGCGCGCCGCGCGAGCCGCGACCAGGCGCCCGACACACGCCCGCGCGGCGTCGGATCCGCGTCGCGCGCGCCACGCGCCGGCCCGGGCCCGGGCTTCGCGGCGCCGGGCCTCGGCGCCCCGGCGCTCGGGAGCGTGTCGGGCGGGGACGAGGGGGCCGCGGGGAAACAGGACGGAATATCAAGAGAAATCGGCTGCGAGGGGCTGTCCCGCCGCAGCACGGCCTCGGCCAGGGGGAACCGGCCGAGGGTGAAGGCCTCGGCGCGCTCGCCGCGCGCCTTCGCGGGGGCGTCCTGGTGGAAGCGGGGCGCGACGGCGCTGAGGTCGTCCGGCGTCAGCGCGAAGCTGAGCGGGCCGGTGGACTCAGGCGCCTCGCCCGCGGCGGAGACGGCAGGCGCCTCGTCGCGCGGGGGCGGCTGGGAAATGGTCCAGCCGAGCGCCTTCACGTCGCCGGCGGGCGTCCAGCACTCGAGGCCCTCGCGCCAGACGCGCGTGCTGTGGGGGAGCTCCCCCAGCTCCAGCGCGCGCCAGAGCGCGACCGTGCTCATCGCCTCGAGAAAGTCGCCGCGGTCGATGCACCAGGGCCTCGACTCTGCCGGTGCCTCCTCCGCGC
Source organism: Sorangium sp. So ce204 (assembly GCF_051526795.1). NCBI lineage: Bacteria > Pseudomonadati > Myxococcota > Polyangiales > Polyangiaceae > Sorangium > Sorangium sp. So ce204. The sequence goes on along the minus strand of NZ_CP150317.1, from coordinate 11,441,802 downwards.
CGCCGGCGTGCGACGTGAACGGCATCGTGGGGGCGCTGCAGAGGCTGCTCAGCTGCCCCTGCCCGCACCCCTCCGCGCCGCCCGACGCCGGCACACCGTCGCCAAGCCCCTCCACCTTGTACGCTGCGCTCGGGCCCATCGCTGTCTCCCTAGCGAGCCGCGGCGGCCCACCCGATGCTGCTCCCGGGTGCACCTCCGCTGCTCTCGTGCGTCGGTAGCGGATGGTGGCGCGGTGGGCCAAGAAAGGTGAGGGGCGTGTCGCGGACCGACGTCAGAGGTCGGTGTAGTTGTCGGCGAACATCGCGCGCTGGCCGAGGAAGGCGATCTCGAGTGTGCCGCTGACGTCCGTCCCTCCGGTCGAGCTACGGATCACGTTGAGCGCTGGCATCAGCCGGATGAGCCCGCGGTACTCCGTCCCCACCGGCGCGCGCGCCAGCGTCACGTGGACCGGGGCGCGCAGGCTGAGGCGGACATCGGCGGGCGCCTCTTCGTTGAGCGCGACCGCCACCTTCGCGCCGAGCGCCGCGCGGAACGTGGCGTTCGCCACCTTGTCGACGAGCCCGGCGTGCGCCGCGATCGTGAGCTCCTGGCTCCGCACGGGCGCGCCGAGCACCTCCTGCCTGCAGCGCGTGGCAGGGACGAAGGCGGCGGACTGGGTGACCGGATCCACGCCGTGGACGACGTCGCCCGCGGGCTCGCACCACTCGAGCGTGTCCGTCGACGCGGTCCAGCGCGAGTCGAACTCGATCTGCCCTTCGAGCGTGGGCGCGAGCTTCTTCCCGCCCTCGCCGACGTAGACCGCCGCCGCGCCGACGCTCCAGGGGACGGCGGTGAGCTCGCGCTGCGCGTAGGTCGGCGGCAGGCTCTGGTCGCGCCGCTCGGGGCCCGGACCCAGGTAGCTGAACCGGGTGCGGCCGACCGCGCCGCCGACGTAGAGGATCAGCGGGGGATGGGCCGAGCTGCCCTCCCCCTCGAAGTCGAGCCGCGCGAACGAGGCGGACAGGCGCAGGGTGCCGGTGGGCGTCCGGGCCGCGTCGTCGGCGCCGGAGAACCCGATCAGCGTGGCCAGCCCGTCCTCGGCCGCCACCTCGGCCTCGAGCACGGCGCTCACATCCCATGCCGTCGGATCCGTCACCTCGCCGAACCCGGCCAGCACGCCGAAGCCGACCCGCGCGAGCGCCGCGCCCCCGGAGCTGCTCGTGACCCCGACCGGAACGAGGTAGACGAGCTCGCGGCCCGTGGCGGCCGGCGCGATGGCCGCGCCCCCGGCAGGCGCGAGCGGCGCAACGGGGGCGATGGGAGCGCCCGACGCGGCCGGGGCGACCGGCGCAATGGCGCTGCCCGGCTGCGCGGGCGCCACGGCCGCGCCAGCGCCCGGCGCCGCCGTCGGCGCGGCAGGCGCAGCGGGTGTACTCGGCGCGGCAGACGGGACCGGCGCCGTGGGGTCGCTGGCCGCCGTGGGGGCGCCGGGCGCGCTGGCGGCCGGGCGGACGGGCGCCGGCGGCGCTGCGCCCGGCGGCACGGGAGCCGACGGCTGCCCCGCGCCCTGGGCGAGCGCGGGCGCGGCCAGCGTGAGCGAGAGCAGCGCCGCGGCGCGCTGGAGCAGCACGGCGGCCCTCACGGCGCCACCGTGAACCGGAACGTGAGGCAGTCGGCGCCGCTCGACGTGTCGTATTCGGCGCGGGTGCTCTGGTTCGTCTTGGGATCGAAGGCGAAGATCTGGAACTTGCCGCTTCCGTTCCGGACCCTGAAGCGGAACACGTAGTTGCCGGGATCCAGATCGAACTCGGGGAACACCGTGTTGCGGATCGAGAACGGCTTTACACCCGCCGGATCCGCGGTGGGCGCCGGGTCCTCGAACAGATAGCCGACGGCGCTGAGGTGGTACTCGTCGCTGTGGAGCTTGAGCTTGATCCTCTTCATGGTCGCGCGCGATCCTCTCACACGCGCGCGGCACGGTACAGCGGCAGATCACCGCCGCACGGCGTGCCTCGCCGACACCGCTTCATCGCGCTGGAGCTGGGCGCCGGCGCCGCCCATGTTGCTCAGGCGGATGCACGTCTCCAGGCCATGCCGGAGGTTGCGGAGCGTGAGCAGCGGGCCGAGGTCCACTCGCAGCGACGCCAGGGTCTGAGCCACCGCAGGGCGGACCCCGGTCAGCAGGCAGCGCGCGCCGCGCAGCTCCACCGTGTCGGGATAGTAAATGCCGTAACTCTCGCTCCACTGGTCCGGAGGGAGATCCGGCGAACGGGCGCCGATGAGATCCTCCGCGACAGGGTTGAAGTACGTGAGCCTCCCCTGATTGTCGGCGAACACGACCGCATCGGCGATGCTGTCCAGGATGGCTTGCTGCGAGCGCGCCCGCGCCTCCCAGTCGACGTTCGTGTCGTCGAGCGCAGCGGTCGAGGAGCGCTGGTGGCCCCCGTTCTTGCGCAGGTCCGCGCTGCGCTGGACCGCCGGGGCGGCCCGCTGTCGCGGGGCGCGCGCCGGCTTGTGCCTGGCGGACTTCGACGAAGCGAGCGCGACCCCGTTGTTCGACCTGGACGACGGCATAGTTAGGCCCCCTAACGAACCATGTCGTGCGTGATCCTTGCCTGATCCCTCGCTTGTACGAGATCGCTTTGGTTGTAAATCGATGATCTCTCGCATGGTCGGTGATCGCCGCACGGTGCCAGGCAGCCGAGCCTGCGTTCTGGACGCACGATCGTGATTCGGCGCTTCCGTCCGTCGCTGCAATTCATCAGGTAGCTGGCGCCTGCGACGTGGGGGAGGAGCGTGGCGCCTCGAGGCGCTCAGCCGCCGCTGGCGCGCCGCACGGCGACGCCGACGCCGGCGGTGCTGTAGCAGCCGCTCACCGTCCAGGAGATGGTGGTGTTGGAGCTGGCCACGAGATAGCCGGCCAGCGCGACCATGGTCGTCGGATCGGTCAGGCGCCGGTTCATGGTGGAGGTCGCCGCGGTGGGGCTGATGGTGGCGCCGGTGTTGCCGTTGCGCGCCGCCATCACCGTGTACACGAACGAGTTGGTCGCGCTGAAGTTGGTGCTGACCCCTCGGGACACCGTGCCGCTGCAGTCCGTCGTGTTGGTGTGGATGCCGGTCGTGGTGGCGCTCGCGAACGGGTTCGACTGGTGCACGGCCTTCAGCTCCACCACGTTGGCGAAGTACACGCCCCAGGTGTTCGAGCTCGCCATCTGCACCACCACGGGCTTGTTGCCGGTGGCGGCCGGAAGCTGGCTGTCCAGGAGGTAGTAGATGTGCGCGGCGGAGTTGTTGTCGGCCTGCCGCGTGTTGAAGAGCGTCATCGGCGTGCCGTCGTAGGTGACGCTCACCGGCGCGAGCGAGTTCTCGGAGGCGACGATCCCGACAAGGACCATGCGATCGTTGTCCCGCGGCGTCTGCAGGGCGTGGCTCACGTTGATGTTGGGCGCCGAGTTCCCGATGGTGCTCAAGGTGCCGGTCGTGCCCGAGTTGACGACGACGATGTCCGGCGAGACGACGCAGTTGCCGTTCGAGCAGATGGACCTCGTCCCCGAGCACACGTGGCCGCAGTCGCCGCAGTTGCTGGCGGTGCCGAGCTGGGTCGTGCAGCCGCCGCTGGGGTCGCCGCAAGCCTTCCAGCCCGGGTCGCAGGTGGGCACGCAGGTGCCGGCCGTGCAGGCGGTGGCGCTCGCGTGCGCCTGGAGGCACTGGGTGTTGCAGGCGCCGCAGGCGTTGACGTCGCCGGAGACGTCCTTCTCGCAGCCGTTCATGCCGTTGCCGTCGCAGTTGCGCCACAGGCCGCTGCACACCGGGTTGCAGCCCGACGAGCTGCATTGATTGCTGGCGACGTGGGCGCTGGCCCCGCTCTGGCACACGAGGTTGCAGCCGAGGCAGTTGTTCTCGTCGTCCCACAGGTCGATGTTGCAGCCGTTCCTCGGTACCCCGCAGTCGTCGTACTGCGCGCTCGTGCACACCGGGTTGCAGGTGCCGTCGAGGCACAGGTTGCTGGTGGTGTGGATGATGTTGCACTGGGTGCCGCAGGCGCCGCAGTTCCCCTCGTCGGTCCTGACGTTGGCCTCGCAGCCGTCGGTCAGCGAGCTGTTGCAGTTGCCGTAGTCCGCCTTGCAGCCGACGAAGGAGCACGCGCCGGTCTGGCAGGTCGCGGTGGCGTTGGCGTAGATCGTGTTGCAGTTGACGCCGCCGGCGGCCGCGCAGGCGCCGCAGTGGGTCTGGTTCGAGTTGACGTTCGTCTCGCAGCCGTTGTCCGGATTGCCGTCGCAGTCGCCCATCCCGCTGTTGCACGTCCGCACCTTGCAGTCGCCGCCCTCGCACTTGGGGGTGCCGCCGGCGATGGTGCAGGTCTCGCCGCAGGCGCCGCAGTGGCTGAGGCTCGTGTCCGTGCTCGTCTCGCAGCCGTTGTCGTAGCTGCCGTCGCAGTCGGCGAAGCCCGGCTCGCAGCTGCCGATGGCGCAGCCGGTGGCCGTGCACTTGCCGGTGCCGTTGGCGACCGTGCACAGGCCGCCGCACGTGCCGCAGTTCTCCGGATCGGCGGCCAGATTCACCTCGCAGCTGTCCTCGGGGTCGCCGTTGCAGTCGCCCCTGCCGGCCGGGCAAATCGTCTCGCCGCAAACGCCGTCGCGGCACCAGGGCCTGCCGCCCGCCTCGGGCACGCACGCGATGCCGCACCCGCCGCAGTGCAACACGTCACGGGTGGTCGCCCTCTCACAACCGTCGTCGACCTGGCCGTTGCAGTCGGTGAAGCCCGTGTCGCACTCGACCTTGCACTCCGACGCCTCGCAATAGGCGTCGCCGTTCACGGCCGGGCAGAGCTCCTCGCACCCGCCGCAGTGGCTCGAGTCGGTCGCGGTGTTCACCTCGCAGCCGTTCTCGGGATCGCCGTCGCAGTCGGCGTAGGGCGCTTCGCACGCCTTGACCTTGCAGGCGCCGCCCTGGCACTCCGCCGTCGCGTGCGGCAGCGCGCACTTCTGGCCGCAGCTGCCGCAGTTGTCCGCGTCGGTGCGGACGTTGATCTCGCACCCACCCTCGGTCAGGCGATCGCAGTTGGCGTAGCCATCCGGGCAGGTGGGGCCGCACACCCCGTCGATGCAATCGTCGCTGAGGCAGTCCCCGCTCGAGCGGCAGCTCCTGCCGTCCTGGCAGCCCCCGCAGTCGGCGCCGCAGTCCACGTCGCTCTCGGTGCCGTTGGGCACCCCGTCGGTGCAGGTCGGCGCGACGCATTCGCCGTCCTGGCACACGCCGCTCTCGCAGTCGCTGGCCCGGTTGCACGTCTGGTCGGTCGCGCACTTCCTGTCGCAGCTGCCGCCGCAATCGACGTCCGACTCCGAGCCGTCGCGGGCGTCGTTCATGCAGCCCGCTTCCTGGCAGACGCCGTCGATGCACTCGCCCTCGGCGCAGTCGCGGCTCGCGGCGCAGCCGGAGCCGAGCGGGCATGGATCGCACTCGCCGCCGCAGTTCAGGCCCGTCTCGCCGTCGGACTGCGCGTCGTCCGTACAGTGCGCCGGCGGGCCGGATACCGACGCGAACTCGAAATCCGGCACGCTGCACGAAGCGGCGGCGGCGAAGATCCCCGCCGTCAGCGCGGCGGCCGAGAACGCGCGGAGCAGCGCGAAGCGACGCAGAAAGCTAGGGGTCGACATCGAACGACAAAAGTACCATTCGCTGGCGGATTTCGCGGCCATAAAGTGAGAAGGCGGCGTCGGGATCCGCGCATGAAAGCGCCGCCGGCGCGCGCGCACCTCCGACCACGACGCGGTGCGGCGCCACGTTGACGCGCGCGGCGAAGGCCGCGGCGCCACGTTGACAGGAGCGGAGGCGTCAAGTCACCATGGCAAGCGCCGCATGAGGAATTTCCCGCGAATTTTCCGCGTCGCAGCGGTGCTGCTGCTGCTCGAGGCGCCCGCGCTCGCCGAGGACACCGACGCGCTCAAGCAAGCCCGCGCGCAGTTTCAGCAGGCGACCGAGCTCGAGCAAGCGGGCAACTGGGCCGCGGCCCTGCAGCGGTTCCGCGAGGTCGGCCAGGTGCGGATGACGCCTCAGGTGCGCTTCCACATCGCCGTGTGCGAGGAGAACCTGGGGCGGCTCGTGACCGCGCTCGGCGGCTACGAGCTGGCGCTCGCGGAGGCCGACACCGTCGGGCCCGATTTTCGGGCCGAGGTCGAGCAGTCGATCGGCCGGCTGCGCGCCCGGATCCCGAAGCTCGTCATCGTGCGCGGCAAAGGGGCGGCCTCCGCGGCCATTGCGCTCGACGGCGTCGCCCTCGGCGGGACGTCCATCGGCGTCGAGGTGCCGCTCGATCCCGGGCCTCACGCGCTCACCGCCAAGGCCCCCAATTACAAGCCGTTCCAGCAGACGGTGGAGCTGAAGGAGGAGGGGGTGGCGCGCGTCGAGGTGACGCTCGAAGCATTGCCGCAAGAGCTGCTGATCCAGGCGGGCGCCTTGCGGGAGAGGCCGCCGTCCAAGGTGGTGCCGTACGTGATCGGGGGCGTCGGCGCCGCGAGCCTGATCGGCTCCGGCGTTTTGTTCGGGCTCCGCCAGGGAGCGCTCAAGGATCTGGAAGACGCCTGCGGTACGGACGGCAAGTCGTGCCCGCCCTCCATGCAGTCGCGCTACGACGACCTCAAGTTCTATCACTATGGCGCGCAGGTGGCGCTCGGCGTCGGCGTCGCCGCGGTCGGCACCGCGACCGCGATCTTGCTTCTTCAGAACAGGAAGCCAAAGCAGCCCGAGAAAACCTCGCTCGAGCTCGTGCCCGTCGCGGGCGGCTCCGAGATCGGCGCGAGTCTCTCAGGAACCTTCTGAGGGAGCCGAGCTCGTCCAGAGCGGGGTGCTAGAACCCCGGATCGTGCTTCCACGACTTCGGCGGCGTGGGGCTTGGCGTCGGGCTCGGCGAGCTGCTCTGCTCGGCGGGCTTGCTCGGACGGCGGGGCGTCGCGCGCGCGGGTGACGCCGGGAGCGGAGTCGGCGCCGTCGGCGTCGTCAGCGCCGGCGCAGCGCTGGCCGAGGCCGTGGCAGAGGGCTCGCCCGGGGGCGCGCCGGGCTCGGTCGCAGAGGGCGCCTCCGCCCTGGGAGGCGCGGGCGCCGGGGCGGTGGACGCCGGGGCGGCGGGCGCGGCGCCGGAAGGAAGAGGGGCCGGCGCGTCGCCGCTCTGGAGCAGTACGGCGAGCCCGCCGGCGGCGAGGAGACCGAGGATCACGACGGCGGGCAGCGCGCGGCTCCTGGGGCGCGCGAACGGCGGGATCTCGTCGTCGAGCGCGCTCTGTCCGGCCACGCCCCGGGCCGCGCCGCGGAGGTTGACGGTCCTGAAGGCGCTCACCGACGAGGGGCTCCGGCCGGTCACGTCGGAGGCGCCCGGGTGGTTGCTCAGCTGATTGCGGTCGGCGCGCTCCAGCGCCTCGGTGAGGGCCGCGCGCGTTTGCTCCTGCTGGTCCTCGAACAGCTCGCGGACGAAATTGGCGACGTCCTCGTCGGTGGCTCGCTGGTGCGGCGGGAGCGCCTTGTCGAGCGCTCGCATCAGCTCGTTGGCCGTGGCGTAGCGCTCGTCGCGCTCCTTTTCGAGCGCGCGCATCAGCACGGCCTCGAGCGACGCCGGGTAGTCGGCCTGGAACTCGTGCGGCGCCTCCACCGGGTCCGTGGACGAGATGGCGAACAGCGTCGCGCCCTCGGATTCCCTGCGGAACGGGTGTTTGCCGGTGGTGAGCGTATAGAGCACGATGCCCATCGCGAACACGTCGACGCGCCGGTCGATCGCGTCGCCGCGCACCTGCTCCGGCGCCATGTAGCTCACCTTGCCCTTGAGCTGCCCGGCCTGCGTCGTGCTGTCGTTGAGCGCGGTGGCCTTGGCCACGCCGAAGTCCACCACCTTGGCCAGGCCGTTGTACGTGACCAGGATGTTCTGCGGCGAGATATCGCGGTGCACCAGACCGACGAGCTTGCCGCTCTTGTCCTTGAGCTCGTGCGCGGCGTGCAGGCCGGCGCAGGCCTGCGCCACGATGCGCACCGCGATCGGGATCGGCATGCCGGTCTGCCGCTTCGCGACCTTCATCACCTGGTTGAGCGGAATGCCGTCGATCCACTCCATCGCCAGGAACAGCACGCCGTCCTGCTCGCCGAGGTCGAGGATCTCGACGGCGTTCGGGTGCCGGATCTGGGACGCGAGCGACGCCTCCGAGAGGAACATGCGCTCGAACTGGTCGTCCTCGGACAGCGTCGGCAGCATCGTCTTCACTGCGACGATCTTCTGGAAGCCGCGCGTTCCCTTCAGCCGCGCCGCCCACACCATGGCCATGCCGCCCGCCGCGATCGGCAGCAGCAGCTCGTAACGCCCCAACACGGACCCGGGCCCGAGCTCGGCGGGGGTGTTGGGCAGGAGGTTCGGCGCAGGATTCACGCTACTCAGAAGGTTTGTTAAGTTCCCTGACCGTACGAGTGTGCGGCGTCACGAAGCGAGTGCCCAGCGATAAGAAACACCGCGGAGACAAATTGCGGCTATCGCACCAATGACCCCACCTCCTTACATCTGCCGACGGCTCGCGGCGGCGCTTCGTGGATGGGCAGCTGCCGCCAAAACGCCGTTAGCAAGTCCAAACGTCGTCCGGAAGTCAAGCTGCTCTTATCCACCCACCATCGTACAAGGACGGCGGACGGGCGCGCCGTCACGTCTCGTCGCGCGTCCGTCGCGCGCCGTCACCGCCGCACGATGAACATCGCGGCGAAATACCCGTCCGTGCCGTGCACGTGCGGCAGCAGCCGGAACGCGTCGCCGCCGCCCGCGAGCTCGCGCGCGAGCTCCGCGTCGAACGGCGCCGGCTCCAGCCGGACGCCGAGGTCGTCGTCCGCCGGGGCCGCGAGCCGCGCCGCCACGGCCTCGCACTCCTCGCGCAGCACGCTGCACACAGCGAACACGAGCCGGCCGCCGTCCCGGGCGCGGGTCGCGGCGCGGCGCGCGATCGCGACCTGGAGATCGGCCAGGCGCGGCAGATCGTCCGCCTCGCGCCGGAGCGCGATCTCCGGGCGCCGCCGCAGCGTGCCCACGCCGGAGCAAGGGGCGTCGACGAGCACCCGGTCGTAGCCCTCGGGGACGTCGCCCGCGCCCACCGTCCAGTCGACGGCGTAGGTCTCGCGCACGGAGGCAGCAGCCCGCCCGAGCCCGCCGCGCGCGCCGGCCTGCGCATCGCCGGCCTCCGCGCCTGCGCCCTCGTCCGCCGCGCTCGCCGGAGGCGCGCCCAGCGCCGCGCGGAGCTGCGAGAGCTTCGCGGGGTACAGGTCCGCCGCGTCCACCGCGCCGGAAGGCAGCACCGCGCGCGACAGGAGCCACGACTTGTTGCCCCGGCCGGAGCAGGCGTCGAGCACGGCCTCGCCGGGCCGCGCGCCGAGCGCGAAGGCGAGCGCCTGCGCCCCCTCTTCCTGGCCGATCCACGCGGCGCCGAAGCCCGGGAGCCGCCGGAGATCGCCCGCCCCCCGCGCGACGATCGCTGTCGGTGAGACGTGCCCCGCCTCGAAGGTCGCGGTGGGCGCGGCGGCCCGCAGCGCCTCGAGCCACGCGCCGCGGTCCTCGCCGGGGGCGAGGCAGAGGCCGGTCGGCGGCGGCACCGGGCCGGCCGACAGGAACGCCTCGGCCGCGGCCCGTCCGAGCGAGCGGCGCAGGGCGCCCCGCAGCCACCCCGGCGCGGAGGCGACCACCGCGCTCGCGAGCGGCGGGCGACCGCCGGACTCCACGGCCGCCGCGAGCCGGCGCAGCACGGCGTTCGCGAACGCGCCGACCCGCGGCCCGCCGGCCGCCTGGGCGCCGTCCACCGCCTCCGAGACAGCGGCGAACGAGGGGACGCGATCGAGGAAGCAGAGCGAGTACGCCCCCATCAGCACGTGGGCGCGCACCAGCGGGTCGGCCGTCCAGCGGCTCTTCGCGGCGAACTCGGCGATGCGCGCCTCGAGCGCCGCCTGCGCGCGCAGGACGCCGTAGACGAGCTCCGTCGCGAGGCCTGCGTCCCGCGGGTCCAGCGCCGGCGCGCGGCGCAGCTCGGCGTCGAGGGCCGCCGAGGCGAAGGCGTCCGAGCCCCACACCCGCGCGAGCACGCGCGCCGCGACAGCGCGCGGCGCGCTCTCGGGCGGGTGCGGCGGGCGCGCCGCGCCGCGGCCGCCGCCACGCCCGTCACCTTGGTCCCGGTCAGCCAACGAGCTCCTTGAATTGCCCCTGGATCACGTCCCAGCGGCGCTCGACGTCGTTCTTGAAGGCGATGCCCATCAGGCCGATGAGCACAACGAGCCCGACCAGGCTCGCGATCTCGCGGACGCGCAGCGGCAGCGGGCGCCGCAGCACGGCCTCGAACGTGAAGAACAGGAGGTGGCCGCCGTCGAGCACCGGGATGGGCAGCAGGTTGATGAGCCCGAGGTTGATCGAGATGACCGCCATCGCCCAGACGAAGTAGCTGACGCCCTTCGCGCCCTCCTCGCCGATCACGTCGTACACCGTGATGGGGCCGCCCAGCGTGGAGATGCTGACCTTGCCCTCCATGATGCGGACGATCCCGACCACGATGAACCGGATGACGTCGTACGTCTCGTCGATCGCGCTCTCCAGGGCGAACTGGAAGGCCGACGGGCTGTCGACGAACGGCTCGGCCACCATCGGCGACCAGTTCGACGCGCGCAGGTAGAAGCGCGGGCGGTGCTGGCCGTACTCGTCGATCCAGTCCTCGCGGCGGAGCTCGATGGTGCCGCTCTTGCGCTGGCCCGAGCGCTGCCACGTGATGACGTGCGGCCTGTCCGGAGCCGCGAAGAGCCGCTCCACGAAGGTCGACCAGGCGGTGACCTCGACGCCGTCGACCTCCGTGACGCGATCGCCCGGCCGGAGCTCGGCGTCCCACTCGGCCGAGCCCTCGGGGACCTCGGCGACGTAGAGGTCGGCCGGCTCGATGCCGGTCCGCGCGAGCAGGTCGCCGTGGCCGCTCTCCGGCGTCAGCGCGGCGACGCCCGACTCGTAGACGGCGAGCTCGGCCAGGCCGCCGAGCGCGCGCGGCACCGTGACCGGCCGCAGGTACGTGACCGGCACCGTGGCGCCGCGGCTCTCCTCGAGCGCGAGCTCCAGGTCGGCGAAGGTCTTCACGGGCGCGCCGCGCACCTCCGTCACGACGTCGAACGTGCGCAGCCCGGCCCGGAACGCGGGCGAGTCGGGCCGCGAGACGCCCACCACGGCGGCGGGGCGGCTCGGCCGGATGCCTATCTCGCCCACCCGGTCCACGATCTCGAGCGGCTTCTGGACGACCTTCTCCTCCGGGACGACCGTGACCTCGACGTGCGTCTTGTTGCGGAAGACCTTGAGCCGGAGCTCCTGGTTGGGGCTCTTCGCCACGATCCGGTGCAGCTCGGCGAAGGTGCTGACGCGCTCGCCGTCCACCTCGAGGATGCGATCGCCCGGGACGAGCCGGCCCTCGGCCGGGTGCCCCGGCAGGACCACGCCGACCGTCGGCGGCACGAAGCGGGTCTCCCCGATGAAGACGGCGAAGTAGAGCAGCACCGGGAAGAGCACGTTCATCGCCGGGCCGGCCATGACGATGATCACGCGCTTCCAGAGCGCCTGGGACTCGAAGGTGCGCTTGCGATCCTCGGGGAGCACGGCCTCCTGCCGGTTCTCCTCGAGCATCTTCACGAAGCCGCCGAGGGGCAGGAGCGCGACGCAGTACTCCGTCTCACGGCCCCGCAGGCGCAGCACCCGGGGGCCGAAGCCGATCGAGAAGGTGAGGACCTTCACGCCGAAGATCTTCGCGCACACGAAGTGGCCGAGCTCGTGCACGAAGATGAGCACGGAGCAGAGCAGCGCGAAATACAGGAGGTCCACGGCGGCGGCTCTCTTTACGCGAGGCCGGGCTCGGTGACCACTGGCCACTGAGGGGCGCACGGCCGCGGCGCCCCCGCGCGAAGGGCGGCCTCCGGCGCAGGGCCGGCGCCCGGTCCGTGGAAAGGCGCCCTCCGGCGTGACGACGCCTTCACGGCGATGGCCCCGGTCGGCCGTCCACAGACACCCGCGGTTCCGCTGCGTGGCGAAATGTCACAGAGCGCGGCGCGCCATGCGCGATGGGATGCTGACGAGCGCCAGAGGGCCGCAGGCCCCGCGCATCCGTGTTATCTCACCGCTTGGAACTCGGCCGGGCGCCGCGCCCGCGAGCGACGCCTCGCGGCGCGCGGTCCCATGGCCGATTCTCGCGATGTGCCCTGATACGAACTGCGAGGTCCCATCATGAAGCACACGATTGAGCACGACCTGAGCGACAGCGAAGCCAAGCTGGCGACCGAACGAGCGATCGCGCAGTACCGGGAGCGGTACGCCGAGTACGAGCCTTTCCTCGTGTGGCGCGACGCGAAGCGCGCCGAGCTCGGCTTCTCGGTGAAGGGCGTCAAGCTGAAAGGCAGCATGGAGCTCCGCCCCGGCGCCGTTGACGTGGATCTCGACGTGCCTCTCCTGATGCGCCCCTTCAAGGGGGTAGCGATCTCCGCCATCGACAAGGAGGTTCGTCACTTCATCGCAGAGGCGCACCGCGAACGGGCCCAGGGAGGCGGCAAAGCCACCTGAGCGAGCGGGCTGTTCCGCTATGGACATGAGCGCCAGCCGGCGCTATGTTGCTCCAACAGTATCTACTTCGCCGGCCGAAGTACGCCCCGCGACACGACTCACTCCAGTGCTCGGCCGGCAGGGGGCTGTCTCCTCGCTGCTCACCTGCCGGTCTCGCCGTCGCGCTCACGGAGCGAGCGCCTTCACGGCCGTCAGCTTGTGCGAGGCCAGCACGGAGTGGATCGCCGTGATGAGGCCGCGCGCGTCGATCTCGCAGCGCATGACGAACCGCGGCGCCAGCTTCTCCACGGTGGTCGTGCGCTCGATGACGACCGCCGGGAGGCCGTTGATGAGGCGCAGCTCGTGGCGGAGCGCTCGGGGGTCGTCGATCCTCAGCAGGCCGACGTAGAACCGCGCGACCCGGTTCGGGCCGACGACGATCCGGCGCGCCGCCTTGAACTCGCCGTTCGCGTCGTTGATGACCCGGACGCCCTCGCTCAGGAGCGCCTCGATGGCGGCGACGTCCTGCGTCGCCAGCGTCTGCAGGAAGCGCACGAGCGCCGCGCCCGAGCGCTCGACGAGCTCGGGTGAGGGGCGGCAGCGGTCGCGCTCGTACGGCTCGAGGGCGCGGCGGGCGCGGTGGTGGGTGGTCTTCACGCTGGCCTCCGACAGGTCGAGCGCGGCGGCGGTCTCCTGCACCGAGTAGTCGAAGACGTCGCGGAGCAGGAGCACCGCGCGCTGCTGAGGGGTCAGCGCCTCGAGCGCGATGAGGAAGGCGAAGGACGCGCTCTCGAGGAGGTCGTAGCGGCCCTCGGTGCCCTCCTTGCCCGGGATCTCGAACGACGGGGGCTCGGGCTCCGCCTCGATCGGGGAGGGGAGCCACGGTCCGTCGTAGGCGAGGCGCTTGCGGCGCCGGAGGGCGTCGCGGCCGAGGTTCAGCGCGACGCGCGCGAGCCAGGGGCGGACGGGCTCCTCGGTGCGCGCGGGCGGGCGCTCCAGCGCGCGGACGAACGTCTCCTGCACGATGTCGTCCGCGTCCGCGGCGCTGCCGGTGAGCCGGTAGGAGAGGGCCCAGAGGAAGCGCTCGTGCTCGCGGTAGCTCGCGGCGACGAAGCCGGGGGCGGCGAGCCCGGCGCTCGGGGCAGGAGAGGCCGTGGAGCTGCTCATGGAGCGTCGGGTACCCCCGTCACGCCGCGCGGTCGAGCGCGCGGCGCGTGAGGATGGCCCGCGCGGCGTCCCGCGCGCTGGCGAGGCTCGCGTCGGCGAGCATGCCCGTCGGCCCGACCCAGTCGCCCGCGAGGAAGAGGCCGTCGAGCTCCGGGACGCGGGCGCCGGGGCGCCCTGCGCGGCCGCCGCCCTCCGCCGTGACAACGGCGTTGGAGACGATGAGCGACGGCAGGAAGCGGCGCTCGACGATCGCGCCGCGGTAGCCGGGCTGCGCGCGGTCGAGCAGATCCTCGAGCTCGCGCTCGGGGTCGCCGCCGGCGAGCTCGGGGCTGTACTGGGCGGTGTGGATCACGGCGCCGCCCGCGGGGGCGAGGCGCGCGGCGTCGGTGTGGACCGACAGGTAGAGCGGGCGGTCGATGCCGAGCACGAAGCCCGGGCGCTGGCGGGGGAGCCTCGACAGGGCGACGTCGAGGCACGCGGCGCGGACCGGGACGGCGCGCTCGGCGTGCGCGGCGAGCGCCGTGCACGCGGGCGCGAGGGCGGCCGCGGCGCGCGGGCTCGCGGCGACGAGCACGGCGCCGGCGCCGAGGCGGTCGCCGTTCGCGAGCTCCACGGCGGAGACGGCGCCGCCCTCGGCCGCGATCTGCGCCGCGCGCGCGCCGGTGAGGATCTCCACGCCGGCCGCCACGGCGGCGTCGCGCAGGCCGGCGACGAGGGTCTTCCAGCCGCCGTCGAGGTAGAGCACGCCGTGGCTCAGGGCGAGCTGCACCTGCGCGAGCGCCGCGCCGGCGCTCTGGCGATCGTCGTCGGCGCAGTAGGTCGACAGCCGGACGAGCGCGCCGACGAAGCGGCGCGCCTCGGGCGTCCGGAAGGCGTCGCGGAGCCAGGCCGAGACAGGGACCGCCGCGAGCGGCGCGGGGTTCGCCGCGGCGAGGCTGCCGAGGACGCGCCCCATCTCGATCTTCGCGGCGAGCGGGAAGAGGCCCGTCGTGAGCAGCGACAGGGCGCCGGACGGCAAGGTGTGGAGGGCGCCGCGGTCGAGCGCGAGCGCGCCCGACGGGGACGGCGCCGCGCCGGTGAACCGGACGCCGAGCTCGCGGAGCACCTCGTGCGCCGCGCCCCCGCGGTAGAGCGCGTGGGCGCCGAGGTTCAGCGAGAAGCCGTGGCTCTCCTGCGTCGAGGCGCGGCCGCCCGGCGCGTGCGCCTTCTCGACGAGGGCGACCGACCGGCCCGCCCGGCCCAGGTACGCCGCCGCCGCCAGGCCCGCGAGCCCGCCGCCGATCACCACCACGTCTTTTGTAGTACGCATCACATGACCCCTTTCCTGGCGGTACCACGATCGGGGGGCCGGAAAGGTTACGCGCGCACGTCGAATTCTCGGAGCGCGGCGGGACGGGGAGGGGGCTGGACGGCGAGCGGGAAGCGGCGTGCCGGCGCTCAGGTGGCGCGGACGAGCGGCGTGTCGACGAGGTGCTCGGACAGGAACCACACCTGCATCTCGTTCGTGCGGAGGACGTCGCCCATGAGCAGGTCGGCGGTGCCGTCGTCGCGGTTGTCGGTGGTGAGCTTCACCGCCTCGCGCGTCTCCGCGAGGATGAGCTCGTGCGCGTCGAGCAGGCGCGAGAGCTGGGCGGGCACCTGCTCGCGGCCGCGGGGCGCCCGCTCGATCCTCGTCATCTCCGCGACGTCGTGCGCCATGGCGATCGCGACGCCGCCCAGCATCTGCACGCGCTCGGCGAGCATGTCGATCAGCGCGGCTTGCTCCTTGAAGTGCTTGTCGAAGAGCAGGTGGAGCTGGAAGAAGGTCGCCCCGGACACCTGCCAGTGGTGCTTCTTGTACATGTCGCGCAGGACGAGCGTGTCCGACAGGATCTGATTCAGCGCCCGGATGCTCTCCGCGCGCGACTTCGCGGCGAGCGCCAGCGGATAGTCCACGACCGTCCCGAAAGGCTGGATCTCCTTGCCTCGCTGGCGGAGGAGGGGCTGGGCCTCGAGCGCCCGCGCTCCGCCTGCCTTGCCACGACGTTCCTGTTTCCTCTGTTGCTTCCTCTGTGCTGCCATGGACCCCTCCCCGTCGATCGGTTCACTACGTATCTAGAGCCCGAGCCCGCTCCGTCCATGGCTGCACGTCCGCTGTCGTGTCCACGCGGGCCCGCGCGGCGTTCCGCTGGAAGGCGCGCCCGCGCGGCATCGCGCCACCGCGCGGCTCGCATCCGGCTGGGATTTCGTGCAAAGTCCAGCGCAGCATGAAACGGCTCCTGCTCACCAGCGCGCTGCCCTACGCCAACGGGCACATCCACATCGGCCACCTCGTCGAGTACACCCAGACCGACATCTTTGCCCGTTATTGGCGGATGACCGGGCGGAGGTGCATTTATCTGTGCGCCGACGACACCCACGGCACGGCCATCATGATCCGCGCTCGGCAAGAGGGGCGGAGCGAGGCCGACGTCATCGCGGACATGAGCGCGGCGCACCAGCGCGATTTCGCGGCGTTCCAGATCCGGTTCGACCACTACGGCAGCACGAACTCCCCCGCGAACCGCGCGCTGTGCGAGCAGATCTGGGCGTCGCTGCGCGAGCGCGGCATGGTGACCACGAAGGAGGTCACGCAGCTCTTCGATCCGCAGGAGGGCATGTTCCTGGCGGATCGCTTCGTCAAGGGCACCTGCCCGAAGTGCGCGGCGCCGGACCAGTACGGTGATAGCTGCGACCGGTGCGGCTCGACCTACGCCGCGACCGATCTGGTCGAGCCGAGGAGCGCGCTCACGGGCGCGCGGCCCGAGGTGCGGAGCGCGCAGCACCTCATGGTGGCGATCGAGCCGGAGCGGCCGTTCCTGTCGACCTGGACGCAGGGCGAGGGGCGGATGCCGAAGGAGATCGCGAACTACCTCGCGGGGCATTTCCTGTCGGAGCCGCTCCGCGACTGGGACGTGTCGCGCCCCGCGCCGTACTTCGGGTTCGAGATCCCCGATGCGCCGGGGAACTACTGGTATGTCTGGTTCGACGCGCCGATAGGGTACATGGCGGCGAGCAAGGAGTGGTGCGACCGGGAAGGCGAGGCGTTCGACGACTGGTGGCGATCCGAGGAGACGGAGATCGTCCACGTCATCGGGAAGGACATCGTGTATTTCCACACGCTCTTCTGGCCGGCGATGCTGAAGAGCGCGCGCTTCTCGCTGCCGTCGCGCGTGCAGGTGCACGGGTTCCTCACCGTGAACGGAGAGAAGATGTCGAAGAGCAAGGGCACGTTCGTGCTGGCCTCGACGTACCTGAAGCACCTCGACCCGGCGTACCTCCGTTATTACTACGCGAGCAAGCTGAGCTCGAAGGTCGACGACATCGATCTGAACCTGGAAGAGCTCGTGAACAAGGTGAACGCCGAGCTCGTGAACAAGGTCGTGAACCTGGCGAGCCGGTCGTCGCGCTTCGTGGCGCAGACGGGGCTGTCGGCGGTTTACCCCGAGGATGGGGGGCTGTTCGCGGCGGCGGCGGAGGAGGGCGACGCGATCGGGGCGGCGTACGCGGCGTTCGACTATGCGCGGGCGACGAGGAGCATCGTGGCGCTGGCGGACCGGGCGAACGAGTATGTCGACCGGATGCAGCCGTGGGCGCTGGCGAAGCAGCCGGACAAGAAGGCGGACCTGCAGGCCGTCTGCACCGTGGCGCTCAACCTGTTCCGGCAGATCGTGCTCTACCTGGCGCCGGTGCTCCCGAAGCTGGCCGACGACGTCGCGCGGCTGCTCGGGTGCCCCATGGACCGCTGGGCGCTCGCGAAGACGCCGCTTGTGGGCACGCCTGTGGCCGCGTATGAGCACCTCATGAAGCGGGTCGAGCCGGGTGCAGTGGAGAAGATGATCGCGGAGGGCCGCCCTGCCGAGGAGGTGGCGGCGCCGGGCGGCGCGGCGGGCGCGAGCGCGGAGGCGGGCCAGGCGGCGGGCGGGGGCGCGGCCGCGGAGGACGACGGCGCGGCGCTCGCCAAGGAGCCGCTCGCGCCGGAGTGTACGATCGACGATTTCAGCAAGGTCGACCTTCGCGTCGCGCGCATCGTCGCGGCGGAGCACGTGCCCGAGGCGAAGAAGCTGCTCAAGCTGACCGTCTCGCTCGGCGGGGAGGCGCGGAGGACGGTGTTCGCCGGGATCAAGGCGTATTACAAGCCGGAAGACCTGATTGGCAGGCTCGTCATCGTGTGCGCCAACCTGGCGCCGCGGAAGATGAAGTTCGGCCTCAGCGAGGGGATGGTGCTCGCGGCGGGGGACGAGACGGTGCACCTGCTGTCGCCGGACTCGGGGGCGAAGCCGGGGATGCGGGTGCACTGAGGGAGCTCACGGAGTCGCCCGCGCTATCGCCGAGGTGGGCCAATGGCTCCCCTAGCTCCGCGTGTCACAAATCCCGCCAGGGATCCGTCTCGTAAACGAAGAGAGATTTGACGCAAAGACGCCAAGAGCGCAAAGACGCAAAAATACATAAGAATCTGTTCTTTTTTTTTGCGTCTTTGCGACTTTGCGTTGAAATCTCTCTCCGGATCCCTGGCCGGACCTCTGGCGGGCGGAACCAGTTCTCTTCACCGATAAGGCCCAGCCGTCGGCGCTCCCGGCAGCCGGCAGGAGCCGCTCGCGCAGGACGGGTGGCCGAACCAGCCCGCGAGCCACTTCCTGTTGCCAGAAAGCGCGTGGAAGAAGCGCTCTGCCATCTTCGAGAGCGTGTCGCCGCTCAGCCGGTACGACCACTCGCGGTACCCCTCGAGCGCCCAGAGCGCCACGATGAAGGCCGCGGGGCCGGCCCAGACCTCGCCGCGATCGCTGATCACGACGAGCTCCTCGCCGAGCCAGGGAACGGCCCCGTACCGCTCCGCCGCCTCGGGCGAGCCGGCGGGCAGGAACTCCATCTCGACAAGCGCCGTCTGGTGCTCCATCCAGTGGCGGCACCGCGTGCACAGCGCGCACTCGGCGTCGTAGAGCACGGTGATTCGCTCGATCATGGCCTGTTCTCCTCGCAGCGCGGAGGCCAGGGCGCCTGGCCGCGCCGCCGGCGCGAGGCGCCACGGCGCCTCACGCCCGCGCCTGCGCTCGTCACGCCGAGACCTCCGCGACGGCCCGCCGGCGCTCTCGCTGCGCGGCCATCTCCTCTTCCGCGCGCGCCGAGCGCGGATCGATGCGCATCTGCGGCGCGACCGGCGGCGGCAGCACCGCGAGCTTCGCGCGGCGGCGGATGCGGTGGAACACGAGGAGGTTCGTGAAGTGCATAAGGGCGAGCGAGAGCAGGAGCAGGCCCAGCTTCGACGACAGCACCTCGACCGCCTCCGTCATCGTCGCCGAGCCTTCCGCCTTCAGGATCAGCGACGCATACCCCAGGTTCACCAGGTAGAACCCCACCACGAGCAGGCGGTTCACCGCCTCGGCCATCCTCGGGTTGTCGGCGAACACCTCCTCCAGGAACACCGATCCATTCTTGAACAGCGTGCGGGCGATCCAGATCGTCAGTCCGACGCTGATGACCGCATAGGCCCCGTACACCGCGATGAGATAACTTTCGACCGCGTCTGCCATGGTTCGTCTCCTCGACAGGCCTCTCAGCAGCGCCCGTGCCATCCGCGGGATCCGCGCTGATCGACCGGATCGAGGCGCGGCGGCGGGCCGCGGTGCCCAGGCCATGGGCAGGCCGGTGTCCACGCCGTGGACACCTCGCGCCCCCGGGGCCTCTGGCGCTATCGTCGGGGCTTCCTACCCTGCCGAGGCCTTGTGAGACCCCTGGTCGCTCTCGCGTACTACCCGCTCTGGGCCGCTGCCGTGACCGTCGCGGTCACCGCGCTGCGGCTCGGGCGCAACGTGGGCCGCGGCCTCGTCGCGCTCTGCTTCTTCCTCGCCTTCTGGGTCACGGGGCTCATCCTGCTCGAGACGGACGGCACGCTCGTCCTCGCCGAGCACGTCATTCCGAGCGGGATCATCGTCTCCGCGGGCCTCGCCCACGCCTACGCCGACGTCGCCGGCGCCTCGCGCCGCCCCGTCGTCCTCGCCTACGCCGTGTGCGCCGCTGTCGCGCTGCTCGGGGCCGTCGACCCGCGCCTCCTCTACGGTCCTGGCGCCCGCTCGCCGGGACCGCTGTTCTTCCCGCTCTCGGCCATCATGGCCGTCGCCTGGGTCGTTGTCGGCGTTCGCCTCGGGCGCGCGGCGCTCGCGGCCCGGGGGCTCCAGCGGCGGCGCATCGCCGCGCTCTTCTTCGGCAGCGTTCTCGCGACGCTCGGCGGCGGCTTCGTCGTGGTGCTGCGTGTGCTCCGGCTCGGCGACGTGCTCCTCGGCGCGCCGCTCCTGCTCCTCGCCATCCTGTTCGTGGCCTACGCCGTGCTCATCGGCGAGCTGGGCCGCTCCCGCCGCGTCTTCGCGCAGGGGCTCGCCTACGCCGGCCTGACAGCGCTCCTCTCGACGCTCGGGCTCGTCGTCTTCTTCAAGGTGCTGCCCGCGCTCGCGCCGGGCGGCGGCGCGTCGCTCGGCTGGCTCGCCTTCGTCGTCTTCCTCGCCGCGCTCCCGTCCGATCCGCTGCGCATGCTCGTCGTGGAGCACCTCGGTCGCCGGCTTTTCTCGAGGCCCATCGGCGTCCGCGATCTCGCCGACGAGATCGAGCGCGTCGAGGTGCGCGCCGACCAGGCCGAGCGGCTCGCGGAGCTCGGCCGCCTCGCGAGCGCTGTCGCGCACGAGATCCGCAATCCGCTCGGGGTCATCGCCGCGCAGGCGAAGCTTCTCGAGCGGCAGGGCGCGAAGCCCGAGACCGTGGCGTCGCTGCGCGCCCAGGTCGACCGGGCGAGGCGCTTCCTCGACGATCTGCTCCGCTACAGCCGCCCGAGGCCGCTCGAGGTGAGCGAGGTCGACGTGCTCTCCACGCTGCGGCTCGCGGCGAGCCAGGTCCGGCAGATCGTCGGCGAGGGCGCGCCGCCCATCGAGGTGGCGCCCGAGGCAGGCGGGTCGATCTTCGTCGAGGCCGACCGCGGGGCGTTCCTCGACGTCGCCACGGCGCTGCTGCAGAACGCGGCCATCGCGCTCGACGGGAGCCCCGAGGGGCGGATCCGGGCGGTTGTCGCGCGCGGCGAGGGCGGCTTCGTTGTCGTGCGCGTGGAGGACAACGGCCCGGGGGTGCCGGCCGAGATCGAGGCGATGCTGTTCCAGCCGTTCGTGACGGGTCGGGGGCGAGACGCGAAGCACCCGGGCACGGGCCTCGGCCTGGCCGTCGCGGCGCGCTGGCTGGAGCGGCACGGGGGAGCGCTGCGCTACGAGCGCGCCCCGGGGGGCGGCGCGCGCTTCGAGGCGCGGTGGCCCGAGAGGGCGGCGGAGGCGGCGGGGTGAGGTGATTGGGATGACCGCGGCCGGGTGGGTCTCGGGATCGAGACCGCGGAGCTTGCAGCACGCCAGGGGCGAGAAGAGGTTGGCCGCGGCAGAGGCGTGGTCGAACACGCGCCTTGCGGAGATTCCGGTGGAAAGCCTGGATGTGCTCTCGAAGGCGGAGGAGCAGCGCCTGTGGGCCGAGATGGCCGTGCGACGAGGCGCGGAGCTCGACGTCGATCCGCCCCGGGGGCGACCTGCCGAGACGTCTCTCATGATGCGCGCGCACGGCTCGATGACGCCTGCTGCTCGCCCACATCCCACTTGAACCAAGTCTTGCCGTAGAGGCTTCCAGGCGACCGCTTCGATCCTTATGAATCTTGGGGACACAAGGAGGTCGCCATGAAGTGTTCCGTGTTTGTTGGGGGAGTGTTTGCCGCAGCCGTGGGATTATCGGCCCTCTCTCCTGTCCGGGAAGCCATGGCCGCCCAGGAACGCGTATTCTGAGGCGACGGCATCGTTTATGGTGTCACGTCTGACGGTAAGCTCCAGTGGTATCGGCACAACGGTTGGGAAACCGGTAGCTCCGACTGGACTGCGGGGAACGGCGGGCGCAATGTCGGCACCGGCTGGAACATGTATGATCGTGTCTTTTCAGGAGGCGACGATGGGTGAAGATTGCGGCCACGTGAGCGCCAGCGTTCACCGTTCACCGCCGGCACCTACGCGGATCTGGGCCGCCCTCGCCTCCGCGGAGTAGACGGTGCGCGCAGCGAGAAGTCGAAGGCCCGAGGGCTGCCACCCTCGGGCCTTCTGGAACCCCGCCTTGTCGGAGGTCCCTACCCTCATCCCAAGCCGGGCTCGAGGTCCAGAAAGCGGCGGCATGAGCCTGTCGCCTTCGTCCGCCTACCGCCTCGCCCTTTGCTCTCGCTCCCGCATCCAACTTCGCCTCTGCCGTCGCTCCGACCGCGACCAGCTTCCTTGTGCTGCGCCTTCGCCTTCGCCACCTCGTCGTCGTCGTGCGCGCGTTTCACCCGCTTCGCGGCCTCGCTCATCGCGAACTCGGCATTCGTCAGCAAGCGGCGCGTCGTCTCCTTCGCGCACTCTGCCGCCGTGCCTCGATCGCAGCACGATCGCAAGCCGGTCCAGGCGTGCCAGCCCCCGAGCGCACCGACATGGCGCAGATCGCAACCGTACAGGGCAACAAGGCGCTCGGCGTTCGCGAGGTCGCTGTCCGGCGCGGTGCCCTGCCTCGGCGGCACCAGGAGGAACTGCGGCGACCCGTTGCCGTTCGCGGCACCGCCTCCGGCGGACGCCCCCGCGGGCAGCATCGACGTGCCTCATGCATCGAGCCAGAGCCCATCGCCGCGCGAGATCGGCTCGTCGTCGCCGGTCTCGTCGGCGTCTGCCTTCGCGTCGCCGTGATCGCTCGGCTCAACGTCGTTCGCCGCGTGGGCCTCGTCGTCCTGGTGCCCCTCCGGTCCGGCCGTCGACGGCTGCGCCGAGGTCGGTTCAGCGTGCATTCCTCACCTCCACGCGCTTCCGGCAAAATCGCGAGAGAATAAGCGCGGCAATCTTCTCGGCGGAGTCGCGCGAGCCTGCCCACGTCGTGCCGATTCCGTAGTCCTGCTCGAGCGCGAACGCGCTCGCGATCACCGCTTGTGGCGCCGTCTTGCTGCGATAGCGATGCGTCCACACATCGAGCACGTGTTAAGAATCAAGCTGGTTGATGCTCTCTCGCTCGGGCTGACTGATGGCCATCGCGACGGTGAGCGGGCCTCGGTCACGGGCGTGATGGTCGGCTCATCGCGTCTTGAGCGTGCCGGGGTGCTCGGAGGCGTCAAGCGGTCCCTCCCAGGGCTCGGAGGCTGCGCCGCCCTTGACACTCCTTGCGCGCCCCGGCGACTGCGTCGCGCAGACGATGGGCGGACGGAGCCTCCCGGCGGGGGCTCCGGGGACGCGATGGGCGGGCGATGGCCATCGCGCGCGTGAGCGAACCATCATCCAGCGTGAGCGGAAAGCGGTCCCCGCCCATTATCTACCGGGAGCGTCAACACGCCCTCCCTACGCCGCAGCGGCGGGCTTGGCATGCGCGGTGGGCGTCCGGTACCATCGCCGCCATGCCGGCGCCGAACGACGAGCTAGAAAGTCTCGCGTGTAACCTGTTGCCTGTCCGGGAATTCTGCGCTGAGCCTCCGGAAGTGCGGCGGCTGGCCACGACAAGTCCGCTCCGCGACTCAGCGCCGCCTGACCACTACTGGCCACCCGCACGCACCAAAGTCTCCGGGCGCAAAACTAAACGATAGACCAAAGGACAAGAAGAAGTGCTTACCCGTTGGCAGATATCAAACTTCAAGTCCGCGTACGACACGACCGAGCTAGCGCTGCGGCCAATTACGATATTCGCTGGCGCTAATAGCTCGGGAAAGAGCACATTCATTCAGTCGATATTGCTGGTCGCTCAAAGCCTAAGCAGCCGCGTTTACAGTCGTCCAATTGTTCTCAATGGCCACATTGCGAGGCTTGGCAGCTTCGATGACGTCGCATCCACAAACAGCGAGCAGGATGAGATATCAATCGGATTTACGATTCGTGTGCCGGGCGATGGCCGAGAGTCAGGAGTAAGGCGACTACGCTACTTCTACGAAACGGAGGACCTTGCCGAAGTAGGGTGCGAATTTGCCTTCTCTCCAGGTTGCGACTCTCCATCGCGTGAATTGGCCAGGCTTCAACCGAGGTTGATCCGTGGCAAGCTCTGGAGCATTCGCAAGGGAGCCGAACAAGACGAATTGATACATTATCGATACTCTAGCACATTGGCTCAAAGTCGACGGAGCGCCCTAGACCCGAACCGCGCATCGGTCGACGATGTTGATTCACTAGAGTATGAGGTCGTGTCGCCAACTACACTTCCTGCGCGAAGTGGACGCTATCTTGCAAATGAGCTGCCAACTGGCGCAACACTGGTAGGCGCGCGATTGTTTCATTTTCTCCCCAGCGATTTTGCATTTGCTTTCGATCTTACGGAGCATCTGGCGACTGTGGCGGTTCGCCGCTTGATTCAGCCATCATACGGATCTGGCCAGTCTGCGCGCGCACAGAACTTGGATACATCGTACATTACTTCATCCCTAATGAAGCGCGTGTTCGAAATCGCAAGAGGTTTCGTCGAGCCAACAAAGAGATCTATTGAGGCCGCTAGACGCACGATAGTGAGTAGGCGCAGGCAGCTCGAAATCGATGAGGCATACAAGGAGGCCAGTCACCATCTGACCATGGAAAGCCTCCAGCGTCTCCAGCGTTCGTTGGGTTCGCCGGCGCTGGCTGTTGCCTATGGGGAGAAGTTTCAGGAATTGGTAAATTTGGCGCGAGATGGACGTCCAAGCGTACGACAATTCATTCATCTGCCGCCAGCTCCGGAAGTCACTAGGGTGGTGCAAGTCGTATTCACGCAACTGTTCAAGTATCTCGGTCCGCTGCGAGACGAGCCGAAGCCAGTGTATCCTATGGAAGGAGCCGTTGATCCATCAGATGTTGGTCTTCGCGGCGAATTCACTGCGGCCGTTCTTGATCTGCACAAGCACCGAAGGATTGTCTCGATTCCATCAAGTTGTTTCGCGCTGTCGCAGTCTCAAATTGTTCGCAAGGAGATGAGCCTTCAGGATGCTGTCCTGGATTGGTTGAACTACCTTGGAGTTGTTCGCAAAGTGGAGACCAGAGACAGAGGCATCTTTGGTCACGAGCTGCGTGTTGCTACCGGAAACACCGATACTCTCCACAACTTGGTTCACGTGGGAGTCGGCGTAAGTCAGGTTCTCCCGATATTAGTGATGTCGCTAATGGCAGAAACTGGGTCGATCTTGGTATTTGAGCAGCCTGAGTTGCACCTTCATCCCAAGGTGCAAACGCTGTTGGCCGACTTCGTTCTTTCGATGGCGCTTCTTGGGAAGCAATGCATCATCGAAACGCACAGCGAATACATTATTAATCGTCTCCGGCTGCGTGCTGCTGAGGATCCTGCTGACAGCATACAGGCGCTTCTTGCGCTGTATTTTGTAGAGAAGGAAGGGGCAAAGTCACGCTATCGCATGGTCAATATAAATGAGTTCGGCGCGATAGGCGATTGGCCGGAAGGTTTTTTTGACCAAGCGCCGCAGGAGGCCGAGCGCATACTTCGAGCAGCAATCGAAAAGAGAAGAACTCGGAGGGTCAAGAATGTATAACATGATCCTCAGTGCAGATGCGCTCGCTGTTCCCACCCGCACGACCCAGAGCGATGTGTTCGAAGCCTACGTGGACCGTCTTCTTGGATGGCAGAATGTCGCAAGCAGTAGACTTGTAACCACAGTAATTTCGGAGCGCACCGCTGAGGTGTTACTGGCAGCAGGGCTCTACCCGTTTGGTCCTCATCTTCGCCAAATGATCGAATCGTGCGGCTTGGAAGAGATCTCAGTAAACGACATTCTCCGAGTTGCCAATGATCTCTTGGGCCGAGGCGTGTACATTGAGGATGATTGGGGCATAAGCGACGTGTCATGGATTAGCGTGACCTCTGTCCCCGATCTGACTGCTGATTGCTGTGTTCCAGACTTGCGACGTGACATCGAACGGCTCTTGGCGCTGATGACATTGCTGGGTCGCATCGCCCCAGATGTCTGCGCTGCTTCTGTGCTCATTGTAGCACAACAGTGTTCATCGGTTGCTCATGTGACTTCCATGATTGACATTGTTGAGCCTAAGGCGGTCAATGACGGACGTGTTGCATGCTTTGCTTACCCTGTCCCGATGTCGGCGTGTGTTTGCGTTGGCTTTGATGTTGTGTCCGCGGCACAACACCTTGATAATGTAAGGCTTTGGTGCGCCGTGGAAACAGTTGAAGAAGCGGATATGATTATTCGCCTTGCATACCTTAAGGAGGCTTTTGGGGTTGACAAGTCTGTGCAGTGGACAGGTGTGCCTCATTTTCGAATTCGCCAGCAGTTTTTGGATAGTTGTGGACGCTATGGGTTTATGCATGAACCGTCGAGAGTGAAACGGCTTCTGTCAGCACTGGTGGACCTACTACTGTCAAGAAATGAAAGCCGTGGACATGCGCTTCGCACAGGGGCTGGCGGAAACGATCCTCCGCGCCTGCGAGGGAAAGATCGGGCGTGGCGCCATGATGTGGATTATGAATTTCATCTTCATATCTGGAGAATGGAATCTGGTGTTATTGAGTTTGCCTGCCTGGTGACTCATAATGACTTTTATATTCCGGAGTAGACTCGGTAGAGTGGGTAGTCACAGCATTCAGAACTCCTAATGAGTACGCGCCTTGCTCTCGGATGGGCGATCACGAGAACGCGGCATGCGGCAGCCTGCGGGGTGCGGGGTCCGGAGCCGCGGTCTCGATAATGGTCGGGGCCGGCGGCGGAGAGGACGGCCACGGGATAGCATTCAGAAATGGCTACGAGCGGGCGTGGCACACGCTGGCGAGGTCGACCACTGGCGCGAGGTGTAGCGCCTGCTCCGGGACGTTGAGGCGCTTCGTGAGGGGGCGAGCGACGATCTGCGCGGTCGCGAGGGCGCCCGCTGCATGGGCAGCGGTGATGGTCTGCGTGAGGGTCGCGACGAGCACCTGGCGTGGGCTGCTCCTCGGAGGCGTGGCCAGGGCTGCGTCGGGTCGGGGAGGGATCGCCGACGCTGTCTCATGCGCGGCCGCCGAGGGCACCACCGGCAGCGTTACGGAAGCGTCCGGCCAACCAGAGATCGCGGGGTTAGCGCCCGCGGTCGGCGTGTTCACGTCGGCCTCGACCTTTTCGAAACCCGCGCAAACCTGCCCGATCTCGTCATCCCGCTATCCCTGGAAAAGCGACGCTATATCAAACGCTTACCCATGTATCGTACGCGTTCTGCGGACCACATCCTGTCTTCGAGCCTCTGCGCCGCTTAGAAACCCGCGCCGGAGGTACCGATGGACGAGAGCACACGCACCTGGCGCGACCGCGTGGCGCGCTGGCACAAGAGCGGGCACTCCGCCCGCGTGTTCGCGGAGCAGGAGGGGGTCAACGCCGGCACACTGTACTCCTGGAGCCGCCGACTGGGCATGAAGCGGAGCGAGCACCGGCAGCGCTCGGAGAAGGCGACGCTTCCGGCGCTGCTGCCCGTGGTGGTCGCCCCGCCTGCAGCCACGACGCCCTCTTCGGGCGCGGCGCTGGAGATCGTCTTGCCGGACGGGGCGGTCGTCCGCGTCCCGCCGTCGTTCGACGAGGTTACGCTGGCGCGCGTTGTTCGTGCGCTCGGGGGGGCACGATGATCCCTGGCCGCGTCTCGATCTACGTTGCCACCGAGCCGCTCGATCTACGGCGCTCGTTCGATGGTCTCGCTGCCGTCGTGCGCGAGGTGCTGCGACAAGACCCGCTCTCCGGAGCGCTGTTTCTCTTTTTCAACCGGGCGGCCGATCGCTGCAAGGCCCTTTGGTGGGACCGCAGCGGATACTGTCTACTTTACAAAAGGCTCGAGCGTGGGGCATTTCGAGCCCCACGTGCCGTCACTCCGGGAGCCACGAGCGTCCTTATTGACGCCGCCGAGCTCGCGAAGATCCTGGAAGGCATCGCCCTGTCGCCCTCGAAGTTGCGGCGAGCGGTCCCGTTCGCCGAGACCGCACCGCCGCAGGTCCCCTGATCTCGCCTGACAGCCTCGCACGCTCCTGGGTAGCCCCCACGGTTGCATTGCCTCGAGCGACATGAATTTTCCTCCACAAGCCCCTTCAAAAAGCAAGAGCTCACGAGTACTTACCGCGTCGTGAGCAAGCCGGTCGAAGAGCAGATTCGCGAGCTCAAGGACAAGCTCGCGCGCGCTGCCCACGAGCGGGACGAGTACCGCAAGCTCTACGAGCTCGCCAGCATCGAGCTGGAGCGGCTTCGCCGGCACATCTTCGGCCAGAAGGCCGAGCACGTCGACCCCGGGCAGATGCAGCTCGCCTTCGATGCGATCGTGCAGATGCTCGCGGGCACCGGGGCGCAGCCGGATGCGGGCGCGACCGGCTCACCCGACGGTGGCGATGGCGCGGCGCCGAACGGCTCCTCCGGAGGCGGGGACAAGGGGCGCCAGGCTCGCCCGCACGGGCGGCAACGGCTGCCCGAGCATCTGCCGGTCGAGCGGATCGAGCTGTTGCCGCCGGAGGCGCAGGACGAGCGCGCGACCGCGCTTGTCCGCATCGGCGAGGAGGTGTCGGAGACGCTGGAGTGGCGGCCCGCGAGCTTCGTGCGACTGCAGATCGTGAGGCCGAAGTTCGCGGTCAAAGGTGAGCCCGAGCAAGGCATCACGATCGCCGACGTCCCCGACAGCCCTGTCCCGCGCAGCCTCGCCGGTCCGGGGTTGCTCGCGCACGTGCTGGTCAGCAAGTACGCCGACCACTTGCCGCTCCACCGGCAGGAGAAGATGTTCGAGCGCTGGGGCCTTCACCTCTCGCGCTCGACGCTGTGCGGCTGGGTCGAGGCGTGCGCCGACAAGCTCGCGATCCTCGTCGGGGCGATGGCCAAGGACGCCCTGAACGCGCACTGCATCGCCATCGACGCCACCGGCGTGCTCGTGCAAGCAAAGGACAAGTGTCGGCGGGGCCACTTCTGGGTCCTGGTGGCGGACCGAGATCACGTCCTGTTCCGTTTCACGCCGCATCACAACCAGGATGGCCCGAAGGAGTTCCTTCGCGGCTACAAGGGCTATGTCCAGGCCGACGCCTCGAACGTCTACGAGCAGCTCTTCCGCACCGAGGGGGTGACCGAGGTCGGTTGCTGGGCCCATTGCCGGCGGAAGTTCTTCGAGGCGATGACCTCCGACCGGGACCGCGCGACGGTAGCCATCGGCTTCATTCGCAAGCTCTACGCGATCGACAAGGCGACCAAGGAGCTGGTTCCGAACCGTCGAACCGAGCAGCGCCGGACGGATGCCGAGCCCGTGCTCGTGGCCTTCCGCGCGTGGCTTGAGACAGAGGACCTGCTCGTCCTGCCGAGGAGCCCCATCGCAGGCGCCATCGGCTACGCGCTCAACCAATGGACCGCACTCACTCGCTTCCTCGAGGATGGCCGGCTCCGCCTCGACAACAACCGGAGCGAGCTTGAGCTCCGCCGTGAAGCCGTGGGCCGTAAGAACTGGCTCTTCGTGGGCAGCAAGGACGGCGCCGAGTGGAACGCCACCATCGTGTCGCTCATCGCCTCCTGCGCGCTGCACGGCATCGAGCCCTGGGCCTACTTGCGCGACGTGCTGATCATGCTGCCCACCTGGCCTCCCGAGCGGGTCATCGAGCTCGCTCCGAAGTCCTGGAAGCAGACCCTCGAGAACGCCGACGCTCGGCAGCGGCTCGCGGCCAGTCCGTGGCCCCGGGCGCCGGACGCGACGCCCAGCTGATCGATCGTCGGCGTCGCCGTCCGCTGCCGTGGGCACGGACGCATGCTTTCCGGCTGCCGGGCGCGCAGCTCGCCGGCTTTGGCGCGCTGGTGCCGGCTCTTCGGCGCTTGCGCGGTCGACGCGTGGCTTCCGGCGCCTTGTCGACGATTCGGGCCCGGCAGAGGCATCGGCGGCACGCGGCTTCGCCGCCGCGCGCCTGCGGGCGACGTGCACGCGGGCGGTGACCTCAGCGTCGACCGCCGTTTCCTCCGCTCGCTGCTGGGCCCAGCCACCCTTCGCCGCAGACCGCTCTTCCTCTCGCATCGGGTCGCGAATCTACGGCGACGCCACGCACCACGCGAGGATGGGGTCTACAGGACGGATACCATGTATCGAAGAAGCCGCATTCACTCCACAGCCTGCGGGGCGCACAGCGACGTACCTCGGACGTCCCGCTCCTGAAGTGGGCACCCGCGGCGTCGAGACGTCAGCTGTGATATTGCCCCACCACGGGGCCAGGGCGCTGTGGGGCAGCTGAACGGAAGGGGAACGACGTGAAAAGCAGGGATTTCGTCAACTCGTCCGTCGTGCTGGGAGCGGCGGCGTTGGTCCTCGCTGGCTGCGGCGCAAGCGAAGGCGATGGCCTTGGTAGGGCACACTTGGCCGCCGGACAGGAGCTCGCTTCGGAGGCGGAGCCCAACGGGACGGCGTTGCAGGCGAACGCCATCTCCAGCGATACGGTCGTGCGCGCCAACCTCGTTCCGGACGGCGACACGGATCTCTTCTCGTTCCAGGCCCCCGCCGGGAGCCGTGTGTACGCCGCCATGATGACCGCGTCTTCCACCGCATCGCAGGACGCCGACCTCGACATCCTCGATCAGGATGGCACGACCATACTGGAGACCGACGTCTTCAACGGGTCGTTCGGGGGCTCCTCTCCGAGCATCGCGGGCACGCCCCTCGCGACCGCGGGAATGTACCACGCGCGCGTCCGCGTGCCTACCGCGACGGCCCAGCTGCGCCCGTACGACCTCCACCTCAAGGTGCAGAGCGGCGCGCCCACGGCGGAGGTCGAGCCGAACGACACGACACCGCAGCCGCTCCCCGCGACCGGCTGGATCGCTGGCACGCACACCAACGCGAGCGACGTCGACAGCTACTCGCTCTCCCTCAACGCCGGCGACACCCTCTTCGCGAGCCTCGATCAGGATCCGACGCGCGACCTCACGCAGTTCGCCGCCGCGCTCGCGATCGGCCCCTTCGGGTCAGGGTTCGACATCCAGGTGGACAACCAATCCGGGCCTGTCGAGACACCCTACTCGGACGCCATCTTCGCGACCGTCAAAGCAGCGGGCACCTACAGGGTGACCGTGACCGGCTCGGTGACGGCGGGTAATTACGGGCTCAGTGTGAGCGTGCATCCGGCGGCGCCGAGCGTGGGGTGCACGACGTACGACAGCGCAAGCGTGCCCAGGGAGATCCTCTTCGGCGCGCCCACGACGTCGTTCATCGACGTCCCGGGCGCGCCCCGTATCGGTGACCTGAACGTGAGCGTCCGGCTCAGCCATCCCATGCCCCCCGACCTGGACGTGTACCTCGTCTCGCCGGCCGGCAACACCAACGGTCTCTTCACCGATATCGGCGATAGGATCTACCCGAACCTCGAACTCACGATCGACGACGAGGCTGCGTTCCCGGCCGGACACTTCACCCTGCTGAACGGCATGATGGTGCAGCCGGAGCGCGACTACCGCTTGCGCTGGTTCGACGGGGAGAACGGCGGGGGACGGTGGACGCTCACGCTCCGGGACGATACGGACAACTCGAACAACCTCGGCGTGTTGTCCGCGTGGAGCCTCACGATCTGCGACGCGCCGATCCCCGCGCTCTCGTGCTCGAGCGGCGACGCCCCGGCCGCCCTGCTGTCGGCGGACTTCGAGGGCGGCGCGCAGGGCTTCACGCACGCAGGCACAGCCGACGCGTGGGCGCTCGGCACACCGAGCGCCGCGCCGATCGCGACGTGCAACGGCGGGACGCAATGCTGGAAGACGAACCTCTCGGGCGTGTATAACGCGAGCTCGAATCAGGACCTCGTCTCCCCGCCGATCGACCTGTCCGGGGTGCAGGCGCCCATCCAGCTCCGCTGGGCGATGAAGTACCAGCTCGACAACGCGTCCTCGGATCACGGGTGGGTGGAGATCCGGGAGGTCGGGGGTGCGAACGCCAGGCGCCTCTGGGAGTTCCTCGACGCAGCGATGACCACGACCGTCGGTAGCTCCAACCTGGTGCTCCAGGAGAGCGCGGGATGGGGCACGCACTACGCCGACATCAGCGGATACGCCGGCAAGCGCGTGGAGGTGGTGTTCCACCTCGACAGCGACTCGAGCGTCCAGCTTGCCGGTCTCGCGATCGACGACGTGTCGGTCCTGGGCTGCCCGCGCAGCAGCACGGGCGAAGGCGGCGGTACCGGCGGCGGAAGCTCCACGGGTGAGGGCGGCGCGACGGGCAGCGGCGCCGGCGGCGCGGGGACCGGCGGCGCCACGGCGGCCAGCGGCGCCGTCACGAGCGGCGCTAGCAGCACGGGCGAAGGCGGCGCGACGGGCAGCGGCGCTGGCGGCGCAGGGGCCGGCGGCGCCGCGGCCGCCAGCGGCGGTAGCGGCGCAGGGGTCGGCGGCGCCGCGGCAGGCAGCGGTGGCAGCACCACGGGCGAAGGCGGCGCGACGGGCAGCGGCGCCGGCGGCGCGGGGACCGGCGGCGCCACGGCGGTCACCGGCGCCAGCACGAGCGGCGGCAGCACCACGGGCGAAGGCGGCGCGACGGGCAGCGGCGCCGGCGGCGCGGGGACCGGCGGCGCCACGGCGGTCACCGGCGCCAGCACGAGCGGCGGCAGCACCACGGGCGCAGGCGGCGCGACGGCCAGCGGCTCTTCTGGCGCGGGAACCGGCACCGCCACGGCGGGCAGCACCACGGGCGCCAGCCCCAACGGCGACCCGCCCGCCAGCAGCGACACGACGGGTGGCTGCGGGTGCCGCTTCGTGGGTCGCGAAGAGCCCCCGTGGCCATGGCCCGCGGCGCTCCCGCTCATCGCGCTGCTCAGAATGCGTCGCAAGCGGTTGCGCTCGCGAAGCTGCTAAGGCGATCCTCCCCAGATGACCCCTCAAACCATCGATATCCTCGATCCGGACCTCTACCTCGCGGGCGCGCCGCACGATCGCTTCGAGATCCTCCGCCGGGAGGCGCCCGTCCACTGGCACCCCGAGCCGGCGGGCAGGGGGTTCTGGGCGATCACGCGGCACGCCGACGTCGCCCGCATCTCGCGCGATCCGGCCGCGTTCTGCTCGGGGCGCGGCCTCTTCATCGAGGATCTCCCGCCTGGGGACATGCGCGACAACCCCGATGTCATGATCATGATGGATCCGCCCCGGCACGCCCGGTTCCGGGCGCTGGTCAGCAAGGGGTTCACGCCCCGTGTCATCCAGCGCCTCGAAGGCCACGTTCGGGAGCTCGTGACGAGGCTCATCGACGACGCCTGCGAGCGCGGCGGGTGCGACTTCGCCAGCGACATCGCGGGCAAGCTGCCTCTCTCCGTGATCCTCGAGGTGCTCGGCGTCCCTCGCGAAGATCAGGAGCAGATGCTCGACTGGACGACGCGGTTCTTCGGGGCCAGCGATCCCGCCTATGGCGTCACGCCCGAGGAGCTGAACGCCGTGCTCCACAACATGAACGCCTATGCGCACCAGCTCGCCGAGCAGCGGCGGAAGGAGCCCAAGGACGACATGCTGAGCCTGCTCATGGCCGCCGAGGTGGACGGCGAGAAGCTCTCCTATACGGAGTTCGGCGGCTTCTTCAACCTGCTGCTCACGGCCGGCCACGACACAACGAAGAACCTCATCTCCAACGGGATGCTCGCGCTCCTCGAGCACCCCGACCAGCGCCGGCGCCTGCTCGACGATCCCTCGCTCCTCCCGACCGCCATCGAGGAGATGCTGCGCTTCACGCCGCCGGTCTATTACTTCCGGCGCTCCGCGGTGCGGGACATCGAGCTCCACGGGCAGCGGATCGCCGCCGGCGACAAGGTGGTGCTGTGGTACGTCTCCGCCAACCGCGATGAGGCGGTCTTCACGGATCCGCACAGATTCGATGTCGGCCGGACGCCCAACGAGCACCTCTCCTTCGGCATCGGCCCGCACGTGTGCCTGGGCCTCGTGCTCGCGCGCCTGGAAGCGCGGGTCGCCTTCGAGGAGCTCCTGCGCAGGCTCCCCGATCTCGAGCTCGCCGGGCCGGCCGTGCGGCTCCGCTCGAACTGGGTGAGCGGCGTGAAAGCGATGCCGGTCCGGTGCGTGCGCCCTGCCAGGTAGCGCGGCGCGCGGCGGCGAGAAAAGAAGCATTCCGCGCTGCGGAAGGGCACGAGCGACGGCGAACGAGCACGTCTCCTCGATCGGTGCGTCGGGGAATGCCAGGGCGGGCGGTCGGCCGGAGGCCGTAGCCGGCACCCGTCGCGCCGGACGCAGAAGGGAGAGGCTTCCTTGCTTGTGCCGCGCGGCCGCCGCATCGAAAGAGCCCCTGGGCCAGCCATGAGGAGAAGCCTATGGGAGACCAGGTGTACCCGCTGCAATCGAAGGAGACCTCGCAGAAACGGCACGATCTGGCGCCCGAGCCGGACGAGGCCTTCCGCGAGTTCAGCAAGCGCGTGTTTGCCGAGGGCGCCCTGCCGGCGAAGGTGAAGCAGCTCATCGCCGTCGCCGTGGCGCACGTCACGCAGTGCCCGTATTGCATCCGCGGCCACACCCAGGGCGCGCTTCGACACGGAGCGAGTGAGCAGGAGATCATGGAGGCCATCTGGGTCGCCGCCGAGATGCGCGCGGGCGGCACGTTCGCGCACTCGGCCATCGCGATCGCCGCGATGGGGGAGCCACAGGCCCGATAGGCCGGCGTCCAGGCCCATGTTCGAACGAGGAGGGCCATGCGCACCGGGAAGGCGGAGTCCACGAATCACCGGCAGATTGGCCGGGAGACCGTCGTGCAGCGCGAGGGCCTGGAGGATCTTACGCTCGTCGTGGTCAAAGCGCGCCTCGCCTCGCAGGGTTTGCAGCGAGAAGGGAAGAAGGAAGAAGGGTGCATGGCCAGCGTGAGGCGACGAACGGCGACGAGGAGGTCGCGAACTGCGCGCGTTGGTGCCGAGACGGCGGGCGCGGTGCTCCTCAAGCGGGCTTACGAGCAGCCCGAAGCGGCCGACGGGTACCGTGTGCTCGTGGACCGGCTGTGGCCGCGAGGCGTGCGCAAGGACGCGCTCGCGATCGACGCCTGGATGAAGGAGATCGGGCCGAGCGACGAGCTCCGCCGCTCGTTCGGTCACGACGCTGCCCGGTGGGAGGAGTTCGCGGCGCGCTATCGCGAGGAGCTCCGCCGCCAGCCGGCCTCGGGGCTCGTGGACGAGCTCGTCGCGCAGGCGAAGCGCGGGACGCTCACGCTCGTGTACGGAGCAAAGGACGAGCTCCACAACCAAGCCGTCGTCCTCCGCGAAAGGATCGAGCAGCGGTTGCACAGGGCTCGCCCCCGTGCACCGGCCGCCCACGTCGCGGCAGAGGCCGCCCCCCGGGCGCGAGATCGAGCCCTCGCGGCGCCACACCCTACCTCGTCGAGGGGGCGGGCCCTGGGCGCGACGAAGGCGCGTGCGTCGCCCGCGCGGCGCACCGGCCCACGCGTGCGCTCGCATTGAGCTCGGCACGATGTCGCACCGAACCGGAGAACCGCCGGATACTCGCTCTCGCCCGCGAATGGATCGGTGAGCGAGACGGTGGATGAAGCTCGCAGCTCGCCTCGATCCGCCTGACGCCGGCTCCGCCCGCCCCCCACCCCGCGCAACCCTGGATCCGCGCCCTGGCAACGCGGTACGGTCACCCGTGACCGAGACCGTCCTGCTCATCGACGACGATCCGGGGTTCCGCGACGCCTACCGCGAGCTGCTCGCGCTGGAGGGCTACGCCGTCGCCGAGGCCGGGGCCGCCCCGAAGGCGCTCTCGGAGCTCCGCCGCACGAGCGCGCGCCTCGTCGTGCTCGACCTGATGCTCCCGCCGACGGGCCGCGCCGAGGAGGGCGCGGCGCTCGCGGACAAGCTGCTCGCCGAGCGGCCCGCGGCCAAGGTGATCGTCGTCTCGGGCGCGGGCGAGACCCCGCTCGCCCTGCGCCTCGTCGAGCGCGGCGCGTACGACTTCCTGGCCAAGCCCGTCGACCCCGACGTGCTGCTCTCCGTGGTCGCCCGCGCGGCCGCGCGCCTCGCGCTGGAAGATCGGGTGGCGGAGCTCGAGCGCTCGCTCGCCGCCCGCGAGGGCGACGCCTCGGCCATGCTCGGTCAGTCGCCGGCCTTCCTCGAGGCGAGGACGCTGTGCGAGCGCGCGGCGCCGACCGACGTCCCGGTGCTCATCACCGGCGACTCGGGCACGGGCAAGGAGGTGTTCGCCCGCTACCTGCACGCAAGGAGCCGCCGGAAGGACAAAGCCTTCATCGCGGTCAACTGCGGCGCGCTCGCGCCGACGCTCCTGGAATCGACGCTGTTCGGCCACCGGAAAGGCGCCTTCACGAGCGCGATCAAGGACGCTCCCGGCCTGTTCGTCGAGGCGGACGGAGGGACCTTGTTCCTCGACGAGATCGGCGACATGGAGCTGGCGCTGCAAGTGAAGCTCTTGCGCGTGCTCGAGACGGGCGAGATCCTGCCCGTGGGCGCCGCGCGCCCGCTGACCGTGGACGTCCGTGTCGTGTCGGCCACCCACAGAGCGCTCGAGTCGATGGTGGCGGACAGGACCTTTCGCGACGACCTCTACTGGCGCGTTCGCGGGATCGAGATCGCCTTGCCGCGGCTCGCGGATCGCGTGGGTGATCTGCCGCTCCTCGCGCAGCACTTCCTGAACCTGTCGCGGGCCCTCGTGCCGCGCTCGCCGGCGACCGCGATCTCGCCCGGCGCGATGCGCCGGCTCGAGGCCTGCGACTGGCCCGGCAACCTGCGAGAGCTCCGGCACGAGATGCAGCGCGCTCTCGTGATGGCCGGGGGCAGGGGAGAGATCCTCGAGGAGGACCTCTCGCCGGCGCGGCGAGGCGGCGCGCCCGCGGCCCCGGCAGGCGACGAGCCGGCCGAGGGGGCGACGCTGGAAGAGAAGATCGCGGCGCTGGAGCGGCGCGAGATCGCCGCCGCGCTCCGGGCGACCCAGGGCAACAGGAGCCAGGCAGCAGCGCGGCTCGGGCTGTCGCGGCAGGGGCTGCTCAACAAGATGGATCGTCACGGGCTGAAGTGATCTCGGTCGCTCGTGTGCTCATGAAGGAATATTTCGATCGAGCGAGAATGATACGGGATCTCACGGCCTGACGTGATCTCGGCCACTCATGTGTTGGTGAAGGAAAAATCCAACCGATCGAGAACGACACGGGATCGGAAAGCGCCCACAAAAACATGAGCCGCGCCGAGCGCGGGCCGGC
This sequence comes from Sorangium sp. So ce204, assembly GCF_051526795.1. Lineage (NCBI taxonomy): Bacteria > Pseudomonadati > Myxococcota > Polyangiales > Polyangiaceae > Sorangium > Sorangium sp. So ce204. Next base: position 11,404,941 of record NZ_CP150317.1, on the reverse strand, counting down.
ACTGAAGGGATCGAGAGCGCGGCTCCTCATGGGCTGCAGCTGGGGCGGGTGGATCGAGAACATGGTCCCGCCGGCTCGGGGTCGCCTGTGCGCCCCGATCTGGCGCGATGCCCGCCGCCTGACACGCGCGATGTCGCTTGCTCCTCGCGAGCAGCGCCCATCGCGCGATGCGCAACTTCAGGAGGAATCATGACGCTTGGCAGGTTGGTGCTCGTGGGGTGTCTGTCGCTGGTTGGCTCCGCTCTCGTCGCCTGTGGGAACGGCGACCTGGATCGCCTGGGCGAGGGCAGGGGCAACGTGGTCGGGACTCCGCCCCCGTCCGAGGGCGACGGCTGTACGCTCACCCAGGGCTACTGGAAGAACCACGAGGAGAGCTGGCCGACATCGAAGCTCACCATCGGAGGCGTCGAGTACGCCCAGGCCGAGCTGCTGGAGCTCTTCGAGACGGCGCCGCGGGGCGACGCCAGCATGATCCTGTGCCACCAGCTGATCGCCGCGCTGCTGAACGTGGGTAGCGGCGCGAGCGACGCGGCCCTGGACGGGGCGCTCGCGGAAGCCGAGGCGTGGATGGCCGACAACAAGGACGCCGATGGCCGGCTCCCGTACGACATCAAGCAAGGCGACGCGGCCGAGGATGCCGTCGCGCTGTCCGGTGCGCTTGCGGACTTCAACGAGGGCGGCATCGGCCCTGGCCATTGCGATGACGGCCCCGGCAGCGGCTCCGGCGACCCCGGGGAGAGCAGCAGCTCCGGCGATCCGGGCGGCAGCGACGACGGCGGGCACGATTGCCCCGACGACGGAAGCACGGGTGAGAGCGATGGCGGCGGCGGCTCCGACCCCGGCGGCAGCTCCGACCCCGGCGGCAGCCCCGACCCCGGCGGTGGCGAAGGCGGGTCGGCTCCGACATGCGCGGATCCTTGCAGCGACGGCTGCGCCGACGGCTACATCTGCGTCGTCGGGTGCTGCGCGTTCATCGCCAACTGAGCCGGGAACGGCGAGCTCGCGCGAGCCGAGCTCTCATGACAGCTCACGGGTGTGCCGCGGCTGCCGCCGCGGCGCACCCGCCGGTATCTAAAGAGGGCGTCGCGCAGATCCAATTTCATTGACGCCGCCCATGTGAGCGCTCACAGTCGATCCGTCGCTCCTTCTTCCGCTTTGCCACGGACAGGCGTGCCATGCGCACCGGGCCTTTCGTCACTTCCGCGCGTCCGCCGTGACGGTCGGGCTGGTGCCTCCACGTGAGGCGCATCCTCGCCCGAGATCATCGCGGGATCGGCACGCGGCGAGCGCGGATAGGCGAATCGGGCGATCACGAGAGGGTCTAAACGATGCCGAGATCAGGTGTTCATTCCTCTTTTCCTGTCGTTCCTGTCGTCGCTTTGATGTTCCTCGCTTGCTCGTCCGAGACAGGCTCGCCCGGCGCGGGAGGCGGCGGAGCCGGTCAGGCCACCGGCGGCACAGGCGGGGCCCACTCGTCTGCGAGCGGCGGAGAGACCGCCTCGACAGGGGAAGGGGGAACGAGCGATGACGCCAGCTCCTCCAGCAGCGGCACGACAGGTGGGTCGACCGGGGGCGGACCGCAGGCCGGGAGCGGTGGCATGGGGACCGGCGGCACGGGATCGCCGGCGGGCAACCCGAGCCCGGGCTGCGGCAAGTCGGGGCGGCCCGAGAGCGGAACGGTGAAGGTCGACGGCGATCACATCTACACGTTTCCGGACAGCTACGATGGCAATACCCCGCTCCCCCTCTTGATGGGCTTCCACGCCTGCGGCAACCCGATCGACCAGTTCATCAACCTCACGCGAGGGTCGGCCTTCGAGACGGAGTACGTGCGCGCCGTGGGGAGGTCGTCGGACCAGGGGGGATGCTGGAACTACAACAACGACATCGCCAGGGTCCTGCGGATCTACGACGACCTCATGGACAGCTACTGCATCGACATGGACCGCGTGTTCGCCACCGGCCACAGCTCCGGCGCGCAGATGATCGTGCAGATCTTGACGCACAAGTCCGATGCCGAGCACATGAACTTCAAGGCGGTCGCGCCCGTCGCCGCCTCCGATTACGGCGCGCTCCAGGTGCCCACGCCCGTGATGTACATCCAGGGCAAGAACGACACCGTCCGCGGGGGAGACGGGGCGAGCACGGTCGCGAGGTTCTCCTCCGCCAACATGTGCGAGAGGGGCTCGACGCCGTATTCCCAGGTGATGGGCTGCCAGAGCAGCGGCAAGACGGTGAACCCCGGCTGCGTCTCCTACATCGGCTGTTCGGAGCCGACGATCTGGTGCTCCCACGACGATCCCGCGTACAGCAACACGAGCCACGGCGTGCCGTGTTTTGCCATCGAGGCGATGGTCGACTTCTTCACGAGCATGCCGTGAGGCCGCGCCGAGCCGCGATCGCGAGCGCCGCCTGCGCGCCGCCGCCCTGAGCTCACGGGTTCGGGGCAAACGCCACGCGGACCTTCACCGCGGAGGTGACACGGATATTGCCGGGCTCGAAGGGGAAGCCGTCCGCGCCTCCGAACGCCTTCATTTGCTGCGCAAATTCATAGCGCTCCTGCGGAACGACCGCGATCGACTTCAGCTCGACGATCCTGACGTTCGCCGCTTTGGCCACCGCCTTGGCGTTCGCCTGCGCGTCCTGCACGGCGGCCGCGATGGCGCTGCGGCGCGCCTCGGTGCGGTCGCTCAAGAAGAACTCGAGCCCGCCGACGTCATTGGCGCCCGAGGCGAGCGCGGCATGGAGGATCCTCGAGCCTGCGGCCTGGAGCTCGGCCGGCGACGCGCGCCGCAGCGCGACGGAGAGCTGGCTGGAAGCCGAATAGCCGATGATCCTGGGCTCGGTCACTTCCCCGGACGCCGGCTGCGACTCCCGGATCGGCGAGAGCGAGATGTCGACCGTGCGGATCTCCAGCCCCGGGATGGCGAGGCCACGCAGGGCGGCGAGCACGGCCTGTGACCTGCCCGCGGCCTTGTCGCGCGCGGCCCCGAGCGTCTTTTCGCGCACCTCCACGCCGATGCTCGTGCGCATCGAGTCCGCAGGCCTCGCGACCTCGCCGATGCCGCTGATCGTGATGGTCCGGTTCTCGTCATTCTCCGCCGTGGCGCCGGGTTCCTTGGCTGCGAGGCGATCCCCCGCGAGGGCCTGGGCGACGGGGCGCCCGGCAAGCGCGGTCGACGAAACGCAGGTCATGACGCCGAGCGCGAGCCCTGCAATCAGGCTTCCCGTGAGGGTCGGCATAGTAGGACGCATCGCGATTCTCCTCCTTCGAGCGGATCGTCTGCCCTGGCAGTCGAACTGGCTGTCAGCGCACCGAATCTAGGGCACGGGCGGCTCGACCGCGAGGGGCGGGCGCAAGGGGCCTTCGCGTCGGTAAAGTACGGCGTCTGCCCGCGAGGCGCCCGCATGCCGAGCTGCGGGCCTGCCCCGGGTTGACAGAACGTCCTCCTCTGCCCGGTTCGCGCCTCACGCGCCCAGCTCGAAGAGCTGCATCGCGACCAGCGCGACGCAATCGGGCTCGCGCGAGTCCGACACGATCTGCCGGAGCTCGTGAAAATACCGCACGTGCAAGGCCCGCAGCCGCGCGAGGTCGCCGCGCGCGACGCTGACGAGGTTGTAGGAGTACAGCCCCGGATCGCCGCGGCGCTGCCGGCCCGCGGCGACGTCGAGCCAGTGCGCTTTCAATCGCTGTCGCGGCTCGGCCGCGCCGCGGGTCATGTCGACCGTCTCGGCCGTGGCCGCGTACCGCCCTCCGCGCCATCGGATCAGGCCTGCCCGCGACAGGGCCTCGAGGCACGCGCGCACCTCGTCGCGCGGGAGCGCGAGGCGAGCGGCGACCCACGCGTCGTCATGGCAGGGGAGGGCCGCGTAGCCCGCGAGCTCGAGGACGCGCAGGACCGCGTGAGACCAGGGGAGCTCCGTCGCTATCCGCCGGCGCTCCTCGAGCACACCGAAGTCGCGCGCCACCGAGGGCAGCTGCCCCGGAGGGACGAAGAGCGCGAGGAAGTCGAGCAGCCGGTCGGTCGTCGCGTCGACGAGGGCCAGCACGTCGGGCAGCCGCGGCTGGGAGGTGCCCGCGATGAAGCGCGACACCTGGGACGCGCTGCGCCCGACGCGAGCGCCGATCTCGGCGTTGCTCAGCCCGCCCTTGACGGCCTGAAGGAGGGTGGCCGTGAGGGCCGGATCGGAGACGGCGACGCCCGCGCCGAAGGCCGACTCCTGGCGCACGAAGTCCGAGAGCACACGATGGACGTCAACGCCGTTGTACGCCGCGACGCGCAGCACCGTGGGGAACGTGGGAAAGCGCCGCCCGGACTCCCAGCCGAAGGCGACGTTCGTCCCGTAGCCGAGCCGGACGCTCAGCTGCCGCTGCGAGCGCCGGCCGCGGAGCGCCCGGCAGAAATCCCTCGCGATTTCATCGTATTGCGATGGTTTGTATCGCATTTATGCATCGATACTAGCACATCGGAGCGATAGATAATGCGTAACTGCGCTACAAGGCGCTTGCGGGGGCTCCTGCGCCGCGGCAGGTGGATGCCGATGGAGGCTTCGATGAACGTACGGATTGCTTGCTGGCTCGTGGCGGGGCTGCTCATGGGGTGCACGCGCGGGGGACAGACGGGGGAGGTCGCCGCCGACCCCTGCGACTTCCTCCCGCAGTCGACGGGTCAGGGCGTGGAGCATGCCCTCTCCGACCCGACGCCCCTCGGCGTGAGCGGCCAGGAGGCCATCGACGCGACAGGGGGGGCCGGGAGCTTCGACGTGACATGGGCCAACGGGACGACGAGCGCCGTGAGCTGGTCGCTCGTCGCCGACACCGAGAGCTCGCCGGTCGTGGCGTACATCGACCGCAGCAGCCAGTGCTCCGACGGGTATCTGCAGATCCTCGTGCTCGGGCATCTATCGAGCAGCGACGGCATCCTCCACCACGAGCAGCGCGGGGCGCTCTATCGGGGCGACGACGGGGCCGCGCAGCTTCGCCTGTCCTTCCTCTTCGACGAGAACCCGTTCCCGGACGTGTACGCCGGCCGCGCATCGGGGGACGGCTGCGCCGGGTGCGGCGGCGCATTCGAGCTCTCCGTCGAATCGCGCTGGGCGGCGGGCGAGTCGACCCCTCGGGGCCATGTGGACCTGATCGAGGGCGGGACGCTGCTCGGTGAGGTCGGCGCCTTCTGAGGGCGCGCCGGTCAGGGCAAGGCGGTGGTGATCACCTCTTTGATGGTCGCCGTGCTCTGGCCGGGGCGGTCGACACAGGACGGGTAGTACTGGCCGGCCCCGTTGAGGGCCTGGCAGACCTGGCTGCAGGGTCCAACCCTGCGGATCACCCCGCACCCCACGATCTGGCCGTCAGACATCAGGTGGCCCGCGGCGCACTCGCGCTGGTAGGCGCGCGAGTTGTCGACCGTCGCGCTGTTGTAGCAAGCGTTGAGGTAGGGCTGCGCCGCGAACAGGTTGCCCCAGAAGGCCCCCTCGACGTCCGGATAATCGATGAGCTCCTGGCTGGAGGAGAGCGTCTTCAGCGGAGCCCGCAGCGAGCGGGCGGAGAGGAGGACCGGTGTTCGATAGTAATTCACGCGCGCCGCCACGCAGCTGGAGACCATGCGCTGCCCGAGCTCGTCGAGCGGCCCGGTCGCCCAGGCCGGCGCGGCGCCGAGCAGCCCGGGGTAGCGCTCGTTGTGGACGGTGCCGCTGGAGTCCGTCCACGAGAAGTCGAACGACGCCGTGCTGCTCAGGGCGCAGCTCGTCGCATACCGCATGAACTCGCGCGCCAGCGCCCCGCTCGGGCCGGGATCCCGGATCGCGGCGAGGTTTTGCGCGCTGAGACCGTTGAGGTTCAGGGCGTTGAGGTTCAATGCGTTGAGGTTCAAGGCATTGAGGTTCAGGGCGTTCGCGCTGAGCGCATTGCCACCCAGAAGGGCTCCCCGGGATTCCCCCACGAGCTCATCCAGCGCCTCGGTGTCCCCCACCTCCGCGGCGCAGCCCGACAGCACCCCAGCCCAGACAAGCACGATGAATGTCTCCTTGAGCGACATGGGTTCCCCCCCATTTCTGGCGCATACCCGGCGGCTCCCTGCGCGCGGCGCGCGAGCGCGGGCTCACCAACTTCGCCCATAGGTTGACTATGGGTTCATTATTCTATATTTCGCATTATCACGCCCGTGCAAGGTGATTCAGCGGCGACGAGGGTGGGTGTCCGGGGCGTTCGATGCTGACAGCGCCGTCAGCTCCGCGTGCCAGCGACGGAGGCGACTGCCCATGACGGTCGGCGTGGTGGAGGCGGCCGCGAGGGCGCGCTCGATCTGCAGCCGGGCATCGACGTAGCGGCCGCGACGGAAGGCGGCGAGGGCCCGCGCCTCGAGCACCTCGATCCGCTCCTGTCCTACCGAGCAGCGCGCGGAGCGCTCCTCGAGCGCGGCCCACGCGGCGCGATCGTCGTCGCGCGTCGCGAGCTCGATCATCGAGCAGAGCACGTCCTCCGAGGGCTTCAGCGCGTCGCCGCCGGCTTCCTCCTGCGCCGCGCGCAGCCGCAGGGCGATCCCGCGAGCGCCCGCCTCGTCGCCCTGGTAGAGGCGCAGGCGCGCCGTCAGGAGCGCCACGGCGATCGGCGCGTGGTGATCGTCGCAGCGCGGCCCCATCGCCTGGACGGCGCGCGCATGGGGCGCCGCGGCCTCGAGATCGTCCATCAGGTACAGGTACTCGGCGAGGTTGAAGCGGCCGACGAGCTCGAACGCGGGCTGGCCGAGGTCGCGCCCGAGCGCGATGGTGCGCTCGCAATCGGCGATCATCCCGGCGCGGTCGCCCTGGAGGGCCCGCACGAGCCCGCGGTTGTTCAGCGCTGCGCCGAGGTGCATGAGATCGCTGCGCTCCTCGCAGCTCCGGATCACCGCGTCGAGGTCCCGCGCCGCCTCGTCGACACGGCCGAGGCTGGCCAGGATGAAGCCGAGCATCAGCCGGGCGATGATGTGTGTCTCATAACCCTCGTCCCCGAGCCGCGCGGCTTGCTCCGCGGCGCGCGACAGCACCATGGCCGCCTCGTCCTCGCGGTCGTCCCGGTGGAGCGAGCGGCCCACGCCGAGGAGCAGGCGGGCGCCGAGCAGGGGCGAGTCCACCCAGTCGGCGAGGCGCTCGGCGGCCTCGACCCGCTCGCTCGCGGCCCGGTACTCGCCCGTCCAGTCGAGGATCATGGCCTCATCGAGGAGGAGCTCGATCTCCGCCCCTGGCTCCGACGCCTCGGCCGCCTCCTCGCGCGCCGCGGCGAGGTCGGCGAGGGCCTCGGTGTGCCGCCCGAGCCGGAAGCGAGCGAGGCCCCGCGCGTGGCGCGCCGCGGGGAGCAGCGCGCCGACAAGCGCCTCGGCGCGCCCGTAGCAGCCCTCGGCGTCGAGGTAGGCCCGGCGCGCGGCCGCGAGCTCGGCGCCTCGGACGAGCAGCGACGCCGCCCGGGCGGTCAGGCCGCCGCGCTCGCAGTGCGCCGCGAGCACCAGCGGATCGGCCTCGCCCGCGCCCTCGAGCCACTCGGCGGCGAGGCGGTGGCCGAGCGCTCGATCGTCCTCGGTGAGCTGCGCATAAGCGCCCTCGCGCAGGAGCGCCTGGCGGAAGCAGTACTCCTCCTCGCCGGGGAAGCGGCCCTCGCGGCGGCGGACGCAGAGCTCCCCGGTGACGAGCGCGGAGAGGTGATCCGCGAGCGGCGCGGCGTCGCCGCCGAGCAGGTGCGCGACGGCGCCTCGCCAGAACACCTCGCCGAGCACGCTGGCGGCGCGCAGGATCCGGCGCGCAGGCGGCGAGAGCGCCTCCAGCCGGACCTGCACCATCGCCACCACGGTCTCGGGCATCGCTTCGCCCCGGCCCTCCGCCGCCGCGCGGATCAGCTCCTCGAGGAAGAAGGGCTGGCCCTCGGACCGGGTGACGAGACGATCGACGAGCGCCCCGTCGGCCGCGCCGCCCAGCGCCTCCCGCGTGAGCTGCGCGCACGCCTTCGGCGAGAGCTGCCTGAGCCAGATCTCCTGCCGCCCGCGCTCGCCCCAGAGATCGGGGTAGGCCTGCTTGATCTCGGGGCGCGCCGTGGCGAGCACGAGGAGCGGCTGGTCCGCGAGCTCGCGCAGCGCCGCGTCGATGGCCGCGACCGAGGCGCGATCGGCCCAGTGCACGTCCTCCAGCGCGAGCACCACCGGCTGGGCCGCGCACTCGGCGCGCAGAAAATCGCGCAGCGCGCGCTGCATCTGCTCGCCGAGCAGCTCGGGATCCTGCCGGGCGGCGCGCAGCGGGAGGCTGTCCTCGTCGGGGAAGGGGACGCCGGCCAGCTCTCCGAGGAACTCCTCGATCCGGCGGCGCTCCGCCTCGGGCGCGCGGCGGGCGACGCGGGCCCGGAGGAGCGCGCGCCGCTCCTCGATGGGCTCGCCGCCCTGGATCCCCGCCGCGCCCCGGATCACCTCCGCGAGCAGGCCGCCGATGGAGCCGGCGCGCAGCGGATCCCCGAGCGCCGCCCAGATCTCCGCGGGCGCGCCGGCGCGCCGGAGGGCCGCGAGGTGCTCCTGGAGCAGGCGGGACTTGCCCATGCCCGCGGCGCCGATGACGAGCACCGCCCGGGCGGCGGGCTCGCCGGCGCAGGCGGCGAAGGTCTGCTCCAGCAGGCGGAGCTCGTGATCGCGGCCGACGCAGGGCGTGGGCCTGCCGAGGAGCGGGCGCCACGGCTCGGCGGCGCTGCGCTCGCCGCGCAGCGCGACGGCGCCGGACGCGGTGATCGCGGCCTCGAAGCGGGCCTCGAGCAGCCCGGCGGTGGTCCTGTCGAGGAGGATCTGCGGCCCGCCCGCGCGGCCCGCGCCCCGGAGCAGCCCCGCCGCGCGCTGGATGGCGTCGCCGACCGGCAGGCCGCGCCCGAGCTCGCCCCAGCCGACCGTGATCGCGATCGGGCGATCGGGGACGCGCTCCCGCAGCGCCAGCGCGCAGCGCGCGAGCTGCGCGGCGACGTCGGTGGGCACGTGCGGGCGGCCGACGATGAGCACCGCCGTCCCGTCGGCGAGCAGCTCCAGGCGCCCCTCGAAGCGGGCGGCGACCTCCCGGAGCGCGCCGGCGTTCGCGTCCACCTCGCCGACCGAGAGGGTGGCGTCCAGCGCGGACGCCGGCGCGCGGCCGATCACCGCGACGCCGTGGAAGCGGCGCTCGCTGCTGGTGAGGGCGGAGCTCGTCGGCCCCGAGATCGCCCCGCCGTGGACCTCCTGCGCCGCGAGCGCGGCGTGGGCCGCGGCCCCGTCGCGCGGGCGCCGCGCCGGATCCTTCTCGAGCATCTGCGAGACGAGCGCGTCGAGCCATGGGGGCGCGCCGGGGCAGCGCTCGGACAGGCGCGGCGGATCGTCGAAGATGATCCTGGCGAGGAGGGCGACCAGGTGATCGGCCTGGAACGGCGGCGCGCCGGTGACGCACTGGAAGAGCACGCAGCCGAGCGAGAAGATGTCGGCGGGCGCGCCGACCTCATCGCCGCTGCGCGCCTGCTCCGGGGCCATGTAGTCGGGCGTGCCGACCAGCACCCCGGCGCCGGTGATCGGCGCCATGTCCGGGAGGCGGGCGACCCCGAAATCGAGGAGCCTGGGCTCCTCGATCCGGCCGCCGACGAGGAAGATGTTGGCCGGCTTGAGATCGCGGTGGACGATCCCCAGCGCGTGGGCGGCGCCCAGGGCCGCGGCGACGCGCGCCCCGAGCTCCACGGTCTCGGCGACCGAGAGCCGCCGGCGCGAGAGGAGCCGGGAGAGGTCCTCTCCCTCCAGCCACTCCATGACCAGGAAAGGCGTGCTCTCGCGCGCGGCGCTGTAGGCGACGTACCGGACGATCCCGGGGTGTGCGAGACGGGCAAGGAGCTCGGCCTCCCGCGCGAAGCGCGCGAGGTGGTGCGGCGACGGATCGTGCAGCACCTTGGCGGCGACCCGCCTTCCGGTGGTGACGTCCCAGGCGCGGTAGACCGCGCCCATGCCTCCGCTCTCCGCGAGCGCTTCGACGCGGAAGCGCCCCCCCAAGAGCTCCCCCGAGCGCACCGCTCAAGGATAGACGGAGAATGCCGTTCGTCCAGCGATCCCCTGGATTCAGGCCGCGGATCCTGCGCGCGCGGCGCCCCGGACGCATCGATGGTTTGCCCCGATTCCGACCCTGGCCGATGTCGGCCCGGGCTCGCCGGGGGCGCCGATCGGGAGATCGGCGCTCCTGCTTGAACGTCCCTCCCGAGAGATCGAGGAGGGGCGCGGCGTCACTTCTCGAGCGTGATCAGACCCAGCTTGTACGGCAATCTTTCGTAAGCCCCTCCGGCGTTCGGATCTCTCCCCTGGTAGAGGAATTGCATGTTGCACGCGTTGATGGTCATTCGCTCGTCGCTCCCGGAGCGGACCATCTCACCATGGCTGATGTCGTCGCTCCACTTTCCGCCTTCGAACGTCACGTTGGCAGGGCCGGCGAAGGGCTTCTGCTTGGTGTCCGCCAGGGGAGCCCAGGGGCCGTCGATGCTCTCGGAGGTCCACGACCTGAAGAAGCGAGGGCTGTTGTCGAACGCCTCGACCAGGAGCAGGTACTTGTTCGTGCCATCCACCTTGTAGACGTTGCTGGCCTCGAACAGGAGCCCCGAGCTGGGGGCCGTCATGACGGTTTCGTAACCGTCGAAAGCCGGGAACTTATCGATGCTGACCTTGGAGCGGTAGAGCTTCCCGTCGTCCCGCGAGAAGAACAGATGGCAGTTCTTGTCGTCGCAGATGTTCCAGAAATCCAGCGCGCCAAGGGTGTTCCCCATCTGGCCTGGCTCGCCCTTGAGCAGCGCCTGGGGCCGGCTCCAGCCGTTGACGTTGCTGATGTCGTCGTTGGTCGAGTACCTGCCGTTCCACTGGTAGATGAGGTACCACTTGTTGTGCGGCCGGAAAAAGAAGACCTGGGGCGCGACCGTGCCGCCGGTGGGCCAGCTCGCCATGTGATGCTGCTGAGCGGAGGCCGCCTGAGAGAAGTCGGTGAAGTTCAAATACACGGAGCTCCACCCCCCGTTGCCCGCCGTGTCGTACACGGTGGCAAATACGTGGTACTTGCCGTCGTGGAACACGATCGTCGGGTCCTTGATGGAGACGAAGTTGCGACCGGAAGCCGACTTGGGGTTGATCACCGGAGGCCCCGACTTCCACTTGAACGTGGTGGGCAGGTCGCAGGTCACGGGCGAGCCGCCCGCGCCCGTGCCCGCGCCCGCGCCGCCGCCGCCGTCCCCCGGATCGCCGCCGCTCCCCCCGGCCCCGGACGTCGGGTCGCCGCCCGTGCCCGGGTCGCTTCCGCTGCTCGTGCTCGTGCTCGTGCTCGTGCCGGGGCCTGATCCACCCGTGCCGCTTGCGCTCGTGCTCGTGCCCGCGCCCGCGCCTGTCGTGCTGCTGGCGCTCGTCGTCGGGTTCTCCGAGCCACCCGTGCCACCACTGGACGGCTGGTCGTCCCCCGTGTCGCTGGCGCAACCGGCGAGCGCGGCGAGCACACAGCCGAGGGCAGAGAGACGAAGGAGGGAACGGGAAGGAGTCAGGGTCTGACGGTGCAAATCGAAGGGAGTGATCATGCTGGTCTCCAGAGGGATGCCCAGTCGGGCAGCGAGCTCCTCAGAGCCCGACCTTCAAGGTGGATGTGCACGAGGACGAAGCGCGCCCGGCGCCGCACGGCGGCCTACCCAGGGCAAAGCGGAAGGATACCTGGGACATTGTGAGCGTTCACATGACCGGCGTCAAACAAAAACCGGCGCGCGCTCCTCCTCCTGGCGGCTCGCGCGCACAGGCGCGGAGCGCGGCGAAGTACGGCGCATTTTGCGCAAATTCGTGACGGGTTGTGCCGCTGCGCCTGTGCGCTAGGCGCGAGATCGAGAGATCTCGTTCATCTCCGCACTGGCCTCCTCGTGAAACGCTCTACCGTGATCCCGCGGCTGCCGCCGGCGCGGCGGCGCGGCCGGGGAGGAGGAAGGCGCAGCCGATCGTCAGGAGCAGCGCCGCGCCGAAGATGGACGTGGCCATCGTGTGCTCGCGGTTCACCACATCGACCGCCGGGCCGTCGGTGAGGACGAGGCCGAGCACGGTGAGGCCGACGATGCCCCCCATGTAGCGCATCGTCGACGTGAGGCCCGCGGCCATTCCGCTCTTCTCGCGCGGGACGTCGCTCATCGCCGCGGACTGCGCCGGCGGGGACGTCAGGCCGAGGCCGGCCCCGAGCATCACGAGCGCGGGGATCGCGTCCGTGAGCGCGCCCAGAGGCCGCACCGCGAGCAGGAGCATGCCGGCCAGGGCGAGCGAGCAGCCGGCGAGCGCCAGCGCGCGCGGCCCGAAGCGATCGGAGCCGCGCCCCGCGAGCGGCGAGACGACGACCATCGTCCCCATCATGGCCAGCAGCGCCGTGCCGACGTCGCGCGGCCCGACGTGGAACAGCCGCCCCGCCACCTGGGGCAGCTCGAAGATCGTCGCGTACATGGCGAAGTTCTGGAGCGCGATGAGCAGGCTGCCGCCGAGGAACGCGCGCCGCCTGAACAGGGAGAAGTCGATGACGGGGTCCGCCGCGCGCCGCTCCCAGAGCACGAAGGGCACGAGGCCCAGCGCGCCGAGCACCGCGGCCCAGCGGAGGTGCGCGGACTCCAGGCCAAGGACGAGCCCGATGAGCGACCCACCCAGCAGCACCGAGCCCACGACGTCGAACCGCGGTCGCGGCGCGGCGGGCGTCACGGCCGCGGGGCGCGGCGGCGCGCCGAGGTGCGCGAGCGCGGCCGAGAGGAGCAGCACCGGGACGTTCGCGAGGAAGATCGAGGTCCACCCGAAGGTCCCCACGAGCAGCGCCCCGATCGTCGGTCCGGTGCCCGCCGACAGCCCCATCACCGCCCCGAAGGCGCCGAAGGCGCGCCCGCGCAGCTCGGGCGGCAGCTCCGTGCGGAGCATGGCCGTCGCGCTCGGGACCACGATCGCGCCGCCCGCGGCCATCACGACGCGCGACACAGCGAGCACCGGGAGCACCGGCCAGAGGTAGGCGAGCGCGGCCCCGAGCGCCAGGAGGAGCTGGCCCAGCCCGAGCGCGCGCCGGTGGCCGAGGCGATCTCCGAGCTTCCCGCCGGGGCTCTGCAGGACGATGTTCGTGAGCAGGTAGCTCGTCACGAGCGCCTGCCGGAGCGCGCCGGAGTCGACGCGAAGCGCGCGCGACATCTCCGGCAGCGCCACGGCGACCATCGTGGAGTTGAGCGGCGCGAGCGCCGTGGAGAGGGCGATGGCGGCGAGGAGCCGCACCGGCAGGCGCGGCGGAGGCTCAGGCACGGGCGAGCTCGCCCGCGCCGTCCCGACGGTCGCCCCGGCGCAGGAGCGCCACCCGGCCCTCCGTCCCGTCCACGAGGATCTCCTGGCCATCCGTGATGCGCTCGGTCGCCCCGGCAGCCCCGAGCACCGCCGGGATCCCGTACTCGCGCGCGACGATGGCCGCGTGGGAGACCGCGCCGCCGACGTTCGTCACGACGCCCGCGGCCAGCGTGAAGAGCGGCGTCCACGCGGGGTTCGTGTAGCGGCAGACCAGGATCTCCCCCGCCTTCAGCCGCTCGAACTCCCGCTCGTCCCGCACGATGCGCGCCTTGCCACGGACCACCCCGGACGACGCCCCGATGCCGCGGAGCTCGTCGCCCGAGGCGCCTGCCGCGCCCGCCCCGAACGACATCTTCTGCCACCGCGCGTTGACCACCCCGTACGTCGCGCGCCGCCGTCGAACGAGCCGCTCCACCTCGTCGAGCGGCGGCGCCGGCCCCTCCAGCCACCCCCGGAGCTCGGCTTCCGTCAGGTAGAAGACGTCGTCGGGGCGCGGCAGGCGCCCGCGCTCGCAGAGGCGACGCGCGATCTCGGCCACGATCGCCTGCAGCGCGGAGAACGAGCGCACCAGATCGAAGTGCGTGCGCTCCCGGAACACGATCGCGCTCCGCAGCCGCTCGAGGGTGCGGCGGAACGCGTCGGGCAGACCCGGCACGAGGCGGAGCGCGCCGGTGACCTCCTCGAGCGCCGCCCGGTAACGCGCTTGCCCGGCCTCCTCGGACGGCGGCTCGGCGACGTCGAGCAGGCCGCGAAGGAGCCCCCACAGCGGCGCGGGATCCTGCCGCCACGTCGGCGCCGAGAGGTACAGACCGGTGCTCTCCCGGTGCCCATGCTCGTCGAGGAACGCGTCGACCTCGGCCAGGTAGGCCCGGCCGGCCTCCGATCCGCGGAGGGCCTCCGGGCGCCCCTCCCGGATCGCGCCGGCGACCTCCGGCCCGGCGCTCGCCGCGCTGCGCGCGAGGTGGAAGAGCGCGAGGTTCACGTCGGACGTCCGGGTGCGCAGGCCCGAGACGAGGTCGCGCATGACGGTCGCTGTCCGCTTCGGTCCCACGGCGAGGGCGATCGGGACGCGGAGGGCGATCGCGGCCAGCTGGCTGGCGCTCCTCTCGAACCGCTCGCCCAGGACCGCGGTCGTCGTCTCCGTGATCCGGTCGGCGCGGCGGAGGAGCGCGGCGTCGTCGAGCGCGCGGAGATCGACCGGCGCGCAGGCCTCCTGGATCCGCTTGAACCCGTCGCCCTCCCACCACGCCATCGCGTCGTCGCGCAGGCTGGCCGCGACCTTCTGCGGCAGCTGGAGCAACCGGAGGGTGGGTCGCGCCTGCGGTGGGACGAAGACCGGGCGCCACACCTGGTCGACCCACGCGCGCTCCTCGGCCTCGTCCACGTCGAGCCCCAGGAAGCGCACCATGCGCACGATCGCGGGGAGCGTCGTCCGGAAGCCCCATTGATCGAGCGGCCTGGGGGCGACGGGGAACCTGTCGTTGTCGTTGGCCTCGAGCATCCTCCGCTGCATGCGGTTGAGCCGCGGGGGCGGAGGGAGGGGCTCGATCTCGGCCGCGCCGAGCGTGGTGATCGGGCGCGACTGGAGGAGGTGAATGGAGCCCCCGGCGAAGGCGAACTCCACGTCCTGCGGGCAGCCGAAGTGGGCCTCGAGGCGGAGCCCGATGCGGCCCAGATCGAGCACCAGCGCGTCGCTCGGCGCGGGACGGCCGGCCTCCCGGCGGTCGCGGTCGTCGATCGCGAGGTCGTTCGCCCCGGGGTCCGCGGCGCCGTTCGGCTGGTCCGGGCCGGGCGCCGCGGCCCCGGCGAACGGCGCGCGCCGCAGGCGGTACACGTCGCCGGTCGTGTGCCCTGACACCACGGCCTCGCCGAGGCCCGGGGCGACCTCCAGGAGCATGCGGTCGGCGCGCTGGGCCACCGGATCGACGGTGAACAGGACGCCGGCGAACTCGGCCGGGACCATGCGCTGCACCACCACGGCGATGTTGACCCCCAGGTGATCGATGCCCCGCGCCGCCCGGTAGCCGAGGGCCCTCGGGCTCCAGAGGGACGCCCAGCACCGCCGCAGCGCGAGGAGCAGCCCTTCCTCTCCCGCCACGTCGAGGTACGTCTCGTGCTGGCCCGCGAACGAGGCGTCGGCGAGGTCCTCCGCCGTCGCCGAGGAGCGAACCGCGACCGGCGGCGCGCCGAGCTCGCGGTACGCGTCCCGGACCGCGCTCTCCAGCCCGGGCAGCATCGCGCCCCGCTCGAAGAGCTCCGCCGCCTCCGAGGCCGCCGCCTCCCAGCGGCTCGCGGCGAGGTGCGCCGAGACGCGCTCGGCGAGCCCCCATGCGCGCGCCTGCTCCGCGTACGCGTCAGCGCTCACAACGAACCCGGGCGGCACGGCCAGCCCGAGCTGGATCAGCTCACCGAGGTTGGCGCCCTTGCCGCCCGCCGTGGCGAGGTCGGCTCGGGACAGCTGGCTCAAGCGATGAACAAGCATCAGGCATCTCCTTCGGCCAAGAAAGGCTGCTTCCGCCGCGCCCCGCGCTCCCCGGCGCTCGCCCGCGCTTCGGGCAGCGCGCAGCGCCTCGCTCGAGCCGCCAGCGTCCGCTCGACCGTCACCTGAAAGTCATTGTGACGTCACGAAGTAAGTATCATGATACTTATAAATGGCAAGGCCGCGTAACATCACCGACGCGCAGATCCTCGACGAGGCGCGCGCGTGCTTTCTGGAGCACGGCGCGGGCGTCTCGACGACGCTCATCGCGGAGCGGCTCGGCGTCTCGCACGGGGTGCTGTTCCAACGCTTCGGCACCAAGGAGCAGCTCCTGCGCGCCGCGCTGCTGCCGCCGTTCGAGCCGCCGTGGATGGCGCGCGCGCGGGCGGGCCCGGACGACCGTGACGCGCGGATCCAGCTCCTCGAGCTCGCAGAGGAGCTCTCCGCCTACCTCGAGCGCATCGTGCCGTGCCTCGCGGTGCTCCGCTCGGCCGGCATGCACGTCGAGTGCATGGCCGAGCGGCGCGAGGACCTGCCGCCGGTCCGCGCGCGGCGCGAGGTGGTCGCGTGGTTCTCGCGAGCGATCGACCGCGGCCTCCTGCGCCCGGTCCGCCCGGAGCACGCGGCCGATCTCTTCCTCGGCGCGCTGCACTTCCGGCCGTTCCACCAGCACCTCTCGAACCAGGGGTTCGATCGGTCCGAGGGCCAGGCCTACGTCACGTTCGCGATCGACGCGATTCACCGGACGCTCGCGCCCGCGGCGGAGCGACCGTGACGCGCGGCCCCGTCACGCCGCCGCGCCGGCCACGCCCGGCAGCAGCGACGGCCAGCTCCGCGGCGGCTTGAACCGGTGGGTCGGCGCGGGCCCGTCGACGATGTGCTCGACCTCGTCGAGGTGACTGCCAGGGAGCAATACCCCGCCCAGCGACTCCCGCACGAGCGGTATCCGCGCCGGATCGAAGCCCATCACCCGCGAGGCGATCGCGTCGACGAGGCCCGGATCGAACCCGCCGACCAGGAGCCCCGCGCGCACGGGCGTCGCCCCGAGCGGCCCTTCGCCCTCGCCCGCGACGATGCCGTCCACGATCGTCAGGTACCGCCGCTGCGGCTCCCCGCGCAGCGCGCCGCCGCGGTCCGCGAAGAACAGGATGCGGTTGAGATCCAAAATGGTCCGCCAGAGCGTGTTGTTCCCCTCCCAGCTGCCATCGATGACCTTCGGCGGCGCCCCGAGCCGCGGCGCGCGCGCGACGAGCGAGTGATCGCCGGGGAGCGGGAGCCGGCTGAGCTTGTTCTCCACCGCGTCTCCGAGACCTTGAGGCCGATCGAACTCGTCGCCGCCGACCGATGGATCACCCTCGGTGAAGTGCGGGAGCCAGTACTTCTCGTTCGTCAGGCCGATCACGCTCTTCAGCGAGAGCGTGATACCCGTCTTCTTGTGCGTCTTCAGCTTGGGGAGGTTGATGACGACATCCGCGTCGAGGAGCGTCTGGGGGATGCTGTACTCGTGCCGTTGCCCCGCGTGGTGCGGCACCGGCGTCGCGTAATGGCTGCGGTGGAAGCGGAGCGCGGCGCCGCGCGGGGCGCCCGCGCCGGCGAAGAAGCTGCTCGATCCAAGATCGACGACCCGGTAGCCCCGCGGATCGCCGGGCAGGCGGCGGCGGAGGAGCAGGCCGAGGTTCCAGGAGCGGCCGAAGCGGCGCACGTCGTCGAGCGCGAACACCGGCGCGATCCGGAAATACCGCAGGTCGATGAAATCGACGTCATGCCCCTGGGCCCTGAGGTGCTCGATGACGTCGAAGATGCCGAGCGGGCCGGCGACCTTCTCGATCTCGCAGCCCTCGACCGGGGAGTCGACGACGCGCACGCTGCCGCGCGGGCCGGCGGCGCGGAGCGCGTAGTCGAGCACGGGCCGGAGCAGCGAGCCGTGCGTGCTGGAGGCGGCGAGCCGCTCGCCCGTGATCTTCTGGTGGAGGTTCTTCGAGGAGACGAGGTTCGGCTTGACGACGACGCGGTCCCCCGGCGCGATCAGGTCGCCGAGCGGGTTCCACGCGGGCGTGCCGGCGCGGGCCGCGTCGAGGCCGAGCCGGCGGAAGAGCGCCTCGACGGCCTCGTAGACAGGGCTCGGCGGGCCATAGGGCGCGCTGCCCCCGTAGCTCACGCCGGGCCGGGAGACCGTCACCACGCGGCGGCTCGTCGCTGTCATCGAGAGCCCCCGGTCAGGCGCCCGGGCCGCTCAGGCCGGACGAGAGGATCTCCGCCGGCGCGGCGCGCTGGAAATCGACGTTGAGGCGCGAGACGCTCGCGAGGTGCTTGCCCGTGCGGACGAGCGCGATGTCGTCGGCGAACTCGACGTCGATGCGCATCCGCTCGCCGAGGTGACGGCGGAACGTCGCGAGCACCTCGTCCAGGACCTGCTGCGAGAACCGCCCGCCCTTGACCACGCGGAAGGTGATGGCGTCGCGCTCCTCCTGCACCACCTGGAAGCGCTTGATCGCGTAATCGAACTCCTTGAGGTAATGCGCGAAGAACGTGCCGGGCAGATACCGCCCGTCCGTCCCGCGAATGATGGACTGGACGCGCCCCTCGATGCGGCCGACGCGCGGCGCCCCGCGGCCGCAGGGGCACGGCGCGGACGGGGACATCGCCTCGGCGAGATCGCCGATGCGGTAGCGGACGAACGGCATGCAGAAGTTGTTGAGATCGGTGATCACGACCTCTCCGATCTCCCCCGGCTCGGCGGGGCGCCCGTCGCGCAGGACCTCGACGATGTACCCCTCGGCCACCACGTGGTGGCCGTCGTGCGCGTCGCACTCGTACGCGATGCCCGAGAACTCGCGGCTGCCGTACTTGTCGAAGACCTTGCAGCCGAACGCCTCCTCGATGAGCCGGCGGCTCGGCAGCGGCAGCGTCTGCGCGCTCGACATGATCGCGCGCGGCCGGGCCGCGACCTTTCCGGTGCTCTTGACGTAATGGGCCAGGAAATCGAGCGCCTCGGCGTAGCCGTCCATGAGCACCGGCCGCGCGCCGGCGATCCTCGCGATCATCTCGCCCAGGTTGTCGTCGGACAGCTCGAAGATCGGGATGAACGTCCGGTTCGAGAGGACGGCGTCCGCGCGCTCGCGGGCGGCCTGCCACTTCGTCATGCCGATCGTCTGGTGCCAGAGGCGCACCGTGGGGTCGCCGAAGCGGTAGCCCGTCCACTCCTGCGCCCGGAGCGTCGCCGCCCAGCGGAACTCGAGCTGAGCCCGGTCCGCGTAGCAGACGAAGGGCTCGCCGGTGGAGCCGCTCGTCGTGATCTTGAGGACCTGCGACTTGTCGTGGTTCTCCGACATGATGTCGAAGTACAGGT
The DNA here is from genome assembly GCF_051526795.1 of Sorangium sp. So ce204. Classification (NCBI taxonomy): domain Bacteria; kingdom Pseudomonadati; phylum Myxococcota; order Polyangiales; family Polyangiaceae; genus Sorangium; species Sorangium sp. So ce204. The sequence goes on along the minus strand of NZ_CP150317.1, from coordinate 11,385,791 downwards.
GGCGCCGGATATCCGCCTTGGTGAGGAACGGCAGCTTGTGGAGGTCCTGCTGGCCGCGGATGTCCTCGGGCCGGAGCTTGAGCTCCTGCATGCGAGCGCGGTAGTAGGGCACGTTGCGGTAGCAGTGGCGGAGCAGCCGCCTGAGCTTCTCGTCCTGGAGCTCGCGGGTCTGCGACGGCGTGAGCCACTGCGTCCTGCGCAGCGTCTCGTAGTAGTGCTCGACGTCGCGCGTGATCATCCAGTGGGTGTGGTTGAACGCGGCCAGGTACGCGCGCCACTTCGCCGTGGAGAGCGGGTCGCGGTCCGGCGAGCGGTCGACCACCGGGTTGCGGCGGAGGTACTGAGTCGCCACGTCCGGCGGGATCCGGTCCACGCGGTACTCCCACGCGGCCTTGCCGAGGTCGTAGAACGATTTGACCACGGCGCGCGCCGCGGCCTGATCGAGGAAGGAGACGCCCTGCCGCCGCTGCTCGAAGAGCGTCTCGACCTCCTTGTACGAGTAGCCCTTGGCGTGGGCGGCCACCAGGATGAAGGACTGCCAGTAAAAATAGCTGCCCTTGTACGTCAAGAGATCCTGGAACACCTCCCGTGCGCACATCACGAAGCCGCTCTTGTTGTCGTGGAGCGACATGCCGAAGGTGGTGTTCAAGAGGTGGTTGAGCCCGCGGCTCAGGTGGTACCGGCGGTCCCTGCGGCGCCCGACGGCGCTCCGCCAGCCCTGGACGACATCGACGCTGTGCTCGTAGAGCTCGCGCCGGAGGCGCAGCAGGTCCTCGGGCTGGTACTGGAGATCGGCGTCGATGGTGGCGACGAGCTTGCCGCGCGCGGCGGCGGCGCCGGTGCGCCACGCCGCCGTGATGCCGCGGTTCTGCGGGTGGAAGCACCCCACGACGAGCCCCGGGTGCGCGGCCATGAGCGCGCGGATCGTCGTGGCGGTGCCGTCGGTCGAGCCGTCGTCGACGAGGATGAGCTCGCCCGCGAGCGCCCCTTCGCGGAAGACGCCGAGGATGCGGTCGGTGAGCTCGGGGATGTTCAGCTCCTCGTTGAGGCAGGGCACGAGGACGGAGAGCTCGATCGGCGTCTCCGGCGCAAGCTCGGTTCGGGGTTCGGACATGGAGTGTTCGCCTATCTTGCCTTGAAGGAGACACCGCAGCAGGGCGAGGGGCGCGCTGGGCGGCCCGCGCGCACCGCGCGCTCCGCGCGCGCGGGAGCGCTCACCGGGGGACGCAGCGGAAGCACGCGCGGATCGGCAGCGCGCCGTGCGGCGCCGCGCGGCGCTCGGTCACGCGGAAATGGCGGTCGAGGAGGCGGCCGAACTCGTCGGGAGTCCACCGGTGCAGATGGTAGGCGTCGCCGCCCCACTGGACGCGATCCCGCAGGAGGTAGCCGACGGGCGTGCGGCGGACGATGTCCTTCAGCCGCCCGATGAGCGGGTCGTTCGGCACGGTGATCGCGGCCACGCCGCCGGGGCGCAAGAGGCGCGCGATGGCCGCGAGGACGGCGGCGGGGTCCACGGTGTGCTCGAGGACCTCGGTGCAGACGATGCGATCGAAGCTCGCGGCGGGGAGGTCGAGCTTGTCGACCTCGCCCTTGAGGAAGCGGGCGTCGTAGCCCGCGAGGTTCTTGCGGGCGGTGTCGAGGAAGACGTCGGAGACATCGATCGCCGTGATGCGGGCCCGCGGGAACATCCGGAGCACGTGCCCGCCGCCCGAGCCGACCTCCGCGAGGTCGAGGCCGGCGCAGTCGCCCAGCATGCCGCGGATGATGGCGAGCCGCTCGCGCTCGATGAGCCGGATCGGCAGCGGGGCGCGGTCGTAGTAGTCGTCGATCGGGTGCTCCCGCGCGAGGCGGTCGTTCAGCGCCTCCACGTCGATGTCGCCGGCTGGGTTCGGCATGGCGGGCCCCATAGCACGGGGGCGGCGGAGCCTCACCCCGGCGGCGGCTCCGCGCCCGGCGATGGGACCGCGCGGTCATCCGCCGACGTGAGCGCCCGGTCGGCGGCGGCTCCCTGATCGCGTGAGAGGCCGCTGACGGTGCCGTGGGGCGCGCATCCAGCACGCCCGCCGGCAGACGCTGTTGAGCGCCCCCGGACGCATCCCGCGCGCATCACGTGATACGTGATACGTGATACGTGACCGCGCGCTGGTTGCCGCTGCGGGCGGAAAGAAAGAGAAAAGATCGCCGAGACACTCCTTGCTGTTGGTGCCCCGAGGGAGTAGCTTGGGCCCTTCACGACGTCACTGGCTCTCGACACGATGCGTTCTCTCCTCCACGCGAGGGAGATCGTTGCTCGCGCGGATGACTGGACGACGCACCGTGTGCCTGCGCGGGTTCGCCGCGCGGCACGTCCCCGTTCGATCCGCGACGGCTTCATCGAATGGCAGGCGAAGAGCGCTCACGAGCGCAGCTGCAAGCCGTGAAAGCAACGTGTCATGGGTAATCGTCTCTACGTCGGCAATCTCTCGTACAGCACCACCCGCGAGTCCCTCGAGGCCGCGTTCGCTGGCAGCGGCGAGGTCCGTGAGGTCTCGATGCCGACCGATCGCGAGACCGGCCAGCCGCGCGGGTTTGCGTTCGTCACGATGGGCTCGGCCCAGGCGGCGAACAACGCCATCTCGCAGCTCAACGGCGCGATGCTCGATGGGCGCTCGCTCAAGGTGAACGAGGCGCAGGAGCGTCAGGCAGGCGGCGGCGGCGGTCGCGGTCGTTACTGATCGCTCCTTCGTCGCGTCGGAACATCGCGGCGGGTCATGAAGGCCCGCCGCGTTTATTTTGTCTTCGAGACGCCCGAGCCGCGCGCCGGTGCGCGCGAGCGCCGCGCCAGGCGAGAGGGCCACTGGAGCATGGGGCCCTCTCGCCTGGCGCGGCGCCATCGTGAGCTCGTGCGGCCACCAGCGCAGGATCGTGAAAAAGCCCCGCATCGATGAGATCGGCCTCTGTATTATCGTGGTGCCGCGGCGCATTCTCTGGTACATGATGACGGTTGCGCAGCGAAGTTGGACGCTCGCGCAGCGAAGTCGACAGCGATGCCGCCTGGACCCGCTGGGCTCGAGCGACAGGCAAGGCCGTAAAGAGCCGCTCGAGGCAGCTCCTGCATGCACATGCGGAAGCGCGCGCCCGGCGTGCCTTCCGCGTCCGTGCGGCTGAGCGCAAGGAGAGTGGTCGCCATGAAAGCGTGTTTATCGCGGGTCGTGGATGGCGTGGAACAGAGGCTCTGCTGGCGCTTCCAGGTGCACGGGAGGAGCGAGGCCATGTACGAGCCGGCGGACGGCCCGCACGGTCCGTTCGATCGCGACCGCCAGCGGAACCTCAAGCTGGGAGAGACGTTCCAGCGGCTGGACCGCTCGGGATCTCCCCGGAAGTACCATGGGCTCTTCTGGCAGCCAAAGAGCTCGATCGCGTGAGAGGCTGGACCGTGGCGGCCGGGAGCGAGGGCAGCAGCCGTCTCCGGCATGACACGGGACCGTGAACTTGTCGCCGAGCCAGCAACCGAGTCGTGCAAACACAGCCATGTCTACCTCCCAGAAGCCCGTCACCTCCGCCGCCTTGCTCGCCACCGCCGCCCACCTCAACTTCCGCGCGACGTCCCGCGACCGGAGCGGCTCGACGCTCGGCGTGCTCGTCAACGCGTCCGGCGCTCAGCAGTACCTCGTGATCGCCTCTGGCGGCGCGGAGGGCACCTGGACGCTCGCGAGCGAGCTGCCCGTCGGCCTCGCGCCCTTTCTCCTCTACGAGAGCGCCGCCAACGTGCTGCGCGGCGGGAGCCTGAGCGAGGATGGGAGCATCTCCTTCCATGGAGCGCTGTATACGATCGAGTCATCGGTCGACGGCAGCACCCGCACCGCGAAGGTGAGCGGCAGTGTTTGAGCGCTGTCGCGCTCGGAGGCCGCTCCGAGGCGCTGGTTCAGCGCGGTTGCAGCGCTGAGGGCCGAGCCCGGCTCCCATCAAGGCTCGACGCGGCACCTCGCGCTGCACCCGTCGCCAGCCGCCGTGTTGCCGTCATCGCACGTCTCGAGCCCCGCGACGTCGCCGTCGCCGCAGACGATCGCGGGATCGACCAGCGTGCGGCGCAGCTTCAGATCGCTGCGCAGGGCGCCCACGTTCGCCTTGAACTCGCTCAGGTCGCCCCGAGTCGCGTCGCCGGCGGCGGCCTTGCCGAGCACCTGCTCCGCCCGATCGATGGCCGCGAGCACGGCGCCCTCGTCCCACGCCGCGCTCACGATACGGGCGAGCTCGGCGCGATACCGCTCGTCGAGCGCCGGGATCTCCCGGATCCGGCGCGGGAGCACGGCGACGGGCTCCGTCTCGGTGTCGAAATGCGGGTCGTCCAGGATGCGGTCCATCCCGTGGGCGATGAACACGAAGCGCCCGTCGGCCGGGTTCTCGTACAGATAGTAGTTGTTCGCCCGGTAGGCGTAGCCGTCCCAGTGGCCGAGCAGCGTCTCGAGGGCGTAGCTCGTGAGGAAGCGATTCAGGTCGAAGCGCTTGCTCACCTCCGCGGCGAGCTGCTCGTCCGGCGCGTCCTGGATGGCGGCGGCGAGCGACCGGAGCTCTGCCCCGCCGCCGTCATCGCCGCGGTCGAGCTCCACGGCGTCGATGTCCTCGGCGAAGTCGCCGCAGCACGGACCCTCGTAGAGCACGCCCTCGTCGTTCACCTCGCCGAAGTGCAGCCGCAGGAACCGCTTGTCGATGGCCTCGGTGACGACGTAGATCCCCGCGTCCACGCCGTTGACGCTCACCACCGCGTGCGCGGTGCGCGCCGCGGGCACGCCGGCGCGGTCGTGCAGGACCTCGCCGATCTGCTCGCGAAGGAAGCTCGGGTCCTGCCTGGAGTTGTTGAGCAGGAGCTTCTTGAGCCCGTGCAGGTTCACCTCTTCATCGAACTCGTCGAACTTGATGCTGAAGCTCGGCTTATCGGACAGATCCACGGCCGAGTTGCCCTTCTGCCGGATGCCAGCGCCGCTGACGACGTCGCCGTCGTAGACGATGGTGCACGGGACGCGGTTGTCGAGGTCCGTGCGGAGCTTCCCCAGGTGGGCCTCGTCGATGGTGATCGCGATCTCGTGCAGCGCCGTCCGATCGAAGACAACGTCGCTGCCCGGGTCGAGGGGCACACAGCCGCCCTGGCTCGCCGCGACGAGCGCGAGGGCCGCGGAGGCATGAAGGGATCTCATCGTTCGCGGCTTACTGCTGAGCATCTCTCCTCCTCTCCGTCCCCTCCGCCTTCCGGCGATGAGCGCCCGCCTCGGCGGGGAGCCGGCCGCCGACCGCGTGCCGGAGCTCGCCGACCGCGGTCCAGTAGCGGCGCACGAAGCGCAGCAGCCGGAGCTCCAGGCGCACGCGGCGCTCGTCGATCTCGAGCGCCCGCCCCACGTCGACGTTGCGGCCCTCGATCGCCCGCTGCGCCTCGACGCCCGCGCGCTCGGCGGCAGGGGTCATCCGGCGCCGTAGCTCGGTCACGAGGGTCCGGGTGGCCTGGGCCTCGGCCAGGCTCGTCCGCACCTCGCGCGTCACGAGCTCGACCGCGGCGCCGAGCGAGCGCTGCTCCGCCTTGCGCGCCGCGTCCGCCGCGGCGACGGCCGGGCGGTGCGTGTCGAACACCGGCAGCTCGATGGCGAGCCCGAACGTCCACCCGAGGCCGAGCTCGTTCTCTCGCCGGAAGTCGTAGCCGACCTCGACGAAGGAGAGCCACGGCCACCGCGCGGCGCGCTCGGCCTGGAGCGCCGCGTCCGCCGCGTCGCCCTGCGCGGCCGCGAGCTCGATCTCGGGGCGGCGCTTGAGCGCGAGCTCGACGGCCTCCTCCTCCGTGGGGAGCTCCGGGGGAGGCCACGCGCTCTTCGGCGCGCCGATGAGGCGCACGGGCACGGCAGGATCGAGCCCCATGCGCGAGAGGAGCGCCGCGAGCGCCGCGCTCCGCTGCGCGCGCAGATCCACGCCGTCCTGCTCCGCGTCGACGGCGGTGAGCTCCGTCATCGCCTCGTCGACCGCCGTCGTCCGCGCGGCCGCGAGCTGCCCCTTCATCCAGGTGGCGAGCGACCGGCGCGCCTCGGCCACCGCGTCGGCGGCCGCGATCTCGGCGTCGAAGAGCAGCACCTCGTCGAACAGCAACCGGATGTCGGCCTCGAGGGCGACCTCGATCTCGCGCGCGTCGGCGAGCGCCTTGGCCTCGTCCACGCGCGCCTCCGCGACGTTCGCGTCGACCTCGCCCGGGCGGGCCACCGGGAAGCGGAGCGCGGTGCTCACGCGCGGCTCGCGCTCGCGGATGCGCTGGAGCTCGATGTTCGTGATGCGGAGCTCCGGGTTCTCGAGGTGGTCCTCCGCGTCGACCTGCGCCGCGGCCGCCTCGGCGCGCGCGTTCTGCGCCGCGAGCTCGGCGCTGTGGTCCCTCGCCCAGGCGACGGCGTCCTCCACGGTCATCGCGAGCGGCCCCGCGCTGGACGCGCCCGGGCCCGCGCGGCGGAGCGCCGGCGCGCCGGCGGGCGCGCGGCCCTCGCGGTAGAGGGCGATCGCGCGGTCGGACGCCGCCGGCCTCGGCGAGGAAGAGCAGCCCGAGAGGGCCGCGCAGAGCACCATGACGGGGATCGCCGCGCGGCGGCAGCGCTGGCTCACGGGCCCCACGAGAGCTCCTCGAACGAGGGCGCGGCGCTGCCGGCGTCGAACACGATCGTCAGCGAGCCCGGCGTGAGCGACGGCGAGATCCCCTCGGGCTTGAGCCCAGGGAACCGCTGGACGAGGCGCGGCGAGAGGACGCCACCCTCGGGGCGATCCACCCGCCACAGCGCGCCGGCGTCGCCGTCCGCCGTCGAGGGCGTGGACGTCATGGCGAGCGCGCCGTCCGGCATGAACACGAGCTCCGAGATGCCGCCCGGCGTGGGCTTCCCGGCGACCTCCACGTCGACGCGCGCGCGGGCCCACAGCGAGACGCGGGCCGCGTCGAAGCGCGCCGCCTCGGCCGCGAGCCGGTGCTTCTTCTTCGCGCTCGCGGCCTCGACCGCCGCGGCCCCCTCGCCGAACAGCGCGCTCGGGGAGCCGACCCGCCAGATCATCGCGTTGCCCTGCGCGTCGAGCGGCGCCTTCAGCCCGAGGTACAGGGCGCCCTGCCGGAAGGCGAGGCCCTCGATGTCGAGCGCCCGCGTCCCGTCGGGGAGGCCGAGCGCCGCCGCGCGCGCGGGGTCCGCGTCGAGGACCTCGGCCAGGTGGATCCCGCCGTCGACGCGGAAGCCCTGGCCGTCCTGGCGGAGGCGCAGCAGCGCGGTCCGCTCCGACTTGCGCTTCCCCTTCTTGCTGTAGCTCTGCGACGACAGGAGGTAGATCTCGCCCGCGTCGCCGGCCGCGATCCCCTCGATGTCGCTCAGCTCGTCGACGCCGCTCACCAGCACCGGATCCGCGGCGACGGCGCCGCCCGGGGACATCGCGAAGAGCCACGGCGCGCCCTCGTTGTTCTGCTCGTGGCCCGTGTCGTCGCTGACGACGAGGTACCGGGACTCGCCGGGGCGCGCGAGGACGCCGGACGGCTCGAAGCGCGTCCGGCTCGCCAGGGTCGGGGGCACCTTCATGGGGGACTGCGACGCGACCGCCCCGGCCTTCGGCGCGGCGCCGGCCTTCGGCGCGGTCGTGGTGGGCTTCGGCGGTGGCGGCTGGGCGGGGGCCGCGCCGCGGCGCGCGTCGAACGTGATGTCGAAGGCCTGGCCGGGGACGAGCGCCATCGGCGCGTCCAGCGAGATGGTGACGACGCGGCCCCACGCCGGCAGCTCCGGCGTGAGCCAGCAGCGCGGGGGGAGCTGGGAGACGAGCGGGCCCACCGAGATGACCGTGCCCGGGATCGGGTCGCCGAGCTGGCCCCGAACGTAGAGCTCGGCGGCGTCCCCGTCGCTGACGCCGAGGGCGAAGCGCTCGGGGACGCAGGCGACCGCGCGCGCGCCCGTGCGCGCGCTCAGGAGCTGCACCAGGGGCATCCCGGCCGGGACCACGTCGCCGGGCTGCCTGTCGATGGAGATGACCCGCCCCGCGTTCGCGGCGCGCAGCACGTAGCTCGCGCGCCGCTGCTCGAGCATCGCGATGTTCTCGGTCGCGACGCGCACGTCGGCGTCGAGCTTCGCCGCCAGCCCCGACGTCCGGTCCCGGAGGCCGTTCCGCCGCCGCTCCGTCGCCTTGAGCTGCTCCGTGAGGACGCTCAGCGTCCGCGGCTTCTCGCTGGCGATCGCCGTGACCGTCGCGTGCTGCAGGTCGAGCTTCGTCAGGTCGTCGAGCACCGCCTGCCGGTCCTCGATGAGCTGCTTCATCCGCGAGATCTCGCTGTCCAGCACCTTCGCCTCGGCGACCGCCCGGCGCTGCTCCTCGCGGTGCACCGCGAGGTGGCGCTCGACCGTCTCGCGGTTCGTGTCGAGCTCCTGCTCGAGGAGGGCGAGCTCCATGTTCAGATCGGCCTCGACCTGGGTCTTCTCCGCTTTGGCGACGGCGATCTCGGCGTCGATCACCGACGTGTCCAGCGTCGCGATGATCTGCCCGGCCTCGACCTCCTCGCCGACGGTCACGTCGATGGAGGCCACCCGGGCGGTCTCGACCGGCGAGAGCACCTCGGGCAGCGCCTCCGCGTAGCCGAAGACCCGCCCGTGCGGGCCGCTGCCCACGTGGAGCCACAGGGCGGCGCCGAGCGTGAGCACGAAGGTGATCGCGGGGGCGGCGTCCTGGAGCGCCGCGCGGAGTCGCTGGTAGCTGTACATCGATGATCCTTGCGCGGTGATGACGGCGGCGGCTGCGTCAACGAAGCGAGAGCGCCCACGAGGGCGTGAACGACAGGCATCCTCCGCGATGGACCTCGGCCGCTAGAGATCCAGCGTCGGCTCCTGAAGCATGAGAGAGACATCCTGCACGCCCGGGATCGCCTGGAGCTTCGCGACGAGCGCCGAGCGGAGCTCGGGCGCGAGGATGGTGAGCTGGTAAGCATGCTCCATGACGGTCCCCTGCGCAGCCTCCCTGAGCGTCACCAGCGAGAAGGTCCGGCAGTGCGCGCGGAGCACCCTCGCGAGCGCGTCCTCCACCTCGGGCACGGCGGGCGCGGTGAAGCGGAGCAGGCCATCCGGCTGTCGCCGCGAGCCCCAGCCGGTGAAATGGAGGACCAAGGTCCCGGCGGCGAAGATCGCCGTCCCGCCGAGGGCCGCGCCGATCGCCTGGAGCCCGCAGGCGATGCCGACGCCGAGGGCGGCGAAGATGAACATGACGTCGCGCGGATCGCGCATGGTCGTGCGGAACCGGATCGCGCTCAGGCCCACGGCGACGCCGATGCCGGCGGCGATGCTGCTGCCCACGGAGAGCATCAGCATGCAGGTGATGACGCTGCCCATCGCCATGCTGTGCACGGACGAGCGGGAGTAGGAGAGCCCGCGAAACGTGGCCATGTAGACGAGCGCGACCGCCTGGCCGAGCCCGAACGCCAGCAGGAGCGCCACGACCGCCCTGCGGAAGTCCGTGGCGCTCCCCTGGGTGACCCATCCGAGCCAGTCTATCACGGCGAGCCGCTCTTTCCCGGGGCGATCGCCGGGCGCGGCGCGCGCCCGGCGCCATCCACGCCATCTACGTCATCTACGCGAGCCACGCCATCCACGCCATCCACGCCATCCACGCCATCCACGCCATCCACGCCATCCACGCCATCCACGCCATCCACGCCATCCTCGCGCGTCCGCGTCACGGCGCCCCGGAGGCGGCGCCGCGGCCAGGGTAGGGGCGCGCTTGCTTGATGTAGAGCGTCGGCGGCTCGTCGGGGTTCGCGTCGTCGTCGAACTTGAACTCCACGTCCATCGCGTACCAGCCGTCGTTGCCGCTCGCCGGCCCGTACGCGGGGGAGAACCGCTCGTGGATGGCGTCGAGCGCCACGCCGAGCTGGTGGACCTGCGCCGTCGAGAGGACGGTCTGGCCCTCCGGCATGAGGCTCGAGTGCGTCAGGTAGGTGACCGGCTGGTTCGGCTGGTTGAAGAAGTAGAGGAACGCGTCGTTCGTCACGCCCGCGGGCGGGGCGACCACCTCCACGTCACCGCCGAACTGCACGTTGACGTAGAACGCGGGCTGGACCCCGGCCGTGTCGAACGGGTTGTTGGTGATGGCCACGCCGTTCGCCTCCTCGTCCGGGAAGTTGTGGTGCACGAGCAAGGCCATCCCGATGGTCCGGTGGTCGATGCCGTAATAGGTGCGCTCGTCGAAGGTGCGGAGCTTCCAGGCGCTCGCGTACGTCTTGCGGATGGCGTCGAGGACGTCCTCCCAGTCCGTCGGATCGCCGGTGTTCGAGTCGTAGCAGCCGGCGCACGGGAACCCGTCGAGATCCTCGCTGTTCGTGCTGGTGCGGAAGCGCATCGGGTGCCCGGCGTACTCCGCCTCGATCTTCGCCCTGAGGAGCTCCTGGAGCTCCGCGTCGACGGGCGCGGTCTTCATGGCGTCGCGGAGCGCCTTCAGCTGCTTGTCGCGGGCCGCGGCGTCGGTGGTGAACTTCGGGTCGGCGAGCATCGCGTCGATCTGCTCGTAGAACCCGTTCTGCTTCATGAACTGGTCATAGTAGTACATCGGGATCGAGAAGGCCTTCTGGATGGGGACCTCGGGGATCCTGGCCAGGATGGAGTAGTGGGCCGACTTGCCGCCGAAGGCGAGCACGGCCTTCTTGATCGCGTCCCGGAGCGTCTCGCCCTCCGGCGGATCGGGGGTCACCTCCTCGAGGTCGCGCAGATCGGTGACCGTCAGATCCATCTCGGGGAGCGTGACGGGCGTGGGTTTGTGCGCCTCCCAGAACGCCTCGGCCTCCGCCTCGGTGACCTCGCGGACGCTCCAGGACGTCGGCCCCGCGGTGAGCTCGACGAGCTTGTCCTTCAGCGCGAGCAGGTCGGGGTGGTTCATGGCGTTGCGCAGCCCCATGTTGGGGGTGCGCCGGTTCTGGGACAGCACGTTGACGTGCGAGAGCGGCGTCTGGAACTCCTCGGTGATGATCCCCTGGACGACCGAGATGTCGTTGGGCGCCTCGTCGAGGACGACGATGTCCTGGTGGGACAGGTACTCCGTGGCGAGATCCGCCGCCTTCGCGAAGTGGAGCCGGCCCACCGCCGTGCCCAGCGAGAGCGGCTGGTAGTCGATCCCGGCGTAGAGATCGCCGGTGCTGACCACGGGGATGTCGGCGGGGAGCTTCTTCGCCTCGGCCGCGACGGCCTCCGACGTCGGGTGGAAGGCGAGCTTCGACCCGAAGAAGGAGGCCGCCTTGACCGCCCTGAACAGGGTGGCGATCATGTCCGCGGACGCGGTGTCGTAGGGGGAGAGCTCGACGGCCCACACGCCGGGGCCCTCGTAGTGCGTCACCGCGCCGAGGACGAAGCGGCGATCCGGCGTGAAGTACTCGGTCGCGTTGAACTCGGCGAGGGGCGGGACGATGGGCAGCGCGTCGCCCGAGAGGTGCGATGACACGAAGTCGTAGTGGATCAGGTAGAGAACGCTGTTCTGGAAATACAGCGCGTTCTGATCGGCTTGATCCAGCACGACCTTGACCGACCGCGCGCCGGGCAGGCTGGCGTCGATGGGCACCGAGGCGAGCGCCTCGAAGTCCGCGGCGCACCCGACGCGCTTCAAGAACTCCGTGGTTTCACCGGCGTCCGTGCGTTCGCAGACCTCTTCGGTCACGCCGGGGTCGTCCGTGCCGCCGCCGCCGCACGCGCCCGGGAGCGCCGAGGCGAGCAAGGCGAGCGCGACGATCGACGTGATGCGAGTGCCTTTGTACATGATTCCTCCTGAGATAAGGATGCTGACCGAGCAGCGGCGCGCGCCGGTGATCCCGCGTCAAGGCGTCAAGGTATCAGGGCTTCAGGGCGTCAGCGCGAAGCAGTAGAACCCGCCGTAACCGCCGCCGGACCCGACGGTGACCGTGCCGGGCAGCGGCCCCCCCTGCTCCAGGAGGTTGATGCCCGGCGCGCACCCGGCCTCGTCGAGCGACGACATCCAGTTGGCCATGTTGATGTTGCCGCCGGGGCCGGCGCCGGTGCTGCCGCCGGGGCCGCCGGGGCCGCCGGCCCCGCTGCTGCCGCCGGGCCAGGTGGAGCCCCCGCCACCGAAGTTCCTGGGCCACGAGTGACCGACGCGCGGCCGCCCCTCGCTCGTGTCGCCCGACTTGGCCGTCCAGTCCTTGCAGGTCGCGGTCGCGCTGTAGAGCTGTCCCTTGTCGTTCGTCCCCGTCAGCATGTCGTGGTTGTCCACCTCGGGCTGGCTCGGATCGGGCTGGTGGTTGGGGACGCCGTCCTCGTTCGGAAAATCGTCGATGATCGCAGGGTCGGCCGCGGAGGGGCGGTCGTTGAGCAGCTCCTCTTTGTTGTTGGCGAGCAGCCGGCCGAGCCGGTCGTACCAGGGACCCTCGCCGATCCGATCGATCGCGTCGACCTGCTTGCCGTCCTCCCCTGCGACGGCGCTCAGGAAGGCGCGCCACTGCTTGCTCCCCGCGCCGGGCATGCTCTTCTCGGCGATGGTCGCGCAGATCTTGTCCGCGCCGCGGAGCCCGGCGCCGGGGCCCGTCTCTCCGAAGCGGAGATCGCCGCCGAAGCCGTCCTGGGAGCCCGATAGTTCCTGCAGGGCGACGAGGCTGGTCACGAAGAAGCTGAATTTCTCGGTCGTCCCGCCGGAGCTGGACGAGGTGGTGGGGTCGCCGGAGCTGGACGAGGAGGTGTTGCCGCTGGACGACGAGGAGGTGCTGTTGCCGCCGGAGCTGGACGAGGAGGTGTTGCCGCTGGACGACGAGGAGGTGCTGTTGCCGCCGGAGCTGGACGAGGAGGTGTTGCCGCCGGAGCTGGACGAGGTGCTTGTCGAGCTGTCGCCCGAGGCGCCCACATCCGAGTCCGAACCGGAGCAGCCGACGCCGACCACAGGGGAGAGCAGCGCGAGGGCGAGGGGCAGCAGCAAGGGGCGATAAGTGCGTGTCATGGTCTCTGTGTCCTTTTCCTTGTTAAGCTAGACGGTCGGCCGCGCCGCGGATCGGCGAGGCTCACTTGCAGGTGAGATCGCTCTGGCAGGTCTGGCCCTCGGGGCACTGCGAGTCGTCGTTGCACGACGTGAGCCCCGCGATCACCACCGCCCGCTCGATCTGGGACGAGACGACCAGATCGACCCGGCCGGCCGGGATCGTCGTGGAGCCCACGGACCTGCGCGTGACGATGATCGTCGGGAAGCCCGCGACGCCGAGGTCGAGGAGCTGCTTGACGAGTGATGCCGGGACATCGAGCGAGCCGGTGTCGTCGACGTTGCACTCGATCATCCCCTTCGTTCCCCCGTGATGGCTGATGTCGAGCTTTACGTGGAGCCTGGCGATGTCGGCCTGCCCCGGCGGGGTCCACTCGATGTGCAGGGGCTCTTCGGGCTTGAGCTCTATCGTCTCGCTCAGGAGCTCGAGGGGGCTCACGCCCTTGGTCTCCACCGTGAAGGCGCTGAAGAAATCGCCGCTCGCCTCGAAGCGGAGCACATCGCCCTCGTCGACGGGCGGGTAGAGGAGCTTCACGCCGGCGGGAGGCTGGTAGTTGTTCGCCGTGGGGCTCATGACGAGGGACGCCTCGCCCGACTCGAGGTTCAAGCCGGTCACCGTCACGTTGCCGGCGCTGTGCGCGGCCGGGTAGGGCTGGCACGTGTCGTCCTCCACGCAGACGGCGCTGCCCCCGCAGGGCTCGTTGCAGAACGGGACGCGCGGCGTGAGGAGCTGACAGCCATCCTCCTCGGCCTGCACCTCCCAGACGAGCTGCGAGGGCGTGGGGCCGTCGTAGATCTTCCCGATCACCGACGTGCTGCCCGTCCCCGGCTCGGCGGCCGGCAACGAGCGCACCTGGAAGGCGCCGACGAGCTTCATGGGGTCGCCGGTCGGTTCGCCCGACCCGGTGGAGCCGCCGGAGCCGCCGGGGCCGCCGGGGCCGCCGGCCGAGCCCCCCGAGCCCGACGGGTCGTTGGTACCACCCCCGGAGCTCGAGCAGGCGAGCGCCGCGAGGGCCACGACCCCGCCAAGGACGCCGGCGCGCCATCCGCCTCGTGAAGAGAATTTTTCAATTCGGCAAAGGTTTTGCGACATCTCGATGGCCAGGTGGCGACGCGGCGGGATCAGGGGTCAATCTTTTTTGAAGAAGCCCCACCGCGCGGACGCCGGCGATCCGGCGTCAGGCCCCTGCGCTCAGCCGCCGCCGAGCTCGGACAGGCGCGCGCGCAGCCGCGGCGCGTGGACGCTCTCGCCGTGACGCGCGAGGAAGTCGGCGATGGCCGCGCGCTCGTCGGCCGCCCGCCCGAGCCGGCGCAGGCTCTGCACCCGGCCGACCCGGGCCTCCGCGGCGAGGGGGCCGCCGGCGCCGGCGAGGTAGCGATCGAAGTAGCCGAGCGCCTCCGCCGCCTTGCCCTGGTGGAGCGCGATCTGCCCGAGCGACACCAGGGCCGCCCGCGCCTCGGGGCTCGCCGGGTACTGCGCGAGCAGGGCGCGGTAGGAGGCGTTCGCCTCGGCGCTCTTCCCCTGGCCGAGCTGGGTCTGCGCGCGCAGGAGCAGCGCTTGCGGGCCCGTCGCGGGCTCCTCCGCGCGCGGCCTGGGCGGCTGCTGCGCGCGATCCCGGGCGCTGGCGGCGCTGGCGGTCGCGGGCTCGCCGGTGGGCGCGCCGGCGCCGGGCGACGGCTCGGCGGCGGGCGCGCTCGCGCCGGGTGGCGGTTCGCCGCTGGGCGCGTCGGCGCCTGACGAGGGCGCGCCGGCGCCTGGCGAGGGCTCACCGGCGCCTGGCGAGGGCTTGCCGGTGGGCGCGCCGGCGCCTGGCGGAGGCGCTTCCGGCACCGAGAGCGTGGGGAGGCTCAGGACCGTGCGCCGCGCGCCGCTCGGATCGAGCGTCTCGCTCGGCGTTGGCGGGGGCGCCTGCGCGGGCCCGTCGAACAGCTCCGCCGCGAGCGCGGCCAGGAGCGTCGCCGCGACGGCGACGCCCGCGAGCGACCCGGCGATCCCGCGCCGCAGCATCGGCCGAGGCGCCGCGCGCAGCCGCGCCGTGCTCTCGGGCGCGGCCTCGACGCGGGCGCCCCTCGGGTCGAGGCGAGCGGCGTGGGGCTCGACGCGGGCGCCCCCGGGCCCGAGGCGGGCGCCCCTCGGGTCGAGGCGAGCGGCGTGGGGCTCGACGCGGGCGCCCCCGGGCCCGAGGCGGGCGCGCGCGAGCACCTGCTGCAGCATGGCGGCGTCGCTGAGCTCGCGGCCGTCGCCGCGCGCGTCGCCGAGCCTGCCGATGGCGGCCCAGAGCGGCGCCTCGCCGCGGAGCTCGGGGTCGTCCTGCTCGGCGCGGCGGAGGAGCTCCGCGTCCTCGGGGCGGATCGGCTCGCCGCGCGCCTCCGCGGCGAGGATCGCGGGCAGGAGATCCAGATCGATCTCGGACTTCTGCGTCCCTGTCATGATGCTCTCTTCCGGCCGACGGCGAGGTCCTGTCGCACCTGCTTGCGGAGCGCGCCGATCCCGAGGCGCAGCCGGCTCTTCACCGTATCGGCGCTGACCTCGGTCATTCCGGCGATCTCCTCGATGGAGTAATCGAGCGCGTGGTGCAGGAGGATCACATGGCGCTGCGCCTCCGGCAGCTCGTCGAGGTACGCGCGCGCCTCGCGCGGGAGGGCCTCGAACGGGGGTTGGTGCGGCGCCTGGGCGATCTCCTCGTCGATCGCGCTCTCCGGGGCCACGGGCGCGCCTTCCCTGCGCTGCTGCCTTGCGTACCGGAGGATCGTCCGGACGGCGACGCGCCTGGCCCAGGCCTCGACGGCGGCGTCGCCGCGGTAGCTCGACGCGCTCTCGAGGATCGCGAGCAGGGCGAGCTGCGCGGCGTCGTCGGCGTCGGCCGCGCTGCGGAGGAACGTCCGCGCGATCCGGCGGACCCGCGAGATCACGTGCGTCATGAGCCAGGCCTGGGCCTCCGGGTCACCCGCGCCGGCGTGGCGCATCCGTTCGAGCTCAGACGGCGAGGACACGGCGGTCGACGGGGCAGGCGGCGGTGCGGGGACGGGGCGCGTCATGGCGCTGGCCAGGAGCGGCTCGGGCAGGGGGCCGAGGCTCCTGGAGAGAGCTCGCGCGTGCTCAGCGTCCATCGCATCGTCCTGGTGCGACGCACGGCCCGAAGCGGGTCAATTTTCCTTTCGTGTTGGGTCATGCGGCGCGGGTGGTCATTTCCTGACCATGCCCGCGGGGGCCGGCGGGGCCGACATGTCGAGGCCGAGCTCGAGCCCGACGCCGGCGAGGATCCGCACCGGATTGGCTGAAAGCGCGAGGGCCGGGTGTACGGTGGCGTCAGGCTCCGTCAGGAGCACGTCCACACCCAGCGTCGTCTTGAGGCGGAGCCACCCGGTGAGCGGGACCCCGAGCTCCGCGACAGGCGCGACGCTCACGAGCACGTCGGTGCGGGCCTCGGGCGGCGGCAGCTGCTGCGGAAACATCCTCGGCCACCGCCACGGGGGCGGCGCTGGCGGGAAATGACCGGGAGGTGGCGGGAACGGGGGTGGCTGCTCGAGCGCCTGCTGGGTCGTGCCTTCCTCGGGGACGCGCTCGACGATATCGACGGTGGCGCGCGCGCCGAGCTGCAGGTCGAGGCCCAGGGGGAGCCTGACGCGGACCTGGCCGGTCGTGATCACCGGGTGGCGCAAGAGCTCGAACGTGGACTGCTCGTTGCCGAGGGAGGTCGAGGGGATCAGCTCGTACCCCAGGCCGAGGACGGCGTAGTCCACCGGCGCCCAGGAGGCGCGGAGCGCGGCGGCGCTCTGCCAGGGCGCGGCGCTGCTGAAGCTCGCGCCGGCGTAGCCGGCGAGGACGGCGAACGTGGGCAGCGGGCTCGCTTCGCGGCGGGCGCCCGTGGATGGCGACGGCGGGCCCGCGGGCGGCTGCAGGTCCAGCGCGGCGTCCGCGGGCGCGGTGGCCGCGGGCGCCGCGGGGGATGCGGGGGACGCGGCGAGCCCGGGGGCACCGTCGGGCTCGGGCGGAGCCGCTGGAGCCGGCGCGGCCGGGGCGACCTTCACCTCGGCCAGGCCGGCGACGTGGCCCTCGCGGAGCTCCTCGGCGACCGCGCCGGCGATGTTGGCGAGCGACTCGAGGGCGGTGGCGGTCTGCCCGGGCAAGACCGGGATGCGGCGGCCGTAGATCTGCTCGCCGTCGCGCTCGACCACGTACAGGGCGAGCTCGTCGCTCGCGCCGGCGTCGATCCAGAGCACTCCCCGCGCGTCCCACGCGTCGGCGAGCGCGTTGGCCTCGGGGAGGAGCGTCTGCAGCACGGGTCTCGGCGTGCCGGGGCGGACGATCTGAACGCGGACGCCGACGGGGCGGATATGGGCGACGACGAGGTCGAGGGCGCGTTTGTCGATGCCGCCGGCGCCCGGGAAGGCGGCGAGGACGAGCACCGGCTCGCCGGCGGCGGGCGGCTCGGCCGCTGCGGCGGGCAGGGAGACGGCGGCCAGCAGGGTGCCGGCGACCGCGCTCGCGGCCGTTCGGGCAGCGCGGAGGGCGAGCGCGAGCGACGCGGCCGGCACGGGCGCGGAAAATTATCACCCTTCGCCGCGGGGCACCATCCCCCGTCGCGGCTCGGCGGGATGGCCGCGCCCGCGCCTCAGCGCGCGCCGGTCGACCGCGGGTAGCTCCCGAGCACCTTGACCATCTCGCAGCGCGCGCGGAGCCGCTCGATCGCGTCGGCGACGCGCGGATCGCTCCGGTGGCCTTCCAGATCGACGAGAAAGACGTAGTCCCAGTGCTTCTGCCGGCTGGGCCTCGACTCGATCCGGGTCAGGTTGATGCCCGCGTCGTCGAAGATGGCGAGGACCCGGCGGAGCGCGCCGGGCTCCTCCTGCACGGAGAAGACGATCGAGGTCTTGTCCGCGCCCGTGGCGGGCGCGTCGGCCGGGGCGATGACGATGAAGCGGGTCGCGTTCTCGGCGCGGTCGTGGATGCGCTCCCGCAGGAGCGGAAGCCCGTAGAGCTCGCCCGCCCCGCGGCTGCCGATCGCCGCCGCGGCGGGGTCGCCGAGGGCCTCGTGCGCCGCCGCGGCCGCGGAGACGGTCTGGACGATCTGCGCGCCGGGGAGGTGCTTCGCGAGCCAGAGGCGGCACTGCGAGAGCGCGTGCGGGTGCGCGTGGACGCGCGCGACGCCGCTCAGCCCCTCCGCCTTGCTGAACAGGCAATAGGCGACGTCGAGCACGAGCTCCTGCCGGATCTGGAGGTCGCTCTCGATCAGGGCGTCCGCCGTCAGGGTCACCGAGCCGTCGGTCGAGCTCTCGACGGGGACGACGCCGCAGGCCGCCTCGCCCGCGCGCACGGCGTCGAAGACGCCCTCGATGGTGCCCGTCTCGCGGTAGCGCGCGGCCAGCCCGAACAGGTGCCGCGCCGCGACCTCCGCGAAGGCGCCCTCCGTCCCCGGAAAGGCCACCTTCATGGGCTCCTCCAGCGACAGGCAGGCGCTCATCACCTCCCGGAAGACGACCCGGATGGCGTCGCCCGGGAAGCGGCCCGCGCCCTTCGCCTGCAGGCGGGTGAGCACGCGCCGCTCCCGCTCCGGGTCGTGAAACTGCGTGGCGTTCGCCGCGCGCTTCGCGTGCGCGACCTCGACGGCCACCTCGGCCCGCTCGGCGAGGAGATCGAGGATCCGGTCGTCGATGCTGTCGATGCGCTCGCGAAGGTCGCCAAGGGTCGCCATGGTTCGTTCCACCTCGGATGGGGAAGGGCGGGCATCAAAGCGCAGGGGGCGCTGCAGCGCAAGGCTCGCCTCGGCGCAGGGAATGCGGCGCGGAACGCGCGCGAGGGACGCGAGGGAGACGAACGTCAGGGGCGAAGCGGCACCCGTGCGGGCTCGACGCGTGGAGCGGATGGGCGAGAGAGAGCCGGTGAGGGGGGAGAGGAAGCAGAGGAAGAAGACGGACTCCGCACGCCACCGTGGGGCATCAACATCGCTTCGTTTGGATCGGGCGCGGGAGCGATCGGGGCCGGTGCGGGAGCGATCGGGATGGGCGCGGGAGCGATCGGGATGGGCGCGGGAGCGATCGGGATGGGCGCGGGAGCGATCGGGACGGGTGCGGGAGCGATCGGGGCGGGCGCGGGAGTGCCCTCAGATCGGCGCTGCCTGCTCTGCGATCGGCGCCGTCCGCTCCGCGGCGGTTTCTACTTTCGCCTTCTTGGCCTTCAGACGGGAGCGCCGGCTCAGGGTCGTCCGATGGCGCGACACGAACCTGGCTGCGATCTTGGGTTGATCGCGAAACGCGTACCGGCCGCCCTCACGGATCTCCTTGGCGAGCTCGTCGGCGGCCCAGAAGCACCGGTTGCGCAGATCCAGCGCGTGTGCGGCGCTCGCGTCCGATGCCTCGTTGGCGGCGGCGTCTTCGAGCGCGTCGGCGAGCGCCGTGGCCCGCGCGAGATCCTTCGTCGTGATATCGGTCACGCCGAGCGCGCCCTCGTGATCGGACCAGAAGTCGACGAGATCGCGCAGGTCCTGGATGGTGTCCGAAAGGCCGGAGCCGTCGGCGATGCGCGAGAGCTCCGCCTGGGCGGCGTCGTCGTTGCGGCAGCCCCAGCGGCCGCCGGCCACGAGCTTCGCGTCGAGCGCCTCGGCCTCGTCGCGGAGCTTGCGCTGCGCGGACGTGAGCGTCACGGCGCCGCGCGCCCTCTGCCACCCCTTCTCGAGGGCGCCGAGGCGCCGCGCGAAGCGCGCGAGGAGATCCACCTTGTCGGAGGTGATACCGATCCTCGACATGCGTGATTGCTGCGCGTGCGCGAGGCGTGCCAGGGAGGTGAGCTCGCGCTCCGCGACGCTCGCAGGCATGTCGGGGGCAGAGGCGTAGGCCGAGTCCAGCGCGAGGAGCGCCTCCTCGCTGGTCGGATCGTGGGGCTTTGCGGCCAGGCGCTTCGACTTCGTGGTCGGTGCCCTGCTGGACGACCTGGCCTTGGGAGACGTGGATCCGGGCGTGTTCTTCACGGTGCGTGTCGGGGGCATGAGCTCCCTCCTGGTTGAGAGGTACCGGAGGATGGTCGCTTATCGAGAGTGGCTGTCAAGGACGTCTGGCGTGCTGAGGCGTCTGAATGCTGCTGCGTCGAGACGTGCGCGCGACAGCGAGGGAGAGGCGGCCGGCGAGGCGAGGAGAGGGCGGCGCGCTGTAATCGGTTGTAATCGAGTCGGTGTTGACACGGCGGGTCATGCGGGACATAGGTGGCCGCGAATTCAACAGACCTTGCGTCGGGAGTGTCTCGAATGCGACACGCGGGCTGGTTGTGCCGTCTTGCTTTGTTCTGTGTGGTGGTGCTGCTGCTCGGGCGGGGGCATGAAGGCCTGGCGCTGGCAGGGCCGCCGGAGCCGCGGCTCATGCCGCTGTCGCCGCCAGGCGGCGGGGTAGCGCTCTCGTCGATTCCCTTCCAGTTGCCGAGCGACGGTGTCGGGGGGCTGTCCCTGGGGCCTCGTGTGGACGCGCCGCCGGTCGAGGACGTGGGGGCGCCGTTTGGCGAGATGGTGGTGCCCGACGAGGCGCGGGTGGTGGCGTTCGAGGGGGCCGTGCTGGAGATCCCTCGAGGCGCGGTGGACGAGCCGGTGCGGATCACGATTCGCCCGCTCGACCAGGGCGAGGTGCGTCCGATGGGGCGCGCGATGGTCAACGTCACGCCCGGGGCGAGGGCGTACCGGTTCGGGCCGCACGGGCTCAGATTCAAGAAGCCGGTGCGGCTGACGTTGCCTTACGACGAGCACGCGATCCCCCCGGGGATGACAGCGCAGCACGTGACGGGCTTCTACTTCGACGAGGCGCTGGGCCAGTGGGAGCACGTCGCGCGGGACGGCGAGGCTGCGAAGGGCAAGCTGGCGAGCCTGACCGACCACTTCACCGACTTCGTGAATGCCACGCTCGCGATGCCGGATGCGCCGGGCACGCGCAGCTTCGATCCGAACAGCATCAAGGGGCTCGCGCTGGGGAGCCCGTTCGCCGCGGTGACGCTGGTGGCGCCGCCGGAGGCGAGCTCCAGCGGCGCGGCGCGGCTGAGCCATGCGATCGAGGTCCCGCCGGGGCGCAACGGGATCGAGCCGGCGCTCGCGATCGCCTACGACAGCGAGCACCGCAACGGTTGGCTCGGCGTTGGGTGGGATCTGAGGCTGTCGAGCATCGAGATCGACACGCGCTTCGGGGTGCCGGCGTACGCGGCGGGTGAGACGCCGCGCTACCTGCTCGACGGGAGCGAGCTCGTGCAAGTCGAAGGCGGCGCCTGCGGCGACCCGTGCCTTTTCCGGCGGCGGGTGGAAGGGCGGTTCGACCGCATCGTGCGGCACGGCACCGGGGCGGCCAGCTACTTCTGGGAGGTGACGGACAAGGACGGGACAACGGCTGTCTATGGCCGCGACGCGAACGCGCGGCTCGATGATCCCGAGCCCGGGCCAGGCCAGCCGCGCAACGTGTTCCGCTGGTACCTCGACGAGGTGCGCGACACGTTCGGCAACCAGATGCGGGTCCGCTATGATCGGGAGGTCGAGGCCGGTCCACCGCCGCGCATCGAGGTGCACCCCGCGCGCATCGAGTACACGGCGAACGCGTCACGAGGGGTCGAAGCGGCCTATGCCGTGGACTTCGTGTCCGAGAGCGGGCGGCCCGACGTCATGCTCAGCGGCAGGCCCGGCTTTCTCGAGCAGACCGAAAAGCAGCTCTCGCGTGTGGACGTGCGGTTCGGCGACGTCGTGGTTCGCAGCTACGCGCTCCATTACATCGACGGTGATTTCGGCAAGCGCCTGCTGCAGGCCATCGCGTTCCACGGGCGAGGCGCGCGGCAGGCGGGCGGGCAGGTGACGCTCGGCGAGGAGCTGTACCGGCATACGTTCGAGTACTTCACGGCGCCGCGCACCGCGTCCGGCGAGGTGGCGGCGTTCGCGCAGGCGGCCGAGGCGTGGGGACAGGCCAAGGCCAAAAGCGGCCTGTCGCGCACGGAGGACTCGACCGCGGGCGGCAGCGCGTCGGTGGGGCTCGGCATCGGAATGTTCTCGATCTCGGTCGGCGGGGGCGGCTTCTTCGGCGACGAGACGGTGCGCAAGAGCGTGTTCGATCTCAACGGCGACGGGATGCCCGACTTCCTGGAGGACAGCGGCGATGTCGGGCTCAACCTGCTTCGCGCGGCGTCCGGGAACCATGTGACGGCGGCGAGCGCGCTGGGTTTGTCCGACAGGGATCTCGGCCTGACGGACCGCTCGGGATGGAGCGTGTATGCGGGGCTGAACGTCGCAGCCCTGAGCGGCTCGGTGGGGTACACGCGGAGCAGCACCGAGGACGAGCAGATCGTCACGGACATCAACGGCGACGGCTACCCTGATCTGGTGTCGGGCGGCCCGCTCGGGGGCGTCTACGCCGCGCTCAACGACCGGCGAGGCCGCTTCGGGAGCAAGCAGCCGTGGGGCGCGCTCGACACGAGCGGCGCGCCGTCCGGCCGTCCCGACCTGGCCCAGGCGGCGCGCAAGGACTTGCATCCGGCCGATCCGCTGCTGCGCTGGATCGCGCCGTTCGAGGGAGACATCCGCATCGGCGGAGCGCTGCAGAAGCAGGAGGCGGGCGGCGATGGGGTGCGGGTGCAGATCGTGCGGAGCGGCGAGGCCGAGCCGCTCTTCGACGATGTGCTCGACGGGGACGAGCTGACTCCGTGCCTCCTTGGCGCGCATCGGTGCGGCGGTGATGTCCTCACGACGCACGTGGCCGCGGGCGACCGGATCTACTTCCGGGTGAGCGCGGCGCCGGCGATCGACCCCGAGCGGCGCGTGGACACGACGGCTGACCTGGTCTCCTGGAGCCCGTCGATCACTTACGAGGTGAGCGAGACGGAGCTCGCGCAGGCTGGGCCGGACGGGGCGCCGATCCACCGCTTCGAGTACAGCCACGATCACCGGCTCGCGGGGCGGCCCGACGTGCCGTGGGTGGCGCCGGCCGACGGCAGCGTCCGGATCACGGGCGACCTCACGAAGTGGGCGACGAGCGATGAGCTGTGGGTGGAGATCGTGCGGGAGCGCGGCAGCGCCGCGGCGGAGTCGATCCTGGCGCCGCAGCACGTGGGCGCGGGCGCCGGCGGGCTCGGGATGGGCGCGCTGCTGCCCGAGGCGATCCCGGTGCTCGCGGGCGATCGCCTCCGGTTCCGGGTGAAGGCGGAGCTGCCCGATGATCCGGCGCGCATCGCGTGGAGCCCGGTGGTCCGTTACGAGGAGTACACGCGCGTGGACCGGGCGACGGGCGCGCCGCGGCGCGGGCAAGTGCAGTGCGGTGTGCAGCCGAACGGCCGCACCGGCTGCACGCTGCACAACGACGGGCCCGGGGACGCGCCGCTGCCGCTCGCGCTCATCGAGCAGCGGGCGCATGTGTCGATGCCTGTCGCGAGGTGGTCGCATGCGACGCGCCCGCGGCCGTGGATCGCGCCCAGCACGGGGACGGCGCGGCTCGAGGGAATGCTGATCGTGCCGGGGACCTATACCTTCACTCAGCCGCTGACCCTGGTCGTTCAGGGCGTGCATCGGCTGCTCTTCAAGCAGGCGTATTCCGCGCCGAGCGCTGCTGGGACGGCATTCCCCGTGGACATCGACCTGGAGGTCCAGGCAGGCGAGCCGATCTTCGTCACGGCCTTCGCGCAGGTGCCACCCACGGGCGCCGCCCTGCAAGCGACGATCGACGGGGAGCCGGTGTCGCTCGGTTTGTTCGCGCCCGAGGCGGCGGCGAGCGGCGGGTCAGAGGACCCGATGGCCGGCGGCTTCCATGGCTGGTCGGTCGGCTTCCTCGATGGCGATCGCGTGTTCTCGGAGGCGGACATCGCCTTTCCGACGCTCCACCCGGAGCGCGGCTTCACGCTCGCCGTGCCGCTGCCGCAGGGGAGCGCGCCGGTGTGGGGCGCGGCCGCGTCGGAGGCGTTCGTCGGCGGCAGCTTGGTCAAACCATCGATCGTGGGCAGGGTGAGGCGGGGAGACGGTCAGCTCGGCCGGCTGCGCAGCGCGGAGACGTGGAACGCGGAGATCAGCGCCAACCTCGGGCCGCTGGGGGCGGGCTACAGCTTCGGCAGCACCACGTCGGACCTGGACCTCATCGACATCAACGGCGATCGATTGCCCGACAGCGTGACGCGCGAGGGCGCGGTGCTCAATACGGGGCGAGGGTTCGGCCCGCGGGACAGCTGGTCGCTGCCGGAGGCGCTGCGGCGGATCGAGCACCGTGCGATCCGGCTGGAAGGGAGCGCATCGGTCACTGTCGACAGCGAGATCCAGACGATCTCCAAGACGACGAGCGAGGGGCGCTTCGAGGGGTACCTGCACACGCAATTCCGCCTTGGGACGAGCTATGGCCTGTCTGCCACGCACGTGGATCTGGTGGACGTCAACGGCGACGGTCTGGTGGACCAGGTGACGCAGGATCCCGAGAGCGGGGTGATGAAGGTGGCGTTCAACCTGGGGCATCGGTTCGCGGGGCCGGCGCCGCTGGAGCGGGCGCGCTTCGAGAAGAGCGACTTCGATGCGGGGACGCTGCGCGAGACGCTCGGCGACATCTTGAATGAGTTCACGGACGCGGCCGGGGTGGACGCGGTGCGGCTGGAGGACACGGGCGCGAACAGCGTCGGCGTCGGCATGGACGCGACGGTGGCCGCCGCCGGCGCGGGGTACACGTACACGACGGCGCGGACGGTGGTGGACTTCGCGGACGTGAACGGCGACGGGCTGCCGGACAAGGTGATGAAGGACCCGGAAGAGCCGTGGTTCCGGGTGCAGCTGAACCTCGGGAGCCGGTTCGCGCCGGAGGAGTCCTGGCCCGCGGGGGCGTGGGGCGTGTCGATCGATCCGCCGGAGTACGCGTTCATGGGCGGGGGCGACGCGGTGAGCTTCCGCAGGTCGGAGAGCTACGAGGGCAGCTTCAAGGTCGATGTCTGCTACTTCGTGTGTGTCGGCGGCTCGGTGTTCTACTCGGAAGGCGGCGGCTCATCGCACCTCGCGTTCGAGGACATCGACGGCGATGGGCTGCAGGATCACGTGCTCAAGCGGGACGGCGACGCGACGGTGTACGCGCGGGTCAACGCGCTCGGCCAGACGAACCTCTTGCGGCGGGTGAGCCGGCCGCTCGGCGGGAGCATCGAGCTGGACTACCAGCGCGAGGGCAACCTGGTCGTGCCGAGCGAGGGGGCGCTCGGGGAGATGGATAGGGCACCTCAGGTCGACATGCCGTCGAGCCAGTGGGTGCTGAGCCAGGTGACGGTGCACGACGGCGTGGAGGGCGCGCCGGGGGTGTACGGGGTGCATGCGTACCGGACGAGCATCGCGACGCACGCGGATGGGGTCTACGACCGGGAGGAGCGGGTCGAGCTCGGGTACGGGCTCGTGACGACGACGGCGCTCGGCGAGGATGGCGTCACGGCGATGTCGAGCGAGCACGTCGAGCATCTGAACCACGACGTCTACCGCCGCGGGTTGGTCGCGCGCTCGACGCTGCGCGACGGCGACGGGCTGCTCTATACGGTGAACGAGGTCGACTACGCGCCGCCGCCCCAGGGGCTGGAGCCCAGGGTGGGCTGGTTCTTCCCCAGGGAGACGGAGCGGAGGAGCGCGTTCTACGAGGGGACGACCGACGACCCGAGCGCGCCGCACAAGAGCACGCGCGAGACAAGGGTCTTCGACGAGCTCGGCAACCTGATCGCGCTGCACGCCGACGGCGAGGCCGATACGCCGGACGACAACGTGCATCAGCGGGTGGAGTACACGGAGCCTGGCTCGGCGTACGTCGTGAAGCCGGAGCTCGTCGAGACGACGGACGAGCAGGGTCGCGTGCTGCGCCGGCGCACGGCGACGTACTGGCCGGGAACGGGCGCACTCAAGACCGTCACGAACGTCGTCTCCGGCGGCAAGCGGGCGGATGGGACGACCTACGCGAACGCGGAGGCCACGTGGAGCTATGTGTTCGACGATTTCGGCAACCTCGAGACATCGACCGACCCGAACAATTACAAGCTGACGTACAGCTACGATGAGGTGACGCACAGCTACCGCACGTGCGCGAGCGATAGCTTCGGGTACCGTTCGAACAGCGTGCCGAATCTGCTGTATGGCACGGTGGCGCAGGAGACCGATGTCAACGGGCACACGATGGTGCACCGGGTGGACGACTTCGGGCGGCTCACCGAGGTCTGGGGGCCGAGCGACCTCGCGGAGGACGGCGAGGACGCCGTGCCGGTCGGGTGCACGCCGACGATGGTGTACGATCCGGAAGCGCTCGTGGGCGAGGGCGAGCCGACGATCGGGTTCGAGTATGCGCTCCAGCCCGATCAGACCGCCGCGCTGCCGGCGTGGGCGAAGACGAGCCACAAGGACGTGGAGCACCCGGGCGACCCGATCGTGACGATGACGTTCGCGGATGGGCTGGGGCGCGTGCTGCAGACCAAGAAGGACCACGAGCGGGATACGGGCACGGGTACCGAGATCGGGATGACGGTCAGCGGGGCGGTGGCGTTCGACGCGCTCGGCCGCGTGGTGGAGCAAGGGCAGCCGGGCTTCAGCGCGGAGGCGGACACGGCGTTCGTGAGCCTGGTGCTGCTGCGGCCGACGCTCACGCGTTACGACGCGGTCTCGCGTGTGCGGGAGGTCGCCATGCCGGACACGAGCGCGCCGGGCGGCTACGCGCGGACGGCGATCGAGCACGACCTGGTGGCGCTGGAAGGGCAGCTGCTCTTTCAGGAGATGGTGATCGACGCCAACGGGAAGATGCGGAACACGTACCGGGACGTGGGTGGGCGGATCGCGACCGTGGAGGAGTTCAACCGGATCCAGGGGGTGGAGACGCAGATCGTGACGCGTTACCAGCACAGCCCCCTCGGCGAGCTCGTGCGGGTGACGGACGCGCGGAACAACGCGACGACGGCGACGTACGACTCGGTCGGCCGGATGGTGACGCTGGTCAGCCCCGACGCTGGGCGTACGGAGTGGCGGTACGATCTGGTCGGGAACCTGAGGGCGAAGCAGACGGCGGAGCTCGCGGCGCGGGGGCAGCTGATCCGGTACGAGTACGACTTCAACCGGCTGCGGAAGATCGACACTCCGGTGACGCAGGACGTTGTCTACACGTACGGCGAGCCGGACGACGCCGGGGATGAGCAAGGCAACCGAGCGGCGCGGCTGGTGGAGGAGACGAGCGCGGCGGGCAAGCGGAGTTTCCGTTACGATCGGTTCGGCAACACGGCGGAGCTGACCTCGGAGTTCCCGAGGCTGCGGGAGCCGCATAGGGGGCCGTACCAGGCGACGATGAAGTACGTGTTCGACGCGCTGGGGCGGATGCAGGAGATCCACTTCCCGGGTTCGGGCGAGGAGATCGTGCGCTACGGGTACGACCGAGGCGGCTCGGTGGTGTCGGTGGTCGGGGAGAACCAGCGCGTCAATCCGCAACAGCCGGGCGAGCCGAGGACGACGGAGTACCTGAGGCACATCGGGTACGATGAATTCGGGCAGCGGGTGCGCGTGGTGGCGGGCAACGGGATCGAGACGAAGTACCGCTATGACGAGTCGACGCGGCGGATGACCGAGGTCAACGCGGACCACCAGAGCGCGCAGATGCGGTCGATGGGGCGATCGCCGAGGCCGTTCCAGCGGCTGCGCTACCGGTACGACCTCGTGGGCAACATCCGGGAGCTGAACAACGAGGTGCCGTTCGACGAGTCGCTGGGCGGGGCGGTGATGGTGGCGCGGACGCAGCAGCGGTTCGCGTACGACGACCTGAACCAGCTGACCGAGGCTTCGGGGATCTACCAGGAGCGGGGAAACGAGCAGCAGCGGTACACGCTGGGCATCGACTACGACGTGCTCGGCAACGTGACGACGAAGCGGCAGGAGGTCGCCCAGTACGGGCGGGTCGGGCCGAACAACTGGCAGATGCAGTATCCGATCCGGGAGAGGACGTACCGGAACGAGTACCGCTACACCGGGCCGAGGCCGCACGCAGCGAACCAGGTGGACGAGTATGTGCCGGCGGAGTCGCAGCCGCGGCTGAGAGAGCTGTCGTACGACGCGAACGGCAACCACAAGCAGTGGAAGTACCGGGGCAACCTGCAGCGCACGCTGAGCTGGGACGAGGACAACCGGCTGGTGTCGGTGAGCGAGAACGGGCAGGAGATGTCGCGGGCGCTGTACGACGGTGCGGGCGAGCGGCGGGTGCATCGGCACGGGGCCGCCGGGGAGGAGGAGACGGCGTACGTCGATCAGCACCTCGTGGTGCGCAACGGGGTGATCGCGACGAAGCACCTGTTCGCGGGGGAGACGCGGATCGCGAGCAAGATCGACGCGGACTGGTTCCAGAGGCCGCCGGTGCTGTACTACCACCCGGACCACCTCGGGAGCACGCAGTACGTCACCGATCAGGACCAGGCGCTGAGCCAGCACGTGGAGTATCTGCCGAGCGGGGAGCTGTGGGCGGACCAGACGGACTCGCGGTTCCAGAACCGGCAGCCGTACCTGTTCAATAGGAAAGAGCTCGACCTGTCGACGGGGCTCTACCACTACGGGGCGCGGAGCTATGAGCCGCGGCTCGGGGTGTGGCTGAGCCCGGATCCGGTGCTGGCGGAGTATATGGCCGGCAGGATCAACGGCGGGGTGTACAGGCCTATCAACCTGGGCCTGTACACGTATACATGGAATAACCCCGTAGCTTTCGTTGATCCGGATGGCAGGTATTCAAAGGAAGCTGCGCAGGTTGTGGAAACGGCCGTGAAGGCAGCCGGTTCGGCCACTGTGGTGGCGCTGGCCGAGCCCTCGCCCTTTGGGGAGGTGATCGTTGCTGGTGCGGTCATTGTCGGAGGCGTAGGCCTCGTGGGTTATTTGATCTATGATGCCATTACGGATGGAGACTCCCCCAAGCCATCCGAAGCTGCGCCTGCGCCCGCGCCTCCCGCGGGAGTACCGTCGCCAGCACCACCGCCTGCAGCGGGCGGGGGCGGGGCGAAGGAGCCTCCCAAGCCGCCTGTCGCAGCTGCGGCGGAGCCGCCGAAGAAGCCGGCAGGAGATGGATCAAGGGTTACCGGGGATGCGCTGAAATCGGCGCGGGCTGAGTTTAATGCAATTAAGCCGAGATTTTGGCAGAACGAGGCCTCAAGTAACGCGGGCTCGTACTCGGCGGAGAATGTGGCACGGATGAGGCTGGGGAAAGCGCCGCTCGGGCCTGATGGGCACCCGATGGAACTGCATCACATCAGGCCGCTATCCGAGGGCGGGACCAACAATTTCAATAACCTGAGAGCTATGAGTCGGACTGAGCACCGGCTGGGGCCGAGTTACAAGAAGAACCACCCAAATTTGCCATGAGGAATAAATGGGCGTTGACGAATTGCGAATGATATTTGATGAAATTCCGAGCCAGTCCGTTGGTTGCGGAGCAACGGATTCGGAGATTGCGGCAGCAGAGCGACGGCTGGGGATAAACCTGAATGGAGAATTTCGCGAATTTTTGAGGGTTTACGGATGGGGGGGTATTCTGTCTGTTGAGCTGTATGGGCTAGGTGGTGATGTGCCTTCGCATCTTGACCTTGTGCGCATCACGGAGAGCGAGCGAGGCGAGATGAGTCCGCGGCTTCCGGGGTATTTGGTGCCGATTATGAATGATGGTGGGGGTAATCTTTACTGTTTGGATACTCGAGTTGATGAGCCGCCGGTGGTTCTGTGGGACCATGAGGCTGGAGAGGACCAGGAGCCCTCTGTCGAGGGGTCCAGGTTCGTCGAATGGTTGTTGGCGTTCCTGAAATATATTCAATGAAACGGGCACTCCGCGGAGCGTGATGCGTTACGAGAACAACCCGCTCGGGGAGCTCGTCCGGGTGACCGAGGCGCACAACGACGACAGGGACGAGCAGGGCAACCGAGCGGCGCGGCTGGTGGAGGAGACGAGCGCGGCGGGCAAGCGGAGTTTCCGTTACGATCGGTTCGGCAACACGGCGGAGCTGACCTCGGAGTTCCCGAGGCTGCGGGAGCCGCATAGGGGGCCGTACCAGGCGACGATGAAGTACGTGTTCGACGCGCTGGGGCGGATGCAGGAGCTCCACTTCCCCGGCTCAGGCGAGGAGGTTGCGCGCTACGGGTACGACCGAGGCGGCGCGGTGGTGTCGGTGGTCGGAGAGAACCAGCGGGTCAATCCGCAGCACCCGAGCGAGCCGAGGACGACGGAGTACCTGAGGCACATCGGGTACGATGAATTCGGGCAGCGGGTGCGCGTGGTGGCGGGCAACGGGATCGAGACGAAGTACCGCTATGACGAGTCGACGCGGCGGATGACCGAGGTCAACGCGGACCACCAGAGCGCGCAGATGCGGTCGATGGGGCGATCGCCGAGGCCGTTCCAGCGGCTGCGGTACCGGTACGACCTCGTCGGCAACATCCGGGAGCTGAACAACGAGGTGCCGTTCGACGAGTCGCTGGGCGGGGCGGTGATGGTGGCGCGGACGCAGCAGCGGTTCGCGTACGACGACCTGAACCAGCTGACCGAGGCGTCGGGGATCTACCAGGAGCGGGGAAACGAGCAGGAGCGGTACACGCTGGGCGTCGACTACGACGTCCTCGGGAACGCGACGGCGAAGCGGCAAGAGGTCGCCCGGTACGCGCGGAGCGGGGGCAACAACTGGCAGATGCAGTACCCGATCCGGGAGCGGACGTACCGGAACGACTACCGCTACACCGGGCCGAGGCCGCACGCGGCGACTCAGGTGGACGAGTACGTGCCCGCGGAGTCGCAGCCGCGGCTGAGGGAGCTGTCGTACGACGCGAACGGCAACCACAAGCAGTGGAAGTACCGGGGCAACCTGCAGCGCACGCTGAGCTGGGACGAGGACAACCGGCTGGTGTCGGTAAGCGAGAACGGGCAGGAGATGTCGCGGGCGCTGTACGACGGTGCGGGCGAGCGGCGGATCCACCTGCACCGGGTCGCCGGGGAGGAGGAGACGGCGTACGTCGATCAGCACCTGGTGGTGCGCAACGGGGTGATCGCGACGAAGCACCTGTTCGCGGGCGAGACGCGGATCACGAGCAAGATCGACGCGGACTACTACCAGAGGCCGCCGGTGCTGTACTACCACCCGGACCACCTCGGGAGCACGCAGTACGTCACCGATCAGGACCAGGCGCTGAGCCAGCACGTGGAGTACCTGCCGAGCGGGGAGCTGTGGGCGGACCAGACGGACTCGCGGTTCCAGAACCGGCAGCCGTACCTGTTCACCGGGAAGGAGCTCGACCTGTCGACGGGGCTCTACCACTACGGGGCGCGGAGCTATGAGCCGCGGCTCGGGGTGTGGCTGAGCCCGGATCCGGTGCTGGCGGAGTACATGGCCGGCCGGATCAACGGCGGCGTGTACAGGCCGATCAACCTGGGCCTGTACACGTATACATGGAATAACCCCGTAGCTTTCGTTGATCCGGATGGCAGGTATTCAAAGGAAGCTGCGCAGGTTTTGGAAACGGCCGTGAAGACAGCCGGTTCGGCCACTGCGGTGGCGCTGGCCGAGCCCTCGCCCTTTGGGGAGGTGATCGTTGCTGGTGCGGTCATTGTCGGAGGCGTAGGCCGCGTGGGCTATTTGATCTATGATGCCATCACGGAGGAGACTCCGCCAAGCCATCTGAAGCTGCGCCTGCGCCCGCGCCTCCCGCGGAAGTACCGTCGCCACCCCCGCCGCCTGCAGCGGGCGGGGGCGGGGCGAAGGAGCCTCCCAAGCCGCCAGCCCCGGCTGCGGTGGAGCCGCCGAAGAAGCCGGCCGCAAGGGGGGGACCATCCGTTGACGCTCTCTCGAAAGCAGGGCAGGCGTTAGACCCGGCCGATAAGGCAGGACTACTGACGAGGGCTGGGCGAGCACTGCAAAAGCATCGGACCGGCGGGAGACCTGGAACCACGAAGTTTCCTGGCGCCAAGGGGCCACCCGAAAACTGGAACAAGGCTGGACAGGATCAGTTGGATGACATACTGACCAGCCCAGGGTCAACAACAAAGCCCCTCGGTCGAGGAGGCTGGCAGGTCAGCGCGCCTGATGGAAGAGGTGCTCGGTTCAATTCGGACGGCTCCTTCGGTGGTTTCGTGGAATAGTACTAGGTGAGGCAGATGTCACCCGAGATGCTCTGGAACCGTGTGCGGCAGTGCTTTGAGACCAATGATGGCTCTCTTCCAACCGTCGAGCTTCAGAACCTAACAAACGGTGAAGTCGCGGACCTGTATTTGTCGATTCGACGCGGGTCCCGTGTTGTCAGTCGAGATGCGACATTCTGGGACGCGCAGGCAACAACAGAACGTGGACTGGACGAGGTGCCCAATGCCGCTCTGCTGGTTAGCACCGGCCAAGCATCACCCTTCCACTTCGCAATCGAGGGAGCTAGCGCTTGCGAAGTCATCATTCCGTGTCTCGGCGTTCACGTCTTTCAGGACACCATCGCGTTCGACTACCGCATGGGAGCAGAGTGGGGTGGGCAGCAGGTATTCGCGCTCTTTTCATGGCTGGAGCATCTGCTGTCAAGGACACGTGCAGGGGTTCTCGCTCCCAGTGCGAACGAGGGACCTCCGGACCCGGAAGCGTTCATGCTCGCGTGGAAGCTCTTCCGAGAGTGGAGCGCCGGTGGAGTAGACAGGGAGTGACCCATGCGTGCGACACCCTCGCGTTCGTCAAGCGCCGGGCCTGGACCGTCGCGGACACCTTCGTGACCGGCGGTAACAGCCCAGTGAAACTTTTTAGCCTCACTCGCTGTCCTCTTCGTGAAAGCCACCCGCTACCTCCGTGGCTCGACGATCGACCAAAGCACGGACAACCAACTCCCTGATCTCGAAGCCTTGGCGTCTCGCAGCCGAACGCCCAGTCCATGCGCCGTCGACCTACCCGCTGGCTGGTCGAGCGTTATGCCCAGTCGGGCGCTTCCTGGTATGCGATGATTCGTACGAGAGATCCAGGTTGCTCGCAGCTGGCGCCTCCGGCTCCTCCGAGAGCGGCTCCCCGCAGCGGGCGCAGCGCGGGTTGAACGGCGAGTCGTCCGCGCTGCAGCGCCGGCAAACGACCGCGCTCTCCCCCGAGATGACGGGGCGCTCGCACCACGCCCTGGCGCCGGCCGCCCTCGGCGTGGCGGCCCGAGGTCCCGATCCGAACCTCGCCTCTGCGTGGGCGCGGCGCGTTCGTGCTGGAAGAGCAGGGATCCGTCGCGCTGGAGCTCCGCATCCTGGCGCGATGCCCCACTCGCCCTGTCTCTGTGGAGGAGACACCTGGTCCTCCCGGGGCGACACCTCGCTCGGGACGACGGGCTCGCGAGGGGGCCGGAAGAAGCGCACTTCCCGCTCCTGCGCATCGACGATCCGCGAGGGCGAGCGCCGCCCCGACCCGGCACGTGCGTTGCTGAAGGCTGAAGAGCGAAGCGTTGCTGAAGAGGCCCGCTGAACGCCCTCCGAAGACCGGGGGCGCGAGCGCGCACCAGAGCAGCAAACGATGCGTGTCCCCTTCGCGCGCCACCGCGGCGGGCGAAGCGAAAAGGAGGGTAGCGATATGATGATTGAATCGATGACTCAAGAGCATGTTCGTCTACGGCGCTGGCTGTATCCCTTGCTGGCGGCGTCGCTGGCCGCCTGCGCGGCCGACCCCGGCGAAGCGGGCGACTTCGAGGAGACGGCTGATGTCGCATCTTCGATCGTCGACCCGACGCCCGCGGGGCCGAGCGATCTGCTCGCGATGGTGAAGGTGACGACCTCGCAGGGGAGCTGCTCGGGTATGGTCATCGCCGCGGACACGGTCCTCACCGCCGCGCATTGCTTCTGCGAGGACGGCTACGTCGGCGGCAACGGCTGCTCCACGAATGCAACGGTGACCTTTCGCCCCGACCCGGCGACGCCGGGCGCGGGCCCGCGCGTGCTGAGCGGCGTGGCCAGGATCCAGCCGGACTACAACCCATCCTGGACCGAGCGGCAGATCGAACATGACGTCGCGGTCATCAAGCTGAACGGCGTCGCGCCGGCGCACGTGAAGCCCTTCGTCGTGGCGAGCGATTACCCCGCAGAGGGCTCGAGGGTCACGATCGCCGGCTTCGGGCGCACGGGCGCCGATTGCAGCACCCCCTTCGGCACGCTGAACTTCGACGCCGCCAAGGTCGGCGGGTACGAGGACGGCCACGATATCCTGCGCTTCGACGACCAGGTCTTTTGCGGCGGAGACTCGGGCGGGGCCGTCTTGAACGCCGAGGCGAGCCGGCTCTACGCCGTCCACTCGATGCACACGTGGACGGTGAGCCACGGCTGGGTCAGCAAGGGCGTCACGACGGGCTCCGAGTTCGACTGGATCAAGTCGCACATGTGCCCGTCGTCACCCTCGAACCAGTGCAGCGGCGACGGTGACACGTGCTCCTGCTCGGCCAGCAGCAGCTTGCTGTGGCGGCACACCAATGGCCAGGTCGCCATCTGGTTCATGGACGGCGGCGACATCGTCGGCGAGGCCTACCCCGGCGGCCAGGACCCGAGCCTC
This sequence comes from Sorangium sp. So ce204, assembly GCF_051526795.1. Lineage (NCBI taxonomy): Bacteria > Pseudomonadati > Myxococcota > Polyangiales > Polyangiaceae > Sorangium > Sorangium sp. So ce204. The sequence goes on along the minus strand of NZ_CP150317.1, from coordinate 11,351,332 downwards.
TCCTGGAAGATCCAGGGCACCGGAGACTTCGACGGCGACGGCCAGAGCGACCTGCTCTGGCGACACACGACGGGTCAGGTCGCCATCTGGTTCATGAATGACGGAGCCGTCGTCGGTCAGGCCTACCCCGGCGGCCAGGACCCGAGCCTCTTCTGGAAGGTGGCTGGCGTCGGCGACTTCGACGGCGACGGGCGCTCGGACGTGCTGTGGCGCGACGAAAGCGGCCAGCTCGCCATCTGGTTCAAGGGCGACGCCGCCCAGGCCGCCTATCCCGGCTACAACAACCAGCCGGCGCCGGTCGACAACGCGTGGAAGGTGCAGGGCGTCGGCGACTTCGACGGCGATGGGCGCTCGGACATCCTGTGGCGAAACACGAACGGCCAGGTCGCCATCTGGTTCATGTCGGGCGGGACGCGGGTGGGCGAGGCCAACCCCGGCGGCCAGGACCCGAGCCACTTCTGGAAGGTGCAGGCCATCGGCGACTTCGACGGCAACCTGCGCTCGGACATCCTGTGGCGGGACGCCACTGGCCAGCTCGCCATCTGGTTCGGCGGCGAGCTGGGCTTCGACTCGCCCTCGTACAACAACGCGCACGGGCCCGGCGACCTCGCATGGCAGGTGCAGGGCGTCGGCGACTTCGATCACGATCGCCGCGACGACATCGTCTGGCGGCACACGAACGGCCAGGTCGGCATCTGGCTGATGCACGGCGCGCACTTCGTCGGTGACCTGTACCCGCGCCAGGTCGACAGCAGCTGGGCGATCAAGGGCATGCTCCACGACGCCGGGCGGTGAGCTGTCGACGAGGGGTCCCCGGTCGCCCGGGGGCCCCTCTCACAGGTGGGCGCCGCCGGCGAGATCGTCGATCTCGCCGGGCGCAAACCCCACCAGATCCGGCTCGGCCGAGAGCGCCACGCCGAACCGGTCGAGCACGCCGCGCCGGACGCGCCGCGCGAGATCGAGCAGCTCCTCCGCCGTGGCGCCGCCGCGGTTCACCAGCGCGAGCGTGTGGCGCGTCGAGATGCCCGCGGCGCCGTGGCGCGTCCCCTTCGCGAAGCCGGCGCGCTCGATCAGCCAGGCCGCGGACAGCTTCACCCGGCCGCCTTCCGCCGGATACTTCGGGATCGCCTCGCCGGGCGCGAGCACGCCCGCCGCCTCGATGCGCGCGACGACGCCCGCGGCGGCGCCGGGGGCGAGCGTCGGGTTCATGAAGAACGACCCCGCGCTCCGGCCGTTCTCGTCCGCCGGATCGAGCACCATCGACTTGCCGCGGCGGAGCGCGATCACCGCGCTGCGCACCTCGCCGAGCGGCGGCGCGGCGCCCCCCGCCGGCGCGGCGAGCGCCCGCTGGAGCTCGGGGTAGCGCACCGCCGCGGCGCCCCCCGGGCGCAGCGCGAACGTGACGGCCGTGATGACGTACCGCCCGCGCCACGCGCGCTTGAACCGGCTGTCGCGGTAGCCGAAGCCGCAGTCCGCGCCGGAGAGGACCGCGGCCGCCCCCGTCGCGCGATCGATCGCCCGGACCTCGACGATCGTCTCGGCGACCTCCTGGCCGTACGCGCCCACGTTCTGGATCGGCGTCGCGCCGACGTCACCCGGGATGCCCGACAGGCACTCGACGCCCGCCAAGCCCTCGGCGACCGCGCGCGCCACGAGGTCGTCCCACGCCTCGCCCGCCCCCGCGCGCACGAGGGCGCGGCCGGCTTCTCCGCCGCCGCCGATCTCCCGGCCGCTGGCCTCCCCGCCGCTGGCGTCCCCGCCGCTGGCCTCCCCGCGCCCGCCCATCAGCTCGATCCCGCGGACGCGCACGCGCAGCACCAGCGCGTCGACGCCCCGGTCCGCGACAAGCAGGTTCGAGCCGCCGCCCAGCACGAAGAGCGGCACGCCGCGGGCCTCGGCGAAGCGGAACGCCTCGACCACCGCGGCCTCACCTTCGGCCTCGGCGAAGTAGCGCGCCGGCCCGCCCACGCCGAGCGTCGTGAGCGGGGCCAGCGGGACCGACTCGCGGACGTCGAGGCTCACGGCTTCTTCTCCGGCGCCTGCGGCCGCGCCCCGCCGCGGACAGCGCCCGGCGCCTGCGCGCCGTCGGACGTCCGCGCCTGCCGCGCCGGCGCCGCCGGCCGCGCCACCCGGATGCCCGCCATGAAGCCGCTGTCGACCGCCTGCACCCGCTCGACGAACGCCTTGTACTCGTCGATCGACACCGTCCCCGTCGGCAAGCTCAGCGCGAAGTCCTCCTCGATCGCCGCGCCGTAGCTGCCCTTGCGCGACGCCGCGAGGCCCGCGTGCTCGACGCGCACGCCCTCGGGCGCGCGCGCGACCGCGTAGCCCTCGGGCAGCTCGATCCTGCGGCGCACGTGGTACTGGAGCGCGGTCTCGATCGCGAGCGCGCTCTTGCGGGCCCCCCGCGAGGCGTACGAGGCGCCGAGCGTGCTCGTGTACGCGCGCGGGAACACGAGGTGCACCGGCTCGAGCCCCGGCAGCGTCCACGCCGCGCCGTCCTTGCCCACCGGCTGCGCGAAGCCGTGGATCGTCACGGCGGCGCGGAGCGCGACCTCCCACGAGCCCTCCGTCGACGAGACGACAACATCCTCGACGTCGGCCCACGGGAGCCAGCCGAGCACGACGCCCCGGAGCATCTCGCGCCGCGCCGTGCCCACCACGGTCTCGAACGCCTCCGAGAGCGCCTGCGCGGCCCGCCCGTGCAGCAGGATCGTGAACGTTCCCGCGGCGTTACCCTGCGCGTCGACCGTCAGCCGCAGGTCGACCTCGTCGCCTGTCTCGCCGCTCGTCCCGGCCACGGTGACGAGCGCGCCGCCCGGCAGCATGGCGGCGCGGCCGCGCAGCTCGGGGCTGATGCGGCCGGGGGGCAGCGGCGGGCCCTCGACGTCGGCGTCGATCCACACGTCGCCGCCCGGAAGGCGGGCGATGACGAGCGGGTGGCGGAAGCGCCCCGCGTGCGGCGGGAAGTCCGCCGACGAGCTGAACGGCTCGGTCTCGGCGATGGCGAGATCGGCGCGCACGCCGAGCTCGCGCAGCGCGCGGTAGACGACCCACGACCGGCTGCCCTGGCCGAGCTCGATCATCGCGCGCGCCGTCGTGCGCTGCGGGCCGCCGCCGAGGAACGCCGCCATGTCCGAGAGCTCGGCGCCGCCGGCGACCTTCACCGCCTTGCCCGCGGCCGCGACGACGCGCTCGAGCAGCGCGGGCGACGGCGTGCGGTCGGCGCCCGCGGCCTCCCGCGCCCAGCGGGTCATGTAGGGATCGCGGTCCTCGAGCGCGCGGACGTTCTCGTCGAGCGCCGCGGCCACGTGGGCCCAGGTCTGCGTCCCCAGGCTGACGCCGACGCCCATCTCCACGCGAGGCACGCCGTCCTCCATGCGCCGCGGCGGCTGGTCCTTGATGCGCCAGACGCTGACCGTGGAGGCGCCCTCGGCGCGCTGCTCCGCCGCGCCGAGCAGCGGGTGCGACCAGAGCGCGAGCGGGAGCGACGCCGGGCGGCGGACCTCGATCGTCGCCTCGCGGACGCTCGTGCGCTCGGGGAGCAGATCCCACGTGTCGATGACGAGCTGGCCGCCGTCGCCCGGCAGCGCGTGGCCCTCGGTGACCTGCTCGATGTAGTCGCCCTGCTCGAGCTGGGAGAGGTCGCTCTGGTCCTGCGCGGCGTTCGACGCCGCGTCGGGCGCGAGGATGCGGCCGTCGCGCTTGTGGATGCGGCGGCGCAGGAGGCGCGGCATGGCGCGGCCCTCGATGAGCGGGCCGTAATTGGCCGCGCCCTGGGCCACGTCCGTGGTGCCGGAGACGCGGCGGAGGTCGTACGTGACGTAGTGGACGAGCCCGTCGGGCGAGATCGTGAACCGCTCGACGTGGCGGAGCACCGCGGTCGCGGCGCCGGGGAGGAACGCCTTCTGCTGGTCCTCCAGCACGAGCTTGCGGCCCTCGGCCTCGAGCGCCGGCGCCGGGTCCGGCGCGAGGCCGAGGGCGCGGGTGATGGGGCCGATCCCGGCGGGGGTGTCGCGCGCCGTCGTGCGGTCGCGGGCGAGGCGGCCCCGCACGGCGCGGGCGTCGCCGCGGCCGGCGGCGAGGCCGAGCGCCTCGAGCATCGCCCGCTGCCCCGGCGGCATGGCGTCGTACACGGCGAGCGCGCCGCGCAGGTCGCCGCGGGCGACGCGCTCGCGGAGCTCGACCTCGCGCAGGGCGTCCGGCGCGCGGCGGAGCCGGCGCAGCCGCTTGATCTCGGCGAGGACCGCGTCGCGGTCGCTCGCGTCGAGGAGCGCGCCGAGGCACGCGGCGCTCGAGCGATCGAGCCCGCCCTCGCAGGCGGCCTTCACCGCGTCGACGCCGGCGCGGCCGTGGATGCGGTCGTCGACGACGGCGAGCAGCGTCGAGCCGGGCGCCGCCGCGGCGAGCTTCGCGTAGGCGGCCTCGGCGACGTCGGTGACGTTCGCGCGGCGGGCGACCACCGCGAGCTCCGCGAGGACCATGCGATCGGCGTCGGCGACGGCGGGCGCGCTCAAGCCGGCCGGCCCCGGTGGCGCGACCCGGACGCCGAGCTCGCGGAGGGCGTCCATGGTGCCCTCGCCCCGGCCGCCGCGGCGCTCGGCGAGCTCCGCCTTGTAGAGGCGCGCCTCCCAGGAAGCGGGCCACGCGGCGAGCACGCGATCGACGGCGGCGCGGGTGCGCTCGACGACCTCGGCCTCGGGGAGATCGCCCACGCGTCGGATGGCCCTCGCGTAGAGCAGGTCGAGGCGCGGCGAGCGCGGCGCGGCGGTGGCCGGGGGCGGCGGGGAGGCGGGCGAGCGCTGCGCGGCGGTGGCCGGGGGCGGCGCGGCGGCCGGCGAGCGCTGCGCGGGGGCGGCCGGGGGCGGCGCGGCGGCCGGCGAGCGCGCGTCGCTCTGGCGGAGGCCGCCGTCGCCGTCCGGATCGAGGAGGTGCTCGGCCGCGCGCGCGTCGCCGAGCGCGAGCAGGGCCGCGGCCGCGACCTCGACGCTCGCCGCGCCCGGGCGCTGGTCCGCGGCGCCGCGCGACGCCGGGGCCAGGCTGACGGCGGCGGGGCGGGACGCGGCCGCTGTCGCGGCTGCGCCGGGGCGCGGCGCGCGGGCGCGGAGCGGCAGGCCGTTCTCGCCCCACGCGGTGAGCTCGATGGCGTCGCCGTCGCCCTTCTGCGCCACGCGCACGACGACGCGCAGCGTCCCCGGCTGGGCCTCGACCGTCGCGAGGCGGGTGACCTGCGCGCCGCCGGCCGCGTAGTCGCGGTGGAGGGCGGGCACGCCGCCCACCTCGAGCACGGCGGCGGACGACGAGGCGAGCGCGAGGCTCACCCGCTGGGCGATCGGGTTGTGGAGGTCGACGACCACGGCGCGCGTCCCCTGGAGGGCGCTCACCGCGTCGATGTCGATGGCGCACGCGTCGGCGCGGACGACGATGGGCGAGGCGCTCTGCGCGAACGGCGCGAGCCCCGGGTAGGCCCTGGCGAGCGGCGCGCCGGGCGCGGAGCTCACGGGGGACGGCCGGGCGAGGCCGTGGAGGGGCGCCGCGTCGAGCGGGCCGACGAGGGCGGCCTCGCCCGCGCAGCCGCGGCGCGCGCTCCAGGTCGCCGCCGCGGCCTCGTCGCCGACGAACAGGGCGATGCGGTGGAGGGCGCTCGCGAGCGCGCCGCGCACGAACGGCATCTCCGGCGCGCCGCGGCCGTCGACGTCCGCGAACGCCCAGGCGTGCTGGAGCCGGCGGGCGACCTCGGGGAGCGCCTCGCGCGAGCGGAAGGCGATGGCCGCGGCGTCGGGATCGGGGCCGCCCGCGGTGCCGGCGCCGAAGACGAGCGCGTCGAGCGACGCGATCACGGTGGCGAGGGCGCCGCCTTCGCTCGGCGCCCCGACGGCGCGGTCGAGGGCGTCGAGGTACGGCGCGGCGGCGGCGGAGCTCGTGATCTCGGCCTCGAGCGCGGCGGAGAACGCGGCGGGGAGCGGCGCGTCGGCGGGGAGCGGCGATGCGGCGCCCCGAGGGGCGCACGCGGCGGGCGCGGCGGCGGCGAGCGCGAGGGGGAGCGCCAGGGCGGCGCGGCGAGCGACGAGGAGGGGGCGGCGAGCGACGAGGGGGCGCTCGGCGAGGCGAGGGCTCCCGGGGCGCTGGCCGCCGCTCCTGGGGCTGCGGGGGTGGGTGGTCACGATCGGCGTCTCCACGGCGCCGCGCGCGCGGTGCCTGTCCGCCGTTCCTTACGGGCCTGGGATTGCCGACGCAAAGGTGAACTTCCGCAGGCCACCGCGATCTACCCGACCTCCGAGGCCCGCCTCGCGTCCTTCGACCTCAGCGCCCGCCGCTTCCCGGGAGCCTCGGCGCTGCGCCCCCGGGGGCGCGCGGCGGCGCGCCGTTCGGCGCCGCGCCGCCCGCCGCCACGCGCTGCATGCAGAGCTTCAGGCCCGCGCGGAGGTTTCCGACGGTGGCGATGCCCGACAGATCGAGCCCGAGGGAGACCATCGTCTGCGCCACGTTGGGCCGGATGCCCGTGATGACCCCCTCGGCGCCCAGGAGCCGGATGGCGCGGATGAGCTCGATGAGATAACTCGCTGTCTTCGTGTCGACGACCTCGACGCCGGTGAGGTCCAGGATCGCGAAGCGGGCCCGCTTGTCCACGATGGCGGCCAGGAGGTCGTCCATCACGTCGGCGGCCCTCCTGCTGTCGACGACGCCGACCATCGGGAGGGTCAGCACGCTGTCCCAGACCTCGATGATGGGCGTCGACAGATCGCGGATCACCTGTTGCTGGCGCTCGATGAGGTCGAGCCGCGCCTTCAGCTCGTCTTCCCGGAGCTTCGCCTCCGTGGCGTCTTGCGTGAAGCTGACCGCGCCGTTGCGCTCCCCGCGCTCGTCGGTCAGCGGGACGAGCCACGTCTCCCAGGCCATCCCGAACGCCTCGACGCGGGTGCGGACGAGCTCGCCCCGGACCGCCCTTCGCATCGGCTCCATGTCCATCGGCGCGGGAGGCTCGTCGAACACGTTCATTCCGACGAACTGGCCTGGCGTGAGGCCGAGGGACGGGAGCGTCTTGCCCTCGTGGAAGGTGCAGACTCCATCCCGATCCATCCGGGTCACGGCCGTGTCCACGGCGCCGAGGATGGCCCGGAGGATCATGTCGCCCTCCTTGAACTTCTCGACGGCCTTGACCTCTTCCGTGACATCCTGCCCGAAGCAGAGCAGCCGGATCGGCTCGCCGCCGTCGTCGAGCACGGGCGCAACCCGCCACGTGCACACGACGGCGCGCCCGTCCTTGCGGAGGTGGGTGTAGCGGTGCGGGGCGCTCTCCTGCCCGAGCGAACGCCCGAAGGTCCTGGCGTCCGGCTCGCTCACGATCGTGTCCGCGAGGCGGCGGCCCACCGCTTCGTCAGCGGTATATCCAAAGATGCGTTCTGCCTCGGCGTTCCACTCGGCGACCACGAGCTCGTCGAGCTTCCCGGCGCACTCGATCACCGCGAAAGGCGCGCTGCGGACAGCCCTCATGTAGCTCGCGGCGAGGCCCGGGGAACCAGGAGCGGTCACTGTGCTCATCATTTTTCGTCCAAGGTAAACGGCGCCGGCTGTCGGTGTCGAGGACGAGCGACCGAGGAGGGCAAGGAGGACGAGGGGTAAGCCGAGTTTGTGAGATGAACTTCGTCGGGCCGCCCTGCGGGGTCGAGCCCTTCGAGGCAAGGCCCCTTTCCATCGGATGAGGTCGGGGACGAGGAGCCGCCCCACGTCCATCCATCCGTCCTCCTCGCGAACCCAGCCTGGCGTGCTCATCCGTGAACGGATACGTTCAACAGGACGAGGAGGCGCTGCGTCGACAATGAGACCGATCGACTACCGCACGGGGGATGCGACCGATCCCGTCGGAGAGGGGGCGAGGATCATTTGCCACGTCTGCAACGGTTGTGGCCTGGCGGGCGGGCAGTGGCCAGATGTCGAGTCGATCGTCCAGAGAACGCTCTGTGCTGCCGGGCTGTCCGTGCACGTCTACGATCTCTGACGCGGGGAGCGGCGCCAAGCAGATGAAGCTCATACGTGCAGAAGATCGTCATGTTATGGCGATCGAGAAATGGTTCCCCGATCGACGAAGCTGCCAGATCTGGGGTGGTCCGCAGTTCAGATTCCCGTTCACGGACAGTACCTTCCTGGAGGACACGCGGAGCGGTGTGCTGCCCTCCTATGTGCTGCTCGGAGCTGATGACCAGCTCCTCGGTTTTGGCCAGTATTACCTGAGGGCCGGTCGCTGTCATCTCGGACGGCTCGTTATATCGCCCGAGCACCGGGGTGCGGGGCTGGGCCGGTGGCTCGTCGGCGGCCTGGTCGAGCTTGGTGTTCAGGAGCTGGGTGTCGGCGAATGCTCCTTGTTCGTCGTGGCGGACAACACGCCTGCAATGCGGCTGTACCGGAGGCTGGGCTTCGTGGAAAGCCAGTACCCGGAAGATGATCCAAGCGTCACCTCCTTGGTGTACATGGTGGTGGCCGCGACCAGACTGGCAGAGTTGCGCCTGTATGTCCCATAAGGCGCTGCGAGAGATGGCAATTTTATCGAGAGCGTCGACTTGTGACGAAACAAGAGATCCAAGCCTTGTGCGCTGTCGCGCTCGAGTCCTTCGAGGGCGTGCTCCCCCCAGAGCGCTTCCGCGATGCGCACGACTGGGTTCACCGGTACGGGGAGTGGGGGCTCGCCATGGAGCACGTCATCGACTGGATCGGCGACCTCGATCTCCCTGTCGGCCAAGCGCAGTTTGACGCCATCGAGCGCGCCATGGCCGCGATGGGATGGGGTGAGGGCTCGAGGATGAAGTGGCTCCGTGAATATTTCGCGTCGCTCAGAGCGGAGAATTCGCATGTCGATGATTCCGCGTGAAGCTTTACAAGCGCCTGCTCGTGCATGGCGCCGGACAGGAGGACATTCAAGTGCCTGAGATCCATTTCCGCCGTGCCCATCCCGAGGACGCGGCCCGCCTTCAGGACATCCGGCGCGCGGCCTTCGCGCCAGTGTTCGCGTCGTTCCGCTCGATCCTCGGCGACGATCTCTACGAGCTGGCGCAGCGGCGGGACGACGAGGCGCAGGAGGGGCTGCTGACGTCGCTGATGGCGGCCGACTCGGGCTGGGAGCTGTACGTGGCGCAATCCGGCGACGAGGTCGTCGGTTTCGTGGCGCTTCGGCTCGCTCCGGAGACGCTCGTCGGCGAGATCGGCCTCAATGCCGTCGACCCCGCGCAGGCCGGCAAGGGGATCGGCACCGCGATGTACGAGTTCGCGGCGGCGCGCCTGAAGCAGGCCGGCATGAAGGTCGCCACCGTCGGAACCGGCGGCGATCCGAGCCACGCTCCGGCGCGACGCGCGTACCGGAAGGCGGGGTTCGACATCGAGATCCCCAGCGTGTGGATGTACCGCAAGCTCTGATGTAACCAGCACGGGTGATCGCATGAAGACCTTCAAGAAGGCAGATTTCCCGGTCGCGAACGTCCGGCGCTTTCTGGAGCCGGGTCCTGTGGTGCTGGTGAGCTCTGCGCACAAGGGCCGGCGGAACATCATGACGATGGGCTGGCACATGGTGATGATGCAGGAGCCGTCCCTCGTGGGGTGCTTCCTCTGGGACCAGAACGATAGCCATGAGATGGTGCGGCGCAGCAAGGAGTGCGTGATCAACGTGCCCACGGTCGATCTCGTGCGCGTCGTGATCGGGATAGGGAACAGCCACGGGTCCGAGGTCGACAAGTTCGAGCAGTTCGGGCTCACCGCCGTCGAGGCGACGAAGGTCGGCGCGCCCCTCATCGCCGAGTGTTATGCGAGCTTCGAGTGCAAGCTCGTCGACACGAGCGCCGTCAAGCGCCTCAGCCTGTTCGTCTTCGAGGTGGTGAAGGCCCACGTCGCGACATCGCCGCGCTATCCGACGACCGTCCACTACCGTGGCGACGGGGTGTTCATGGTGTCCGGTCGCAACGTGAGCTACCGGAGGCTCTTCAAGCCGGAGAACCTGTAGCTGGGGCTCTCGCTCAGCCGTCGTCGTGGACGATCGCCCAGCCGAACTCGGGGGCGAGCGCGCCGGTCGCGGCTTCCTGCGTGACGCCGAAGAGCCCTGCGACGAAGCGCAACGGGTGCGCCGTGCCGTCGCGCACATCGACGAACCTGACGGGGGCGCTGGAGATCGAGCTCGGGATCTGCAGAAGGTCCGGTCCCTCGGGGTTGAAACTCCAGTCCGTGCGCTTCTCCGCGGCGCGCAGCGCCCGCTCCCACCGGCCGAGATACGGGTTCGGCACGATGCGCTCGCCGTTCCGATCGAACGTCTTGAGGTACGGAAAGAGGACGAGGATCCAGCCGGTCAGCTCGCTCGGCCCGGAGCCGCTCTCGTAGCGGAAGAACGAGCGCCAGAAGCCTGGGTCGACGTGCCCCTCGGCGGCGCAGACGATCTCGTCGAGCACCGGGAGGAGCGCGTCGGTCCAGGCCTCCAGGCCGAACTCGGACAGCATCGCGGCGCGCCGGCGAACGCTCTTCCAGTCGTCGACGCTGCCCAGCAGCGTGACCGAGGGGATGCCGCAACCACAGCGCATCTCGTACTCGAAGTAGGGCTGGAACGCGTCCATGAGCACGACCTCCGAGGCGGCGCGCTCCACGGCGCCGGTCGTCGAGAAGTCGGCCACGATCAGGTCGCGCAGGCGGCCGATATGCGCGGCGATCTGGTCCGAGAATGCCGTGAACACCTCGGGCCATGGATTGGGCTGGCCCAGGAAGAAGTCGGGGCGCTCGACGACGAGCTTCTTCTTCCCCTGGTGACGGACGAACCGCCCGCGCAGCGCTTCGGCGTTCAGCGCGACATGGTGGGCGAACCCCTGCGCGAGGCAGAGCCACACGGCATCCGGCGACAGAACCAGCGGGTGGTGAAGGTAGAATGCATCGTGCGCCGCCTGCGCGAGCGCGTGGGCATCGGTCGCGGAGACCAGCGGCGCGTCGCTCGACGAGAACGCCTCGATGCGCGCCACGGGAGGTCGCGGCCTGCCCCAGGGTATTCGCCGCTGCTCCGGCGCGGCGCGCTCACCCCCGCCGAGCAGGCTCGGGATGGCCCTGGCGCGATCGAGCACCTGCATGAGTTGCTGCGGCCGCTCGACCTCGGACACGGCGAAGGTGATTGACATCGATGCATCCTACCCTGCGCATCGACGACACCTCCACGTCGAGGCGCTCCCGCCGGATAGAGAGCTGAACCACCTCCTGCGATGTGCCGGCCAACCCGCCGACACGACCGAGAAATCAACGTCCCCATCGGGAATTCCCCTCAGGACGGCTCGGTAGAAGCCCTGTCGGCGCTTGCAAGAAAGTGGACCGCCCGGCGAAGGTTCTGCTAGGGGGGTCTATCATGATCATCGCGCTCACCGGACAGAAAGGTGGGATCGGCAAGAGCACCACGGCCGTGAGCCTCGCCGTGGCCGCGCTGGCGAGCGGCCGGCGTGTGCTGCTCGTCGACGCCGATCCCCAGGGGACCGTCCGCACGTGGGGCGACGTGGCCGCCGAGGCGGGGCACGATACGCCGACCGTCATGGCCATGGGCGCCTCGATGCACAAGCCGGGACAGCTGCCGGAAGTCGCCGCCGCGTACGACCTCACCGTCATCGACTGTCCGCCGCGCCACGGCGAGATCGCGCGATCGGCGCTGATGGTCGCCGACATCGCCGTCTACCCCTGCGGCCCCACGGCCGCGGACGCCTGGGCCCTCACCGCCGCGCTCGAGGTGTTCCGCGAGGCCGCCGCGCTGCGGAGCGCGCTCAAGGGCTGCATCCTCATCACGCGCAAGCAAGGCCGCACGGCGCTCGGCAAATCGGCGCGCGCGGTGCTCGAGACGTCGGGCCTGCCGGTGCTCTCCACGGAGCTCGGCTATCGCATCGCCTACCAGGAGTCCCTCGCCTGCGGGCAAGGGGTGACGGGCTACGCGCCGCGGGACGCCGCGGCCAGAGAGATCACCCACCTTCTCGAAGAACTGGAGAAGCTTCATCATGGCCAAAAAGCAAGTCGCGGTCTCGCTACGAAAGCCGCCGTCGCCTGAAAAGGCCGACGCGTTCGTCGCGGGGGGCGAAGGCGGCAAAGCGGCGGTCGACGCCGTGAGGTCGAAGCCCGCCGCCGAGCAGCGCGCGCACGACGGCGAGAAGCCCGTCGAGGCGCGGCAGGGGCGAGAGCGAGCGCAGGAGGCGCCGCAGGAGCGAGCACCGGAGGCGCGGCCAGGCGCAGAGCCGCTCGCGGCGACGGCGCCGCAGGCAGCCAGCGCCGCCGCCGTGCCCCAGGCCGCCGCGGGGCCCCAGGCGCTCGCCACCACCTCGGAGCCGCACGCCGGCCCGCCGGTGCTCCTCGGCAACGACGGCCGCTCCCGGCGCGCGGTCACCGTCTACCTGCCCGATCCGCTCGCGGATCGGCTGCTGCTCCATTGCATCGAGAACGACCGCGACATGAGCAACCTGGTCGGCGAGGCGGTCGAGGTCCACCTCGACAAGCGCCTCGGGCCGGCGTCCGTCTCCGCGGCCCCGGCTGAGGCCGCCGCCCCCCGCGAGGCGCCGCCCCCGAGCGCGAGCTACCGCACCGAACCGTTCCGTCCGGTGGACACCGGCCCGAAAGGGCGGGTCGGCCGCGTGGTCCAGGTCGGGCGGGTGCTGATGACGCTCTGGCGTCAGCGGCCGCGGGCGAGCTGACCGACCGGCGCGCATCGACTCCGCCCGTATCGCACCTGACTGGCGCGGCCGCCTCGACGGGAGTTGACGTTCACGTCCATCTCGCCAATGAGAACCTAGGAGACAATGGACGTCGAAGAAAAACTCTTGAACATCCTCCTCGTCGAAGACGACGACGTCGACGTGATGAATGTCCGCCGGGCGTTCAAGCGGAACAACATCTCGAATCCCCTCTGGGTCGCCGGCAACGGCGTCGAGGCCCTCGAGATGCTGCGCAGCGGCGTCGTCCCGGCCGAGCGGCGGCTCATCCTGCTCGACCTGAACATGCCCAAGATGAACGGGATCGAGTTCCTGCGCGAGCTGCGGGCCGATCCCGAGCTCGGGGCCACGTCGGTCGTCGTGTTGACCACGTCGAACGACGATCGCGACAAGGTGGGAGCCTACAACCTCAACGTGGCTGGCTATCTCCTCAAGCCGGTCACGTTCCTCAGCTTCGTCGAGCTCATGGCGGCGCTCAACAAATACTGGAGACTTGTGGAGCTACCGTAGCGGAACACATCGGCTTTCTGGTTCTTGTCGAGACGAGGAGCGGCGCGCGCACTCCCGCTCTCCGAGAGACAGCGCGCGTCGCCCCTTCAGGCGCGGTGTCGCGGCGGCGGCCGGCTACTTGCTGCGCTTGACGACGCCGAGCGCCTTCTGCGCCGCCTTGACGGCCGCCTGCGCCTCCTTGCCGGGGGCGCTCGAGAGCGCCGAGATGAGCGCCGTCGCGACCTCGCGCCGGCTGTGCGCGTGCACGTCCGCGAGCTTGAGGTAGAGCGGCGCCTTGTCGGCCAGATCGGCGTCGCCGCGCCGCGCCTCGATCCGCTCGACGAGGCAGGCCGCCACCGCGGTGTCGTCCATCTTCTTCAGCGCGTCGAGCGCCGCCGCGCGCTTCGCGAGCTCCGGCCGCGACTCGATGAGGTCCACGAGCGGCGTGAGCGCCACGGGGCCGAACGCGCGGATCGCGTCCGCCACGATGCCGGGCTTGTATCCGTCGGCGTAGGCCGAGAGCAGCTCGCTCAGCCCGCGGACGTCGCCGAGGAAGCCGAGCGCGTACGCGGCGATCTTCGCCTCCCGCTCGTCCACGCCGCGGCTCGCCAGCATCCGCACGAAGGTCTCGACCATCTCGACGTCGCCGAGCTGCGCGAGCGCGTAGGCGGCCTCCTCGCGCACCTCGCGGGAGGCGTCGGCGTAGAACGCGCGGCGGAACGCCGGCAGCGCGGCGAGGTCGCCGAGCTCGGAGAGCGCCTTCAGCGCCTCGAGCCGCTCCTCCTTGGTCGGCGCGGCGCCCAGCGCCTTCGCGAGCTCGTGCACGCGCCCGAGCCGCGCGGCGCGCCGCGCGCGCACCGCGTCGTTCCCCGGCCCGCCGGACGGCGCCGCGTGCGTGAGTTCGATGACGTCGAGCGCGTCGCGGGCGAGCGCCCGCAGGCCGGCGTCCTTCGCGTGCTCCGCGACCTTGCCGAGCATCGCCGTGGCCTCGGCGCGGGCCGGGCCGCCGTGCAGCACGACCGCCTGAAGCACCCGCACCGCCGTCAGCTTCGCCACGCGGCCCGCCTTCACCGTGAGCGCCTTCTCCGCGGCGGCGATCGCCTCGGCCCCGAGCGGCGCGAACGTCCTCGCGATGGTCGGCGTCGCGGTGCCGTCCGCCCAGATCGGGAAGATGCTCGCCACGAGCTCGCTCGCCGGCAGCGACGCGTAGTAGCGCGCGTGGTGGACAGCGGCGATGTAGCGGTTCATCGCGCCCGCCGCGCGCCGCCGCGCCACCTCGTCCGGGGAGAGCGTCTCGTCGGGCCGCGCCACGGAGACGCTCTCGTAGGTCGGCACGCGCTCGGTCGAGGCGCGGTCGATCTGCGTCGCGCCGGCCAGGCGGACGAGCGCCATCTCGAGCACCTGGTAGAGCTTGATGAAGTCGTCGAGCCGATCGGCCGGCTCGGGCCGCTGCGGCAGCGCCTGGAGCAGCGCGGCCTGCTTCTCGAGGCGGAGGTCGCGCAGCCGCGCGGCCAGCGGGTCCGTCGCGCGCGCGCTGAGCCCGGTCAGGCCCGTGACGAGCGCCTCGGCGAGCTCCTCGCGGACCTCGCCGAGCGCGATGGCCGCGGGCGACGCGCCCGCCTCGCGGGCGGCGGCGTTCCACGCGGAGCCCTCGAGCGGCCCGCCCCGCGCGGCGAGGCCCTGATCCAAGACAGCGCGCAGCTCCAGGCCGAGCGGCCCCTCGACGACGGCGGCGAGCGGCCACAGCGTGGGCAGCGCGGCGTCGATGCCGACGTCCCCGAGCAGCGCGCGGAGCCGCGCGTCGCGGAGCGAGCCGGCGAGCCGCTCCTCGAGCGCCGGGTCGTCGGGCAGGTGGAGCGCCTCCCCCTTGTCGTCCACCGCCGCGAGCCGCGCGCCGCGCGCGAAGAGCGTGTCGGTGAGCACCGCCACGGGCACGAGGTCGGGCGCGAAGACGTCCTTGCGGTGCTCCTGGAGCGCGGCGAGCGCCGCGCCGACGTCGGGCAGCGCCCGCGCGAGCACGGCCTCGAGGGCGCCGGCGTCGAGCGGGCGCTTGTCGCCGAGATCGCTGAAGTCGACGCGGAGCGGCGGGTAGCCCGGGTAGGTCGTCGCCCGCGCCCCGGCGAGCACCTCGCCCGCGAAGCTCCGCTTCGGCTCGGTCCGCTTCGCCAGGAACACAGGGAGGATCTGCTTCTCGCTGACGTGGCGGCCCGACTCGAGGTCGATGAACCGGCTCTCCCGGATGACGAAATCGTCGCTCGTCGTCCGCGTCGAGAAGGCGTACTCGACGAGCGTGAGGTCCCCGGCGGGCTTCCTGTCGGACGCCTTCCACGTCTTGCCGACGAGCTCCTCGACGTGGCGGTCGTCGAGCGGCTCGCCCGCGAGGTGCTTCTCCAGCTTGCGTGCGGTGAGCAGGAGATCGGCCATCACGTTGGCGTAGGCGACCGCCGGCAGCGCGCCGCGGGGGGCGCCCCGGGCCTGCCGGCCCCCAGCGGCCTGCCCGCGGAGCAGCGCGGCGAGGTCGAGCGTGCGCGCCGAGAGGCGCCGGAGGCGGTTCTCCCGGAGCGCCTCGGCGAGCTTCTCCATCTGCTCGATGCGGTCGCCCCCGATCGTCGCGACGCCGGACACGCCGAGCTCGCGCACGAGCGTGCCGACCTGCTCGACCCCGGACTTCATCATGGCCTGCGCGTTCGCGCTGCCCTTCTTCACGCTCTTGCGCGCGGTGTCCCCGCCCGGCGCGCCGGGCGGCGGCGCCTCGCTCACGGCGAACGACTCGGGCGCGCGCGCCCACGCGACGAGCAGCGCCGCCGCGTGCTTGCAGAACGCGGTGTTGAAGGTCCGCGCCGGGCAGGAGCAGCGCCCCTTGAACGCGGGCGCCGGCGCGTCGCTGTAGACGAGCGACACCTTGTAAGGCGAGGCCCCCGAGCCCTTGGCGTCGCAGAACAGCTTGTTTTCGTAGCGCGCGAGGTTCAGGAGCTGCCCGCCGTCGTAGAGCAGCGTGCCCTTCTTGAGCTCTCCCGCGTCCTGGATGAACGTCCGGAGCTCGCCGGCCCCGATGCGCTTCACGTCGCCCGGGGCCGCGCTCACGGCGCCTCCGCGGGCGAGCGCGCCGGGCGCGGCGCCGTGGGGATCTCGTCGTTCGGGAGCTGCGGATGGGCGGCCGGCATCGGGCTGGAAGCCTATCACGGGCGGCGGCGCGGGAGCTCCTCGCCACCTCCGCCCGCCTCCGCCCGATCAGGCCATCGGATCATGAGATCAGGCCCTCGGGCCCTCGATCCGTCAGGCCCTCGATCCGTCAGGCCAGCTGTGCGCCGGCGCTGGCGCGCTCCGCCGCGGCCTCGCCGAGGCGCGGGTAGTCGATGTAGCCGCGCGGGCCCTCGGAGTAGAAGGTCGCGACGTCGGGCGCGTTGAGCGGCGCGCGGCGCGACAGGCGCTCCGGAAGATCGGGGTTGGCCAGGAAGGGCGCGCCGAAGGAGACGAGATCCGCCGCGCCGGTCCGCAGCGCTGCCTCCGCGGTCTCCCGCGTGTAGCCGCCGTTCACGACGAGGGCGCCGCGGAACCGCTCGCGGAGGAGGGGCGTCACCCGCGCCGCGGCGTCGAGCGCCTGCCCCGAGAGCGGCTCCACGACGTGCAGGTAGACGACCTTGCGCGCCGAGAGCTCGGCGGCGACGTGGCCGAAGATCGCCCTCGGATCGGAGTCGCTCATGTCGTTGAACCCGGACAGCGGCGAGACCCGCACGCCGACCCGGTCGGCGCCGAACACCCCCGTCACGGCCTCGGTGATCTCGAGCAGGAACCGCGCCCGGTTCTCGACCGAGCCGCCGTACCGATCCGTCCTCTGGTTCACGCCGTTCCGGAGGAACTGGTCGATGAGGTAGCCGTTCGCCGCGTGGATCTCGGCTCCATCGAAGCCGGCGGCCTTGGCCCGGCGCGCGCCGTCCTCGAACTGCGCGACGACGCCGGCGATCTCGCCCGTCTCCAGGGCGCGCGGGGTCGAGTACGGCTGCGGGCCCTCGGGCGTGTGCGCGTGGCCGTTGCGGATGGCGACGGCCGAGGACGAGACGGGCGCCTGCCGGTTCGGCTGGAACGAGGGGTGCGACGCCCGCCCGACGTGCCAGAGCTGAAGGAAGCCGCGCCCCCCCGCCCGGTGGATCGCGTCCGTCACGAGCCGCCACCCGGCGACCTGCGCGTCCGTGTGGATGCCAGGCGTGCGGAGATATCCCACGCCCTCCGGGCTGACCTGCGTCCCCTCGGTGACGATGAAGCCCGCAGAGGAGCGCTGCTCGTAGTACCGCGCGTTGAGCTCGGTCGGCACGTTGCCCTCGCCCGCGCGGCAGCGCGTCAGCGGCGCCATCACGAGCCGGTTCGGCAGCGAGAGGGGGCCGAGGGCGAAGGGGCTGAAGAGCAGGTCTTTGGCGGTGGTCACGATCGATGCTCCTTGCAAAGAAGATGTAGCTTCCGAAAGGGAAGTCGCATCCGTTCGGCGAGCATCATGAATCTGCACTGCGCGATGTCAAGTCACTTCCCTTTTGGAAGTGGATAGGTCATGCTGGTGTCTGGGACGACACATGAAGCGCGCGTGCCAGCACCTCTGCGAGAAGTTTCAGGTCGCGATGGACGTGCTCGCGAAGCCCTGGAACGGGCTCATCATTGCGACGCTCGAGGAGGGGGCGCTGCGCTTCGGCGAGATCGGCGAGCGGCTCGACGCGATCAGCGATCGGATGCTCTCCAGCCGGCTGAAGGAGCTCGAGGCGCTGGGCCTCGTGGTGCGGCGCGTCCTGCCGGGGCCCCCCGTGCGCGTGGAGTACGAGCTGACCGACGCCGGCCGGGGATTCGGCGAGGTGGCGCAGGCGATCTCGCGGTGGGGAGAGCGGCTCGCGGTGAGCGCCGCGCGCGGCGGGGGGGCGAAGCGCGCCGCGCGGGCGGCACGAGCCGCGCCGGCGGCGAAGCGCGCGCGGGCGTCCTCCACGTCATCCACGTAGGAGCCTCCACGCAGGTCGCGTGACGGATGTCACGAAGGAGTCCGCCCGCTCCTGAGCAGCGCTCAGGCAATACCTGACGCCGCGCGCTCGTGTGGCGAGGTAGCGGCGAGGTAGCGGCGAAGTAACGAGAGGAGCGCCTCTGTCGAGCTCGAGGTTGCGCTTGCCGCTCAGGTGGAATGGTGATGTAATTCGAGGGCTTCGCATCTCGGTGGCTGTCAAAGCGGGGTGCAGATTCGTGGGATACGAGCTCAGCCGTTAGGCAGGCGAGCGCGGCGTACGAAGGTACGCGGCGACGAGCCGGTCGACGCGGATGAGCTCGCCAAATATGGAGACGCACCCCGCGGTGACGCGGAGTGTTAACGCGTGGGCGTCCCCTGGGGGTCGCGGTGGATCGCCGTATGGTACTGCAACACCAGCGCCGACCGGGGGGGATGAGGCTCGCGCACCAGTTCTGGTTGTCTCTCGTCCTCCCGATCGCGATGGCCCTCCTGCTGTATGGCATCTTCGCGTCGGCGCACCGCAAGCAGGTCCTGCGGGAGGAGGCGACGGCGGAGCTCCGCAACTACGCCACACTGCTTCAGGCGTTCGTGGAGAGCGCGCTGGAGCGCAAGGACGTCGCGCTCGTCCGGCGGAGGGCAGAGGACTTCGCGAGCGCCGAGCGCATCCTTGGCATCGCCGCGTTCACCAGGGAAGGCGAGGCGATCTTCATCACGAAGGGAGTCGAGCGCGAAGCGGCGCGCCTCGAGCAGCTCGCGCACCGGGCGTTCCGTGAGGGCGGCGACATCGAGGAGGCCGCCAGCCTGACCGAGCAATCCGTGCTGCTCCGCACGGTCGCCATCCGGCCGAGCCGCGCCAATCAGCCCCTGGTCGCCGTCCTGGTGCGCGATCGTCACTACGTCGAGGTGCTGGAGAGCACGTTGAATAACGGCCTCGCGGTCACCGGCGCCGTGCTGCTGCTGATCAGCGCGGTCGTCGCCGGGCTCGTCGGGCGCTTCACGGTCGCGCTCCCGGCGCGGGCCATCCTCGCCGGGGCCGAGCGCGTCGCGAGCGGCGATCTCGACGCGGCCGTGCCCGAGCGCGGCGCGGAGGAGCTCTCTCGCCTGGCGAGCGCCTTCAACACGATGACCTGCTCTCTCCGCGAGGCGCGGGAGCGCGCCGTGCGGGAGCAGGCGGCGCGGGTGGACGGGGAGCGCAAGCTGCAGCAGGCGCAGGCGCTCGCCGCCGCGGGGCAGGTGGCGACCTCGCTCGGCCACGAGATCGGATCTCCGCTGAACGTGATCCATGGCCGCGCGCGCCGCGCGGCCGACCTGCCCGGCTGCCCGGAGCACCTGCGCGTCGAGCTGGAGACCATCGCGCGTCAATCCGAGCGGATCACGCGCGTCGTCTCTCGCCTCGTCTCCCTCGCTCGGCCGCCGAGACAGCAGCAGGCGGACAGCGATCTCAGGCGCGTCATCGACGATGTGGTCGCCTTCGTGGGCCCCGAGTGCAGGAGGCGCGGCATCGAGCCGATCGTCGTGTGCGAGGGCGCCGCGAGGGCGCGCGTCGCCCTCGACTCCGATCGTCTGTTTCAGGTCGTGTTCAATCTGTGCTTGAACGCCGTCGAGGCCCAGTGCCGCGGCGGCGAGCTCGAGGTGCGCGTCCTGCCCGAGTGTGATGGTCCAGCGGGCTCTGCCGTCGCGTGCTTCGAGGTCGCCGACGCGGGGCCGGGGATCCCCGGCGAGGATCTGCGCCGGATCTTCGACCCGTTCTTCACGACGAAGGCGGCCGGGAGCGGGCTCGGGCTCGCGATCGTCCGTGGGATCGTCGAGGAAGCCGGCGGCTCGGTGGAGGCCGTCGCCTCGTCGACAGGCGGGGCGCGTTTCCGTGTCGCGCTACCCGTGATCGTGTCCGGTTCACCGGCGAGCGTGGAAGCGAGCTCAGAGGCGAGCTCGGAGTCGAATAGAGGGGGTAGAGAGGAAGGGCAGCAAGCATGAGTGTGAGCTCACCGAGCGTATTGGTTGTCGAAGACGACGATGATCTCGGCAGGTTCGTCGTTGACATCGCCACAGACCACGGCTATCAGGCGACGCACGTGGCCGATGCGATGTCG
This sequence comes from Sorangium sp. So ce204, assembly GCF_051526795.1. Classification (NCBI taxonomy): domain Bacteria; kingdom Pseudomonadati; phylum Myxococcota; order Polyangiales; family Polyangiaceae; genus Sorangium; species Sorangium sp. So ce204. Next base: position 11,331,077 of record NZ_CP150317.1, on the reverse strand, counting down.
GGCCTCGATCTGCTGCCGTCGGGGGACTTCGACCTGCTGATCACCGACATCCGCATGCCGGGGATGGATGGCATCGAGCTGATCGCGCGGGCCAAGGAGCACGACCCGTCGCTGGCGATCATCGCGATCACCGCGTTCGGCTCCGTCGAGACCGGGATCCGCGCCCTCCGCGTCGGCGCCTCCGACTACCTCTCCAAACCTTTCCGCTCCGATGAGCTAAGCTCTCGCATGCGACGCGCGCTCGAGCGCCGCGCCCGCGATATCGAGCATGCTCGTCTCCAGCGGCAAGTCGCGGAGGTCTTGCGCCGCGGTAAATCGTGAAACGGCGGTACTCCAGGGTCTCGTGACGCCGCGCTCCCCTGCGTCGACGAGGCCCGGACACCTGAAACGGGAACTAGCACTCCAGGCGCGCTATCGTCGCCGGGAAGGTGGTCATGCAATCGAACAACATCGCGGCGACCTCGAAGGACAAGCACGGGAGCGGAGCGAGCAAGAAGAAGCCGCCGCCCCGCAAGCGCGGCGCCAACGGGAGCCACCCGGATGTGCGGGAGATGCAGCTCCAGGCGGTGCTGGAGGTGCTCAAGGCGGTGAAGGCCGGCAACTTCTCCGCGCGCGTCGGCATCGGCGAGGTGCCTGGGACCATCGGTCAGATCGCCGATGAGGTGAACGACGTCGTCCAGCAGCTGCAGACCGTCGGCTCGGAGATCACGCGCGTGGCGCGCGAGGTAGGCACCGAGGGCAAGCTCGGCGCGCAGGCCGAGGTGCAGGGCGTCAGCGGGACGTGGAAGGACCTCACGGACAACGTGAATGTCCTCGCGGGCAACCTGACGAACCAGGTGCGCAACATCGCGGTCGTGACGACGGCGGTGGCGAACGGCGACCTGTCGAAGCAGATCACGGTCGAGGCGAAGGGGGAGATCCTCGAGCTGAAGAACACCATCAACAAGATGGTGGAGCAGCTGCGCGCGTTCGCGTCGGAGGTGACGCGCGTGGCGCGCGAGGTAGGCACGGAGGGCAAGCTGGGCGCGCAGGCGGAGGTGCGCGGCGTCAGCGGGACGTGGAAGGACCTCACGGACAACGTGAATGTCCTCGCGGGCAACCTGACGAACCAGGTGCGCAACATCGCGGTCGTGACGACGGCGGTGGCGAACGGCGACCTGTCGAAGCAGATCACGGTCGAGGCGAAGGGGGAGATCCTCGAGCTGAAGAACACCATCAACAAGATGGTGGAGCAGCTGCGCGCGTTCGCGTCGGAGGTGACGCGCGTGGCGCGCGAGGTAGGCACGGAGGGCAAGCTGGGCGCGCAGGCGGAGGTGCGCGGCGTCAGCGGGACGTGGAAGGACCTCACGGACAACGTGAATGTCCTCGCGGGCAACCTGACGAACCAGGTGCGCAACATCGCGGTCGTGACGACGGCGGTGGCGAACGGCGACCTGTCGAAGCAGATCACGGTCGAGGCGAAGGGGGAGATCCTCGAGCTGAAGAACACCATCAACAAGATGGTGGAGCAGCTCCGGACGTTCGCCGCGGAGGTGACGCGCGTCGCGCGTGAGGTCGGCACGGACGGCAAGCTCGGCGGCCAGGCGCAGGTGCCGGGCGTCGCCGGCACGTGGAAGGACCTCACCGACAACGTGAACCAGCTCGCGGGCAACCTGACGAACCAGGTGCGCAACATCGCCCTCGTCACGACGGCCGTCGCCAAGGGCGATCTCTCTCAGAAGATCACCGCCGAGGCGAAGGGGGAGATCCTCGAGCTGAAGGACACCATCAACAAGATGGTGGAGCAGCTGCGCGCGTTCGCGTCGGAGGTGACGCGCGTGGCGCGCGAGGTAGGCACGGAGGGCAAGCTGGGCGCGCAGGCGGAGGTGCGCGGCGTCAGCGGGACGTGGAAGGACCTCACCGACAACGTGAATGTCCTCGCGGGCAACCTGACGAACCAGGTGCGCAACATCGCCCTCGTCACGAAGGCGGTCGCGAGCGGCGACCTGTCCCAGAAGATCGCGGTCGAGGCGAAGGGGGAGATCCTCGAGCTGAAGGACACCATCAACAAGATGGTCGATCAGCTGCGCGCGTTCGCCGCGGAGGTGACGCGCGTGGCGCGCGAGGTAGGCACGGACGGCAAGCTCGGCGGCCAGGCGCAGGTGCCGGGCGTCGCCGGCACGTGGAAGGACCTCACCGACAACGTGAACCAGCTCGCGGGCAACCTGACGAACCAGGTGCGCAACATCGCCCTCGTCACGAAGGCGGTCGCGAGCGGGGACCTGTCCCAGAAGATCACGGTCGAGGCGAAGGGGGAGATCCTCGAGCTGAAGGACACCATCAACAAGATGGTCGATCAGCTGCGCGCGTTCGCCGCGGAGGTGACGCGCGTGGCGCGCGAGGTAGGCACCGAGGGCAAGCTCGGCGGCCAGGCGCAGGTGCCCGGGGTCTCCGGCACGTGGAAGGACCTGACGGAGAACGTCAACGTCATGGCCTCGAACCTCACCTCGCAGGTGCGCGGCATCGCCAAGGTCGTGACCGCGGTCGCGAACGGCGATCTCCGCCAGAAGCTCGCCCTGGAGGCCAAGGGCGAGATCGCGTCGCTGGCGGACACCATCAACGACATGACCTACACGCTCCGCGTGTTCGCCGAGCAGGTGACCACGGTCGCGCGCGAGGTCGGCATCGAGGGCAAGCTCGGCGGCCAGGCCAAGGTGCCCGGCGCGGCCGGCACGTGGAGGGACCTCACCGACAACGTGAACCAGCTCGCGGGCAACCTCACCACGCAGGTGCGCGCCATCGCCGAGGTCGCCACCGCCGTGACGAAGGGCGACCTCACGCGGGCCATCTCGGTCGAGGCGCAGGGCGAGGTCCTCCAGCTGAAGGACAACATCAACCAGATGATCTCGAACCTGCGGGACACGACGCGCGCCAACCAGGAGCAGGACTGGCTGAAGACGAACCTGGCGCGCTTCTCCGGGATGATGGCCGGGCAGCGGACGATCGAGGCGCTCTCTCGCCTCATCATGTCCGAGGTGACGCCGCTCGTGTCGGCGCAGCACGGGGCCTTCTACGTGCTCGAGTCCGAGGAGAAGTACCCGGCGCTCAAGCTCACGTCGAGCTACGCGTTCCAGAAGCGCAAGGGCATCTCCAACCGGTTCGCGCTGGGCGAGGGGCTCGTCGGGCAGTGCGGCCTGGAGAAGAAGAGCATCGTCGTCACGGATCTCCCGGACGACTACATCCGGGTGAGCTCGGGCCTCGGCGACGCGCCGCCGCGCAACATCTGCGTCCTGCCGGTGCTCTTCGAGGGCGGCCTCAAGGCGGTCATCGAGCTGGCGAGCTTCCAGAACTTCACGCCCATCCACCTCACGTTCCTCGAGCAGCTCACGCAGTCGATCGGCGTCGTGTTCAACATGATCGGCGCCAGCATGAGGACGGAGGAGCTGCTCCAGGAGCTCCAGAGGTCGAACACCGAGCTCGGCTCGCGCTCGCAGGAGCTGGAGGAGAAGGCGTCGGAGCTCGAGATCAAGAACCGCGAGATCGCGCGCGCCAGCGCCTCCCTGGAGGAGAAGGCGAGGGAGCTGTCGCGCACCTCGAAGTACAAGTCCGAGTTCCTCGCGAACATGTCGCACGAGCTGCGCACCCCGCTGAACAGCCTGCTCATCCTCGCCAGGATCCTCGCGGACAACGAGGAGCACACGCTCACGCCGAAGCAGGTCGAGTACGCGAGGACGATCGCCGCGGCGGGGCAGGACCTCCTGCAGCTCATCAACGAGATCCTCGATCTCTCGAAGATCGAGGCCGGCAAGATCGACGTGAAGACCCAGCGGGTGCTGCTCTCCGAGCTGGCCGAGTACGTCGAGCGGAGCTTCCGGCAGATCGCCGAGCAGAAGGAGCTCGAGTTCTGGGTCCGGGTCGCGACCGGCGTCCCCGCGGGGATCATGACGGATCTGCAGCGGCTCCAGCAGATCCTGAAGAACCTGCTGTCCAACGCGTTCAAGTTCACGTCGTCCGGGCGGATCTCGCTCGAGATCGAGGTGGCCGGCAAGGGGCTCACGTTCAAGCGGGAGACGCTCATCAAGGCGAAGACCGTCCTGGCGTTCGCCGTCACGGACACGGGGATCGGCATCCCGACAGAGAAGCAGACGCTCATCTTCGACGCGTTCCAGCAGGCGGACGCGTCGACCAGCCGCACCTACGGCGGCACGGGGCTCGGCCTGACGATCAGCCGGGAGCTGGCCAGCCTGCTCGGCGGGGAGATCTCGCTGAACAGCACGCCCGGGCTCGGCAGCAAGTTCACCCTGTACCTGCCGGCGGAGCGGACGGAGCCGAAGGCGACGAGGCCGGCGCGCGCCGAGCTGCCCGAGCCGGTCGCGCCGCTCCTCACGAACGGCGCCTCCTCGGTCGCGCTCGCCGGGCGCAGCGTGCTCGTCATCGACGACGACGCGCGCAACGTCTTCGCCATCACGAGCCTTCTCGAGCGGCGCGGGGCGCACGTGGTCCTGGCCGAGAACGCGAGGCACGGTATCGAGATCTTGCGCGAGGCCGATTCGTCCATCGATGTCGTCCTCATGGACATCATGATGCCCGAGCTCGACGGCTACGAGGCGACGCGGGAGATCCGGAGCGATCCTCGCTTCAACGAGCTGCCGATCATCGCGGTGACGGCCAAGGCGATGCCGGAAGATCGACAGAAGTGCCTGGACGCCGGCCTGAACGATTTCGTGGCCAAGCCGGTGGACGAGGGGCGGCTGATGTCGACCATCCTGCACTGGGTGCGGCCGGATTGAGCCGCGGAGCCGTACCGTGTCCACCCCGCCCGCGACGACCAGCATTCTCCTTGTCGACGATCAGCCGGAGAACCTGACGGCGCTCCGGGCGATCCTTGCCGACGAGAGCTACCGGCTCGTGACCGCCGCGAGCGGGAAGGACGCGCTCCTCAGGATCCTGTCCGAGGATTTCGCCGTCATCCTGCTCGACGTGCGGCTGCCCGACATCGACGGCTTCGAGGTCGCCTCGCTCGTGAAGCAGCGGGAGCGGTCGCGCCACACGCCGATCATCTTCCTGACGGCGGCGACGGACGATCTCGCGGCCATTTACAGGGCGTACGCGGTGGGCGGCGTCGACTACCTCCTGAAGCCGCTCGAGCCGGAGGTCGTCCAGGCGAAGGTCGCCGTGTTCGTCGAGCTCCACCGGCGCGGCGAGCAGATCAAGGAGCAGGCGGAGCTCCTGCGCCAGGCCGAGCAGCGGCGGCGCGACGCCGAGGTCGAGGACCTCCGGCGCGCCGCGCAGGCGAGGTACCAGAACCTGGCCGACGCCATCCCGCAGTGCGTCTTCACGGCGAAGCTCGACGGCGGCATCGATTACGTGAGCTCGCGCTGGCTGGAGTACACGGGGCTCGCGTTCGAGGCGCTCCGCGGCTGGGGCTGGCAGGCCGCTGTGCACCCGAACGATCTGAACCAGTTCGTCAGCAAGTGGCGGCGCTGCCTGGAGTCGGGTGAGCCCTTTCAGGGCGAGTGTCGCCTCAGGTCGATTCACGGCGTTTACCGCTGGCATCTGTGCCGGGCGGTCCCGGAGCGGGACGTCTGGAAGCGGGTGGTCGCCTGGCTCGGCAGCTTCACGGACATCGACGACAGCAAGCGCCACGAGCAGGAGCGCCTGCACCTCCTGACGCGCGAGCGGGCGGCCCGCGCCGAGGCCGAGGCCGCGGTGCGCCGCTCGGAGATCCTCGCGGAGGCGTCGAGCTCGTTCTCGGCGTCGCTCGACGAGGACAGCGTCACGGCGGCGCTCGTGCGCATCTCCGCGGAGCGCGTCTGCACCTGGTGCGTGCTCGACCTGCGCGAGGAGGGCGGCGCGCGCCGGCTCGCGGCCGCGCACAGGGCCCGCGACGCGGCGCGGTTCATGGCGCGGTTCGGCCCGCGGGAGCTCGCCTTGACCGCGGACGGCGTCGGCGCGGTGCTCACGACCGGCCGCCCCGACCTGCGCGTCGAGTGCGCTCCGCGCGACGTCGCCGTGGCGCTCGACGTCGACGATCCCGCCGTGATCCAGGAGATCGGCGCCAGCAGCTACCTGTGTGTGCCGCTCGTCACGCGCGGCGAGGTGCTCGGCGCGCTCAGCATGGTGTGGGTCGAGCCGGGCGAGCGCTTCGAGCCGCCCGATTTCGCGGTCGCCCTCGACATCGCGCAGCGCGCGGCGCTCTGCCTCGAGAACGCCCGGCTGCTGCGGATGACGCGCGAAGCCGTGCAGATCCGCGAGGATTTCGTGGCGGTCGCCTCGCACGAGCTGAGGACGCCGCTCAGCGCGCTGGTGCTCCAGGTCCAGGGCCTCACCCGCGCCCTCCACCGCGCGGACGGCGGGCTGCCGGCGGAGCAGGTGCTGGCGAAGCTCTCCCAGGCCGGCGGGCAGATCGACCGGCTCACGCGGCTCATCGACACGCTGCTCGACGTGGCGCGCATCAACAGCGGCCACCTCGAGCTCAGCCTCGACGACGTGGATCTGTGCGACGTGGCGCGCGACGTGGCGGGCCGCCTCGAGGCCGAGCTGGAGCGGGCCGGCTGTACGCTCGACCTGGACATGCCGGTGACCGCGGTCGGCCGGTGGGACCGCCTGCGCATCGATCAGGTGATCACCAACCTGCTCGTGAACGCCATCAAATACGGGCGGGGCAAGCCGATCCAGGTGCGCATCTCGGTGGATGGGCGGTCCGCGGTGCTCCAGGTGGCAGATCAGGGCATCGGGATCGCTCAGGAGTACATCGCCCGGATCTTCGGGCGCTTCGAGCGGGCGGCGCCCACCAGCTCGTATGGCGGGCTGGGCGTCGGGCTGTACATCGTGGACCAGATCCTGAGGGCCCACGGCGGCAGCATCCAGGTGGAGAGCGCCCCGGGCATGGGGGCGAGGTTCCAGGTGGCGTTGCCGCTCCCGCCCCGAGCGGCTGGTCCGTCCGGGCCCCTGGGCGAGCGCCCTGGATCGCCGTTGACCGGTCCCGCCGGCTGAGAGGCGCTCTCCGAGCTCACCTGGCGCCCGCGGAGGCAGGGATGCGGTCGCGCTGCGCCACCGTTGCAACCGGTGGTTTCAACCGTGAAAGACGCCTCACGGCCCCCCTGGGAAAAGCGGCGATGCCGGCATCCGGCCATCGTTGGCCTGCATCGTGCAACAAGCTCGTGACAGAGCGCCCGGTGCGACACCCGGGGGCAGTCCCTCGCCGATCACCACGGAGACACGGAGGCACGGAGCGAACCCAGACCCGTGCCTTCGTGCCTCCGTGGTGCCTGCGTGCATCCGCCGTGAGAGGCGGAAGGCGAGCGGATCTCCCGGGTGGACAAGTTCACGTCCGGACGGGCGCTCAGGGCTCGTGATCTTCGCACTGCGACGCTGCGTAAAAGATCAAAACGGTTTATAGGTGATGAGCCCTCGCTGAGCGACGTGATCAGTCCGCCAAACATATCGGTAGTTCAAGTGAAACTTTCTATCAGCCTAGTTGGCCCCTCGATCAGCGCCGTGGACAGCGCGGGTCCCCTCCTGGTCAAGACACCCTCTCTCGAAGAGGTGGTTCGGGCTGCCGGGGCCCGTCGGCGGGTCTCTGCGACCGCTGCCCGGGGCGCCACGTCCCGGAAGCGCGCCGCCGCCCGTCGGACGGACGAGCGCTCGGCGAAGGCGACCCGCCGCGCGCGGTGACAGGGCCGGCGCGGGGCGTCGCGGACGCCCCCGCTGGCGCCGGCGGTGTTCGCGCCCGCGCCGGTTGGCTTCGGATCAGCGGCGCGGGTGGCCACGGAGGCACAGACGACGCAGAGGAAGGAAAAGAACCTCTGTGTCCTCTGTGCCTCCGTCGTCTTTGTGCCCCCGCCGGGCGCTCAGCGCGCCTCGGCGTCGAGCAGCGGGCCGAGGTCCTGACCTCGCATGAGCCGCTCTACCACCTTGACGAGGAGCTTCGGGGTGCAGCCGAAGCACGGGGTCCCGAGGGCGGCGAGCTTCTGCGCCATGTCGTGGTCGTACGAGGGTTTGCCGCTGTCGGACAGCGCGAGCAGGCAGATCGACTTCACCTTGCTGTCGGCGAGCTGGCGCATGCGGGCGAGGAGCTCCTCGGCGTTGCCGCCCTCGAACAGGTCGGTGATCAGGATGAACAGCGTCTTCTCGGGGCGCTCGATGAAGTTCGCCTGGGCGTAGGCCACGGCGCGGTTGATGTCGGTGCCGCCGCCGAGCTGCGCCGTGAACAGCACGTCGACCGGATCGACGAGCATCGGAGTCACGTCGACGACCTCGGTGTCGAAGAAGAGGAGCCGAGTGCGGAGGACGTCGAGGGACGCGAAGATCGCGGCCATGATGGAGCTGTAGACGACGCTCTCGCCCATGGAGCCCGACTGGTCGACGAGGATCGCGACGTCCCACTCGTGTCTCCGCGTCTGGTTCGCCCAGAAGTAGAGCTTGTCCGGGACGAGGCGGCGCCGCTCCGCGTCCCATCCTCTGAGGTTCCTGCGGATGGTGCGCTTCCAGTCGAGGTTCCTGAGGACGCGGAGCGGGCTCGTCGTGTTCCGCCGCAGGGCGCCGAGGACGGCGGTGCGGATCTCGGACTCCAGCGCGCGGCGCACCTCCTCGACGACCTCGCGCACGATCTGCCGGGCGGTCTCCCGGGCGGCGTCGGGGATGAGGCCCTTCGCGCTCATGAGGGTGGCGACGAGCTCGACGTTCTTCTCGAGGAAGGGCAGCGTCTCGGGCTCGAAGAGGAGCTGCGTCAGCCCTCGTTTCTCGATGGCGTCCTTCTGGACGAGCGCGACGATGTCGTGGCTGAAGAACTCGCGCACCGCGGAGAGCCACTCGGGGACGTACGGCCGCGAGCCGCCGAGGTTGCCGGCGCGCTCGTCGTAGATGAACGAGAGGGCCTTGTCGAGGTCGCCGAGCCGCCGCGGGTCGACGTGAAGAGCGGATGCCCCGCCGCCGAGCCCCCCGAGGGAGAGCCGAGGATCGACGCGCTCTGCCTCCGGCCCGAGCGCGAGCCGCCAGCGCAGGAGGGCGTCGCGGTCGCCGTCGGTGAGGTCATCCGTCGCGCCGGCGAGGGGGGGAGGCGGAGGGGCTTTCTTGGGGGTGCGGGCGCTCATCGCTGTAGGGTGTCGGAGGGATCGCGAGCTCTCCAGAGAGCCTGTCTGGCGGGAGCCCGATGAGCCGCCCCGCGGCGCGAGCAGCGAGCGGCCGCGAGCGCCGTGCGCGCGTGCCGCACGGCGGCAGGATAGGGGGCGTGGCCGCCGGGCACAAGGAGGACGGCGCGGCGGAGCGCGGCGGCGCTGCCGGGCTCCGCCGGCGCGGCGGAGCTACGCCTTCGGAGCCCCGACGGTGAACTCCCAGACGAACTTCCCCTTTCCTTGCCTCTCGTCCGGCGGGGTGAGGACGAGCCCGTCGATCGACTTCACGACGCAGCTCGCCACATCGTCCGACGCGGTGGTGCCGGCGGGGTCGACGGCGACCTCCGTGATGCGGCCGCTGTCCTCGAGCACCGTGAAAGCGACGGTGACCTTGCCCTGCGCGCGGGGGTTCCGCGCGAGCTCCGCGTCGTAACACGCGCTGATCTCGTCGCGCCTCGTCTCGAGCAGCGCGGCCGTATCGTCTCGGTACATCTCGGCGTTCCGCACTGCGAAGGAGCAGCCCGCGGACGCGATCGCCAGAACCATCATGGTGAGACCCGACAACCACTGCTTCATGCTCGCCTCCTTGCGGGGAGCGCCGCTCGCGGGCGGCTTCGGACCGGCCTTCATTTCGCGGCGTCCGCGGTCTTCTCCGCGGTGTCCTGCTCGACGATGTTGAACTCGACGCGGCGGTTCTTCTCGCGCCCCTCGGGCGTGTCGTTGTCCGCGATGGGCTTCGATTTGCCGAAGCCCTTGGCGGTGAGCATGCCGGCGGCGATCCCGTGGTCGACGAGGTACTTCATCACGGCTTTGGCGCGGCGGTCCGAGAGCTTCAGGTTGTGATCCTCCGACCCCTCGGCGCTCGCGTGGCCCTCGATGGCGATCTTCTTGATGTGCGTGTGCTTCTTGATCGTGCCGACGACCTCGTCCAGCAAGCTGTGGGACTCCGTCCGGATCGTCGCCTGGTCGTACTCGAACTGGATCTTCTCGTTGATGACGATCTTGTCGTCCGTCACGACCACGCGCTCCGGCGGGGGCGGCGGAGGCGGCGGGGGCGGCGCGGGCGGCCGGCCCACGACGGCGAGCGCCTTCCCTCCTTCGAACGTGGTGACGCCGCCGCAGGCGATCGGGCCCAGGGCCATCGCCGCGAGCACGGCGCCAGCGACCCAGGGCCCGAGGCCCGTGGCTCGCCGCGCGACGAGCCAGCGACGGGGGCTCGGGCGGCTCGTCACATCTCGTTTATCGTCGATATCGTTCATGATCGCGTCTCCATGGCCCGCTGTCACGGGCCCAGGCCACCGGGGCGCTCTGCGTCGCCCCTCGATGAAACCGCGGGAATCGGCAGGCCGGAGCGCGTCGCGCGCAGGAACTCCGCGAGCGACGTGAGCGCGTGGAGATCGCCGGGCGCGAGGGCGCTCGCCGCCGCGTCGAGCCGCTGGCGAGCCGAGTCGGCGGCGCGAGATCCCCTCGGCTCAGCGCTTTCGCTGGGCCACGCATGCTCGAACGAAGCCGGTATCAGGCCGCGGGTGTGAAACCACGCGAGGATGGTGGCACGGATCTGCGCGAGCCGGAAGACGCGCCAGCGTCGGAGCTGCTCGGGCCTGCCAGCGAGCGCGGCCTTGAACCGCCGAAACGATCCCCGCCCCTGGAGGCACTGCAGGAGCAGCAGCTGGAGCTCGAGGTCGTCGACCGTCGGGATGAACGCCTGCAGCCATCGGTACTGCTCCGGCGCGCCGATGGCGTCGACGCGCACGCAGCCCGGATCCGCCTCGATGCGCGCGCGCGTGTCCGGGTCGGCGAGCCCGTCGACCAGCCGGATCACCGCGCCTGTCTCGAGGTGAAGGAAATAGCGGATGTGCCGAGCATTGTTGTCGAAGGCGTTCGCGAGGGCGTTCCAGTCGACAGGGATGCTCCGGTTCGCAGCGGCGGACTCCGTCGTTGTGGTGCTCATCTGCGCGACCGGCCGGCAGGCAGCTCGCATGCCAGTCGCGCAGGAGGCGCGCGGCCGCGCGGCGCGCCTGGGAGCGTGTTTTCCGCCAGCAGCCGCGGGTGTCGCGTTGTGCAACAGGCCGACGAGGAGCGGAGTCGCGCCCCCTGGGAGGCCGCGGCGCGCGCTCGACCAGGCGCGGCGGCGCGGCGGCGCGGCGGCGCGCCTTGTCGAGCACGCGGCCGGGCGCTGCTGCGGGGCCGCCGGGCGGATCACGGCTTCGGGTCGCTCGAGCGGCCTCCGCGCATGCCGTACCGCTCGAGCTTCCGGTAGAGGGTCGCCCTGTCGAAGCCCAGGATCTGCGCCGCCTGGCTCTTGTTCCCGCCGACCACCTCCAGGACGCGCAGGATGTAGCGCCGCTCGACCTCCTCCATGGGGACGAGCTCGGTCGGGTCGTCGCTCGAGACAAGGACGTGGGAGCGCCGGTACGTGCGGATCTTCTCGGGCAGGTCGTCGACGGTGATGTGATCGTACCGCGCGAGCGCGACCGCCCGCTCGATGCAGTTCTGGAGCTCGCGCACGTTGCCGGGCCACGCGTAGGCCATGAGCTTCTCCGCCGCGGGCGCCGAGAGGCCCTGGATGGGCCTCGCCTTGACGGTCGCGAAGTGCTCGAGGAAATGCTGCGCGAGCAGCAGCACGTCGGCGCCGCGGGAGCGGAGCGGCGGCAGGTCGACGTGGACCACGTTGATCCGGTAGTAGAGATCCTCGCGGAAACGGCGCTCTTCGATCGCTGTCTCGAGGTCGCGGTTCGTCGCGGCGATGAGCCGGACGTCCACCGGGAGCTCCTCGTCGGCGCCGACGGGCCGGACGACGCGCTCCTGGAGGGCGCGCAGGAGCTTCGGCTGGAGCCCGATCGGCAGCTCGCCGATCTCGTCGAGGAACAGGGTTCCGCCGTGGGCCCGCGCGAACAGGCCGCTCCTGGCCCCTTTGGCGTCGGTGAACGCGCCCCGCGCGTGGCCGAAGAGCTCGCTCTCGAGGAGGGCGTCCGGGACGGCGGCGCAATTGACCGCCACGAACGCGCCCTCGCTCCGCCGGCTGCGCTGGTGCACGGCGCGGGCGACGAGCTCCTTGCCGGTCCCGCTCTCTCCCGTGATGAGGATCGACGTGTCCGAGTCGGCGATGCGATCGAGCAGGTCGAACACGCTCCTCATCACAGGGCTGCCGCTGAGGATCTGCTCGTAGCCGCGGGCGTCGGCCACGGCGCGCCGCAGGCGGCGCACCTCCTCGCGGAGGGCGCGGTGGCGCAGGGCGCGCTCCACGGTGAGCCGGAGCGCCTCGAGCTCGAACGGCTTGGTCACGAAGTCGTACGCGCCGGCGCGGATGGCGGACGTGGCGGTGTCGAGGCTCCCGAACGCGGTGATGACGATGACCGGGAGATCGGGCCTGTTCTGGACGATCCGCTCGCAGAGATCGAGGCCGCTCATGCCGCGCATGGTCATGTCGGTGATCACGACGTCGAAGTCCTCCACGCCGAGGAGCTCGAACGCCTCGGCGGCCGACGTTCGCCACGCCGTCCGGAACCCGCGCTTCTTGAGCCCGGCGTCGAGGAGCTCGCAGACGCCGCGCTCGTCATCGACGATAAGGACGCGCCCTGTCATGAGTTCCCCCGCGGCAGCATCATCGTGAAGCGACTCCCGGAGCCCACCCGGCTGTCGACGTGGATCCAGCCGCCGTGCTCCTTGATGATGCCGTAGGCGACCGACAGGCCGAGCCCGGTCCCTTCGCCCACGGGTTTTGTCGTGAAGAACGGCTCGAAGATGTGCTCCAGGACGTCGGCCGGCATGCCTTGCCCCTCGTCACGAACGGACAGCGCGACATACTCTGCCTCGGCCCCTCCCTGGTCGGCCGGGGGACTGGCGCGCTCTGCCCGGAGGCCGACGGTCAACGTGCCGCCGGACGGCATGGCCTGGATCGCGTTGACCACCACGTTGGTGAGCGCCTGCTGGAGCTGGTCGGCGTCGGCGTGGACGACCAGCTCCGGCGTGTCTCCTTCCTGGACCATCGTGACGCCCTGCTTCTCGGCCAGCGGCCTCAGCATGACGAAGGTGCTGTGAATGACGCTCCTCAGGGGGGTCTCCTGCTTCTCTGCGCTGCGGCGCCGGGCGAAATCGAGCAGCTGGCGGATGATCTGCGTCATCCGCTGCGACTGCTCGAGGATGATCTGCCCGTTGGCCGGCACCTCATCTCCCGTGACGTCCCCGTCCACGAGCATGCGCGCGCGCCCCGCGATGATCTGGAGAGGCGCTCCCAGCTCGTGTGCGATCCCGGACGCGAGCTTTCCGACCGTGGCGAGCCGCTCGGCGTGGCGGAGCTGCTGGAGCGCGGCGAGCCGCGCGGTCGCCTCGGACTCGAGCTTCCGGTTCGCCGCGGCGAGGCGATCACACATCGCGTCCATCTCCCGTCCGAGCTCGCCGATCTCGTCCTCCTGGCGCAGCGACAGGCGCCGGGAGAGATCGCCCGCGCCGATCCGCCGCGCCTGATCGATCAGCGTGCGCATGGGGCGTCCCACCAGGCCGACTCCGAGGGACGTCGCGAGCAACCCGCATACCAGCGTCAGAGCGGCCGTCGTGACCGCCGTGTTCAGGATCATGCCGTGGATGGTGCGGCGGGCTCCCGCCAGCGACTCGGAGAGCTCCAGCGCGCCGACGCGGTCGCCGGTCACCGGCACTGGCACGCACGTGACGAGCACGTCCGCGTCTTCGCGAGGGAGCCTGTGCACGACCGCCTGCCCTCGCGAGACGGGGACGAGCAGCTCCGGCGCGAGGCGGGGCCGATGGGCGTCATCCGCCTGCGCGTCGAGCCAGACCCACCGGAGGTCCACCTGCCTCTCGCGCTCGTTGGCGTCCTCGACGAGGCGCAGCGCCCGCGCGGGCCCTTCCGTGCGCCACACCCCCGTGATGGCGGCGGCCAGCGCGCGGCCCATCGCGTGATGGTCCCGCTGGACGTCGTTCTCGAAGGTCTTGGATTCTCTGCGTACCTGCACGTAGGCGCTCAGCGCGAGCACAAGGAAGACCCCGAACACCAGGGCGAGCGTCAGCTTGCGCGCCAGCTTCATGCCCGACGTCGTAGCGCAGGTGGCGCGCGGCGAGCCAACGCCGCTCGACGCCGCCGCAAAGTACGACATGCCGCATTTTGCGGCACCGGCGATGGCCCGCGCGCGGGCCGCGCGGGCCGTCGGTGCGCGCTCCCCTGCGGAGCCTGGTTGGCCGCTCTGGGAGGGCCTGTTACCGCGGCGTGGCGGGCGCCTTCTCCGGGCAGCAGAACAGGTGATCTGGCACCAGCATGGCGCAGCCGTCTTTCCAGGGGTCGTCAGGCGCGTAGTCCGTCCGGTTCTCCGCTGGATAGAAGTACGCTTTGGGCTTCGATGGATCCGCGCAGGCGCCGTCGCGCTCCGGCGCTGCCTCGCGGCCCTTCGGCGCGCCGGTGACCCGCGAGCAGGCCGCGAGCGCGGCGCCCGCCACGAGGAGCACGAGGAGCGCCGAGACGGGCCTGTGCACCCACGGCGACGGGCGACCGGGCTGTCGCCGCGGACATGGCTGTTGTCGATAGCTGCCCATGGCCGCGCCCTCCGGGTGCATGGACATCAGCGGGTGCATTGGGCCTGCGGGGGGTGCGATTTCAAGAGCTCGCAGGACGTCGGAGAGCAGCCGAGGCCCGCACAGGCCGCTTCGAAGCCAGGGTAGCAGCAGCCGGCGGCGAAGACCTCGCTGCCGGCGCAGTCGACGAAGTCCTGAGCAGGTCGGGCCGGAGCAGCGCATCGCGCCGGCCTGGTGGGCGGTGGGAGGTCCGCTCTGGGCGCGTGACCGGAAGCAGGGCTCTGGTCGGGATCGGAAGTCGGCGCGCTGCCGGTCGCGGGCTCGGACCCTCGGGCCGGCCCCTGCTCGGGGGCTGGGTCGGGGCCGGGTCCCCGCTCCGCGAGCGAGCCTGGCCCTCGGCTGGGCGGAGCGTCCGGGGTCGCGGCCGAGGTCGTCGGGCTCGGCGTGCTCGTGCAGTGAACGAGGAGCAGAAGAAGGGAGAGCGACCGTCCGAGGGCGAGCGCCTGGAACGATGCGATCTTCCGCGTCATCGAGGGAGCATCGCACGATGGCCTGCGCGAAACCAGGGGAGCCCGCGCCGTACGCGCGCTCGTTCAGCCGCCAGAGCGGCCCCCCGCGCCGGCGACGTCGGTCAAGGCATAGCGCTTCGATGACTCGCTGCGAGCGCAAACAGCACGCGATAACGCTTACGTGCTGTGGCCGGGTCGACGGGGCAGCCGAAAGGCACGCTCGCGAGCATCGCGCATGCGAGCTGCATGGCGGTAGGATAGGGAGCTCGGGTGCGGGGTACGAGGAGAGCGGCGCGACGGGGCGTGAAGCCGATGGCTCCGCGATCACGCGTCGAGAGGAGAGAAAGGCCATGGCCAGCGTCGCGGTGAAGGTGGAGACGAAGTGCGGCGCCTGCCGCGCTCGGGTGCCGGTCAACAGGCTCGCCCGCGAGGTGGGCTGCCCGCGCTGCGGCAGGTCGACGGCGATCGACGGCGGCCTTTGGTCGGGGCTCCTCCGCGACGCGATAAACGATGGCCCGAAGCTTTCGCTGAACAAGGAGCGCCGCAGCTCGGCGGGCGATCTGTCGATCGTCTACGCGCGGGCCGTACCCGCGTGCCATGGCTGCGAGACGGCGATCCCCGTGGCGAGCGTCCAGGAGGTGCGAGCGCAGGCGCTGATCCGCTGCGCCCGCTGCGCCAGGCGGATCTGGGTGAGGGCGGTGCCTGCGGAGGTCGCGGGCGCGCTCCCGAGCGTCACGCACCTCGTGGGCGAGGAGCCGGATTGGCGCGCGCTGCCGCCTGAGCTCCAGATCGACGCGGCGACGTTCCCGTGTCCGCGCTGCGGCGCGACGGTCGAGCTCGACGGGGTGAACCGAACGTGCGCCTGCGAGCTCTGCGGCGCGAGCGTGAGCGTTCCTGGCGAGCGCGTGGGCTCAGGGGCAAGCCAGGCGGCCACGCCCTGGGTCCTCTGCTTCTATCCTCCGGTCAGCGCGCGTGCCCCTGCCGTCGCCGCGGGGCTGTTCGACTGGAAAGGCCTTCCGGAGGTGGCCGTCGACACAGAGGGGAACCTGTACTGCGCGGCCACGCAGTCGCGCTGGCACTGCGACGCGAGCCGAGGTGTGAACGAGGAGGTCGAGCATGTCCTGTGGTCGATCGATCCGTCGCTGAACGTACGCTGGGTGCGACGCGATCTTCCGGGAGCCGCGCGCTCCCTGCACTGCTCGAAGGACAGGCTCCTCGTGATCGGCGCACGACGCTCGCCGCCGCTCTGGCTCTCTCTTACGACCGGCGCGCCCGTCGAGGATCCTGCCGCCGCGGCGCTCGTGCCCGACGCCGATCGGTGTGCGCGCGGTCTGTTGACCTGCGATCGCGACGGCTCGCTGCTGATCTGCGCGGATGGCAAGCTCCGGCGGATCGCGGCGAACGGCGTGGAGGTCCCCGTGTGGGCGAGCAGCCCTCCGCAGAGCGACGCCTCGATCTACGATTTGAAGGATCTGCGCGATCGTCCGGTGCACCTGGGGGGCACGGCCCATACCTTGCACTGCGGGCCGGACGGCTCGCTCTACATGGTGGATGAGTCACCCGGCGGCCCGCTCGCCCGCTTCGACGCTGACGGACGGAAGGTCTACTGCGTCGAGCTCCCCAAGCCGGAGACGGATCACGAGCCGCTCTCGCTCGGCGCCGACCTCCGGGGCAACGCCTACGTGCTCGGGTGCAGCCGCGTCGTGCGGGTCAGCGCGACAGGCGAGCCGAGCATCGTCGTGAAGGCCGAGATCGACTTCGACGCGGAAGACGGCCCTTCTCTCTGGTCGGAGAGGAGGCTCGCCGTGTGCCCTGACGGGGACTTCTGGCTCTTCAGTGAGGAGGGCATCGCCTGGAAGTTCGATCCGGCGGGCAGGCTGCTATTCGACGGCGAGAAGGAGCCCGGGCCGAGGAAGATGACTCTGGACGAGGCCGTGCAGCGGGCAGCGGACATGGCCGAGGAAAGGAGGAACCTGGAGATCAAGCTGGAGATGGAGCAGGCGCGCGCTCGCGCCGAGGAGGCGCAAGCCCGTGTGGCCTATGAATCCATGATTCAAGAGAAAGTGGCTGTGGAGAAGTTCAAGCGGGAACGAAATCGCATCCTCCTAAGGCACGGTTGCATACACTTCGGCCTCCTCGTGATCTTGGGATCGGCAATTTTTCTGTGGGCCATGTGGAAAGCCTCCCAACCCTTGAGCCCGTGAGCTCCGGCCACGGCCCGACGCTAGCGCCGCTGAGCGTCGGCGGACCCAAGCCCACCCTCCAGACAGCTCAGCCGAGGTCGATCCGCGCGCCGTTCAGTCGAATGCTCCCGCTTCCCTTGAGCTCCACGGAGGGCGCCTCGACCGTCACGCTGTCCTTCGTGCAGGTCACCATCGAGCCACACTTGAGGACAGCCGAGCCGTTCGTCAGCGTGCACCCGGAGGCCGGACCGCCGATTCTCGCTTGCCCCGATTTCAGCGTGGCGGACCAACCGCCCGACTTGAGCTCAGCTTCCGTCGTGCCATGAACGGAGACGTTCGCCGCCTCCCCTGTGAGCGCGGAGCCGCCCTTGATGCTCACGGAGCCGCTCGATTTGATGTTGGTGTTGCCGGTGACGCGCGCGTCCAAGTTGCGCTCGACATGGATGTCGAGAGCCTTCGCCTGGATAAGGGCCCTGGAGGTGGCTTCGATGCGTAGGATGGCGGCTTGCATGGCGATGACGGCGGTCGCCCGGATGTCGACCAGCCTCGATGTGATGAACGCCTTGACGCCGCTCGCCATCTCGACCGCGCCGGGAGACTTGAGCACCGCGGTCGCGGCCCCCGTGACGACCGTGCCGCCGCCCGACGCGAGCACGGCGTTCGACGAACCGCACACGAACGCGTTCGCGAGCCCGATGACCGCCGACGTCCCGAGGGCGGCGTTGGTGCAGCTCGGCGAGCTGACGGGCGCTACCGGGCTCGGTACACGCCCCGGGCTCGCCGCCATGGTCGCGCCGACGGACATCCCGTTCGCCACGGCCGCGGCCGACTTGTCCCCGGCGGATTTCATCAGCTTGGACGCGCTGCTGATGAGGGTGCGCCCACCCTTAATGCCAGCGTGGAGGGCCGTTAAGCCATCGACCGCGCTCCCGACCCCTTTCAGCGCGACGTTGGTCTCATCGGCCTCGAACGCCTTCTTCCTCGCCTCGGCGGCCTTCTTCGCGCTCTGCGCCGCCGCGCGCGCCACAGGGACGCGCTGATCGGACACCGCCAGCTGTTCATTCCACTCTTCCTGCGTCATCGGGCGCTCGATCCCGTCCGGGCCCTGGACCATCGGAGGGGGCGACGGGAGCGCCGCGCCGGACAGGATCGCTTCCTCCTCCAGCCGCTTCGCCGCCTGTTCGGTCCGCACGACCTCCTCGTCCAGCTTCGCCTGCTCGGTGGCCTCGTACTTCTTGGGAAGGTCGAGCACCGATTTGGCCGTCGCCAGGAGGTTTCCAGAGATGCTCTCGATCTTGTCGCCAAGGCTGAGGACGTTCGACACCCCCGCGAAGTTCGTGATGTTGGCCGCGGCGAAGAACGACATCGTGCTGGCCACCGAGTTCATGACGGTGGTGACCGTGTTGATGCCCGCGCTGGCCACCTGGCTGTAGGCGTCCGTGGTCGTCATCGCGGCGCCGGACTCCGGCGTGTTCGGCGCTCCCAGCTGGAGGCAGGCGCCCCCGTACGGCGTCGAGATCTTGATGCGCTCCTCGCCCTCGGTGTCGTCGATGTTGATCTCGTTCCCCCCGCCCGTCCTGATCACGTTCCGCTTGGCGTTCTTCGCCTCCACCGTGCTCGGCGTCTGCGGGTTCGGCACCGCGCCGGCGATGATCGGGCGGTCCGGATCGCCGTCGATGCACGTCAGGATCACCTCCACCCCGCTCCGCAGCGGGAAGTGGAACCCGTAGCCCGGCCCCGCGTGGGGCTGGGCCATGCGCACCGGCCTCGACGCTCGCCCCTCCTTCGCGTCGCTCGTGTCGAACAGGAACCGCACATGGTAGCGGCCCGTCTCGTCGACCTCGGCGTACTTGCTCTTCGCGGCCGCCTCGACGACGCCCGTGATCACCCCGTGCACCCGCGGCTTGGGCGTGACCCGAGGCGGCCTGTACGCCGTCTTGAAAGGGATCGCCCGGAACTCGTTGGCATACGCGTCTTCGTGCCCCGTGCCCGTGCCGAGCGCCCCCTGTTGCAGGCGATGGCGCACCTCGACGAGCAAGAGCTCCATGTCCCCTCGCGGGTGCCCCTCCAGCGTGAAGCGCGCGCCGGCGCCGAGGACCTGCACGTCGCTCGCCCCCGCGAAGACGCGCCGCGTCGCCCGGAGCTCCTCGGCGCGGATCCGGGCGAGCTGCTGCGCCTCGTCCGGCGTCTTGAAGTGCGCCCCGTACTCGACGAGTTCGCCGCCCGCCGCGCCGGAGACGGTGGCGGTCGCCATGAGCGGCAGGTGCGGCGTCCTGTAGTTGTAGTCCTTGACCACGTACCGGTTCGGGATCGTGCGCGTCGTCCCCTCGAACCGGTGCACGCCTATCCGATCGCCGCGAGCGTAGAACGGGACGTGCTCGTCCCCCGCGATCGGGTGAAAACCGCTGTTGTCGTCCGTGAAGACGATCACGTCGCGACCGCGCTGGTGCTCGAAGAAGAAGGAGATCCCGAGGTGCTCGGCCAGGCGCGACACGAACTGGAGGTCGGTCTCCTGGTACTGTACGACGTATTCGCGCGGCTCGTAGGAGCCGTTGAGCCGGAGCTCGAAGTCGTCCGCTTCCGACAGGCCCGCCCGCACGAGCTTTCTCTTGATGATCTCCGGCACCGTGAGATCCATGAAGATCTCCGACGTCTCGGTGAGGCTCAGCCTCCAGGCGCGCGGCACGAACGTGAGCGAGTAGCCGAGGTGCATCGTCTCGGTGTTCAGCGCGTCGTTGACCACGGAGACCATCCCGAAGAGCTTTCGCTCCTCGTGTCCGCCCCGGGAAAAGACGAGCGCCGCGGGCTCCGTGAGGAGCGCCTCCTCGTCGATCCCGCCCGGATCCTTGCACACGACCCGGATCTCGAACGCGAAGAGCTGCGCCAGCGTCTCGTGCCCCGAGAGCTCCACGAGCTCGACGCTGCCGGCGGGGAATGCGCCGGAGTCCAGGCGCGCGGAGAGGATGTCTTTCACGAAGGCCTCTAGATGTCAGCGTGGAAGGATGCCCGTTTTCAGTCGTTGCTCGGCGCGCCGGGGTGCGCAAGGCGTCCGTCGGGGAGGATACTGCTGTCGGACGTCATGGTGCCGGTCTTTCCGAGGACATCGAGCCAGGCGTGGTTCAGGACGAGCGCCCGGCAGGCTCGGCGGAGATGGCGTCGTGCACGGCTTCACGCGCCCCGGTGCCGGCATGATCGCTCTCGCTTCGGGGCGCGGATCGTCCTCGCCCGGCGAGTCATTGACCGGGCAAGAGCGCCTTCGTGGCGACGTGGCCGACCCCTCCTGCCCTCTGAAGGGCCATGATGGTTCCCGGCTGCCACGCGGTGTGGGCCTGCGGAGACACCCGCCCCCTGCGCGGCGCGGCCTTTCCTGGCAGCGCCCTGCGGCACGCGCCGTGCTGTTTCGGGCCGGCATGCCGCGCCCCCGACTCGCCACGTCGATCGCTTTGCTTGCGCTGATCTCCGGCTGCGCCGCCCGCCCGCAGTCGGCTCTTCCCGTTTCCCTCGACGTCCCGCCTTCGCCTGCCCCGCGTTCTTCCGAATCCAACGGCGCCGAGGGCGCCGCGCTCGGCGGGGAGCTCCTCGTCTGGGGCCGCACGGGTGATGGGCCGCCGAGGACATGGCACCTCACCGAGGAAGGCGCGGTGATCCGCGAGGAGCCCGGGATCGTCGTGGCGACCCGTCGAGGGGAGTGGCGCTGGGAGGTGCGCGAGGTGAAGGTGGAGACCTCGGCCTGCGAGTTCGGGCCCGACGAGATGAACGAGCCGGGCGAGGGCACCGCGAACCGCGCGGAGCTCGTGCTGCGCGGGACGGGTGCGCGCCAGCAGGTGATCGCGCCGTCGGACGCGGACGGGAGCAACGTGATCCAGCACGAGGCGGAGGCGATCGGGAGCGTCGGGCCGTACCTGTTCATCGAGGAGCGGACGTACACCTACGCGTGCGGCGCGCACGGCTTCGTGGGCGTGGAGTTCACTGTGTGGGACGCCGACAAGGGGGCGATCGTCGACCTGCTCACCGAGGTGTCCGGCGTGCCGGCGCTGCAGGGCAAGGCCAAGGCGCTCCTCGACGAGGACGAGGACGACCCCGTGGCCGCCCAGCAAGAGGAGAATGCGCCGGACCTCGTGCAGATCGCGCCGACCTACGACGCGCGGGGGGCGCTCCGGGTGACCGCGAAGCTCGCGCGCGCTGCGTGTTATGCCTGCGGCGACGGCGCGTGGAGCTCCTACACGCGCTCGGCAGTGGTGCCCACCAGGAAGGCGCCGGAGCGCCTCGCGGCGTGGGTGTCCCCGCCGCCCGGCATGCAGAGCTTCCTGGCGGCGCACCCGGGGCTCAACGTCGGCGGCTGGTCGCGGGCTGGCCGGAAGGAGTGAGGCGAGCGAGCCCCGCTGGCCCGGCCGGCCGTATGGCGACAGCGGCGGGCCGCATGGCGAGGGCGGCGCGCGGCGCGCCGCGGTCACGGCCCCGCGTCAGAGCAGGTCGTCCAGGTCGTCCATGGCCTGCGACAGGTCCTCGCTCATCTCCTTCAGCTTCTCGCGGTCCTTCTCGAGCAGCACCGCCTGCGCCGCGCGGGCCTTGTCCCCGAGCTTCCGCGCGGCGAGCACGTTCTCGAGCAGGTACCGCCGCTCGGTCGCGCCGAGCGCCGCGAACGCGCGCCGCAGGACCGGGAGCGTGTCCTTGAAGCGCTCGGGCAGGATGCCGCCGAGGAACGCGTCGAGCGCCTCGACCACGGGGCGGCTCTTCACGAGCACGAGCGCGTTCACCTCGAGGAAGCCGGCCAGGAACGACGCGGCCGCCTCGGGCGGGGCCGCGCTCCCGAGCCGCAGGCCGACGATCCGCGCCACCTCGGCGTCGTCGATCACCTGCGCCAGGTAGAGCAGCCCGCACGCGAGGCCCGACGCCGTGGGGTTCACCGCGTCGCTGTCCACGAGCGCCCGCGCCGCCTCGAACCACGCGGCGCGGTCGACGATCGGCTGCGACAGGGCCACGTCGTGCAGCGTGCGCAGCGCCTCCTTGGCCGGGGCGACCGCCTCGTCGCTGCCCGTGCAGCCGCCGTGGACGCGCAGGACCGCGCGCGCGAACGTCTTCTCCAGCATCGTCGCGATCACCCCGTCGCCGAGCGACGACAGCGAGCGCGACGACCCGAACGACGCGAGCCCCGCGAAGGCGCGGCACGCCCGGGCGAGCGACGGCAGATCGCTGTCGCCCGCGGCGAACCGGTCGCACGCGTCGAGCGCCGAGGCCGCCGCGCGGGCGCTCGACGCGAGCACGGCGTTCAGCAGCACGTCGGCGGCCTCGCCGGTCGTGTGGCACGCCGCGAGGTCCTCCTCGAGCAGCCGCGTCGCCACCTGCTCCAGCGTGTCGCCGAGGACGATCTTCTCGACGAGCGCCACGTCGGTCGCCGGCGTCCACTGCGCCTCCCACGTCTCGCTCAGCTGCCGGAGCAGCTCGTCCGGCGGCACCTCGCTCGCCGCCTGCCCGCGCCGCTGCCCGCGAGCGCCCGCGCCGCCCCGCCCGGCCGCCCGGGTGCCGGCGTACGCCGCGTAGGGGATCTTCGCGATGCGGAGCCGGTGCAGGAGCACGCTCGTCCCGACCTCGACCTCGTTCGTGAGCGACAGCCGGAACGACTCGGGCGCGTCGGTGGCGGGGAGCCTGCGCTCGCGCACCTCGCGCCAGAACTCCTCCTGGAGCGAGTTCTTCCCGATGCCGCCCCCGACGCGGCCCACGTTGCGCCCGATGACGGCCGGCCAGAGGAAGCCGTCGACGTGCGTGGCGTCGCCGCGGCACATCGTGGCGATCGTCGCCTCGCGCACCTCGTCGAGGCCGGGCTCCGCCTTGCCGCGGAGCTCGGCGAGCGAGACCGCGAGGCGGAAGGCCTCGATGGTGTCGGCGAGCGAGGCCATGAAGCCGCGGAGGCGGAGGTGCTCGGTGAAGTCGATCAGCACCTCGAGGGTGGCGCGCCGGAAGTCGCCGCCCGCGTCGTGCGCGCGCTGGTAGTACTGCGGCGCCCGGTTGCCCGCGCCGTAGCCGAGCTGCTCGGAGAGCCGCGGAAAGCTGAACGGGATGAGCGTCACGGCGCACGGGATCGGCGCCGGCAGCCGCGCCTCCAGCGCCGGATCGACGTCGCGCGCCGCGAACGCCGCCGCGTGCGCCGCGCCGAGCACGGCCGCGACCTCGCTCGGGGCGAGGTCCGGCCCCATGCGCTCGAGGATGCTCCGCGCCATGTACGCGTCGCGCGCCCTGTGGATCAGCCGGTCCCCGTCGCTGCGCACGAGGTCCGCGTACGCGAGCAGGGCCTCGCGGAACGGCCCGGGATCGTAGCGGGGCGCCTCGAACGAGGCCTCCCAGAACTCCTCGAACGAGCGGAAGCCCCGGGCGCGCGCGCACGCCGCATAGATGCTCTCCTGCTCCCCCTCCGCGCTGGCGGGCTCGCCGTCGCCGCCGTCCCCTGCGCCGCCGTCGTCCGCGTGCTCGCCGTGTCCGCCGTGCTCGCCGTGTTCCCCGTGCTCGCCGCGGTCCTCGTCGATCTCGCGCTCGTGGCCGCCCGGATCGTCGGCGTCATCGTGGCCGACCTGGGCGCCGTCGAAGGGCGCGAGCGTCGTGCCGACGGGGATGTCGATGAGCTCGACGCGCACGCCGTGCTCGAAGGCCCATTTCACCGCGACGTACTCGGGCGAGTAGGCGGCGAACGGCCACAGCGACGACGCGGGCTCCCCGTCGGTGCGGTAGCCGAGGATCGCCACGGGCGGGACGGTCTTCGGGTCGACGAGCGCCTCGAGGAGCGGGGTGGCGTCGCTCGGGCCCTCGACGAAGATCGCCTTCGGGCGCACCTCGTCGAGGTAGGCGCGCAGCGTCGCGCTGGAGCGCGGCGAGTGGTGGCGCACCGGGAAGAGGTGGACGGCGGCGAGCCGGTCGAGGTCCATCGGGTCCCTTCAGGTCGCGAGGCGCTTCTTGGCGGAGGCGTAGAACTCCTTCCAGAGCCCTGCGCGGCCCTTGGCCACGGTCTCGCAGTACTCGCGGACGGCCTTGAGGTCGTCGCCGCCCTCCTTGCTCACGGCGCCGAGCAGCGAGCGGGAGAGGTCGTCGGCGGTCACCTTCCCGGTGCCGAAGTGCTGCGCGAGGATGCCGCTGTTGAAGAGCACGCTGATGGCCTCCGCGGTCGACAGGACGGAGCCCGGGGTCTTCACCTTGGTCTTGCCGTCCTTGGTGACGCCGGCGCGGAGCTCCTGGAAGAGCGTGACGAGCAGCTTGGCGAGCTCGGCGGGCGGCTCGACGCCGACCTGGTAGTCGCCGCGGAGCTCGGCCTCGCGCTTCTGCACGATGCGGATCTCCTGCTCGAGGTCGTCGACGACGGGGACGGTGATGAAGTTGAAGCGGCGCTTGAGCGCGGCGCTCATCTCGTTGACGCCGCGGTCGCGAGTGTTGGCGGTGGCGATGAGGTTGAAGCCGCGCTGCGCGGGGACGACCTGGTCGAGCTCCGGGACGGCGATCTGCTTCTCGGACAGGATGGAGATGAGCGCGTCCTGGATCTCCGACGAGGTGCGGGTGATCTCCTCGAAGCGCGCGAAGCGCCCGTCGCGCATGGCGCGGAGGATGGGCGAGGGCACGAGCGCCTTCTGCGAGGGCCCTTCGGCGAGGAGCAGGGCGTAGTTCCAGCCGTATTTGACGTGCTCCTCGCTGGTGCCCGCGGTCCCCTGGACGACGAGGGCGCTCGTGCCGCTGATGGCGGCGGAGAGGTGCTCGGAGAGCCAGCTCTTGGCGGTGCCCGGCTCGCCGACGAGCATGAGGGCGCGGTCGGAGGCGAGGGTCGCGAGGGCGACCTGCACGAGGGCGCGATCGCCGATGTACTTGGGGGTGATCGCGACGCCGCCGACGGGTTTGTCGCTGCCGAGGATGTAGGTCTCGACGGCCCTCGGCGACAGGCGCCACCCGGGCGGCCTCGGCGCCGTGTCGTTGGCGGCGAGGGCCGCGAGCTCGTGTTCGTACTTGGTCTCGGCGGGCTGGCGGAGGTCGCTCATGGGTGGCGCAGGAGGTTACCGCAGAACGGGGCGGAGAGAGGGGGGGAGAACGGCGCGCGCGGCTTCGAGCTCCTCGCCATCACAGCACCTGCTCGACGATATGGTCGAGCTCCTCCTGTGGAAGGCCTGGATCGGGCACGCGCCGCCCGAGCCATTCGATCTGCTCGACGGTCGGGACCCTGAGGTTCCTCAGGTCGGTCGCGTTCACCTGGGTGTGCCCGTTGAACTGCCGAACGTGGGTATCCACGAGCGTCGAGTTCAAGAAGGCCACGAGGCCGCGCGCCATCACGGCCGGCAGCCCCTCGCCGCTTCGGTGAAGCACGTTGAGGTGGTTCTCGAACCCGATCCTGTCGCCCGGCGCGCTCTCGGGCGTGAAGAGGGCGGCGACGACCCGCCGCCGCTCCTCCTTCGACGAGAAGCGCTTGACGAGCACGTAGTTCCCGCTGGGCATCCAGAGATCGGCGGTCTCGGGCGCGTCCACGAGGGCGTTCGGCTTCTTGCCATGTTTGGGCCAGTGAACGACGCCCGACGCGAGGTGCGTCGGGTAGATCAGCGGGCCGGTGCCCCTGCCGGGCTCCTGCCGCAGGAACTCGCGCGCTCGGAAGTCGACGACCTTTCCCGTCGAGACGCCCACGTTCAAGTCCGTCAACCGGGAGGGCATGCGCGCGAACGTGGCAGCGACCCTCTCCCCGGCGTCGTCCGGCACCACGTGGATGAACAGCTCGGGATCTCCGGGCCGGACGACGTGCTCGAACGGCACGGAGCGGACCGACAGCAGCTCGCCGTCGGGACCGCGCGACGACGAGATGGTGACAGGATCGCGCCGGCCGCCCCTGATGGCGTGAATGATGACGTTCTCTTGAAGGACCTCGTCCTCCGCGAACGCCGCCTTGCGCGATTCGAAGACGTGCACCCTCCGCAGCGACATCTCTCGGAAGAACAGCGCCCGGAACGGTCGAAAGTAAGGACCATTGCAGAAGCTCCGGGGGGTGATCGCGACGAGCTCCCCGCCCGGCTCCAGGAGGAGGATCGCGAGACCAAGAAAGGCCGTGTACAGGTTGCTGGTCTCGAGGCCCACGCGCCGCAGCGCCGCCCTGGCCTCGGTGTCCGAGTTGAGCTTCTTGTAAGGTGGATTCAGGATCGCGTGCGTGAACGAGCGCGGCATGCCCGGGCGAGGCCGGCCGCCGTCGAGCTGCTCGACGGCCGACCGGATGAAGTCGGCCTCGATGACGCGGGCAGCGAAGTCGATCCCGGCGCCGGCGCACTCGTCGCGACACGCGCGCGCCGTCCGGCGCAGGTACGCCGCGAGCCGCGGGTCGATCTCGAAGCCGGTCGCGCGGATCGCGCTCGGGCGTTTCCGGCGGGCACACGCGCTGGCCGTGAACGCGGCGAGGAGGCTGCCCACGCCGGCGCCGGCGTCCAGCACGCGGATCTCCTCGCTGGGCCGCTCGAACAGCGACGCCATGAACGACGCCACCGGCGGCGGCGTGAGGAACTGACCCAGCTCGGACCGCGTGCGGGGATCGAGCGCCCGCGAGGCTTCGACGCGGTGGAGGTCGACGCGGTCGAGGAGCGGCGGCGGGGCGGCTGCCTCGAGTCTCGCTGCCCGGCTCATCGATGACGTGGTTACCGCAGCCGGGGCATCGAGCCAACCGTGCCTGGGCGGTGAACGCGCCGTGGGCGCCTCGCCAGCGAGGCGGCGCCCGCGGCGCGCCGCTCAGGCGGCCTCTCGCCGCGCCGCGATCGCGGCGAGCGGCGGTATCCCGAAGCGCTCGCGCACCTCGCCGAGCGGCAGATGAACGACGTCCCAGAAGTTCCAGCGGTCGCTCAGATCGACCTTGCAGGCCGCGCCGCGCGCCAGCGCGCGCAGCACCTTGCGCGCCTCGAAGAGCCCGACCTGCGGCGCGGCGACGGGCGTGATCTGGATCCCGAGGTGGAACTGCAGCATCACGAAGAGCAGGAAGGCGAACCCGTCGCGCCGGATGAACCCCGCCTGGAAGGAGCCGGCCTGGATCTCGCCCGCGGGGTCCGTGTCGTACTCAGCGAGCACGTGACCGAGATCGTGGAACACCATGCGCTCCGGGATCGCGTCCCGGCCCTCGCAGGGGAACAGGAAGCCGCGCGCTGTGCAGTGCTCCCAGAACACCCGGCCGAACGTGCCCTCGGGCAGGAGCCCGAGCTGCTTGTAGCGGAGGGCCCGCGAGCGATCCTCGACGCCCGCGCGGAAGAAGGGCCCGAGGAGCCTGCGCACGCCAGCCAGGCCCTCTTTCCTCAGGACCTCGCCGGCGAACGCGCCGACGAGCCGGCGCCGCACGGCGGCCTTGGCGAGCCCCCTGTGGCCGCGCGCCACGAGGCGGAGCACGCCCACGCCCTGCTCGCGCACGCCGAGCGCCCGGGCGAGCGCCTCGACCGCATCGACCTCGGCCGCCGTCACCTCGCCGTCCGCCATCGCGGTCACGAGCGCGAGCTGCACCAGCCGCTTGCGCCGGTGCGGATCCGGGATCGCGCTGGCCACCGCCTCGGGGGTGACGCGCGGCAGCCCGTCGATGTCGGCGCGGGCGCCGTGCAGGGCCGCGAGCTCCTCCAGGACGGCGCGCTGCTCCGGGTCGAAGCGCGCGAGCGCGCCGTCGGCCAGGGCCAGCTCCCGGAGCGCGCCGAGCGCCGCCGGGATCTCATGCGACAGAAACACGACGATATCCATGCTGACCTCCTCTTCGGACAAGGGGTTTCACGCACCACGTTCCGTGAACGTGGCTCACTCTCGCTGGAACGCGCTGATCGCTGACAGGATCGCCGCCGAGATCTCCGGCGGCAGCGACCTGGCCGTCTCCAGGATCACCCGGACCCGCTCCGCGCTCGCCTGGTCGACGAAGCGGCGGCCGAGCGGCGTGAGCGCGAGCGTCTTCGCGCGGCGGTCCTCGGGATCCTCCTGCCGCGCCAGGAGCCCCCGCTGCACCAGGCCGTCGACGAGCCGGCTCCCGGCCGAGGCCGAGAGCCCGAGCGACGTGGCGAGCGCGGTGACGCGCACCGGGCCGTCCTGATCGACGAGGTGCAGCGCGGCCACCTGCGCCACGCTGAAGTCCTCCTCGTGCAGCGCGCGCGCGAGCCCCGCGATGATGCGCGAGAACATCATCCGCGTGAACCGCTCGAGCGGCGAGCCCAGGATCTTTTGCTTGCTCACAATATTATCTATTACGCATTAGTTGCTCATGCGCAATTAGTTGCCGGCGCGATCGCGCGATCCCGGCGCGGGTCCGTCCGCCGCGTGAAGCGGCCGGGCGGCAGCTCTACGCGCGGGCGCCGGTCACTTGCGGGCGCCGGTCACGCGGATCTCGCGGAGGCGCGCCCGCGCCGCCGCGTAGTACGGCTCGATCTCCTTCGCCGCCGGCGTGCCCCAGAGGTTCTTCCGCTCCTCCGGGTCGCTCGCCAGGTCGTAGAGCTCGAACCGGGCGCCGCCCGAGATCGTCAGCTTCATGTCGCCGCGGAGGAACGACCGCCGCGCGTCGTTGTACGGCCCTGCCGGCATGTCGATCAGCACGTCGCGCGCCTGGGCCTGCTCGCCCGGGGCGAGGAACACGTCGGGCAAGAGCGACGCGCCCGAAAGGAAGTCGCTCGCGGCCGCGCCCTCGGCAGGCCCGGGCACCCGCATCAGATCGAGCAGCGTCGGCGCGATATCGATCAGGCTGCGCCGCGCCGAGACCCGGGACGGCGCCGCGCCCGGCACGTGGACGACCAGCGGCACCCGCACGAGCTCCTCCCAGAGCTCGAAGCCGTGACGGAACATCTTGTGCTCGCCGAACGCCTCGCCGTGATCGCTCGTCACGACGATCGCCGTGCGCCCGCCGTAGGGCGCCGCCGCGATCGCGTCGAGCAGCCGGCCGATGTGCCGGTCCGTGAAGGCCACCTCGCCGTCGTAGAGATCCCGCTGCGAGGCCGCGCCGAAGCTTGCGACGTCGTCGTGCCGGAGGTAGTCGGCGTGCGGGTCGAGGTAGTGGACCCACAGGAAGAAGCGCCCGCCCGTGTTGTCCGCCGACCCGAGCAGCCGCAGCGCGGCGTCGGTCAGCGCGGCGCTCGTCGCCTTGTTGTCGACGTCCCAGGGCGCGCCCTCCGGCGGCGCCGCGGACATGTCCACCACGTCGAAGCCGCGATCGAGCCCGCCGAAGCTGCCGAAGTAGCGGTGCCCGTGCACGCTCATCGTGCGCACCCCGGCGCGCTTCAGGCGCTCGGCGACGAACGTGTCCTCCTTGCTGAACTTGTTGAAATGCCCCCAGTTCCTGTGGGTCTCGCTCCCGTACTTGCCGATGAGCATCGGGCCGACGCTCTTGCCCGTGTAGGACGCGAGCGAGTACGCGCGCTCGAACACCGTGGAGCGGGCCGCGAGGCCGTCGAGGTTCGGCGATACGGGCCGCGGGTTGCCCGCGTAGCCGAGGTCCCAGCGGAGCGTGTCGACGGTGACGAGGACGACGTTCAGGTCCGCCGGCAGGCGCGCGGCGGGGGCGTCGGCGCGCGGGGCCGCCTTCGGGGCAGGGGCGAGCGCGGCGAGCGCCGCGGCCGTCAGATCGCCGCCGGAGCAGTCGTCGTCGACGCCGTTGTCGAGGATCTCCTCGGCCAGCGGGTGGACGCGCGCGTCGCGGTCGTCGCAGTCCCCGCCGCCGAAGAGGCCGGCCGCGCGGTCGCCGTCGCGATCGGCGAGGCGGCGCAGGACCGCGAGGCTCTTGCCCCCGAC
Source organism: Sorangium sp. So ce204 (assembly GCF_051526795.1). Taxonomy (NCBI): domain Bacteria; kingdom Pseudomonadati; phylum Myxococcota; order Polyangiales; family Polyangiaceae; genus Sorangium; species Sorangium sp. So ce204. The sequence goes on along the minus strand of NZ_CP150317.1, from coordinate 11,301,029 downwards.
GGGCGCGCCGCGCTCGATCGCCTGCGCCACCGCGGGCTCCGCGTTGAGCGCGGAGGCGGCGCGCGCGGTGAGCGCGAGCGGCAGGAGCGCGGCGAGGAGCGCGACGGGCGCGCGCGCCGTCCGGACCGCGACCGGCGCGAGGAAGGCGGCGAGCGCGACGACCAGAAGGAGCGCCGGGGCGCGCAGGTCGAGCTCGGGGCGCTTGAAGATGCCGTAGACGCCGAGGAAGCCGCCCTCGCCGGAGACGCCGCCCGTGGCGACGCCGACCGCGAACAGGGCCGCGGCGATCGCGAGCGCGACGCCGCCCGTGACCGCCGGATCGACGCAGGCGGGGCGGCCGTCGCTGGCGTTGGCGAGCGCGCGCCGGAGCGGTGGCGTGAGGGCGAGGACGGCGAGGCCCGCGATGAGGCCGAGGCCGAGCGCGCCCGCGGCGACCGCGGTGCCGACCAGCAGGGGCGCGGCCTCGAGGCCGAGCAGGGCGCGGGCGAGGTGGGCGCACAGGGTCATCCAGAGGAAGGCAGCGAGCACCGCGAGCGGCACGAACGCCGCGATGTCGGCGGGCCGGCCGATCGCCCGCACGCGCAGCGCGCCCACGAGCGTGGCCGGCGACGGCGGGCCCGACGGGTCGACAACGATCGCGGAGGCGCCCGCGAGCAGGCCGACGACGAGCGCGACCGGCGCGAACACCCCGATGTCGGCGAGGTAGGTGGCGAGCTGGAAGGCGGCGTCGTCGCCGGCGCCCGCCGTGGCCCACCCGGCGTCGAGCGACGCGGCCACGACGCCGAAGACGCTGGCGCCGAGCGCGCTCCTGGCGAGCCGCCCCGCCCACGCGCGGGCCAGCGTCGGGACCGCGGGGCCCGGCGAGCTCGAGGCTCGCTTCACGCCGGGCCCCGCTTCCGCGCCATGGGGTGAGCGGCGTCGTAGACCTTGAGCAGGTGGTCGATCGAGACGTGCGTGTACCGCTGCGTCGTGGCGAGCGAGGCGTGCCCGAGCAGCTTCTGGATGGCCCGGAGGTCGGCGCCGCCGTCGAGCAGGTGGGTCGCGCAGGTGTGCCGGAGCGCGTGCGGGTGCAGGTCGGCCCGGCCGGCGCCGAGCGCGCCGTAGCGCTGCACCAGCGCCTGGACGCGGCGCACGCCGATGCGCGCGCCGCGGCGGGACAGGAAGAGGGCGCGGGGGTCGCGGGCGCCGGTCGTCGGATCGGCGAGCTCGTCGCGCCGCTCGAGGTAGCGCTCGATGGCGGCGAGGGCGTGGGAGCCGAGCGGGACGATCCGCTCCTTGTCGCCCTTGCCGACGACGCGCACCGCGGCCCTGTCGGCCGGGCGCCGGTCGACGTGGGTGAGGTCGAGCCCGCAGAGCTCGGAGACGCGCAGGCCCGCGCCGTAGAGGGTCTCCAGCATGGCGCGGTCGCGGAGCCCCTCGGCCGTCTCGGCGCCGGGGATCTCCATGACCTCGGCGGCGGCGTCGACGTCCAGGAAGGTGGGCAGCGGGCGCCGGACCTTGGGCAGGGCGAGCTGGGCCGCCGCGTTCTTGTCGACCTCGCCGCGCCGCTCCAGGTAGCGGAGCAGGGCGCGGGCGGCGCCCACCTTGCGCGCGATCGAGGCGGGCGCGTGGGTGCGCGCGAGCGAGCCCAGCCAGCTGCGCAGGAGGAGCACGTCGAGGCCATCCACGGCCGTGGCCTCGTCCGGAGAGGGGGCCTCGCCGGGGGCCGAGGCCTCGCCGGGGGCCGGGGCCTTGCCGGTGGCCGGGGCCTTGCCGCGTGCTCGCGCAGGGCGGTGATCGGCGTTCGCGGCCGCCTTCTCGCGGGCGAAGCGCGCGAGCTGCTCGAGGTCGCGCCGGTACGCAGCCACGGTGTGGCGCGAGGCCCGCCGCTCGGCCGTAAGGTAGGTCAGGAAACGCGCGATCGCCTGCTCCAGCGTGGTCCCGCCGGATCGATCGCCGCTCCGCCGCGCGTGCATCACGGGGTTTGCCCTACCACCAGGACGGCGCCGCAGGCAAAGACTCGCCGGCGGCCGATGTGGGCGCCGCTCGGCCGGCGCCGCTGCGCGGCGCGGCAGGGGAGGCGGGTGCTGGCCGGACGGGACCGCGGTCGCCACGTCCCGCGGCAGGCAGGTGGAGGTCGCGGGGCGCGTCTCGCCATGCCCTGACAAGAAACGCTCCTCACGGATCACGAGCGAACCACCCACCCGGTGGGCGACATGGCGTGAGCGCCGCGCACTCCCGGTTCTGCTGTCCACGAGGATCCATGATCCGCGCTGTCGAAGCGTGAATCGGACTGCAGAGCGCGGCGGTGAAGACCGGCTGTTTCGACGCGCGTGAGACCGGCGCCCGCTCGCCGCGAAGCAGCTGCTCAATCGTGGTTGCCCCTGACGGACCGCGGCGGGACACGCTTGTGATCCAGGTGTGTACGCCGCTCTCGGTGTGGTACGAGGGCTTGCCCGGGGCCCGGGCGCACGAGGAGCATGAAATGACCAACGCAGCCGTGAGCGTGCCGGCCGTCGAGGCGCCGACGAAGCTTTCCTTTGCTCAGACCCTGAAAAGCCTGCCGCGCTCCTTCTGGATGGGCTGCATCATGGAAATGTGGGAACGGCTGGCTTACTACGGTGTGCGCGTCGTCATGCCCATTTACATCGCCCAGGCCGACGAGCCTGGAGGGCTCCACTTCAGCCAGCAGGACAAGGGCACCATTTACATGGTCTGGGCCCTCATCCAGTCGCTGCTCCCGATGATCAGCGGCGGTTACGCCGACCGGTACGGCTACAAGCGCACGATCTTCATCACGGTGTGGCTGAAGATCATCGGTTATCTGCTGATGGCGACGCAGCGGAGCTTCACCGGCTTTCTGCTCGGCGTGGTCATCCTCGCGACGGGCACGGCCCTCTTCAAGCCCGGGATCCAGGGCACCCTGGCCCAGTCGATGGACAAGTCGAACTCGTCGGTCGGCTGGGGCCTCTTCTACTGGCTCGTGAACGTGGGCGCGGCGATCGGCCCGCCGCTCGCCGGCTACCTCCACGGCAAGAGCTGGTCGTGGGTCTTCTATGGCTGCGCCGCCATCATCTCCCTGAACTTCCTGATGCTGTTCACGTACAAGGAGGTCGACTCCGGCGCTGACAAGACCTCCGGGGCGTGGAGGGTCTTCAAGGACACGATCAAGAACATCTGGGACGCGCGGCTCATCACCGTGATCCTGCTGCTCTCGGGGTTCTGGCTGATGATGTACCAGCTCTGGGACCTGATGCCGAACTTCTACACGGACTGGATCAGCAGCACCTCCTTCGTGCAGAACAACCCCTGGCTCCCGGCGTCGTGGCTCGAGCTCAAGGATCCGCGCGGGGTCCAGCTCAAGCAGGAGAACGTGATCAACCTGAACTCGGTGAGCATCGTCCTGCTCCTCGTGCCCTTCTCGTACCTGGTGGCGAGGATGAAGGTGCTCTCGGCGATGACGCTGGGCATCCTCGTCGCCATTTTCGGCATCCTCGTCGCAGGGACCACGACGTCGCTCTACGTCCTCTTCGGGGGCATCCTGCTCTTCTCCATCGGCGAGATGCTGACCGGCCCGAAGAAGAGCGAGTATTTCGCGCTCATCGCGCCGAAGGGAAAGAAGGCGCTTTATCTCGGTTACGTCAACATCCCGGCGGCGATCGGCCCCGCGATCGGCGCGCAGATGGCCGGGATCCTTTATGGGACCCGGGGCGAGAAGGCCACGCTGGCGCTCCGCTACCTCGCCGAGAAGACCGATCTCGCCAAGGGGAAGGCCTGGAACGGCGATGTGGCGTCGCTCTCGGAGCTCCTCGGGGTGTCGCGCCAGCAGGCCTTCAGGACGCTGCAGGAGACGCTGCACATCGACGCCGCCGAGGCGACGCGCCTGCTCTGGGACACCTACCGGCCTTACGAGATCTGGTATTCGTTCGCGGCGATCGGGGTCGCTTCGCTCGTCGGGATGCTGATCTTCTCCCGGCGCTCGAGGCGGTGGAAGGACCTCGACGTGTAGGGCGCGCGGCCGCGCCGATGTGGGCGAGGCGGGGTCCTGGCGCCGGCCTGCGTGGCCGGTCGCCGCACGAGCGGCGCCTCCAGGCCGGGCAGCTCGCGGTTACGTCAACGCTTCGGCCGCCGTCGTGGCGGTGACGGCGTGCTCGAGCCACCGTTCCAGGACATCGAGCTCGGCGCAGCCCTCGATGCGCGCGTCCTCCTCAGGACGCAGCGCGAGCTGCCGCTGCGCGAGCACCCTGCGCAGCGCGGTTCGGGCCTCGGAGAGGCGACCCCGCTCGATGCCCTTCTCGACCAGCTTCTGCTGTACGTCCGGGTTTGCACCGAGCAGAGCCTGAAGGATCTCTCGCTCCCGCGCCTTGACCTCGGGGTCCTCACCCTTGCCAACCCACCACAACAGCTCCTCGCGCACGGTCGCCGACATCGCGGTGAATCTTACCATGCCGAGCACCCATGCGAGCGGCATTCGCGAGGCGACCCACCGGGCAAACTCGTCGAGCGCCCGTCCGGAGCGGGCGACCAGGAAGGGGACGAGCTCGTCGCGCAGCGGAAGGTCGTTGGCTGCGATCCACAGGAAGGGGAAGCTCGACGGCTCCACACGGTAACAAGCTGGCCCGACGGCGACGAGCGCGCGTTGCGCCCGCAGCCAGTCCGGCACGTGCGGCGCGACGAGCCAGAGCGGCTCCTGGCCCGACCACGCATGCGTGCTGTCTTCCGCCCGTTGCACCTGCCTCGCCTGCCGCCGGAGCAGCGCGCGCTCGACGGCCGGGAAATCGAGATGATCTCCTGGCATTTTCAGCTCGACCAGGACCTCCTCGTGGCTCCCGGCCTCTGGCCACGGGGCGGGCAGCGCCGCAATACGGTCGGGGTGGCGTACGAGCAAGAGCCCATCGCTCTGCACCTTCACCAGGCCGATCTCGGGCGGATCCTGCCATGTGACAGCACCGCCGGTGATCCGCTCCGTCTCCGCGGCAAAGGTGCGTTTGGCGAACTGGTCCGGCTGCCCCACGCGCGGCTCAGTAGCAGAGCGTGTCCGCAGGAACCAGCGTGTTATGCCGTGTTCTTGGCCGCTTCGTCTCTTACGCGCGGCGGTGCATGCGCATCACGAGATCGCATTACCAACGAGTTTTTTTTTCGGACCAGCCACTCCGCTGCTGGACTCGCAGCGCTCCGGCCTACTCGCACGCCTCGCCGAGGACGTACCCGTGCTTGCAGATGCAGCGGCACTCGACCTCGAACTCGGGCTCGTTGCACGCCGGCCGGACCTGCCGCACCTGCTTCGCCGTCCGGCCCTCCCTGTCCTTCACCTGCACCTCGATCTCGTAGTCGTGATCGAAGATGTCGCTGCCCGACCAGTTGTTCGGGCAGACTCCCACGTTCGCGAAGGTCGAGATGTCGGCGTCGACGCTCGCTCCCCAGCCGTCGCCGGTCGGCCTGAGGTTGACCGTCCTCGACTCGGACATCACACGCCCGGACAAGGGATCGCGGAGCGAGCCGGACAGCTGGACGCCGCAGGCGCTCAGGTTCGTCGCGCGGACGCCCAGGAAGAGCACCCGCCCGCCCTGCGGCGGCATGATGATGTCGATCCCGTCGCCGTCGCTCACCGGGTGCGCCGCGTCGCTCGAGTCGAGCGCGGTGACCTCCATGCGGATGTCGGCGCCCTCCTCGCCCAGGTACCCGAGCTTGCAGGCGTGCTCGACCGGCGGGGGATCCGCGCCGTCGTCGGCGCACGCCGGCGCGGCGAGCAGCAGCGCAGCGAGCCCACGGCTCACCGCAGCGGGCCAGGCCATCAGCGGTCCCGCCCCTCCGGCGCCGGAGGATCCCCCCCGTCGTCCTCGGGCTCCTCCCGCGGGATGGGCGCGCGCGGGCGCCTCGTGGCGCCGAAGGAGCTGGAGCTGGTCGGCGCCATGGTGATCGGCGCCATCGCCCGCGAGTCGGGCGGCGGCCGCTGGGACAGCGCGTCGCCGCGCCACCTGCCGTCGGTGTCCGCCTCGGCGCGCCCCGGCGCCTCGCTGGGCGCCGAGCTCCATTCAAGAAGACCAGCCTGCGGGAAGGGCGTGCGCTCGGCCAGGTACGCCGCGAGCAGCCGATCGCGCTCGAGCTCTTCCGTGCTCGGCGGCGGGGGAGGATCGAGCGTCGGCAGCTCGTCGGTCCACGTCAGGTCCGCCTCTTCCAGGCTCGCGCCGGACCCGGCGCTGGAGAACGCGCGCGGCGCGTTTCGCTCCGTCGGGACAGGCTCCGGGGCGTAGCTCGGGGCACCGCCCGGCGCATGGCTGGAGGCACGGGCCGGCGCCGGGCTGAGGGTACGGGGCGGCACGTGGCTGGAGGCACGGGCCGGCGTCGGGCTGGGAATGCGGGGCGGCGCGTGGCCAGGGGCGCGGTCCGACGCGTGGCTGGAAGGACGGGGCGGCGGATAGCCAGGAGCACGGTCCGACGCGTGGCTGGAAGGACGGGGCGGCGGATAACCCGGGGCGCGGTCCGACGCGTGGCTGGAAGGACGGGGCGATGGATAGCGAGGGGCAGGGGCGCGGTCCGATGCGTGGCTGGAAGGATGGGGTGGCGGATAGCCCGGGGCCCGGTCCGACGCGTGGCTGGAAGGACGGGGGGGCGGATAACCCGGGGCGCGGTCCGACGCGTGGCTGGAAGGACGGGGCGATGGATAGCGAGGGGCAGGGGCGCGGTCCGACGCGTGGCTGGAAGGATGGGGCGGCGGATAGCCCGGGGCACGGTCCGACGCGTGGCTGGAAGGACGGGGCGATGGATGGCGAGGGGCAGGGGCACGGTCCGACGCGTGGCTGGAAGGACGGGGCGGGGTGTACGTGGGCGCGTGATCGAGCGCGCTGGCGGGCGGAGGCTCGGACGCGAAGGAAGGGCTCCGCGAGGTGGGCGGCGGCCCCGGCGGCGGCGGATCGATGGTCGGGAGCTCGTCGTCCCAGTCCCAATCCTCCGGATCAACTCGGGAATCCGACCGGCGCGACGGCGCGCCGAGCCGGAGATCCCCCGCCCTCCGCGACGCAGGGAACGCCGCCGGAGGGCCGATCGTCGGCAGCTGGCCCACGCCCGGGTCCCGCGCCGGCGCGTCGTCCCGGCGCTCGATCTGCCGCGACGGGCGCGTCGGCTCGGGCGCCGGCACGGAGTACCTCGTCGACGCGACCTGCCCGAAGGGCCGGGAGTCCCGCGGCAACCGCGGCGGAGGAGGGACGGCCATCGCCGCGCGCGCCGCCGCCGTCGAGGGGGGCGGCTGCGTCGAGATGAGGTTCTCGTCGCGACCCCGCTCGGCCGCCGCCGGGCGATCGGCCGGCGCCGGCTGCCGGGGTTGCACGCTGGTCGGCGACGGCCCGGCCTGCGCGGAGCCCGCGAGCGGCCTGCCGAGCCACGCGGCCTCCTTGCGCGCCTGCGCGGAGCGCGCGCCTTCCTCCGAGCGGATCGCGCGCGGCGCGAGCGTGTCGCCCGGCTCCGTCGGCGGGACCTCGTCGCCGAAGAGCACCGGCGCGGCGGCCGTCACGCGCGACTCCACCCCCGCGGCGCCCCTCCCGGAACGGAAGCCGAACGCGGCGCGGATCGCCCGCTCGTGGTGAGGCTCGACCTCGACCGGCCGGACGATGAAGCACGGCTCCGCGCCCGGCGCCCGCTGCGAGAGGTCGACGTCGAACGGCGCGCCGAGGAGGTGGCCCTGCTCGTCGAACAGGACGCGCACCGGCGGCTGCGCGAAGTGCGCGGGCGACAGCGGCGTCGAGAGGACGACCCCGAGCTCGCCGGTGCTCAGCTGCACGAACGTCCCCGTCGGGATGATGCCGAGCGCGCCGACGAGCAGCTTGCCGATCGCCCGGTCGGTCGCGCTCTCGGCGCCCGAGATCATGCGCTGGAGCACGGCGTCGAGCGACGAGGCGCCGCCCGACGCGGTCTCGATCGTCGGGAACGGCGCCGTCCGGAGCTCCGTGAACTGGCGGGCGGCCGCCAGGATCCGCGCGAGCACGGTGGGGCTGCGCCGGCCGCCGTAGAGCGGGCCCAGCCGGCCGCCTTGCCGGAGCGCGAGCGCCTCGTAGGCGATCACCGTGCGCGTGATCGAGGGCGCGTGCAGCTTGCCGAGCGCCGTCAACATGACGGCCGCGCTCGCGGGCAGCCGCTCCTTCTCGTCGTCGCTCAGGCCGCGCTCGAGGAGAGAGCGCGCGACAGGCTCCCCTTCGTCGGCCGAGCCGGCGAGCACCCCCGTGAGCCGCAGCCGGCTCACGTCGTAGAGCAGCGCCGCGGTGACGAGGCTCCCGAGCATCCTCCTGTCGGTCGTGAGCTGCCGGGCGATGCCCAGCGCGACGATCGCCGTGGACACGCTGAGGCCCCCCTCGTCCGGGTCGGCGATCTTGCCCGCGGCGACCGAGAGCAGGAGGCGCGCGTCCTCCTCGGCCGCGGCGACGAGCTTCTGCGCGACGCGCTTCACCCGCTGCGGCAGGATCGCCGGGGACGAGCGCAGGGCCGCGTAGAACGACCGCATCACGAGGATCGCCGCCGCGTAGGTGCGGCTGATCCGGCCGATGCGGGTGCCGTCGCCGTCGATGGCCCCGCCAGGGAACGGGTTCGTGAGCTTGCGGACGCGGACGCCCCGCAGGCTCGACTGGAGGAGCCGCGCGGCGATGCTGCGGTCGCGCTGGGCGTCGGCGAGGAGGCGGGCGAAGGCGGCGAGCTCGGCCCGACGGACCGCCTTGTCGAGCACGAGCTCGGAGACGTCGCAGGCCTCGAAGAAGCTGCCGAGCTCCAGGGCGACCTCGTACGTCTCGCGCGAGGCGCGGAGCATCTGGCCGTTGATGAAGAGGGTGTTGCCCGCGAACACGATCGTCGCGGCCTCGCTCCCCGACAGCTCGCAGAACTGGACGATGCTGTCGATGGCGGACGGGACGAGCGACAGCACCGCCTGGTTCGAGTCGCTGTGCAGGAGGCACGCCTTCGCGAGCCGGTAGATCATCTGCACGAGCCCGAGCGCCGCGCGGCGCCGCACGTCGGCCTTCACGCCCGAGATCGCCGTGTCGCCGGTGCTCTCGTGGAGGTTCGCCTTCTCCTCGCTCACGGCTTCCTCCCGCCGCGGGGCGACGGAGACGGCGCCGGCTTCGTCGAGGGCACCGCGCTGCCGGGCGCGGGCTCGATGGCCGTGCGGGATGGCGCGCCGAACGGCAACGAGGCGGGGCCCTGCCGCGCGCTGTACGGCGCGGCGCTGGCGCTCGAGGGCGGGGCGGGGGACCTCGGCGGCATGGCCGGGCGCGGCATCGACGGCGGCATCGGCGGCGGCGCGGCCGTCGGGGTGGACGCCGACGTGGAGGAAGGCGGCGGCCCGCGCCGGCTGAACGGCACGGAGGTGGGAGGCGCCGAGGCGGCGCTCGTCGAGGCGGGCACCGGCGAGACGAGCGGCGGCCTGTAGGCGGCTCGGCCGGCGTCGCCGTTCGGGGTCATGGATCCGGGGCGCGGGGTGCTCCACGGCTCGAGCTGGTCCGGCAGGCTGAGCGGCCCGCCCGGGCTCACGCGCCGGACCGAGACGGGCGAGTACGAGCGCCTTGCGCGCGAAGGCGGCGCGCTCGCGTCCGGGTGCGCCTGCGCCGCCGGGCGATCGCTCGGGCGGGTCGGCGCGACGAGGCGCGCGGCGATCGCGACCGCGGCGCGCGCGGCGGCGTCGCGCACCGGCGGGGTGTTCCACCAGCGCGGCTTGGTCGCCTCCTTGACCGCGCGGAGCGCCTCGTAGCTCCGCGCCTGGCAGAGGAAGTGCGCGGCCAGCTCGCGGGTCTGCTCGATCGCTTCGGACGGGATGAGCTGGCGCTTCTCGAGCAGCTCGATCGCGAGCTTCTCGGCGCGCGCGGGGTTCAGCTGCGCGACGGTCTCGAGCCACTGCCGCCGCTCTGCCCCCGAGAGGTCGTGGAACGACGGCGCGACGATCCGCCGCACGAGCGTCGGGCCCGCGGCGAGCACGCCGAGCTTGCCGATGAGGCGCAGGGCCTCGCAGCGCACCGGCGGCGCGGGGTCGTCGAGGAGCTTCTGGAGCTCTTCCCGGACGCGCTCGGCGGCGGAGCCCGCGGAGCCGCCCTCGCCCGCGGCGGCGTCGGGGAGCTCGGCGAGCGCGTTGATGCGCACCTCGACGTGCGGGCTCGCGAAGCCGGCCTCCAGCGCGGCGAGGGCGCCGGGGGTCTTGAGCTGCGCGAGCAGCTGGAGGAGCGTCAGGGCGAGGGGGGCCGGGGCGCGAGAGAGCAGGTCCCCGAGCTCGGCCTCCCGGCCCGGCGCCCACCGCCGCATGTAGGCGAACAGGACCTCGCGCAGGCGCTCGGACTGCACGGCGCCGTGGCACTGGCACGCGGCGCTGAAGAGCGAGCCGTCCTCGAGCGCGTCGAGCGCGTGGGCCAGCCCCTCGACGATCGCCGGGTCGAGCGGCGCCACGCTCCGGCTCGCGCCGGCCTGCGCGGTGTTCCGGCTCGTGCCGGCCTGCAACGTGTTCCGGCTCGTGCCGGCCTGCGCCGCGCTACGCCCTGGGTCGGCCTGCGCCGCGCTCCGGCCCGCGTCGACCTGTGTCGCGCTCCGGCCTGCGCCGGCCTGCGCCGCGCTCCGGCCCACGCCGGCCTGCGCCGCCGCGCCTGCGGCCGCCGCGCCGCCGGGGGCAGCGCCCGCGGCCGCCACGCCGTGGCCCGCCGCGCCGGTGGCCGACGCTCCCGTGGCCGCCGCGCCGGTGGCCGCCGGCTCCTCCGGGTGAGCCGTCGCGAGGTCGTTGAGGATCGCCCTGAGCGCCTCGACCGGGAACATCGCCTGCGCGAGCGTCCGGTCGACGGCGCGCGGCGAGAGCTGCGGCAGCGCGGCGCTGGATCGACCTGCCGCGCCTGCCGCACTGGCCGCGCCTGCCGGGCCGCGCTGCATGCCGTCGAGCCGCGCGAAGAACGCGCGCCGGAGCATCGTCTGCACCTCGAACGCGAGCTCGTAGCTGTGCAGGACGATCTGGTCGGCGGTCCACGCGGTGAGCGCCCCCGTCATGCGGTCCTCGTCGCCGTGCCGGACGGCGTCCACGTAGCCGTCGACGAACGCGTCCATGTAGCGCTCGTTCCACTGCTCCGACGGCAGCGCGATCTGGGCGCCGAGGGTGCTCCGGGTCAGCGGGTCGATGGCGAGCGCCGAGGCGGCCGCGCCCGTCTCCGCGAGCGCGGCCTCGACGTTCCGCTGCAGCGCCCTGCCCGCGAGCGAGCTCTCGTCCCACAGGCTCTCGATCTGCGCGAGCGCGCGCGCCCCCACCGCGACCTCCCGGCACTGCTCCTCGAAATCCTCCAGGTCCGCGTCGCCCTCGGCGAACTGGTCGATCGCCATGTACGCGATGTGCTCGAAGCGCCGGTCCCAGAGCGCGGTCACGGCGTCGTCGTCCTCGCTCATGCCGAAGCTCTGGTCGCGGAGCAGGATGGCCGCGAAATCGCGGAGCTCGGCCTCGGTGATGCCGGCCTTGATCTGGATCTTCCGGACGCCGTCGGCGAAGAGCTGGTAGGGGATGCGATCGAACGGGGGCCTGTCGGGCTGCCAGATCGGCTGGCCGCCCGAGGTGAACGCGCTCGGGGTGACCTCCCAGCGGACGCCGAGGGGGTTCTGCGAGAGCGTCCGCGTGATCTCGTCGAACGCGAAGTGGATGCCCTTGTTCACGTGGGGGTGGTTCCACCCGTACTGTCGGATGTTGCTGAGCACGAGCGCGAGCTGCCTCCAGACGCCGACGAGCCGCTGGCAGGTCTGCTCGACGATCGACGGCGGATCCTGGTCCTCGTCGATGGTGTCGTTGCCGCGGACGAGCACGCGCGGCGCCTTCTTCTCGCGCGAGGGCGTCAGCTGGTTGGCGGCGTGCGCGGCCGTCAGCCGGCGGAGCTCGCCGCGCATCGCGGCGGCGCTCTGGAAGCGGCCCCCGCGCTCGAAGGCGAGCGCCTTGTCGACGAACGCCACGATCTCGACCGGCAGGTCGGGGACCTCGGTCGCGATCGACGGCGCGGTCTGCGTCGCGGCGAGGAAATACGACTCGGACTCGCTCCGGCCGCGGTTGAGCCGCTTGCCCGACAGCAGGGTGAACAGGCTCGCGCCGACCGACCAGACGTCGGACCGGCCGTCGATGCCGGACACGCCCATCGCCTGCTCGGGCGACATGAAGGCCGGCGTGCCGAACGTGAGCCCCGCGCGCGTGGCCTGCCGCTCGGGGTCGCGCATCCGGGCGATGCCGAAGTCGAGGACCTTCACGTGGCCGGCGCTCGTGACGAAGATGTTCGCCGGCTTGATGTCGCGGTGGACGATGCCGATCGAGTGGCACTTCTCGAGCAGATCGAGCACCACGTCGAAGACGGGCAGCACCTGGGCGAGGGGGAGGGTGCCGCCGGCGCTGCTCGCGAGCCGCTGGAGCGTGGTGCCGGAGAGCAGCTCCATGACGAGGAACGGCTCGCCGCGGTCGCTGAGGTCGTCCTCGACCACGGCGACCCGCGCCGGGTGATCGACCCGGTTCGCGATCTTGCCCTCCCGCAGGAAGCGGTCCCGCAGCTCGGCGTTGCGCGCGAACTCGATGTGGAGGACCTTGACCGCCGCCCGCGTCCCCCTGCGGTGGGTCGCCGCGAACACCGCGCCCATGCCGCCGACGCCGAGCAGATCGTCGAGCCGCCACTTGGCGTTCAGGGCTGTCCCGATCCGCGCAGCGGCGGTGTCCACGAGGTTCGGCTCCTCGGCGTGCGGGTCGAGCGGGGCCATAGACCGGGCAGCGATCAGGGGCCGCGCAGTGCGCGGCAGAGGGCGAGCAAGCCTGGCCGAGCATACATGGTTCCCGCTGAAGCGCGAACCATGACAAGAACGTCCGCCCCCACGGAATAAAGGTGGGAGAGGCATCCTGTGCGGCTGCTGCCAGGCGTTTCGCAGCGCGCAGCGCGCAGCGCACTGCGCACATTTTACGTGGGTTCACGTGGGTTCACGTGAGCTCGCGTGAATTCAGGTTTCGCGTGGCGTGCAACCAATAGAGAAGATCACGGCCCGCCGGGGAGCGCGCCGACACGCCCGGACAACCACCGACGATTCCCCGCTTCAGCGCACGTCCAGCCGCGGCGCTGCGCCGGCGTCCTGCTCGGGGGCGCCTGGCCACTCGGGGCACGTGGCGCGGTAGTCGATGCCGGGCATGAGCTGCGCCCACTCCTCGCGCGTGAAGTTGCGCCCGGCGTAGGCGCACGCGCGCGCCATCAGGGCCTCGGCCGCGATCGAGAAGACGCGCGCCGCGCCGTCGTTCGCGGCGGTCACGACGCGGGTGGCGTCGGGGCTGAACACGGCGTCCGTCAGCGTGACGCCCTCGGCGCGGAGGGTGATCGCCTCGCCTTGCCCGTCGACGGGGAGCACCCGCGCGATGCCGTCGCTCGACACAGCGACGAGGCGCGCGCTGTCGCTGCTGAACGCGACGGTCCGGACCGCCGCGCCGAGGCCGCTCAGAATGACGGGCTGGCCCTGGCCGTCGTTGCGCAGCAGCCGCACGCAGCCGTCGAGCGCGGCGATCGCGACGTGGCTCCCGTCCGGGCTCACCGCGATCGCGGCGATCGCCCGATCCTCGTACCCCGACGGGAGGACGCGCGGGGCGCCGCGGCCGTCCGCGGGCCAGACCTTCACGTCGGGGCCCGACGTCGCCACGATGTGCTGGCCATCCGGGCTGAACGCCGCCCGGAGCAGCCCCGCGCGCTCGTCGCGCAGCACGACGGGCTCGCCCGGGACGCCGTCCTCGAACACGCGCAGGATGCCGTTCCACGAGGTGGTGACGATCCGGGTGCCCTCCGGGCTGAAGGCGACGCCCACCACCCGGTCGTCGTGGATTCCGAGCACGATCGGCTGCCCCCGTCCATCGGCGCGCCAGATCCGCGCCGTCCTGTCGGCCGAGCCGGTGACGAGGCGGCTCCCATCGGGGCTGAAGTCGACGCTGAGCAGGTGCTCGGCGTGCCCGCGCAGGACGACGGGCTCGCCCGAGCCGTCGGCCCGGAAGACGCGCGCGGTCTTGTCGGTCCCGGCGGTGGCGATCCTGCTGCCGTCGTGGCTGACGGCGATGCCGGTCAGCGGCCCCTCGTGGCCGCGCAGGAGCAGCGGCTCGCCCGGCCCGCCGAGCCGCCACACCCGCGCGGTCCCGTCCTCCGACGCGGTGACGACGCTCGCGCCGTCGCGGCTGAAGGCGGCGCTGTTCACGACCCCCTCGTGGCCCTCGAGGACCACCGGCGCGCCCTTGCCGTCCGCGCGGAAGACGCGCGCGGTCCCATCCGCGGAGGCCGTGACCACCTCGCTGCCGTCGGTGCTGAAGGCGGCGCTGCGCACCGCGCCGTCGTGCCCGCGGAGGACGACGGGCCCACGCCGGTCCGCGCCGAGGATGCGCGCCGTTCCGTCGCCCGTCGCGAGGACGATGCGGTCGTCCACCGGGCTCGTGTCCGCGCTCTCGACGCCCGGCCCGTGCCCCTTCAGCGCCGCGGGGGCGCCGTGCCCGTCGGCGCGGACGACGTGGACCGTCCCGCTGATGGCCGTGGCGAGGATCCGGGCCCCGTCGTGGCTGAACACCGCGCGCCGGATGAGCCGCTCGCCCAGGGGCACGACGAGCGGCGGCTCGCCCTCCATGCCGTGGCGCCACACGTAGATCGCGCCGCCCGTCGTCCCCGCGACGACGCGGCTGCCATCCGGGCTGAACGCCACGCTCGTCGGCGCGGCGTCCCTCGTGCCGAGCGCGCGGACCTCGTGGCCGTCGGGGCGCCACAGGCGCACAGCGCCGTCGGTCGATGCGGTCGCCAGGAGGCTCCCGTCGTGGTTGAAGGCGACGGCGACGACGCCGCCGGGGGTGGCGGCGCGCAGCACGAGCGGCTCGTCGCGCCCGCCGAGGCGGAAGATCCTCGCGGCCCCGTCGGCCGAGGCGGTGGCGACGAGGCGGCCGTCGGGGCTGAAGGCCGCGTGGTGGACCGCGCCGCCGTGCCCGACGAGCACCTCCTGGTCGACGGCGGGGCCCCAGACCGCGTCGCCGAGCGCCTGCACCACGGCGGGGCCCGCGGGGCGGCCGCTCGCCCTGGCGGCGAGGGCCGCCTCCACGGCGAGCAGGCGCGCGCGGGGCAAGAGGCCCTCGGCGCGCTCCTTCGCCGCCTGGGCCGCGAGCCGCCGGGCGTCGTTCTCGCGCGACTCCTGCTGCGCGCGGACCAGCGCCCGCTCCTCCTTCCCCATCTGCCAGAGGAGCACGAGGCTCAGGCCGCCGAGCAGCGTGACGGCGACGGCCAGCACGGTGACGAGCCGCCGCGTCGACCGCTTCTGGCCCTCCGCCCGCGCGCAGGCGGAGAGGAACGCCCTCTCCTCCGCCGAGAGGTCCGCCCGCCCATCGCACCACGACGTGAGCTCCGCGAGCGCCGCGCCGCCGACGAGGTAGTCGTCTCTCCGCCCGTGCGACAGCCAGCGCGCGAGCGGCTCCCTCGTGGCGCGGTCCGCCTCCCGCGACAGGACCCACGCCCGGTCGAAGACCTCGCGGACGACGCGGTTGCGCACCTCGAGGTACGGCGCGCCCGAGGCCGCCGTCCGCTCCACGGAGAGCCCCGAGAGCAGCAGCGCCCGCTGGACCGGGTCCCCGGCGTCGACGCCCACCCGGTGGCCGTCGAGCAGCTGCTTGTAGAGCTGGAGGAGCGCCGGCGCCCGCCCGCAGCGGGGCCCCTGCGCCTCCACGCACCGCTCCGCGTGGCGCAGGTTCGGGTCCTCGGTCCGGCCCTGGTCGAGGAACCGCCGCGCCACGGCCTCGTCGACGTCGAGATCGCGCCGCTCTCCGGCGAGATCGGCGCAGAGCCGCTGCGTCATGTAGGGGTGCCCCGAGGTCCACGCGAAGACCGCGTCGAGCAGCGCGTCGGGGTCGGCCACGAGCCCCGTGAGGCCCGCGCGGAAGCCGCGCGCCTCGGCGCGGGTGAAGTCGTCGAGCCGGATCGGGCGGCCGATGTTGAACGGCGCGCGCGCCGGATCCGCGACGAGCTCCGAGGGCGCCGCCGCCCCGAGCAGGCAGAAGGTCAGCCGGGCGTTGGCGGGGCGCTCCGCGCGCCGGTTCACGAAGGCCCGGAGGATGGCGAAGAAATCGTCCCGCGAGAACGGGAGGGCCAGCGTGGCGTCGACCTCGTCGATGAACAGGACGATCGCGGAGGAGATCTCCACGAGCACGACGTCCTCGAGCCAGCGCAACCAGCAGTGCACCGGCCCGAGGTGCCAGTGGGCATCCCAGAACTCGTCCGGCGGCTCCAGCCCGAGCTGCTCGGCGATCTCCGACGCGATCCCGAGGTACCAGCTCACCGGCGAGGTGGTGTCGGTGCCGAGCGCCCCGAGATCGACGCTCGCGCACTCCACCTGCTCGGCGCGGAGCCGCGTCGAGACCTGGAGTCGCAGGCTGGACTTCCCGATGTGCCGGGTCGACAGCACATAGCAGAGCTCTCCGCGCAGGAGCGCGTCGAAGAGCTCTCTGTCGGCGGGGCGCTCGATATAGATCACGCCCTCGCCCACGGTCCCGCCCGCCTGGAACCGGCGCCTGTGATCTCCGGTACTGGCCTTCGCCTGATCGAGGTCGGGAGGCGCCGAGAAGGTCACGAATCTGACGGTGCCATGCGACGCCAGGACCGTCAACGGAACGACAGCCCGTGTCGCTGGCGTCCGCGGTGAAACAACAGGGCTCGCGACGTCGCGGTGAATGTCACGCGAATGTCGCGTCGACCGGATGGGCTGGCGCTCACACGATCGCGATTCGTCGGCGAAGGCGCTGGCGACGCGCGCCCCGGCCTTGCTGCGCGCCTGAGTTGCGCGCGGCGCGATTGCGTGTGCGTCGATGGTGTCGCGCCGCGAAAACCCGCTTTTACGTCCAGAAATCGTGGACCGGGCCACCGCTGCTGGTGTAGCGTTCGCGCCGTGCGAGGGGCGTTGAGGGCGGGGCAGAACCGCGTCGTGGCCGCGCCGGCCGCCGTGCCGCTGCTCGTCTGCGCATTGCGCTCCGCGGCTCGGAAGGCTCCTGTAGACACTACGGCTTTGCCTGACACTCCAGAAGCTCCCGCCGGAGCGCGCGGGCGGCCTGACCCGGCCGCGCTCGCGCCGGCCGCGCCGCTGCCCACCGGGCTCATCCGTCGAGAGGGGCCCTCGTCCGGCGCGTGTGTCGGCCCGCGTGGACGCGTGATGGCTCGATGCGCCGAGCTAAGGTGATCGCGATGGACCGGCGGCGATCGCGACTCTCTCTCTGGCGGACGGCGCGCGCGGCCGCCCTCGCGCGGGCGGCCGGGGCCGCCTCGCTCGCGCTCCTCGCGGCGGCGTGCGCCGAGCTCGACGAGGAGCCCGTGGGCTCGGCCTCCTCGCTGCGCGCGCGCGAGGGCGTGGGCGACTGGCGCGGGGAGATCATCTATCAGGTGCTGATAGACCGCTTCGCCGACGGCGACGCGGGGAACAACCACCGGGTGTCCTCGGCGCCGGGCAGGTGGCACGGCGGCGACTGGAAGGGGCTCGAGGAGGGCCTGCCCTACCTCGATGCGCTCGGCGTCACCGCGCTCTGGATCTCGCCGATCGTCAAGAACGTCGACACCGACGCCGGCGTCGACGGATACCACGGTTACTGGACGCAGGATTTCACCGAGCTGAACCCCCATTTCGGCGACCTCGCGTCGCTGCGCCGGCTCGTCGCGTCGGCCCACGATCGCGGCATGAGGGTCATCGTCGATATCGTGACGAACCACGTCGGCCAGCTGTTCTATTATGACATCAACGAGAATGGGCAGCCCGACGAGGACGTCCCCGGCGGCGGCGAGGACGGGCGCCTCCAGCTCGAGGCCGTGAACGAGTACGATCCGGAGTTCGACCCCCGCGGCGTCCAGGCGCGGACGCCGCTCGGCGAGTCGGGGCCGGCGCCGATCGTCTTCCGCCACGAGCCCGCGACCAACCACCTCCCGCCGCGGCCCGAGCTCTTCCAGGACCCCGAGGTCTACAACCGCAAGGGGCGCATCCTCGATTTCGAGGATGTCGACCAGCTCGTGCACGGCGATCTCCCGGGCGGCCTCAAGGACATCGACACCTCCCGCTGCGACGTGAAGCGGGCGATGGTCGACGTGTTCGTGCGCTGGGTCGAGCTCACCGACGTCGACGGGTTCCGCATCGACACGCTGAAGCACGTCGAGCACGAGTTCTGGCGCTATTTCACGCAGAACGTCCGGCTGCAGCTGGCGGCGATGGGCAAGACCGATTTCTTCATGTTCGGCGAGGCCTTCGACGGCAAGGACGACCTCGTCGGCAGCTTCACGAAGCACGAGGTCCCGGCCCACCCGCACGACGAAGCGCTCGGCGGCGATCTCGAGCGCGAGAACGGCGACGAGGCGGAGGGGGGCTGTCCGGGCGCCGCGCCGATCACGGGGGACTCGGTCGACTCCGTCCTGTATTTCACCCAGCATTATCGGGTCTTCCGCGACGTCTTCCGGGACGCCCGGGCCACGCGGCGGATCGAGGAGCTCTGGGACGCGCGGGCGCTCAACTACGGCGCTGAGCCGAACGCGAACGGCATCGGCGTCCCGCCGCTGAAGGCGCTCGTCAACTTCATCGACAACCACGACGTCCCGCGCTTCCTCCATGTCGGCCCGGGCGCCTCGCCCTTCAAGGCCGATCCCGAGGCGGCGCTCAAGAATGCGCTCCTGTTCCTCTTCACGGAGGAAGGCATCCCTTGCCTGTACTACGGCACGGAGCAGGGCTTCAGCGGCGGCGACGATCCGGCGAACCGCGAAGATCTCTGGGAGAGCGGCTATGACACGGAGCACCCGCTCTTCCGGTGGATCCAGCGGCTCACGGCGCTGCGCAGGGGCTACCAGGCGCTCACCGTCGGCGAGCAGCGGGTGCGCTGGTCGACGGAGCGGACGGACGAAGGGGACGAGGACGCGGGGATCTTCGCGTTCGAGCGGGGGGAGCCGGACGGCGACTATGCGCTCGTGGTGCTCAACACGCACCCCCGGAAGCAGAGCGCCACGCGCTTCAACGGGGCGGCGATGGCGACGGGGCTGACGCGGGGGACCGTGCTCGTCGACGTGCTCTCGCCCGAAAAAAAGACATATAGGGCGGGCGCGAACGGCGCTGTCACCGTCAAGCTGCCTCCGCTGAGCGGGGCGCTGCTCATCCCGGAAGACCAGATCATCCATGGTCTCTGATCCTGCCTGGCACTCCTCCCTTCCACGAGGGTCTCCAACATGGCGTCTGTCAAAGTGCGCGGACTCAACAAGCGATTCGGCCAGACCCACGTGCTGCGCGGCGTCTCGGTCGACGTGCCCGACGGCTCGTTCGCCGTCCTCGTGGGACCGAGCGGCTGCGGCAAGTCGACGCTGCTCAGGCTGCTCGCCGGGCTCGAGGAGGCGGACGACGGCACGATCGCGCTCGGCGACCGCGACGTCACGCGGCTCGAGCCGCGCGATCGCGACATCGCGATGGTGTTCCAGTCGTACGCCCTCTACCCGCACCTCACGGTGCGCGAGAACCTCGCCTTCGGCCTGAAGCTCCGGAAGACGCCGCCGGCCGAGATCGAGGCGCGCGTGAAGGAGGCGTCGGAGATGCTCGGGCTCGGCCCGCTCCTCGACCGGCACCCCCGGGCGCTCTCCGGCGGCCAGCGGCAGCGCGTGGCCATGGGCAGGGCCATCGTGCGGCGGGCGCAGCTCTTCCTGTTCGACGAGCCGCTCTCGAACCTCGACGCCGCCCTGCGCGCGCAGGTGCGGGTCGACATCCGCAAGCTGCACGACCGGCTCGGCGCGACGAGCGTCTACGTCACCCACGATCAGGTCGAGGCCATGACGCTCGCCGACGAGATCTTCGTGCTCAACAAGGGCGTCGTCGAGCAGTCGGGGCCGCCCCTCGAGGTCTTCGCCCGGCCTCGCACCCGGTTCGTGGCGAGCTTCCTCGGCAGCCCGTCCATGAACTTCGTCGAGGCGCGCCTGGAGAGCCGGGGCGACCGGTGGGTCGCGGCCCAGGGCGACCTCGCCATCGACGTCGACGCGGCCGACTTCCCGGGCGCGCTCTCGTCCGGGCGGCAGGTGACGGTCGGCGTGCGCCCGCACGAGGTGGACCTCGCGTCGGGCGACGGCGGCGCCCCGTTCGAGGTGGCGATCGTCGAGGCCCTCGGGGCCGAGTCGTATGCGCACGGCACCGTCGCGGGGGCGCCGTTCGTGGCGCGCCTCGACCCGGCCGCGCGCGTCGCGAAGGGGGACACCGTGCGGGTCGCGCTCCGCCAGGTGCACCTGTTCGACGCGGACTCCGGGCTGAGCCTGCGAGAAGCGTGAGGCGACCGTGCCCAGCCGTCGCTGTCGTCTCGCGCTCACGCTCGCCGCGTTCGCCGCGCCCGCGCTGATCCTCCTCTTGCCCGCGCTCGCGGCCGCGGCGCCGATCCGGCTGTGGCACGCCTACCGCGACGACGAGGCCAGGGCGCTCGACGCCATCGTCGCGGCCTTCGAGGGCGAGGAGGTCGAGGTCCTCGCCGTCCCGTTCGACGCCTACGCCTCGAAGCTCCAGGCCGCGATCCCGATGGGGGAGGGGCCCGACCTGTTCATCGACGCCCACGAGCGGCTCGGCGACTTCCGCGCGCGCCACCTCGTCGCGCCCGTGGGCGACGCGCTCGAGCCGGGCGGCGAGGCCGTGTTCCTGGGGCCCGCGCTCGCCGCGGTCCGGCAGGGGGGCGAGCTCCTCGGCCTGCCGATCAGCCAGAAGTGCGTGGCGCTCTACATGAACACAGCGCTCGTGAAGGAGGCCCCGGCGACCCTCGAGGACATCGCGGCGCTGGCCGGCTCGCTCCCCGAGGGCGTGTTCCCGCTCGCGTACGAGGCGTCGAACGCCTACGCGCACATGCCGATCCTCGCGGCGTTCGGCGGCGCGATGCTGGGCGAGGACGACCAGTTCGGCTTCGTCGGCCCGGGGCCCGAGCGCTCGCTCGAGCTCGTCCGCACGCTCATCGAGCGGCGGGTCGTCCCGGAGGACGCGAACGGCGCGCTGGTGACCGACCTGTTCAACGCGGGCCGCGCCGCGTTCGTGATCAGCGGGCCGTGGTTCGCGGGCGGCCTCGGGGAAGAGGCGCGGCGGCGCGCCCGCGTCGTCCCGCTCCCGAAGGTGCGCGAGACCGGCCTCCCGATGCGGCCGTTCCTGACCGTCGAGGCGGTGATGCTCTCGCCCCAGGGCGCGCGGCGCCCCGGGGCGCGGGCGCTCGCGCGCCACCTCGCGGGCGCCGCCGCCGCGGCCACGCGGCTCGAGATCGCGCGCACGCCGCCGGTGCGGAGCGACGCGGCGGTCCCGGCCGGCGATGCCTTCATCGCGGCGTTCACCGAGCAGGCCAAGGCGGCCATCCCGATGCCGACCTCGCCGGCGATGCGCTCGACCTGGGAGCCGTCCACGCGCGCGATCCGCAAGGTGCTCCGGGGCGACGCGCCCCCCGACGTCGCGCTCTCCGAGGCCAAGCGCCGGTTCGACGACGTCCGCCGGCCGCTCCCGCCCCCCGCCTCGCCGGCGCCGCTCCTCGTCGCGCTCGGCGCGCTCGCGCTGCTGCTCACGCTCCGGTGGGTCCACGCCGCGAGGGCCGCGGCCCCCGGCGCCGCGGGCTGGCGCTCGTTCCGGCGGTCGCTCGGGCGCTCGATCGGGCGATCGATCGGGCGATCGATTCCTGCCTACAAGTACGTCGCGCACGCGGTCGTCGCGATCGGCGTGCTCGTTGTGATCCCGCTCGTCATCGGCGCGGCCACGTCGCTCTTCGCCGGCAGGGGCGAGGACCTCCGGTACGTCGGCCTCGCCAACTTCATCAGCATCCTCACGGCCCGCGGCGGGCCGCTCTTCGCGAGCGGCTCGTTCTACCTCGTGCTCGCGGTGACCGTGCTCTGGACCGCGGTGAACCTCTGCCTCCACGTCCTCCTCGGCGTCTCGCTGGCGCTGCTCCTGCACCGCCCGACGCTGCGCCTCCGGGCGCTCTACCGGGTGCTGCTCATCGTGCCCTGGGCCGTGCCGAGCTACGTGACCGCGCTGTCCTGGAAGGGCATGTTCCACCGGCAGTTCGGGGCCGTCACCGGCCTCATCGAGGCGGTGAACTCCGCGCTCGGGACGAGCATCGAGCCCATCTCCTGGTTCTCGAGCTTCACGACGGCGTTCACGGCCAACGTGACGACCAACGTCTGGCTCGGGTTCCCGTTCATGATGGTCGTCACGCTGGGCGCGCTCACCGCGGTGCCGGAGGACGTGCTCGAGGCCGCCGAGGTCGACGGCGCCACGCGGTGGCAGCGTCTACGGAAAATTACGTTACCTCTGATCAAGCCGGTGCTCGCGCCCGCGGTGACGCTGGGCGCGATCTGGACGTTCAACATGTTCAACGTCGTGTTCCTCGTGTCCGGCGGCGACCCGGACGGCACCACGGACATCCTCGTCTCCGAGGCGTACCGGTGGGCGTTCACCCGCGAGGCCCAGTACGGCTACGCGGCGGCGTACTCGGTGCTCATCTTCCTGCTCTTGACGCTCGCGACGCGCGACTGGCGTCTCCGGCGGCGGCGGACGCCCGTCTCCGCCATCCCGCAGGGCGGGGCCGAGGCTGGATCGGCGCCCGTGCCGGCGGCGGCGACGGAGACCGCGTGACGCGGAGGCCCTCTCCTGTCGAGTCGATCGCGGTGCACGCCGCGCTGGTCGCGGCGGTCGCGTTCGCGCTGTACCCGGTGCTCTGGGTCGCCTCGATCGCCTTCTCCGGGGCGCGCCCGCCGGTGCCGGAGGTGCTGCCCATCCCGAACCAGCCGACGTTCGAGCACATCGTGGCGGTGGTCACGACGTCGAAGAAGGTCGGCGGCGAGGCGATCTGGCTCTTCCCCCGCCAGCTCGCCAACTCGATCGTCGTCGCGCTCGCGACGGCGGCCGTCGGCGTCTCCGTCGCGGTCCCGGCGGCGTACGCGCTCGCGCGCTTCCGGTTCCTCGGCAAGGACCGCGGCCTGCGCGCGCTGCTCGCGACGCAGATGTTCCCCACGGTCGCGAGCGCGATCCCGCTGTACCTCCTGCTCGACGCGCTCGGCCTGCTCAACTCGCGGACAGGGCTCGTGCTCTGCTACGCGTCGACGGCGGTGCCGTTCTCGATCTTCCAGCTCCGGGCGGCGTTCGAGGCGATCCCGGTCGACCTGGAGGAGGCGGCGATGGTCGACGGGGCGACGCGCTTCCAGGCTTTCCTCCGGGTCGTGCTCCCGGCGGCGCGGCCGGCGATCGCCGTGACGGCGCTGTTCGCGATCATGACGGCGTACAACGAGTTCATCCTCGCGGCGACGCTGCTCGGCAAGGAGGAGATGTTCACGCTGCCGGTGGTGCTGCAGCGGTACATCGGCGAGTACGACGCGCAGTGGGAGCGGTTCGCGGCGGGGGCGCTCCTCGTGTCGCTGCCGGTCATGGCGGCGTTCTATGGGGCGCAGCGCCACCTGATCGCGGGGCTGACGACGGGCGGCGTGAAGGGGTGAGCGCGCCGCGGTGAGCGTGGCCGCGGGCGCCCCGGCCGCCGCGCGCCGGGGCGCCGGCCGCCAGCGCCCCGGCCGCCGGCGCCGCGACCCGCGCTGCCCGGCCTCGCCGGCGCCGCGACCCGCGCTGCCCGGCCTCGCCGGCGCCGCGATCCGCGCTGCCCGGCCTCGTCCCGCTCGGGGCCGAGGGGCGTCCCTCCTACTTGCCCGCTGTGCCCCGGCGCCGCCCGTCCATGGGACCCGGCCCTCGCGGCCGTGGACGCCCGATCGCGACCCCGCTATCTCCATGAAGCCATGCCGAAGGCCGAGGATCCCCCGCCCGCCGCCGCGCCGGGGACCGCTCACGCGGACCCCCGCGCATCGGTGGGCGTGGGCGTGGGCGTAGGCGTGGGCGGCGACGCCGACGGCCGCGGCACGTTCCTGCCGCTCCCCGCCGCGCTGCAGCGGCGCCTCAGCCGGCCCTCGTGGGAGAAGTTCGTGCTCCCGCTGCTCGGCCCCCTGCTCGCGCTGCTCGTCATCGGCGCCGTCGCCACGCTCGAGGCCGCGCTCGACTGGACCGTCCCGAACCCGCCCGCGATCCTCTCGATGATCATCGTCTTCGCGGCGTTCAGCGGCGGCCTCTGGAGCGGCATCGTCACGGCGCTCATCTCGTGCGTCTTCTTCGCGCTCTACTTCTCCAAGGAGGGCGTCCTGTTAACGTACGACGAAGACAACCTCCTCCGGGTCATCGTCTACGCCGTCACCACCCCCGCCATGGCGGTGATGGCGAGCATCGCCAAGCGCCGCGCGGACGCCATGGGCGAGGCCTCGCTCGAGAACGAGCGCGAGCACTCCGCGAGCCTGCGCGCCCTGCTCATGCAGCGCCAGGCGGTCGAGGAGGAGCTCCAGCAGGCCAAGGAGGCCGCCGAGGCGGCGAGCCGCGCGAAGAGCGAGTTCCTCGCCAGCGTGAGCCACGAGATCCGCACCCCGATGAACGGCATCATCGGCATGACGTCGCTCGCGCTCCAGACCGAGCTCACCCAGGAGCAGCGCGAGTACCTCGAGATGGTCAAGATCTCGGCCGACGCGCTGCTCTCCATCATCAACGACGTCCTCGACTTCTCGAAGATCGAGGCCGGCAAGCTCGAGATCGAGCCCGTCGTCTTCGACCCGAGCGAGATCATCGGCGACGCCGTGAAGACGCTCGCGCTCCGCGCCCACGAGAAGCGGCTCGAGCTCGCCTACCACGTCGGCCCCGACGTGCCCGAGGCCCTCGTCGGCGATCCGCTGCGCCTGCGCCAGGTCCTCGTCAACCTCGTGAGCAACGCGGTGAAGTTCACCGACGCCGGCGAGGTCGTCGTCCGCGCCGAGGTCGACTCGCGCGCGCCCCTCAGCGCCGAGGAGGAGGCCAGCGCGGACAGCCAGGGCACGCCGAGCCTCTACGCGGGCGAGGTGCTCGGCGACGCCGTGGTGCTCCGCGTGAGCGTGATCGACACGGGCATCGGGATCGCCCCGGAGAAGCAGCGGGTCGTCTTCGACGCGTTCGCCCAGGCGGACGGCTCGACCACCCGCAAGTACGGCGGCACGGGGCTCGGCCTCACGATCTGCGCCCGCCTCGTCGAGATGATGGGCGGCAAGATCTGGATCGAGAGCGAGGTCGGCAAGGGCAGCACGTTCCACTTCACCCTCCAGCTCCGGGCGCTCGACGGCGCCGCCCGGTCGCGCCGCCTGGAGATCCCGAAGGACCTCCTCGGCACGAAGGTCCTCATCGCCGACGACAATGCGACAGCGCGGCGCATCCTCGCGGACACCATCGAGGGCTGGGGGATGAAGGCGGTCCCCGTCGACTCGGGGGCGGCGGCGATCGCGGCGCTCTCGGAGGACTCGGGCGTGTGGGCGCTGCCCTGGGGCAAGCCGGGGGGCAACGCGGTCGGGCCGAGCAGCTCGTTCGGCCTCGCCATCGTCGACGCCCGCATGCCGAAGGTCGACGGCTTCGCCGTGGTCGAGCACTGCCGGAAGCGCGAGATCTTGAAGGGGCGCGTCCTCGTGCTGCTCAGCTCGACGTCCGCGCAGGCGGACGTCGCCCGCTGCCGCGATCTCGGCGTCTTCGCCATGGTCACGAAGCCCGTGAAGACGTCCCACCTCCAGGAGGCCGTGTTCCACGCCTTCGGCGTCCCGACGCGGACCTCGCTCCGATCGGCCGACCCGCGCCGCGCCGCGCCCGGGCCGCGCGCCCGCGGCCTGCGCGTGCTCGTCGCCGAGGACAACGCGATCAACCAGAAGCTGATGCGCCGCTGGCTGGAGCGGCAGGGCCACCACGTGCACATCGTCGAGAACGGCCGCCTCGCCGTCGAGAAGATCGCGGGCGGGCAGTACGACGTGGCCCTGCTCGACGTGGAGATGCCCGAGATGGACGGCCTCCAGGCCGCGCGGGTCGTCCGCGCCCGCGAGCGGCGCGAGGGCGGGCACATGCCGCTCATCGTCGTGACCGCGTACGCGATGAAGGGCGACCGCGAGCGCTGCCTCCGGGCCGGCTTCGACGGCTACGTGTCGAAGCCGGTGCAGGTCGAGGAGCTCTACGACATGATCGACCGGCTGGCCGCCGGGCCCTCCGCCCTGGAGATCGAGGACCCGGCGCGCATGTCGCTCGGCGCGCCGAGCTCGTACGCGTCGGCGCCCTCGCCGGCGTCCGACAGCGGGCCGCCGAGCACCCGCTCGGAGGAGCGGCTGCAGTCCTCGCCCTCCTCGATCGCGGCCCGGCCGATGTTCGATCGCACGAAGGCGCTGGAGCGGACGGGCGGCGACGCCGATCTCCTGCGCGAGCTCGCCGAGGTCTTCCTGGAGGAGTGCCCGCGCTGGATGGGCGACATCGACGACGCGGTGGCCGCCGGCGACGCCCGCAAGCTCCAGCGGGCCGCGCACAGCCTGAAGGGCGGGGTCGACAGCTTCGGCGCGCGGGGCGCGTTCGAGGCCTCCTTCGCGCTGGAGAAGATGGCGCGCGCGAACGAGCTCGGCAGCCTGGCCGAGGCGCAGTTCGCGCTGCGGGCGCAGATCGAGCGCCTGCTCCCCGAGCTCGCCGCGTTCGTGCGCGAGGGCGCGCCGGCGGACCCGGCGCCGCCGGTGCAGGGCGAGCGGCGCTCTGACAGCGAGGTGACGCGATGGTGAGGGTGCTCGTGGTGGACGACTCCCCGATGGATCGGCGCCTCTCCGGGAGCTTGCTCAAGAAGCGCGCCGGGATGGAGCCCGTGTACGCCGAGAACGGCGTCGAGGCGCTCGAGACGATCGCCAGGTCGATGCCCGAGATCGTGCTCACCGATCTCCAGATGCCGGAGATGGACGGGCTGGAGCTGGTCGAGGCGATCCGCCGCGAGCACCCCTACCTCCCGGTGATCCTGATGACGGCGCACGGCAGCGAGGAGATCGCGGTGCAGGCGCTGCGGCGCGGCGCCGCGAGCTACGTCGCGAAGCGGAACCTCGCGGCGGAGCTCGTGAACACGGTCGAGAACGTCCTCGCGGTGGCGCGGCTCGATCGGCGGGAGCAGCAGCTCCTCTCGTGCCTGACGGCGACCGAGTCCCATTTCGAGCTCGACAACGACGTGGCGAAGGTCCCCGCGCTGGTGGGCCACGTCGAGCAGAGCCTGGGACGGATGCGGCTGTGCGACGAGACGGGCCGGATCCAGGTCGCGGTGGCGCTGCGCGAGGCGCTCGTGAACGCCATCGTGCACGGCAACCTCGAGGTCAGCTCGAAGCTGCTCGACGAGCAGCCGAGCGCCTTCTCCGCGCTCGTCGAGCGCCGCCGGGCGGAGAGCCCGTACCGGGATCGGCGCGTGCTCGTCGTGGCGCGCGAGACGCGCACCGAGGCGACGTACGTGGTGCGCGACGAGGGGCCCGGCTTCGACCCGCGCAACCTGCCGGATCCGACCGATCTCGCCAACCTGGACAAGCCGAGCGGCCGCGGCCTGATGCTGATCCGCACGTTCATGGACGAGGTGCGGCACAACGACAAGGGCAACGAGATCCGCATGGTGATGCGGTGCCGCTCGCCGGAGGCCGGCGGCGAGCCGGGCGAGGACGGCGGCTGACGCCGTCTCCGGTCGCGGCTCGGGAAGATCAGGCGGTGAAGCCGCCGTCGATCTTGAGGTTGGCGCCCGTGACGAAGGCGCCCTCGGGGCCGGCCAGGTAGGCCACCATGCCGGCGACCTCGTCGCCTTGTCCGTAGCGCTGCACGGCGATCTGGCCCTTGAACTCGGAGGCGAGCGGGCCGTCGGCCGGGTTCATGTCGGTGTCCACGGGGCCCGGCTGGACGTTGTTGACCGTGATGCCGCGCGGACCGAGATCCCGGGCCCAGCCGCGGGTCAGGCCGGCGACCGCCCCCTTGGTCGCGGCATAGATGGCCATCCCGGGGATGAGCGCTCCGTCGCTGCTGATGCTCCCGATGTTGATGATGCGCCCGCCCTCGCCCATGTGGCGGGCGGCCTCGTGCGTGGCGGCGAAGAGGCCCCTCACGTTCACCGCCATGAGGCGATCGAACTCCTCCAGCGAGGACTGATCGAGGGGGGTGATGGCGGCGACGCCGCCGCGCTGGCCACGTTCTACGTGACCGTCTTGCTGGGGATGTCGGTCCAGGCGCGGGACGGCGCGTCACGGGAGAGCCTCCGCGCGGCCGTGGAGGCCGCGATGCGGGCATGGCCTGGGCCCGACGCCCCGCGCGGTCCGTAGGCGCCCGCGTCGTCCCGTGGAGAGCTCGTGCGTGGGTCGACGCGGTGGTGAGTCGCCGAGGACGACCCGTGCGACCGGTTCGTGGGGCTCACCGAGCGCGGGCGCGCCGCGGTGAACAGGCG
Source organism: Sorangium sp. So ce204 (assembly GCF_051526795.1). Taxonomy (NCBI): domain Bacteria; kingdom Pseudomonadati; phylum Myxococcota; order Polyangiales; family Polyangiaceae; genus Sorangium; species Sorangium sp. So ce204. The sequence goes on along the minus strand of NZ_CP150317.1, from coordinate 11,272,765 downwards.
GCTCCGGGCGCTGCTGCGTAGACCTCCGCGATTGGCAGGACGGTTGTGTGGCCGGCTGGCGCGCTCAACCGATCTTGGTGCGGGTCGTCGAGGACGAGCAGGCCGCGTGGCACGATCATGGCGACCAGCGCATGGGTGTCGATGGGAAGATTGGCAGCGTTGGCGTTCTGCACGAATCACCGAAGTGGTTTGCGAGCGAATCATCGAGCGAGTAATTCGACATCGCCCCGTCGCAGAGGGATACGTCCGGACCGTGGTATAGAGGTGGGCACGCGAGCGCAGCCGTGGGACGGGGAGCAGGGAGACCGGGGCGATGGTTCAGGGTAGCCGGGGCAGTGAAGTCGAGTTGCCGGAGCAGCGGGGCGGCAGCTCTGACGGCCCGGTCCAGGGAGATGGCGCGAGCGGACAGCCGGCCACGGCGGGAGGAGATGCCGGCCGCTCGGCGCAAGACGTGAATCGCCTTGCGGAGCCGCCTCGCCGCGGTACAGGCGCCCATGAGACGCCACGTGGGATGACCGTGGGCGTCATCACCCCCTACCTGGACGGCTCGTTCTGGAACCCGGTCCTGACGGGTATCCACGAGGCGGCGCGGCAGCACGGCTGTCGCATGCTGGTGATGCGCGGCACGGCCGCCTCGCTGAAGGCCCCTTCGCTCGCCAGAGAACAGGTGGACGGGTGGATCGTCGTGATCGGGGTGGACGGCATCGAGCGGCTCGCTGCCGAGCGGGTCCCGCTCGTCGTCGTCGGCACCCATGTCCACAAGGGCGACTGCCCGTCCGTGATCCCGGACAACCACAGCGGGATCCGGGGCGCGGTGCGCCATCTGCTCGGACACGGGCACCGGCGGATCGCGTTCGTCGGCTGCTTCCACGAGTCCGATGTGCGCGAGCGCTTCGACGCCTACCGGGAGACGCTCGCCGAGGCGGGGATACCGCTCGATCCGGAGCTGGTCATCCGGACCGACGACAACTGGTATACCGGCGGCGAGAACGCCGCCCCGCGGCTCATCGCGCGGCGGAACGCGTGCACGGCGGCCGTCTTCGGGACGGACAAGAACGCGATCGGGATGATGCCGTCGCTGAAGGCGGCGGGCGTCCGCATCCCCGAGGAGCTGGCGATCGTCGGCTTCGACGATGTGCCGGAGGCGCAAACATCCGACCCGCCGCTGACCACCGTGCGCCAGCAGTTCGAGATGCTGGGGAGCGCCGCGTGTGAGCTCGTCGTCTCGATGCTCTCCGGCGAGACGGCTCTGCCAGAGCTCGTGCTCACGCCGAACACGTTGATCCCGCGGATCTCGTGCGGATGCGACGTGGTCCAGAGCTTCCTCGACGAGGACGCGGCGTCGGGGGAGCACGGCGGCGGCGACCTGGGTCGACGGATGGTCGAGCTGCTCCTCGCGCCCCGGCCCCTTCCGCCCGATACGCCGTCTGCCGCGGTATGGCCGGGGGTCGCCCTGGTGATCGAGGCGTATGAGGCGGCGATCGAGGGCGCCGCGCCCCCTCCGGCGAAGGCGCTGGAGCGCGCCTACAAACAGGCCGTCGACATCTCCTCCGATATTGGCACGTTGATGGCGATCGTGCGCCTGCTCCGCCGGTCCCACGAGCGGCGCCGCGAGCGGCTGGGCGGGGATGCGGCGTCCGCGCAGCGGGTCGAGGCGTTCCTGGACGGCGCGCACCTCTCGATCGCCCGGGCTCGGCTCAGCGTCGAGGCCGAGTTCGTGGCGCAGCTCGGGATGCTCGTGCGGTCCAATCACGACGTGGGCCTCGCGCTGGTCAGCGGCTCCCAGGAGGAATCCATGTCGCTCTCATGGCTCGCGAGGACCAGCGCGACCTGGGCCTGCCTTGCGCTCCGGGAGGACGCGGAGACGCTCGTCGTCGCCGGCGCCTACAGCCGTGACGGCAGCGCGACGCCCCCGATCGGCAGCCGCCATCGGCTGGAGGCGTTTCCGCCGGAGCACCTGCTGCCGCCCGCGGCCGCGAGCGGCGCGCTCATGATGATGCTGCTGCCGATCCGCACCGAGCGGCGCGACTGGGGCGTCGTGGCGCTCATGGGGCCGACCCTCCGCGAGCTGGCCGGCGACGAGGGCACCGTCGGGGTCTGGGCGTCGCTGCTCGCCGCGGCCCTCGAGCGCGGCGAGCTCGTCCAGTCGCTCTCGGCGAAGAACGCGGAGCTGCAGATGGCCTATGCGAGCGAGCGGACGCTCTCGGAGACGGTGCGCGAGCTCGGCTGCCCGCTCATCCCGCTCCTGCCCGGCGTGCTGCTCGTGCCGCTCATCGGCGCGCTCGACCGGGACCGCGCCCTCCAGGTGCTCACGGCCGTTGTCGAGGGGGTGGGCCGGCACGAGGCGCGCTTCGTGTTGCTCGACATCACCGGCGTGCCGGCGGTGGACGCCCAGGTCGCCCATGCGCTGGGCCAGACGAGCCGCGCGGTCGCCCTGCTCGGCGCGCGCCTCTTCCTGGTCGGCGTGCGCCCCGAGCTCGCCAGGAGCCTCGTGGACGTGGAGCTGGGCAGTCTGGCCACGTACTCGTCGCTGGCGGGGGCCCTTCATGAGCTGACGACAGGAGGCCTCCGCCCTGGCGGCGCGAGGCGCCGCGCAGCGCGCATCGCCTGATGGCCGGGTTGCTTGAACTCCGGTGCAGGTCAGCGCTGGCAATGGAAAGCCGTGAACGACGATGCGCGCCTCGGAACAATCCTTGATGAGAGCGGTCCAGGCGCTCGCCCAGCCGGCGGACGTGCAGCGCGCGCTGTTCCCCGATGTCGTGTGTGTGGGTGACGAGCTCGCGAATGACGTTGACGTCAAAGCCGCAAATCAGAACGATTCGTGCATTTTTGCGCCTTTGCGCTCTTGGCGTCTCTGCGTTGAGCTCTCTCTTCGCTCGCGAGATCACGCACGCGCCCCCGCCGCGCAGGGCCGGCGGTCATAGACACGAGTACACGGCCTCGATCAGCGCTGGCCACCGCGGGTCGCCGCCCTGGCCGCTCGCGATCGTCTGGTTCGGCGTGTAGCCGAACCCGAGCCCCGCGTCGGGGTCGGCGAAGCCGAGCGCGCCGCCGGCGCCGGGGTGGCCGAAGGTCCGCGGGCCGCGCCCGAAGGGGCGCAGGGCGCTCGGCAGCATGAACCCGAGCGAGAACCGGCTCTCCGCGAGGAGGACGGCGTCGAGCCCGGCCGATCGCTCCGCCAGCGCGGCCTCGACCGCCTCCGGCGACAGCACGCGCGCGGTGCCGGCGAGGGCCCCGCCGTTCGCGAGCGCGCCGTACATCCGCGCGAGCGCGCGCGCGTTCGCGTGGCCGTTCAGCGCGGGGATCTCCGCGCGCCGGGCGCGGGCGGTGTTGACGAGGCCCGGCGTCACGAGGTCGCGCGGCCTGGTGAAGGCCATCGAGGTGAGCGACGCCGGGTCGCGCAAGCTCGCGCCGAACGCGCCGCCCAGGCCGCTCGGGCGCGCGATGGTCGGCGGTACCTCGGCGATCCGCCCGTCGTGCTCGGCGCCGGTGCCGATGTGGAAGTCCAGGCCGAGCGGGCCCGCGACGGCCTCCCGGAGGACCGCGCCGACCCGCTGGCCGCTCGCGCGCCGGATCACCTCGCCCACGAGGAAGCCGAACGTGACCGCGTGGTAGCCGTGCCGGGCGCCCGGCTCCCAGAACGGCTCCTCCGCGGCGAGGGCGGCGGTCATGGCCTGCCAGTCGTAGAGCGCGCCCTCCTCCGGCTCGGCGCGGAGCGCCGGCAGGCCGGCGCTGTGGTCGAGCAGCTGGGCCACGAGGACGCGCCCCTTGCCGGCCGCGCCGAACTCCGGCCAGGCGGCGGCGACCGGCGCGTCCACGTCGAGCGCGCGCCGCTCCGCGAGCGCGTGGGCGCACAGCGCCACGGCGCCCTTCGTCGCCGAGAAGACGTTCACGATCGTGTCGAAGCGCCACGGCGCGGTCCTCGCCGCGTCCCGAAAGCCGGCCCAGAGGTCGACGACCACGCGGCCGCGCACGGCGGCGCACACGGCGGCCCCGAGCTCGGGAAACCGCTCGAAATTCGAGGCGAACGCCGCGCGCACGGGCGCGAACGCCGGGTCGCAGGAGCCATGGATCGCGAGGTGCATCGCTCGTCCCTTCGTCCCTTCCTCGGGGCAGCACGGGCCCGGGCGCGCGCGGGCGAGCCGTCCGGCCCTTCGCGCCCGACCCCGATGATGCGCAACCCATGTTGCGCAACCTTGGTTGATGAATAGGGCCGCCGCCCGCGGCCGTCAACGTCATTTGCGCAACCTCGGTTGCGGGTTACACGCTCCGGCCGTGAAGCCTGCGCGCCCGGACGAGGACCTCGTGCTGCTCTTCGCCGCCATCGCGGCCGCGAACAGCGACGAGGTGATGCGCCGCGTGGAGCGGGCCGGCCACGGGGATCTCCGGCCGAGCCATGGATACGTGTTCCAGCACCTCGTCCCGGGGCCTGTGAAGGTGAGGGAGCTCGCGGAGCGGCTCGGCATCACGGCGCAGGGCGCCTCGAAGGCGGTGGCGGAGCTGGAGCAGCTCGGCTACGTGCGCCGGCGCGTCGCCGAGGACGACCAGCGCAACCGGCTCGTGGAGCTCACCGACCGCGGGTGGGCGGCGGTCGAGGCGGGGCGCGCCGCGCGCGCCGCGGTGAACAGGCGGCTCCGCGCGCTGCTCGGCGAGGAGCAGGCCGGCGCGCTGCTCGCGTCGCTCCAGCGCATCGCGGAGCGCACGGGAGGGCTCGAGCTCGTGTCCTCGCGCCGGCTCCGCAAGCCGTAGCGCGCCCGGGTCCGATCCGGCGGCTCCTCTCGTAGCGTCGAGGACCCAGGCGTCGAGGTGCGGCGCGCGTCTCAGTCGCCTGGCGCGGCGGGCGCGAGGAGCGACGTGTCGATGCGCAGCACGCGCGCCGTGAAGGGCCCCTCGCGCGACGCCTGCGTGCGCATGGCCACGGTGAGCTCCGTGCCGAACGCGGAGACATCGACGGGCGGGTGCTGCTCGTGCAGATCGTTGAAATAGCTCTCGCCTCCGATCGCGGGGAGCGGCAGCGTCACAGCGACCTCGGGCGCGCCTCCGGCGGCAGGCACGCGCACGAGGCGCAGCTCGCCGCGGCTCTCGTCCGCCACGGTGTGGCCGACGCACACCCGCTCCAGGTTCATCTCCCGCACCTCGTAGGCGATCGTCTCGTCGATGTGGCTGATCAGGAACGCGATCCACACGTCGCCATCGCTCGTGCGCGCGGCCGCGAAGGCCGACCATTGGAGCCCGGAGCCCACCTCGTGGCATTCGGCCGGGCAGTCCAGAGACGGGGGCGGGGCGGGGGTGACGCCGCCCTCGCAGTCGTAGTCGTACGTGGGCGGCGCGGTGCCGGGGATCGCGACCTCGTCGAAGCCGTCGCCGTCGCCGTCGCTGGCGCTCGCCAGCCGCAGCCCGTCGGGGTGCCGCACGACCGCCGCGAAGCGCGGAATCGTCGCTTGTCCGGCGGGCTGCGGCGGCGGGACGGGCTCGTAATCGAGCGGAGAGCTCGCGTAGAACGGGGCGCCGAGGCTGCGCTCCGTGGTGCCGTCGAGCACCACGAGCTGCCAGTTCCCGGGGAGATCTTCGACTTCGACGAAGCCGAACGAAAGCGGCGCGCCGTCGGGCGCGAGGGCGAAGCGCGGCCAATCGCTGCCGCTCGGCCGGCTCGCCTGCGCGACGTCCCAGGCGCCGCTGGACGTGCGCGTCGCGTGCACGGGGCTGTCGGGCGCATTCGTGTTGATCCAGATGTGGGGTTCTCCCCGGGAGTCCACCGCGACATCGAGGACCGGCATGTAGGGGTCGTCTCGATCGAACACGAGCTGCTTCCCGGTCGCGCCGCCGGCGAGCGGCAAGAACACGATACGACCGCCGCGATCGTCGTCACCGCCGCCCTCTGTCTCGTTCACCGCGGCATACGCGGTTCCGTCGAGCGACAGCGCCACGCTGACGCTGTCGCTGTCGGTCAGCACGTCGAAGTCGCGTTGCGTCGCCCCATCGCCGTCGAGCTCGAACAGCCGTGTCGGGGCGTCGCTGCTCGTCACGAGGTACGTCGCGCCCGCCGCCGGAACGGCTCGCACCCCGCCTGCTGCAAAGTCGGAGTCGGTGCACGTCACCTCCACGTCGAGCGTGATCGCGCAAGGCGCGCCCGCCGGACAGGCGTCGCCGTGGTCGCCCCGCCGCGAATCGCACGTCCCCGGGGCGCCGCCCGCGCCGCCCTGACCGCCCGCGCCGCCCTGACGACCGCCCGCGCCGCCCTGACCGCCCGCGTCGCCTTGGCCCCCGGCGCCGCCGGTCCCTCCTGTGCCAGATGCCGTATTGCCCTGACACCCGAGCGTCATCGACAGGCCGGCGAGCATGCCGGTCCCGAGGATTCGAAGGATGTTCAACTGCAATTCTCTGTGCATGAGCGCTCGCATCCCTGCGATGCGCTGGCACTCAGCACCAAACATACCAGTCGATCTTCTGCGCAAAAGCCGGCGTCCTACGCGATGGCTTGTGCCGCTCTGTGTCGGAATGGTCATTCACCATGAGCCGCACCCGTGGTCACCTGTCGAGCTGCCGGAGCTCCATCGTGTCGATGCGCAGCACGCGGGCCGTGAAGGGCCCCACGCGCGACGCCTGCGTGCGCATGGCCACGGTGATCTCCGTGCCGAACGCGGAGACATCGACGAGCGGGTGGCGCTGGTACACATCGCTGAAATGGCTCTCGCCTGCGATCGCGGGCAGCGGCAGCGTCACAGCGACCTCGGGCGCGCCTCCTTCGGCAGGCACGCGCACGAGGCGCAGCTCGCCGCGGCTCGCGTCCGCCGCGATGTTGCCGACGCACGTCGGCAGATCGGCGTTCTGCACCTCGTAGGCGATCGTCCAGTCGAGGTGGCTGATCAGGAATGCGATCCACACGTCGCCGTCGCTCGTGCGCGCGGCCGAGAAGGCCGACCATTCGAGCCCGGAGGTCACCTCGTGGCAGTCGGCCGGGCAGCCCGGCGACGGGGAGTCGCCGAAGCCGCGCTGGCAGCTGTACGCCGGCGTCGCTGTGCCGGGGATCGCGACCTCGTCGACGTCGCCCTCGCCGGCGCTCTCCAGCCGCAGCCCGTCGGGGTGCTGCACGACCGCAGCGAAGCGCGGAATCGTCGCTTCACCGGCGGGCTTCGGCGGCGGGATGGGCTCGTAACGGACCGGCGAGCCCGAGGGGACCGGAGCGCCAAGGCTCCGCTTCGTGGCGCCGTCGAGCACCTGGAGCTGCCAGCTGTCGGAGCCCGCCTGGACCATGCCGAACGAAAGCGGCGCGTCGTCGGGCGCGAGGGCGAAGCGGGGCCAACCGCTGTCGGCCAGCAGGCTCGCCGGCGCGACGTCCCAGGCGCCGCCGGACGTGCGCGTCGCGTGCTCGATGACCTCCGGCGCGTCCGTGAGGATCCAGATGTGCGGCTCGCCCTGGGAGTCCACCGCGACATCGAGGACCGGCACGTATTTGTCGTCGCGATCGAACACCATCTGCTTGTCGGCCGCGCTTCCGGCGACCGGCAGGAACACGACACCGCCGGGATAGCCGTCCCCGGTGCCTTGCGTCTCATCCACCGCGGCGTACGCCTTTCCATCCGGCGAGAGCGCCACGTACACGGCATTGGACTGCACGTCGAAGTCGCGTTGGGTCGCCCCGCCGCCATCGAGCTCGAACAGCCGCGTCGGGGCGTTGCTGCTCGTCACGAGGTACGTCGCGTCCGCCGCCGGAACGGCCCGCACCCCGCCCGCTGCGAAGTCGTACCCGGTGCACGTCACCTCCACGTCGAGCGTGATCGCGCAAGGCGCGTCCGCGGAACAGGCGTCGTCGTGGTCGCCCCGCTGCGACTCGCACGTCTCCGGGTCGCCGCCCGCGCCGCCCTGACCGCCCGCGCCGCCCTGACCTCCTGCGCCGCCTTCACCCCCGGCGCCGCCTGCGCCGCCTGCGCCTCCTGTGCCAGCTGGCACGCTGGTATCTCCCTGGCATCCGAGCGTCACCGACAGGCCGGCGAGCATGCCGATCCCGAGGATTCGAAGGATATGATTAGGCAATTCCCTGCTCATGAGCGCTCGCCTCCTGGCGATGCGCTGCCACTCAGCACCAAATGTGCCAGTCGAGCTCCTTCGCAAAAGCCCCGGTTGCGCTCGATGACCTGTGCCGTTCTGTGTCGGAATGCTCGTGGTGTTCGCTGCTCCCGTTGCAGGCGCGGGCCCGACGACCACGCGCCTGCCGCGAGCGCGGAGCGCCTCAAAGATTCATGCCGCCTGAGGCCTCGATGCGCTGGCCGGTGATCCACTGGCCCTCGGGCGAGAGCAGCACGGCGACCGCGCCGCCGATGTCGTCGGGGAGGCCGACCCGGCCGAGGGCGGTCTGGGCGGCGATCATCTTGTTCAGCTCGGCGTTGTCGCGCACGACGCCTCCCCCGAAGTCGGTCTCGATCGCGCCGGGCGCCAGCGTGTTCACCGCGATCTTCCGCGGCCCGAGCTCCTTCGCCAGGTAGCGGGTGAGCACCTCCACCCCTCCCTTCATCGCGGCATAGGCGGCGTAGCCCGGGAAGCTGAACCGCGTGAGCCCCGACGAGACGTTGAGGATCCGCCCGCCGTCCGCGATGAGCGGGAGGAGCTTCTGCGTGAGGAAGAACGTGCCCTTGAAGTGGACGTTCATGAGCGCGTCGAACTGCTCTTCGGTCGTCTCGGCGAAGCTCGCGTGGCCGCCCATGCCGGCGTTGTTCACCAGGTAATCGAAGCGATCGCGCTTGAAGCGACCGGCGAGCTCCGCCTTCACCGCGGCGGCGAACGCGTCGAATCCGCGGGTGCTCCCCAGATCGAGCGCGATGGCCGCCGCCGTCCTCCCCTTGGCCTCGATCTGCTTCACCACGTCCGCCGCCTCCGCCGCGGCGCCGCGGTAGGTGATGATGACGTCCACGCCGCGATCCGCGAGGTGGAGCGCCATGCTCTTTCCCAGCCCGCGGCTCCCGCCGGTGACGAGGGCGACGGGGCTACGCTTGGATGTGCTCATGGTCGGGTCCTTTCGATGGCGACGCGGCTGCCCGCCGCTGTCCGTGGCGGCTGCTCGCCGCTGTCTGCGACTGTGAATAGCGACCCGATCCCGGTTGCGGAAGGCCCGAGGCTCCGACACACTGTTTCGCCAATCGAAACAATGACCGTCGACGTCGGATCGCTGAAGATCTTCGTGAAGGTGGCGGAGCTCGGCAGCTTCACGCGCGCCGGCGAGCACCTCGGCATGCCCAAGGCGCGCGTGTCGCTGCGGCTGAAGGCCCTGGAGGCCGAGCTCGGCACCAGGCTCCTCCAGCGGTCGACGCGCGTCGTGCGCCTCACGCCGGACGGGGAGGAGCTCCTCCCGCGGGCGCGGCGCCTCGCGCTCGAGGCCGACGAGCTCGGCGCGATGTTCCAGGCCGCGCGGGGCCTGCGCGGGCGGGTGCGGATCGATCTGCCGGTGAACTTCGCGCGCGACGTCATCATCCCGCGCCTGCCCGAGCTGCTCGCGCGCCACCCCGAGCTCGAGGTGCTCCTCAGCACGACCGATCGGCTCGTCGAGCCGCTCCGCGAGGGCTTCGACTGCGTCCTGCGCGTCGGCGCCCCGGGGGGCGACGGCCTCGTCGGCCGCAGGCTCGGCGTCCTGCGGATGGTGAACCTCGCGAGCCCGTCCTATCTGCACCAGTACGGTACGCCTCGCCGGATCGAGGATCTCGATCGGCACCTCCTCGTGCATTACTCGTCGACGCTCGGCGCCGAAGCGCCGTCATTCGAGTACCCCCACGACGGCGGTTACCGCGAGTGGCCGATGCGCAGCGTGGTGACGGTCAACAGCGCTGACGCCTATCTCGCGGCGTGTCTGGCGGGCCTGGGCATCATCCAGGCGCCGCGGGTAGGCAAGTTCGCCAGCATCACCGCGGGGGAGCTCGTCGAGGTTTTACCCTCCCTCACGTGCGCGCCGATGCCCGTCTCGCTCCTCCACACGCACGGCAGGAGCGTGCCGCGCCGCGTGCGCGCGGTGATGAGCTGGCTCACCGAGGTGCTCTCTCCGCACCTCGAGGCGCTCGCCCGCTGATCCACGCGCTCCCGGCCGGCGAGCCCTTCCGCTCGACCCCGCGAGGGCTCACGCCGCGCGCCCCGGCGCGATCCGCAGCCGACCGAACTCCGCCACGAAGCCCTCGCCGAGCGGGCTGCAAGCATAAAGGCCGCACTCCACCTCGCGCGCGCCGTCGTCCTCGTGCAGGTGGGCCATGCGGATCTGCGTCCACGCCGCGCCGTCGTCCGAGCTGTCGACGAGGTAATCCGGCCCCTCCCGCCGGACGCGCAGCCAGATCTCGCGACGATCCGAGGGAAATGGCTGGGTCGACCAGTCGCTGTAGCCCGCGTTCGTCACCACCGCGCCGAGCCGGCTCGGGCCGTCCGGCTCGAACTCGACCGACGTCTTCAGCCAGCACGACTCCGCGATGCGCACCATGAGCCCTGCCTGGTCGTACTGGTGCGCCGGCCGGAACCGCACATGGCAGGTCATCACGAAGTCGCCGCCGGCGCGGGTGAAGAGGAAAGGCCCGTTGTCGTTGCGAAAGCCGTAGTGCGTCCGCTGCCAGTAGTCCGTCTTCGCGGCGGGCTCGACGACGAGCACGCGCCTCTCCGGCTCCACCGCCCAGCGCGCCGGCGGGTTGCGCCACGTGAGCCGCGGATCGATTCCAGCGTTGGTAAAGCCCTCTTCCAGAAGCTGTCCTGTCATGACGCAGACCTCCGAGTGCCGCACCCGCGCGCGGGCGAGGGCCGGGAGGCTACCACGGAGCGCGCCGCGTCCGGGGGCGCCCCGCTGCGATCGGCCGCGCCGCTCATGCCGAGGGCTCGCGCGGGCCGAGCACCGCGTCGTAGAGCTGGTCGAGATCGAAGGGTTTGGCGAGGAACCGCGCGAGCCCGAGCTCCGCGGCCCGCTCCGAGACGTCCACCGCCGCGCTCACGAGCACCACGCGCACCGCCGGATCGACCCGCGCGCGGATCGCCCTCGCGCAATCGTCGGGGGAGAGCCCGGGCATGAAGTAGTCGCACAGCACCGCCCGCAGCCCGTCGCGCTCGCGCTCGATCAGCGGGAGCGCCTCGGCGCAGGCGGAGACCTGGAGGCACTGGAGCCCCCACTCGGTCAGGCTGAGGGCGACGAGCTCCCGGAAATCAGGGTCATCGTCGATGACCAGCACGAGGTTTCGCACCATGTTCCCTCTGCCAGCTAGCGCCTCAGCTCCAGCGAAAAGACCATGAGGTCACCGGGCCTCCGCTCGATCCAGAACCTCGCGCCGTGGAGCCGGGCGATCCCCTGGACGAGGTGGAGGCCGACGCCCGTGCTGCGCGGCTCGCCACGCCGCCCCTCGAACGCGACGACGGCGAAGGGCTCCAGCAGCTTCTCGAGGTCCTCCGGGAGATCCTTCCCGCCCCGGACCTCGACCGTGATGAGCACGCGCGCGGCGGCGCCGGCGTCGATCGTGACGAGCACCGGATCGTGCTCCAGCGCGATGGACACGGCCTGGACGAGCAGGCTCCAGAGCGCCTGCTCGACGAGCTCTGGATCGCCCAGCATGTGCGCGTCTCCCCGGGGCACCAGGCGAATGCTGTGATCTTTGGCCACGAGCTCGAACTCTCCGATCACCCGGCGGGCGAGCTCCTCGACGTCGATCGCCTCGGGCCTGAAGGGGAGCTCGCCTCCGGAGATGCGCGCCGACCACAGGAGATCCTGGACCAGGCGGCCGAGGCGCGTCGCCTGGCGATCGATGATCGCGAGGGCGCGCTCGCGGATGGCCGGGTCGTTCCGGTGGGCGAGCGCCACCTGCGAGAACCCCTTCATGGTGGTGAGCGGCGTCTTCAGCTCGTGCGCGGCGACGGCGAGGAACCGGTCGCGATCCTTGTCGCGCTCGGCGATGGCCTTGAAGCTCGTGTTCAGCGTGTGGGCGAGCACGGCGAGCTCGTCGTCCCCCCGGTCCTCGAGCGGCTCGTAGACGCCGAGCTCGCGAAAGCATTGGACGGCGGTCACCATCCGGTGGATTCGCGGCGCGATCGCGCGGCGCACCGCGAGGCCGAAGAGCGACGCCGCCATGACGCCCCCGAGGCCGACGGTCATGAAGACGAGGAGGATGCGCCGCCGGATGCGGTCGAACGCGTCGTAAGCGACCTCCATGTAACGCAGGTTGATCTTGTGCAGCCTGACGAGGGCGCCGCTGAGGTTCTCCACGTCGGCGCGCCGCACGTGCGGCGCGGCGAGCGTCGGGCCCGCGAGCCCGGTCGTGCGCTCGATGTGCGCCACGGCAGCGGCGATGGTGTCCGCCGCCTCGCGCTCTTCCTCCAGGAGCGCGAGCTCACCGGCCCGCGCGAGCGCAGCGCGGAGGTGAATGGCCTCCGGCAGGGTCGAGGTCGCCGTCAACCACTCGCGCTGGTACCGATCGATGAAGGAGCGGAGCCGCATCATCGGCTCCCGGATCTCCTCAGCGACGTCCGACGGCGGGCGAGCGAGCAGGGGATAGAGGGCGTTCGATGACTCGATGCCGCTGCTGATGACGACGAACGGCTGGAAGACATAGTGACGCAGGTAGGATGTCTCGAGAGCCAGCCGCTTGAGCGCGACGATGGACATCGTGATGCCCAGGGCGGCCAGGATCAGCTGGCTGAACACGAGCAAGGAAAGACGCCTTCCTATGGACATCCTCCCCGAAGGCCCGTTGCCCCCGCCGCTCGGAGGCGAGCCCGCGTGCTGAGCGCGTTGAGACCACCGAGGCATCGGCCACCTCCTCGGTGTCGCCGTGGAAGCAAGGGAGGCACCACGACAAGGCCGGAGCGACCCTGGCGATCGACCCCTCCCGCTCGTCCGCTATTGCGGCCGCCCCTGAGCGATCCAGCTCTCGACGAGCTGGATCTCCTCCGGCCCGACCGCGGGTAGCCCGAGCGGCATCCCGCGCACCGCCGGATCGGCGCGGCCCGCCTCCTCCGCCTGCCGCGCCAGCAGCGCGGCGACGAGGCGAGGGGCGCCGTCCGGCCCGCGCGAGAACACGCTCCGCCGCTCGCCCTGATCGTCGACGTAGCCCGCGGCGATCCCCTCGTACGTGGCGAGGTTCAGCCCGCGCGGCTTGAACCCGAAGCCGCCCGTGTTCCCGGGCCCGCCGTCGCCGAGCGCGTAATCCGGCTCGGAGTGGCAGTGCCTGCACGTGACGCGGAACACCCGGCGATCCACCTCGGCGTACGTCACCCGCCGCGACAGCAGCGGTAGCCGCTCGGGCGCGCTCGCCGGCGCCCGCGGCGACAGCTCCGCGGTCGTGACGAAGGCCGCGATGTCCCGCGCCTCGGCGGGCGACATCGGCACCTGGGGCATCGGCGTGCCCGGCTTGATCGCCGCGGGGTCGAGCACCCACGCGACGAGATCGGCGGGCTCCATCCGGTCGCGCGCGTGCCTCAGATCCGGCGCCAGGGCGATCGCGGCCCGCGTCTCCCTCTCCATCCCCTTCACGGGCGCGACCGCCGTCACCCCGGCCGCCCCGGAGAAGGCGTGGCACGTCCCGCACCCCTTGGCCTCGTAGAGCTCGCGCCCCCGTGCCGCGCTCGCGCCCGCCAGCGGCGCGCTCGGACGTTCGCGCTCCTCGCGGCGATCGCGCGTGAGGTAGGCCGCGATATCGCTCGCCTGCTCGGGCCCGATCGCGAGCCGCGGCATCGTCGCGTGCAGGCGCGGGCGCACGTCGTGCGGCGACAGCAAGAAGGCGCGGATCCAGTCGCGGCGCAGCCTGTCGCCGGCGGCGGCGAGCGACGGCACGTCGCGCAGCTGCACGAGGTTCTCGTTCCACCGCTTCATCGCCGCGGCCGGCGCCTGGAACCGCCCCGCCGCGATGTCCTGGTGGCACTGGACGCAGTGGGCGTCGCGCGCCGCGGGCGCCTGCCCGGTCCCGTCGTGGCAGCGGTTGCACTGGAGCTCCGCGACGAGCCGCTCCCCGCGCGCCGGATCGCCGGCCGGCGCCGCGGCCACGGCGGCCGGAGCGGCTGCCGCAGCGCCCTGGTCGCTCGCGCGCGGCGCCGCGGCAGGCGCAGACCCTCGCGCGTCCTCGGAGGTACACCCCGCGGCGCCCGAGGCGAGCGCCGCGAGCAGGGCGAGCAGCGGGCGGGCGCGCATCGGCGTCAGCTCTGCGGACCGACCGCGCCGCTCGTCCGGCAGAGCGCCTTGTTCTGCGCCATCGTCTCGCACCGGGTGGCCGCGGCGTCGTGCCCCGCGTTGTCCCCCGAGAGCGCGCGGAGCCGCGCCAGCGTCGCGTACGCCTCGGGGCTCGTCACGAGGTCCTTCTCCGCCAGATCGCCGAGCAGCCTGAGCGCCTCGCCGCGGTGCTCGGGCGCCCTGGCGAGCGCCTCGCCCAGGTCGGTCTGGAGCGCCGGATCGTTCTTCCGCTGCTCGTTCAGCCGGCGCAGCGCGCGGATCGACCAGTCGATGTTCCCCTTGCGCTCCTCGGCCGACGCCCCGCCCCACGTCTCGAGCAGCTCGCGCGGCAGCTGCGGTCCGACCTGGAGCGCCCCGTCCGCGCGCGCGGTGGCCACCGCGAGCACGCGGAAGGCCCGGTTGATCAGCGGGTCCTTGTCATGGGAGATCCGCCGGATCTCGGGGAACATCCGGATCACGCTCCCCGCCGCCGCGGTGAACCGGCCGTCGTGAAGCGCTTGCTCGGCCTGGGCGATCCCCATCACGCGGTGGTCGATCGCGGGCATGATCTCGACTCCACCGCAGGCCGACGCGTCCGCCGAAGGGACGAGGGCGGACGCGATGAGAGCACAAAAAAGCGTGAATCGAACGGCGGGACCATTCATGGAAGGACCTCCTCGGGAAGGCTGCGCCGGCGCGCCCCGTCGCTCATCGGGCGCTGCCGATCGACTGTGACAACGCTCGAGGAAAAAATGTTGCTCCCCCGATCGCGATCTCGAGGGAAGGCTCGAGGGCAGGCGCGCCGTGCTCCGCTCAGCCGGCCGAGCTCCCGCGCAGCGGATGAGAGCGCTCGAGTGAGCGCCGTGTGGGTAAATATGCGCCAGTGCGATGCGGTGGTTGCCTTGGTGCGCGGCCCGGTGTCCAATGCGGGCCTTCCAAGGAGATCCGGCATGTTGAAGAAGCGGCGCGTCGCGATCGCGGTCCTGCTGGCCCTCGCCAGCGCGCTCGCGGGGTGTAACAGCAGCAGCAAGAAGGCCGACTGCGCGAGCCCCGAGGTGTTCTGCGTGGGCCTCGTCACCGACATGGGCAAGATCGACGACAAGTCGTTCAACCAGTCGGCCTGGGAGGCGATCCAGCGGGCGCAGAAGGAGCTCGGCGCCACGACGCAGTACATCGAGACGACGGATCCGAAGGACTACCCCAAGAACATCGGGACGTTCGCCGAGGAGCGGTACGACGTGGTCGTCACGTCGGGCTTCGGGCTCACGGAGGCGACGCGCGCCGCGGCGGATCAGTTCAGCGGCGTGAAGTTCATCGGCATCGACCAGTTCCAGATCGCGAACAAGCCGAACGTCGTGGGCCTGGTCTTCCCCGAGGACCACGGCGGCTTCCTCGTCGGCGCGCTGGCCGCGATGATGACCAAGACGGGGAAGATCGGCGCCGTGCTCGCCACCGACGCCGTCCCGCCCGTGTGGCGGTTCGGGGAGGGCTTCCGCGCCGGGGCGCGCCACGTCAAGCCCGACATCGAGCTCAGCGTCGTCTACCACAACGACGTCGGCTTCGATAAGACGTTTACCGATCCCGAGTGGGGGAAGACGACCGCCGTCTCGATGATCGACAAGGGGGTCGATATCGTCTTCGGCGGCGGCGGCAAGACGGGCAACGGCGCGCTGCTCGGCGCGGCCACGAAGGGCGTTTACGCCATCGGCGTCGACACCGACCAGTACTTCACGGTGCCCGAGGCCCAGAAGGTCCTGCTCTCCAGCGCCGTCAAGCTCATCTCCGACGGCACCTTCGACCTCATCAAGGCGGCCAAGGAGGGGAAGCTGCCGTCGGGGAACTTCCAGGGAAAGTCGGGGTATGCGCCGTATCACGATCTCGACGCCAAGGTCCCCGCCGAGGTGAAGGCGAAGATGGAGGAGCTCCGGAAAGGGCTGCTCGACGGGACGCTCAAGACGGCGGTGCCGCCGGCCAAGGGGCCGTGATCGCCCTGGGCTCTTGAGGATGCGAGAGAAGCTGATCCGGCGCCTCGAGTCGTTGCACCGGCGCTTCCGGCGCCTCCGGCCGCTGCTCCTGCCGGCCCTCTCGGTGTTCACCGCGATGGTCCTGGGCGGCGTCCTCATCGCCGTGGCCGGGGGCAACCCGCTCGAGGCCTACGCCGGCATGCTCGAGGGCGCGCTCGGGTCGCCGCGGGCGGTGAGCGAGACGCTCGTGTGGGCGACGCCGTACATCCTGGCCGGCCTGTCGGTCTCGCTGGCGCTCAAGGGCGGCCTCTTCAACATCGGCGCGGAGGGGCAGCTCGCGCTCGGGGCGCTCTCCGCGGCCTGGGCGGGCCACTGGCTGCCGCAGCTCGTGGGCGGTGGCCTGCCCGCGGCGCTGCACGTCCCCGTGACGCTGCTCCTCGGCGCGCTCGCGGGCGGGCTGTGGGCCGCGGTGCCCGGCTGGATCAAGGCGCGCGCCGGGGGACACGAGGTGATCAGCACGATCATGCTCAACTACGTCGCCCTCAACGCGGTCAGCTTCCTCCTGAACGGCCCGATGAAGGACCCGGGCGCGTCCAACGTGCTCTCCCGCACGCCGCTCATCGACGAGAGCGCGCGCCTCCCCGCGCTCGTGGACGGCTTCCGGCTGCACTGGGGCTTCCCGCTCGCCCTGCTCGCGGCGGCGCTCGTCGGCTGGGCGCTCCGGCGGACGACGTTCGGCTTCGAGATCCGCACGGCCGGGCAGAGCCCCGACGCCGCGCGCTACGCCGGCGTGCGGGTGAGCCGCACCGTGATCGCGACCATGGCGCTCTCGGGCGCCTTCGCCGGGCTGGCGGGCGCCATCGAGGTGAGCGCGCTGCACCACCGGCACGAGCTCGGGTTCTCGCAGGGGTACGGCTTCGACGCGATCGCCATCGCCCTGCTCGGCAAGACGCACCCCGGCGGGACGGTGCTCGCGGCCCTCTTGTTCAGCGTGATGCGCAGCGGCGCGACCCGGATGCAGTACCTGACGCAGGTGCCGATCGACGTGATCTCCATCATCCAGGCGCTGATCCTGCTCTTCGTCGCGGCGGACGCCCTGGTCCGGCGCATCTACCGCGTCCGGGGCGAGGGCGAGCGGCTCGTGCTCACGCGCGGGTGGGGCGGCTAGCGCGCCGGATCGGGCGAGGGGCCGGGGACCGGAGCGGGGAACGGGAGCAGGGAAGGACGAAGATGGGCTATCGACGCTACGCATTCATCGCGGTGGTCGTGGGCGTGCTGGTCCTCGTCGTGACGCTCGTCGGCGCGTCGCAGGTGCCGCCGCTGACGATCGTGGCCAGCATGGCGGCCACGACGCTCGCCGTCGCCACCCCGCTCACCCTGGGCGCCCTCTCGGGCGTCTTCTGCGAGCGCTCCGGGGTCGTCAACCTCGGCATCGAGGGCATGATGCTCGCGGCGGCGTTCTCGGGCTGGTTCGGGTCGATCTACGCGAGCGCGATCCTGGGGCTCCCGCCGCTGCCGAGCCTGCTGATCGGCGTCGTGATCGCGGTCGCCACCGGCGCCGCGCTGGGGCTCTTGCTGGCCGCGCTTGCGGTGACCTTCTCGGTGGACCAGATCCTCGCGGGGACGGTGATCAACTTGCTCGCCGTGGGGCTCACCGGCTTCTTCAACCGCCAGCTCTTCTTCGGGTCGGGCAGCGTGTTCGGCGGGCAGGTGCCTCACGCGCCGGGCGTCCTTCCGCGCCTCGGCGTCCCGCTGCTCTCGGACATCCCGGTCGTGGGCCCCGTGTTCGAGCAGCAGCCGATCGCCGTCGCCGCCGTCGCGCTTGTCGCGCTGACGCACCTCGTGCTCTTCCGCACGCGGTGGGGCCTGCGCGCGCGGGCCGTCGGCGAGCACCCCCGCGCGGCCGCGACGGTCGGGATCGACGTGGCCCGCGTGCGCTACGTGAACGTCGTGATCGGCGGGGCGATCGCCGGGCTCGGCGGGGCGTATTTCACGCTGGAGTCGGTGCCGTCCTTCGAGCCGCTGATGACGAACGGGCGCGGCTTCATCTCCCTCGCGGCGATGATCTTCGGCGACTGGACGCCGTTCGGCTCGTGGGCCGCGGCGCTCGTCTTCGGCGCGGCGCAGGCGTTCCAGATCAACCTGCAGCTCTTCCGCGACCAGATCCCGCCGTCGTGGTCGTTCCTGCAGCAGTCGTCGGTCGTCGGGCTGGTGCCCTATCTCCTGACGCTGCTGCTGCTGACCGGCGTCATCGGCAAGACAACGCCGCCGGCCGCCGACGGCCTGCCGTACGAGCCGGAGGGGCGGCGGTGACGGCCGTCCTCGAGGCCCGGGGGATCACGAAGCGGTTCTCCGGCGTCCTGGCGAACGACAAGGTCGATCTCGACCTCCGAAAGGGCGAGATCCACGCCCTGCTCGGGGAGAACGGCGCCGGCAAATCGACCCTGATGAACATCCTCTACGGGCTCTTGCGCCCGGACGAGGGGGCGCTCCTCCGGAGCGGGCGCCCGGTCGCGCTGCGCTCGCCGAGCGACGCGATCGCGCTCGGGATCGGCATGGTGCACCAGCACTTCATGCTGATCCCGGTGTTCACGGTCGCCGAGAACGTCGTGCTCGGCGCGGAGCCCGTGCGCGGGGCCCTGCTCGACCGCCGGCGCGCGAGCGCCGAGGTCCGCGAGCTCTCGGCGCGCCACGGGCTGGACGTCGATCCCGACGCCCGGGTGGAGGACCTCCCGGTCGGCGTGCAGCAGCGGGTGGAGATCCTCAAGGCTCTTTACCGTAAGGCGGAGATCCTGATCCTCGACGAGCCCACGGCCGTGCTCACGCCCCAGGAGGCGGACGAGCTGTTCCGCGTGCTGCGGGGGCTGACGGCGCGGGGGGTCTCGGTCCTGTTCATCACGCACAAGCTCAGGGAGGTGCTCGCGGTCGCGGACCGGGTGACGGTCATGCGCGCCGGGCGCGTGGTGGGCGCCGCGATCCCGGCGGAGACGGACGAGCGCGGCCTGGCGGCGATGATGGTGGGCCGCGAGGTGGCGCTCCAGGTGAGCAAGGCCCCGGCGAGCCCCAAGGACGTCGTGCTCGAGGTGCAGCGCCTCGGCGTCGCGGGCCGCCGCGGATCGGGCGCCGACGTGGTGCGCGAGGTGAGCTTCTCGGTGCGCGCCGGCGAGATCCTGGGGATCGCCGGCGTGCAGGGAAACGGCCAGACCGAGCTTTGCGAGGCCATCACCGGCCTGTCGCCGCCCCGCGCCGGGCGCGTGCTCCTCCGGGGCCGCGACGTCACCGGCGCGCTGCCCCGCGCCCTCATCGAGCGCGGCGTCTCGCACGTGCCCGAGGACCGCCAGCGGCACGGGCTCGTGCTCTCGTACGCGATCGCGGACAACCTCGTGCTGTGCACTTACTACAAGGCTCCATTCGCCGTGCGGGGTGTGCTCCGCGACGACGCCCGCGAGGAGAACGCGAGGCGGTTGATAAAGACCTTTGACATTCGCGCGCCCGGCCCGGAGACGCCCGTCTCCGCGCTGTCGGGCGGCAACCAGCAGAAGGTGATCCTCGCCCGGGAGATGAGCCGCCCCGTGGAGCTGCTCGTGGCCAGCCAGCCGACCCGGGGCGTGGACGTCGGGTCGATCGAGCACATCCACCGCGAGATCGTGGCGGCGCGCGACGCGGGGGCGGCGGTGCTGCTGGTGTCGGCGGAGCTCGACGAGATCCTGGCGCTGTCGGACAGGATCGCGGTCATGTACCGGGGCGAGATCGTGGCGACGCGGGACGCGGGCGCTGTATCGCGGACGGAGCTCGGGATGCTGATGGCCGGGGTGGTCCCCGGCGAGGAGACCCCGCCGCCCGCCGCGGAGGAGGTCGACGCATGAGGGGGCGGGCGCTGCGCGCGCTGGCCGTGGCGGCGCCGCTCGCTGCGGCGGCCGCGGCCTCGTTCGCGCCGCCGTCCGCCGCCGCGCCGACGCTGGAGCGGTACCGGTATTTCCGGGCGCTCTCCCTCGACCTGAAGGGGAGGCTCCCGACGCGCGAGGAGCTCGCCGAGCTCGAGTCGCCGGGCTTCGATCTGGACGCCTGGATAGAGCGCCACCTCGACGGCCCGGGGTATGCCGAGCGGCTCACGCGCATCTACATGGATGTCCTGCGGCTCGAGCTCGGCCCGGCGGGGCTGTTCACGCCGGCTGCGACGACGCTCCGCCGGGTGGAGGTGCTCGGCCCGGAGGGCAAGCGGCTCTACGTCTATTACCGCGTCGGCCAGCGCCGCCTGAACCCGGTGATCGACGGCGAGTTCTGCTTCTCCGACGCCGAGAGCGGGCTCGCGGTGGCGGCCTACGCGCCCATCAAGGGGACGCCTGCCCGCATCTCCCAGAAGCTGCTCGACGAGCGGACGACGCTCGTGCGCCCCTACTGGCTCTATCGCGATTACCTCTCCGTCGTCCCGACGCAGCGTTATGGCGACGGGTGGAAGGACCCGGACAGCGCCTATGTCCCGCTGCCCCAGCTCCTTGTCGAGCCGGACGGCAAGACGCCGACCGTCGAGGTCCGGGTCTGCAAGGAAGAGGCGCAGACCGCCGAGGTCGGCCACCTCTACGCGAGCGACATCCCTGCGCCGCCGAAGGGGGCTCCGCCGCCGCCGGGCCGCGCGCGCCCGCCGGTGCGCGAGGATCGTTATGCGAAGGCGCACCGGGGCGAGCCGATCTCGTGCCGGAGCGCGCTCGCGCCCGTGATGAGCGTCGACTGCGGCTGCGGCATCGGCCTCGAGCATTGCTTGCCCGCCGACAGCGCGGGCAGGGATCCGCGCAGCTTCGTGCTGCCGGCGAATACCCCGCTCGGCATCGAGGCGCCCATCGGCTCCGCGCCGCACACGATCACCGGCTGGAACAAGTTCTGGTGGTCGCAGGAGGCGATTCATCTCATGAATCACGTCTTCGCGGCGGATCGCGATTTCCGGGAGATCCTCACCGGGCGCTACACGTTCATCAACGGGCCGCTCGCGCAGTTTTACCGGTCGAGCGCGCCCGCGGCGTGCTGCTCGCTGCACCCGTCGTTCGGGATGCGCGAGGACGAGGCGCCCCTGTTCTTGCCGGGCGCGGTGCCGCCGGTCGTCGCGCCGCACGACGTCTCGGCCTGGACGTTCATCCCCGATCGCGGGCCGCGCGCGGCGGGGATCCTCACGACGCCTGTGTTCCTCACGAAGTATTCCTCGCGGCGCGCGCGGGCGGCGGCGCTCTACAGCGCGTTCCTGTGCAAGAGCTTCACGGCCGAGCACGCGGAGCTCCCGCCGTCGGAGGAGCCCGACCTCATGGTCCGGCCGGGCTGCTCGAGCTGTCATGCGACGCTGGAGCCGCTCGCGGCGTATTTCACGCGGGTCGAGGAGACGACGTGGACCTATCTGCCCGCCGAGCGGTTCCCGATCGAGAACCCGGTGTGCAAGCTGAACGCGGAGGGGAAGACGGGGCAATCGTGCCAGCGCTTCTACGACCCCGTGTTCTCGAGCCGGGAGCGCGGCGTGCTGCGGGGCGCTTATGCCTCGGCGGATCACGCAGAGCGCGGCCCGGCTGGCGCCGCGGCCGATCTCACGCGTATGCCGGAGTTCGCGTCGTGCGCGGCCCTGCGCGTCACCGAGTCGTTCCTGGGGCGGCCGCTGCGCGAGGAGGACGAGGCGCTGCTCGGCGCGCTGCGCGAGCGGTTCGTGTCGCGCGGCTACCGGATGCGGCCGCTGGTCGAGGCGATCGTCCGCTCGCCGGCGTATGCGCGCGCGAGCAACGTGCGGCCCGCGCTGGAGCGGGGCGGGGTGGCGAAGGGCGGGGCGGAGCGGGGCGGCGCGGCGAAGGGCGAGGCGGAGCGGGGCGGCGCGGCGCGCGGCGAGGGGGCGCGGTGATGCAGGGCCGGGGGAGGGCGCCCGGGCGGACGGGGGCCTTCGCCCTCGTCGGCGTGGCCGCGGTGGCCGCGCTGGCCGGCGCGTGCGGCCCGCCGGAGGCGATCGCGCCGCGGCCTGCAGCGCCGCTCCGGGAGACGGGGCGCGTCGCGCAGAGCCGGGCTCCGAAGGAGGATCTGCGGCTCATCCCGGCCGAGGCGTACCTGAGGACCTATCTCCGGCTCTTCGGCGGCCTCGCGCCCGCCGAGGTCGAGCGCCGCGCGCGGGGGGACGACAAGGCGGCGCTGTTCGACACCTGGGGCGACTACCTCGCGGCGCTCGGGCTCCCGGATCACGGCCTGGATCTCCCGCGCGCCACGCAGACCAACGCGCTCATGCTGGCGGCGTTCGAGCGGCTCGGGATCGCGCTCTGCGACCGCGCCCTGGAGCACGATCTCAAGGCGAAGGAGCGCGTCCCGATCGAGCGACGGCTGATCTTCGCGTTCGATCTGCCCGCGCAGGACGCCGACGAGGCGGCGTTCGCCCCGCGCTTCGACGTGCTGCACCGGACGTTCCTGAGCTACCCGGCGCGCCTCGGGCCGCCGGATCGGCAGGGGAAGTTCTTCGCGCTGTACGAGGGGACGGTCGCGCGGCACCGCGCGAAGGGCGCGGCGAAGTCGCGGTTCTCGCCGGAGGAAGCGGGGTGGGCGGCCGTTTGTTACGGGCTCGTGCGGCACCCGGAGTTCCACCTGTATTAGGGGTACGCTCAGCGGGCCCACGGCGCGGCCGGCGCCGCGTGTGGCTCCGGCCGCGCCGGCCGTGCCCTACTCGTCGCACTCCTTGACGTGAAACAGAGCGGAGACGAGCAGCGCGGGATGGCCGTCGAGGGACCGCTGCAGCTCGCAGTCGCCCGTCGAGAACTCCACCTCGCGCGGATCGCTGCCGATCGTCGCCACGACGTGGCAAAAGCCATCGTAGAAATCGTCTCCTGTGTACATCCCGACATTCGGTAGAGGCTCGCCGCCGTCATCCTCGTGCTTGACGAGCAATGCAATGGAGCTGATCGGCGGGTCGTCGTCGCGCGCGCGGTCCAGGTACATATCTGGCAAGGAGTCATTCAGGTAGCACCCCGTCGACCACCTCTCCCCTGTTTTCACGAACCTCCGTCCATCATCGCCGGTGTCGTAATTCAGCGTTTTACCGTCGAGGGCGACGACCGCCTTCCCCGCGATGTCCGGATGGTTGGCGCACGCCATCGCTGGCAACGACAGCACAGCCAGGAGCGTGAGCCGCGCGCTCGACATGGACATCGTCATCCGCCTCACGGTGTCTTCCACCACATCTCGGAATAGGAACATACGATGTGCGGCTCGCGTCGCTCCAGGGTGCCAAGCACGGCAGCGACGCTGGGGGAGCAGGCGCCTGGCTCTTCCTCCACGAGCGTGGCGCGCATCGCGCTGAGCGGGAGGGGCGAGGTGACGTCCGCGCAGGCCGTCTCCCCGAGGCCGACGGGGAGCCCCGCGTCCATGCGGTCGCTGCATGCGCTGTCCGCATACAAGCCGACTTCGGCGACGCACCTGCCGCCCGCTGGGGGACCACACTCGCACGGAGCGCAGGCGCGGTTGTCGATCAGCTGTTCGAAGAACTCGTGTCGTGTCAGGCCACGCCGGCAGGTCCCCTCGCTGCTGGCCTGCATGCAGGGGATGAACCCCGGCGGTTCCTGTGCCGTGTTGCCGGCGCACACCCGGACGAACCTTGCCGGAACGGGCGGCGGCTCGGGCGTCGCCGAGGGGATGCATGGCGAGAGCGTCGGCGGCTCGTAGACGACGGACGCGAATTCGTCCGGCTGGACGGGCGACGGGAGCGCAGCGCATGTCCCATCCCATCCCGCTCCGGCGTCGAGCGCGATGGAGGTGCTTCCGCCTGGGCAGGTCATCGCGTTCGCCATGACCGTGGAGGGCAGCTCGCACGCCGCCGGACCACATTCGCACGCATCGCATGTGTCCGGCAGCCCTTCAGGCGCGTCAGCCATCCAGCCTTCCCACTTCGGCGGCTGGCCGTCGATACAGGGAGGCGCATCGTCCTCCGCACCTACCCACATCCACAGCACTGGACCCGAATCGGCCGGCGGCGCAAGCAGCGGCACAAACCACTCGTCTTCGCACCCGAGCAGCGCCGTCGCGGAGAGAAACAGCAACATCGGACGTCGCATCAGGAAGGCCTCCGCGCCAGCTTCACCATGCTCTCGCACCGACGGCCCTCAGCGACATCGCCGACGCTCACCATCGAACGCGAACCTCCGCGCCGTGCGCCGCCACTCGAATCTGCGTATCGTTCGGCAACCAGACGTACACGAGGGTGGCCGCGCCTGCTGCCGCCCCGGCGATCAACGCGCTGGTACCCAGGAGACGCATCAGCTTCCCGCTGGCGGCAGTATCGACCATCCCGTTGTAGTCGGGTTGAAATGCGGGATCGAGCTTGCTCATCACCAGGGCGTGATATCGAGCCGCCGTCGCCTCCTGCCCGTACCCCCGCGCGCTCTGCAAGGACACGGTGCCTGCCACCAAGAACCCGATCGAGGCCACCGCGCCCGTCGTGACGATCCGGAAGTCCGGCCCGGGCCGGCCCGCGCCCTGCGGCGGCCCTTTTGGCGCCGCAGGCCCGGGCGCTCCAGGCCCGGAAGCCCCTTTCGGCGGCTGAGCGCGGTCCTTCGGCGGCTGCGCGCGGTCCTCCGGCGCTTGTGCCGGCTTGTCGAACGTGAGCGGCACCGCCTTCGACTCGCCCGCCTCCACCCTCACACCCGCGCGCGCGACCTGCCCCTCCTGCCCGACGGCCATCACCTCGTGCTGGCCAGGCCTCACGTAGACGCGGTTGCCGTCCTTCACCCCCCGGCCGTTCACGAACATGCCCACGATGCCGGGCGGCGGCATGAGGACCACCTCGCCAACGCGCCGCCGGGCCCGGGCGAGGTCGGCGTGCCGGTACTCGACCAGGCGCCGCTCCTCCTCCGTACTCGGGGCCGGCATGTGCTGGACGCACTGCGAGAGCTCCCCCACGGCCTCCTCCCAGCGGCCCATCCGCACGTCGAGCTGCCCCAGGTTGCACATCGCGACGTTCGACCGCTCGATATCGTATGCCACGCCCCACAGCTCCCGCGCCTGCGCGAGGTCGGACCGATCCAGCGCCGCCCTCGCCTCGCGAATGAGCTCCTTGACGGCTTCCGAGCGCTTCGGAGGCGCCTCCGCGCGCGCGGGGGCAGTCGCAACCAGCCCGAGGAGCAACACTGCCCACGACAAAAGCCAGGATGCTGATCGAGGACCTCGCACGCTCCACCTCGGGCGCGCCAACGCACGTGACCGCGCGCCAGCGTCACGCTCGCTCTCTACCATCCTCCGTGTGTGCCTGGCCAGCGTCCCGGCGCGTGAGCGATGTCGAAAGGCATCTGGCGTTGCATTGCATTTCGGCGACGAAATTTCTCATTCCACCCGCATCGCCCGGCCGAGGCGTACCTGAGGACCTATCTCTGGCTCTTCGGCGGCCTCGCGCCCGCCGAGGTCGAGCGCCGCGCGCGGGGGGACGACAAGGCGGCGCTGTTCGACACCTGGGGCGACTACCTCGTGGCGCTCGGGCTCCCGGATCACGGCGTGGATCTCCCGGTGATGTGATGTCGTGGTGGCTCTGTATGGCCCCGTTCGTCGGCATGACCAGTGCCGTTGGGCGAGCCGTGCTGCTGTGCTGCTGGTGATCTTGGCTTCATGGTTCACGTGGCTCCCCGCGTCCCTTGGCGAGCTCGACGAGAACCGAGGTCCGCCAGGCGCGCCCAGAGCTGCTGGAGCGCCTCGGTCAGCTTGTCGAACTGGGCGCGGGTGCCGCTCTGCACGAGGTCGCCGGAGATTCGTTCCGCGCAAGCCCGTCAAGCGCACCGCTGTCCATGCAGCTGCCTGCGCAGCTCCGGGCTCGCCTGCCACCGGTCCGTATCAGTCCGCCCATCAGCCTCGTGGAGCGCGCCCAGCGATCGCCGGCACGCGTGCCCGAGCTGCTGGTCGGGCTCCAGGATATGTTGGCCCGTTTCCTCCGCTGCTGTCACGGCTGCGGAGGGCCGCATCGTCTACGGCTCGAGTCCTCCCGAACCCCGGTCTTGCGTGACTCCCGGCGCTCCCATGGCAGGATGGCGCCCCGATGGCGCGTTTCTTCAACACCGCCGGCCCGTGCAGGCCCGACCTGCACTACATGGTCGACCCCCTCCGCCGCATCGAGCGGCTGCGGCGGCTGATCGACCGCCAGAGCTACTTCGTCGTGCACGGTCCGCGGCAGACGGGCAAGACCACGTCGCTCCTCTCGCTGGCCGCCGCGTTGACGCAGGAGGGCCGCTATGCGGCGGCGCTCCTGTCCCTCGAGGTCGGCCGCGCCTTCCCGGAGGACGTCGGCGCTGCGGAGTCAGCGATTCTTCAAGCCTTCCGGGATGACGCGGCCTTTCAACTCCCGCCCGATCTGCGTCCGCCGCCCTGGTCTGACGGGGCGCCGGGCCACCGCCTAGCCGCCGCGCTGGCCGCGTGGACGCAGGCCTGTCCTCGCCCGCTCGTGCTCTTTCTCGACGAGATCGACGCGCTCACCGGCCCCACGCTGCTCTCGGCGCTGAGCCAGCTGCGCGGGGGGCACCGCCGCAGGCCGCAGGGCTTTCCCTGGGCGATCGCCCTGATGGGGATGCGCGATGTCCGGGACTACCGGGTTACGGTGGGCGACGAGGGCCAGCTCGGCGGCGCCTCGCCGTTCAACGTGAAGGAGGAGTCCGTCCTCCTGCGCGATTTCACGCGCGAGGAGGTGGCGGGGCTCTACGCCCAGCACACGGCTGACATGGGGCAGGTCTTCGCGCCCGAGGCGGTCGACCTCGCGTTCCAGCTCACCTGCGGGCAGCCGTGGCTGGTCAACGCGCTGGCCAGGCAGATGGTGGACGAGCTCGTGCCCGACCGCAGCGTGACGCTCCTGCCCGCGCACGTTCGCGCCGCGCGCGACGCGATCGTCGTCCGGCAGGACACGCACCTCGACAGCCTCGCCGAGCGCCTGCAGGAGGAGCGGGTGCGCGCGGTGATCGAGCCCATCCTCGCCGGTTCGGCGCTGGGCGCGGTCCCCGAGGACGACCAGCGCTACGCGATGGATCTCGGGCTCGTCCGCCAGGCGGCGAACGGCGCGCTGGAGATCGCCAACCCGATCTACGCGGAGATCCTCCCGCGTGCGCTGTCCGCGACCGCGCGGCGCTCGATGCCGTCGATCACGCCTACCTGGCTCCGGCAGGACGGGCGCCTCGATCCCGAGCGCTTGCTCGAGGCGTTCGTGTCGTTCTGGCGGCAGCACGCGGAGGCCTTGCTCGCCAGCACGCCCTACGCGGAGATCGCGCCGCACCTCGTGCTCATGGCCTTCCTGCACAGGGTGGTGAACGGCCACGGGCGTGTGGAGCGGGAGGTCGCGATAGGCAGCGGCCGGATGGATCTGCTGGTCGAGCACGGACAGGACCGGCTGGCGATGGAGCTCAAGGTGTGGCGCCCCGGAGAGCCGGATCCGGTGCGGGAAGGGCTCGCTCAGCTCGATGGATACCTGGAGGGCCTGGGGCTCCACCGCGGCTGGCTCCTCATCTTCGATCGGCGCCCCGGGATCCCGCGGCTGCGCGATCGCACCGCGACCGAGGCGGCGCGGACGCCGGGCGGCCGAGAGGTCACGGTGATCCGGGCTTGAGCCCTGGCCAGATCGACGCTCCGCTCGGTGGTCGGGGAGAGGCGACGCGCATCGGCCAACCCTCTCCGCCGCGCGCACGGCTACCTGCTTGCCGCTGAACGCCACGGCGAGCGCGTGCACCGGAGACGCGCCGGCAGCGCGGAGCTCGGCCGCCGCGAGCTCGCGCCCTGCCCGGACAGCGGCCTCGCCGCCTCAAGGCGGCATCACGATCAGATCGCCGATGAGCTCGTCCGTGTAGCGCCGATGCTCGCGATGGCGGTCGCGTTCGTCGTGCGGGCGCGCGCGGCCGCGGAGGCTATCCTGAGAGCGCGTCCGATGCCTCGCCCCGCCCGCCGCCCCCGCCGCCTCGCCGTCCCGCGCCGCGCGCTGCTCGAGGCCGCCGCGGGCGCGGCGCTCGCCGGCGTCCTCGGCCTGCCGGCGCGCGCGCTCGCCGCGCAGGGCAAGGCCGCGGAGGATGAGTTCTTCCTCTTCATCCACGCGTCGGGCGGCTGGGACGTGACGCTCTGGGCCGATCCTCGGAACGAGGCCAGGGGCCTCGTGAGCCCCGCGACGACCGACAACACCGACACCGCGGGGCTCCGCCTCTGGGTCGACGCGCCCGCGGCCGGCGGCGCGAAGACCTTCGCGCCGGTGACGCCCAGGGGCTCGAGCCTCGTGCTCGGCCCCGGCATCGGCGCCCTCGCGGACATGCATGACCGGCTGTGCATCCTCAACGGCCTGGCGATGAACACCGTGAGCCACCCCGACGGCACGGCGTTCTCGACCACGGGACGGCACCTCAGCGGCGGCCGCACCGTGGCCTCCAGCGTCGACGCGATCTGCGGGAGCGCGCTCGGCGCGAGCCAGACCTTCCCCGTCGTCTCGGTCCAGTTCCCCTCGGCGTTCGTCGGCGACCGCCTCGATCGGCGCGCCGTCCCGCTCATGGTCGGGGAGATCGGCACCCTCAGCCGCTCGCTCTCCCGCGCGCGCCACTACGACACCGACGAGGACCGCGCCGCGGTGACCGCGCTCCTCTCCGAGGAGGCCAGGTCCCTCGCCGCGCGATCCAGCCACACCGACGCCCTGCGCGGCTTCGCCATCCAGGCGGACGGGCTGGGCAAGATGCTGAGCTCAGGCCTCCAGGAGGTGTTCTCCAGGGGCAAGCTCATCCAGGCGCACCCGGAGTTCAACCACGCGGCCCGCTTCGCCAGGCAAGCGGCCGTCAACGCCGCCTTCGCGATCGAGGCCATGCGGCGGAACGTGGTCCGCTGCGTGAGCTTCTCGAGCAGCGGGTTCGACACGCACACGAGCACCTACCGCCAGCACGCGGCCACCCAGCAGGAGCTCTTCGATCTGATCGCCGCCCTGCTCGGCTCGCTCGACAGGACCCCGCACCCGACCCGGGCCGGCAAGAAGCTCTCGGATCACACCCACCTCCTCGTGACGAGCGACTTCTGCCGCACGCCTCAGCTCAACACGGCGATGGGCCGCGACCACTATCCCAACAACTCCGCCATGGTGATCTCCCCGCGCTTCCGCGGGAGCTTCGCGTTCGGCAAGACCGACCCGGAGCAGCTCCTGCCGGCCCCGGCGAAGACGTTCCAGGGCGGGCCGCGGCCGATCGCCCCGCCCGACCTGCTCGCCACCTTCCTGTTCGCCTTCGGCATCTCCCCGCGCGAGCACCTGCGCGACGGCGAGGTGGTGCCGGAGCTGCTCCGGTCGCCGTGACGCTCCTCCGCCGAGCGGCGTCCGCCGCCGCGCTGGCGCTTTCATCTTCCGCGCTGGCGCTCTCGTCCTCCGCACTGGCGCTCTCGTCCTCGGCGCTGGCGCTCTCGCTCGCGGGATGCGCGGCGCAGGCCGCGGCGCCCCTCCCGCCGCTCGTCGTGCGCGAGGTCGCGTGGCCGTCCCCGGGGGAGCTCGGCCCGGTGCGCGCGGTCGCCGACGACGGGCGCCGCGTCGTGGTGTTCCACGACGGCGCCGCGGCCGTCTTCGTGAACGGCGCCCTCGCCAGGGTGGAGCGCGCCCCCCACCGCTGGGTGAGCGCCGCGGCCCTGCCCGCGCCCGACGGCTACGGCACGTGGATCGTCGGCGTCGATGCCGAGGGCCGGCTGCTGCGGCTGCCGGGCCAGGGGGCCTTCGAGGCCGTCTCCGACCGCTACGGCCTCGAGCGCGCCGCGGTGCGGTCCGCGATCGGCCTCGGCGAGGGCGGCGCCGCCTTCGCGCTGGACCGCGAGATCGCGGTGGCGGACGGCGAGACCGTCACGCGCTACGCGACCGGCCCGCTCGCGACGCTCGCGGCGGGGGCCGGGCGCGTGGCCTTCGCGGCCGGGGGCGATGAGCTCGGCGCCCTCGACGTCGCCACGAGGGCGCTGCGATCGTACCCGCTCCCGGCGGGCGGCGCCGCGCCGCTGCTCGCCCTGACCGGCGCGGGCGCGCTGCTCGCGGCGACGCCCGCGGCGCTCTACGCGGAGGACGGCGCCGGCGTCCTGCGCCTCCGGTTCCGGGCGCGCGCCGCGCTCCACGGGCTCGCCGTCTCCGGCGAGCGCGCGTGGTTCGCCGACGGCGACGAGCTCGGCGTGCTCGAGCAGGCCGGCGCGCGCGAGACCCGCGGCGCGCGCCTCCCGCAGGGCGGCAGGCTCGTCGGCTCGCCGAGCGGCGACGTGTGGATGCTCGCGTCGGGCGCCCTCCGGCGCTTCGCCGCAGAGGACGGCGACGGGCCCGCCTGGGGCGAGATCGCGCCCGTGTTCGCCCGCGCGTGCGCGCGCTGCCACCTCCCGCGCGGCGAGGGCGGCGTCGACCTCTCCACGCCCTCGGCGTGGGCTTCGCTCCGCGAGGCCATCGCGCGCCGGGTCGTGGACGAGCGGAATATGCCGCCCCCGGGATACGCGCTGTCCGAGGCCGACCGCGCGCGGATCCGCGCCTTCGTCGGGCGCGCAGGGCCGCCCGCGCGGCCGTGATGTGAGCTCGCCGCCGTCGCCGCGATGCGCGCTCGCCCGCGCGACCGAGAGGCGCGCTCGCCGCCGCCGCGCGCCCGTCTTGCGCTACCCTGGGGCACCATCGCGAAGAGGAGAGCTGCCTGATGATGTCGTTCAGCCCGGATCCGCGCGTCGCAGAGCAGCAGATGCACGCCATCATCTACTACCTCACGGGGTTCGGGTACATCGACGGCGAGCTCGATCCGACCGAGAAGTCCTTCATCCGCGGCTACATCCACGACCTCGTCCGGCAGCGCGCGCGCGACGCCCTCGGCGGCGAGGGCCAGGAGAGCCAGGACGTCGTCGGCCGGTGGACCAGCCACTTCCACGAGGTCTTCTCCGAGATCGACCACCAGATCCAGAGCCATTTCACCGAGAGCGTCGCCGAGGGAGAGGACCCGAAGGACTTCGTCCTCTCCAAGATCAAGCTCCGCTGCTTCGAGCTCCTCGACGGCTTCGACGACGACAACCGCAAGGCGCTGCTCGCGACCGTCGACGAGCTCATGCTCGCCGACGGCGTCGTCCACCCGAACGAGCAGCGGTTCCGCGACGAGCTCTCGTCGCTCCTGTCGGCGTCCCCGATCGAGATCGACGACGTCGACATCGAGACGATCGAGCAGGGCGCGGTGGTGATCGATCCGGCCACGCGCAAGCAGGCGCGCGAGGTCGATCACCCGTTCTTCAAGGCGTTCGAGTGGGACTACGCGAGCGATCCGGCCACGTTCGCGGAGCAGGCCAAGGTCGACATGGACCTGATGCGCAGGTTCGAGGCGAAGCTCGAGGAGCAGCGCGCGCGCGGCGCGGGCCGGCTCGACGGCGCCGCGGATCTCGCGGGCTTCGCCGGGCAGGCGCCGTTCCTCGACGGCCACGTCTACGTCGCCTCGCCCGACCCCGCCGAGGACGTCGAGCTCCTTGTCATCGGCGATCTGCACGGCTGCTACTCGTGCCTCAAGGGGGCGCTGATGCAGGCCGACTTCTTCGCCAAGGTGCAGGCCCACCGCGACGACCCCGCGCACAACCCGCGGATGCTGCTGGTGTTCCTGGGCGACTACATCGATCGCGGCAGGTTCAGCTACAACGGCGTCCTGCGCACGGTGATGCAGCTCTTCCTCGCCGCGCCCGACAACGTCTTCGTGCTGCGCGGCAATCACGAGTACTACGTCGAGCTGAACGGCCGCGTCCTCGCGCCGGTGCGGCCCTCCGAGGCGATGAGCTCGCTCGCGGCCATCGCGCCGAACGAGGTGTTCGCCGCCTACATGCGCCTCTTCGAGGCGCTCCCCAACATGCTGGTCTTCGACAGGATCCTCTTCGTCCACGCGGGGATCCCGCGCGACGAGACCATCGCCGCCCGGTGGACGTCGGTGTCCTCGCTCAACGACCCGGAGATCCGGTTCCAGATGCTCTGGAGCGATCCCAGCGAGGTCGACGCGATCCCCGCGGAGCTCCAGAAGTCGACGGCGCGCTTCCCCTTCGGCAAGCGGCAGTTCAAGAGCTTCATGCAGAAGCTCGGCTGTACCACGCTGATCCGCGGCCACGAGCGCGTCCCGGAGGGCTTCCGCGTCGTGCACGACGACCCCGACGGGGTGCTGCTGACCCTGTTCTCCGCGGGCGGGAAGACCAACGACGACCTGCCGCTGACCAGCAACTACCGCGAGGTCACGCCGATGGCCCTCACCATCCGGTACAAGGGCGGCGTGAGCCAGCTGACCCCGTTCGCGATCGAGTACGAGCGGTACAACGATCCCAAGTACAACGCGTTTTTCCGCGAGCAGCTGCCGCCGATCCATCCGTAGGGCGCGATGGGCCTGCGCGATCCTCGCCGGCGGGACCTCCTCGCTGCCGCCGATTCCCTCATCTTCTCCGCGCCCGCGCTCGCCGCGCTCGCCGCGCTCGGCGCGCTCGCCGCGGTGGCGGGTGATGCCCGCGCCGACACAGCGGCGAGCGCGGGGGGCGTCGAGCTCGACTGGATCGCGCCCGGGGAATGCGCGGATCGAGCGCGCGTGCTGGCCGAGATCGAGCAGCGCCTCGGGCGGTCGGCCGAGGCGAACGGCGAGCCGCCGCTGAAGGCGCGCGCGGTGGTGTCCCGGAACGAGCGCGGGTCATGGGATCTCCGCCTCACGACGACGCTCGGCGAGGCGGCACGGTCGCGCGAGCTCCACGGCGAGACCTGCGCCGAGCTCGCGGGCGCGGCGGCGCTGATCATCGCGCTCGCGATCGATCCCGACGCAGCGAGCCGCGGCACCCCGACGGCGGAGCCGGACACCGGCGCGGCGCCGGGCGACATCTCCGGCGCGGATCCAGGCGCCGGCGCGGCCCCGGAGGCGGACGCCTCTCCGGACGCGCCCACCGCCGCCGAGGCGCCGCTCGCGGCCTCGCCCCCGCCAGCGGCCAGCGCGGCCCCGGCGCAGGGCCCGTCGCGTCCCCTCGAGCTGCGCGGCACGCTCAGGGCCTCCGGCGTCCTCGACACCGCCTCGCTCCCGGCGGTCGCCCCGGGCGCCGGCATCGCCGCGGGCATGCTGATCGGAGCCGTCCGCGTCGAGCTGTCCGGCACCTACTTCGGCGCGCAGCAAGCGTTCGTGGAGCGGACGACGATGGGCGGCGACGTCCAGCTGACCACCGGCGGAGCGCGCGTGTGTTACGCAATGCGTTATCGCTCGATCGAGCTCGGACCCTGCGCCGGCGTCGAGGTCGGCGTCATGAGCGCGGACAGCTTCGGCGCGGCGTCGCCCGGCTCGAACCGGGCGCTCTGGGTCGCGCCGCACCCCGGAGCGCTCGCGACCTTCACCCTCACGGACCGGCTCCGCGTGCCGCTCACGATCGACGTTCCGTTCCCGGTGACGCGCGATCGGTTCGTGCTCGTCGGCATCGGCGCGGTGCACCGGAGCGCCGCCGCCACGCTCCGCGCCTCGCTGGGGGTCGAGGTGCGATTTCCGTGACGGATCCAGACAGCGCCGGCCATGTACCGTGCGTGACGAGGACGTCCCCCGCGTCGGCGATTCCCTTCGCGGGGTCGGTGTTCGATCCGCGCTTCGGCGTCCACGACGCGCCCGACTCCCTCGACTTCGACGCGGTCTACGACGAGCACGCCGACTTCGTCTGGCGAAACCTGCGCCGGCTCGGCGTCAGCGAGGCGAGCCTGGACGACGCCTTCCAGGACGTCTTCGTCGTTGTCCACCGGCGGCTCGGCGAGTTCGAGCCGCGGTCGAGCGTGAAGGCGTGGCTGTTCGCGATCCTCTGCCGGGTGGCGCGCGATCACCGGCGCCTCGTCCGGCGCAAGGGAGGGCTCGAGGAGCTGCCGGGGGGCGTGGCGGACCGCGCGCCGGGGCCGGCGGAGCGGCTCGAGCAGGTCGAGGCGCTGAAGCTCGTCGACGCGCTCCTCGCGGAGCTCGACGACGACAAGCGCGCGGTGCTCGTGATGGCGGAGATCGAGGAGCTGAGCGCGCCGGAGATCGCCGCGGCGCTCGACCTGAAGCTGAACACCGTCTACTCGCGGCTGCGCGCCGCGCGACGCGAGTTCGAGCTGGCGCTGGCGAGGCGCGGGGGCGGATGGCCATGAGTGATCCGGGCGACAAGGCGCGCGCGCTCCTGAGGGCGGCCCGAGCCGACGGGCTCGCGCCGTCCGACAAGGCGCGGCTCCGCGCGGCGCTCGCGGCGAGGCTCCCGGCCGCCGCACCGCAGGAGCCGTCCGGGGAGGCGCCCACCTCGCCCCCGCCGCCGCTCGCGGGCAGCGGGGCAGGCGGCGGCGTGCTCGCGGGCAAGGCGGTCGGCGGCGTGCTCTCGGGCAAGGTGATCGCGGCGGGCGCGCTGCTCGGCGCCGTCGCCTTCGCCGGCGGGTTCTTCACCGGCAGGGTGACCGCCGACGTCCCTCCGCCGGCCGGCGCAGCGCCGCCGGCGAGCGCGCCCGCGGCGCCTCCGCCCGCGGTGACGCCGCCTGCGGTGACGCCGCCCGCGGTGACGCCGCCCGCGGTGACGCCGCCCGCGGTGACGCCGCCCGCGGCGGCTCCGGTCGCCGCGCCGGCGCCGACGGCGGCGCCCCCGCCCTCGCGCGCCGCCCGCGCTGTCGCGCCGGCACCGCCGCGGCCGCTGGACCCGGGCGCGGAGGACGCCGCGCGAGCGCCATCGACAGGCGGCGGCGAACACGAGCCGGCGCGCCCGCGCGGCGCTCAGCCGGCGAGGCCGAGCACGCTCGCCGCGGAGATGGCCTTGCTGCGCGAGGCGCAGGACGCCGTGCGGGACGGCGATCCGTCGGCCGCGCTCGATCGCCTCGACGACCTCGGCGCCCGGTTTCCAGAGGGCCAGCTCCGCGAGGAGCGCATGGCCGCGCGGGTGCTCGCCCTCTGCGCCGCAGGGCGGGCGCCGGAGGCGCGCGCGGAGGCCGAGCGGCTCCTCGGCGAGGCGCCGGGCTCGGTGCACGCGGGCCGAGTCCGCGCCTCCTGCGCGTTCCGAGAAAATCTCGACTGACAGAGACGGATGTTCCTCGCGCCGGCCATGTAGCGATGGACCGCAAGAGACAGGAGGAACCATGAATCATTCGACTCGCGTCGCGCTCGCGTTGCTCTTCGCTGCTGCCTCGCTCGGGAACACCGGCTGTCAGCCGCAGGACCTGCCCATCGGCGGCGATGAGGCCAGCTCGGGCGGCGGTGAGGCCAGCTCCGGCGGCGAGGGATCCGACACGGCCTCCCTGCTCATCGCTCACTGGGAGGGATACGTCGAGAACTTCAAGTTCCGCTCGGGATCGGACGTGATCCAGATCGACATCGACACCGTGGAGGGCACATCGATCCAGGGGAAGGTGCGCTTCGGCACGGGAGCCTCCCTGCCCCCGGCCGTAGATCCGGATGTGGGTTATCCCGAAACCGTCGGGCCGGAGGTCGGCTACAAGATCGGCTTGCCCTACGAAGGGTTCGATTTCACCATGCTCAGTGCGCAGCTCACCGACCGCCGGCTGCGTTTCGCCATCGACCCCCGGGAGCTCTGGAAGGGCTGGTGCGAGCTTCAGGCGTCGTCCCCGGGCCCAGGATCCTACAATTGCGTGACCGGGGGGGGGTGGGAAGAAGGGTCCGAGGGCTGCTTCGCGAACGGGCAGCCCGTCGACTGCGGATACCTCTCGCTGTGTGAAAGCGGCGTTTGCCGTTGTCAGGAGTCCTGGTGCGCCATCGAGGACGGCATTGCGGTCGCCTTCGATTTTCTCATCGACCAGCAGAGGGCAGACGGCAGCATGGCGCTCAAGAGCGCTATGTACAACGTCCGGCTGACGCGCGACCCCTGACGGCGATCAGCTCGGGGACCGGTCCCCTCGACGACGCCGTCATGGTGTGCCGCGCCGCCTGGCACACCGAGGCCCGCCGCCCGCGCGATCCGGGCCGAGATCGGCGGGCGCATCGACCGGACGCCCAGGGCATGCCCGTTGCAACTCGCCCGGCATGCCTCGGCGCTTATCCCTGGGTCTTGGCTTGCTTACCTCCCTTCTGCTCGCCGCAGGCTGCTCCGGGAAGGTGGATCCCGCGGGCTCGGGCGGCGGGGACCCGGGCGGAGGCGGTTCGTCCGCGGAGACCGGCGGCGGTGGCGGAGGCGGGCAGTTGCCCGTCCGGTGCCTGCTGCCGGCGGATCCTGGCCGGTGTGACGCGGCGTTCCCGAAATACTGGTACGACCCGGCCGCCGGCGCGTGCAGGGAGTTCACCTACGGCGGCTGCGAGGGCAACGAGAACCGCTTCGATTCCCTCTCCGCGTGCGAGGAGGCCTGTCGGGGCGAGCTGCCCGACATAGGCGTCTGTAACGCGCCGAGCGATTGCATCCTCGTGTCGCGGGGCTGCTGCGGCGCCTGTGACACGGCCAAGGCCGAGAACTTCAGGGCCATCAACCGCGCCGGGACGAAGCTCAACGAGATCATCCAGGGGTGCGGGGGCGTCTCGTGCGGGGCGTGCCCGGAGGTCACCGAGGCGGAGCGCACGACCCAGTACTTCACCGCCACGTGCGAGGCGGGGCGCTGCGTCGTCCTCGACGTGCGCGAGTCGCCGCTGACGGAGTGCACGGTCGACTCGGACTGCGTCCTGCGCGACGGCCTCGGCTGCTGCGAGGGGTGCGACGGGACAGGCATCGTCGCCCTCACCCAGAGCGCGGAGCTCGACGCCCTGGTCTGCCCCGCCGGCATGGGCGCGTGCCCTCCGTGCGCGCCCGTGTTCCCGGACGGGATGACGGCGGTCTGCTCGTCGGGCAGGTGTCAGCCGCAGATGCCCCCGACACCTTGAACGACAAGGGACGACCAGCGCTCCGGGCGTGCGTGGTCAGGCGCTGTCTCCCGAATCGTAGATAAGACACTTTCCTGTGCCCACCTGGGCGCCTTTCGCGGCTCGGCGCGTCAATGGCCGCGCTGCGCCGATTCCGGTGAACAGCGCTGGCGCATTGGACGGGAAGGACGGAAACTGACCGCTCCACCGCCACCTCGCATTGACGCTGAGCGCGTGGCGCCGATAGCCTCTTCCATGGAGCGCTCGTAGATTCTTCTTTCTTCGACCTCATTCACGAAGGAGCTGCCCGTGAATCGAAGCACCCCGAGGATGCTGCTCGCGGCCATCGCGCTCTCCAGCGCGGCCGCGTGCTCGGGATCGTCTGGAGACGGCGGATCGAATCCGGGCGACGGTCCCGGCCCTGGTCCCGGCCCCGGCCCCGGTCCCGGCCCCAGCGCCCAGTGCGAGCCCGGCGTCACAGCGCCAGGCCCCACCCCGCGCCTGACGCGGCTGACGCACGCGCAGTACGACAACACCATCCGGGACCTCTTCGGCAAGGACATGAAGGCCTCGGCGGCGTTCCTCGCGGACCCGGCGTTCGAGGGGTTCAACAACAACGCCAAGGGGCTCCTCGTCTCCGACCGCCTCGCCCGCGATTACCGCCGCGCCGCGGAGACCATCGCGGCCGACGCCGTCGTCGACCAGGCCGTGCTCGGCAAGATCGTGCCGTGCGCGCCGGCGGGCGACGGCGCGGCCTGCGCCCGGCAGCTCATCCGGGAGCTCGGCAAGCGCGTCTACAGGAGGCCGCTCTCGGCGGAGCAGGAGGAGGCGTACGCCGCCGCGTACGCCCGCGGCAACGGCCTCTTCGACGCGGGCACGCCGTTCGAGCAGGGCGTGCGCCA
Source organism: Sorangium sp. So ce204 (assembly GCF_051526795.1). Classification (NCBI taxonomy): domain Bacteria; kingdom Pseudomonadati; phylum Myxococcota; order Polyangiales; family Polyangiaceae; genus Sorangium; species Sorangium sp. So ce204. The sequence goes on along the minus strand of NZ_CP150317.1, from coordinate 11,234,991 downwards.
CGTCATCGAGGCGATGCTCCAGTCGCCGCATTTCCTCTACCGGATCGAGCTCAGCGAGGAGCTCGACGGCGCGGGGATCATCCCGCTCGACGCCTACGAGGTCGCGACGCGGCTCTCGTTCCTGCTCTGGAACAGCCTGCCCGACGACGCGCTCCTCGAAGCGGCGGAGGGCGGCGCGCTGGGCACGCCCGAGGGCATCGAGGCCGAGGCGCGGCGCATGCTCGCCGACCCCAGGGCCACGAGCGCTCTGGACGACTTCCACGCCCAGTGGCTCCACATGAGCCGTTACGCGGATCTCTCGAAGGATCCGGCGCTCTACGAGGACTTCGACGCCAGCGTGTCCTCGGCCATGGCGGCCGAGACGAGGCAGTTCATCCGGCACGTCGTCCTCGAAATGGAGGGTGACTTCAGGACGCTGATGACGGCGCCCGTCGGCTTCGTGAACGACAGGCTCGCCCCGATCTACGGCGTGGAGGGGTCGTTCACGAGCGAGCTCGTGGAGACGCCGCTCGACCCGGCGGAGCGGGCGGGGCTCCTCACGCAGGCCGGCTTCCTGAGCTCGCACGCGTTCTTCAACAAGAGCTCGCCGATTCACCGCGGCGTGTTCATCCAGCGCCAGATCCTCTGCACCGACCTCCCGGACCCGCCGGCGGACATCAACACGACGCTGCCGCCCATTCAGGGCGAGATCAGGACGACGCGCGACCAGGTGGAGGTGCACACGTCGCCGGACGCGTGCAACAAGTGCCATAGCGTGATCAACCCGCCGGGCTTCGCGCTGGAGCACTTCGACGCGGTCGGGCGCTACCGCGCCGACGAGGACGGCGAGACGATCGACGCGACAGGCACGATCGCCGTCGGAAAGGCCGAGATCCGCTTCGACGGCGCCGTGGATCTCGCGACGCAGCTCGCGGAGAGCCCCGTCGCGCAGCGGTGTTATCTGACGAACTGGTACCGCTACGGCAATGCGCGCCAGCTCTCGCGCGAGGACGCGTGCACGATCGCCGAGCTCGACGAGAAGCTCGGCGCTTCCGGGTACAACATCAAGGAGCTGCTGGTCGCGCTCACGCAGACGAAGACGTTCAGGTACCGGGCCGTGGAAGAGGTGGACCAATGAATCGCAGAACGTTCTTGCGGGGCGCGTGCGGGGTGATGCTCGGCCTCCCGCTCCTCGAGTCGCTGCGCCCGCGCGACGCCAAGGCCGACGCGAGCGCGCCGCGCCGGTTCATCGCCTTCTTCATGTGCAATGGCGTGAACATGGCCAAGTTCTTCCCGAGCACGCAGTACGGCGCGCTGACGGCCGCCTCGTTCGGGTCGACGCGGGCGATAGCGCCGCTCGCCGCGTACCGGGACAAGCTCCTGATCCCGCGGGGCATCCACATGGTGCCGCGCGGCTACGGGTTCGACCCGAGCGCGGGCGACGATCACGCGAAGGGGATGGGCTGCAAGCTCACTGCGCAGCCGCTCGTCCAGGGCACCCAGTACGCGGCGGGGATCTCGCTCGACCAGTTCATCGCGAACAAGATCAACCCGCCGGGCACGCCCGCGCTCACGCTGATGGTCGGGGCGAAGACGCCGAACGTGCGCGGGCACATCTCGTACACCGGAAGCGAGCAGCCCGTCAGCGGCGAGAACAACCCGTGGCTCGCGTACCGGGACCTGGTCGGCGGGACGGACCTCGAAGAGGAGGCGCTCGCGCGGCTCACGAAGCGCCGCGAGAGCGTGCTCGACCTGGTCTCGGTCGAGTACGAGGCCCTGCTCAAGAAGAAGCTCAGCAAGGCCGATCGCGACAAGCTCGACATGCACTTCCAGACGGTGCGCGACCTCGAGGTGGGCATGGGCGGCTCGGGGATCATCCCGCGCGAGCTCTCGCCGGAGCGCGCGGCGGAGATCGAGGGGATCGACCCGGACACCGTGGGGTTCGACGCGGAGTTCAAGAAGGTCGGGCGGATGCAGATGGACATCCTCGCGCTGGCGATCGCGACCGGCGCGACGCGGTCGGCGACGCTGCAATGGGGCTCGGGCGCGGCGGGGCCCATCTTCAAGTGGGATGGGATGGCCCACGAGTACAACCACCACAAGCTCTCGCACGGGAACACGAGGGACGACGACACCGGGAGCGCCGTCGACGGCTACGAGGAGATGCTCTTCGACATCGATCGCTGGTTCATGGGCGAGTATGTCTATCTGCTCGACCGGCTCGCGGGCTACGAGGAGGGCGGGGCGACGGTGCTCGACAACAGCGCCGTCGTGTTCATGAACGAGCTCTCCGACGGCCTGCGCCACGATTTCCGCGACCTGCCGTACATCATCGCGGGGAGCTGCGGCGGCTACTTCAAGACGGGGCAGTACATCAAGGTGACGCGGCAGTCCAATACGGTGCAGGACAAGGACGCGCCCCACAACAAGCTGCTCACGACGCTCGCGAACGCGGTCGGCTGCACCGAGCAGGGCGGGGGGCCGATCACGAACTTCGGCTCCTTCGGCCAGCCCGGCGAGCTCGACGAGCTCAAGGCCTGATCCGGCGCGGGCCCTGGACAGACCTGGTCCGCAAAAATATCACATCACGTCAAGGTTCCAATCATGGCCGCAACGTAAAGAACGTGTTGCCGGCCAGCGTACGAACCCTCGCGAATCCGGGCCCTGGACTTCCAGTCCCTGCGGCTCTCCACCCGAACAAGCCTGTTGGGCTTGGGTCGCGGACGGCGACCCGCAGCCGAGCCACGTCGATGGCATTCTGTATGAACCTTCGAAAATCCGACTGCATTCGGTCATTGTCATTGTTCGCGATATTGACCATCTGCTGCAGCCGACGACGGACCCCCTGATCGTAGTTCGGATAATCGGAGAACCCATCGAACTGATCGGCGGCGCGAATGATGTCGATCAAATTTCTCGCCCCGCGTGCCCCGAATCGAGAAGGATCGGTCGCCAATCGATTCTCCAGAGCCCGTTGCATCCACCCCATGCTCTCCAAGGTGTCTGCTGCCAGGTAGTCTGCGTGGGAAGGACCGCGGGCCTCCGACATCAACAGCCTGGCGACAGCTCCAGCTTCAGTAGCAGGATCTGGCAACTCTATCGCAGCATCAACCACGACCCTCAGCGTCGCCTGGATTCCGGACCGCGTCGCCGCGGTCACCGTGACAGCGCCGCTGCCTGATGTCGTGGCAAGCGCGCTGAGGTAAAACGAAAAATTGCCAACGGCGCGTACGCGAGGTACGCCATCGACGCTGACCACATCAGGATCACTGCTCGTTATTCTGGGAAGACCATCCGCGCGTGGAACATCGGCGATCTCGATGCCGGCCGAAGAGTTCCCTTCGGTGCTCGATATGTGAATGGTCACATCCGTAACGTCGGTTCCATGTCGCCGAAAACGCATATATCACCTTCATACAGCGCAAGGCCAGATCGACGCTTTACCCCTGCATCACTCTCCAGACCTGTGCAAGGCCGGGGTCTCTCCCAGCGACTCGCAATTTTACCAGCTGTACTGGCGCCGCTGCAAGCTGCGGGCCTACGGACCTTCGCAGCCCCTGCCGTGGTCCTCGAGCTCGCGCCGGCGGGCAAGGCGTGCGTCGGCTCACCGGGATGTGGGTGTGCTCGGGGAGGTGGAGCGAGTCGAAGGCGCGCGCCTCCACGGCGCGCGCCAGCTCTACGATGCCGATACCGCGATCAAGTCCCAGGCATCTTGATGCCGCGCTCGTCCATCACGGCCTTGTTGCGCGCCTCGCTCTTCGCGTACGCCGGGCGGGCTCTGACCCGCTCGGCATATCCGGTGAAGCTCGGGCGCGGCTCGAGCATCTTGAAGTCGAGCATGTACGCGATGGTGCCGCCGAAGATGACGTCGGCCATCGAGAACTCCTTGCCGAGGACGAAGTCACGGCCAGAGATGGCCGATTCCATCGTCGCGATCATGTCGTCGTAGTTGCCCCAACCGGCGGAGCCGGCGCGGAACTCCCAGTTGCCGACCCTGGCCATCGAGCCGGGCTCGATGACCGAGGGGGCGAAGAGCGCCCAGCGAAAATAGGTGCCGCGCGCCGCGTCGTCGAGCTTCGGCGCGAGGCGGCCCGAGGCATAACGATCCGCGAGATAGAGGCCGATCGCCGCGGATTCGGTGACGGCGGTGTCGCCGTCGACGAGCAAGGGCAGCTTGCCCATCCGATTGAGCTTCGTGAAGTCCTCCTTCTTCTGGTCGCCGGCCATGATGTCGACGAACTTGAGCTCGTACTCGACGCCGACTTCCTCGAGCATCCACACAGTGTTGGCGGCGCGCGAAAACGGGTGGTGGTAAAGAACGATGGCCATGGTGGTGTCTCTCTCTGCTAGTTTGAAGCGTCGTAGTTGAGGTTCGGGCCGAGCCAGCGCTCGACCTCCTCGACGGTCATGCCCTTGCGGCCATGGTAGTCGATCACCTGGTCGCGATCGATCTTTCCCAGGCTGAAGTACCGGGCCTCCGGGTGAGCGAAATACAGGCCGCTCACGCTCGATCCGGGCCACATCGCGAACGACTCGGTGATCTGGATGCCGGTGCTCTTCTCGACGTCGAGCAGCCGCCAGAGCGTGCCCTTCTCGGTGTGATCCGGGCACGCGGGGTACCCCGCCGCGGGCCGGATGCCGCGGTACTTCTCCTCGATGAGCTCGGCCTTGGTCAGGTCCTCCTGCCGGCCATAGCCCCACTCGTCGCGCGCCCGCTTGTGCAGGCACTCGGCGAACGCCTCGGCCAGGCGATCGGCGAGCGCCTCGGCCATGATGGCGTTGTAGTCGTCGTGCACCGCCCTGAACCGCTCGCACAGCTCCTTCAGGCCGATGCCGGCGGTGACCGCGAAGCCGGCGATGTGGTCCCGGAGGCCGGTCTCCCTGGGCGCGATGAAATCCGCGAGCGACCGGTTCGGCTCGCCGCTCTCCTTCGCCGTCTGCTGGCGCAGGAAGTGAAACCGCTCGAGCACCTTCGTGCGCGTCCCGTCCGTGTACACCTCGACGTCGTCGCCCACGGCGCTCGCGGGGAAGAAGCCATACACGCCGCGCGCCGTCAGCAGCTTCTTCTCGATGATCGTGTCGAGCAGCGCGTTCGCCTCGGAGAAGAGCTGGCGCGCTTGCTCGCCGTACTTCTCGTGCTCCAGGATCCGCGGATAGACGCCCTTCAGCTCCCACGTGTGGAAGAACGGCGTCCAGTCGATGTACTCGCGCAAGGCGGCGAGCGGGAAGTCCTCGAGCACGCGCGCGCCGGTGAACTCGGGGACCGGCAGATCCTCGGCGCGCCACGCGATCCGCGTCCGGTTCGCGCGCGCGGCCTCGAGGGAGACGAGCTTGTGCTTCGGCGCCGCGTGGAGCCGCCGGAGCTTCTCGTACTCGGCGCGGTGCTGGGCGACGAACGCCGCCTTGCCCTCCTCGCTCAGCAGGCTCGTCGTGACGGGCACGGCGCGGCTCGCGTCGACCACATGCACGACCGGCTCGCGGTAATGCGGGGCCACCTTCACGGCCGTGTGCGCCTTGCTGGTCGTCGCCCCGCCGATCAGGAGCGGCAGCTTGAAGTTCTGCCGCTCCATCTCGCGGGCGACGTGGATCATCTCGTCGAGCGACGGCGTGATCAGCCCGCTCAGGCCGATCAGATCCGCCTTCTCCTGCCTGGCGCGCTCGAGGATCTTCTCGCACGGGACCATGACGCCCATGTCGATCACCTCGTAATTGTTGCACGCGAGCACGACGCCCACGATGTTCTTGCCGATGTCGTGGACATCGCCCTTCACCGTGGCGAGGACGATCTTCCCCTGCGTCTTCACCTCCTGCCCGGCGGCGGCCATCGCGGCCTTCTCCGCCTCCATGAACGGCGTGAGGTACGCGACGGCCTTCTTCATCACGCGCGCCGATTTCACCACCTGCGGCAGGAACATCTTGCCGGCGCCGAAGAGATCGCCGACGACGCTCATCCCATCCATCAGCGGGCCCTCGATCACGGAGAGCGGGCGGCCGAGCTTGGCGCGCGCGTCCTCTGTGTCGATATCGATGTACGTGTCGATGCCCTTGACCAGCGCGTGCGACAGCCGCTCCTCGACGGTGCCTTTGCGCCACTCCTCTTCTTTCTTCTCGGTCGAGGCGGCGCCGGCGCTCCTGGCCTTCAGCGCTTCGCCGAAGTCGACGAGCCGCTCCGTCGCGTCCGGGCGCCGGTTGAGCAGGACGTCCTCGACGAGCTCGCGGAGCTCCGGCTCGATCTCCTCGTACACCTCGAGCATGCCCGCGTTGACGATGCCCATGTCCATGCCGGCCCGGATGGCATGGTAGAGGAACGCCGAGTGCATGGCCTCGCGCACCCGGTTGTTGCCGCGGAAGCTGAACGAGATGTTCGACACGCCGCCGCTGACCTTGGCGTGCGGCAGGTTGGCCTTGATCCAGCGCGTGGCCTCGATGAAGTCGACGGCGTAATTGTTGTGCTCCTCCATGCCGGTGGCGACCGTGAGGATGTTCGGATCGAAGATGATGTCCTCGGGAGGAAACCCCACCTCGTCGACGAGGATGCCGTACGCGCGCTTGCAGATCCGGATCTTGTCCTCGTAGGTGGCGGCCTGCCCTTGCTCGTCGAAGGCCATGACCACGACGGCGGCGCCGTACTTGAGGACGGTCCTCGCGCTCTCGCGGAACTTCGCCTCACCCTCCTTGAGCGAGATGGAGTTCACGATGCCCTTGCCCTGCATGCACCTGAGGCCCGCCTCGATGACCTCCCATTTCGACGAGTCCACCATGAACGGGACCTTCGCCACCTCGGGCTCGCTGGCCAGGAGCAGCAGGAAGCGCGTCATCGCGGCGACGCCGTCGATCATGCCCTCATCCATGCAGATATCGATGACGTTGGCGCCGTTCTCGACCTGCTGGCGCGCGACGCCCACCGCTTCCTCGAACTTCCCTTCCTTGATGAGCTTCGCGAACTTTGGCGATCCGGCGACGTTGGTGCGCTCGCCCAGGATCATGTAGACGCCGGGCTGCTGCGTGAACGGCTGCGAGCCGGACAGGCGCAGGGGGATCGGCGCGCCGGACGAGGCCGCGCCGCCGGGCGGGGCTTCGGCGCGGGTCTTGAGGTCGAGGGCGCGCGGGGGCTTGCCGGCGAGCGCCTTGGCGATGGCCGCGATGTGCTCGGGCGTGTTGCCGCAGCAGCCGCCGGCGATGTTGAGGAGGCCTGCGTCCGCGAAGCCGCCGATGTGGCGCGCCATGTCCGGCGGCTCCAGATCGAAGCCGGTGGGGGAGAGCGGGTTGGGCAGGCCGGCGTTCGGGTAGCAGGAGATCGCGGCGCTGGACTTCTCCGAGAGGTCGGACAGGAACGGATACATCAGGTCCGGGCCGAGCGAGCAGTTCAGCCCGATGGCGAGCGGGTCGACGTGCTTCACCGCGTTCCAGAACGCCTCGACCGTCTGCGCGGAGATCATCGTCTCTCCGCCGCGCCCGACCGCCGCCGAGATCATCACCGGCAGGGTCTTGCCGTCCTTGTCGAACACCTCTCGAATGGCGACGAGCGCGGCCTTTGCGTTGAGCGAGTCGAAGATGGTCTCGACAAGCAGCACGTCGGAGCCGCCGGCGATCAAGGCGCGGATCTGGTGGACGTACGCTGCTTTCACCTGATCGAACGTCACGACGCGGAAGCCGGGGTCGTCGGCGTCCGGGGAGTTGGACAGGGAGACGGTGAGCGGGCCGATGGCGCCCGCGACGAACCGCTGCCGCCCGTCGGCGTTCGCCACGCGATCGGCCCACTCGCGGCACTGCCGCGCGGACTGCTCGTTGATCTCCCAGGCGAGGTCGTTGAGGAACGGGTCGTCGATGATCCCTTGATAGAAGGCCGGATCCTTCCGCCCGCCGTGCTCCCGCGGGTCGTCCACGAAGAACTCGCTCTGGGTGATGCTCGTCGCGCCGAAGGTGTTCGTCTCGATGATGTCCGCGCCGGCCTCGAGGAACCGCCGGTGGATGTCGCAGATCATCTCCGGCTGCGTGAGCGAGAACAGATCGCCGTTGTTCAGCAGGTCTTTCTTCGAATCCGCGAAGCGCTTGCCCCGGATGTCCGCTTCCTTCATCCCGTAGGTGCGGATGGTCGTCCCCATCGCCCCGTCGATGATGACGATGCGGCTCTGGAGGAGCTTCTGGAGTGGGTGAAGGGGAGGCGTGGTGTTGTTGGACGGCATGATCAGCCTCGCTTGGCGCTCTTGGAGGGACCGGGGGTCGGCTTGTCGGCGATGGCGAGCACGACCTGGAAATGGGGTTTCTTCGTCTCGCGGCAGGCGACTTCGGACGCGGCGACATCGAGCTTCACGCGGGTGAGCATGGCGCGGATGTCGGAGGGCGAGAAGCCGGGGTGGCGCTCGCCGTAGGGCACGGTGATCTCCCGCTGCTGGTGCGCGTCGAGCGACAGGATGACCACCCGACCGCCCGGGCGGAGCACGCGGGCGCACTCTTCCAGCGCCCGCGGTGGGTCCTCGGCGTAGGTCAGCGTGTGAAACACGAGGACCGCGTCGAAGGAGGCGTCTCCGAACGGCAGCGCGTGGACATCGGCGACCTGGACGCGGACGTGGGGCTGGGTCGAGAACCGCTCTCTCGCGGCCTCGATCATCCGGCTGCTCGAGTCGACGCAGGTGAGCGAGCGGCAGTAAGGCGCGAGCGCGCTGGCCGCCGCGCCGTCGCCCGACCCGACGTCGAGGACGTCGCCGAGGCGGAGCAACGCGGCGATGCCGGCCGCGAGCGACTGCCACGTGCGGCCCGGGGAGTAGTGCCGCTCCATCTCGCCGGCGAAGGACTCGGGCAGGCCGCCGCGCCGCTCGGCGTCGAGCTCCAGGAGGCGCCGCTGGTCGCCCTCCAGGGTCGGGTCGGGCGATTTCGTTGCCTCATCGAGGAGGGCCTTCGCGGTCCCGGGCAGCGTGTCGACCGCGAGCGCATAAAACGACTGCGGCCCCTGGCGCCGATCCCGCACGAACCCCGCCTCGCGGAGCCGCCCGAGGTGCGTCGAGACGCGCGACTGCGCGATGCCCGTCACGCGAACCAGATCCGTCACCCGCAGCTCGCGCTCGCGGAGGAGCACGCAGAGCCGTATCCGGCTCTCGTCCCCGAGGAGGTTCAGCGTCTCGATGTATTCGGAAAGACTCATGTATTTGTGTATCTAGATGCGCGAATGTCATAGGAGCGCTGGCTGCCGGAGTCAAGCGCCCCTCGAGCGCGAAGGGTGGGTCAGAGCTCGAGCGTGCCGCCGAGCTCGAGGAAGCGCGTCCGCTCCTCGAGACCGGCGGCGACGAACGCGCCGCGGAGGTCGTCCTCGGGCTGCTGGAAGTGCGCCCATCCAGAGCGATGGATCGGCAGGATGGTCTTCGCGTCCAGCAGGCGGCACGCGGCGATCGCCTCCGCCGCGTCGAACGTGAAGCGCGCGCGGCGGAAGCCGGGCGCGCGGGGGAAGCCGACCGCGCCGCAGTGGACGACGGCGAGGTCGACGGGGCGCTGGCGTCGGATCTCCGCGAGCGTGCCCTCGAGCGCTGGAAAGAGCACGGTGTCGCCCGAGATCCAGACGCGCGGGCCATCGTCCACGTCGATGAGGAAGCCGGTCACCTCGTGCGCCTGCGGCGCGTAGCCCGGACCGTGGCGGGCGACGATCGTCGTGACGGTGGCCGGTCCAACGCGTGTCTTCGCTCCAGGCGCGAGCCCGACGGCGCGTCCGCCGAGCCCGAGGCCGCGGCCCGGCGCGTCCCTGGTCGCCGCGGGGCGAGCGAGCCGCCGCGCGCTCGGCACCGTCGTCACCACCCGGCCGACGCGCGCCTCGTCGGCGACGAGCGCACGCCCGGCCATGTCGAGGTTGTCGGCGTGATGATCGTGGCTCAGGAGGACAGCGTCGAAGGGGCCGAGCGACGCCGGGCTCTCTGGCGTCACATAACGCTTCTCCGTCGCGAACCACGATCGCGGCGCGAACCATGGCCCGAAGTCGTAGGCAGTCCCCTCCTCGTCGAACACCGGATCGGTCAAGAACCGTGTCTCACCGATGCGGAGGACGAGCGTCGCTGTCCCGAGGTATGTCAGATCCATCGCGCAGCTTACGATCGCGCGAGCGCGGCGCTAGCCCGGATCGAGCTCGGGGAGGCGCTCGCGCGCTGAATGGATCAAGACGGTCGAACCGGCGGATCTGGGGCCGCCGCCGTGACCCTAGAACGCCGATCAGCTTGGCAACCATAAAAATGAGACGCCAGAAGACGCCAAGAGGCGCCAAAAGACGCCAAGAAAACAATAAAATTTTGGCGTCTCTTGGCGTCTTCTGGCGTCTCTTGGCGTCTTCTGGCGTCCCAACTTCTCGCTGTTTGCGTGCGGGTTCAACCCATTTGCCGCTCTAGAGCGGCTTTCAGTCGAGTCTGCTACAGCCCGAGCTCGACCGCACCGGATCGTGGCACAGGACCTGCCCAAGGTCTGCCCCATGAGCCCGTACAGTCTCGATCTGCGCCGGCGAATCGTCGATGCCTACGTCAACGGCGAGGGGAGCATTCGGGAAATAGCGGAGCGTTTCTCGGTCGCGCCGAACACTGTGCAGAATTACCTCACCCAGGTGCGCGCGACAGGCAGCCTTGCGCCCTTGCCGCACGGTGGTGGAGTGGGGCCGAAGATCGACCGGGCGGGGCTGGATGAGGTGCGCAAGCTGGTCGAGGAAAAGAACGACCGGACGCTGGCCGAGTTGGCTGAGCAGTTCGAGCAGCGGCAGGAGGTGCGTGTCAGCATCCCGACGATGCATCGGGCGCTGCAGCGGCTGGGCATCACGAGAAAAAAAAACGCTTCGAGCGAGCGAGCAGTATCGGCCCGCCGTCCGCAAGCGCCGCGCTCAGTTCCGGCGGCGAGCACGAAGAGTAGGCGCACGCCACATCACCTTCTTCGACGAGTTCGGTCTGCATCGCGGGATGGCGCGGCGGTACGGTCGTGCGCGTCGCGGGCGTCGGGCGCACGGCAGGGTGCCGTGTAACACCGACCCGAAGATCACGCTCATCGTCGGGCTGAATCTCGGCGGCGCTGTAGAACCGATGGCCTTCGAGGGGTCCATGAACGGCGCCATCTTCGAGGCGTACATCCGCGACCGGATCGCTCCTCGAGTGCAGCCCGGCGATGTGATCGTTGTCGACGGGCTGGGTGCACACCGTGCTCCCGGTGCTCGCGCTGCCGTCGAGGAGCGCGGGGCAAAGTTCTGGATTTTGCCGCCTTATTCGCCTGACCTGTCGCCGGTGGAAGGCTGCGGCAGCAAAGTCAAGGAGCTCACCCGCGCCGCCGCCCCGCGCTCGGTTCCGCAGGTATACCGAGCCATGGGCCGAGCCATCGGTCTGGTAACTGATCGCGACGCCAAAGGTTGGTTTCAGCACGCCGGCTACATCCGTCCACCGCGTCGCCCACCTCCCTCGCGTGCCGGCGCAACCCGGAGGATGGCGCCGCCCGGCGAGCGCTCTCGCGCTCCGCCAGCGGGGATGCCCTGCAGCATAGGGAATCAGTGAGCCCGAGCAGCAGCTTTTGTACCAGACCCAGCTGAAAACCGCTCTAGTGCCTTCCGACTGCCTGCTGAAGAGAGGAGAGCAGCTCCGACGTGGTCACGATCGCATGCGCGAACGTCGGCCCGTTGAGCTCGTGGGCGGCGCGCATCATCTCCGGCCCGAAGGCGGCGGTCGCGTCCTTCACCAGCGTGACGTGATAGCCGAGCTCCATCGCGAACCGCCCCGTGGCCTCCACGCACGTATTCGCGATGAGGCCGACGAGGATGACCCGCTGGATGCCGTGCTGCTTGAGCTGCTGGTCGAGGTCGGTGTTCGCGAAGCCGTTTTGCGCCCAGTGCTCCTTGATAACGACATCGCCCTCTCGAGGCGCGAAGTCCGGGTGCCATTCTCCACCCCACGAGCCCTTCGCGAAGACCTGCAGCTTGGCGGACGAGAGCTGGTACGGAGTGGGGTGTTTCCACGTGGAGTAATCCGTCGGCTCGGCCCTGTGGTGGGGGACGACGAACACGCGAATGCCCGCGCCCCGCGCGGCGGCGACGATCTGGCGGAGGTGATCGAGGACGGCGTGCTCCTGAATGCTGTCTTTCAGGAGGGGCCAGAGCTTGCCCCCCTCGCTGAGGAAATCGTTGTACGGATCGATGAACAACAGGCCGGTCGAGTCCGGCGCGTAAGCCTCATTCATGACGGTTCACTCCTTTCGCTGGTGCGGGACGCGACGTTCGCCAGCGGGGGCCGCAGCCTCTTCCACGTCGACGGATCACGGATGAGCGCGGCGGCCCGCGATGGCCCAGCGCCGTCAGAACGCCGACGGCGCCACGTAGGGCACGCTCCACAGCGTGACCTGCAGCGTCACCGCCTTGAACCACGCGGCGTGCATCCCTTCCACGTCGGCGGCCGTGTGGCCCTTCCTGGCCAGGAACGGCTTGATCGTGGCGGTGATCGGGACGATGAAGGCGATCAGGTAACGGAGGTGAATGTGCGGCGCGGCCGACGTCACGCCGTCGGTCCGGTTCTTCTTCGCGCTGGTGTGGCGCAGGCCGATCTCGTGCTGGTAATCGAGCCACGCGCGGTCGTAGCGGGCCGCGCACGTGTCGCGGATCCACTGGCCGAAGCGCTGGCGCACGCCGCTCAGGTAGCGCGGGTTGGGCTGACCGTCAGCGCCGCTGAAGTAGTGCAGGAGGTGAGGGTTCGCGCCGACGAAGCCGTACCAGACGTCGAGCACGGCCTCGATCTGGTCGCCGAGCACCTCTCCCGCCATGCGCAGGTAGCGGAGGTCGTCGTCGCCGAGCAGGACGGTCTGCTTGAGCAGCGCGAAGTCGGCGTCCGTGACGGGCGACGCGGAGACGTGCGGCGTGCCGAAGGTGTAGCCGGGGATCGAAGATTGCGTCATTGGAGGGCCTCTCTCGGGTGGAAGGTCAGCGGATCCGCTTCGAGATCCATGCGACGGTATCTGCCCGTGGCCGAGCGCGGGTGGTGCGGGCGTCGACATCGGCCCGGGCGCCGTGCGCCAGGTGGCCATAGACGGGATCTTCGGCGAGGACGACCCGACCAAGGTCGGGTGTCTCGATCCCGACGATCGCGCGCCGGTCATCGATGGATGGGCCGATGGGAACGGCGCGCGACGTCAGGCCGTGATTCGCGCCGCGATCGTGGTTCGAGACGGAGGAGCGCTACGAGGCGCCGGGGAGCCCTCACCCCCCTAAGGTCGGGTTTCCCGTCCACCATTCCTCTGCCATCTTCCGCGCGGACCCTGCCTATGACAACCAGCGCCGACCCCGAGCTCATCCTCTTCAACGGGCGAATCACCACCATGGATCCGCGGGCGCCCGCGGCCTCGGCGGCGGCGATCCGCGGCGGGCGATTCGTCGCGGTCGGCGACGACGCCGACGTCCTGCGCCGCGCCGGCGCCGGCGCCCGCACGATCGATCTGCGCGGCCGGCGGGCGATCCCCGGCCTCATCGATTCACACCTCCACCTCATCCGCGGCGGCCTCACGTACAACAGCGAGCTGCGGTGGGACGGCGTCGCCTCGCTGGCCGAGGCCCTGAGGCGGCTGCGCGCGCAGGCCCAGATCACCCCGCCGCCGCAGTGGGTCCGCGTCGTCGGCGGTTGGTCGGAGTTCCAGTTCGCCGAGCGGCGCATGCCGACCCTCGACGAGCTCAACGCCGCCGCGCCGGACACCCCGGTGTTCGTGCTCCACCTCTACGCGCAGGCGCTGCTCAACCGCGCCGCGCTGCGGGCCGTCGGTTATACGCGCGACACGCCCGACCCGCCGGGCGGGGTGATCCAGCGCGACCGTCACGGCGAGCCGACAGGCCTCCTTGTCGCCAAGCCGAACGCGTGGATCCTCTACGCCACGCTGGCCAAGGGCCCCAGCCTCGGCCCTGACGAGCAGCGCAACAGCACCCGTCATTTCATGCGCGAGCTCAACCGCCTCGGCATCACCGGGGCGATCGACGCCGGCGGCGGCTTCCAGCAGTACCCCGAGCATTACCAGATCATCGAGGAGCTCGCGGCCGCAAAGCAGCTGACCGTGCGCCTGGCCTACAACCTGTTCACCCAGCGCCCAGGGCAGGAGCTCGAGGACTTCAGCCAGTGGGCCAAGGCCGTCAGCCCTGGCCGCGGCGACGAGTACTATCGGCTCAACGGCGCCGGCGAGATGCTCGTCTACTCGGCCGCCGACTTCGAGGACTTCCTCGAGCCGCGGCCCGACTTGCCGCCGCACATGGAGGCGCAGCTCGGCGCCGTTGTCGAGCACCTGGTCGCGAGTCGCTGGCCGTTCCGCCTGCACGCCACCTACGACGAGTCGATCTCGCGCATGCTCGACGTGTTCGAGGCCGTGAATCGAAAGGTCCCGTTCGCCGGCCTGCGGTGGTTCTTCGATCACGCCGAGACGGTGTCGGCGCGCAACATCGACCGGATAGCGGCGCTCGGCGGCGGCATCGCCATCCAGCACCGCATGGCGTATCAGGGCGAGCACTTCCTCCACCGCTACGGCCCGGAGATGACGAGCGACGCCCCGCCGGTGCGGCGCATGCTCGCCGCGGGGATCCCCGTCGGCGGGGGCACCGACGCCACGCGCGTCGCCAGCTACAACCCGTGGGTCGGCCTCGGCTGGCTGGTCTCCGGTCGCAGCGTCGGCGGCACCGAGCTGCTCGGCCCCGGCGCCCGCCTGTCGCGCGAGCAAGCGCTGCGCCTCTACACCGCCGGCAACGGGTGGTTCTCCGGCGAGGACGGCCAGCGGGGCCTCGTCGCCGAGGGCCGCCTCGGCGACCTCGCGGTGCTGTCCGACGACTACTTCGTTGTGCCAGAGGCGGAGATCCGCGACATCACCTCGGTGCTCACGGTGGTCGGCGGCGACGTCGTCCACGCCAGCGGCGAATTCGGCGGCCTCGCTCCCCCGCCGCTGCCGTTCAGCCCCGGCTGGGCCCCGCCCGCGCAGCACGGCGGCTACGACCCCGGCGTGGTCGCCCGCGCGCTGAGCCGGCGCGCTCGCCGCCCTCATCACCACCACGGCCTCGCCTGCCCCTGCGCCGTGTTCTAGCCGCTTCTTCCGCGGCCCACGCCGGCAGCACCCGCGACGTCGACTTCGTCGCTTCCTGGCTGCCCCTCGAGCTCTGACAGTCACCGTTCGTTCATTCGTCTCATCTTCACCAAAAAGGATTCAAAGACCATGCCCACCGCCACCGCCGCTCCCGCCAAGTCGCTGCTCACCCCCGGCGATCACACCCTGATCCTCATCGACCACCAGCCGCAGATGGCGTTCGCCACCCGCTCGATCGACGGCGTCCTGCTGCGCAACAACGCCACCCTGGCGGCCCGCGCGGCCCGCGTCTTCCGCGTCGCCACGATCCTCACCACCGTGGCCGAGAAGACCTTCTCGGGCCCGATCTTCGCCGAGATCCGCGCCGCCCAGCCGGAGCTCGACATCATCGATCGCACCACCATGAACTGCTGGGAGGACGCCAACATCATCGCCCGCGTCAACAAGCTCGGCAAGTCGCGCCTCGTCATCGCCGGCCTGTGGACCTCCGTGTGCATCGTCGGCCCCGTGCTGTCGGCGATCGAGCAGGGCTTCGAGGTCTACGTGATCACCGACGCCTGCGGCGACGTGTCCGACGAGGCCCACGAGCGCGCCGTCACGCGCATGGTCCAGGCCGGCGCGCGCCCGCTGACCGCGCTGCAATACCTGCTCGAGCTCCAGCGCGACTGGGCCCGCGGCGAGACGTACGGCGCGACCACCGGGATCGCCGCAGAGCTCGGGGGCGCCTACGGCCTCGGCATCATCTACGCCAAGTCCATGTTCAACGCCTCCGAGGGCGGCCACTAGGAGCGCATGAAGCTCTACCTGATCTCGCTGGGCGTCGGCGTGCTGGTCGGCACCCTCTACAGCGTGCTGAACGTGCGCGCACCCGCGCCGCCGATCATCGCGCTGATCGGGCTGTGCGGCATGCTCCTCGGCGAGCAGGTCGGCCCGGCCGCGCGGCGGCTCCTCGCCGGGGAGCCGCTCAGCGCGGCGTGGTTCTCCCGCGAGTGCGCGCCCAAGATCACCGGCGTGCCCGCGCCCGAGCCCGACCATGGCGACGACGCCGCCCGCTGAGCCACCCACGCATGCTCGAGTTGTTTTCAAACGCCATCTCTAACGAGGACCTCCCATGAAAGAAGAAACATTCACCGGCGGCGGTGGCACGCGCCTCCACATGCGCTCCTGGCGGCCGGCGGGGACGCCGCGCGCGGCCGTGGTGCTCTGCCACGGCGTTCTTGCGCACAGCGGGCAATACCAGTGGTCGGGGGAGCAGCTGTCGGCGGCGGGTTTTGCCGTGTACGCCTACGACCACCGCGGGCGCGGCAAATCGGAGGGGCCGCGCCTGTTCGTCAATGACGTCTCCGAGTACACGGACGATCTGGGGACGTTCGTCGCCCTGGTGAAGAAACGCGAGCCCGGCCTCAAGGTGTTTGTGCTGGGTCACAGCATGGGTGGGGTGATCTCCTGCACCTGGGCGCTCGATCATCAGAGAGAGATCGCCGGCTTCATCTGCGAGAGCTTTGCGTTCGAGGTGTGGGCGCCGAAGCCCGTGCTGTCGCTCGTGCGTTTCCTCGGGCGCGTGGCGCCGAAGCTGCCGGTGCTGAAGCTGCATGAGAAGGACTTCACGCGCGACCCGCAGGCCCTGCAGAAGCTGAACTCGGATCCGCTGACCCATGGCGAAGTCCAGCCGGCGGGCACGGTGGCGGCGCTGCTCAAGGCCACCGACCGCATGCGCGCGGAGTTCGGGACCCTCACGCTGCCCTTGCTCATCATGCACGGCACCGAGGACAAGGCCACCGTGCCCGCGGGCAGCCAGCTCTTCCATGACAAGGCCGGCTCGAGCGACAAGACGCTGAAGCTCTACGAGGGGCACTTCCACGATCTGCTCAACGACCTCGGCAAAGAGCGGGTGATGGCCGACGTGGTGGGCTGGATCAACGCGCGCATCGCCTGAGATCTCCGTCATGAAGAAGATCTCTTTCGTTCTTTTGCTTGCACGATTGCTTGCGCTCGCCGTGGTGGGCTGCTCCGGGCTGCCTGCAGACAAGACAGCAAGCGCACCCACGCACCACGCACAGAGAGGAGGCGATATGGCGGCCAGCGCACCCACGCAGTACGTACAGGTCGGAAGCGACAAGATTGCCTACCGCAGCATCGGCGCGGGCGAACCCATGGTTCTCCTCACGCGCATGCGCGGCACGCTCGACACATGGGATCCGCTGTTCCTCGATGAGCTGGCGAAGAACAACCGCATCATCACGGTGGACTATCCGGGCGTGGGTTACTCGGACGGCAAGCTGCCGCCGGGCATCGGCCAGGCCGCGGACTTCGTGATCGCGTTCGCGGACGCCATGAAGCTCGAGAAATTCATCCTCCTGGGCTGGTCATGGGGCGGCACGGTGGCGCAGACCGTGGTGGTCGAGCATCCCGGCCGCGCCACGCACGCGATCCTCGTGGGCACGGCGCCGCCGGGAAAGCGCGCGGTGGAAATTCAACAGGCGTTCATCGACCGCGCGTTCAAGCCGGTGAATGATCTGGACGATGAGATCGTGCTGTTCTTCGAGCCGAGGTCGGAGTTCAGCCGGAAGATGGCGAAGGAGTCGCGGGACCGCATCCGCGTGCGCCCCGGGGTCGATGAGAAAATCCCGTCGACCCCCGAGGCGATCAAGGCCTACCTCGCCGCGGCCGAGGAGTATCACGTCGATGCGGCCGGGCGGCTGCAGAAGCTGATGGTCACGCGCACGCCGCTGCTCATCATCAGCGGCGACAACGACATCAGCACCGCCGTGGACAACTGGTTCGCGCTGAACCGCAAGATCCCCAGCGCACACCTGGCCGTGTATCCCGAGTCGGGGCATGGCCCGCAGCATCAGTACCCGCAGCTCGCCGCCGAACAGGTGGCCTCGTTCCTGCGCCACGCCATTCGATAGATAGAAGGAGAGCCACATGCCGATTTTCAAGACCAAGGAAGGCGTCGAGATTTTCTACAAGGACTGGGGCAGCGGACGGCCCCTGGTGTTCCACCACGGCTGGCCGCTGTCGGCGGACGACTGGGATGCGCAGCTCATGTTCTTCCTTGCGAAGGGCTTTCGCGTCATCGCGCACGATCGCCGCGGTCACGGGCGTTCGTCGCAGACCTCCGACGGCAACGAGATGGACACCTACGCCCGCGACGTGTCGGAGCTCACCGCTCACCTCGGCCTCAAGGGCGCCGTGCACATCGGCCACTCCACGGGCGGCGGTGAGGTGGCGCGTTATGTCGCGAAGTACGGGCAGGACGGCCGAGTGGCCAAGGCCGTGCTCATCGGCGCCGTGCCGCCGATCATGGTCAAGAGCGACAAGAATCCCGGTGGCCTTCCCATCGAGGTGTTCGATGGATTCCGCGCCGCGCTCGTCGCGAACCGCGCGGAGTTCTACCGCGCCGTGCCCGAAGGGCCGTTCTATGGGTTCAATCGCCCAGGGGCCAGGACGCTGCCGGGGGTCGTCGACAACTGGTGGCGGCAGGGCATGATGGGCGGCATCAAGCCGCACCACGACTGCATCAAGGCGTTCTCGGAGACCGATTTCACCAGCGACCTCGAGAAGATCGACGTGCCCACGCTCGTGATGCACGGCGACGACGACCAGATCGTGCCGATCGCGGATTCGGCGCTGCTGTCGATCAAGCTGCTCAAGAAGGGCACGCTCAAGGTCTACAAGGGCCTGGGGCATGGCCTGTGCACCATCAACCCGGACGTCGTCAATCCGGATCTGCTGGAGTTCATCCAGTCGTGAGGGCGAGGGCCGCGGACACGAGGGGCCGCGGCCTTTCATCGCTGTCCGCGCCGCTCAGGCTTCTTCGACGGCCGGCAGCTCGAAGCGAAACGTCGCGCCAAATACAGGGTTTGGCTCGGCCCAGAGCCGGCCGCCGTGGCGCTCGAGGATCGAGCGCGAGATCGACAATCCCATGCCCAGCCCTCCGGGCTTCGTGGTGTAGAACGCCTCGAACAACCGCGCGCCGTCCACGTGCGAGAGGCCGACACCCGCGTCGGAGACGGCGCCCACGACCCAGACGCGGTCGTCGCCCTCCGAGAGCGCCGTCTCCAGGCGCACGCGCCGGCGCGCTTCCGGCAGATCGCGCGAGGCCTCGGCCGCGTTGAGCAAGAGGTTGAGGATGACCTGCTGCAGCTCGACCGGATCGGCGAAGACCTGCGCCCCGCCCGATCGGAGCCCGAGCTCGAGCGCGATGCGACGTCGCGCCAGCTCGGCTTCCGCGACCGGCAGCGCCGCGCTGATCACGGCGTCCAGGTGGCAACGCTCGCGGTGCGCGGCCGAGCGCGTCAAGAGGCGGCGAATCCGCGCGAGCACGTCGCCGGCACGATGGCCGTCGTTCACGATCGCGACAAGCGACTCACGCGCGGCGACCAGATCGGGCTCCGCGCGATCGAGCCAGTTGACGCCCGCGCTCGCGTCCGCGGCGATGGCCGCGAGGGGCTGATTGACCTCGTGCGCGATCGACGCGGCGAGCTCGCCCAGCGTGGTGGTACGCGCGACGTGGGCCAGCTGCGCGCGCGCCTCCTCGAGGTCCTCCGCCGCGCGTCGCGATGTGGTCACGTCCATCACCGCGCCCACGATCTCGGCGCTGCCGTCCGAGCTGGTGCGGACGCGTCCGCGGATGCGCAGGTATTTGACGCGCCCGCCGGCGCAGAGCAGCCGGTGCTCCAGCATCATCTGCCCCTCGCGCTTGGCGCGCTCGAACGCCTGCTGCACGTTCGCGCGCTCCTCCTTGGGTACGCGCTCCAGGAGCGGCGGGAGCGAAGGCCTTGTGTTCGGCTCGACCTCGTAGATGCGATACGTCTCCTCCGACCAGAACAGGTCTCCGGTCGCGAACTTCCAGCCGAAGCTGCCCGTGTCCGTCAAGCTCTCGGCCTCGGCCAAATAGGCCTTGGTGCGGCGCAAGAGCTCTTCCACCTTGCGGCGCTCGGTGTTTTCGCGCTGCAGGTCGTCGAAGAGCCGCGCGTTCTCCAGCGAAATGGCCATCTGCGAGGCCAGCAGCTCGAGCAGCGTGAGGTGCGAGGGCGTGAAGGCGTGCGACGCGAGGTTGTTCTCCAGATAGAGCACGCCGGACAGCCGCGCCTGCTTGGCGAGCGGCACGCAAAAGATGGAGCGCGGGCGCGCGCGCCGTACGTGCTCATCGGCGGCAAAACGCGCGTCCTGCGCGGCATCGGCGAGGAGGAGCGGCTGCCGTGTGCGCACCGCGTAGCGAAGGATCGACGCGGGCGCATCGCTCGCTGGTGTGGGCTCACGAACGAGCCGCACCTCGATGTGGTCGGCCGCGGTCACCGCCTCCGCCTCGACCCACAGCTCCTCGCCCCGCGGTGTGACCAAGAGCGCGCGCTCCGCGCCGGCCCCCTCGAGCGCGATGGTCATCAAGGTGCGGATCAAGCGCTCGAGCTGGATCTCTCCCGAGAGCGCTTGAGACGCCTTGAGGAAGGGCGCGAGGTCGAGCTGCTCCACGCGCGCCGCCCCGACGCTGGAGCGCGTGAGCGAGGGCTCCTCGCGCAGGCGCGGCTCGATCAGCTCGAGCTGCGTGACCTTTCCCGTCGCCTGCCAGTGGGCGTAGCCGTCACGCGCCGACCTGAGATAGGCCAGGGCCACGCCGCTCAACCCGCGCATCGCATAGAAGCGGGCGGCCATCTCGCTCGCCACGGCTTCGTTCTGGGTGAAGCCGTGCTTTCGCGCGGAGTCGATGGCCTCCTCGTAGAGCCGCTCCGCGGCGAGCTCGCGCCGCTCGATGCGCGCCACCTCCGCCGCGACCAGCTTGGCTCGGTTCTCGAAATTGTCCGGGCAGTGACGCGCCCACAAGGCGAGGATGCGCTCGTGCTCGTACAGCGCTTCGGCGTGGCGCGTGCGCTCCTCGCGCGCGCTCGCATCGTAGAGCGCGGCGCGCGCCAGGGCCGTGTAGAAGTGGAACTCGGCCACCTCGAAATGACCGGGCGAGGTCCACAAGAGCGCCTCGGCCTGCCGGGCCGCGGCGAGCGCCGCCGCGTAGTCGCGCGCGAAGAACCGCCCCTGCAGCTTGCGAATCCAGTACCAGCAGGTGGCGAAGGCGAGCTGCTGGTCCTCGGCGAAGTGCTGCTCGAAGCTGGCTTCGTCGAAGTCGTCGTCGTCGAACGAGGCGAAGCTCCGCGTGTGGCCGCGGAGCAGCCGGATCAGCTGCAGCTGCGAGGTGATGATGTCCTCGACCAGCCCGAAGCCGGTACGACGAGCGAGCGTGAGCCCGCGCTCCGCCTCGCGCGCCGCCTCCGACAGCGGCGCGCCGCTCCCGAGCAGCAGCGTCACGAGCGTCTCGCTGCTGAAGCCGGCGAAGGTCAGGTCGAGCGCCTCGAGCGCGGCGGCGTGCGCCCGCCGCACAAGCACCAGGCTGGTGTCGATGTGCTGGGCCCACGTGTTCACGTGCGCGCCGTAGGACATGTACGCGCGCGCCTTGAAGCGATCGAAGCCGCGCGCCGCGACGAGATCGAAGCCCAGCTTGCCGAAGCGGTTGCCGGCAGGGTAGTCGCGGAAAGTGGAGCCGAGCACCACGCCCAGCACCGCGTAGGCGTAGCAGGAGCCGTCGCTGTTGCCGTGAGCGAGGCTGAGGCGCGCCATGCGCGCGACCAGGCGATCGTGCAGGGCGCTGTCGGTGAAGAGCGCGGGCGGCTGCGCCGCCGTGAGCACGTCGAGCGCGGCGCGCCAGCTGTCGTTGCTGACCGGCAGCTCGATCAGCGACTCGATGCTGCGATCACCCAGCTCGTCCCACAGGCTCTGGAACTCCCTCTCCACTTCGTCGCGCGTGGGCCGCGGCGTCCAGTCGATGCCCATCGTACCCAGGAAGTCCAGGCAGACCTGCACGGCCATGCCGTTTCGACCCGCCGTCGTGCAGAGCAGGATGCGGAGCCGCGCGACCGCGGCGCGGTCGACCAGGTTGGCGGCCCTCGGCGCGAGCTCAGTCAAGCACGCCTCGGCGGCCGTGAGCTCGCCGGCGAGCAGCTCGCACTCCGCGCGGTCCAGGCCGAGCGCGAAGGCGAACGCGTAGTCGCTCTCCCATCGGCCTTCGTCGAGCAGCGCGTCGGCCACCTCCAGGTACACGAGCGCCGAGGTGTACGCCGATGCGGCCTTGGCGCGGCGCCCCGCCGCGTGGTTCAGCTCCGCCACGCGCATGCGCTCTCGACGCGTGCGCAGGAGGTCGAGGCCGCGGTTGAGCTGGTTCACGATGTCGAAGCTGCCCTCTTCGCGCGCGCGCTCGGCCGACTCCGCGGAGAGCCTCATGCCGATGGCGAGGTGCAGGGCGGGCCTGTCGCGCGGGTCGATCAGCGCGTACGAAGCCTCCTGCACGCGGTCGTGCAGGAAGCAATACTCACGCTCGACACGCACCACGAGCCCGCTCCGCAGCGCGTCGTCCAGCGCGGCTGTCAGCTCACGCTCGCCGGCGCCGAGCGCGAGCGAGAGGGCCTCGATGGGCGCGCAGCTACCGAGGCAGGCGAGGTGCATCAGCGCGCGACGCGTGGGCTCCGGCAGCCGCGTCAGCTTCTCGATCATCAGCTCGGCCACGTTGTCGGTGAAGCCGCGCGCTCGGATGCGCTCGAGGTCCCAGCGCCAGCGTGATCTCGCTGGATCGAAATGGAGGAGCTCCACCTCGTTGAGCGCGTTGATGAACTGAATCGCGAAGAACGGGTTGCCGTGGGTCTTCTCGCGCACCAGCTCCGAGAGCGGCGCGAGCTCGGCGGCGTCCGCCTGCAGGACGTCCGCGAGCAGGTCGGCCACGGCGGGCGGGGCCAGCGCTTCGAGCGAGATCTCCTCCACGCGTCCGGCCGCCGCGCGCAGCCGCGCGACGAGGCGGTGCAGCGCGTGTTCGGCGTCGACCTCGTTGCTACGGAACGCGCCCACGATCAGCAGGTTCGAGAGCTCGGGGTGCGTGGCCAGGTGTTCGATCAGGTCGAGCGTGGCTGCGTCGAGCCACTGCAGGTCGTCCAGGAACAGCACGAGCGGCTGCTCGGGCCTGGCGAACACAGCGATCAGGCGCCGGAAGATCAGCTGGAAGCGCTGCTTGGCGTCGTGCGGGGGCAGCTCGGGCGCCGGCGGCTGCGGTCCCACGATGAACTCGACGTCGGGAACGAGGTTCGTCACCAGGCCGCCGTGCGTGCCGAGCGCGTGCCGCAGCGCCTCTCGCCACGTCGAGAGCTCTTCTGCGGGCCGGCCGAGCACCTGCCGCACCAGGCTCTCGAGCGCCTGGGCGAAGGTGGCATACGGAATGTCGCGCTTGAACTGGTCGAACTTCCCCGAGGCGAACGCCGCGCGCCGGCCGATGGCCCGCCTCAGCTCGTCGACGAGGGCCGACTTGCCGATCCCCGAGTAACCCGACACGAGCACGAGCTCGGGAGCGCCGCTCGTGCGCGCCCGTTCGAAGGCGGAGAGCAGCGCGTCGCGCTCGCGGTCGCGACCGTACAGGCGCTCGGGCATGGTGCGGTGGCGTGCGTCCCCGCTCGCGAGCGAGAAAGGCTCGATGCGGCGGTGCGCGCTCCAGTCGAGCAGGCAGCGCTCCAGATCGCGCGCCAGGCCGGCCGCGGTCTGGTAGCGCTCCTCCGCCGGCTTGGACAGCAGCTTCATGACGATGGCGGCGAGCGGCGCCGGCAGCTCGGCCACGCGATCGCGCGGGTCGGCTGGCTGCTTGGCCACGTGGCAATGGATCCACTCCATCGGCTCCGACGCGGCGAACGGCAGGCCGCCCGTGAGCAGCTCGTAGAAGGAGACGCCCAGCGCATACAGGTCGCTGCGCGTATCGACCGCCCGGCTCATGCGTCCCGTCTGCTCCGGCGCCATGTACGGCAGGCTGCCGACCAGGGCCGGCGGCCGCGCGCGCTGCTCGTCCGTCGCGCGCGCGGCGGCGCCGAAGCCGGTCAACCACACCGCGCCGCTGTCGACGTCGACCAGGGCATTCGCGGGCTTGATGTCCTTGTGCACGATGCCGCGCGCGTGCAGCTTGTCGAGCGCGCGCGTCCAGCCGAGCGCCACGCGCAGGAAGTCGCCTATCGGCCAGGCGCGTCCGACCCGATGGGCGAGCAGCTCACCGCCGGGATCCTCCAGCCAGAGCCTCGTGCGGCCCGGCCTGGAGTCGAGCTCACGTGGGCACACCGCCCACGCCGGATCCAGCTCCTCGCGGAGCGCGAACTCATTCTCCAGCTTCTGCAGCAGGTCCGCCGCAGGCGCGTGAGCCGGCCGCAAGATCAACGTCGGTTGTCCCTCCCTGCTGCGGTAGAGCGCGAGCTCGCCGTCGTCGCGCAAGCAGACGGCTGCGGGGTCGTGCGAGGTCGTCATGGGGCGCAACGTGGGTGGGCCGGTGCTGGCGGCAACGGAGGCGTCTCCGAGGCTCCGCTCGGGGGAGCGAGGGGGCCATCCTACCTTGGTCGGGTGTTCTCGGCCGAAGATCCCGTCCATACCGGCCCAGGTTCTCGACGCCGGAGCTGGCGCCGACGCCGCTCACGGCCCCCGTGGTCGTGGTCGTGCTCGGGCGCGTCGAACCGCCCACATCTCGTGCGCGGAACCGGCCATCAACCAACCGGAGGAGCCCAGCATGAACGATCGTCTCACCGTCCAGACCGACGATGGCAGCTTCGATTGCTACGTCGCGCGTCCCGGGGCCGCCGTCGCGCCGGTGATCGTCGTGATCCAGGAGATCTTCGGCGTCAACGCCGGGATCCGCAGCATCGCCGACGCCTACGCCGAGAAGGGGTACATCGCCGTTTGTCCCGACCTGTTCTGGCGCGCCCAGCGGGGCGTGGACATGTGCGAGAGCGACGAAGGCGACGTGGCCAAGGGCTTCGCCCTGTATGGCGCCTACGACTTCGACAAAGGGCCCCGCGACATCGCGGCCACTGTCGCGGCCGCCCGCGCCATGCCCGGCGCCTCCGGCAAGGTCGGCGTGACCGGCTACTGCCTCGGCGGGCTGCTCACGTTCCTGACCGCGGCGCGCGCCGATGCCGATGTCTTCGTCGCCTACTACGGTGGAGGCACCGAGAAATACGTGGCCGAGGGCGTGAACATCGAGCGCCCGCTGCTGATGCACCTCGCCGGCGACGACGAGTACATCGGCGAGGACGCCCAGGCGACGATCCGCGCCGCGCTGCGGGACAACCAGCATGTCGAGATCCACACCTACCCGGGCCGCAACCATGCGTTTGCCCGTCCGGGCGGCGCCCGCTACGACGCTGCCGACGCCACGCTGGCCAATCGGCGGACCGACGCGTTCTTCAAGCAGCACCTCGCCTGAACAGGAGGGCGGGCCGCGCGCGCCGCGGCGCTCGCGCGATCCGGGGAACGTGGCCTGACGACGTCACCCGACCATCGTCGGGTTTGCGCCGGCCTGGTCGCGAACTAGCGTCGACGCATGTCCAAACCGAAGTTGACGCATGCCACCGGCGCGCCGGTGGTCGATAACGTGAATATCCAGACCGCCGGTCCGCGCGGCCCCGCGCTGCTGCAGGACCTCTGGCTGATCGAGAAGCTCGCGCACTTCGACCGCGAGGTGATCCCCGAGCGGCGCATGCACGCCAAGGGCTCGGGCGCCTGCGGGACGTTCACCGTGACTCACGACGTCACGCGGTACACCCGCGCCAGGCTCCTCGCCGAGGTCGGCAAGCGGACGCCGGTGTTCGTGCGATTCTCGACGGTCGCCGGCGAGCGCGGCGCCGCCGACGCCGAGCGGGATATCCGCGGCTTCGCGGTGAAGTTCTACACCGAAGAGGGGAACTGGGACATCGTCGGCAACAACACGCCGGTGTTCTTCTTCCGCGACCCGCTGCGCTTCCCCGATCTCAACCACGCGGTCAAGCGCGACCCTCGGACCGGGATGCGCAGCGCGGAGAGCAACTGGGACTTCTGGACGTCGCTGCCCGAGGCGCTCCACCAGGTGACGATCGTGATGAGCGACCGCGGGATTCCGCGCAGCTATCGCACGATGCACGGCTTCGGCAGCCACACCTTCAGCATGATCAACGCCGCGAACGAGCGCGTGTGGGTCAAGTTCCACTTCATCAGCCAGCAGGGGATCGACAACCTCACCGACGCCGAGGCCGAGGCGGTGGTGGGGCGAGACCGCGAGAGCCACCAGCGCGACCTGTTCGAGAGCCTGGAGGCGGGGCGGTTTCCGCGCTGGAAGCTCTGCATTCAGGTCATGACCGAGGCGCAGGCGCGGACGCACCGGCATAACCCGTTCGACCTCACCAAGGTCTGGCCGAAGGCCGACTATCCGCTCATCGAGGTCGGCGTCCTCGAGCTCGACAAGAACCCCGACAACGTGTTCGCCGAGGTCGAGCAGGCCGCGTTCTCGCCGGCCAACATCGTCCCCGGCGTCGGCCTCTCGCCCGACAAGATGCTGCAGGCGCGGCTCTTCTCGTACGGCGACGCGCAGCGCTACCGGCTCGGCGTCAACTTCAACCAGATCCCCGTCAACGCGCCGAAGTGCCCGTTTCACAGCTTCCACCGCGACGGCGCGATGCGCGTCGACGGCAACCTCGGCGCCACGACCAGCTATTTCCCGAACCGACACGGCGAATGGGACGACAACGCCGGCGCCGGTGAGCCGCCGCTGCCCGTCGCGGGAGATGCCGCCCACTGGGATCATCGCGCCGACGAGGACCACTGGGAGCAGCCAGGTCGCTTGTTCCGCCTGATGTCGCCGGCGCAGCGACAGGCGCTGTTCGACAACACCGCTCGCTCCCTCGGCGGCGCGTCGGTCGACATCCAGCGCCGGCACGTCGCCAACTGCATGAAGGCCGACCTCGCCTACGGGGCCGGCGTGGCCCGGGCGCTCGGCCTCGACCGGGCCTAGCGCGGCGCTCGCGCGGCGGCTGCGCTCGCGCGGCCGCGGCGCGGCGGCTGCGCTCGAGCAGCTCAGTCGCCGCGCGTGATCTGATGGATCTCGTCGAGCAGGTCCTTGGGCTGGAACGGCTTGGTCAGGAAGGCCACGGCGCCGGCGCGGAAACACTGCTTGCGCACGTCTTCGTCGCCGTGGGCGGTGAGGACGACGACCGGCAGCCGCGACGCGCGGCGGGTCAGCTCGACGAGCAAGTCGACGCCGCTCATCCCCGGCATGCGGACGTCGAGGACCAGGACGTCCATCGCCTCGATCTTGCCGGCGGCGAGGAACGCCTCCGCGGAGGCGAACGTCTCGACGTTGAAGCCCGTCGACTTGAGCAGGTTGCCGAGCGAGCGGCGCAGCGACGCGTCGTCGTCGACGATCGCGATCAGCCGTTCGTCGTTCATCGGCCTCGTCCTCCGTCGGCACCCTCGAGGTGGCCGAGGCGCAGGGCGAAGCGCACCAGCTCGGCGAGGGAGCCGGCCCGCATCTTCTCCATCACCTTGGCCCGCTGCTCCTTCACCGTCGCCTCGCGCGTGCCGAACTCCGCCGCGATCTGCTTGTTGAGCTGGCCGGCGACCACGCCGCGCATCACCTCGCGCTCGCGGGCGGTCAAGGACTCGTAGCGGCCGGTCAGCGCGGCCAGGTCGTCGCGCTCGATCCGGGCCACGCGGTCGCGCTCGATCGCCTCGCGGACGACCGCGATCAGGTCCTCCGGCCGGAACGGCTTCGTCATGAACTCGACCGCCCCCGCCTTCATCGCCCGCACCGACATCGGGATGTCGCCCTGCCCGGTGAGGAAGATGATCGGCAGGTTGACCCGGGCGTCCGAGAGCCGACGCTGCAGCTCGAGGCCGTCGAGCTGCGGCAGCTTGACGTCGAGCACCGCGCAGCCGCGCGCGTCGGAGTGATCGGCGGACAGGAAGCTCTCGGCGCACGGGAAGGTCTCGACCGTGAGGTCGACGGACGCGAGGAGCCGGCTCAAGCTGGCGCGCACCGACGCGTCGTCGTCGACGACGAAGACCTTCGGGGCCGGGGAGGAGAGGGTCGAGGTCGCGTTCATCCGGAGCTCCGCTGCAAGTCGCGCGAGATCGCCGTGAGCGAGAAGCCGAAGGTAGCACCGATGCCGGACGCGTTGGGCTGCGCCCAGAGCCGGCCGCCGTGGCGCTCGATGATCGAGCGGCTGATCGCCAGCCCCATCCCCAGGCCGTTGGTCTTGGTGGTGAAGAACGGCTCGAACAGGCTCGCCGGGTCGGCCCCGCCGATGCCCATGCCGCAGTCCTCGACCTCGACCACGACCGACCCGTCGGCGTCGCCCCGCTCGACGAACGTACGAACCGTGATGCGGCGGCGGCTCGGCTCGACGTCGCGCGAAGCGTCGTTCGCGTTGAGGATCAGGTTCAGGACCACCTGCTGCAGCTGGACTGGATCGCCGACGACCGCCGGCAAGCTCGGCCGTAGCGCCGTCTCGAGCACCACCTCGGACTGCAGCAGCTGTCGTCGCACGACCGGCAGCACCGCGTGGACGACGGCGGTGAGGTCGCACGAGTTGGTCTCGATCGACGAGCGGGACAGCAGCGCCCGGATCCGCCGCAAGATCTCGCCGGCGCGGCTGCCCTCGCTGGCGATCGCCGCCAGCGAGTCGCGGACGTCGTCGAGCTTCGGCCGCGGCGCCGCCAGCCAGTTGGTGCACGCCGCCGCCTCGGCCATCATCGCGGTCAGCGGCTGGTTGATCTCGTGGGCGATCGACGCCGCCAGCTCGCCGAGCATGGTGATGCGGGTGACGTGGGCGAGGTCGGTCTGCGCGCGGTGGAGGGCCGACTCGGAGCGCTCGAGGTCGAGCTCGGCCCGGCGATGGACGAGCGCGTTGGCGAACACCTCGCCGAGGATCCGGAGGCGCTGGCGGATCGGGTCGGTCCACAGCACGTACCGCGAGGTGCACGCCAGGTTGAGCGACGCGCTCGTCACCCCGCCGACCACCAGCGGCAGCGCGATGATCGACTTGATCCCCATCGCCTCGAGCGCGAGCCCCTCGTCGCGCTTGTGCTCCGGCATCCGCATCACGTCGTGGACCGGCACGTCCTCGCCGCGGCGCAGCTCGTCCACGCTCTCGCGGAACATCGTGACCGTGCTCGGCGGCAGCGCCACGCCCGACTTGGCCCACGTGTGCGTGCTGACGGCGTCGGTGCCCGAGTGCGAGAACCAGAAGATGAAGATGCTGTCGACCTCGAAGAAGCCGCCGACCTCGGCCAGCGCCTTGTCGATCTCCGCGTCGAGGCGGTCGGTCGGCGAGGCCGCGAGCCGGCTCGAGATCGACGAGCGCAGCGTCCAGAAGCGGACCCGCGCGTCGAGCTCCTCCTCGACCTGCTTGCGATCCTCGATGTCGGTGCTGGTGCCGTACCACTCGACGATCCCCCGCTCGTCGTACAGCGGCTGCGCCCGCGTCAAGAACCAGCGATAGACCCCGTCGGCGCGGCGCAGGCGGGCCTCGAACGAGCCTGGCTCGCCCGACCGCACCAGCCGCTGCCAGTGCGAGCGCGCCGCCTCCGTGTCGTCGGGGTGGGTCGCGCTCGGGTGGCGCTGCGCCTGCGCCTCCGCCAGCGAGAGGCCGGTGTAGTCGAGCCACTGGCGGTTGAAGAACGTCGCCGAGCCGTCAGGCCGGGCCGACCAGGCGAGCGTCGGGATGGTGTCGATGATCCGCGTCAGCCGGCCCTCGGAGCGGCCCACCTCGGCGTAGAGGCGCGCGTTCTCCAGCGAGATCGCCGCCTGCGACGCGAGCAGGGTCAGCACGGCGATCCGCTCCGACGTGAAGGCGTGCGGCGTGAGCGTGTTCTCGAGCTGGAGGACCGCGATCAGCCGCGACTGCTTGGCGAGCGGCAGGCACAGCAGCGAGCGGCAGCGGCGCGCGGCGATGTACGGGTCGCCCGCGAACGGGTGCGCCTGCAGGGCGTCGTCGAGGAGCACGCTGTCGCGGGTGCGCACGACGTACTGGATGACGGTCTCCGGCAGCTCCTCCGCGGGCGCTCCGGCGTCGCGCAGCCGCACGGCCACGCCCTCCTCGCGCGTCGTCGCCACCGCGGCGACCTCGACCTCGCCGCGCGCCAGCGTCACCAGCACCCCGCGCGTCGCCCCGGCGCTCTCGACCGTCGTGCGCATCAACGCCTCGATCAACCGCTCGGGGACGATCTCGCTCGACAGCGCCTGCGACGCGCGGAGCACCGCCGCGACGTCGAGCCGCTCGAGCAGCGTCTCGCCGGACGACACCACCGAGCGACCGGCCCGCAGCCGCCGCGAAAGCAGCTCGACCTTGCCGCGCGCGCCCCAGCGGTCGTAGAGGTCCCGCGCCTCGCGGGTGTACGCCGCCGCGATCGTGGCGAACCCGCGGCGCTCGTGGAAGCGCGCCGCCAGCTCGCTGGCGACCGCCTCGAACTGCACGAAGCCCTCCTCGCGCGCGAGCCGGATCGCCTGCTCGTAGGTGCGCTCCGCCGCCAGCTCGCGGCCCTCCAGGCGGGCCAGCTCCGCCTCGACCATCGCCGCCTGACAGCCGAAGGTCTGCGGCGAATCCTCGGCCCACGCGGCCAGCTGGGCGTGGTGCGCTGCCACCCGCTCGACGTGACCGCCGCCCGCGCTCCCGTCGCTGACCGCCGCGTGGGCCAGCGCGGAGTACAGGTGAAACTCGGCCTCCTCGTAGAACCGCTCCGCGACGTCGATGCGCTCGCGCGCCCGCGCGGCCAGGGCCACGGCCTCGTCGTAGCGCTCGCGGTGGAAGCAGCCCTGGAGCTCGCGGACCCAGCGAAACACGGCGAGCAGGGCGCCCGAATCGTACGGGTCGCTGAAGGGCCGCTCGTCGCCGGCCGCCGGGGCTCCGTCGCCGCCGAGCGGCGCGCGGAGGGTCCGGATCAGGTCGAGCTGGGCGCCGATGAGCTCCGTGGCGAACGCGGAGCCGGCCTGGCGGGCCACGCCCAGCGCGCCCTCGGCCTCGCGCTGGACCTCGGCCAGCGGCGCGCCCGCGGCCAGGAGGTAGGTGACCGCGAACCCGGCGCAGTACGCCCCGTAGGGGTCGCCGCTCTCGAGCGCCTTCTCGCAGGCCCGCTTGGTGATCGAAAGACTGGCCCGCAGGTGGCTGGTCCACGAGATCACATGGGTCGCGAAGACCATCAGCACGCGCGCCGCGTAGCGGTCGAACCCGCGCTTCTCGACCAGGTCGGCG
This sequence comes from Sorangium sp. So ce204, assembly GCF_051526795.1. Classification (NCBI taxonomy): domain Bacteria; kingdom Pseudomonadati; phylum Myxococcota; order Polyangiales; family Polyangiaceae; genus Sorangium; species Sorangium sp. So ce204. Next base: position 11,203,900 of record NZ_CP150317.1, on the reverse strand, counting down.
CTCAGCTGGCCGAACCGGTAGCCGTCGCGATGCGAGGCGAAGCGCGGCCCGATCACGCTGGGGAGCAGCGAGAAGGCCAGCGCCGAGCCGTCGGTGTTGCCGTGCTCGAGGCTGAGCAGGACGATGTGGAGGATGAGCAGCGCGTAGAGGTTCTTGTCGACGAAGTACGCCGGCGTCGCGAGCAGCGACAGCACGTCGATCGCGGCCCGGCGCCGCGGGTCGGTCATCCGCGGCAGGTCGAGCAGCGACTCGATCGAGCGCTCGCCCATCCGCGCGCGCATGTCCTGGTACTGCGCGCGCACCTCGTCGTCGGTCGGCGCGGCCGGCAGCGCGATGCCGACGCCGCGCAGGTAGTCGCGGCCGATCGGCACCACGCGATCGAACCGATCGGTGGTCGTGTACAGGTGGATCTGCACGCACACGATCGCCGCGAGGTCGACCGGGTCGGTCACGCGCGACGAGAGCCGCGACAGCCGCGCCTCGGCCGAGTCGCTCGCGCCGCTCAGCCACTCGCACTCGGCGACGGCCAGCTCGATCGGGAACGCCAGCGCCGGGCAGCGCTGCCAGCTGTCGGCAGGCAGCAGCGCGCGCGCCTGCGTCAGGTACCTGAGCGCCTGGGCGTACGCGCTCGCGGCCTTGGCCCGCCCGCCCGCGAGCAGGTTGAGCTCCGAGAGCAGCAGCCGCTCATCGTCCTCCACGACCAGCGACGAGCCGCCGTTGTACTGGTTGACGATGTCGAACACCGCCTCCTCGCGCCGCTCGCCCGGCGTGCTGGCCAGGAGCCTCCGCGCGATCCGCCGGTGGGCCGCCGGGCGCTCCGCCTCGCTGAGCAGCGCGTACGAGGCCTCGCGCACGCGGTCGTGGAGGAACGAGTAGGCGCCGTCGAGCTGGTACACAAGGCCCGCGCGGATCGCCTCCGCCAGCGCCGCGTGGATGTGCTCGCCGTGGACGTCCTCGAGCGTCCGCGCCGGGGCCGTGCGCCCGAGGCAGGCGAGGTCCTTCAGCGCCTCGCGCGTGGCCGGGGGCAGGCCGCCGAAGCGCGTCATCATCAGCTCGATGACGTTGTCGGTGAAGTTCTGGGCCTGGATCCGCGCGACGTCCCACGTCCAGCTGCCGCTCGCCGGGTCGACGCCGATCAGCGCGTCATCGTAGAGCGCGGAGGCGAACTGGATGGCGAAGAACGGATTGCCGCTGGTCTTCTCGTAGACGAGCCGCGCCAGCGGGCGCACGTGCTCGCGGCTGCAGCCGAGCGCCCCGCCGAGGATCTTCTCGACGTCCTGCACCTGGAGCGGCGGCACCGCGATCTCGCGCAGCGTCGCGCCGGCCGCGGTCATCCGCTCGAGCGCCCGCGAAAGCGGGTGCCCGGCGCCGACGTCCTTGTCGCGGTAGGCGCCGACGACCAGCAGATGCTTCACGTCGTCCTGGCGGATCACGTGCTCGAGCAGGGCGAGGGTCGCCTCGTCGGCCCACTGCAGGTCGTCGAGGAACAGCACGAGCGGGCGCTCGGCGGTCGCGAAGATCCCGAGGAAGCGGCGGAACACCGCGCAGAAGCGGTTGTTCGCCTCCTCCGGCGGCAGCTCGGCGACGGGGGCCTGTTCACCGATGACGAGGGCCAGCTCGGGCACCAGGTCGACGACCAGCTTGCCGTTCGGTCCCAGCGCGCGCTGCAGGGACTCGCGCCAGCGCGCGACCTCGTCCTCGCTCTGCGCCAGGATCGCGCGCACCGCCGTGCGGAGGCCCTGCGCGACCGACGCGTACGGGACATCGCGCGTCGACTCGTCGGCCTTCCCGCAGGCGAACAGCGCCCGCGCCGGCAACAGCGCGCGCCGGAGCTCGTTCACGAGCGACGACTTGCCGGCCCCGGGATATCCGGTGACGAGCACGAGCTCCTTTTCGCCGGCGGACACGACCCGGCCGAAGGTCGCCAGCAACTCGTGGATCTCGCGCTCGCGGCCGTAGAGCTTCTCGGGTACGCGAAGCCGCCGCGAGACGTCCTGCGCGCCGAGCCGGAATGGTTCGACGCGCCCGAACGACTCCCACTCGGCGAGGCAGCGCCGCAGGTCGGTGAGCACCCCGCGCGCCGACTGGTAGCGGTCCTCCGGGGCCTTCGCCAGCAGCTTCGTCACGATCGCCGAGATCGGCGGCGGGATCGCCGGCGCGAGCTCGTGCGGCGGCCTGGGCTCCCGCGCCAGGTGCCCGTGCAGCAGCTCCGCCGGCTCGGTGGTGCTGAACGGGAGCACGCCGGTGAGCAGCTGGTAGAGCGTGACGCCGAACGAATAGAGGTCGCTGCGCGCGTCGACCGGGCGGTTCATGCGCCCGGTCTGCTCCGGCGCCACGTACGCCAGCGTCCCCGCGGGCACCGGCGCGCCGGCGTTCTGCTGCTCGCGCAGCGACAGCGACGCGATGCCGAAGCCGGTGAGCCATACGGCGCCGGCCCGGACGTCGACGAGGATATTGGCCGGCTTGAGGTCCCTGTGGGTGATGCCGCGGTCGTGGACGCGGTCGAGGGCGATGCCGAGGCCGATCGCCACGCGCAAGAAGGCCGTCGTCTCCCACGGGCGACCCACGAGGCGCGCCAGGATCTCGCCGCCCGGATCGCTGAGGACGAGCGCGAGCCGTCCCACCGCGCGCGCGAGCCCCAGCGGCCGTGCGCCCCACGACGGCTCGATCGCGTGGCGGAGCGCGAGCTCGTGCTCGAGGCGGGCGATCAGGCCGATCGCGGTGAGGATCCGCGCGCCGTCGCTGCGACGGAGCCCTCGCGACAGGCCGACCTCGCCGTCCTCCCAGAGCGGCTCCAGATGAACCACGTCGACCGGCATCGGCTCGCCGGAGCCGTCTCCACCGGAATTTTCGGGCGTCATTGCTGCCATGGTCATCGAGCGTGAAAGGTCGAGCGTCCTGCTGCGGGACGGTCCGAGTCTACCCGACCACCACGGATGCCCGGCGCGGACCGACACCCGACCTTGGTCGGGTAGCGAGCGCCCGCGCGACGCTGTTTCCGGCGACGGCTCGTTATCGGCCGGCTTTTCTGGCAGGACCTCTGGCAGGACCTCGGGCCGTCGCTCCGCGGCGAGAGAATTGTCTTGTATAACGTCGTAGTTTCCGTTATAACGGACGTATGTTTCCTTGCCTCGTCGCCATGCGGGCGTTCGGTGCTCGCTCGGGGGCGTGCTGCCGGACGAGCACTTGTCGTTCTTGCTGTAGTTAGCCGCATGCGCCGCGGCGCGCGCTGCGGCGAGGAGAACAGCGACGCAGCGCCTCCGCGTCCCCGGTGACGTGCGGCGCCGTCGTTCGTCGTGACGGCCGAGCCACGCGGCTCATCACCGTCAGAGCCCGCCCTTTCTCGTGGCGCGCCCGGCCGAGCTTTTGCCGGTGCGCGAACCGAGGTGTCCCTCCTGGATGACGGCGGAACCTCGCTCACGACGACGTTCGACTCCGGCATGCGGCGCTTCCGGCACTTCCAAGGAGACAGGTATGAAGCGGTTCTTCGAACGCCATCGATGGATTGGCTCGGCGCTCGCGATCGGGCCCTGGTTGCTCGCCACGCTGCTCGGCCCGATCGGCTGCGGAGGCGATGACGACTCGGGCAGCGGCGGCAGCGCCGCTCAGACGGGCAGCGCGAGCGGCGGGTCGGGCGGTTCGGGCGGCGCCGGCAGCGCCACGGGCGGTGCCGGCGGCGGTGGCAACTCGGGTGAAGCTGGCGCGACGGGCTCGGGCGGCGGCGGTGCAGCGGGCTCGGGCGGCGGCGGCACGATCGTCGAGCTGCCCAACATCGTCACGATCGTGGCCGACGATCTCGGCTTCTCGGACCTCGGCGCGTTCGGCGGCGAGATCACCACACCGAACCTCGATACGCTCGCCGCCGAAGGCCGCATCCTCACCGGGCACCGCTCCGGATCGCTGTGCGCGCCGACCCGCGCGATGCTGGTCTCCGGCACCGACAGCCACGCCGTCTCGTCTCGGACGGCCATGAGCTCCTTCACCCCCAAGCGGTCACTACCGTGAACGGGGTCGTGAACGTGAACGTGGTCGTGGTCGTCGACGGCAAGATCGTAGACGTGAACGTTCCTCCGGTATCTTGGCCGATTGTCGCTACCTCCGTTTAGTTCCGCGGAACGTTCACGTTTACGACCGAGCCGTTGACGATCACGACCACGACCACGACCACGTTCACGACCGCGTTGGTGACTGTTGGGGGGCGGGCGCTGGCGCCGCGCTCGTGCCTGTGTTCGCATGGCATGTCCCCTGCAATCGAGCTTCGCCCTGAAAAGGAGCATTGCCCTGTCATGACGAAGCGACCTTCTCGGCGGACCTTCCTCCACGCTGCGGGCGCCAGCCTCGCGCTCGGCGCGTGTGCGGGGAGCGCGCAGCTGCGGCAAAACGCTACATCCCCGGGCGCGGGCGCTCCGGAGCCTCCCGAGGGGCCTTCCTCCGGGGCGCCAGAGGAAGAGGACGTCGCGCTGCCGGCGGGCGGCGTGATGCCGACGAGGGCTCTCGGGCGGACCGGCGTGAAGGTCAGCCTCCTCGGCCTCGGCGGCTACCACATGGCGGTCCCCGGCGACGAGCAGGAGAGCATCCGGCTCGTTCGCTTCGCGATCGATCACGGGGTCACCTTCCTCGACAACTGCTGGGATTACCACGACGGCAAGAGCGAGGAGCGCATGGGCAAGGCGCTCCAGGACGGATACCGCGGCAAGGTCTTCCTGATGACCAAGCTCGACGGCCGCACCCGGGCGACGGCCGAGGCGCAGCTCGAGCAGTCGCTCCGGCGGCTGCGCACCGACGTCATCGATCTCGTGCAGATGCACGAGATCATCCGGAGGAGCGATCCCGAGCAGATCTACGGGTCCGGCGGCGCGATGGAGGCGCTCGTGGCCGCGAAGAAGGCCGGCAAGATCCGGTTCATCGGCTTCACGGGGCACAAGGACCCGGACATCCACCTCGCCATGCTGAAGATGGCCGAGCGGCAGGGCGTCCCCCTCGACACCGTGCAGATGCCCCTCAACGTCCTGGATCCCCATTACCGGAGCTTCGAGAAGGCGGTGCTCCCGGTGCTGACACAGCAGGGCATCGGCGTGCTGGGGATGAAGCCGTTCGCCGGCGGGGAGATCGCGAAGGCGGGCGTTGTCTCGCCGAGTACCTGCCTGCACTACCCCATGAGCTTGCCGACGTCGGTGGTCATCACCGGCTGCGACAGCCTGGGTGTCCTCAAGCAGGCGCTCAAGGCGGCTTACACGTTCCAGCCGCTCGGCGGCGAGCACGTCGCGGCGATCCTGGCGCGCACAGCCGAGCTCGGGGCCAGAGGAGAACACGAGCAGTTCAAGACCACGGAGCGCTTCGACGGCACGACGAAGAACCCCCACTGGCTGACGACCGCGAACCTTTGAGCGGGAGCCCGGGGGCTCCCAACGCAAGGGGGGCAAGCCTCGCCACGGGTGAGCGTCGAGCCCGTCGCCGAGCGCGGCGAGGCCCGCCTGGCCCGGGTCAGCAGGACAGATCGGAGGGGTCGCGTCGACTCGTCGCTACGGTGTCCTCGCGCACCGGGTTCCGATGTTGTTGGCGCGGACCGACGGGTCATAGTCGTAGCGGCGGGAATAGTGCAAGTCTGACGCACTGCTGTTCCAGCTCCCGCCCCGGATCACCCGGCTCGAAGCAGGAGAAGCAGTAGACGTGATGGCGCAATCGTTGCAGCTGACTGGGTAGTCTGCGTACCAGTCCAAAACCCACTCCGACATATTCCCGGCCAGATCCGAGTGCCCCCACCGCCCGTCTCCGCGCGGCTTCGACCCGACCGGCAGGATGTCGCGTAGCTCGCAACGCCCCGCGACGCTCCCAGCCCCGGTGCAGTTGTAGACGGCGCGATCGCCGTCGATCCCGGAGCCCCACGGATATTCCCGCTGCTCGTCTCCGCCCGCTGCCGCGTAGTTCCACTCCGCCTCCGTCGCCAGCCTCCCCCCGTCCCACGCGCAGAACGCGAACGCGACGTACCAGTCCAGGCAGTGCATCGGAAGGTGCTCGTTCGCGCCGGCCTCGTCCGTCCATGTCTGGTAGGCCCCACTGCATTTCGCGGCCTGCCTCAAATCCGCCGCGTTTTCTGGGAGAGCCCACTCCGCATTCCAACCGCTCCCATCGATTAGCGGATGCGCCCCCGCTCCTTCCGCAGGCTTGCTCCCGGGATACGCCTCCACGAACTTCCGGAACCGCCCTACCGTCACCTCGAACCGATCCAGCGCGAACCTGCTCACCGTCGCCGGATACGCTGCGTCGTTGCTCCGGTTGAACGTGCCCCCGGGCACCGCTTCCGCCGTCGCGCAGCAGCTTTCGTTGCCACTCGGCCCGCACGCCTCAACCAGTCCGACACAGCTTGGTGGGACGCATTTTCCTGCGTCGCACACGGGCGCTGCCGCGCGACACGGCTCCGCATCTTTCAACGCTCCGCGCCCATCGCATCGCTGCGGCTGATTGTCCGCGCAGCGCACGTCGTCCGGACCGCACTCCCCGATGCACTCCCCCTCGACGCAGGTCTGCCTGACGCATGGGTCGCCGTACTCCCACCGCCCATCGACACATCGCCGCGGCGTGTTCTCCGAGCACTTCGCATCGCTGGCAAAGCACTCCGGGTCGCCCCCCAGCGCCCCCAGCGCCCCCAGCGCCCCCACGGCCTCCACCTCCGCCGGCGCCGCCGTTGCCGTGCGCCGAACCGCCGGTTCCCCCCGCCCCAGTCCCGGAACCATCGCTGCTGCCGGCGCTGCCGGCCGCTCCGCCCGACCCTCCGCCTGGTACGTAGCTGGACCAGTCCGCGCCGATGAGCCACCCGCAGCCGCCGGAAGCGCATGCCACAACCCCGACCACGGCGATCGTTGCCCACGCGCCCGCGAACCTGTTGCTCGCCATGCCGTAGAGAGCGCCGCCTCCGCCTCGTCCGCATAGGGCGCGCGCAGCACGTCGGCCGTGCTCGGACCGAACAGCCCGGAGGTGGCGAACGGAGGGCCGGCTGCTGGCGTGGTGGCGGGGCGGGCCTCCGAAGGGCTGGAGTTTCGAGGGGCTGAAGCGCCGCCCCCAACCATCACCGGGCGTGTCGAGCCCGGGGTAGCTCGCTCGTCGTGCAGCCCGGAGCGCGCCGGTTCAGAGGATCCGGCGCGCTCCCCGCGGGGCTTCCGTGGTGGAGGAGCCACCGGGCGAGCGGCGCCCAGGCCTGGTCGACGGCGTCCGTGGCGTGGGAGGTCGCCGTGCCCGAAGTCCTCGTCCTCGCGCGCGGGCGCGAGGTGCCTGACGACAGGAGCGGCGACGTCCGTGGAGGCGATGAGCGCGGTCCACCCGAGTCGGTCTCGCTCCGCCACGCGGCGATTCGACCCTGGCCAGGTCGTCGAATAGGATTGTGATTTCAATGAGAAGATCTGGAGAGGCAGGCGGTCATGGACGTCTATGAGGCAGTCAGGAGCCGGCGGGCGGTGCGCGGATTCACCGACCAGCCCGTCTCGAGGGAGGTGCTGGAGCGCGTGTTATCCGCAGCGGCTTGGTCGCCCTCCGGGTCGAACCTCCAGCCGTGGAACACGTACGTGGTGACCGGCGCGCCGCTGGCTGAGCTCAAGAGGCTCGCCGTTGAGCGCGTGGCTGCAGGCGACCCCTGGGACGAGCGGGAGTACGAAATGTACCCGCCGGGAATGAAGTCCCCGTACAGAGAGCGCCGATCCGCCTTCGGCAGGGAGCGCTACGCCTCGCTCGGCATTGCTCGCGAGGACTGGGAGGCGCGGCAGAGGGCCGCGATCGCCAACTGGGACTGTTTCGGCGCGCCCGCCGCCCTGTTCTGCTACATCGACCGTGACCTGGGCCCGGCCCAGTGGGCCGACACAGGGATGTATCTGCAGACCGTCATGCTGCTGCTGCGCGCCGAAGCGCTGCACAGTTGCCCGCAGATGGCGTGGTCGCAGGTTCGCAAGACCGTCGCGCAGGTCCTGTCACCCCCGGACGGGCTCATCCTCTTCTGCGGCATGTCGATCGGCTACGAGGACCCCACGGTCGGTTACACCCGTACGGGCCGGGCGCCGCTCGACGAGACGGTCAAGTTCATCGACGGTCTCAGTCCGCGCTCTTCAGCGACGGGATACTAGAAGCCGAAGGTCGGATCCTTCTCGGAAGCGCCCTTGCTGGAGGGCGCCCCCTGAGAGGGCCGCCTGGCCGGGGGAGGCGCCTGCGGGCGCGCAGGCCTTGGCGTGGCCTTTGCGGCGCCAGGTGGGGGGGCGGCCGACGGGGGGGGCGCCGAGGCGGAGGCCGCGCTGGTCGGGGCCGACGAAGCCGGCGTGGCGGGGACGGCGCTCGCGCTTGGGGGAGGCAGGGCAGGCGCCTCCTCCACCCGTGTCGGCGGTGCAGCGGACGCCGGAGCGTCCGGCGGAGACGTCGCCGCCGGGGCAGCGGTGACCTCGGGAGCAGGCGAGCGAAGCAGGACGACGGCGGCGATCCCCAGGCCGACCACGAGCACGCTGGCAGCCACGGCGAGCACCGCCCGCGACGGGGCGCGACGATCCACGGGCGGGGGCAGCGCGCCTCCCACGGCCTCGAGCGTGCCGCTGGCGGTGAGCGTGCCGCCAGCGGCCAGCGTGTCGCTCGCGCCCACCACGCCACCCGGGACACGCGTGCGGTCCTCGACGACCGTCCCGCCCGCCGCCAGCGTGCCGCCGGCGGTCACCGCGTCGTCCAGGGCCACGGTGCCACCCCCGGCCGGCGCGACGCCGTGAGCGTGCGCGACGCCGTGAGCCGGCGGGATGCCGAGAGCCAGGGCGATGCCGTGAGCTGGCGCGACGCCGTGAGCCGGCGCGACGCCGTGAGCTGGCGCGCTGCCGAGAGCCGGCGCGACGCCGTGAGCCAGCGCCTCGGTCGAGTCCAGCGAGTCGCGCGAGTCCGGGACCGCCGTGCGCTGCACCGCCGCGGCGAACGCGCGGGCGAGCTCGCTCGCGCTCTGGAACCGCTCCGCGGGCTCGCGCTTGAGCGCGCGCTCCAGGAAGCGGTCCAGCTCGGGCCAGAGATTCGGCGCGAGCTGCGAGGCGACCGGGATGTCGCCCGTGCAGATCTCCACGAGCACGTCGCCGAGCTCTTCGCCGGGGAAGGGCAGCTGGCCCGTGAGGCACTGGAAGATGATCACGCCGAGCGACCAGAGATCGCTGCGGAAGTCGATCGTCTTGCTCCGGCGCACCTGCTCGGGGCTCATGTAGTGCGGCGAGCCGATGAGCGTGCCGGTCTTCGTCGCGTCGGCGGCCAGCCCGGTGCCGATCGCCTTGGCGACCCCGAAGTCGAGGATCTTGACGATCTCCTCGCCCTGCCGCGCGAGGAAGATGTTCGCCGGCTTGAGGTCGCGGTGGATGAGCCCCACCTCGTGCGCGCGGCGGAGCGCCTTGGACACCTGGCTCACGATGCCGAGCAGCTCCTCCGGCTCGAGGCGCCCGTGGCGCGCGAGGTACGCCGCGAGGTCCTCTCCCTCGAGCAGCTCCATCGCGAGGTAGGGCGTGTCGCCCTCGAGGCCGTAGTCGTAGACGTGGACCACGTTGGGGGTCCGGAGCTGGGCCGAGGCCTTCGCCTCCCGCTCGAACCGCGCGCGCGCGACGGGGGAGTCGACGTGCTGCGGCATCATGAACTTGAGCGCGACCTCGACGTCCAGCTGGAGGTGCCGGGCCACCCAGAGAAAGCCCATGGCGCCGCCCGCCAGCGGCCGCTCCAGGCGATACTTCCCACCGACGACGCTCCCCGCTTCAAGCGACAGCATGCGATCGAGCCTTCCGCGTCCCAGCGTCCTTCCGTTCGGGCCCCCGCGGTCTAGCAGAGGCCGGGCCCCATGTCGCGCTCCTTACAGCGGCCGGCATCTCGCCTCATCATGCCACGGGCGCGGCGACGCGACGAAGGCCGAGCGCGCGCGGGCTGCTGTCGCATCTTCTCCTTCCCCGCACCGGCAGGCCGCTCCCAGGCCCTCCGGGCGCTCCGCGGCATCGAGGCCAGGGGCGATGTCGCTGAAGAGGGAGAAGCTGCTCCCGCCCAGGTGGCCCAGGGATCTGCTCCCGTGCATGCAATGTTGGTGAAATTTTCCGGCTATTCAGGCGTTCGGGGCCCGCCGAGCGCCGACGTCGATGCAGCCCAGAGGTAAAGGCGAGCTGCCGTGCTCGTCCGTGACACGGGCCAGCGCGCTGCGTGCGCGGGAGCCCGATCCCCAGCTTCAAGGCCCACGTCTTCGACCGCCGCGTCCTTCACGCTCTCCGGCGGTGCGCTCACGCACACCCCGAACCTCCGCGCGACGAACGACCACTCTCCTATCCATCGATTCGCGCCCCCCAACGCGGTGGCGGTACAGCGCTGAAGACACGATTTCTGAACGCATCGATGTGGCGCATGTAATGGCCATATTCTTCTCCTCCCCATGCGCGATGTCGCTCTCCATCATTTCGCAAAAACAGCACGCCTCGCGCGAAAATTGGCTTGCTGGCGCGTCCGATGAATCCCATTCTCGTCACCACATCGATGCGCAGCAAATTCGACGCCTTAGAGCGGCTTTCAGTCGAGTCTGCTACAGCCCGAGCTCGACCGCACCGGATCGTGGCACAGGACCTGCCCAAGGTCTGCCCCATGAGCCCGTACAGTCTCGATCTGCGCCGGCGAATCGTCGATGCCTACGTCAACGGCGAGGGGAGCATTCGGGAAATAGCGGAGCGTTTCTCGGTCGCGCCGAACACTGTGCAGAATTACCTCACCCAGGTGCGCGCGACAGGCAGCCTTGCGCCCTTGCCGCACGGTGGTGGAGTGGGGCCGAAGATCGACCGGGCGGGGCTGGATGAGGTGCGCAAGCTGGTCGAGGAAAAGAACGACCGGACGCTGGCCGAGTTGGCTGAGCAGTTCGAGCAGCGGCAGGAGGTGCGTGTCAGCATCCCGACGATGCATCGGGCGCTGCAGCGGCTGGGCATCACGAGAAAAAAAAACGCTTCGAGCGAGCGAGCAGTATCGGCCCGCCGTCCGCAAGCGCCGCGCTCAGTTCCGGCGGCGAGCACGAAGAGTAGGCGCACGCCACATCACCTTCTTCGACGAGTTCGGTCTGCATCGCGGGATGGCGCGGCGGTACGGTCGTGCGCGTCGCGGGCGTCGGGCGCACGGCAGGGTGCCGTGTAACACCGACCCGAAGATCACGCTCATCGTCGGGCTGAATCTCGGCGGCGCTGTAGAACCGATGGCCTTCGAGGGGTCCATGAACGGCGCCATCTTCGAGGCGTACATCCGCGACCGGATCGCTCCTCGAGTGCAGCCCGGCGATGTGATCGTTGTCGACGGGCTGGGTGCACACCGTGCTCCCGGTGCTCGCGCTGCCGTCGAGGAGCGCGGGGCAAAGTTCTGGATTTTGCCGCCTTATTCGCCTGACCTGTCGCCGGTGGAAGGCTGCGGCAGCAAAGTCAAGGAGCTCACCCGCGCCGCCGCCCCGCGCTCGGTTCCGCAGGTATACCGAGCCATGGGCCGAGCCATCGGTCTGGTAACTGATCGCGACGCCAAAGGTTGGTTTCAGCACGCCGGCTACATCCGTCCACCGCGTCGCCCACCTCCCTCGCGTGCCGGCGCAACCCGGAGGATGGCGCCGCCCGGCGAGCGCTCTCGCGCTCCGCCAGCGGGGATGCCCTGCAGCATAGGGAATCAGTGAGCCCGAGCAGCAGCTTTTGTACCAGACCCAGCTGAAAACCGCTCTAGGCAAGAGCGTCCTGCGCGAGACCCTCGGTCTCGTCGGCGGCGCCGACACTCAGGTCGAGGTCATCGCAACATCCCAGACCATGGACATATGGTACGTGCCCGATCCCGCCCGCGCCCCGTTGCGCGCAGAGCTCGGCCTGCTCGGCGAGCTCGCGGCAGAGCCCTGCCAGTTCGAGCCCTTCCACGACACCCCCGGTCCGGCCGAGCTGCGCGGCTGCGTCCGCAAGCAGCTCCACTGGCACCATGAGCTCGAGCGCCGCGCCGGCGGCGCCGTGCCCTTCCCGCGGCTGTGCGTCCTCAGCAGCGGCCGGCCCACCACCGTGCTCGACGCGTTCGGCTTCGACCCGGTGCCCGGGCGCCCCGGCCTCTACCGGGCCGCGCCGGGATGGCGGATCGACCTCGTTGTCATCGCCGAGCTGCCGCGCACCCGAGACACCCTGCTGCTGCGCCTGCTCGGCGCCCGCACCGTGCTCCGGGATGCCATCCGTGAGCTCGTCGCCCTGCCCGACGACGCCTGGGAGAGGGGCATCGCCCTGCCCTGGCTGTTACGATTGCGCTTCGAGACCCCGGCAGAGCCCTCGGCGCGCACCGCAGAAGACGCGGAAGAGGAGGAGATCGTGACGGAAGTTCAGCAATGGTTCGAGCAGCTCAAGCAGTCGCTACGCGACGAGGCGCGCAAGGAGGGCCTTCAGGAGGGGCGCAAGGAGGGCCTCCAGGAGGGGCGCAAGGAGGGCCTTCAGGAGGGGCGCAAGGAGGGGCAGCTCCGGGTGCTGGCGAGCCAGTTCGAGAAGAAGCTGGGCCGACCGCTGACCGAGATGGAGCACTCCCTGTTGGCTGAACGGTTCGAGCGCTTCGGCGCCGATCGCCTCGACGATGCCAGGCTGGCGCTCCCGCCCGAGGCGCTCGCCGCCTGGCTCGCGGACCCGACGGCGCGCTAGGACCACCGCCCTCGGCGCGTCGCGCAGGGGCGTAACCGCGGCGTCCGGTACTAAGCTGCGTGCGCCATGGTCGACGCTTCCCCCATCACCGCCGTCCTGGGCCCGACCAACACCGGCAAGACCCACCGCGCCATCGAGCGCATGCTCTCGCACGACTCGGGCATGATCGGCCTGCCGCTGCGGCTGCTCGCGCGCGAGGTCTACGACCGGGTGAGCACCCAGGTCGGCGAGGCCCGCGTCGCGCTCGTGACCGGCGAGGAGAAGCGCGTCCCCAGGCGGCCGGACTACTGGGTGTGCACCGTCGAGGCGATGCCCGTCGATCTGGAGGTCGACTTCCTGGCCATCGACGAGATCCAGCTCGCCGCGCACGACCAGCGCGGCCACGTGTTCACCGAGCGCCTGCTCCTCTCGCGCGGCCGGCGCGAGACATGGTTCCTCGGCGCCGACACGATGCGGCCGCTCGTTGCCGAGCTCGTGCCGACCGCAAGCATCGTCCAGCACCCGCGCCTCTCGCGGCTCGCGAGCGCCGGCGCCGGCAAGCTCTCGCGCCTGCCGCCGCGCAGCGCCGTCGTCGCGTTCTCGACCCCGCAGGTCTACGAGATCGCCGAGCGGCTGCGCGCGCAGCGGGGCGGCGCGGCCGTGGTGCTCGGCGCGCTCTCGCCGCGCACGCGCAACGCGCAGGTCGCCCTCTTCCAGTCGGGCGAGGTCGACTACCTCGTCGCCACCGACGCGATCGGCATGGGGCTCAACCTCGACGTGCGCCACGTCGCGTTCGCGGCGCTCCGCAAGTTCGACGGGCGCGCCGTGCGCGACCTCGACCCCGCCGAGCTCGCGCAGATCGCCGGCCGCGCGGGCCGGCACCTCGCGGACGGGACCTTCGGCACCGTCGCGCCGCTCTCGCTCCCCGACGGCGTGGCCGCCGCGATCGAGGCGCACCGGTTCCCCCCGGTGCGGCGGCTGCTCTGGCGGAGCAGCGCGCTCGACATGAGCTCGATCGACGCGCTCCTCGCGTCGCTCAGGGCGCGGCCGCGCGCCCGCTCGCTCCGGCTCGTCGACGACGCGGAGGACACGGCCGCGCTGGCGAGGCTCGCCGAGGACCCGGAGGTGCGAGCGCGCGCGCGGGGTGAAGAGGCGGTGGGGCTCCTCTGGGAGGTCTGCCGCATCCCCGACTTCCGCAAGCTCCTGTTCGAGTCGCACGTCGCGCTCCTCGCCGAGATCTACGGGCAGCTCTCGGGCCCGAGCGAGGCGCTCGACGCCGGCTGGATGGCCGCCCGGGTGGCCGAGATCGACGAGGTGGGCGGCGACATCGACACGCTGATCACGCGGATCGCGTCGATCAGGACGTGGACGTACATCTCGAACCACGCGCGCTGGGTCCGCGACGCGGCGGCGTGGCAGGAGCGCACGCGGGCGATCGAGGATCGCCTGAGCGACGCGCTCCATGAGCGGCTTGTGCAGCGCTTCGTCGAGCGGGGCGGCGGGGCGGGGCGCCGCTTGCGGGCGGCGTCGGGCGCGCGGGCGGCGTCGAGCGCGCGGTCGTCGCCGGGCGCGCGCCGGGACGAGGCCGAGCCGCCGGTGGTGCCGGAGGGGCACCCGTTCGCGCGGATCGCGGCGCTCCGGGCCCGGCTCGCGCCGGGGCCCGCGGCGCCCGCGCCCGAGGACGACCGGGCGCGCTGGGTCGAGGAGCTCGTGGGGGCGCCGCACGAGCGGTTCTCGGTCGACGTGGGCGGGCGGATCTTCGACGGCGAGCGGCTGCTCGGCCAGCTCGCGCGCGGCCCGACGCTGCTCCTGCCCGACGTGCGGCTCGCCGCGCTCGAGGATCTCGGCGCGGGGGCGCGGTCGCGCGTGCTCCGGCGGCTCGTGGCGTTCGCGCGCGATCTCGTCGAGGCGCTGCTCGCGCCGCTGCGCTCGCCCGAGGTCCGCGCGCTCCCGGCCGCGGCGCGCGGGATCGTCTACCAGCTGGAGCAGGGGCTCGGGACGGCGGCGGCGCGCGACGCGGAGGAGCAGGTCGCGGAGCTCGCGCCGGAGGGCAGGGCGCTGCTCGCGGCGCACGGCATCGAGGTGGGCGAGCGCGTGCTCTACGTGCAGCCGCTGCTCCGGCGCGGCGCGCTCGAGCGCCGCCTCGCGCTGTGCGCCGCCTGGTTCGACAGCGGCCAGGTGCCCGCGTGCCCGGCGCCCGGCGCGGTGTCGATGGCGGTCGCGCGGGGCGTGGATCCGAAGGCGTACGCGGCGATCGGCTACCCGGTGTTCGGGACGCGGGCGCTCCGCGCGGACGTGGCGGAGCGGGTGCTCCGGGCGCTCGCGAGCGGCGAGCCGGCGGAGCGGCTCTCGGGCTGGATGGGGTGCTCCGCGCGGGAGGCGCCGAGGGTGGCGGCGTCGCTGCTGGGGTAGGGGAGAGGAGAGCGGGCCGGCAACGTCCGACGTCGAGGTCGAGCGCAGAGGGCCGCGGATCCTCGGCGACGTGCCGCCCAGCGCGCCGAGGACGCCAAGAAAAACACGAAGATCCTGGCGTCTCGTGGCGGCTTGGCGGTTTCATCATTCCGGCGACGTGGGGGAGCTCCCCCACCACCAGAGGGTCGCCTGCCTCTCGTCGGCCGCACGAGGCACCCGGAGGTCGAGCCGGGCCGTGTGCTCACCGAACGGCGACGATCCGGCGACAGCCTCGCGAAACGACGCGCGCGTTGCGACAAGCATTCATCCTTGAGTCCCTCCTCCCCTCACCAGCTGATTTCACAGGTAAGCTCGGGGGTGCCTCTCGACTCGCCGTGCGCAATAGCCCACTTGACGTCGTTCGACATGGCGCGTCGCACGATCTCCTCCATGACCCCAACAATCCACCAACGAAGCAGCACCGAAGGGGGGCCGAGAGCGCCGATGGTCAGCACCACCTTCCTGGTAAATCCGGTGTCGACACGCCAAGATCCGGACGTGAAGAGGCACGACAGGATGCGGGTCGTACGGTGCAGGACGGGCACGACGTCCACCGTCGGCACCGCGTAAACCGAGCGCACGAGCTGGTGCAGGTCGCCGCTGACCGCCAGTCGACCGAAGTCACGCCAGCGCTCGGGATCCCGCAGGACCAGCGACGTGGCGAGATCCATGTAGGTCGTGAGGGTCTCGAGATCGTATCTCGCGAGCAGATCGATCGACTCATGGCGGAGGTCGTCGCGGCAGTGTTCGGGCATCTGCGCCACGACCTGGTCGCGTGCGCTCCTGCCGCGCTCGTCGATGAGCGTCCGATCGATGCTGCGCAGGACAACACCGCTGACTCGAACCTGTCCTGCGGCGCTCGCCCGGCGCGGCTGTCCCGGGGTGACGCTCGGCCGCGTGAGGCGCGTCACGACGACGGCTTGCTCGATGCGCGCCGCGACGTCGGCCCAGGCGATCTCGGGGTCAGGGGAGCTTGCCAGCGGCTCGCCGCCCGCGGGGAGGGGCGTCAGGAACGCGAGCGCCGCAGCGCTCCAGTCGCACGGGCGCAAGATGATCGGAATCACCCGCGCGCCGCCGCCGGTCAGCAGCCGCCGACGCGCCTGCTCGACGTCGGCGCCGCATTCGTCGTCCGCCAGGAAATCGGCGCTTACCAGCAGCAAGATGATACGGGCCTGCGCGAGCCGGGTGGCGGCCGTCGCGCTCCGTTCCTCGTTGGCCCCGAGCAGCCCTCTGTGCCAGGGACGGATGAGCCCCTGCCGGACGAGCGGGCCCAGATGGCTATCGAGGCGACACCTCAGCGCCTCGTCCTCATGCGCATAGGAGATGAAGATGTCGATCGCCAGATCGGCCACGCTCGCGAGCATACCAGGATCGACGACGAACGCGCAGGAGTTCGTGGCGTCCGCAAGGTCGATCCTGCTGGCCCCCGCGCCTGCCGACCGTGGCCGCGCGAGCACGGAAACGGGTGCGCCACGCAGCGAGCCTCGCCGGGGTCGTCGTTGATTCTTTGTCCTCGCCGCCGGCGGCCATCTAGGCTCGCGGCGCCGTGCGATCGATCCACCCGGGCTCAAGACTGCGGCGGCCCCCGAACCTGCCTTGAAACGAGGCGATTCTCATGTCCGAATTGTCGTCCAGGAGCGCGAGCCAAGATCTGACGAGCGCCATCAGGCCGGCGGCCATCATCGTCATCTCGTTCTATATCGCGGCGCAGCTCATCAGTCAGATCGCAAGCCTCAAGATCGGCGTCGTCTTCTCGCTGGCCGTGGATATGGGGACCTTCATCTATCCCCTCACCTTCACCTTGCGGGACATGGTCCACAAGACCATCGGCAAGCGCGGCGCCCAGACGCTGATCTTTTGCGCCGGCGGGGCCAATCTCCTGATGGCCCTCTATCTCCTCTGGGCCGCGCAAGTGCCGTCCGACCCGTCCTGGGGGCTCGGCGAACAGTTCTCGGCGATCCTGAGCCCGGTGTGGCGAATCGTGTTCGCGAGCATCGTCGCGGAGGTCGTGAGCGAGCTGCTGGACACCGAGGTCTTCCATCGGGTCCGCGAGGCCTATCTGAGAAAAGCGGGCCCCAGGCGCCAGTGGCTCGCGGTCCTCGCGAGCAACGCGGTCAGCGTCCCGGTCGACAACCTGCTGTTTTGCTTCGGTGCCTTTGCCTTTGTGCTGCCGTTCGACGTGATCCGGCAGATCTTCGCCATCAACCTGGCGACCAAATTCGCCATGACCCTGATAAGCCTGCCGGGCATCTATCTCGTGCCCGACAAGACAGGCAAGGACGCCCCCGGGCCGCAGGCATAGCCCGCTGCTCAGGGCTTGCAGTAATCTTTGGCCGTCTGGACGGCGGCGACGGTGAGCTTCACCGCCTTCGCGCCGCCGGAGATGACGTACTCGGACGCCCCGTAGATGTCCGCGCCCGGCGCCCAGTTGTACGAATATCCGAGCCTGGTCCACGGAAAGCCCGTGGGCGTCTGGCCCTTCGCCGGCACTTGCCACGACGACATCGCATGGTTCGTGAACCACCTGTAGTAATCGGCCGGCGCCAGTGAAGGCTGCTTTTCAGGCAGCTTCGTCCCGTCGCAGGAGTCGGTGTCGACGCGGGCGTCCGTGCAGGGGCGGAAGATGCTCGCGGCAGGCACCCCCGAGAAGGTGACGAACTGCCGCTCCGTCGTGTCCGCGGGGAGCGGCGGCTGCGGGGCTGACAGGCCGAGGACCTGGTGGATCTGGAGCACCACATCGCCTGTCCACGTCTTGCACTTGTTCTGGAGCTCGCCGTTGCTCGTGACCCACACGTCCCACTTCACGTTCACGGGCTGCTGCGCCACGTAGGCGCCGCACTTGTTCGGTCCGCCGTCGCCCCGGCAGCCGGCCCAGGTGGTCACGGTGTAGGTGCCGTTCGCGTCGGGCTTGAGCGGCACGAGCTTGCGCGCGGCAGCGGGCGTGACGACGGCGGACTTGAAGATCGCCTCGCTGTAGAGCGCATCGAGATCCACCGCCGCGGGGGCCGCCGGGCCGGGCGTGGCTGTCGCCGGCGCGGTGGCGGCCGCCGCCGGCGCGGTCGCGGCCGGAGCGGGGCTCGTCGCAGGGGCCGCGGGCTCCGGGCTGGGTGACGGGGCGGTGGCCGCGGCGGGAGGCTGGGCCCCCGACGCCGCGACGCACGCTCCGAGCGGGAGCAGGAACAGGCTTGTCATGGCCGCCGTCGCGGCGCGTGAGGATCGGATCATCTTCGCGGCTTCTCCTTGGTTGCCGGACAACACTATCCGACCCGCGGCGCCGGCTACAGCTTCACGCTCATCAGGACCGATGGTCGAGGGCGGGCGGGGGTCGGAGGCTCTCGACGCGTGCAAAGCCGGCACGGCCGTGCCACGTTAGGCGCCCGCCACGCAGAGATCGATGCTGAGGCCCCCGCGCACAACAGGCTACGTCCTCACCCTGGCGCTCCTCCTCGTTGTCGCGCCGGCCGAGGTCGAGGCGGGTGATGGCGCGCCAATCTCCCCGGCCACCGCCGCGCCAGGCGGGGGGCCAGCGACCGCGGCGCCGCCGACGAAGGATGTCTCCGCCGGGCGCCGCGCCGTCGCCGCGGCCGGCGCGGTGTTCCCAGGGGTCATCGCGCACGGCACCGGGCACCTGATCCTGGGTGAGCCGGGCACGGGCTGGACCCTCCTGGCCCTCGAGGGCGCGGGCGCCGGCCTCGCCGTGGGCGGGCTCGCGGGCGCGGCGGCCTCAGGGGCCTCGCGGCGCGTCATCGCGCCGATCGTGCTCACCACCGTGACGGGTGTGGGCCTGTTCGGGATCTCCCTTCTGGCGGACCTCTATGGCGTGCTCGCCCCGGAGGGCGGCACCGGCAGCCCTCCTTCGTCGCTGCCCTGGGTCGAGACGCAGCTCGGGTTCGCCTACGTCCACGACCCCACGTTCGCGTACCGCACGTTCCTCGTGCCAGGCATGGATCTGCGCCTGAGCTCCCTCCGCCTCTCGGGCTCCGGCTGGTTTGCCTTGAACGACGACAATGCGCGCCTCCGCGTCGAGGCCGCGCATCGCTTCATCGGCCCCGGCACGCCGGACGGCCCGCGCGCGGCGGACGGCTCGTTCCTCGAGATCGAGGGCGCGCTCACCCATCACCGCTACACCTCCGACGACTTCTCGATCACCACCGGCGAGGTCAGCCTCGAGGGCCGGCTCGATCTCGCCCACCTCGGGCGCACGCTGCGGGGCTCGTTCGCGGAGATGGGCTGGGGGATCGCGGTCGAGGGCTACCGCCACGGCCGCCGCCCGCTCGAGGGGAACGAGCTCTTGATTCCCCGCTTCGCCTTCGGCGCGTACCTCGGGCACGCGGGGTATCCGCGCGGCGAGGCCAAGGTGGTTTACGACCACCGGCACGACGGGTATGTCGGCGGCGCGAAGCTCCCCGGCCTTGGCAGCGGCGTCCCGGGCCATTTCGGCCTGGAGGGCCGGATCCATGCCTCGCCCCGCTGGGGCCTGCTCGCCGACGTGAAGGCGGGCTCCGCGTACGTCGGGCGCCTCGCGCTGCTCTTCCGCCCTGGAGACTCGCCATGATCCTGAGAGACGCCCTCCTCGCGCTCATCGCCCTCACCGCGCCGCTCGCCCTCTCCTGCCTGGACGTGGCCGAGGGCCGCGCGCGCCGCGACCTGGAGGTGGGAATGGCCTCACGGGGAGAGGCGCGCGTCACCGTGGACGAGGGGCTCGCGGCGGTCCGCCGCCTCGACTCGGGCGAGCTCGCGCTCTGGGCGAGCGCGCCCGCGCTCTCGATCCGCCTCACCGACGAGGCGGGCGGGCCGTGGAAGATCACGATCGAGAACATGCTCGCGGACGCCGAGCTCTCGGCGCGCGTCGGGGACAAGCGGGTGCCCGTGGAGCTCGTCGAGGCGCCGTTTCCGACCCAGCGCACCTTCCGCCTCTCCCTGCCGCCCGGCGCCGAGGCGGCCCTCTCGCTGCGCCCGCCGGACGAGGCGCGGCGCGAGCCGTGGAGGTTCGCCGTCTTCGCCGACGTCCAGGAGGACATCGACCGCGTTCAGGACATCTACGCGAAGATGAACGAGGCGGAGGGCGTCCGCTTCGCGCTCATCAGCGGCGATCTCACGTCGCGGGGCTCGCCCGAGCAGCTCGAGCGATTCCAGCGCGAGATGAAGACGCTCCGTTTTCCCTGCTACGCGACGCTCGGCAACCACGAGCTCGGCACGCGGGACGACCTCTACCACGAGTGGTTTGGCCGCGGGAATTACCGCTTCGCGTTCCGAGGTGTGCAGTTCACGATGCTCGACTCGGCGAGCGCGACGATCGATCCGCTCGCCTACGGGTGGCTCGACGGCTGGCTCACCGAGGGGCAGGATCTCCTGCACGTGGTCACGATGCACCTCGCGCCCCTCGACCCGGTGGGCTCCCGCAACGGCGCCTTCGCGAGCCGCGCCGAGGCCAACAAGCTCCTCACGATGCTCGCGGGCGGGCGCGTGGATCTCACGTTCTACGGCCACATCCACTCGTTCTATGCGTTCGAGAACGCGGGGATCCCCGCGTACATCTCGGGCGGCGGCGGCGCGATCCCCGAGCGGCTCGACGGCATCGGGCGCCATTTCGTCACGGTCGACGTCGAGCCCCCCGGCAAGATCGCGCAGGTCGCCGTGGTTCGCGTGGATTGAACTGGATCGCTTCGCTGTCCGAGCCGAGCGTCATCGCAGGCGATCTTCGCGCTGGCTCTCCGGGCCGTCCGCCCTCGCCGCGCCGCGGTCGTAGCCCTCGTCCGTCAGCCCCTTGCGGTAGCCGAGATCGATGAGCCATCGCATGAGCCTCGGGAACGCGCCGGCGCCGCTGCCGAGGAGGCGAATCATCGCCGCCTTCGCGCCGCCGTCCTCGTTGAGCGCGAGGTGCTGAGTCGCCAGCGCCATCAGATCGGGGACGGCGCCCGCGTCGACGTCGGCGGAGCGTTGCCAGATCTTCGATCGCTGCAGGGCCTCGTTCGCCAGGAGCTCCGCGCGCGCCACGCGGATGACGAGCGCTGCCTGCGGTGGCTTTCCCGCGAGCGCCATGGTCGACAGGAGCGCCGGCTCGTCGGTGACGTACGCCGTGCCGCCGACGTGGAGGACGTCGTCGCGCCCTGGAACCACGGCTGCGAGGGAGACCTTGTCGCACGTCACGACGTTGTGGAACGTATCGGTCCGCCGGTTTCCCCGGCGATCGGGGATGACGAGCGTCTCGTCGTCGAGGATCCGCAAGAAGCCCGGGAAATCGCCTCGCGGGCTCGTATCGCCCGAGCCCGCGGCGTCCCACGACGAGAGGACGGCGAAGGGGCTCGACGCGAGGAAGCGAGCGACGCTCGGATCGCCGAGGGGTCCGCCTTCCCTCTCGTGGCGCGCGCCATCAGGCGGCGACGGCGGCTCGACGGTGCCGGCGGCGCGAGCGCGCGGCCCCTCCCAGAGGCGGGATCGGAGGATGCTCCTCGCGCAGTGAACGAAGGCCTCCTCGACGGTGACGACGATCCGGCCGCCGCGTCGCTCGGCGACAGAGCCGTTGAGCCGAAGGGTCTCGCCGATCCCCGGCACGAGGAAGACGAACGAGGCGCCGCTGCCGGACTCCGGCGTCGGGTGCCTCGCCGGTAGCTCGAAACGAACGCGCTTCGGCGATTCCACGTGCGCGAAGCCGCGGGCGCCTCCGACGAAGGTGCTGCGCCAGCCTCCCTGTTCGTCACGAAAACCGAAGCCGGCGACAGGAGCACTGGCGAGGACGCGCCGACATCCCTCGTCCAGGGCGCCGATCTGCTTCATGCGCACGGCCGGGATCGGGGCGCCGACGATCGCCTCGATCTGCTGCGCGGTCATCCACTTCCGCATCGAAGAGCCTCCGCGTTCGTGTCCGCCGAAGAGCGGTCTCGCGGGCTCCGGCACGGCCGCCGGAGCGCGCAGAGGAACCATCGCAGCCGGCGAGCTTGACCGCATTCCGAGATGAGGACATTTTGTTTTGCAATCCGGCCATGGGTTCGAAGCGAAGGAAGCGTCCCGCGTCGCCCGTGTCATCCGCGGCATCGCCGGCATCGGGATTGGCCTTGTCCTCCGCCGGCTCCACCACGAAAGGCTCGCCGGCCCCGCCCGCGTCGCCGTCGATCGGCTCCCCCGGGTGGACCTTTCATGGCGACGTCCAGGTCGCGAACGAGCCGCGCGCATCGGCGGCCGAGGCGATGGAGTCGCTCTCGCGTCGCTTCGCGCGCGAGGATCGTGGCGAGTGGCGAAGCACGCTCGCGCGGCCCGCCAGCGCCGTCGGCCTGAGCATGGTCACCGGCGGGCTGGAGAGCGAGTTCCACAGCCATCGCGAGTCACAGCTGTTCTTCCTCGAGCGCGGCGAGGTCACGTGCGAGGCGTCGAACGCGCTGTGGATCGTCCCGCCGCGCTCGGCGCTGTGGATCCCCGCCGGCGTGCTGCACAAGATACGAGGGCGCGCGCCGCTCGAGGGCTACGGCGTCTTCATGGAGCCGGACGTGGCTCCCAATCTGCCGGCCGAGTGCTGCGCCGTCTCGGTCACGCCGCTCTTTCGCGAGCTGCTCGTCCGCCTCGCGGCGCGCCCCGCGCTGTACGACCTCGACGGGCCGGATGCGCGGCTCGTGGCCGTCCTGTTCGACGAGCTGGCGGCGGCGACGATCGAGAAACATCGCCTGCCGATGCCGGCCGACCCGCGCCTCCGAAAGCTGGTCGATGCGATGGCGGAGAACCCCGCCGACGGCGCGACGATGGGCACGTGGGCCCGCCGGATCGGCGTCGGCGAGCGGACCCTCAACCGGCTGCTCGTCCGGGAGACCGGCCTCAGCTTCGGTCGCTGGCGCCAGCAGCTCCACATCGTCCTGGCCCTCCAGCGGCTCTCGCGCGGAGCGAGCGTGCAGAGCGTCGCGAGCGACCTCGGCTACGAGAGCGCGAGCAGCTTCGTCACCATGTTCCGCAAGGCGCTCGGCGCGTCGCCGGCGCGGTACATGGCCCGTCGTCTCGGTCCGTCAACGCTGCACCAGAGAGCTCAGCCATGACTCGATGTCCCGCGTCGGCGGGTAGCTGTCCTGCTCCCGCTCGCGATCGCCGTCGATCGACAACCTGAACATCGGGCAGTCTTCATCCGGCGGAAAGACCTTCTTCTGCACGACGGCCCCGGTCCGCCGATCGAGCACGGTGGCCTCGGTCTCCTTGAACCGGATCGTCAGGTCGGCGAGCGGCTCGCCCGCGCGGTCCTTGTACCCGGTGCACGTCTTTCGGCCCTTGATCTCCGGGAGCCGGCGCGTCATGGCAACGAGATCGACGTCTTGCAGCAGGACCGCCTGGCCGAAGAGCTTCATGGAAGCCGTCTCGAGGAGGAGCACGCTGCTCCGATCGTTCTCCTGCTTCGGCTCGCCTTCGAAGAGGACCGGACCATTCTTGACGCGATCGAGCACCGACAGGACGGACATGGCGGCGTCGGCCTGGCGCAGCTCGATGGAAGCTGTCTGTCCGGAGGGGAGCTCGATCTCGAGCTTCGCCTTGGGCCCTAGCAGGGTTTCGCGGTACCTGGCGATTGGAACTCTCCCGAGCTGGCCCTCGACATTGTCGAGCTTGATGATGTCATAGATGTCGCTCTCGATACGCCCGCTCTTCTCCGCGACCTTCCATCTGGTGCCTGCTGGGAAGCCGTGGAAGGTGATCTGGTAAGTGCCCTCGAAGATGGCGACGTCGCCGTGGAGCGCTTCGTCGGACTTGACGACGAATTTCCGCTCGTTCGCCCACTCCAGCTCGAGCGGGCCGCGGAACGCTCGGGGGACCCGCGCGCCCCGCGGGGCGAGCACGGCGATGCTCACGAGCATGGCGATCGCGATGGCGATCCCGAGGAGGATCGCCGCGGACGTGCGTTTCGGCGCCGCAGCGGGGCGAGGCGCGGCGACGGGCGGGCCGGGCGGGCCGGGCGGGACTGCGCGCTGCAGCTCTGGGCGCTGCAGCTCGTTGTGTGTTCCGCAGTAACGGCACACGATCGTGCGGCTGCCCGGCGGGACCTCCAGCGGCGCGATGCATCGCTGGCAGTGGTAAACGTTGACGGGGCTCATCGGCTGCAAGCTCCCCCAGGAACGCGAGGGCACGTGGACACTCCACGCGCGGGTTCCACGCTGGAGCTGAAAAGTGAACGCGTGAACAAGTGAAAAACTACGAGGACGAGCTCGTCGACGATCCCTAACATCATCGCCTCTTCCTCGCCCAGGCTCCCCGTCGTTCTGCCTTGACAAATGAACAGTATCGCGCAAAAGTTCGACCTGGCGTGTGTCCACCTTGACAGGTGAGCAGTACTGCGCAAAAGTTCGACCGGGTACGCCTGCGCCCGCACGGAAAAGAGGAGATGACGATGCCCATGATCGGACGACA
Organism: Sorangium sp. So ce204; assembly: GCF_051526795.1. Classification (NCBI taxonomy): domain Bacteria; kingdom Pseudomonadati; phylum Myxococcota; order Polyangiales; family Polyangiaceae; genus Sorangium; species Sorangium sp. So ce204. Next base: position 11,179,445 of record NZ_CP150317.1, on the reverse strand, counting down.
GTGCACGCGCGACGGCAGGACGGTCTGCCTTCGGATGAGTCAGACCGGGCTACCGGTGAATCAAGAGGAGCGCGGGCTCACGCTCGTGTACGGGTGGGCGAGCGAAGAGCGCCGCGCGCAGGGGATCCCCGCGTCGATCCAGGGAATCGAGCTCCGCACCGACGCGGGCAAGGTCCTCGCGTTCGATTTCTGCCCGTTTTGCGGCGAGAAGCTCGCGGGGAGCACGAACAGCGTCCGAGCGCCCGTCGCGCGGCGCACCGCTCCGGAAGGCGCCCGCGCCGAGTCCCAGCCGGCGGCGGTCGAGCGCACCCAGCGGGCCGGGCGCGCGGTCGAGGCCGTGCCGCCGACCCCTCCGAGCGCACAGGCGCGCGCGCAAGCGGCGGCGGGCTCGACGACGCTGAAGGTGCTTCGCGAGAAGCTCGGGCTCTCGCAGGCCGAGCTCGGCGAAAAGCTCGGCCTCGCGCGCAGCTCGGTCGCCAACTACGAAAACGGACGCTCACCTCTGTCGCAGCGGCTCCGCAAGTGGGTCGCAAAGCACGAAGCGAAGCTCAACGAAGGGGGAAGCGGCGCCGGCCGCCGGAGCGCGGCCGCCTAGAGCGACGGTCACCCGCTTCGGATACGGGCCCACCTCGACGTTTTCGGTGCTCAGCGCACCGGAGTGCGCTTGCGCGCCGAAAACGCCGATCTGGGCCCGTCTCCTGTGCGGGTGACCGTCGCTCTGCTCTGCACGTCGCAGCGGAGACCGCTGTAGATCGACGAGGCACGGCCCGCCGGGTGGTCGCCGGCGTGTCGGTGATCACGCTGGGCGTGAAGACGGCGGTGGAGTGGCGGTTCAAGGGCGAGCTGAAGAAGACGGACCGCGGCCAGCGGTCCCGGCGCCGGCGAGGCCCGTCCACCAGCCGTTCGAGAGGGCGAGCGCGATCCAGCCCTGCAGATTGACCTGCAGCTGCGCTGCTTCCGCCGCCGTGCAGCCCTGCTCGACGGCGGCAAGGGCCTGCCCGAACGGCAGCGCCCGGCAGCGCTCGAGCAAGCGGGCGAACAGCGGATCCACCGAGGTCGTCGTCGTGCCGGCGGCGCTCCGGGCGAAGACCCACGCGCGGGTGGACGCGTGGCGACGCCTCGCGTTTAGGGGGCGCTCTTCCAGATCGCCCAGGTCGCCCCCCGCGCGCCGCGAGAAGCGCGCGAGGTCCCAGTCCTCGTGGGTCAGCGTCAAGGACACCGCGAAGCGCAGCCGCGCCTCGGCGAGCCCGGCGAGCTCCTCCGGCTTCGGCCGCCAGAGGCCCTCGAACGGCGACTCGCAGGCGAGCCGCTCCGCCTCGTCCATGCGCAGCGCCTGGCGGACCATCGCGAGCGGCGCCCCGGAGAGCTCGATCCGCCGGCGCCACGCGTCCTCGTGCCCGCGCGCCGGGCGCACCGGATGGCGGCCGCGGCGCGCGCCGTCAGGGCCGCGCAGCGCGCCGCGGAGCCGCTCGGCGAACCCGCTGGACGCCGCGTCGAGGTCCGCGTGCCGGGGCGGGCACGCGGCGAGGTGCAGCGCGGCCAGGTGGTTGAAATGCCAATAGCTCATCGCCCGCGACACGCGGGGGAAGCTCGTTTGCAGCGCGGTGAACAGCCGCATCCAGTACTGGCGGTGATAGACCGCGAGCCGCTCCGCCGGCGCGAGGCCCGCGGGGCCGACCTTCACCTGCGCCACGAGACCCGCAGGGTATCGCTCCGAAAGCTCCCGGAACCGGCCTGCGCTCGCGTCGAGCGGCGCGCGGAGCACCGCGGTGAAGTCGCGCTGGAGCTCCCGCAGCCAGGCCGGGGGATCTCCACCTCTCGAGCTCATGACGATCGCACCTGCCGCGCCTTGTCGAGCTCAGCGAGCGCGATGTGCAAGGGCGGGATCTCCGCGTCCCACTCGAGGAGCGTCGGGAACGGGCCGCCCCGGCGCCACGCCTCCTCGTAGAGCGACCATACCTCGTCGGACACCGGGCGATCGTGCGTGTCGTGCCGCAGGCCCGAGGGCAAGATCTGGTGGCCGGCCACGTGGACCTGCAAGACCCGGTGCCAGGGCACGCCGTCGAGGTACTCGCGCGGATCGAACCCGTGATTCTCGCTCGAGACGAAGACATTGTTGATGTCCAGCATGCACCAGCAGCCGGACTCCTCCACCACGCGGCGATAGAACTCCCACTCAGGCATCGTGTCGCGCTCCCACGCGACGTAGGAAGACAGGTTCTCGATCCCGAAGGGCACACCGAGGGCCTCCTGGACCTCGAACGCCCGGCCGGCGGCGTACGGGATCAGCTCCGGATGGTACGGTGCCGGCAGGAGGTCGTGGTGCGTCATGCCCTCGAACGCCGTCCAGCAGAGGTGATCCGTGAAATAGGGGATCCGGAGCTCCTGGATCAGATCCTTGAGCCGCGACAGGTGAGCCCGGTCGAGGGGGGCTTCGCCGAGCAGGTTCAGCGAGACGCCGTGGGCGACGATCGGGTAGCGCTCGGCGATGCGCCGGAGCCGCTCCCGGGGCAGCGGCGACGCGCCGAGGTAGTTCTCCGCGATGATCTCGAAGAACCCCAGCGGGGGCCGGAGCTGCTCGATCGCGTCGTAGTGCGGCGGGCGCAGCCCGAGGCCGAGCGCGCCTCGCGGGAGCGCCCGCGCCACGGGCGCCTGGCTGCCGGCCGGGCCTCGCGGCGCGCTCATCGGTCGCTCAGGGGCTCGGCTCGATGGGGTCGGCCGGCGCCAGCGGATCGAAGCTCTTGCCCTCGGGCGTCAGGGTGCGCAGGTAGGCGATCAGCCGATCGATCTCGGCGAGCGAGAGCAGGTGGTAGGAGCCGGGCATGTTCGAGTAGGCATAGCCTTCCGGGTGGACGCCGTCGATCCCGAACGCGATGATGGATTGCAGGTACCGATCCGAGCGGCGCTCCCAGAACTCGGCGACGTAAGTGGCCATGTCCTCGGTGGGCCGCACCTTCACGCCGAACGAGCCCGCCGAGCCGGAGTGGCAGTGGTCGCACGTCGCCGCCTTGAACGCCGCGGGGCCGTCTCGATCCTGATCCTCGGCGGTCTCCACGCAGCTCCAGCCCGAACACCCGTTCATGGCGCGGCAGGTATGCTCGTAAAGCTCGTTCCAGGACTGGTAGACCATGCCGCGGCAGCTGTTCGAGTGGCTGCAGGACGAGTTGATCTGGACCACGCCGGGGCGCGCGGGGCCCGTCAGCGACGCGGACTTGGCGCACGCCGCGGCGAACTCGGCGAGCGAGATCTGGCCGTCGCCGTCCTCGTCCATGAGGTCGATCGCGTCCACCAGGTCGGGCTCCGGGCCGCCGTTCCACACGAGCGTCTTGACCGGCGCGTCGGACTGATCGCAGTTGGAGTCGACGCCATCGAGATTCCGCTCCTCGGCGTCGGGGTGGACGGTGTTGTTGAAGTCGTCGCAGTCGCCTTCGCGCGGGGTGAAGCCGTCCCTGTCGTGGTCGCTGTCCTCGTCATCCACAAGCTCGCCGCCGCCGCCCGCGCCAGAGCCGGTCACGGCGGGCTCCTCGCCGCCGGAGCCGTCGGTCCCGGCGGGAGACTCGCCGCCGCCGCCGGTCCCAGCCGGCGTCACAGCTTCGTCGTCGCCGCAGCCTGGAGCAAAGGCGGCGAAGCTGGCGAGCGCCAGCGCAAGCAAGGTGGATCTCGGCGATTGGGTCATGGTGGTCGTCCTGCCTCCGAAGGAACGCGCAGGGCCCTCTTGCTGGCCGCCCGGCGCACGACCTGTGGCACGGCCGCCGTGCGCGGAATATGCGGCAAGTTGTCGCGGGCCCGCCGTCGACCGGACGGATCGTCGCTGTACAGGCTGGCGTCCCGCGTGGCTCCTGCGTCCGCGCCGCGGAGAAGGGGCATCGCGCCTACGGCCGGTCCGCGGGGCTCGCCGCCCGCGCCGGTGTCGCGCCGGCGGTGAGATAACCCATGAGCGCGTCGGTGATCGCCCGCCGGAGCGCGCCGTCCTCGACGCCCGCGGGCGGATCGAGGGCCGCTGCGTGGACGAGCTCCTCGAACATGCGCAGGACAACGTAGGTGGCGAGATTGAGATCCGGCTGGACGATCTCCGAGCCGTGGCGCGACAGCAGCCGCCGGGTGCGATCGAAGACAGCCCGGCTGGCCGCGCTCAGCGTGCGCTGTTGCTCCAGCGTCGGGAGATCGGCGTGGAGGAGCCGTTGCAGCCGCGGCTCCGACCGGTGGAGCTCGAGGCTCCTCTCGACGAGCGCCTCCGTCGCTCCGCGCAGCGAGACGCCGTCGGCCGCCGCGTCCACCTGCTCGACGAGCCGCAGCATGTGGCGCACGTGGCGCTCGTGCAGCGCGGTGACGAGGGCGTCCTTGTTCGGGAAGTACTGGTACACCGACCCGACGCTCACCCCCGCGACCTTGGCGACCTGGTTCGTGTTCGCCCCGTCGTAGCCGTGCGCGTCGAAAACGCGAGCCGCGGCCTCGACGATGGTCTCCACGAGGAAGCGCGAGCGCGCCTGGCGAGGCTCTTTGCGCGGCTTTTCTGGGCGCTTCATCGTCTCTCCCGAACGCGAGTCTCCGCGTCTTGCCCTGTCGCTAGACTGGTGGGGCATGATCACCTCGAACGCACCCTCGCGCAATCTGCTCCCGCCGGTCCTGCTCCTCCTCGTGGTGGCGGTCATGTGGCTGACTCACGCCGTCCTGCCGTTCCCGCCGGTGCTCCCGGCGTCGACTCGCTGGCTCGGCGCCTTGCCGCTGGCGATCGGCGTCGTCATGGCGGTCGCGGCGCGGGCGCAGTTCGCGCGGGCCGCGACGGAGATCAACACCTTCGCCGAGCCCACGCGGCTCGTGACCGGCGGGCTGTTCCGGTGGTCCAGGAATCCGATGTACCTCGGGATGGGCCTCGCCGCCGCGGGCATGGCGGCGTTGAGCGGCGCGGCGACGTCGTTCCTGCTCGCGGCGGTCTTCGTCACGATCGTCGACCGCTGGTACATCGCGTTCGAGGAGCAGCGGCTGCGCGCCCGGTTCGGCGCTGCCTACGAGACCTACGCCCGGTCGACGCGGCGCTGGGTCTGACGGCGCGCGCCGGCGGAGCCGCCATCCATCGCCGCTCGCAGGAATGCGGGGCCGGATTTGCACGCAGCGGCCGAGAGAAAGGAAGTAAAAGAGGCCCTGAGCGCAGGAAGAAGGAAGAGAGGATCGCAGGATGACAGGCATGCTTCGCGGCGGGCTGTGGATCGGCTGTGCAGCGGCCGTGGTGGCCACGGCGGCGCCGGCGAGCGCCATGCAGCCTGCGTCCGAGGCCTCCCCTGCGCCAGTTGCGCCGCCGAGCGCGTCGGCCGTCGCGCCGGCTCCGGGCGACGCGGCGGCAGCGCCGCTCCTGCCGCCGCCGGCTCCGGGCGACGGCGGCGCGCCGCCGGCCGGGGTCGCGCCGCCCGGAGCTCCCCAGGCGCCCGTGAGGTGGACGACGAGCCCGGGGTCCTGGCAGCCCGGGGGCTCTCCCTGGCGCGAGCGGCGCGAGACAGAGCGCGTCTGGTACGGCTGGCAGCACCTCCTCGTGCTCAGCGGGACCGTCGCGTTCGGACCCCTCGCTGTCGCCACGGAGAACGAGATGTTCGCCTGGATGACCGCCGGCCCATTCGTGCTCGGCGGCCCGATCACCCACTGGGCCAACGGCCACCTCGGCAAGGGCTTCCTCAGCCTCGGCCTCAACGTCGGCTGCACGTTCGGCGGCGGCCTGCTCGGCCAGGTCATCGGCGGTGCTTCCCCCAACAGAGACGGCGAGCTCACCGGCCTTGTCTTCGGCGCCATCCTCGGAGCGCTCACGGCGAACATCGTCGACGCCACGCTCCTCGAGTACGAAGAGCCCCCGGGGCCCGAGAGCTACGAGTATATCCGCCTCCGCCCGCTCCGGCTCCGGTTCGCGCCGCACGCCGCCCTCGCGCCCGGCCGCACCACCTTCGGTCTCGGCGGCGCCTTCTGAGGGGCCGCGGCGCCGGCCGCGCGCCTCGAGCGGCGCTTCGGCCTGGCCCGGCCGCGGCGGGGGTGTAGCATCCGCGCGTGTTCATTCCGAGATCAGGTGCACGACGGCCCGCGCTCGCCGCGGTCCTCGCGCTCGCCGCGCTCCCGGGTTGCGGCGGCGCGGAGCGGCAGGAACCCCAGTTCGCCGATTCCCCCGAGGTCCCGCTCCCCGGGCCCCCGGGCGCCGCGCCGCTCGACGCGGCCGGCGGCGCGCCGGAAGAGCTGCCCGGCGTGGACACGGCCGAGCTCGTCCGCCGCGAGCGCGATACCTGGTGGCAGCTCGTCTCGCAGCTCTACGCGCCGTGCCCCGAGCAGGCGGTGTCGCTCGCGCAGTGCGTCCGCGAGTCGCGCGCCTGCGCGGCCTGCGCGCCGGCCGCGCAGCTCCTCGCCGACAAGATCCGCGGCGGCGCGAGCGGCGCGGAGGCGCAGGCCGCGTACGGCGTGAGGTTCGGTCCGAACGTGAAGCAGATCGACCTCGCCGACTCGCCCTCTCGCGGGCCGGAGCGCGCGTCGATCCAGATCGTCGTGTGGTCGGACTTCGAGTGTCCCTCCTGCGGGCGCGCGGTCCCGCACCTCGACGAGGCTGTCGAGCGCCACGCGCCCCACGTCAGGCTGATCCACAAGGTGTATCCGCTGCGATCGCACCCGCACGCCGACGCCGCGGCGCGCGCGGCCATCGCGGCGCACCGCCAGGGCCGCTACTGGCCGATGGAGCGCCTCCTGTTCGAGAACCAGCAGCGGCTCGAGGAGAAGGATCTGCTCGGCTACGCGCAGAAGGTCGGCCTCGACATGGCCCGGTTCCGCGCCGACATGGCGGGCGAGCCCGCCGCCCGGGTGGTCGCGCGCGACAAGGCCGAGGCCGACCGCGCCGGGCTCTCGGGGACGCCGTTCATCGTCATCAACGGGCGGGAGTTCGATCTGGCGCTGTTCAGCCTGCAGGGCGAGCTCGACCGGTGGATCGAGACCGAGCTCGCGATCCTCGGAGGGCGCGACACGGCGGCGCCCGGAGGCGGCACGCCGCGCGACGCGAAGTAGGGCCGCCGCGCGGAGTGGCCGGCGCGCGCGCCGGCGGGTCGCGCTCGGTTGGCGATCGACCCCCTCCGCCAGGCGACACCGGGGCGACGGCGCACCGCCGCCCCGGTGGAACCCAGATCGAGATCGGCTAGCTGGGCCGGTTCTTCTCGGACGTCTGGCCGCCGCCAGCGCTCGTCCCCTGCGAGGGCCCGCCGCTCTTGATCTCGACCGAGCGGCCGCGCTGCTGCTGCTGCGGCAGCTTCAGACAGACCTCGAGGACGCCGTTCTCGAACCTCGCGTCCACGTCCTCGGCCTGCACGCCCTCGGGCAGCGGGATGGCGCGCGTGAACGACCCGTAGCTGCGCTCGGTGTAGCTCACCCCCTCGCGCTGCTCCTGCTGCTCCTGCCGGCGCTCGCCCTCGATGATCAGGGTGTCGTCGCGGAGCTCCACCCGGATGTCGTCCTTCGTCACGCCGGGGAGATCGGCCTTGACCACGAGCTGACCGCTGCGCTCGCCCAGCTCGATGCGCGGCGACCAGAGGCCGCCCCCGAGGGACGCGAGACCCCGGCCGCCACCAGGCTCACCCATCGTGCGGCCCTGCCTGAACGGCGAGAGCAGCCCTCCGAAGCCGAAGTCGTCGAACATGCGATCCATGTCCTCCATCATCCGGCTCATCATCGCGAACGGGTTGAAGACGCCGCCTGCCGCGCCGTACCGCCCCATCTGGCCGCCGCCCTGCTGACGCTGCAGCCCGGTGGACTGTCCGCCGGCCCCCTGGGAAGGGGTCTGACCTGTCGCCTGGCTGCCGGGCTTGCCTTGCTGCGACTTGCTCACGGACACGTCCTGGCCTGTCGGCTGACGCTGCTGTTCCGCCATGAGAACCTCCTTTCTTGCGAACGTTGCGAACGTCAGACTTGCAAGTGTGGTGCCGTGTCGCGAGCGTGAACCAACGTAGATGACGTGGCCTGTCGACGCCGCGCCCTCTGGCCGTGTCCGCCGTGGCGCGCCGCGCAGGCGGCGCCGCCCTCGGCGCCCGCTCACATCGCGTAGCGCAGGATGATCTCGGTGAGCCCCGCCGCGAGCAGCAGCAAGAGCCCGCCCACGAAGCAGAGCAGCGTGAACCGGTCGTCCCGCCACCGCTGCCGGAGCGGCACGATGTCCCGCTCCGGCAGCACGACGGCCCTCAGGGTCGCGTGGATCGGCAGCCCCCCCGGCCGCATCGCGACCGCCACGTTCGGCGGCTGCGCCAGCCCCATGTTGATGAACCGCGTCACCCCCGCGCGGAGCCGGTCCCCCATGCCGGGCATCGCGCTGCCGATCGCCACCGCGCGGAGCCACGGCGCCCGCTCGAACGCGTTCGCCATCGCGATCACCCCGAACAGCTGCCGCAGCCGCGGCATCAGCGCCCGCACCTCGGCCAGGTGCTGGAACGCCCGCGTCCGCGCCTCGGGCGCGTCCTCCGAGCTCACCCGCGCGAGGCAATACGACTCCAGCCGCGCGTTCAGCCCCTCGAGCTCCTGGAGGATCCGCGGCCCGGCGTTGTCCGGGCTCGTCTCGAGCGGGAGCGTGAAGCCCCAGGGCTCCTCGCGCCCGCGCTCGGCGGTCCACTGGAACACCTCGGCGAAGCCCCAGAGCGTGTCGTAGCGCGACAGCACCACGTACGTCGGCACGTCGGCGTGCAGCGCCCGGCCGACCTCGACGAGGTACGCGCGGATGCGGTTCGCGTACGCGTCGAGCCCCTGCTCGTCGAGCTCGACGAACTCCGCGATGCTCAGGACGAGCAGGATGCCGTCGATCGGCTCGCGCTCCCGCGAGCGGCGCAGCTCGTCGCAGAGCCGCGACAGCTCGGCCGGCTCCCGCCGCGGGCCGAGCACCGACGCCTCCGGCTCGATGAAGAGCGCCTCCTTCGCCAGCCAGTAAGAGCACCGCGCCCCGGGCACGCCGATCGGGAGCTGCCCGCCGCTCACGGGCCACGTCAGGTTCATCGAGCGGATCACCGTGGAGCGGCCCGACCCGGGCTCGCCGAGCACCAGGTAGCAGGGGACCGCGTAGATCCCCTGGCCGCTGTCCAGGTTCGCCTGCTCGACCAGCGTGTGGACGCTCGCCAGCTCGTAAACGAAGGAGCCGCTCATCGGACCCTTTGGGCGATCGTCCACGCGAGCGCGAGCGCGCCGGCGATCGCGACGAGCGACGCCAGCGCCCGCCCGACGAGCACGGACCGCCAGAACGACTGGGTGGGGAGGTGCTGCACCGCGACGCCCTCGACCTGCACCGGCTTGAGCACCCCGCCCTTCCAGTCCCGATCCGGATCCACGCCGAGCTTGAGCGACAGCTCGCGGCGGATCCGCAGCAGATCGTCGGTGTTCTGCCCCGGCAGCCCGTAGCGCCCGCGGAAGCCGAGCCCGAGCACGCACGCGTACGTCGCCATCACCGGGAGCGGGCCCTTCCGGACGCGCTCCAGCCGCTCGAAGAACTCGACGCCCGCGTTGTTGGTCGTCCACCGCGACGCCTGGAGCGGGCGCTGCGCCCAGACCGGCCGCAGGTCCGGCAGCGACATCGCGAACTCGTCCGCGCACGCGGCGATCGCGAACATCCCGTCGTCGACCGACGCGATCGGCATCCCCTGCGCGAGCCTGGACCCCTTCAGCTCCTCGAGCAGCAGGTTCGCCTGCCGCAGCACGTGATCGGCCGGCGGCCGCCGCGGGGACTGGCGGAGCATGCAGAGCCAGAGGAGCATCTCCTCACCGAAGACGCCGATGGACGTTTCCACGCGGGCGCGAGCTTACGCCAGGCGCGCACCGACCGTCGACCCGGGCGCGCGTCCACCTCGCGCGCGTCGACCCGGGCGCGCGTCCACCTCGCGCGCCGCGCGGGTCGACGGGCGGTCCGCGTCGGTCCGCGCCGGATCCCGCGCCGCGCGCCGCGGGTGCACCGGAGCGTCGACATCCGGGGGGGGCCGTGCCTATGCTCCGGCCGCTTCTCGAGCCCCCTTCGAGAGCAGCCGGGGTCGCGCGAAGGCGGTCCCCTTGAGGAGAGGTCATGTCGGAGATCCAGAGCGTCATCGCGCGCGAAGTCATCGATTCGCGCGGCAACCCCACCGTCGAGGCCGAGGTCACCACGCTGAGCGGCACGGGCCGCGCGGCCGTGCCGAGCGGCGCGTCGACCGGCGAGCACGAGGCCGTCGAACTCAGGGACGGCGACAAGAAGCGCTTCCTCGGCAAGGGCGTGCTCACCGCGGTGAAGAACATCGAGACCGTCCTCGGTCCGGCCGTCCTCGGGATGGATGCGCTCGACCAGGCCGAGCTCGACAAGGTGCTCATCCAGGCCGACGGCTCCCCCAACAAGTCGAAGCTCGGCGCCAACGCCATCCTCGCCGTCTCGATGGCCGCCGCCCGCGCCGCCGCGGACACGGTCGACCTGCCGCTCTGGCGCTACCTCGGCGGCGCCGCGGCGCGCGTCCTCCCGACGCCGCTCATGAACATCCTGAACGGCGGCGTGCACGCCGACAACGGCCTCGAGATCCAGGAGTTCATGATCGTCCCCTACGGCGCCGAGTCGTTCGCCGAGGCGCTGCGCACGGGCACCGAGATCTTCCACACCCTGAGGGGCCTGCTCAAGAAGGACGGCATGGTCACGGCCGTCGGCGACGAGGGCGGCTTCGCCCCGCGCCTGCCGTCGAACCGGGCGGCGCTCGAGTACGTCGTGCGCGCCATCGAGGCCGCCGGCCACCGCCCGGGCGAGGACGTCGGCGTCGCGCTCGACTCGGCGCTCAGCGAGTTCTACGACGCGAAGACCGAGCGGTACACCTTCGACAAGCAGCAGAAGACCCGCGAGGAGATCGTCGCCATCTACGACGAGCTCGCCAAGGCGTTCCCGATCGTGTCCATCGAGGATGGCGTCGCCGAGAACGACGAGAAGGGCTGGCGCCTGCTCACGGAGCGGCTCGGCAAGAAGGTCCAGCTCGTCGGCGACGACCTCTTCGTGACGAACCCCGCGCGCCTCGCGAAGGGCATCGAGGACGGCCTCGCCAACGCCATCCTCATCAAGCTGAACCAGATCGGCACCGTCACCGAGACGCTCGAGTGCATCCGCCAGGCGGCCGAGGGCGGCTACCGGTCGATCATCTCGCACCGCTCGGGCGAGACCGAGGACACGTTCATCGCCGACCTCGCGGTCGCGACGAACGCGGGCCAGATCAAGACAGGCTCCGCGTCCCGCTCGGATCGCGTCGCGAAGTACAACCAGCTGCTCCGGATCTCCTACGCGCTCGGCGACGGCCAGGTCTTCGCCGGCCGCGCGCCGTTCCGCCGCCCCGGGGCGAAGCGCTCCAGCTAGCGCTGCTCTACCCGGCCAGGAGTCCGGCCATCGCTGGCCGGGCTCCTGCGCGGGTCGCCGCGCCTTCGCGCTGGCGTTCCTTGCTTTATTTCCTGAGGGGTTCCCCTGCGCTCCGCGCCCCGGCGCCCGTGATCGAGCGGGCGAGGGGCCCCGCGCGGCGCTGACCGCGCCGTCGGGGTCGACCTTGCAGCGCTACCAGCGGTCGCGCCCGCCGCCGCCGCGGCCACCGCCGCGCCCGCCGCCGCCACCTCCACGGCCGCCGCCGCCGCCACCCCCGCGGAAGCCGCCGCCGCCGCCGCCGCCGCCGGGGCCACCGGTGCGCTCGCGCGCCTCGTTGACCGTCAGGGTACGGCCGTCGAGGTCCTTGCCGTGCAGCGCATTGATGGCCGCCTGCGCCTGGGCATCGCTCACCTCGACGAACCCGAACCCGCGCGACTGCCCGGTCATCCTGTCCGTCATCAACTGAATCGAGAGCACCTCGACGCCGGCCCCTTCGAACGCGGTGCGCAGGCTGTCTTCCGTCGAATGGAACGCCAGGTTCCCCACATAAAGCCGCTTGCTCATGTCTGCCGCCAATCCCGTTGCACGATCCCCGCTTCCCTCGCGGACGGCCCGGATCGTGCCGCGGGCCGCACGCGAAAACGCTCCCCGACGACCGGCCGTCACCCCACGTTCGGACGAGGCAACCACGTTGCAGCAGGCGGCCGGATCAGAGGTCGAGGACGAACGAGCCTTGAGGCGCTCCGGAAGCTACCGGCCGGCGGCGGGGTACGCAAGGTATTCCCCCAGGCTGGCCGCGTCTGCCTGTTCCTGACCGTCGCCGCGCGCGGCGCGTCGGACGGCGGCGGCGGCGTGCACCCCCGTTGGATACGGCGTGCGCCTCGTGCCGCGATGCTCGGTGCGATGTGGACGAACGGGCTCCGGGCCTCCTCGCGCCGTTCGCGCTCGAAGTCCCGGCGAGCCGGCCGTCAGAGCGGCGCGGTGCCCTGCCTGTCCGGACCTCGACCCGGAGGTCCGTCGCGCTCGCCCACGGCGAGCCCGCCGCCGTGCAGCTCGCGGCGATCGGCCGCTTCCAGGACGGCTCCGAGCGCGGCGCCACGGCGCAGGTCGGGCAGGTCAGCTCGAGCGCCAGCGACCTCGTCGCCGCGTGGACGCCGCCGAGCTCACGCGGCGGCGCGCGCGGCGGCCACCGCGGCGCGGGGCTGCACGACGCCGAAGCCCTGCCGCTCCGGCGCGATGCCGGGCAGCCCGCGCGCGGTCTTCATCAGGATGCGCCGGCATTGCTGCGGGGAGAGGCGCGGGTTCGCCTCGAGCATCTGCGCCACGACGCTGCTCACGATCGGCGCCGCGAAGCTCGTCCCGTCCACGTGTTTGTAATGGCCCGAGATCACCTTCTGGTCGCGCAGCTTGGCCGCCGCGAGCTGGCGCACGAGGTACGGCTCGCGGCCGGCGATGGCGTCGAGGTCCGGATCGACGCACGCGTGCTCGACGAGCAGCCCGGGCAGCTCCTCGTCCCGGGCGCGGTCGAGCAGCGACAGGAGCTGCGCCTGCGCCGCCGTCGGCGTCCCGGGCAGGATGGGCGCCGCCAGCCAGATCGCCGGCGCGATGATCTCCGGCTTCTGCAGCCCGTCGAGGGTGAGGCCGTACGAAGAGTGGTAGTTCCACGTCTGCTCTCCTGCGCCGCCGTCGTCGAGCCCCCCGACGGCGATGACGCTCGGCGCGCTGGCCGGCGGCAGGACGCGGTGCCCCGGGTCGTGCCCTGCGTTGCCCGCGGCCGCCACGACAACGATGCCGTGCCGGGTCGCGTCGTCGGCGGCGCGCGACAGGCTCCCGGTCAGGTACGACTCCTCGTAATCGCCTCCGCAGGAGATGTTGAGCACACGGATTCCGTGCTGCTCGCGGTGCGCGATCACCCACTCGATGCCCCGCCGGATGTCGTCGTGGACGATGCGGTGGGCGAAGCCGACCTTGACCAGCGCGAGGTTCGCCTCCGAGGCGAGCCCGCGGAAGCGCCCGTCGGAGAGCGCGCCGTTCCCGGCGGCGACGACCGAGGTCATCATGCCGTGCCATGACGAGGCGTCCCCGCGCTCGAGCGCCGAGGGGCCCGCCTCGGGCGCGAAGAGGTCGTGGTAGGCGAGGACGCGGTTCCTGGGCGTGGTGAGGTCCGGGTGGGCGTAAAAGCCGGAGTCGAGGAAGGCGATGGTGACGCCGCGGCCGGCGTAGCCGGGGTCGGCGTGGAGCCGGTCCGCGATGGGCAGGATGCGCCGCGGGTCGAGGTCGCTCGGAGGCATGGGCGGGACACTATTCCACCGTTTCGCCGCCCGGGCGCGCATGAACTCCGCGCGAGCCCGCTCGCTCGTCCGACTGGCACGCTGAGCGCTGGCCAGTCCAGCGTGTCAGCAACCCCGCCAGAGAAACCGGTCGATAGCGAGCGGTCGCTGGAACAGCAGCGATTTTCGGAGTTTCCGCCTGCTTCGCCGCCGAGGGCGGCTCCGGTGTGGCCCAACGCGGCGCCCTCTTCCGCCGCATCGCCCGCGGTGAAGGGCCCGCGGCCTCACCGATCGGGGTCGGCGCCTGGCCTGGCGGCGCAGCGCCGAGGGATTCTCCTTCGCTCGCCGCTCTGTTGCCGGGCCCTTCGATGCGCCGCTGCCTGTTTCGGGATCGTGCCTGCCGCGGCGCGCATCGCAGCGGATGACGATCAGGGGCGCGAGAGGCTCGTGCGGTACTGCTCCCGCCCGGCCTTCGCACTCGATCGAATCGAGCTCCTGCCCCATGGGCGTATAGCGTACTTGCTGAAGACACCTTGGCGGGGACGCACTCACTGCGTCATGAGTCCAATGGAGTTATTGGCCCGGCTCGCGGCTTTGATTCCTCCGCCGCGTCCTCGAGCATCTGAACTTGCCCTCGCAGCCCCGAACGGCAGCACCCGCGCGCGATCCAGCGTGGGAGTCGATGGCGTTCGGGTTCGACGCGGCGTAGGTGGGCACCCGGCCCGAGCCCGTCATGGGAACGCACGTCGCGGTCGTCGAGCCAGAGCTGCACCCAATGCACGGCGCGCGGGCCCTGCGACGGGGCGAGCGGGTGTTTGATGCGCGATAGACGGCTCGCCCGGCGCCGTTCCCGCGGGGCTCGACGCGGGCGAGAGCTCTATGGTTTCCCATCCGCCCAGGATTACTGGACTGCGGTGCGCAGGATGAAGCGCACGGCGATCATCGATGAGCATCACGCAAACCTACAACTCGAAAGAGGTCTGATCTGCGCTCTCTGGCGCCGAGGCGCATGGTGCGCGTGCCGCCTCCGTGCCAGCATGCAGGAGCCGATTCGCCACTCGTTTTCCCACCGCTCCCGATGGCGTCCGCAGTTCCGCCATGGCGTGGCCATGCAGCATCGCGGCGAGAGGGTCGTCGCCTGCGCACGCCGCCGCGCTTGCCTCCCGGCACAGGCCTGGTGCTTGCCGGCATCACTTTCCGGATGCCTCCGGGGCGCTTCGGCACGCAACCGCCGCGTGCGGGCGGCTCTCGGCGGCCCGCGAGCTGGCCCGCTGGATGACGACGGTCCGATCGGGACATTTTTCGCTCCGAAGGCAAGAATCCGTGGTGAGCAAGCGTCGACCCGGGTTCAGGTCAGCATCGGAGTCAAATCCGGGGCGCCTTTCCAGGGGCGCACCCGCGCGCCTGCTTCGCGACCCTTTCACGCGCGCTCCGGTGCGCGACCGGACCTGGCAGCAGGTCGATTTCGCGCGCGAGCGGCGTAGCTCTGCTCCATGCATCGGCGGCATCACGGGCGCGCGCCGACGCGCCGACGCGCCGACGCGCCAACGCGCCAACGAGGCGACGGATCAGCGTTGACAGGATCGAACCCGGGGTGTCTCATGACCAGATACGAGCGTCGAAACCGCCTGGCCGGCGATGCATTCGAGTTCGTCGCAGGGTGGGCAGACGATCATGTTCGGCAGACTCGGGAGATACATTTACAACCTCATCTACCTGCAGCCGCCGTCGAATGCGGCGTTCGGGTACCGCTGGCGCGCCCAGCAGGGGGTGCCGAACCAGCTCTCGACCTTCGATCTCACCGGCGGCGTCGCGCCCGGTCTGTACGTGGCGTTCGCGCCGCTCAACCTCGACACGACGATCGAGCCGTTCGGCGGCGGCGGCGGCCCCGGGCCGGTTTATGCCGTGCCGGGCGCCCCGTCCGCCGCGGTGACGGCGGTGATCAACCAGGGACGCGCGAACCCGCCGCCCGGTCAGGCCGGGCTGTTCAACAACGCCACCCCGCTTCGCCTCGCCGAGATCACCGGCTTCCTCGGCTACGCGGCGAGCTGCCTCGACAGCATCAACGCCACCGCCGCCGGGGCGCTGCTGTTGCAGCGGCTCAACGGCGGGCCCAAGTCGGTGTTCATCAGCCCGTCGATGTTCAGCAATCAGACGTTCGCTGCTGGACCCGCCTACGTCAACGGCCTGACCGCGGCGATCCAGGCCTACGCCGGCGGCCAGCCGTTCGACCGCGCGCAGCTGACCGCGCTCGTCAATCAGCGCTACGCGGCGATTCGCTCGCTCGGTGGGCGCTTCAACCAGCTCGCGGCCGACATGAACACCCTGCCGCTCGCGTCGCTGTTCACCCAGTACAATGCCGCCGGGCCGGGCTTCCTGTACAGCTACTTCCGCTTCCGGGGCCAGCGGATGACCGGCCAGAACCTGATGAACTGGCTCAGCGACGGCGGGTTCTCGGCCTTCGACAACAACGTCCGCACCTTCGCTCGCGTGTTCGAGAACATCACTGTCCGCGAGTACTTCCTGCTGGCGCTCAACATCATCCTCTATCCGGTGGCCCCGCCGGGCGCGGGCGTCGGTGCCGGGGTCAAGTTCCACGTGATCAACGAGAACGACAACGTCCTCGGCTCCGCCGGCTTTCGCCCGCCCGCGATCGGACTCGCGCACGAGCTCATGCACGCGATGCACTACGGCCGCGGGACCTCGCCCGGCTCCGATATCAACCACTTCACGACGACCGCCGCCGAGCTGCTGTTCGCCGGCATCGGACCGTTCGCCGCCGAGTCGATCACCGAGAACGCCATCCGCGCGCAGTGGAACACGATCCCGGTCGGCAGCCTCCACCCGTCGAACGTGTGGGCCGCGCCGGCGCCGCGGCTCATCTACGAGCCCCCGGTCGCGCCGATGACCCGGCAGGCGCTGCGCACCGCGATGCGCTGCATCTGACCGCGAGCCTGGAAGGACGGAATGCCGCTCGACACCCTGCAGTCCCAACTCGAGAAGCTCGCGGCGTCCGGGGACCTGACCGTCTCGTCCGTCGCCGGGCTCCTGCCGGCGATCGCCGCGATGATGGACAGCCTCCCGCCGATCTCCCTCGCGCCGCTCACGAGTGCGACCTTCGCGCTGTCCCCCGCCGGACCCGATCAGACCCTCACCCTGCGGGCGACCCTCGACTGGGGCCTGTTCAAGGGCATCCACGTCGTGATCACCGCGGCCGTCGACGCGACCAGCAGTAACCGGTTCCTCGCCACCCTCGACATCACGGCCCCGCCCGCGACGACGCTGAGCATCCCCGGCCTCGACTGGTTCGCGCTCGCGGCGCTGCACGTCCGCGGGGCCAGCCAGAGCTACGCCCTGTGGTCGACCGGCCTGGCCCTACCCGCGACGATCAGCGTCGGCGCCACGCTGACGATCAAGAACGTCCCGACGACGTTCCCGATCGTCATCGGCGAGGACTCGACCGGCCTGCTGCAGCTGACGCTCGACACCTCCGCGGTCGAGTTGCCGGGCATCAACAACGTGCTCGCCGCGTTCGGCGACGCCGCGTCCGCGATCCGTCTGCCGAGCACCCTCGACGAGCTCGCCCACTTCTCGCTGCTCGAGCTCGGCGTAGGCTTCGACCCCTCGACGGGTACGCTGGCGCAAATCTCGGCCAAGGTCGGCAATTCGACGCAGCAGGTAGGGGGCTGGCAGATCCTCCCCGGCGTGCTGGCGCTCGAGAGCTACGCCGTCGGCCTGACGATCGCCGACCCGCTGCACACGCGCCGGGTCGGCGGGCTGATCGCGGCGACCGCCCGGCTGGGCACGGTCGACATCGCCGTCGCCGCGCAGCACCCGGCTGCCGGTGGCTGGCAATTCTCGGGCGAGATCGGCGCGGAGAACCCGGTCCCAATCGGCGACATCCTGACCGGCCTCGCCGGGCAATTCGGCGTCGCCCTGCCCAACGTCCTGCACGAGTTCGTGCTCAAGGACTTCGTGTTCTCGTTCGACAGCGCGACCTACGACGCCCTCGGCCAGCTCACCGTCGACTTCACCGTCGGCGCCACCCCGGTCGAGATGACCGTCGGCGCCTCGCTGGTCCGCTCCGACAACGCCTACAAGCCGACCGTCCGCGGCCAGCTGCTGGTCGGGAGCGCCACGTTCGACATCGCGTTCGACGGCCAGTCCGCCGCGAAGACCTTCACCGCCAAGTGGAGCGACCCAGCCACTCCGCTGCAGTTCGGCGACATCGCCGCGCTGATCGGCTGGAGCGACTTCCCGCCGCTGCCTGAGGGCCTCGACCTCGCCCTGACCTCCGCCGAGTTCACCTATGACTTCAACGGCGGCAAGATCGCCTTCAGCGCCGCCTCGAAGAACTTCGGCCGGGTCCTGTTCGCCACCCTGAATGGCGCCGCGGGCGGTCCGTCGGCGGACGCGCGGATCTACTTCTTCGCCCTCGACGTCCCGCTGAACCTCGACTTCCGCGACCTGCCGTTCGCCGGCGAGCTTTTGCCCGCGGATGTCGAGATCGGCGTCAAGGAGCTGCAGATCGTCGCCGTCTCGGCCGCGCTCGGCGCCCCGGACCTCGTGGCCGTCGCCGCCCTGCTGCGCGACCGCCTCGACGGCGCCGCGCTGATCCCCACCGCGCTGACGGCCGGCCTGACGTTTGCCGCGCGGATGAACCTCGGCAGCCCGACGCCGCAGCCGGTGGTCGTGGCGCTGACGAACAAGCCCGCCGCCCCGCGCTCGCTCGCGGCAGCGCCCGCCGCCGCCCAGCCGGCCTACCAGGTCGGCGCGACGTGGTTCGCCGTCGACCGCACGCTCGGCCCGATCAAGCTCGACCGCATCGGCCTACAGTACCAGGGCGACACCCTGTTCTTCTTGTTCGACGCCTCGGCCAGCCTGTCCGCGCTGTCGTTCTCGCTGCAAGGCCTCGGGATCGGCTCGCCGCTCACCCGGTTCGCGCCAACGGGCCACCTCGACGGACTCGCCGTCGCGTTCAACAGCGGCCCATTGACGATCGACGGCGGCCTCCTGGTGGTCCCCGAGGCGCAGCTCCCGAGCGGCGTGCGCTCGGAGTACGTCGGCGAGCTGACCGTGGCGTTCGCGCCGTGGCTCATCGGCGCCGCGGCGGCCTACGCGACGCTGACCAGCGGCACCTCCTCGTTCTTCGTGTTCGCCCAGGTCATAGGAGCGTTCGGCGGGCCGCCAGCCTTCTTCGTCACCGGCTTCATGGGCGGATTCGGCTACAACTCGCAGCTGAGGCTGCCCGCCGTCGATCAGGTGTACCGGTTCCCGTTCGTCGCCGGCCTCGACGACCCGGCCGTGTTCGGCCCCGCGCCGACGCCGCTCGGCGTGCTGTCGACGCTTGCCGGCGGCTCGCAGGCGTGGGTCACCCCGAGCGCCGGGCGCAACTGGATCGCCGCCGGCATCCGCTTCCGCTCGTTCGAGCTGATCCTCGGGCGCGCGCTGCTCGTGGTCGACTTCGGCGACGATTTCGAGGTCGCCCTGCTCGGCCTCGCGAGCACCAGCTTCCCGCAGGGGGCGACCACCGACGCCTACGCGTTCGTCGAGCTCCAGCTCGCCGCCGTCTTCAAGCCCGACGACGGCTACTTCGGCGTCTCCGCCTCGCTGACGCCGGCGTGCTTCGTCATCAGCCGCGACTGCCACCTCACCGGCGGCTTCGCGTTCTGCCTTTGGTCCGGCGACAGCCCGCACGCCGGCGACTTCGTGTTCACCGTCGGCGGCTATCATCCCGCGTTCGTCCCCCCACCGTGGTACCCCGTGCCCGCGCGCGTCGGTTTCAACTGGCAGGTCGACGGCAGCACCACGATGAAGGGCGGCGCCTACTTCGCGCTCACCCCCTCCGCGATCATGGCCGGTGGCGACCTCGAGGCGCTGTACCAGTCGGGGCAGGTGCGCGCGTGGTTCAAGGCCTACGCCAACCTGATGATCACGTGGAAGCCGTTCCACTTCCTCGCCGACATCGGCGTCAGCGTCGGAGCTTCGGTGCGCGTCGACCTGCTGTTCACCACCGTCACCCTCTCGTTCGAGCTCGGCGCCAGCCTGACGGTGTGGGGCCCGCCGACCGGCGGCACCGTGCGCGTGTACCTGTCGATCCTGTCCTTCACCATCGACTTCGGCGCGAGCGAGGCCAGCGGGGAGCCGAAGCCGCTCGCGTGGCACGACTTCCAGACCCTGCTGCCGAGCGGCCCGGCGCCCACGGTCCTCGCAGCGGCCGCGGACTCGACCGAGCCCGCGAGCGTGCCCGCGGTGCTCGGCCTGCAGATCAACCGCGGTCTGTCGCACCAGGGTCCCGCCGGCACCTGGATCGTCCGCGCCGACGAGCTGATCTTCACCGCCCACACCGCCGTGCCCGCGACCGCGATCGACTTCGGCAGCAAGGGCGCTCCGCCGCTGGCGAGCGGCGCCAAGCCGGTGGTGCCACCGGCGACGATCTCCATCCGTCCGATGGCCGTCTCCGGCGCCACCTCCGGCCTGCGGGTCACCCTGACCCGGATCGACGACGGCGCCGAGCTCGGCTTCGCCGACTGGACCCAGATCCCAGAGGCCGCCGCACTCCCCGAGGCGATGTGGGGCGCGCCGCTGGCACGGGGCGCGACGCCGCCGGCCACCGCCGCGACGATCCCCAGGCTGCCCGTCGGCGTGCAGCTGATCGCGCCGCCGGCCGTCGTTGGCAAGTCGCCGGGCCCGATGAAGATCGACGAGCTGCTCGACCCGCTGGGCACCGGCGCGCAGCCGCTGACCCCCGCCACACAGGCCGATCCGCTGCCATCGCCGGTGGTCGACCCGACCACGATCCGCGCCGTGATCACCTCCGCGGCCTCAGCGGCCGCGGTCGCCACCCAGCAGTCGATGCTCGCCGCGCTCGCCGACCTCGGCGCCGCGCCGCCGACCTGCACGCCCCTCACCGAGCTCGCCAAGCAGGCTGGCAAGCTCTTCTCGCAACCGCCGCTGCGCGCCGCGTGAGTCCTCATGAGCGATCCCACCCCCATCCCCTCCGGCGAGATCCAGCTGTTCGACGGCTTCGAGCCGGGCCTGAAGGATGCCACCTACCGCGTCGACGTCGTCCAGACGGTCAGCGCCGCCGACGCGTACGTCCCTCCGGCGGCGCAGACGTTCCGCGTCGACGGCCCGCGTTTCACGATCGACCCCGCCGACATCCACACCGTGTTCCCGCCCGACGGCGCGACCGGCGCGTTCTCCGAGGTGCTGCCGCACATCGTCCTCAACAAGCGCCTGCTGCCGTGGGAGCGCGACGTCCCCGGGCTCGCCGGCGATGTCCCGTGGGTGGCGCTGCTCGCCTTCGAGGACGGCGAGCTGCTCGCCGCCCCGGCGGGCGGCCAGGGCGTGCAGACGTGCACCGTACAGCAGCTGCTCGCCGCCGATCCGACCACCCGCAAGCCCGCCCTGAAGGCCGTGACCGACGACGAGCTCGCGCGAAAGTGCCGCACGATCACCGTCGCGTCGGCGACGTTCGCCCGGCTCGTCGCCACCGCGCGCGAGCTCCCGTACCTCGCGCACGCGCGCCGGGTAAACACCGGTGACAAGCCGATGTTCGGCCACAAGGACGACGGCTGGTTCTCGGTCGTGGTCGCCAACCGCTTCCCGCGGCCCGGCACCACCACCGCCGCCGCGCGGACCACCGTACACCTCGTCTCGCTCGAGGGCTTCGGGGACCTGCTGACCGGCGACGCCCCCGTCGCCCCGGCCGAGGCGCAGGTCCAGCTGGTCTCGCTCGCCAGCTGGACGTTCTCGTGCCTCGCCGATCCAGCCCAGACCTTCGCCGGCCTCGCGCGCGCCCTCGCCTTCGACGCGAACGGCGCGCCGCGCCCCGGCGACTCGCTGCTGCTGCGGCTCCCCGTCGCGCCGACCGGCCCGGTCGACCCGATCGCCGCGCGCGTCCGCCAGCGATTGGCCGACGGCTACGTCGCCCTCGGCTACCACGCGCCGACCGGCGAGGACGGCTTCGCCTGGTACCGCGGCCCGTTCACCCCAGTCGTCCCGGCCGCGGTGCCGTCGGGCGGGGGCTTCGCCACCTCCGACGCCGCGATGATCTTCGACCCGAACACCGGCGTGTTCGACCACAGCCTCGCGACCGCCTGGCAGATCGGCCGCTGCCTCGCCCTCGCCAGCCAGCCGTTCGCCGAGGCGCTGATGCGCGTCCGCCGGCAGGCCGGCGCGGCGCTCGAACGGCTCGCCGCCCCCGCACGCGTCCCGGCGTCGGATCGGCTCGCCGCGGTGTTCGCCGCCGGCGCGCTGAGCTTGATCCACGAGGCCTCGACCTCCGGCCGGCTCGGCGTCCGTGCCCGCACCGCGACCGCCAGGCTCGCTCCGGTCACCGCGCTGCGCAGCGCGCTCGCCCGTCCTCACGTGCAGGCCGAGCTCGCCGCCCAGCTCGACGGCAGCACCGACGCCGACATCGTCACCGCCTGGCTCGGCCAGCTGCTGCTGCTGCGCGGCGTCCCGTTCGTCCACCTCGTCCCCGACGCGCGCATGCTGCCGCCCGGCTCGCTCCGCTTCTTCTATGTCGATCCCGGCTGGCAGGGCGCGCTCGTCGACGGCGCCCTCAGCGTCGGCATCGGCACCTCGCGCGACGCCGAGGTCCAGGCCCCGCTGACGCAGAAGCTCAAGCAGGGCGCGCAGGCGGCCGCGCTCGCCTGGCGCGCGGGACAGCTCGGACAGCCGACCCCGAGCCCCGCCCACGGGCCGACCGCCGGCTTCCTGCTGCGCTCCGGGCTCGCCTCCGGCTGGCCCGGCCTCGCCGTCGTCGGCGCCGCCCATGGCGCCCGGGTGCCCATCCTGCGCCTCGACCACCTCGGCGCCGGCGTCCTGTTGTGCTTGTTCGACGGCGTCCCCGACACCGTTACCCTGACCGAGCCGCAGGAAGGCCTCGAGTTCGGCGTCGACGACGACGGCCAGGTCGAGACCCGCACCCTCGCCCCGCCCGAGGTCCACACCGGCAAGCCGGTCACCGTCTACGACCCCAGACACCCCGACGCCCCCTCCGTTGCCGTGCGCCCCGGCAACGCGCGCGTGCTCAACGTCCGCAGCGGCCCCGCGACCACCTCGGGCCCGCCGACCGATCCGAAGGACCTCGTCGAGGCGCTCGCCCGGGCGCTCGGCCAGGACCCTGCGAGCCTCGGCCCGGCCGCGTTCGCCTTGCAGATGATCAAGGGCCCCGAACAGCTCGTGTTCGCCGTCGCCTCCACCCTCCGCGCCGCCTCCTGACCGCCCATGCACGCCACCTCCTCAAGCCCGCTCCTGGTCCCGGTCGAAGTCTCGGCGATGGTGCTGAACAACACCGCCGAGAACTTCATCCGGGCGCAGATGAACTACGCCAACCTGGCGAGCTGCCGGAGCCCGAGCCCCGCGCCATTCCAGCAGGACCAGTCCGGCTTCTCCGCCGACCTCGCCAACCACGGCGTCTACCTGCAATGGACGTTGCCGGCCGCGCTGCGCCACGCCGTCGAGAGCCCGGGCGGCGCGCTGCGCTTCCCGTTCGTCCCGAACCGCTGGCTCGTGGTGCGGCTGTATCGCCCGGCGAGCGATGCGACCGCCCCGACGGCGCCGCTCGTCGCGGCGTGGGTGGTCGTCAGTGACGCCGTCGGCACGACCGACGGCGCCAACTACCTCGACCCGACCCGCAGCGCGCCGACGCCGAGCACCCTCGGGCACCGGCTCCCGATCTCGCCCGCGAGCCCGTGGCAGGAGCCGGGCGGGCCGTCCGCCTACTTCCTGCGCGCCATCTCCGAGTCCAACCCCGCGTTTTCGGCCTACCAGCCGTTCAACACCAACGTCTTCTCGATCCACGACGACCTGCGGACCCAGGGCCTCGCCGCCGGCACGCTCAGCTACTTCGTGCTCGGCTGGTACGCCGACTCGACCGCCGATCCGCTCGCCGCCTGGCCCGCCGAGGACTTCGCCGGGCTGCTCTCCACCCTCGGCTGGAGCGCCGCGCCCGCGCCCGGCGCCGCGCAAAGCCTCTACCACGGCTCGGCGGTCGGCGTGCCATGGACCCCCGACGCCGGCCGCCCGCTGCCCTCGGCGAAGGACAGCGCCAACCCGCGGATCGCGATCGGCAACACCAGCGTCGACGCCGTGGTCGCCTTCATGGAGGCCGCGTTCTCCGAGCCCGGGGTCACGCTGCCCGCCGACCTCACCCCGCAGGAGGCGGCCGAGCTGCTCGAGGCGTTCCAGTACAATCTGCTGCCCGTGCTCGGCCAGCCCGGCGGCGCGGATCGAGTCCGGCAGACGATCCGCGCACAGTGGTTCGGCTCGACTGCCGGTGGCAACGCGTGGACGATCGGCGACGCCCCGGCCCGCCCCGGCGACCCGCCGCGCAAGCCGATCGCGGCCGACGAGCTCGCCCGCGAGACCGCCTGGCTCGCCGACCTCAACGCCGCCCAGGCGCAGTACGACCAGACCGCGCGTGACCTGATCGCCGTGCAGCGGCGCCTGTTCGAGCTGTGGTGGAAGCAGCAGGCCGCGCAGGCCTACCTCGCCGAGCAGGGCCGCTATCCGTGGAAGGTCACCGGCGACCAGCTCCGCGCCGCGCTCGACCCCGGCGACCCGAACGGCCTGATCGCCCGCGCTCGCTCGCTGCGGGCGAAGCTCGCCGACCTCGGCCGGCAGATCCCGCGCGCGACCGACACGGTCGATCTCGATCAGGCGATCGCCGCCTTCGCCGCGAGCAAGCGGCTGCCGGCCTCCCGCGCGCTGCGGGCGATCGCCGCTCCGCGCTTCTGGACCGCCCCCGATCCCGTGCTCGTGCTGTCCGGCACCGCGCACACCCTGAAGATCGACCCCGACACGAAGCTCGCGTGCCGCTGGCCGGCGCAGCTGGTCACCGCCCTCGCCGTCGGCACCGGCGCCGGCGGACCGAGCTTCACCATCCGCAGCGACCAGCTCACCAAGTACCTGCCCGCCGTCCCCTGGTCCGGCCTCCCGCAAGTCGCCCCCGCCCTGTTCGCCGAGTTCTTCCTGCTCGATCCGAGCAACGCCGCGCTCGTCGCCGCCGCCGCGGGCGTCGCCCTCACCCGCGACCAGCTCGCCGCCCTCGCCGCCAGCATCGCCGCGCCTGCGCCGCCCGGCGGCGGCGTCCTGCCCGCGATCGCCCCGCCGTTCCCGTGGACGCAGCCGTGGCAGCCGCTGTTCCTCGACTGGCAGCTGACCTGGTATCCGCTCCCCTTCGTCAACGCCGCCGGCGCCGCCAACTGGTCGTTCGACGGAGAGGACTTCGACCTCGCCGCCGATATCACGCCGCCCGTACCGCAGATCCTGCAGGGCCGCAGCGTCCTGACCCCGAAGCCGTCGTTCGAGTTCAAGGCCCGCATCGACCAGTTCATCCGCGACAACCCCGACAGCCTCGCCGCCAAGCAGCTGAAGGCGATCGAGGACCTCGTCGACACCGTCGGTCACTGGGACTTCCTCAGCCAGGCCCTCGGCGGCGTCGGAACCCAGCTAGAGTCGTGGGATCCCGCGCCGACCGCCTACCCGCCGGCAGCCGCGCTCCCCGGCGGGCCCGAGAGCATGGCCGACCTCGTCGGCAACCAGGGCTCCGTGCCCCCGAACCCGCAGCTGGCCGCCGCGCGGCGCGCCGTCCCGCCGTCGAGCTTCGAGGGGCTGCGCGGCGGACAGTTCTACGTCTCGCGGCTGGCCGTCGTCGACGCCTTCGGCCGGACGCTCGAGATCGTCACCGACCAGACGGCTGCCCAGACCCCCGTGCTCGTCGGCGCTGGCCTGCAGGTCACCCGGCCGATCGTCCCCGTCAATCCGCAGGGGCTCGTGCAGCTGCCCCCGCGCCTGCTGCAACCCTCGCGGCTCAATCTGCAGTTCGTGCCGACCGCCGCCGGCACCCCGATCGTCGGCTGGATCCTGCCCGACCACCTCGACCGCGGCCTCGCCGTCTACGGCCCCGACGGCACCCTGTACGGCGAGCTCTCGCCGGTCGTCGACGCCGACGGCGCCCCGTTCGTTGACTGGTGGCCCGCCCCCGACACCCCGTACCCAACTCTCGACCCGCTGGTCGGCACCGAGCCGCAGCTCGGCGGCTTCCTGGTCGCGCTCAAGGCTGCCGGCCCTATCGCGCTGGCCGAGTTCGTGCGCGCCGTCGACGAGACGCTGTGGTCCGTCGATCCGCTCGGCGACCGCCCCAACACCTACCTCTCGGTGCTGGTAGGCCGCTTGCTGGCGATCGTCACCGCCACGATCTCCCTCGAGCTGCAGACCGAGGCCCACCGCGACCCCGCGTGGCCGTACACCTTCGCCGACCCGCCGCCCGAGCCCCTGTTCCTCGGCCACCACTTCCCGGTCCAGCTCGGGCAGCTCGCCGCCCATCAGGATGGCCTGCTCGGCTACTTCTGCGACGGCGACTACGATCACTTCAACGCCGTCCACGTGCCCGGGGCGGGCCCGGACGACCCCGCGAGGAGCAGCGGCTACCTGAAGCCGATCGGCGACGGCAACTGGATCGAGCTCGGCTTCGCCGCCGCCGGCCCGGGGCCCTCGCGCAGCTTGACCCTCGTCATGGACCCGCGCGCCGCCGTCCACGCGCAGTGCGGGCTGCTTCCGGTCAAGGACATCAGCCTCGTGCCCGCCTGGGTCGACTCCGCGCTGTCCGCGATGAAGGCCGCCTTCCGCGTCGGCCCCGTGCTCGCCGAGCAGCGGCGGATCGCTCCCGCGCCCGACAGCCCCGCCGTGGACTCGCTGCTGCTGCCGCGCCCGGCCGAGCGCGACGGCGGCGGCAGCAACTGGCAGTGGCGGCAGCCCGCGACCGGCGGCGCCTTCACTGACCTCACCCTCGCGCCCGTCGACGGCGGCGCGTCCTTGCCCGACACCCCGCCGATCCTTCGTCACGGCGTCCTGCAACGCAGCGGCGGTCTCTCCCTCGCACACCCCAAGGAACGAGCCATCATGCTTGCTTCATCATCCGGCGGCCCCCTCCTCAGCTACTCTCTCGCCACCAGCCCGTCCCCGCTGCAGGTCAGCCCGCAGTCCGGACCGCCCTCGGTGGCCGCGCTGACAATCGTCGTTTCGACCCCGCTGACCGTCAATCAAGTCACCGTCACGCAGATCGTGATCACCCTGCCGATCGGCGACCCGACCGCGCCCGACACCGCCGATCTCGCCGACGACGCAACCGGCATCACCGCCTCGGTGTCGGACACGACGCACTGGCAGGTCGGACCCGGCGGCGCCTCGGGTTCGTTCGTCGTGCGCCCGGCGAACGGTCAGTCCGGCGTGCTCAGCGACCACGGGCTCGCCGTCTCGATCACCGGCGTCCGCGTCAGCCAGCTGGTCGGCAACGCAGTCGTCGAGATCGTCGAGTCCGCCACCGCGGACGGCGGTGCCGCCCAGCCGCGCGTCTTCGACATCACCGTCCCGAAGTTCCCCTACGGCTTCTATGTCTTCAACTTCAGCGCCGACGTCCCGCAGATCAAGGCTGGCAGCGTCGTCACCCTGACCTGGGTCGGCTCGGCCAACACCACGTACACCCTCAGCTACGCCGACCAGACCGGCATCGACGTCAGTAAGGTCCGCCGCTGGCGGTCGCCGCCACTGTACACCTCGACCGCATTCATCCTGACCGCCTCGGCCACGGTGCAGGGCCAGACCGTCACCACCAGCCTAAACACGGTCGTGATCGTGGCGTCGCCGGCGATCCTGTCGTTCTGCGCCACCCC
Source organism: Sorangium sp. So ce204 (assembly GCF_051526795.1). Classification (NCBI taxonomy): domain Bacteria; kingdom Pseudomonadati; phylum Myxococcota; order Polyangiales; family Polyangiaceae; genus Sorangium; species Sorangium sp. So ce204. Next base: position 11,152,149 of record NZ_CP150317.1, on the reverse strand, counting down.
CGACGAGATCGACTACAATCAGACCGTCACCCTGTCGTGGCGGGCGACCGACGCTGACGGCGTGTACCTGCTGATCGGCCAGAGCGGCCGGGAAACGCTGCCGCCGGTGTCCGACCCGGCCCACCCGAAGACGCTAAAGCCGCAGTACGGCGTCATCTACGCCATGCAGGCGTTCAAGCGCAGCAGCGGCCAGCTCGGCGACATCGTCTCGACGACCTACCCGCTGGCGTTGACCTTCAACACGCTCGAGATCGAGAGCTTCGCCGCCGATCCGACCACCGTCGACCTCGCGCACCAGACCACCACGCTGTCGTGGGCCGTCGCTCACGCCAAGTCGGTCGCGTACCAGGGCCAGCCGGTGGCCGCCCAGGGCTCGCACGTCGAGAGCCCGACGCAGGCCAGCACCTACGAGCTCGACGCCACCTGGGTCGACGGCACCGTGACGCGACGGACGGTGGACGTCGCGGTGGTGCGGGTCAAGGTGCTCGGCGTCACTCCGACCTTCGCCGTCAACGGCGGCAACATCACCGTCGTTCTCGACTTCCACGTCGAGGCCGCGACCGGCGGCACCGTCTCCGGCGCGCACATGATGTTCAACGACCGGATCCACTGGTACAGGTGGGGCCACCCGCAACAGACCGGCGACCAGAGCGCGAAGGGCGTCAGCACCGGCCCCGACCACTGGCAGTTCACGCTCAACTATAGCGTCGACCCGTCGTGGACCGGACTCCCGAACATCGGCATCATGATTGACTACCACTTCGACGGCTTCCAGCCGGTGACCGTCAGCTCGTTCCTGATGATGTATCGCGGCGAATTCAGCTTCTGGAACGGTTCATAGCGCCGCTCACACCCGGACCGCCAGCCGCCGCTCCTCCCGGCGGACCTGCGCGTCGAGGGTCGGCCACAGCTGCATGAGCTCGCCGAAGCGCGCGACCAGCCGCTGCGTGTGCGCGAGCGCCTCGGCCGGCGTTCGTCCGCGGCGCACCTCGACGGGCACCGCGTGCAGCGGGTCCTTCAGACTGTCCGTGAGCAGGCCGGCGCTGCGGGCGAGCGCCTGCACGTAACGCGGGTGGGCGGCGCCGGCGAGCCCGCGCAGGCGATCGAGGCGGTCGATTTTGATCTGCACCATCTCGTCGATGAGCTGCGTGACGATCCGTGTGAACTCTGCCAGCGGCAGCGCGCCGTACCCGACCAGCGTCCGGCCCTTTTCGCCGAGCGGGTCGGTGAACGAGTGGTAGGCGCTGGCCGAGCTGACGAACAACAGGCCGCGCACCACCTCGCCGATGCTGGCGTGCCACGGCTCCGAGTAGCCGCGCCCGTGGTAGCCACGGCCTGGCTCCGGCGCGTGCTCGACCAGCCACGGCACATCGGCGAACGCGTGCGTCGGAAACACCGCCGAGAGCGCGCTCGAGAACGTGCTGTCCGAGCTACGGTACACGGGCATGTACGGCGGCAGCAATGTCGATTGATCGCAGGCGTAGTTGGGTCCGATCAACAGACCGCCCATCCGCAGGGTCGGGTGGGTCGGCGCGCGGATGATTTCGCGCGAGCTCATCGCCCGATCGAGGTCGTCGGCCGAGCCGCTGAGGCGCGCCCGGGTGCCGTCCTTGCCGTGCAGCAGGTGACCGATGTTGCTGTACATGCAGCTGTCGCCGACCACGCCGTTCTGCGTCACCCTGACCACCGACTGCCGACGCATGTACCGCGCCCAGTACGCGTCGTCCGCTTCGGCTGACATGCCGGCCGCCTCCATGATCTCGCGGCAGGAGCGGCCGAGGTACGCCTCGTGCAGCGAGAGCAGGCACGCCGACCCCGGACGCGTCGCCGAAAGCGCCGCCGCGTGGTCGTCGAAGAACCAGTACTCCTGCGTCGTCCCCGGCCCCACGAGCACCAGCGAGTCGTCCCACACCGGCGGCCGCGACAGCGCCGCCAGCGAGTCGTCGTCGATGTACATCGCCTGCTCGCCGAGGGTCTCGAGCTGCAGCGCGTTGCGGTTGGCCCCGAGCGTGTAGCCGGCGCGCTCCGGGTCGAACAGCGCGTACTCGAGCACGTCCGCCGGCAGGCCGGCCGCCACGACGCGCGCCGCGAACCGGCGCTTCTCGTCGCAGCCGGCGTACCACACCGCAAAATCAGGGTATTCGCGGCCGATCTGCTCGGCGACCGCGCGCGCCGACGGCTGCTCGCCCGGGACATGATCGTCCATGATGATCACCCGCGGCCGGCGGCCGTACATCCGCGCGTTGTCCACGTAGCTCCGGACGCAGCGCGCGAGCAGCTCGGGCCGCCCCCGCGTGGTGAAGCCGAGCGCAGTGATCACGCCTCGCCCCCGCCCGGCCCGTCGAAGAACTTGTCGTACGGCATCCGCGTGTCCCCATAGCGCGCCCGGATCTCCGCCTCGAATTGCGGGTGCTCGGCGTAGAAGGCCGCCTCCACCAGGTGATGCTCGCGCTCGTAGGCGCGGACGTTGTCCGCCGTCACGACCGCGATCCGGCGCTCGCCGAGCGCGACATCTCGGGCCAGCGGCGTCTGCCAGCGGTGCACGTGGCGGGCGAAGAACCGCGTCGTCCAGCCGTCCGCCGCCGGCACGACGTGCAGCGCCTCGACCAGCACGCCCTCGCTGCGGTACGCTCGCTTGTGCGCGTGTCGCTTCGCCGCGAACGGCGCTCGCCCGCTCGCCCGCACGAACGCGTCGATACGGTCGATCTCCGGGCACACCACCAGCAAATCGATGTCCTCGTGCGGCCCGTAGCGCCAGCCGGCGAGCAGCTCCTTGGCCCACCCGCCGAACAGCACCGCGTCGAGCCCGAACGCGCGCAGATCGTCGAGCTCGCGCACCACTGCATCCCAGGTCGGGCGCACCAGCGGGACATATTCACCCGACACTCGCGCCTCCGCCGGTCGGCAGCTCGAGCATGTCGCCGAGCTCGCGATCGTGGCTCGCGGGCGCGAACGCCTCGAACCCGTTGCCGGGGAAGAAGGTCAGCTCGCCGAACAGCACGTGCCCGTCGATCTCGTACAGGTCCACGCGCACGAACGGGAAACCTAGCGCCAGTGCCTCGGCCAGCGCGAGCATCGAGGGCAGCGTCGCCGGCCGCGGGACGTCATAGCCCCCCGGGTACCGCAGCTCGCACGGGATCCGCCGCCAGCGCTCGTCGTACAGGTTGCGGCGGTGCGCCCCGTGGCGGTCGAGGTCGACCTGGATCACGCGGGCACGACCGTTGAAGCAGAACAGCTTGTAATCGACGAGGCCCGGCCCGGGCGCGTGGAGCAGCCGCTCGACGACGACCCTCGGCGGGATTGTGCGGTACACCCATTCACGGCGCAGGTCATAATAATTGATCGTCAGCCAGCGCTCGACCCGCTCGACCGCCGCCGCCCAGCTCGCCGGCGACCGATCCATGATCGCGACGTTCCACCCCGAGCCGTGCGTGCACTTGAGCATGAGCTCGTCCGGCAGCGACGCGCGATCGAGCTCGCGCGGCTCGTTCGCCGATGCGTACAGCGTGTTCAGGTGCTCGGCGCCGACCCGCCCGGCCACGAACTCGCGCACGGCCAGCTTGTCGACCAGCCCCGGCATGCGCCCGTCTCGATACCTCAGCTTGAGCCACTGCAGCTTCTCGCTGAAGGTCCGCGGCCGGTCGAGCTCGAGCCGCTCCCTGTATTTCAAGAGCCACTGCAGCCGCACGTACTGCTCGTCGTCGAGGCGGTGCGACGGGACGTGGACCTCGCAGCCGAGCTCACGCAAGACCACGAGTTGCTGGTCATTCAGCTCGCGCAGGTCGATCGTGAAGACGTAGCTCATGGAGGCGGCGGGCCCCATGTTAGCTCAGGCGGTCCGCGCCGGTCATCCTGGGCAGGCTCTTCGCGTCGAGCTCCCGGGCGAGACGATCGCAAATGTGCGGCGCAAGAGCTCGGCGCGGTTTGTCGACCGCTCGATAGCCGCCACGCTTGCGTTTCGGAGCGGCGTCATCGTCCGCCTTCGTAGGCTCTTCTGGCCTCGCAGGGCGCGGTCCGATGCGCTTGCGCGCCAACGTGGGCGACTTGCCGAGGCGAGCACGCCAGCGTACTTGACGGTGGGAAAGCGCGGCGGCGGGACGCATCCGCCCGACGGCGTGCTCTATGACCTGACCGACCTCGCGCATTCGCAGGTCACCGAGCTCGTTCCACACGAGCTCGGTGCCGTCTTCGTGATAAGCTCGGTCGAGGAAGACCACGTGCAGATGCGGATTGCGCCGCATGTCGCCGGACGTGCGTTGCACGACGGTCACCGCGCCGCTCTTGACCGCACCGCCCTCGGCCTGGCGACGCGCGGCGCCCGCTCTTCCGGGGCGTCACCTCTACACGCGAGGAGCGAGACGTCAGCGCCCGCGAGGTGCGAGACGTCAGCGCTGGGAGCGCCTCGTCTGGTATAGCCCGAGCGGGGCCCTTCATGAGGGCAGGCCACGGAGGGCTACATGAGAAGAATGAGAAGACTCGCTCATCGAGGGACAATTGCCGCGATCGCCCTGCTCGCCGCCGCTTGTGGCGGGTCGTCGGGCGACACGCCTGGCGACGCGGGAAGCGGGGCGACCACGTCAGGTGGCGAGGGCGGGTCGACCGCGTCCAGCGGTACGGGTGGCGGGACGACAGAGCCGGGCGGCACGGGCGGCGGTACGACCGCGTCAGGCAGCGCGGGCGGCGGGACGACCGAGCCGGGGAGCACGATTCTGGCGCTCGAGGTCGTCGAATGGAACCAGACCCCATCGGCGCTGCGGGTGTCGTTGGGCCTGCGGAATGACGATGCGCTGCCATTGCCCGTGACGCTGGCGAGCTTCTCCGTGGTGAGCTCGGATGGGCTCTCGCTCGGTACGGAGCCCTTCGTGTGGCTCGAACAGCCATGCCCGTCGGTGAACCTGCCGTCCTCGGCCTCCTTGCGCTGCGAGGTGGGCTTCCCCAAGAGCGCCGCCCAGGAGCCGATGCGGCTGGTGTTCGCCGCGCTCGACGGGCGGGTGACCGAGGCCGCGTTTCCGGCGGAGTCGCCCATCACGCCGGACAGCGTCTGCTCGCACGTCAGCTTCGAGGGGCTCTGCAATACTTGCATGAGCAATTGCGATCTGCTCGATTCCGGCTGCTCCTCGGACGACGATCGGGGGAAAATCTCCTTCATCATCGATACGGTGGGGCGTGCTTGCCCTGAAACAGCTCCCGCTTTGAGCGCGAGCTGTTACGACGCGCTGCTCGGCTGCCTGCGCTACGAGTGCGCCGACGAATGCGAATTTCACCCCTGATCCACGGGGCACTGCCGGTCGGGCTCGATCTTCTGGATCGCATCCATCGCGGCAGCTACCACCCGCAGCCGGTGCGGCGCGTGCACGTGTCGGGGCTGAGCGCCGGGCTCCACGCGCGAGCCGATCGCGCTTCACACGATCTCCACGATCGAGCCGTCGGCGCGCGCCTCCGCTTCCTGCTCGGGCTCGATCGCTCCGCGCGGCCACTCGTGCAACACGAAGCCGCCCCGAAGCGGCGGAGGAGCCTGGCATCCACGGCCGGACCTCTGGCGGGCGAAGCTGGACGGGCGCGCTGCGCTCCGGCAGGCTCGGGCGCATGAGGTCGTTCATCGCGACGATGGTGTATGAGCTCCACCCGGACACGCCCCCGGAAGCGAGGAAGCTCCTCCGCGCGCACCTCGTCGGCAGGCGCTGGCAGGACAGGCACGATGGCGCGGCGATGCCGTCGACCGCGGTCTGGATCCGCCGCTCCGCGGAGGATCACGAGACGACCGACGACCTGCACGCGGCGTGCGCGCGCGACCTCGGCGACGCGGTGGCCGCCGTGGCGCGGGCGGGGCGGCCGATCCAGGTGCTGCGCGCGTGGATCCAGGTGAGCGGCGCGGGGACGTACGGGCTCGTCACGGTGCCGAGGCGGGCGGACGGCTGAGCGCGCGCGGCGGAAAGCCGCGCCCTGTCGCGGCGCTTCGGGTAGGCTTGGATGGCTCGAAGGGAGGCTTGGATGGCTCGAAGGCTGGGTCTTGGCGCGGCGCTGCTCTCGCTGGTCGCGCTCGCGGGGGGCTGCGGGGGGCTCTCGACGGAGGAGGCGCAGCAGCGCTGTGCCCAGCTGCGCGACGCGGTGCCGTCCTGCTCCACCGACGAGAGCCACGAGGCGTGCGTGAGCTGCTACGAGGAGTGCGGCGACGCCTGCGAGCCGTCGGGGGCGTGCCCGCAGACGTTCACCTGCGCAGAATGAGAGGGAGCTGCAGGAGCAAGAACAGGGAGAGCTCGCTGTTCGTCGCCGCCCTCGTCGCGGCCGCGGGCGCCGTGTCCGGCTGCGGCGGCTACGACGCGGAGAAGGCGAGGGAGGTGTGCGCCGAGCACGTCGGCGACGTCACCTCGCCCGGGCTGGCCGCCTCGTACGCCGACTGCATGGACTGTTTCCAGGAGTGCGGTTCGCGCTGCGCCGTGATGGAGAGCGCTCCGCCGCAGTTCGCCTGCCCTTGACTGAATCGCCGCGCGCGCGCGTCGCAGGGAGGGGGCACCCCGACGAGGCGCTACGGGAGGGCCAGGCGGGCGGCCTCGCCCGTCGCCGGCGTCAGTTGACCTGGATGCCGCAGTCGAGGAACTCGATCGAGGTGTCGATCCGGAAGTGAGAGTCGGTCACGTGGCGCTCGGCGAAGAAGAAGTCGAGCTGATACGTCTGCCCGATCTCGAGCCCGAGGTCGTCGAGGTTGACGACCTCGAGCTGCTCGGCGTGGATGCCCCCGAGGTCGACCACCTTCTTCCCGTTGATGTACGTGAAGACGTCGTCGTCGCCGGCGAACGTGAACTGCTCGCCGCCCTTGTACTGGAAGCCCATGTGCATCTCGAAGGTGAAATGGTAGTTGTGCGGCCGCCCCTCGTTGCCGAACAGCGCCTCGTCGATCGGGAAGAACTCCCGGTTGTTGTACGTCCACACGCCGTCGCCTTCGGGGTCCTCGAACTGCAGCGTGATGTTCATCGGCATGTTCACGCCCTCGGTGTCGCGGAACCACACGTCGAAGTTCTCCTTGCCGGTCGTGGTCGTGGTGCCCTCGGCCCCGCCGGCATAGACGGGTTTCAGGTCCTCTCCGAGGGTGTCCGTGACGATCATGTGATCGTCGCAGTTGATGCACTTGCCCTCGTCCTGCGGCTCCATGTCGGGGTGCGCCTCCAGGAAGTCGCGCACCCGGCCGGTGAACTTGCCGTCGCACGACTTGCCGGTTTCCTGGTCCTCCCCGGGGTTCCCGCCGACACCGCCGCTGCCGACGCTGGGATTGACCGAGCCGAAGCTGTCATCGTAGCCGCCCGTCCCGCTGGGCCCAGCGGTGGTCCCGCCGGGCCCGCCTGCGCCCTGCCCCTGCGATGACGCGTCGCCTCCGCTGCTGCTGTTCCCCTGATTGTCCACTGCGCTGCACGCACCCAGCACGCCCATAAGCGCAAGCGCCGCCACGCACCCAGCCGTCTTTTTCATCGCCAACCTCGTGTTAAGATGCCGTCCCAAGACCCCGCCGGTAAATTAGCATGAGGGTGTCCTCCCGGCGTGCTGACGTGGCGCGTTATCTGGTGGAATTGCCTCCGGCAAATGTGCCTGTTGTTTTGATGGCGCTGGGATTTTCTTTTGATGGTGTTCGCCGGGCGAATCATGGCGCGCAAGCGCCCCGGGAGCGGGGAGCACGTCAATCCGGTGATATCGACGCTTCGGCCACCCGGCGGCCGCCGGCCGACTCCCGAGCTGACGCTCAACTCCCGACGCCCGACTACCGAGCTGACGGCCACAACCATGTTCCCCTCGGCTGCGCCGGCGGCCCTCGCCCCGCCGCGCGAGGCATCTTTCGTGGCGGTGCGATCTCCTGCCACGTCGTTTCGTCCACGGCGCGGGCCGCTCGTGGCTTGGCCCACGTCGCCGGGGCCGCTGCGCCGGCACGAGGGGCTCGACTTCCGGGCTCGCTCGGGTTACGCGAGGTCCGCTCGTCACGGACACGGAAGAGACGCAGGTACGCGGTGGACCACGAGACGCGGAGCGATACCGAGCCCGGCTCCAGCGCCGCTGAGGCGCGGGAGGCTCGCCACGCCGCCGAGGCGAGCCCGGTGCCCGTCCCGTGGGCGGAGCCGCCGCCCCGGCGATCGACCGGCGCCGGCGAGGCGACCTGTCCTGTCTGCCTCGAGCGCATCGCCGCCGGGGTCGCCCTCTGCCCCGAGTGCGGGGAGCCGGCCGACGCGCCCAGGCGGCCGGCGACGGCGCCTTCGATTCCCGATGCCCCCAAGGACGCGAGCTGGCTCGCCCTCCACTGGCGCCCGCTCGTCACGATCGGCGCGATCCTGGGGCTCATCAGCACCGGCGGCGCGCTCCGCTACCTGGCGCCCCACCGGTTCGCGCCGTCCCGGGCCGCGTCGCCGGTCGCTCCCCCGGCCCCGGTGTGCGGGGCGCCGTGCTGGAGCGGCGAGTCGTGCCAGCTCGGCCGCTGCGTCTGGCAGCGCCCGAACGACGTCGGCCACCTGGCCGACACGCCCTCGATCTCCGGGCCCTTCTCGCTCCCCAAGGACGCGCTCGACGCGCTCCCGCTCGACCGCGACCGCTTCGTCGTCGCGCTGTCCGCCGGCCTGGAGGTGCGCAGCTCCCGGTCCGGCCAGGCGCTGAGCCTCGTCTCCGAGGCGCCCCACGTCCGGCGCCTGCAGCGCGTGGGCGACGTGGTCTACGCGACCGCGCCCTCGCGCATCTACGTGATCGACGCCGCCACGACGCGGCTGCTCAAGACGATCGAGCTCGGCGAGGCCGTGGGGGACATCCAGGTCGGCGCCTCGGGCCGGCGCGCGCTCGCCTCGCTGCCGGCGGCGCACGCGGTGGCGATCCTCGCGACCGAGTACCACGCCGAGATCGAGCGCATCCAGTTCGGCGACGACGCCGTGGGCCCCGTGGCCGTGGACGACAGCGGCAGCCGGGCGATCACGACGACGGGCCGGCTCCCGCTGCCCGGCCAGCGCGAGCCGTCGGGCGGCGTCGCCTATCCGTTCGACCCGAGCCGGCTCGGCTCGGAGCAGGATCGCGTGCGCACCTCGATGGTGGGCAACCCGGCCAGCGCGCTCATGATCCCCGACGGCTCGGCGGGCTTCGTGGCCCTCCGGGCCGAGAACACGCTGGTGCCGCTCACCTGGCTCCCGTCGGGCGCGGTCCGGCAGGAGGCGCGCATCACGACGTGCCGGGAGCCGGAGCAGATCGCGCTCGTCCGGCGCGACCGGCGCGCGATCGTGCGGTGCAACGAGGGGCGGGCGATCCAGGTCTTCGATCTGTCGAAGCGCGAGCTGCTCCGCGCCGTCACGTTCCCCGGCCGCGCGCTCGACATGGCCGTCGCTCCGGACGGGGCGCAGGCGGTCGTCGCGCTGAGCGGCGACGGGGCGGGATCGGTGGCCCTCGTCGATCTGAAGAGCTACGCGGCGAAGGTCCACCCGCTCGGCGGCGAGCCGACGCGGGTGCGGCTCGCCCCGGACGGCGGCACGGCGCTCGCGCTCGGCGATCGCGCCAAGGTCGCATGGGTGCTGCAATGAGCGAGCGTCGCGTCCCGTGCCCGAGCTGCGGCGCGCGGATCGTCGAGGGGGCGCGCAAGTGCCGCGCCTGCAAGGGGTGGCTCGGCGAGCGCCACCGCGGCTCCGTGGGGTCGCTCTCCGGCCGCGAGCCGCGCCTGGCGCGGGCCGCGGTGACCGTGGCGAGCGGCGTCGCGGCCGTGATCATCGCCACCCTGACCAGCCTGAAGTCGCCCGTCGGCGAGGCGCCGCCGCTGACCGCGCTCGCGCCGGAGGGCGCCGCCTCGCGCGCCGCGCGCGACACGCGCGACACGCTGGACGACGCGCCGGACCCCGCGGCGTTCGGCCCCGACGCCGCCGAGCCCGCGCCGCCCCCGGCGGAGCCGAAGGGCCCCTGGCGCGCCCGCGAGTTCCGGATCGGGGACGTGCACCCGCTCGACGTGGTCTTCAACCCGAGCGGCGCGTCGATCTACGTCAGCGGCGACGACGCCTCGCTGCGCGAGTACAAGCTCCAGAGCGGCGAGCTCATCCACAAGGCGTCGATGCCGGCGCAGGGCGACCACATCCGGCTCCTGTTCGACCGCTACGTCGCGGTGCTGCGGCACCAGGACGCCGCGCGGATCCCGGTGATGGACACGACCGCGTGGGATCGCGATCCGGTCCTGCTCGACGTCGGCCGGACGCCGGGCGACATCGTGGCGCTGCCGGACGGCAGGACGGTGGTCGCGGCGACGACGGACACGAAGCGCGTGACGAAGTTCGAGCTGCCGACGGGGGTGCGGCTCGCGAACATCACGCTCCCGCACGCCACGGGGCAGCTGTTCCTCGTGCAGGCCGAGGGGCGCCCCTACATCGCGGCGCTCGGCGCGCTGACGCACGCGGGCCGGCCGGCGGGCGCGTGGATCGACCTGTTCGATCCGAGCGAGTCGCCGTTCGGCGCGACCCGGCGGAGCATCGCGGTCGGGCGCGAGCCGCGCGAGGGCGACATCACGCGGGACGGCGGCGCCGTGTTCTTCCCGGATCGGCTGTCCAACACGGCGATCCTGCTGAGCGTCGCCGGGGTGACCGAGACGAGGAAGACGCCCGTCGGCGTCGGGCCGACCGCGGGCTTCTTGCTCGATGAGGACCGGTACGGCATCACGCTCAACGCCGAGGCGCGGACCGCGAGCGTCATCGACCTGTCGACGATGCAGGTGAAGAGCACGCTCCCGCTCCGCGGGGTGCCGCTGACGGGCGTGACGTCGCCTGACCGGAAGACGCTCTTCGTGGCGCTCGGCGGGACCCAGTGGCCGCCGGTCGGCAGCGGCGTCGCGGTCATCGCGGGCGACCCGCCGAGGGTCGTCGCGTCGCTGCCCACGGGCAAGGGCGCGTGCGCCGTGGCGGTCTCGAAGGACGGCGCGCGGGCGGTTGTCGCGTCGTACTGGGACCGGTCGATCACGGTGCTCGAGCGGTGAGGCCCGGCCGCGGCGGCGGATCGGCGCTCCGCGCATCGCTCGCCCGCGGCTCGTCTTGATGGCCGGCAGGTTTCTCCGAGGTTCCGCGGCGCGCAGGTAACGACATCTCCGGCGAACAGAGGTGTCGAACAGGCGCCATCATTTCGTCCCTGTCATCTTTGCGAAACCTCTCTGCGCAGAGAGTGGGAGCAGGCTCAGCGGAGCCGACGGCAGTTCCGAAGGCCGTCTCGTTGCGTCGGCGACGAGGCCACAGCGGTTGTCCTGAAGCCCAACCCCCCTGCGCTGCCCATGACCAACAAGCATCCATGTCGTCCGTTGTTCCGTGTGTTCTTCGGCGCGAGCCTCCTCTGTCTGCCTGCGTCTCAGGCGTCGGCTCAGCCCGCGACGGAGCCTGCCGCCGCGGAGCCTGCCGCTGCGGAGCCTGCCGCTGCAGAGCCTGCCGCTGCAGAGCCTGCCGCGGCGGAGCCTGCCGCGGCGGAGCCGCCGGCGGCGCCTCCGCCGGCAGACAAGCCCAAGCCGCCTCCTTATTCATTGCCCTTTCAGCTCCGCCCGGTGGTCGCCGCGTCCGTCGTGCGCTCCGACACCGCGATCGCCTTCTACAGCGCTCCTTCCGCGAGCTCCTCCGGTTCGACCGTCGCGTCCACGCTGCTCGTCAGCTACAAGGTGACCGACGATCTGGCCCCGCTCGTGCGGATCGGCGTCGTCTCGAACTCCCCGCCTGCGGGCGACTCGGGCTTCGGGTTCCTGAACCCTGTCGTCGGCGCCACCTACGCCCTCAAGCTCACGCCCGAGCTGCGACTCGGCCTGTTCCTTGGTTTGACGGTGCCTGTGGGCTCCGGCGGCGGCGACACGCCGAGCCCGGAGATGGGCCCCGCGAGGACGGCCGGGATCCACGCCCGCTCGGCGATGGATAACGCGATGTTCGCCGTCAACGACCTCACGGTGTTCCCGGGCGTCGGGCTCGCCTATGTCGCGCACGGCTTCACCGCGCAGGTCGAGGCCACGGTGCTCCAGCTCCTGCGGGTCCGCGGGGAGGGCGCGCAGCCGGACTCGTCGAAGACGAACTTCACCGCCGGCGTGCACCTCGGCTACTTCGTCGTCCCGATGCTGTCGCTCGGCGCCGAGCTCCGGCACCAGCGCTGGCTCTCGACGCCCGTCTCCGTGCAGAACGACGCCTCCCGCGCGACGCGCGAGACGACGACGGTGGCCGTGGGGCCGCGCGGCCACTTCAAGCTGGGAGAGAAGATGTGGTTGCGCCCCGGCGTCGCGTTCGCGATGGGGCTCGATGATCCGATGAAGGCGTCAGAGCACAAGATCCTGCAGATCGACGTACCGTTCGCCTTCTAGATTCCCGATTCCGATCCGACGCCTCTCCATCGGAGCCGAGGCCATTCTGGACGAGAGCGGGGAGGTGACGATCCTCAGGAGCGAAAGGAAGGCCGTGCCGAGGAGGCAGCGCGTGCTGTGCTGATCGCGCTCCGGGGTCGAGGCATCGCCGGTCCGGACGTGGCGCGGGAGCGCATCCTGGCCGAGAAGAACCCGGAAACTCTGGAACGATGGCTTGAGTGGGCCGTCGTCGCCGCGTCGCTCGCCGAGGTGCTCGACGACCCCAGCTGAGCGGTGCCGGTCAAGCAAGGATCTCTCCGGAGACGCTGCCCGCTGCGGTGTCCCGGTGGTGCGAGTAGCGGCACATCTTCAGGCATTGCGCACATCTACTTGGAGCGACCGACGTCGCCAGATGTGGCGAGAAAACAGCCTTCGCCCTTCGCGTGGACTTCCCCTTCGTTCGATGGGCCGCGGGCATGATCAGGTGTCGAGGCGCCGAAGGACGCGAGAGAGGCGGAGATCTCTCCGTCTCTCTCGCGTCCTTGGCGCCTTGATGGTTCTTCATCGCCAGGTGCGCTGACGGTTCAGGCAGGTTGCATCGGATAGGCACAGCGGCTGCCGAGCGGAAAGCGGTGCTGTGTTCTCTGGGTCTCCCTCGCCGAGCCCTGGATCTCGACTCGGTGCGACGCGCTTGAACGTCACGGCATCCGGCGATGATTCCCGGGTTGACGCTACACGCCGTTCGCCCGATAGCTTCCGCATGCGTTCGGGGAACATCCAGGCCCTGCTCGGAGTCGGGCCGCGGTGGTGAGCTATCCCCCCCTGGGCGCGCGCGTGCTCGTGTTGGCGGCGCTCGCCGCCTGCCGTGACGGCTCGGGTACGCCGGGCGCCGGGCCGGCGCCCGACGCGGGTGCTGCCGCGCCGGCGCCCTCCGTTGCGTCCGCCACCCCCGCGTCCAGCGCCGCGAGCGCGCCGTCGCTGGACGCGGGGGTGGCGGACGCAGCGGCGCCGGACGCAGCGGCGGCAGGTGCGGCAGCGCCAGACGCGGCAGCGCCGGACGCCGCCGCGCCGGGCGCAGGCTGCAAGCTGCGCCGAGGGCCGCTCTCGCTCTCGCTCCGGGGGCCGGCGCTGCTCTGGTCTCCCGACGAGGCGGAGCGCGTCGACTTCCGGGTGATCTTCAACCGCGACGGCGTGGCGCAGCACGTCGCGCCGTCGTTCGGCGGGCTCACCGCGCCAGGCTCGCCGCCCGCGGAGGCCGCGCCCGACGCGCCCGACGCGCCCGACGCCGGGAACGGCAGCGGCGATCCTGCGCGCGCCTCGTGGCCGGCGTGCGCGGTGGCCTCCCGGTTCGTGTACTGCATGGATCACGGCGGCACGATCCGGAGGACCCCGCTCGGCGGCGGCGCGGGGCCGCCCATCGGCGCCGGGCGCCGCGGCACGGGGATCTCCGCCGTCGCGCTGCCCGGAGGGCACACGCTGCTCGCGTTCCTCTCGGATCGGAAGACGAGCGAGGGCGCCGTGACGCAGGCCTTCGCCGTGCTCGACGACGGGGCCGCCGTGCCGCTCTCCGAGGAGGGCAGCGGCGCCACCTTCGTCGCGCTGGCGCCCTGGAAGGGAGGCGCGCTGGCGATGTACATCGACGCGCGGGCGGCGCTGACGCCGGTGCACGCCCGCACGCTGGGGCTCACGGCGGAAGGCAAGCTCGAGCTCGGCCCTGACGCTGTCGTCTTCGTCGGCGACGCGGGGGAATCGCGGATGGGCGGCGCGCTCGCCATCGGCGCCTCGGGGCCTGCGTACGTGCTCCTGCCGGCGTCGAAGGACATCTCGGCGTTCGGCATGGCGGCGATCCGCGTCGACGAGGCGCCGCGCGACGACATGCCCGCGGTCTGGTCGCTCTACCCGAACGGGCTCAGCCCCGCGCCGATCGCGGCCACGCAGGGCGTCTCGCCGATCCACGTGGCCCGGGTCCGGCCTGTCTCGCGCGAGCCCGGGGCGCGCCACGCGCTCGAGCTCGGGCAGCTCGACGGCGAAGGGCGGTTCCACGCGCGCTGCGTCGCTGTGGAGGGCCAGTCGTTCAAGCACGTGGCGATCGAGGCGGATCGCGGCGGCTCGCTGTGGATCGCGTACACGACGGCGGCCGGCACCTTCATCGAGCAGCGCGCCGCGGGGCCGTGATAAGCCAACCGCGTGGATTCGCGAATCCATCCCTACCGTAAATCTTAAGGAGTCGAGATGAAGCTAGGTTCTATGCCCAGGGGCATTTCATGGCCGCTCGTGTCGCTGATCGCGCTCGGCGTCGCTGGCTGCAGCGACGGCGGCGGCGGTGACGCTGGCAGCGCGGAGAGCGCCTCGTCCGCCGCCGGCGGGCCGGGGGGCGCGGGCGCGGTCGGCGCCAGCGCCGGCACCGGCGCTGGGGCAGGGGAAGGAGGCGGGGACGGCGTCACGGCGGGCGCGGGCGCTGGTCCGGGCAGCTCCACGACGACCGGCTCCACCTCCTCGACGAGCGGCGGCGGCGGCGGCGGCGAGCCCAGCGCCACGAGCACCGGCGCGACCACCTCGACGGGAACGGGCAGCCAGCCGGTGAGCTGCGACTATCCCGCGGAGCACGCGAACGGATCCATCACCTTCTACACGCTCGACATGGGCTCGACCGAGGTGAACTGCAGTTACCCGATCGTCGGACGCAACCCGGACGTCGTCGGGCACGTCCCGTTCGGCGGAGGCCAGTACTTCGCCGCCATGAACACCGCCGACTACAACGCGGCGGCGATGTGCGGCGCGTGCGTCGAGGTCTCCCGGGACGACGGTCGCAAGGTGCAGGCCATGGTCGTGGACCAGTGCCCGATCGGCACGAACCCGAAGTGCAAGACGGGCCACATCGATCTCAGCAAGAACGCCTTTCTCAAGATCGGCGAAGAGCGCGAAGGGTATCTGGGGACCACGAACGGCGGCGCGGCGGGGAAGATCTCCTGGCGGTACATCCCGTGCCCGACGACGGGCGCCGTCTCCTTCCGGCTCAAGGAGCCGACCAACGTGGCCTGGAACCAGATCCTCGTCGAGGGGCACGCGCACCCGATCGAAAAGCTGGAGGTGGAGATCAACGGCACGTGGAAGACGGCCACGCGGGAGCCGTACAACTATTTCGTCGTCGGCGACGGGAACATGGGGAATGCGCCCTATCACGTCCGCGCGACCGACATCAACGGCTCCACCGTCGAAGCGATGCTCGACCTCAAGGCCGGAAACCAGCCCGCGAGCGGGCAGTTCGCCGCCTGCAACTGAGATCGAGGCCTGCGCCGCCGTGCTCGAGGGCGGCCGCCCGGAGGCCCGGTGGTGGACGCGCCCCTCGCCGGGCGCGGCCGAGCTCCCACGGGCGCCGCGGCCGCGCAGGGCTGCGGGGAAGCGCGCTCGCCAGCCGGCTGGTCGCGGGGCCAGCTGGTAGAATGGGCGCCCCCTGCGGTCGGGACGCGCCGCCGGGATCTCCAGGAGAACACCGTGCAAGACCCTCGCCCCGCCCCGTCGCTGCTCACCGTCGACGACTTCGAGCGCGCAGCGCGCGCCCGGCTGTCGAAGATGGCCTATGACTACTACCGATCAGGCGCCGACGAGGGCCGCACGCTCCGCGAGAACCGGCGCGCGTTCCGCCGCCTCGAGATCCATTACCGCGTCCTCGTCGACGTGGCCGAGCGGGACATGAGCACGACGGTGCTCGGCACGAGGGTGCCGTTCCCCATCCTCGTGGCGCCGACGGCCTATCAGCGCCTCGCGCACCCCGACGGCGAGATCGCCTCCTCGCGGGCGGCCTCCGAGCTCGGCACCCTCTTCACGCTCTCCACCCTCTCGACGACGAGCCTCGAGGCGGTGGCGGGCGCGTCTCCAGGGCCGAAGTGGTTCCAGCTCTACGTCCACAAGGATCGCGGCCTCACGCGCGCCCTCGTCGAGCGGGCCGAGTCCTCCGGCTACCGGGCGCTGATGCTGACCGTCGACACACCGGTCCTCGGCCGCCGGATAGCGGACGTGCGCAACGGCTTCGCGCTGCCCGAGGGGCTCGTGATGGCGAACCTCGCCGACGTCGCGACGGCCGCGCCGGCCGAGGAGCGGGGCTCTCTGCTCGCGTCCTACGTCGCCTCCCGACATGACGCCTCGCTGACGTGGCGCGACGTCGGGTGGCTCGCCTCGCTCACGAGGCTCCCTATTCTGCTCAAGGGCATCGTCAGGCCGGACGACGCGGTCCGCGCGCTCGAGGCGGGCGCGGCCGGCGTCGTCGTCTCCAACCACGGCGCGCGGCAGCTCGACGGCGCCCCCGCGACGATCGAGGCCCTTCCGGCGATCGCCGACGCGGTCGCCGGGAGGTGCCCGGTGCTGATGGACGGCGGTATCCGGTGGGGTACCGACGTGCTGAAGGCGATCGCGCTCGGCGCCCGCGCGGTGCTGGTCGGACGCCCAGTCCTGTGGGGGCTCGCCGCGCTCGGCGGCGAGGGCGTCGCGCGCGTGCTCGCGGGGTTGCGCGACGAGCTCTCGATCGCCATGGCGCTCGCCGGCTGTCCTACCCTGGCATCCATCGATCGCGACCTGATCCGACGAGCTCAGGCGCGATGATGGATGCCTGAGTCGCACGAGCGCGGAGTTTTCCAAGATCGGCGCTGTCCCGCGTGCGGCCAGGCGGCGGACGGCGGCGATCGCGACGCGCACGCCGCGCAAGTCGACGCATTGCTGCGCTCCGCTGAACCGACGTGAACCGAGGCGTCAAGGCGTCTTCGACGAAAGAAAAGGTGGCGGCCATTCAGCCTCACCCGTACACTCGGCCATCGTGAGCAGCGCAGTACCTGCGAGGGAGCGGTGGCGGAGGCTCTTCACGCGAGGCGCTGGCGCCTCCGGGGGGGTGGCGGCGCCCGAGGGAGCGGACCCGACCATGGGGATTCGGCTCCGGCGTTTCGCGGGGCCGGCGGCCTATCTGGATCAGATGTCGTCGCTCCGGATTGCCCACCTGACCGATCAGCATGTCGGTCGCGTGACGTCGGTGCGGGTGCAGCGCGCGGCCGTCGCGCTGACGAACCTGCAGCGGCCCGACCTCGTCGTGCTCACGGGCGATTTCGTGTGTCACAGCCAGCTCTACCTCGATCAGCTGGAAGAGGTGGTGCGCGGCTTCGAGGCGCCGGTGATCGCCGTGCTGGGGAATCACGATCACTGGTCGGGCGCCGACGCGGTGAAGCGCGCGCTCGAGCGGGGCGGCGCCGCGGTGCTCTGCAACGCGAGCACGGTCGTCACGCTGGGTCATGAGCGGCTCCAGGTGGTGGGGCTCGACGACGCGTATACGGGCCATGCGTCGCTCGAGAAGGCGGTGAAGGGGATGCGGCGCGACCTGCCGACGCTGGGCCTCTCGCACATCGCCGAGGAGGCGGACGGGCTCTGGCGCCATGGCATCCCGCTGGTGCTGTCGGGCCACACGCACGCGGGCCAGGTGACGGTCGCGCGCCTGAACGAGCTCTCGATCGGCAAGATCGCCGGGCACCGGTACATTCACGGGCTCTACGGCACGCGCAAGCGGGGGGAGCCTGGCCAGGGGGCGGTCTACGTCGGGGCGGGGATCGGCGCGGCGGTGATGCCGTTGCGCCTTGGCGAGCGGGGCCAGCGGGAGGTCGCGATCTTCGAGCTCGGCAGCGAGCCTGGGTCGTTCGACGAGCACCACGCGGAGCAGGTGCCGCACCTCGGGCGCAAGCCGACGCCGGAGCTCATGGCGAGCCGCGCGGCGAAGGTGGCGAGGAACCGGGAGCGGCGGGCGCGGGTGCACCGGCGCGGCGAGGGCAGCGTCGGCGGAGAGCCGTAGCGCCGCGGCGCCCAAGGCCGTCTCTGGTTGCGCAGGTCAGAGATCCGTCTTCGCGCCTTTGCGTCTTTGCGTTAGAAATCTCTCTCCGGATCCCTGGCCGGACTCCTGGTGGGTAGAATTAGAGCGGTTTTCAGCTGAGCCTGGTACGAGCGTCGCAGAGCGGCGGTCACCCGCACAGGAGACGGGTCCAGATCGGCGTTTTCGGCGCGGAAGCGCACTCCGGTGCGCTGAGCACCGAAAACGTCGAGATGGGCCCGTATCCGAAGCGGGTGACCGCCGCTCTAGTAGCGAAAGCCCAGGGCTCCAGAGGGCCCCCAGAGGATCGCCGAGGCGAGATCGACGTTCATCCGGGCCTCGAGGTAGATCGCGTGCTGATCGAGGGTGACGAGGTCGTAGCTCAGGTGCCCGCTGAACCCGAACGCCGTGGAGGTCATGGACGACGTTGACGTCGCCCGGGACACCGCGAGCAGGAGCAGGCCCGCGCCTCCGCCGAGCCGGAAATCGCCGAGGTGGGTCTCCACCGCGAAGCTCGGGCGGAACATGCGCGCGGGGAGGCCGAACTCGGTGACGCCGACGAAGCCCTCGAACCCTCCCCAGAGCGCGACGTGCTCGAGCGTGCCTCCGGCGGCGGCGCCGAAGCTCGCTCCATAGATGGAGAGGGAATAGAAGCTTTGCCACGAGCCCCCGGCGTGGAGCTTGACGCCGAAGCCGCGCTTCCACCCCTCCGGGCCCTCGGGCGCGGGCGCCCCAGGCGGCGCGGTCGACGGCGGCTCCTGCGCGCTGGCGAGGGCGGGGGCGAGGAGCCCGCAGAGCGCGGCCGCGCCGCCCCATCGCCGCCTCGACGAGCGGATACGTCGCCTCATCGACACACCACCGGGCGCGCGACGCCCGCGCTCCCCCCCTCGGCGAGCTTCATGCGCGCGGCCGCCTGCTCGCAGACGTTGCTCGCGACGAGGTCGCCGCACTCCCTCTCCTGGATGCACCGGCTCTCGTCGGCCGTGAGCCACAGCTCCTCGTTCCCGTTACAGCCGATGTTCTGCTGGCAGAGCGCGGGAGCCGCGGCGAACGACGGACAGCACTCCTCGAGATGCGCAGCCGCGTTTTCACACAGGAACTCCTGCTCGCTGACGCCCATCCCGAGGGCGAGCGGCGCGAGCAGGAGGACGCACAGGATCCGACGGGCAGAGATCCGGGATCTCATGTTCAACCTCGCTGCAAAGCGTGAAGGCGGCGCGGCGGAGCGCGGCGCCCCGGGTGCCATGGCATCCTACCGCGAGCGCAGGCCCACGTCCTCGGCCCCGCCCCCCGCGCGCTCGAGGAACCCCGCGGGTCGGTCGATTCGCGTTGACGCCCGTCATGTGAACGTTCACATTGTCGGCCGCACGTCCTCCTTTGGCTTCGTCCGGTAGTGCACCGGGCCGCTCACGAACCTGACATGGTCACGCGAACGGGCCGTGAATATCAAGGCAACGACGTTTCGCGTCCCCAGCCTCTACTGCCGGCGCCCTCGCCGGACTGGTGTAAAATGAGAATCTCTCTGATCGTGGTCCCTGCGATGATGGTCCTTCTCGCCTGCGGCTCCGATTCCGACCCGCCTGCGGACGACCAGTCCAGCTCCAGCACGACGAGCGCTGCGGGGTCGGGCGGGGGAGCCTCGACGGCCGCCAGCACGAGCGCCTCCAGCAGCGCGAGCTCCAGCAGCAGCGGCGGGGCCGGCGGCAGCGGCGGCAGCGGCGGCAGCGGCGGGGCCGGTGGCAGCGGCGGCCAGGAAGAAGACCTGCTCGCCGCGGCCGAGAGCATCGACGGCTTCCGCTGGGAGATGCCGTGCGACCAGGACCCGGGCAACAGCGACGAGTGTGCGTGTTCGGCGCTGGTCGACGAGACCAAGACGTTCGGCGGATCGCCCGACACGGTCTATCTGGTGACCGTCCGGCTCCGCGGCGTCGTCGAGCCGGAGACCTACAAGGGCGGCACGCCCGACGGCATGCACTTCCGCGTGGGCGGTACACCCGACAACGCGACGTACAACCGCTACAGCATCTCTGTCTCCGACCCGGCCGAGGTCTACTGGCTCAACGATAGCCCCACCGTGGGGCACGACACGTTCAAGATCGACCACACGAAGACCATTCCGATCCGGGGCGGATCCAAGGTGTCCTTCAAGGGCGAGGATCCGAATCAGATCAGCATCGCCAACTTCAAGCATCTGGTCGTGGACGGCGTCCCCCCGGCGCCCGAGCCGTACGTCGGTCAGTTCATCCAGCTCGACGTGCAGTCCGTCGAGAAGCAGCCGTGAACGCGCGCCGCGCCGCCCGCGCTCCTCTCGCTCGAGCAGCGGCGGCGCGGGGCGGCGATCTCGCTCACTCGATCGGCGCGTCCGCGCACGCGCCCCGCGCGTCGACGGAGGTGCCGCTCGCTGCCGCCGCGCACGCGTTGGCGTACGTCTGGCCGTCACAGCCGCACACGGGCGCGAGCTCCTTCGTGCACACCTCGGGCTTCTCCGCGCAGGTGCCGGACGCGTCCGCGCGCCCGCAGATCGCGGAGGGCGCGTACTTGCAGTAGAGCCCCTCGCCGCAGACGCGCGGCCCGCCGAGGGTGAAGCCGCCGCAGCTCTCGCCGACCCCCACGATCGTGGGGCCGCACTCCCCCGCGCTCCTCACCGAGACGCCGGCCGTGGCCGCGACGCAGCCGTTGCTGTACGTGCGGCCATCGCAGCCGCACACCGGATCGTAGTGCTGCGGGCACGCGTCGGGCATGAGCTCGCACGTGCCGCTCCGGTCGTACGCGCCGCAGCTCGCCTCGGGGGCGAAGTCGCAATATAGGCCCGCCGCGCAGCGTATGCCGGCGATGCCCCCGCACATGCCGCCGGGCCGCGCGCGGGTGAAGCCGCTCTCGTGATCGAGATACGCCGGTGCTGCCGCCACGTCGCTCACCGCGAGCGCGCCCTCGGCGGCCCCGGTCTCCTCCGCATCCGCGAACTCGGTATCATCGGATGTCGCCGTGCAGGCGGCGAGCGTCGCAGCGAACACTGCACCCAGAACATGTGTCATCTTCATGATCGTGAAAACTCCTCGTGAGGAAGCGGCCCGGCGCTCCGGGCGTCTCCTCGGCCATGCGCATCGCGCGCGAGCTGGGCAACGCATCGCTGCGCGGTGTCGCCGTGTCCTCCAACGCGTCGAGCCCTGGCTCGACCTGGGGTGACAGTGCGTCGGCATGTCAGGACTCCAGCGCTTTGACGAACGCTCTCCTTCACTTCACGCCCCACGGCGTCTGCGCTCATCGACCCGGTGTTTGCTCGCTTCCCGCGTTTGCCGTTTGTCGTTCATTGAGCGTCGATTGCCGATGAGCGCCTGCCGTCTGTCATCCACCGCTTCTCGTTCGTTGCCGTCTGCAATCGGTGTTCCCTTGAAAAAGAGATGAGCCCGCCCGCCGCGGAGCTTCGCGGCCTCGCGGGAGCGGGAGCGGGGCGATCGCCAGGTCCGGGCGGGTCGGACGCCGAGGAGACCGCGAGCGCTCCCTGTTTCTACCTCACATGCGGCGATGCGGCGTTCCGCCACACGGGGGTGCGGGCTGTAGGAGCCCACCCCCCGAAGCGGGGCAGTTTGCTACGTGGAAGGGGGAGGGTCGCTGCTCCGGTGGCCGTCCGGGCAGCGACGATTGTGATGCTGACATAAACAGCCGACGCACCGCGGGGTGGAGGAGCGTCGAGGCAGCGACGCGCGGGGTGGACGAGAGGAAGCGGGAAGACGTGCCGGGAGAGGGCGGAAGCGCGGGGAAGCGCGGGGAAGCGCGGGCAGGGAACCACGGGTGAGGCCGGGAGACCACGAGCGCTCGCCGCGCGCGCTTTCGTGACAGCTCGGTTGCGACCCCCCTTGCTTTTGCTGCGCGAGGACGGCTAAGTCTGGTTTTGCTCGAATGGTCCGTGCCAACGACAAGACGGCGAACAACCGCACCCCTCGGGAGCTCAACCGCTCCCTCGTCCTCGACCTCGTGCAAGAGCACGGCCCGATCTCCCGCACGAACCTCGCGCGGTTGAGCGGGCTTACCAAGCCGACGGTCTCGGCCATCATCGAGGAGCTCCTCGACAGCGGCAGCGTCCGCGATGTCGGGACCGAATCGCGCGGCGGGCGCCCAGCGCGGCTCCTCGAGTTCAACGACGACAGCGCGGCCTTCCTCGGGATCGAGATCGGTGTCGAGCAGACGGCCGTGGCCGTGGCCGACGCCCGCGGGCGGCTGCGGGCGCGGCTGGAGCAGCCCACCGTCCTGCGCGATCCGCACCGGACGGTCCGCGATATCGTTGAGCTCTTGCCGAAGGTGCTGCAGCTGAGTGGGGTGCCGCGGAAGCGGCTGCGCGGCGCCTGCGCGGTCTTGCCCGGGCTGATCGAGCGGCCGAGCGGCGTCTGTGTGCTTGCGCCCAACCTGGGCTGGGAGCGGTTCCCTGTGCGCGCGGAGCTCAGCCGCGCGCTTCGCATGCAGGTGCCTGTGTACAACCTGCCTCAGGCAGCGGCGGTGGCGGAAGGGGAGCTCGGCGCGGCGCGGGGGAACGCGTCGTATGTGTGGATCTACGTCGGGCTCGGCGTCGGCGCGGGCCTCGTCGCCGATGGACGCCTGTTCTTCGGGATGCAGGGGTACAGCGGGGAGATCGGCCACTGCCGCGTTGCGGACGACGGCCCTCCTTGCGGCTGCGGGCGCCGCGGATGCCTGGAGACGTTCGCCTCGGTCATGGCGCTCCGGCGCGCCGCCGAGGCGGCGTCGGCGCGCTCACCCCAGCTCGCGGCGCTCGCTCGCCCGCACGCGGTCAGCGCCGTCGCGAGCGCGGCGCTCGCCGGCGACGAGAGCGCCCGCGCGATCTTCCACGAGGCGGGCACGCAGCTCGCGCGCGGCATCGCGGTCCTGCTGAACCTGCTCAACCCCCAGCTCATCGTGCTGGGCGGCGAGCTGCTGGCCGCGCCCGACATCCTCCTTGCCGGCGTGCGCGAAGGGCTGCCGCGCCACGCCGTCCGCGGCGCGGACGTGCCGGTCGTCGCCTCTCCGCTGGGCGGCGAGGCCGGCGTGCTCGGCGCCCTCCTGCTCGCGCGCGAGGGCGCGGTCCGCTCGCTCCGCCTCGTGCCCGACGGCGTGCTCCAGGACAGCGCGCCGTAGGTGATCGGGGTCTAGGCGAGCGAGGCGCGCTCTCCGCGCGCCGGGTCGCCCTTCGGGGCGGGCGATCCGGACCGCCTTTCGGCGAGGAGCGGCGCGAACGCGTGGCGATCATGCCAGGTGAGGGCGCCGAGCAGTCCGAGGAGGACGACGGCGTTGATGCCGGCGCGGGGGTCCAGCAGCAGGTGGAACAGGGCGATGTTCACCACGACCGGCCATAACAGCGCGAGCGCGAGGGGGCGGCGGCGGTCGAGCAGGAGCAGGACCGCGGCGGCGATCTCGACGACCTTGACGGCGAGGATGTAGCCGCTGTCGACGAGCAGCTGGATGAACGGGTGGAGCGGCTCGGGGACCGGCACGACGCGCACGAATCCGTTGATGCCGCCGAGCAGGACGATGAGGCCGAGGGCGACGCGGGCTGCGCCGACAGCGCGGGGGGGCATGGATCCTCCTTGGGTTCAGGGGATCACCATGGCCCCGGCCGTGGCCTCGGCTTGTACGAAGCGGCTGCGAGCGATCGAGCCCGGCGTGCGGCCCAGCGTGGCGACGATCGCGCGGGCCAGGTGGGCCTGGTCGTGGAAGCCGCCGGCGAGCGCCGCCTGCGCCAGCGGGGCGCCGTCCATGAGCGCCCCGATGGCCGACCGCACGCGCAGGAAGGTCACGTAATCGCGCAGCGGGTGGCCGAAGGCGCCGTGAAACAGGTGGGAGAGCCGCGAGCGAGAGAGGCCCTCCGCGGCGGCGAGCGGGCCCAGCGCGGGGCGGCCCGGCGCCTGCTCCGCCAGGCGGCGCATGGCGCGGAGCACGCGGCGATCGACCGGCGGGCCGCCCGGCGCGAACGCACCGGCGCACGCCCTCATGAGCGCGTGCGTCGCCGCGTGATCGAGCCGGCCCCGGAGCACGTCGCGCGCCGCCGCGCGCGCCCGCTCGGCCTGCGCGCCTTCGAGGACGAGCACCCGCCCGCGGGCGGCCGCCTGCGCGCCGGCGCCGAGCCCCTCGGGCGCAAGAAAGGTCGTCACCGTCGCGCCGGGCGAGCCGATGGAATGGGCGACCCCGGCGCCGGTGAGCACGGGCGCGCGCACCTCGAACGGCCGCCCGACCTCGGCCTCGATCTCGAGAGGCCCCTCGACCGGCACCACCAGCTTGACCAGGTGGAGCGCATGGCGGCGCGTCCCCCCGGCGCCCTCGACGATGTGCACGCCGCCGTGGCCGACAAGCGCCGTGTGCTCGAGAGCCGTCACGCTGGAGAGCACATCACGCGGGCGCAACCGGCGCAACCGGCGCAACCGGCGCAACCGGCGCAACCGGCGCAACCGGCGCAACCGGCGCAACCGACGTGCCCTCGTTGACGCTGCTGCATCGAGCGGGCATAGGGGGGAGATGCGTAGAATCGCTATCGAAGGGATGACCTGCGGCCACTGCGTCCAGGCGGTCTCGAAGGCGCTCGCGAAGGTCCCTGGCGTGACGCGGGTGAGCGAGGTGAGCCTCGAGCGCGGAGAGGCGGTCGTCGAGGGGAGCGCGACGGCGGAGGCCCTCCTCGCGGCCGTGCGCGAGGCCGGCTACGAGGCGCGCGACGCTGGCTGACGCCGCGGTGCGCCGCGGCGCCGAAACGCGGCCGCCTTTGATATGGTGGCGGCCACCATGACGCGACAGCAGAGCGAGAAGGGCTTTCCGGAAGGGTTCCTGTGGGGCGCCGCCGCGGCGTCGTACCAGATCGAGGGCGCCGCGCACGAGGACGGCAAGGGGCCGTCCGTGTGGGACATGTTCTGCAGGAAGCCGGACGCCGTGTGGAACGGCCAGACGGGCGACGTCGCGTGCGACCACTACCACCGGTACCAGGAGGACGTCGCCCTCATGCGCGACATCGGCCTCCGCGCCTATCGACTCAGCACCTCGTGGCCGCGCGTCCTCCCGGAGGGCACGGGCGCCGTCAACGAGCGCGGGCTCGCGTTCTACGATCGCCTCGTGGACGCGCTGCTCGAGGCGGGCGTCGAGCCCCACATCACGCTGTTCCACTGGGACTTTCCTCTCGCGCTCTACCACAAGGGCGGGTGGCTGAACCGCGACAGCGCCGACTGGTTCGCCGAGTACACGAGCGTCGTGGTCAGGAAGCTCGGCGATCGGGTGAAGGACTGGATGACGCTCAACGAGCCTCAGGTGTTCGCCGGCGCCGGCCACTACGAGGGGCGCCACGCGCCCGGCGACCGGCTGCGCTTCGCCGAGGTCCTCCGCGTCTGCCACCACGTCTTGCTCGCGCACGGCAAGTCGGTGCAGGCCATCCGCGCGTCGAGCCCCGGGCGGAGCAACGTCTATTATGCGCCCGTCGCGCAGGTCAAATACCCCGCGACCTCGTCGCCGGAGGATCTGGAGGCGGCGCGCGCGGCCACGTGGTCGGTGAACGCGCGGACCACGTGGACCAACACGTGGTGGATGGATCCCGTGTTCTTCGGCAGGTACCCCGAGGACGGGCTCCGCCTGTTCGCGAACGAGCTGCCCGAGGTCCGGAGCGGCGACATGGAGATCATCGCGCAGCCGGTCGATTTCTGCGGCGTGAACGTCTACTGGGGAGTCCCGGTGCGCGCCGGGGCGAACGGCGCAGCCGAGGTGGTGCCCCACCCGGTGGGACACCCGATCACCGCGTTCGAGTGGTCGGTCACCCCCGAGTGCCTCTACTGGGGGCCCAGGTTCTTCTACGAGCGGTACAAGCGGCCCATCGTGATCACCGAGAACGGCCTGTCGACCCGGGACTGGATCTCGCTCGACGGGAAGGTGCACGATCCCCAGCGCATCGATTTCATGGCGCGCCACCTGATCGAGCTCCGCCGGGCGATGGCCGAGGGCGCGGTCGTGAACGGCTACTTCCACTGGTCCATCATGGATAACTTCGAGTGGGCTCACGGCTACAAGCACCGCTTCGGCCTCGTCTTCGTCGACTACCCGACGGGCAGGCGTGTGCTCAAGGACTCGGCGCACTGGTATCGCGGCGTCATCGCCTCGAACGGCGCGACGCTCGGCGCGTGAGGGGCGCGCGGCGCACGCTGCCCTGGTGCCCTGCGAGACGCGCCTGCGCTCCGCGAGAGCCTGCTCTTCCTGAACAGCGCGCTTTCCACGTGAGGGACCCGGGCACCTCCTCCTCGTGATCGGGCTCTGCCTCTGATCGAGCGCGTCCGCCGCGGCGCGGTCCGCGGCGGAGCTCTCCAGCCAGGCAGCGCTGAACGAGGTCGAGACGAAGCGGGCGGCGCCCCTCGCTCTTCCACGCTTCCAGCGGCAGCGTGACATGTCACCGTTGCAGCGTGACATGTCACCGTTGCAGTGTGACAACCTCAGCTCACTCATCGGAACGATGGGAGGAGCGCCCCTTCTTCTGCGTCCGACGAGCTTACCTCGGCAGGATTTGCCGCTGATTTGTGCTGCTGCCAGCCCTGACGAGGCCATCGAGGCGGCCAGTGCGACCCAGTTGCCCCGCTGGCATACGCGTTGCTTGGGGCAGGCGTCGAAAGAGGCTCTGGGCGGAGGGAGCACTCCCTGCGACCTTTGCGCCGACAGACGCGTTCACGCTCTTCGCTGCGTTGCCGGTGACCGTCCTGTTGCATGGGTGGTTGACTGTTCGTCGGTCCAGGTCCTCGATGGCAATGCGAATAAGGATGGAGTGGTATTATGAAGGTTATCGGTAAGCGTTTCGCTGCAATGTTCATTCTCTGCGCCGCGGCGGCTTCGACGATCGTCGCATGTGGCAGCGTCGATGGGAGCGACGGAAGCGACCCGGCATCTGCTGAGCTCGTAGGCGACGCTGCAGACGAGGTGTTCAGCTGCGGCTGGTCGACCATCACTGCCGACGCGACCAAGACGACGCTAGAGTGGACGGCTCAGTCGGCTGGCGATACGTACAGTGCGCCTATTTGTGCGAGGTTTGTGGTCGAATTCACTCAGCATGATGATCTTTACGTGAAGTGGAATGATGAGATAACGACGCAGTCGGCGTGTGAGCGGATGCGCCTCGTCTTCACGGGGTACACGTATTCCGGTGGGTCATGGACCAACGAGGGGACAGTTCATGCCCATGGATCTTGGGCCGGTGTTTCGTGTAACGCCGTGCTCGATACTGGTTCTTCTTCGATCAGTTTCGGCTCCGGAACGAAATACCGTATTGCGGCGGCTGCTTACGCGGAGAGCTGCACCGACACCTGCTACTATGATTATAAGCGTGTGTCTGTCGAGTCGCGCGAAGGCGTGAATTGACCCTTGTGGTGTTGGTTGTGGCGTGTGGACGGGGCGGTGATGAGCTCGAGCTTTGTCGTCTCGGATCTAAACGTCCATAGTGAAAATTGAGTCGCATCTCCGTATGGATGGTGTGCGCGTGAAGCGCGCCGGCGCTGGGCCCTCTGCGCCGGCGCGCTGCCGCCGATTCGTCGGGGGCGCTTTGTGCGCTCGATGGAACGCGGAGTGCGCCGAGCGATGGCGGTTCTTCGTCTGTGCGCAGGTTGCTGCCGTCTTCGTGTCGAATGGCAGCGGTTGTCGAGGAGACATGATGGTGCGGCGTGGTAAAGTCTACCTCTTTGCCCCTTTGGGGTTGATATGGGCGGTCGCCGCGTGCGGCGGCGATGGGCACAAGGACACGAGCGTGGGCGCCGGGGGAGAGGGGGCGGGCAGCGGCGCGGGCGCGGGCGCGGGGACGGGGCCCGAGAGCTACTCGGTCGCCTTCGGCCCGATCACGGTCCAGCCCGGGGTCGAAAGCACGCAATGTGTGATCAAAGCGCTCGATAACGCCGAGGCCAAGAAGATCGGCCGGATACGCAACGAGCTCCCGGCTGGAAGCCACCACCTCGTGGTGTACCGAGCGAACGACGTGGAGGAGCGGCCAGAGCCCTTCGATTGCTCGCCGTTCACCGACATCGGAGATCCCTCGAAGGGGGCGCCCCTCATGATCGCGCAGAAGCGGGAGGAGACGCTCGAATTCCCCGGCAGCGTCGGCATCACCATCCAGCCACGTCAGATGATCCGGCTCGAGATGCATTACCTCAACGCAACGCCCGAGCCGATCGATGTGTCTGCCACCACGACGCTGGTCGCCATGGACGACGACAGCTTCGAGCACGAAGCCGATTTTCTCTACTTCGGCAACCTGGACGTCTACATCGAGCCTCGCTCCACGGCGACGCTCGGGCCCGTGTTCATCAGCCCACCCGACGGGCTCGGGGACGTGAAGTTCTTCGGGGTCACGGGCCACACGCACCGGTTGGGCACGAACGTGCTCGTCACCGCCTCACCGGGGCCGGATGGTCCGGAGACGCCGGTCTATGACGTCGAGCGCTGGTCATGGAGCGAGCCGGCCACGGTCTATCACGACCCGCCGTTCCAGCTCGATCCGGGCGGCGGGTTCAACCTTACCTGTACGTGGAACAACCCCTCGGATCGTCTGGTCGCCTATGGCGGAAGCGCGAGCGATGAGATGTGCTTCTTCTGGACGTACTACTATCCTAGCCAGGGCGCGTACGTGTGTTTTCAGAGCGAGGCGTTCGGCGGCGTCCGCTACTGTTGCCCGGGCATGTCGGAATGCGACCTCCAGTGAATGCCGCGGTCCTGCGCCACGGGGCCTCCTCGACGGCGATGGTGAGCCAGCCGGTCGAGAGAGACCGCCGCGTGGCCACTCGCCCGCAAGCGCCGGGCGAGTGGCCTTGTCCGTGAGCGGCGCGGAGTGCGCCGAGGGGGATCCCCCGGGCGGCTCAGGAGGCGATCGGCTCGTCGCCGTCTTCGTCCTCGTCGTCTTCGTCGTCCTCTTCGAGCGACTCGTCGCCTCCGCTCGCCAGGTCGTACCCGTGCGGATCGAACTCATCGAACATAGCCTGCAGGCGCTCGCTCAGGGAATCCCACGTGTCCGGCGGCTCGCTCGCCTGGCGGTCGCGCTCGGCCAGGGCGAGCGCGGCGGCGACCACCGCCGTCAGCGGGCGCGCGTCCTGGAGCACCGCGACCTTCGAGGCGTCGCCGCTGCACGCGTACGCCAGCAGATACGCCCTGTAGATCTCCTCATTCGTCTTGTCGCTCATTCCTGATCCTTCGTCCTTGTCGTCCGCGCGCCGCCGGTCGCCCCGCCGCCGTGCTCTGGCGTGCTGGGCGCCGTGGAACCCGGGGGCGCGAGCCTAGCCCATCTCAGCGGCCCTCGGGGCCGCGTCGCGCCGGGAGCCCGCGCCACGCGGGCGCGGTCGGCTCAGTAGCGCAGCCGGTCCCGCAGGGCGCGCACCGCGCGCTCGAGCCCCTCGTGGTGGTGGAAGCAGCACTGCCCGATGCGCGGCTGGCACTGCGACGAGCGGAGCATCTCCAGGAACACGAGCGCGCGCGCGTCCCCCTCGAGCGCCGCGCGCTCGAAGAGCGCCTCCTTGCGCCGGCAGGGGGCCTCGCGCAGCGCCACGGCGATGCGCAGCGGGACGCTCGCGCGCTTCAGCACCTCGGGGCGGCGGAGCAGCGCCGCCGCGCGCTTTCCGCCCTGCGTGCCGCCGTAGCCGCTCCAGATCTCGTAGGCGATGTCGAGGCCCTCCGGGCCCAGGCGGCTCTCCAGCGCGTCGAAGATCGCGTCCGCGCGGCCGCCGGTCCGGTACGAGCTCTTCACGGCGACGGCAGCCGCGGCCGTCATCACGTCGCGTTGCTCGAAAGCGGCGCGATCCTTCTCGAGCAGCGTGAGCAGCGCGCTCTCCGCGTCGCCCCACCGCTTCGCCCGGACCGCCGCCACGAGGCGCTCGCGCTCGGCCGGGAGGCCCGCGCCCTCGATCGGCTCCGGGCCACCGAGCGCCGCGCCCGCGTCCGGCGCGCCCACGTCCGCCGCGCCCGCGTCCAGCGCCGCCGCGACGTCGGCCGACCCGGGGGCCGAGGCGCTCGCGACGGGCGCCGCGGAGGGGGCTTGCAGAGGGGCGCCGAGGGCACCCTGCGCCTGGGCGGCCGGCGCCCCGGCGGGGGCCGTCTGCGCCGCCGCGGGCGCCGGCTGGAGCTCCGGACCGGCGGCCGCCGGGGCGCCCGCGCGCAGCCAGCCTGCGCCCGCGGGCAGCCGGCCGAGGAGCAGCGCGCCCGCCGCGCCCATCGCGGCCACGGCGGCCACCCCGAGCATCCAGCCCCACGCGCGCCTCCTCGCTCGTGGCCGGCCTCCTGCCGCCCCGCGCGCTGCCTTCCCGGGCGCCTCGCCGTCAGCCCCGGCGGCCCCGAGCTGCAGGCCGGACGCGTCGGCCTCGGCGCTGCCGGCCGCGGCCCCGCCAGCCGCGCCGCCCCTGGCCGCGGCGCCGCCGGCCGCGCCCGCGCGGTCTTGCCCTGCCGGCAGCTCGGGCGGCATGGCGTGCGGGATCGCGCGCAGCGGGTCGCTGAGCCGCCACGCCCCGCTCGAGAGCGGCTCCTTCCAGGGGAGGAGGCCGAGCGCCTCGGACCTCGGCACGGCCGCGTCGAGCGCCGCGAGCAGCGCGCGGGCGTTCGCGGGGCGCTCCGCCGGGTCCTTGCGCAGGATGCGCATCACGAGCGCCTCGAGCTCGCGCGGCGCCGCCGTGCCCGGGGCGCGCAGACGGAGCGGCGGCGGCGCCGTGTGGAGCTGCTCGCGGAAGATCTCGACGGGCAGGATCGCGTCGAAGGGGTGCTTGCCGGCGAGCATCTCGTAGAGGATGAGCCCGAGCGCGTAGAGATCGGAGCGCTCATCGACGTGATCCATGCCCTGCGCCGCCTCGGGCGCCATGTACGCGAGCGTGCCGAAGACCATGCCGCTCAGCGTGATCCGGCCGGCGTCGGGCCGCGCCTCGCTGCTGTGCGCGTCCGTCGTGGAGAGGCGCTCGATCGGCACCTTCGCCAGGCCGAAATCGATGAGCTTCACGGCGTCGGTGCCGTCCTCGACCATGACGTTGCGCGGCTTCAGATCGCGGTGGATGACGCCGCGCTCGTGCGCCGCGGCGAGCGCCGCCGCGATCTGCCGCGCGATCTCCGCGGCGCGCGGGGCGGGCAACGGGCCCTTCTTGATGATGCGATCGAGCGTCGTGCCGCGGACGTGCTCCAAGACGAGGAACCGGGAGCCGTCGGGGAGGGTGCCGAAGTCGGTCGCCGAGGCGATGTTCGGGTGCTGGATGTGCGCGCCCGCGATCGCCTCGCGCTCGAAGCGCGCCGTGAGCTCCGGGGAGCCCTTCGCCGCGGGCAGGAGGAGCTTCACGGCCAGCCACTTGCGCAGGAGCAGGTGCTCGGCCTTGTAGACCGCGCCCATCCCGCCCGTCGCCACGAGCTCCACGATCCGGTATCGGTCCGAGAGGACCGTCCCGACCAGCTGGGCCGCCGCGCTCTCCGCGAGCGCGTTGCTCGCGGCGGGCGGCGGATCGCCGGGGGCAGGGGGCAGGGGAGCGCTCACGTGAGGCGTGAACTGTCCGGCCTACCCCGATTTTTGTCAAAGGTGCGCTGATGTGGCGGGGCCGCTCCGGCTTGCCTATTGAATTGGCCGGGCGCCCGGGCCAAAGGATGCGCCATGGCCGATCCCGTCCACGCCCTCGCCCGCGCACTCCAGGCGGCGATCACCGCCGCGTTCGGCGCCGAGCACGCCGCGGTTGATCCTTCCCTGCGCCGCTCCACCCACGCCGACTACCAGGCGAACGCCGCCATGGCGCTCGGCAAGCGCCTCGGCAGGCCGCCGCGCGAGGTCGCGGCGGCGATCGTGGCGGCCCTGGAGCTCGACGGGATCTGCCGGAAGGTCGAGATCGCGGGCCCCGGGTTCGTGAACCTGACGCTCGAGGACGCGTACCTCACGCGCGAGCTCGCCGAGACGGCGGGCGGCGGGCGGCTCGGGATCGCGCCCGCGGCCGAGCCCGAGACGGTGATCGTCGACTACTCGGGCCCCAACGCCGCGAAGGAGATGCACGTCGGCCACCTCCGCAGCACGATCATCGGCGACGCCATCGCGCGGGTCCTCGACGCGCTCGGCCACCGCGTGATCCGCCAGAACCACCTCGGCGACTGGGGCACGCCGTTCGGCATGCTGATCGAGCACATGCTCGATCTCGGCGAGGCCGCGGCCTCGCAGGAGCTCTCGGTCGGCGATCTCAACGCGTTCTACCGGCAGGCGCGCGCCAAGTTCGACGGTGACGCGGCGTTCGCCGAGCGCTCTCGCCGGCGGGTCGTGCGGCTCCAGGGCGGCGACGAGCAGACGCTCGCGCTGTGGCGGCAGCTCGTGCGCGAGTCGAAGCGCTACTTCGAGTCGGTCTACCGCCGCCTCGGCGTGACCTTGACCGACGCGGATTTCGCCGGCGAGAGCTTCTACAACCCGATGCTGCCCGACGTCGTCGAGGAGCTCGGCCAGAAGGGGCTGGCGCGCGAGAGCGAGGGCGCCCTCTGCGTCTTCCCGGCCGGCTTCACCGGCAAGGGCGGCGAGCCGCTGCCGCTCATCGTGCGCAAGCAGGACGGCGGCTACGGCTACGCCACGACGGATCTCGCGGCGATCCGCCACCGCCTCACGACGGTCGGCGCGCGCCGGATCGTCTACGTCGTCGGCGCGCCGCAGAGCCAGCACTTCGCGATGGTCTTCGCGACCGCGCGCGAGGCGGGCTGGCTCGCGCCGCCGGCCCGGGCCGAGCACGTCGCGTTCGGCTCGGTGCTCGGCGCCGACAAGAAGATGTTCAAGACGCGCAGCGGCGACACGGTCAAGCTCTCGGACCTGATCGACGAGGCGGTGGAGCGCGCGGCGAAGGTGGTGCGGGAGAAGAACCCGGAGCTCGACGCCGAGGCCGCCGGCGCGGTGGCGCGGGCGGTCGGGGTCGGCGCGGTGAAGTACGCCGATCTGTCGAGCGATCGCGTCATGGACTACGTGTTCGACTGGGATCGCATGCTGGCGCTCAAGGGGAACACCGCGCCGTACCTCATGTACGCGCACGCCCGCGTCCGCTCGATCTTCCGCAAGGCCGGGGTGAAGGCGCCGGCCGGCGACGGGATTCTCCTGGGCGAGCCGGCCGAGCGGGCGCTCGCGCTGGAGCTGCTCCGGTTCGGGGCGGTGGTCGAGGACGTGGCCCAGACGCTCCAGCCGCACCAGCTGTGCGGCTACCTCTACGGGCTCGCCGATACGTTCACCACGTTCTACGAGCGCTGCCCGGTGCTCAAGGCCGAGAGCGACGACGTGCGCCGCTCGCGCCTCGCGCTCTGCGATCTGACGGCGGAGGTGCTGGCGAAGGGCCTCGGCCTGCTCGGGATCGAGGCGCCGGAGCGGATGTAGCGCGTCCGGAAGCGGCGCCCGACCCTGCCCGCGTCCGGCGATCGCGCATCCGCCCGAGGATGCGCATCTGCCTGAGCTGCGCGCGCCTGCCCGCGCATTCGAACCGAGGTTGCGCTCGCCCGCTCGAGGTTGCGCGCGACGTCGGTCCGTTCTCTCTGGCAAAATGCAGCATGATCGAACAACGGTTGGCTCTCCCCTGCGCCGGCATGGCCGTGATGGCGGTGCTCGCCGTCGCATTCGGGTGCTCCGCGGTGGGCGGCGCGTCCGCGCCGGGGGGTGGGGGAGACGGGCGCGAGGAGCCCTCGGAAACCATCGGCGAGGACGGCCCCGGCGGGCGCGATGAGCCGGGCGAGCCAGGGCTCGGCCCCGGTGACGCAATCCCCATCACCGATCCCAACGTGGACGGCGACGGAGACGGGTTCACGCCCGCGGAGGGCGACTGCAACGATGTTGATGGAAATGTGAATCCAGGCGCGATCGAGGTCGAGGTCACCGAGCCTGACGCGAGCGGCCAGATCCCCGCGCCGGCGGACGAGGATTGCAACGGGGTGATCGACGATGTGCCGCCGCCGTGCGACGAGGGCCTCTCGCTGGAGGACTTCGATCCGGCGAACGGGGCCAAGGCGATCGACCTGTGCGCCGTGGCGTCCCGCGAGGACAGGCGGTGGGGCGTGCTCTCCGCGAGGTATGTCCGCGGGGACGGCTCGTCTGCAGAGCGGTCGCCCGCGGTGGGCCTCTTCGATGGGTTCGGCCCCAACGTGCACGTGCAGGGCGGCGCGCGCCTGCTCGCGCTCTCGACGGGGAGCGCGCGCCTGCCTGGCCACCCCGACGCCTGCTGGTCCGGGAG
Source organism: Sorangium sp. So ce204 (assembly GCF_051526795.1). Lineage (NCBI taxonomy): Bacteria > Pseudomonadati > Myxococcota > Polyangiales > Polyangiaceae > Sorangium > Sorangium sp. So ce204. The sequence continues at coordinate 11,117,837 of NZ_CP150317.1, read as the reverse complement.
CTGCTCGAGTTATGGTCCCGGCACCGCGCCGCCCGGGTTCCCTCAGGACAACCCTTCCTGTCCTCCGTCCAGCTTCATCAACGACGACGTCGGCCTCGAGGTCGTCCTTCGCGCGCCGACGAACGCGACCGGCTACGAGTTCCTCTTCAAGTTCTATACGTTCGAATACCCGGAGTGGGTCTGCGAGGACTTCAACGATCAATTCGTCGCGCTGGCGACGCCCGCGCCTCCCGGGTCGTACAACGGCAATCTCTCGTTCGACGGGGAGGGGAGGCCGGTCAGCGTCAATATCGCGTTCTTCGATGTCTGCGACGGATGTCCGCTCGGCTCGGACGAGCTCGTGGGGACGGGGTTCAGCCCGCGCCGCGACGGCGGCACCCGGTGGCTCAAGACCCGCGCGCCGGTGCGTGGCGGCGAGGAGATCTCGCTCCGGTTCATCCTGTTCGACACCGGCGACGATCGCTTCGACTCGACCGCGCTCATCGATGGCTTCCGCTGGATCGCGACCGGCGGCACGGTCAGCGTGGAGACGGTGCCCGCGGTCAACTTCCTCTGAGGCGAGGGGCGCTCCTCCCCGCGCCGACGCCTCGTCGGCGTGCGGTCGCGAGGCCGGGTCGCCTCGCCGGGCGCTCCGGGTTACCGGCACGTCCGGCAGTCCCCCCCGCAATCCACGGCGAGCTCGCTTCCATTCAGGACCCCGTCGTCGCACGAGGGCGGCTGGCAGACACGCTCCCTGCACACGCCGGACCCGCAGTTCTCGCCGGTGAGGCACGCCTCGCCCGCGGGGCAGAGCGGGCACGAGCGCGTGCCGCAGTCGACGCCGGTCTCGAAGCCGTTCGCCACGCCGTCGACGCAGGTCGGAGCCTGGCAAACCCCCTGGCGACACACGCCCTCCTTGCAGTCGATGCCCGTCTCGCACGAGGCGCCGAAGCCGCAAGGCTTGCACGAGCCGCCGCAGTCGCGGTCGGTCTCTCCCTCGTCCTCATCCGTGACGTCATTGCTGCAGTGCGGGGGGATGCAGGCGTCCGCCGTGCAGGTCCAGCCCTTGAGGCACTCCTCGCAATTCCAGATCTGGATGACACCACCACTCCCCTCGCAGGAAAGGAAAAAAGGCGCCGTCAGCCCCAATGCAATGACGCGTCGAAGCATGGTGCTCGCTCTTCTCGTAGTTGATGGCCTGGTGACGATGACAGTACATCATGCACGGGCATCGAGGGCACCGATCTGGCTTTTTGCGCGCGGATTTATAGCATTCCGGACTGGTGGTCCGGATTGTCAAATAATCGACATGAAGAGGCCCTCGGCGCGCGAGCGCCCTGATCCGACGCCCGGAGATCGGACACGCAGAGATGGGACGTGCAGAGTAAGGCGGGTGAGCAGAGGGGGGAGGGGGCTCATCCACCACGCGCCACGCGAGAGGGGCCGCAGCGGCCGTTCTCTACGGATCGGCAGGAGCGCGCCGCTCGATGGATCTCGCGCCCGACAGGACCGCACCGAGCGCGCCGGCTGGACGGCGATGGGGAGAAGGGGCCGTGAAGGCGCCGGGCTCGTTGACGGGGCGGCGCGCTCGGTGCGCGAGGCGGCGCGCGCCGCGCTCAGGTGCGGGCGGCGGCGCGGCGCGCCGTGATGAAGGATCGCACGCAGAGGGCGACGTAGCCCGCCGAGAGGACGGCCATCACGGACTGGGCGATGACGGCCGGGGGGCGCGCCACGTCGCCGCCGGAGAGCAGCGTCGGCAGCTGGGTCAGGCCGCGGGCGGAGCCGAGGAAGCCGAGGACGCCGACCATGGCCGACGCGTGCATGGCGTGCATGCGGTACCTCTCGTGGCGCGCGAGCAGGCCGAGCCCGATCGCGACGACCCCGAAGCCGGCCGGGATGAGCGCCGTCCGCGCGCTCGTCGCCGCGAATCCGCCGACGCCGAGCGCTGTGAGCAGCGCTCCGTAGCCCATGGTCAACGTGGACATGCTCGACATGAAGAGCCTCCTTTTCTTTCGGAGGCCCGGGATACCGCGCCGGGCGCGCGTCCGCCACCGCATCCGCCCGCCCGCCGCCCGCCGCCCGCCGCCCGACCGCGACCGCGACCGCGGCCGCCCGGGGGCGTCGCGCTCGCGTCCCTCAGCCCTCGCGCCCTCGCGGGTCTTCGCGGGCGGAGCGCCGCGGCGTGGTTAGAATCCGCCGTCCATGCTCGGCCTCTCCCGCCTGCGGGACAGCTTTGCCTACACACCACGGACGCTCCGGCTCGTCTGGCGCTCGTCGAAGGCGGCGAGCGTCGGCCTCGGCGCGCTCACGCTCGCCGCGGCGGCGCTGCCGCTCGGGGTGGCCTACGTGGGAAAGGCGATCACGGACGCGGTGGTCGCCCGCGACGAGCGCGCGGCGCTCGTGTGGGTCTCGGTCGAGCTCGGCCTCGTGGCCGCGCTCGCGCTCGCGCAGCGCGGGCTCTCGCTGACGCGGCAGCTGCTCGGCGCGCGGCTCTCGATCGACATCCACGGGATGATCCTCGAGAAGGCGCTCTCGCTCTCGCTGGTCCATTTCGAAGACCCCGAGTTCTACGACCAGCTCACCCGCGCGCGCCGCGAGGCGTCGTCTCGCCCCGCCGCCGTCGTGACCGAGAGCTTCTCCCTCGTGCAGAACCTGATCACGCTCGCGGGGTACGCCGCGCTGCTCGTCGGGTTCAGCGCCCTCGCGGTGCTCGCGCTCGTGCTCGCGGCCGTCCCCGCCACGGTCGCCGAGGCGCGCTTCTCCGGCGCGGCGTTCCGCCTCCGGAACTGGCGCTCTCCCGAGGCCCGCCGGCTCAATTACCTGGAGTACGTGCTCGCCAACGACGGCCACGCCAAGGAGGTGAAGCTCTTCGGGCTCGGGCCGACGTTCCTCGAGCGGTACAAGGCGCTCGCGGCGTCGTTCTACCGGGAGGACAGCGCGCTCGCGGTCCGACGCGCCGGGTGGTCCTATGGCCTGTCGCTCCTCGGCACCGCCGCGTTCTACGGCTGCTATGGCGCCATGGCGGCCGGCGCCGCGGCGGGGCGCATCTCGCTCGGCGAGATGGTCCTTTACGTCGCCGCCTTCCGGCAAGGCCAGCAGGCGTTCCAGGCCGTGCTCGCCGGCGTCGGCGGCATGTACGAGCACAACCTCTACATGTCGAACCTCTTTCAGTACCTGTCCATCCCGACCGGCGAGCCGCCCGCGCTGCCGGCCGGCAACGGAGAGGCGCCTGCGCCCCTTTCGGCCGACGGCGCGCGCGATCGGGGCGTGCGGTTCGAGGGGGTCGGCTACCGGTATCCTGGCCAGTCGCGCTGGGCGCTCCGGGGGATCGATCTCCACATCCCGAGCGGTCAGAGCCTGGCGCTCGTCGGGCACAACGGCGCCGGAAAGACCACGTTCATCAAGCTGCTCGCGCGGCTGTACGAGCCCACCGAGGGGCGAATCCTGCTCGACGGCAAGGATCTCCGCGCCTGGGAGCCCGACGCGCTCCGCCGGAGGATCGGCGTCGTCTTTCAGGACTTCAACCAATACCAGCTCACGCTGCGCGAGAACGTCGGGCTGGGCAGCGTCGAGCACCTCGCGGACGAGCCGCGCGTCGCGCGCGCGGTCGCCGAGGGCGGCGCCGACGAGGTCGTGACGGTCGTGCCCGGGGGCCTCGACGCGCAGCTCGGGCGCTGGTTCAAGGGCGGCGTCGAGCTGAGCGGCGGGCAGTGGCAGAAGGTGGCGCTCGCGCGCGCCTTCATGCGCGAGCAGGCCGACATCCTCGTGCTCGACGAGCCGACCGCGGCGCTCGACGCCGAGGCCGAGCACGCGGTCTTCCAGCGGTTCCGGTCCCTGTCCAAGGGGCGGACGACCATCGTCATCTCTCACCGCTTCCCGACCGTGCGCATGGCCGACCGCATCGTCGTGCTCGACGGCGGGCGCATCGTCGAGGAGGGCACCCACGACGAGCTCGTCGCCCGTGGCCAGCGCTATGCCCGCATGTTCGCGCTGCAGGCCGAAGGGTACCTGTAGCGCCGCGCGGCGCGTCCGGCGCGTCCGGCGCGCCGGCGAGCGGGCGCGCTCCTCACGCGGGGCGGCCTGCCTTCTCGGGGGCTCGGGCGAGCTCTGCCTGCTAGGCTCGCGCTCATGCGCGACACGCTCCCCAAGGAGGTCGGCCAGGCGGTCCACATCCTCCGGTTGCTCCGTGGGCTCAGCATGCAGGAGTTCGCGGAGCGGGCGCAGCTCTCGGCCACGTACCTGCGGCAGGTCGAGCGCGGCGAGCGGGATCTCGGGCTCGGCGCCCTCGGCCTGATCGCCCAGGGGCTCCAGTGCGAGCCGCGCCTCCTGCTCCCCGGCGACGGGCGCAGCCCTGTCGCGTCCATCGTGGCAGAGCGCTTTGACCAGGCCGAGGAGACGCTCCAGAGCGCGATCCTCTTTCTGCTCATGGAGCCTGACGACTCACCGAGAAAGCAAGCAATGCTCGCCCTCGCCAGCGAAGATCCGGATCGCGCACGCCCGGCGGCGCCGCCCAGGTCGCCCCGCCCGGAGCGCGCTTTTTCAGGGCGTATTACGCCGCCGTCGAGCCGTCGTTCCGGAAAGTGATAGACCCGCCTCGCGCGCTCCGCGGCGCCGGTCCGCGCTGGCGACGGCTTCCGCGCGCCTGAGACCTCTGTTACTGTCTCCGCCAACCGATGTTCCCCGCGCCGTGTCCGGGGGTGTCATGGACTCGAACCTCGTGCCGGAGGTCCGACGCAGTGAGCAGAATCTTTTGGGCTGATCCAACACCGCAGCCAGCATTGAAGAACGCGCGCCGCGCTGTCCTCTCCTTCCAGCGCGCGAGGCCTGAATCCTCCGTGCCCGTCGCGCGGATCGAGGCGGAGGGGCCATGGTGATCCTCGGGCAGGAGTTCGCAGGGTACACCATCGTCGCGAGCCTCGACTCTCCCGCTCCGGCGGAGGCGTATCGCGCGCTCGACGCCGATGGCCGCGAGGTGACGCTCTATGTCCAGGAGGGCATGGGCATCGACGCCGATGCGTTCCGCGGCGCGCTGGACAGGCTCCTCTCGCTGTCTGCGCGGGTGCACGGCATCGTGCCTGTGATCGCGGGCGGGATGGAGGGAGACGCGGGGTGGATCGCCGCCCGGCAGAGCGACGATCCCTCGGTGGAAGATCTGCTGCCCCGGCTTCGCTCCGTCGCGTACGAGCTCGTCGTCGACGTCGCGCGGACGCTCGGCGCCGCGCACGCGCTGGGGCTCACGCACGGGGATCTCGGCCCGCACACGGTGGTGATCACCGGTCAGGGCGCCGCTGTCCTGAGGGCGTTCGGGCTGCACCTGCCGTTCGGGGCGCCCGACGACGCCATGGCGGATGCGGCGCGGTACCGGGCGCCGGAGCTCTTCGACGATCCGCACGCTCGCGCGATCGATGAACGAACCGACGTCTACGGGCTCGGGATGCTGCTGTATTGCCTCCTTGGGGGGCAGCGCCCGTTCGACGGCCGCGACGATCTGGATGTGTGCGCGCTCGACGAGGTGCCGCCGCCGCTCGAGGGGGTGTCGGCCCAGGTGAACGAGGCGCTGACCCGGGCGCTCGCGAAGGACCGTGACGCGCGGTTCCAGACGGTCCACGAGCTCATGGCCGCCGTGCGGCCGCTGCTCGTGGGCGCGGCGCCGCTCGCGGGGGGCGCTCCGCCGCCGAGGGGGCCGCGCCCGCAAGGAGCGGCCGCCCCGCCGCTGCAGGAGCCGGCGCCGGATACGGAGCGGAGCGTGCCCGCTCCGGCGTCCCGCAACACGCTGCCCACCGGGACCCTCCCGCCGGAGGCCATGCGGCACCCCGTCGTCGAGATCGCCGCGCCGCGCTCGCGCAGCAACGTCCTGCTGGCTGGTGGAGCGCTGCTGCTCGTCGCGCTGACGAGCGCCGCCGTCGCGGTGCCGTTGAGCTCGTACATCGCCCGACGTGGGATACCGCCCCCACCCGCCGGGCCGCCGGCTCACGTGAGTGACTCACATCACAATGAGCCGACAGCCTCCCCGGTACAGTGCGATCCCGGCGCCTCCGGGGCGGTGGCTCCTGCCGTCGAGGTGCCGGCGACGAAGGTCGGGGTGACGCGCCCTGCTGAGCCCGCCTCGCTCCCGCTGGTCGCGACTCCCGCCGTGGAAGCCAAGGGTAGCCCCGGGCAACGGTGGTACGGCGACCAGCTGTTCTAAGGCAATCCCGCAGGCCCGGTAGCAAACGACACCCCGGCGGATTGGGGCCGCCGGGGTGTCTACGCCGCAGACCTCGTGCCGGAGGCCTGGACGCATGGCTAGCCTACTCAATGCATTGCCTCGATCGATCGAATTTTCTCACATCGCAGACAAATTTTTGTTCGATTGCCAGCAGAGCCGGTTTTTCGGCCGGATTTGGGGCGGACGGCGGGCTGGGCGAGAGGCTGGGCGGGGGCGCCGACCGAGGTTGAGGGGCGAGGCGCCGACCGAGGTTGAGGGCGCGCCGACCCCGGGGGCGCCGACCGAGGTTGAGGGCGCGCCGACCCCGGGGGCGCCGACCGAGGTTGAGGGCGCGCCGACCGAGGTTGAGGTCGGGGACGCGGACCGGGGCGCTGACCGAGGTTGAGGATGCCGAGGACGCGGTCGGCCCTCAGGCTCCCCTCGGCTCACCGCGATCGCTCAGCGGAGCTCGTTCCCCGGGAGCGGCTGGAACACGTTGGCCCGGTACCACCGGAGCTCCTCGATCGACTCGCGGATGTCGTCGAGCGCGCGGTGGATCTCGCGCTTCTTGGGCGCGGCGCGCAGCGGATACCAGCGGCGCACGAGCTCCTTGAGCGTCGAGACGTCCACGATGCGGTAGTGCAGGAAGGAGAGGAGCTCCGGCATGTAGCGCTGCAGGAAGGCGCGGTCCTTCCACACGGAGTTGCCGCACAGCACGGCCGTCCCCTTGTCGCAGTGCGCCTCGAGGAACGCGCGCGTCTCGGACTCCGCGTCGCCGACCGAGAGCGTGGACGCGCGGATGCGCTCGAGGAGCCCCGAGCGCTCGTGGAGACCGCGGACGAAATCGCTCATCCCCGCGAGGACGCTCTCCGGCTGGTGGATGACGAGGCACGGCCCCTCGGCGACCACGGTCAGATCAGGCTCCGTGACGATGGTCGCGATCTCCACGATCGCACACGAGCTCTCGTCGAGCCCCGTCATCTCGAGATCGACCCACACCATGCGCTGCGACCGGTCCGTCATCGGCGGCGAGCATAGCCGATCCGCGCCGGCTCAGGTCCACCGAGACCCGGCGCGACCAGGCTGCCCCGGGAACGGGCGCTGTGCTAAGCACGGGCCGGACACCGGGCTCGGAGGCCTGTCATGCGAGACGTCTTCATCGTGGATGCCGTTCGCACGCCGCGCGGGCGCGGCAAGGCGGGCAAGGGAGCGCTCTCGGGCGTGCACCCGCAAGAGCTCCTCGCGCAAACGCTCAATCGCCTCGCCGAGAAGACCGGGATCCGCAAGCAGGACGTCGAGGATGTGGTCGTCGGGTGCGTGACCCAGGCGGGCGAGCAGGGCGCGTGCATCGCGCGCACCGCCATCCTCGCGGCCGGCTGGCCGGACGCCGTGACCGGCGTGACCGTCAACCGCTTCTGCGGCTCGGGCGCGCAGGCGGTGAACTTCGCGGCGATGGGGGTCATGTCCGGCCAGCAGGAGGTCGCCGTCGGCGGCGGCGTCGAGAGCATGTCGCGCGTGCCGATGGGCTCGGACGGCGCGCCCCTCGACGGGAACAACCTCGCCCTCCGCAAGAAGCTCGCGATGGTCCCGCAGGGCATCTCGGCGGACCTCATCGCCACGATCGAGGGCTTCTCGCGCGAGGACGTCGACCGCTTCGCGCTGGAGAGCCAGCGCAAGGCCGAGCGGGCCGCGGGCGAGGGGCGCTTCGCGAAGAGCCTCTTCACGGTCGTCGATCTCGACGGCAAGCCGCTGCTCGACAGGGACGAGCACCCGCGGGCCGGGGCGACGATGGAGGCCCTCGCGAAGCTCGAGCCCGCGTTCGCCAGCCTCGGGTCGACGCCGATGGGCCCCGCCGGCGAGACCGTGGATGCGCTGGCGCTGGCGCGCTATCCGCAGGTGGCGTCGATCCGGCACGTCCACACGGCGGGCAACTCGAGCGGCATCGTGGACGGGGCGGCCGTCGTGCTGCTCGCGTCCGGCGACTACGTGAAGGCGCACGGGCTCGCCCCGCGCGCGAGGATCCGCGCCACGGCGACGGCCGGCGCCGAGCCGGTGATCATGCTGACGGCCCCCGCGCCCGCGTCGGAGCGCGCCCTGAAGAAGGCGGGCATGCAGGCGCGCGACGTCGATCTCTGGGAGATCAACGAGGCGTTCGCGGCGGTGCCGCTGCAGACGGCGCGCAAGCTCGACATCGACCTCGACCGCGTCAACGTGAACGGCGGCGCGATCGCGCTCGGGCACCCGCTCGGCGCGACCGGGGCCTGCCTGATCGGGACGGCGCTCGACGAGCTCGAGCGCGCCGGCAAGGCGACCGCGCTGATCACGCTGTGCATCGGCGGAGGGATGGGCGTGGCGACCATCCTCGAGCGGGTGTGAGCCGCTCCGGCGCGGCGATGGGGGTGCGCGACGATCACGGGAGCGCCTCTGACGAGCACCGGCACGGGCGCGGCGCTCGACGCGGCGAGGGGCACGATCACGGGCATCACCATGCCCCGGGTCACGACCACGATCACGGCCATGACCACGACCACGGCGACCCGCGGCACCACGACCACGGCCACGATCTCCGGCGCGCGCCGCTCCGCCGGCTGATCGCGGCGTTCGCGCTCACGACGTCGTTCCTGGTCGTCGAGGCGGCGGTCGGGTGGTGGTCGAAGAGCCTCGCCCTGCTGGCCGACGCGGGCCACATGCTCGCGGACGCCGCGGCGCTCGGCCTGGCCATCATCGCCCAGCGCATCGCGGCGCAGGCGCGGACGCGCGAGCGGACGTACGGCTTCCGGCGCGCCGAGGTGCTCGCGGCCTTCGCCAACGGCGTCGCGCTGGCGCTGACGGCGATCTGGATCTTCATCGAGGCGGCTCACCGCTGGCGCGCGCCCCAGGCGGTGCACGCCGAGGCGCTGGCGATCACCGCGGCGCTGGGGTTGCTCGTGAACGTGGTCGCGGCGCTGCTGCTCTCGACCGGCGAGCACGGGCACAACATCAACACGCGGGCCGCGCTGGCGCACGTGCTGTCGGACGCGCTCGGCTCGGTCGGCGCCATCACGGCGGGCGTGCTCATCCTCGCCTTCGGCTGGACGCGGGCCGATCCGGTGATCAGCGCGGCCATCGGCGCCCTCGTGCTCTGGGGCGGCTGGCGGCTCGTGCGCGACACGTCCCGGGTGCTCATGGAGGGCAGCCCGATCGAGATCGATCTCGCCCACGTCGAGGACACCATCCGGAGCGTGCCCGGCGTCGTCGACCTCCACGATCTGCACGTCTGGTCGATCTCCGACGGCTTCAACGTGCTCACCGTGCACGTCGTCCTCGCCAAGGGGCACCACGGCACGAACGTGGCCGCCGCGGTGGCCCGGCAGCTGCGCGAGAAGCACGCGCTCACCCACTGCACGATCCAGCCGGAGCCGCTCCAGGAAGAGCTGCTGGTGACGCTCAGGCGGCCGGGCGCCGGGGCGCCGGGCGGGCCCGCGGGCGACCGGAGCGGCTGAGCGCCGCTCTGGATCTGGCTCTCCGCCCGCGTCAGACCCCGCACTCGACGTTGCCGCGCTGGAGCGCCGTGAGGCGCGAGTCGCCGAGCGCCTCGGCCTCGGCGAGGAGCCACCGGAACATCGCGTTCGCGATCACCCGCTCCTTGCGCGTGTTGAACAGCCAGACGGCCGCGTGGCACACGTCGGCGTGCAGCTTGGGGAACGCGAGGCGGCGGAACTCGGCGCCCACGAGCTCGGCCGCGGCCTCGTACTGCGCGCGGAGCGCCGTCCACTCGCGCCACTCCGAGAGCGCCGGGAGCTCGCGCCGCTCGTCGACGCGGCGGCGCAGGGCGTCGCACGCGATCTCCACCTCGGACAGGAGCTCGTCCCGGAGCCGGCGGCGCGTGCGGCCGATGGTCGCGCCGAGGTCGTCCCACTCGGCGAGCGGCACGCGCGCCGCGCGCAGCGTCGCCGCGAGGTCCTCCTCGACCGCGCGCGCCAGCGGACCGAGCGCCGCCTGCGCGCCCGAGGCGCCGAGCGACGCCGCCCGCTCGCGGAGCTCGGCCTGCGCGCGCTCGTCGTCGAGCGCCGCGTCCCACGCGCCGCCGAGCCGCCTGAGGTCGTCGCCCGAGACCTGGCCCCGGGGCCGGAGCAGCAGCGCGGCGTGGAGCAGCACCGCCCGGCTCCACAGGTCGCCCTCGGCGACCTTCGCGGCGCACGGCTCGGGCTGCTCCGGCTCCGGGCGCGGCGCGTCGTCGCCCGCGGCGAGGGCGCGGCGCACGAGCGGGAGCGTGGCGCGACGCCGGGGCGCGGCGAGCCAGCGCAGCCAGAGCTCGACAGCGCCCGGCGCGGCCGCGCCGCCGAGCAGCCGCGCGGCGGCCGCGCCGAGGAGATCCGTCGCGCGGTCGCCCCCGTCGGTCGCGCGCTCGATCACCTCCGCCCAGTCGCCGCGGGCGGCCGCCTCGGCGGCGAGCCAGGCCGCGGCGACGCGGCGGGCCTCGCGGGGGCAGGCGCGCTCGTCGAGGCTGGCGACGCTCGCGAAGAGCGCCCGCGCGCCCTCGACGTCGCCGCGGTACGCCGCGAGCATCGCGCCGGCCGCGACGCCCGCGCCGCGCAGCGGCTCCGTGCCCGCCGCGGCCGCCCCGCCGTCGCCGCCCCGTTTCGCGCCGTGGCGCTGGCCGGTCCCCTCCAGCAGGTCGCCGATCCACGCCTCCGCCGCCGGGTCCGGACGCCGCGCGCGGCAGAGCGCCCACGCCGCCGCGAGCGCCGCGCCGCCGCGCGGGTCGGCGGGCCACGCGAAGAGCGAGCGCCTCGCGGCGCCGTACGCCGCGCGCGGCAGGCCGAGCGGGATGAACACGTGCCGCGCGGCGAGCCAGGGCCCGAAGAGCGCAAGGGCCGGCGCGAGCACGAGCAGGCCGACGATCGACCCGCGCGGAACGGTGGACACGAAGAGCACCGCGAGCACGCCCAGGACGATGCGTGTGAAGGTGCTGGCGAGCACGTGGTCGTCGGTCGCCCTCTGGGCGGCCACCCGCCGCTTGACGAGCAGGGGCCCGACGATGACCGCGGTCACGACGACGAGGAAGGCCATGATCGCGAGGGCGATGTGGTGGTCCATCATCGCGCCCTCCAGCCGAGGGCCGACAGCGCCTCGGGCCACGGCGCGCGCGGGTCCTCCCCGGGCGGCTCCGGCGGCGGCAGCTCGCCGAGGTCGTCGTCGAGATCGTCCTTCGGCCGCGGCCTCGGGTCGAGCCGCGCCCAGACCTCGTGCGCCAGGCGGCGCTCCGGGTCCCGCAGCGCCGCCATCGCCTGCCGCACCTTGTCGGCCGTCCGCGCGCCGGGGCCGACCGGCGTCGGGTACGTCGCGGCGCTCGCCAGCTTGAGCTCGAGCATCCCGAGCAGCTTCTGCCCCTCGCGCTCGAGCTCCGCGCGGCTCGCGCTCGGGCGCAGCCCGAGCACGTAGAACGGGTTGTCGCGGATGCGGCCGAGCGCGTCGTCCATCACCGCACCCCTGACTCGTGGCCGAGCCTGCGCTTCTGCGCGTCGACCGGCAACAGGCGCCAGAGCTCCTCGGTGATCGTCCTGAGCGCCGCCGTGTCGCCGCGCTCCGCCGCGCCGCGCCCGTCGCGCACGAGCCGCTGCGCGCGGACCAGATCCGAGGCCTGGTGCGCCTCCGAGGCGGCGTCCTCGAACATCCACACCCACGCCTTCGGGTGGCGCTGGAACGCCGCGCTGCTCAGGTTGCGGACCAGCCGGAGCTGCCGCTGCAGCTCGACCTGGTTCTTCTCGGCGCGCGCCCGCGCCACGCCCTGCGCGGCCTCCTCGAGGAGCGCCTTCTCCGTGCTCGATCCGAGCTGCGAGATCCACGTCGACGCGCTCGCGACCGCCGCCTGGGCCTCGGCGTCGAGCTCCGGCCAGCGCTTGTCGGCCTCGGCCTGCTCGAGCAGGACGTCGAGATCGAGCAGCGCGCGCCGCGCCTTCTGCCCCGCGTCGGCGTCGCCGCCGCGCGCCGCGGCGGCGTCGCGCTCCACCTCGGCGAGCGCGCACTCCACGTAGGTGACCTTGCCGAGCGCGTGCGGCGCGTCCCTGCGCAGGGCGGCCTCGCGCACCGCGGCGAGCCGCTCGCGCATGGCGGCGAGCGAGGCGTCGAGCACCTCCGGCGCCGCCTCGGGGACGAGCAGGTGCGCGACGCGCTCGAACACGAGCCCCTGCGACGGGATCAGCGCGCGCGCCGAGAGGTGCCCGCCCCGATCGAGCTCGAGCGTCAGCTCGATCGCCGAGCCCGCGGGCAGGGTCTGGGTGAGCCCGCTCCCGTCGATCTCGAGCGTCCCGACCACGCGGCAGAGGTGGGCGACGTCGAGCTCGCCCTGCACGACGGGGATCTTCAGCACGCACGCGCCGGAGCCCTTCGGGACGCTCTCCACGCTGTGGTGCACGAACGTCCGCCGGGCCGGCAGCGGCGCGCCCCGCTCGAAGTAGACGCGCACCGAGTTGTCCGCGAGCGCGACCCCGATCGTGCGCGACAGCGGCGGATCGCCGATCGTGAGCCCCTGGACGATCGTGATCGCCTGCGGGTGCACCGGCACCCGCGCGCCGCCGGCCGCGCTCGCCTCGATGTTGAACACGTTCGGCCGGCGCGGCAGCAGGTCGACGGTCACCACGAACGCCCCCTCGGCGTCGAGCGGCGCCTCGGCGCTCGTCCACCCGTCGCCCTCGCGCGTGAGCCGGATCCGCTCGGGCGCGGCCCCTGGCCCCTCCATGACGCGGCCGACCACGTGGGGCGTCAGATCGCTCGACATGGCCGGGTACTGCAGCCACAGCCGGCGCCCCTCCTCCTTGGGCCGCGCTCCCGAGGAGGAGGCCCGCGCGTCGAGCCCCGCCGTCGCCGCGTAGATCGCGGCGCCCTGCGCGACGAGCGTCATCGGGTCGAGCCCCTCGCCGAAGGGCGCGCCGAGCGCGTCCCGGATGCGCTCGCGCAGCGCCGGCATCACCGTCGGCCCGCCCACGAGCACGACGCGCGCGAGCTGCGACGCGTCGAGCCCGTGCGCCGCGAGCAGCCGGCGGCAGACCTCGACCGAGCGGTCGATGATCGGCGCGCAGAGCGCGTCGAGCGTGGACCTCTGCAGGACCAGGTCGACGTCGACGGGCGCGCCGTCCACCTCGAACGCCGCGGGCACCGCGAGCGCCGCCTCGTCGGCGCGGGTGAGCTCGATCTTGATCTCCTCGACCGCGAGCTTGAGCTTGCGGAGCGCGGCGGCGTGCCGCGGGTCGGCGCGGCTCACGGTGACGCCCTGGGTGCGCGCGATCTCGGCGAGGGCCCAGTCGACGATCGCCCAGTCGAAATCGCGCCCGCCGAGGAAGTTGTCGCCGTCGTGCCCGACGACGCGCAGCAGCCCGTCGCGCGTCTCGAGCAGGGAGACGTCGAACGTCCCGCCGCCGAGGTCGTAGACGAGCCAGCTGCCCGTCGACTCCTCGACCGTCCAGCCGGCGGCCAGCGCCGAGGCCACCGGCTCCTGGATCAGCTCGACGCGCTCGAACCCCGCGCGCCGCGCCGCCTCCGACGTCGCCGCGCTCTGGGGCAGCTCGAAGAGCGCGGGCACGGAGATCACCGCCGAGGCTGGCAGGACCCCGAGGTGCTCCGCGACGTCGGCGCGCAGGGAGCGCAGCACCTCGGCGGCGAGCTCCTCGGGCTTCTTCGCGACCTTCGCCGCCGCGAACTCGATCGGCTGGGCCGTCCCCATCAGCCGCTTGAACTCCGCGCGGGTGTTCTGCGGATCGCCCTCGAGGAACCGGCGCGCGCGCGCGCCGACCGTGACCGTCCCGCGCGCGTCGATCCGCACCACGCTCGGGGTGAGCGTCGCGCCCTGGGAGTTCCTGACGAGGGTGACCTTCTCGCCGTCGAAGGCGGCCGCGGTCGAGTTCGTGGTGCCGAGGTCGATGCCGACGTAAAGCGGGCGTGCAGCCATCGCTCGCAAGGATACACGCGCGGCACGGCGGCCGCCCGGCGAGGCATGGAACACGCACGGCGAAGCCGCTGGCGCGCGGCTGACGCCCGCCCGCCCGCCGCAAGGCGCGTCCGCCCTCGGGGTACGGGAACAGCGTACGTCAGCGCAGCGCTGCGGCGCCCGCGGTCACCCTGCGAGCAGCTGCGTCACCCAGACCCGGCCGGTCGGATCGCGCACGACCGCCACGCCGGTCCTCCTGTAGCGCCGGTCGAGCAGGTTGCCCCGGTGCGACGGGCTCGCCCAGATCGCGCGGTGCGCTCCCTCGGTCGTGGCCGAGCTGGCCACGTTCTCCCCCGCGATCGTCGCCTCGTACCCGGCCGCCCTGAGGCGCGCCGCCGGATCGCCCGAGCCCACGTCGTGGCCCACCATCTTCGCCTTGATCATCTCCTCGGAGTGCGCCCGCGCCAGCGCGGCCAGCGCCGCGTCGCGCGCGAGCGCGGGCAGGCGCTCCGACGCCCGCGCGGCGTTCATCATCCGCAGCATCGCGTCCTCGTCGCCCTGCGCCCCCTTCGCGGCCTCCTCGCCCGGCGCCGCCGCGCGGACGAACCGGCCTGGCGGAGCGCTCCCCGCGAAGATCATCGCCTCCAGCACCGGCCTCGGCCCGGTCGACACCGTGGCCAGCACCTGCACGAGCCAGCTCCCCGGCTGGTCGACCGCGAAGCTCGAGCGGAGCCGCGCGCCCGAGAGGGAGCTCAGCACCGTCCTGGGCGCGCCCCGCGGCCCCAGCAGCACCACCTTCGCCGCGGTCGCCGGGACCCGCATCGTCCCTTCGAGGGTCACCCATTGCCCTACCCGCGCCGTCGTCGGCAGCGGCGACAGATCCGCGAGCGCGTCCACCCCGATCGCGGCCACGATCACCGTCCCGTCCGGCTTCTTCGCCTGGGCCACCCCACATCGCCGCACCCCGAGGGTGGTCCACCCCGAGAGCCACCCGTCGATCCGCGCCCCGATCTCCGCCGGCCCGAGCCCTCGGCCGGAGATCGACCATCCCCTCGGCCAGGCGTGCGGCGCGCCGGCGGCGCGCAGCGTGAACGAGAGCTCGTCGGGCGCCATGATCTCCCCGCCCTGGAGCTGCCGCTCGACGTTGCGCTGGGCGACGGCGGCGAGCGCCGTGTCCGCGCTGCCGCAGCGCGCCGCGAGCGCGGCGATCTCCGGCGAGACCGCCCTGGGGGGTCGTGGCGACCGCGTCGTCGCCTCCCACGTGAGCGCCGGCGGCTCCGCTGCCGCCGCGCCCGCGGAGGCGAGCGCCGCGCCGAGCACCCCGCTGGCCCACCATGACCGCATTCGACTCGGCTAGCAGGTTTCCCGCCCCGGCGCTCGTTCCCCCGCGCCGCCGCGAAAGCCGCGCGGTCCCGCGGGCGGCTCGTGCTACCGTGGCCGTCGCGCAGCATGGCTGAGGTCTCCAAGGCCGCGAAGGTCGGCGTGATGACGATCGTGCTCGCGGGCGCGGCCTACGGCGGGTACCGCTTCGTCTCGCGCGACATCGGCGGCGGCAGCGGCTACCGCGTCTGGGCCACGCTGCCCGACGCGATCGGCGTGTCGCCGCAGTCGCGGGTGATGATCTCGGGCATCCAGGTCGGCGTCGTCGACAAGATCTCGCTCTACAACGGCCAGGCGCGCATCGACATCAAGATGAGCCCCGACGTCCCGCTCTACGAGGACGCGGCCATCGGCAAGCGCGCGACGAGCCTCATCGGCGAGTCGTTCGTCGTGCTCTCGCCCGGCACCGAGGGCAAGCCGCGCATCCCCGACGAGGGGAGGGTCCTCTATTACATCGATGAGCCGACGATCCAGTCGATGCAGGGGCAGGTCTCCGAGATCCTGAAGGACGTCAAGGCCGTCACCGAGACGCTGAAGAACACCGTCGGCTCCGAGGGCGGGCAGGAGCGGCTCGCGCAGATCCTCGAGAACCTCGCCGAGGTCACCGAGCAGATGAACGCGACCGTGCGCGAGAACCGCGCGGGCGTCACGGAGACCATCAACAACATCAACCAGATCACCGGCGACTCGGGCCCGCGCCTGCGGGAGATCCTGCGCAACGTCGAGCAGGTGAGCCGCGACATCCGCATGATGACGGCCGCGGCCGAGGTGCCCGGCCGGAACGGGCAGCCCGGGGAGCTCCGGAGCGCCGCGGAGCGCGTGGGCCGCGCGACCGAGAGCCTCGAGTCGGCGCTGAAGCACGTCGACAGCGTCGCCGCGCGCGTCGACCGCGGGGAGGGGACGCTCGGCCGCATCACCCGGGACGAGACGCTGATCAACGAGGTCGAGACGGTCGTCGAGAACGTCGGCGAGCTCGTCGGCGGGCTCAGCCGGTTCCAGACGGTGGTCGGGCTGCGGACCGACTACAACTTCCTCGCGAACACCATCAAGAGCTACGTCGAGCTCAGGCTCCAGCCGACGGAGGACAAGTACTACGTCGTCGAGCTGGTGAACGACCCGCGCGGCAAGACGGACTTCCAGCAGATCGACGTCGACACGACCAACCCGAACGAGCCCGCGCACTACCGCGAGGTCCGCACGATCACGACGAACGCCTTCCGGTTCTCGTTCCAGTTCGCGAAGCGGCTCGGCCCCTTCACGGGCCGGTTCGGCATCAAGGAGTCGACGGGCGGCCTCGGCCTCGATCTCCACCTGCTCGACGATCGGTTCGAGCTCCGCCAGGACCTCTTCGGCTTCGGCGAGGAGCTGTCGCCGCGCTGGCGCGTCGCGCTCGCGTACGAGTTCATCCGGAAGCTGTGGCTGCTCGGCGGGATGGACGACATCCTGAACGCCGATCGCCGGGATTACTTCATCGGCCTGCAGCTCCGGTTCAACGACGCGGACGTGAAGACGGTCCTGCCCTTCGCGCCGTCGGGCTTCTGATCGCGCCCCCGCCCTCTCGGCGCGGCCCCGGAGGTGCGCCCGGGCCCCTGTGCTATAGCGCGAGCATGAAGCGCTCGCTTCTTCGCGGAGTGTGTCGCGGATACGCGCTCTTGATCCCCTTCGCCGCGATCTCCGCGGCGGCCTTCGCTTCGGCCTGTCAGGGGTGCAAGCTCCCCGCGACGGCCGCCGTGAGCGCGGACGCGGACGCGGACGCGAACGCGAGCAAGCCGACGGTGCGGCTCTACGTGCTCAGCACCGTCGCCGGCGCGCTGGAGCCGTGCGGCTGCACGAAGGATCAGCTGGGAGGCATCGACCACCTCGCCGCCTTGATCGAGGCCCAGCGCGGCGAGGCCCCGGATCGGCTCGTGGTCGGCGCGGGGCCGATGCTCTTCACGGACCCCGAGGTGAAGCCCGAGCGCTCCTCGCAGGACGCGTGGAAGGCCGAGGCGATGGCGCTGGCGGCGAAGGAGATCGGGCTGACGGCGTGGGCGCCTGGCGAGAACGACTGGGCGCTCGGCGCGGAGGCGCTCGGCAAGTACCAGGAGCAGTCCGGGGCGGCGCTGCTCGGCAAGAACCTCGAGGGCGCGAAGGGCGTCCAGGGCGTCGTCGTGCGCGACGTCTCCGGCGTGAAGGTGGGCCTCATCGGCGTGAGCGACCCGAAGGGCCGCGCCGGCGCCTACCCCGAGGGCGTCAAGGCCGGCCCGGCGATCGACGCGATGAAGGCGGGCGTCGAGGAGGCGAAGAAGCAGGGCGCGAGCGTCTTCGTGGGGCTCGCGGCGCTGCCCAGGGGCGAGGCGCTGCGGCTCGCGGACAGCGTGCCGGAGCTGCACGTGCTGGTGCTCGGCAAGCCGAGCGAGCGCGGCGACGGCAACGACGGCCCGAAGCCGCCGGAGATCATCGGGTCGACGCTGGTCGTGGAGACGCCGAACCACCTCCAGTCGGTGGCGGTCGTGGATCTCTTCGTTCGAGGCGGCGGCGGCGGCCCGCTCGTGTTCGCCGACGCGGGCGGCGTCGCGAAGGCCGGGGAGCTCATCAGCCTGTCGGAGCGCATCCGGGAGCTCGAGATCCGCCTCAACGGCTGGGAGGGCGACAAGCGGGTGGCGGCGAAGGACATCGAGGCGCGGAAGGCGGATCTCGAGAAGCTCCGGGCCGAGAAGGCGCAGCTCGAGGCGGCGGAGACGAAGGTGACCGGCAGCTTCTTCCGCTACAGCTCGGTCGAGGTGCGCGAGAAGCTCGGGGCCGACAAGGACGTCGCCGGGCAGCTCCTCGCCTATTACAAGCGGGTCAACGACCACAACAAGCAGGCCTTCGCGGATCGCGTCCCCGAGAAGCCGGCGAAGGGCGAGGCCAGCTACATCGGCATCGACGCCTGCACGAACTGCCACGACGAGGAGCGCAAGGTCTTCGACGGCACCGCGCACGCGCGGGCCTACGCCACGCTGCAGCAGGATTTCAAGGAGTTCAACCTGGACTGCGTGAGCTGTCACGTGACCGGGTACGGCAAGCCGGGCGGCTCCACGGTGACGCACAACGCGTCGCTGCAGAACGTGCAGTGCGAGGAGTGCCACGGCCCCGGCTCGCTGCACGCGAAGGATCCCGAGAAGAAGGGGCTCATCGTGCTGTCGCCCCCGCCCCAGAGCTGCGTCTCGCAGTGCCACCACCCGCCGCACGTGGAGGGCTTCGACCCCGTGGCGAAGATGCAGCTCATCCTCGGCCCCGGGCACGGCAGGGACTGAAGGAGGGGGCGCGGCGGCGGCCCTCTCCCGCTGGTTCTTCTGGTTCGGGGCTGCTTCTGGGCTGCGGCATTCCCGCGCCGTTTCGATCGCGCTACGGAATGCGCCTGTGACGAACGTCCACGCCGTCGTCTCCCGCCTGGGCCCGGTCGAGAGCGCGATCCTAGCGGAGCTCACCGCGGGCGCGCCGCCGTTCGCTGTGCACCGCCGCGCCGCGCTGAGCTCGACGCTCCGCTACCTGGAGGGCGGCGGCGGCTCGCCGGTGGTCCTCCTGCACGGCCGCGGGAACGCCGCGACGACGTGGTTCCCGCTGCTCCCCGAGCTCGCGCGGCGCCACCGCGTCGTCGCGGTGGATCTCCCCGGCTTCGGTCACGCGTCGTCTCCGCCCTTCGAGGGCGGGGGCTTCGAGGAAGGCCTCCGCTTCTTCGCCGATCCCGTGGAGGAGCTCCTCCTCGAGCTGGATCTCGGCGGCGCCGCCCTCGTCGGCCACTCCCTCGGCGCGCTTGTCGCGGTGGAGATCGCGCTCCGCAGGCGCGCGCGCCCGCGGAAGCTCGTGCTCATCGGCGCGATGGGGGTCGGTCCCGTCATGACCGCGTGGAGCCGCGCCTATTTCCGCGCCCCGCCGGAGCGCCTTGTGCGGGTGCTCGGCCCCGCGCTCTTCCGCCGCCTCCGTCCGCCGCGGCCCACCCCGCTCGGCGAGCGTCTGGCCGCCTTGCACGGCGAGCTTTACGCCGTGCCGGACGGCCGGGTCGCGCCCGTCGCCGCGTTCAACGCGCTGTTCCCCGCCCTCGGCGCCGTTCCCCATCGTCTCCCGCGGCTCGGCGAGATCGACGCGGAGACGCTGGTGCTCTGGGGCGAGCGCGACGACGTGTTCCCGGCGCCGATCGGCATCGCCGCGGCCGCGGCGATCCCCCGCGCCACGCTGCACATGGTGCCGCTCGGGCACGCGCCCCACCTGGAGGATCCGGCGCTCGTCCTCCCGGCGCTCACCGCGTTTCTTTCGGCCGGTGCAGCGCCCTCCCTGTAGCCCTCCTGCGTCTCATGACACGGCCGTGCCCTCCAGGAGGGGCCGGTGGGGCGTCCAGGAACCGGGAATCGCCGTCCAGGAACCAGGGAGCGCCGTCCAGGAACCGGGCAAGCGCCGTCCAGGAACGGGGAATCGCCGTCCAGGAACGCCAGCGCGCCCCTGTCGAGCCCAGGGCCGCTCAGTGCACGCCGCCGACGAGCCACGCCTGCGCCGGGACGAGCACCTCTTCGGGCGAGCCTCCGCCCTGCGACGCCGGGCCGGTCGCGCTGCCGTCTCCCATCGGCGTCATGCGGAACCCGTGGTCGCCGAACACGAGCAGCAGCGTCCGCGGCGGCAGGCTGGCCATGAACCGCGCGATCACGTCGGCGACCTCCTCCGCGATGGCCTCGATCCGCTCGGCGAACGGCGGCCCGGCGGCGCGCAGGCGCGCCTCCACGAGGTCGAGCTTCATCAGCTCGCGCGACCCGACCCGCTCGCGCCGCAGCGTCGCCACCGCGCGCCCGCGGGCGATGGCGGGCTCCGCCTCGCTCGGGGGCATCGTCTCGCGGAGCCCGTCCGGCCCTCGGGCGAGCAGCGAGATCTGCGCCGTCGTCGTCGGCGGCAGCGCCGCCCAGAGGAGCGATCGCTCCACCAGGATGGCCCGATCCACGAGGATCTCCTTCAGGTGCGCGGCGACCCGCTCGCCGAGGTCGAAGCGCATCGCGTCCACGAGCAGGAGCTTCACCCCGCGCGCCCCGTTGAGCCGGGCGATGCGGGCGGCGATGTCCGGGGCGTCGAACACCATGGGCGGCCGCTTGCCGGTCACGCGCAGCGCCGAGAACGCCTCCCGGTAGCTGTGCTCGAAGCTGTTCCTCCAGCTGTCGACAACGCCGCGCACGGCGGCGTCCGTCTCGCCGGCGAGCGTCGCGCCGAGCAGCGGCGTGTAGTGGGTCGCGAACAGCTGCTCGATGACCCGGACCGGCTTCGGGCCGCGGGCGTTGTCGAGCTCGACGGCGAGCGCGCGCCACTCCGCCGCGCTGAGGACCCGGTCGCGCGGCGCCTTCCGCTCCCGCCGCGCCTGCGGGGGCGCGTCGGCGTCCGCGTGGGCTCCGTCAGCGTTCGGCGCGTTCGGCGCGGCCGGCACGGCCTCGTGCGCCCCTCGCGGCGGCCTGAGCGTCATCGCTGCGCCGCGCTCCTCGTGCGGCGCCCCTGGCTCGGCGGCCGGCGCGCCCGGCTCGGCGCTGGCGGGCGCCGTCGCGGCCGTCTCGTCCGTGGCCGGCGGCGTGCTCGCGCCCGGCGCCCGCGCCGCGACGGCGCTTCTCCCGGCGACGGCCGCCGGCGCGTCCGTGCGGCGGATCCTCGAGGAGCGGGGGGGCAGCACGCCGCGCAGCCGCCCGTCCGCCCGCCCTTCGGCGGAGACGGGCGACGCCGGCGCTCCGTGCGCCTCGGGGGCCGTCGGCCTGGCCTCGCGCGCCTCGACCGGGGCCGTCGGCCTGGCCTCGCGCGCCTCGACCGGGGCTGTCGGTCCGGCCTGGAGCGCCTCGTCCACGGCTGTCGGCCCCGCCGGGAGCGCCTCGACCGGGGCTCTCGCTCCGGCGCTCGGCTGCGCCGGCCCGACGGGGCGCTCCTCCCCGCGCGCCGCGAGGCTCCGCGCCTGCCCGCGCGGGGACATGGAGGAGACGGCGCCGTACCCGTCGCGCGTGCTCCTCTCGACGAGGTCCGCGAGGGGCACCGGCGCGAGCACCTGCGCGGACCTGTCGTCTTCGTCGAAGACGAGGGCGACGGGCGCCTCGCGCGCCGCGCCGAGCCAGGCGAGGAGCGTCGCGCTGTCGTCCGGGTGGAGCGCGCGCGGCGAGGCCGAGCGCCCGCCCGCGAGGCGCGGAAGGGCGACGGCGAGGCCCGAGGCGCCGAGCGCCCTGGCCCGGAAGATCTGGTCGGCGATCGCCACCTCGACCGGCGCGCCTTCCTGGACCCGCGGCGGCAGCGCGCCGCGCAGGGCCAGCGCGAGCTCGACGGCCTCCTCGATCGTCGCGCGGAGCTGCCCGTCGGGCGCCGCCGGGGCGCTCGCCCAGAGGAAGCGCTGCGACCTGAGCTCGCGCTCGGAGTCGGCGCCCTGCTCGCTCGGGGCGAAGCGGGCCGTGCCGCACGGGGGCGCAGGGGGGGACGTCGGTCGGCCCTCCTCGGAGGCGGAGTCGAGGCGGGAGACAGGATCGAGGCGCATCGCGCGGGACCCTCGCAGAGCTCGCGGAAATGGGCCAAGTTTCGGCGAGCGAGCCAGTGCGCGCGACCGACGGCCGCGCCGGCCGCGGCATCCACGGGCCTCTCGCGAGGCCGCCGCGGGTCTCGGATGGGGGCCTAGCGGGACTCGCGCGCTGTCTCGGCCATGAGGGCGAGCAGCGAGCAGGCGATGGCGAACCGGGCGTCGATTCGCCCCTGGTTCATCGACAGGTCGAGCGTGAACTCCTTCACGAACCACCGGAACACCTGCTTCACCTTCGCGACCTCCTGCTGGTGGAGCTCGATGTGCCACTTCCCGATGAGGAGCGGGAACATGCGGCGGAGCAGCGCGGCGCCGTCCTCCTGCATCAGCCCGACCGGCTGATCCGCGGGGTCGAGGATGTCCCAGGTGTCGCGGACGATCGATTTGAGCCCGCGCGAGCGGATGGTGCCGACGCGCTCGCCGGTGCGCGCGTCGAGGACGTCGAGGCACCGGTTGAGGGCGATGACCTGCCGCGAGCGGATCGTGAGCAGCGGCTGCGACTCCGACTCGTCCGCGAAGAGGGTGAACTCCTCACGCAGCTTGAGCAGCGGGTGCTTGACGAAGCAGACGAGGGAGCCGTCGGGCGCATAGACGTGGAACTTGCGGCCGAGCAGCGACCAGAAAGGCCGCTTGATCGTGTACGTGGGGTGCGAGAACGGCTGAACCGCGAGGCCGCCGTACGCGGCTTGGGCTTGGACCATGGGGCTGGCAGGCTGCATTGGCGTCGAGTAGGCCGGAGCCGAGCGCGTCGGTCAAGCAGCGACGACCGCGCGTCTCGCGCGTCTACCGCGCGAGAGGGCCGCGCTCCTCCACGGCAATGCCCGCTGCGATGGTCTTCACCAGCTCTGGTTTGACGACCTTGCCCATCGCGTTGCGCGGCAGGGCCCGCACGACGATCGACTCGCGTGGGACCTTGTAGGGCGCGAGGCGCTCCTTCGCCCAGGCGCGGAGCGGCCCGGTGGCGCACTCCGCCTCTCGCCCGGGCGCGGCGACGACGACCGCGACGACGCGCTCTCCCCACGCCTCGTCAGGGACGCCGATCACCGCGACCTCGGCGATCGCGCCGTGCTCCCGCAGCGCCTCTTCGATCTCGAGGGCGGACAGCTTGTATCCGCCGCTCTTGAGGATATCGACCGAGGTCCGCCCGAGGAGCCGGAAGCGCCCGTCGCTGGAGCGCTCGGCGACGTCGCCGGTGCGGAACCAGCCGTCCTGGAAGGCCGCGGCGGTGGCGTCCTCGCGCCCGAGGTACCCCTTGAAGACGCTGGGCCCGCGGATCCAGAGCTCGCCTCGCGCGACCGCGGCGTCGCCCGGCGCTGGCGGGTCGCCCGGCGGCCGTTCACCCGCCGCCCACGCGTTGCCCGCGTCGTCCGTGATGCGGGCCTCGACGGTCGGCAGCGGGAAGCCGACCCAGCCTGCCCGCCGCGCGCCTGGATCGAGCGGGTTGCTCATGCCGACGCCGATCTCGGTCATCCCGAAGCGCTCGAGCGGGATCGTGCCGGTGAGATCGCGCCAGCGCTCGGCGAGCGTCACCGGCAGCGCCGCGGAGCCGCTCGTCGCGAGCCGCAGGGCCTGCGCCCCCGCGGCGAAGCCGGGCGCGCCGCCCCGGTCGACGTGCTCGAACAGCCGCTGGTACATGGTCGGCACCGCCATGAACGACGTCACCGAGCGGCGCGCGATCTCGGCGGCGACGCGCTGGGCGTCGAAGCGCGGCAGCATCCTCGTCGCGCCGCCCGCGAGCAGCGACGTCATGAGCGCGATGACGACGCCGTGGAGGTGGTGCAGCGGCAGCGCGTGCAGCAAGAGGTCGTGATCCGAGAAGCCCCAGGCCGCGCGCAGGAGCTCCGCCTGCACCGCCAGGTTGCGGTGCGTGAGCAGCGCCCCCTTCGGCTTGCCGGTCGTGCCGCTCGTGTAGAGCAGGAGCGCCGGATCGTCCGCGGCGATGTCGGAGATCGCCGCGTCTCGCCCGGGCGCGGCGCGCTCGAGGTCCTCCACGAGGAGCACGGCGCGGCCCTGCGCGATCGGGGCGGCCACGGCGGCGAGCTCGCCGTCGGTGATGATCCGCCGCACGCCGGCGTCGCTCGCGAGCCACTCGAGCTCTGCCGGCGGATAGAGCGCCGACAGCGGCAGCGCGATCCCCCCGGCGAGGAGGGCGCCGAGGAAGGCCGAGACCCACGCCGCGCCGGGCGACACGAGCAGCAGGATGCGCTCCCCCTCGAGGGAGCTCGGGCTCTCGGCCTCACCCGCGCCGCGCCGCGAGCCGCCGGCGAGCAGCGCGCCGCGGACGCGCAGGGCTCGCTCCAGGAGCGTCGCGAAGGTGATCTGCCCGCGCTCGTCCTCGACGGCGGTTCGGGCGGACGAGCCGAGCTGCGCGAGCCGTTCGACGAGCGGAGAAGCCATCGCGCGAACTCTCGCACAGCGGAGGTGCGCGGAGCCAGGCCGGTTGGTTACACTGCCGCGTCATGAGAGCTTCCTGCCTCCTTGTCAGCGCCTCGCCGCGCCTCGCGCTCGCCGCCGGCCTGCTCCTGGCCGCGGCGGCGTGCGAGAGCGCGCCGAAGCCCGCCGAGCCTGGCGCGGCCGCCACGGCAGCCCCGAGCGCCGAGGCGCCCGTCGCGCCGCCGAAGCCGAAGGGCATGCCCGAGCTGCTCGTCGACTCCATGGGCCCCTACATCGGCGGCCAGCGCGTGGATCTGGCGCACAAGGATGGGCCCGAGAAGCTGACGAAGGTGATCCGCGAGCTGCCGATCGAGGGCAAGCCCGTGACGCTGCTGGCCGACAAGAGGGCGAAGCCGAGCGCCGTCGCCGCCGTCGTGACCGAGCTCGGCGCGGCCGGCGCGCCGAAGGTCGTCATCAAGACCGACGGGCGAGACGACCTCCCGAAGGAGATCACGGTGGTCCCCGAGGGGCGCGCGTCGAAGCCGCCCTCCTGCGCCGTCAGCACGATGGTGCTGAAGGATCTCGCGACGGCGATCTGGCCGTTCGGCGGCGGCATGGGCAAGAAGCAGCGCAAGGGGCTCGCCGGCCCGGATCTGTCGAACACCGGCGAGCAGCTCACGAAGGACATCGCCGCGTGCAGCGCGACGGTGGCCTTCTTCTCGGCGGACGACGAGGTGCCCTGGGAGATGGCGCACAACCTGGCGGGCACGGTCATGGCTTCCGACGCGAAGAAGAAGCTCGACACGCTCGTCCTGCTCCGCGCGGCCCCGGTCGCGGGGCGGCCGGTGCAGCTCGGTGGAGGCTGACGTGCGCGGCGCCGGGGGGCTCCCTCACCTGGATGGGCGTGCCTTCGGGGCGCACCGGCCGCAGGGGGCAGCGGGTGCGCTCGGTGCGCATTTTTGCGGAGGGGCTGTCGAACGCGGTGGGGTGAGATCGCGTGTGTGCTCGTTCGAGCGCGGGTAGGGTTGGCTGGGGTGACCGCGGCACGATCCGGCACACGCGATGGCGCCGCGAAGGCACGGAAATGCACGGGCGAGCGCTCGCCGTTGGGGTCGGCCTGGATCATGAATAGGGCGAGTCGCCGGTCCCCTGCGCCATCGGGGGCGTGACAATCACGGGAGGATGGTTCGGACATGTCGAAGCGACTTCTTGGATCGGCCCGCGCGAACAGGGGCCGAAGTCTCCGTCCCCGGGCCTCCCAGCCGCGGGTGTCGGCGGCGCCTGAGGGGCCGGCCGTCGCGACAAGGGACTCCGCGAGGCCGGTCGCGAGCGGCTCGGACGTCGTCGCCGAGGTAGCTGGG
Source organism: Sorangium sp. So ce204 (assembly GCF_051526795.1). Taxonomy (NCBI): domain Bacteria; kingdom Pseudomonadati; phylum Myxococcota; order Polyangiales; family Polyangiaceae; genus Sorangium; species Sorangium sp. So ce204. Next base: position 11,092,110 of record NZ_CP150317.1, on the reverse strand, counting down.
TGTTCCGCCGCTCCCGCGCTGGCAGCCAGCGCCGTGGACGACGCTCCCGCTGTGTCGCCGGCTCTCGAGGCGCCCGCCGCGCCGATCGTCGCGGAGGCGGCTACGGCTGCGCCGGTCGTTGCGGCTGCGCCGGTCGTTGCGGCTGCGCCGGTCGTTGCGGCTGCGCCGGTCGTTGCGGCTGCGCCGGTCGTTGCGGCTGCGCCGGTCGTTGCGGCTGCGCCGGTCGTTGCGGCTGCACCGGTCGTTGCGGCTGCGCCCGTGGCCACGCTCGCGCCGGCGTCCGAGGCGTTCGCCGCGCAGCGCGCCGTTCCAGGCGACACGGACGGCGCGGACCCTGACAAGGCGCTGGAGCACGACCCGTTGATCATGGCTCCACAAGCCGGCGCCCTGAGCCAGCCGGGTGCCCTTGCGTCGCCGCCCGGTGAGCTGGCGTCCGACGAGGATGCGCTCGATCTCATCGACCCTTCGTCGCCCACGGCGGCGTTCTTTCGGCGCGAGGAGGAAGAGTCGTTCCCGCCGCTCGCCGAGGTGGCCAGCGGCCCCGACGATCACGCTGATGAGCGCCTCGTCGTGGTTCATCAGCTGTCGCCCGAGACCCTCGCCCGGCGGGCGCGCCTTCGTCGGATCGTCGCGGCGGTCGCGGGGCTCGCCGGGGTGATCTCCGTGGCGGTCGTCACCAAGGCGGTGTTCTCGAGCAAGCCGTCCTCACCTGCGCCGGTCGCGATGGCCGCGCCGCCTCCGAAGCCAGCGCCCGCCGAGACGAAGCTCTTGGCCGCGGCGGGCGCTCCCTCTCCGGCACGGGCGAAGACGCCTGCGCAAACCGAATCGGCGCTGACGGAGTCCTCTGCAAAAGGGGCCGGCGCCGTTCCCGATCCGGTGAAGGCGGCGGCCGACGCGGAGAAGGCCGAGGCAGAGAAGGCCGCGGCGGAGAAGGCTGAGGCGGAGAAGGCTGAGGCGGAGAAGGCCGCGGCGGAGAAGGCCGAGGCAGAGAAGGCCGCGGCGGAGAAGGCTGAGGCAGAGAAGGCCGCGGCGCCGGCGGCCAGCGCCGAGGACGCGGGCAAGCTGAAGAAGGAGGCGCTGAGCTTCCTCAACCGCGGCAGGTACAAGGACGCGATCGAGGCATCCCGCGCGGCCATCGCGGCCGATCCGAGCGACGCGCTCCCCTATCTCTACCTGGGCTCGGCGCTCCAGGACACGGGCAAGTGGAAGGACGGCCTCGCCGCGTACAGCGATTGCGTTCGCAATGCCACGAAGGGCCCTGTCCACGAGTGCAGGGCCATGGGCGGCCGCAAGTAGCACCTAGAGCGGGCGGCGTGCGATCTTTGCGAGGAACGCCGCGGCCGCGGCATAACCGAAGGCCACGCCCGTGGCGAGGCGGCTCGCATGCCAGACGGGGCGCAGCCCGAGGTCCTGGGTCGCCACGTCGACCGCCATCAGCGCGGCGAGGGCGATGAGGATCGGGCGCCACGCCGCCATCGCCAGCCGAGGGCGCGCGATCGCGGCGCCCGCCGCGATCCCGGCGAAGATGCCAGCGCAGCGACTGCAGAGCGGCATGACGACGCCGTCGAGCGCGAGGGATCGCTCGGGCATCCGGTGGCACATCGGCGCGAAGACACGATCGAGCGCTGCGCCGAGCTCTCCGAGCGGCGCGCGGCTCCGCGCGAGGGGGAGGCACCAGGGCAGGGCGCCGAGGAGGACCAGCGCGCAGCGCACGATCGACAGCAGCGAGGGCCGCTCGGCCGGGCTCGGTTCGCCGGGCGCGTGCGGCTCGGCGCCTGCGCCGACAGCGGCGAGCGCGTGCGGCTCGGCGCCTGCGCGGACGGCGGGTACCTGAGCCGCTGGCTGCCCGCGCCCGGAAGCGCACGCGGCCACCTCAGCCTCTGTCGGGCGCGCTCTTGCCGAGGTGGCGCATCACCTCTTTCAGGTCGCTCCAGACCTCTCGCTTCGCGCTCGGCTGGCGGAGCAGGTAGGCCGGGTGGAACGTGGGCATGATCGGGATCGAGCCCTTGTAGAGCTTCCACGTGCCGCGGAGCTTCGTGATCCCCTCGCTCGTGCCGATGAGCCCCTGCACCGCGGTGGCGCCGAGCGCCACGATCACCTTCGGCTTGATCAGCGCGAGCTGAGCCGTGAGGTACGGGCTGCATGCCGCCATCTCGGCCGGCTCTGGCTTCCGGTTCTTCGGCGGCCGGCACTTCACGATGTTGCAGATGTAGACCTCGTCGCGGTGGTACCCCATCGCCGCGATCATCTTGTCGAGCAGCTGCCCCGCCGCGCCGACGAACGGCTGCCCCTGCAGGTCCTCTTCCGCCCCTGGCCCCTCGCCGACGAACACGACCTCGGAGCTCGGATCGCCGCGCGAGAACACGGTGTGGGTGCGGCCCTCGTGGAGCGGACACTTCTGGCAGGTGCGGACCTCCTCCGCGAGGAGCGAGAGCCGCGCCGCGCGCTCCTCCTTCGTGTCCGGCAGCGCTGCGCTCGCGCGTACGGCCGTCTCCGCGCGCTGTGCCGGTGCGGCGCTCACGGCAGGCCGGGGCGACGGCTCGGGACCTCGCTGCGCCTGCGTCGGCGACCACGCGCCCTGCGACTCGAAGCCGCCGCGCTGCTCCGGCCGCGGGGAAACGCCCGCGGCGCTCACGCGCTGCTCCGGATGCGGCAGGGAGGCGCTCGCGGCGCCACCGCGCGGCGGCGGCGGCGAGAACGCCGCGCCGCTGCCCCCTCGCGCCACCGGCGGTGAGGGCGCATCCTGCCCGGAGAAGCCGCGCTCCGGCCGCCGAAGCGCCGGCGTAGCGCCCTCCGACGAAGCCGCGCCCAGCGCCTCGTGGAGCGCTGCAGGGTGGCCCGGCATTCCGTCCGCGCCGGTCATTGCGTGCCATTCCAGGAACGCCCGGACCGAGGCGGTCAGATCGGCGAGCTCTTCGCGCAGCGCTTCGACCATGGTCGTCCTCTCAGTGGCCGCCCTGCTGCGCGAGCCAGCGCTCCGCGTCGAGGGCCGCCATGCAGCCCGTGCCAGCGGCCGTGACGGCCTGGCGGTAGTTCCAGTCCTGCACGTCGCCCGCGGCGAAGACGCCCGGGATGTTGGTGCGCGTCGAGCCCGGCACCGTCTTCAGGTAGCCGTTCGGGTGCGTGTCGAGCTGCCCGACGAAGAGATCGGTCATCGGCGTGTGGCCGATCGCGACGAACATCGCCGCCGCCGGCACGAGGTGGCTGTCGCCCGTCTTCGTGCTCTTCACGCGGACGCCCGTCACCGTGTCGGCCTTCACGTCGAGCACCTCCTCCACCACGTGGCTGTAGAGGATCTTGATCTTCGGGTTCTCGACCACGCGCTGGATCATCGCCTTCGACGCCCGGAACTCGTCGCGGCGGTGCACCAGCGTGACGCTGCTGCAGAGCCCGGACAGGTAGGTGGCCTCCTCCATCGCCGTGTCGCCGCCGCCGACGACCACGACGTCCTGGCCGCGGAAGAGCGCGCCGTCGCAGACGGCGCAGGCGCTGACGCCCTTGTTCTTGAGCTTGTCCTCGCTCTCGAGGCCGAGGTAGTTGGCGCGCGCGCCCGTCGCGATCACCACCGCCTTCGCCAGGTAGAGCGTGTCCTCCACCCACACCTTGAAGGGGTGGCCCGTCAGCTCGACCTTGGTCACGTCCGCCGTCACGATCTCCGTGCCCTGATGGGCGGCCTGATCGCGAAACCGCTGCATCAGCTCCTGGCCGGTGATCTTCTCGGGGAAGCCCGGGTAGTTCTCGACGTCGGTCGTGAACATGAGCTGGCCCCCCGGGATCAGGCCGCCGGCGCTGAAGCCCTCGATGAGGAGCGGCTTCAGGTTGGCGCGCGCCGCGTAGATGGCAGCGGTGAGCCCGGCGGGGCCGGAGCCGATGATGACCAGGTTGCGGACGTTCGATTCACTCATGGTGGAGGCATCTTATAGGCGCGACCGCCTTCCGCGTCGACCGCCCCGGCGGTCCGGCGCGCCTCCGCTGCGTTGCGCGTGCTGCGCTCCGCGCGTCCTGCGCTCCGCTCCACTACGCCGGAGGCACGCCGGAGACACGCCCGAGCAGCCGCCCGCTCAGAAGCGCATGGTTCCGCTCAGACCGAACTCGTCCAGGCTGCTCTCGAAGCGGCCGCCGTTGACGCTCTGGATGCTGCGGTAGCCGCTCAGCGCAGCGCCGGAGACGGCCTTGAGGCGCCCGTTTCCGCCGTTGTCCAGCGCACCGAAGGACGTGTGCTGAAACGCGGCTGAAATGTCGACCGGGCCGACGCGCGCGGTCACGCCGGCCCCGACGCCGATCCGGTAGCCGAGGTGGAAGTCGAGGTTCAGATCGGCGTCGTCCTGCCCCTTGTTCTCGAAGAAGCCGCCGGCGCGCAGCGCGAGGAGGCTCGGGAGCACGACGAAATCGCCGCCGAGCCGGACTCCCAGGACGTCTCGCCAGCGGTGCGGGACGTCGGCGTTGGGCGGCACCGTGCCCACGCTCGTGCCGCGCACGGGGATGCCCTCGCGGAACCGGACCTCGATCGCGTCGACCGCGCTGTTGTTCGCCCAGGTGAAGTCGAGCTCCACGTCGAAGAGGTCATCCGCCATCGGGTCGCGGACGCGGGGCTCGGCGGCGGAGGCGCGGCGCGCGCTCGCCGCGCGCCGCGCGCCGGCGCCGGCGCCGGCGCGGGGCATGTGGTACCGGAGGCCGAGCTTCGCCTCCATGGGGATCCGCATCGTGAGATCGCCGGCGCCCTGCTCCTCGGTGACGTTGCACTCCGGCGCCTCGCCCCTGCACGGCGCCTCGTCCTTCGCCCCTGCCGGCGTCCAGTAGCGGGACTCGATGGTGAGATCGGTCTTCGCGCGCACGGCGTCCTGCCACTTGAACCATGCGCCCAGGTCGAGGTGAGCCGCCGCCGCCCAGCGCGCGCCGAGGACGAAGCCCGGGACGAAGAGGTCGGTCGCCTCCGCGCGCGTGCGCAGATCGCCGTGCGCCTTGAAGTCGTCGCCCCCTTCGCCCGAGAGCGCCTCGCTGAAGTTGACGAAATCGATCGTCGCCGTGCCCCAGATGAAGCCGGCGCCGAGCGAGACCCCCTCCGCGGGGGTGAAGCCGACCGAGAGCGTCGGCATCAACATCAGGGCGTCGAGCGACGTGAGCAGGTACCGCTGGGGCGACGGCTGCGTCATGTCGCCGAAGCTCGGGTGCGTGTACCGGAGCGACTCGGGCCATGCCCGCTCGCCGACGCCGTGCGGGCCGAGCACCGCGACGCCAAGGGCGAGCGCGTCGCTCACGCGCAGGGTCGCCGCGAGCTGCGGGTTCGGGAACAGGCCGCCCTCGGCGCACACCTCGGGGTCGGGGCCCCCGTCGCTGCCGGGCGCCGGGATCGCCGTCGTGGCGCTCGGCGGGACGGGGCGGCCGCCGGGGCCGAGCCTCGTGAAGCACTGGGCCAGCTGGATGAAGTGGACGCCGCCGTGGGCGCCGCTCCGCTGCGAGGCGAGCCCCGCCGGGTTGAAGTAGGCGGCGAGCGGATCGTCCGCCCGCGCGATCCACGCCCCGCCGCGGCCGAGCTGGAGCACCCCGATGTCGGGCGAGTCGAGCCCCGACGACGCGCGCGCGGCGCCGGCGGCCACCATCGCAGCGAACGCGGCGCCCGCGGCGCCGGCAGATCCTCGTCTCATGACCCCCCCGTCCCGGCCGCGCGGCGATCCCCGCCGCTCGGCCTCACTTCACCGGAGACGCCTTCAGCGCCGCCTTGCCGTCCTTCACGTAGACCGTGAAGCGAACACGCGAGCAGTTGTGGCGAGCCACGAGCGCGTCCTTGTTGCGCTGCAGGGTCCCCTTGAACTTCTCGAAGGTGAGCGCGTTCGTGGGCTCCCCGCACTGCTGCTTGACCGACAGGAACTCCTCGTAGACGGCGTTCCACTCGGTGAGCTCGTCCGGATCTCCCGCGCCGTCCTGCGGCGCGGCCGGCGCGGCCGGCGCGCTCATCGGCTCGGGGAGCGGGTTCGGCGCGGCGGGCGCCCCCGGCGCCCTGGGCGGCGGCGGCGGCGGCGGGCGCCGCGGCGGCGGGCGCCCGGGAGCGCCCGCGGGCTCGAGGGCGGAGATCGCCATCCCCGCCGCGTCCGAGACCTCCTCGATCGCCTCGACAGGCTCCACGGAGTCGCGGGCCGGCGGCGGGCCGCTGAGCGGGTGCGAGCCGGGCCGCCGCGTGGGGCCGCGCGGGCTCACCATGGGCTTCGGGTACGAGGGGCGCGAGTCGGGGCGCGGCTCGCCGGGGCCGAGCGGCACCGAGAACGCGCTCATCGCCGGCTGCGTCGGGATCGGGCCGAGCACCTGCTCGAGGTCGGCGGCCTTCCGGGGCGCGCCGCCCTTCGCGGCCACCTTCTCGACGCCGTCGTTGATGTCGGCCGCGATCTTCCTGTAGGCGCCGCGGAAGCGGCTCGGCGCCAGCACGTCGACCTCGCCCTTGGAGAAGCGCGTCGCCTCGCCGCGGAAGACATGGAGCGGCCGCGTGTGCTCCAGGAACGAGAGCACCAGCCCGATCGCGGCCATGGCGAGGACGCCGACCAGGATCAGCGCCGTGGGCACCTCGCTCTTGTCGTCGTTGTTCGCCTTGTCGAGGAAGTTGAGCGGCGAGTCGACCGACGCCGCGAGGCGGCCGACCGCGTAGCCGGCGCCGAGCTCCCACGCCTCGCCGGGCAGCCGCGCGTAGACCACGCCGAGGTGCTGGCCGATGACGCGGACCTCCGAGCGCCCCTTCTCGATGTAGTCCTTGTTGTCGTCGAGCAGCTTCAGATCCTGCGTGATCTGGTCGAGGTTCGCCTTGTCGAACCCCTCGGGCGCGCCGGAGGCGACGCGCGCCCCCTCGGCGTAGAAGCCGACGGCGGCGCCGGTGCGCTTCGTGACGGCGCGGGCGAAGGTGTCGTCGATGATCTTGGCGCCGATCACGGCGCCGACCGGCTCGCCGTTGACGTCCTGCTCGACGGGGCGCGCCACGACGCGGAGGATGCGGCCCTTCCAGACCCACGCGTCATCGCGGATCCAGCCGTGGAGGGCGTCGGCGACCAGCGGGTAGCCGCCGAGCTCCCAGTCCTCGCGGTGCTCGAAGTCCACCGACGCCACCACCCGCCCCGCCGCGTCGACGGCCCACACGTGATCGAACTTGAGCTCCGGGGGCACCTCCGCGGCCGCGGTGCGCAGCGCGGTGCGGGCCTTCTCGCGCACCTCGGCGCCGGGCTTGGCCTCGGCCGACGACTTGGCGAGCGCGGTCCGCAGGGCCGGGTTCAACGCGACCCGGATGAGCGCGCTCGAGCGCTTCCGGGCGTCGTCGTTGAGGAACCACTCGACAGCGCTGGAGTCGGCGCTGAGCGCCTCGCTCATCGCGCGGTGGCTCGAGCGGTTGTAGAGCTGCGCGGCGACGAAGAGGACGAAGACCGCGGCGCCGAGCGCGAGCGCCAGCACCCCGTACCAGAAACGCGACAGCAGCATGGCCTACTTTCCAGCCTCCGCGCTCGGTCCGCCGGCCTGACCCACGACGACCGGCTCCCTGATGAACTGCTCGTCCGGCCCGGGCTTCACGATCGCCTCGATGGCCTTCCCGACCGGCTCGCCGTTGAAGTAGCCCTGCAGCGTGTACGTGCCGGCCTCGATCTCCATGGCGAAGTTGCCCTGACGATCCGGGTAGGCGACGGCCACCGCCCTCGGCTCGACGACGATCCACGACCGGACGCTCGGGGCGAGCTGGTCGCGGAGCTCGTACTTGCCGGGGCCTGGCGGTGTCCAGGCGCGGGTCTTGGCCGCGGCGATCTCGACCGGCTGGAGCCCTTTGTTGCCGACGTCGTAGATCTTGTGCGGGAACGGGTCCTGGTTCTCGAACTGGATCTGCTGGCCCTCGGCGACGACGATCGTCACCGGGGAGGTGCGGCCGCCCGCGATGACGATCGAGCGCGGCGTCTTCTGCGGCGCGCCCTTCTCGCCGAGCGCGGCGATGCACAGCTCCTTCGGCGCGTAGCCGAAGAGCGCGCGGACATCGGCGCGGACGGTCGGGGACGGCTCGCGGAAGGTGTACCGGTTCGCCTTCGGGTCCTTGGCCTCGTTCCAGACCGGGTTCAGGAGCTTGGGCATGCCCGTGGCCCGGCCCTTGATCGTCACCGCCGCCAGGGCGGCCCCGGGCACGGTGAGGATCGCGAGCGTCAAGGCCAGGCGCCGGACGAAGCGCGAGCTGCCGGGGAGGCGGCGCGCGAGGAGGCTTGACGACCCAAACCGCGCTGCGCCGACGAGCGGGCGCTGCTCGTCGTGCTGCGCACCTGCAGATCGAGGGGATCTCGTATCCATCGCAGGCCCGAAGCTACCGGAAGGGGGATGAGAACGGAAACAAAAGCCGGGCCGTGCGCCGCGTGCCCCGCCTGCGCCGCCCTGCGGGCTCCCCGTTCCTCGTGCGGTGTGCTTGGCCTTGTCCGGTGCCGCGAGCGCCGCGGCGCTCGCGGCACCGGACAAGGCGGGGGTAGCCCCGCCGTCAGGTGATGCCGCGGTGCGCCGGTCGCCGCGCGCATGTCGAGGGCATCAAAAAACTGCGGGCCGCTTGGACGGCCCGCAGGGGAGAGATGTTCCGTACCGCCGAGGACGTGGGCCGAAGGACTTGAACCCCTAGCATAGCTGCTAGGTGGGAGCCTAAGTACCGCTTCAGGCTTCCCGGTGAATGGTTCCGGGCCTAGCTCACCACGGTATCGTTGCTGGCTCCCTGGTTCTTGCTTACTCGGGATTCAATTGTCCAGCGCCTCACGAAGTCGGCAGAGGGAACAACCATAGGATAGTTCACTGGGCGGCTCCGTCAACAGCTCTTCCGCACGTTTTCCGTACGTTCTCGTGTTTTGCTCATGTTTTGATGGTCGCGTTCGTTTGATGGTCGCGTTCGCTGGTCGCCGGCGCCTAGCAGGTCGGCGAGCCCGGGTGAGAGAACAGCGCGACGATGGAGGCATGGACGAGGCCGTTCGACGCCATGATGTTGCCTGTGTGGTAGTTCGGTGGACCGCCGTCGAGCGCGGTGATGACGCCGCCCGCGGCGCGTACGATCGCGCTTCCGGCGGCGACGTCCCATGCATGCAGCCGGCGCTCCCAGTACGCATCGTAGGTTCCGTCCGCGACCATGCAGAGATCGATGGCCGCGCTGCCGCAACGACGCACGGCCTGCGCATTGCGCTTGACGGTCATGAAGGCGTCGAAGTTGTTGTCCGGCGCCCTGTCGCGGATCGGCGGGAAGCCGGTCGCCACCATCGCGCGCTCCAGCGACGCCGTTGCGCTGACCGCGCATCGCTCGCCGTTGCGGCGCGCCTCTCCGTCGATCACCGGCGCGCGAACGGCGCCGCGCGGCCGGAAGCCCGTCCAGCGGAGCCCGAGCGCGGGCGCGACGACGGCGCCGGCGACGGGCACGTCGTCCTCCATCAGGCCGACGGACACGCACCAGAACGGATGGCCGTGGACGAAGTTCGTCGTGCCGTCGAGCGGATCCAGGTACCAGACGAGCCCGCCGCGCGGCTCCGCGCGGCGGGCGGCGCTCTGCTCCTCACCGACGACGGCGACGCCGGGCGTGAGCGCGTCGAGCCGCGCGACGAGCAGGTCCTCGCTCGCCCGGTCGAACTCGGTCACGAGATCGTGCGGCCCCTTCTCCTCCACGCGCAGGCCGCGCGGCCCTGCCCGGAACCCGGCCAGGACGAGCGCCGCCGCCTCCTCGGCGACGCGCAGCGCGATCCCGGAGAGCTCGAGCAGCTCGGCGGATCCGCGCGCGCTCATCGCGCCCCCGCCGACAGCGCGCCGCGGAGCTTCTCGTAGATGCCGCCGAACGCCCCGTTGGACAGGAGCGCGATCGTGTCGCCCTCCCGCGCGTCGCGCGCGATGGCGGCGACGATCGCGTCCACCGAGGCCGCCGCCTCCGCGCGCTTGCCCCCGCGCTCGATGTCGCGCACCAGCCTGTCGAGATCGAGCCGCTCGCCGGCGGCGATGTCCGGCCGCCCGAGCGGCGCCAGCACGACGCGGTCGGCCGCCTCGAACGCGCGCGCGTAAGGCTCCTGGTGGAGGGCGCGGCACGCGGTCGCGCTGCGCGGCTCGAACACCGCCCACAGCGCGCCTGCCGGGTGCCTGGACCGGAGCGCGCGCAGCGTCTCGTCCACCGCGGTCGGGTGGTGCGCGAAGTCGTCGTAGACGCGGACCCCGCGCGCCTCGAAGAGGAGGTCCTGCCGGCGCCGGACGCCCGCGAAGCCGGCGAGCGCCGTGGTCGCGGTCGAGAGCGGCACGCCGAATCCCTGCGCCGCGGCCGCGATCGCGGCGATGGCGTTGCGCACGTTGTGGTGCCCCGGCATCTGCAGGGCGAAGCGCCCGGCCAGGACGCCGCCGGCGTACAGATCGAACGACTGGCCGCTCTCGCCGGCCTCCGCGGGCGCGGCGAGCCAGTGCGGCGGCCGCCCGTGCGTGTCGTCGCCCTCGAGCGCGAACCACGCGACCTCTGCGCGCGCCGATCGCGACACGAGCTCGACGACCCGCGGATCGTGCGCGGCCGCCACGACGAGCCCGGTCTCCGGGATCCGCTCGACGAACCCGCGGAACGCCGCCTCGTAGGACGCGGCGTCGGGGTAGATGTCGATGTGATCGTGCTCCATCGACGTGACGACGCCCACCTCGGGCTGGTAGTGCCAGAACTTCGGCGTCTTCTCGAAGAAGGCGGTGTCGTACTCGTCGCCTTCGACGACGAACGGCGTCCTGCGGCGCCCGGCGCCCGCCTCGCCGAGCAGCGGCAGGCCGCGGCGGTCGCTCGCCGAGGAGGCGCTCCGGGGCAGGCGGAAGCTCGCCTCGAAGTTCTTCGGCAGGCCGCCGATGAGGAAGCCAGGGTCCCTGCCCGCCTCGTGGAGGATCCACGCGCACATCGAGCTCGTCGTCGTCTTGCCGTGTGTGCCGGCCACGACGAGCGGGGAGCGGCCGGCGAGCATGTGATCCGCGAGCGCGTGCGCCATCGTGGTCACCCGCATGCCTCCGTCGATCGCGGCGCGGGCCTCGGGGTTCGTCGGGCGGCAGACGTTGCCGATCACGACGAGATCGGGCCGGGGGTCGAGGTGCGCGGGATCGAACCCGGTCAGGAGCCGGACGCCCCACCGCTCGAGGGCCGGCCCCATCGGCGGGTAGAACGAGACGTCGGAGCCCGAGACGTCGTGCCCCGCGGCCTTGAAGAGCCCCGCCAGCGCACCCATGCCGGTGCCCGCGACGGCGACGAAGTGGACGTGCATCGCGGCGCAGTGTGCCCGAGCGCCCCGGGGGGGCAAGGGGGCATCCGCGCGAGAGCTCGCCAGACCGCGCCGATCCCAGCGAGTCGCCGCGCGCCGCGTCCGCGATGTCTGGCGTCGCGCGCGCGATCTCGTCGCGGGGATACCGAAGAGAACGAGCGCGCCTCGACTCGACATCTCACGCGCCGCGCGTTGACCGGTCCTGGCAGACTCCCTGTCTGGACGGCTCGACCGAGGCGGCGAGCTGGCGCTGCGGCTCGCGTCCAGCGTCAAGGCGGATCGACGAGCACGAGCGGCCTCAGCCGCTTCAGCGACCGCCGGCCCAGCCCCTTGACCCGGAGCAGGTCATCGACCTTCCGGAAGCGCTTGAGCTTGGCTCGCAGCGCCAGGATCGCGGCCGCCTTCGCCGGGCCGACGCCGGGGAGGCGCCGGAGGTCCGCCTCGGTCGCGAGGTTCAGCACGACCTTTCCGTCTGCGGTCACGCCGCCGCCCGCGGGCGCGCCCGTCCCGCCATCGCTGGGCGGCGGCGGCTCTACCGCTGCAGCCCCCGCGTCGGCGCCGGGCTCGGAGGTGGCCTGGGGCGGCGGGCTTCCGGCCTGCGGCGGCGGGCTTCCGGCGGAGCCGAGCGGCGCTGGATCGCCGGCGACCATCGCCAGCTCCGCGGTCGGGTCTGTCGGGCGGGCCGGGGTTGCCGGGAGCAGGCTCAGCGCGTGGCCGGAGCCCACGAGCGCCAGCGCGAAGAACCCCGCAATGTAGGCCGCGACCTTGCCGCCCAGCGCGGTCCAGGCCGAGTCCCTCAGCGCCGCCAGCGCCCGCTCTCGCCACGGGCGAATCACCTCGTCGTCCTGCGCCGCATCGGCCGGCCCGGCGGGCGAGCCTGTCCCCTTCGATGTCGCTTGCATCGTGCCGCGTCTCCTTCCGGTCTTCCGGTCTTCCGGTCTCGTGCCAGGGACGTCGCCCTCCGCGCACCCGCGCGCGGCGTTCGTCTCCTCGGCGTCGCCGCCACCGCCAAGCGAGCGGCGTGCCGGCGCGCGTTTGCCTGGAAACCCGAGCAAATCCCGGATGGGAGGCGCTCCGGGGCCTGGCGCCGCCATGGCGGAGGCGCGCGGCGCGGCCGGCGCGGCGCGGTCGACCGCGCCGCCGGGCGACCGAGCGCCGTGTCTCGAGCGAGAAGCTCGGCTACCATCAGCGCCCCGGGCGCCCCGCGACCGGCGGCATCCACCACCGCCGCGAGGCGCTCACCACGAGGTCTTATGCCCCACGATCCCCGTCGCTTCGTTGATCCCGGCCCCGCGGGGCGCTCGCGCCGAGGCTTCCTTGGCGGGCTCGTCGCCGGCGCCGCGGGCGCCGCGCTCCTCGGCCCGCGCGCGGCGTTCGCGGAGGCGCCCCTGAGCCTCGCGGCCTCGCCGCCCCCCGGCTTCACGCCGCTCTCCATTCCGGGGAAGATCGTGAAGGTCACGAAGTCGAACTCGATGCAGCCGAACGGCCTCTGGCCCGACGCGTCCGCGGCGAAGGTGATGCTCGAGCGGGCGATGGCCGAGCTCACCGGGAAGGCCGACCTCGGGGCCGCCTTCGCGCGGTTCGTCCACAAGGACGACCGCGTGGCGATCAAGACCAACGGGATCGCCGGCCAGAAGGGGGCGACCATGGCCACCAACAAGGAGCTCGTGCTCGAGATCGTGCGCGGGGTGATCGCGGCCGGCGTCCCCGCGGAGAACGTGGAGATCTTCGAGCAGTACCCGTCCTTCCTCGCCGGCACCCGCTGCGCCGACCGCAGCGCCAAGCCGGCGGCCGAGTTCCCGGCCGGGATCCGCGCCGCGGTTCACGAGAACAAGGACGCGGTGATGCCGAGCATCTCGGTCTGCGGCATCCCCACCAAGTTCGTGCGCCCGTTCACCCAGGCGACGGCGGTGATCAACGTCTCGCTGATCAAGGACCACTCGATCTGCGGCTATACCGGCTGCCTCAAGAACATCACCCACGGCGCGACCATCAACCCGCACTCCTTCCACGAGCACACCGCGAGCCCGCAGATCGCGGAGCTCTACGGGCAGGACGTCGTGAAGAGCCGTGTCCGCCTGCACATCACGGACGGCTTCAAGCTCATCTACGACCAGGGCCCGCTCGACAAGAACCCGAAGCGGCGCGTCCTCCACGAGTCGGTCTACGCCACGACCGATCCGGTCGCGATGGACGTGATCGGCTGGGGCGTCGTCGAGACGTGGCGCAAGGAGAACGGGCTGCCCACGCTGAAAGAGGCGAGCCGTGAACCTTCGTACATCCGCATCGCGGGCGAGCTCGGTCTTGGCGTCTTCGACAAGAATAAAATCGCGATGCGCGAGGTCGGATTGTAGCGGCGCCGCGGGATCCGCCCGCGTGGCCGCCGCCGATGAGGCCGCTCGCCGAGGCTCGTGTTGCTCATGTCCTGCTCCAGGTCGACTGCGCGCTCGTCCACACGCCGGGGGGCCGCGCCGGTGGTCCCGGTGCTCGCGTCCCTCGCGCTCGTCGCCTGCAGCAGCACCCCCCCGACGAGGCCGCCGGGGTTGCCTCCGACGCCGGCGTCGGTCACCCGCGAGAACCCGGGGGGCGACGCGGCGGACCCCGAGCGGGCCGCGCTGGAGCGGCTGCTGGCCGAGCCGTGGGGGAGGCGGCAGGACCGGTTCAAGACGCTCGACGTACCCCTGGTCGACTGGAAGAGCTGGCGCAGGGTGCGGATCTTGACCTACCCGACGCGCGCGACCTTCCGGTACGGCGACGAGCACTACGCCGCCCTGTCGGTCGTCTACACGACCACCGCGGGGCCGAGCGACCCCGACAGCTGCCTCGACGAGTTCTGGGCGAAGAACGCGCCGCTCGCCGACGGTTATGGCGTGCGGCTCGGGGAGGCGCAGATCATCCGCACGACGCAGGAGATCGACGGTGAGGTGCGGCCGCTCGTGTTCAAGGTCCTCCAGGGCAGCGTCGACTCGGTGCTCGCGAGCGACGAGTACGTCGGCGCGATCGCCGTCTACGAGTCGTGGCCGGGGACATGCCTCGTGGCCGCGATGGCCGTGAAGTCGACCGAGCACCCCGAGCTCGCGCGCCGGGTGCGCGACCGCTGGATCGACGAGGGCGCCCCGAAGCTCAAGTGGACGTCCGGCGTCACCGACGCGCCCACGACCAGCGCGCGGTAACGGCGCCGCCGCGCCCTGGCGATGGCCGGCGATACGAGCGTCAGGGCGGCGTCGCGACGCCCCGCGAGATCACGGTCCTCCGGCCGCCGGGCTCTCCGCGGCCTCGAGCGACCACGGCGCGCCCTGAGCCACGCTGTGGCAAACGACGAAAGCGGCCGCGATGAGCAGGCCGACGGCGACCATCCAGGGGACCCGGAGCGGCGGCAGGACGCGGCTGTCCAGCTCGACCTCGCTGTGCCGGTCGCACGAGGCGGAGGCGGGCTCGACGGCCGCGTCCGTCGCCGCGGGGCTGCCGAGGTCGTTCGCCGGCGCCGCCAGCATGGCGGCCATGGTCGTCTGATCATCCACCGCGCAGCGGAGCGGGGCCGCGACCGCGCCTACCGCGCTCCGCTTCACGATGGCGCTCCGCTCGGACGGCGGCGGGGCGGGGATCGCGCGCAGCGACTCCGACGACGGCGGGGAGGCTGGCACCTGCACGATCGCGGAGAACGCTTCCATCATCTCCTTGCCCGACTGGAACCGCGCCTCGGGATCGAACTCGAACGTCCGGGCGAAGAACGCGTCGATCCCGGGCGGGAGCTCCGGCGCGAGCTTGGACGCCTTCGGGAACGACGTCTGGCAGATGTGCCTGACCAGCTCATTGATGTTGGCGCCCGCGAAGGGACACTGGCCGGTGATCGCGCGGTAGAGGATCACCGCCATCGACCAGAGATCGCTCCTGTAATCGACCTGCCTGGGCGCCATGGTCTGCTCGGGGCTCATGTACCTGGGCGTCCCGAGGACCATGCCTGTCTTCGTGATCCGATCGCGCGAGCAGGACGACTTCGCGACGCCGAAATCGACGACCTTGACCAGATCGTCGCCCGCCGAAGAGGTGATGAAGATGTTCCCCGGCTTCAGATCCCGGTGGATCACCCCCGCGGCGTGGATCGCGTCGAGGGCCTTGCCGAGCTGCGTGAACAAGGCCGTCGCCTGCGCGAGCGGGATCCGCTCCTCGCGCTCGAGGCGGCGATTCAGGTCCTCTCCCTCGAGGTACTCCATGACGATGAACGCGCAGCCGCGATCGACGCCGTAATCGTAGGTCTCGACGACATAGGGGCTCCGGACGCGCGCGGACGCGCGGGCCTCGCGCTCGAAGCGGGCGACGAGCTCCGGCTCCGTCGCCGCGAAGCTCCGGATGAACTTGATGACGACCCGCCGCCTGAGCTTGATATCGAAGCCCAGCCACAGATCACCCATCCCACCGCCTCCGAGCCTGCGCTCGAGACGGTACTTGTCCATGACGGCACGACCTTCAGCAGTCTCCTTCATGGCTCCGCACCTGCCACCCAATGCTCTAGCCTGGGACAAGTGATCACCCGATTCCTGTCGAAGGGCCCACCCCCAATACTACGCCTGATCAAACTATAGAGCAATCCGTCCGGGCGGTGAGCTGAAAACGTCCCGAAACAGAGCGCAGCTCACAATGAATGAGCGTACCGCGCCGGAGCGCGCGTGGCGCGTGTGTGACTCGATGTCACTCGATGTCACTTGATGTGACTTGAGGTGAATCGATGTCCGTCGAGGTGCGGCAGCCTGCGATTACAGGATGTCGAAGGGGTAGGCGCGATCCGCATAAGCTCGCACCGCGATGGCCTTGCGCAGCTCGTCGTCGTTCTTCTGGAAGTCGGCGACGTGCTGCCTCAGCCGCTTCTGCGCCATGCCGGTGAACACGGTCGTGAGATCGATCTCCCGCCGCGCCCCGTCCTCCCCGCGCCGCTCGATGGCCCGGGTCGTGCGCGAGATGCACGCGGCCATGCAGTAGAGATCGATGGCCATCTCCGCGATGCGGCGCTGCGCGTACTGCATCTCCGCGATCTCCCGCCCGTGCTTCCGGAGCATGTCCTCGCTGTGGGTGGCGAGCTCGGCGGTGCAGTCCTCGAAGATCACTGCCTCCCGGCTGAGCAGCGGGTGCGCCTTCGACATCCGCTCGCGCCCGAGCACCGAGCGCGCCTTGCGGAGCGCGAAATCGCTGAGCAGCCCGAAGCCCTTGATGGGCTCTCGCATCGCCTTCGCGACGTCCGCGAGCGCCTTGCCCGGGCCGCTCATCCCGGAGAGCGCCATGAAACAGCGCAGGATCTCGTTCGTCCCCTCGAAGATCATGTTGATCCGCGCGTCGCGCAGGTGCCGCTCGTAGGGGTACTCCTCCATGTAGCCGATGCCGGCCGCGATCTGGAGCGTCTCGTTGACCACGAACCACAGGGTCTCGCTCCCCATGACCTTGCAGATCGCGCTCTCGATCGAGAAGTCGGGGACCTTGGCGTCGACGAGGCTCGCCGTCAGGTACGTGATGGACTCGAGCGCGTACGTGTGCGCCAGCATCGTCGCGATCTTGTCCTTGATGAGCCCGAAGTCGCCGATGCTCCGGCCGAACGCGCGCCGCTCCTGGACCCGGTCGAGCGCCATCCGGATCAGCGTGTTGCACGCGCCCACGCACCCCGCCGAGAGCCCGAGGCGCCCGTTGTTGAGCACCTCGACGGCGACCTTGAAGCCCTTGCCGACCTCGCCCAGCACGTTCTCGCGCGGGACCTTCACGTCGTCGAAGAAGAGCTCCGTCGTCGACGAGCCGCGGATCCCGAGCTTCTGCTCGTTCGGCCCGCTCTTCACGCCCATGCTCCGCTCCACGATGAAGGCGGTGAGCTTCGGCTTCTTGCCCTCCTCGAGCGCCGAGGTCCGGGCGAACACCGTGAAGACGTCGGCGAAGCCGCCGTTCGTGATCCAGATCTTCGACCCGTTCAGGGTGTAGTACGAGCCGTCGGCCGACAGCTCGGCGCGCGTCCTGATCGCCGCGGCGTCGGAGCCGGCGCCCGGCTCCGTCAGGGCGAAGGCCGCCATCCACTCGCCGGTCGCGAGCTTCGGGAGATAGCGCTGCCTCTGCTCCTCCGTCCCGAAGAGCTGGATCGCCTTGAAGCCGATCGACTGGTGCGCGCCGAGCGTGACGGCGATCGACGCGTCGAGCCCGCCGATCTCCTGCATCACGCGCGTATACGCCATGTTGCTGAGGTTGACGCCGCCGTGCTCGGAAGGGATCTGCAGGCCCATCAGGCCGAGCCTCTTCATCTCGGCCAGGACGCCCGGATCGATGGCGTGCTCCCGGTCGATCCGGCCGCTGTCGACGCTCGACGCGAAGAACCGCCGCACGCTGTCGACCATCATCGACGTCGTCTCCCGGTCCTCGGCGGGCATCTCGGGATACGGGAAGATGATGTCCTCGGCGATGATGCCGTGGAAGAGGGCCTTCATGAAGCTCTGCTCGATCGTGGGAGGCATCGGACCGTCCTTTCCTGGAGCAGGCCGCTCGGCCTCCGCGGGAGCGCGCGGCGCGCCCGGCCTGCTCAGTGCGTCTTCCTGGGCGTTCGCACGGACTCCGCTGGGCTCTCGTCCTTCACGGGCCCTCCGGCTTCGCTCACGACGACGGGCGCGACCGCGCCCCGCGCGCTCGAGGAGGGCGGCGGGACGGCGCCCCGGGGGCTCGCGGGGGGCGGCGGGGCAGCGCCCCGGGTGCTCGCGGGGGGCGGCGGGGCAGCGCCCCTGACGCTCGAGGAGGGCGGCGGGGCGGCGCTCCCGTCCCGACCCGGCGCGCTGGACGCGGGGACGGGCGTGGGCGTGCCGGGGCGCGTGGGGTGCGGCGTGACCGTCGGCGGCGCAGGCGTGTGCCCGGCGCGATCGCTCTCGCGCTGCCACGGGTACTTGATGCGCCCGTGGTACATGTTGACCAGCGTCGACGCCATCCGGCTCGTCATGATGCGCAGGTCCTCGATCGTCAGCCCGGATTGATCGAGCTGGCCAGACGCGAGCTTCGAGAACATCACCCGCTGGATCATCTCCTCGAACTTCTTGTGCTCGGGCGGCCAGATGGTCCGCGACGCCGCCTCAATGGAGTCGACGAGCATCAGGATGGCCGTCTCCTTCGTCTGCGGCTTCATGCCGGGATAGCGGAAGTGCTCCTGCGTCAGGTCCTTCGGGTTCCCGTGCTCGACGCACTTGTGCCAGAAATACTCGACGACCTGCGTGCCGTGGTGGGTGTACGCGAACTCGACCACCGGCTCGGGGATGTTGCCCTCGCGCAGGATCTTCGTGCCCATCACGACGTGCGCCATGATCGCGTCGGCGCTCACGTCCGGATCGAGCTCCTCGTGCGGCGATCGCTCGCCGTGCGCGAGGTTCTCGATGAAGTACTTGGGCTGCACCGTCTTGCCGAGGTCGTGGTAGTAGGCGCCCACGCGCGTCAGCAGCGCGTCGGCGCCGATCGCCGCGGCCGAGGCCTCGGCGAGGTTCGCCATCGCGCGCGCGTGCTCCCAGCTGCCCGGCGCCTCCGCCGCCATCTTCTTGAGCAGCGGCTGCTCCAGGTCGGTGAGGTCGAGCAGCTTGTCGCGGGGCACGTGCCCCATCGCCCGCTCGGCCGGCTCCCTCAGGCTCCGACCGAGCACGCCGACGAGCAGCCCCCCGCCGATGCAGGCGAGCACGTTGGAGCCGAGCCAGCGCTTCAGATCGGCGCCGAGATCGATGCTCCCCTCGAACAGCACGGTCAGCGCGATGAACCCGATCGCGCCGGCAATGCCCGCCAGGCTGCCCGCGACGAGCAGCTGCCGCGAGCCCTTGCGCTTGAAGAAGAACATCGTCGCGGCGATGCCGCGCACGAGCAGCACCGACAGGAGCACGACGTCGAACCGGAGCAGCGACGACGCGATGAACGCGACCCCGACCTCGACGAGGAACGCGGTCCGCCGATCGAACGCGATCGCCACCCAGAGCGGGAGCGCCGCGACCGGCATCCAGAACTCGGGCAGCGCCGTGAAGAGCAGGAGGAGCTTCGCGACGATGAGCGAGCCCGTCATCAGGACGAACATGCCCACCTGCGTGCGGAGCAGCCGCACCCGGTTCTGCCCGAAGCGACGCAGGTAGACCGTCAGCATCAGGCAGACGATGAGGTAGATGGCGTACAGGCTCGCGATGCGCGCGCCGAGCCCGGGCCGCCGCATCCGCCGCACCGTCTCGTACGCCATCGCGGCGTCGTGATCCTCGTTGTGCTCCGAGAGCACCGTGCCGCGCGGCACGATCACGCGCCTGTGCTCGTACGAAAGCGTGAAGCTCCCGTCGTGCGTGTCGCGCACGATCCGCGGACCGTACGGGACGCGCAGCGTCACGGGCGCAGGCATGCCCATCTCGGGGCTGAGCGCCGGGATGAAGAGCTCGCCCACGCCGAGCACGGCGAAGCACGCCGCGAAGAGGGCGCTCAAGACGAAGCCGGCGAGGGGACCTGCCCGGATACGCGTGCGCAGCATGGAACCGCTCGGTCTCGTCCGCTGGTGCAGCCTGAGAAACGGTTGACGGGGCACGCTCGCGCGTGTCCCCGCCTCCACCGGACGACCGCGAGGGGCCGCCGATGTCAATGTGTAGGCGGGACCCTAGCAAAGAAGCAAGGCCGAGTCAGCGGCGCGCGGAGCGTGGGGGGGGCCTCGGCGCCGCGCGCGGCGGACTCGGCCTTGCTTTCCCTCGCTTCCCCTCGCTTCCCCTCGCCTGAGGGCCTCCGTTCTCTGCGCACCCTCCGTTCCCTCCGCGCCGTTTCTTCCCCATGGTCCGCGCTGCGTCCCCGCCCGAGCGGGGAGCGGCCGCCGGGAAGCCGGCGCCCGAAGAATGTGGGCGCCGGTGCGCCGTCCAACGCCGGCGCGCGCCCGCCGGCCCAGCCGGCGGTTGGCAGAGCGCGACGCGCCGGACCCCCTCGCGATGTTCCAATTGCTCCTGGAAAACATCGGTTCGAGCAGACAATTGCCGTTCGGCGCAAAAGTTGCTACCCACAGGAAATGTCCCCGCTGCGCATGCTGCTCGAACGCCGCAGGAGCGTGGTGATCATGGGGGTCCTGAACCGCACGCCGGACTCGTTCTCCGACGGCGGTCGCTTTGCGGATGAAGATACGGCTCTCGCGCAGATCGATGCGATGCTCTCCGAGGGGGCAGACATGATCGACATCGGCGCGGAGTCGACGCGGCCGGGCGCGCGGCCCGTGCCGGATGACGAGCAGATCGCGCGCATCGGCGGGAGCGTGCGCGACGCGGTGAAGAGGGGAGCGGTGGTCTCCATCGACACGACCTCCCCCGCCGTCGCGGCGCGCGCGCTCGACGATGGCGCGGCCGTGGTCAACTCGATCTCGCTCGACAGCGCGGCAGAGCTCGGCGCGCTCTGCGCTCAACGCGGGGCGTCGCTCGTGCTCATGCACAGCCGCGGCCCGATGTCGGCGATGGCCGGCTTCTCCGCGTACCCCGACGAGGCCTACAACGACGTCGTGGCCGACGTGGCCCGCGAGTGGTCGAGCGCCGCCGCGCGGGCGCTCGAGGCAGGCTTGCCGGACGGCGAGCTCGTCCTCGATCCGGGCCTCGGCTTCGCGAAGAACGCGCGGCAGTCGCTCGAGCTGTGCGCCAGGCTGCACGAGCTCTGCGCCCTCGGCTTCCCCGTGCTCGTCGGGCCGAGCCGCAAGTCGTTCCTTGCGCGCGCCGCGGCCTCGGAGGCCGCGGGGCCAGGCGGCGGCGGGGAAGCGCCGCTCGCGCCGCCCCCGGACCGCCTCGGCGGCACCGTCGCCGCCGTGATCGCGTGCGCGGCGCGCGGCGCCGCGGCCGTCCGTGTCCACGACGTCCGCCCCGTGCGCCAGGCCCTCGACGTGATGCGCGCGATCGAGCGCGCGGGCGCCGGCGACCGCCGGCGCCCGGACGGCCCCGTCGCCCAGGGGGCGCGCGGCGATGGTTGAAGGGTTCCTCCGCCTCTTCTCGGTGAGGCCGGCGACGCAGGTCATCCGGGACTTCTTCGACATCTTCATCGTCGCCTACGTCGTCTATCGCGCGCTCCTCGTGCTGCGCGGCACCCGCGCGATGCAGATGGGCCTCGGGCTCGGCATCGTCTTCCTCATCTATCTCGGGGCGAAGGTCTTCGGCCTGACCACGCTCCTCAACCTCCTCTCCTGGCTCCTCTCCTCGATCATCCTCATCGTGGTCGTCGTCTTCCAGAACGACATCCGCCGCGCCCTCATCCGCGTGGGCGGCAGCAACTGGTTCACGAGCGGACGCGAGCAGCAGTCGCGCGTCATCGACGAGGTGGTGGCCGCCGCGACCGAGCTCGCCCGCCACCGCATGGGCGCGATCATCGCCTTCGAGCAGGACGCCAACGTGCTGGAGTTCGTGAAGAGCGAGGGGATCCACATCGACTCGGTCGTCACCCGGGAGCTGCTCGTCTCGCTGTTCGTCCCCGAGTCGGTGAACAAGCTGCACGACGGCGCGGTGCTGATCCGCGATCTCAAGATCGCGCGCGCCGGCGTCTTCTTCCCGATGCCGGAGACCAAGATCCTCGACGCCAGCCTCGGCTCCCGCCACCGCGCCGCGCTCGGGATCACCGAGGAGACCGACGCCGTCGTCGTCGTCGTCAGCGAGGAGCGCGGCACGATCAGCTTCTGCTTCAGCGGCAACATCGTCTCGAACCTCGACGGCCAGTCGCTGCGACACGCGCTGCTCGGGCTCTTCGGCCGCTCGTCGCGCAGGCGGCGCTTCGCCAAGAGGGTCGCCCAGGTCGGCCGCGCGAGCCTCCCCACGCCGACGCGCGGCCCCGCCGTGGGCGCGACGCAAGGCGCCGGGCAGGCCCACGAGCCCGGCAAGCCCGCCGCCGCGAAGCCCGCGCCGAGCGAGGCCAAGCCCGCAACGCCGGTCCCGAAGACGTCCTCGATGATCAAGGCGGCCGTGGACCCCGACGCGCGGCCGATGGCGCGGATGTCGACGTCCACGCCGATGCGCTCGGGCGCCGATACGCGCACCGCGACGGGATCCAGCGCCGATACGCGCACCGCGACGGGATCCAGCGCTGACCTGCGCGCCGCGGGCGGGGGCGGCGCCGGGGGGACGGCCGCGCCGCAGGACGCGGATCGCCCGTCCGAGCGCGGCCGGCCGGCCATGGTCGACGCCCCCGCGGCGGCCGCGACCGACTCCCCCGTCCCGTCGCAGCGCACCTTCGTCCCGACCGGGCAGGTCGCGGCGACCGCCGCATCCAAGGGGAGCGCGGAGGGGATGCCCCCGCGAGATGAGCCATGACGCTTGCCGGCATCCGCGAGGCGCTCCGCTCGGCGCTGCTCGACAACCTCGGCCTGAAGCTGCTCTCGATCACCTTCGCGCTGTGCCTCTACGCCTTCATCCACGGCGCGGAGAACGCGCAGCGCACGCTGATGCTCAGCGTCGTCTGGATCCTCCCGCCCGAGTCGAGCAACCGGCAGCTCATGACCCAGATCCCGAACGAGGTGGCGGTCACGGTGCGCGGCTCCCGGACGCAGCTCGACGACCTGCGCGCCGACAGCCTCGGGACGCTGCGGCTCGATCTCCGCAACGGCACGGTGACGCACATCGATCTCGACGCGTCGATGTTCCACGTGCCGGCCGGGCTGATGGTCGAGCAGATGTACCCGTCGACGATCGAGCTCGGCTGGGACGACGTCGTCACCCGGGCCATCCCGGTGCACGTCCCCCGCACCGGGGACGTCGCGCAGGGGTTCCTCGTGAAGGGGATGGTCTCGGTCGAGCCGCCGATGGTCAGCGCCCGCGGCCCGCGCTCGGTCGTCGACGTGATGCAGCTCGCGCGCACGGCGCCGTTCGACGTCAGCGGGCTCACGGAGGGCACCTACCAGCGGCAGCTGGCGCTCGATCGGCCGCCGAAGCTCGTGACGTACAGCTTCGAGAGCGTGATGGCGACGCTCGAGATCGGGCGCGAGCTCGCCACGCGGACGTTCGAGCGCAAGGTCGAGGTGATCGGCATCCCGCGCGCGACGGTCGCGCCGGCCGTGGTGCAGGTGAGGATCACGGGGACGCCGGAGGACGTGGGCGCCGTCAACGCCGACGCGATCGTGGCGCGCGTGGAGCCCAAGGCGGCGAGCCTCGATCTGAGCCAGCCGGGCAGCGACTTCCTCGACGTGCTCGTCGACGTTCCGCGCGTCACCGCGGAGGTCAACCCGTCGAAGGTCATGGTGAAGTGGTGAGCGCGGCGCGCTGACGCTCCGCCGCCGGACGTCAGCGCGAGGGGACCACGAGCTCGCCCCGCGCGAGCCGCGCGGACAGCGCGCTCCCCCGCGCCTTCGTCGCGCCCGGGATCCTCGCCGCGGCCTGGCTCACGGCGAGCGCGTTGCGCCGGCGTCCCGGGACAGCCCGAGCTCGCCGAGCAGCGCGCGCAGCTTCTCGGGCCCGCGCTTCGGATCGGCGAGCTTGACGATGGCGTAGCGCTCCTCCTCGGTCAGCTCCGCCAGGCGGCCGAGCGCGCCCTCGTCGAGCGCGCCGTCCGGGCCGAGCCGCTCGCGCAGCCGCGCGCTGACGCTGTCCCGATCCCAGGCCGCGCGGCGCACCGGCGCGCCCGCGAGGGGGGCGAGGGCGACCCCGGCGCGCTCCGCGAAGCCGCGGAGCACCTCGGCGTAGACGGCGACGTCCTCGTCGGTGTCGGCCGGCAGGTGACACAGGGCGAGCCGCTCCGCGCGCGACAGCGCCTGCCACCCTGCGAGAGAGATCTTGATCTCGGCGAGGTCCAGCTTCCGCCGCACCGAGAGCGGCACACAGTCGAGCGAGGTGTGGACCTCGCCCTCGAGCGCGAACTGCCTGTACATGGTGGCGCCATTCTATACCCGCCGCCCGCGCGCCGGACGCTCCGCGAACCGACGCTCCGCGAACCGACGCTCCGTGAGCGCGGCGCTGCCCGGAATGGGATGCGCGGCGCGGTTGCGCTAGCCTGCCGATGTGCGCCGCTCCGGGCTCCTCACGACGCTGCTCGCGTCGCTCGCGCTCGCGTCGCTGACGCCGAGCGCCCACGGCCAGGCCGCGCCGTCGGCGGCGGCGCCGGTGCCGCTCGACCGCGTCGTCGTGCGCTGGCATGCGCCGGAGACGGGCGGCGTGCGCCGGCCTCAGTTCATCTTCGAGCGGGAGCTCGCCTTCGAGGCCCGCCTCGAGGCGCTCGCCGATCCCGACGCGGAGCCCGGGCTGTACCGGGACAGGCATGTCCGCGCCGCGCTCGACAGGCACATCGCGGAGACGCTGCTCGCCAGCCTGCCGATCTCGCCGGCGCCGACCTCGACGGAGGTGGCGCAGCGGGCCGAGGCCGCCCGGATCGCGCTGGAGCAGCGCGCTCGCGGCCGCGCGCGCCTCCTCGCCGCGGCGGCCGCCGAGGGGATGAGCTCCGACGAGCTCGACGCGCTGCTGCGCCGCCAGGCGCGCGCGAGCTTGTACCTGGATCGCATGGTCGCGCCCATGCTCGAGCCCACCGATTTCGAGCTCAAGATCGTCCTGCGCTCCGGCGCCACGCCGTTCAAGGATCAACGCTACGAGGAGGTCGCCCCGGCGTTGAAGCGCTGGTATGTCGGGCAGCGGCTCGCCCAGGCGCTCGACGCGTACTACCAGAACGCGCGGGCCCGGGTCTCCTTGAGCATCACGCCCGCTCGCTGAGCCGCGCCGAGCGACCGGCCAGCGGCGCGCCACGTCGAGCTGCACGCCTGGGCGGCAGGAGAGCAGAAGTCCATCGAACGGGTCGATTCCACCTCTCGACAGCGAAGGACAGCGCCAGACATCGTGAAGAGGGCTCACGAGCCGTTGTTCATGCAGAGGATGGAGGCCTCTCGTTCAACGACTCAGGCGTTCGGCGCGGCGAGCCGGCGGCATCGCGGCGCGCGCCGCGACCGCGCCCGGAGGCTCGCCAGGCACCAGCCGGCCTCGCCGAAGCAGATGGGATGTCTCGGGGCGACAGCGCAACGCCCTTCCTGGACAAGAACATGTCCACCCACGCTGCACTGCAATCGAGACTGACCCGCTCTGGATCTGCGCCGCTCGTTGCGCCGTTGCAACGCGATGCGTTATCCTGTCGACCAAGGGCGATCTGCCTGCGCGGCCTGTGCTCCGCGGCATGGTCCTGCGCGCGCGCGCAGGATCCGCGCGCTGGCGCGGCGCGTTCGGCGCGCCGGCGAGCGTCAATGACGCTCAGCGGGGCCGACGGCTCGCCCTGGGTTCAACCCAGGAGAGAGACGAGCACCGCGGCGACGCCCCGGCCGGGTGTCGACATGAAAAGCCAGGTTCGAGGTCCCGAAACACGCGGCACACCGCCGCGCGCGGCGGCGCCATCGCGGTGCGAAACCGCAGCTGGCCGGGGCTCGCCAATGCAGCCTTCCTGTCCGTGCCACGTGCGCGGCGCGCACCAAGTAACGCACCAGGGGCACCCGTGAATTCTTCTGGCAACACTTCAGGCAGCGCGAGAGCCAGCGCGAGCCTGTTTTTGGTGCGTTGCATCATTTCAGGCCCCCGTTCCTGGCTCGAGGAAGCGCGCGGGTCCTGCTTAATCAAGTGATTTCGATTACTTAATAATAACGCGCCGCAGAAGATGACAAACTGCCGAAGGGTGTTCGGAGACCTTTGACATGAACAGAACGTTCCTGTTAACTGTGCCCCCCGCGGGCCCCGCATGTGTGGCAGCGGGTGGCTCTTTCCTACAGAGTCAACTTAGATTCTCTTGACAGGCCACTTCCTCTGCCGCGCTTGGCCATCTGGCCGAATCACCTCCCATCACCCCAAGCACACTCCCAGAGAATGGATAGGAGCGTCGTTCGATGACATCACTTATGAGAGACAGGTCGTCGGTCCCCAGCAAGCGAATCGCGGGTCGGCGCGCCGCTGTCCGAGCCCTCGGGCTGCTTTCCGTCTCCGCCCTTTGCCTCACGGCGGCGCCGCGGTCGGCTCACGCGGTGGGGAGCGAGAATTTTGAGTGGCACTGGTACTCACGCCTCGGCATGGCGTGGTCCCCGACCCTCGGGCAGAACATCCAGGGCGCGTCCCTGAACCTGCTCGGGTTCGGCATCGGCGGCCGCTACGAAGAGGGCGATTACTCCGAGCCGTCGTTCGTCGCGCACGTGGTGAAGGGCGCGACGCCGGATGACTTCTACGTCAAGTCCGAGATGACCTTCGCCATCTGGAACCAGTACGGCGGGCCGTTCATGCAGCCGGCCTCGAACGGTGGCCAGTCGATCACGGTGCAGTTCAACCAGGCGTACATCGAGGCCGGCAACTTCCTCGTCCCGGGCCTCAGCGTCTGGGGCGGCGCGAAGTTCTTCCGCGAGCAGTACGCGCCCATCGGCGACTACTTCTACCTCGACGACCTCAGCGGCCAGGGCGGCGGTATCAAGTACGGCGGCCTGCAGCTCGCGATCCTCGGGTATCGGAATTTCGGGGTGGAGGGGACCCCCGGCGCCCTGCCGCCCTTCTACAACTTCGCCACCGGGACCGATCGCTTCCGCACCATCTTCGCCGGTAACTACAAGGCGGAGTTTGGCGGCGAGGCCAAGCACCACGTCAAGGTCCACGGCGAGTTCCACGTCCTGCCGGCCGCGAAGCGGGGCGAGGGGATCGCGGTCCCCGAGCCCTTCGGGAAGGCGGACTTCGGCGGCGTCATCGGCGCGAAGGTCCACCTCGGCCTCGGCCAGGGCAACTTCAGCGACACGGCGGTGCGCTTCGGCACCGGCATCGCCAACGGCGCCGCCGGCGGCGCGAAGACGTACCAGACCTGGGGCGCCCCGAACTCGGACGGCACCTTCTCGGGCTCGTTCGGCATCGAGGCGGTCGAGCACCTCGGCTTCCGGCTCGGCGACGCCGCCGCCCTGGAAGGCCTCGCCACCTTCCACTACACGAAGGCGGCGTACGAGGCGGAGGGCGCCGCTCCCCCCACGTCGGCCGAGAAGCAGATGGACTTCTCGGTCCAGGCGAACGCCACGATCTTCGCGCACAAGAACTTCCACCCCGTCGTCGAGGCCTCGTTCCAGGGACGGAAGGACGGCGAAGGCGACATGGGCACCGCGGTCAAGGTCTCGGTCGTTCCGACCCTCGTGCCGACGGGCGAGCTGAGCGCTGGCGCGCGTCCGCACTTCAAGCTCATCTACTCGCTCGCCATCTACAACGAGGCGGCGAAGAATCAGGTGATGTCCGGCTACCTGGCGAGGACTGGCGCTGGGCAGCCGCTCCCCAACGGGGAGACCACCGGGTCGACCATCGGCCAGTACATCGGCGCCCGCACCGACTGGTACTTCTAGACCGCTCGGCGCTCGAAGCCGCCGCTCCCTTCCGTTCCCTCACCCACCCTCAGGCCAGCGCCCCGGCGCCGCGATCGCGGCGCCGGCGGCGCGCCCTCACGCCGTGTCGCTGCGCGACTCGCTCGCGATCTCCTGCGAAGCAGGCCCGGCGTCGTCGTCCACCGGCCCCTGGGCCTCGTGGTAGTGGTGCGCGAACGAGCGCGCCGCGCGGCGCGCCTTCAGGAACTCCGCGAACGCCGTCAGCGTGTCGAGATCCCGCGGACCGAGCGCCTCGGCGATGTCGCGGAGGTTCTTGCGCAGGCTCTCCACGCTCTTGCCGCGGCGGGGCTCTCGCGTCTCCTCGCGCTCGCGCGCCGGCGGCTCCACCGCAGGGGCCGCCGGGACGACCGGCTCCGGACGAGACGGCACCTCCGGCACCCAGAGCGGGCGAGGGACCGGGTTCAGCGCGTGGGCGCTGAGCCACGCCTCCATGAAGATCCGCAGCCGCTCGCTACGGAACGCGAACCAGCGCTCCCGCTCCGGACCGTAGGACATCAAAACATCCTTGAAGCGACGGAACGCGCCCTTGCCATCGATCGCCTGGCTGAGCTTCGCCTGGAGATCCATGTCTTCCACCATCGGGATGTAGCGCTCCATCCACCGGTACTGCTCGCGCGAGCTCACGGGATCGATCCGGAGGTAGTTCGCGTCTGCCGCGATGCGCGCGTGCATCTGCGGATCCGCCACGCCGTCGACCACCCGCAGCACGTCGCCCGTGCCGAGGTGCAGGTACGAGTGCACCTCTGGGGCGTTGTTCTCGAAGGCGTCCTCCAGCGCCTCCCAGTCGATCGGGATGTCGCGAACGGCCGTCCCGCCGGCTGAAGCATTCTCGGTAGTCGGCATGTCCTCCTCGTCTCCATCGAAAGCAGCGAGGCGGCGGTGGGCTGGCCGCGCGCCTCGGTTCAAGTGCACCAAGTTTGAACGGAAATGCGCCGTCGTCATAGCACTCTACGCTGGTTGGGGGCTTCTGGGCCTAACTCTCGCAACCTAGGGTTGATTCCTTGATCCGGAAGCCCGTTCGGCCGCCGAGCCGCGGCGCGATGACGGCTCGGGAGAGAGCTTCGGAAGACCTGGTTCAAGCGGAAAACAGCGTGGAAATTCAGGGGAATCGGCGAGTGCTCAGCTGCGCTTCGAGCGCGCGCGGGCGACGGCGTCGGCCCAGCGGTGGAGGTGGGCGGATCGAGCCGCTTCGCTCATCTCGACCTGGAAGCTCTGCCCCACACGGGACATCCGGGCCGCGTCCTCCTTCGTGAGGAAGAGGCCGGCGCCTACCCCGGCGAGCATTGCCGCGCCTCGCGCCGTCGTCTCCAGGTCGGTGGGGCGCTCGATAGCGACGTTCGCCACGTCCGCCTGGAACTGCATGAGCAGGTCGTTCGCGGCGGCGCCGCCGTCCACGCGCATCCGGCGCAGCGGGTGGCCCAGGTCGTCGGCCATGGCCCGCACGAGATCCGTCACGGAGAGCGCGATTCCCTCGAGCGTCGCGCGGGCGAGGTGCGCCGCGGTCGTGCCGCGCGTCACCCCGGAGATGATCCCGCGAGCGTCCGGATCCCAGTAGGGCGCGCCGAGGCCCGAGAGCGCCGGGACGAACGTGACGCCCTCGCTCGAGGGCACGCTGCGGGCGAGCGCCTCGATCTCCGCCGCGCTCTTGATGAGGCCCAGGCCGTCGCGGAGCCACTGCACCGCCGCGCCGGCGATAAAGGCGCTTCCCTCGAGCGCAAAGACCACCTCGGGGCCGATCTTCCACCCGACGGAGGTGAGCAGGCCGAAGCGGCTCCTGAGCGGGCGATCGCCGATGTTGGCCAGCGCGAACGCGCCGGTGCCATAGGTGCACTTCGCGTCGCCCGCCGCGAAGCAGGCCTGGCCGAAGAGGGCCGCCTGCTGGTCGCCCGCGATGCCGGCGATCGGGATGCCGTCGGGCAGGTGCGGGAAGCCGCGAGTCGCCGCGATGCGGCCCGCCGAGCCGACGATCTGCGGCAAGAGCGGGCGCGGGATCTGGAGCATCGCGAGCATCGCGTCGTCCCAGCTCAGCGACGCGAGGCCCATGAGCAGGGTGCGCGACGCGTTGGTGACGTCGGTCGCGTGCACCGGCGAGCCGCCGGCCGCGTCGCCCGAGAGCCGCCAGACGAGGAAGCTGTCGATGGTGCCGAAGCAGAGCTCGCCACGCTCGGCGCGCGCGCGCGCGCCGGGCACGTTGTCGAGGAGCCACGCGAGCTTGGTGCCGCTGAAGTACGGATCGAGCACGAGGCCGGTGGTCTGCTCGACCGCCTGCTCGTGGCCCGCGGCGCGGAGCTCGGCGCAGCGCGCTGCCGTGCGGCGGTCCTGCCACACGATCGCGCGGTGGATGGGGCGCCCGGTCGCGCGCTCCCAGACGAGCGTCGTCTCGCGCTGGTTCGTGATGCCGATGGCCTTGATCGCGCTGCCGGCCACGCCCGCGGCCCTGAGCGTCTCGCCCACGGCGTCCTGAACGCTCTGCCAGATCTCCTCCGGGTCGTGCTCGACGAGGCCCGGCTCCGGGAAGTGCTGGCGAAATTCGCGCGTCGCGCGGCCCAGCGTCGCGCCCGACGTGTCCATGAGGAGAGACGTCGTTCCGGTGGTGCCCTGATCGATCGCGAGGAGGTACGCGGAATCCATGCGGCCGACTAACGCGGCGGCATGTGGGCGCATAGCCGTTCCAGGCGACGCCTCCATGAGGTGCAGGGCCCGGTAAGCTAATCATCCGGTCAGGTATCCATGCGACAGCCGACGACAGCCGCCCCGGGCGGTCGAGCTTGGCGCAGGTGCCTCCAGCGGGGCGAGGGCGCATTTTGCGCGGTCCGGCACGGTCGCTCCCCGCGGCCGGCGCTGGACTTCGGCCGGAAAGATTGTCGGTCCGTGCCCGGCTGGGTAATCTGCCAGAACCGATGGCCCGCCTCATCCTGCAGACCGCCGAGGGCCAGCAGGCGATCGATCTGCGACCCGTGAACTCGCTGGGGCGCCACCCGAACAACTCCATCCAGCTGCTCGACAAGATCGTCTCCAAGGAGCACTGCATCATCGAGCAGCGGGGCGATCACTTCGTCCTGCGCGATCTGGGGAGCCTGAACGGCACGTTCATCAACAGCGAGCGTGTCCGGGGCGAAGCGCCGCTGAAGCACGGGGACGAGATCGCCCTGGGGTCCACGCGTGGCCGCTTCGATGATCCGGCCGCCCCGGTGGCGCCGCCCCTCGTCCCGGGCTGGCCGCCCGTGGTCAACCACCAGGGCGCGGCGCCGGCGCAGCCGCCGGGCCACGGGTACCCGCCGCAGCAGCCGCAGTACCAGCGCCAGCCGCCGCAGCCGCCGCTCCCGGGCACGCCGGTGGCGCCGCCGGTGACGCGGCAGCCGTACGTGCCGCCGCCGCCGCTGGGCGCCGGGCCGGGCGGGACCGCGCCGCTGCCGGGGCGCTCGGGGGCGCACGGCGGCTCGTTCGTCGCGCAGGGCACCCGCATCGACGTGAACGATCAGGCCCGGCAGATCGGGACGCAGATCGCCGCGGTCGACAAGGGGTTCTTGGCGTTCGATCGGATCGCCAACGACATGAACCAGCTGCGCGCCGACTACGAGCGGCTGCGCCTGTCGCACGAGCTGTCCCGCGAGATCGCCGCCGAGCGCGACACGACGAAGCTGCTCGAGAAGATCCTCACGAGCGTGTTCAAGTTCATCCGCGCCGACCGCGGGGTGATCTTCCTGCGCAACGAGAACGGCGAGCTCACCCCGCAGGCCATGCAGCGGCGCGACGGGACGACGGCCCCGATCAGCGTGTCGTCGACGATCCTGAACCACGTCGTCCACGAGCGGGCCGCGGTGCTGACCCACGACGCGGCGATGGACTTCGCGGCGTCCAAGGGCAAGAGCATGATCCTGAACAGGATCAGCTCGGCGATCGTCGCCCCGCTGCAGCACAACAGCGAGGTGCTCGGCGTGCTCTGGCTCGACTCGGAGACGCTCGCGCAGTTCCAGCCCAAGGACCTCGAGCTGGTGACGGCCATCGCCTACCAGGCGGCGATGTTCATCGAGATCAACATCCTCGGGAAGAAGATCGAGAACGAGATCGTCACGCGCGAGCAGCTGCGCCGGCTGCTCTCGCCGAACATCGCCGAGCGCGTGCTGAGCGGCCAGCTCGCCGTGAAGCAGGGCGGCCAGCACGTCGAGGAGTGCACCGTCTTCAACAGCGACATCCGCGGCTTCACGCGCATGGCCGAGAGCAAGCGGCCCGAGGAGCTCGTCGAGATGCTGAACCTGTACTTCGAGCGGATGGTCGACACCATCTTCCAGTTCGAAGGCACGCTCGACAAGTTCATGGGCGACGGGATCATGGCGCTCTGGGGCGCGCCGGTCGCCCACCGGGACGATGCGGTCCGCAGCGTGGAGTGCGCCCTGAAGATGGGCGAGGTGCTCGGCGAGTTCAACCGCGAGCGGCTCGAGAAGGGCGAGCTGCCGCTCGCGGTCGGCATCGGGATCCACACCGGCCCGCTCGTCGCCGGGTACATCGGGAGCTCGAAGGCGCTCAGCTACACGGTGATCGGCGACGTGGCGAACACGTCGGCGCGGCTCTGCTCCATCGCGCTGGCCGGACAGATCGTCATCAGCGAGAGCACGTACGCGCAGCTCGGGGGGAGGTTCGAGACCGAGGAGCTCCAGCCCGCCAAGGTGAAGGGCAAGGACAAGCCGGTCACGATCTACAACGTCATCCGGAGCCGGCCGATGTCGCAGGTCCCGGCGAACGCCTTCATCCACGCCGAGCCGACCAACGCCCTCCCCGAATGACCGAGGTGACGCGTCGCCTCGGCCGATCGGCCGGAGCGTGCGCGCGCGTCATCCGGTGGACGATGCAGCGCGGCAGCACAGCGCCGTAGCCGTCCGCCCGCTGCAGCGTTAGGGTCCGGGCCGTGGCTGCTTCGATCCTACCCTTTGAGAAACCTGTCGCAGAGCTCATCGAGAAGGTGCGGGAGCTGCGCGCGCTCGCCGCGGCGGACCCGCGGTTCGAGCCGGAGCTCGCCCAGCTCGAGGACAACACGGGCCGGCTGGCGCGCGAGATCTTCGCGGGCCTCACGCCGATGCAGAAGGTGCTGCTCTCGCGCCACGCGAACCGGCCGTACACGCTCGATTACATCAAGCGGCTGTTCACCGACTGGGTCGAGCTGAAGGGCGATCGACGCTTCGCCGACGACTGCTCCATCGTGGGCGGGCTCGCGACGTACCACGGGCGGAGCGTGGTGGTGGTGGGCCACCAGAAGGGGCGCGGCGCGAAGGAGAACGTGAAGCGCAACTTCGGGATGCCGCACCCGGAGGGCTACCGGAAGGCCATCCGGCTCTACGAGATGGCCGACAGGTTCGGGCTGCCGATCCTGACGTTCATCGACACGATGGGCGCCTACCCGGGCATCGGCGCCGAGGAGCGCGGCCAGAGCGAGGCGATCGGCGCCGCGCTCGCCGCGATGGCGCGGGTCGGGGTGCCGATCGTGGCGACCGTCATCGGCGAGGGGGGCTCGGGCGGCGCGCTGGCGCTCGGGGTCGCCAACCGGGTGCTGGTGCTCGAGTTCAGCTGCTACTCGGTCATCTCGCCGGAGGGCTGCGCGGCCATCCTCTGGAAGGACGGCTCCCGCGCCGACGAGGCCGCGGCCCGGCTCAAGATCACAGCGCCCGATCTGCTGCAGCTCGGCGTCGTGGACACGATCGTCGAGGAGCCGACGGGCGGCGCGCACCAGGATCACGACGACGCCGCGGCGCGCCTCGACAAGGCGCTCTGGGCGACGCTCTCGTCGATGGACGGGCTCGGACCGGAGGAGCTCGTCGACGATCGGTACCGCAGGTTCCGCGGGCTCGGGTCGTTCGTGGGTTAGGCGGCGCGCCGCCCCGGCTGGCTCTCCTCGAGCGCCGGGGCTATACGGCTCGCGGATGGACTACGGCAAGGCGGTGCGGATGCTGCTGCTCGTGGGCACCAGCGCCGCCGCCGGCGGCGCGGTCCTCTGGACACAATCGAGGTTCAACGCCTCGGACCGCAGGGCGGCGCTCGGCATCGTGCAGCAGTACCGCCCCGAGGGCGGCCGGAGCGTGCCGGAGGCGATCGGCGCGCGGCACCCGGGGAAGGCGCCCGCCTGGAGCGCCACCACCGAGTCGGCCTGCCTCCAGCACGTCCGCGTGCGCGCGACGATCGAGGGCGAAGCGCGCGCGCGGTACGACTTCCTCGTCGACATCAACGGGCCCTCGATCCACCCGGGCAACGCCGAGGGCGAGGCGATCCTCGGCGAGCTCACGCTCCGGCCGGCCGAGTCCGCCGCGGCGCCGGGGGCGCCGTGAGCGCCGCGAGCGTCCGGGTTGCGCTGGTGGGCTGCGGGCGGTGGGGGGAGAAGCTCCTCCGCGCGCTGTCGGAGAACGCGCGGGCGCGCGTGGTCGCCGTGGCGGACGTCGACCGCGGCCGCCTCTCGCGGGCGCGCGCGCTCGCCCCGCGGGCGCGGCTCGTGCGCACGATCGACGAGGCGCTGGCCGCGCGCGTGGACGCGGTGATCATCGCGACCCCCGCGGCGAGCCACGCCGAGCTCGCGCTGCGGGCCCTCGAGGCCGGCGCCGACGTCTTCGTGGAGAAGCCGCTGGCCCTCTCCGCCGCGCAGGCCGATCGCTGCGCTTCCCGCGCCGCGGCGCTCGGCCGGATCGGCATGGTCGGCCACCTGCTCCGCTACCACCCCTCCGTGGTGCGCCTCGTCGCGCTCGCGCGCGAGCGGCGCCTCGGCGATCTCGTGAGCTTCAGCGCGGCGCGCCTGTCGATGAGCGCCGGCGCCGCCGGCGCCGGCGGGGCCCGGTCGGCGCTCTGGACGCTCGGGCCGCACGATCTCTCGTTGCTCTCGGCGCTCGACGCGAGCCCGCTCGCCGAGGCGCGGGCCCACCTCGCGCCGTGCGGCGAGCTCGTCACGCTCGAGGCGCGCCTCGAGAGCGGCCTCGCGGCGCGGATCGAGCTCTGCTCGTCGAGCCCGACCAAGGAGCGGCGGCTGCGGCTCGTCGGCAGCGCGGGCGTCGCGGTCTTCGACGACGTGCGCGCGCCCGACCGCATCGTGTTCCTGGACGCGCGCGGCGCCGCGGCGGGCGCGCCGGCCGGCGAGCGCGCCGCGCACCTCGAGCTCGCGCCGGCCGGCCGCGAGCTCGAGGTGCCGTGGCGCGAGCCGCTCTCCGTGGAGATCGAGCACTTCCTCCGCTGCGTCGAGGACCGCGCGCCGCCGCTGACGCCGCTCGACGAGGGCGCCGCGGTCGTGCGGATCCTCGAGCGCGTCGAGGCGACGCTCGCCCCCGTCGATGCGCGGGTGGTCGCCGCAGGGTGACGTGCGCAACGTGCGTGACGTGCGCAACGCGCGCAACGTGCGCAGCCGCGGCCCGCTCCCGCTCCGGCTGGCCCGAGGCGCCGCGGAGGGCGCGGAGAGCGCCGGCGCGGTCGAGCCCGCGGGAGCCCTGGAAACCCCGGAGACACCGCGGGATCCGAGAAAAGCGGAGCGGCGCGCGGCCGACGCGCCGCGGCGCTTTGCAGCGCCGGATCGGCGTGGTACTGCCGTCGGCTGGAAGGGCACGATGCCGCAGGATCCGAAGCTGACTCCCACTCAGGTCAAGGCGCCGCACGGCGCGCGGGTGATGGAGATCCACTGGGCCGACGGCCACCGCAGCGTCCTTCCGCACGAGATCCTGCGCGGGTACTGCCCGTGCGCGAACTGCCAGGGGCATGGCGGCACGATCAACTTCGTGCCCGGCGGCGACCTGAACGTCCGCGAGATCGAGCAGGTCGGCAACTACGCGCTCCAGTTCACGTGGGGCGATCGGCACGACTCGGGCATCTACACCTTCCGGTACCTGCGCTCGCTCTGCCAGTGCGACGAGTGCAAGCCGCAGTTCCAGCCGCCCCGCTCGAAGTGACCACCTCCCGCCGCGCCCCCAAGCCTCAAGCTGCTCCGCCGGCGCGCGCCGAGCGGCAGCTCGATCCGTTCCAGATCGTCGACTCGTCCTTCGTCGCCGGCGCGGGCTCGCTCGCGTCGCTCCCTCCGCCCGTCAGCGCGGAGGTGGCGTTCGCCGGGCGCTCGAACGTCGGCAAGTCGAGCCTCATCAACACGCTCGTCGAGCGCAAAGGGCTCGTCCGGACGAGCTCGAACCCCGGCTCGACGCGGCAGATCAACCTCTACGAGGCGCGGGCCCGCGACGGCGCGGTGTTCCAGCTCGTGGATCTGCCGGGGTACGGCTTCACCCGGCGCTCGAAGTCCGAGCAAGCGGCGTGGGCGTCGCTGATCGAGGGGTACCTGCGCGGGCGCGTCACGCTCGCCGCGGTGCTGCTCCTGGTCGATGCGCGGCGGGGCCTCGAGGAGGACGATCTCGAGCTCATCCGCTTCATCGAGGCATCCCGCGACGTCGCGCGGCGGCCGGTGGAGCTCTTGCTCGTCGCGACGAAGGTCGACAAGGTGCAGCGCTCGTCGGTCCGGCGCGCGCTGGACCAGCTGTCCGCGGCGGCCCCGCGCGCTCCGGCAGCGCGCGGCGGTCTCCGCCGCGCGATCGGGTTCTCGTCGATCACGGGCGAGGGCCGGCGGGATCTGTGGCTCGCGATCCGGCGCGTGACGCAGCTCGGCGGCGCGGCGCCGTCATCGAGCGGCGGCGCCGCGCGCGAGGACGATGACCAGCGGACGACCGACGGCTGACCTCGCAGAGGTGCGAGATGCGCGCAGGAACAGCGCGTCTCGCCGTGGAACAGGGCCGATGGAAGTATTGACCCGCCCTGTGACCCTCCATTAACGTGCGGCTCCTCCGGTTCCGCGGGGGAGTCACCAGAGCCGACTGACACGTCGCGGGGTGGTTGCAGAGCAAGACGCGCGTGCCGGCCCACGTTCTCACCGGCTGCCCCAACGATGCCCGACTACTCCGGCCAGGTCACGCACGTCCACACGGCGCTGACGCCACTCTGGTGGATTCCGCTCCTGCCGATGCTCGGCGCGGTGATCAACGCGCTGTTCGGCCGCGCGTTGCAGCGGAGCGCGTTCGGTCGGGGCGTGTCGAGGCGGCTCCACATCGGGAGCTTCGGCGTCACGCTCGTCGCCGTGGGCGCCATGCTGGGCGCCTTCGCCCTCGGGCTCGCGAGCTTCGTCCAGCTCGTCGGGCTCGCTCCGGGGGAACGCGCGCTCTACAGCTTCGCCTGGCAGATGATCCGCATCGGATCGCTCGACGCGAACTTCGCGTTCGTGATGGATCCGCTGAGCTGCCTCATGACGCTGATCATCACCGGCGTCGGCACGCTCATCCATGTTTACGCCGCCTCGTACATGGAGGCCGAGCCGGCGTACTGGCGATTCTTCACCTACCTGAACCTCTTCGTCTTCTCGATGTTGCTCCTCGTCCTCGGGGACAACTTCATCGTGATGTTCTTCGGCTGGGAGGGCGTCGGCCTCTGCAGCTATCTGCTCATCGGGTTCTGGTACAGCGACTACAAGAAGGCCTCTGCCGGCATGAAGGCCTTCGTCGTGAACCGGATCGGCGACTGGGGCTTCGTGTGCGGCCTCGCGCTCCTCTTCTGGGGTCTCGGCGCCAGGTGGCTCGACGACGGCCGGTTCCTCTCCGATTACCGCGCGCGCTTCATCGCGGTGGCCGCGGAGGCGCGCGGCGATCACGGCGCCTCCGCCGGGGCGAAGGACGGCGCCGGCGGCAAGGCGGGCGAGCGCAGGGCGCAGCCGCTCGCCGGGGCGAAGGGATACCTCACCTTCACCGGTCACCCCGGCGCGCGCGTGTACCTCGGTATCGCCGACGCCGCTCAGCTCGCCTCGGGCCCGCGGCCGTTCGGCGTGTCCCCCTTCATCCGCAAGGAGATCGACGCCGGGGCGCACTCCGTGGTGATCGTGCCGGGAGACGGCGCCGTGATCGCGGGCGACGGCGTCGAGATCGCCGCGATCGAGCGGATGCGCGTCGAGCCGGGCAAGGAGATCGTGGTGGCGACCGTGGGCTCGACGGTCACGTTCCGCGAGATCCACGATCAGCTCGTGATCAAGGACGCGAGCGGCAAGGCGTTCCTCAAGGATGCCCTCGAGTCGAAGACGGTGTGGGGCGGCGTCGCGCTGATCACGCTGGCTTGCCTCTTCCTCTTCGTCGGCGCCGCCGGCAAGAGCGCCCAGATCCCGCTCCACGTGTGGCTGCCGGACGCGATGGCCGGCCCGACCCCCGTCTCCGCGCTGATCCACGCGGCCACCATGGTCACGGCCGGCGTTTACATGATCGCGCGCCTCAGCTTCCTGTTCTCGCTGAGCCCGGTCGCGGGCGGCGTCATCGCGCTGATCGGGGCCTCGACGGCGCTCCTCGCGGCCTCGATCGGCTTCTTCCAGTACGACATCAAGAAGGTGCTGGCCTACAGCACGGTGAGCCAGCTCGGCTTCATGTTCATCGGGGTCGGCGTCGGGGCGTACTGGGCCGCCGTGTTCCACCTGATGACGCACGCCTTCTTCAAGGCGTGCCTGTTCCTCGGCTCCGGCTCGGTGATCCACGGGATGCACGCGGTGGAGCACGACGAGGCCGCGGCCCAGGACATGCGCAACATGGGCGGCCTCCGCCGCGTCATGCCGCTCACGGCGCGGACCTACCAGGCGGCGTGCCTCGCCATCACCGCCGCGCCCATCCCGTTCTTCGCGGGCTTCTGGTCCAAGGACGAGATCCTCTGGAAGGCGTTCGGCACCGAGAACACCGGCCCGATCCCGGGGCTGCTCGTCTACGGGATGGGCCTCGCGGCGGCGCTCGGCACCTCGTTTTACATGTGGCGGAGCTACTTCCTGACGTTCGAGGGGCCCCACGCCCGCAAGGAGATCGAGACCCAGGTCCACGAGTCGCCGCCGGCGATCACCTGGGTGCTCGCGGTGCTGGCGGTCCTGTCGGCGGGCGCGGGCGTCGTGTTCGGCTTCTCCAGCCACTTCGTCGGCGGCCACGGCGAGCCCCTGCTCGAGGCGTGGCTCCATCCGGTGTTCGCTCACGCCGACGTCTCGTTCCGGCGCCACGGGCTGGGGCTCGAGCTCGCGCTCATGGCGCTCTCCGTCGGCGGCGCGATCGTCGCCTTCTCGCGCGCGCGCGCCCGCTACGGCGCGCGTCGCTCCCCGCGCTGGGCCGAGGAGGAGCGGCGGCTCCCGGGCTTCCAGCTGCTCTCGAACAAGTACTACGTCGACGAGATCTACGACGCGACGGTGGTGCGCGCCGCCCTCTCGCTGCGCCTCTTCTTCGCCGAGATGGACCGCTGGATCGTCGACGGCATCGTCAACGGGATCGCGGTCCTGGCCCGGGCCGCCGCCTGGGTCACGGGCGCCATCGATCGGTACCTCGTCGACGGCGTCGTGAACCTCGTCGCCGAGGGCACGCTGAGCGCCGGGGCGAGGCTCCGCTCTCTGCAGACCGGGCGCATCCAGAGCTACGTCTACTTCCTCCTGGGCGGCGTCGCCTTGTTCAGCATCGTTCATTACTTCCTGCGGTGAACGGCCGATGTCGAACCTCTCCCTCGTCAGCATGCGCCGTGGATTCGCCCTCGCGAGATCGGCCAGGTCCACCTCGATGAAGCTCCTGATCCCCCTCCTTGTCGCGCTCTCCGTCGTGCTCGGGGCCGCGCCGCCGGCGCAGGCGCTCGGAGCGCCGAGGGCGCCCGGGCCGCGCGGCCAGATCGCGCTGCGCGCGGAGCCGCCCGGCGCGCCTGTCGAGCTCGCCGCGAGCGGGCCGGATCACGTCGGCTCGTTCACGATCGAGAACCAGGGCGACGGGCCCTTGAAGGTGACGCGGGTGATCGTGCGGACGTCCCCCGAGGACCCGCGCGTCCCGCCGGGCGTCAGCGTGAAGCTCGAGGGCGGCGGCACCGCGGCGACCCTCCCGCCGGGCGCGAGCCGGAAGGTCGTTGTCCGGTGGAAGACCGCGGGCGTGCGCGCGCGGGAGCTCTACGGGCACGTCGTCGTCGAGTCCGACGCGGTGGCGGCCGGCGCGGCCGGCGCGCTGGAGGTAGCGCGGACCGTCGCGATGGGCATCCACGCGGAGCGCGGGAGCAGCCTTGGCTTCGTCGGCGACCACATCCTCTCGATCCTGACGTTCCTGCCGCTGCTCGGCGTGGTCGCGGTCTTCCTCGCGCACCTCTTGCGTTATCGGGACGACAGGAAGCTCCGGCTGATGACCGTCGTGCTGATGGGCGTGAACCTCGTGCTCGCGGCGTGGCTCTACGCGCAGTTCGACCGGGGCTTCACCCGGGCCGACGGGAACGACGGCTACCAGTTCATCGAGCACGGCGTGTGGATCCGCTCGCTGAACGTCGAGTACTTCGTCGGCGTCGACGGCGTGTCGATCTCGATGGTCCTGCTCACGGCGCTGATCTCGTTCGTGGGCGCCCTCGCGAGCTACAGCGTCCACGACCAGCTCAAGGGCTACTTCGCGATGTACAACCTCCTCGTCACGGGGATGTTCGGCGTCTTCATCGCGCTCGACCTGTTCCTCTTCTTCGTCTTCTGGGAGGTGATGCTCCTGCCGATGTACTTCCTCATCGGCATCTGGGGCGGACCGCGGCGCGAGTACGCGGCGATCAAGTTCTTCCTCTACACGCTGGCCGGCAGCGTCTTCATGCTGCTCGCGTTCATCTGGTTCTACCTGAACGCCGGCCACACCTACCTGGTCGACGGCCAGGCCACCGAGCGCATCTTCTCGATCCCGGAGCTCTCGCGGGTCGCCTGGGCGGCGCAGGGTCTCACGATCCTCGGCGTCGCTGCGGTGAAGGTGGTCTGGATCTGGCTCTTCGTCGGGTTCGCCATCAAGATCCCGATGTTCCCGTTCCACACCTGGCTGCCGGACGCCCACGTGGAGGCGCCGACCGCGATCAGCGTGATCCTCGCGGGGGTGCTCCTCAAGATGGGCACCTACGGCATCCTCCGCATCAACTTCACCCTGCTGCCCGAGGCGACGCAGTGGGCCGCGCCGGCCATGGCGGTCTTCGGGGTGGTCAACATCCTCTACGGCGCCTTCTGCGCCATGGCGCAGAGCGACCTGAAGAAGCTCGTGGCCTACTCCTCCGTCAGCCACATGGGCTTCACGCTGCTGGCGCTCGGCGCGATGACGCCGCAGGGCATCCAGGCCTGCCTCGTCCAGATGTTCAACCACGGCCTGATCACCGGGATGCTCTTCACCCTGGTCGGCGTGGTCTACGACCGCGTGCACACGCGCGACATCGACAGGTTCGGCGGCCTCGCCTCGGAGATGCCGCTCTACACCGCGCTCGTCGGCTTCGCGTTCATGGCGTCGCTCGGCCTTCCCGGCCTGTCCGGCTTCTGGGGGGAGGCGATGACGTTCATCGGCGCCTTCCCGCGCTACCGCGCCCTCACGATCCTCGCCGCCGTCGGCGTGATCCTCACCGCGGCCTACCACCTCTGGGCCCTCCAGCGGATGTTCCTCGGCACGTTCCGCGCGTCGTGGCGGCAGAGCAAGTACCTCGAGCCGTTCGGCGGGAAGTTCCCGGAGATCAGCGGGCGGGAGCTCGCGTCGATCGCGCCGCTCGCGGCGCTGGTCCTCGTCCTCGGCTTCTGGCCGCGCCCGCTGCTCAGCCTCATCGATCGCGGGGCCCTCGACGTGCACCGCCTCGTCGACAGGCCGGGGCAGTCCCAGATCGCCGGCGCAAAAGGCGCAGACAGCGCGGGCGGCGCCGCGCACGCCCGCGCGGGCGCCCCGGAGGAGGGCGCCTCGCCGGGCCAGGGCGCCCTCGCCAGCGCCAGGTAAGCCGTGGAACCCCGCACCCTCGACAACGTCGCGAGCCTCGCCTACTTCGCGCCGGAGCTCGTCCTCATCGCGGCGGCCCTGCTGCTCGTCGTGTGGGACCTCGCGTCCCCGGCGCGCCTCAAGCTCGCCGGCCTCGTGATCCTCAGCCTCGCGGCGCTCGCCTGCTCGGGCGGGCTAGGCGCGTACTTCCTCGCGACGGACGCCGCCCCTCGCGCGCTCTTCCACGGGCTGCTCGCGTTCGATCGCTTCTCGAACCTCTTCCGCGTGATCTTCGCGCTCGTCACCGGGGCGATCGTCGTCTTCCTGGTGCCCCCGCGGTCCCCCGGGATCGAGCCCGAGCTCCGCCGCGACTCGGGCGAGCTCTTCACGCTGATCCTCGTGCTCTCGCTCGGCATGAACCTGATGGCGGCGAGCCGCCACCTGCTGCTCATCTACCTGTCGATCGAGCTCGTCAGCGTCATCAGCTTCGTGCTGGCGGGCTTCAAGATCAACGACGCGAAATCGAGCGAGGCGGCGCTGAAGTACGTCATCTTCGGCGGCGTCGCGTCGGGGATCATGCTCTACGGGATGAGCTGGATCTTCGGCATCACCGCGTCGATGCGGCTCGACGAGTGCGCGGCGCGGATCGCCGCGCTCACGGCGCAGCAGGGCAAGGTGCCGGAGGTCGTGTTCGTCGGCACGGCCTTCATGCTCGCGGGCTTCGGCTACAAGATCAGCGCCGCCCCGTTCCACATGTGGACGCCCGACGTGTACGAGGGCGCGCCGACCCCGGTGACCGCGCTCCTCTCGGTGGGGCCGAAGGCGGCCGGCTTCGCGGTGCTGATCCGCTTCTTCTCGGACGCGCTCGGCGCCGGGAGCGCGCCGCCCGGCGTCGCGACGCCGTGGCCGGTGCTCTTCGGCTGCCTCGCGATGGCGACGATGACCGTCGGCAACCTGTCGGCGCTCGAGCAGGAGAACGTGAAGCGCATGCTCGCCTACTCGAGCATCGCGCACGCGGGGTACATGCTGCTCGGCTTCTCGGTGTTCAGCGGCGCCGGCGTCGCCGCGATCGCCTTCTACATCGTCACCTACTGCTTCATGAACCTCGGCGCGTTCATGGTGGTGATGGCCGTGGCCGAGGAGAGCGGCGGAGACGAGACGTTCGCCGCCTTCCGGGGGCTCGGGCGCCGCGCCCCGCTCGTCGCCGCGGCGATGGCCGTGTTCCTCGTCTCGCTCACCGGCCTGCCCCCGACGGCGGGCTTCATCGGCAAATTCTACCTCTTCTCGGCGCTGCTCGCCGCCGGGGGCGCGTGGAGCTGGGTCCTCGCGGTCGTCGGCGTGCTGAACAGCGTGATCTCGCTCTTCTATTACGCGCGCCTGCTCCGCACGATGTATCTCGACAGGAGCGATCGCACCGAGCCCACACCGGTGCGGCCGCTGCTCGGCGCGACGGCGTGCGCGCTCGCGGTTCCGACCGTGCTGCTCGGGGTCTACTGGGGGCCAGTCTACGACGTCGTGGCGCGCTCGGTGGCGATCCTGCGCTGAGCGCTGCGCCACGGCGCCGACGCCGTCCCGATACAGCGCGCGCCGGGCCGAACGCGGCGGTATCGATCTCCCCGCGATCCTTGCTAGTGTGCGCGCGCGTGGCCACGACCCAGGACGCGATCTCTCCAGAGGAACGTTTCGCGCGGGGGGTACGCCTTGTCCCGGGCGGCCTGGACATCGGCGGCAAGCTGGTCCCGCTGTACGCCGGCAGCGTGCACTACTGGCGGCTCGACCCGCAGCACTGGCGCGCTTGCCTCGAGGCCACGCGGTCGCTCGGCGTTCACCTGATCGACATCTATGTGCCGTGGGCCGTTCACGAGACCGGCCCGGGGCAGTTCGATTTCGGCCGGCTCGATCCGCGCCGCGACGTCGGCGCCTTTCTCCGCCTCGCGCACGAGCTCGGCTTTTACGTCATCGCCCGCCCGGGCCCGCACATCAACGCGGAGCTCACCTGCTTCGGCATCCCCGAGCGCGTCATCTGGGACCCGAGCTGCCAGGCACGCTCGGCGCGCAACAACCCGGTCGTGCTCCCGATGTTGCCGTACGGGTTCCCGGTCCCGAGCTACGCGAGCAACGCGTTCCACGACGAGGTCGCCCGCTATTTCAACGCGCTCGCCCCGGTCCTGAAGCCGCACCTCTACCCGGACGGGCCCATCGTTCTCTTGCAGATCGACAACGAGGGCGCGCTCTACTTCCGCGACGGGGCGTACGACCAGGATTACCACCCGGACGCGATCTCCCTGTACCGCGACTTCTTGCGCGAGAAGTACCGGACGATCGAGGCGCTCCAGCGCGCGTATGCGACGAGGAGGGGGGAGCCCGCGCCGGAGGGCGACGCGACCGAGGACGTCGGCGCGGCGCTCGTGCGCGCGATCGGCCGCGAGCGCGCGCAGGCCGAGGAGGGCGATCTGCGGTTCGCCACGATCACGCCGCCGGTCGCGTTCGACGCCGAGACGCCGGCCGATCTCGCGCGCCACCTCGACTGGAGCGAGTTCCACGAGCACCTCCTCGAGACCGCCATGGGGCGCTTCGCGCGGGCGCTCTCCGCGGCGGGCGTCGATGGCCTGCCCACGATGCACAATTTCCCGATGGGACAGGACGCGACGCCGCTCAACCCGGCGCGCATCTCGCGCGTCGTCGACCTCGTCGGCCTCGACTACTACAGCGTCGCGAGCCCGAGCAGCCGGCAGATCCTCGCCCGCCGGACGAGCGAGCTCGCCGTGCGCTGCGAGGCGCTCTCGCTGCCGCCCTTCGCTTGCGAGATGGGCGCCGGCTTCCCGCCGTTCTTCCCGCCGCTCGAGGAGCGCGACAGCGTGTTCGTG
Source organism: Sorangium sp. So ce204 (assembly GCF_051526795.1). Classification (NCBI taxonomy): domain Bacteria; kingdom Pseudomonadati; phylum Myxococcota; order Polyangiales; family Polyangiaceae; genus Sorangium; species Sorangium sp. So ce204. The sequence continues at coordinate 11,047,952 of NZ_CP150317.1, read as the reverse complement.
ATGATGGCCGCGCTCGCGTACGGGCTGCGCGGGTACAACATCTACATGGCGGTCGAGCGCGACCGCTGGATCGGCGCGCCGATCGATCCGCGCGGCCGCCCTCGCCCCTTCGCCGCCTTCTGGCGGAAGCTCTCCGCGGCGCTCGAGGCGACGCGGTTCCACGAGCTCCGCCGCCCGGCGCCGGTGCGCATCGTCACGCCGCGCACGGAGCGCCGGCTCTCCCGCGTGATGCATGCCTTCGGCCCGCTCACCGGGGCGTTCTTCTCGATCATGAACTTCGGCGCCCGCGATCGCTGCCTCGAGGACGACCTCGGGCTCGGTTACCCGCTCGCGGTGGAGTCCGACACGTTCGTTCGTGCGTTCGAGGAGGCGCTCGACGCGCGCGGCGTCCCCTACGCCCACGTCGGCGGCGAGGATCGCGACATCTCGCTCGTCGGGGCGCGCTGGGTCATCTGCGCCACCTCGGGCGGCCTGAGCCCGGAGCTGTTCGCGTGGCTGGAGGCGACGTCCCGGCAGGGGACGCTGATCACGCTCGGCCCCCGCGAGCCCACCTTCGACGGCGCCTTCCGAAAGCTGCCGCGGCCCTACGATCTGAAGCGGCTCCTCGCCCCCGGGCAGAACCTGCCGGCGCTCCTCCAGGACGACCCCGCCGCGGCCGACGCCGCGGTGTCGCGCGCCATCGACGCGCTCGGCCTGCCGGCCTTCGCGTGTGATCCCGACAGCGTCTTTGCGACGCTGCACGAGGACGCGTCGGGCACGCCGCGGGTGCTCTTCTTGCTGAACCCCGGAGACGCGGACGTGGTGGCGCGCGTCACCGTGAGCGCCCAGCGCGCGCGCGATGTGCTGGACGACGCGCACTTCGAGGCGCGGCGCGGGGCGCTCGAGGTGCGGCTCGTGCCTCGCTCCGTGCGGATGCTCGCGCTGGAGTAGCCCCGTCGCCGCGCGCCGCGCGGCGACGGCCAGCGAGGCTCGGTATCCTCCTGACCCGGTGTGCCCCTCGATCAGCGCTCGAACCGCAGCGAGTTGCCCTCTGCGTCGCGGAAGCGGCCCATGCCGATCATGAGGATGTCGATCAGCGACCAGATGCCGAGCCCGCCGCACGTCAAGAGCTTCGCTATGCCGAGCCCGGTCTGTCCCAGATAAAAACGATCTACGCCAAAGTAGCCGAGGAAATAGGAGAGCAGGAACAGCGTGGACTGGCTCTTGGTCGGGTGGCCGACGGGCGCGTCGCGCCTGAGCACGAGCCCCTGGGCGTCTCGCATCGATCCGGTGCCGATCAGGATCGTGTCGATGAGGCTCCAGAAGCCGAGGCCACCACACGTGAACAGCTTGAGGAGCCCGAGCCCCGTCTGGCCCAGGTAGAAGCGATCGACGCCGAAGGTCCCGAGAAACACGGCGAGCATGAAGGCCGTCGCCTGGTCCTTGTCGGAATAGGCCTGCGCCGGGGCGCCGTGAGGCGGCGGCGGGCCCCAGCCGCCTCCTGGCGGCGCGCCGTAGCCGCCTGGGGGCGCACCGTAGCCGCCGGGCGGGCTCGACCCCCAGCCGCCATTCCCCCAGCCGCCGCCTGCGTTGCCCCAGCCTCCGCCTCCGGGCGGAACCCCGCCTCCGCTGTTGCTCATCCTCGTTCCCTCCAGCTGATGCGGCTGTGGAGGCGGCCGTGCGCCCCGCGGTCGTCAGCCGAGCCTGACTGTATCCTGGAACCGCGGCGCCGCGCTTGCGCAACGCGGAAATCGCTGGTGGTTGCCGGAGGCCCACCCTACCTTGGCCCACGAGGGGCCGCTGAGCGCGGCGCAGGAGCGAGCGCACCCGGCGATGCAGCAAGATTTTCAGTCCGATCGATGGCTGTCGTTCGCCCTCCGGGCGGGGCTCATCGCGCTGTTCTTCTGGATGGTGAAGGGGCTGCTCGTCCCCGTCCTGCTCGGCGGTCTTGTCGCGCTCCTCGTCTCCCCGCTCCAGCGCCGCCTCGCGCCTCGACTCGGCCGCTTCCGCCAGTTCGCGCCCGCGATCTCGACGGTGGGCGTGATCATCCTCGTGTGCATCCCGCTCGCGGTGATCATCATCGAGGCCTCCGCCTCGATAAGCCGCTTCTTCGCGCGGGATTGGTCGAACACGATCGAGCGGGTCGAAGGCCTCCTGAACGACGGGAGGATAACGGGGCTCCTCAACAGGGCTGGCCTGTCCGGGGACGATGTCCGCACGTACGTGAGCAACCTGTTCGAGCGGGTGGGCAGCTCGATCGCCGGCTTCGCGGGCGGCATGGTCGCCGCGGTGCCGCAGACGATCGTCGACGCGTTCCTGTTCGTCGTCGGGCTCTACTACCTGCTCCGCGACGGGGGCCTGCTGCTGCGCTGGCTGCTCACGCAGTCGCCGTTCAGGAACGAGGAGACGGACGTCCTCTTCACGTCGATCCAGGACACGGTGCACGGCGCCGTCCTCGGCCTGCTCGCGACGGCGGCCGTCCAGGGGACGCTGACGACGATCGCGCTGTTTGCCTGCAAGGTGCCGGGCGCGTTCCTGTTCGGCCTCCTGGCCACGTTGCTCTCGCTCGTCCCCATGATCGGCACCACGCCGGTCACGCTGGGGGCGGCCATCTACCTGTTCGTCGTCGGGCGCATCGGGGCGGGCATCGGCATGTGCGCCGCGGCGGTGCTCATCGGGCTCTCGGACAACGTGATCCGACCGTGGGTCCAGAGCTCGCATGGCGGGATGCACCCGCTCATCGCGCTCCTCGCCATCTTCGGCGGGCTCGAGCTGTTCGGCGCGGCGGGGATCTTCATCGGCCCGGTCGTCGCCGCGATCGTCCTCTGGGCGGTCGACACGCGCGCGGGCATCTCCAGCTCGGGCCTCCCGCTGGGCCCGCACACGTCGCAGCCGCCCCCCTCGCTGACGTCGCCGACATCGCGACCGCCTCCGACGTCGCGACCGCCTCCGACGTCGCGACCGCCGGCGTGACGCGGCGGCGCGCCGGAGCGCCGCGAGAGGCGCGGTCCGCGCCCTCGAGCGAGGCGCTCACGGCGACAGGCCGTAGCCGCGGGCGAGGGTGAGGGAGAGGAGGTTGCACGCCGCGTGGAACACGACCGGCGCCCCGATGCCGCCTGTGCGCGCCCGCAGCCATCCGAAGAGGAGCGCGGGGAAGAAGACGGCGAGCCGGGCCGGGTGCTGGATCGTGAGCACGTGGCCGATCGCGAAGATCGCCGACGAGAGGAGCCACGCCGGTCCGAGCGTCGCGCCGGCGACGCGGAAGCGCGGCGGGAAGACGCGGTCGAGGGCGCTCTGGAGGTAGCCCCGGAAGAACGCCTCCTCGGGCAGCGCGACGACGAGCAGCTGCGCGGCGATCTCGTCGGCGAGCGAGGGCGGCGGGCGCAGCACGAACGGCGAGGTCGCGCCCCAGTACAGCCGGTAGCCCAGCCAGAAGAGCGGGAAGACGATCGCGGCGACCAGCGCCGCCCAGGCGACGGCGTGGAGCGCGGCGCGGGCGAGGCGCCTCGCCGACAGCGGCACGGGCTCGAGGAGCCCCCCGAGGGACAGGCCGTGGGCGCGGATCGTCGACTCGTCGTACCTCAGCACGAGCCAGGACGTCGCCGCGAAGAACGTGAGGCCGACGAGCGTGCCGGCGTAGCTCTTCGGCGCGGCGTAGGACACCGCCGTCACGGCGGCGGTCGTGATGCCAGCGGCGAGGAGCGCGCGCGCCGCGGTCGGCTCGGGCGGCCGCGGGCGCGCGCGCTCGTCGACGCTCGCGTGCGCGGCGTTCGCGTCTGCCGGCGCGCCAGCTGTCTCGTCGCCGGCAGGTGCGCGGGCGTCTCGGCTCGGTTCGATGGGTGTGGGCGGCTGCAAGGCGTGTTCGTCGCGGAGGGGAGCGCGCGGTGCGGGGGCGTACGTGGGGATCGCGGCGATCAGGGGGCGCGGCCGCGCGCGCTCAGCCTAGCCGCCACGATGTCCCTCCGCGATGGTCTGCGCTCGGAGCGGCGCGATTCGGGGGCTGCACACGGGTCCAGCGACCGCCCATTTTCTAGCCTTCCAGCCCGGCCACGTTAGAGTGCGGCCGCTGTGGCGTTTTCCCGACTTCGCTGTCTGATGAAGCCGTTGGCCTGCGCGCTGCTTGCGTCCATCGCGACGCTCGGTCCGGCGCCCGCGTCGGCCGCGTCGCCGTTCCTCATGACGCCGGCGGCGAGCGTCGCCGAGGCGTCTCCGGCGTACCGCTACGCCAACATGACGAACGAGGAGGCGCTGGCGGAGCTGGATCGCCGGAAGATCCTGTACCTCAAGGTCGACCACGCGCCTGGGGTGCGCGCTCCGATCCGGCTCACGGGTCGGCTGAACGGCGTGAACTTTCATTCGGTGCTCCCGCCCGAGCAGCGCGTGACGAGCATGTTCGAGATCCTGGACGCGCGCCTGGCGCTCGCCCTCGACGATTTCGCGGCCGTGCTCTCGAGGCACGATATCGACGAGGTCGTCCATTACACGATGTATCGACCCAACGTGCCGATGCGCGGCCTCGAGGGCGTGGACGGCGACGGAGAGCACGGGCACCCGATCGCTCATGCCAAGGCCGCTGACAGCGCCGTGCAGCGGGCAGCGGCCGCGGACGGCGCTGCTCGCGAGGAATCGACGAGGCAGGCCTCGCCGGTCGAGCCTGCGCCGCTGGTGGAGCTCGGCAAGAAGGGCGCGCTCGATGGGACATCCAAGGCACCTGAGGAGCGGCCGCGACGCCTGAAGGAGAAGGGGGCCGCGGGGGCCGGGCCCAAAGAGAAGGGGTCCGCGGGGGCCGGGCCGAAGGAGAAGGCCGCAGCGGAGGCCGCGCCGAAGGAGAAGGCCGCAGCGGGGGCCGCGCCGAAGGAGAAGGCCGCAGCGGGGGCCGGGCCGAAGGAGAAGGCCGCAGCGGGGGCCGCGCCGAAGGAGAAGGCCGCAGCGGGGGCCGGGCCGAAGGAGAAGGCCGCAGCGGGGGCCGCGCCGAAGGAGAAGGCCGCCCTGGAAGCCGATCCAGGCGCCGCTTCCAAGGCTCCTGGCCAGCGGACGCGGACGATCGCTGCGCGCAGCGGGCCGGCCAAGAAGGACGCCGGCAAGGCCGGAGCGCGCCGCGCTGCTCGGCGCAAAGCCGCGGGGCCGACCCGGGCGACGACGTCTGCGGTCAAGCGCCGCGGCGACGTCGCGCTGCGCAGCGATGCAGGGCAGAAGCCCCGCGGCACGTGGGCTCCGCCGGGCACGCGGCACCCCGCCGGCCTGGCCATCGACGTCGGTGCGCTCAAGAAGCGCGACGGCACCTGGATCAGCGTCGCGCGCCACTTCCACGGCCGCATCGGGGACAAGACCTGCGGTGAGGGGGCGCCCCAGCCCGAGCTCCCCGAGGCGCGCGAGCTCCGGTCCATCGTGTGCGAAGCGGCGGACCTCGGGATTTTTACCTACGTGCTGACGCCCAATTTCAATGCGGCGCACGCCGACCATTACCATATGGAGATCAAGCCGGGCGTCCGGTGGTTCCTGTATCACTGAGCGAAGGCCGCGCGCCCCTTGTACAGCCCTGAACGGCTCGCCGCGCGCCCCACTGCACATCCGTTGATTGCGCGTTTTTTGATGATCTGAGCGGTTTGTTCGCGCAACTTCCGCCACGAGAGCGACGATTCCCTTCCCGAACGAAGGCGCCGGCGCTCCGCCGCGCGCCCCCGCGAGGGAGGTCGACGGACATGGTGCAAAAGAGAGACGGACAGCCGCTGCCGGGGACTTCCTACCGTGTGCTCCGTCGGATCGGGGCAGGCTCGTGCTCGGAGGTCTTCGAGGTGACCGGGCGCCGCGGCCAGCTGCGCGCGCTCAAGCTGCTCCGCGCCATGCACGAGGGGTCGAGCGAGATCGGAGCGCGCCTGGTCCAGGAGGGGCGCGCTCTCTCCGCGCTGAGCCACCCCCACATCGTGAAGGTCGAGGAGGTCGGCGTGACGAGCGACGGCCGGCCCTTCCTCGTCATGCCGCGCCTCTTCGGCGAGACGATGCGCGAGCGGCTCGACGCGCGCGGACCGCTCGCGACGCCCACCGCCGTGCACATCGCCATCCAGGTGCTCGGCGGGCTCGCGGCGACGCACCGCGCTGGCATCGTCCACCGCGACATCAAGCCGGCGAACGTCTTCCTCGCGCAGGCGAGCTGCGCCGAGCAAGGCGTCGCCGATCTGGAGAGCGCGCCCGGTGTGCCCGAGGCCGAGCACGCCGTGCTCATCGACTTCGGCATCGCGAAGGTGAGCCGCGAGGGGCTGGAGCCGTCGACGGGCTCGAACGTCCTCGGCACGCCGCGCTACCTGTCGCCCGAGCAGATCCGCGGCGAGGAGGTCGATGCTCGCACGGACGTGTACGCGGTGGGCCTCCTGCTCTTCGAGGCGATCACCGGGCGCGGGCCGTTTCCGGTGGTCGACTCGATGGCGGTGATGCGGGCGCACCTCAACACACCGGCGCCGCGGCTTCGCTCGCTCCTCTGGGTGCCTCACGCGCTCGATCATGCGGTCGCGCGCGCGCTCGAGAAGGATCCGGGGCTCCGCTGGCAGACGGCGGACGCGATGGCCGCCGCGCTCGCGGAGGCGCTGGGCGAAGGCGGGGGCAGGGAGACGCCGGCTCACGGCGGAGCAGGGCGCGCCGCGCCGCCGGACGGCGAGCGCAGCGCGCGGGCGCCCCTCGCGGCCGGAGAGGCGCGATGAGCGGCGCGTCCGCCGAGTGCTCCGGGGCGCGCACGCTGCTCTACGCGCGCGCGGTGTCGCTCGCGCCGAGGGCGCCTCTCGCGCGGTCGATCCGCGCGCCGGGCGAGGGCGAGCCGCTCCCCGGCACACCGTATGTCGTGCTGCGCCTGCTCGGCCAGGGCGGCATGGGCGAGGTGTACGAGGTCGAGCACCGGGCGCTCGGCCGCCGGTTTGCGGTGAAGGTGCTGCACCGAAGCCACGCCGGCCGCAGCGATCTCTCGGCGCGCCTGCGCGCCGAGGCGCGCTCGATCGCCCGCCTGCGCCACCCGGGTCTCCCCGACGTGTTCGATCTCGGCGTGACCGACGGTGGCCGCCCCTACTTCGCCATGGAGCTCCTCGAGGGGCGCGATCTCCGGACCGAGCTCGCGCGCCTCGGCGTGGTCGCGGTCCCGACCGCGCTCGACCTGGTCCTGCAGGCCCTGTCCGCGCTGTCGCTCGCGCACGCGGCGGGCATCGTCCACCGCGATCTCAAGCTCGAGAACCTGTTCCTCTGCGACGACGGCACGCTCAAGGTCCTCGACTTCGGCGTCGCGAAGCTCCTCCACGCCAGCGCCTCGCTGACCGCCCCGGACGCCGTCATCGGCACACCCAGGACGATGGCGCCCGAGCAGTGCGCCGCCCAGCCGATCGATCCGCGCGCGGACATCTATGCGATGGGCCTCGTCCTCTACGAGCTCGTCGCCGGGCGAGGCCCCTTCGACGAGCTGCGCGGCCGGGGCGACGCGCTTCGCTTTGCTCACTGCGAGCAGGAGCCTCCTCCTCCCTCGCGCTTCGCGCCGCAGCCGATCCCGGCGGCGCTCGAGCGGCTGATCCTGCGCGCGATCGCGAAGGCGCCCGAGCATCGCTTCCAGACGGCCGCCGACATGGAAGCCGCTGTGCGCCGAGTGCACGTCCGGTTGCACGACGGATCGCAGCCGAGCGCCGGGCCGGTGGTCAGCGCGACCGCGCTCACCCCGACCGCGGCCGACGCCGTCGCGGCCCGCACGCCTGCGTGTGGCGATGCATCCGCCGAGCTGCTTCGCCGACCGCTGCTCGCCGCGTCGGCCGGCGCCGCGCGCCTCTCGCGCCGCCCGAGGGCGCGCTCGACGCGGCGCGCACCTCCGGCGCGGCCCGTCGCCCGTGCGGCGTCGCGCGCCTCCGCGCTCGCCGTCTGCGCGCTCGCCGTCGCGTCGGCCGCGCTCGGGCTCGCGCTGGCGCAGCGCTGGATCGCGGCCAGCGAGCACCCCGCGCCCGCGCCGCCGTCCGCGCCCGCCGCGGCGCAGGCGCGCTCGGCTGTAAGGTAGCCTCGCCGCGCCCGTTCTCTGGTCGACACCGCAAATGCGGAGTGGAGGGACCATGAACCGGATGCGACGAATCGGGCTGGCTTGTTTGGCGATATCGCTCCTCGCGGGCGCCGCCGGCTGCGGCGGCAGCACAGCGGCCCGGCCGGCGGACTCCACGGCAAAGGGGGGACACGCGATCACCGGCGCTCCCGAGCCCTCCAGCGCACAGGGGTTCCAGGACGGCGCCGCGTTCGACGAGCCGGGCGCGCCCGCCGCGCCGCCGTCGCCCGACGCCTCGCCCGCGGCGCCTTCGGCCGAGCTCGAGCGGCCTTCCGCCACGGGCGGCGCCTCGCGCGCCGAGGGGGCCGCGCGCAAGGCGCCGAGCAGCCAGGTCGCGCCGGAGCCCATCGATCGTCCGGGCCTCGGCACCCAGTGGGGTGAGACGCGCGTGTCGCGCATCTCGACCGCGCCGTTCGTCCGGGCCGACGTGAACCGCCCCTTCGTCGTCGCGAGCCTGTTCTACAACGACGCCGAGGGCGCCCGCGCCATGGCGAGCGCGTCCGGCTTCCGCCGCACGTCGCCGCAGGCGTTCACCCTGGCGGGCGGCGCCGTCGCGGTCGGGCTCCGCGGCGAGGGCGGCGGCTTCCTGAGCGGCTTCGTCGCCGGCGAGAAGAGCCACGTCATCGGCGAGGCCGGCCAGCGCTACAGCATCGTGCTGCGCAACCTCACGCCGACCCGGCTCGAGTGTGTCGTCTCCGTCGACGGCCTCGACGTCATGGACGGCCAGGCCGCGACGTTCAGCAAGCGCGGTTACCTGATCGAGCCCCACGGCGAGCTCGAGATCGACGGCTTCCGCCAGTCCGTCGACACGGTCGCTGCGTTCCGCTTCGGCTCGGTCCGCGGCTCCTATGCGAACCAGAAGCACGGCGACACGAGGAACGTCGGCGTGATCGGCGTGGCCCTCTTCAACGAGCGCGGGACGACGCCATGGACGTTCGACGAGGTCCAGCGCCGCCGGGAGGCGAACCCGTTCCCTGGGCAGTTCGCCACGCCGCCCGGCATCTGAGCCTTTCCAGCGGGCATCTCGCGCCTCCTCCGCGCTCCGACAAAATCAAGCTCCCGCTCCGCCGCGCGCCGGGCTAGGCCACGGCACGGTGTCGGACTTATTGAACCCGTCTCAACGTGCGGCCGTCGAGCACGAGCTCGGGCCAATGCTGGTGCTCGCCGGCGCAGGCTCCGGCAAGACCCGGGTGGTGACCACGCGGATCGCCCGCCTCCTCGATCGCGGCATCCCGGCGCGCTCCATGCTGGCGATGACCTTCACCAACAAGGCCGCCGCCGAGATGCACGAGCGCGTCGGCAAGCTCGTCGGCTCCAAGGTCGCGCGCGAGCTCAAGGTCTGCACCTTCCATCGCTTCGGGCTCGACGTGCTCGGCGCGGAGACCCGCGCCCTCGGCCTGCGCGGCGGCTCCTTCGCCATCTTCGACCAGTCCGACGCCCTGGGGGTCATCCGCGAGATCCTCCGCGAGCTCCGCGCCGGCAAGAGCTACGACGTCAGCGCGATCCTCTCGCGCATCTCGAACGCCAAGAACGCGTTCCTCGACGCCGAGACCTGGGCCGAGGCGCAGCGGCAGGGCAAGGGCATCGACGAGTACGACGAGATCTCGATGCTCGTGTACCCGCGCTACATGGCGGCGCTGCGCTCGTTCCAGGCGTTCGACTTCGACGATCTCATCTGCGAGGTGGTCCGCCTGTGGCAGGCGCGCGCCGACGTCCTCGAGCGCTGGCGGATGCGCTACCGCTTCGTGATCGTCGACGAGTACCAGGACACGAACCGCGCCCAGCTGGAGCTCCTGCGCCTGCTCTGCGGCGAGCACCGCAACGTGGTGGTCGTCGGCGACGACGACCAGTCGATCTACGCCTGGCGCGGCGCCGACGTGCGCAACATCCTCGATTTCGAGGAGCACTTCTCCGGCGCGAAGGTCGTCAAGCTCGAGCACAACTACCGCTCCCGCAAGCCGATCCTCGACGTCGCCAACGCGGTGCTCGCCAAGTCCGGCGCCCGGCGGCACAAGAAGTCGCTCATCGCCACCCGCATCGAGGGCGACAAGGTGCGGTCCATCATCTGCGTGGATCCCGACGTCGAGGCGAGCTTCGTGGCCACGGAGGCGCAGCGCCTCCTGGAGCGGGAGGCCGCGCGGCCGAAGGACATCGCCGTGCTGTACCGCTCGAACCTCCAGGCGGCCGCGATCGAGTCGGCCCTCAAGGAGCGGCAGATCCCGATCCGGATGATCGGCGGCCAGCAGTTCTTCGAGCGCAAGGAGGTCAAGGATCTCATCGCCTACCTCCGCGTCGCGCTCAACCCGGGTGACGAGATGTGCCTGCGGCGCATCCTGAACTACCCGGCGCGGGGCATCGGCGACGCCGCGGTGGCCAAGCTCGGCGCCTACGCGACGGCGCACGACGCGTCGCTCTGGACGGCGGTGTCGCGGCCGCACGCCGTCCACGAGCTGACCGCCGCCGCGATCGAGGGCTGCCGCCAGCTGCTCCGGATCATCGAGGCCACGCGCGCGCGGTTCGAGCGCGGCGAGCCCTCCGCGGAGGTCGCCCGCGCGCTCCTCGCCGACGCCGGCTTCAAGGAGGACATCATGGCCGGCTCGTCCACGGCCAACGCCGCGGCGCGCCGCTGGGGCAACATCGAGGGCCTGCTCAACGTCTTCGCGCGCCGCGACGAGAAGGGGAAGGGGGACCGCGCGAGCTTCGCCGAGTTCCTGCGGCTGCTCGCCCTGCGGCAGGACTCCGAGGAAGAGGAGGCCACCGACCGGGTGACGCTCACCACGATGCACGGCGCGAAGGGGCTCGAGTTCCCGTACGTGTTCGTGATCGGCCTGGAGGAGGGGCTGATGCCTCACCAGCGCAGCCTCGACGAGCGCGCCACGGACGCCGCCCCGAGCGGCGCGGAGGGCGGCGACACGGGCGGCCACAGCATCGAGGAGGAGCGGCGGCTCTTCTACGTCGCGGTCACGCGGGCCCGCGATCGGCTCTACCTCACGCGGGCGAAGCACCGCGGCTCGCGCGGCAAGATGGTGCCGAGGACGCCGAGCCGGTTCATGCTCGAGATCCCCCCCGAGCTCCTCGAGGAGCGCGAGGAGCTCGCGCCGGTCGCCCCGGGGATGGAGAAGGTGAAGGCAGGCGCGGCCGGCGTGCTGGCCGCGCTGTCGATGAACCCGTTCGCTGGAGATCCCCCCCTCATCCCGCGCCGCCGCACCTGAGCGGGGCGCGGGACGGCGGGGACTCCGTCAGAGGGCGCCCTCGGCGGCGGCGAAGCCGGCGCGGGTGATCTCCTGCACGCCCTTGCGCGAGACGAAGTCGCGGAAGCTCTCGCCCTCGGCGCGGCCGGCCATATAGAAGCGCGCGATCGCGGCGATGACCTTGGGCGTCTCCTCCTCGGGGATGCGGCCGTCGAGGCGCTCGCCGATGCGCGCGCTCGGGCCGCAGCCGCCGCCCACGCGGAGCGAGTAGTGCGGGCGCTCGACGCCGTCCTTGCCCTTCACCATCAGGCCCGTCATCCCGATGTCCGCGACGTGGTGCTGACCGCACGAGTTCGGGCACCCCGAGATCTTGATGTCGAACTCGCCGAGCGCGCTGACGAAGTCGTCGGCCTCCTGGCGGCTGCCGTTCGGCACCAGGTGATCCCGGATGCGCGCGCCGACCTCCATGCTCTTCGTGATGGCGAGCGTGCAGTAATCGCCGCCCGGGCAGGTCACCACGTCGGTGATGTGCCCCGAGTCCGCCTCGGCGAGGCCGATCTGCGAGAGCTCGCGGTGCAGGTTGAGCAGCTGCCCCTCCGGCACCCAGCGCAGCACGAAGTTCTGCGTGTTCGTCGCCCGCACCTCGCCGTTGCCGTAGCGCCGCGAGAGGTCGGCCAGGCGCCTCAGCTGCTCGCTCGTGATGTCGCCGAGCGGCAGCTTGACCGTCGCCACCCGGTAGCCGGTCTGCGTCTGCGCGATCGTGTTGGTCCGCTTCCAGCGCGCGAACGCGCCGTCGCCGAGCGTCTCCCGCAGCGGCGTGAGCGGGGGCGGAGCGCTCTCCCGGTACCCGGCCACCTGCTCCGCCAGCTCGGCCGCGAGCGCGTCGCCGCGCTCCGCCTTGATGCGAGTGAACTCCTCGTCGAGCCGGCGCAGGAACTCCGCCTCGCCGATCTTGCGCAGCAGGAACTTGAGGCGCGCCTTCTTCCGGTTCTTCCGCTCTCCGTCCCGGTGGAACACGCTCACCACGGCCTCGCACACCGGCAGCAGATCGGACTCCGGGATGAACTCCTTCCAGCGGTGCGCGATCTCGGGCGTCGAGCCGAGCGAGCCGGCCACGTAGACCGCGAAGCCGCGCCCGCGATCGCCGATCTTCGCGAGAAGCCCGACGTCGTTGATCATGATCTGCGCGTGATCGCGCGCGCTCCCCGAGAAGGCCACCTTGAACTTCCGCGGCAGCCTCCGGTTGTGCTCGTGGAAGAGGAAATGCTCGGTGACCGCGTGCGCATAGGGCGTCACGTCGAACACCTCGTCCTCGACCACGCCAGCGAGGTGGGACGCGGTGATGTTGCGCAGCGTGTCCGCGCAGGCGCCGACCGTCGTCACCCCCGCGCGCACGAGCACGCGTTGCAGGTCGATCGTCTCCTCGATCTCCAGGTAGTGGAGCTGGATGTCCTGGCGGGTCGTGACGTGCGCTAGCCCGCGACCCCACCGCTCCGTGACTTCCGCGAGGGCTTCCAGCTGCGCAGCCGTGAGCTGCCCTCCAGGGATCTTGATCCGCTGCATGTGCTTCACGTGCGCGAGCTGCGCGTAGACGCCCATGGCCAGCCGCAAAGGACGGAACTGGTCGGGGGTCAGCTCACCACGTTTGAATTTGGCGACGTTCTCGGCGTGTACGTCGATGGCCGCCGCAAGGCGCTCGACTCGTTGCGACATAACCGATGGTATTCCCTATATTTCCGACGCGTCAAGTGCGACAATTATCACGGCCGGTTCCACGAGGGTTCCAGCCCCCAGCACCATGAAGACCGCTCTGCCGAACTCGACCGAAGCCGTGCACGCGGGCGTACTCCGCCAGCGCCCCTCCCACACCCTCGCGCCTGCGATCGCGCAGACGGCGACCTACACGTTTGCGAACACGGCGGACCTCGAGCGCTATTTCGCCGGAGGCGACGCGGATCCCGAGCGCCAGGAGTACGGCCGTTACGGTAACCCCACCGTGCGTGAGGTCGAGCAGCGCATCGCGGCGCTCGATCGCGCCGAGGACGCCCTGCTCTTCGCGAGCGGGATGGCGGCGGTGACGACCACGGCGTTCGCGCTCCTCAAGGCGGGCGACCACGTCATCCTCTTCCGCGACGTGTACCGCCGCACGCGGCAGTTCGTGATCAACGTGCTCTCCCGGCTCGGCGTCGAGCACACGCTGATCGACCCGGGCGCGTTCGATCAGCTCGAGGCCGCCATCCGGCCGCGGACCCGCTTCGCGCTCAGCGAGTCGCCGACGAACCCCTACCTGCACTGCATCGACCTGTCCCGCTTCGCCGAGATCTGCAAGAAGGCGCGGGTGAAGACGGTCGTCGACGCGACGTTCGCGACCCCCTGCAACTCCGACCCGATCGGCCGCGGCATCGACCTCGTGGTCCACAGCGCCAGCAAGTACCTGTCCGGCCACAACGACGTCCTGGGCGGCGCGGTCTCCGGATCGAGCGCGCTGATCTCGCTGATCCGCGACATGCGGAGCGTCCTTGGGGGCATCATGGATCCCCACGCCGCGGCGCTGATCGGGCGCGGGATGAAGACGCTCGCGCTCCGCGTCGAGCGGCAGAACGCGACAGGGCTCGCCGTGGCGCGCGCGCTCGAGGCGCACCCCGCGGTGGAGCGGGTGTTCTACCCGGGGCTCCCGTCGCACCCGGATCACAAGGTCGCGGCCGAGCAGATGCGCGGCTTCGGCGGCGTCGTGAGCTTCACCGTGCGCGGCGGGCGAGAGGCGGCGTCGCGCGTCGTGGACGGCGCGCGCATCGCCGCGATCGCCCCGAGCTTCGGCGGCGTGGAGACGCTCATCGAGCAGCCCTGCATCATGAGCTTCCACGAGCTCAGCGACGAGCAGCTCGCGGCGATCGGCATCTCCCCCGCGCTGATCCGCCTGTCGGTCGGCATCGAGGAGACCGAGGACGTCGTGAGGGACGTCCTTGGCGCGCTCGACGCGCTCGGCGCGGCCTAGCCCCCGAGCTTCTTCAGCTTCCGCTGCAGCGTCCGCCGGTCGATCCCGAGCAGCTTCGCCGCGGTGGCCACCACGCCGCCCGACTCCCGGAGCGCGGCGCGGATCGCCTCGCGCTCGAGATCGTCGAGCTTCAGGCTCCCCGGCGGCGGCGTCGGCGCCGCCGAGGCCGAGGGCGGGGGCCGCTGGCGATCCCGGAGGCTCGCGGCCTCGCGCAGCAGCTTGTCCGCGTCGACGGGCTTGCTGAGCAGCGTGTCGGCGCCCTCGCGCATCGCCGCCACCGCGAGCGGGATGTCCCCGAACCCGGTCAGCATCACGATCGCCGCGTCGGGCTGGAGCTTGCGGTACTGGGCGAGCGCGCTGAGCCCGTCGCCGCGCGGCATGCGGTAGTCGATGACCACGAGGTCCACCGGCTCGTACTCGAGCGCCACGAGCCCCTCGTCGATCGTCGCCGCCGTCCTCGCCACGACCCCGCGGCGGCGCAGCGCGCCCTGCAGGGTCGTGCGGAACGCGTCGTCGTCGTCCACGAGGAGCGCCGTCTCGATCCGTCGCGTCATCTTCACCTCAGGCGGCCCCGGAGCGCTTCAGCGCGCCGGGGAGATCCGCGTCCATGGGGCCCGTGCCCCCGTCGAGGCGGAGGCGCAAGGTCGCCTTCGCGCCGCCGGTCTCGACGCTCTCCATGCGCAGCACCGCGTTCATGCGGGAGGCCATCATCGAGCTGATGTAGAGCCCGAGCCCCATCCCTCCCTGCTCCATCTTCGTCGTCTGGAACGGCTCCCCGAGCCGCCCGGCGATGTCGGGGTTGAGCCCCGGCCCGCTGTCGGAGACCGCGATCTCGCAGAGGTCGCCGCGCTCGACGACGCTCACCTCGATCCGCTGCTCGGTCGAGTCGGCCGTCGCCTCGGCGGCGTTGGCGAGCAGGTTCACGAGCACCTGGCAGAGCGCCGGCCGCAGCACGTCCGCCAGCACCGGCCGCGGCGTGTCGAACGCGAGCTCGCCGCGGTAGCCCAGCCGCGCGAGCTCGACCTTCGCCAGGTCGCGCACGAAGCGGGTGAGCTCCAGCGGCTCCATCCGCTGATCGAGCCGGATCTGGCCGCGCATCAGCCCGATGATGTCGCTCGCGCGCCGCGCCTCGCCGGCCACGGTCTCGGCCATGCGCGCGGCGTCCTCGGAGCCCGTCTCGCGCGCCACGTCGACGAGGTCCTTGCTCGCGAGGAGGATCGTCGCGAGCGGCGTGCTGAGCTCGTGCGACATCCCGCCGACCATGCGCCCGAGCATCGCCAGCCGCTCGTTCCGCTGGCTCTGCTGCCGGAGCTCCTCGAGCCTGTGCGCGTAGACGACGACGAAGAAGCCGAGGAACAGCGTCAGCGACGTGAGCGACACGAGGTCGCCGAGCCGCCGGATGCGCTCGCCGCCGAGCGGCGCCGCGTCGAGCGGCAGCGGCGTCGCGTACGTGAGCACGGCGATGGCGGCCAGCGTCAACAGGCCCACGAGCACGGTCGTGCGCCGCGGGCAGAGGAGGCCGGAGAGCGCGATGTGGAAGGCGAGGAAGACGGCGAAGGGGTTCGCCAGCCCGCCCGAGAACCAGAGCATCCAGGCGTTCGCGATCACGTCGCCCACGAGCTGGGCGCGCGCGTGATCCTGCGCGGGCTCGCGCGCCGAGGGCTCGCCCCCGTCCGCCCGGCGCGCGCGCCGGACCCGGAAGGTCCAGGCGACGTTGGCCGCCGCGATCGCGGTGATGCCGACGATCAGCGGAGCGAGCCCGAGGTCGGGGACGAGCTTCCTGCCCGCGACCGTTGTCGCGATCATCCCCGCGATCGCCCCCCACCGCAGCTGGATCAGCCACCTGTCGGCGGTGTCCCAGGAAGGGGGCTTCGGCCCGGAGAGCAGGACCGCGAGCCGCCGGCGCGCCGCAGGGGGCGCGCTGCTCTTGGCGGGGTCGTGCCCTGCGTCAAGCGACCATGGCTGGAAGGAGGAGTGCATCCGCGCGCGGACAGGGGGGCTTTCCAGAGCGCGGTCGAGGCGTCCGGCGTCCATCCCGGAGCAACCTTCCGACGTTGCCTTGCATCCGCTCCCTTGTACCGCGCACGAAAGCCGCGAGCACGCGCGAGGTGCGCCCCGGCCCACATCCGGGGGGTGTCAGGAAAAACCCCAGCGAATACCGGGGCTTGTAATTGTTGGCTGGATTACGTTCGGCCTCGCGCCGGCGGGGCGCTCGGCCCCGGGCCGGTCACTTGGCCTGTTCGGCTCCGTTGCCTTGCGCGCCGTGCGCGGGCGGCGGCGGCGCCTTCTGCGCCCGCTTCATCCTCCAGTCGTCGGCGGCGCGCTTGCCGTCGAACGGCGCCTTGATGTCCGCCGGCCGCTCGGCCTCGATCTCCTCGGCCCGGCCGCGGTTGGCCGTGTCGAACATCGTGAAGCCGATGAAGATCGCCAGGAAGATGAGCGACGACGCGAAGATCAGGGTGTGGAACTTATGGTCCCACTTGAGGTGCATGAAGATGAGCGCCACGACGCCCGCCTTCGTCGTCGCGATGAGGACCGCGATCGCCAGGTTGGCCGCGCCGAGGTCGACGTAGCTCGCGCCCACGGTGACGACCGTGAGCACGAGCAGCGCGAGCCACGTCGCGATGTAGACCTTGAGCGGCAGGACGTGAGGCACGTGGTCCGCGCCGTGGCCATGGCCGTGCCCGTGCCCGTGCGCGCCAGCTGCTTCTGCGTGTGTCGACATGCTGTCCTCTAGGCCTCAGCCCACCAGGTAGAGCAGGGGGAAGAGATAGATCCAGATGAGGTCGACGAGGTGCCAGTACAGCCCCACCCCTTCGACCGGCGAGTAGTAACGGCTCGAGAACTCACCGCGCAGGTTGCGGATGAGGATCCACGTGATGAGCCCCATCCCGATGACGACGTGCAGCCCGTGGATGCCCGTCATCATGAAGTAGATGGCGAAGAACGTCCCCGCGTGGGCCGTGGTGAAGCCCTGGGCGGTGAAGTACTTCCCGGGCAGGAGGCCGTCGTGGAACTTGTGCTGGTACTCGAAGTACTTGATCACGAGGAACACGGCCGCGCAGAGCAGCGTCACCACGAGCAGCCGGGTGGTGGTCTTCTGGTCGCTCTTCTGCGCAGACCGGACGGCGAGCGCCATCGTGAGGCTGGAACAGATGAGCACGATCGTGTTGATGCCGCCCATCACCTTGTCGAGGTGATGGTGGGCCTCCACGAACGAGTCGAAGAACCAGCCCCGGAAGATGGCGAACGCGCAGAACAGCCCGCCGAAGAGCAGGATCTCCGTGACCAGGAAGAGCCAGATGCCCATCCTCCCGGCGTCGAACTGCGTGTCCGCGGAATCGAAATGATGGGCGACGTGGAAGTTGGGGGACAGGACCGGACCTGCCTTGTTCGTCCGGTCGGCGGCCTCGGCGTGCGCGCTCATGCGTTCTCCGTGTTGAAATCGTAGGCGCCCTTGGTCACGACCGGGGTGCGGACGAAGTTCTCGGTGATGGGCGGGGAAGCGGTGGTCCACTCGAGGCTGAGCCCGCCCCAGGGGTTCGCCGGCGCCGGCGCGCCGGAGCGCAGCGACTTGATGAAGCAGATGGTCATCACGAGGAAGCCGGTGCCCAGGATCCACGAGCCCACGGTCGAGAACGCGTGCAGCGGCTGGAACTGGTCCAGGTAGTTGTAGTAGCGGCGCGGCATCCCGCGGCTGCCCAGGACGAACTGCGAGAAGAACGTGACGTTGAAGCCGATGAAGATGAGCACACAGGCGACGGCGGCGAGCTTCTCGGAGTACATCTTCCCCGTCATCTTGGGCCACCAGTGGTGGAGCCCGCCCATGAAGGCGATGACGGTGCCGCCCACCATCACGTAGTGGAAGTGCGCGACCACGAAGTACGTGTCGTGCAGGTGCAGGTCGACGCTGAGCATCCCGAGGAAGACGCCGGTGAGCCCGCCGATCGAGAAGAGGATGAGGAACGACAGCGCGTAGAGCATCGGCGCGTTGAAGCTGATCGAGCCGCGCCACAGCGTGGCGGTCCAGTTGAAGACCTTGACGCCGCTGGGGATGGCGACGAGGAAGGTCAAGAACGAGAACATGATCGCCGCGAACTCGCTCTGGCCGGAGGTGAACATGTGGTGGCCCCACACGAGGAAGCCGACCAGCGCGATGGCGATGCTGGAGAACGCGATCGCCTTGTAGCCGAAGATCCTGCGCCGCGCGTGCACGGCGATGAGCTCGCTGATGATGCCCATCCCCGGCAGGATCATGATGTAGACGGCCGGGTGGCTGTAGAACCAGAAGAAGTGCTGGTAGAGCACCGGGTCGCCGCCGAGCGCCGGATCGAAGATGCCGATGTTGAACGCGCGCTCCGCGATGAGCAGCAGGAGCGTGATGCCGAGGACCGGCGTGGCGAGGATCTGGACGATGCTGGTCGCGTAGATCGCCCAGAGCATGAGCGGCATCTTGTACCAGCCCATCCCGGGCGCCCGGAGCTTGTGCATCGTGACGATGAAGTTCAGCCCCGTGAGCACGCTGGAGAAGCCGAGGATGAACACGCCGAACGTGACGCTCAGGACCGACGTCGTGGTCACCGTGCTCGAGTACGGCACGTAGAACGTCCAGCCGGTGTCGATGCCGCCCGTGACGAGCGACGACAGCGTGAAGAGGGCGCCGATCCAGTAGAGGTACAGGCTGAGGAGGTTCAGCTTGGGGAAGGCGACGTCCTTCGCGCCGATCATGATCGGCAGGAGGAAGTTGCCGAGCGCGCCGGGGATGCTCGGGATGATGAACAGGAACGTCATCACCGCGCCGTGGAGCGTGAACATCTGGTTGTAGGTGTTCGCGCTCATGAGCGTCTCCTTCGGCGTCAGGAGCTCGAGCCGGAGGATCAGCGCGAAGAGCCCGCCCATGCCGAACGCGATGAACGTGCTGATGAGGTACATCAGGCCGATCCGCTTGTGATCGACCGTGGTGAGCCACGACATGATCCCGCTCTGGGCCCGGATGTAGTCCGCTCCGTGGCCGCCGGCGGGTGCCGTATTGACGTCGAGGGTTGTTACGGTCTGCGACATGACTGCTTCTCCCCGGCGCTCACTTCACCGACTTCAGATAAGCGATGAGCGCGTCCACTTCTCTGTCCTTGAGGAGCCCCTTGAACGACGGCATCACCGGCGGGTAGCCGCGAACGACCTGGCCGCCGGGGTTGAACAGGCTCTCGCGGAAGTAGTTCTCGTCCGCGATGAGCTTGGATCCGTCCACGAGCTCCTCCTCTCGGCCGAAGAGCCCCTTGAGCGACGGGCCCTGGATGCGCGTCCCGTCGAGCGAGTGGCAGGTCGCGCAGCTCCGCTTGGCGAAGAGCAGCTTGCCGAGCTCCTCGGGCGGCAGGTCGCTGTTGTTGTTGCCCTCGAGCCACTTCTCGAAGTCCGACTGCTCCAGCACCTTGACGGTCGCCAGCATGTCGGAGTGACCGGAGCCGCAGTACTCGGTGCACAGGAGCACCGTCTCCCGCGTCTCCGTCGCCTCGAACCACAGCGACGTGTACGACCCCGGGACCACGTCCTGCTTCACGCGGAACTCCGGGATGTAGAAGCTGTGGAGGATGTCCTTCGAGCTCATGATGAGCCGCACCGGGCGCCCCCGCGGCACGGCGAGCTCGTTCACCGTCGTCGTGCCGTCGGGGTAGGTGAACGTCCACAGGTACATCTCGCCCGTGACGTTGATCTCGTACGACTCGGCCGGCGCCACGGAGGCGTGCACGTAGCCGCGCAAGCCCACGAAGAAGAGCGCGATCACGATGGCGAGCGGGATCAGCGTCCACACGACCTCGACCGTCGTGCTGTGATCGATGGGGCTCGTCTTGTCGCGCTCGCTGCGCCGCCGGTACTTGAGGGCGAACAGCACGACCGCCCCGGAGACCAGGATGAAGAAGAAGACGGAGACCCAGTAAGCCGCAGCCCAGCCGGCGTCGATGTGCTCAGCGAGCGTCGAGCCCTGGCGGGGCAGCCAGAAGGAGCCGAGTTCGATCGGGTTTTTCATCACCATAGTTGTGGCTCCGCCACCTTGTATCTAGGAAGCCTCGTTTACACGCGCCCTCGTGCGGGAGCGTTCAGTCCGCCAGAAGCGAATGAGCCAGAGCCCGATGAGCACGACGGTGACGACGCCTGACGCCATCATCAGCCGCCTCGTCGCCAGGACGTACCCTCGGGCGTTGGGATCGTAATGGAAACAGAACAAGAGCACCCGATCCCAGGCGCTCCCGACCTGCCCGCTGCCCGCTTCGCGCAGCGCGAGGCCGAAGTTCTTCTGCGGGAAGGAGATGCCGTACAGCGTGCGCGACAGGCGCCCGTCGGGCGTGAAGACGAACGCGCCCGCCGCGTGTGCGTACTGCTTGGTCGTGTCGTCCCACCGGTAGTGGAAGCCCACCGCGTCGGCGAGCGCGCGCACCGACGCCTCGTCTCCGACGAGGAAGTCGAAGCCGTCGCCGGTGACCGGCTTGCCGTACGCCTCGATGTAGTTCGCCCGCTTCTTGCGCGCGGCCTCGGGCGTGTCGCGGGGGTCGAAGCTGACGACGAGGGCGCGGTACTCCTGACCCGCGGTCCAGGCGCTCTCCTTCATGGCCTGGAGCACGCCGTTCAGGACCAGCGAGCACAGCATCGGGCACTCGAAATAACCGAGCACCAGGACGAGGGGCTTGTCGCCCGCCGCATATTTGGCGAGCTCGACCTCTTGCCCCGACTGGTCGCGGAGCCGGAGCTTCTGCGGGAGCAGGGCTCCCGGCCGCTCCTCGATGTCGATGCCGGCGAGCTCGGTCGGAATGGTCGTGTCCGCAGCTCGCGCGCTCCGCGCCGGGGTGACCGTGGCCACCACGAGCGCGAGAACGGCGAGCAGGGCAGACAGCGGGCGGGACATCACTGCTCCGGAGCGGGGGTCGCCGGGGCCGCGGGCTTGGGCGCCGCGCCCGAAGGCGCGGCGGGCTTCACCGCGCCGTCCGCGGGCTTTTCGGGCTTCACGGCGTCGGCGGGCTTGGCCGTCTCGGCGGGCTTCGCGGGCGTGGCCGTCTCGGCGGGCTTGGCGGCGTCCGAGGGCTTCGCCGCGTCCTTGTCGCCCGGCTTCGCTGCGTCCTCGCCCTTCGACGGCTCGCCGGCGGCGGCGCCCTCGGCGGGCTTCGCCGCGCCGTCCGCGGGCTGCGCGCCCTCGGTCGTCGCGGCGGGAGCGGCCGCGGTCCTCACGCGCCTCTCCTGGTAGTCCTTCAGGGTGAGCGCGACGGCCTGATCGACCGGGATGCGGACGACGCCCTTCTTCTCGTCGGCCCACTGGTAGTGGCTGAGCCGCTCCTTCTCCCAGGCCCGCAGGCTGCGGACCCCGCTGCTCGGCGGCTCCAGCACCTTGGTCGAGATCTCCCGCTCCATCGTCGCCTTGAAGATCTCGTTGACGAAGAGCACGGTCACCACGATCGAGAGCAGCGTGGCGATCACGATCACGAAGATGAGCGAGTTGTTCGGTCGATCCACCTCGGCCTGGGCCTCGGCGTGATCGGTCGCTGTGTTGTCGGTCGCTTCGCTCATGGCCGGCTCCTTACGGGTTGTCGATCCGAGCCGCTTCGGCAAGGTGAGGGTCGTTCAGGGGATACAGAGGGCTCTTGGCCGCCTGGAGCGCGAGCATCCAGGCGCCCACGCCCAGGGGGCCGAGCAAGCCGGCGAGGTCGATCCAGCTCAGGTGCGCGCCGTGGTGATCCACGTTCGGCATGACGAGCCAGTAGAGGTCGACGTAATGCATCACGAGGAGGAGCACCGACGCCGCGCCGAGCACGAGCGGGCTCCGCTTCGCGTGCCGCGACAGGAGGACGAGGAACGGAACGACGAAGTGCCCGAACAGCAAGGCCAGGCTCACGACCTTCCACGAGCCCTCCCAGCGGTGCTGGTAGAAGATCGTCTCCTCCGGGATGTTCGCGTACCAGATCAGGATGAACTGCGAGAACGCGATGTAGGCCCAGAAGATCGTGAAACCGAAGAGCAGCTTGCCGATGTCGTGCTGACGCTCGACGTTGCTCACCTTGCGCAGGAGCCCCGCCTTGTGGAGCGCGATCGTGATCAGCGCGAGCGCCGAGAGGGAGCTCGTGGCCGCGCCGGCGAACACGTAGACGCCGAAGATCGTCGAGTACCAGTGCGGGTCGATGCTCATCAGCCAGTCGAACGCCGCGAACGAGATGGTCAGGGCGAAGACGATGACGGCCGGGGCCGCGCCGGCGCGCATCCTCGCGGTGGGCCGGAAATCGGCGCTCTTGTCCTGCGCGCGGGAGGTCTTGATGAACCAGAGCGCGAGGCCCGCCCACGCCGCGAGGAACACCGCGGCGCGGATGTAGAAGAACGTCGGGTTCAGGTAGGGCGCCTTCTGGTGGAGCACGTGATCGTTCGCCGCCTCGGGCCCCATCCAGTGATGGTAGATGTCGTGGGCGAGCACCGCGACCGGGAGGAAGAGCACGATGCAGGCGGGCAGGACGCCGCTCATCCACTCCATGTGGCGGCGCGCGGCCGCCGACCAGCGCGCGCGGGTCAGGTGCTGGATGATCACGAAGAACAGCGCGCCGAGCCCGATCGTCACGAGCCACGTGAAGCCGGTGAGGTACGAGAACGCAAAGCGCTTCGCGTCGGAGACCGCCGCCGCCGCCGAGAGCACCACGCCGACGATCGCCAGCACCATGCTCCCCGAGACGAGCCGCTTCGCGACCGCCGGATCGAGGACCTTCTTGTCCTCGGCCAGAGCACTTCCGTGGGACTTCATGGAGTTCCGCTCTCCTTCGCGATGTTGCCCCGCTGGGCCTCGGGCACGTCGTCGATGCGCGCGTGCTGGCTGTGCTGCAGCGCGCGCACCCACGTGACGATCGCCCACCGGTCCTTGACCGGGATCTGCTTCCGATAGGACGGCATGTTGCGCACGCCGTTCGTGATGACGTTGAAGATCTCGCCGTCGGGCAGGCCGATGGCCCGCTCGGACGCGAGGTCGATGGGGGGCGGGTACCCGCGCTTCACCACCATGCCCTGGCCGCTCCCGCTCTGGTCGTGGCACGGCGCACAGTAGATGTTGAAGCGATCCTGGCCGCGCCGGATCACCGCCTCATCGACGGTGATGGGCGCGAACGCCAGGAACGTCTCGCCTTCCTTGCCGGTGCGGTAGGCCTCGCTCTCGTCGAGCGCTCCCTGAGCCACCGTGCCTTCGACGATCGGCCGCATCGCCCGCCCGTCGGGGAACAGGCGGGTGCCCTCCTCGGGCTGGAACTTGGGCTGCCAGTCCATGTCTCCGAAGAGGTGGATCGGCGGATCGCTGCTCGCCTGTCCGCGGCAGCCCGCCAGGACGACGAGGAGGGGAATGCACCAGCGCTTCACGAGGAGACCTCCCGGATGCCCTGGGCGCCGAGGCGCTGGAGGAGGTTGCGCGTCTCCGTGGAGTCGAACTTCGGGTCGCTCGCCTCGACGCTGATGAAGAAGGCGTCGTCGGTCGCCCGCGGGAACGAGGGGTGCGTCATGGTGGGGTGGAACAAGGTGGGCAGGCGCCCGAGCGCGAAGAGCCCGAAGAAGCACGTGAGCGCCGCGAAGAGGACCGTGAGCTCGAAGAAGATGGGGATGAAGGCCTGGTACGAGAACGACGGCTTGCCGCTGATGATGAGCGGATAGTCGTAGTACTGCGTGTACCAGGCGAGCGCGATGGCGCTGGCGAGCCCCGCCGTCCCGCCGCCGAGCACGAGCCACGGCAGCGGAGACGGCTTGAGCCCCATCGCCTTCTCCAGCCCGTGCACGGGGAACGGCGTGTGCGCGTCGAAGCGGCTGTACCCGGCGTCCCGGAGCGCCTCGCACGCGTGGAAGATGTCCTTCGGGGTCGTGAAGTAGCCCATCACCCCGAACAGGGCCGACTCGCCGTCCGCCTCCTGCTCGGCCTTGCGCTCCTGCTTGCGCTCGACCGCGAGCGCGGCCTGACCGTGCGGCCCGCTCTCGCGGGGCTCGTCGTACTCCGCGTCGTCCTCGGGCACGTGGCCCTGCGGCTTGATGTCGGGCTGGCTGTCGCGCGCGGAGTCCTTGAGCGCTCGTGCCTCCTCGGCCGAGGCGGGCTTCCCGGAGCGCTTCTGGCGTCGAGCATCGCTGTTACGCTGCATGATGAGCCTCGTCGTTGCTGTGCGAGCCGTGAGGATCGGCCGCCGCCGTGACCCCCTTCACCTCGCTGATCGCGACCATCGGCAGGTAGCGGACGAACAGCAGGAAGAGCGTGAAGAAGAGGCCGAACGAGCCGAAGAACGTCGACATGTCCCAGATGGTCGGGCGGAAGTAGGTCCAGCTCGAGGGCAGGAAGTCGCGGTGGAGGCTCGTCACGATGATGACGAAGCGCTCGAACCACATCCCGATGTTGACCAGGATCGAGATGATGAACATCGCCGGGATGCTGGTGCGCACCTTCTTGAACCAGAAGAGCTGCGGGAAGATCACGTTGCAGCTCACCATGGTCCAGTAGGCCCAGGCGTACGGGCCGAGGATGCGGTTCCGGAAGGCGAACTGCTCGTAGCCGTTGCCGCTGTACCAGGCGATGAAGAGCTCCATCCCGTACGCGTAACCGACCATGGTGCCGGTCGCGACGATGACCTTGTTCATGTTCTCGAGGTGCCTCATCGTGATGAGCCCCTCGAGACCGAACGCCTTGCGCGCGAAGACCATCAGCGTGACGACCATCGCGAACCCGCTGAAGATGGCGCCCGCGACGAAGTACGGCGGGAAGATCGTCGTGTGCCAGCCGGGGACGATCGAGACGGCGAAGTCGAACGACACGATCGTGTGCACGCTGAGCACGAGCGGCGTCGAGAGCCCGGCGAAGATCAGGTAGGCCTTCTCGTAGTGGAGCCAGTGGCGGTGCGAGCCGCGCCAGCCGAGGCTGAGGATCCCGAAGACGATCTGCTTCGTCCGGGTCGTGGCCCGGTCGCGGATCGTGGCGAGATCGGGGATGAGCCCGACGAACCAGAAGAGGGTCGAGACCGTCGCGTACGTCGAGACGGCGAACACGTCCCAGAGCAGCGGGCTCTTGAAGTTCGGCCAGAGGCTCATCTGGTTCGGGATCGGGAACAGCCAGTGGGCGAACCAGATCCGGCCCAGGTGGGCCACCGGGTAGATGGCGGCGCACGCGACCGCGAAGATCGTCATCGCCTCCGCGGCGCGGTTGATGCTCGTCCTCCACTTCTGGCGGAAGAGGAAGAGGATGGCGCTGATCAGCGTGCCGGCGTGGCCGATACCGACCCAGAACACGAAGCCGGTGATGTCCCACGCCCAGTTGACCGTGGTGTTCAGCCCCCAGATACCGATACCGGTCCCGACGAGGTGAACGAGCGAGCCGGCGAGGATGAACAGGATGCTGATGGCAAGGCACAGCAGGATGAGCCACCCGGGGGGGCGCTTGCTGAGGACGATGCCCGCGACTTTGTCGGTGAGAGAGCGGAAGTCGTCCTTCCCCTGCACGAGCGGCGCCTCGTCCAAGAGGGCGGCGCGGTCCGAGAGCCGGGGGTGTTCGACCTGGAGGGGTGCTGTGGCGCTCATGCGTCGGCGAGCTCCGGGTTCTTGTTGCGGATCTTGGCGAGGTAGGTGACCCGCGGCTTGGTGTTGATCTCGTCCAGCAATCTGTAACCGCGCGGGCTAGCGGCCGTGGCGGCCACCTGGCTCTTGGGGTCGTCGAGGTCGCCGAAGACGATGGCCTGCGTCGGGCAAGCGCCCTGGCACGCGGTCACGATCTCGCCGTCCTTGATGTGCTCCCGCCCCTCTCGCTTCGCGTCGATCTTGGCGTGGTTGATCCGCTGCACGCAGAAGGTGCACTTCTCCATGACGCCCCGCGATCGCACGGTGACGTTGGGGTTGAACTGCATCTTCCGCTCCTCCGAGTCCGGCTGGCCGTACTCGAGGAAGTTGAAGCGACGGACCTTGTAAGGGCAGTTGTTGGCGCAGTACTTCGTGCCGACGCACCGGTTGTACGCCATGTCGTTCAGCCCCTCGGGGCTGTGCGTCGTGGCGGCGACCGGGCAGACCTGCTCGCACGGCGCGTTCTCGCAGTGCTGGCAGGGGAGCGGCTGCGAGATGCTCTCCGGCTCGTTCGGGTCCGTGCCCTGGAAGTAGCGGTCGATCCGGAGCCAGTGCATCTCGCGGGTCTGCCGCACGCCGTCGGCGCCGACGACCGGGATGTTGTTCTCGGCCTGGCAGGCGACGACGCACGCGTTGCAGCCGAGGCAGGCGTTGAGATCGATGGTCATGCCCCAGGCGTGCCCCTGCCGCCGGTTCGGCTCCTTGAACAGGCTGAGGAGCGGCGGCACGTGGACCTGCTTCTGGGCGAACGCCGCGTCCTTCTGGAACTCGGCGAGCGTCCCCTCCCGCGCGAGCGGGCGGCCCTCCATCACGAAGTGCTCCTGGGTGCGCGCGAGCTCGACGACCTCGCCGGTCTTCTCCAGCGAGAAGCCGCCGGCGAGCTCGAAGGCGTCGCTCTTCCGCAGCGGGGTCGTGTCGACGCCGACGCCCTGGCCGACCCGGAGCTTCGCGCGCCGCCCCTGGCCGATGGTGATGCCCACCGAGTCGTCCGCCTGCCCCGGCGCGACGAGGACGGGGATCCGCACCGACGCGCCGCTGCCCGTCAGCGTCACGACGTCGCCGTCCTTCAGGCCGAGCCGCGCCGCCGTCGAGGGCGAGAGGTTCGCGGCGCTGCCCCAGGTGAGCTTCGTCATCGGGTGGGGCAGCTCCTGGAGCCACCCGTTGTTCGCGAACCGGCCGTCCCACGCGTGCACGTCGGGCCGGAAGGTCACCTCCAGGCCCTCGCCCACGGCGGGCGCGAACGCCCGCAGCGCCTCGATCGCGCCCTGCGCCGCGGCGGCCACCTGCTCGTCCGCGAGCTGACTCCCCGCGACGAGGCCGTCGTGCAGCGCGCGGCGGAAGTCGTCCTCGGTGCGCTTCGCGCCCTCGGCGGTCAGCCAGGTCGCCCGCACCAGGTCGTACGCCGTCCGCGAGCCGCCGAGCAGGAGCTCGATGACCTCGGCGTCGGTCCTGCCGCCGAAGAGCGGCGCGATGAGCGGCTGCGCGATGCTGGCCGTCCCGTCCTCCGCCCGCACGTCGCTCCACGACTCCAGCGCGTGGGCGCGGTTCAGGTGCCATTTGGTGCGCTCGCTCGTCTCGTCGACGTGCGTCGAGACGTGCACGCTCGCGGGCACCTTGGCGAGGGCGTCGGCGAAGCGCGCGTCCGCGGGCGCGTCGAAGGCCGGGTTGCCGCCCAGGATGATCAGCGTCTCGACCTCGCCCTTCTCGATGGAGCGCGCGAGCTCGACGAGCGCCTCGGGGCCCTCGCGCGAGTCGTCGAAGGGCGCGACGAGCCGGACCGCCTTGCCCGTGTTGTCGAGCGCGAGGTTGATGAGGTGCACGAGCCCGTGGACCTCCTTCGGCAGCGAGCGCCCGGCCACGACCGCGCCCTGGCCGCGGTTCGCGGCGAGGTCGGCGGCGATGGCGGCGACGTGCCGGGTCGCCTTGGCGTCGAGCCCCTCCGATTTGCCCGCGAGCGCGCTGAGCAGCTGCGGGTCGAGCGCGACCCCGCGCTTGCCGAGCTCGGTCGCGAGGGCGAAGGCGAAGGCGGGGATCTTGCGGCTCTGGATGCGGAGCCGGTGATCCGCGGCCGCGCCGGTGATCGTGAAGGTGCTCTCGACGGAGTAGAGGCGGTTCATCGCCGTCGGGTCCTTGTCGACCGCGCGGCCCGCCGTGAACGCGCGCCCCTGCTTGAGCGGGCTGCCGTCGGAGGCGAACAGGTCGGCGTCGAGCGCGACGATCACGCGCGCCTTCGTCAGGTCGAGCGTTGTCTCGAGCGGCTTGCCGAACGCGAGCCGCGCGCCCTCACGCGCGGCGTCGCGCGAGAAGGGCTCGTACCGGACGACGCGCGCCTCGGGCAGCGTCTTGCGGAGATCGGCGAGGCGCGCGGCCAGCGTCGGCGAGCGGTGCGCCTCGGTCAGGATCGTGAGCCCCTTGCCGCCGCGGCCGCGGAGCTTGTCGCCCTCGGTGCGGAGGAACGCCGCGGCGTCGTCCCACGACTTTTCGTTCGCGCCCTCGCGCGGCGACTTGCTGCGATCGGGATCGTAGAGGTCGAGGATCGAGGCCTGGATGTGGAGGGTGGTCCCGCCGACGCTCTCGGGGTGCTTCGGGTTGCCCTCGATCTTGGTGGGCCGCCCCTCGTGGCTCTCGACGATGACGCCGAAGGCCGTGCCCATCATCGGCAGCGCCGTCGCGAAGAACAGCGGCTTGCCCGGGATGACCTCCTCCGGGGTCCGCGAGTACGGAAGGATCTGCTCGACAGGCCGGCGGCAGCCCACGAGGCCGCCGAGCGCGAGCGACGCGCCCATGAGGCTCAGGAACGTGCGCCGCCCGACGCCCTCCGGCGGCTCGAACGCCGCCGGCGGGAACTCGCGCCCGAGCGCGTCGACGAAGTCGGGCGAGCCGGAGAGCTCGCTCAAGCTGCGCCAGTAGGTCTTTCCAGAGATGTCCTGGGCGAGGGGGAGGGGAGTTCGTTTACTCATCGGTGGCACCCCGAGCAGTGGAGCGGCGCCTGCACCTGCCGCCCGGAGGAAGTGACCGCGGGCACGCGATCTTGGTAAGGCTCGTGGCTCGCAGGGATCCCGGCGCCCGCCATGGCGGCCGTCGCGGGTGCCATATCCATCTTGGTGACGTCGGCGGGATTGCGGAGGTTGGGACCCGGATCGCGGTGGCAGTCCAGACACCACCCCATGGTGAGCGGCTGGACCTGCCGGACCTTGTGCATCTGGTCCACGCGTCCGTGACAGCTCACGCAGCCGACCCCTGCGGCCAGGTGGGCCGAGTGGTCGAAATAGGCGTAGTCCGGAAGGTTGTGGACGCGCACCCAGGGGATGGGTTGATCCGTCGCCCAGCTCTCCTGCACGAGGAGGAGCTTTTCGCTGTCCCGCCGCACCTTGGCATGACAGTTCATGCACGTCTCGGTGGGGGGAACCGCGGCGAAGCTGGATACCTCTACTGTGCTGTGACAGTAGCGGCAGTCGATGCCGAGGTCGCCGGCGTGCAGCTTGTGGGAATAGTCAACCGGTTGATCCGGCTGATACCCGACCTCGAGATGTTTGTTGGTACCGTAGTACCAGAATCCGCCGATCACAGCGGCGCCGAGGGGCAGGACTCCGAAGAGCAGCCCCAGCGGAACCACTTTGTTGGCCCATCGTGGGAACAGGAACCGAGCCATAGGGTTGTGGTGGGCGTCGGAAGGACGCGCGGGCGCAGTTATGGCTTGCTGGCGGGGTGCGACAAGACGGCAAAGTGCCGCGTGAGTGCGGCAGATTGCCGCTGTGGGTAATTGAGGCTCCACGCCGCGGCAGGTCGCCGCAGGGGCGCGGCAGGTTGCCGCGGGTACGGGCGTCCGTCCTTACGACACGGGGGCGAACTGGATGCGAGACCGGCTCGAAAAATTGTCGAAACGTCGGCGCCGGCCGGGGAACGCTCCGGGGAAGCCGGGGCAAGCCAGGGGGAAGGGGAGGGATGGCGAGCGAGGGGCCGCCGGCCGCGCCGAGGCCGCCTGCCCGGGGGAGCTCAGAACACCGGCGTGAACGTGCGCGGGGCCTTCTTCTTCCGGAGGCAGCGGGTCGCCCTGTTCATGTAGCAGACGGTGAACGCTCGCCTCGGCTGGCCGCTCCGGTTCACGGCGGAGCAGTGCCAGAGGTAGTTGTGGATCAGCAGGGCCTCGCCCGCGCGCGCCGGCAGCGCGATCTTGCGGGCGTCCGCGTCGGCCGCGCGCACGCGGTCGCTCGGAATGACGCCGCCGAGCGGCGTCGCGAGCCCGTCGATGTGGCTGCCTTCCAGCACCTCCACGCAGCCGCCGCCGGCGGGCGCGTCGTCGAGCGCGGTCCAGATCTGCAGCTCGGGGTCGCGATCCAGCCCCCAGTAGCTGCCGCCGTCCTGGTGCCAGGGCAGCGGCGTCCCTCCGGACGCGGCCTTGTTGAAGAGCACGGCCCGGTAGATGGAGACCTCTCCGCCGATGAGCGCGCGCGCGATCCTCTCGAAGAGCGGGTTCTCGATCCAGGCGAGGAACAGCGGGTCCTTCTCGAGCTTCTCGAGCTTCCGGTACGACGTGCTCGGCCCCTCGTAGCCCTTGCCGTACGGCAGATCCTCGTAGCGGCCCGACGCCGCGTCGTGCTGGAAGAAGAGCCCGGGGTACGTGACGCGCCCGAGCATCAGGTCATCCGAGCGCGCGCGCAGCGCCGCGAGCCCCGCGTCGGTCATCACGCGCCCGAGGCGGGCGTGGCCGCGGGCGGCGTAGTCGGCCAGGGGGCCCGCGAGATCGAGGTCCCTGGCTCCGGGCAGCAGGAGCTCGATCATCGCGCGTAGCTCGCGTCGGTGCCCAGGTGATCGCGGTAGAGCGCGTCCATGCGCCGCGCCGCCTCCTCCGAGAGCGGGCGCCCGACGGCGTCGGCCGCCGCGTCGAGGTGCTCTGCCCGGACCGGGCCGACGAGGATGGAATCGACGACGTCCCGCCCCGCGAGCCAGGCGTACGAAAGCGAGAGCAGGCTCATCCCTTCGTCCGCCGCCACCGCGGCGTAGCCGGCCGCGAGCTCGAACATGCGCCTGCTCCAGTACCGGCGCTGGTAGAGGCGGTTGCCCTCGAAGCGCGAGCCCGCCTGCGTCGCCTCAGGCCCCGCGTGCCGCCCCGTCAAGAGCCCGCCGGCGAGCGGGTTGTACACCGCGGTGGCCAGCGCGTACCGCCGCGCGAAGGCGGCGTACTCGACGTCGAGCTGGCGGATCAGCGCGTTGTAGAGCACCTGAGAGACGGCGGGGCGCGGCTTCCCGACGGCGTCGCGGCGCGCGATGATCTCCAGGATCTGCCACGAAGCGAAGTTGCTGACCCCGTACTGCAGGATCTTCCCCTGCTCGAGCAGGGCGTCGATCGCCGACAGCGTCTCCTCGATGGGCGTCTCCGGGTCCGGCGCGTGGAGATAACAGACGTCGACGCGGTCGGTGCCGAGGCGCGCGAGGCTCTCTTCGACGGCGCGGATCACGCGCTCGCGCCCGAGGCCCTCGGGCCTGCCCCGGACGCGGCGCAGGCCGACCTTGGTGGCGATCTGCGCCTCGGCCCGGCGGCCCCGGAGCGCCCGGCCGAGGATCCGCTCGGACGCGCCGTCCTGGTAGAGGTTCGCCGTGTCGAACGCGGTGATCCCGCGCTCGAGCGCGCGCAGGGTGATGCGCTCGGCCTCCTCGGGCGGCGTGCGGCCGCCGAAGTTCATCGTGCCGACGAGGATCGCGGGCGGCGCGCCCGGGCGCCGCTTCGCCGTCATCTCCGTGTTCACGCCGTCAGCCTTCACGCCGTCAGCCTTCACGCCGTCAGCCCTCACGTCGTCAGCCTTCACGTCAGGCGCCACGCGCTGCTCCTCACGCCCGCGCGACGAGGAGCGCGAGCACGTACACGATCAGCCATACGAGCCACAGGGTGCTCGTCCGCCGCCACCCCAGCCGGAAGCCGTACATCGGCGCGAGCGGCGGCACCACCAGCGCGACGAGCCCGCGCCAGCGCGGCTGGCTCCGGAGCGCGAGCCGCGCGGCCAGCGCGACGTGGGTGGTCACCCAGGCGGCGAACGAAAGGACGAGCGTCGCGGTCGCCGCGATATCCTTCACGGGGCGAAGCCTAGCGTCGCCGGCGCGCCCCGCCTCTGGAAAACGGCGACCCTGGGCAGCGCGGTGACCTCCCGGCGCGGCCCGAGCCCCCGCTCTGTCGCGCTACCAAATCCGGGCTAAGCTTGGCCCGTGCCTCTGCGCAACATGCCGTGGTTTCGTCCGGATTCCTTCCTCACAGCGCGCGCCGCCCCGCTCGCGACCCGCAGCGCGAGGGCGATCGCGGGCGCCGCCCGCGCCCTCGTCGATCGCGACGGCCGCCTCATCCCCCTGAGCCTGCTCGCCGGCGCGGCGTGCAGCGTCGCCGTCGGCGTCGGCGCGGCCCAGGCGATCTCCGCTCCGCCCGATACGCTGCCGCTCTCCGAGGTGAAGCCGGGCATGAAGGGGTACGGCCTCACCGTCTTCTCCGGCACCACGCCCGAGAAGTTCGACGTCGAGGTCATCTCGACGCTCCGCAATTTCCGGCCGAACCAGGACCTCGTCCTCGTCAAGACGCAGCACCCGCGCCTCGAGGTCGCGCGCACCGTGGCGGGGATGAGCGGCAGCCCGATCTACCTGAACGGCAAGATGATCGGCGCCTACGCGTACGGCTGGCTCTTCGGCGCGGAGGCGATCGCCGGCGTCACCCCGATCAAGTCGATGCTCGACGAGCTCGCGCGGCCGCTCCCGCGCGGGATCGCCCCGAAGGTCGGCGGCCCGCTGCCCGCCCCGGTGAGCCGCGCCGGTGGTGCGCCGCC
Organism: Sorangium sp. So ce204; assembly: GCF_051526795.1. Lineage (NCBI taxonomy): Bacteria > Pseudomonadati > Myxococcota > Polyangiales > Polyangiaceae > Sorangium > Sorangium sp. So ce204. The sequence goes on along the minus strand of NZ_CP150317.1, from coordinate 11,015,330 downwards.
GCCGCCGCGCGCCGCCGCGCCGGCCCGCCTGCACGGCAGCCGCGGCTTCCTGGGGGCCGTCGACGCCTACGACCTCGCCGGCCACGCCAGCCAGATCGCCGCGCGCGTCGCGCCGTCGCTCGCCCCGCCCGAGTCGACGGGCCTCGCGCGCGCCTCGACGCCGGTGATGCTCGGCGGGCTCGGCGGGACGTCGCTGCGCATCGCGAGCGACCTGCTCGGCCCCATGGGGCTCGATCCGATGCAGGCCGGCGGCGGCTCGTCCGCGAGCCCGGAGCCGGGCGCGCCGACCAGGTACGTCGACGGGGGGGCGATCGGCGTCGAGCTCGTGCGCGGCGACATCTCCGCGATGGGCATCGGCACGGTCACGCGCGTGTCGGGCGACAAGCTGGTCGCGTTCGGCCACCCGATGATGAACGGCGGCGTCACGAACCTCCCCGCCGCGATCGCGCGGGTCCACTGGATCCTCGCGAGCCAGAACCGGAGCTTCAAGATCGGCGAGGCGGTGCGGCCCCTGGGCACGCTGGTGAACGATCGGCAGGCCGCGATCGTCGTCGACAGCTCGGCGAAGGCGCCGGTCTTCCCGATGCGCGTCCAGATCGACGGCGTGGCGGGCGCGCCGCACCCGACGTGGAACGTCGAGGTCGCGCACGATCAGTTCCTCGCGCCCGCCTTCGTCTCGATGGCCGTCGGCAACGCCGTCGAGGCGACGACGGCCGAGCGGCGCGACATGACCTGGCGGGCGGTGAGCCAGGTGAAGATCGGGCGCTACGGCACCATCTCGCTCGTCGACTTCGGCGCCGGCAACGGCACCCCGCTCAGCAGCGACGATTTCGTCCGCAGCCGGCTCGTCCGGGCGATGGGGGCCCTGCTCAACAACCCCTGGGAGGACGTCTCGATCGAGCGCGTCGACACCCGCGTGAAGGTCACCTTCGATCGCGAGGTCGTGCTGCTGCGCGGCGCGAAGGTGCTCGAGCCCGAGATCGAGGCGGGCGCGCCCGCGCGGATCCGCCTGGATCTCCAGCCTCATCAGGGCCCCGTCGAGTCGCGCGTCATCGAGGTGCCGGTGCCGCGCGAGCTCGCCGGCAGCCGGGTGGACATCGATCTCGCGCCCGGCTACGAGGTGGAGCGCCCGATGGCGACCCCGAACAACGTCGCCGAGCTCGTGGCGATGCTGCCGAGGCAGACCCACGACGCGGAGAGCGTCGTCGCGACGTTCCGGCTCCGGGAGAACGGCGCGGCGTACCGCGGCAAGGTCGCCTCGCGGCTCCCCCCGGGCGCGATGGACACGCTGCGCCCGAGCTCCGCGTCCGACGCGCCCGAGACCTTCGGCGCGCAGGTGCAGGTGCCGGTGTCCCTCAAGCGTTTCCTGGTCGGGAAAGACTCCGTGAGCGTCACGGTCCGGCCTATCCTCCGCTGAGCCCGCCGGTCTCCCGCCTCCCTCTCTTCCCTGACCCCCCTCTCCCTGACCCCTCCATCTTGCGACCCATGAGCACAGAGCGCTCTTCTGCCCATTCCCGATCGCCTCACCCTCGCGCCGTCCCCTCTCCGCGCAGGCTCCTCGCCGCCGCCGTCGCCGCCGTCGCCGCGGGGCTCGTTGCGCTGCCGGCCCACGCGGTGGGCACGCGCAGCTTCGAGCTCCGATCGCTCGAGGACCTGAAGGGCGGGGATCTCACCGGCGTCAGCGTGGACTCGAACGGCGCCGTGCGCGCCGGGCTGACGCTCGGCGCGACGCCGCTGCCGGACGCGACGTCCATCTGGAGCTCCGTGGTGCTGCCGGACGGGACGGTGCTGCTCGGCACGGGCAACGAGGGGAAGATCTACAGCGTCTCGGGCGGCCGGATCGCGCTCGTTGCCACGACCGGGCAGATGGCGGTCAGCGCGCTCGCGCTCGCATTCGATGGCGACGTCATCGCGGGGACCTTCCCCGAGGGCAAGCTCTTCCGCCTGCCGCGCGGCGCGGGCAACGGCGGTCCGGCGAAGGTCTTCGCCGAGCTCCCCGACACCGAGGACGTGTGGGGCCTCGCGTACGATCCCAGGGCGAAGGCGCTCTACGCGGCGACCGGCTCGGGGGGGAAGCTGTTCCGCGTCGACGCCGCGGGCAAGGCCCAGGTGTACTTCGACAGCGACGAGCCGCACCTCATGAGCGTCGCCGTCGGGGACGACGGCGCCGTCTACGCCGGCTCGAACGGCAAGGCGCTGCTCTACAAGCTCACGGCGCCCGGGCGCGCGACCGTGCTCTACGACTTCGACGCCGACGACGTGAAGGCCATCGCCATCGCGCCGGGCGCGAAGGGCGGCACGATCTACGCGATCGCCAACAAGTACGCCGAGGCGTTCGCCCCCCCGAAGCGCAACCGGAGCGGGCCGCCGCCGCCGCAGCCGGCGCGCGCGCCGAAGCCCGGCAAGGGCGTTCTCATGCGCTTCGATCGGAGCGGCGTCGCCGAGAAGATGATGAGCGACGACGACACCCACTACGTCTCGCTCGGCCTCGGCGACGACCTGGCGCCGTACGTCGGGACCGGCGCGGAGGGCCGGCTCTACACCGTGAGCGACAACCACGTCGCGCGGCTCGTCGCCGACACCGACGAGCGCCAGGTCGGCGCCTTCATGATGGCCGGGCGGCGCAGGTTCGTCGCGACCACCGACCCCGCGGTCTTCCACGAGGTGAAGGGCGTCGGCGGCGCCGACGCGGTGTGGACGAGCAAGGTGCTCGACGCCGGGCTGCGGGCCACGTTCGGGCGCCTGTCGTGGCGCTCCGACGGCGCGCTGGAGCTCGAGACCCGGAGCGGAAACACCGACGCGCCGGACGGCACCTGGAGCGCGTGGTCCACGGCGCTCGCCGCGCCGGGCGACGTGAAGAGCCCGCCGGCGCGCTTCGCGCAGATCCGCGCGCGCTGGCGCCGCGACCCGGGCGCGGTGCTCCGCGAGGTGAAGCTCTCGTTCGTCACCGACAACGCGCGCGCCGTGGTCACGTCGATCGAGGCCGCGCCGAAGGGGCAGACGAAGCCCTCTCGCACGAGCCTCCCGCCGTCGGGCGGCGAGGCGCCGAAGCCCGTGAGCGCGCTCCAGCTGACATGGAAGGTCGACAATCCAGACCAGGACGACCTCCGCTACCGCCTCTCCTACCGGATGGAGGGGCAGTCGACCTGGCGCAGCCTGCTGAAGCCGGGCGAGAAGGTGACGCGCGCCGAGCACGTATGGGACACGACCGCGCTTCCCGAGGGCGAGTACCGCATCCTCGTCGAGGCGAGCGACGAGCTGGCGAACCCGCCCGAGCGCACGCTGCGCCACAGCCTCGAGTCGGGCACCGTCCTTGTCGACAGCACGCCGCCGGTGTTCCGGGCCCTCGCGCTGCAGGGGCGCCGGCTCACGGGCGAGGTCGCGGACGGCCTCGGTCCGGTCGCGCGCGTCGAGGTCTCGATCGCGGGCCTGGAGGAGTGGCGGCCCATCTTCCCGAGCGACGGCGTCTTCGACGAGGCCGTCGAGCCGTTCGAGGCGGATCTCGGCGCGATCGTGCCGCCGGGCGCGCACCTGCTCGCGGTGCGCGCCTACGACAGCGCGGGCAACGTGGTCACCCGCGACATCGAGGCGCGGTAGGCGCCATCACGCACCATCGCGCGAGGCCCGGCGTTCGGTGCGACATGGGCGTCATGCTTGCGCCAGGGATGCCCGCAGGCGAGGTGCCCCCGTGCTCGCGGCGCACAGGACCGCGTCCTCACCCAGGTTGCGCTCGGCGCCCTGGCGACGACACACAGAATCGGCACATTCTGTGAATGCAGGAGGCGACATGATACGCTCATTCCGCTTGTGCTTTTCTGGTGGTCCTGGAATGAGCTCACACCACGCCCGTCTGCTTACTGGCCTCGCGGCGGCCTGGGTTTTCGCGCTCTCCGCGTGCTCGGTGGACAACGCCTCGGCGGGTGGGTACGAAGACGGCGGGGCGGCGTTCGGGAGTGGGGGAGGCGAGGGCGCTTCGACCCAATCGGGTGGCAGCCCCTCTCCGCCCGCGAGCGGCAACGGCGGTGCCGGCGGTGCCGGCGGCGTCGTGAACGAGGACGTCAACATCCCGGCCGCTCCGGAGGCGCAGGATCCCTACACCCGCTTCGCGTACCTGTGCGGCGATGGCTGCACCCCAGGCGGGGAGCCGACCGAGTGCTCGTCGGACGGCGACGCGGGCACAGGAACGGGGCTCCCTGCCGCGCAGACGCTGCACTGCCAGCTCGTGCTCGACGACGGTGATGCGATCCCGAGCTGCCGGCCGGCGGGCCGCTTCGAGGCAGGCGGCCCTTGTCACAGCGCCGCCGACTGCGCGGCTGGCCTGGGGTGCGTGGCGGCCGACGGGGAAGGCGGCGTGTGCCGGCAGTACTGCTGTGGTCACGTCGAGAGCTGCGCGGCGGGGACGTACTGCGACGAGCGACCGATGGCCGAGTCGATCGTCGATGCGAGCGCGAGGGCTCCGGTCCCGATACCCGTCTGTGTTCCCGCGACGAACTGCGAGCTCTTGAACGACAGCGTGTGCCCGACGGGCCTCACCTGCACGATCGTCCGCGAGGATGGGACGACGAGCTGCGTCGTGCCCGGCGAGGGGCGGGCCGACGAGCATTGCCCGTGCGCGCCCGGCTTCGTGTGCTCGATGCTGACGAACCAGTGCAAGCAGCTCTGCCGGATCGACAGCAGGGCGCCCGAATGCGGCGCAGGCGCCAAGTGCCAGGGCGGCAGCGCGATCTACCCCGCCGGGTTCGGCGTGTGCGTGAGCACGTCGTAGCCGCCGCCCGCCGCGTCGCTCCGTTAAGAAATGTTGCCGAGCCTGGCTCCGGCGCGATCGGAGCGGCGGGCGCGCGCCGCCGTGGTCATGCTGGACGCGTGCAGCGGCCTCTCCTCTCCTTCGTCGTCTTCATCGCTGTCTTCAGCGCCATCGTGGCAGGCGTCCACTACTACCTCTGGCAGCGCCTGATCCGCGCGCCCGAGCTCGGCCCGCTCTGGCACCGCGCCGGCAGCGTGGCCCTTGTGGTGCTCGGGTCGCTGGTGCCCCTCGGCCTCTTGCTCACGCGCGCGCTGCCCCGGCACATCGCCGGCGTCGTCGCCGGCGTCGTCTACACGTGGGTCGGGCTCGCCGTCCTGCTCTTCTTCCTCCTGCTCACCTCCGAGCTCGTCCGCCTCGGCGCTCACGGCGTCACCGCGCTGCTGAACCAGCCGCTCGACGGCGAGCGCCGCACCTTCCTCTCGCGCGCCCTCGCGGGCGCGGCCGGAATGCTCGCCATGGGCTTCGGCGTCGCCGGCGCCGCGAGCGCCCTCGGCGAGGTCGCCGTCCGCCCGGTGCGCGTCCGCCTGCGCCGCCTCCCCGCGGCCATGTCGGGCTTTCGCGTGGTTCAGCTGACCGACCTCCACATCGGCCCGACGATCGGCCGGGCCTGGCTCGAGCGCGTCGTCGCGCGCGTGAACGCGCTCGAGCCGGATCTCATCGCGATCACGGGCGATCTCGTCGACGGCTCCGTGGAAGAGCTCCGCGAGCACACCGCGCCGCTCGCCGATCTGCGCGCCAGGCACGGGGTCTTCTTCGTGACGGGCAACCATGAGTACTACTCCGGCGCCGAGGCGTGGATCGCGGAGCTCCGCCGGCTCGGCGTGACGGTGCTGCGCAACGAGCGTGTCTCGATCGGCGACGGCGAGCACGGCTTCGACCTGGCCGGCGTGGACGACTGGAGCTCCCGCGGCATGGGCCGCGGCCACGGCCCCGACCTCGCGCGCGCGCTCGCGGGGCGGGACCCTTCTCGCGAGCTCGTGCTGCTCGCGCACCAGCCCAAGCAGATCCTGGAGGCCGCGGAGCGGGGCGTGGGCCTGCAGCTCAGCGGCCACACCCACGGGGGTCAGATCTTCCCGTGGAACTTCTTCGTGCGGCTCGACCAGCCCTACGTGGCCGGGCTGTCCTCGCACGGCGACAGCCAGATCTACGTGAGCCGCGGCACGGGCTACTGGGGGCCGCCGATGCGCGTCGGCGCGCCGTCCGAGATCTCGCTGATCGAGCTCGAAGGCGCCGCCGCGGCGGAGGCCGTGGCGTGATCCGACCGGGCGCTCACGGGAGCGGGTTCGCCGGGTCCCTCTTGCAGTTGATGACCGGCGCCGGGTAGCTGCTCGGATCGGCGATTCGCTCCATGGCGAAGGCAGAGCCCTTGAGGTTCAGGGGGATCGGCCTCGCCGCGCTGCCGGTGACGACGCCACAGATGAAGTCGGCGGGCGCGCAGAGGGAGCCGCCGGTCAGCGTGATGGTGGCCTCGAGCTCGCTGCCGGAGATGGGGTTGGCGTCGCCCGGCACGACGAGCGTGGGCAGTTGCGCGGTGAACTTCCCATCGGCGGACAGCGCGAAGGGACCCACATCGAACGGCTCGCCCGTGGGCGTCTTGCGATCGGCGGCCACGAGCGGCTGGAAGGTCAGCGAGAAGCTCAGGCCGCCGTCGCTGGCCTGGGTGGTCAGGCTGGCGACGAAGAGGATAGGGGCCCGCGGGTTGAGATAGGCCGAGAGGCTGAAGAGGAAATCGCCGTCGACGGCGCCCGCTTCCGGCAGCAGGCAGTTGTCCCCGCCACCTCCAGCGCCGCCATTTCCGTCGCTGCCACCACCACCCTCGCCGCCGCTGCTCTCGCGGATCATGGTATCGCGAGCTTCGAAGTCATCGTATCTGCCTGCCGGGTCGGCGCAGCCGATGAGGAGCGCCGTGGTGGTGAGGGCAGCTGATGCGAGCGTTGTCCGGATGGTGCGGGAGAAAAGCATTTGACACCGTGCGAAAGGTGACATTTGACTTGATCGGGTAGAACCTTCCCTGACGTGGCAGGTGTTGCAACCCTACCATGCAGGGTCCGCCGCAGGCGCCGCATTCCTCCGCCCTCAGAATCGAGAACACCGGATATGTCGATCAACCGCCCCTGTTTCGCGATCTCCGTCGGCCTCCTCGGCGGTCTCGCCTGGACCGGATCCGCGCTCGCCGGCGGGTTCGCGACCGCGCGGTTTGGCGGCGAGCACGGCAACCCGATCACGAGCAATCCGACCGCGGTCTACTACAACCCCGCTGGCCTCGCCGAGAGCGAGGGGATTCATCTGTTCCTGGACGGAAATATCGCGCTGCGCGCCGCGTCCTACACGCACTCGGCGGCGGCGACCGATGACGTGACGGTGCCGCGGGCGAACACGGGGGAGGCGAGCCTGTTCAACGTGGCTGCCTCGCCGATGCTCGGCGCGTCGGCCAGGCTCGGCGATCTGGCGCTGGGCGCCGGCGTCTATGTGCCCTTCGGCGGCGCCGCGTCCTGGGACACCAACGCGGCGTTCGAGGGCAATCGCGAGCTCGCCGGGGCGGTGGACGGCGTGCAGCGCTGGCACTCCATCGAGTCTTCGCTCCAGGCGATGTTCTTCACCCTCGCCGCCGCCTACGAGATCCCGGCGCTCCGCCTCAGCCTCGGCCTCTCCGGCAACCTGATTCGAACCCAGGTGAACACCGTGCGCGCCCGCAACGCCTCCGGCGACAACTTCCTTGCGACCGAGGGGCGCTCGCTGCTCGAGGTGAGCGGCTTCCACGCGAGCTTCGGCGTCGGCGCGCTGGTCGAGGCGGTGCCGGAGCAGCTCTGGATCGGCGCGTCGTACCAGTCGCGGCCGAACGTCACGGGGGGAGAGTCGCTCGAGGGCACGCTCACCAACCGCTTCAGCGGCGTGTCGGGCTCCCCGAGCGACGTGGAGCTTCACCAGGGCCTGCCGGACATCGTGCGGCTCGGCGCCCGCTTCGTCCCGGCGGAGCGCTTCGAGATCCGGCTCTTCGGCGACTGGACGCGGTGGAGCTCGATGGAAAACCAGTGCCTCACCCAGGTCGGCGCGGCGTGCGAGATCGATCGAGACGGCTTCGCCGGAGAGGGCGCCCGCGTGGTGCAGAACATCCCCCGCCGCTGGAACGACACGTTCGGCGTGCGGGCAGGCTGGAGCCACTGGCCGCGGCCTGCGATCGAGGTCTTCGGCGGCGTCGGGTACGACTCCAACGCCGTTCCGGACGAGACCCTGGATCCATCGGGCGTCGATTTCCACGATGTCTCGTTCGCCCTCGGCGGGCGCTTCCACGTCGCGAAGCAGCTGCACCTCGCCGCGTCGTATACCCACCTGTTCTACGTCAGCCGCGACACCACGGGGGACAGCATCACCGCCGGCCTGCACCCGAACTCGAGGGCTCCCGACTCCGGCGGGCACTACGCGCAGAGCATCGGCGTGATCAACGTCAACGTCGATGTCGCCTTCTGAGCGCGGAACCTGAGAGCGGTGACCGAGCGGTGACCGAGCGGTGACCGAGCGCGAGCCCGCGTCGCGGCGGGGCCGCCGCGCCGCGGCGCGGCGCCTCAGGAGGTGCCTCGCCGGGTCCGGCGGAGCAGGCTGAAGATGCGAGCCCCCAGCTCGGGGGCGCGGAAGGGCTTCACCATGTAGTCGTCGGCGCCGCTGGCGAAGGCCTCGACCATGTCCTGCGAGGAGGCGTGCGCCGTCAGGAAGAGGACCGGAAGATCGCGGAGCCCGGGCTCCTGCCGCAGCGTCCGGCACAGGTCGATGCCGGTCATCTTCGGGAGGTTCCAGTCGAGGACCACGAGGTGAAACGGTGAGCTGCGGACCCGCGCCAGCGCCTCTTCCGCGCTGGCGACGGCGACGACGGCGAGCTCGACCGCCTCGAGCATCGCCGACAGGAGCTCGCGGATGTGGGGGTCGTCGTCGACAACGAGGACCCGTGAGCCTTTGCCCTTCAGCCGAGGCGGCGCAGGGGGCGGCGGCGCTCGGCCCGCCGGGCCGGCGCCCTGGACGCCGGATGACGCGGCGGGCCCGGCCCCGTCCGCGGCGCGGAGGAGCGCCGCGGCGTCGGTGTCGGGCACGGATCCGGGGCGGGGCGCCTCCGTCCGCGCGAAGTGGGCGAGGCGATGCCAGTCGCGCGGCTCGAACGTGAGCCGCGCCCCCTCCGGTGAGACCGACGCGCACGCCGCGGCCGACGTCGCGCGGCGGTTTTCGCCCAGCTCGAAGATGGCGAGCACCCACTCGCCATCGGCCACGACCTCCCCCGCGGGCAGCCCGAGCTCGAGGTCACGCTCCTCCGGATCACACACGATTTGCTCGAACTGCTGCAGATCCGGGAAGCGGTAGAGGACGCTCCGCACCTCTTGACGCTACACCCGCGCTAGCATCTCGCAAGGGGTCCGACTAAGCTCGCGCCGCGATGTCATTCCTGCGCTGGATGCCGCCGCTCCTCGCGTTGCCGTTGCTCGCGATCGGCGCCACGGGCTGTCCTGGGAACCCGAGCTCGAACGAGCCCAAACCCGCCGCGAGCCCGGAGGTGTCGGTCTCGCTGCCGGGCGTGGACACCTCCGCGCTGACTCCCCGCGAGCGCCGGGAGTGGGCGGCACAGGTCTCCGAGCTCCTCTCCCCTTGCCCGGACACGCCCGTGAGCATCGCGCAGTGCGTGAAGGAGCAGCGCCCGTGCAAGGCGTGCCTCCCCGCCGCGCAGCTCCTGCTCGATCTGGTCAAGGACGGCCGGTCGAAGAAGGAGCGCGACGAAGCGTTCCACATGCGCTTCGACGCGAACAAGGTGAAGACGCTCGCCACCGACGGCTCGCCGGAGATGGGGCCGCCCGACGCGCCGATCACGATCGTCGAGTGGGCCGACTTCGAGTGCCCGTTCTGCAGGCTGATGTCGCCGCTGCTCGAGGGGCTCGTGAAGCGCTTCGACGGGCAGGTGCGCCTCGTCTTCAAGTTCTACCCGCTCTCGGCGCACGTCCACGGCGAGCCCGCCGCGCGCGCGGCGACCGCCGCGCTCAACCAGGGCAAGTTCTGGGAGATGCACCACCTCCTCTTCGAGAACCAGGACAAGCTGGAGCAGGCCGACCTCGAGCGCTACGCGCAGCGGCTCAAGCTCGATATGGTGAAGTTCCGCGCCGATCTCGTCTCGACCGACACCAAGGCGCGCATCGACAAGGACAAGGTGCAGGCCGACGGCGTCGGGCTCGAGGGGACGCCCCTCGTCTTCATCAACGGCCGCGAGGTCAACCTCCAGCTCCTCTCGAACCCCGGCCAGGATCTCGAGGCGTGGGTCAAGCTCGAGCTGGAGCTCCTCGGCAAGACGCCGCGGCCTGCGCCCCCGACGCCAGGCGACGCGTCGCCTTCCGGCAGCGCGATCCCCGCGGCCAGCGCGACCCCGGCGGCCAGCGCCACCCCCGCCGCCGGGACCAGCGCGCCGGCGGGCGGCGCGGCGCGCCCCGCGATCTCGGCTGCGCCCGCCCAGCCCGTCAAGCCGAGGACGCCGTGAAGGTCGCCGACCCGTGCGGCTGCTTCCCGACGGGCCGGCACTACCCTGGGATCGCGCACCTCCTCAAGGTGCGCGCCGTCGGTGTCGCGTCCGAGATCGACGCGGGCAGCGCCTGGATCGACCAGCCCATCGCCTTCGTCGACGTCGAGACCACGGGGCGCGATCCTGCGGGCGATCGGATCATCGAGCTCGGCATCGTCATCGGCCGCTCCGGGGAGATCCTGACGCGTTACAACTGGCTCATCCACCCGGGGCGGCCCATCCCCGCGGAGAGCACCGCCATCCACGGGATCAAGGACGCTGACGTCGAGGGCAAGCCGTCGTTCGCCGAGGTCGCGGAGGAGATCCTCGGCTGCTTCAAGGGGGCGATCCCCGCGGCGTACAACGCCACCTTCGACCGCTCGTTCCTGCTCGCCGAGCTCGAGCGCGTGGGCATGCGCCCGCACGAGCCGCCGCCCGCCATGCGGCGCGAGGTCGACTGGGTCGATCCGCTCACGTTCGCCCGCGAGCTCTACAAGAACGAGGAGAGCCGCGCCCTCGGCGACATGGCCGCTCGGCTCGGGATCTCGCTCGAGAAGGCGCACCGCGCGACGGACGACGCCGAGGCGGCGCTCCAGGTCCTGTACGCGCTCGCGAAGGATCCGCGTGTGCCTCGCGCCTACGGCGGCCTGATCCAGGAGCAGCGGCGGCTGGTCCGCCTGCAGGACGAAGCGCGGAAGTTCTGGCGGAAGGCTCCTGCCGCGGCGCCGCCCCCGACCTCGAAGCCCAGCTGACGCCATGGGGGACGCGCCGAAGCGACGCCTCCCGGTCGTCGGCAGCGGCGCGGCAGGCGCGGCGCCTCCTCGGGGCGGCGCGGCAGCGCCGGAGAAGCGCAAGCTCCCCGTGCTGCAGAGCGGCGGCGACGACGAGGGTGAGGACCGGCCGCCGTGGCACTGGATCGCGCTCGGGACGGTGGCGATCTTCATCGCGTGGCTGCCGCTCGCGGGCCTCGTCAACACGCTGCTGCGCCGGATGATCGAGCGGGCGGGGGACGCCGGGGCACAGGGCTCGGTGCGGCTCGCGATGGTGGGGCTCAACGTGATCGCGTTCGCGCTCGCCGGGGTCGCCGGCGGCTACCTCGTGGGGCGGTTCGGCGGGCGCGCCGGGCGGCGCGAGGCCGCCGCGAGCGGCGCCGTCGTCGCCGCGCTCGCGTGGGCGCTCGCCCTCGCCGAGGGCGCGCCGGCGGGCGCGCTGGGGTGGGCGCTGCTTCTGGTCGTGGTGGTCACGATCGGCAGCGCGGCGTCGTACGCGGGCGGCAGCGCCGGCCTCCGCTCCCGCGCCGCTTCCGGCCCGCCGCGCTCGCGCTGAGCGCCGCGCCCGCGCGTGGCAGCCGCGCCCGCGGGCGGCAGCCGCGCCGATCAGATCGGATCGAGCTTGCGAATGGGCGCGCTCGCAGCGGGGAGCGCGGCGTACGCGACCGCCGTGCGCGGGTCGCGCGCGTCGGGGGCGACGTCGAGCAGCGGCCTGAGCGCGAACACTCGGTCGCAGAGCCGCGGGTGAGGCACCACGAGATCCGGCTCCACGACGACCTCGCCCTCGATCCAGAGCAGGTCCAGATCGATCGTGCGCGGCCCCCATCGCACCGGATCGGGGCGCGTCCGCCCGAGCGAGCGCTCCACGGCGAGGGTGCGCTCGAGGATCTGGCGCGCGGGCAGCGACGTGGCGACGAGCACCGCGGCGTTCACGTAGTCGCCCTGCGGAGGGCCGCCTGCGGGGGGGGACTCGTAGCGCGACGACTCGAGGACGACGTCGAGATCGGGATCGGCGCCGAGCGCCGCGATGGCGGCGCGGAGGGTCGCCAGGCGATCGCCCAGGCTCGACCCGAGCCCGATGACGACATGCCGGCGGGATCTCATGGCGAGAACCTACCACGCGCCGCGCGCGTCCGGCGGCCCGCGGCGCTCCGCGCGGAGAGCGGGCGCCGCTCCGGAATCGGCGCGAGGAGGGCGCCGTCGCGCGCGAGGAGGGCGCCGGCGCGGCGGTCGCGATCACTCCCCCGGATCGCTGGTGCGGCGTCCTGCACCGATCCGCCGGCCCTCCGGCCGCGGGGGGAAGACGCGCCGATCCTCGGGGTTGCGGCGCGGGATGGGGGAGCGGCGCTCGACGGACGGATCACGCTGCGCCGGCTGCGCGCCGCGCTGCGCCGGCTGCGCGCCGCGCTGGAGCCCCACGAACAGCGCGCGCATCTCCTCGAACGTCTCCGGCATGGCGACGGCCACGGTCGCCGCGTGCGTCCGGCACAGGCTCAGCGAGCGCCCCTGGATGACCACGCGCGCCATCCGCGTCCTCGCGCGAGGATCCCCGGGCGCACCGCCGTCCCGATCGCCCTGCTCGCCGTCGCTGCACACGGCACACCGCTCGAATGACTCGCCCATGGGGGAGCCTTCGCAGAGGCGGGCGCTCCGGGCCAACTTTCCGGAGCGACGTGGCTCACGCGCGCGCGGCCTGGCCGCGCGCCCGCTCCTCGGCCCAGGCGATCACCCTCGCCGCCGGATCCGCGCCGGTGAAGCGCCCGAGCTCCTGGATGCCCGTCGGGCTCGTGACGTTCACCTCGGTCAGGCGCTCGCCGATGACGTCGAGGCCCACGAAGAAGAGGCCGTCGGCGCGGAGGCGAGGCGCGACCGCGCGGACGAGATCGAGCTCGCGCGGCGAGAGCTCCGTCGAGACCACGCGCCCGCCGACGTGGATGTTCGAGCGGTGATCGTCGTCGCGGGGCACCCGGAGGATGGCGCCGAGCAGCTCGCCGTCGAGCAGGAGGACGCGCTTGTCGCCGTGGACGACGGCGGGCAGGTACTCCTGGACCATCGCGAGGCGGTGCCCCTCGTTCGTCATCATGTCCGCGATGGCGCGCGCGTTCTTGTCGCGCTCGTTGATCTGCAGCACGCCGAGGCCGCCCGCGCCGTCGAGCGGCTTGATCACGGCCGTGCCGCCGAGGGCGCGCACGAACGCGTGGATCTGCTCGCGGTCCGCGGTGACCAGCGTCCTCGGCGTCCACTCGGGGAAGTTCAGCGCGTAGAGCTTCTCGTTGGCGTCGCGCAGCCCGCGGGGGTCGTTCACGATGAGCGGGCAGCGCCGCGCGCGCTCCAGGATCAGCGTCGCGTACAGGTAGCTGCGATCGAACGGCGGGTCCTTGCGGATGAAGATGGCGTCCACGTCCGCGAGCCGGAGCCGCTCGGGGCCCCCCGCGAGCGAGATGAACGGGGGCGCGTCGCCGATGAGCACCGGCGAGGCCGAGGCGTGCGCCTCGCCGCCCTCGATCGAGAGGTCGCGCGGCAGGCAGTGGAAGCTCTCGTGGCCGCGCGCCTGCGCCGCTCGGATGAAGGCGAACGACGTGTCCTTGTCGTGCGTCACGCGGCTCAGCGGATCCATGACGAAGACGAAGCGCATGCGGTCTCTCGCGGTAGGGGTTCTTCGGGGTGGGATGATCGAGGGAGGGGACAGAACGGCGCCCGCCAGAGAGCGGGCGCCGGCGCGCTCACTGCATCGCAGCGAGGACGAGCTGCGTGCTGACGTCGTCGCCGAGATCCGAGGCGAGCGCGTAGCCGACGCCGCTGCGCTCGGCGGCGGCGACCGAGTAGCCGTTGATGTTGCCCACGTAGACGGGGCGCTCGCGCACGACGCGCGGCTGCAGGATCGGCTGCGCCTTCTGCACCGGGACCGCGCGCGAGTTGAACATGTAGACCGTCACGCGGTGGTTGCCCCGCACCACGAACTGGAGCAGCGCGGCGCGCCGATCGCGCATCGTGTGCACGCGGGCGCCCATGAAGTTCGCCGGTATCGACTGGAAATGCGGCCTGCGGACAGGGACGCCGACGAACGGATCGAAGCGCGGGAGGTCCTCCGGGTTGGTCGTCTCCGGCGGCAGCGGCTGCGCGTGCTGGGTGACGAGATCGTCGAGCAGGACCTCGACGCTCTCGGTGGACGCCGCGCGATCGACCGCCGCCCTCGCGGCGTCCGCCCTCGCGGCCTCCGCCGACGCGTCCGGCCGCCGCGCCACGCCCACGACGAAGACGACGCCCGCCGCCGCGGCGAGCGCGATCGCGTACCCCCTGTGCACGAGGCGCGGCCTCGCCTCGGCCGCCTGCGCCGCGTCGCGCGCCTGCTCGTGCGCCACCGCCGCGGCGACGCGCGCCCGCAGCGCGTCCGGGCACCCCGACGGCCGCGCCCGCTTCAGGCTCGCCCGCAGCGAGCGCAAGAGCCTCACCTGCTCGAAGCACGGAGGGCACTGGACGAGGTGGGACTCGAGATCGACGGCGTGGTCAGGATCCAGCTCGCAGTCGACGTAGGCGCACAGCGCGTGGTCGAACCGCGAACAGCTCTCGATCGATTTCGCAGCGCTCATGCGGCACCCCGCTTCCGCTTGCGGTACGCGTCCAGGTCGGCGGGCGCGTCCTTCGCCGCGCCTTCGCTGACGATGCCCATCAAGACCGCGTGCTCGCGCAGCGTCTTCTGGAGGAGCTTGCGCCCCCTGTGCAGGCGCGACATCACCGTGCCGATGGGGCAGCCCATCGCCTCGGCGATCTCCTTGTAGGAGAGCTCCTCGATGTCCGACAGCACCACGGCCAGCCGGAACTCCTCGGGCAGCGCGTCGAGGGCGCGCTGCACCTCCGCCTCCACGAGCGGCGTGAGCGCCTGGGTCTCCGGATCGCGCATCGCCCGCATCGTCGTCGCGCCGACCCACGCATCGGTGAGCGGCTCGGCGTCGGGGCCGTCGAAGATGCCTCGCTCGAGGCCCCCGCGACGGTACCGGTTGATGAACGTGTTCGTCAGGATCCGAAGCAGCCAGGCCTTGAGGTTGGTGCCCGGCTCGAACTGATCCCGGGCGCGCATCGCCTTGACGATGGTGTCCTGGACCAGATCCTCCGCCTCCGTCGAGCTCTTCGTCATCCGGCAGCTCACGCCATAGAGCGTGTCCAGATGACCCAGCAGCTCGATCTCGAAGGCGTCGGCGCGGCCACCGTCGGCGCTGGCCAACGACAGGTCCTGCGCTACGGACGCAGGTTTCTTGCTGAAGAAGAACGGCATGGGCTCGACCGGGGGAACAGAGGAGCGCCCAGGGCTATTCCAGCCTGCTCTCGCTCCCTTGACCCTCACCCGCGGGTTCGTCCGCGCCGGAGCCCGCCTGGTGCGGAGCCGCGTCCTCGATGGGTTCACCCGCGCGTCCCTGGAGCTTCGCCTCCAGCTCGTCAATGCGCTGCGACAGGCGCTTGACATCGGACTGGAGATCGCGGACCAGCCCGAGGCCCGGGAGGATGGCCCGGATGCGCTCGTCGACGGCCTGCTGCCACTGATCGAGCGTCTGCTTCGAGCTCTCCACGATCCCGCTCAGGCGCCCCTTCGCGTGGCTCGACCTGTCCGCGTCGAGCGGCGGGGGCGGATGGGACGAGGGCGACGCGGGCGCCGCCTGCTCCGTCCCCGGGGCGGGCGCCGTTCCTGGCGCTACCACGCCGCCTTCGCCAGGGACCGCGCCGGGGATGAGCCGGCCGATCGGGCCCTCGCGCAGCTGCGAGAGCAGCCGCTCGCCCCGCTCCTGGATCAGATCTCTCAGCGTGCCGAGCGGGACCGAGCGCGGCTGCGATTTGAGATCTTCCGAGATGATCAGCGCCAGCGTGACCTCGGTCTTGTCCTCCTTGGTCGCGTTGTCGATGATCTGGACCTCTTCGCCAGCCCGGACCATCTCCCCTATCTGCTGCAGGGTGACGTAACGACTGTCCTTCGTGTCGTAGAGCTTCCGATTGGAGTAGCGCTTAATAACGCGACGCGGTACCTCGCCGCCTCCCAGAGTCTCCTTCGCCGTTTCCATCTCCTCTACGCCTCGAGTCGATTGGACCACCGCAAGAAACCTCGCGCAAGGGAAGATCACTCGATATCACTCAAATCATTCGACAAAAGAGACCGCGTGCAGGGGCCGGCGATCGATCTGCGTGACGTGGCCGCGAGCTATCCCACCGGGAGGCTGGCGCTGGAGGGGATCAGCCTGGATGTGCGCGCGGGCGAGCTCTGCGCCGTCCTGGGGCCGAACGGCGCGGGAAAATCGACGCTGGTCCGGGTCCTCTCGGGGTCCCTGCGGCCGGCGCGGGGCGAGGCGACCCTGCTGGGGAGGCCGCTCGCCGGCATGGACCGGCGGGCGATCGCTCGGTGCGTGGCGGTCGTGCCGCAGGGGATCGCCTCGGCGCCCGGCTTCACGGTGCGCGAGGTCGTCATGATGGGCCGCGCGCCCCACCAGGGCGCGTGGATGCTCGCCGCCGGCCGCGACGAGGAGGCGGTCGCCCGCGCCCTCGACGCCTGCGATCTCGTGGAGCTCGCGGGGAGGCCGGTGGCCGAGCTCTCCGGCGGCGAGCAGAAGCGGGTGGCCATCGCCCGCGCGCTCGCGCAGGAGGCGCAGGTGCTGATCCTCGACGAGCCCGGGGCGCACCTCGACATCCGCCACTCGATCGAGGTCCACGAGGTCGTGCGCAAGGAGGTGGCCGAGCGGCGCCTCGCCTGCGTCGCGGTGCTGCACGATCTCAACGCGGCCGCCCAGTACGCCGACCGCGTGGCGCTCCTCAAGGCCGGGCGGCTGGTCGCCCACGGCACCGTCGAGGAGGTGATGACCTACCGCCGGCTCAAGGACGTGTTCGAGGCAGAGCTCTACGTGGGCGTGAACGAGCTCGACGGCAGCCGGTACTTCCTCCCCGTCCGAGGCAGGTAACCGGCACCGGCAGGTAGACAGACTGCGCGAGCAGGAGCGCTTTTCTCCGCATTCTCGACCGCGCGAGCGGCGCGGTTTATAAGCGGCACCATGCGCGGATCTCCTCCCTGGAGAGCTCTCTTTCGAGGCTTCTTGCCGTGCCTCCTGGCCCTCCTCGCGCTGCTCGGCGCGGCCGGTTGCGCCGAGAGCAGGACGGCGCCCGAGCTCCTGAGCGTCGTCGACGTCGTGCCGCGCGAGGTCGACCTCGGCGACCGCATCGAGATCCTCGGGACCAACCTGCCCACCGCCGAGGCGAAGGAGGCGGTCGTCACGTTCCGCGGCACCCTCCGCCGCCCCGGCCAGGCGCCGCTCACCGGCCAGAGCATCGAGATCGAGGGCGCGCAGGTCAGCAGCACGAAGATCTCGCTGGTCTTCTCCGAGGGCCTGCAGTCCCGCTTCGCCGGCCGCGGCGACGACGCGGTGCACACGACCTTCCACGGCGACGTCGTCGTCGAGATCCCCGCGGCGGCGCAGGGAGCGCTCCCCGTGAACGGCACGGTGAGGGGCGTCACGATGGACTTCCTCCCGCCGACCCCGCGCCGCGCCGTCATCGAGGCGCGCGTGAAGGAGGGGGCGCGCGCGCTCGCGTTCTTCGGCGTCGAGGTCGCGGCCGAGTCGCCGCCCGCCGGCGGGCTCGTCGTGACGGGCGTGCGCGACGGGGGCCCGGCGAGCCAGGCAGGGCTCCAGCCCGGCGACGTCATCACGCGCTTCGAGGGCGTGAAGGTGCTCTCGAAGGCCGACGTGATCCCGAGCGGCCACGAGCGGCGGTCGGCGGTCGGGATCCGCCGGGGCGGCGCGACCCCGTCCGAGATCCAGCTCTCGACCGAGGGGTTCCACGCGAGCGCACCCACCGATCTGCTCGGCGCCGGGATCCTCCTCGGCGTGGCCGCCGCGATCATCCTGCTCTTCATGGCGCCGACCGCGGGGATCATCACCTGGGTCGAGCGCCGCGTCTCGGCGCGCATGCAGTCCCGCATCGGGCCGAACCGCGCCGGGCCGCAGGGCTTCCTCGTGTGGGTCGCCGACGGGATCAAGTCGATCATGAAGGAGGACGTCATCCCGGCCGAGAGCGACAAGGCGCTCTTCCGGCTCGCGCCCTACCTCGTGTTCGTCGGCGTGTCGGCCACGTTCGTCGTCATGCCGTTCGGCCAGTACCTCATCGCGGCCGACCTCGACATCGGGATCCTCTTCGTGATCGCCGTGACGTCGCTGGTCACCATCGGCCTCATGACCGGCGGCTGGGCGTCGAACAACAAGTGGTCGCTCCTCGGCGGGATCCGCTCGGCGGCGCAGATCATCAGCTACGAGATCCCCGGCGCGGTCGCGATCGTGTGCATCGTCATGATGACGGGCTCGCTGCGGCTCCAGGACATCATCGGCGCCCAGGGCGGCGCCGGGCCCTCGCTCCTCGACGTGGGCGGCTGGCCCTGGCACTGGTTCGTCTTCCGCAACCCGATCACGTTCGCGCTGTTCTTCCTGTATTTCACGACGGCGCTCGCGGAGGGCAACCGCGCGCCGTTCGACCTGCCCGAGGCGGAGAGCGAGCTCGTGGCCGGCTACTCGACCGAGTACTCCGGCATGCGGTACCTCTTCTTCTTCTTCGCCGAGTGGGCGAACGTCTTCGTGATGTGCGGCATCGCGAGCGCGCTCTTCCTCGGGGGCTGGCAGATCCCCGGCGTCTCGCCGGCCCAGCAGGAGGCGAGCTTCGGGCTCCAGCTCGTCGGCGTCTTCGTCTTCCTGCTGAAGAGCTGGGCGCTCGTCTTCGTTGTCATCTGGATCCGCTGGACGCTGCCGCGCGTCCGCATCGACCAGATGATGAACCTGTGCTGGAAGTGGTTCGTCCCGCTGTCGTTCGCGGCCTTCCTCCTGACGGCGCTCTGGATGGTGATCGGCGTCAGCAAGACGGTCCAGCTCGTCATCAGCGTCGTCACCTTCGCCGTCTGGGCGTACCTGTTCATCCACTTCATCCGCAGGGTCCAGCACAACCTGCGGGAGGCCAAGGTTGCGCTCCACCTGAATCCGTTCCTCTGAGCGCAACCGCGGTGCCACCTCGGCCTTGCGCTGAGGTATGCTGTCGGCGTGGCGGTCCCCTCGAGCCCGGCCTCCGACTTCTGCTCCGCGTGCGGGTTCCCGCTGCGTGGGCCGCGGTGCGAGGCGTGCGGGGTGGACCGGTCGCCTGTGCTCTCCGCCTCGCGCAAGCCGCCCGCGGACGCGGACTGGGACGGGAGCTCGATCGACGCCTTTCGCACGCGCGACCCGGTGCGCTTCGTCGCGCACTGCGCCTCCGCCGAGGCCGGGGCGAGCCTCCAGGCGACGACGCTGCAGGAGGGCGTGGGGTGGATCGTTCCGCTCGGGGCGATGACGCTCTTCATCTCGCTCGACGCGGCGAACGAGCGGGTGTCGATCGACGTCCCCGTCGTGCGCGTCGCGGAGCGGCACCGGGTTCCGCTGCTCAGGACGGCGCTGGAGCTGTCGAGCGGCCCCGAGCCGTTCCGGCTGTGCATGCGGGAGGATCTGCTGCTGCTCCGCCGCGTCGGCCGCGTCGCCGCCTTCACGCCGGAGGCGCTGCGCCAGGCGCTGCGCGAGAGCGGCGAGGCGGCGCAGCGGCTGGGGGAGACGATGGGCGCGTGGTTCGACGCGCGGCCGCCGTTCTCCGAGGAGCAGCGGGCGAGCCTCACGTGGGCCTCCGCCGGCCGCGCCCGGCCGCTCAAGAGCTTCACGGTCCCGCCCGCGCCTGCCCGCCCGCAGAGCGCGCCGTCGGTGCGGGCCGGCGCGCCGGCGACGCCGGTCTCGGGGGCGCGGACGCCGCTCGAGGAGCTGGCGGCGTGGGCGGCGCCCCCCTTGCCGCGCCTGCCCGAGTCGGTCGCGCGCCCCATCCGCGACGCGGACGCGATCCCCGACATCCTGTCCCCGTCGCTGGCGTCGGCGCCGATGCCGGCGCCGAGCGTCGCGTCGTCGAAGAACGGCGGCGCGCCCGCGCCCAAGGCCGGCATCCTCCCGCCGGCGCACGACGCCGTCGCGGCGTCGAAGGCGAGCGGCGGCGCCGCGATGCCGGGGTCCGAGGGCGGCGCCGCGAAGTCGGCCTCGGGGAGCGCGGCGACGGCGGCGCCGCTGTCGGGTGAGCAGGCGGCGGCCGCGGAGGCGCCGGCGCAGATCAGCGATCGCCGCAGCGCGCGCACCGTGCCCTTTCGTCGCTCGTCCTCCATCATGGCGGCGACGCCGCTGTCGGTGCGCCCGCCCGCGCTGCCGGAGGTGGAGATCGAGCCGCCGTCGCGCCGGAGCATCCCGTCCCGCCCGGAGTCGGCGAACGCGGCGGCCGACCGGTTCTGCCAGCTGCTCCGGGACGCGCAGGTGCTCGGCGCGGCGCTCAGCTTCCAGGAGCGGCCGGGCGTCATGGTGCTCCTCATCCGGTGCACGGTCTTCCGCGCGATCTACGAGCACGGCGAGGCGATGCCCGACGCGGTGGCGCACCTCTACCGCTGCACGGCGGCCGCGACCCGCGAGCTCATCCAGGCCGAGGGCGGCGCGCGCCGCGGGAACACCGCCGGCGTCGCGGAGCCGGCGCTCCTCGCGATGGAGCGGCTCGTGGCGATGCGCGGCCAGGTGCCCGAGGAGAAGCCGCTGCACATCGATCCGCTCACCACGGCGGCGCTCGCGCGCGAGCACCTCGGCCGCTACCTGCGCGAGATCGAGCGCGCGCCGGCCGACCCGATGCTCCGCCACTTCCTCGCGATCGGGGCCCTGTCCGAGCTCCTCGTGCGCACGAAGCTGCCCGCCAAGACCGAGCAGCGGCTGCGCGACATCGTCGCCTACGCGCAGCGGGACGGCGCCAAACCCGGCACGATCGAGCTCCTGATGACGGCGCTCTCGAGGATCGTCGCGCAATGACGTCGCAGCTGGCGGCGCACGGCGACGGCGATCTCGCGCTGCTCCACGAGCGCGTCGCCCGCGCTCGCCGCTCGGTGGTGGCGATCCGCGCCGGCGCGCTCGTGACGACCGGCTGGGTGGCGCTCGGCAACGGCGTCGTGGTGGCGAGCCGGCGCGGGCTCGGCTACCCGACGGAGGTCGCGCTGACGTTCGAGGACGGGCGGGGCATGGCGGGTCGGGTGATCGCCGCGGACGTGGGCCGCGACGTGGCGCTCGTCGCGCCGGCCGATCCGCCCGGCGTCGCGGCGCTCGCCGCGCGCGCGGCGGCCGAGCCGCGGCTCGGCGAGCGCGCCGCGGTGCTGAGCTGCCTCCCGGGGCAGAGCCTGCGCCTCGCGGTCGCGCGGGTCTGCCACGTGGCGCGCAAGGTCGACGGGCAGCTCCCGGCGTTCGAGCTCGACGTGGCGGCGCCCCTCGGCGCGCCGGTGCTCGATCCCGAGGGGCGGGTGATCGGCGTGGTCGCGGCGCCGTCCGGCGCGGCCGGGGAGCTCGCGGGTCACTGCGTGGTGGTCCCGGCGGGCGCGTTCCAGCCGCTGCTCGTCCTCGGGGATCGTCCGCTCGCGGAGCTCAGGGACCGGGCGCCGGTGTACCGCTGCCCGGCGTGCGAGGAGCCGTTCGACGTCGAGTGCGACCGGTGCCTGGGCTGCGGGCGCCTGCTGCCGCACGCGTACCCGCCGTGCCCGGCGCGCGCGGGCGTCGAGCGGGTGATCCGGCAGGGCCTGTCGGCGCTCGGGCTCATCGCCAACCGGGTGCGTGTCGGTCCGAGGGCGTGGCGCATCGCGCAGCGGCCGTACCCCACGGCGGAGGCGGCGACGCAGGTGGACATCGAGATCGACGAGGCGGGGCGCCTGCTGACGCTGCGCGCGCCGGTCGTGGGGCTGCCTGCGGCGAACCACGAGCCGTTCTACCGGTTCCTGCTCACGATGAACGACCAGACGACGGGGGAGTTCCGCGTGTCGCTCACGGGCGACGAGGTGTCGGCGTCGTGCGTGGCGTCGCTGGAGGGCTGCGCGGACCACGACGTGGCGCTGCTCATCGATGGGCTCGTGCAGATGGCCGACGAGTACCGGAGGACGCTGGCGGAGACGTTCGACGCGGCGCCCAGGTTCGAGTCGGCGGCGGGGCGCTGAGGGGGCGCAGGTCGAAAGCTTCCGACGCGCTCCGGAGGTCTCCGATGCGCTCCGGAGGCTTCCGGCGCGGAGGCGGGATGTGGAATTTGCCGGGGAATTCGTCCCCCGGCGCGCGTCGGACGGCGCCGTGGGCGCGGCGGACGCCGCCAAGTAGGCGAAATTTCGTGCTCCAGAGCGCGTCGGAAGCTTTCAGAGCGCGCCGGAAGCTTTCGGAGCGCGTCGGAAGGTCTCACCGGCGCGCCGGAGGCGCTGGTTTGTGAGCCGGGTTACTCGATGTCGGTCGAGTGGGTCTCTTCGGCCGGCGAGGTCGGCTGGGATGGCGTGGCCGTGGGCTTGCCCGGGTTGGGCGGCGCGGCGGTGGGCTTGCGCTGGCGCGGTTTGCGGCTCGCGAGGCCGAGGCGGATGAGGTAACCGCGCTTCTTGATGACGGCGCGGGCCGTGGTCGACCACTCGTCGAACCAGGAGCGCAGCTTCACGAGCGCTTCGCGCCGGCGCGCGGTCTCCGGGAGCTCGGCCTGCTCGGGCAGAGGGGATGTCGGGCCGAGCGCGACGTCGACGAGCCGCTGGAGGCGCTTGCGCTCGGCCTTGTCGAGGCTGCGCGTCGCGAGGAAAGCGACTGCCTTCTTGTCGCTCTGCTTCGTTCCGGTGCGGCCCGGGTCGGTGCCATTCTCGAGGGCATCGAGCCTCGCGAGGAAGGTGGCCACTCCCTGGACGGCGGCGGTGCCGGTCGAGGGCGCGAGGTCCTTGAAGACATAAGCGTTCACATCGGGGAAACGCCGGCGGAGCGCGGCGCCATGACGGGTGAAGTTGGGCTCGTCCCACTGATCGAGCTCGCCCGTCGCGGCGCGCTGCGCCCTGGCATCGTCGGTATCGGGCGGCGCGCCGATCTTGCGGGGAGCGGCGAGGACATCGAGGAGCAGCGTGCGGCCCTCCACGATATCGTCATCGATCATCCCCGCTCCGGCCATCGACGTGCGAATCGCGGCGACAGCGCCGAGCCCCGTCAAGAACTTGGTGACGCGCTCCGGCGTCATCTCGAGGACTTCGTCTGAATAATCCATGCTGAGTTCCTCCCTGCCGACCGGGGGATCCGGACGGCGGCAATGAGAACAGAAGCTACAGTGGGTGTTTCGACGATTGGAAGAGGATTGTTGCGCGCGCGCGGCTGAGCGACCGTCGATTTTTTGCTCTACCGGCTCGGCATGGTCAGCGCTCCATGGATCTGACGGCACCATCAATGAGAGCACCCGATTCGATAACACGCGATGACACGCGATGACACGCGATAACACGCGATAACACGCGATGACACGCGGCGGACCGAGCCGGAGAAAGCCATTCCTGCAGCCATGGCCCCCGAGCGTGCAGCCACGGCTCCCGCCTGCGCGGCCATGCACTCGGGGAGCGCAGCCGCACCCGCAGGCGCCCATGATTTTCTCGAGACCGATCACTTTTCTGAGAAATCGGTCGCGCAGGGTCGATGATACCCGTGGAAGGTAGGGAGAGCGACGACCCCCTTCCGATGTCACGCCCGGGATCCGTCGCCACCACCATCTCATGCCTGCGCTCATGACCGCACTTGCTGGAGAGGAACCTGGCCGTGACCGCCCGCAGCTCGATCGAATGCTCGCTCGCGACCGTGCCCCTGGACGAGGTCCTTCGCGCCCGCGAGCGCGCCGCCGGGCCGTCGGGTCGCGTCGCGCCCCCTCCGGCCCCGCTGATCACCGCGCCGCTTCCCGTGTCGTTTCGCCCGGATTCGCCTCTTCCCTGGCAGCCGTCCCAGGCGCCGCCCGCTTCCGTGGCGACGGCGCCGGTGCCCGTGGCGACGGCGCCGTCGCCGTTCGCGCCGGTCGCACCGGCGGCCGTCACGCGGCCTGTCGTGACGCGACCCATCGTGATCGAAGTGCCCTGTCCTCCGGTCCGCCGGGCTCCACGCTCCGATCCGACGGAGGAGCGCGCGTGCTCCGCGCGGGCGCTCGCTCCGCGTCCGCCTGCGCCGGTGGCGAGCTGGCTCGCCGTCGCCGCGACCGCGGCCTTCTTTGGTATGGTCGGCGCGCTCTTGATGCGGGGGTGGCTTGGATGAGTCAGGGCGAGCGCAGCACGCGAGACGACGACGCCGGGACGTCCTCGCCGCCGGCGACCTATCTTCCGGGGAGCACCGTCGCGGGCCACAGGCTCGTGCGGACGATCGGCGCGGGCGGCGTCGGCGTCGTCTACGAGGCGGTCCACGAGTTCACGCAGCGGCGGGTCGCGCTCAAGCTGCTGCTCCCGCATTTCGCGAGCTCCGAGCAGGTGCGCGAGCGCGCCCACAAGGAGGCCATCGCGCTCTGCCGGCTGCGGCACAAGAACATCGTCGCGGTGCACAGCGCCGACACGCTGCCCGACGGCACGGTCTGGATCGCCATGGAGCTCCTGGAGGGCCAGTCGCTCCGCCGGATCTGCCAGGTGGAGTCGCCGCTTCCGATCGCGCGGGCGCTCCACATCGGGATCGAGATCGCCGACGGCCTCGCGGCGGCGCACGACCTCGGGATCGTGCACAGGGACGTGAAGCCGGAGAACGTGTTCGTCGACCGGCACGGCGAGGTCAAGCTGCTCGACCTGAACATCGCGAAGATCCGGGTCGACGGTCTGCCGAGCACCCGGCCGGGCCAGCGGTTCGGCACGACGGCGTACACCGCGCCGGAGGAGTTCGCGGGGGATCCGTGCATGCCGGCGAGCGACGTCTACGCGCTGTCGCTGGTGATCTACGAGCTCCTGGCCGGCCGTTACGTGTTCGCCACGGGCCGGGGCCTCTCGGGGATGCCCAGCGAGGCGCAGCTCGTGGCGGCGCACATGCTGCGGATGCCGGTGCCGGTGCACGAGGCGCTGCCGTCGATCCCGGACTACGTCTGGCCGGTGCTCCAGACCGGCCTGGCGAAGCGGCCGGCAGAGCGCTTCAGGCACGCCGGCGCGGCGGCGAGCGCGCTGCGCGAGCTCCGGGAGCGCTACCTGTCGGACGTGCGCGCCGGCCGGTTCGCCGCAGCGCCGGACCGAGGGGCGCCGGGGGCCCGGCGGGAGCACCACGGTCCGCGATCGCCCGAGCGGCTGATCACGGCGCCGCAGCCCGACGAGAGCCGGGTGATCGTCCCCGGGCCGGCGGCCTCGGCCGAGCTCGGCGGGAGCGATGCGCGCGAGGACGCGGACACGGCGCCGGCGGCGCGCGAGGAGGACGCGGCGCACGCCGCGCGCGAGGAGGGCACGGCGCGGCCGGCGCGGCCTTCGGCTCCTCCGTCGCATCCGCCGCCGAGCGCGCCGCCGGGGGCCGACCCGGGCTGGCCGCTGCTCGTGACCCCCGGGCCGGTCACGGTGCGATCGTCCCCGGGAGCCGAGGGAGCGAGCCTCGTGGGACCTGGCCTGCCGGCGACGGACCGCGTCGCCGACCGGCGCTGGCGAGCGCAGCTCCTGCGCCGCTGCGCCGTCGCGGCGGTGCTGGCGATCGCCGTCTCGGGCGCCGCGACGGCGCTGTACATCCATGCGCGCCGCGAGCGCGCTGCGATGGCCGCCTCCGAGAGCGGGGCCGTGCCGGCCGCGTCTGCGGGCGGGGTCGTCGCGAGCGCGCCGGCGGCGCCGGCGCGCTCCAACGCCATGCACGCCACGCGCGCCGCCCACGAGAGCGGGGCGCCGCCGGACGCGCGCGTGCCGGAGAGCGCAGCCGAACCCCTCGGCGTCGAGGCGTCCGAGGCCGCGCTGTCACCTCCCGCCGAATCCACGGGAACAGCCGAATCCACGGGGACAGCGGCCCGGCCGAGCGCGCCTGCGGAGGCGAGCACGCCGGCGCAGGCGAAGGCGCCACCGCCGCCGAGCGCGCCGGCGACACGGGCGCGTCCGGTCGCGGGGGCGGCGCGCGCGCCCGCACGGCGCCCGTGGGACTGGCTGGTCACGTCGAAGGGGCGCGGCGGGCGCGGCGGGCAGAAGGACATCTCCCCGGACGAGGAGGACATCTACCCGATGCCCTCGAGCGGGCGCGCCCCGGCGCCGGCCGGGCCGGCACCGCCCCGGGACAGACGACACGAGGAGCTGCCGTTCGGGAACAAGCCCAGTTTCTGAGGGTGAGCGCAGAGCAACGAGCAAGGAGCGAAGACATGTCGAACGACACACCCAGCACGAATGATCCTTTCCTCGACGAGGTCGTTGAGCGGGGGCTCGCGCCGTACCGCGGGAAGGTGTCGCCCGAGCAGCTCGAGACCATGCGCGAGATGCTCGTGGAGGCGCTCATCGAGGACGAGGTCGGGCGGGACTTGCTGGACCGGGCGCGGCCTCGCGCCACGCCGATCGGGAGCGGCGTGGAGACCCAGGAGGGCGCCCGGGAGCCCCGGCGCAAGGCGGGGAGCGACGAGGATGGCTGACCCCGAGGGGCGGCTCACGCCGGCGCAACAGGCGCTCGTGGCCTCGGCGCTGCACGAGGTGAGCCTCGCGGCGCGCAAGCTGGCCCCGAAGCTCCGCAAGCACCTGTCGTCCGACGAGCTGATGTCGCTCGGCCGGGCGGGGCTCGTCGAGGCGGCGCTCGCCTACGATCCGGCGCAGGAGGACAGCTTCCCGCGCTTCGCGCGGCACCGGATCCGGGGCGCGATGCTCGACGGCTATCTGGGGGAGGCCGAGGAGCAGGATCGGGTGATCGCGCTCTGCCTGAAGGGCGGATACGACTACCTCGGGCGGAGGCGGCGGCAGGGCGACGTGATGACCGACATGGACGGCAAGGCGGAGGAGCGGCTCCTCGACCACGTGGACGCCCTCGCGGCGTGCCTGTTCGCGACGGCCGCCGGGATGGCGAAGCCTCCGACCGGAGAAGAGGCGCTGTCGCGGCGCGAACAACACGCCCGGGCCCACGCGCTGCTCCGGAGCGCGCTGGCGAAGCTGACGCCGCGCGAGGCCGAGGTGCTGTCGATGCACTACCTGGAGGGGCGGCCACTCCTGGAGATCGGCGGCGCGCTCCGGCTCCGGCACCCGGGCGCGTACCGGGTCCACGACCGGGCGATCGCGCGGCTCGGCAATCTCCTGCGCGCGGCCGGGATGACCGAGCCGCCGCCCCGCGAGGACGAGCAGTGAGCGGGCGGCGGGCGGGCGGGTCGATCGGCGACGGGTCGATCGGGGATGGGAAAGATGAGAAATCGCGCGCGCAGGGACGATGGATCACGGTGAGGGGCCGGCGGCGCGGACAGGAGGCGAGGCGGTGAAGGACGAGGACCGGGACGAGCGCGTGGAGCGCGATGCGGAGGGAGGCGCGGGGAGCGAGCCGGACGCCGGCGCGCCGGCCAGCCCGGCGCCGACGCCGAACCAGCTTGTGTCGCACCCGGCGTTCCGGACGGGGGTGATCTACATCGAGCCGGAGCTGCGCGCCGAGGTGGAGGCGTACTGGAAGGCGTACGCGGCGTGGGAGAGGACGAAGGAAGGGCCGCCGCCACGAGAGCCGCGCGTGGACGTACGGGTGGACCACGAGGAGAAGCCGAGCACGGCGGCGCGGCTGCGCGAGGCGATGGCGCCGCGCAAGGGCGCGGCGGAGCGGGGCGGAGGGAAGAGCGGCGCGGAGAAGAGCGGCGCGGAGAAGAGCGGCGCGGAGAAGAGCGGCGCGGAGAAGAGCGGCGGGGGGAGCCCGTGGGCGGCGGATGCGGCGGCAGCGGCGGCGGTGATCGACAAGAGCGCGCTGCCGTCGGCGCACCGGCCGAGGAGCGAGGCGGCGGAGAAGACCGACGAGGCGGCGGCGAGGCCGGCGGTGGCGCGGCGCGCCGGGACGGTGGCGGCGGTGCTGGCGCTGGCGGCAGGCATCGGGGCCGTGGCGATGTGCGGGGCGAAGGAGAAGGCGCCGGTGGAGAGCGCGGTCGCGCGCGGCACGACGAGCGACGCGGCGACGAGCGGCGCAGCCGCGACAGCGAGCAGCGAGCGAGCGACGAGCGCTCCGGCGGCCGTCGCGGCGAGCGAGGCGGCGGCCCACGCGGAGCGCGCGCCCGCGGGCACTGCACCCGAGGCGCCCGCCGAACGCGCGGCGCCCGTCGTGACCGCGGATCGGAACGAAGCTTCGGGCGCAGCGCGCCGGAGGCCGGCGCCGGAGGCACAGCCACCGAAGCGGCAGGCTTCACCCGCGACGGCGCCCGACGCGACAGCCCAGGCGCCGGTCGCACCCAAGGCGCCCGCTGCCTCGACGGCCGAGGTGCCGCTGCCGGCGCCTGCGGGGAGTACCAACGCGTCCCGCGATCCCTCGGCGATTCGCGCCTTTCACACGGAGCCGAAGTTCTGATCATGCACAGGCACATTCGTCACATCGCTTCCATCGCCGGCTTTCTCGCGCTGCTCTCGTGGACCGCGCCAGGCAGGACACAGCCGGGCACGGCGCCGCACGAGGTGGAAACCGTCGCGATGACGCAGCAAGCTCGAAAGCTCTTCAGGGAAGGCGTCGACGCCTTCGCGCAAGCCCGCTGGGCCGAGGCGCGGGCGGCGTTCCTCGCGGCGCTGGCGCTGAACCCGCACTACACGAACCGCGGCAACCTGGGCGCTGCCGAACTCAAGCTGGGCCGCTACCGCGACGCGGCGGAGCACCTGGCGAGGTACGTGCGGGAGATGGCGGAGGACACGACGAGCACGGCGGAGGAGCGCGCCCGAGGGGAAGCGGCGTACGCGGAGGCGCGGGCGAAGGTGAGCACGCTCGTGGTGCGCAGCAACGTGGACGGCGCGCGTGTGTTCGTGGACGGCACGTTGCAGGGAGTGACGCCGCTGCCGGATCCGCTGTTCGTCGAGCCGGGGGCGCACACGATCTCGGTGGAGCACGAGGACTACGAGACGAAGAAGACGACGGTGCAGGTCGGGGCCGGCGGGCAGATTGAGAACGGAGCGGAGCTTCGGCGGAAGCCGACGGGCGCACCGCCGGAGAAGCCGCTCGACTCGACGATGGCGCCGCCGGCCCGCGGCGCGGAGGAGCACGCTCGCGGTCCGAGGACGGCGCTGCTGATCGGCGGCGCGGCAACAGCGGGGGCGGTGGCGGTCGCGGGGGTGGTGTTCACCGTGCTGGCGAACGCGAACGCCAGCGACGCGGAAGAGCAGCGAAGCCTGCTGCGCGAAGGGGGCGGCTTGGATGCGTGCAAGGCTCCGAGGGCACCTGCGCGATGCACGGAGCTGACGGACGCCGTCGCCGCTCGCTACGACTTCAGCAATGCGGCGTTCTGGAGCTTCGTCGGTGCGGGGACGGTCGCGATCGGAACAGTCGTCTATGGCGTCGTCTCCCGCCCCCCGGTGAACGAGCGGCGCGTGCATGTAGTGCCTCTCGTCGGGTCGAACGGCCTCGGGATTGGAGTACACGGTGGCTTCTGAGCAGGGCGTAGGGGATCGAGGAGAGAGAAACATGCGTCGAACTGCTCGGTGTGGCTCGGTGATCCTTCTCGGGGTGATGATCGCGGGCAGCCAGCCGCTGGGATGCTTCCCGTATGTGATGCCGGACGACTGCGCGCTCACGCTCGTGTGCGACGTAAGCAGCGGTGAGGGCGGTGGCGGCGGCAGCAACGCCGCGTGCGAGGCGGACCCGACGGGGAATGCGAGCACGGTGACGGACCAGTGCGCGGTGTTCGTGAACGCGAGCGCCGAGGCAGGTGGGGATGGAACGAAGGCGAAGCCGTACGCGTCGCTCGCGGAGGCGATCGCCAACGCGAACGGCAAGCGGGTGCTGGCGTGCACGAGCGGGGCGTTCGCGGAGAGCGTGACGATCGAGGTCGGCGTCGAGCTGATCGGGGGCTTCGACTGCGGGGCGGCGTGGACGTGGAGTGCCGAGGCGCGAAGCGCGATCGAGGGGCCCGCGGATCGGATCGCGCTGACGCTGACGGACGGCGCGAGCGGAGCGAAGGTGCGGGGCTTCGCGGTGCGCGCGGCGAACGCGACGCTGCCGGGCGGGTCGTCCATCGGCGTGGCGGTCGCGGACATCGAGGCGGTGCTCGCGCAGGTGGATGTGACGGCGGGCGATGGGATGGACGGCGAGAACGGGGCGACGCCGACCGAGGCGCCCGTGACGGGCGCGAGCGCTCCCGCGATGAGCGCGTCGAACGCGTGCAAGGCGCCGAACGAGGTTATCGGAGGGACCGCGGGAGCGACGACGTGCGAGGACGGCGAGACGCGCGGAGGAGACGGCGGGACCGGGGGCATCACGGGGACGGAGGAGGGTAACGGGCTGCGCGGCGAGGACGGCGCGCCGATGCCGGAGGAGAACCCCGAGGAGTACGGGCTCGGCGGCATGGGACAGACGGATCCAGATGGCGCCTGCAAGCCCGGCACCATCGGCAAAAATGGAGCTCGCGGCACAGCAGGCGCCGCCGGCAGCGACACGATGCTGACGCTGGCCGGGATCGCGGGGGGCGACGGCGGCAACGGCATATCGGGAAAGAAAGGTCAAGGGGGAGGTGGCGGCGGTGGCGCGAAGGCGGGGCTGTTCTGTGGGCCCGCTGCGGCCCCGGTGGTGGGCCCCGGCGCGAGCGGCGGCGGAGGCGGCGCCGGAGGGTGCGGAGGTAAAGGAGGAGGCGGCGGCAAGGCCGGCGGGTCGAGCATCGGCATCCTCAGCCTCGGAACCAAGCTCGTGCTGAAGGACGTGACCGTCGCGGTGGGCAAGGCGGGCAAGGGCGGCGATGGTGCCGGTGGAAGACGCGGCGCCGCTGGGGGCAGCGGCGCTACGGGCGGCGCTGCATCTGACCTGGTCGGCTCGAAGGTCGGTTGCGACGGCGGGAAAGGCGGAACAGGTGGAGACGGCGGCCCCGGCGCCGGCGGTCGAGGAGGCCACGCCGTAGGCATCGCCTATGCGGCGGGCCCGAGCGAAGCCCCCGCGGTGCAGTTCATGCCCGGCACGGCGGGCGACGGCGGCGCCGCCGCTCCCGGCGGCCCGCCGGAGAGCGCCGGCGCGCCGGGAAGTAGTGGGCTGTGCTGGAATGTCGCGGCGCAGTCGCCGTGTGAGGGGTCGACGCCATGAAGACCATGAAGAACATGGACGCCATCCGCGCCCAGCTGCGAGCGGATCCGGTCGCTTCGCTCGATCCGTGGATGGATCCGGTGTGGTGCGCGACGACGCCGCCGGCGGAGAAGCAGCGGGCGGCGGAGAAGCGTGCCCGACGGGTCATGGAGATCTATGGGGTCGAGGATCCCCGGATGGAGGCGCTGCTCGTGCGGCTCGCGAGCCAGGTGGAGCAGTGGGGGGCCGAGGAGCGAGGCGCCACGCAGGAGGCGGACGACGAGGCGTGGGTGAGCGCGGCACCGGACGAGGGCGAGATCGAGCAGCGCAGGTCGCGCCTGGCGCTGGTCGGCACAGTGCTCTTCGTGCTGGCGGTCGTGTGCGGCGTGGCGCTGGCAGCGCTGCGGCTGCGCTGAGGTAGCGACGTAGAAGGCCGCGCGTGGCGGGGCCTTCTCAGATCTAGAGGAACGCGCGCCGCCGTCTGCGGCGCGCCATGGCTCGGCTCGTCCCGAAGACGAGCGCGCGAGGAGGACGAAGGTGTATCCACAGCTCGCCATCGAGGCGGCGGCGCAGTCGGACGTGGGCCGCCGCAGAAGCCACAACGAGGACAGCTTCGCGGCGCTGCCGTGCGTGGGGCTGTTCATGGTGGCCGACGGCCTCGGCGGCAACGCGGGCGGCGAGGTGGCGTCGCGGATGGCGATCGAGGTGGTCAAGGGCTGCTTCGAGGAGGGCGAGGATCTGGAGGAGACGTGGCCGTACGGCACGGCGACGCCACACGACCGGGACGAGGTGCGGCTGGTGCTCAGCGTGCGGAGGGCGAACCGGGCGATCTACGAGGCGAGCCAGCGGCAAGAGGAAGTGCGCGGCATGGCGACGACCTTCGCAGGAGTGCTGCTCGGGGCGGGAATGGCGTACATCGCGCACGTGGGCGACTCGCGCGTCTACCGGATGCGCGGGGGCCGACTGGAGCGGCTGACGCGGGATCACACGCTGCTGGAAGAGCTGCTCGGCGACAGCGACGGAGCGCGGGAGGCTGTCCAGGCGCTGAGCAACCGGGCGAGGACGATCACCCGCGCGCTGGGGGCCGACGAGAACGTCGACATCGAGTCGCGCGTGGAGGCGACGGCGCCGGGCGACATCTTCCTCGTCTGCTCGGATGGGCTGTGGGGCCCGGTGCCCGAGAGGCGCATCGCCGGGATCCTCGAGGCGCATCGCGACCTGGGCTTTGCGGCGGAGCTGCTCATCGACCTCGCGAACGAGCACGGCGGACCGGACAACGTGACGTGCGTCCTGGCACGCCTGGGAGGCGAGGCGGCGGCCCATGCGGAGCGCGCGCCCGCGGGCACTGCACCCGAGGCGCCCGCCGAACGCGCGGCGCCCGTCGTGACCGCGGATCGGAACGAAGCTTCGGGCGCAGCGCGCCGGAGGCCGGCGCCGGAGGCGCAGCCACCGAAGCGGCAGGCTTCACCCGCGACGGCGCCCGACGCGACAGCCCAGGCGCCGGTCGCGTCCGCTGTGTCGGCGCCAGCGCCGCTCGCGAGTCCTGCGGCTGGAGCAGCCGAACCCCTCTCGACATCCAAGCCCTCTGCCATGCAACCCAAGCGCAAGTTCTAGCCATGACCCTGCACCGTTCCACAGCCATCGCCAGCCTCCTCGTTGCTCTCGCATGGATCCCTTCGGGGCTTGCAGGCCCGCCCGAGCGGCCCCGTGCAGATGTCACGGAGGCCATGATCGAAGAAGCTCGAAAGCTCTACGATGACGGCGTCCGGGCGGTCTCTGAGTCGCGCTGGGAAGCCGCGCACGCCCTGTTCCTGGCGGCGCGCGCGCTGCACCCGCACTACACGATCGTCGGCAACCTGGGCGACTGCGAGCTCAAGCTGGGCCGGTACCGCGAGGCCGCCGAGAACCTGGCGCTCTACGTGCGCGAGCTGAAGAAAGACACGACGAGCACGGCGGAGGAGCGCGCCCGAGCAGAAGCAGCGTACGCGAAGGCACGGGCGAAGGTGGGGACGCTGGTGGTGCGCACGGACGTGGACGGGGCGCGCGTGTTCGTGGACGGGACGTTTCGGGGAGTGACGCCGCTGCCGGATCCGCTGTTCGTGGAGCCGGGGGCGCACACGATCTCGGTGGAGCACGAGGATTACGAGACGAAGAAGACGACGGTGCAGCTCGGGGCCGGTGGCGCGATCGAGCACAGCATGCCGATGGAGCGGAAGCCGGCGGGCACACCGCCGGCGAAGCCGCTCGACACGACGATGGCGCCGCCGGCCGGCGGCGCGGAGGAGCACGCAGGCGGGCCGAGGCGCGCGGTGATCACTGGCGGTGCGGTTGCGGCTGGCGTTGCAGCCGGCGTCGGAACCGTGTTGGCGGTGGTGGCCGCGAGCAAGTGGTCCGCCGCCAGTGACCAGCGAGACCGGTTGACGAGCACAGGAGGCATTTACGCGTGCGCCGCGGGGCAGCGCACCGCGAATTGCCGCGATGCGGTGGAGCGGTATGACGACGCATCCGCGCTGTGGAATGCGGCGATCTGGACGTGGATCGGCGCGGGGACGGTGGGCTTGGGAACGGCGGCCTATGCCTGGCTGGCGACGGAGCCTGCCCAGCGGACGGGGCACGTGACGGTGAGCCCGATGTTCGCGGCACACGGAGGCGGCTTCGTGGTGACGAGCGCGTGGTAGCGCCGCGAAAGAGGCAGTGGATGGAGCGCATGGACGCGAGAGAGTGCGGGGCTGGGACGATGGCGCGAACAGGACAGGCTCATGTGACGCCGGTGGCGACATTCGCGAAGTCTCGTCAAGGCGTTCGATCTTCTTCGAGGATGGCTGCGATGCGACGCGCGCGGTGGATGAGTAGGGCGATCATGATGCTCGGGACGGTGATCGGCGCGAGCGGAGCGGGATGCTTCGTCCAGCCACCGGAGTGCTTGTTGGGCATATGTCTCGATACTGTGCCGACCGGTTCCGGCGGTGGCGGCGGCAGCAACTCCATGTGCAAAGCGAACCCGACGGAGGATGCGAGCACGGTGACGGACGAGTGCGCGGTGTTCGCGAACGCGAGCGCGATGCCAGGCGGCGACGGCACGAAGGCGATGCCGTACGCGTCGCTCGGGGAAGCGATCGCCAACGCGAACGGCAAGCGGGTGCTCGCGTGCGCGAGCGGAGCGTTCGCGGAGAGCGTGACGATCGAGGCCGACGTCGAGGTGATCGGGGGCTTCGATTGCGGGGCGGAGTGGTCGTGGAGCGCCGAGGCGCGAAGCGCGATCGAGGCGCCCGCAGATCGGATCGCGCTGACGCTGACGGAGGGCGCGAGCGGAGCGAAGGTGCGGAGCTTCGCGGTGCGCGCGGCGAGCGCGACGGTGGCGGGCGGGTCGTCGATCGGCGTGGCGGTGGCGGATGTCGACGCAGAGCTCGCGCAGGTGCACGTGACCGCGGGCGACGGGATGGACGGCGCGAAGGGCGAGACGCCCGCGGACGCGCCGCAGGCAGGCGCGAGCGCGCCGATGATGAGCGCGACGAACGCGTGCGACCTCCCCGCTGCCGTGCGAGGCGGCGAGGCCGGCGTGACGACGTGCGAGGACGGCGAGACGAGCGGCGGCGCCGGTGGTCTCGGCGGGATCTCCGACACCGACGGCGGCAACGGGCTGAAGGGTAGTGACGGCGCGCCGTTGCCGGAGGACAACCCCGACGAGTACGGACTCGGCGGAGCCGGGCAGACTGGTGGCAACTGCCGACGCGGCGAAGATGGCGCGCCCGGAGCAGCCGGCGTCGCCGGCCTCGCCGGCACCGACACGCAGCTGACACTGACCGGCATCGCTGGCGGCGACGGCGGCACGGGCACAAGCGGGAAGAAAGGTCAAGGGGGAGGTGGCGGCGGTGGCGCGAAGGCGGGGCTGTTCTGCGGGACCGCTGCGGCCCCGGTGGACGGCCCCGGCGCGAGCGGCGGCGGAGGCGGCGCCGGAGGGTGCGGAGGTAAAGGAGGAGGCGGCGGCAAGGCCGGCGGGTCGAGCATCGGCATTCTCAGCCTCGGCACGAACCTCTTCCTGACCGAGGTGACCGTTGCCGTCGGCAAGGCGGGCAAGGGCGGCGATGGCGCCCGCGGAAATGGCGGTGGACTTGGAGGCAGCGGCAGTGCCGGCGGTACACCGTCGCCGCAAGGCGGTTCGACCGGCTGCGACGGCGGAAAGGGCGGCCAAGGCGGCACGGGCGGCCCCGGCGCCGGCGGTCGAGGAGGCCACGCCGTAGGCATCGCCTATGCGGCGGGCCCGAGCGAAGCCCCCGCGGTGCAGTTCATGCCCGGCACGGCCGGCGACGGCGGCGCCGCCGCTCCCGGCGGTCCGCCGGAGAGCGCCGGCGCGCCGGGAAGTAGTGGGCTCTGCTGGAATGTCGCGGCGCAGTCGCCGTGTGAGGGGTCGACGCCATGAAGACCATGAAGAACATGGACGCCATCCGCGCCCAGCTGCGAGCGGATCCGGTCGCTTCGCTCGATCCGTGGATGGATCCTGTGTGGTGCGCGACGACGCCGCCGGCGGAGAAGCAGCGGGCGGCGGAGAAGCGTGCCCGACGGGTCATGGAGATCTATGGGGTCGAGGATCCCCGGATGGAGGCGCTGCTCGTGCGGCTTGCGAGCCAGGTGGAGCAGTGGGGGGCCGAGGAGCGAGCCACCACGCAGGAGGCGGACGACGAGGCGTGGGTGAGCGCGGCACCGGACGAGGGCGAGATCGAGCAGCGCAGGTCGCGCCTGGCGCTGGTCGGCACAGTGCTCTTCGTGCTGGCGGTCGTGTGCGGCGTGGCGCTGGCAGCGCTGCGGCTGCGCTGAGGTAGCGACGTAGAAGGCCGCGCGTGGCGGGGCCTTCTCAGATCTAGAGGAACGCGCGCCGCCGTCTGCGGCGCGCCATGGCTCGGCTCGTCCCGAAGACGAGCGCGCGAGGAGGACGAAGGTGTATCCACAGCTCGCCATCGAGGCGGCGGCGCAGTCGGACGTGGGCCGCCGCAGAAGCCACAACGAGGACAGCTTCGCGGCGCTGCCGTGCGTGGGGCTGTTCATGGTGGCCGACGGCCTCGGCGGCAACGCGGCAGGAGAGGTGGCGTCGCGGATGGCCGTCGAGGTCGTCAAGAGCTGCTTCGAAGTGGACGAAGATCTCGAGGAGACTTGGCCCTACGGCACGGGCAGCGCGCACGACCGGGACGAGGTGCGGCTGGTGATGAGCGTGCGGCGCGCCAACCGGGCGATCTACGACGCGAGCCAGCGGCAAGCGCTGCAGCGCGGCATGGCGTCGACGTTTGCGGGCGTGCTGCTCGGGGCGGGAATGGCGTACATCGCGCACGTGGGCGACACGCGGGTCTACCGGATGCGGGACGGCAAGCTGGAGCGGCTGACGCGAGACCACACGGTGCTGGAAGAGCTGCTGAGCGAGGGGGAAGGCGCGCTGGCCGCGCTGGAAGCGCTCAATGGCCGTGCGGACGCTGTCACACGCGCGCTCGGGTGCGACAAGAGCGTGGAGATCGAGTCACGGGTGGAGGCGACGAAGCCGGGCGATCTGTTTCTCGTGTGCTCGGATGGGCTGTGGGGCCCTGTGCCCGAGGCGCGGATCGAGGGCGTGCTCGGCAGGCACCGGGACCTGAGCCTCGCCGCGAGCCTGCTGGTCGACATCGCGAACGAGCATGGCGGACCGGACAACGTGACGTGCGTGCTGGCGCGCCTCGGAGGCGGGTGACGTGATGGGCGATGGCGCACAGATGAGGGTGGACGACGAGACAGAGGCGGAGCTGAAGGGTGGCGTCATGAGGAGATCCAGTATCCTGGTGTTGTGCTCGGCGCTCGCGGCGCCGCTCGTGTGGAGCCCAAACGCGGTGGCAGCGGACACGCCCGCCGACGTCTCCGCGAGGCAACGTGCCCTCTTCCAAAAGGGCATCCGCCTGTACGACCAGAGCAGGTGGGCCGAGGCGCGCGCCGCCTTCCTCGAGGCATGGGCGCTGGAGAAGAGCTATGCCGTGGCCGCCAACCTCGGGGACGTCGAGCTGATCGTCGGCGACCCACGCAGCGCGGCAGAGCACCTTTCGTATGCGCTGCGGGAGCTCCCCGCCGGTGGCAAGCCGGCCCAGCGAAAGCTGCTGACGGAGCGCCTAAAGGAGGCGCAGCGGTTCGTGGGCGCGCTGCGGATCCAGGTGACGTACCGCGCCACCGTCGGCCAAAGCCCCGAAGCTGGACCGGACGAGGTACTTCCTCGGCGAGGCGACGAAGCAGCTCGGCGTGCACCCGCCCGGGTCACGCCGCCGGAGGCCGAGGTGCTCGTCGGCGGCAAGCCGCTGCCGGTGGAAGGGGCGGCGGACGAGATCTACCTGGAGCCGGGGACGCACCGGGTGACGGCGCGGCGCGACGGGTACGCCGAGGCGGAGAAGGTCGTGACGGTGGCGGCGGGGACGCGCCGGGAGGTGACGCTGGCGCTGGTGGAACGGCCGACGACGAGCGCGGCGGGGACGGCGAAGCTGCCGGAGACGGCCGTGGTGTGGCCGGCCCGCAGCGCGGAGGAATACGCCGGCAGGCCGAGGAGGGCGGTGCTGATCGGCGGCGCGGTGACAATGGGGGCGGCGGTGGTCGCGGGCGTGGGGTTCACGGGGCTGTCGAACAGCAAGGCTGCGGACGCGGACGCGCTAGCCGCGGAACTCGCCCGCGACGGCGGCAGTTCGGCGTGCTGGTCACGCACAACGCCGACGTGCGCCGCGCTGCACGACCTGAACACGGAGAGCGATACGTTCCACGACTTGGCCGTTGCGGGCTTCGTCGGCGCAGGCGTCGTTGGCGCTGCGACGCTGGTCTATTGGCTGTGGCCGCGAGCGAGAACGGAAACGCGCGTGGCGCCGGTCATCGGGGCGAGTGTCGGCGGTGTGGTGATGAGTGGTCGGTTTTGAACATGCGGCACGAGATGGCGGTCGGAGGGAGAACGATGAAACGAGGGCGAACGCTCGCAACGTGGACGCTGGGCCTGATGGCCGCTGCGTGCGCGTTGCTGCAAGCAAGCTGCGCGACGCGCAGCGACGACTGCGCGCTGAATCTGACGTGCCCGCCGGAGGGTACCGGAGGCGACGGAGGCGGCAGTGATGCGGCGTGCAAGGCGGATCCAACGGAAGACGCGAGCACGTTGACGGACGAGTGCGCGGTGTTCGCGAGCGCAAACGCGGCACCTGGCGGGGACGGGACAAAGGAGAAGCCGTACGCTTCGCTCGCGGAGGCGATAGCGAACGCCCACGGCAAGCGGGTGCTGGCGTGCGCGAGCGGGGCGTTCGCGGAGAGCGTGACGATCGATGCCGCGGTGGAGGTGATCGGCGGCTTCGACTGTGACGCGGGGTGGACGTGGAGCGAAGAGGCGCGGAGCGCGATCGAGGGGCCGGCGGATCAGATCGCGCTCACGCTGGGGGAGGGAGCGAGCAGGGCAAAGGTGCGGAGCTTCGCGGTGCGCGCTGCGAGCGCGACGAAGGCGGGCGGGTCGTCGATCGGGGTGGCGGTCGCCGACATCGAGGCGGAGCTGGCGCAGGTGGACGTGACCGCGGGCGACGGGATGGCTGGCGTGGACGGCAAGCCGCCGAGCGAGCTCCCGCACACAGGAGCGAGCGGGTCGACGAATACCGCCCTGAGGGCGTGCTACTTGACCGTCAAGGGCCTAACCGACGACGGCGGCGTTCCCGGCGTCACCACATGCGAAGACGGCGAGACCCGCGGCGGCCAAGGCGGCCCCCGCGGCATCCCCGACATGGACGACGGCAATGGCCAGCCCGGCCAGGCCGGCACCCCCCTGCCCGACCCAATCCTTCCCAACAGCCCCGGCCTCGGCGGCATGGGCCAGACGGAGACGGGCGAATGCGAACAGGGCCAACCCGGCCGCGACGGCGCTCCCGGCACCCACGGCCTCGGCGGCAGCGACACCGTCCTGGCCCTCACCGGCATCACCGGCGGCGACGGCGCCCCCGACAGCACCGGCAAGAAAGGCCAAGGAGGAGGAGGCGGCGGCGGAGCGAAGGCGGGGCAACACTGCAACAGCCAGAGCGGCCCCGTGGAGGGTGCTGGCGCCAGCGGCGGCGGAGGCGGAGCCGGGGGCTGCGGAGGGCAGGGAGGCGGTGGCGGGAAGGCCGGCGGATCGAGCATCGGCATCCTCAGCCTCGGAACGAAGCTGGTGCTGACCGAGGTGGCCGTCGCCGTGGGCAAGGCGGGCCACGGAGGGAAGGGCGGATTCGGAGAACGTGGCGCCAGCGGGGGCAGTGGCGGGACGGGAGGTGCCGCTTCGTCACTTGGTGGTGGCGCCGCCTGCGATGGTGGTCGTGGCGGCACCGGCGGCAACGGCGGCGGGGGCGGCGGCGGTCGAGGCGGGCACGCCGTAGGCATCGCCTATGCAGCGGCTCCGGGCGACGCTCCCGCGGTACAGTTCACCCCGGGCACGGCCGGCGACGGCGGCATCACCGCGTTTACCGTGCCGGAGAGCGCCGGGGCGCCGGGGAGCGCCGGGAGCTGCTGGAATTTCGGGTCAGGTCGATCGTGTGAGAATTGAAGAGCCCTGAAGGCAATGAGCTTCTCCCGAGAAATCAAGGGCAACATCGCATCAGGAGGCTGGACGTAGAGAGCCCCCAGGCAGTACCGTCCGGCGTGCTGCGGCAACGCGGGTCGGTGGGCTGCTCGGGGCTAACAACACTGCTGGAAAAGCGTGGGTGTCGGGCGGGTGGGCCGATGGTCTGCTGAAATCCTCCACTGCTTCGTCAGGCCTATAGTCGGGATATCTATCCAAAGGCCATTGGCAGCAGCCCGGGAGAAGCGGACCCCTTTGGGGCCAGGCGCCTGACAGGGACGAGCGCGCGCCGGCGTGACTCACGCGCGCTGAGCAGGAGCCAGCGCCTCGTGCGCTGAGGTGGTCGTGAGAAGGATCGAGCGCGCCGCGATACGCGGCGCGCCATGGCTCGGCTCGTCCTGAGGACGAGCACGCGAGGAGGACGATCGTGTACCCACAGCTCGCCATCGAGGCGGCGGCGCACTCGGACGTGGGCCGGCGGCGCAGCCACAACGAGGACAGCTTCGCGGCGCTGCCGTGCGTGGGGCTCTTCATGGTGGCCGACGGCCTGGGAGGGCACGCGGGCGGCGAGGTGGCGTCGCGTATGGCGATCGAGGTGGTCAAGAGCTGCTTCGAGGAAGAGGGAGATCTGGAGGAGACCTGGCCCTACGGCGCGGCGACGCCGCACGACCGGGACGAGGTACGGCTGGTGATGAGCGTGCGGAGGGCGAACCGGGCGATCTACGAGGCGAGCCAGCGGCAAGAGGAAGCGCGCGGCATGGCGACGACCTTCGCCGGCGTGCTGCTCGGGGCGGGCATGGCGTACATCGCGCACGTGGGCGACTCGCGCGTCTACCGGATGCGCGGCGGCAAGCTGGAGCGGCTGACGCGGGATCACACGCTGCTGGAAGAGCTGCTCGGTGACGGCGACGGAGCGCGGGAGGCAGTCGAGGCGCTGAGCAACCGGGCGAGGACGATCACCCGCGCGCTGGGGGCCGACGAGAACGTCGACATCGAGTCGCGCGTGGAGGCGACGGAGCCGGGAGACATCTTCCTCGTCTGCTCGAACGGGCTGTGGGGCCCTGTGCCCGAGCGGCGCATCGCCGGGATCCTCGGGGCGCATCGCGACCTGGGCTTCGCGGCGGAGCTCTTGATCGACCTCGCGAACGAGCACGGCGGGCCGGACAACGTGACGTGCGTGCTGGCACGTCTGGGAGGCGGGTGACGTGCGTGCTGCGGCAGGCGCGACGAAGGGCGGACTCGAGGGGATGCCTCGTGTCGGGCAGCACGAGGCCTGGCTCCGCCGTACAGCGGACAAGATGGCTCACGGTTGAGGAGGGAACATGGAGGACATGGTGGGTGCAATGTGGCTCGTTTCGCCGCTCGGGCTCGCGATGATCGCGTGCGTGGCGATCGGCTTCGCGGTCACCGCGCGTGAAGCGCTGGGACGAGAGCGCGGGCTTCGTGAGGCGCGCGAGCACGCGCACGATGAAGAGGAGGCTGCCCTCACCGATGCGAAGGCGCAGGCAGCGGGGGAGCGAGATCGATACCGGCGGCTCCTGGACTGTCACGTCGACGCGGCGCTCGCCGAGCTGAGAGACGCCCGAGGGCGCCCCGTCCCCTGGCCGGGAAGGGTCCTCGAGTCGTTCTGTGCGACGACGCCTTCGTGGAGGAGAAAGCTGGGCGAGAGCACGGGGCTATCACCGAGGGAGGTGGAACGGTTGCTGAGGAGCGACCTGCCCATGACGCCTGGCCTCGCGCGGCAGCTGGAGACCTTCACCGGCACGCCGGCGCGGTACTGGGAGCGCCTGTGGCGGCTGCACGACGACCGCCGGACGGACGCGGAGGATACCGTGGTGATTCAGGTCGGCGAGCCCGTCACCAAGCGTGAGAGCTCGGCGTCGCCGGCTCCGCCGCCGATACCTCCCCGCGCGCTCGACATTCCACCTCCCGTGGTGCCGTCTCCCGAGCTCGCGGCCAGGAGCCCGCAGGCGAAGCTCCCGCCGCCTCCCCTGCCGCAGCTCCGGCCGCCGCGCCCTGCCCGCGCCGTCGCGGGGGAAGAGCTCGCCCGTCGCGCTGCCCCCCTGACGAGCTTCCCGCTACAGCCCGACGAAGGGGGGACGAGCGCTGCCAGTGCGTCCGATTGGGAGGAAGCGGAGCGCTCTCCCCTGAACACGACACTCCCGGGAGTAGGGCACCATGGGTGAGAGCATCTGTTTTGCGCCTTGGGTGCGCCAGGCAAAGCCTGGGCGAGGAGGAAGCTCATGTAGAAAGCTGAAACCTTGCCGCCAAGCGATTCGAGATCCAGCGGCTCGTCGAGCGGTCGCTCGATTCGGCGAAGTGTGCGCTTCTTCAAGAGGGCTGGGCGCTCCGCGCCTCATCCACGCCACAGTCGGCGCCAGCGATAGGCCGGTCGGTCGCGCCTGACGGCCCTTCTTCCGGGCGAGAGATGCCGCGCTGAATGGCGTCGCCAATGCCTCGACGCCGGCGTCGCAATGCTGTCCGAGCGGCCAGCGTTGCTTGCGAATACGCCAGGATCCACGCTACAACTAGGCTTCTCCAGCACGCGCGCGCTCGCTCGCCGCGACGTGCGCGGCGGCGTGCCCGGTAACCCCGGAGGGAAGGTGATGGCCCAGCTCCTCACGGCTTCGAGCGTCCTTCTGTGCCCGCATGGCGGCACGGTGAGCATCGTTTCGTCCAACGTCCGCTCCCAGGCGGTGGGCGGCGCCCTCGCGCGCGCCTCCGACACCTTCCTCGTGAGCGGGTGCGCCCTGGCCGGCAGCTCCTCCCCGCCCTGCGTGACGGTGAAATGGATCGTGCCGAGCGCGCGCAGCAGGGCTGCCGGCGACAGCGCGCTCACCACGGACAGCGTCGGGCTGTGCATGTCGGCGGCGAACGCCCCTCTGGGGAGCGTCGTGGTGGCCGTCGCCCAGCCCAGGGTGAGCGGGCAATGACCGCGGCGGACGCGCAGGACGCGGACGACTGGCACGAGGCCAACCGGCGGTACCTCGTCGCGCGCCTCGCGGCGCTCGGGTGCCTGCTCT
Organism: Sorangium sp. So ce204; assembly: GCF_051526795.1. Classification (NCBI taxonomy): domain Bacteria; kingdom Pseudomonadati; phylum Myxococcota; order Polyangiales; family Polyangiaceae; genus Sorangium; species Sorangium sp. So ce204. Next base: position 10,972,667 of record NZ_CP150317.1, on the reverse strand, counting down.
CGCCCGGATCCGGCGGCGAGGACGAGGCCCGGCGCGCCATCGCCGAGGCGGCCGCCGCCCTGCGCGCCCCCGCGGCGATCGACCGGGTGGCGGCCCTGTTCGATCTGTCGCCGTTCGAGCGCGATCTCCTGCTGCTCTGCGCGGGGGTCGAGCTCGACGCCTCGTTCGCCGCGCGCTGCGCGGCCGCGCAGGGCGATCCGCTGCGCGTCGCCCCCACCTTCAGCCTCGCGCTCGCGGCGCTGCCGGGCGCGCACTGGGGCGCCCTCGGGCCGGGCGCGCCCCTCAGGCGCATGCAGCTCATCGAGGTCGGCCAGGGGGAGACCTTGACGCTGAGCCCGCTGCGCATCTGCGAGCGCGTGCTGCACTTCATCGCGGGCGTCGAGCAACCCGACGAGCGGCTCGCCGGGCTCGTCGCGCCCGCGGCGCCGGTCGCGGCCCCGCTCGCCCCCTCGCAGGCGCGCCTCGCCGCGCGGATCGGCGAGGCCCTCCGCGCCGCGGCGGGCTCCGGCGGCGCGCGGCCGACCGTGGGCCTCACCGGCGCGGATCCGGCGTCGCGCCGCGCGGTCGCCGCGGCCGCGTGCGCCTCGGCCGGCCTCGGCCTGCTCGCGCTCTCGGCCGACGCGCTCGCCGCGCGGCAGGACGCCCAGCTCGTGGGCCGGCTGCTCGGCCGCGAGGCGGCGCTCTCGTCCTCCGCGCTGCTCGTCGAGGCCGACGATCTCGACGCGACCGACGCCGCGCGGGCCGGCCTCGTGGGCCGCCTGCTCGACGGCCTGCCCGGCCCCGTGCTCGTGAGCGCGCGCGAGCGCCTGCGGCTCGGCCGCAGGCCGGACGCGACGTTCGAGGTGTCGCGCCCCGCCGCCCAGGAGCAGGCCGCGCTCTGGCGGCAGGCGCTCCCGGCGGCGCAAGGCGGCCTGATCGACCGGCTCGTCGCGCAGTTCGACCTCGACGAGCCCGCCCTCCGGCGCGCCGCCGCGGCCGCGGCGAGCGCGGGCGACGGCGCCGATCTGGACGCCGCGCTGTGGGACGCCTGCCGCGCCGAGGCGCGGCCCGCGCTCGACGAGCTCACCCAGCGCATCGAGCCGGCCGCGACGTGGGACGACCTGGTGCTGCCCGAGGCCGCGCGCGCGTCGCTGCGCGAGATCGCGGCGTCGCACCGGCAGCGCGGCACGGTGCACGGCGCCTTCGGGTTCGCCGAGCGCGGCGCGCGCGGGCTCGGCGCCGGCGCGCTCTTCGCGGGGCCGAGCGGTACGGGCAAGACCATGGCGGCCGAGGTGCTCGCGGCCGAGCTGAGGCTCGATCTTCATCGCGTCGACCTGAGCCAGCTCGTCAGCAGGTACATCGGCGAGACGGAGAAGAACCTGCGGCGCGTCTTCGACGCGGCCGAGCGGGGCGCCGCGATCCTCCTCTTCGACGAGGCCGACGCGCTCTTCGGCCGGCGCGGCGAGGTGCGGGACACCGTGGACCGCTACGCGAACATGGAGGTCGCCTACCTGCTCCAGCGCATCGAGGCGTACCGGGGCCTTTCGATCCTCACGACGAACCTCGAGCGCAACCTGGACCCCGCGTTCCTGCGCCGGCTCCGGTTCGTGGTGCGCTTCCCGCTGCCGGGCCCGGCGGAGCGGGCCGCGCTCTGGCGGCGCGCGTTCCCGCCCCGGGCGCCGGTCGTGGGGCTCGACGTCGAGCGGCTCGCGCAGATGAGCCTGACCGGGGGCAGCGTCCGGAACGTCGCGCTCCGCGCCGCGTTCCTCGCCGCCGAGGCGGGGACGCCCATCCGGATGGATCACGTGCTCGCCGCGGCCCGGGCGGAGTACGAGAAGCTCGGGCGAGGCGAGGTGAGGGCGGAGGGCGGCTGAGCGCCCCGGCCCGCGCCGCGCGGCGCTCGCGTCGAGCACGCGCCGCGCGGGCGAGCCTCCACGGCGCCCGGGCGCGCGCCGCCGCGACGGGCGCGGCTCATCGCGGAGCCTCCACGGCGCCCGGGCGCGCGCCGCCGCGAGGGGCGCGGCTCACCGCGGCTCACGGCTCGCCGGCAAGACGAGCCGCCCCGCGTCGACCACCTTGCCCATCTTCTGGTACTCGCGCCGCGCCGCGTGCACGAGGTGCCGCATGCCGATCGGCGCGCCCTCCTCGGCCGCGAGGAACGACGCGGCGAGCGCGACGTTGCGGATGTAGCCGCCCGACAGATCGATCCGATCCGCGAGGAAGGCCAGATCGACGTCGGGGGCGAGCGGCGCCTCGGCCGGCCAGATCTTCTGCCAGATCTTGAGCCGCTCCGCGGGCCCGGGCGCGGGGAACTCGATGACGAAGCCGAGCCTGCGCACGAACGCCTCGTCCACGTTCTTCACGAGGTTCGTGGCGAGGAGGACCACGCCCTCGTAGGCGTCGACGCGCTGGAGCAGGTAGCTGGTCTCCTGGTTGGCGTAGCGATCGTGCGCGTCGCGCACCTCGGTGCGCTTTCCGAAGAGCGCGTCGGCCTCGTCGAAGAAGAGCGCGGCGTTCGCGGCCTCGGCGTCGGCGAAGAGCTCGGCGAGGTGCTTCTCGGTCTCGCCGATGTACTTGCTCACGACGCGGCTCAGATCGATGTGGAACAGCTCGACGCCGAGCTCGCCGGCGATGACGCCCGCGGCCATCGTCTTGCCCGTGCCCGGCGGCCCCGAGAAGAGCGCCGAGAGCGGCCGGCCGGGGCCGAGCTTGCGCTCGAAGCCCCACGCGCCGAGCACGCGGCTCCGGTGCTTGAGCTGCAGGCAGACCTCGCGCAGCGCGGCCTTGCGATCCGGCGGGAGGACGAGGTCGTCCCAGCCGAACTGCGGCGGGATGCGGCGCGCGAGGGCAGCGAGCTTGCGGCCGTGGCGCAGCCGGCACGCGGCGGTGACGTCGGCCATGGACACGGGCCCGTCCGCCGCGCCGCGGAGCCGGGCGAGGCTCTGCGCGGCGTCGGCCGCGTCGCGGATCTGGCCGCCGGTGAGCCGGAAGGCGCCGGTCAGGGCCTCGAGGTCGATGTCGGGCGCGCGGCGCTCGCCGAGCGCGCGCGACCAGAGCTCGGCCTGCTCCGCCGCGCCCGGGCGGGGCAGCTCGGCCCGGACGAACGCGCGGCCGCGGAGGGCGCCGGCGGGCTCGAACGGCGCGTCGCCGGAGAGGAAGACGGGGCCGTCGTGCGCGGCGATCGCCGCGAGCGTCGCGGCGCGCGCGGCGGGGCGGGCCTCGTCGAGGGCGGCGTCGGCCGCGACGAGGTGCAGCGCCGCGCCGGCGAGCCGCGCCTCGCGCGCGGCGAGGCGCGCGGCGCGCGCGAGATCCGGCTCGCCCGCGGCGAGCAGGCCCGCGCAGTCGACCGCCACGAGCCGCGCGCCGAGCAGCCGGCAGAGCGCCTCCGCCGTGGCGCGCTTGCCCGCGCCGTAGGGGCCCTGGAGGTACACGATGGGCCCGCCCGCGCCGCCCTGCGCCGTGACGAAGCGCGCGAGGCCCTCCTTGAGGGCGGCGGGCAGGAGCAGGTCGTCGAGCCGCGCGCGGGGCTCGTCGAGGCGGGCGTGCGGGGCGAGGCGCGCGTCGAGCTGGTCGTCGCCGTGGAGGTAGGCGGCGATGCGCTCGTCCACAACGACGGCGTGCGCGAGCAGCGAGGCGCGGGGGGCCGACGGATCGGCGCGCAGGTGCACGAGCTCGTGGCGGAGGAGCGGGGCGCGCGGCGAGAGGCGGGCGCGCGCGGCGAGGCGCGCCTCGAGCGCGGGCGCGAGGCACTCGACCGCGGCGCCGGCGGTCGCCTGGCCCCCGCCGTCGGGGTCGACGAGGGCGAGCAGGCGCGCGGCGTCGCGGTCGAGCTCGGCGAGCAGCGCGAGGAGCAGGAGGTCGATGTCGAGCCGGGAGAGCGCGAACCGCTCGGCGAGCTCGGCGAGGCGCAGCGGAACGCCGCGGCGCGCGCTCTCCTCGCAGCGGCGCGCGATGTCCGCGGCCATGGCGTCCGCGGCGGCCTCGGCCTCGGCAAGGGCGGGCGTGAGGTGGGGCGGGGCGGCGCCGCCGGGGCGCACGCCCCGGTCGAGCAGCGCGAAGAGCTCTTCCTCGGGGGAGAGGGCGGGCCCGCGCGCCCCGCCGCCCGGCGGGGCCGGCCTGGCGACCGCGATGCGCAGGAGCAGCGCGATGCGGTCGAGCTCGGCGCGCAGGTGCTCGAGCGAGCTCGCGAACGGCGCGGCGGGGCGCATCGGGGGGCGGTGCTCGACGGGGGAGAGGGGCATGGGTGCGATCTCGCCGCGCCGGCTCAGCCGGCCGGAGGCGCCTCCGCGGCGGCGCCGGGGGCCTCGCCGGAGCGCTCCTGCTCGAGCATCTCGCGGAGGACCTGCATGGCCCCCTCGATGCGCAGGAGCGTGCTCGCGACGCCCTGGCGGCGGGTATCGAGGTCGGCGACCACCTTCTGTCCGGCGTCGTATTCGGCCTGGAGCTGCTTCATTCGTTCTTCGAGGCGTTGCTTCATTGGACGGGGTTTCCTTTCATCGCGTCGAGGCGGCGCTCGAGCGCCTGGAGGGCCTGGTCGTGCGCCTGCACGACCCGGGTGAGCACGGCGAGGATGTTGAAGGGCGCGATGGCCGTCCGGTCGGGGGTGCCCACGAGCTCCGGGACGTCCTCGGCGATGAAGCCTGCCTGGATGCGCTTCTCCGGGTCGTCCTTGTAGGCGTAGGTGACGGGCGCCAGGTGGCGGAAGACGGAGAGGGCCTCCTGGGCCGGGAGGGCCTGGATGCGGTCCTTCACGGCCGCGGTGGAGGTGAGCACCACGCTGCCGTTGGCCCTGACGTTCCCGATCAGCGCGAGCAAGTTGCCGGCGCCGTTGTTGCCGATGGTGACCTTGCTGCCTGAATTCAAGCCGAGGCTCGCGTCGCCGGTAACGCTCAAGCTTGTGGCGCCAAGAGGGCCGCTGTTCAAGCTGGTGAAGGTCGTCAAGCCGTCGACGGTCAAATTCCCGAGGGTCGTGTTGCCGTTGGCGGTCAAATTCCCGAGGGTCGTGTTGCCGCTGACGGTCAAGGCCCCTGCGCTCGCGCTTCCATCCGTTGTCAGATTGCCCGTGACCTTGAGATCCTGGCGGACCTCGACGCGGGACCGGCCGCCGCTGCCCGATGTGTTTCCGACAAGAACGAGCGCGTGTGGGGACGATGTGTCGTTGACGATGAACGATTCTGCGAATTGACCGCCGCTCGGCGCAGCGCCGGACGCGAGCGTCAAGTTGTCGCCGTTGCTGTAGACGACGACATTGCCATTCACCCCGAGGCGGTCGTTCGCACCGTTTGGGGACATGCCGATGCCTACCCTACCCAGCTCATCGATGGAGAGGCGTGTTGTCGCGCCCGTACCACTGCTGTCGATGTCGACTGGGGTCCCGCCCGCGTAGGATTGGAGCCGGAACGAAGGGGCTCGCATGTTCATGGTGCCCGCGGTCAAAATGACGAACTCCCTGCCGGTCCCCCCCTCCACAGGAAATTCTCGCACGCCGATGGACCCAAACCGCGACTCCTCCAGCGTGTCGATGTTGAGCTTCTGAGCGGAGCAGCTCTCAAGGACGTTCAGGTTCCCGCCGACGCTCAGGGTCGTGCTCAGATCAACCCCACCCGTGATCCCGTCGGTATTCGCCCGCAAGGTGAAGCTCGTGTTCGGGCCGGGAAACCGCGCGCCCGAGTAACTGCGCCCCTCCGGGCCGAACGTGACCAGGCCCGCTGTCCTCCGGACCGTGCCGAGCACGATCTGGTGGGGAACGTTGACGTTCAGCGCAACGACCTCGATGATCGGCGCCTGCTTGAAGCGCGTCGCCTCGGGGGCTCCCAGGTTGTCGTTCGGGATCCGATCGCCCAGCTCGTCAAAGAGCATCCTGAGGCGCCATACCCCGTTTCCAGTCGGGGTCACGTTCACCGTCCGCGCCGTCTCGAGCAGGATCTGCCGCCCCGTGTCGTCGACCGCCGCGCCCGGTGACACGGTGAGCACGCCCGCGTTGACGGTGACGTTCAGGCCCTCGAGGATCCCCGCGACGTGGAGGAGCCGCTCGTGCCGGTGCCGCCGATCGGTGTGGTGGTTCTGCTCGTCGATGAAGTCCTGGTCCTTCAGGTACTGGCCATCGAAGTAGCGGACCCGCGAGGTGACCATTCCGGGAAGCTCATACTTGGGTGACATCCATTGATCGGGCATGGTGCTTTCTCCATCCGTTCTACATTGAGTCTCGCTCGCCGAGCGCGCCTGACCTCAGCCCGTCTCGGTCCCGAGGAGCGTGTTCGTACCGACGAGGATGCCCGGACCGAACTCGGGCCTCGCCGCAGGACCGCTGTTGTTGATCTGCATCGCCGGCGCGATGGTCTCCAGCGCATAACAGGTGTGCGCCGGCTTCTCGCGGTCGATGATCGCCCGCACCCGGCGCAGCTTGCGGTTGATCTCGTGCGGGTCGCTGTCCTGCACCGTGACGATCACCTTGAAGTAGTGGGTCCGGTCCGGGTGCTCGACGATCTGCGCCGGATCGCCGGACAGCCGGAGCACCTCCGCCATCCCGAAGACGGTGCCCCGCACGTTGTAGAGCGGGACGATGGAGCGGATGAACTGGCGCTGTGTCTGGACGCTCCAGTCGTCGCGCAGGCTGGTCGCCACCCACTGCGCGAGCCAGGGCAGGAAATCCTCGGGGACCTCGTCCGGATCGAAGAAGGCCTGCACGCTCCCGAGGAGCTGCTCGATCCCGACGATCTGGCCTGCTGTGGCGAAGCCCGCCGGCAGCGAGAGGCCCTCCCTGTCGGCCGCCGCGAGGGTCTCCCGGCCCTCCTGGTCCAGCGGCAGCTCGCCTTCCGGGAGCTGGCTCAGATCGAGCCCGCTCAGCACCGCCTCGAAGGCGCGCAGGAACTGCCCGAGGAACGACCCCTGCCGCAGGACGGCAGGCAAGTAGTGCAGATAGCTGCTCACGTTACCTCCACCCACGCGTCGCCGACGCGCTCCTTGATCACGAGATCTCCCGCCTCCACCTCGAAGCGCGGCAGTTGGTGCGGCTGCAACAGGACGGCGTCCGGGCTCCCGGGCGCGCCGACGATCCGCTCAGGGGGCACGCCCGGCGCGGACAGCACGACCGCGTCGGCGAACTCCACCCCGCGGACGCCGTCGAGCGTCGCGTAGATCTCCGAGACATAGACGCCGCGCCCGAATGGCCACCCGCCGCCGCCCCGGCCGCCCTCCAGCGGGTCGAAGTACGCCTCGAGCGCCGTGGCCGCCGCGCTCCGCACGTCGGCCGCCCGCGCGTCGTCCTTGATGTGGAGCGTCGCCGTGAGGCTCATGCTCACGTACGCCGGCGCGACCGCGTGGAAGCGCGTGCCGGCGAGCAGCCGCGAGCGCATGAAGAGCTCGATCGCGTCGCGGAGCGCCTGCGCCGGCAAAGGCCACCGGGCCGCGTCGCTCCCGGGCGGCGCCCCGGGCACGTGGCGCGGGACCACGACGAGGCTCACATGCCCTGTCCTGTCCCATTGCGGTGAGAGCGCGTCCGTGAGATCGCAGCCGGACAGCGCCCGCACCTGCGCGAGCGCGCTGGCCGGCGCGCCGGGCGACTCAGCCGTCGCATCGTGCGCCGCGGCCAATGACGATATGGGCCAGTGGTGTCGCGCGATGTACTCGAAATCGTCCACGCTGACCGCGCGGTACCGCTCTCGCAGATCGACGATGGCGCCGTGAACCGCCTCGTCGAGCGGCAATGCCTCCCGCGATACGGCGCGGTCGGCGTCGAGGATTTTCAGGAAGGTGCGCGTGCTCGCCTCCGGGATCCTCCCCGTGCGATAGACGAGCATCTCCGTCAGCCAGGCGAAGAGCTCGACGAGCGCGATCCCTGGATCGGAGGGGTTGTGGTCGGTCCAGGCGGGATCGATCGTCGGAATGGCCGCACGGGCCTCCTCGACCAGCTCCTCGTATGTCTTGTTGTCGAGCTCAGGCAGCGCAATGGGCATCGAAGTCTCCTCTCCGGCTAGACGATCTCGATGGCGTGAGGCCCCGAGTACACGAGGGCGCGCGCCCTCCACGCGGGGTCCAGCGGGCCACCCGCGAGCGGCGTCTCGGTCAGGTCCACGGAGATCACGCTCTCGACGCCGGCGATCGAGAACAGCAATCGATAGATATCGGACACGTGCGGGAGCTCCCCGAACTGCCAGCCGACCCCGCCGGGCGCGCCGGTGAGCGGGTGCAAGAAGTCGGTGAGCGCGCGCAGCACCCTTCCGCGGAGATCCTCGACGCCCTCGAGCGTCGCGGGGACGAGCCGGACATGCGCGCTCATCTCCAGCCACTCGGGCCCGACGACGCGCAGCGCGGCGGTCGCGGGGCTCCGTCTTCGTAAATAGTCCTCCACATCCATCAAGAGGCCCATGCTCGGCCGCGGCGGCACCTCGGGGCTGTTCGGCACGACGAGCACGGTGACCTGCCCGTTGCCCTCGATCGCCGCCTCGAACGCGTCGTCGTCGTCCTCCAGCTCCGCGAGCTGGAACGGCGAGAACCGCGGCGTGATGGCCCGGGCGCGCGCCACGGCGGGCGAGGCCTCGCGCGCGAGATCCTCGATGTCCTCTGCCGTGACCCCGCGGCCCCGGTGGCGCAGGACCCGCGGGCCGCGCTCCGCAACGCGCGCGTCGGCCTCCCACTCCGTGCCCGCGGTCGCGGGCTCGTGGTTCAGCGCGCCGTCGACGTAGGCGACCGTGGTCTTGAGCTGCGCGAGCGCGCCCGCCGGCCGGTTGCCGTCGGCGCCGCCGCCCGCGCGGTAGACCGCGGCCCGCACGCTGCGCACCCCGCGAGGGGGCGCCATCCCGCGCTGCCCGTCGCCGAAGCGCACCTCGCCGGTCCGGCGATCCAGGCGGTAATGGCGGTCGCGCGGCCCCGAGCCGTGGAAGTCCGGCACCTCGTGCCACCGCACCCAGATCTCCTGCGCTCCGCCCGGCGCGCCGACGGCGCGCACGGCGTCCGGCCCCTCGAGCCGCTCGATCTCGGCGCGCTCCTCCGGAGGAGGCGCCGCCGGCTCGAGCACCTCGATGTGCTGGCCCTCCAGCACCGGGCGGTGCGACAGCGCGAACGTGAGGCCCGCGCCGCCGTCGCTCGATCCGAGCACCTCGCCCTTGATCGTCGTCGCGTGCGTCGCCCACACGGTGTTCGTGAGCACGCGGCCGAGCCGCGGCGCCGCCGCGAACGAGCCCTCCGCGAGCCGCGCGCGGAGCCAGCAGAGCTCCTGGCCGAACCGCGCGCAGGGCGCGAGATCGGTCGGGCCGATGAACGCGACGAGGCCGCTCTGGGCGAGGTCGCGCGTCTCGTCCGCGGGGAAGAGCGCCTTCCAGCCGAGCGCGTCGTCGCCGGCCGCGATGCCGCCGGCCGCGGCGGCGGTCGCGTATTCCCAGACGAGCTTCGCCGGCGCCCCGCCCGGGGCCTCGAGCAGCGCCGCGCCGCTCGAGATCGGCTCGACCTGGAGATAAAGCAGGTTGTCCCGGTTGGCGAAGGGCTGGTTGAAGCCGAAGTAGATGGCGCGGCCAGCCGCGAGCCGCCGCCACGGGGCGAACGCGGCGCCGGGCTGGTGCTCCACGAGCGCGAAATCGTCGCGCGAGACGCAGAATGGCGTGTTGCTCGTGACCGTCTGGGTATAGCGGAGCGAGAGCGCGGCGAGGATCGGCGGCCGGTACCCGTCGTCGGTGATCGTGGGGCCGACCTGGATCCCCTTGCCATAATCGTTCTGCACGAGGCGGATCCGCAGCCAGTGCGCCTGTTTGCCGAGCACCTCGGCGGGCGCGACGTTGGCCGGCAGCGTGAACGTGACCGTGTGAATGGCGTTGTTCTGGTGCATCGACGGGACGTTCGGGTCCGCGGCGCCGGTCTTCTTCATGTCCGGGGAGACGACGCGCACCCAGCCCGACGCCGTGGACACCTCCCACGCGAGCGTGGGGTCCTCCGTGGTGCGGAGGGGCGCCATCGCGGGGCTCGGCGTGACTTCCACGGTGACCTCCGCCCCCGCGCGCGAGAGCACCGCCGCGCTCGCCACGTAGAACGTGTCGCCCACGCGAGGGCGCTCGCCGAGCGGGCGGAAGTCCATCGAGAGGTCCACCTTGCGGAAGGCCGCCAGCGCGAGATCCGGCGCGATCCCGCCCGCCGCGGGCCACGTGATGTCCGCGTGCATCCTCACGCCCTGGATCTCGGGGATCGGATCGAGCGGCCACGCCACGAGCTCGGCGCGCAAAAAGCGCGCGGTCCGGCCGGCGACGGTGGTGGCCGCCATGTCGGCGGGGATGTCGAATTTGAGGTTCCAGTCCGTGGTCGCGTTCTCGTCAGGGATCGGGTCGCACTCGAGCTTCTGCCACCCGGCACCGTTCCAGTACGACCAGAGCACGAGCGGCGGCTCGGGCGGGCTCTCCTGGTAGGCCGCGTCGCCGGCGAGCGGGGGGAGCGTCTCCGGCTCGTGCAGGGCGTGGAAGCGCGCCCGCTCGGCCGCGGCGATCTCCAGCGTGACGGTGACTCCGGTGCCCGCGGGCGCGTCGAGGATCGCGTCATCGGCCAGGTAGAGCGCGTGCTCCACCGGCCGGTCGCCCGCGAACGCGTCGTAGAAGCCCGCGCCCGCCGCGGCGGCGGTGCGATCCGCGTAGCGGTCGCCGTCGGGATCGCGGACGAAGACGGCCCTGAGCTCCGCGCGCGTCGTGGCGAGCTCGCGGTCGGTCTCGAACACGATCTCGCGCGTGTCGCCCGGGACCGCCGCGGCGCCAACGCGCGTGCCCTCGGGCACCACGGGCTCCGCGCTCGAGCGCTGCACGAGCGTGAACGTGAGCGGGACGCGCGCCGGGCGCGGCGGCGTGGGCTCGACGCCGACGAGGTTGAGGAACGCGACGAAGCTCCGCTCCGGCACGCGGTTGAGCCGTTCGAGCGCGTGGCGGGCCATGCGGTCGAACACGCGGATGAGCGCGCGGCCGGGATCGGCCGCGTCGCCCGCGGGCGGCCTCCACGGCGAGAGCGCTTGCGCGAGCTTCTCGGTCCGCGCGGCGATGTCGTCGTGCGGCGCACCAGCGATCAGGGGGCGGTCGGGGCTCTGCATCACACCACCGGTCAGGTCGAGAGGTAGAAGGGAAAGACGAGGTTCTGGCGGCTGTTCGTCGCGCGGACCTCGTACTGGATGTCGATGAGGATCCCCGCCGGGTCGGCGGGGTGCAGCCGGGCGTCGACGCCGAGCAGCGCGACGCGCGGCTCCCATCGTTCGAGCGCCTCGGTCACCGCGCGGCGGACGTCCCCGAGCGTGCCCGTCGTGCGCGGCGCGAACACGAGATCGTGAAGGCCGCAGCCGAAATCGGGCCGCCCGATGCGCTCTCCCCGCGCCGTCGAGAGGAGGAGCCATATCGACTGGCGGACCTTGTCCTCGCCGCTCGCCGCGGCGATGGCGCTGCCCGGATCGAGGCCGACGCCGGGCGCCCCCTCGTCCAGCCCGAAGGCCCAGCCGCTGCCCAGGAAGCCGTCGTCCGTATTCTCCATCACCGCACCTCCAGCGCGCCGCTGTTCATGTCGATTCCCGCGAGGCACTCCAGCGCGAGGCCCGATTGCGCCTCCACCCTGCCGTCCTGCCCGCCCGTGATCGCGAACGACTGACTCGCCTCCACGGAGAGCGCCTTGCACTTGATGGCGAGATCGCCCTCGCCCGCGTCGATGGTGACGCCGCCCTTCGCCTGGATGGCAAGGTCCTTGTCCGAGGTGATCGCGATCGAGCCCGCCGGCCCGTCGATCACGATCGTGTTCTTGCCGGTGCCGTCCGCGATCGTGATCTTCTCCGCTCCTTCGGTGTCGTCGAGCAGGATGGTGTGTCCGCTGCGCGATTTGATGACGCGCACGTTGTTCTTGCCGTCACCGTTCCCGGCCGGCGGCCTGTCCTTGCCGTTCCAGAGCGCGCCGACGACGAAGGGGCGCTCGAGGCTGCCGTGCTCGAACGCGACAAGCACCTCGTCGTCCACCTCCAGGCCGAAATAGACCCCGCGGCCGTCGCCGGCCATCGGCGCCGCGACGCGCGCCCAGTTGCTCTCGTCGGCCTCGGCGAGCCACGGGAACTTCAGCCTCACCCGGCCGAGCCCCTCGGGATCCTGCGTGTTGGTCACGACCCCGATGGCCACGCCCTGGATCGGCGCCTCCCGGCGGCGCCCGGGCTCGTAGGAGGGCTCGAGCAGCTCAAAGCCGTTCATGTCGCGTTCCTCCTCGCGGAGAAGCTGGTCCGATAACCCCGCTGCGGGGAATAGCTGTGTGATGTCGAGGTCACGTAATACCTGCCCTCGAAGCGCCCGACGCTCTTCACCTCGATGACGATGCCGGCCCTGAGGTCGGTCCGGCCGAGGCACGCGCCGCTCGCCTGCACGAAGCCGAGCGCGGCCGCCTCGAGCTGCTCGCGGGCGATCCGGTCGGCCTCCTCCTGCGTGGCGACGTTCCTGTCCGCGACCACGAGCGGCGCGTCGCCGAGCGCCCGCTGCGCGGCCGCGGCGGCGGCGACCTTGCCCATCGACGATTGATCCGCGGCCGCCGCCCTGCCGATGATGGGCGACTTCGTCTTGGGGTCCCAGCCGCGCACCTCGACCGCGCTCGGGATGTCGCCGACCGACATCTGCGCGGAGAACTCGAGCAGGTCGCTGCCAGCCTCCAGGACGAGGTCCGGCGCGGCGCCGTGCCTGCGCGGCTGGAAGTGGAGCGTCTTGCCCCGGACGAGCACCTCGTAGCCGATCGACGACGCGCGCTGGCGCAGGAAATCATGGTCGGAGACGCGATCCTGCTCGACGTGATCGAGCTGGATGCCGCTGTCGACGACGTCCGGGGTCAGGCCGTAATCCTTGTCCCTCGCGATCTCGGCGGCGATGTCGCTGTCCTTGAGCTTGACGAACGGTTTGCGCTTCTTCCTGCCGCGCTGCATGCGGTAGCGCCGGTCGCACGCGCTCACCACGAACGACGGCGACTCGCCCCCCTGGAGATCGAGCTCCAGGCGCATGATGTCGCCGAAGAGCAGTGTCTCGAGCTTGCCCGAATAGCCGAGCTGGATCTCGATCTCTCCGCCGATATCGAAGAGATCGTCCTCGGCCCACGAGAGGCTCCGCCGCTCGTCGTTCCACGCCGACAGGCGCAGGGTGAGCTGCGAGGGCGCGTCCAGATCCTCCTGCACCGCCACGTCGCGCAGGTCACGATAGGCCTCCTCGGGCAAGGGGCGCCCGTTGAGGAGGACGGCGACGTCGGGGGTTCTGCTCTGTGCGTCAGGCATGGCGCTCGCTCAGCGGATCCGGGGGATGGTGAGGGTCTGCCCGGGCGAGATGCGCCGCGGGTCGTCGATGCGGTTCGCCTCGGCGATGCGGCGCCACGCGGACCTGTCGCCGTACAGCGCGGCCGCGATGCCCATCAGCGTGTCGCCCGGGCGCACGACGTGCTTCTTCGCCACGTCGGGAGAGTGCTGCTCGTCCGACACGAGGGGCCGCCCCGGGTGCTCCACGAAGGTGCAGCTCATGGTGGCGCGCACCGGCGTGCCATCGTCGAGGAAGAGCAGGTAGGTGCGCGAGGCTTGCTGGAGGACGCCCTGGAACAGCGTGAACGCGCCCCAGGACAGCCTGCAGACAGGGGGGCGGTGCAGCTCGATGTCCTGCTTGGCGAGGCTCGCGACGGCGTCCGTGGCCTTCACGACGCTCTCCGCGCCCGGCCCCGCGCCGAACGAGGGCAAGAGCCCGAGGAGGTCGCCCCCGGCGCCGCCCCGCGCGTACGTGTCGAAGAACAGCTCGAGGGTGAGCGTCTCGGGCGCCGAGGACTGATAGAGCATCTCGAAGCCCGGGCGGTACTTCGACGCACCCGTGGTGTAGCTCGGAGCCCACGTCACGCTCTTGCTGTAGACGAGCTGGTTCGGGTTGAAATAAGCCCCGGGCTCCAGGAGGACGAAGTTGTTCTGCTGATCCTTCTCGTGATGAATCGTGAGCTTCTCGAGGGTCATCGAAATCCTCCTCTGCGCTCGCGCTCCGCGGACATGCGCCGGACGAGCTTGCGTTGCACCTTGTCGACGAGGGTCTCGAGATCCATGCCCAGGGCGCCCGCGGCAGCGCCGGGCGCCGCCGCGAGGGGGGAGACGGATCCCGGGACGGCTTGGGTCGCCGCGGCGACGGGCATGGCGCGCGGCGGGAGCACCGGAGCGCCCGGCGCCGCGACCGGAGCGGTGCTGTCCGGCGCGGCCGCGGCCTGGGCCTCGGTGCGGCCGCCTGCGACGCGCACGTGCGGCAGGTGATCGGGCCGGGGCGCGGCCGGCTCGGTCGCCGGCGCGACGCGCGGCAGCGGCGGCGCGCCATGGGGCAGGGGCCCCGGCGCCGCAGCGACGGCAGCAGCGCCGCGCTGCGCGGGCGACGGCTGCACCACGGGGCGCCGCGGCCCATCGCGCAGCGCGAGCGGGGTGTCGTCGTCGTCCACGCCGCGCGCGGGGCGGAGGGGCGCCTGCGCGCCGCGCGACGACGGTGCATGGGGCAGCTGCGCGCGCGCCTCCAGAGGAGCGGGCGAGCGCGCCGGCGAGCGGGGCGCCACGACGGGCCGCGAGGACGGCGCGACAGCCGCAGAGGCGGCCCGCGGCGCAGCGGGCGGCGGCGCGGCCGGCCGCTGCGCTGGTGCGGCCAGGACGAGCGGCAGCGACGCACGCGACGCACCGGCCGCGCGCGTCGCGTGCGCGACGGGCAAGGGCGCTGAGCTCACGACCGGCAACGTCGCTGCCGGGCCTCCTGCGACGGGCGAGGGCGCCCGATCGGAATCGAACGCCGCGCGAGGCGCCGCCGGCGCGGCGCTCGCCGCCCGCGCCGCCCGCTCCTCACCTCCCTGCAGCGCGCCGGCGCTCGTCGCCGCCGTGGCGGGGACCGTGACATGGACCAGCGCCACGCCGGCGGTCGCGGGGGCGCCCGCCTCGGGGGCGGCAGGCGAGCCGCGCAGCCCCGCGCCCTCGCCCGGGCGCGCCGGGGGCGCGGCCTTCACCACGATGACCTCGCGCGTCGCCGCCGGCGCCAGCGCCGGCGCGCTCGGCTCCGGCCGCGCCGGCGCGACCCAGCGGCCGTGGACGATCGGCACCTCGTCCACGCGCAGCCCGCCCGCCTGGCCGCGCCGCCGCGCGAGGTGGGCGAGCAGCGGCAGCCGCGCCGAGAAGCGCTCGACGCCGCGCAGGATGCGCCGCACCAGCGCGAGCGAGATCACCCCGGGAGCGACGAGCGGCCTGAGGAGCCGCTCGAGCAGCACCGGATTCACGCTCTCTTGCCACGCAGCAGCGCTCATGGTGGTTTCGCCCTCGCTCGTCAGAGGAGCTGCCCGGCCCCGGCGCGCACCGCCGTGAGCGCGCGGCTCGCCGTGGGCTTGACGATCCCCCGGTGCACGAGCTCGATGGTCTCCGTCGCCACCTCGCCGTCGCTGCCCGCGTTCAGCGTCGGGCCGACCCACTTGACCGGCAGCGCCTCGCGGACGTTCCACCACATCGCGGGCAGCCGTCGCCCGTCGAGCAGCATGAGCGTGAGGTTGCGACGGACGATGATCCCGCGGGCGACGTCGTCGTACCAGGACCACATCGTGTCGAGATCGACGAGCCCGCGCGCGAGCACGAGGTTCGCGTGCCGCACGGGGCCCGGGAGCCTGTGCAGAAAGCCGTTCTCGCCCCCCTCGGCGTACTCCTTGATCTCCACGCTGCTCTCGAGCCCCCGCACCTCGCGGAAGCCCCCGGAGAGCAGCCCCTCGATCTCGACGAGGAAATTGCAGCCGAGGTACGGATCGAGGCGGGCCCCGAGCGTCCCTGCGGCGGCCGAGAACACCGCGCTCAGCCCGGCGGCGGCGCCGAGGCCCACAGTGGCGTTCACGTTGACGCTGGCGCTGACTCCGAAACCAAAGGCCATGATCTCGTATCCTTATCTCCAGGGTGGTCTGTGCCGGCCGCGCGCCGCCTCTACGGGCGGCGCGCGGCCTCCTCGTTGATCTGCTGGTTCATCCGCGCGACCTCCGTCACCCACCGCTGCCTCTCGCGGTGATCGAGGCGCATCACCTCGTCGTACGACCAGCGCATGTAATGGGACAGATAAGCTACCTCCTCGAACAGGCGATCCGAGGGGTAGCTCAGGCTTCCCCCAGAGGGCTCGTCTCCACCTCGAACTCTCCCTGGCAATGAGGACAGCTCACGACGAGGCGCGCGTGGCCGTTCTCGTTGATGCGCCGGTAGAGGTCCTGCAAGAACATGAGATCCCCCGAGAGCAGGCCCTCCATGACCTTCGGGTTCACGAACTCGAGGGTGCCGAGCCTGGTGACCACCCTCGAGAGGAGGATGATCACCAGATAGCCCGGGTTCGCCTGCACGCGCGGGTCCTTGAGCGGGGCGATCTCGTCGAAGGCCGTGGCCAGACGCATCGCCCCCTCGCGGTGCACGGCGCCGTCCGGGCCCGTGAACCCGTGCGGCAGCGTGAACGGGAACTCCGCGGGCGCGGCTCCTACCACCTCTGCACCTCGACGCCCTCGTGCGCGAGCTCGAGCGTCTCGACGGCCACCGCGTCGCTCGCCGCGTCGAAGCTCGGCCCCGACCACTTGATCGGCCAGCAGTTGCGGATGTTCCAGCGGATCTTCTCGTTGCCCGCGTCGTCGCGCAGGATGACCGAGATCGTCCGCCGGAGCGGCGTGCCCGTGGCCACGCTGTCGCGCCAGTCCCAGAGCGCGCGGTCGTCGGTGACGCCGCGCTGGAGCGAGATGTTCGAGAACGACAGGAGCCCCGGGAGCTGGCGCTGCGCCAGCGTGGGATCGGTGCCCTCCCGGTACTTCACCGCCGCGCTCGAGCTGTCGAGCCCCGACGCCTGCTTGAAGCCCATCCGGGTGATCCCGTCGAGCTCCACCGCGAAGTTGTAGCCGTTGAACGGATCCTTGCGATCGATTGCCATGGTTTCCCTCTCGAGTGCTTCGACGTTCTCTCGGAGCGTCCTTCAAAGTGCGTCACCGGCCGGCGGGCGCGCCGGCGATAGACGCGCCGGCGGCGCCCGAGACCAGGCGCACGACCACGAACTCACTGGGCCTCGCGAGCGAGAGCCCCACCTCGGTCACCACCATTCCCTGGTCGCGCGTCGCGGCCGGGTTGGTCTCTGCGTCGCAGCGGACGTAGAACGCCTCGTCCGCCGTCGCGCCCGCGAGCGCGCCCTTCCGGTGGAGCGCCTCCAGGAACGCGGACGTCTCACGGCCGATCCGGGCCCACAGCCGGAGGTCGTTCGGCTCGAACGCGACGGCCGTCATGGTCTGCTCGAGCCACCGGGCGACCGTGATCAGCACGCGGCGCGCGTTCACGTGGGCAAAGCTCGATCCGTGGAGCGCCAGCTGGTCGCTGCTCGCCAGCGTGCGCGCTCCCCAGACCCGGACGCCGCGCCCTGGCAAGGCGCGCAGGGCGTTGACGCCCTTGTCCTTGAGCTCGACGAGCGCCGCGTCGTCGAGGTGGGCGGCGAGGTCGACGACCCCCTCCACCACCTCGTTCGCGGGCGCCTTGTGCGCGCCGACCCTCCGGTCGGTGCGCGCATAGACGCCCGCCACGTGGCCGGCGGGCGGGACGAAGCCGTCGCCCGTCCCCGCGCAGCCGTTGCACGCCCAGCCCTCGAGCTGGCCCGATCCCTTGCAGAGCGGGCAGCCGCGCACCCGGACCCAGGGCGCGTAGAGCGCGGCGCTCTCGCTCCGGAACGGCGCGTCGAGCGCGGCGGCCGTGAGCGCGTCCCCGGGCGCGTGGAGGACGAAGAACCGCCGCGGGGGCCGCTGATCGAAGAAGCCCACGAGCGCCGCGAGCAGGCCCCCGGCCGCGGCGGGGAGATCCGGCGCGCAGACCAGATCGAAGTCCTCCACCGCGTCGAGCGCCTCGAACGCGCCCGCGACGGGCGCGGGCGGCGCCGCGACGTAGCAGCGGCGGCCGCCGTTCTCGAAGAAGCCGCGCACCGCGAAGCCGAGGTACCCCTCGGCCCACGCCGTGCCCCTGGCCGCGCCCGTGAAGCGAAGGTCCGCGACCTCCGCGGACGCGGCAGCGCGGATCTCGAGCGCGCTCCACGCCGCGCGATCCAGCGGGACCGCGCCCCCGCCGCCCTCGAACGGCGCGAGGCTCCGGCCGAGGACCGAGAGCTGCCCCAGGAAGAGCGGCACGCCCGTCTCGAGCGCCGGCGTCGGTCGCCGCGGCGCCTCCTCGAGGTAGACGCCCGGCGCGAGGATCTCGGTCGAAGCAGCCATGAGGGTCCCCGCTCAGCTCCCCGCCGTCTGCCCGAGCCGGAAGATCACGAACTCGGCCGGCCGGACGATGGCGATGCCGATCTCCGTGACGACCTGGCCGAGATCCCGCTGCGCCGGCGGGTTCGTCTCCGCGTCGCACTTGACGTAGAACGCTTGCTCGGGCTTGTCCCCGAACAGGCCCCCTGCCGCCCAGACGGTGGTGAGGAAGGCCGCGGTGTTGCGCGTGATCTTCGCCCAGAGGTCGGGGTTGTTGGGCTCGAAGACGGCCCACTGCATGCCCTGATCGATCGACCCGCGCACGAAGTTGAACAGGCGGCGGACATTGAGGTACTTGAACTCGCCGTTCTCGTCGCCGCCCAGCGTGCGCGCCCCCCAGACCTTGATGGCGCCGTTCACGGAGCGGATGGCGTTGACGCCCTGAGGGTTCAGCCCCTCCTGCTGCGATTTGCTGAGCGCGTGCCGCACGCCGAGCGCGCCGCGGATCGGCTCGTTCGCCGGGGCCTTGTGCACGCCCCGCTGCGCGTCGACCCGCGCGTAGATGCCCGCGATGTGCCCGCTCGGCGGGACGAACTTGTTCGTCTTCGAGGCGGGGTCGAAGACCTCGATCCAGGGGAAGTAAAGCGCCGTGCTGTCGGAGAACGAGGGGAGCGCGTTGTTCACGCCGTCCGGGTCCAGCGCCGTGAGCGCGTCCGCGACGTTGCCGAACTCCTCCGTCTCGAGGATCGCCACGCGGGTACCCATCTTCTCGCAATGATCCTTGAGCGCCGTGCGCGCCGCGCTGATCGCGAGCCCGGGCGACGCGACGATGGCGATCTCGTCGATCGACTCGAAGCGCTCGAGCACGCCCGTGATATCGGGCAACGCCGGCGACGCCGGGGGCACGACATAGGCGACGTAGCAGCGCGTACCGCCGTTGAGGAAGAAGCCGTTCACGGCGTGCGCGAGCGGCCGGTGCGAGCTTTCGTCCAGGAAGCCCTTGAAGGCGGCCTTGAACTCCGAGAAGTTGGTGATGAGCTTGACCTCGCCCGGGGCCGTCGGGATGGTCTCGGTGATGGTCTGGCTATGCCTTGGATCGTTCGTGTCCGTGATGCTCGAGTCGTAGATCGGGTTCGGGACCGTGAGGGTCTGGGCGAATGCGCCGACGAAGCCCGCGGTGCTCGTGCCGACGCCGGCGATAGGAGCAGAGCCGGACGGAACCTGCTCCACGTACACGCCCGGTGAACTATAGTTGGCCATGTTCTCACACTCCAGCGTTCAGTTGACGGTTGCCTGGTTCGGCGGCGCGGTCTAGACCGGAGCCGCGTCGAGCAAGACTGTGCCGATATCGGCGATGACACCCTTCGTGATCTGGACGTCGACCGTGGCGAGCAGGAAGCCTGACGCGCTGAATTGCAGCGCGCGCTCGCCCACCTCGACGCCGGTCAGGTAGAATCGACCCTGCGCGTCGCAATACGCCTCTTCCCCGGTGCCCGCGACGCGCACGCGCGCGAGCGGCAGCGCCTCGGGCGTCCCCTGCACGGGCCCGTGGATGATCCCTCGAACCCCGGTCGGCGGCAGGGCGACCTCCGCGAGCTGCGCCGCGAGCTCGCCCTCTGCGCCGCGCGCGATCGTGAAGGCCCGCGTGGCGTCCCCGTAGCGCCGCGCGCCGCCGGGGACCGTATACGATAGGACGTAATCTCCGTCGGGCAAGTCCACGAATCGATAACAGCCGTCCCGCGCGGTGCGCGTGCGATCCGGCCGCTCGACGAGGGAGCCCCACGCGCTGCCGTGGCGGAGCGCCGCCATGGCGAGCTCTCGTGAGAACGCGGTGGGCATCCCGGTGATGACCACATGGACGCCCGCGACCGGCTGCTCGGTCTCCTGATCGATCACGCGCCCCGCGATCGCGGCCTGGTGGACGCGACTCTGGATCTGAAGAAGGCTCGGCATGGTCTCCCTCGCTCCTCAGCCCTGGGTGGAGAGCACGACGCGGCCCGCGTCCTCCGGCGGGCGCGGGTCGACGGCGATGGTCACGGTGAAGCTGAACGCGGCCCGCGGCTTGCCGCCGAGGGCCTGCCAGAAATCGCCGTTCGCGCGCTCGTTCCCCGGCGCGAGCACGGCTGTCCGCACCGGGAACGCCTGCGATTTGAGGCTGCCTTGCAGCGCCTCGCGCGGGAGCTCGCGGTGGCGGTGGAGCACGCGCAGCGCCTCGCCCAGCAGGCGGTGCTCGTCCTCCTCGGGCCGCGGCGCGTTGGCCGTCCCCCACGCCGTGACGAGATAACGACAGTCGACGCGCAGCGGAGGCGGCGTGCGCGTCACCGCGCCGTCCGCGCTCCGCTCCACCCACGCCTCGCTCGCGCGCAGCTCGCGGTGCTCCGTGAGCTCGTGGAGAAAGAGATCGATGGCCGGGAGCGTCACCGACGCCGGAGGGAAGTCGTCGCCTGGCGCGGCGAACGTGATGCTCACCTGCGACACGATCTCCGGCGGGAGCTCGCGGCGGAGCAACTCGGCCAGCGTGCTGTCCAGATCGTTGAACATGCTACTCCGTGTCTCCCGCCGCCGCGCGGCCGGGGCTGAACGATGGTGTGAACATTCGCTTCCATGAGTCGAGTTGTCAAACAGGCCAGATGCCGTGAGCAGGCAGTCGACGGCGGGATCAGTACGTGAGTCGTGGCGTCGCGCTCGTGACGCCACGATCTGTGCTTATGTTTGCTCGAGCCGACAGCGCCCGTCTTTATGAGGCGGAGGCGCCGGCGCCGGCGCCGGCGTGGCCGATCATCATGTTTGCTTCATGCGACGGAGCGCGCAGCGCGTCGCGGCGCGGCGCGGGGCGTCATGGATTCACGGATGATGACGAGATGCGCTGTGCCATTCTTGCGGAAGCTTGCGAGATGGCGGGCGACGTCGATTGTTGGAACACTGCTCGTGTTGGCGTCGTCCGTCGAGAGCTGATAGGTTAGAGTCGTTCCCAAGTGGGTCTTTGCGGCAGCGGTGACATGGCGCTGTCAGGACCGGAGGATTCGATGGAGCACGCTATCGCACGTGGGCCGCGAGCCAGGCAGAGCGCTCCGGCGCAGGGGGCGCCCGCGGCGCCTTGGGCGCCGAGGAGCTCCGTGGCGGCGCGGGGTCGGTCGTCCAGGAGCCAGGCGGCGGCGCCGCTCCCGGTCGCAGGGGGTCACTCGCTATCCATCCCTGGCCGGCTCCGCCGCGCCGTGGAGCGAGCGACGGGGGCATCCACGGACGGCGTCCGGGCCTTCCGCGGCGCGCTCCCTGCCGGCGCCCCGGCGAGCATCGCCGCCACGTTCGGGCGCGACTGCTTCCTCTCCCCCTCGGCGCCGTCGCTGGGGACGCTCGAGGGGGATCTCGTCATGATCCACGAGATGGCCCACGCGGTGGCCCAGCCGAAGGTCGGCCCGGCGCAGGCCGGGATCGCGCCGAGCGGCGGCCCGGCGCCCGCCGGGGCCGAGTCGGAGGCCCATCACGTCGCGCTGGCGACCCTGGGCCTCTCGCCGCCCGCGCGGGTGCGCCCTGGCCCCACGCCGTACTGGGCTCCTTTCGACGACGCCGTGCACCGCGTGATCGAGGAGCTGGCGCTCCGTGGTGTCTTCACGAAGGAGGAGATCGCGGAGATCTATCGAGGGAATCTGATGAGGGACATGTCCCAGGTGCCCGCGATCGCGAACCCCGCCTTGATCCACGAGTACGGCGATTTCGGTGGTTACCGGCCTGTGGAGCATTTCGACAACTATGTGTGGGATCGCTCGAGCCATCGGTTCACCGGCCGCGGTCAGGGACAGGGGGATCCCATCGAGTACATCAACGACATGCTCAAGCAGAGCATGGGCAGCGCCGGACGCCCCAACCTGGTTCGCCTAGGCGACGCGCTGCACGCCATCGAGGATTTCTTTAGCCATTCCAATTTTCTGTCGCTCATCCAGATGTCCGAGGAAGAGCGCGCGAAGCACCCCCTCGTCACCGGGAGCTTCGACGGCCACGACCAGCTGGTCACCTTCCAGGAGAAGCTCGCCACCTACGCGGGCGACGAAGAGCGCCGCAAGAGGACGAACGAGGATCTGGAGAAGAGCAGGCTCCTGAAGCCCGACGGGCATTCGCACCTGAACAAGGATGGCTCCCATCGCCACGGCTTCGCGCAGGCCGCCTCCCTGGCGCTGAGCACGATCGAGGGCGTCGCGCGCCTGATGGCCGCCGCCTACCGGGAGCCTGGAGATAGAGGCGCCGCGCACCTCCTCGAAGCGCAGCGGCTCGTCGCCGAGCGGCTCCGGTTTCCGGAGGGCGCCCCCGAGGAGGGCTGGTGGGCCGAAGCGCTCACGGATTTCAACGTCCGCCGGATACAGGAGGCGTTCCGCGGGGTCGACCCGGCGTCGAACATGGGCCCGTTCAGCATCGCGCGCATGCTCCGCTGGGCGCAGGGGCCCATTCTCCCTCTCGCCCCCTTTGCGTCGATGCACTCGTTCCGCTCCGAGGCGATCCCCGGCCAGCCGATGGAGATCAACCTGGCCATGGGCCTGCTCACAATGCAGAAGCTCGCGCCTCAGGACCCGCGCTGGAAGAACACGCCGATGGAGCGCACGGCGGGCGCCCCCCTCGTCCCGGGCTGGCCCGACGGCAAGGACGACGGGTGGCCGCTCCTGGCCATGGGCTTGGCCATCCAGGGGCGATTCTGATGTCGGGCCAGGCGCCCGAGAGGGCGCGCCGGACCGTGATTGGAACGGCGATGCAGGACCGAACTCCACGTTGAAAGGCCCTCCTCGGGGAAGGATCCGCCATGCTCACGTTCGACCGAAAACCGTGCTCCTCGCCAGCCCGTTCCCCCGACCCGATGACGGCGTCGCAGCGCGCGGTGCGGTCGCCGTCGGTGAGCCCGCCCCGGTTCCGGCTGGCCTCACCGGGCGAGGGCGGCGCCGCCGGCCGGCTCGATCTCGCCCGCTTCCGCATCACGCCGCCGGTCCAGCGCAAGCCGACCATCAGCGCGCCGGGAGACGCGTCCGAGCGCGAGGCGGACGAGGTGGCGGAGCGCGTGATGCGGATGGCCGATCCTGCGCCCATCGGCGCGGCGCCCGCGGCGGTGCAGCGCAAGTGCGCGGCGTGCGAGGACGAGGAGGACGCGGCGATCCAGACCAAGCGTGCGCCCGCCGCGAACGCCGGGGCGGCGCTGGACGGGGAGGCCGCCGTCCGCGCGGCGAGGCGCGGTGGAGAGCCGCTGCCAAGGGCGGTGCGCGAGCTCTTCGAGCCGCGGTTCGGGTACGATTTCGGCGATGTGCGCGTGCACGTCGGCGGCGACGCGGCGAGCGCGGCGCGCGCCGTGGAGGCGCGGGCGTACACCACGGGGCGCGATATCGTGTTCGGCGCCGGCGAGTATGCGCCGGCCACCCTCGAGGGCCAAAGGCTCCTCGCGCACGAGCTGACCCACGTCGTTCAGCAAGCCTCCTTCGCCTCGCGGCCCTCGGGTCTGTCGGGCGCGCGCCCCGCCCGGATCGCCCGCCAGCCGGCGCCGTCCGCGGACGGCGAGGTAACGAACTTGCTCGGCGACGCCCTCGCCACGGCGATCGTCGAGGAGCGCTTCGCGTTCGTCTTCGCCGAGCTCGACATGCGCGACATGAAGCCGATGCTCGACGTGCTCGATCGGCTCGCCGCCGCGGAGATCGAAGTCCTGATCGCGCACTGCCACGCGCCGCACACCGACGGTCGCTTCGCCGAGCGGCTGCGCGCGGCGCTCACCACGGTCTGGATCGCCAAGGGCGGCGGCAGCGCCGGCATGGAGGTGGTCAAGAGCGGCGTCGAGGCGATCGCACAGACCGCGCAGACCGCGGCCATCGTCGCATACCTGAAGGCGCACGCCGCGACGGAGGACGCCAGGATCCTGCTTCATCAGCTCTCGCCCGAGGCCGACGAGGCGCCCAGGGGCGCGGCCGGCGCGGCCGAAGGCGGCGTCCTCTCGGCCTTCAAGCAGGCGGTGCGCAAGAGGGCGCTTGCCGCGCTCGAGGGCAACCTGACGGCGATCGAGCGGGAAGAGGCCAAGTACGCGGACACGCGCGAGGAGAGCGCGGCCTGGGCGAGGCTGCGCGAGATCGTCAAGCCGATGCTCGCCCGCGACCGCCAGCTCAAGCAGGCAGCGGAGGACTTCGACGCGCAGGCGGCGAGGGCGGGGGAGGCGGCGCGCGCGGTCGCTGCCCTGGTGGAGAGGAGCGAGGGAGAGGGGGGCGCCGAGGGGGGGCGCGCCGATTCTCCCATGGACCACGCGAGCGCGCTCCTCGACGAGCAGGCGCAGCTCGCCGCTCCACTGCAGGGCGCCGAGGAAGGGGCGCCGGCAGAGCGCGCGCGCGAGGCGGACGTCTCCGACGCGCAGGGGGAGCTCGAGGCGAGCGCGGCGCTGTGGAAGCAGAGGGCGGCGAGCGCGCGCGCGGCGCGCCAGGCCTTGCGCGCGGCGTATCCGATCCTGGCCGCGGGGGATCTCCTGCACGACGAAGGGCAGGAGGGCGCGTCGGGCGCGAGCGCGAAAGGCGCGGACACGAACGAGCAGCTGCTCGCGAAGATCCGGGTGCGGGTGTTTGGCGCGAGCCGCGAGGCCATCGCCAGGACCAAGGAGCGGATCCTGAGCGACAGCGTGCCGCTCGACGAGCTCGGGCCGATCGTGCGGGAGGTCGAGCGGGAGATGCGCCTCGGCGACCCGGCGCGCGCGCAGGACAAGGCGATCGTCGACGGATGGATCGCGCAGACGCGGAGCCGGGAGCGCACCCTCCAGATCGCCGTCGCGGGCGCGGCGGTCGCCTTCGGCATCGCGGCCATCGTGACCGGCGGCGCGGCGGCGGTGATGCTCGGGCTCATCGGCTCCACGGTCGGGCTGGCAGGCGCGATCCACGACGTCCGGCGCGCCGGCGCGCTGAGCGACGCGGCGACCGCCGGCGACATCGGCGCCCCGCTGCTCGACGATCCGGACGCGGCCAAGGCGGCCTACCACATGGCGCTCGTCGACCTGGTCCTGAGCGGCATCGACTTCGCGGTCGCGCTCAAGCAGGCCAGGTCGATGGCCACGGTGATGGCGCCGGAGCGCGCGGCCGGGAGGGGCGCCGGCGGCGGCGCCAGGGCCGCCGGGGGCGCGACCGCCGACGTGACCCGCGAGCAGCTGGCCGCGGAGCTCGACTACCTCGCGAGGAACGCGAAGAACCCCAAGGTCGTCCGGGGCGAGCCGCCGCGCCGCACCGCCCGCCTCGGCGAGCACGACTGGATCGAGCAGCCGGGCGGCGGGTGGTGCCGCTACTCGACAAAGCCGGCATGCACCCCGCAGAACGGCATCCCCGGAACGCTCCGAGCTGCCCCGATGGCCGAGTTCAAGCCGCAGACGCGGATCCTCGACCCGGCCGACTTCGAGAAGGTCGGCGACGTGAAACAAGGCCTCAACCCGGACAAGATCAGGCTTCGGCAGCGATCGACCGGCAAGGAGTACCTGTTCAAGCCGGCCTCGGCGGAGCAGGAGGCCAACTGGGGAAACAGCATGGGCATCTTGGCCGGCGACCGCGCCCGGAAGACGCCTGCAGCAGCAGAGCTGGCCGAGCGGCTCGGGATCCCGACGCCGAAGGCCGATCTCGTGGATTACGGCGGGGAGATCGGCTCGCTCCAGGACTGGCAGCATGATCTGGACCAGGGGGAGTCCCTGAAGGAGCTACTCACGCTCAACCAGGCGCGCTACGCCGAGGTAAAGGCGTCACAGCTGAAGAAGGACCTCGACACCTTCAATTATTTCATCGGCGCCATGGACTCGCACGAAGGCGACATGATCGTGTTCGTCGACAGCGTCGGAAAGCCGAGCCGGATCGTCCAGCTCGATAATGACATATCGCTGGGACCGCTGCCCACGCGGTACCCGTACCTGGGCAAAGCCCTCCCGGGCTACCACGAGCCTCTCCCGGGCGTCATCAGCAAGGATCTGTACGACAGGCTCTCCGCGATGAGCACGGCCAGCGGCCAGGCGGACGTGCGAAAAGCCTTGCAGGCCTGGCTGACCGAGAAGGAAATGGACAGCGCCTTCATCCGGTTGAACGAGATCCTCGACAGGGTCAAGGCAGGAACAATCAAGGTAGAGTGAGAGCAAGATGGCCAAGGTCAAATTCGTGGAGCTCCACCTCGTCAGGGCGCACCAGGAGGTCGTCCCGCTGGCTCGCTTCGTCCTCGGGTCGGAGGGCCCTCCCGTGCGGGTCGTGAAGCTCCACCCGAAGTGCATGAACGCGGTGGGCGACATCCTCGAGCAAGGGCTGCCCAGCTACGAGCGCGTCTACACCCTCGAGGATGGGCTCGATTTCCTGAAGGCCTTGCGGCGGACCTATCACTCCCTTCGGTACTACGCGACCGAGGTCGCCGAGATGGACGAAGAGGAGGCGCTCCGTGGCTGCGAGGACGCCGAGGGGTAACGCGCGGGCCCACCGCGTGGCGCGCGGTCGCCTGGCTCGGCACGCACACCCCCTGAAAGAAGTCAACCCACACGCCCCCACGCCGCCGCCGTCCGCGGGCGACGTCGCGCGGGTCCGTCCCGCACCGCCGCGCCGCCGCCTTCCGCACAGCCCGCCGGGACCCTCGCCCAGCGACGCGTGGTAGCTTCACCCGCGCCCGCACGAGGCCGTGCGGCCACCCGTCATCGAGGAGATCATGAAGCGAGAGAAGCGACTGACCAAGCGCGAGCGGAAGGCGCTCGCGCCCGCGCGCCCGGCGCAGCCCCACGAGCACAAGCACATCCACTGCGTCGCCTGCGGCAAGCACCTCGACGCGGAGGAGTTCCTCGCGCAAGGGACGGCGACCTGGATCCAGTGCCTGCACAAGTCGCGCTTCGCCACCTGTGTCGAGTGCGTCGAGATCTCGAAGCGCCTCCTCGCCGAGCACGACCGCACCGGACAGCCCGTGCAGTCCGCTCAGGCATGGCACTGAGCGACCGACCCCAGCCGACGCGCCCGCGCGGCCACGCTCGAGCACGCCCGCACAGCCACGCCTGAGCACGCCCGTACCGCAGAGGGGCGCCCTGGACAGGGCGTCCCGGGAACCCACTCGCCATCTCCTGCTCTCCCGGAAACGAAAGCGCGTCTCGCACCACACTCCCGCGCTGGCCCGTGCGGTGTCCCACGTGCGCCGCCTCTCATTGCAGCTGTCGCTCGGTGTCGTACACCCGCGCTGGTCCGCCCGGCGTCCCGCGGCGCCCCGCCGATCAGCGCGCGCCCTCGACGGCGACGCGTAACCTTGCTCGCTCTCCCGCGCGGCCGTCCACCCCGGATACGCTTGCGCTCGGGGCCCTTTCCGTCAATGGTTTGCGCCCCATTCATCTCTCTCGGAGGATCTGCATGACGAAACCAATCCGCCGCGCGGGCGTCATCGGCGCGGGCGTCATGGGCAGCGGCATCGCCGCCCACTTCGCGAACGCCGGCATCGAGGTCCTGCTCCTCGATATCGTGCCCCCGAACCTCACCGACGCCGAAAAGAAGGACCCGGCCGCCCGCAGCAGGTTCGCCGCAGGCGGGCTCGAGAAGGCCCTCAAGGCCAGGCCCGCCGCGTTCTTCCACCCGTCGAACGCCCGCCTCGTGCGCACAGGCAACACCGAAGACCACTTCGCCGAGCTCGCCCAATGCGACCTCGTTATCGAGGCCATCATCGAGAAGATGGAGCCGAAGCGCGCCCTCTTCGCGCGGCTCGAAGAGGTCTTGCGGCCCGACGCGGTCGTGGCGTCGAATACGTCCGGGCTGCGCATCGAGGAGATGATGCAAGGGCGCTCCGCGGACTTCCGCAAGCGATTCCTCGTCATGCACTTCTTCAACCCGGTCCGGTACATGAAGCTCCTCGAGCTCGTCGTCGGGCCCGACACCGATCCCGCCGTCGTCGCGCGCGTGCGGAAGCTCGGCGAGGACGTGCTCGGAAAGGGCCTCGTCTTCGGCAAGGACACCCCGAACTTCGTCGGCAATCGCATCGGCACCCACGCGATGCTGACCGCCATCCACCTCATGATCGAGGACGGCCTCGCGCCGGAAGACGTCGACGCCATCACCGGCGTCGCCATGGCCCACCCGAAGAGCGCGAGCTTCAGGACTGGCGATATCGTCGGGCTCGACACCCTCGTCCACGTCGCCGACAACTGTTACTCGTCGCTCGAGCGCGACGAGGACCGCGACGTCTTCAAGGTGCCCGCCTACATGCGGAAGATGATCGAGGCGAAGCTGCTCGGCGACAAGACCAAGGGCGGCTTCTACCGCAAGGCCAAGGAAGGCCTGGAGACGCTCGACCCGGCCAAGCTCGAGTACCGCCCCCACGGCGGCGACGAGGCCATCAAGAAGGCCACGAGGTCGTGCGAGAAGATCGAGGACCCCGCCGCGCGCGTGAAGAAGCTCGCCAGCGACCCCGGCAAGGCCGGGCAGTTCGCCTGGAAGGTGCTCTCCCGCTCGCTGGCGTACACGGCGCGGCGCGTCGGCGAGATCGCCGACAGCATCGTGGCGATCGATGACGCCATGCGCTGGGGGTACAACTGGGAGCTCGGGCCGTTCCAGACCTGGGACGCGCTCGGGTTCGCCGAGACCGTCGAGCGCATGCAGAAGGACGGCATCAAGCTGCCCGAGGCGATCCTCCGCATGAAGCAGAGCGGGGCGACGTCGTTCTACCGCGCCGATGGGGCGGTGTTCGATCTGCTCAAGGGGGAGTACGTCGCCCGGCCCGTCGATCCGCGCAACGTGACGCTCGCCGGCGCGCGCGCGGCCGCGAAGGGCGCGAAGGCCGTGCTCGCCAACGACGGCGCGGAGGCCTGGGACCTCGGCGACGGCGTGCTCGGCGTCACCTTCAAGACCAAGGCGAACAGCCTCGATCCGGACTCGATCGGGATGCTCTCGCTCGCGGCCGAGAAGGCCGAGCAGGACTTCCGCGCGCTCGTGGTCTTCAACCAGGGCGAGCACTTCTGCGTCGGCGCCAACCTGTTCCTCGTGGCCATGGCCGCGGGCAACAAGGACTGGGACGCGATCCGCAAGATGGTGAAGGCGTACCAGGACGCGACCCAGCGGCTGAAGTACGCGAGCGTGCCGGTCGTGGCCGCGCCCTACGGGATGACCCTCGGCGGCGGCCTCGAGCTCTGCTTCGCCTGCGACGCGGTGCAGGCCGCGGCCGAGACGTACGCGGGGCTCGTCGAGGTCGGCGTCGGCCTGATCCCGGGCGGCGCGGGGACGCTCAACATGCTCTGGCGCGCGCTGGAGGGGATCCCCGAGGGCGTGACGGTGCCGACGTACGACATCGTGACGCAGGTCTTCAAGAACATCGCCCTCGCCAAGGTCGCGACAAGCGCGGACGAGGCGAAGGCGCTCGGCTTCTTCCGCAAGACGGACGGCGTCTCGTTCGACAGGGCCCGCCAGCTGTACGAGGTGAAGGCGCGCGCGATCGGGCTGGCCGAGGCCGGCTACCACGCGCCCGTGCCGCGCGCCTACAAGCTGCCGGGCGAGAGCGGGATCGCGACGCTGCAGATGATGATCGACACGCTCGTCGCCGGCGGCCACGCCAGCGAGCACGATGCGAAGATCGCGCGCAAGCTCGCCGAGGTGCTCTGCGGCGGCGCCGGCGGCGCGGCGCGCGAGGTGACCGAGGGCGAGATCCTCGAGCTCGAGCGCGAGGCGTTCGTCAGCCTGTGCGGCGAGCCCAAGAGCGCCGAGCGTATGCAGTACATGCTGATGAACAACAAGCCCCTCCGGAACTAGGTGAACGCCATGGTCGACGTCGTAATTGCAGAGGCCGTCCGCTCGGCCGTTGGCCGGGCCCACAAAGGGTCGCTCGCGCTGAAGCGCCCCGACGAGCTCGCCGGCGAGGTCGTCGCCGCGCTGCTCCAGCGCGTCCCCCAGGTGAAGCCGGAGGACGTCGAGGACCTCGTCCTCGGCTGCGCCATGCCGGAAGGTGAGCAGGGGCTCAACATCGCGCGCGTCGTCTCGCTCCTCGGCGGGATGGCGCAGGAAGGGTCCGCGATCACCATCAACCGCTTCTGCTCGAGCGGGCTCCAGGCGATCGCGAGCGCGGCGGGCAGCATCGCGATGGGATCGCTCGACATCGCCGTCGCCGGCGGCGTCGAGTCGATGACGATGGTGCCGATGACCGGCAACAAGCTGAGCGCGTCGCCGGAGGCGATGGAGCGGTGTCCGACGGTGTACACGCCGATGGGCATCACCGCGGAGAACGTGGCGAACCGCTTCCAGGTGAGCCGCGCCGACCAGGACGCGTTCGCGCTGAAGAGCCACCAGAAGGCGGCGGCGGCGCGCGCGGCCGGGCGCTTCGAGGACGAGATCGTCACCGTGAAGGGGGTGCGCTTCGAGAACGGCAAGCGCGCGACCTTCGACTTCCGCACCGATGAGCTGATCCGCAAGGAGACGACGGCGGAGGCGCTCGCGGGGCTGAAGCCGGCGTTCTCGGCGAAGGGGAGCGTCACGCCGGGCAACAGCTCGCCGCTGTCGGACGGCGCTGCCGCCGCGCTCGTGATGAGCAAGGCGAAGGCGGACGCGCTCGGGGTGAAGCCGCTCGGGTACTTCCGGGCGTTCGTGACCGTCGGCGTCGATCCCGCCATCATGGGCATCGGCCCGGTGCCCGCGGTGCGCAAGCTGCTCGCGAGGACGGGGCTGAAGATGGCCGACATCGACCTCTTCGAGGTCAACGAGGCGTTCGCGTCGCAGGCCGTCTACGTGCAGCGGACGCTCGAGATCCCCGAGGAGAAGCTCAACGTGAACGGCGGCGCGATCGCGCTCGGCCACCCGCTCGGGTGCACCGGCGCGAAGCTCACCGCGACCGCGCTCTACGAGCTGCGCCGGCGCGGCGGCCGGTACGCCGTCGTGACGATGTGTATCGGCGGCGGCATGGGCGCGGCCGGCCTCATCGAGCTGGCCGGCGCGACAGCGCGCGCCTGATCCCAGCGCGCCGATCCCGCCTCGCCCATCCCGTCGCCTCGATCCCGTCGACAGCCGCCCCGCCGCGGCCCGAGCCCCGCGCTCCGGCTTTCCCGCGGCGGGGCGATGGCCTATAGATCGCCCATGCCGAGCCACCTGACGACCTTTCAGGGGTCGATCCCCGAGGCCCTGAAGCAGGCCATCGAAGCGAAGATCGAGGGTTCCACCGCCGAGGTGACCGGCGGCGGGGGCCACTTCAACCTGGTCGTGACCTCGCCGGTGTTCGCCGGCAAGAGCATGCTGGAGAGCCAGCGGCTGGTCTACGGGGCGATCGCCCACCTGATGGCCGGCGACCAGGCGCCCGTCCACGCGATCGACAGCCTGAAAACGCGCACCCCCTGAACGAGCGGGTGCGAGCGGGTGCGCCCCGCTCGGCGGGCGGCAGTCAGCCGTCGTCCTCGACGTGGCAGGTGCTGCTGCAGCCGTCACCGCTGGTGGTGTTGCCGTCGTCGCACTCCTCCGGGCCCGCCTCGATGCCGTCGCCGCAGACGGGGGCGCAGGCGCTGGCTGCCCCAACCTTCCACGGAATACTCCGCTCCGATCGTCCGGACAACTTCGCCCTACCCGGACGTCCCGGCGTTCGGCCGCGCGGTCCGCCGGCGCGCATCAGCGCGCATCTCCTCATGATTCCGGCGGATCGCGGGCCCTCGCGAGGGAGCGGCGGGCGCGCGCCGCTCCCGGGCTGAGCGCCTGGCGCCGGGCGCGCGGCGGGCCGCGTGGCACTCGCGTGGCAGGTCGCGGGGCAGGTCGCGGGGCAGGCCAACCACGCGCCGCGATCGCTCGCGCCGCGCGCTGGCCGCGTCGTCTGTTTGACACCGGAATTCGCGCGATGGTACGTGGCGCCGGGCGCCCCACGCGCTGGCCTGATAGCGACCTCACACGATCCCGAGGACCCTCCCATGACGCCTCGTTCCCCGTTGCTCCCCGCCGAACCGCCGCTCCCAGGCGCTCCTGGGGCGAACGACGCCCGGCTCCCGGCCCAGGCGCGCCCCGGCCGAGCCTCCCGCCTCGGCGCCGGGCTGCTCTCCTTCGTCCTCGGCGCAGCGATGACCGCCGCCGCCGCGGGCGACGCCGCGGCCCAGACGCGCACGGGAGACGGCGCCAACGGCGACGGCATGGACCTGCACCTGTTCCGGCCGGCGGTCGACTCCAAGGGGCTCTTCTCCGTCAACGGGGCGGACATCCTCGGCGCGAACGACATCAGCCTGGGGCTCGTGCTCGATTACGGGCACAACATCCTGCCGCTCACCAAGAACGACCGGGGAACGGACGTGATGCTCAATCACGCGTTCCAGGGGACGTTCCAGTTCGATTACGGCATCGCTAACTTCCTGGTCGTCGGGCTCTCGGTCCCGGTGGTGCTCAACGGGGGCAAGCCGGTCGACGACATCGGCCCGGGCGGCAGCGCCAACTACAACGACGACTCGCTCGACGCGGAGGCGCTCGGCAACCTGGCGATCCACGCGAAGGCGCGCATCCTCCGCCCCGATCAGGA
Source organism: Sorangium sp. So ce204 (assembly GCF_051526795.1). Lineage (NCBI taxonomy): Bacteria > Pseudomonadati > Myxococcota > Polyangiales > Polyangiaceae > Sorangium > Sorangium sp. So ce204. The sequence continues at coordinate 10,940,042 of NZ_CP150317.1, read as the reverse complement.
CGTGATCGGGCTCGCGGTGATCGCCCAGGCCGGGATCGGCGTCGGCGGGAGCCAGGACTTCGCGTCGGACCCGGGGTTCTTCTTCTGGCCGCAGCTCGTGCTGGAGAAGCGGCTCGGCACGACCAACCCGTTCCGGATCGCGGCGAACGTCGGCTACCGCGGCCACGCAGGGAAGAACCCCGTGTTCGGCCTGCGCCAGGACGGCGCGACCTTCCAGCTGGAGCACGGGGACCTCGAGTACTCCGACCTGATCACCGCCGGGGCCGGCATGAGCTACCGCGTCCTCACGCCGCTCGACCTCGTGGTCGAGACCTACCTGACCCAGCAGGTGGGCGGCGGCGACAGCGCCAAGCAGAAGCTGTCGGCCGAGGCGATCGGGGGCATCAAGCTCTTCATCGAGCGGAACAGCTTCCTCATGCTCGGCGCCGGCGTCGGCTACACGCCCGGGTTCCAGTCCGCGGCGCAGCGCGCGACCATCGGGTTCGTCTTCGAGCCGTCGATCGGCGATCGGGACGGCGACGGCATCAAGGACGACCAGGACGACTGCCCCGACGAGCCCGAGGACTACGACGGCTTCCAGGACACGAAGGCCGACTCGCCCCCCGGGAAGTACGGCTGCCCGGATCCGGACAACGACGAGGACGGCATCCTCGACATTGACGACCGCTGCCCGAACAACCCGGAGGACCGCGACGGCGACGAGGACGACGACGGCTGCCCGGAGGGGAGCGACGGCGATCGCGACGGCGACGGCATCCTCGACTCGCGCGACAAGTGCCCGGACGACCCGGAGGACCGCGACGGCTTCCAGGACAAGGACGGCTGCCCGGATCCGGACAACGACAAGGACGGCATCCCCGACAAGTCCGACCAGTGCCCGAACGACCCCGAGGACAGGGACGACTTCGAGGACGAGGACGGGTGCCCGGAGCCCGACAACGACAGGGACGGCATCCCGGACGTGGCCGACAAGTGCCCGAACGATCCGGAGACGTTCAACGGCCTCGAGGACGAGGACGGGTGCCCGGACAAGGGCAGCGTCGTGATCGAGGAGAACAACATCGTCATCCTCGAGAAGATCCAGTTCGCGACCGGCAGCGCCGAGATCCTCCCGGAGTCGTTCGGCATCGTGCAGGCGGTGGCCGAGACGCTGAAGCACCACCCGGAGTTCACGATGATCGAGGTGCAGGGGCACGCCGACGAGCGCTCGGCCGACGCGTACAACCTCAAGCTGACCCAGGCCCGCGCGGACGCGGTCGCCGCGGCGCTGGCGCAGCGCGGCGTCAACAAGAACAGCGTTCGCTCGATGGGCTACGGCGAGTACTGCCCGATCGATCCGGCCCACAACGCGGCCGCCTGGGAGAAGAACCGGCGCGTCGAGTTCAAGGTCGTGCGGACCGACAAGGGGCCGACCAACGTGGAGCTCGGCTGCGCCCTGGCCCGCTCCAAGGGCGTCGTCCCGCCGCCTCCCTGAGCGGAGACGCGGCGCCGCCCGGAGCAGGACCGCGGCGCCGCCGATCTGGACAGGACCGGTCGGGCCGGGAGAGAGTGAGCCCATGAAGGCCCGCGCCAGGCGCTCCGCCGCCACCACGCTCGCCGCCGCGGCGGTCGCCATGATGGCGAGCGGCTGCATCAACACCGACGCGGCCGTGTTCGTCGAGCCGTCCATCGCGGCGCCCGAGGCGACCGTCTCGGCGAATGCGCTCGGGACCGGCCTGACGGCGAGCTTCGCGCTGCAGCTCCACCTGAGCGCGCGGGCCAGCGGGCCCAGCCGCGTCGCGGTGCGCACCTTCGCGATCACGAGCGCCGATCAGAAGACCTCGATCGTCGAGCCGCTCCCCGTCGAGACCACGGCGGTGCTGCCGGTCGAGGTCGCTCCGGACAGCGACGTCACCGTGGCGTTCACCGTCGATACCGGCGCTCAGGGCGGGACGCTCAAGGCTGACGCCGCGGCGGCGCTCTGCGCCCCGGAGGGGATCCGCATCACGGGCGCGATCGAGGACTCGCTGGAGGACGGGGCGACGCCGGTCGCCTCCGCGGTGTTCCACCCGGTCTGCCCGTGATGCGGCGCACGCCCGCCGCCCTGGCGCGCTCGCCGGCATTGCCCGGCGTCAGCGCGCGCGCGGCGCGCTAAAATGCCCGCCATGGCGCCTCGAGAGATCACCCCCCCTCCGGAGACCGCGGCGGACCGAGCGGTCGGGTCCCCGGAAAACGCCGACGCGAGCGGCGGCGACGCGCTCCGTTCCACGAACGGCGGGGGCGGAGAGGGGCTCGCGCTCGACGAGGCAGGGCTCGCGGCGCTCCGGCGCGCGGTGGCCGCGTGGCGCGCGGGCCCGGTCGCCGAGGCGTCGGCGCGCTTCCCGCCGCGGAGCGAGCGCTTCACCACGTGGAGCGGCATCGACGTCCCCGACCTCGCGACCCCGGCCGACGCGCCGGTCGACCACGCGGCGGATCTCGGACTGCCCGGGGAGTACCCGTTCACGCGGGGCGTCCAGCCGACGATGTACCGCGGCAGGCTCTGGACGATGCGGATGTTCGCGGGCTTCGGCACGCCGGAGCAGACGAACGCGCGGTTCAAATACCTGCTCGCAGAGGGCCAGACGGGCCTGTCGACCGCCTTCGATTTCCCGACCCTCATGGGCTACGACTCCGACTCTCCGCGGTCGCTCGGCGAGGTGGGGATGTGCGGTGTCGCGGTCGACACGCTCCGCGACATGGAGGCGCTCTTCGACGGCATCCCGCTCGACCAGGTGACGACGTCGATGACCATCAACGGCCCCGCCGCCGTGCTGCTCGCGTTCTATATCGCGCTCGCCGACAAGCGCGGGATCCCGCGGAGCCGCATCGGCGGCACCGTGCAGAACGACTGCCTCAAGGAGTTCATCGCCCAGCACGCCTGGCTCGTCCCGCCGCGCCCGGCGATGCGCGTCGTGACCGACATGATCGAGTTCTGCGCGCGCGAGGTGCCGCGGTGGAACTCGGTGTCGATCAGCGGCTACCACATCCGGGAGGCGGGCTCGACCGCCGCGCAGGAGCTCGCGTTCACGCTCGCGGACGGGCTCGCCTACGTCGAGAGCTGCGTCGCGCGCGGCCTCGACGTCGACGCCTTCGCGCCGCGCCTGTCGTTCTTCTTCGACGTCCACAGCGACTTCTTCGAGGAGATCGCGAAGTTCCGCGCCGCGCGCCGCATGTGGGCGCGGTTCCTCAAGGTGCGGTACGGGGCGAAGAAGGCCGAGAGCATGAAGCTCCGGACGCACGCGCAGACGGCCGGCGTGTCGCTGACGGCGCAGCAGCCGTACAACAACGTGGTCCGCGTCTCGCTCCAGGCGCTCGCCGCCGTGCTCGGCGGCACCCAGTCGCTCCACACGAACTCGCTCGACGAGACGTACGCGCTCCCGACCGAGGAGAGCGTGACCATCGCCCTCCGGACCCAGCAGATCATCGCCCACGAGAGCGGGGTCGCGAACACCATCGATCCGCTCGGCGGGAGCTACTATGTGGAGTGGCTCACGGACCGCCTGGAGAAGGAGGCCCTCGAGTACATCCAGCGGATCGACGAGATGGGCGGGATGGTGGCCGCCATCGAGAAGGGGTATCCGCAGCGCGAGATCGCCGCCTCGGCCTACAGGTTTCAACGAGAGCTGGAATCGAACGAGCGGATCATGGTGGGCGTCAACCGCTACGCCGCGGTGGGCGAGAAGACGATCCCCCTCCTCCGGATCGACGAGGAGGTGCAGCGCGTCCAGTGCGAGAACCTGGCCCGGGTCAAGGCCCAGCGCGACCAGGACCGGGTGCGGCGCGCCCTGGCCGACGTGAGGAGCGCCGCGCGCGGCCGTGACAACCTGATGCCGCCCCTCATCGCGGCGGCCAGCGCCTACGCGACCGAGCAGGAGATCTGCGACGTGCTGCGCGACGTCCTGGGGACCTACAGCGATCCGGCCGAGTTCTGAGCGCGCGGGAACGCGCGGGTGAACGTGCGGGTAAACGCGCGGGTGAACGCGCGGGTAATCGCGCGGGTAAACGCGCGGGAACGCGCGGGAACGCGCGGGATCGCGCGGGCAGGAGCGAGCGCGCGCGCGGCTTGCTGCGGTGCGCCGCGGCCCCGGCGTGCGCATCCGATCAGGTCGCGGGCGGCGCGGTGGCCGGGGAATCCCTCGATTCGTCAGGTTGACACTTCTCTACGTCGGCCGGTAGAGTGCGCCGGCGTCAGGTTGCCGCAGTCGCGGCTCATCCGTGGCGCCGCCGTACGGTCTGCTGTTGTCGCTGCGCTGCGGCGCTGCGAGCTGTCGGTCGAGTGAGAGGATCGTCGTGGGCGACCGAGGTCGCCGCGTAGGAGCAAGCTTATGAAGAGTCGATCCATGTCGCGCCGCATTTTTGCCCTTTCGGCGCTCGTCCTATCTGTCGGCGCCACGGCGGCCTGCGACAACAAGTCCGAGTCCGGCGGCACGGCGCCCGCGGGCTCGGCCGGTGCCGCGGCCGGGCCGGCTGCGAAGGGCGATGCGAAGGGCGGCGCGAAGTTCGTCACCATCTCCAGGGAGCAGCAGGCGTCCTGGGTTCGTAACTTCAACCCCCTTCTCGGCGAGGGGGCCACGCGCTTCCCCACCGTCGCGGGCATCTACGAGCCCATGATCGTGTACAACACGATGAAGGGCGAGTACGTCCCGTGGCTCGCCACGAAGTACGAGTGGAGCGACGCGAACAAGAAGCTCACCTTCACGACCCGCTCCGAAGTCAAGTGGTCTGACGGACAACCCTTCTCGGCGAAGGACGTCGCGTTCACGTTCGGGCTCCTCAAGAAGTTCCCGGCGCTCGATCTCACGGGCGTGTGGAAGCTCGTCGACTCGGTCGAGGCCAAGAACGACACCACGGTCGAGTTCGTCTTCAAGGAGGCGTTCGTCCCCGGCCTCACCTACATCGGCCATCAGCCGATCGTGCCGGAGCACAAGTGGAAGGACGTCGCCGACCCGGTCACGTTCACGAACGAGAACCCGGTCGCGACGGGGCCCTTCACCGAGGTGAAGACCTTCCAGAACCAGATCTACGAGCTCGGCAAGAACCCGAACTACTGGCAGAAGGGCAAGCCGGCGGTCGAGGGCCTGCGCTTCCCGGCGTACCCGGGCAACGACCAGGCGAACCTGGCGCTCATCAACGGCGAGGTCGACTGGGCCGGCAACTTCGTGCCCGACATCGACAAGACCTACGTCGCCAAGGACCCGGAGAACAACCACTACTGGTTCCCGCTCGTCGGCGGCACCGTGACCATCTACCCGAACGCCACGAAGAAGCCGTTCAACGACATCAAGCTGCGCAAGGCCATCAGCATGGCCATCGACCGCGCCCAGATCGCGAAGGTCGCGGTCAACGGCTACACGGTCGGCGCGGACGGGACCGGGCTCGACGACGCCTACGGGCGCTGGCGCAGCGAGAAGGCCGCCGCGGCCGGCGACTGGACGACCTTCGACGTGGCCAAGGCGAACGCCCTCCTCGACGAGGCCGGCTACGCCAAGGGCGCCGACGGGATCCGCGCGAAGGACGGCAAGCCGCTGAAGTTCGACATCAACGTCGTGACCGGCTGGTCCGACTGGGTGCGCGCGGTCCAGATCACAACGCAGAGCCTGAAGGCCGTCGGCATCGAGGCCACGCTGAAGACGTACGACTTCAGCGCGTTCTTCGAGGCGCTCCAGAAGGGCACGTTCGACATGTCGATGGGCTGGACCAACACCGAGCCCACGCCGTTCAACTACTACCGCGATCTCATGGCGCCGGAGTTCGTGAAGGCCGTCGGCGAGGTCTCGAACCGCAACTGGCACCGCTTCGCCGCCAAGGAGGCCGAGCCGCTGTTCAAGAAGTTCGCGGCCGCGACGGATCCGGCGGAGCAGAAGAGCATCGTCGAGGACCTGCAGATGATCTATGCCACGCAGGTGCCGGTCATCCCGCTGTTCAAGAACCCGTCCTGGGGCGAGTACAGCACGAAGCGCTTCGTCGGGTGGCCCAGCAAGGAGAACCCGTACGCGAAGCTGTCGCCGAACAACTCGCCGGACTACCTGCTCGTCCTGACCGAGATCAAGCCGAAGTGACGGCTCCTGCGCTGCGCGCCGGGCGTCCGGCGCGCGGCGCGTGTGTCCTCGCCTAGCAGCGCTTCTCTCTCTTTTCTCTCCGACCCAGCACAAACCTTGGCCGCCGGCGGCGCCGGTGCGAAGATCGCGCTGCATGCTCCCCTCGGGCGTCCAGATTGCGCGCTTCGCTGCGCTCCTCTCCGGAGTCTTCCTCACCGCCTGCGGCGGCAACCAGCACGCGGGCGCCGCGGCGTTCTGGGAGGGCGACACCGTCGATCCCGCCGTCCCGGCGGATCAGGCGAGCGCGAAGAAGAAGGCGCCGCGCAGGGCTTTCGGCGCGCCCGACGATTTCGGCGGCGCCCCGTCGACGCCCGAGGAGCGGGCGCCCTCGGCGTGGGTGGGCGTGCGGCACGATCTCTCGCTCGCGCGCGCCGACGCGCGCAAGGAGCGCTGCAGCTGCCTGGCCGTGGAGGTGGGGGAGGCGCGCGATCCCAGGTTCCAGTGGGCGGCCGGCGCGCCGGAGACCTCGGCCAACACGCTGGCCGTCGCGCTGAGCGCGCGCGGGGTGCCCTGCCCGGGCGGCGCTCCCGACGAGGAGAGCCGGCGCCCCTCGATCTCGGCGGTCGATCAGGACGGGAACGATATCGTCATCGAGGTCGAGGAGCTGCCCGCAGGACGGCCGCTCGCGACGGGCGCCGTGATCCCGAGGCCCGCTCCGGGCGGGGCGATCTACGTGAAGGGGCGCAGCGCGAAGATCCCGTATGCGCGCGCCGCGGGCGGCGCGCGCTGCAAGGTCTACTGAGCGCCCGCGCTGCCGGGACAGGCGCTGAGCCGGGCAGACGGGCTCACTGCTGGGGAGCGCCGGCGCAGATCCAGTCGTTGATCTTCTTGATGCTGGCCTCGGGCAGGGCATTGCCCGAGTCCGGGGGGGGCATGCGCGTGTCGTCGCCGCAGAGGCCGGAGCCGCGCACCTTGTTGATGATGTAGCTCTCGCTCGGCTTGCCCGGCACGACGAGCTTCCGGCCGGTGCATTCCGTGCTGTTCCCGTTGACGAGCTCGCCATGGGCCGCGTTCGCGCGGAGATCGAGGCCGGCGGCCGCGGGGCCGGCGTTGCCGTGGCAGCCCGCGCAGGTCGTCGTCAGGATCGGCCGCACATCAGCGAAGGTCGCGGTGCCCGCGCCGCAGAGAGGGTCGCCGGCGGGAACGGAGCCGCCTTCGCCGCCTTCGCCGCCGGTCCCGGCGCCGCCGGTGCCGCCGCCCTGGCCGCCCGTGCCGACATCCGAACCGCCGGTGCCGCCGCCCTGGCCGCCCGTGCCGACATCCGAACCGCCGGTGCCGCCGCCCTGGCCGTCGGTCCCGCCGGTGCCGCCGCCCTGGCCCGCGCTGCTGCTGCTGGTGGCGCTGCCGCTGGCCGAGCTGCTGGTGCTGGTGCTGGTGCTGTTGTCGGTCTCGCCACCGTCGTCAGAGCAGGCAGCCGCCGAGAACCCGATGGTCAGACAGAGGACCAGTTGAAGTGCAGTTTTCTGGGAAAGCATGTGAGGACCCTCTTTGACGCTGTGTTCGCGCGGCGAGCGCCGCGCTGTCGATTCGCGGAGGACCCTAGATGGCATTGTGGGCATCCACAACGCATTTCATGAAGTGAAAATGGTTATCGTTATCGCGAGCTCGCGACACTGCAATGAAATGATGGTGCTGTACCGGGATCGGCTCGCCGCGTCTACGAGGAGAGCGCCTTCGAGGAGAGCAGCTCTCCGGGATCGCGCTCGGCCATGTCCTCGAAGCGCGGGAGGTCGGCGAGGCGGCGCGTCGTCGTGGCGGAGGTCTCGGGGTCGCGCTGGAACGCGATCGCGCGGCTGAGGCCCTGCTTCGACACCCCCCTGAGCAGCGCGGGCGAGTGCGTCGTCGCCACGATCTGGCAGACGGACGGCCGCGCCGCCCCCTCGAGGAGCTGCGCGAGCACGGCGGCGCGCTCGGGGTGCAAGCCGGCGTCCGGGTCCTCCACGAGGAGGAGCGAGCCCTCCGGCGCGGTGAGCACGCCGGCGATCTTGCCGAGCGCGCGCAGCGCGCCGTCCGGGAGGCTCGGCGCCGGGACGCGGGCGCCGCCCTTCTCGACGAGCACCATCATGACGTCGCCGAGGCCCGTCTCGGCGAACTCGATATCCTCGATCTCGGGCGCGAAGATCGCGCGCACCCAGCCGAGCACGTCGGCCTTGTGCTCGGCCTCCTGGCAGAGCCAGCGGAGCACGGCGGAGAGGTTCTGCCCGCCGGCGCCGAGGTTCTCTATCTCGTGCGGCACATAACCCCTCATCCGCGAAGGATCGATGTCGAGCGACAGCGTGCTCCGCATCGCGACCTGGAGCGCGTTGCAGAGCGCGATGACGTCCGCGAGGCTCACGTCCTCGCCGCGCCCGCGGTGGTGCTCTATCTGGCCGAGCAGGCTGCGCCGGGCGGGGTTGCGATCCATGGAGGCGATCCGCATCGAGCGGCCCTTCTTCGACGCCGCCTTCATGGCTCCGCCCGAGGCGAACCCCTCCAGCCCCTTCAGCGCCGACGCCGGCGTGTCGAAGAGCGAACCCCCGGCCGACTTCGCCTCGAGCGACTCGTGCTCCACGATCACGTCAGGCTCGACCTGACACGTGATCTTGTGTGTGAGCTCCTCCTTCCCGATCGCCCATCGGCTCTCGATGGTGAACGATTTGGCGCCCCTGTGCGTGGCCCCTTGCGTGCCGCCGCGCAGGCCCGGCCACACCTCGCGCCTGCCGTCGACGCGGCCGCGGAAGATGTCGCACAGGGGTAGATCCAGCCCGACGCCCTGCAGGAAGCGCAGGGCGTCGAGGAAGTTGCTCTTCCCGGAGCCGTTGGCCCCGAGCAGCAGCGTGAAGGGGGACAGCTCCACCGTTTGATCGGCGAAGCTCTTGAAGTTCCTGAGTCGGATGGATGTCAGCATGCCTGGCCGCTCGCAGCCATCATGTGACCAGGCAGTCGGCCGGATGTAAAGCGCCGGCCGACGGCTCAGCGAAAGTCGATGAGCTCGACGTCGAACACCAGCATGCCGGCGGGCGCGCCGGGCCGTGTGGGCTTGTCGCCGTAAGCGAGGTCGGCCGGTATCCAGAATCGCGCCTTCTCGCCTTTCACCATCAGCTGTAAGCCCTCCGTCCACCCCTTGATCACGCCACCCACCGGGAAGGTGGCCGGCTCGTCGCGGACGACGGAGCTGTCGAACATCTTCCCGTCGGTCGTCCAGCCCGTGTAGTGGACGACGACGCGGCTCGTCGGCTTCGGGTGCTCGGTGCCCGTGCCCTTCTGCAGGACCTGGTAGGCGAGCCCGGAGGCGGTCTTCTTCGCGGTCTTCGGCGCCGCCTTCACGTCCTTCGGCGCGGGCGGCGGCTTCGGCGCGGGGGCGAAGTCGAGCAGCTCGACGTCGAACACGAGCATTCCGGCCGGGGCGCCCGGTTGCATCGGCTTGTCGCCATAGGCGAGGGGCCCGGGGATCCAGAGGCGGCGCTTCTCGCCCTTGGTCATGAGCTGGAGCGCCTCCGTCCACCCCTTGATCACGCCGCCCACCGGGAAGGTGGCCGGCTCGTTGCGGACGATGGAGCTGTCGAACATCTTCCCGTCCGTGGTCCACCCCGTGTAGTGGACCGTCACCTTGTCGTCCGGGCCGGGATGCGCCGTGTCCTTGCCCGGCGCCAGCACCTTGGACGCGAGGCCCGATGCCGTCTTCTGCGCGTCGGCGGGCGGCGCCGCGACGTCCGGCGGCGCGGGCAAGCCGGCGGGCTCTTCAGGCTGCTGCGGCGAGGCGGCGGGCTCGGGGGTGGGCGCCGGCGGCGGGGCCGGCTTGACCGAGGCGCTCACCGGCGCGTCGGCGATCGCCTGTGAGGCGGGTTTCTGGTCGCACGCGGTGAGGGGGACGGCGAACATCGCAACGAGGACGAGAGAGAAGCGCTTCATGCGCGGCTTCATAGCTCGTCCGCCGTCGAGAGCCGGTATTTTTGTGAGCTGCACGCGTGAGGCGCACGCCGCGGTTCCGACGGCTCTGGATCGGAGTGGGGCCGTCGGCGGCCGTCCGTCCGTCGCACCTCCATTCCGCCGTTCGAGGGCTCTCGACCTGACTGCGAGGACGGTCTAGCGTGCGCCCGCCATGGGGAGATCGATATATTTCTTCGGCGCGGGGCAGGCGGACGGGGACGCACAGCAGAAGGATCTGCTCGGCGGAAAGGGCGCGGGGCTCGCCGAGATGACCCGCCTCGGCATCCCGGTGCCGCCGGGCTTCACGGTCACCACCGAGGTCTGCAACGCCTATTACGCCTCGGGCAACGCGCTCCCCGCCGGCGTCGAGGACGAGATCAAGGCGGCGATCGGCCGGCTGGAGTCGCTGCGCGGCGCGGGGTTCGGCAGCCCCGAGGCGCCGCTGCTCGTGTCGGTCCGCTCGGGCGCGCGCGCGTCCATGCCGGGAATGATGGATACCATCCTGAACCTCGGCCTGAACGACGAGATCGCGCGGGGGCTCGCGCGGCGCACGGGCAGCGAGCGATTCGCGCTCGACGCGTATCGGCGGTTCATCCTGGCGTATGCCGATATCGTGCTCGGCGTGCCCCGCGACCGCTTCGAGGAGGCGCTCAACCGCGCGCGCAGGCAGGCCGCCGCGAAGCTCGGCGTCGACGCGACGCGCCTGAACGCCGCCGAGCTCGAGCGCAAGGTGCCCGACTCCCAGCTCGATCCGGAGTCGCTCGCGGCCTTGATCCAGCGCCAGAAGGACATCGTCCTCGGGGCGACGGGCCGCCCGTTCCCCGACGAGCCGTACGCGCAGCTCTGGGGGGCGATCGGCGCCGTATTCGATAGCTGGAAGAACCACCGGGCCCAGGTATACCGGAAGATGCACGACATCCCGGAGGCCTGGGGGACAGCTTGCACCGTCCAGGCGATGGTGTTCGGCAACCTGGGCGACGACTCCGGCACGGGGGTCGCGTTCACGCGCGATCCGTCGATGGGAGAGCGGCGCTTCTATGGCGAGTGGCTCCCCAACGCGCAGGGCGAGGACGTCGTCGCGGGGGTGCGCACGCCGCACCCGCTGTCGAGGCCCGGCGCCGGCGAGGGCGGCGGCGTGGACGACGAGAGCTCGCTCGAGGCGCGGATGCCCGCGGCGTACGCGGCGCTCGTCGAGGTGCAGGGCAAGCTCGAGCAGCACTTCCGCGACGTGCAGGACCTGGAGTTCACGATCCAGCAGGGCGAGCTCTTCCTGCTCCAGTGCCGCACCGCCAAGCGCACGGGCCGCGCGGCCGTGCGCATCGCGGTCGAGATGGCCAAGGAGGGCCTGATCAGCCAGCGGGAGGCCATCCTGCGGGTGGATCCGGGCTCGATCGATCAGCTGCTGCACCCGAGCATCGACCCGAGCGCGCCGAAGTCGCTGCTCGCGCGCGGCCTGCCGGCGAGCCCCGGGGCGGCGACGGGGCAGGTGGTGTTCAGCGCGGACGAGGCGGAGCGGCGCGCGGGCCAGGGCAGGGCGGTGATCCTCGTGCGGTCCGAGACGTCGCCGGAGGACATCCACGGCATGAAGGCGGCGCGCGGCATCCTGACGGCCCGCGGCGGCATGACGAGCCACGCGGCCGTGGTGGCGCGGGGGATGGGCAAGAGCTGCGTCGCCGGCTGCTCGGCCATCAGCGTGAGCCAGGGCCGGATGGCGGTGACGATCTACGACGATCACGGGCGCGCGACCGGCTCGATCACGGTGAAGGACGGCGATCTCATCACGCTCGACGGCGGCACCGGCACGGTCTACCTCGGCGCGGTGCCGACCATCCCGGCGGCGCTGAGCGGCGAGTTCGAGGAGCTGATGGCCTGGGCCGACGCGGTCCGGCGCCTCCGGGTGCGGTCGAACGCCGACACGCCGCACGACGCGAGGACGGCGCGCAACTTCGGCGCCGAGGGCATCGGGCTCTGCCGCACCGAGCACATGTTCTTCGACGAGGAGCGCATCCAGGCGGTGCGCGAGATGATCCTCGCGGACGGCGAGCCCGGGCGGCGGCGCGCGCTCGCGAAGCTGCTCCCGTTCCAGCGCAGCGATTTCGTGGGCGTCTTCCGGGAGATGGCCGGCCTGCCGGTGACGATCCGGCTGCTCGATCCGCCGCTGCACGAGTTCTTGCCGCAGGACGAGGCGCAGCTCCAGCAGCTCTCGCGGGCGACGGGCGTCTCCGCGGAGGATCTCCAGCGCAAGAGCGAGGAGCTCGCCGAGTACAACCCCATGCTCGGCCACCGCGGCTGCCGGCTGGCGATCACGTCGCCGGAGATCTACGAGATGCAGGCGCGCGCCATCCTCGAGGCGGCGTGCGAGGTCGCGGCGGCGGGCATCGAGGTGGAGCCGGAGATCATGATCCCGCTCAGCATGACCCGGCGCGAGCTCGCCCTCACGCGCGCGCTCGTCGAGGGGGTCGCCGAGAAGGTCTTCGCCGAGAAGGGGCGGCGGGTCGACGTCCGGTTCGGGACGATGATCGAGCTCCCGCGGGCCGCGCTCAGGGCCGGCGAGCTGGCCGAGGAGGCCGAGTTCTTCAGCTTCGGCACGAACGATCTCACGCAGACGAGCCTGGGCATCTCGCGCGACGACGCGGGCCGGTTCCTCGGCGCGTACGTCGAGGCCGGCATCTTCACGAAGGATCCGTTCCAGTCGCTGGACGTGCCCGGCGTCGGAGAGCTCGTGGAGATCGGGCGGGATCGAGGGCGCGCGGCGCGGCCCGGGCTGAAGCTCGGTGTCTGCGGCGAGCACGGCGGCGATCCGAGCTCGATTGCGTTCTTCGAGCGGGCGGGGCTCGATTACGTGTCTTGCTCCCCGTTCCGCGTCCCCATCGCCCGCCTCGCCGCGGCGCAGGCGGCGCTCGCGGCCGAGGCCGCGAGGGGTCCGCGCGCGACGGACTGACACCCACCCTCCGGCGACAACCGCCCGGACAGGGCGCCGGGACATCCGTTCTCACGAGCGTGCTTTGATTATGCTCGTGCGAGCTTTGGTATCGCGCCAAGTCTGCTAAACCAGGAACCTCGCTGTTCATCGCCGGTGTCTCGCCGGGCGCCCCTGCCTGCCCGAGCCGCTCCACCGCGCGCTGGCGAGACATGGAGGTTTCATGCGTCATCTCGGCGTCTCCTCTGCGCTCCTCGCATTTCTCGGGGCCGCGACATCGGGTGCGTTCGTCGCGGTCGGCTGCCACGCCTCGGGCCCGCGCGTCGAGGTCGGCGCGAGCGGCGGTGCGCCCGGCGACGGCGGAGGCGGCGCGGGCGGCGGCGGCGCGCCCGAGGGCGGCAGCGGCAGCGGCGATTTCGTTCCGGATAACGGCCTTGGCGGGGCTGCCCCCGGCGACGACGACGCCGGCGCCGGCGACGCCGCCGTGAACCCGTGCGGGACCCAGTGCGGTCCCGAGGAGCTCTGCGATCTCAACCATCTCGGCCTCGACGACGACTGCGACGGTCAGGTCGACGAGACGTGCTCCTGCGTCGCGGGGCAGGCGCACGCGTGCTTCATGGGTGATCCGTCGTACCGCGGGGCGGAGGGGTGTTTTCCGGGCACCGAGCTTTGCAACGAGGTGGGCGTCTGGGGGCCGTGCGTCGGCGGCAGCCACGCGACCGAGGCGTGCTTCAGCGAGAACCCCGCGGGGTGCCACGCGCTGAGGGTGCCTCCGTTCGCGAACGTGGATCTGAAGGAGGGGACAGGCACGTTCAGCGTGGACGCCGAGCCTGGCTCGGAGACCTGGAGCGTCGTTTGCCCCGCGGGCATCGACCCGTGTCCGGCGGTCTCCGGGGCGAGCCCGGCGGATGATTACAAGCCGCTCCAGTCGGGGGAGTACAAGGTCATCTACACGAAGCGCCTCGCCGACGGCGCGACCGACTCGTGCGAGTACGCCCTTTACGTCGGCGCGCCCGGCCTCCGGGTCGAGCTCGAGTGGGAGCACGACCTCGGCGGCGAAGGGGTGGATCTCGATCTGCACCTGCACAAGCCGGGCGACACGCGGCCGTGGGCGGTCGCCGGCTCGCCGGACGACTGCGGTTACAACAACTGCACCGTGGACACGCTGGGGTCGGATCCGGAGCTGCGGTGGTTCAGCGACGGCGCGTCGCCGCCGGAGCCGGTGAGCTGGTACGCGGATCCGGAGGAGGCCAAGAACACGTGTTATTACGCCCCTCGCGGCGCCGGGCAGGCGTGGCGCGATCTCGGCCAGGGTTGCTACAACCCGCGGCTCGATATCGACAACATCACGTGCGACCCCGACGTCACGAACCCGGACAGCGATGACTTTTGCGCGCCCGAGAACATCAACGTGGATTTCCCGCCGTTCGGGCAGTGGACGCGGATCGGCGTCCATTACTACTCGGCGCATGGCCGGAACTACGCGGTTCACCCGCGGATCAAGATCTTCTGCAATGGCTCCCTCGGGGCGGATCTCGGCCCGACGGGGTTCTACGACCCGGAGGCGCCCGTCACGTTCGCGCCGGCCGACGGGAGCACCCGGTACTGGCTGGTCGCCGACGTCGCGTTCGTCGAGGGGGGGGAGTGCGGGGAGGACACCTGCGTGGTGAGGCCGCTGTACGAGGACGAGACGCTGAAGACGCCGCTGCTGACGACGCGGTCGTCGGTGGAGTCGAGCTTCGGTCCGGCGTACCCGCCGCCGCCCTGATCGCCGGTCTCCCCCGGGGCCGCGGGGGGCGCCCGCGGCCCCGCGCGCGGGCGCTTTACAGGGGCGGCGGGGCGGTGCACGCTAGCGGCATGGGCATCTTCGACCGGATGGGAAAGGTCATCTCGAGCAACGTCAACGCGCTCCTCGACAAGGCGGAAGATCCGAAAAAGTCGCTGGATCTCATCGTCGAGGAGATGAAGGACCAGGTCCGCGCGGCGCGGAAGGAGCTGGTCGACGCGGTGGCGGCCGAGAAGGTGCTGCGCAAGAAGGTCGACGAGCTCGACGCCGAGGCGGAGAAGTGGGAGAAGCGCGCCGAGCTCGCGCTGAAGGCGAACGACGAGAAGCTCGCGCGCGAGGCGCTCGTGCAGAAGAAGCGGGTGGTGGGCGAGCGCGACCGCGCCGAGGCGATGCGCGCCGAGCAGCGCTCCGCGGTGCTCTCGATGAAGACCGAGCTCGAGCGCATGGAGGCCAAGCAGGAGGAGTTCCAGGCGCGGAAGGGCACGCTCGCGGCGCAGATCCAGCAGCAGCGCGCCGGCGGCGGCGCCGAGGGGCTCGGGGCGAGGGGCGGCCAGAGCGCCTTCTCCGAGTTCCGGCGCATGGAGGAGCAGGTCGAGGGGCAGGTGGCGCAGGTCGCGGCGTCGCGCGAGATCGAGGAGGCGATCTCCGGCGGCGGGCTGTCGGCGGCCGAGCTGGAGGCGAAGTTCGCCCAGCTCGAGCACGGCCGCGGCAGCTCCGACGCCGGCAGCGCGGACAGGCCGGGCGGGTCGGCGGTCGACGACGAGCTCGCCGCGCTGAAGAAGCGGATCCGGATCGGGTCCTGAGGGGCTGAAAGAAGAGCGGCGGAGGGCGGGGCGCGGCGGCCGTCCTCGCCGGACGCGCTCCGCGGCGCCGGCGATGCATCGAGCGTCATTCCGCGCCGGCGAGCATCCTTCCTTCGACAGCTGACGAAGGCTCCATCACGGAGCGGTGGGGGCGGCGTCGCTTACGCCGGCACGCGTGGGCCGCGGGGGAGCGCGCGCTGCGAGAGCGCGGGCGCAGCCGTCCGGACCGGTATTTTTTGCGCATCTATGGCTCATGTTACGCTGCCGCGCCTCACAGAGAGCCGAGGTGCGCATGAAGTGGAGTTCGATCGTCTTTCTTGGGTGCTTGCTGGTCGCCTGCGGGGATGATGAAGTTACCTTTGGCAGCGGCGGCGCGGGCGGCAGCGCCGACGGCGGTGGCGGCAGTGCCGAAGGCGGAGGTGGCGCGGGCACGGGCGGCAGCGCCGAAGGCGGCGGCGGCAGTGCCGAAGGCGGAGGTGGCGCGGGCACGGGCGGCAGCGCCGAAGGCGGCGGCGGCGCAGGCACGGGCGGCAATGCGGAAGGCGGCGGCGGCGCGGGCGGCAGCGCTGAAGGCGGAGGCGGCGCAGGCACGGGCGGCAGCGCCGAAGGCGGAGGTGGCGCGGGCACGGGCGGCAATGCGGAGGGCGGCGGCACGGGCGGCACCAGCCTCGACAGGACGGAGCTCGCGATCGCCCCCGGCGATGCCGCCACGGCGGGCTGCGCGACGTTCGTGGACGGGGCCTGGGGCGTCGGGGAGACCGACTTCATCGGCGGCGAACCCACGAACGACGATTGCGCCCTGGTGCCCGTGCTGGTCGACGGGAGTCCCTACTGGATCACGTCGCGCGAGTTCGAGGGGGACATCGATCTCGACAGCCTGGAGCACTCGTTCCCGGACGCGGCGGCGGCGATCGGCGAGGGGAGCTATTCGATCGTCCTCCGCAACTTCACGTTCGAGGAGATCTTCACCGGAAGTATCGAGGTGGCGGACGTGACGGACGAGGCCGTCACCCTCTCGATCGAATAGAGAACTTCGCCCCTCGCGCCTCGCCCGTGGCGGCGCGCAGCGATGGTGCGGCCCAGCCGGCATGCTCCGACATGTCACGGATCGAGCGTGACATGTCACGGTTCGAACGCGACATTTTGCAACCTCACCAAAGTCCCGGCGGAGCGAGGATTCCAAGGCCGGCGATGAGCGAGCGCTCGTCCCTGCGATTGCGGTCCTAGAGCGCCGAACAGGTTGAACGTTGCCTGGCTTCAATGAGTTGCGAGGCCCAGCCGAGCTGCCAGGAAGCAAGCTCCAAGGGCGAGGAATGCGGGAAAGAGAGAAACCGCGAGGGGCTCAAGGGGCGCAAGGGGCGCAAGGGACCAGAGACGAAATATTACCTCTCCTTCCCCTCGCGCTCCTCGCGGTTTCTCTTCCCTTCTGTTGATTTCTCGAGACTCCAACGTGATCGGTGCGCTAAAACGCGCTGTTCTGCCAGGAGCACCGCGACAGGACGGATTGCTGCGTTAGGAGACATGGATGGAGAGGGACATATTGGACTGGCTTCAACAATGGTACCGCTCACAGTGTGACGGGGATTGGGAGCACCAGAATGGAATCCGGATTGAGACGCTGGACAACCCGGGATGGTCCGTCGTGGCTGACGTGGGTAGGGCTGAGGCGCCGGCGCCGGTCTCGGAAGAGAGGCGTGTTGACGACTGGGTGCGCTGTGACGTGAGGGAAGGGCGCTTTCATGGTCATGGAGGGCCCGGCAATCTTCGGGAGATCCTGGAGATCCTTCGGGCGTGGATCCGCGCGTCGCACGGCTGAACTTTCGGCGCCGCGTCCGCTCGCAGCCACGATCTCCGCTACATGCTCGGTGCATCTCAGCCGTCCGAGCGGCTCGAGGCCGGCCGGCGCGGCGCCTCGAACCTCACCGGCGCTGGGAGGTCTTCGCCATCTTCACCTCCGCCTTGGCGTGGAGCCGACGCCGATGGCGCTCCCCCCTCCTCGACGACACCGTCGCTTGCGGAACCTCCGGGTCGGCGTGCGGCCAGAGCTTGGGAGTCGGATCAAGCAGCCCCCGTTCATGCTCGAACTCGCGCGTCCTCCGCTCCGTGCGAGGGGGCTGGGCCGCGGGCGCGGTCGATTTGGTGAGAAATCGCTGGCTCCAAATGCAACGCCCGGCTCGACCCCCTGGGCTGTTGCAATCACCTGGTGGCTGCGGCAGAGCTGCGCCGTGCGCCCTGCCTTGATCGAGCCGACCCGCTGGGATTCCCCGCGATGCGATGACTACGGCGATATGGACGCGGTCCGCCGGTACGAGCGCGAGGTGCGCGTCTATCGAGCGCACAGCGAGCCCTTCTCCGTCACGCCGCTCAGCGGTCGAGTCGACGGCGACTACGCGGTGGCGAGCGGGAGCGGGGGGCGGTACGTCGTCGATCTCGTGGACGAAAGCGGGCGCCACGACTCGTGCTCTTGCCCCGATTTCCTCGGCAATCAGCTCGGCACGTGCAAGCACCTCGAGGCGGTGCGCCGCGCCGTCGCGGAGCGTGCGGCGTGGCGCCGCGCGCTCGCCCGGATCGACGCGCCGGCGCGACCCACGCTCACGGTCGACGCGCGGGACGGCCTGCGCCTGCTCGCGGTCGGCGCGTGGCCCGCGTCGCTCCGCGAGGAGCGCGCGCGCCTCGTGCAGGCGGGCGGCCTGCTGAGGACGGCGTCGGAGGGAGGTCTCGGGAGTCACGCGCATGCGTGCCGGATCGTCCACGCGGCGCTGGCGGCGGCGGAGCGGCTCGCGGGGGCGATCTGGCACAAGCGCCGGCGGCGTGAGCTCGAGGCGCGGGGTGGTCGCGCGCAGGGCGCGCTGGAGGCCCTCGGGCTGCCGCTCTTCCCGTACCAGCGCGAGGGCGTGCTCCACCTCTTCCGCAACGGGCGGGCGCTGCTCGCCGACGACATGGGCCTCGGCAAGACCCTCCAGGCGATCGCCGCGTGCGAGCTCTTGCGGCGACGCGGCGAGGCGCGGCGGGTCCTCATCGTCACGGCGGCGTCGCTCAAGCACCAGTGGGCGCAGGAGATCGCGCGGTGGACGGGCGAGCGCGCCGCGGTGCTCGGCGGCTCTCCAGCGCAGCGCACGGGGGCGCTCGCGCTGGAGGCGGCGTACACGGTGCTGAGCTACGAGCTCACCTGGCGCGAGCTCTCGCGGCTGAAGGCGCTCGCGGCGGACGTGCTGGTGCTCGACGAGGCGCAGCGCGCGAAGAACTTCCGCACGAAGACGGCCGCGACGCTGCGCGCGATCCCGTCGCGCTTCCTGTTCGTCCTCACGGGGACGCCGGTCGAGAACCGCCTCGACGACCTGTACGCGCTGCTGCAGCTCGTCGACCCGGCGCTGCTCGGGCCGCTCTGGCGGTACAACGTCGACTTCCACCGCCAGGACGAGCGGGGCAGGATCGTCGGCTACCGGAACCTCGGGGAGCTGCGCCGCCGCGTCGCGCCGGTCGCGCTCCGGCGCGAGCGGGCCGAGGTGCTGCTCGATCTGCCGCCGCTCGTCGAGCAGACGCGGTACACGCCGCTCACGCGGGAGCAGCGCGAGCTCGAGGCGGACTACCGCGCGCAGGCGGCCCGGCTGCTCGCGATCGCGGAGCGCCGGGCGCTGCGCAAGGAGGAGCTGGACCGGCTCATGATGATGCTCATGAAGGCGCGGCAGGCGTGCAACGCGCTCGAGCTGTGCGATCCGAGGCGCCGCAAGAAGGCGTCGCCGAAGCTCGACGAGCTGGAGGCGCTGATCGCCGAGGTGACGGCGCAGCCCCGGAACAAGGTCATCGTGTTCTCCGAGTGGGTGGGGATGCTGGAGCTGGCCAGCGAGCGGCTCGACCGGCTGCGCGTCGGCTACGCCATGCTCCACGGGGACGTGCCGACGGAGCGCCGCCCGGCGCTGCTCGACCGGTTCCGGGACGACCCTGCGGTGCGGGTGCTCCTGAGCACGGACGCCGGCGGGGTGGGGCTCAACCTGCAGGCCGCGAGCTACGTGGTCCACCTGGATCTGCCGTGGAACCCGGCGCGCCTCGATCAGCGCACGGCGCGCGCGCACCGCCTGGGCCAGGCGCGCAGCGTGAGCGTGACCTACCTCTGCGCCGAGGAGGGCATCGAGCGAGGCATCGAGGGCATCCTGGGCGACAAGCGCAAGGTGCTGGTGGCGTCGCTGCGCGCCGACGCCGAGGTGGAGGAGCTCGCCGCGCCGAGCTTTGTGGTGGTGCTGCGCGAGATGCGGCAGGTGCTGGCTGCGGCAGAGGGAGCCGAGGCGGCGGAGGGAGCCGGGCCGGAAGGAGCTGGGGCGGAGGGCGAGAGCTCGACGGCGGCGGGGGGCGCCGCCGCGCTGCTCGTGGAGCGCGAAGCGGGCGGCCAGGGCGCGCCGACGCTGGCGTTGCTGGTGGAATCGCCGGGGCGAGGGGCCGCGCCGGCGATGGATGCCGCGGCTGGGACGATGGGAGAGGCGACGCATGAGGAGGTCGGCGGCGGCGAGGTGCCCAGGCCGCCGGCGGTCGCTCGCCCTCCGGCGGAGGCCGCGCGGAAGGCGGCAGCGGACAGGCTGCGGCTCGCGCGGGTGGTGCTGGACGCCGGCTTCGCGGCGGACGCGGCTCGCGCGGCTTACGAGGCGCTCGCCCGGACCATCGCGGGCATGCTGGAGGGGCCGGCGCCCGAGTCGCACGCGGCCCTCATCGCGGGCGTGTACCGCGACCTCGTACCGGCCGGCGGGCTGCCGGTCGAAGCCCACGCCGTGCTCGCGCGGCTCCACGATCTCGGCGCCCTCGCGCGCGCAGGCGTGCCGCTCGACGCGGCGCTCGCCAGGTCGGCCGTGGATGAGGCGACGAGCTGGGTCGAACGGCTGGGAGGCGAGGGCGTCGCGCGACCCGGCGGGCAGGCGGAGTCTCCGGGGTAGAGCGCGGTGCGGAGGTAGGCCCAGGTGAGGCGCTGGACGGCAGCCGCTCGCTCGGGGTCCTCGTCCGTGGTCTCGGCGACGTCCTCTCCCGAGGCTCCGCCCAGCCCGTGCCCTGCGTCGAACAGGGTGACCAGGGATTGGGGACCTGGGGACAGGAGGTATGGATCGGCGTGCCAGTCGGCGCCCGCGACCGTCAGGTGCGGAGAGGTGTCCTCGTCACCGGCGACCACGAGCGCGGGCGTCGTCATCCCGGAGAAGTCGACGGTCGACGAGCAGGAATACACGCGAGAGCAGCGCGAGCGCGAGGGGCATGCGAAGGGGGGCGCGCCACGGCTCCGCGTCGGCCGCGGCCGCGCGGCGATCCTCGTCTGGAGGGCGCGTCGTCCCTTCTCGACGTGAATGTCTCGGCCGCGCGCGGCATCGGAGAATCGCATGCCGTATTGACGGTGCCCAGCGGGGACCATCGGCATCGCCTGCGCGCGATGAGATCGCCGAGGAGAGCGCGATGAGAGCGCGATGAGAGCGCGATGAGAGCGCGATGAGAGCGCGATGAGAGCGCGATGGGTCGCAGCCGATCCCGCCGGGGTGACGGCTTACTAAATTGTGTTGCCATAGTCGCCTGACCCATCTATAGGGTTAATCGTGGGAGACCACGCGTGCCTGATCCTCCCGCGTCGCGGGGTTATCAGGGCGACGGCGGACTCTCATGACCATTGGACCGGTCGCTCGGAATCCAGCCGCGCTTGATTCTGCGGTTCCCGACGGTGGGAGCCGCGAAGCCCCGCGGCCTGGACCATCTCGTCCGGACCAAAATGCGCCAATGCACACCAATGCACGCCAATGTACAAACGACCAGATGCAACTAAATTACTAAATTGTGTTGCCATGGTCGACTGACCCGCCTATAGAATTAATCGTGGGGGACCGCGCGCGCATGGCGCTCCCGTGTCGCGGGGGCATCAGGGCGATGGTGGGCTCTCATGGCCATTGGACCATTGGCGGAGGGTACGATCTATGGACAAGCACATTCGATATGCTCTATCGACCCTGCTCGCGGCTGCGTCGCTGGGCACGGCGGGAACAGCTCACGCATACGTGACCATCGCGGGGGATGTGTCGCCCGGAAACCCGAGCGACCCGTGGGATCTGGGCTCGGGCACCCTCCGCGTGGGCGGCGCGAGCAACCCCTGGGAGCCCACCTTCAACAGCGGGGAGGTGATCGTCGCGAGCGGCGGGCAGCTGTTCAGCGCGGGCGCATTGTTAGGAAATGATCGCAGCGGCACGGTTCAGGTCATCGGGTACGGCTCGAAGTGGACCAACAGCGGACCCATCCAGATCTGCGTCAGCGGCGATGATTGTCAGGGGCTGCTCCTCGTCCAGAGCGGCGCCGAGGTGCTCACCGAGGATCTGGTGGTGGGCGACCGATCCTCGCAGAACCATGGGGTCCTGCGCGTCGAAGGGTATGACGCCACCGTGACGAGCCTGGGGGATACGTACGTCGGCCTCAGGGCGCAGGGCAGCGTCGAGCTCAAGCAAGGGGCGAGCTTCTTCTCGAACAATGTCTACATCGGCGGTGCGTCGGGCTGCTCGAGCTGCAACGGCCAGGTGACCGCGGCAGGCTCCGGGACGAAGTGGGTGAGCACAGGAGAGTTCGTCGTGGGGATGTACAGCCTGGGCACGCTGGACATCGACCGGGCCGAGGTCTCCACGATCAATGCCAGGATCGGCTACCGAGACGCGCTGAGGCGCCCCGCGGCCAGCGTGCGCGGTTGGGGTGGTACGTGGACCAACCAGGGGCTCTTTCGCGTGGGGACGGTGCAAGGGAATGGCGAGCTCACCATCGGGGCGTACGGGACCCTCGTGACGGAAGATACCGAGATCCACTCCGAGCTCGGCGGGGCCTTCATCAAGGTGAATGACGTCTACGCGTCATGGCTCAACAGCGGCGACGTCACCGTCTTTGCCAGCGGCAATCGGTCTCCGTCGATCGTGGTCGGCAAGGACGCCTTCGTGAGCATCGACGGCCTCCTCCGGACCGCGCCGAGGGCCGTCGGCCTCTATCCCTACCTGGGGCCCTCCGTGCGCCTCGAGGACGGCGACCTCGTCGCGGGCGCCATGGAGGTCGAGGAGGGCGACCTCGACTTTGCCGGCGGGCGCCTCGAAACCGGCAGCTTCGTGGGCGATCTCGCCAACACGCAGTCGGGCGAGCTCTCGGTCGGAGAGGCTCACCCGGCGACGGCCATCGTCGGCAGCTACAGCCAGGGGCCGGGGGCCACCCTGAGGATCGTCGTCGGGGGAGCGAGCCCCTCGCCGCTTCTCGACGTCGACGGGGACCTCCTCGTCGATGGGGCGCTGGAGGTGGTGCCGGCCGACGGCTCCGTGTCGCTTCAGGTCGGGGACACCATCGCCCTGCTGGGCTGGGGCGGTGACCTCGCGGGGACGTTCGCCGCCGTGAACATCGCCGTGCCGCTCGCCCCAGGCCTCGCCTGGGACACCTCGGCGCTCTACACGACCGGCGAGATCACCGTCGTGCCCGCGACCTGATCACGGAACGCCCCGGCGCCCGCGCCTACTTCGGCCCCGCCCTGCCGATCGCGATGACGTTCTGCTGCGCGGCCGGCTTGCCGCCCTCGTTGGCGGAGACGAACGCGCGCGGGTGCGCCCTGAGGAGCGTCACGGTGAGCGTGATGCCCCAGCCGTCGTTGGTCTTGAGCTCGGCGTGACCGTGGCTGTCCTCGACCGCCACGATCAGCCGGCCGAGCGGCTCTAGACCGGCCGGCGCGGAGCCCGGGGCGGTGAGCACGCGCTGGAGCGCGGACTCCGGCAGCCCCAGGCCGAAGCCGACGTCGAGGATCGACAGCTGCACGCCCTGGGGCGCCTCGCGCACCGACACGACGGGGCCGTGGCCAGGGAGCCCGCGGCCCGCGACGTCGGTGAGGAACGCCTCGAGCACCTGCCCGAGCTCGCCGCGGTGGCCGAGGGCGTGGGTGGCACCGCGGATGGGCTCGAGCCGCACGGCCCGGCCCGTCGCGCGGGCGGCGCTCGCGACGGCATCGGCCACGACGTCGCCGAGCTGGAAGGCGCAGAGCGGATCGGCGGCGTCGCGCACCGCGAGCGGCCGCACGTTGTCGGACACGGGGGCCGCCTGCTGGACGGGGATCAGCGCGGCGACGTAGCCCGCGATCCACGAGGAGCCGTCGGACTCGCGCCGCAGCGGGCGCACCGAGAGCACGGCCGGCTCGGGCGCGCTGACGCTCAGCTCGATGCCGTCGTCGCTCGCCATCACGCTGGAGAGCGACACGGCGGCGTCGCTCGCGGACGTGGCGCCGAGGACGTCGCCCAGCGTGAGCGAGCCGGGCGGGAGCGCGGCGCTCGCGCTCTCCGCGGGCACCGTGACGTCGCGCGCCCGCAGCCACTTCGCGAACTCCGGCGCGACGAAGCGGACGTCGCCGAAGGCGTCCGCGTACAGCAGCCCGACCGGCGCGCTGCGCAGCATCGAGCCGAAGAGCTGGAGGTCGTCGAGCGCGACGCGCGCGCCCTCGACAAGATCGTCCTCCGGCGAGCCGCCGCCGCGCGCCTCGCCCGCGCCGCCCTGCGCCGTGCGCGCGAGGCGCTTCCTGCGCAGGAGCAGCGCGAGCTCGCGGCCGACGTGCTCGGCCCGCTCCGGCTCGCGCGAGAACGTCTGCTCGGCGACCGGGCCGCAGAAGAACGCGTACCCCTCGATCTCGCCGAACGCGATGAGCGGGACCACGACCGCCGGCATGTCCTGCTTCGCCAGGAACCGGCGCGAGAGGCGGATCGCCGGCACGCCCTGCTCGCTGCTGTACGGGGGGCGGCGGACGTCGCGGCGGAGCTCGGCGACGAAGCTCTCGCCGCCGCCCTGCCTGTCGTTCCAGAACCGGAGGTGCCAGCTCCCCGCGGGCAGCTCCGCGACGAGCACGAGATCGGCCGGGTGCGCCTGCTCCGCGAGGCGCGCCACGCGCGGCCAGAACTCCTCGTCCGGCAGCGTGTGGACGCCCTGCATGCGGAACAGCGCGGCGCGCTGGATGAGCTCCGCGGCGCGATCGACGGAGCGCTGGACGACGAGCCCGCGCACGATCATGACCCCCGCGAACGCGACCGCGAGGCCGAACAGGGCGCTCGGCAGCGCGATGAGGCTCGCCTCGGCCCGCGCGGCGAGCACGCCCTGCCCCGCCGCGAGCGCGAACACGCCGAGGAACAGCGCGGCCGTGGCGACCAGGCTCCCGTAGCGGCGGCGCGCGATCCACACGAGCCCGCCCGCGAGCAGCACGAACAGCGCCGGCACCCACGCCGGCGCCGAGGCGCGCCGGCCGCCGTCGAGCAGCCCGCCGAGCACCGCGGCGACGCCCCTCGCCGGCGGCAGCGCCGACGTCGCGACCGCCTGGGGCGTAACGCCGCCGGCGCCCGCCGCGACCACGGCGACGCGGCCCTCGAGCGCGCTCGCGGGGACCTGGCCGTCCGCGAGATCGCGCAGGCTGACCGCCGGGACGCTCTGCGGCGCCTTCTTGAGCACCCAGGGCGCCGCCGAGACGCCGAGCGCGCCGAGCTCCGGCGCGCGCTCCCCCGCCGCGAGCGGGAAGAAGCCGACGACATCGCCGGCGCTCAGGCGGAGCAGCTCGGGCGGCATCCGGACGATCGGCGCGGCGCCCGCGGCGCTCGCGGCGCTCATGGCGCCGGCGCGGCTCGCGGCGCCGCCGCAGAACGCGTCGGCCGGGGGGATCAGCAGCGCGCCGCGCGCGCGCCCGCGCTCGAGCAGCCCGGGGAGCGAGCGCTCGCAGAGCCCTTCGCGCAGCGCCTCGGGCGAGGCCGTGACGAGCAGCACCTGCGCGGACGGCGCGGCGTCGGCGAGCGCGGCCGCGGTGAGGCCGCGCGCCACGTAGTCGAGCCGATCGAGCGGCGCCACGGCGGCGATCAGCGCCCCCGCGACGATCGAGAGCACGTCAGGCGTGAGCCACCCGAAGCGCGTCCCCTCCGCCTGCGCGGCCATCGGGCGCGGGATGCGAAAGGGCTTGGGGATCCGCGGACGGTAAGTCTTCGCCATAATCGCTGAAGGCCGCGGCCCTCGAGAGGGGCGCGGGACGCCCCGGGCAGCCTGAGCGTCGCATCGTGGTCGAATCAATACAATTGTCCACCCGGGTCCGCCGCGCCAAAAACATCGGCTGTGCGACGAGAAGATCGCTCCCCAGGGCCCGAGGCGCAGCCGTCGCGCCCGCCTCTCACGTCCTCCGGTGCGCCGCGATCTCCGACCTGGCCGCGGCGCCGCGGTGAATCCCGTGCCGCGGCTCCGCGGCGAAGCGGTTCGCGACAGGGTGCGACGTGGTGCTCCCAACGCTCCGCCGACGCGCGTTGTGTTGCGGGCGGCGCACGTGTGATGCGACGTCAGCGCGCTGTGACGATTCGGCTGGATCGGCCTGTCGGAAGGGGTTTGAATCCTTGGTCAGTATGCGCCGTGCTTCACCTGTGCTTCGTGCCGCGCCCGTCCTTGGTCTGCTCAGCTTGGTCAGCAGCGTGGCCTTCTCGGCCTCCAGCTGTGGCTGCGAGTCGGACGTGCAGATCGCAGATTCTTCGGGCAGCGGGGGCGCGGGCGGCGGCGCAGGCGGCGGCGGCGCGGGCGGCGCGGCCGGGAGCGGCGGCGGCGGCGCGGCCGGGAGCGGCGGCGGCGGCGCGGCCGGGAGCGGCGGCGGCGGCGCGGCCGAGGCCGGCGGCGGTGGGGCGGGCGGCGCCGGTGGGGAGGAGCTGCCGGACGAGCTGCCCGACTTCACCGAGGAAGAGCGTGAGCCCACCGAGGCCACCGACGGCATCCCGAGCCCGCTGCCGGGCGTGTACACCGACAAGGGCGTGGCCGGGGGCGACGAGGTGGTCCGCGCGCTGATGGGCTTCCCCATCCGCAACTCGGGGCTGCTCGAGCAGCGGATCGCCGAGATCTACGACCCGACGGGCCCGCGGTTCCGCCAGTACCTCACGCGGGACGAGTGGATCGCGGCGTACGCGCCGCGGGAGCGCGACGTGCACCTCGTGAAGCTCTGGCTCGAGGAGCAGGGGATGCAGGTGAACTTCACGGCCACGAACCGGCTGCTGATCCAGTTCACCGGCACGGTGAGCCAGTTCAACGAGACCTTCGACACGGAGCTCCGGGTCTTCGAGCGAGAGAACCCTCAGGCCGGGAATCCGCCCTTCGACGTCTACGGCTCCCTCGGCCAGCTCACCGTGCCGGCGTGGGTGTCCGAGCGCACGACCGGCATCATCACCGCGGATCTCGCCGCGAGCACCCGGCCGCTCCCGGGCGAGGCCGGGGAGATCGAGCCGGATCCGCCGGCCGGCGTCGAGGGGGGGCTGACCCCCGCGCAGATCGCGGGCGCGTACGACGTCGACGAGCTCTACGAGCTCGGGTTCACCGGCGAGGGCGTGAAGCTCGGGGTCACGATCGGCGCGACCTTCAAGTACAAGGACCTGCAGTCGTTCTGGCGGGCGCTCGGCGTTTCGCGGGCGAACCCGCTGGTCGTCCAGACGATGGAGCCCGTCTCGACGCGTTATGTGGAGTCGACGCTCGACGTGTCGTGGGCGGGCGGCCTCGCGCCGGGCGCGGACCTCGTGGTCTACCAGGGCCCCGACGCGCGCAACACGTCGATGGTCTACACGTTCAACGAGGCCATCGGCCGCGGCGAGGTGTCGGTCATCACGGACTCGTTCGCGCACCGCGAGGACTCCGAGCCGCCGGCCGTGCGGCTCCAGTACCACCGCTCGGCGCAGATGGCCGCGGCGCTCGGGATCACCGTTGTCGCGGCGACCGGCGACTCGGCGCAGACCGACACGCCCTCGGCGAGCCCGTACGTGACCGGGGTCGGCGGGACGTCGCTCTCGCTCGACGAGGACGGCGAGGTCGAGGACGAGCGCGCCTGGCCGGGCTCCGGCTCCGGCCCGACGCTCTCGTTCCCGATCCCCTCCTGGCAGGTCGGGGTCGTCGAGGGATCCGGCGGCAAGCGGGCGGTCGCGGACGTCGCCATGCACGCCGCGACCTCGCCGAGGCCGTACTGGGTCTACTACCTCGGCGAGTGGCGGAAGTACGGCGGGACGTCGTTCTCGGCGCCCGCGTTCGCGGGGCTCATCGCCGTGGTGAACAGCTACCGCGCCGCGCAGGGCCTGCCGCGCGCCGGGTTCCTCAACTCGATCCTCTACACGACCCCCGCGGTGCAGGCGACGTTCCGCGACGTCGTGCGCGGCGAGACGGAGTTCTTTGCCGCGGGGCCCGGCTGGGACTACCCGACGGGCTGGGGCGCGCCGAGCGCGATCGGCCTGGCCACCACGCTGCCGTAGCGCGCCCGCGCCGGCAACCGCGCCGGGCGGCGGCGCGCGCCGCCCCGCCCCGCCGCCGCCGCCCCGCCGCATGCTCGAGAACCTGCCGCTCTTTCCACCGAACGGGCTCGATCGGAGCCTCCACACCGCGGTCCTGATCGGCCTCGTCTTCGGGACGTTCTTCACCGAGACGCTCGGCTGGACGTACGCGGGGCTCGTCGTGCCCGGCTACCTCGCGACGGTGTTCTTCGCGGCCCCGGTCACCGCGGTGTTCATCGTCGCGGAGTCGATCGTGACGTACCTGTTCGTGGCGCTGATCGGCCGCTGGATCACCCGGACGGGCGCGTGGTCCACGGCGTTCGGGCGCGAGCGGTTCTACCTGTTCATCGTCGGCGCGGTGATCGTGCGGCTCTTCGTCGAGGGCTTCGTCGTGCCCGAGGTCTCGGCGCGCTACGACTTCGTGCACTCGCGGGAGCTCTACAGCATCGGGCTCGTGCTGGTGCCGCTCATCGCGAACGCCTTCTGGAACAGCGGCTTCTTGCGCGCGGCGCCGCGGCTCGCGGTCGTCACGGCGCTGACGGCGCTCGTGCTCGGCGTGCTGCTCCGGACGACGAACCTCTCGGTCTCGCGCTTCCAGGTGCTCAACGAGAGCCTGTCGCTCGAGTTCCTCGAGCTGCCGAAGGCCCACATCATCCTGGTCATCGGCGCGCTGCTCGGCGCGCGCAACAACGTCCGCTACGGGTGGGACTACAACGGCATCCTCGTGCCCGGCCTGCTCGCCGTGGCGTGGTACGAGCCGACGAAGCTGCTCACGACGACGATCGAGGCGCTCGTCGTCTTCTACCTCTCGCGCTGGATCACCTCGGTCCGCCCGTTCTCCCGGATGCTGCTCGTGGGGCCGCGGCGGATGATCTTCGTGTACGTGCTCGGCTTCCTCGTGAAGATGGCGATCGGCTTCGCCATGGTGCGGTACGCGCCGGGGCTGCAGATGGTCGACTACTTCGGCTTCGGTTACCTGCTCCCGAGCCTGCTCGCCGTGAAGATGTGGAACAAGGAGCACGTCGGCATCGTGATCATGCCGACGATCCAGGTGTCGTTCACCGCGTTCCTCGCCGGCAACGGCGTCGGTTACGCGCTCGTGGCGCTCGGCTGGGGCGGCGCGCCGCCGCCGCCCGCGGCCGCGGCGAGGCCGCTGCCGCGCATCGAGAGCGCCGCGCTGTCGCTCGTGCTGGCGGACACGGCGCCCCGGCCCGGCCCGCGCCCGAGGGCGGCCGCGATCGCCGCCGACATCGAGTCGCGGCGCGTCGCCCACCGGCTCGCGCGCGGCGTGCTGCGCGACGGGCGGCCGGCGGACGAGCTGCTCGGCGCGGCGGAGCGCGCGCGGGTGTCGGTGGCGCGGGAGGGCGACGGCGAGCGGCCGTGGTACGTGCTGAGCCCGCGGTTCGACGATCCGGACGACACGCCGAGCGCGCCGCGGGCGGCGATCCGCAAGCGCGTCGGCCGGAGCCCGACGTCCGCGCCCGAGTGGCTGGTGCTGGCCGCGCCCACCGAGCTCGGCTCGGCGCTGCCGGCGGTGGCGCTCCGGGTCGCGGAGCTGCTCGACGCGGCGGGGGTCGTGCTCCTGTCGCGCCACGGGGCGATCCGGCGCCACGACGAGGCGTTCGTGGCCGCGATGATCGACGCCATGGAGAACCCCCAGGTGCTCCTCGTCGAGCCGGGCGGCGGCGACGGGCCGGAGCTCAGCGTGGTCGGCTCGCCGGCGGGGCTGCCCGTCGTGTCGATCGGCCTGGGGCTCGGCGCCGAGACGGCGATGACGTTCCGCCCGGCGGCGGAGCCGCCCGCGCCCCTCGGCGACGCGCCGCGCCTGCACGTGCCGCGCGAGGTCGCCGAGGCGGTCGGCGCGCGCTCGCTCGGCGCGCCGGAGGCCGTGCGCTGGACCGGGACGCTGGAGGAGGAGCTCGCGAAGCGGATGGTGTCCTTGACGGAGGTCCAGCCGGGCCGCTTCCGCCCGCCGTCGCTCGAGGAGCTCAGGCTGTTCGACGCCGTGGTCGCGCCGCGGCTGATCGCGGCCGCGACGCGCCCCGGCGGCGCTTCCGGCGCGGCGCCGCCGACCGCGTGGGAGCGGGCGATCCTCGGGCGCCTCGGCTTCCGCGAGGTGCGCATCGGCGGCACCGACGCGGCGCCGGCGGCGTGGGGCATCGCGGAGCCCGGGCCGGCCGAGGGCGGCCCGGAGCGGCGCGGGAACCCGGCGTGGCTCGTGCTGGCGCATGCGTCGGCGTCGCCGCCTGCGGCGTCGACGAGCGCCATCTTGCCCGCGCCGGCCTCGACGGAGGCGGTCAGGTCGCCGCTGACGGGCGCGATGCTCGTCGAGGTGCCCGCGCCGCGGTGGCAGATCGGGGCGTTCGGCGCGGGGCTCGCGCTCGCCGACGCGCTCTCGGCGCAGTCGCTGCTGCTCGCCGGGGCGGTGCCCACGGCGGAGCCGAGCGGGGCCGCCGACGTGCGGCGCGCCGAGGGGCTGCGCAGCTACTTCCAGCGGGCGCACGAGGTCTGGGTCGGGGACGGCGGCAACGCGCTGTCGGTGCAGGCGATCGAGGCGGATCGGACCTACGAGCGGGACGCGGTGGTCTCGTTCGGGTACGAGGTCGTGCGGCCGGGGCACGTGCCGACGTTCGCGGGGCCGCTGCTGGAGACGCTGCGCGATCTCGAGCTGCGCGTCGGGATCTTCGACGGCACGCGCGAGCAGGTGCCGTTCAGCGGCGCGACGGACATGGCGATGGCCTACGCGAAGCGGTTCGCCGAGGGGCGGTTCGCGATCGTGTACCTGGGCAGCGCGGTCCGGCGCTTCTTCGAGCTCCGGCGCTTCGTGGAGCCGGGGCAGGGGGAGACGCGCCTCGAGGCGCGGCTCGCGCGGCTCGGCGTGACGCCCGAGCCGCTCGACGTGGCCGCGCGCGCTCAGGCGCTCGCGTCGTGCGCGGGGAGCGCCGGCGCAGGCGCGAGCGGGGACGAGCTCTGCCCGACCCGGGGTGTGACCGCGGCGTGCGATCTTGCCGCTGCGATGGAGCCCTTCCGGCGCTACACGACCGAGCGGAACCCGTATTACCTGAGGGCGCACTTCGCGACGCAGGCGACGCCGGCGGCGGGGCCGGCGAAGGCGGACGCGACGCGGGCGGCGGCGGACGCGACGCGGGCCGGGTCGGACGCGTCGCGGGCGGCGGTGGCGGTGGCGCCTCGGGCAGGGCTGGCGGCCGCGGCGCGCGCCGCGGCGGCGGCCGCGCTGCGTGGGAGCGCGCCGGCCGCGCCGCGGCTCGAGGCGCAGTGCCATGTGGAGATCGGGCGCGACGTGATCACGGGGCGCCCGTGGGTCATCGCGGCGCGGCCGGGGGAGGCGCAGCTGCTGCCGATCGACGGCGCGCTCGTCGCGGTGCCGGGCGCGGCCGTGCCCGGCGGTTCGCGGCTGCGGCGCGCGGTCACCGTCGGCACGAGCGCGCTCCGGGTCGAGGCGGCCGGGCCCGGGGCGGCGCCGCAGCGGGGGGCCCCGTGACCGCCCCGGCGAAGCGCCGCGCGCCGGCGGGCCACGAGGCGGCCGCGCCGCCGCGATCCCACGCGGCGCGGCCGCCGTCGCGGGCGCGCCTGGCGACGGCGGGGTTCCGCGCCCGCGACGGCGCGCCGCGCAGGGCGCTGAACCCGCGGTGGCTGATCGCGATGGCGCTGCTCGGGGTGACGGCGTTCGCGCTCTCGCAGCTGTCGAGCGCGCCGCCGCTGGGCAGCGCCCTGCCGGCCGAGGACGAGATCCTCGCCTACCACATCGAGCCGGAGCGGGACCTCGTGATCAAGGTCCCGGCCGAGATCGACGCGGTGGAGGTGACGACCTGGGGGAGCGTGAGGGCCGACGCCTGCGACTCGGCGCGGCGCTACCCGTACGGGTTCGTCGCGGCGTTCGTGAACGAGCGCGGGGAGGAGGTCGCGCGGCACGCGATCGATCTGGAGAGCCGGGTCAGCTGCGATCCGGATCGTCCGCTCGGCGAGGGCGAGTACGCGGCGCGGCTCGCGAGCGGCGGGGGCGCGGTGACGGATCCGCGCTCGACGCTGCTCATCACGCACGACGTGCTCCCGCAGGGCGGGCAGGTGCGGCTCCGGGCGAAGCCCGCGGCGGGGAGCGACGGCGGCGACGGCGCGCGCGCGCCGAGCGAGCTGACGATCCTGTCCCGGCTCGAGGGGCGCTACCAGCGCAGCGAGGCGTCGCGCGCGGTCTACGAGCAGAGCCTCGACGCGGAGGAGCGGCGGCAGCTCGGGCTCCGGGCGTCGGCGCTCGGCTTCGCCGACCTGCCGGAGCCGGCGCGGAAGGAGCTGCTCCGGGGCTGGGCGCGGCGGCTCGAGGCGGGGGGCCGCGAGGGGATCGACTACGCGATGTCGCGCCTGCTCTTGCGGCGGTTCCGGATGCCGTACCCGCGCGCCGAGGGGCGCGGCGCGTCCGAGTTCGTGATCGGCGAGCGCCGCGCGGCCGCGCTGAACTTCCGCGGCCCGCTGTCGCTCGACATCGAGGGCCCGCCGGGCCGCTCGGTGCGGGTCGCCGACGGCGCGAGCGGGTCGGCGAGCGTCGCGCTCGGCCCGCTCGGGAGGGCCACGGTGCGGCTCGCGCGGGAGGACATCCGGACGGTGGTGATCGACGGCGTCGGCCCGGATTTCGGCGTGCGCTTCGGCGCGCCGGAGGCGCAGGCGATGCAGCAGATCGGCGAGATCGTCCACCCGGCGATGCCCTCGCCCGCGGGCGAGGGCGGCCCCGGCGCCGCGCCGGGGGCGCTCCCGCCGGGGGCCGGCGCGGAGCCGCCCGCGGCGCGAGCGGAGGCGGCGCCGGCGCGGCTGCAGACGCCGCCGGACGTGCGGATCGTGCGCTACCTGGCGCTGGACCCGAGCGACCCGGTGATCGCGCGGATGGCGCCCGGGCAAGAGCTCCTCGGGCTGCTGATCCGGACGGAGATCGACGCGAGCGGGGGCGCGAACCAGGGCGACGCGACGGTGGTGGCGCGGTGGGGTCCTGGGCCGTCGGAGCGGGCCGAGCTCAAGGTGACGCTCCCGCGATCGCGGTTCGAGTGGTGGAACGAGGGGTTCGACGCGTCCGAGCCGCGGCTCGCGATCCTCCGGCCGCCGGCGGGGGTGGAGCGGATCGAGATCACGGGCGACGCGAGGACGCGCCTGCGGCTGCGCGCGATCGAGCCGGGCGTGAACGAGACGCTGTACCGGCTGCCGTACCGGGTCACGCTGGCCGAGGACGAGACGTGGCGCTACGCGCCGTTCGACGTGAGCACGTGGACGGACGTCCGCGCGTTCAACCTCGACGATCTGGAGCGGAAGGAGCGCTTCTCGGATCTGCGCGAGCAGGTGCGGATCGAGCGGGCGGGGGAGGGCGGGAGGTCGAACGCGGATCGGCCGGAGCGGGTGCTCGTCCCGGAGCACGCGCCTGTGCGCCGGCGGCTGCTGATGCCGGCGTGGCAGTCGGCGGGGGAGCCGTCGCCGGGCGACGCGTGGACGCCGCTGCTCGTGGCGAAGGACGTGCGGGTGGACGGGGCGGGGGCGCGGGCGGGGCGGCTGTCGGTGATCTACCGGGCCGCGCGCGCGTCGCTCGGCAAGGAGGTGGCGGTGCGCGTCGACGGCGAGGTGGCGCTGAAGGAGCCGATCGTGGCGCTGTCGGGGTCGCTGCGGGTGGCGGCGCCGGCGGGCGCGCGGCGGGTCGAGGTCGAGGGGCTGGGCGAGACGGGGGTGGCGTACACGGACGCGCCGCCGGCGAACGGCGGGGCGATCGTGCGCCGGCGCGACGTGTTCGAGCTGACGCGCGCCCGGCCGATGACGTACGAGTTCGAGCAGGAGGCGGGCGAGACGCTGCACCTGGTGCTGTTCGTTGTGACGCCCGGGGAGAACGCGGACTACCGGATCCGGTACCGGCTCGAGGGGGCGAAGCCGGCGTCGCGGGAAGCGGCGTTCTTCCGGCGGGTGACGATCCCGGACGGCGTGCTTGCGGGCCGCGGCGGCGACCTGACGCGCGCGACGCTGTGGGAGGCGGCGACGGAGAAGCGCGGCACGGACGGGGTGGGGCGCGCGGTGATCCGGCTGGGCGACGACCTTTCGCCGGGGGAGCGGGTGGTGCGGCTGTCGCTGCTGGGGCCGCAGCCGGGCGATACGAGGGAGCCGGCGAAGGCGGTCTGGGTGGGTGCGGTGCTGGTCGGGCAGAAGGCGCCGGGGCGGGACGACGGGCCGAGGCTGTGGGTGGAGGACGATCCGTGAGGAAGGTCCGGGTGAAGCGTGGCGCCGGGGCTCGGCAAGGGGTTGCAGTACCGTCGGGGACCGATGTCGGAGAAGGCGCGCAGCCGGCCTTTCTTGACCGAGGCCAGGTGGAAGGCGATCGAGCCCGCCCGATGAGCACTCCTTCCCCGAGTTATTCGAGCGCCCGACGAACCTGATCGCGCCGTCGCCGATTGTCCTCGTCGTCGGGTAACAGGAGCGAGAAGTTTTCGCTGTCGATCACGAGGAGTATCCCGTAGTGCCGGAGGAAATCCCGGCCCAGCAACAGATCTTCATAGCCTGACATTTCTCGGAGCTCCGGCCGCTCAGCCCCACCGACCTGCCATGCGAGCTGGGGCGAGGGTGAGAGCTGAAGCACGCAGCCGCCGATGCTGATCGAGACCTTCTCGCGGATCCAGCCCCCAGGTCCGATGAGCGGCAAGCGGAGCGTTTCGCGAGGCAACGCGGTCCTCCAGCATGCCTCGAGCCAGCGATGGCTCAGCAGCGTGCAGTCCGCTCCAGAGTCGATGAAGACATCAGCTTCTAGCGGCGTGCCCCCGAGCCACCGCTCGAACTGGATCCTGATCGGGACGACCAGACCCAGGTCATGTTCCTGAGGCTGGCCCTGGTGCTCCGTAAAGAACCGAGAGACGCCGAACGGCTGCCGCTGGACGATCACCATGCTCAGGCGCCGCGCGGCGAGCGACCACGGACTACAGGATCGCGTTCGGGTAGCCGAACCCCAGGCTCGATAAAGACTGGCGTGCCGCCGGGAACCTCCTCGAACACCGACTCGTAGCTGCGGATCGCCTCCTCCCGATCGGTGGAATGAAAGAGCACTCGCGTCCCGATCATGATGACGAACTCGCCGGGGAACTTGCTTGCTTCCTCATACTGGCGCCGGATCAAGCGTTGCCGTGAGTGCGATGGCGAGTCGTTGACATGAGTCGACGACCGCTGAGCCGCCTCTATGTCCTCTTCGGCCGCATCGTCAGGGGCGCTTTCCAGGTTCCATAGAGGTGGACTGATGAAGCTCGACAGGTTGGGCGCGGCTCTGGCCAGCAGAGCCATGGCGCGCGGCGAGAGGACAAGGACGGTGGACCCTTCGCGCGAGAGGCGGCTCCTCAACAGATCGAGGCGCTTCCAGTCGTCACCCGAGAGCGCCTCCAGCCCGGAGACGACGAGCAGCGCGCCTCGGCCCGCGCGCAGACGCCTTGCGAGCGCGGATGCATCCGGGGAAGCCTCCAGATGCTGCCCCCTGGAACGGTGAGCGATGCGCCGCGCCAGGGACAGCGTATCTCCCTCGGAGACGACGACCGCTCGGATTCCGCCAGGAGCGAGCTCCGCGTCGTTCCTGCGGCACAGCTCGTCAAGGCGAATCGACGGGAGCCCGACAGCGCTCATGCCGCCCCCTGGCGGTTGGCCATTTGCTCGAGGAGAGGTTCCAGTGTGGGCTGAACGACGAACCGCGAGCTGCCGTTCCGATACTCCAGCACGCGGCGGGTCATGAGGAGTACCATGTCGTCGTCCGACGTCGGGACGAAGGTCCCCGTCTGCCGCACGCGCTGCAAGACTTCGATTTCGGAGGGCTTGAGCCCGAAGATCAGCTGACGCCCGAAGGCGTCAGCGATGACGTCGATGTGCTCTTCCTCGACACGATCCGCGCCGCGCATATACGCCTCCTCTCCCGCCGAACGCGCCAGAGAAATGAGATCGCGGAGTACGCCGCCGGAGCGCTCGGCGAGCTTTCGACACACCGGTTCGGGGAGCAACTCCGACGGCGCTCGCCTTTGAAGGACGTCGACCAGGAAGGCGCGCCCTCGCTCGTCCTGCTGAACGTCGACCGCGTGCTGCGGGTAGAAGTGCTGAAAGTAGTCGGTGACCGTGCGGTGCGGACCGAACATGGATCGGAGCGGCCCCACAAGGACGATACCGATGCCGGCCTTCTGGATGGCGCGGACGTCCTGCTCGACCACGGTCGCGAACGCCGCCGGATCCGGCAGCCGGTCGAGTGAGTCGAACAGGAGCACGAGGTATGGGAAGCGCCTGCAGAGGCCGCTGCGGATCTGAGCGAGCCGCTGGGCCTTGTCCGCCACAGACGAATCGAGCGGCTTCTCCGGCGAGGACAGGAGCGGCTTCTCTTCAATGATGTCGTGGTAGCCGCGCTCCGGCTCATCATCATAGGGATCATAGGGCTCACCGGGGTCGTCGTCGAAGGGGACCCATACGTGACGATCATGACCGTAGGCCCAGCGTCGGAACTGCTCGCCGGCCTCGAGCGCCACCTTGTCGTCCCCGGGTTCCAGGTGCCGGCGGGCAGCAAGCCCGGCAGCGATGATCAGCGTTCCAGGTACCATGCTCTGGAGATCATGGATGAGGCTCAGGTCGATGTACTCGGCGCGCGTATCCGTGAGTTGATTCAAGCGGTCGCACGCGACCAGGAGCTGCGTGGTCTTGCCCGAGCCGATGCCACCGACAATCAGGTGCGACGAGGTGGGGTCGATCTCCAGCCGCGCGGCGACCTCGTCGGCTGTGGACCGCCCCGGTCGCGGTATGTAGAGACCGTCGCGGACCGCGCCGCGCGGATCTCCGGCGGGGTTGAACCGCGCCATGTACTCACGGAATTTTTCGAGCCGCGTGGTCACCTGGGGAGTATGGCAGCTTGCTCCCGAGCACGTCCACATGCGCGGCGCGTGAGCCCGCGAGGGGCACGGACGCGGACGTGCTCCCCTGTACGCTGCCTTGGCGCATGCCACGGCCGCGCCACCGCCTGCAAACATGCCGAGGGAGACCAGCTCCAACCCCGCCGCCGCGTTCGACCGTGACGATCTCCTGACGCGCTTCCCATCCGCGCCGACCGGCCGAGGTGGTCGCTGCTGGGGCCGCAGGCGGGCGATACGGGTGAGCCGGCGAAGGCGGTCCGGGCGGGGGCGGGGCTGGTCGGGCAGAAGGCGCCGGGGCGGGACGACGGGTCGCGGCGGTGAGTAGAGGACGATCCATGGTGTGGAGCCGGGTGGAGCGCCGGATCGATTTGGAGGGCAGAGCGTCGTCGAAGCGCCTCGTACGTGGCGCGCCCCTGAAATCTGCTCCTCGTGAGCGCTTATGTCGCGGATCGACTCGATGGGTCGCTGTCATCTTCACGAGCGGCTCGCCGCGCCGCGCGCCGCACAGCCACGTGGGAGCTACGTCGAGCGGTGCGGATGGCATTGGAGAGGGCTCTCCTGGTCAAGCCGAACCATGCGCTCGGGTTGGTCGTGCGGCCCTTTTTGTTGTAGGGTCCCCCCGCGCGCCCCCGCGGCTCGCAGCAGCGGAACGAGCACACATGGCGGACATGGCGGAAACGACGACGAGCCCGCTCGGGAAATGCCTTGTTGCGGTGCCCATCCTTCGCCTCGCCGGCGCCCGCCGCGGTGCCAGCCGCGCGCGAGTCGCGCGCGCCTTCGCCGGCCTCGCGTCTGCGGTCGCGGTCGCGCTCGGCGGCGCGGCGGCGCACGCGCAGGAGCCGGCGCGCGACCCGGTGGCCGCGGAGGCGCTCTTCAAGGCCGCGCGCGCGCTCGTCGACAAGGGGGACGACGCGGCGGGGTGCCCGAAGTTCGAGGCGAGCCTCGCGCTCAACCCCTCGGCGAGCACCCAGATCAACATCGCGCGTTGCCGCGAGCGCGAGGGCAAGCTCGCGACGGCCTGGCACGATTACCATCGGGCCCTCGTCCTGAACCGCGAGACGGCCGGGGAGCAGCGGCGGCGGAGCCTGGAGGAGGTCGCGAACAAGGGGATCGCGGCCCTCGAGCCGCGCGTGCCGAAGCTCGTGATCGTGGTCAAGGGCGCGCCCGCCGGCATGGAGGTGCTGCGCGACGGCACGGCGCTCCCGGCGGCCGCGCTCGGGGAGCCCCTGCCGGTGGATCCCGGCCCGCACGAGATCCGCGCGAGCGCGCCCGGGCACGAGGCAGAGACCCGCGCGATCACGCTCGCGGAGGGCGAGACGACGACGGTCGAGCTCACGCTGCGACCCGCGGCTGCGGCCGCGGCCAGCGCCGCGACGCCGCCCACCAGGGCGAACGAAGCGCGAGGCGGGGGCACCCCGACCTGGGCCTGGATCTCCGGAGCCGCCGGGATCGCGCTCGCCGGCGCGTCGGTCGGGTTCCTGATCGACGACCTCTCCGCGATCAGCGCGTTGCGTGAGAACTGCCGTGATGTCGCCGGCGGGACGTACTGCGACCCCGGCTATGACTTCGCGGCCGACAATGCGCGCAAGAACCGCGATTTCGGCCTCTTCGTCGGCCTCGGCGCCACGGGCCTCGTCGCGGTGGGGGCGGCGGTCTATGGGATCGTCCGGTCGGGCGGCGAAGAGGCGCCGGCGGCCGTCGCGCTCCCGTGGATCGCGCCGTCCGGCGCTGGCGCCAGCATCTCCGGGAGCTTCTGATGCGAACGGGCGAGACGAGACGCGTGGTGTTCAGGGCTCTCTCGGCGATGGTGATCCCGCTGGTCGCGGCGAGCGCGTGCATCCCTGACGTGGAGCCCACGGAGGGCGTGGTGGTGGGCGGCCAGTTCAACCGCCTGAACGACACGCGTTATCCGGCCACCGTGGCCGACTTCCGCCTCGATCGCTTCGAGGCGACGGTGGGCCGGTTCCGGCAGTTCGTCGCGGGGTACCCGGCGACCAGGCCGAAGGCGGGAGCGGGCGCTCATCGGCTCATCGAGGGCAGCGGCTGGGACCCGGCGTGGGATGCGAGCTTGCCCGCGGGGCAGGACGAGCTGCGGGCCTCGCTGCAATGCGATCCCAACTTCCGGACGTGGACCGATGAGCCCGCCGGCAACGAGGCGGCGCCGATCAACTGCGTGAGCTGGTATCTTGCGTTCGCGTTCTGCGCATGGGACGAGGGCCGGCTGCCCACGGAGGCGGAGTGGAACTACGCCGCGGTCGGGGGGAACGAGCACCGCGCGTATCCGTGGGGAGACGAGGCCCCGAGCCAGGATCTGGCGGTGTTCGGCTGCGACTCCACGATGACGGTGTGCCCGATCCCGTCCGTCGGGTCGAAATCCCCGGCGGGCGACGGGAGATGGGGACAAGCCGACCTGGCGGGGAGCTTGTTCGAGTGGGTCCTCGATTACCACGCCGATCTGACGGCGACGTGCATCAACTGCGCGACGCTGACCGACGGAGGCTTCGGGAGGGGCTCCCGCGGAGGGGCGTTCTCCCACACCGAGGAGACGCTCAGTCCGACGTACCGTATCGGCGAGCTGCCGGAGAGGACGCTGTCTTTCTACGGTTTCCGCTGCGCGCGGGGCGAGTAGGGGCAGACCGCGTCCTGGCGCAGCCGTGCTCCTCGCCCGTGTTCTTCATTCCGTGCGAGTACGTCAGGCGCTGGCAGTCGCTTGATCGGGATCACTCCCCCGCTCCGTGCAGCGTCTGCAGCCGCTCTTCGATATCGAGGTAGGAGAAGTACTCGGGGTTCTTGTCCTTGAGCTGCTTCTCGATCTCCTTCCGCCGGACGGAGTCCCCCGCCTCGAAGGCGGCCTTTCTTTCCTCCATCAGGCGCGAGATCTCCTCGCCAAACGGGTGCGTGCCATCGAACGCGGGGGAGAGCAGGATCTCCTCCACGGGCTTGTTCGCGTAGAGATCTGTGGCGTCATCGACCACGCAGGCCTTCCGCTCCCGGTCGTAGCGACAGACGAACACACGGGCGCCTGGAACCGAGCCGACAATGAAGGGAGAGTGCGTTGTGGCGATGATCTGAAGATTCGGGAAAATGCTGAGCACGTCGCCCAGGAAGCGCTTCTGCCAGCGAGGATGCAGGTGGTTCTCGGCCTCGTCGATGAGCAGCAGTCCAGGCGTTTTGCAGAGCTCGGAGGCTTCCGTCTCGCGCAGGACGTGCACGGCGTACATCTTGCCGAGCAATCCGCGCGGCGTCGCCCACGAGCTCGCCAGGCCACCGCTGGACCGCCCTGCCCTCGCTCGGAGGCTCTTCGGGCGGCGCCACGGGCGCCATCACCGCCTGCACCGCGGTCCACTCCCGCCGCGCCTGCACGAAGAGCTCTAGGGCACCGAACACGCTAGAGTCCCTTGCGGTTTGTTTCTCTCCCGTATTCCTGGCCCTTGGCGCTCGCTTCCCGGCAGAACGGTCGAGCCCCGCAACCCATTGAATTTAGATAGCTTTCAACCTGTTTGTCCCTCTAGAGGTCGACCTTGCCAGGCTACGAGGCCGAAGAGCTGAGTGCACCGAGGTTGCTCGACGGCCTGGCAGGCAGGCCTACCGCGCGGCAACAGGCGCGGGCAGCGGCTGATGCTCCGACAAGGCGTACGCGAGCCGTAGGCGGCACTTGGTGACACCTCGGGCCGGTTCAGCGAGACAGCCGCGGGTGCCCAGGCGCGGTCAAACCGGTTCCTCCAGACGGTTTCCAGTGCGCGTGGGGCGGTCGAACCGGTCACCAGCGCTCGGTTCCGGTGCGCGTGGGGCGGTCGAACCGGTCACCAGCGCTCGGTTCCGGTGCGCGTGGGGCGGTCGAACCGGTCACCAGCGCTCGGTTCCAGTGCGCGTGGGGCGGTCGAACCGGTCACCAGCGCTCGGTTCCGGTGCGCGTGGGGCGGTCGAACCGTCCCCGCACGCTGAGTCGCGACGAACGAGAAGGCCCGGTCGTTCAGGAGCACGCCGGAAGGGCGACACCGTGACCAGCCCTCCAGCACGTCCGCAACCCACGGCATGCGACCCAAAAGCGCCGCCCGCCAGCGGCAGCCACGGCGCACACCGCGCCGGCGAGGGCCGCGGCGCCCCTCGCCGATCGCGCGCTTGCACCCGAGCCCGGAAATCGGGTAGCCCGGTAGGTCACGGCGCGGGGCGTAAGTGGGCATGGTGCAAGGGTAATCGCCGTGGATCTCGACGCCTTCCCCGGGGCCGCCGCCCGCCGCGCGCTGCTCGCCGCGGCGCTCGTGCTCGCCTTCGGCGTCGCCCACGGCGTCCCGGGGGCACGCGAAGCCGCCGCCGCCGAGCCGCTCGTCTGGGTGGCGCCCGAGAGCGTCCGCGTCGCGCCGTGGAGCAACG
This sequence comes from Sorangium sp. So ce204, assembly GCF_051526795.1. Lineage (NCBI taxonomy): Bacteria > Pseudomonadati > Myxococcota > Polyangiales > Polyangiaceae > Sorangium > Sorangium sp. So ce204. Next base: position 10,898,959 of record NZ_CP150317.1, on the reverse strand, counting down.
GCCCGCAGCAGGGCGCCCCCGCTCCGGACGAGGCGCGCGCCGCGCCCGTCGCGGTCGACCCTGCCGCGCCCGTCGCGCTCACCGGGGGGCAGCTGCTCCTCGTGCCCGTGGAGCCAGGCGACCGGCTGGAAGTGCGGGGCGACGTCGCAGGGATCGGCCTCGGCTCCGGCGTCGGGAGCACGCCAGACGTGATCACGTGGATGCCGCTGCCACCCGTCAGCGCCGGCGCGCGCGACGCCGCGGTGCCGACGTGGTCGAGCGCGCGCTTCGTCGTCGTGCGCGCGGCCGCCGCGCGCGGCGCCGGGGGCACGCCGGTCGCCGTGCGGGTCGCCGCGCGGGAGCGCGCGCCGCTGGCCTGGTACCGCCTCGACGAGGACGTCGCCGCATGGCTCGGCGGCCGCGCGCCCGCGCCGGCCACCGCGCCGGGCGAGGCGGGCGCGCTGCTCCGCTGGGTCGACGCCGCGCGCGCAGCGCTCTCCGCCCCGGCCACGGCGGGCGCGCGCCTCGACCCGGCGGGCGCGCGCCTCGACCCGGCCGCCGCCGCATGGCTCACCGCGCGCTATCTCGAGGAGTCGCTGCTCGTCCGGCCGCTCGTCGAGCCGTACTTCGCGGCGCGCGGCGTCGAGCTGCACGGAGGCCGCGAAAGCCCCGATCTCCCGGCCGTCGAGCGCGCCACGCCGTGGCGCTCGCTCGGCGCCGGGGCGCGGCTCGAGCTCCGCGCGCCCGGCGCGGACGTGCTGCGCATCGCCCTCCGGGCGCGCACCTACGGGACCACGCGCGTCGTGGTGCGCGCCGGCGGCGCCGTCGTCCGGGAGCTCGTCGTGCGCACCGGGTCGCGCCTCGCGGACGCCGCGCGCTGGCGTGAGCCGCGGTGGATCCGGGTGCCCCTGCCGGTCGATGCGCGCGCGGCGACCATCGACGTCGTCGAGGGGGAGCTCGCCGTCGCCGCCAGAGGCTACCAGCTGCGCGCCAGCGTCGCCGAGCTCCTCACGCCGCAGCGCGACCGCGCCGCCCTGCTCGATCGTGCGGCGCGGCGCGATCAGGCCGGCGACGGCGAGCGCGCGCCGGTCCACGCCGAGGCGCCGCGGCTCCTCGCCGCCGCAGACCGGGCCGCCGCGCCGGACGCCGCGAAGGCCGCGCTCGACCTCGCCGCGCGGCCGGCCGTGCCGCCGCCGCTCCGGGCGCTCCTCCTCGCCGAGTCGGTGCGGTGGGCGCCCTCCTCCGGCGCGGCGTTCGCGCGCGCGGCGCAAGCCTACACGGCGGCGCAGGCGCTGGTCGCGGCGCGAGGTGATGCGGCGGCGCAGGGCCGCGCGGCGGCGGGCGCCACGTCGCTCCAGCGCGCCGTCCTCGCGCGGCTCGCCGCGGCGCACGCGGAGCCGGGCGCCGCGGACGCGCCCTGGTCCGGGCCCGCTCGGCCCGGGGCAGCCGGGCCCGGGGCAGCTGGGCCCGGGGCCGCGGCGCCGCGCGAGCCCGCCGGAGGGCGCGCGCACCCGGACGACGTCGCGGCCGTGTCCGCGCTGGGCGCGGCGATCTCGCCGCCGCGCGATGGCCGCCGGCCAGCGGGGGCGCCGCTCGCGGAGCGTTACGCGCTCGGCCATGGCGACGTCGAGAGCGCGGCGCCGCTCGCGCGCACCGCCTGGGCGCGCGAGGCCCCGTGGGACGCGCTCGACATCCCCGACGGCGTGGCCGCGTGGAGCGCGATCGCGCAGCCTCGCGACGCGCTGCCGCCGGCGGGAGGCGCCACACCGGGGCGCGCCGCCGCGGACGGCTTCTGCGAGGTGGACGCGGAGTCCGGGCTCCGCTGGACGCTCCTCGACGCCGCGCGCGCGCAGATCGACGTCGAGGCGCCGCCGGGGGCCCACGCGCGGGTGCTCCTGCGGAGCGCCTCGAGCCAGGTGGTCCCCGAGTCGCCGGTGCTCATCGACGGCGCGCCGGCCGCGGTGCACGGCGGCGCCGGGCTCACGTCGGTCGTCGCCGTGGCGCCCGGGGCGCGCACGTTCCAGCGGCCGCCGGGCGCTCCGCCGGTGCTCGCGCGCATCCCGCGCAGCGGGCGCGCGCCGTGCGCGTCGCTGCGCGAGATCGTGCAGTGGGCCTGGGTCGACGGCTCCGCGACCTTCGCGCTCCCCGACCCGGAGCGCGCCACGCTGGCCCGCGTCGTCATCGCGCCGCCCGCCGTGGCGGGCGAGGCGGCGCTGGCGTCCGGAGCTCCGGGCGCCGCTGCGCCGTCGCCTGGAGCTCCGGGCGCCGCTGCGCCGTCGCCTGGAGCGCAAGGCGCCGCTGCGCCGGCGCCCGGAGCAGCGGCGCTGGCGTCCGGAGCGCGAGGCGCGCCGCCCCCGGCCGACGGCCCCGCGCGCGTGCTCCGCGTGCGCGCTGGCGCCGCCGTCCACGAGGCCTGGGTGCGCGCCGGCGTCACGGGCTCGATCGAGGTCCCGGTCGCCGCCGGCGCGCACGAGCTGCGCGTCGAGACCGATGCGCCGACGCTGCTCCGCGCCTCGGTGCGCCTGCACCCCGCCGCGCCCGGCGCCCCGCGCGCCGTCACGCCGGTGCGCCCGCCGGACGGCGCGCCCGTCGACGGCACGCTCGAGCAGATCCGGGGCGCCACGCGCGCCCTTCGCGCCGCGCCCTCACCAGCCCGCGCCGCGCCCTCACCCGCCCGCGCCGCGCTCCACGCGCAGCGCGCCGCGGCGCTCGACGCCCTCGGCTTCCCGGCGCTCGCCGCGCTCGACCGCCCCGCCGAGGAGGATCCCTGGGACGCGGCGCATCTGCCCGGCGCGCCGACCGCGGGCGCGCCGCCGAGCACCGTCCTCACCCTGCCGCCGGGCAGCCCGGTGGCGGTCCCGCTCGGCCTGGCGGCGCGCGTGCCGCCGCTCCCGCTGCCCGACGACCGCGCGCCCCTCGCGGCCGCGCGCGGCGCGCGCGCCAGCGTCGATCCGCGGCGCGGCGTCGCGCTGCTCGCGGGCCCCGCGGGCGACAGCTCGGGCGCGGACGCGCTGCTGCTCGGCCTCCTCGCCGAGCGCTCCGGCGAGGTGCAGCTCGCCGCCGACGCCTTCACCCGGATCGGGCTCGCCCACCGCTCCTCCGCGGCGCTCGCCCGGGCCGCGAACCTGGCCACCGACGTCGCTTCCGCCGCCCCGGCGCCCGATCGACGGCTCACGCTGCGCGCCCTCGTGCTCGCCGAGCTCGCCGTCCAGGAGGCCGCCCGCGAGGCCTCCGCCGGCCAGCAAGGCCCCGCGCCCGCGGCCTCGGGGAGCGCCGCGCAGGGCCCGGCCGTGGCGCCTCCCGCCGGCGCCGCGCCGCCGCCTGTCCAGCTCCCGCCGGCCGCCCTCGCGCGGCTGGCCCCGGTGACCGGCTGGGCCGTGCCGCCGCGCGCCGACGCCACGGCCGGCACGGCCACGCTCGAGATCCGGGCCAGGGCCGATCGCGATCTGCCGCTCCGCGTGCGGGTGCGGCGCGCGCTCGTCGATGCGCCCGAGGCGTCGCTCCTCATCACCGACGGCGCGCGCGCCGAGTTCCGGCTCGACCGCGCCGCGCCGGGCGCGATCGAGCTCGACGGCGTCTGCCGGGCGCTCGACCGCGAGGAGACCCCTTGCGCGTTCTCGATCGCGCTCGACGGCGAGCCGGTCGCGTGCTCCGCGGCGTCCGCGCCGATGGCTGACCGCTGCGTCGTGCAGGTGCCGCGGGGCAGCCACCGCATCGAGGCGCGGCCTCCGGCGGACCGCAGCGTCCTCGGCTGGATCCGCGCGACCGCGGCCGGCGCGGCGCAGCCCTTCTCGGGCCGCGCCCTGTCGACCTGGAACGACATCGACCCGGCGCGCCCCCTGGAGCTCGCGTTCGTCGGCCCGACCGTCGTGCGCATCCGCGCCCGCGCCGCCTACGAGTGCGCGTCGCCCCGCGCGCGCGCCGCGCCCGCGGACGGCGGGGATCCGGCTTGCCGTCCCGAGGTCGCCGCGGCCGCGCCCTCCGGCCAGCTGCGCTTCTCGGTGGCGCCGCTCGACGTTGCCGGCGGCGAGGCCGGCGGCGGCGCGGTGGAGGAGGGGACCCTCGCGCTCGACGCCTCCGAGGACCGCGCCGCGCGCCGCCTGGGCGTCACGCGCGAGCCGTTCTTCTGGCTCGGCGGCGAGGTCGAGTCCCGCGTCGCCGTCCTCCCCGAGGGCCCGCATGTGCTGCGCGTCGCCTCGCCCGGCGGCCGGGCGCTGCTCCGCGTCGAGCTCGCCGTCGCGAACGGCGTGCCCCGCCCCCGTGTGCCGCCGCCCGCGCCGCCGCCGCTGCCCGCGCCGCCCGCGCCCGCGGACGAGCTGCTTCGCCCGGCGCCCCCGGTGGGAGAGGACCCGGACCCGGGGCCGCTCTCCGTCGGCGGCTACGCGCGCCTCACCGACAGCGAGCTCGCCGAGGAGGACCACCGTCTTCCGGTCCGCTCCCTCGAGCTCGGCCTCGACGTGCACCGCGAGCTGATCGAGCGGCGCGCCTGGATCGCGGCCGCGGGGTTCGGCCGGCTGCGCGACGGGCCGGAGAGCTTCGGCGCGGAGGCGCGCTTCGACCTGAGCTCGAGCGGCTGGGTTCCCGGCGGCTCGCTGAGCGGCCGCGTCGTGTTCCAGCCGGACGCCAGCGACGCCATGGGCGCCAGGGCGAGCGCGACCGCGTTCTGGTCCATCCCGCTCGGCGAGCTCACGCTCTCGCCGTGGGCGGGCTTCACGTGGCTCATGGTGGACGAGTCGCTGCGGGGCTTCATCGGCGCCGACAAGGACGTCTACACGCCGTACGGCGCCACGCACGACACGCAGGCCTCGCTCGGGGCGCGCCTGCGGTACCGGCCGTTCGTCGATGCGCTCCTCACGGCGGGCACGTCGCTGCGCCTGAGCCCGGTGCCGTCGGAGCTCGACCGCATCGACGCGACGCTCGACCTCGACCTGCTCCCCGGCCGGGGGCTGTGGCCGTGGATCCAGCTCGGCTGGCTCGCGAGCTACAGGCCGGTGAACGAGACGCGCGACGAGCCCTTCCTGCGCGACGCGTTCACCGCGGGGCTCACGTTCTGGAGCTGGCTCGCGCGCGGGCACCGCGCCTCGCTCGGCGTGGAAGGGACGTTCCTGTTCGACGTCCCGAGCCTGGCCGAGACCTCGCCGCGCGCCTCGGGGCTGGTCTTCCTCCGCTACGACTACACAGCCCGCCGCGGCCTCCGCGACTTCCCGCCGGCGTCGACGCCGTTCCGCGACCGCCAGGAGGAGGGGAGCGGGCGCCTCGAGCGCGAGCGGCCTGCGGTCGAGCCCTCGTGGGAAGAGCCGTGAAGTCGGCTGCCCTGCCGGCGCGGGCGCGCGCCCTCTCGCCGCAGGACGCGTGCGCCGCGTCCCCCGCGGATTGACCGGCTCGTCGTGCGGGCCGCCGCAGGCGCCTGCAGCGGCAGGAAGCGGGCCGCAGACCTGCGCGATCGTGCGACATCGACGAGATCGCAGGAACCATTGAATGAAAACAAGTCGAGCGGGAACGCACGAGCATGACACTCAGCAAGCTCTCGATTCCGCTCTTCTGCATGGCGTCGCTCCTCCTGGGTTGCCCGAGCAGCTCTCCCGAGGAGAGCGACACCACCTATGACGAGCTGCTCCAGGAAGGGGTGGACAAGATCCGCGCTGGCGGGATCGTCGCCGTGCACGCGGAGGTGCTCGACGGCGACCGGCGGATCCTCGCCCGCAGCGGCGCGGCGCAGCTCGGTGGCGAGGCGCCGATCGACTTCGACAGCTACTTCCGGATGGGCAGCAACACCAAGACGTTCGTCGCCGTCGTGGCGCTGCAGCTCGCCGCAGAAGGAGCGCTGTCGCTGGACGACACGGTCGAGCAGTGGCTCCCCGGCGTCGTGTCGGGCAACGGCAACGACGGCTCGCTGATCACGATCCGCCAGCTGCTCCAGCACACGAGCGGCCTCTACAACTACACCGGTCAGGGCGAGCCGGGCCTGGAAGCGCTGCGCTCCGCCGACGAGTACATGCAGCATCGGCTCGACCACATGGAGCCGGAAGAGCTCGTGGCGCTCGCCATGGAACACAAGCCGAATTTCGATCCGGAGACGCAGTGGGCCTACTCCAACACGAACTACGTGCTCGCCGGCATGATCATCGAGCGTGTCACCGGAAATCACTGGAGCGAGGAGGTCGAGGCGCGCATCCTCGATCCGCTCAGCCTAACCCGCACGTTCGAGCCCGGCGACGAGACGGATCTGCCTGCCCCGCACGCCGTGGCCTACCAGCAGTACGAGGTCGGCGGGCCGCTCGTCGACGTCACGATCGCGAACCAGAGCTTCGCCGACGCCGCCGGCTCCCTCGTCACGACCACCGCGGACCTCGCGAAATTCTGGCGGGCGCTGAGCGAAGGCTCGCTGCTCGAGCCGGAGCAGATGGCGGAGCTCCACGACACGGTCCCGGCGCCGGCCCTCGACCCGATCGCGCCTGGCATCGGTTATGGCCTCGGGATCGCGTGGATCCCGACGAGCTGCGGCGGAGGATACTGGAGCCACCCCGGCGACACGCTCGGGTACTCGACCCGGAACGCCGCGAGCGACGACGGCTCGCGCGTCGTCGTGATGTCGCTGTCGACGTCGACCAACGACGTCGAGGCCAGCTACGCCACGATCGTCGACACCTTCGAGATCATCGATCGGCTCATGTGCGCCGATTGAGCTCGGGTCTATTTCTTCACCGTTGAATGCACGAAGTGCAGCTTCCATTCATTCCCGACCTTCTTGAAGATCGCGCTCTCCAGAAAGTCGCGTGTGATGGTGCTCGCGTCGTTCTGCGTGAATTTGCCGTGGTTGATGTAGATCATGCTCCCCGAGCTGCTGTCGACGTCGATCTTGACGTCGTCCAATGAAAAATCGGCTTTGGCTATCGGGGATCCATTGATGATCGCGATCAGACCGTCGTTGTCGATGATCTTTCCGTTCTCGTAGATGGTAAAGTCGGGCGTCGTCAAGGTCTTCATTCGTGCGAAGTCCCTCCGGGTGACGCAGTCGAAATACGACACGATGACTGCCTTCAGCTTTTCGGGACTGTCGGGTCCAGGTCGATGGGGCTGACAGGCAGACAACGCTCCGGCGAGCGCCAGGGGAATGAACGCTGGTTTCATGGATACCGTCGACATTGCCATCGCCGGGAGCTGTTATCAATAGATATTCCCGGCGGCCGCTCACGGGTGGGAGCGGCGGCGGCGCCGGTCGCGTCGCCTCGATCGGGCGGTGCGGGCGCGGGCCGGGGCGCTGCTCGCTTGCGCCCCGTGGCCTCCAATCAACCTATCACGCCATGCGCACTGACTAGATCGGCGGCAGGTTATTGGCGACGGTCGCCCAGCCCTCTCCGACGGCTCCGGTGTGGCCCAACGGGGCGCCCGCGGCAGGACGCCATCGCGGGCGCTCACTCGCCTGGGAAGAGCTCCTCGGCCGTCATGTACTTCGCCCCGAGCGCTCGCGCGAACTCCCGGTCGCTCTCCATATCGCCGACCATGACCAGGTGCTCGCGCGCGAGCTTGTGGCGCTGGATCAGCGATATCCCGAGCCCCGGCAGGGGCTTGCGGCAGAAGCAGCCGACCGGAAACGCCGGGTGCGGGCAGTACACGACCTCGGCCACGGGCAGGCCGAGGAGCTCGATCGTCCGCGAGAACGCGGCCAGGACAGCCTCTTCGGTCACCGATCCTTTCGAGATGCCGCTCTGGTTCGACACGAAGAAGAGCGTGTATCCGCCTTCGACCCAGCGCTCCAGGACCGCGCGCCGACCGGGCAGGAGCTCGACGTCGTCGGGGTCGCGCGGGTAGATTTCGCCGCTCTTGGTCCTGCGCAGCGTGCCGTCGACGTCGAGGAGCAGGCCCTTGCCCGTGAAGAGCGGATCGACGCGCCGGGCAAACGGGATCTCCTCGACCACCGAGAAGCCCTCATCCACGTGCGGCGCCTCGAAATTCGCAGCCCACCGCGAGAGCGCCTGCGGCGGCGGCAGGTTGGGATCCTCTTTGCCGAGCGCTTTCATGTCCTCCGGCCCGAGCAGCTTGCCGTAGCGCTCGAGGAGGCGGAGGACGACGTTCGCGTAGGCCTCGTTGATGGGCGTGGCCAGGTACCGGCACCGGACCGGCACGCCGTGCGCGTGCGCCATCCGGAGCACCGCGTAGCGCGACGCGCGCGTGCCGTACGTATTGTCGAGGACCACCCGCGTCTGCCCCGAGGAGAGCAGCTCTCCGAGCTTCTTGACCACGCCGTCGAGCGTGCCGCCGAGCTCATCGCGGTTCAGGCGCGCGTACCCTCTGGCCGTGTAGCGGGCGACCTCCGACGATTTGCCTGCCCCTTGGATTCCCATGACCACGACCACCTCGGGCGCATCGCCGGGGCCCTCTCCGGGCTCGAGCTTGCGCAGGCCGGCGGGGATCACGGGCGGCGCGACCGAGGCCAGCACATCGGCCGTGGGCGCGAAGCTGGTCTTCGAGAGGTCGGCTCGATCGCGCGCGCCAAAGGGGACCCGGAGCGCGCGCAAGCAGGACTCGACGCTCTCCCGCCTGGTCGCCCCGAACAGGGGAAGGACCGGGGGGCCGAGATCGAGCAGGGCCGCGAGGGCCGCCTCCTGGGGCGTGATGCTGTGCCGCGCGGCGATGGGCTTGATCGCGCGGTTCTTGAGGAGGCCATCGACCTTGGCGTGACCGCCGAGCGGCCGGTGGGCGAGGAACGGAATGCCCATTTGCCTGGCGAGCTCGAAGAGGCCTCGGGCTGCGCTGCCGCGATCGAGGACGCTCAGCTCCTCCTGGATGGCCCGCACCGGAAAGTGCCGCTCGGCCTGGCGGACCTCTGCGATGGAGGTGTTGCTGAGGCCGAGGTGCTCGATGAGGCCCTCTTTCTGGAGCTCGGCGAGCGCGGCGAGGCTCTCTTCGAGGGGGGTCTTGGGGTCGGTCACGTGGAGGAGGAGCATGAAAATCCGCGAGACGCCGAGCGCCTTCAGGCTGCCCTCGACCGTGCGGCGCAGGTGGTCGCGGCTGCCGTTCGGGACCCATCGCCCTTTGGGTCGGGTGAGGCCCGCCTTGGTGATGACGCGCACGTCGTCGCGCGGGCCGGACCACGCGTCGAGCGCCTTGCGGACGAGGCGCTCGCCATGGTGGGCCTCACGGTCGGTGAGGCAGTAAGAATCGGCGGTGTCGAGGAGGCGTATGCCTCGATCGAGGGCGACGTGGATGACGGCTGTCGCGTCCTCTTCCGAGGGGCGCCCCTCCGTGGCCAGCCGGAGCAGGCCGAGGCCGAGGGGGACGTCGAGGGGGCCTAGGACACCGTAGGGCGAGGGGGCGGGAGTCACGGAGACGATGACGTAGCCAGGTCCGCGGATCGATGCAAGCGCTGGCGCCGATGTTGTGATCTGTCACGCCATGCGTACTGAATAGATCGGCGGCAGGTTGTTGGCGACGGTCGCCCAGCCCTCTCCGCCGTCATCGCTCACGTAGAGATTGCCCGTGGTGGTGCCGAATGCGACAGTGCCGTCCTTGTTGGCGAGCGCGTGGCGGTAGATGACGTCGTAGGCTTGCTCCTGAGGCAAACCCCAGCGGAGCTGCTCCCAGGTCTCACCGCCGTCCTTCGTGCGAGCCACGAAGAGCGCGCCGTCGACGGTGATTCGCTGCATGTCCGACTTGCCGGGGACGACCCACGCCGTGCGTCCGTCCCTCGCGTCCGCCGTGATGGGGAAGCCGAAATGCACGCCTTGCTCTGGACGGCTCACCTTGCGCCAGCTCTTTGCGCCGTCGCAGCTGTAGTAGATCCCGACGTGGTTCTGCTGCCAGACATGGTCGGGATCGCCCTCGCATTGCTCGATGTAATGCGTATCGTGGCCCCACTCGGCGTCTGGTTCGGGCGTGTGATCGAGCCGCATGCCGTTGTTGCGCGGTTGCCAGGTCTCTCCGCCGTCCGCTGTTTCGATGACGCCCGCCGTGGACACGGCGACGAGCATTCGCTTCGGGTCACGCGGGTCCACAACGATGGAGTGAATGCCCGGGGCGAACTCGCCCCCCTCGGAGGCCGGCGTGCCAAACCATTTCGTCTCGCCTTTGCCCTCGCCTGTGAACAGGTCGCCACCGCGTGACTCGTGGTTCCAGAGCGGCCGGTTGAGCTCGAAGGAGCCGCCGCCGTCGCGGCTGACGAACAGGCCACCCGGAATGGTGCCCACGTAGACCGCGCCGCCCGGGCCGAAGCCGATGATCCAGAGCTTCTGCACCGTGGCCGGGCGCGTGACGATCTTGATGCCGACGCCGAAGTCGCTGCTGGCGTCTTCGTACATGTCCTGGCCGATGTAGCGAGCGCCCTCGGGATATTTGATCTGGGCGGGGTTGTCGTTCCAGGTCTCGCCTTCGTCCGTCGAGACGGACAGCTTGGCCCCCCAATGGCCGAAGCCGAGGAGCGCCCAGAGCTTGCCCGTGTAGGGATCGCGCGCGACATAGTTGACGCCGCCGCCGGCGTGGCCCGCGAGGCGCGGCTTCCACGAGCCGTTCTTCTTCTCGACGACAAACGTGCCTTTTCGCGTGCCTACCAGGATACGGCTTGCCATTTCACCCTCCGCTCAACGCCTGCAGAATATGGACCTCGTCGTCGGCAGCGACCGCGTCCGTGAGCCCCTTGCGGTCGCGGATCATCTGCTTGCCGACGAAGATGTTGACGTGCGTCCGCAAGCGGCCGCGCTCGTCGCAGATGTAGAAGCCGATGCCGGGCGCGAGCTTCTCCAGGGCCGCTACGACCTCACCTGCTGTCGACGCCTCGACGATGAGGTGTTGACCTTCGAGGTGCGGAAAGAAGGTGTAGAGATGGCGCGTCAGGTGGACAGACGGCATGGCGTGCTTGCCGTACTCCCGATCTCGCCGCGCGTCAATTGGTTTTCAAGGCCGGCAGGCAAGGCGCAGCCACACGCAGAGCCCCGATGTTCTCAGGGCCCAGGCCTTCCCGCGCTCGTGCCCGCTTCCGCTTCCGCTACCACCTCCGCAACCGCGTTGCGTCGAGAGCGCTCTCGTCAGCGCACGGGGGGCTCCGAGGCGCGCTTCAGGCCGGTCAGCACCCTGTAGCGGGCGGCCATGGCCTCCAGCTCGCCGGGGGCGAAGACGTCCTCGATGCGGTCGAAGCCGTGGGGCGCGCGCTCATAGGCGATCTGCAAGCACTGCTCCGGACCGTTGCGGCGATTCGCCGCGACGATGGCGGCGGTGGCGGGCAGGCGCTCGGCCTCGTAGGCGGCCAGCGCCTCCACCGGATCGGCATGAGCGGCGAGCGCGCGGACCAGGGCGCGGGCGTCCAGGATGGCCTGGCTCGCCCCGTTGGAGCCGTTCGGATACATGGGATGGGCGGCGTCGCCCAGCAGCGTCATGCGCCCATGGCTCCAGCGCGGCAGGGGATCGCGGTCGACCAGCGGGAACTCGTAGATCGCCTCGGCGCTCCGGACGAGGCCGGGCACATCCAGCCAGCCGAAGCGCCAGTCCTCGAACCTGGGCAGGAAGTCGGCGGGGTCGCCCCGCCGGTTCCAGTCCTCTCGTCGCAGGCTCCTGGCGAACGCGAGATCGGCGGCCCAGTTGATCGTCTGGCGGCCGTCCGGCCCCGGTGGGGAGATCGGATAGACGACGAACTTCTGGTCCTGATGCCCGGCGATGATCATGCTGGCGCCGGTGAGGAAGGGCGCCGCAAGGGTGGTCCCCCGCCAGAGGATGTGACCGCCGTAGATCGGCGGCCCCTCGTCCGGATAGAGGCTGGCGCGCCCCGCCGAGTGGATGCCGTCGGCGCAGATCAGGAGGTCGGCGGAGACCTTCCACGCCGCGCCCGCGCGATCGAGGAAGAGCGCCTCGACGCGGCCCCCGCCCTGCTCGTGGCCCGCGAGGCGCCGATCGCAGAGCACCCGGTCGGGGCCCAGCCGCTCGACGGCGGCGTCGAACAGCACGCCTTGGAGGGCGCCGCGGTGGAGGGAGAGCTGCGGCGTGGCATGACCCGCGAAGCGGCCGCGGGGCTCGCCCCAGATGCGCTGGCCGAAGCGGTTGAAATAGATGAGCTCGCGGGTCGCCACGCTCTGGGCCGACAGGGCCTCGAAGAGACCCAGCTCGCCCAGCACCTCGGCGGCGTGGGGCAGGAGGTTGATGCCGACCCCGAGCGGCAGGATGGTGGGCGCCGCCTCGAACACCGTCACCTCATGACCCGAGCCGTGCAGCGCCAGAGCCGCGGCCAGGCCGCCGATCCCACCGCCCGCGACGATCACCTGCATACGTCCTCCTGTAGACATGCGGCTCGACGCCGCCCCTCGTTGAAGCCGCCGCCGATCGCCGGCACGGCGGCCGCGGAGGGTCATCATCGCGGCCGCCGCGCATTGAAACGAGCGCGCCGAGCGGTCCACGGTTCCTTACCACGGTGACCTCGCCGCCGCTCGAGGACAGCACGTACCTGGCGTGCAGCACCATGCCCGATCCGAGCAGCTGGTCGTCTCCTCCCGATCAGGTCCTGAAGGTCGAGCAGGAGGCCCGCGGGATCACCCGCAGGCTACATGTCCGAGAACTCGATCTTCTCGAGCTCGAGGAGCAGCGCGAGGTTCGCGGGATCGGTGCGCGACGGCGCGAAGCCGATCCACCGGAGGCCGCTGGCCCTCGCCCTCTCCCATGTCGCGCGGCACGCCGCGAACCATTCACGAATGAACTCGTCCTGGCTATCTCGGAACTCTTCCGGCCGGTACATCATGGATCGATAGGACTGGAGCATCATGATCTTCGTGAACGTGGACAGCTCGATGTCGCGCGGCTTTTCATCCGACCAGGTCAGCATCCCCTTGGTCAGCTCGTAGCCGACCCTCGCGTCCGGATCCTCCGTGAGCGCCTCGAGCTTCGCCCGGTCGGCGGGCGGGAACAGATCGTTCGAGTCCCTGTCGAACAAGTCGTTCATTCGACGAGCGTATCCAGGTGGCCATACCGCGTCCAGGGGCCGCCCGCGTCCGCTTAACGGCTCTGCTCGCATGTCGTGGGGATCGACGTCGTAGCCGGTGTCGGACGTCCCGAAATGGGACTCGAGGTTCGCCGCCGGCGCGCCCGAGACGGCGGCGCGGAAGCGCTTCGTCTTGCCGATCGCCCGCGCCGCCATGAAGCCGCCCTACGACTTGCCCGCGATGGCGACGCGATCGCCGTCAATCGTGCCCTCGGCGACCAGCTCGTCGATGGCGGCGAGGTGCTCCGGCAGGTCGCGCTCGCCCCAGCGCCCCCGCAGGCGATCGGCGAACTCCTTTCCTTGTCCGGCCGAGCCGACAGGGTTCAAGGACAGGACGGCCCACCCGCGGGACACCAGCACATACCAGTACGGCCGGTACGTGAAGCCGAACTCGACGGACGCGTGCGGGCCCCCGTGCACATGGACGAGCAGCGGTACGGGTCCCCCTCCGCCTCCCGGCGGCAGCATCAGGAGGCCGACGTTCTTCATCCCCGACGCGCCGGGGAACTCCCGCAGCGCGACGTCGGGCCACGCGCGATCCTCGCCCCACGCCTCGTTGACGTCGATGAGCAGCCGCGCGTCCGAGCCGCCCCAGCGCGCGCTCCCGAGCAGGCCGCAGAGGCGCATGGTGCTCCACAGGAACGCGATGGGGCCCTCCCGGGTCCGGCTGAGCGCGATGAGGCGCCCGTCGGGCGACCACGCAGGGTCGCGCTCGTTCGCGTCGCCGCGCGTGATCTGCCGCGCCTGTTCGTGTCCGAGCCGAACGTGATCTGCCGCGGAGCGCCTCCGCTCGCGGGGATCAGCCACAGGTTGGAGACGTAGGTGTCCGCCTCGGCGTCGATCTCCTCGAGGACATAAACGACCCAGCGGCCGTCGGGCGAGAGGACCATCTCGGTGACGAGCTTGAACGACAGCAGGTCGTCCGCCTCGAAGCGGCGGGCGTGGGGATGTCGCATGGTACAGAGAGGCGAGCCGGGGGGGCGGATGTCAAGACCTCCTCGGAGCGGCAAGGATCTCACGAGACCAGGCGCCGTGTACCGTGGACGGGATGGCGCTCAGGGAACTGCGCATCTCCCCGACAGGAGCGCCGACAGGCTCATGCGCTCGTCGCGGTCCATGGCGAGGGTGACGGGCTCGTCTTCAGACGCTCGGCCTCGCCCAGGGTGCCGCCGCAGCGTTGCTGCTCGGCCTGGCCGGCGCCTCGGCAGCACACGCACAACCCGCGAGGTCGATCTCCTCGTCGTGGCCATCCCACCGTACAGCCACGCTGCACGCGCTGGTGGACATGGAGGACCTTGCGCGATCCGCGTTCCTCCCGGAAAAGTGACGCTGGTTCAGCAACTTATCCATGCGTCGACGGGGCCGCGTCCACGCCACGGCCCGCGGGGTGAGCGCCGCGCTGCAACGGAGAGTCTTCGCCTGCGCCACCGAGCTGTCACGAGCGCGGCGCACGCTGGTTCCGAGGAACATGCAGATCGACCCGCCAGCCACACTGGGACGACACACCGTGACCCTGTACCTCGGGCCGGTGGAGGACGAAGGCCCCGAGGCCTGCGAGTCGTCGGGCGAAGCCATCTGGTTCGACCGCCGGGATCCGCAATCCATTCGCCGCGCTCAGGAGATCCTCCGGGACCGGCTGCGGCTCTCGGTCGCACCGACGCTGTGCGACGAGCCTTCGCCTGGCCTCGGGGCAGCGCTGGGCCGGATCCTCGCGGCCCTCGTCGGAATGGGGCTCGGCGCGGCGAGGGCTGCGGCGCGAGAGGGCCGCTGAGGCCGGTTGCCGTGGTCATTGGCCGGCAGGCGGCTGCCAGAGCTCTACCTTGTTTCCTTCTGGATCGATGACCCAGGCAAACTTCCCGTACTCGGAATCGTCAATCTTCTCGAGAACGTTGCAGCCTTCTTCGCGCAAGACCTTGACGAGGGCGTGGAGATCCTCGACCCGGTAGTTGACCATGAACGTCGCCGTGCTGGGCGCAAGAGCCGTGCCGCGAAGCGGCGCCGGCTCGAACGATCTGTCGGCTATCGCATCATAGGTTGGCGGATGATGGTCTTCCACTTCGCCGGATCGGCGCGACGTATGTCGCTCAGATACACCTCATGGTGCTTTCCTGCGAGCGCCGAGCGCGCAACGATAAAGTCATGGACTCGCTGAATGGTCGGCCCTTCTTCGGTGAAGGGGCCAATGTGAAGTATCTGAGCGCAAGACCCTTCGGTGAAGTCCTCCAGCCTGAGCGCGTCCAGCGCGGGGAGCGCCTTCTTTCGCCTCACTTCCGCCATGGCCGTCTGGATCACCGCTTCCTCCACGAAGTGAGGCTGCATGATCATCATCGTCCATTTCCACCTCGACCTGTCGTTGGAGGTGAAGGCGGACATGTCCTCCGACCACCAGAGGCCTTCGAGAGGCATGACCGCGTAGTCGATTCCTCGCGACGCCTTCTTTATCATGAACTTCGTCGTGTAGGCGACGGAGAACAGCGCTTCCACTGCCTCGGCATACGCCTGTGATGTGTTGGGGTCGCCCTCGCCGTCGATCATGAGGAACCGAAATGTCGGCACGTCAACCCGAACCACCTCCTTCGCGGATGCCTGGTAGAGATGTTTGAGCTCCCTCTTGAGATCAACCTTCGACACGAATGCACCTGATGATAGCCAACCTGTTGCGCTCCAGCCGGGGCGCGTCAGCGCCTCTTCTCCGTGAACCAGCCGTTGTAGTCAAAGAACGGGTGCCCCCGAACCCGGTGCCCGCTCCGTAGCTCGTCCAGCGACCACAGGTGCGGCGTGTAGTCGTCCATCGCGGCCCCGCTGAACCGGGACAGCAGCCCGGCCACGAACCCGGCCACCTGCTCATCGCCGGGGTGCCGCCCGGACACGTCGGCGATCACGCAGGCCGCCGGCTCGCCCCCGAACCTCTGGACGATGTCGGCCCAGTCCTCCGGCTCGTGCTCAAGAGGGCCGTGCCGGTACAGGTTGATGTACAGGCAGGCGTCACCGGCCACGAACACGACCCACGGGTCCCGCTGCTCCGGGTAGGCGGCGTCGAGGTACGCCGTGACCGCAGACTCCATCGTGTCCCGCAGGAAAACAACGACCGATCGCATCGCGCCCCTACCGCCTCCGCTCGCCGAAGGTACCGGCGCTCCGGCGGCGAGCGCAAGCTCGTCCGTGCCAAGCGCCATGTGGCCGCGAGGGCAACACAGCCATGCCCTCCCTTGACACCGTACGTCGCCTCGAAGCGGGCGATCGTCTTGGAGACGCTGGACATGGACATGCCGATACGCCGGCCGGTCTCGGCGAACGACCCCGCGTCCACGACCGCCATGAAGCACCGCGGCTGCGGGAGGGACATCTCGGACAGCGACGTGGACATGGCGTCGACGAGTGGTCGATCGCAGCGCGTCGCACGATTCCCGCGACCGCTCTCGGCGAGGACCAACGCGAGGAGGCTCCCCTGTACGAGCTCACGGCGCGCGCGCCCTAACGCAGCCCCTCCACGCGCCTGACGAAGGCGCTCATCAACGCGGCGCATTCGGCCGGATGGGTCTCCAGCAGGAAATGAGGGCCGTCGAGGATGTGCGCCTCCATGCGCGGGAGCGCCTTCATCCAGGAGAGGGTCTCCTCGAGATCGAAGAAGATATCGTGCCGCCCCCACAGCATCAGCGCCGGGGGTTGCCAGCGGCCGAGATAATCGGCGATCTCCCCGAATCGCGCGACATGGCTGCGATAGTCGAGCACCAGCGCACGCTGCGCCTCGAGCCGGCCGGGGAGCGACATGATCCGCCAGTCCTCCTCCCACAGCCTGGGATCGATGCGCTCGGCGATGTCCCGGGGCACGCCGCCCAGATATTGGTCGCGCGTCCCCTCGAAGGTCAGGTGGGCGGTCGCCTCGGCTTCCCGCTCCGGCGTGGGATCGTCCCAGTAGGCCCTGGTCGCCGACCATTGCGGCCCCATCCCGCTCTCATGTGCGTTGGCATTCTGGACGATGAGGCTGCGTATCCTGCGGGGCGCGCGCGTGGCGAGGTGAAGTCCTACCGCCGTTCCATAATCGTGGAGGTAGAGGTGGAAGGACCCGGCTCCGAGCCGCGCGAGCAGTCCGTCGATCATGTCCGCGAAACGCGAGAATGAGGGGCGCTCGACCGGCTCGGAGCCGCCGAACCCCGGAAGGTCCGGGGTGATCACGAAGCCGTCCCGCGCGAGGGGGTCGATCACGTTCCGGAACGATTCCGAGGAGCTTGGAAAGCCGTGGATCAGGAGAATCGCCGGCTTCTCCCGATCGCCCGCCAGGCGGACCGCGATTTCGGCACCTTCGATCTCGAACCTCACCAGCTCCGGTTTACTCATCGCACCTGGTTCCTTCGATGCCTTCAATCGTCTGACGGGCCCCCCGGCAGAAGGTGACACGCCCTTCGCGCGTCGGCCACTGTCTCCCCCCTTCAAGCGGTCTATTTCGCCTGCCCTGCGCTGCCTGAAGGCTCGCGGGTGAGCCGCGGAGCCCGCCGAGGCCGACGTCCCATCGTGCCACGCCCGTCCGACCTGTCGCGAGGCTTCGGTCATCCAGGCCGCAGGCTTCGTCGGCTCCAGCCGCTTGTTCGCCGAGCCCGGCCCCGGTCGTCATTTCAGCAGGGATACGAACCGGTTGAGGATCGGAGTGATCTGCGGAAGCTCGGGGAGCCTCGCGACGAGATCATCCGGGAGCGGCCGTCCCCCGACGGCGGCGATCTGGGCCCCGATGGCCGCAATGGTATCGGCGTCGCCGCCCAGCGAGACTGCGGTCGCGATGACCGCGCCGGTGGGATCGTCCGTGGTCGCCGCTGCGACGAACAGGGCCATCGGTACGGCCTCAACCACATGGCCGGAGCACCCGAACCGGACAGCGGCTTCGCTCGGTGAGCCTCGAAAGTCGGCGAGATCAAGCAGATGATCGCGAACCGCTGTGTCCGGCAGATCGGCCGCGACCACGGAGAGGAGATCCTGCGGAACAGCGTCATTGGAGGCGCAATGTCGTAGTGCGACGACGACGGCGAGCGCACCGGCGTAAGCTTCGTCGCTGTGGTGTGTGATCCGTGAGACATCACGAATCGTTCGACGGTCCGCCTCGACGCTCGGGTCCAGGAAGAACGACAACGGCGCTGCGCGCATGGCAGCACCCGAGCCTGAGGCGAACTCACCGCGAGCTCCAGCAAGAGCCCAGTGGGCACCAGCGGCGAGATCGCGAAGCGCCTTGAGCGTCGCAGAGCCCACGCCGGAGATGCGGCCAGCCTCGAACCAGTGACGAAAGCGCTCGGCGATCCGCTCCGGCTGTACGCGTCCTCGGCTCAGCACGATGGCTTCGCACGTGGCGAGGGTCAGCCAGGTGTCATCGGAGAGCCGCGGAGCCTCTGGAAAGACGGGCTGTACCGGCCCGGCAAGGCCCTCGTACGGACCGCCCCATGCGTCGCCGAGCGCACCAGCGAGGAGGCAGCTGCGTGCGCGCGTTCGCATCTCGACGGTCGTCATTGATCTCGATCCTACGCGAACTCCAGCCGCGCCGCTCGTCCTCCGGCCAACGTCTTGGCAATCAAGCCAGGGCGGTTATGGGGGCTCGGGGCGCGGTGGCGACTCGATCGGCCTCGCGCATCGCGCATCGCCTACCTCGACGAGGACCGGCTCACGGTCGAGGGTGTCACCTTCACGCTGGGGCCGCCGGGCAAGGGCGGCATAGGCGGGATGGGAAGGGGGAGCTTTCCGAGCGCGTGCTTGATGACGATTTCCCACGCTGTCGCTGCCGAGATGTAGACGTCAGTACCGTCTGCGACGAGCATCTCCACGACGTCGCGCCTGATCCTCTCAGGGTCGGCGACGAGCCAGATCCAGCAGTGTGTGTCGAGCAGCAACCTCATGTCTCGCCATCGAACGCTCGCTGTAGGTCCTCCGGCAGCGGCGCATCGAAGTCATCGGCAATCTGGACCGTACCCCGATCCATGCCAAGCGCTGCCCGCTTGTCGCGTGGCGCAGCCTTCTGCGGGGCGGTGACGAGGACGATCACCTCCGCTGGACCTTCTGGAAGGTCTGCGGGCACCTGCAGCTCTACCCGACGGTCTGCGGGGATGACGATGGGGATCTTGGCGGCTAGCACGCTTCTTCCTCTTGCTCCGTTACCGGCGGACTCCGTCTAGCGTCAGAGCTCCCCGGCGTCACGCGCGATGCCCGAGGCGGGCCGGGCGCGCGCGCCGAGCTCGCCTTCGGCGCCGAACATGCCGTGCGGCAGGAATGCCTGGTCCGCGAGGCGCATGGGCTTGCCGGGCTCGCGCGGGACACGCGAGGCCCGCCGTCGCCCTTCCGTGATAGGAGAGGCCGATGGATCGGCTCGACGCCATGCTCGTTTTCCTGGCCGTTGTCGACACCGGCAGCCTGTCCGCGGCGGGCCGGCGGCTGCAGGCGCCGCTGCCTACCGTCAGCCGCAAGGTCGCGGAGCTCGAACGTCATCTCGGCACGCAGCTTCTGATCCGCACCAGTCGCCGGGTCGAGCTGACCGAGGCGGCGCGGGAGTACGCGATCGCCGCGCGGCACATCCTCGAGCAGCTGCAGGAAGCCGAGCAGGCCGTCGCGGGCGAATATCAGGAGCCTCGGGGGGAGCTGACCGTCACGGCGCCGACGATGTTCGGCGAGCTGCACGTACTGCCCGTCGCCAGCGAGTTCCTTGCCGCGCATCCGAAGATCGATCTGCGCCTCTTCCTGACGGACGTGATGGTGAACGTCGTGGAGGAGCATGTGCACGTGGCGGTCCGGATCGGAGAGCTGGAGGACAGCTCGTTGATGGCGAGACGCGTCGGGTCGACACGCTCCATCACCTGCGCGAGCCCGGGCTACCTGCGGGCATTCGGCGCCCCTCGGGCGCCAGAGGACCTGACGGGACGGGACGGCGTGACCTACCGTGGGTTCGTGTCCTCGCCCTGGCGGTACGTTCAGGGCGCCTCCCACGTGATCGCGGAGCCGCGCGCGCGGGTGGCGGTCAATTCGCCCGCTGCGGCGGTGGTGGCGGCCAAGGCAGGCCTGGGGATCACGAGAGCCCTGGACTACCAGATCGCATCGGAGCTGCGAAGCGGGGCCCTCACGCCGCTCCTCGAGGCCTTCGAGGTGCCTGCGCTTCCGATCCACCTCGTCTTCTCCGGTCAGGGCCGCCTACCGCTGAAGGTCCGCGCCTTCCTGGACTGGATGGCGCCCCGGCTGCAGGCCCGGCTCGCGGCCGAAGGCGTCGGGGCGCCGGCGGGGCAACCGAGACCAGGCGCCTAGCGGCCCGCCGAGGCGACGGCAGCCTCTCGTTTTACGAGAGGGAGCCTCACGATCTGAGCCACTGCAGCGCCGCCGGCGCGACGGCTAAGTCTCCGCAAGGACGAATTGCCGTCGATGCACGGGAGGCACGAGATGATCAGTTCAGGGTTCACGACACCGAAGCGCTCCGACGCCGGGCAAGCTCTGCAGAGGCCGCGCATGCGGCGCTGGGAGCTCGATGCCCCAGGCGTCCGGAACCTGACGCTCCGCGATGCTCGAAGGCCCGAGCCTGGGCCTCGGGAGGTCCTGGTGAAGATCCAGGCGGTCTCGCTGAACTACCGCGATCTTCTGATGTGGGAAGGCCGCATGGGCGAGCTGGCGCACCCCCATGTGCCCGGGAGCGACTTCGCCGGGCAGGTCGTGGAGCTCGGACCGCTCGCGACGCGGTTTTCCCTCGGAGATCGGGTGGTCGGCGTCGACATCGAGGACTGGATCGACGGGGCGGCCCCGGGCCTTCACACGAACACCATCGCGGTCTCGGGCCGCCTGGCCGAGTACGCGGTGGTCCGCGAAGACATGCTGGTCGCGGCGCCCCAGACCCTTGGCCCCGAGGAGGCGAGCACGCTCTCGACTGCGGGTCTGACCGCCTGGATGGCTGTCGTGGAGACCGGGCGGGTCAGGGCGGGGCAGACCTGGGTCGTGCAGGGTACGGGCGGCGTCTCGCTCTTCGCGCTGCAGTTCGCGGCGGCGCACGGGGCGAAGGTGATCCTGACCTCCAGCAGCGATGACAAGCTGGCGTTCGGCCTGGGCCTGGGCGCACGCGCGGGTATCAACTATCGCGCCCGTCCCCGTTGGGACCGCGAGGTCATGGCGTTCACGAGCGGCCGCGGCGCGGACGCCGTGATCGAGATGGCCGCGGGCGAGAACCTCGCGACCTCCGTCGAAGCCCTGGCCTACGGCGGAAGGATCCTGCTCGTCGGCCTTCTGGACAGCGACCGCATCTCGACCCCGGTCGGCCCGCTGCTCCTGCGTCGCGCGACGATCAACGCGATCGGCGTCGGACCCCGGCGAGCGCTGGAGGACATGATCCGGGCCATCGATGGTCTCGGGATCCGCCCCGTCGTGGCCGCGACCTATGACCTGGGCGATCTCCCGGCGGCCGTCGCCCATCTCCAGGGGGGCGCCGTCGGCAAGGTCGTCGTGCGCGTCCAGGCCTAGGCGAACGATCAATCACGGGACGACACGGGACGACCGCGGCGCAGGCTCGCGAGCCTGGCCGCGGAGGAAGAGCGCTGCAGACCGCATGGCAGGCCGCAGAATGCGGCCATCAGGAGGAACAGAAGATGAGTGCCCAGACCTGGTTCATCACCGGAGCGTCGAGCGGACTCGGGGCCGCGATCGCAAACGCTGCCCTTCGCGCCGGCCATCACGTCGCCGTCACGGCGCGGGACAGCGCCCGCCTCGGAGGGCTCGTGGAGGCGTACCCCGACGCTGTGCTCCCGCTCTCGATGGATCTCACCAAGCCATCCGAGATCGAGGCCGCGGTGGCCGCCGCCGAGGCGTGGCGCGGCGGCATCGACGTGCTCGTGAACAACGCTGCGCTCGGCTATCTCGCCGCGGTCGAAGAAGGAGAAGATCAGAAGATCCGGACCGTCTTCGAGACGAACTTCTTCGGCGTCGCGACCACCCTGCGGGCAGCGCTGGCCGGCATGCGCGCTCGGGGGCGCGGCACGATCATCAACATCTCTTCGATGAACGGCGTCGTCGCCATGCCCGCTCTCGGGTACTACAGCGCTTCCAAGTTCGCGCTCGAAGGCCTCACGGAGGCCTTGGCGCAGGAGGTCGCGCCGCTTGGCCTCAAGGTGATGTCGGTCGAACCGGGCGGCTTCCGGACGGGCATCGTCGAACGGAACCTCCGGAGCCCGAGGATCGACGCCTATGGCGCCACCGCCCATGCGGTCATGGACCTGCTGGCGAACGACAAGGACGGCGCGCTTGCGCCAGGTGATCCCGTTCGGATGGCGGAGATCCTCGTCCGACTCGTGGATTCTGGAGCGATGCCCCAGCGCCTCAGCCTCGGCGCGGACAGCTGGACAGGCATCATGGCGAAGCTAAATGCGCAGCGCGCCGAGTACGAGGCCTGGAAGGACGTCTCCCACAGCACGTATTTCTCGTGATGGAGCGAACGTCGCGATCCTCGAGGCCGCTGGTCCGGCAACCTCTATGGGACGCTGGCGACGAGCCGGCACAGGAGCGAGAGCGGATCCTCCGCTCCCGTCAGGGCATCGGGTACACGAGCGAGAGCCCGGCGACGCACATCTCGTCGAACGTATTCCCCTCGCCGTAGGCCACGTCGATCGTCGAGATCATGTTCGCCTCCTTGAGCGCCTTGACCACGTACGGGTTCTCCGTCGAGTTATCGTACGTGCAGCGGATCTGGAGCACATCGCCCGGCTCGAGCGTCGGGAGCGTCTCGATGGGCGCGTCGTACGAGTACGAGCGCTGCCAGTCGAATTCCCACTTCGGCGCGTGCGCCAGGCACTCCTCCTTGGGTTGATCGGGTGCGCCGCTCGCCCGCGTGACCGTCACCTTCTGGTCGAAGCCCAGGTAGTGCATGTGCAGGAATTCGCCATAGACGCGCGTGCCCGGCGGGAACGGCATCATTTGCGATGCGGGCGAGTCCGGGGGCGGGACCGTGAGCTGCTGCGTCTCCACGTGGTTCTTGCTGTCCGCGGGGATCAGGAACTCGACGCCGTTCTTGTCGTCCGGACCCGGGAGCAGCCCGAAGCCGAGCTCGCCGACCGGATCATCGAAGTTGCCGATCAGGTGGTACAGGAAGCCGTACTTCGGCTTCTCCTTGGTGAGCCTGAGCTGGATGTGCGTCAGGTCCGGGTCGGCCGTCGTGCCGGCGGGGTGGTAGTGGATCTGCATCATGAGGAGCGACCCCTTCGGGATGAGCTGACCCACGCCCTCGGGCAGATCGACCGGGTCGGCGCCGGGAGCCCAGGCCGTGAGCAGCTGGAGCGCATCGATCTCCACGCCATTCGGGACCTCGCCGGCGCCGCACGAAAAGCTCCCGTCGGGGCCGGCCAGGCTCGCGGACGTCCGCTCCGGATCGATGGCGATGATCCCATGGTGAACGACCTTGGGGTTGCCGGGCACCATCTGGAGACCACTCAGGTACTGGTCCTCGGTGAGCCCGGGATCGATGACGAAGCAGCGGAACTCGTCCTGCTCACCGGAGGTGACGTAGGGCTCGTTCGGCGTGACCTTGAGGGTCATGCCCGGCAGGTCGGGGCTCTTCGGCACGAACGATGCGGGCGCGTCCTTCGGATCACCCTTTGGGGTGCCGGCCTTGCTCCAGGCCTCCAGCGTGCTGATCTCCTCGTCGGAGAGGCGGATGTCGCCCTTCCACGCGTGACGGGTCGAGCACTCGTCCGTGTCACGCACGGCGAAGGGCGGCATCGTGCCCGCCTTGGTCGCCTGGACCATGAGCGCCGCGACAGCCTTGGCGTCGTCGTACGCGGTAAGGCTGAAGGGCGCGATATTGCCCGCGGAGTGGCAGCCCATGCAGCTCTTCTGCAGGATGGGCTCGACGTCTTTGTGGAACGTGGGGTTGCTCCCGGTAGCCTGGGGCTCCGTGGGCTCGTCGCCCCCGGAGCAGCCGGTGAGCGAGGCGGCGGCTGGCAAGGCGAGGGCGAGGGTGAGGGCGGACCGCGAGACTCGGGCGATGGCACGCGAACGTGTTGAAGCAGGCATGAGACCTCCGGGCAGCCGGATCCGTCGCGAGCGGAGGGACCGGGCGCTTGGTAAGGAGCCACGTTTTGTTCGACTGCGGTGTTGATGTGTGTACTATGCATATAATTGTCCCTTTCGGAGCGTCAAGAGGATTGTGTAAAATACACAGATCTTCACAAAGAAGCTCCGCGAGCTCCACGGAGCCAGGTCGATCTGAGCGCGCTCACGAATCAGCCGCGGCGCGATCAGGCGCTGCTCGCGGAGGCGGGGATCTCCCTGGATCGAGCCCTCGTTGCGCTGCTGGTGGGGAGCGAGCGTTTCGGGCCGATCGGCGTTGTCGAGCTTTCGGACCGAGCCGGGCGCGATGACACGACCGCCAATGGTTGAGGATGGCGACGATGACCTCGCGCGTGGGCGCATCGGCGAGGCCGGCTGGGAAGCGGACTGGGCCGGCGACGGCGGCTGGGGCACGCGGGGCCAGGGCGGCGGCGGAGGCGAGCCCCAGCGAGGCGGATGAGGCGGCCGGGGCGCACCGGGCGGCGTGGTGGAGGACCGCTCGGCCTATTTCTGCAACAGGGGCGCCGGTGTGGCGACGGCGGCTACGGCGGCCCGAGGCCCTTTGGGCGGAGCTACCGCCGATCGCCTTGTCACGATGCTTTGCGAACGAGCGTCACCTCGCGCGGTGGCAGCCGCACTATCTTTCGCCCGCTCTTGGCCTCACGCGCCTTGAGCGCTTCGGCGAGCTTGTCGATATCGTATTCGTGCTCCTTGGCGATGGCGTCACGAGCAGCACGAACCTCGTCAATGATGGAATCGGAATAGCGCATGATGTTACTCCTGGACGAGCTCCAGAGGCGTGCAGATTATCGGGGGCTCGAAGCCACCAGAACGGCAGATCTCCTCGATCTTGGGGCGCATCGTGGCGTTGGCGATGTGCGCGCAGTTTTAGGTGAGCAGGTAGCGCATGCCGTGCGCCGCGGAGAGCGCGATATGAACTGCATCGCCGGCTGCCTTGGACGGGAGGGCGGAGGCGCGAACGAGCTGACGGGCGAGCCCGACAGCCTCCGGCGTGAGCTCCAGCAGCGGCAGGTCGCCGAGCGCCTGGAGCCGCAGCGCTGCCGCGCCGGGATCGCCCGCGGAAGCTTCGTCGATCACGAGCTGCGAGATGTACAAGTCGTAGACGTCGCGCCCTGCCCACCACTCGACGGTCACCTCTTGGTGCGCTGCTCGCACCAGATCGCGGCTCCGCCTGGCGGTCAGATAGCTGACGATGCTGGTCTCCACGTAGACGCTCGGCTTCATGCACAGGCCTCGGGGATGAAGCTGGTGGATCGTACAGGCCCGCGGCAAGCCAGGCAACGCTCATCGGGCCGAGATCGAGGCACTCGACGGCGGCCAAGGCGGCGACGGTGGCGAGCCCCAGCGAGGCGGACGAGGCGGCCGGGGCGCACCGGGCGGCGTGCTGGAGGACCGCTCGGCCTATTCGTGCAACGGGGCCCCGGGGGCGACGGCGCGGTCTTCGGAGGGCGAGACCACCCGACCAGCCGGGGCGCCGGCGTGGAGACGGCGTGAGGGCGCGGCGTCAGCCGAGCACGCCGAACAGCTCGCCTTCGAGCGGCCGCGAGCGGAACCCGTCGGGCCCCTGGGGCAGCTCGCCTGCGACGGTGATGCGGCGGACGACGCGCGGCAGGTCGAAGTGGGCGTAGTCGATGGGGCCGGCGAGGGCGGTGGCCTGGTTGTCCCATACGGCGATCGCGTTGGGCGTCCAGCGGAAGCGCACCGCGTACTCGGGCCGCGTCACCTCGTCGGCCAGCATGTCGAGCAGCGCCTGGCTCTCGCGCTCTCGCAGGCCCACGATGTGGCTCGTCGTCCCCGGGTTGACGAACAGCGATTTGCGGCCGGTCCGCGGGTGCACGCGCACGAGCGGGTGAAGCGCGGCGAACGGGCCTGCGGCCCGGCGGCCCGGCCTGGGCTCTCCGCTGTCGTAGCTGCTCGTGCGGTGGACGGCCTGGAGCCCGTCGACGAGCGCCTTGATCGTGTGCGACAGGCCGTCGTAGGCGCACTCGAGGTTGCTCCAGAGCGTGTCGCCGCCATAGGGCGGGATCTCCACGCCGCGCAGGATGGAGTACCTGTTCGGGTTGGCGACGAAGGTGATGTCGATGTGCCATCCCTTGTAGTCGCGCGGCGGCTTGGCGGTGGGGATGGAGAGGTCCGACCGGTGGTTCTCCTTGTACTCGGCGGCCTTTCGTTCCCAGATCTCCGGGTGCTCGGGGAGCCCCAGCGCGATCGGGTGGGCCGGCGTCAGCGGGCCGAAGGTGCGGCCGAAGGTGAGCAGCTGTTCGTTGGAGATGTCCTGCTCGCGGAAGAAGATCACCTTCCACTGGAGCAGGGTTTGCTCGATTGCCTGCACCGTGGCTGGGTCCAGCGGCTTGCGCAGGTCGACGCCGTGGATCTCCGCCCCGATCACGGGCGTCAACGGTCGTACATCCAGCCGCAGAGGGGAGGTCTGTTGTTGGGCAATGAGGGCGGACATGGCACTCTTCTCGCAGTCCTGAACGATGAGCGAGCCTGGACGCAGGCTCGCGGCTCGCCCTGAGCACGCGGCGTTCCAGTCCGGTGACCCGAGAAATTCTTGTCGGCCGGCACAGCCCGGGACATGGCGCGACCCCGCCGTGACGACGGGGGCGCGCGGTCCGTCGCGGCGAGCGCGCGTGGAGCAAGGGGTTGCGCTCGACGAGGCTCGGAGAGGTGGCGGAAGCGTGATGTGGCGCCGCGCCTGTTCCGCAGGCAGCAGCGTTGCGGGTGCGGTGTTGCGCACGAAGCAGTCCCCGGGGGGACCGATCAGCGAGGCCGGCTGGGAAGCAGACTGGGCCGGCGACGGCGGCGGCTGGGGCACGCCGGGCCAGGGCGGCGGCGGAGGCGGCGTGCTGGGCGCGCGGCGCGCACGGCAGTGAGGTGATCGCGCGGCGGGGGGACCAGCGGAGCGGCAGCGCGGCGGCCTCCTGCGCAGCGCCGCCGACCGTCCTGCGCAGCCCATTGGCCTTCCTGCGCAAGACCCGGCGCCCTCCTGTGCGGCCCCGTCGACCTTCCTGCGCAGCCTCGGGGGGTCTCCTGCGCGGCCTGGGCGCCTTCCTGTGCACCCTTGTTGGTGTCCTGCGCAACATTCGTCCCTGTCCTGCGCGGCCACCGGGCCCCTCCTGTGCACCCCCGGTGCTGTCCTTCGTTACGATCGCCCGGCTCCTGCGCAGCCCCGGTGGGGTTCCTGCGCAGCCCACCGTGCGCCGCCAGATCGAGCAGCTCGAGTCGCAGCTCGGCGTCGTGCTCTTCACCCGCGCGCCGAACGGCCTGGTGCCGACCGAGCTCGCGCTTGCCACGCTGCCCTACGCCGAGTCCATCGCCGCGAGCGCGCGCGCCCTCGTGCGCGCCGTGTCGAGCCCCACCGACGCCGACCGCGGCACCGTGCGCGTCACGTGCAGCGAGGTCGTCGGCGTCGAGGTGCTTCCCCCGATGCTCGCCCCGCTCCTCGTTGCTCATCCGCGCCTTCATATCGAGCTCGTCGCCACGAATCGCACCGAGGATCTCCTGCGCCGCGACGCCGATGTCGCCGTGCGCATGGCGGAGCCGACGCAGGCCGGCCTGGTGAGGCGCCGCGCCGGGCGCGTCGAGCTCGGCCTCTTCGCCACCAAGGCGTACCTCGCCGCGCGCGCTGCCCCGACGTCGCTCGCGGGGCTCGTGCAGGGCCACGCCCTCATCGGCGCCGACGGCTCCCGCGCCATGATCGACGCGCTCGCCGCCGCCGGGCTCGTCACCACGCCGCGCGATTATGCGTTCCGCAGCGACAGCGACGTCGCGAAGCTCGCCGCGGTGCGCGCCGGCCTCGGCATCGGGGTGTGCCAGCTCCCGCTCAGCCGGCGACCGGTGCCGCTCGTGCGCGTGCTGCCCGCGCTCGCCTTCCACCTGGACGCCTGGGTCGTCATGCACGAGGATCTGCGCGCCGTGCGCCGCGTCCGCCTCGTCTTCGAGCACCTCGTCGCGCAGCTCGGTGCCTACGCGACCCAGGCACGCGAAACACGGCCGGTGGCGAGGAAGGCCCGGCCCCCGGGCACGCGGAGAAGGCCCAGTTCGGGCTGAGCGGCGAGGAACCCTTCATGACGACCGAGGTGGGGTCTCCCACCTGGCCCACGTTGATGCTGCGCCCGCCCGCCGAACGTCGCGATCCGTCGCGTCGCAGGGCCTGGCGGCGGGTTATCGCATGCAGGCGGCGAGGCGCAGCGGCCAATCTCCTTGGCACCGCGGTGCTCGGAGCGAGCCAGTCAGGCCGCCTCTGGGCCTCTTTCTGCACGGAGGCGTCACGAGCGACGTCGCGCGGTCGGCGACCATTCGAGCCGGAGCTCCGGATACGCACGCCCAAAGGGGTCGCGCTCCAGCTGCGCGGCTTTGCTGAACTCGACATCTCGTGCGCCATCGACGTAGAGCAGCCGAAACGGGCAGCAGCTGCCGTCCACGAAGGCGACGCAGAAGGTCGTGAACGGATTCGTCAGCCCCGCGGGGCCCAGGATGAACGCTTCAAGCTCCGTACGATCGGCGAAGCCCCAGACAGAGGACGCCGGCACATGGGCCTCGTGATCGACGACGATGAAGCGATCGTTCAGCTCGAGCTCCGTGGAGAACGGTGGCTGAAGAATGCCGGCCGTCATTTCGATCCTGGAGAGCGTCTCCAGGAGGTCGCCGCCGTCGAACGCCCAGGGATCAGCGACAGCGCATGCGGTCAGGGCGTCGGCCAGCTGAATCAGGTTCATAGAAGCGCGCAGGAAGCGGTCACGTAGGTCGGCCTGACGGCTGCGCATGACCCGCGGCTCAGAAAATAGCACCTCGTGCCGCTCCCATACATCGTGGAAAGATAGCGTATCCGACGGCTGTCCCACCTTGTCAAGGAGACCGGCGCAGGACCGTGCGGGCCCTACACCGGACGAAGGCGCCTGCGGGCCCTCGAGGGCCTACCCCTCCGAAGCGAAGAAGTGCCCCTGCGCCCAACGCTCGCACGCTGCGCCCTCCCACCAGCGTCAGCGGGAGCATCGGCGCAAGGCTTCCGGCGCCATGCTGAGGCGCGCGCCAGGAAGGGGAACTGCTGACTCGTGATGGACACGTTGCGGTTCCTATTCGGTGCGCAAGGTCTGGAGGAGCGTCTCGGCCGCCGCAAACGCTTGGTCGGGCGACCACACGGAGTAGGACTGGCCCGCCCGGAGCGCAGGTGGCTCCTCCGCCGCCGCCAGCTCCTGTGCGAGGAACTGGATCAGCTTGAGCTTGTCAGCACGCGGCAGAGACTGGATATCCGGGAGCAACTCCACGAGCGACATGACGCGTCACCTCAATTGATCGTTAATTATACGATGGGTCGCTCATCGCCGCAAGCGCTGCCGCCTCGGCGAGCAGCCCGTCGGGCCGGGCTCGTGTCCACCATTCATCGGTTCGATCGACACCACGACGCCGCCCGCGATGCTCGAGTGGCCCAGTTGCTCCGCTCCGATACGTGGGTACTGGGCCTGTCCGACGCGCCGTTGGAGCAGGGCGAGAAGCTGCTGACCGTCACGCATCCCTCCGAGCGACAAGCCGGATTCTTGCCCTGCGATAGGCCGCGTCAGGGGCCGGCCGGTTGCTCCGGTGGCCCAGCCGGGGCAGTTCGGCGTTTCACGATCGCTCTGCGGATGCTCCGTGGTGCAGGAGAGGTCCCTGGCCAGATCTGAAGAGATGTCGGGGCCTCTCCAATCTTATCGAGCATCGACGAGGCACGAGACCTCAGCGATGCACTCGTCGCCCAGCCCGGGGCGCCTCTCGTCGTAGGAGATGGCCGCCGCACGAAGCTCAGCGCGCGCTTCAGGATGAAGCTCGACCCGCACGCCGCACTGTCCAGCGAGCGAGCCGCGGCGTCGAGCCCGCCGCCGAGGCCGCCGCCGAGGCCGCCGAGGGAGGGGAGGGCGGGACCTTCGGAGCGCAATGGTTCCCTCCCGCCGCCAACGGTGACACCTGCAGCCGATCATGGAGGTGCGTCGGCGCTGGGTTGGGCTTGCAGTGCCCGGGGACATAGCCGCTGTCGCGACGGCGTGCTTCGGCGCAGCGCTTGTGGTGCGCTGACATAGCTTCCACGAGGGCATGATCGCTCAGATGGGCCTCGCCCGGCCAGGGCGACGCCCGTTTGCGCGAGGTGGCCGACGGGAGCCGCGACCGGGTATAGTCGCCGCCTATGCTCGATCGCCAACAGGTGTTGCACCAGACGCGGGCCAGGCTGCACCCGGAGCGCATCGCCCGGCGGGAGGGCGCGCTCGCGCGAGCGCGCATGCTGATCGAGGGCTCCCTCGGGCAGCTCGACGAGACCGGCCTCCGGCGGCTGCTCCAGCTCTTCAACGCCGACCACGTCGACGGCCGCGACGTGAACAATCGCTTCGCCACCGGCCTGGTCGGCAACAACGCGAACCTGCTGGTCGCCGCGCTCGACGGCGTGAACGCGGCGGTGCCTTCTTTATGGCAAGCCGACGATGCCTGGCTCGCCGAGCACCTGGCCGCGCTCCGCCGCGGGGGCAGCCTGCCGGGCGGCGGCTGGCTGTTCCCGTCGATGATCCTGCACACCCGGGATCCCATGCGCTTCTCGCCGGCGACCACGACGATGGCGCGGGGGCTCGCCGCGATCGACGGCGGCCCGCCCATCGCGCTCGGCAAGCCGACCGGGTACCTCGACTACAGCGCTCGCGTCCGCAAGCTCCTCGAGGAACACACGATCTCGCCACACGGCGTCGACGTGCTGCTCTGGCAGGGGGCCCAGCTCGCCGGAGAGGCCGCGGACTCGGACGCGGGCGAGCTCGAAGAGTCTTCGGCCGCGACCCCCGCGCCGGAGCCCGCGCGGCCGACCGCCGGACGCGACGCGATGGCCGCCGGCCTGGCCGCTCGGGGTCTCGACTCCTCGGCCAACCTGTCGCGCTCGACCCGCCCTCCCGAGAAAGACCCGAGCGCCCCGCGGCCAGCGCCGTCCACGCCCGCGAGGCCCGCCTCGGTCGGCTGGCTGCACCTCACCGACCTCCACCAGGGCATGGGCGGCACGAGCTGGCTGTGGCCGAACGTCATGGCCACGCTGTTCGACGACCTCGCGCGCCTGCACGACCTGTGCGGCCCGTGGGACCTCGTGCTGTTCACCGGGGACCTGACCCAGCGCGGCACCGCCGACGAGTTCAAGAAGCTCGACGCCACCCTCGACAGGCTGTGGCGGCGCTTCGACCAGCTCGGCTCGCAACCGCGGCTGATCACCGTGCCCGGCAACCACGATCTGAGGCGCCCCAGCGATCTCGATCCGTACGTGCTCGCCCTCTCGCAGTGGCACGCCAACGCGCGCCTGCGCGACCAGGTGTTCGACGTGAATGACAGCCTCGGCTACCGCGAGCGCCTCGCGCAGATCTTCAGGCCCTACACCGCGTGGGTCGATTCCTGCCGGTGGCACGTCCGCGACCGCCGGACGCTCGGCATCCTGCCGGGCGACAGCTCGACCTCGCTGTCGCTCCACGGCCTCGAGCTCGGCGTCATCGGTCTCAACTCGGCGTTCCTGCAGCTCACCGGCGGCGACTACCAGGAGCGCCTCGCCGTGGACCCACGCCAGCTCCACGTCGTCTGCGACGAGGACGCCCCCGAGTGGTTGCAGCGCCATCACATCAACCTGCTGCTCACCCACCACCCGCCCGAGTGGCTCCACCTGCAGGCGCGCCAGGACTTCCGCCAGGAGGTCGACCCGGCCGGTCGCTTCGCCGCCCACTTCTTCGGCCACATGCACGAGGGCACCGCCACCTCGACCGCCCACGGCGGCGGCCACGCGCGTCACGCCCTGCAGGGCGCCTCCCTCTTCGGTCTCGAGGAGCACGACGGCCCCGGCGGCCGCGGCGTCACCCGCCTCCATGGCTTCAGCGCCGGCCGCTTCGAGCTGCTCCCCGGCGCCGCGCAGGCCCGCGTGCGCGTCTTTCCCCGGCGCATGTTCATGAGCGCCGGCGGGCGGAAGATCGACCGTGACGTCTCCGCCTACCACCTCGATGAGCGCGGCTCGTTCGCCTACGAGGTCCCGACCGCCCGCCGCGCATGACGCCTCGCCCGCGCCATGCTCACCCTCCGGCAACTGGTCGTGGAAGGTGGCAGTACTCACATGCCCCCTGGGCGCGCCGCTGGACCAGCTCTCGCGTGTCACTCGGCAGCTTCACGACGCCGCGCGCATGCTCCATACCTCCTCGGCCGTGCAGCCCACCCGAGCATCGAACGCATCAGCGAGGCCGGCTGGGAGGCGAACTGGTCCGGCCACGGCGGCCGGGGCACGCCGGGCCAGGGCGGCG
The DNA here is from genome assembly GCF_051526795.1 of Sorangium sp. So ce204. Classification (NCBI taxonomy): domain Bacteria; kingdom Pseudomonadati; phylum Myxococcota; order Polyangiales; family Polyangiaceae; genus Sorangium; species Sorangium sp. So ce204. The sequence goes on along the minus strand of NZ_CP150317.1, from coordinate 10,866,676 downwards.
GAGGCGGCGGCGGCCGCAGGGGCGGGCTCGGCGTGTGCGGCGTGCAGGGGAGGCGCCGGGGGAGGCTCGGGCGGGGCCAGCGGGTGGTGGACGACCGACCGTGCCGGCGCAATGGACCGAAGAAACGGCGGCGAGGAGCAACAACGCCGCGCAGCTCACCGTCTTCCGCATGCTCGATCCCTGTGCGGCAGGCGAAGTGTCCCCGATCCCTGGCAACGTTGATGGGGTCGCCCCCCCGGCGTCCCGCGCCGCTCCGCCCGCCCAACGTCCCCGCATTCAGCTGCGTGGTCCAGAGGGAGCGAGCGACCGATGGCCACGGCTGCTGCAATACGAGGTTGGCAGCCCATTGCATCTTCCGCAGCAGAGGACCATTGATGTGGTTCCGGCGCGAATGGGTTCGGGCGCGGACTCTGGCCGCGTGATCTGGCATCGCAAACCGGAACATGGTACAGTGCATCAATGAGCCTGGAAGACGTTCTAAAACAGCGTGGGGAAGAGAAGGCGACCGATCTCGAGGAATTCGAGAAGGTCGTGACAACGCTGATGGGCGACATCCGTAAGTGGGTGGAGGGGTTGCCGCTAGGGGTACAGGAGTGGAGCGTGTTCGTGCAGCATATTGACGAACGTCTCAATCTACCGGCGATTACAATCCACTTCAAAGACGACCAGGTGACCGTGCAGCCGCGGTCGTTTCTAGCGGGGCGACGACCTCAGGTCGAGGTTAGCTCGGGCGCCCGCGCCGCCCTCTTGGAATATGTTGGCGCGTCCGGATGGATGTATTCCTGGGAGGGGGTTCACGGCCCGCTCAAGCCTCTGACCGAGGAAACCTTCCGCGACGAAGTTCTCGCGGAGCTTCTACGATGAAGCACCTCGACAAGGCTAAAGCCTGGTACGATGCCCAGCTTTCTCGGCTGAAACACATTCAGGAACTCAGTGAAGAGCATGACCAGGAGATTCACTTACAAGCGCTGCTTGGCGACCTGTTGCGTCTCAAGAAGGGCGAGCGGAAGGTGCGGCTCAAGGAGGAGCGCGAGGACCTGTACCGAGTAGCCCTCATGCGACTGTTTGCAGGGTTCGAGGCGGACTTCAAGGATGGCTTCTTCGAGTACATTGCCAAGCGCAGCGGGATGTCGAAGAAGCAAGTTACAGAAACGCTGCCGGACGCGATCTCGACATGGCTAGTGATGTATCGCGTCCTCGAGCCGCAAAGCTTCTCGGAATCGTTGCTGGGTCAGATCAATCGAATTCGTGACGAGCGCAATCGACTGGCTCACGGAGGGTTCCACCAGGAGCTCGCCCATACCACGCCCGACGCGGCATACGGCGCGCTCAGGCGGCCACTCGAGACCCTTGCCGCAAAAGCTCAGGGCTAGGGATAATAGTCGTGGCCGCTCCGCAGAGCGCGTTCTGAAGCGTGCTTGTGGAAGGCGGTCGCCATCGCTTCCTCCTTCGTCGCGATCGGAACAGGTAACCGGCGTCGCGCGGACGGTCACAGGCGCCTCTGGACCGAGGAAGCGACGCGCCGGGACGCAGAGCTCGACGCAGATCCGTCCCGGGGGCGATCGGCCGAGGACGTCTTTCGTGACGCCCACGAGCGGCTTCGGTGACGCGTCGTTGAAGCGCTCGTCGGTGAGCAGGTCGATTTCGTGATCATCGACGGGCTCACGGGTAATTCAAGGCCGTCTTCGAGCGACGCGTGCGCTCCTGCATGGCAGGAGGATCGGAGGTCGGCTCCGCTGGAGCTGGCAAGGAGCCAGGATGTCGGCCGGAAGCGAGCTTAGGGCAAGGGAGGGCACCCCGCCTCGCGAGGAACCGGCGGTGAGCGCTCGTGCCAGATGTCCTCGGTGAGCGACGCGAAGCCGTTGCCCGCGCGCTCATCCGCTCTCGGAGGTGGCCCCGATGAGCCCGATGAGCCGCGCCCCCGTCGACGCCCCCGCCGAGACGGCGGCCGAGCTGCCGACCGCGACCGAGGCCGCCCTGCTCGAGATGGTGCTCGGCCTGCCCGGCGTCGGCCCGCGCATCCTCGGCACGGCCGCTCTCCCCTCGCTCGGCCGCCTCTCGCCCGCGGCGCTGGCCGAGCGCACCCAGATCGCACTGTTCGACGCGACCCGGCTCGCCGCCGCCTTCGAGCTCGGCCGCCGCTACCACGCCGTCCGCGCGCGCCGGGGCGCGCTCCTCACCGACGCCGCCCGCGTGGCGCGGTACTTCGGCCCACGTCATCGTCACGCCCAGCGGCCGCTACGCCGCCGTCCACGGGGTTGCCCTCGCGGCGCGCTGCGCCTTGCCCTCGCGGCGCGCTGCGCCCCGCCGCCGGCGCGCTGCGCCCCTGTGCACCCAGCCCGCCACCTCCAGCGCACCGCCCCGGCCAGCAGCCCGCCGCACGTTCGCCCTCGTCATCATCGCCGTTGGCCGGGGAGGGGGGAGCGGGGGTGCTCCTCGTGCTAGGCTCGACGGCGAAGCGGGCTTCCCTCCCGCGTCTATCCCAGCGCGATGTCGACCGCCACCGTCACCCTCGCTCTCCCCGAGGCGCTCTACCAGCGGCTGAGGGGGACTGCGCTCGCGACCCGACAGCCGCTCGAAGCCGTGATGCTGCGGGCGCTGAGCCTCGGCAGCCCTCCCGCCTGGGACGACGCGCCGCCGGAGTTCCAGGTCGACCTCGCCTGCCTCGACAAGCTGGACGACCAGGCACTCTGGCAGATCGCAAAGAGCCACAGGTCCGAAGCAGAGCTCGCACGCCACGACGAGCTGCTCGACCGGAACGCCCACGGACTCCTCACGCCGGCGGAGCGCATCGAGCTCGAGCGTCTTCGCCACGAGAGCGACCTGTTCATGCTCCGCAAGGCGCACGCTGCGGCGCTCCTGCGATGGCGCGGGCATACGGTCCCTTCTCCGTAGCGCTTGCCCTCCACGAGATAGAAGACGGACTGCGGTGTCAACCTACGTTTCCGAGCTGCTCCGTTCTCGTATCGAGGAGGCTGATCGGCGCCGCTGTCAATACTGCCTGACGAGCGAGGCCAATAGCGGGATTCCCCTGACCTGCGATCACATCACGCCGGTCTCGAAGGGCGGGCCGACCTCGTTCGAGAACGTGTGCCTCGCATGCCGCCCCTGCAACGAGTTCAAGGCAGGCGCCACGGAGTCGGTCGACCCGCTGACGGGAGACGTCGTGCCCCTCTTCAACCCGCGCCTCCATCGCTGGGGCGATCACTTCACGTGGAGCGTCGACGCGACCAGGGTGGAGGGCGTGACTCCGTCGGGGAGAGCAACGGTCATCGCGCTCCGGATGAACCGCGCGACGATCGTCGCCGCACGCCGGCGCTGGGCCGAGGTGGGCTGGCACCCGCCCGCGTAGCGCTGGCTACCGACCAGACGACGGCGCGACCGTGGAGCGGATGCGCCCGGTGCAGTCCGGCGACGAGCACGCTCGTATCGAAGGCGAGCTTCACGAGTCTCCCTGGATCCGGTTCGCTCGCGCATCGCGATCGGGGCGATGGTCGAACACTTCGGCCGGCATGGTGGCGTCAGCGTCGACGAGCAGCAGGCCGTGCCGCTCGGTCAAGGTGACGCCCTCACGTCGAGCTGGATGGTCTGCAGCAGGGACGTCGCCGGCGGCCTCGTGCGCGACCAGCTCGATCACGCGAAGCCGATCGGTGACAGGGAGGGCGCGGATGGCGGCGACGATCTGCTCGACGGTCATGCCCAGCAGGATGCCATCCCCGCAGCTAGGAAAAAAGTCGAGGATCGGTTGCAGATGCATTGAACAGGCGGAACGAGCGCGGCCGCGTCCTCGGCGAGCAACGCCGCCACGTCGTCCAGGAGTTCCGCAACGGGCAACTCCTTGTGCAGCCGCCTATCTGCTCGGGCTTGAGCGGCGAGCTCGTCACGCCCAGCATGTTGGCCACCTCGCAGGTGCTCGGCGGCGTGGCCGGCCTGTTGGCAGCGGCAGAGGCGCTGGAGCCCGTGGAGCGACCGACGGTGGCTTGACTGGCCCGAGCTCGGTCAGGTCGCTCCGTGCCTGCGTCATGCCAGTCGACGTCGGCCATCGCCGTCGTCGCGGCATCTCCTCGCCGATGGGGAAGCGCGCCTGCGCGGCCTCCGAGCCGCGCGGTACAATCCCCCCGTGAACCTTCCCGAGCTGGAAGCCGAAGCCCTGAAGCTGCCCGTCGCGGAGCGCGCACGTCTCGCAGAGACGCTTCTGGAAAGCCTGGATGAGCTCTCCGAGGAGGAGCACAGGCGCCTCTGGACCGAGGAAGCGACGCGCCGGGACGCAGAGCTCGACGCAGATCCGTCCCGGGGGCGACCGGCCGAGGACGTCTTTCGTGACGCCCGCGCGCGGCTCCGGTGACGCTCCCGGTCATCGTTCACCACCGGGCTGAGGTCGAGCTGAACGAGGCCAACCTCCGGCAGCGGCGGCTCAGGCTGGCGGATGGCGCCCCCGCCCCATCTGGTCCGTCCTGGTGGATGGCCATCGCGGAAGTCTCTGGTCACAACACCGGGCAGGATCCGCGCAATGAGGGCCGGCGAGACGCCTGGCGTCGCATGCCTGGCTGGAGTGCGGCACAGCCCGCCGCGATGCGAAGGCTCGTCCGTCGCATCCGTGCGTGATACGCTCCACCCTAGATGGTCGAACCTGAAGCGGCACCTCCGGTCTACAATGAGGACGGCGTCGACCTCACGCTCATCCGCTGGATGCTGAGCCTCACGCCAGCAGATCGGGTCGCCACTCTCCAGGCCCACATCGACTTCGTCACGCTCGCCCGCGAGAGCAGGCGCGCGCGAGAATCGCATGCCCGCTCCGACGAAGATCGCTGAACTCCTCGGGTTGCTCGCCCGGCATCGAGTCGACTTCATCGTCGTCGGTGGCGTCGCCGCCGTGATCCAGGGAGCCCCCGTCAACACGTTCGATCTGGACGTCGTACACGCTCGCACGCCGGACAATATCGAACGGCTGCTCGGCGCGCTGCGTGAGCTCGATGCCGTCTACCGGATAGATCTCCAGAGGAGGCTTTCACCAACCGCCTCTCATCTGGCCTCCACTGGGCACCAGCTGCTGGCGACCAACATGGGAACGCTGGACCTGCTGGGCACAATCGAGGAAGGAACATCGTACGACGAACTCTTGGCCGACAGCGAGGGGCTGGATCTCGGTGGGATCTCGATACGTGTCATCACGCTCGAACGGCTCATCGCGATCAAGGAGAAGCTCACCCGACCCAAGGATCAGCTCATGCTCCAGGTGCTCCGTGCGACGCTCGACGAACGGCGACGGACCTGAGCACAGATGCAGTTGGCATCTGCCGCCCTGCCGGCGCCGCGTGACGTCATGAGCAGCTCGACGGATGTCGTCTCCGCGTTGCGCGTGGCCGCCGCGCTCGAGAGCCTCGGCCGCGAGTGGTTCATCGGCGGCAGCCTCGGCTCGGGAAGCTTCGCTGCATCAGCGACGCTTGGATCGATCTGAGGATACTGTGTCCTCGAGGCAGCCGCTGCGACCGACGATCCCGCTTGCGCTCGGATCAGCTCGGGCTCTGTGACGCGATGAGCGATCGCAGCCAGTCGTCCGAGGCCTTGCGGTACTCGGGGACGCGGCTCCGTTCGGCCGCGGCGAGCGCCTCCTTCAGCCGAGGCGCGTCGAGGTCGTGGATGTAGCAGGGGGTACCCGGCTGCTGGCGCCACGAGTCCTCGAGGCCGCCTGCGTCGACCGCATCGAAGCCGAGCTCGTCGACGAGGCGCATGACCTTCGCCCGCGCTTCCGGCGGATCCCCCGCGATCGGGAGCGCGACGCGCCCCGGCGTGCCCTTCGGCTTGCCCTTCGCGAGCAGGCTCTCGAAGTAGATGTTGTTGAACGCCTTGACCACCGGCCGCCCGATCTGCTCGGCGACCCACGCGCTCTCGACCTGCCCCGCCTCGATGGCCGGGATGCTGCCGTCGCGGACCGGGTAGTAGTTGTTGGTGTCGATCACGACCACGTCGGCGGGCACGCCGGCGAAGAGATCCTTCGGCAGGTCCACGACTGCGCGCTGGGGGATCGTAACGACCACGATCTCGCCGCCGCGCGCGGCCTCCGCGGCCGAGACGGGGGTGGCCCCGGTCTCGGCGGCAAGCTCGCGGAGCGTGTCCGGCCCGCGCGAGTTCGCGATCACGACCTGGTGACCGAGCTTCCCCAACAGCTTCGCCAGCGACCCGCCGATGAAGCCGGCGCCGATGATTCCGATCTGCATTCGTCACTCCTTCGAGCCGAGCCGCCCGCGATCGAGCGCGGACGCCGGCGGTCCAGGTGCATCGTCTGACGCAGACGGGCGATCGCTCGCGCCGTTCACGTCGGGGATGGGCTGTACCACGACCAGCCGCCCTCGGCCCGCGCAGGAGAACGCTGCCCCGAGGACGAGCTTGCCCTCGGGGTATGACGAGCTGGCCCCAAGGTAGGGCGACCTCGTTCACGAGCAGCAAGGCGTCGTCCACGGCCAGCGCGACATCGTCCCCGGGGATGGGATGAGGGAGCAGCAAGCTCAAACGTCCGCCGGCGCAACGCCTGAGTTGAGCCGTGCCGCGAAGCGGCGTCGGTTTGAACGATCTGTCAGCTATCGCTCCATGGGTTGGCGGATGGTGGTTTTTCACTTGTTGTGCCGGGTGGATCCGGTGTTTGCCGTCAAACGGTGGGCACAGTGCCCCCGTCGATCAGGTACTCGCTCCCATGGATGGACGCCGCCCTGTCGGAGGCAAGGAATGCGACGAGCTCCGCGACCTCTTGGGCGTCGGCTGCCGTCGTGCGGATCCATCCCGGGGCGAGCTGGAAGCCGAAGCCCTGAAGCTGCCCGTCGCGGAGCGCGCACGTCTGGCAGAGACGCTTCTGGCAAGCCTGGATGAGCTCTCCGAGGAGGAGCACAGGCGCCTCTGGACCCGAAGAAGCGACGCGCCGGGACGCAGAGCTTGACGCAGATCCGTCCCGGGGGCGATCGGCCGAGGACGTCTTTCGTGACGCCCACGAGCGGCTTCGGTGACGCGTCGTTGAAGCGCTCGTCGGTGAGTAGGTCGATTTCGTGATCATCGACGGGCTCGCAGGTAACACAATGCTGACTTCGAGCGACGCGTGCGCTCCTGCACGGCAGGACGATGGGAGGTCGGCTCCGCTGGATCTAGGAAGGAGCTTGGCTGTCGGCCGGGAGCGAGCGTGGGGCAAGGGAAGGCACCCCGCCGGAACGACAGCCTCGCGAGGGACCGGCGGCGAGCCCTTCCCGTGCGAGCGGTTTCTGCTAGACTCATGTTGTATGTCGATGGTCGACACCTCGCCGCAAGCGGACGCACGCTACCACGAGCTGCTCCGGCGCATGCCTCCCGAAAAGCGGCTCGAGGCTGCGATGCGGCTGAGCCAGGCGGTCCGTGAGCTCGCCCTCGCGAGCATCCGTGCTCGTCACCCAGGGGCGGACGACCAGGAGCTTCGCGTCCGCCTTGCGGTGAGGCTGTACGGGCACGACTGCGCGCGCCGGCTGTTCGGGCATGTGCCGGCCGACGCCACATGACGTCATGAGCAGCTCGACGGATGTCGTCTCCGCGCTCGACGTGGCGTTGCGCGTGGCCGCCGCGATCGAGAGCCTTGGCTGCGAGTACTTCATCGGCGGCAGCCTCGCGAGCTCCCTCCAGGGTGAGCCGCGCGCGACGAACGATATCGATCTGGTCGTCGCGATGATGCCCCGTCATGTGCGCGCGTTCGCGGAGCTGCTTGGCCCGGACTTCGAGGTGGATCAAGAGGTTCTTCGTGACGCCCTGACCCGCGGAAGCTGCGCGAACATCTTCTACCTGCCGATGGTGACGAAGATCGATATCTTCGCTCTCGGGCCGAGCCCCTACGATGAGGTCGAGTTCGGTCGCCGGCGAAAAGTCAAGGTCCGCGCCAGCGGAGAGGAGCTGTTTGTCAAGGCTCCGGAAGATACCATCCTCAGGAAGCTGCTCTGGTACCGCGAAGGTGGTGAAGTCTCGTCCAAGCAATGGCGTGACATCGTCGAAGTGCTTCGAGTCAGCGGGGCCGAGATCAACGACCAATATCTCAGCATGTGGGCTGAGAAGCTTCGCGTCGATGACCTCCTCACTCGCGCGCAAGCTGAGGTCGCTGCGAAGCTCGGTTTGCAATAGCTTGCTTGAGAGATAGGCCGCGCACCCAGCTCGCGCTGTTCGACGCGACTCGGCTCGCCGCCACCTTCGAGCTCGGCCGCCGCTACCACGCCGCCCGCGCGCGCCGGAGCGCGCTCCTGACCGATGCCGCCCGTGTGGCGCGGTACTTCGGCTTCGCGGCAAGCGGACGTGCGCTGCCACGAGGCGTGACCATGTGCGGGAGGAGCGCGCGATCGAGACGCACGGCGGCCATGAGGTTGAGCGACAGCTCGTCGTGCCAGATGTCCTCGGTGAGCGACGCGAAGCCGCCGCCCGCGCCCCCTCCCGCTCCCGGAGGCGGCCCCGATGAGCCCGATGAGCCGCGCCCCCGTCGACGCCCCCGCCGAGACGACGGCCGAGCTGCCGACCGGGGCCGGCGCCGCTCTCTCGAGCGCCGGCACCAGGGCCAGGTTAGCCCATTGTACCTTCGTCTCGAACGCGTTTCTTCCAAACAGACGGGCTACGCCGCTGATGGAGTACGGCGAGGATGACCGCCGCCTGCTCGTTTCCTTCACCACGGAGCAGGAAGTAGACCGCATAGGGGAACCGCTTGAGCAGCGCGCGCCGGACACCACCCCGCCCGACATCGGGGAACTGCGACGGGAGGTCGCTGATCCGGCGGACGATGTGCCGTAGCTCGTCGACGAACCGTCCGCCCAGCCCGTCCTCCTCGCTCTCGTACCAGCCCGCCGCCTCCCGGATGTCCAGCTCGGCAGACGGGAGAACGAGGAGCCGGCTCATCGACGCGTTGCGAGGTGCGTACGGAGGTCGGCCTCGACCTGTTCCCAGGAGCGGCCAGCATCTGGTGCGGCCTCGTACTCGGCGAGCCGGCGATCGAGCTCGGCCTTGTGCCACTCGGGTACTGGCACATCGTCTTCCCTCGCCGCGATCCGCTCCCAGAGCGCCTGGACGTACTCGATCTGCTCGTGCACGGTGAGGTCGTCGAAGCCGGGCGGCGGACCCTGGATGGCTCGTTGCATGAGCCGCAAGATACCACGAGGTACCGCGACGACGCACCACGCGGCCCTCGCGGTCGAGAAGTAGCGGCGCCGACGGCGAACCACGCCAGCCGCGCCGGGGCCGCGGCAAGCGCCGCCTACGACCAGGCGGCTCCGGTGACGCTCCCGGTCATCTTTCACGAGCGGGCTGAGGTCGAGCTGAACGATCGCGCGCCCGACGTGCGACCTCGACCTGGATGGCGCGCGAGAAAGGCGCTCTCGAGGTCGGGCGGTGGCAGCCGCCCGACCGCTGCGACGTCCAAGGCGGGAGGGCTGCGACGGGCGTATGCACTCAGGGCGATGACAACCGGCCGGCTTCGGGAGCCATGCTCGCTCGCTTTCGTCAGGGATCCCCGCCATGGTACAGGGGTCAGGAGCCCGGAGCCGATGCTTGACCGCCCAGCCGAACGAACAGGGACTGAACCGTCCGACGCCGAGAAGAGCTGGGACCAGCGGATACTCGAACGAGTCCCCTCTGGCGTTGATGCATCGCTCATCGCCGAGAACCTGCGCTTGACTCCCACAGAGAGAGTCGAGCGGATGCGCAAGGCACTGGAGTTCATCGAGGAAGCGAAGGCAGCCCATGGTCACCGACTGCCGGCGCGTCGTTGACGCGCTCGTCGGTGAGCATGTCGATCGAGAGCGAGCTCATGCGCGTCGAACGAAGCCCCTTGCGGCTCGCGCGCGGCGGGGCTCTGCTCGCCGCATGTCCGACCTCAAATTCTATTACGCCCCCATGACGAGCGCAGACCGGGTGCACTGGGCGCTCGAGGAGCTCGGCGTCCCCTACGAGAAGGTCAAGCTCGACCTCGCGGCGGGAGATCAGCGCAAGCCCGAGTACCTCGCGCTCAACCCGAACGGCAAGGTCCCGCTGCTTGTCGCGGAGGGGAAGCCGATCTTCGAGGGGCTCGCGATCCTGCTCTACCTCGGCGAGCGCTTCGGCGTGGACAAGGGCCTCTTCCCGCCGCTCAACGCCGATCGCGCCGAGGCGTTCAAGTGGATGGCCTGGGGCAACGTCACGCTGTTCGAGGCGACGACGCGGCTCCTGCGCAACACCCTGGAGCGCTTCCCCGCCGACGAGCGCAACCCCAAGGTGGCCGAGGGCGCGAAGCAGGACCTCGCGAACGGGATCGAGATCCTCGACCGCGCGCTCGAGGGCAAGGAGTACCTCGTGGGCAACCAGTTCTCGCTCGCCGACGTGTCGCTCGTGACGGCGCTGCCGTTCCTGGCCCGCTTCGGCGTGGACCTCTCGCCTTTCGCGAACGTGAACGCGTGGATCGCCCGCTGCACGAGCCGGCCTGCGGCCCAGCGCGTCAGGCCGGGCTGAAGTCTCGCCCTGGCCGCCCAGCCGCGCTGGCGGCCATCTCATGCGCTTCATGAGCGCCAGCCGCGGCGGCGGCCACCCCGACGGCCAGGCCGACTGGATGAACTACCGGCTGCTCGCCAGGCTGCGCGAACGTCCGCTCCGGACGACGTGTATCCGGAATACCGGATACTCTTTTGCTGCGTCAGCACCAGGCGCGTGCTGCGCGTGTGCTGCTGGAGCAGCAGGCCGCGGGCGGCGCGGCGACGAGGCCGTCGCCCTGGGCCTGCTCCGGCTCGGGAGCGTGGCTTGCAGGGCGCCCGCGCGGCAGCACCACCCGACTCGGCACGGCGGACGGACACGCCGCTCGACCGGCCGCTCGCCTCGGTTCGCGTGATGACACCTTCGCCGCCTCTCCCCCAGCGTTATCTCCTCGGCTTCATGGTGCTCGGCCTGCTCGCGGGCTCGAGCAACGGCGTGGCCAAGGTGGTCCTGCCGCTGTATGCCGCCTCGCTCCACGCCTCCCCCTGGCAGATAGGCCTTGTCGGCGGCCTGCAGTTCACCGGCATGCTGCTGCTCTCGATGCCGGTCGGCGGCTTGATCGACCGCCACGGCAGCCGGCCGCTGTTCCGCTTCGGCGGCCTCGCGGGCGCGGCGCTGTACCTGATCGGCTTCACCCACATGGATCGGCCCTGGCAGCTCATCGCGGGCGTGGTCCTCTTCGGGCTGCTCAACCCGTTTCGCATGGTCGCGACCCAGACCGAGTTCCTTCACCTGCTTCCTCGCCTCGGCCCGCGCAAGGCAGGCTGGCAGCGCGCGTCCCACTCGCTCGGCATGTTCTTCGTGGGCCCGATGCTCGGCGCGCAGCTCCTCGGCCTGCTCGGCTACACTGGCGTGTTCGTGGTGACCGGCCTCGGGCTGCTGGCGACGGTCTTCGTCGGCGATCGCGTGCTCTCCGGGGCTCCCCCCGGCCGCGGGCGCTCGGCCACGCCGCTCCTCGAGCGCCTGCGCGGGCAGATCGGGATCATCCTGTCTCGCCGCGAGCTGCGCCAGAGCATGCTCATCGAGCTGTGTGGTCAGATGGCGATGTCCTACTTCGCCGTGTTCGTTGTGTTGATCGGGATCCGCGAGTTTCACCTCTCGGTGCCCCAGGCCGCGAGCCTGGTGACCCTCCAGGGCGCCGTGTTCGTGCTGACCTTGCTCCTCGCCGGGGGCGCCCTGGCGCCGCTGCGCGACTCCGCCCGCTACGCGATCGCCTTCTCGCTGCTGCTCGCGACCGAGCTGCTGCTCGCTTTCCCCCTCGGCGTCGCGTCGCTGTGGATCGGGGCGGTCTTGCTCGGGCTCGGTCTGGGCGTGCAGCACCTCACGAGCGTCAATCGCTTCGCGGCGCTCACCGCCGAGCTCGGCCGCGGCCGGGTGGGCGGCCTGTTCTCGCTCTCGGGGCCGGCCGGGGGCCTGATCGGCGCGGTGGCGGGCGGCTCGCTCGGCCAGCGCTTCGGCCTGTTCAGCGGCTTTCGCGTGCTCGCGGCGCTCTATGCGGTGCTGATGGTCTGGCACGGGCGCGGCGTCCTGATCGCGAACGCCCAGCGCGTCGCGCTCGCCGAGGGCGAGCCGGAGTGACCGCAGCAGCTACGCCAGACCACGCAAGAACGAAAGGACCACCTCTCCCAGGCGCTCGGGTTGTTGAAACGGAAGGCCGTGGCCGGCGTCCTGTACCTGTTCGATCCGTACGCGCGGATTGAGACTCCGCAGCTCCGTTGCCATCTCGAGCGTGACGACGGGGCTGTCGTCACCGATGACGAGCAGGCTCGGGACGTCGATCGCGCTCACCACGTCGCGGTACGCGGGGTTGGGCGGCGTGAGGACGTCGAACGCGTCCATGCGGGTCTTCAGCCTCGCCTCGGCTTGCAGCTCGATGATCTCGAGCGAGCGACGCGGGTCTCGGGCTCGGGCCCGCGCAACGAGGTCCGACTTCTGCAAGCCGAGGACCTGGCGGTGTTGCTCGGCGACGTCGCTGGCGTGCACCTCGCGCTGGCGCTCCGGGCTCAAGAACGTCGGGTCGACAAGGATGAGGCCGCGGAGGACCCCCGCCCCCCGGCTCGCCACCACCGCGGCGGTCATGCCGCCCATCGAGTGGCCAAGGAGGACCGGACGGGAGAGCGAAAGGCCGCGGATGAGGCCCACGACGTCGCTCGCGTGATCGTCGTACCGGTATCCGTGGGGCGGCGCGCTCGAGCCGCCGTGCCCTCGGGCGTCGGGCATGACGACGTCGAACTCCCCTTCGAGCGCCCGCGCCAGGGGAGTCCAGCAGGCGCCGCTCCCCATCAATCCATGGAGCAGGACGACGGGAACCTTGGCGCCTCCCGTCCGGAGGTAGTGGATGGTGATGCCGTTCGTCTCGCAGACTCCGCTGATCCAGGTCGTCATGGAACTGTCCCTGCCTGCCGCAGCTTCGCACGTGTGATGAAGTGGTTCAGGTCCAAGTACTCGAGAAATCTCGACGTGAGTGCTTCCGAGCGGTCCGCGCAGCGCCTTGAGTCATTGTTCAAACCTCTCGCCGCGGAATGGAGCCAAGTGCCGAACTCATACCGAGTACCCAGCCGTCGTCAACACGCACACGAGCGTGGGACGGATGCATACGGGCTGACTTCTTGCCGGTTGCCGGCGTCCCGCGGCGCGGAGCGCCCTCGGCAGCAGCGGCGTGCTCGGCGCGCGCCGCCGCGCCGACTCACGGGTACCGATTTCGGCGCAATAATAACGCACGCAGGCGAACTCGGTCCTCACCGTTCATGTCCAGGAGCTGGACTGTGGCGCGCCCCTCGGCCGTCAGGCCTTGAATGGTACCCTCAATCGCGACCATGAAGTGCTCGCGCCAAGAGTGACACCTGGGGTGATATAGCGCCACGAGGATCCCAGTCTGCGGATCAATGGAGGCGATGTTAGGTCCCTTCTTCAGGTTGCAATGGATGCAGCAAAGGCACAGGTTGGCAACATCGTCGGAGCCACGATGCTGCCTCCCGATGATGTGATCGACTTGATGGGGAAGGATTGAACCTGCTTGAGGAAGCCGGCAGTACTCACACGCGCCTTGGGCGCGCCGCTGCACCGCCTCCCGCACATCGTTCGAGATCTTCACGAAGCCGCGCGCATCGTCCAGAACTCCTCGGCCTCGAGCTTGAGGAGGCTGAGCCTGTCGTTCAAGCGGACGATCTCTGCGTACTCCCTTTGCTCCTCCGGGGTGAGCGCGCCTTCGGTGCTCTTCTGAGCGAGCTCCTGGACGCGTGGGGAGAGGTCTCTGCTGACGGCATCGAGCGCCGCCTCAAGCTGTTCGAGGGTTCGCCTTTCCATGAGGTTCTCCGTCCGACGTCGGCACGGAGAGCATGCCATCCCTCCGCCGTCGCCTCAAGCTCCGCCCGCCTCGGGAGGGCGAAGCCGCTCCACGCCCGGGCCCCCGTGTCAGTCCTCCGGCACGGGGATCTTCTCGGAGTCCCACTCGAAGAAGCCCCGTGCACGGATGGTGCGGTCCGCCAGGGCTCGCGCCGCGAGCTGCCGCTCCTCGATCGTGGAGACCCCGAAGAAGCGACGCGCCACCTCGGCGACTTCACGGTCGCTGCGCTCGACCTCGAGCAGCAGGTGTTTGTTCCCTGGTACCGTCCCGCGCTCCGCGCGGAGGTGGTACCGGAGCATCTCCATGACCGCCTCACCGAGCAACGCGCTGGCCATGGCGGGATCGCGCTCCGCGATGTCCTCGCCGTCTTCCAGGAGTGTCGCCGCTGAATAACGAGCGAACGCGTCCTCATCCGGAGTGAGCGCGGCGCGCTTCTTCAGCCACTCGGCGGCCTCCTCTCGCAGGGCATCGATCGCTTGGCCGCCGAACACAGGGAAGCCCGTGGCGATCATGTGCGCCGCGGAGGGGCGACCGAGCTCGTGCTCGCTGGCGAAGTACGCTCGAATCGCGCGTGCCGGGTTGACGAAGATCTCGACCGGAACGTCGCCGAACCGCCGCTGTAGACGCTGCTTGTACGGACGCTCCTGTATGACGAAGATGTCGAGATCGCTGTTTCGATCACCTGCGCCGCGGACGACTGACCCCGCGGCGACGATCGCCCGCGGCTCGAACGTCTCGAATACGAACGCGACGACCGCGCGGAGCGCTGTTGCATACCTCGGCGGGAGGTCGGGCCAGCTGCACATGGCAAGTTTATCGGGGCTCATTTTGTTCTCCGAGGTCGTCTCATCTGCCTGCCCAACGATCTGCGGCTCAGCCGCGCCGCGTGGCGGCGTCGGCTGCTGCCGCCGGTCGGGCAGCTGCGGAGCCGGATCTCTGGACACGGGGAGGCACGTCAGCAAAAATGGCACGTCTGGCGGAGATCGCAGCCGAGGTATCGCTCGGCGAGCGCCGTGAAGTCCGGCACAGCAAAGGGAAGACCTCGCTCGCGCGAGAACAGGTCTTCGAAGAGCCGGGCAGGCGGGAAAACATAGTTGCCAAAGGTGATGCTCACCCATGACCGCGCGGCAGCGATCCCGGCGATCACCATGTGCCCGGCCTTGTGGGGGTAATTGGCGATGGCATACGCCGGAACGTCCACGAGATCCATGCGCGCTCCGAAATCGAGCGCCGCCTCCTCGGCGTCGCGGCCTTCGGACATCGACACGGGCACCTGGGTGCGATGGCATGTGATCGCGACGTAGTAGACGTCGTCGAACTGCGCTTGCGTCATGTCGATCCGCGCCCCGCCTTGAAGCGCTTCGAGCGCAAGCAGAGGTGGTCGCTTCGGTCGGAGTTCGCTCCAGATCGTGGCTTGAACGTTGTCATCATTCTCCAGAGAATGGCAGAGCTCCTCCGCGGAGTCGGGACGCAGCCACGAGCCCGGATTGCGCCCGCGGTACTTGCCTGCCTTGGGCATCCCGCGCGACATGGTGAACACGAAGGACCCAACGGGCTCAGGGTCCGTTCGCACAAATCGCTCGGGGTCCTTCCCGACGAACCCAGCACTCATTGCGGCTTCGAGAAACGCAGTCATCGCCTCCGCCTTGAAGGCCAAGCTCGGATCGAGCGGGACGAGCAGATGAGAATAATACATGCTCATGGATTGCCTCGCGGTCCTGGGAGCCCTCCGTGAACGAGTCGCTGCGTATCGATGGGGGGCGACCCGTACGACGAAGCTGAGGCTCGAAAATGGTCATTGGCGTGCTGCCCAACGGTCGGCCGCTCGGCGGCGGGTTTGGCAGCAGTTCTCTCTTTCCACACGTGCGATCTGGGAAGACGTGCCTGACGTCGCAGGCCTTCGAAGACCTTGACCGCGGGCGACGTCACGGAGGCTCAGGCGCGTAGAGTGCCTCAATCTGGGGCAACGATAGGATGGCCTCTTCGAATGCGGAACGGGAAACGTTAAGAGACCCCTGCATGTCGAGCGTGCGCAGTGATGACATCTGCCGAATAGACTCAAGACAAGCGTCGGTGAGCCGCTCCGAGTACAGCACCAGGCTCTCGATCCGATCGAGCCATAGAAGATGCTTCATGCCTTGGTGTGACACGTTACCGTTGAGGACCCACACTCTTCGGAGTTCCCTGATGTGCTGGAGTCGCACCAAGTCGCGATCCTCGATGGTGCCGACGAGAGTGAGCCCCTCCCACTGCTCTTGAATCGGATGGTTCCTCAGGTATTTGGTGGCCTCGTCGACCGGCATCTCCTCTACTTCCCGGGGGATATTCATCGCCGGAAACAGGTCGCCGACTGTTCGGAAGAACGCGATGGCCTCTCTTCTCGCAGGTGGGTCGTCCGCGTACCACATGATGTAGGTCCGTCGTACGCCGTCGTGAGTGACCTCAATTTTCTTCTGCCGGGGCATTGTGAAATCCGTTCTTCTGCCTGCCCAACGACTTAGCGTTCCGCTGCGAGAACCCGCGTGGAGCGCCTAGAACCCCGACCCCACCCCCTCGTGCCGCTCGCACACATCGTGGGAAATTAGCGTAGCCGACGGCTGCCCTACCTTGTCAAGGAGACCAGCGCCGGACCGCGGGCTCTCCACCGGACGAAGGCGCGGCTCGTGCCGACGGCGGCGAGGGGCGCGCCCGCGTTCGCGCAGCATCGCCCCGCGCCGGAGGGCGTCCACCGGGCCGGGCGCCCGGTCAGGGGCGGCGCGGCGATTTTTTTTCAGGCGACCGATGATTCCTGGTGGGGCCGGGGGTCTACGGGGGTGAATCCCAGCACGGAGGCACCCATGACCGCGATCTCCACCAGCATCCATCATCGTGACCAGGATCTCACCACCGCGCCCCGGGCCGAGGCGCCGGCCAGCGCCGCAGCGCCCGGCGCGGCGCCGTCCAGGCGAGCGCTGTGGGCGGGACGCGTCCTGAGCGGGCTGGGCGTGCTGTTCCTGACGTTCGACGCCGCGGTGAAGGTGCTGCAGCTGTTCCCCGCGGATGCAGCCACGGCCCAGCTCGGGTTTCCCGTCAGCCTCGTCCCCACCCTCGGCTACCTCCAGATCGCTTGCCTGGTGACGTACCTGATCCCGCGCACCGCGCTGCTCGGCGCGGTTCTGTGGACCGGTTACCTGGGCGGCGCGATCGCGATCCACGTCCGGGTCGGGAGCCCGCTCTTCAGCCACACGCTCTTTCCGATCTACATCGCCGCGCTCCTCTGGGCGGGGCTCTGGCTGCGCGACCGCCGCGCGCGCGCGCTGCTCGCGAGCCCGGCGTCGCTCGACCGATGAGCTTCCCATGGGCTTCCCGCCTCCCCGCCTTCATGGTCAGATCGGGCCGCGGCCAGCCCGCCGCTCGAACCACGGATCGCGAGCAAGGAGACCACCGATGATCAAGGTCTACAACTTCGCGCGCGGGGCCCGCGGCCTGCGCGTGATGTGGCAGTGCGAAGAGATGGGGTTGCCCTACCAGGTCGAGATGGTCTCGTTTCCGCCGAGCGAAGCCTACCTCGCGCGGCATCCGCTCGGCACCGTGCCGTTCCTCGAGGATGAGGGCGGCGTGGCGATCCACGAGTCCGTCGCGATGATGCTCTACGTGGCGCAGCACCACGGGCCCACGCCCCTCCTGCCCGGCAAGGGCGATCCGGCGCTCGCGCGTGTGCTGCAAATGGCCGTGTTCGGCGAAGCGACCCTCGGGGCAGCCGTCAATGCCCTGCTGACAGCACATTTCGGCGCGCCGGAGGCGGACAAGCGCAACTGGTCGGTCCGCGCGCACGAGGCGAGCGTCGAGAAGGCCTTGCGCTTCACGGCCACCGTGCTCGGCGACATGCCCTTTCTCGCCGGCGAGCGCCTCACGCTCGCCGACATCTCCGTGAGCACCGCGATCGGAATCTATCGCGGCGCGCTCGGCAAGACGCTGCCCGACGAGCTCGTCGCCTACCAGGAGCGGATCGCCGCGCGGCCGGAGTACCAGCGCGCGCGCGCGAGGTGCCGTGGCGAGGACAGGGGCTGAAATCATGAATCGATCGTGGCCCGCGGTGGTCAAGTCGTTGATCTTCGTCCTCGCGGCGGTGCCCGCCGCGTGCGGCGACGCCGGCGTGGATCCGGGCGGGGCAGGGGGCTCGCGCCCGGGCTCGCCCGGCAGCTCGGGCACGCCGGCGTCGACGTCCACCTCATCGGCGTCCGCCTCATCGACATCCGCCGGCGGGGGCCCCGGCGTCTGGATCCCGGCGCTCCAGACGTCGTGGCACTGGATGATCGACCACCCCCTGGACCTGGACGACCCCAGGGACATGGGCCTGGTCGATCCCACGGGAGCGCCCATCGCGTCGCCGCCTCCCACGGTCTACGACCTCGACTGGGAGTTCACGCCGGCCGAGACGGTGGCCGCGCTGCACGCGAAGGGCGCCAAGGTCATCTGCTACGTCGACGTCGGCGCGTTCGAGGACTATCGGCCAGACGCCGGCGACTTCCCGGAGTCGGTCAAAGGCAACCCGGACTACCACTGGGAGGGCTCGTTCTGGCTCGACATCCGGCAGATCAATGTCCTCGGGCCGATCATGCAGGCCCGGTTCCAGGTCTGCAAGGACAAGGGCTTCGACGCCATCGAGCCCGACGAGGTCGACGGTTACGCCAACGACTCCGGGTTCCCCCTCCGCTATGAAGACCAGATCGCCTACAACGTGTTCATCGCGGATCTCGCCCACTCGATGGGCATGTCCGTGGGGCTCAAGGGCGACATCGAGCAGGCGGAGGACCTGTGGCCGTACTTCGACTGGACGCTGAACGAGCAGTGCTTCGAGTATGAAGAGTGCGAGATCCTCGTCGATACCTTCCTGGCGAACGGCAAGGCCGTGTTCGAGGTGGAGTACGACGATCCGTTCTCCGGTCACATGACCGACAGGTCGCTCTTCTGCGAACAGGCGAACGCCTGGGGCTTCAACAGCATGGAGATGCCGCTCGACCTCGACGGCGGCCGGTGGCCCTGCCGGTGACACGCGGCCTTCCGAGCGCCCGCATCATCGCCTTGTCGGTGAGCGGGACGTAGCCGGGGAAAGAACGGAGGCGCGTACCCCTCGACGTTGGCGCCCCCGACGCGCTCGGATCAGCGCCCGAGCGCCCGCGCGACGATGCGCGCGAACACCGGCCCCGCCACCTTGCCGCCCGTCGCGTCCTCCGCGGCGACGACCGCGCCGACGAGAATGACGAAACGCGGCTGCTCGGCCGGCGCGACCCCGATGAAGCTCGCGTAATTGCGCGGCTCGCCCGCCGCCGATCGCTCGTCCGTGGTGCCGGTCTTCCCGGCGACCCGCACGCCTTGCACACGCGCCGCTTTGCCCGTCGCCTGCTCGTCGCTCACGGCGCGCTCCAGCATGCCCATCACCGACCGCGCCGTCTCCGGGCGGAGCACGCGCTCATTCTCCACGTGGTGCTCGAAGCGGACGCCGCCGTCCGCGCCCCGGGCGCGCCGGGCGAGCGTCGGCGCATTGAACACGCCGTCATTGGCGATGGTGGCATAAGCGGCGGCCATCTGAAGCGGGCTGGCCATCGCGCCGCCATGGCCCGATGCCAGGGCCACGCCGCGGAGCGAGCCGTCCGCGATGACCGGAGGGACCTCGCCGACCGGCGCCCCGCGGAGCTGGATGCGCGTCGCCTCGCCGAAATGAAAGCGCCGGAGCCAGCGCCCGAGCGCCTCGCCGCCCAGCTTGTCGAAGATCCGCGAGGCTCCGATGTTCGACGAGCGCATGAGGATCTGCGGCACGTCGAGCCACTCGTTCGGGCTCGCGTCGCGGAGGACTTCCTTGCCATAGCGCCGCGCTCCCTTGTCGCAGAAGAACCGGTCGGTCACCGAAATGGCCCCCTCGTCGAGCGCGGCCGCGACGGTGAGCGACTTGATGGTCGAGCCGCTGATGCGCGGCGCCGCGGCGGTGCTCGGATCATGGATGGCCAGCACCTCGCCGGTCTTCGGATCGAGCACGATCGCCGTGGCGGCGACAGGGCGCCATTCGTCCGCCATCCGCTTCATCTCTTCCTCGACGATCGCCTGGATGTCGCGATCGATCGTGAGCTCCAGGCGATCGGCCGGGGCGCCCATCACGGAGGCGACCTCCGCGGTCAGATGGGCCAGTGAGGCCGGCGTGGAGCTAGCAACGGCGGAGGTGGAGGCCGGAACGGACGCGCCCGCCGGTGCAGGAGCGACCGGCTCCGATTTCCCGGATGGATTGGACGGATTGGCCGCCACAGCCGCGGCAGGTCCTTCCTTGCCGGCGGTGACGCACGCCACCACCCCGAGCAGCGCCGCAGCCGACGCGGTGATTGCAACGCCCCGCGCCGCCGACGTGCGCAGCGACCCCGCCCGCGGTCGCACGATGGCCTCGACCCGCGCCAAGAGCTGCGAGGGCTCCGCCATCCCGAGCGCTCCGCCCGGCACCTCACGGAGCCGCGCCGCGCTCGTCGCAATGGCCAGCAGGTGCTCGGCATATTCGGTCGGCCGGGCCCCGCTCGCCAGGACCCGCTCGTCCGCCGACAGCTCGCGCTCCATGCGAAGCCTGCGCGCCGCGAGCCACACCAGCGGGTTGAACCAGTGCATTGCACAGGCGAGCTGCCCCACGATCTGGGCAAGACAATCGCGCTGCCGGACGTGCGCCAGCTCGTGTAGCAGCACGGCCCGCCAGCGCGCCTGGCTCCACTCGAGCGCCTCCCGCGGCACCAGCACCACCGCCGAAAAGACCCCGGTCACCGCCGGCACATCGATCTCGGAGCTGACGCACACGCGGGCGTTCATGCGCGCTTCGCCGAGGGTCGCCGTGATCCCCGGAAACGAGAGCGGGGTCGCGCGCCGGGCGATCCCACGCGCCTTGGCGAGGCCATGCGCCAGGCGAGCGAGCACCGCAAATGCCCCGAGCGCCCACACGGCAAGGAGCACCGGGCCCCACGGAAAGGACTGTTTTGCCAGGGCGACAGGCGTGGAAGGAGCCTGCATTGCGGCGTGGGAGACAGGCCCGACGGAGGGCGGGGCAATGGCGTCCCCGATGGGCTCGGCGAAGGGCCTACTCGCGTCCGCGGCGCCAAGCTCGGCGACCGGCAGCACGCGCCACGCCGGAACGAGCCGCGAGGCGACCGGCACCAGCGCCGCGGCCGCGAGCCCGAGCACCAGCACGAGCCGGCGCGTGGAGGCCGGCGCGCGGCGGAGCAGCGGCATCGCCGCGAGGGCGAGCCCGAGGAGCGCGGCGCCCCGCGCGGCATCGACGAGGAACGGCAGCGGGCTCATCTCGATCGGGCTCATCTCAACCCCCTTCTTTCTTGGCGCGCTCGATCACCTGGGCGATGCGATCCAGCTCTTCGCGCGACAGCTTGGACTTTGACGTGTCGACAAGCGCGGTGACCGCTTGCTCGACCGAGCCTCCAAAGAACGTCCGCACGACCTGCGCCAGCGCGCTCCTGCGAGCCTCGCTCGGGGCCGTGACCGGCGTGTAGACGTAGCGTTGCCCTTCCTCCACGTGCTTGACGTGCCCGCGCTCCTCCAGCAGGCGCAGCAGCGCGCGGACCGCGGAGTAGCTCGGCGGATCCTCGAGGTTGTCCTTCACCTCGTGCGCGGTCGCGCGCCGTAGGCGGTACAAAATGTCCATGATCTCGCGCTCTCGGCGCGTGAGCGGCGGCTTCGGCATGGCGTCCATCCGTAGCCTGGTGCTAAGAAATTAGCAAGCATCGCGTGCTAATTTCTTAGCACGTGCGATCCGCTTGGAGACCCGACGTCCGGTCGTCCGGCGTCTGCCTGCGGGACCGATCAACCGTCCGTGAGGCCCCAATCCAGGGGTAGCCCGACGTAGTTCTCCGCCAGCGAGGTGGACGCCGAGCGCGAACGCACGATGTAGTCGAGCTGCGACCGCTGCAGGCGCTGCTGGAACACGTCGTCGCCCGGGGAGCGGTGCAGCATGGAGGTCATCCACCACGAGAAGTGCTCGGCGCGCCAGACACGCCGCAGACAGGTCGGGGAGTACCTTTCGAGCGCCGTCGTGTCGCCGGTCTTGAAATAGGCCGCGAGCGCCCGCGCCAGCACACGCACGTCAGCGATCGCCAGATTCATGCCCTTGGCGCCCGTGGGCGGCACGATGTGCGCCGAGTCGCCCGCGAGATAGAGCCGACCGTACTGCATCGGCTCGACCACGGAGCTGCGCATCCCCGTGACGGCCTTCTCGACGATGGGCCCCTCGTTGAGCCGCCACCCGTCGTCGGTCTCGAGGCGAGCGTGGAGCTCACGCCAGATACGGTCGTCGGACCAGTCCTCGATCGGCTCGTCCGGCTGGACCTGCAGGTAAAGGCGCGTCAGCTTCGGCGAGCGCATGCTGAACAGCGCGAAGCCGCGCTCGTGGTGCGCATAAATGAGCTCGTCGTGCGCCGGCGGCGCCTGCGCCAGGATACCGAGCCAAGCATACGGATACGTGCGCTCCAGCACGGAGAGCACGCCGTCCGGGATCGATCGTCGGGATACGCCGTGCGAGCCGTCGCAGCCGGCGACGAAATCACACTCGAGCTCGCACGGCGCGCCGTCATGGAGGTACCGAACGCGCGGGCGCTCGGTGTCGATGTCCAGCAGACGCACCTGTTCGGCCGAGAACTGGATCGTACCGCCGGCCTCGAGGCGCGCGCGGATGAGATCCTTGACCACCTCCTGCTGGCCGTACACGGTGATCCCGCGCCCACCGGTGAGGTCGTCGAGCGCGACGCGGTGGGTGGCGCCGTCGAACCTGAGGTGGATGCCGTGATGCACCATGCCCTCGCGGCGCATACGCTCGCCGACGCCGGTCTCGTTGAGGAGGTCCACCGTGCCTTGCTCGAGCACGCCGGCGCGAACACGACGCTCGACGTACTCGCGCGTGTGCTTCTCGAGCACGACCGACGCGATGCCCTGCCGGTGCAAGAGGTGCGAGAGCATGAGCCCCGCCGGCCCGGCTCCGATGATTCCGACTTGAGTTCGCATGGGGGCGCTAGCCTCCTTTCTCCGGCTCGCCGTCAATCTCAGCGAATGTCTCCGCGGCCAGACGGAACGCCGTGTTCGCGGCCGGTACGCCGCAGTAGATCGCCGCCTGGAGCAGCACTTCCTTGATCTCGTCGCGCGTCACGCCGTTGTTCAACGCCGAACGCACATGCAAGCGAAACTCCTCTCCACGATTGAGAGCCACCATCATGGCGAGGCACAACAGGCTGCGTGTCCGACGTTCCAGCCCGGGGCGAGTCCAGATCTCGCCCCACGCATAACGGGTGAGCAAGTCCAGGAACTCGCCGTTGAACTCGCTCCGGCTCTCGATGCTGCGTTCGACGTGGGCGTCGCCGTGCACGGCTCGGCGCATCTTCATGCCCTCGTTCAGCCGCTCGCGCTCGTCCATCTCTCACTCTCCCTGGGCCGCGATGAAGCCGAGGACGCGCTCGTTGAACAGCGGTGTGGCCTCGATGTTGGACAGGTGCGCCGCCGGCAGCTTGACGTAACGCGCCCCGGCGATGCGCGCTGCGAGCCAATGCCCCTCGGACGGCGGCGTCGCGCTGTCGCGCGCGCCCGTGATCACGAGCGTGGGCGCGCGCACTTCGACGACGTTCGCTCGCTGATCCGCGTCGCGCACGGCCGCGCACGCGGGGATGTACCCCTCGGGTCTCGTGGTGAGCAGCATCTGTCGTACGCGCTCCACGGCAGCGGGATCTCGCTGGCGGAACCTCGCGGTGAACCACCGGTCGAGCACGGCCTCTGCGATCGCGGCCATGCCGCCTCTCGCGACCGCTTTGATGCGCGCGTCCCAGAGGGACCGCGGGCCGAGCGTCGCGGCCGTGTTGCACAGCACGAGCTTGCGCAGCCGGTCCGGCGCATGAGCGCCGAGCCACATGCCTACCACGCCGCCCAGCGACAGGCCGCAGAAGTGCACCCGCGATAGCTCGAGCGCATCGAGCAGCGCCACGGCGTCCCGGCCCAGGCGCTCGATGTCGAAGGGCGCGTCCGGCACCGAGGACGCGCCGTGTCCGCGCATGTCGTAGCGCAGCACGCGGAAGTGGCGCGTCAGCGCAGGCATCTGGCTGTCCCACATCCCGAGCGCCGTGCCGAGCGAATTCGCGAGCATGACGACGGGCGCGTCCGCCGGCCCGTCCAGGCGGTAGTGCAGCTCGGCTCCGACAACGTCGATCATCGGCATGTCACCCCTCGCTCCGTCGCGCGTCCCGGGAGTACTGCGCGAGCGCGCGCTCGCTCCACTCGCCGGCGAGCCCCAGGTACGCGGTCGGGTCGCACAGGCCGTCGAGCTCGGCGACCGAGAGGTGGGTCGTTACCTCGGGCTCCGCCGCCAGCACCTCACGCAGCGATCTGCCCTCGGCCATCGCGCGTCGGCAGGCGCGCTCGACCAGCGCGTGCGCCACCGAGCGACCCATGGCTCGAGCGAGCGCCAGCCTCACCGCCTCGGCCAGGATCACGCCGCGCGTGGCGTCGACGTTCGCTCGCATCCGCTCCGCGTCGACCTGGAGATCCTCGATCACCTGCACGGCGTGCATGAGCGCGCCGGACGTCAGCAAGCAGATCTCGGGCAGCGACTCCCACTCTGCCTGCCAGCCGCCGAGCCCTCGCTCATGCTCCTGCGGCATGGCGGAGAGGAGGGTCGCGACGAGCCCTGGGATGCGCGTCGCCGCCGCCAGGATCGCGGCGGCGCCGACCGGGTTGCGCTTGTGCGGCATCGTGGAAGAGCCGCCGCGCCCGGGCGCCTGCGGCTCGAATGCCTCGGCGACCTCCGATTGCATCATCAGCGAGAGGTCGCGCGCCATCTTGCCAAGGCTGCCAGCGAGCAGGCCGAGCGCCGCGGCCACCTCGGCGATGCGATCGCGCTGGGCGTGCCACGGGAGATCCGGCACGGCGAGCGCCAGATCGTGCGCGAGGTGCGTGGCGACATCGAGGCCTCGTTCACCGAGGGACGCGAGCGTGCCGGCGGCGCCGCCGAACTGGATCACGAGCGCCCGGCCGCGCAACGCGCGCAGGCGCCCGCGCCCGCGCCCCGTCGCGGAGAGCCAACCGGCTGCCTTCAATCCGAACGTCACGGGGAGCGCCGGCTGCAGCCACGTGCGTCCGAGAACCACCGTTCGCTGGTGAGCGCGCACGAGCTCGGCCAGCGCGTCGGCCAGGCGCTCCAGGTCGGCGTCGAGGAGGTCGAGCGCGGCGCGCAGCTGCAGCACCAGGCCGGTATCCATCGCGTCCTGGCTCGTCGCTCCCCAGTGCACGAAGCGCGCGGCGTCCGGATCCTTCCGTGCCACCAGGTCGGTCAGCGCGGCGACGAGCGGTATCGCGGCGTTGCCGGCGAGCGCGGCGCCCCGGGCGAGCCGCTCGAGATCGAACCGCTCGGCGTGACATTGCGAGGCGATCGGCGTCGCGGCCTCCGGCGGGATCACGCCCAGCCCGGCCTCCGCGCGCGCCAGCGCGGCTTCGAAGTCGAGCATCCCCTGCACCCGCGCTCGATCGGAAAAGACGTCCCGCATCGCCTCCGAGGCGAAGAGCTCATCGAACAAACTGCGCGATCGAGCCGTCATGATGCCTCAATCCTCGAAGAAAACGGTCTCATCGGCGCCCTGGAGCACCACGTTCCACTCGAACACGTCGACCTCGCCCGGCCGGGGGGTTGCGATCAGGCTGCCGCGCCTCGACGCCGGCACGCGCCCGAGCACGAAATCCTCCTCGTTGGCGGCCTCGTCGGCGAAATAGATGCGCGCGACCAGCGGACGCAGGAGCCCGCGCATGAAGACATGGACAGAGATGTGAGGCGCCTGCATGCCGGCGCCCGGCGCGGGCACGCGCCCAGGCTTCACCGTGCTGAAACGAAATGCGCCGGCGTCATCCGTCGGCACCCGCGCGTGGCCCCTGAAGCCGGGCGCCGGGCGCTTGTCCTGGCGGTCGGCGGGGTGTGGGTACTTGCCGTTCGCGTCCGCCTGCCAGACTTCGATCAACGCATCGGGCACGGGCACGCCATCACCGTCGAAGACGCGGCCCCGCACCGTGATGTGCCGGCCCGGCGTGCCGGCCTCCGCGACCTGGTCGCTGAACAGCCACTTCAGTCCCATGTGAAAGAACGGCCCGACGGTCTGGGAGACCGTCGGCTGCAGCCTCACCTCGTGCTCATCCGCCATGGGCCGGATCCTCCAGGGGCGTCGCGTCGCGCCCGCGCAAGATGATGTCGAAGCGGTAGCCGAGCGCCTTTTCCGGCCTCGTCGTCTCCCAGTCGAAATTCGCGATCAATCGGTCGCGCGCGCGTTCGTCCGGGACCGAGTTGAAGATCGGGTCGAACGGCAGAAGCGGATCCCCGGGGAAGTACATCTGGGTCACGAGGCGCGTCAGGAACGCGGGCCCGAACACGGAGAAATGGATGTGTGAAGGACGCCACGCGTTGTGGTGGTTGCGCCAGGGGTAAGCGCCCGGTCTGATGGTGATGAAACGATAGACCCCTTCGTCGTCTGTCACCGCTTGACCAGCCCCGTGGAAGTTCGGGTCGATCGGCGCGTCGTGGTTGTCCTTCTGGTGCAGATAGCGTCCGGCGGAGTTGCACTGCCAGATCTCGACCAGCGTTCGGCGGAGCGGGCGTCCGTCCTCGTCGAGGACGCGGCCCGCGACGACGATGCGCTCGCCCAGGGGCTCGCCCCTGCTCTGGCGCGTGAGATCGGCGGCGTTCGGCGCCACGAGCTCCGCACCGAAGACGGGGCCCGTCACCTCCGACAAAGTCTGCGGCAAGACGACGAGCGGCCGCGTCGGCGCCCGCTTGTGCGTCGAGTTGTACGGCCGATGCAAATAGGGCGGCTGCGCACCTGGCGCGGGACGACGGTAAATGTCTTTATCGGCCATGGTTCATACCCGCTCGAGGATCATGGAGATGCCTTGTCCGACGCCGATGCACATGGTGCACAGAGCGTGGCGGCCGCCGCTGCGTCGGAGGTGATGGACGGCGGTCGTCACGAGCCGCGCTCCGCTCGCGCCGAGCGGGTGGCCAAGGGCGATGGCGCCACCGTTCGGGTTGACGAAAGGCGCGTCGTCCGGCACCCCGAGCTCGCGCAGCACGGCGAGCGCCTGCGCAGCGAAGGCTTCGTTCAGCTCGACGAGATCCATCTGGGCGAGCGTGAGGCCCGCGAGCGCAAGCGCCTTGCGCGTGGCGGGGACAGGACCGATGCCCATGATGCGGGGGGCGACGCCCGCCACGGCGACCGCGACCACGCGCGCGCGCGGCGTGAGCGCGAAGCGCTTCACCGCCGCCTCGGACGCGAGCAGGACGGCGCAGGCGCCGTCGTTGATGCCGGAAGCGTTCCCGGCCGTGACGGTGCCGCCGTCTCTGACGATCGGCTTGAGCCTCGCCAGGCCTTCTGGGCTCGTGTCGGGCCTCGGGTGCTCGTCCGTGTCGACGAGCGCGGTCGCCGACCTCCTCGGCACCGCGACGGGTACGATCTCCTCTGCCAGGAGGCCCGCCTCGACGGCGGCCGCCGCGCGGCGCTGGCTGCGGTAGGCGAAGGCGTCCTGGTCGACGCGCGAGACATTGAACGCTTCTGCTACGTTCTCAGCCGTCTCCGCCATGGCGTCCGTGCCGAAGCGCGCGTGCATCAGGGGATTCACGAAGCGCCAGCCGAGGGTCGTGTCCTCGAGCTCGAGCCCCCGGGCGAAGGCGGCGTCGGCCTTCGAAAGCACGAAGGGCGCTCGCGACATGCTCTCGACCCCGCCGGCGATCGTGAGCGACGCCTCGCCCGTCTTGATCGCGCGCGCGGCCGCGGCGACCGCTTCCAAGCTCGACCCGCACAGCCGGTTGACGGTCGCGCCCGGCACCGATTCCGGCAGGCCGGCGAGCAAAGCCGCCATCCGCGCGACGTTGCGGTTGTCCTCACCGGCCTGGTTCGCGCAGCCGTAGATCACGTCGTCCACGGCCGACCAGTCCACGCTCGGATTGCGATCCATGAGCGCGCGGATCGGCACGACCGCGAGGTCGTCCGCGCGCACCGTGGCGAGCGCGCCGCCGTAGCGACCGAAGGGGGTCCGTACCGCGTCGCAGATGTAAGCCGGCGCCGTCATCGTGCCATTCCCCGCCGGAGCGGCGCAGCCGTCATCCGTGCGAGCTCCTCGAATGAAAGGCCGTCGATCGACTCGACGGCGGTGAGTCCTTGCGGCGTGACGTCGATCACCGCGAGATCCGTGTAGATGCGCTTCACGCACGCGATACCGGTCAGGGGATACGTGCAGCGCTCGACGATCTTGCTCTCGCCCGACTTCGTCGTGTGCTCCATCATCACCCAGACGTCGCGCGCGCCGATGGCGAGGTCCATGGCGCCGCCGACCGCCGGGATGGCGTCCGGCGCGCCGGTGTGCCAGTTGGCGAGATCGCCGTTCATGGACACCTGGAACGCGCCGAGGACGCAGATATCGAGGTGGCCTCCGCGCATCATGGCGAACGAGTCGCCATGATGAAAAAAGCATCCGCCAGGCAGCAGCGTCACCGGTTGCTTGCCGGCGTTGATGAGCTCGGGGTCTTCGTCGCCTGGCGCCGGCGCCGGGCCCATGCCGAGGATGCCGTTCTCGCTGTGCAGGAACACCTCGCGGTCGCGCGGCAGGAAGTTCGACACGAGCGTCGGCAGCCCGATGCCGAGGTTCACGTACGTGCCCTCTTTGATGTCGTCGGCCACGCGTGCGGCCATTTGCTCGCGGCTGTAGCGTCGGATACTCATCGTCCCTCAGCCGGCGCGCGCCGCCTCCCGCGCCGCGCATACAACGCGGTGAACGAAGATCCCGGGCGTGACCACCGCTTCCGGATCGAGCGCGCCGAGCGCGACGATCTCACCGACCTCCGCGATGGTGCAGCGGGCCGCTGTCGCCATGATCGGCCCGAAATTGCGCGCCGCCTTGCGGTAAACGAGGTTGCCCCAGCGGTCCGCCTTGTGCGCCTTGACGAGCGCGACGTCGGCGTGGATCGGGTATTCCAGTACATAGGGGCGTCCGTTGATCTCGCGCGTCTCCTTGCCCTGCGCGAGCGGCGTGCCGTAGCCGGTCGGCGTGTAGAACGCGCCGAACCCCGCCCCCGCCGCCTGGATGCGCGCCGCGAGGTTGCCCTGGGGCACGAGCTCGAGCTCGATCTCCTTCGCGCGGTAGAGCGCGTCGAACACGTGTGAATCGTGCTGGCGCGGAAAGGAACAGACGACCTTGCGGACGCGGCGCATCTTCAAGAGGGCCGCGAGGCCCGCATCGCCGTTGCCCGCATTGTTGCTGACCACGGTGAGATCGCGGGCCCCCTGCGCAATGAGGGCGTCGATCAGCTGGAACGGCATTCCCGCCGTGCCAAAGCCGCCGATCATGATCGTCGCCCCGTCGCGGATGCCTCCCACGGCGGCCTCGAGCGAGCTCACAACCTTGTCGATCACGCGTCCCTCCCGCGTTCCATTCTCGTTTGCATCAGCCCTCCGCGGCCGCGGGCAGTCCTGTGGTCGCAGGCTCCGTTCGTGGTCTCGCCCGTCCGACGGCGGTCACCGCGATCGCGCCGAGCGCACCTACGATGGCGAAGGCATAGAAGCCCCACGGGTACGCGACCCCGGCGCTCAGCAGCGCGCCCCCGAGGATCGGACCGCAGATGGCGCCGAGCCGCCCGACGCCGGCGGTCCAGCCGAGCCCGGTCGCCCTGTTGCCGTCCGGATAGACCCGTCCCACATAGGCGTATACCAGGACCTGCGCGCTGAAGACGAAGCAGCCGGCGATCAGCACGGCCGCATAGACGAAGGCGCCGGGGAGCCGGACGCTGAGCAGCGCCAGGAACACCGCGGAGGCGACGAACCAGCCGATGACCGACGGGCGCACGCCGAAGCGGTCCGCGACGACGCCGGCGAGCAACAAGCCGATCACCGCGCCCACATTGAGCGTCAGCAGCATGCTCAGCGCCGCGCCGAGATCGTAGCCGGCCTGCCGCATGATCGCCGGCAGCCATGTGTTGAGGCCGTAGACGAGCAACAAGCCCATGAACGAGGTCACCCAGAACGCCAGCGTCGGGCGCAACAGGCCGTGCTGGAACAGGGAGGCGACCGCGCCGAGAGCGTCGCGCAGCGACCGGCGCGATCGCGCCACCTTGAGGAACGATCCGGACTCCGGCAGGTGGCGGAGCATGAGCGGGACCAGCACCAGCGCCGGCGCCGCGCCGATGACGAACATGGCGCGCCACCCGAGCGGCCTCATGACGACGATGCCGAGCAGCGCGGTCAACACCGCGCCGACGTGGTACCCGGTCATGATCGTGGTCGTGGCGCTGCCGCGCCTGTCGGCGCGCGCGTACTCGGTCACCAGCGCGATCGCGGTCGGCAGGCAGCCGCCTAGCCCGAGGCCGGCGACGAACCGGAGGAGCCCGAACACGAACGCGGATGGCGCGAACGCGCACAGGAGCGTGCAGAGGGAGAAATCGATGACGGCCAGGAGCAACGCCTTGCGCCTGCCGATGACGTCGGTGATCGTGCCGATGGTCAGCGCGCCGATCGCCATTCCGAT
This sequence comes from Sorangium sp. So ce204, assembly GCF_051526795.1. Taxonomy (NCBI): domain Bacteria; kingdom Pseudomonadati; phylum Myxococcota; order Polyangiales; family Polyangiaceae; genus Sorangium; species Sorangium sp. So ce204. Next base: position 10,836,291 of record NZ_CP150317.1, on the reverse strand, counting down.
GAGGCCGACGGTGGACAGCATCGCCGCGCTGTCCGGGTCGAGGCCCCACACCTTGCTCTGGAGCAGCACGGGCAGCACCGTGCCGAGCACCACGAGGTCGAAACCGTCCAGCAGAACGGCCGCCCAGCAGAGCGGGACGACCCAGCGCCCGCCGCTTGGTTCGCGAGTCACTTCACCGGTAGACATGGTTTCCTCTGCTGCGTCATCGCGCATGCGGGTTCGACGTAACGTAGTAGACCGCTGGTTTCTCCGCCCATTCGAGGGAGTCTCATCGGTCCGGTCCGGTCGAGAGCGTCACTCGATGTAAATATAAAGCGATGATGAATCCCGGCTCAGGCCCTCAGACCCTGCAGGCGTCGCCGTCTCGATGACGAGTTGCCACACGCAGCCGCCCCGGAGAAAGCGGCAAGATCGCCGCTCAATGGGGATGACAGATCTGTCGCCTGCCTCGCCTCGGCAGGCCTCTTCGATACCGGCCACTTCGCCCTCGAAGAGAGGCTGCCCGAGATAATTAAAGCCTCATCATAGTGGTTCGCCGCTGTGATAGCCGGCGATAGTTTTGTCACCCCCCCTGCGTGGCGATCTTGCCGCTTTCTCCGGTGCAGCGGGGCGTGGCAACTCGTCGTCGTGACGGCGACGAACCTCACCCTTGGCGGCGGCCATGCATGCGGATGCGCTGCTCGGTCAGATTTCGGCCCGCGCCATCGAGGCAGCGCGTTCATCGCAGAATCCTATTTGACGCGCGCGACAACGAATGCGCGGTTTTTCCTATCGACGAGCACACCACGGAGAACGCATGAGCACACAGACGGGGGCGTCGAGGCGCCTGGTCGATGTTAGCGCAGGTATCTTGGCCGTCATCCTCGGCATCACCTCCTTCGATCGCGCGGCGCGGGCACAAGCGCAGCCCGAAGCACCGCCGGCGCCCACGGGCGGAGATCCGCCGACCGCGGCGCCCGCGACCGCTCCCGAAGACGCAAGCGCAGCGCGAGCGCCGACTGCCGAAGCCCTCGCCGCGCCGACACCGGACAGCGCCGCAGGGCCTGGCTCAGCTTCGCCGGCGCCGCCGCCTCCGGCGGAGGAGGAGCTATGGAAGAAGCCGCTCAGCGTCGCGGCCTGGACCCGCGTCGGAGGTCGCTTACAGAACCCTGGCGCGCGGGAGAAGATGGACCGGCTGCTCGCGGACGGCGAGCTGCATCTGTTGCTTTCAGGCGAGATCAACCGGTTCATCGGCCTGCAGGGCGCGGTCGTCGCTCAGTTCGGGCCAACCCCGACCGGGGGCAACATCGCGGGCAGCGCGGCCCTCCGTGACGCCATCGCCAAGATCAAGTTCCATGATCTGCTGAACGTCTGGATCGGTCGAATGATCGTGCCGTCGGATCGCTCCGCCTTCTCCGGGCCGTGGTCGATGGGGCCCTGGAACTACCCCGGATTCTTCGAGCCCTACGCGCCGCCGCTCGGGCCGAGACAGGGGCCTTTCGGGCGCAACGATGGGGTGACCGCCTGGGGCAAGGTGGCGGGCGGCCTGTTCAAGTATTACGTCGGCGCTTACAACCTGCATGATTCTTCGGTGAGCCCGCTCTACACCGCGAGGCTCAACCTGAGCTTGCTCGACCCGGAGCCAGCCTATTACCAGAAGGCCACGTACCTCGGGGAGAAGAGCATCCTCGCGCTCGGCGTGGCGGGTGAGGTGCAGAAGGGAGGTTCGGTCGAATCGCTGCCGCCCCCTGCGGCGGGCGAGCCTGCAGGCATCCCGCGCAAGGACACCTACGGCGAGGTCAACGCCGACCTCCTGTTCGAGAAGAACCTCGGCGCGGCGGGCACCATCACGCTCGAGGGCGCGTTCTACAAGTACCTCGGCGACTTCGAGAGGTTCGACTATTCTTACTTTGCGCTCGCGAGCTACCTCACGCCGGCCAACGTCGGTGTCGGGAAGTTACAGCCTCTGGTCCGGCTGCAACAAGCGAAGCCGAAGAACGCCGACCCCTATCTGCTGATCGATGCCCAGGTGGGCTATGTCATCGAAGGGCACGCTGCGCGCGCGGCGCTCGGCTATCAAAGAAGCGATCTGTCGGGCGCGAAGGGGAATGCCCTGTTCCTCGGCGTCCAGCTGCAGAAGTGACCGGAGATCGGGGACGTCCCGGGGGGGACGCAGCACGACCGACTTGACGCGGCTACGGGGTCCTGGCGCAACGCGACCCGATGTTGCCTCGGTGCTCGGGGTAGTAGACGTGGCGGGTGGCTGACCGCAGGGTCGGGGCGAGGTCGTCGTTGCTGCCGCTCCGGAAAGCCCGGTAGGAGCCCGCTGTCACGGCGGCGCAGTCATGACATGGCATCGGGTACTGGACCGGATCCCAGTCCAGCGTCCATTCCCACGCGTTCCCGCCGAGGTCGGACTGCCCCCACTTCCCGTCGCCTCTTGGCGACGTCGAGCCGACGTTCCGCAGGCTGCAGGTGCCGCCGCAGTAAACCGCGTAGCTGTCATCGATCGTCGTGGAGGTCGCTGGCTTCGACCAAGGATAGTACCTGTGCTCGCTGCCCCCGGAGGCCGCGTAGTTCCACTCCGCCTCTGTCGCCAGCCGTCCGCCGTCCCACGCACAGAACGCGAACGCCGTGTACCAGTCCAGGCAGTTGATCGGCTTGTTTTCGTCGCTCCCCGCCGTGTCCGTCCAGCTCTGGTGCACGAAGCACTTCAGGGCGTCTTTCAGGGCAGCCGTGCTCGGCGGCAGCTTGGTATTCCACGCCGAGCTCCAGCCAGAGCCTGGGATCTTTGGATGTGCGCCCGCGCCATCCCCAGGCGGGCTGGCCTGCGTGCCCATGCCTGCGTTCACGAACGCCCGGAACCGGCCCACGGTGACCTCGTACCTGTCGAGGTAGAAGTCGCTCACCGTCGCCGGGGAGCTCCGGTCCAGATAGTCCACGCCGTCGTAGCTTCGAGCGAACGTTCCGCCGGGGACCAGCGAGCTCTCGCAGCAGTCCTCGTTCTCCGATGGCCCGCAGGTCGCCGGCAGCCCGGTGCAACTTGGCGCCGTTCCAGCCCAGGCGCCCGCGTGGCCGCTGCTTCGATCCTTCGCGATCGTCTCGTCCGCCGCGGTCCTCTCCTCGTTTCCGCAGGTGCAACCTGCCGAGAGAAGCAGCCCGAAACATGCGATGCCGACGGTGTGGTAGGGAGTGGCAAGCGAGATCATAGGTCACCCACGATGGTCAGCTCCTGCTCCCCTCCTACGGGCAGGGCTCACCGCTACTTTGCACACACATCTGTGCGGACATGCGCGCGCCCGTCGACATCGCAGCTCGCTCTCGTCGGACCTGTGCTCCGATCAGCCCCCGAAGAACGCCTTCGCCTGCTCTCCCAGCACGTTCTCGCCCTTCGGGCTGCTGGCGTGGCAGCCGTCGCTGACCTCGCCCGCGTCGTTGTTGAGGATGAACTTCCCGAGGTAGCTCATGTTCTCGTTGATGGTCGCGTCCTTGGCCAGCTCTTGCGCCTTCATGTCCGTCCAGTCGGCGCCGCCCGCCCCCGCGATGAAGCAGTCGTGCCCTGCGTTGTAGACCGGCTGGCCCACGATGTAGATATGCGTGCCCGGGTTGACGTGCTGGCGCGCCGCGTTGACCATGTCACGGAGCTCCTTGTCGGTCGCCCGCTGCGACAGGATGCAGATCTGGACCATGATGGCCTTGACGACGTCTTTCCCGCCGATCGACTCCATCTTCCGGTCGAAGAGCTGCCAGGAAGAGCTGTTCGGGTTGGTCCAGTTCTGGACCACCATGGCGCCCGTTTGGTAGTTGTCCGCGTTCCACATGACCTTGCCGCCGACGCGCTTGTAGCCAGTGCCGATGTTGTTGGCCATCGAGCAGCCGGTGTACGCAACCGAGTTGTCGCCCGTCGGAGGCAGGCCGTCACCCCCGCCGCCCGTCCCGGGATCGCCGCCCGTGCTCGTGCTGCTCACCGACGCCGGTCCGCTCGGGTCAGCGCCGCCGGTGCCGCCTCCGCCGGTGCCGGAAGCGCCGCTGGTGCTGCCGCTCGGGGCTCCTCCCGCGCCGGTCGTCCCCGTTGTCGCACCGGCAGAGCTGGAGCTTCCAACGCCTGTCCCCCCGCTCGTCGAGCTCCCGGTCGTGGAAGCGGTGGTGCCCGTCGTCCCTCCGGTTGCTGCGCTCTCCGACTCCGAACCGTCGTTCGGGTCGACTTCTGAAGCGCAAGCTCCGAGGCTGAGCACGGCCATCCCAAGAGCGCAACGGACCACCAATCGGGAGGAAAGAACAGGATAATTCATCGTCGTCACCTTCTGTTAGGGGGCGCTGGTCAGGACCTGCGGAGACCCTCGGCTCGCGTCCGACCCTCCTTGTTCTATTGCCGCTGCGACCCGCGTGAATAGACGGCGAGATCGCCGTCGCCCCCCTTGGACAGATCTGTCATCCCCCGCTCGTCGACCTGGAGAGCCATCAAGATGCCCACTCTCCGAGGGGAGCGTCACCGAAAAGTTCCGTTCGGTCTGACCTCGCGTCTGTACGCAGTTCGCGGCCCTTGCCGTCGCGCCCTTCGGTGCCCAACGTGCGCCGCCATGCGCACGTTGTTTCTCGATCTCGACGGCACCTTGACGGATCCGGCTCCTGGCATCGCCGCCTGCTTCGTGCACGCGGCCCGTGTGCTCGGGCACGGCTCGATCGGCCTCGCCGAGGTGCGCCGCTTCATCGGTCCGCCGCTGCGCGAGGCGTTCGCCGAGATCCTGGCGACGCGCGACAGCGTTCGTATCGAGGAGGCCGTGCGCGTCTATCGCGAGCGCTTCGGCACGCTCGGCCTGTTCGAGAACAGCGTGTATCCCGGTGTGCCAGAGGCGCTCGCGCAGCTCGGCCAGGCGGGCCACGGCCTCTGCCTCGTCACCAGCAAGGCGGCCGTCTATGCCGAGCGCATCGTCGACCACTTCGGCCTTCGCTCGCACGTGCCCCGGGTCTACGGCGCCGAGCTGTCCGGCGAGCGCTCGACAAAGGCCGAGCTCATCGCGCACGCCCTCGAGCGCGAGTCGCTCACCCCCGCCGACGCCTGCATGATCGGCGACCGCGAGCACGATGTCCTCGGCGCCAAGGCGCACGGCCTCGTGGCGATCGGGGTGACCTGGGGATACGGATCGCGCGCGGAGCTGGAGGCTGCGGGCGCCGACCGCGTCGTCGACACGCTGGAGGAGCTGGTGCTGGCGGTGCGTGCGCTGAGGGAGGCCCGGGGCCGAGCGGCTCGATGAGGCCGCGCCCCTCCCACGCCCGGGGGGTGTCGGGTTTGTCACTCCCCCCGCCGGCCTGTGTGGCGTTACTCTGTGGCGCGCCACGAGGCTTCTCGACGATACTTATCAACTTATGACGGTAGAGCTGATTCATGCCATCGTTCGCCAGACCACCGTCCTCATCGCCCAGCTGGCGACCTCGGGCGGCTGGCGCGCACCCCTGGCCCAGCTCGCAGACCAGGTGTTCCAGGACCTGGTCACCGAGCTCGAGCGGCAAGGGGTCAGCCGCAAGGTGAGCGCCGACATGTTCGGCATGGGGCTCCGGACCTATCAGCGCCGCGTCCGGCGGATCACGGAGAGCTCGGTCGAGCGCGGCCGTTCGCTCTGGGAGGCCGTGCTGGACCACATCCGCCGCCGGGGGATCACGCCGCGGGCCGAGATCTTGAGGGCGTTCGCCGGCGAGGATGACGTCCTGCTCCGCGGGGTGCTCTTCGACCTCTGCGAGAGCCGCCTGATCTTCCAGGCGGGGCAGGGGGCTCAGGTGGTGTATCGCGCGGTGTCCGACGACGAGCTGGGCGCGCTGCGCGCGCTCCGCTCCGGCGAAGGCGTCGACGAGCTGGTCTGGGCGATCATCTACCGGGAAGGCCCGCTCGCGCGCGACGAGCTGCTGCAGCGGACGCACATCGAGCGCGCGGAGCTCGACGCCGCCCTGGGGCGCCTCGTGGAATCGGCGCGCGTCGAGCGGACCGGGGAGGGCGCGGGCGCGACGTACAGCGCCGGGAGCCTCTACGTGCTGCTGGGCTCGCCCGTGGGGTGGGAGGCGGCGATCTTCGATCACTTCCAGGCGATGGTGAAGACCATCCTGTGCCGGCTGCGCGAGGATCGCTCCGCGCCCGGCCTCGGCGACCGCGTCGGGGGGAGCACCTATACCCTCGACCTGTGGCCCGGCCATCCGCACGAACAGCGGGCTTACGAGACGCTGGGGCGCCTGCGTGCCCAGCTGGTCGAGCTGCGCGAGCAGGTCGAGGCCTTCAACGCGGCGCACGAGAGGCCGGACAGGTACACGCAGGTCGTTCTGTACATCGGACAGTGCTTGATCCAGCAGGACAGCGGGGGCGGCGATGAGATCTAGGGTGGTCGTGACGGCGTGCCTCATCGCGAGCGTGACGGGCGGGGCGCTCCTCGGCTCGGCCTGCAGGGACATCGGCCCTCAAACGGGGAGCGAGACCAACTTTCTCAGGAGCTGTGATGCCAGCTGCGCGGACGGTCTCTCCTGCATCTGCGGCGTCTGCACGCGCGCCTGCTCGGTCGCCCGCGAGTGTACGGCGCTCGTCTTCGGCGCCGAGTGCGTGGCCGTGGCGGAGCGGCCTGCCGAGGCGGCCTGCGACGCGGCCGAGAGCGCCGCGTTCTGCGATATCTCCTGCAGCGGCGACGTCGACTGCGAGCCGCTCGGCGCGCCGTTCCGCTGTCAGGGCGGCTTCTGCCGGACGCCCGGCGACGGCGAGACGGCGACCGCCTGCCCGGCGACCACGCTTTCGCCCGGCGACAACGAGCGCACGGTGACGGTCGGGGACACCACCCGAAGCTACGTCGTTCGCCTCCCCGCGAGCTACACGGGCGCGAGCCCCATGCCGCTGGTGCTCGACTACCATACGCTGGGCGGGACCCCGGCGGAGGAGGCCGAGGCCTCGGGGTACCGCGAGCTCGCCGAGGCCGAGGGGTTCATCGTCGCGTGGCCGCAGGGCATCGACGGCGCGTGGAACATCGGTCCGTGTTGCACGACGTCGCGCGACGTCGATGACGTGGGGTTCGCGCGCGCCCTGGTCCAGGAGGTCCAGAAGGAGGCGTGTGTCGACCTCAAGCGGGTCTATGCCGTCGGCGTCGCGAACGGCGGCGGGATGGCCTACCACCTGGCCTGCAACGCCGCGGACGTCTTTGCCGCGGTCGCTCCCAGCGCGTTCGACCTTCTGGCGGCGTCGGAGCAGCCCTGCCAGCCGTCGCGGCCGGTGACCGAGATCTCGTTCCGGGGTACCGCGGACTTGCTTGTACCTTACGAAGGCGGGCCTCAGCAGGCGCCGAACGGCGCGAACATCACCTTCCTCGGAGCCGCCGGCACCTTCGAGAGGTGGGCCGAGCTGAACCGGTGCACGGGATCACCGAGCGCGGCGGACAGCGACGGTTGCTCGACGTACTCGAGCTGCGCAAGCGGCGCGGAGGTGACGCTGTGCACCACGGAGGGCGGCGGCATGACCTGGGGGAGCCCCGAGATGGGGTGGGCCACGCTGAAGCGGCATTCGCTTCCTTGAGGGCGTGACGGACGCCTGCTGTGAGGCCCAGGAGCGGCTCCGTTGAACGATAAAATGCAGACCTGAACCCAGATAGCGGTCGACTTGCGGTGCTGCTCGCTGACACGATGGTGGGCCGCCCGGTGCCGTTCGCACAGTACCCCCCGTCGTCCCCCCCTTCGCGATCGCCCCGTTGTAGCTCTCGTTCGTGACGTTGAGCCGCCCGCCCGACGCCGTGGAGCGCGCGTTCCAGAGGTTCGCCACCGTCGTGCCGCCGAGATCGACGACCATGCCCCAGGAGGTCGTGGCGGCGGTGCGGCTGAGGTTCCTGATCGTCACGTTCGCGCAGTACCCGCTACCCCACTGCGATTGAACCGTGAGCGTCGCGTCGAGCATGCCGTCCGGGCTGGCCACGCCGGACTCGAGCGAGCCGCTGTCCTCCAGATCCACCGGCTCCATCGCGCATGCGAGCAGGCAGCAAGCGAACGAGAGAGATGTGCCCAAGAAAGCGATTCATGCGCATTGATATTCTCCATGTCTGGAGCGGCCGGCTCGCAGGTCGTTGCTCAAGATGGATAAGAAGGCCGGTGGTGCGCCTGCGAGCTCGGTCGATCCATGGGTCAGGCGTCAAGGATTATTGGTAAGGAAAATTAATTCATTTATGGTGCACCACGTGGCGTCGCGACGAACGCGATGTTCGTCGCTCGCACGGCCCGGGAAGGCGCCGATTCGTGGACTCTAGTGGGAGCTCGCGTGAGGCGGGAAGTGACAGCTGGGAGACGGGGGAGGGATGTCAGAAAAGGACGAAGAGGGAGCGTCAGGGGAGTCACCCCCTCGGCGCGGCGATCTTGCCGCTTTCTCAGGGGTGGTCGGGTGTGGCAACTCCTCGTCGCGACGGCCGCGCCTGCAGGGGCTGAGGGCCCGAGCCGGGCGACGCCGACCCCAGCAAGAAGCGTTTGCCTTCGCTTCAACTTTCCGTCGAGCCGGGGCTCTCGGTCGGACAGGAAGCACGATGATGGCGCACATGAGGGCTCGGAACAGCGACGCCCACAGGGCAGCAGCTGCTCGGCAACCACGCTGTCGATTTCTTCGGTGAGCGGGATCCTACGAGGAGGTAGTTATCATGTCCAATCGCAAGGGTTGCCACTGGGTGCTCGGAGCGCTCGTGGTCGGTGTCGCCCCGTCCTGGCTGGCTGCGTGCACGACGTCGGTGGATAACATAGGTGAAGGGAGCGGCGGAGCCACCTCCGCCACGAGCGGCCAGGGCCCGAGCGGCACCGGTACTGGCGGCGCGGGGGTCGGGAGCGGCAGCAGCAGCAGCAGCAGCGCGGGAGAGACCGCGAGCACGAGCGGCGGAGGCCCGACCGGAAGCGGCGGTGCGGGGGCGACGGCCGGAAGCGGCGGTGGCACCGGCGGGTCGGGCGGGGATGTCAGCGCGCCGTGCCCCGCCTCCGCCACGTTGAAACCCGGCGACACGACGATGAAGATCACGGTGGATGGGCTAGAACGCTCGTTCCTCGTTCACGCCCCGCCGGGCTACGATGGCGTGAGCCGCGTCCCGATCGTGTTCGATTTTCACGGGCTCAGCGGCAACAGCAACCAGCAGAAGAACCTCTCCGGCTGGGACGACGTCGCCGACGCCGAGGGGTTCCTCGCCGTCTATCCTCAGGGGGTCGAGAACGCGTGGAACGCCGGGCTCTGCTGTGGCGACGCAGCCGACGACGTCGCCTTCGTCAGGGCCATCATCACGACCCTGGAGAGCGAGGCCTGCGTCGACACGAAGCGGGTCTACGCCTCGGGCTGCTCGAACGGCGGCGGCATGTCGTACAAGCTGGCCTGCAAGGCGGCCGACGTCATCGCCGGCGTGGCGCCTGTGGATTTCGACTGCGTCGACGGCGCCGGGTGCGGGGACTGCTCGCCGACGAGGCCCGTCACGGTGGTCCAGTTCCGCGGGACGAACGATAGGCTGGTGCCGTACGAAGGCGGCAACGCGTTCGCCGGCGCCGAAGAGAACTTCGCGACGTGGGGCGAGATCAACACGTGCACCGGCTCGCCGGAAGCGCTGTCCGAGCGCGCCGAGTGCGACACGTATCCAGCGTGCGGCACCGGCGCAGAGACCGTCCTCTGCACCGTTCAGAACGGCACGCACTGCGGCAGCTACACCTCGTTCATGATCCCCGAGCTCGCCTGGAAGGTCCTCCAGCGGCATGCGCTTCCGTAGCCTCGCTCACCACCAGCCGATGTCCTGGATGACGGTGCCAGCGTCGCCGTACCGTACGATCGCGCGGTTCTGGCGGATCTCGTAGGACTTCGGCGAGCTGTCGACGATGTCCTGATCGAAGGTGTGGCACTCGAGCTTGTAGGTGCCCTCGCCCTGCATCAGCGCGCCCTTCAGCTTGATGTACGTCTCGTTGTAACGGCTCCTGAGCCGCAGGATCGCCTCCTGCGTGGCGTCGATGAGCAGCTCGAGGTGGACCGTCTTCTCCCGCTTCGGGTGCGACGCGTCGAACGCGAGATTGACGACGATGCCGGCGTCGAGCAGCGCCTCGATGTCCGACTTGGAGAACGTCTCGAAGACCATGAGCTTTGCCATCGCGCGCTCCTTCCAGGGATGTGCTCGTGGGTTTGTACTACGGCGCGCACCCCGGGGCCGAGGATCCTCGCGCGGCGCGACGCCGGGGCCCCGCGATCGCCCCCGGGCAACGGGGGCCGACCGCCGCGCGCTCCACGGCCGATCGGCAGAAAATCCCTCCAGATCGCGGTCGAAATGCTGCTCCCGCCGGTCGCCCCGTGCGATGAAAATAAAAATCAATTGCATCTGTGCCGGCGCGTATGCTAGGAGGGAGCAAGCACGCTGGAGAGGGAGGAGCAGGGGCGCGGTGTGCCCTGGGGCTGCCTGTCGGATCGCGTTCGTCCGAGGAGGTGGCTTCGCGGGCACCCTGGCGCCTGCGGACGCTCACGTCTGCGCTCTCGATGTGGGGACGTCATGAAAACAGATTTCTTCCAGCTGCGTTGTCGTCGCGCGCGTGGAGGGCGGCGCGGCTGCGGCCGTGTGGAGTCGATGAGACCGAATCGACGGAGATCTGTGCCATGAACGATAGAGACACCCAGAAGCAGTTCATCCTCGAGGGGAAGCTGACGAGAGTGATGTGGGAGCTCTCGTGGCCCGCGGTGCTGGCCATGGTGCTCTACGGGCTCAACGCCTTCCTGGACGCCGTGTTCGTGGGCCAGCTGATGAACAAGAGCGCCCTGGCCGGCGTCGGCATCGCCTACCCCTTGTCCCAGATGACGCTCGGCCTCGGCAGCTTGGTCGGGACGGGCGCGGGCACGGCGCTCAGCATCTACCTGGGCGCCGGCGACAAGAGCAAGCTCCACGGCCTGCTGGGCAGCGTGAACGGGCTGTCGCTGCTCCTCAGCCTGCCTTACACCGTGCTCGCCTACGTGTTCGCTGAGCCGCTGGTGCGCATGATGGGCGGCACCGGGGAGATCCTCGCGTACGGCACCGAGTACTTCAAGGTGACGGCGCTCGGCTCGGTGTTCTGGGTTCACGGCCTGGCCGTGAACATGACGGTGCGCGGCGAAGGCAAGATGAAGACGGCCGCGTGGATGATCTCCCTCGGCCTGCTGGTGGATGTCCTCCTGAAGCCGCTGTTCATCCACACGTTCGGCTGGGGCGTGCAAGGCGCGGCGTGGGCCACCAACGCGGCGATGCTCGTGTACTCGGTCGTGGGGCTCCTGTATTTCGCGCGGGGGCGCGCCTCGTTCGACTCGGCCTGGCGCACGATCCGCATCGATCCGGCGATCCGGAAGCAGATCGTCTCCCTGGGCATGCCGGGCATGATCTTGACCATCATGGGCATCGCCCAGAACGTCGTCGTCTACAACGCGGTCTCGGGCCAGGGCACGGAGAACGACGTCGCCTTCTACGCCGCCTGCAACCGCCTCTTCCTGTTCATGCTGACCCCGATGCTCGGGCTCATGCGCGCCTTGCAGCCGGTGGAAGGGATCAACTACGGGGCGCAGCGCCACGTCAGGGTGAAGCGGGCCTTCAGCCTCTTCGGGCTCGCCGGGGTCGCGTTCGTCCTGCCGTTCTGGCTCGCGATGATGCTCGCCCCGAACGCGGTCCTCGGCTTCCTGCTGCCGGGGTCCGAGTTCACCGCGCAGCAGCTGCTCGATTTCCGGATCTACATCGTCGTGCTGCCCCTCCTGCCGTATGTCTTCAACGCGCTGGTGCTGTTCCCCTGCCTGGAGAGGGCGAAGCTCGCGAGCGTGGTCGCCCTCCTGAGGCAGGTGGTGCTCTTCATCCCCCTGATGTGGCTCCTCCCGAGGCTCGTCGGGGTGAGCGGGGTCTACTGGGGGACCACTGCCATCGATGTGGCGATGTTCCTCCTCGTGCTCGTCATGGTGAATCGAGAGTTTCGCAGGCTCGACGGGCGCGACGTCGAGACGAGCGCCGCGCTCAGGGAAGCGCCCGCCGGCTGAGCCCGGCCCGGCCTCCGGGATCTCCCGCCGGCCCGCGGCGATCACCCCGGTGATCGGCAGGAAGCGGCGCGCACCGGCCGTCCCCCGCGTGGCGCTCTCCCGACGCGCGATGTCCCCTTCTCCCTTGCCCGCCCAGAGAGCCCGCGCCGATCGCCGCGCGCGCGGTCATGAACGGCATCCTGAGTACACATGCAAAACTATTGCAACATCTTAATGGTTGCTATAGATGTCGCCGCATGAACGCCAAGGCTCCCGCGCGTCGAGGCTCGGCGCGCCCGTCCCGGGCGCGAAGGAGCGCCGGCGCCGCCGCTTTTGTCACGGCCGGAGCTCTTCTCGCGGGCGGGGCCGCGCGCGCGCAGGACGCCGGCGCGGCTTCGCCGGCGGAGCCGGCCCGGGACGCCGCGCCGGACGGCGAAGCGCCTCCGGGCGCCGCGGATGAACCCCGACAGGCGCCGGAGAATCATCCGCCGGTCCTCACCTCGTTCGCCGAGGCCGATTACCCGGCGGCCGCCCACGCGCAAGGCCGGGAGGGGACCGTCGTGCTGAGGCTCAGCATCGAGGCGGATGGGCGGGTGTCGGCGGCGGACGTGGCGCAGGCCGCGGGGCACGGCTTCGACGAGGCGGCGCAGGCCGCAGCGCAGCGCTTCCTGTTTTCGCCTGCGCGACGGGGGGACACCCCGGTCGCCTCCCGGATCCTCTACGCCTACGAATTTCGCCTCCCGAAGGCGCCTGCGAGCGGCGCGCTCCGCGGGCGCGTGCTCTCGCCCGGCGCGAGCTCCCACGGCGTCGCCGGCGCCGAGGTGCTCGTGCGGCACCAGGATGGCTCCACCGAGCGAACGCGCACCGACGGCGAGGGCCGGTTCCAGATCGAGGGCCTTGCGCCCGGGCCCTGCGTCGTGATCGCCGAGGCGAGCGGCGTCGGCCGGGCCGAGGTCGAGACCGAGATCGCCGGAGCGCACGTCGCCGAGATCGCCTTGCGGCTCGTGCCATCCGGCGAGGAGGCCCCGATCGAGGTGACCGTGCGCGGGCCGTCGGAAGCCGAGCGGCGCCGGCAGTCGGCCGAGGCCGTGACGGTCGTCGAGACGGACCGCATCAAGCGGGAGTCCTCGGACATGGGCGAGGTGCTCGCGCGCACGCAGGGGGTCGGCGTGCGCCGCGAGGGAGGCCTCGGCTCGGCCACGCGCTTCTCGCTGAACGGGCTGACGGGCGATCAGGTGCGGTTCTTCCTCGACGGCGTGCCGCTCGATCTGGCCGGCTATCCCTTCGGCGTATCGAACGTGCCGGTCGGCCTCGTCGAGCGCGTCGAAATCTACAGCGGCGTGGTCCCGGTGCGCCTCGGCGCCGACGCCCTCGGCGGGGCGGTCGACCTGATCACCGATCAGGATCTCTGCGAATCGCGCGCCGGCGCGTCCTACGAGGTGGGCTCGTTCGACACCCACAGAGCGGCGCTCGCCGGCAGCCACCTGCACAGGCCGAGCGGCTTGTTCGCCCGCGCGAGCGGCTTCTTCGATTACGCGAAGAACGACTACCCCGTCGAGCTCGACGAGGTAGAGGACGAGCGCGGGCGCTTCTCGCCGGCGCGCGTCTACCGCTTTCACGACGCGTACCGCAGCGCGGGAGGCCACGTGGAGATCGGGGTCGTCGATCGGCCGTGGGCGCGGCGCTTGCGCCTGCGCGCCTTCGTGACCGACTACGACAAGGAGTACCAGCACAGGCTCGTCATGAGGGTCCCGTACGGCGGCGTGACGTACGGAGAGACGTCGGCAGGCGTGAACCTCCGTTATGAACAGCCGCTGGGGCGCGGCGTGTCGCTCGACGCGGTGGGCGGCTATGCGTACGTCCGAGGGCGCTTCCTCGACGTCGCGACCTGCGACTACGACTGGATGGGACGCTGCGACCCGGAGGGCAGCGAGCCTGGCGAGACGGACGCTTTCCCTCACGACCAGGTCTTCTGGGACCATTCCGCCTTCGCGCGCCTCAACGTGGAATGGCGCATCCGGCCGTCACACGCCGTCCGCCTGGCCGTCGCGCCGACCTACGTGACACGGACGGGGGATGAGCGCCGGCAACGCGACCCGGATAGCCCCGATCCGCTCGCCGACCGGCGCAGCGTGCTCGCGCTGGTGAACGGCCTCGAGTACGACCTCGACCTGCTCGAGGACCGGCTCGATAACGTCCTGTTCGTCAAGCAGTACGTGCAGCGCGTCGCGAGCGAGAGCCCGGTCGCTGGTGATCTCGCGCGCGACCGCGACGGGAGCACCCACCGCTTCGGCATCGGCGACGCGCTCCGGTACAGGTTCACGCCCTGGCTCTACGGGAAGGCCTCTTACGAGTGGGCGACGCGGCTGCCCAGCCCCGACGAGGTCTTCGGCGACAACACGTTCGTCGCGGCCAACCTCGGGCTCGATCCCGAGATCAGCCACAACGCCAACCTCGGGCTCACCCTCGACGCCCGCGAGACGCCGGCGGGCGCCCTTCGCGCGACGGGCAATGGCTTCCTGCGCGCGGCGGACCGGCTGATCGTGCTCCTCGGCAACGATCGGGACCAGAGCTACGAGAACGTCCACGGCGCGCGGTCGCTCGGCGTCGAAGGCTCCGCCGGATGGACCTCGCCCGGGGAGCACCTCGCGCTCGACGGCAACGTCACCTACCTCGATTTCCGCAACACCTCGAGCGAGGGGGCGTTCGGCGCCTTCGAGGGAGATCGCATCCCGAACCGCCCGTACCTCTTCGCCAACGGCACCGCGCGCCTCCTGTTTCACCGCGTCCTCGCCGCGGAGGACGAGGTCGCGCTCACGTGGAACAGCCGCTACGTACACGAGTACTTCCGCACCTGGGAGAGCCTCGGCCGGCGTGAGTCCAAGCAGGTGATCCCCTCGCAGCTCGTGCACTCGGCCGGGCTCGGATACGTCGTCCGGCGCGGCAGCGCGAGCCTGAGCACGACGCTCGAGATGCAGAACCTCACGGATGAGCGTGTGTTCGACTTCTTCGGCACGCCGCGCCCGGGACGGAGCTTCTACGTCAAGACCACGGCGGAGCTCTGAGCTCGAGGGGCAGGTGATGGGATGAACGGCCACGCGACGAACCAACAGACCCTGCGGCTCGCCGAGCACACGAACCCGAGGAGATGAGATGCACACCGTTGTAGCCGTCAAGAACCTGCTCGTTCAGTCCGGCGCGTCCTGGGTCCTTTGGCTCCTGTTCGCGCTCTCGGCGGGCAGCATCGCCATCGCGATCGAGCGCTGGCTCTACTTCCGATCGAAGGACGACGACGTGCGAGCGCTCGCCGCCGAGCTCGACGCCCACCTGTCGAGTGGCTCGGTCGCCGCCGCGCTCGACGCGCTCCGGGCGATGCGGTCGGTCGGGGCGATCGTCGCCCGCGCGGGCCTGAGGCTCGCGCAGCGCGGGTCGGCAGCGGCGGACAAGGGGATGCAGAGCGCGATGGCCGCCGAGCGGAAGGCGCTCGAGGCGCGGCTCGCGTACCTCGGGACCCTCGGCAACAACGCGCCCTTCGTCGGCCTCTTTGGCACCGTCATCGGCGTGATCCTGGCGTTCGAGCAGCTCGGTCAGGCCACGGGGGCGGCGGGCGGCGGGGCCGCGAGCCAGGTCGCCTCCGCCGCGGTCATGGCGGCGATCGCGGAAGCGCTCGTGGCGACGGCCGTGGGCATCGGCGTCGCGCTGCCGGCGGTGGCCGCTTACAACTACCTGCAGCGCCGGATCGCCGCGATGCTCGACGACGCCGAGACGCTCTCGAACCTGGTGCTCGCCTACCTGGCGACCGGAGAGGCCGCGTCTCCGTCCTCTCGTGTCGAGCTCGCGCGCGCGGCCCATGGCGGAGCTTCGATCGACAAGCCGATGAACGGCGAGGCGTCCCGCCCGGAGGCGGCCTAGTCATGGCGAGCGCCGGGCAGAGCGCGAGATCCCGCCGCGGCGGGATCATCGAAGGGATCAACGTGACGCCGCTCGTCGACATCACGCTGGTCCTCTTGATCATCTTCATCGTCACCGCGAAGATCGTCGTCGCGCCCGCCGTCCCGCTGGATCTGCCGCACGCGTCGCAGAGCGAAGAGGTCCAGGCGGTGCTGAGCGTGGTGCTGCCCGCGGAGGGGCCGGTGCAGGTCGACGGGGCCGCGATCGACGATGCGGCGCTCCGCGAGCGCGCGCGGGCGGCCCTGTCGCGCGATCCGCAGCTCCGGGCCGTGATCCAGGCCGACCGCGCCGCCTCGCACGGCCGCGTGATGACGGTGCTCGACACGCTGAAAGCCGCGGGGATCGCGCGCGTCGCCTTCGGCGCCGTCCGCCCGGAGGCCGAGGCCCATGCGGCGGAGAGGACAGGCCACCGATGAGTCGATCGGAATTCCACCCCGAGAGCGTCGCCGGCATCGTCCTCGACGCGGCGCGCGCCCACGACCAGCCCCGGCGCGCGAGGGGACGAAGCCGCGCATTCGCGGCCGACAGCACCGCCGGGATCGTCCTGGGGGCCGTCAAGGAACACTCGGCCCGAGCGCTCGTGCTCGCGCTCATGCCGGCGGCCGTCATGCAGGGCACGGTCGGGATCATCGCGCTCCGCCTGGGACCGGACGACACGACGGCGAGCCAGCGCGAGGCGCGCCCGCCGCTGCAGGTGGAGCACGTGGTCGATCTGGTCCCACCACCGTCGCCGCCGAGCCCCTCGCCACGAGCGGAAGCTCCGGCGCCCAGGGCCGCCGAGCGCTCCCCCGCGCGCGCGGCCGCTCCTGCCGCTCCTCGGGCGCCTGACGCGCCCTCCGCGCCTCCACCGCCCGCGCAGGCAGGGCAGGTCGCCCTGGCGGAAAACGCGGCTGCGCCGCTCGATTTCACCGGGTTCGACATCGCCGTTGGACGCGGAGAGCGGTATGCCGGGGGTGTCACCTCCTCCGCGGGGACGAGCGCGCAGGCGGTGAACGCCGCGCGTGTGGACCAGAGCGCTCCTCCGGAGCGCCGGCAGGGAGGCCCCTCGCGCGCGAGGCCCGTCGGGCAGCCCGCGCGGGAGTGGAATTGCCCCTGGCCGCGCGAAGCGGACGCGCTCTCGGTGGACGAGCAAACGGTGGTCATTCGCACGGTCGTTCGTTCGGACGGCACCGTAACCTCGGCGGAGCTCCTCTCGGACCCGGGATACGGCTTCGGCCAGATGTCGCTCGCGTGCGCCCGCAGGCAGCGATTCCTGCCCGCCGCCGACGAGGGAGGCCGGCTCATCACGGCGACGTCGCCGCCCATCCGCGTGAGGTTCACGCGACATCCGCGATCCACGGGCGCGCCCTAGCGAAGCCCGACGCGAGAAAGGAAGCACGAGATGAACTCTTCAGGTACTACCAGGCTCCTCGAGGTCGAGGCCGCCGTACGCCCGAGCGCCCGGCGCGGCGCGCAAGGGCGGCGGCTCATGGAACGATTCCGGACGGGGGGCGCTCGCTGGGCTCTCGCGACGTCGTGCCTCGTTTGCCTGTCGCTCGCGGCGGGTTGCGGCAGCGACCCCGCGGAGAGCGGCGTAGAGGAGCCGGACGACGGCGGTCCCCGCTATGCCGTCGCCAGCCGTGTCGAGGACAGCGACTTCACGAACAGCACCATGTTCGTCTGGGTGGTGGACGACCTGAGCGAAGGGGCCGTCCGCCTGGACGAGGCCACCGAGCTCCCCGGGAGAGGCTCTATCTGGGGACTTCCGCGAACCGAGGTCTTCTATGTCGTGAGCTCGGAAGAGCTCACCGTCTCGAAATACGGCGTGGCTGGCGGCAAACCGGAGCTCGAAGCTCGGCTCGGACTGGGCGCAGCCGGGATCTCCTTCCTCCTCGGGGAGAGGATGATGTTCGACGGCCCGGACCGAGCGTTTCTCTTCGACCTCGTCTCGGGGCAGGCGCTCGAGCTCGATCTCGCTGCCATGGAGATCACCCGGAGCATCGACGTGTCGGACGTGCGGATCGACGCCGCGGACTACACGTTCCTCGGGGAGCCCGGCTTTCGCGAGCACGGCGGGCGGCTCGTCGCTCCGCTGTACGGCGTGAGCGCGGCGTACGATCGCGTGGCCAGCGAGTCGAAGGTCCTCTTCTTCGATCCGACCGACGGCTCGATCGAGGTGAAGGCCGCCCCTTGCGGAGGACTCTACTATACGGCGAAGGCGCCGAGCGGAGATATCCATTTTGCGTCCGATCCTTATGTCGCCTCGATCTTCATGGTCGACCCGGAGAGAGCTCCTGCGCCGTGCATGGCGCGCATGGCAGCGGGCCAGGACGAGCTCGATACCAGCGTTGTGGCGCTCAACGACGTGACCGGCGGCCCGACCGGCGGCCTGGTCCCTGGCTCCGACGGCGTGGCGTACCTGCGCGTGCTGGACGCCGGCCTCTACTCGCCCAGCGCTGACGCCACCCATCTCGAGGCTTTCTCGGCGCAGAGCTGGCAGACGTGGCGCATCGAGCTCGACGAACCAGGCTCGGCCGAGCCCCTCGATCGCCAGCCGCTCGCCGGCGGCATCAAGGTGTTCGAGGTGGACGATCAAGCTTACGTGAACGAGTCAACGGCAGGCTTCGGCTCGACCACGCTGGTGCGGACGACCGGGGACGGCGCGCCCGCGCGCGCCCTGACGATGCCTGGCGCCACGTGGGGTGTCTTGCGCGTGCGCTGAACCGGATACGGAGGGATCCCATGTCCAACTCGAACGGGCTGATCGTGAAGGGGTTGACGAAGACGTACGCCAACGGCGTTCGAGCGCTGAACGGCGTCCACCTGGACGTCGGACCGGGGCTCTACGGGCTCCTGGGCCCCAACGGCGCGGGCAAGAGCACGCTGATGCGCACCCTCGCCACGCTCCAGACGCCGGACGCGGGGACGATCACGTTCAACGGGATCGACGTCATCGCGTCTCCTGACCGCCTCCGCCGCCGCCTCGGGTACCTCCCGCAGCAGATCGGCGCGTACCCGGGGGTGACGGGGCGGTCGCTGCTCGAGCGATTCGCATGGCTGAAGGGGCGCACGGACCGGCGCGAGCGCGACGCGGAGATCTCGACGCTGCTCGCGCGCGTCAACCTGAGCGACGTCGGCCACCGCGAGGTCGCGACGTACTCCGGGGGCATGCTGCGGCGGTTCGGCATCGCGCTCGCGCTCCTGGGATCTCCGCAGCTCCTCATCGTGGACGAGCCGACCGCCGGCCTCGATCCGGCCGAGCGCAACCACTTTCATCGCGTGCTCGCGGAGGTCGCCGCGGAGGCCGTCGTGCTGCTCTCGACGCACATCGTGGACGACGTGGAGAACCTCTGCGGGCGGCTGTCGATCGTCCACCGGGGGCGCGTCGTCGCCGAGGGAGCGCCGGCCGAGCTGACCGCGCCGCTCGCGGGCCGCCTGTGGACCCGGACGTACGCGCGGGGCGAGCCGATCCCCGACGACGCGCTGAACGTCTCTCCCACGCCGAGCGGCACCCGCGCCGTCGTGGTGCGCGATGTGTCGCCCGGCGGCGGCTTCGTCGCTCACGCGCCCAAGCTCGACGACGCCTATCATTACCTGCTGGCCGGATCGCGACAGGCGGAGGCCGCATGAGCTCCGCGCGCATCTACGCCGTCGAGGCGTGGCACGAGCTGCGGGCGGGGCTGCGCACCTCGCTCGTCCCGCTCATGTTCGTCGGCCTCGTCGGCTACCTGTTCATCATGCTCTCGAGCGCGGAGTACCTGCGCGACATGGGCGGGGCAGACGTCGCGCGCAACAGCCCGCATGTGGTCTTCCTGATGACCTCCGGGCAATCGTTCTGGCTCATCTTCGCGTGGGCGTGGATCTTCGCGCAGGTCGTCACGCGGGATCGCGCCGCGGGGCTCCACGAGCTGGTGCTCTCCGCGCCCGTGTCGCTTCGCGGACTGCTGATCTCGCGCTACGTCGGCGCGGTCGGGCTCGCTTGCATCCTGGGCTCGGCGAGCTCGCTCGGCTTTCTGCTCTTCCCCGGGCTCGCCGCGCTCGGGGTGTTCCCGAAGGAGGCGGTCGGGCCCACGCCGCTCCTGGCGATCGCGTCGTCGTGGGCGCTCTTCGTGGTGCCGTCGGCCATCGGCCTCGGGGCGCTCTACCTGACCGCGGCGCTCCGGACCCGGAGCACGGCAGGGCCGTTCGCCGTGGCGGCGGTTGTCATCTTGATCTGGATGGTGGCCATGATCGTCCTGCGGGGCGGTGACCTGCACACGGACATCGCGACCGTGGTCGACGTGAGCGGCTTCGGGGAGGCGGAGGCGCAGACGAAGCGCTGGACGCCGCACGAAAAGGCGACGGCGCAGCTGGCCATGTCCACGCCGCTCCTCGTCAATCGGCTCCTCTGGAGCCTCGTCCCCCTCGCCATCCTGGCGTTCGCGCTCGTGCGGCTGGGGCGCGAGGCGCTCGTGCTGGGGCGGGCCGGCAAGCCGTCGCCGAGCGGCGAGGCGACCTCTGGTGCCGCCGCGCCCGCCGCGCCCGCCGTCGCGGCGCTGCCGCCGATCACGGCGCCATCCTGGCTCCGCGCGACGCTGTTCGAGGCTCGCTGGCACCTCTCGCTGACGACCCGAGGGTGGGCGTTCCGTACCGCGGTCGCGCTCTGGACCCTCATGAACGTGGCAGGCGCCTTCTACCATGTGATCGGGCACGCCGAGGGGCCGCTGGTCCCACGGCCTGCGCTGCTCGCGCCGTTCCTCATCCGCCTTTGTTACGTGTTCTCCGTGTTCGCCGTGGCGGGGTTCGTGGGGGCGCTCGCTCGTCGAGATCAGCAATCCGGGTTCGACGAGATGATCGACGCGACGCTGGCGCCGCTCGGAACGCGCGTGGTGGGCCGCGCCGTCGCCGCCCTCCTGCTGACGGCGATCATGGCCCTGGCGCCGACGCTCTCCGCGTGGATCGTGACAGGTCTCACCCTCCCTTCGAGCTTCGAGCCGTGGAATGCGCTGCTCGTGAACGCGCTCGTCGCCGCGCCCGCCCTGCTGGAGCTCGGCGCGATCACGTTCCTCGTCCACGCGCTCGTGCGTTCGCCCGGTACGGGGTACGCCGCGTCGATGCTGGCTGCGTTCATCGCGCTCGTGAATCACGAGATCGACATCGTCTCGTATCCACCCGCGCAGCTGGGGATCCCGGTGCATGTCGCCCTCTCCGAGCTCTCGGGGTGGTCTCCGTGGCTCGTGCCGGTGCTCGAGATGGGCGTCCTGAAGCTCGGCTGCGTCGGCCTCGCCGTGGCCCTGGCGTGGCTCGCTTACCCGCGCGGCACGGCCCTGAGGACGATCGATCGATGGCGCGGGGCGGCGCGGCAGCTCGCCCAGGGCGCGGGAGCCCTGGCGGCCCTCGGCCTCTTTGTGATCGCTTGCTCATCGACGATCTTGCGCGAGCAGATCGTGGTGCAGAGCGGCTTCGCATCGAAGAGCGAGGAGAACGCCGCCGACGCGGCCTGGGAAGCCCGTTTCTGGCCGGAAGCGTCGGCGTTCTCCGTGGAGGGCGGCGAGGTCGAGGCGAAGATCGCGCCGTCCGCGCGCGCCGCCCGCGTCCGCTGGACGCTGCGGGGAGTGCGGGCCAGCGCGGCGAAGCTGCACGGGAGCCTGCGCACCGGGATGGACATCGACAGCGCCCAGGTCGGCGGCTCCCCTCGTGAGGTCGTCACGGCGAACGAGCACTTCATGGTCGATCTGGGCAGCTGCGCGCAGCGCGGGTGCGACGTCGAGCTCGAGATCACGATCGCGTCGCCCCGCTGGTTCGCCGAGGGAGAGGCGCCGTGGCTGGACGGCTCCGGCGTGTGGGCGCGCGCGGCCGATCTCCTGCCGCGGCTCGGGTACGACGGAGAGCGAGCGCTGCGATCTCCGTCCACACGCCGCGCGCTGGGGCTCGCGGAGCGCCCCGGCGCACTCGACAGGAATGCGCTGGTACCCGCCCTCGCCGTGGCGCCGGCGGGCCTTTGGCGCTGGTCGGTGTCGTTCTCCGAGCAAGGCGTGAGCACGCCTGTCGAGGGGCGCACGACACAGGGCCTCGACTTCGCCGTGGCGTGGCTGCCCAGGGGGGCGGAGCCGAGACAGCTGCGGCAGGAGGGCCTCACGGTGTGGCATGGCCCGTCGCGCTCCGGTACCGCGCGCGAGGTCCTGGAGGACGTCCAGGTGATGGGCGCGTGTGTTCAGGCGCGGCTCGGGGCCACCCCGGAGGTGACGACGGTCGTGCAGGCGCCGCGCGACCTCGGCGAGATCCGGGCGCATGGCGCGGTCCTGTGGCTGCCGGAAGGGGACGGCTGGGACGTGGCCGCGTCCGGCGCCGGACGCCTGAAGCGGCGGGCCGCGGTGGCCGAGGCGCTCGCCGCGCGCTCGCTCGCGGACCGCGCCGATCTGCGCGCGGAGCCGGGGGCGCGGTGGCTCATCAACGGCGTCGCGGGGTGGATCGGGCTCGAATGCGTGCGGTCGTCCGACGGCGGTGACGCGTGGCTCGCGCTGCTGGATCGCCGCAGCGACGACGTCGCGGATGCGCTCGGCGCCCTCGACGCGCCCGTGTCGGGTCTGGCCGATGACGGCGCAGCCAGCTGGGTCATGGCGTACGCTCCGCTGGAGACCCTCGCATGGGCGCAGGCCACCGGAGGCGCCGAGGCGTTGCGCGCAGCGACGCGGGTCGCCGACATGGTGCGCTCCGGAGAGCCGGTCCGGGGCGCGCTCGCGCGAGCGGCAGGCCCGATCATGGCCGACCGCCTCCTGGGTCCCCCTTCGGCCTCGGATGTGACGGTCGCGATCGCCGACGGCGGCGCGCTGGAGGTTCGCGGCGAGCGCTCGCGGTGGGAGAGGGGCGGCTGGCGGCCCGTCTCCAGCTCGTTCGAGATCGTTCAACGCTTCCACGACGAGGAGACGCCGGCGCGCGTGACCCGCGTGCCGGCAAGATTGGAGAGCGATGCGCAGTTCGTCGTCTTCGACGCGTGGCCCTCATTCGAACGCTCGCCGCGGGACAACGCGTGGAAGGCAGGCCCTCATTGACGGCGCGAGCCCTCGCCGCGCCTGCACATCCCCGGGCGTCACGAGCATGAGGGCTGTGCAACGAACATGTTTCGCCGCGGCATGGAGGACCCGCTGGCTGCGCTGGTGAGCGCTGAGTAGGGCGGCGCCTGACGAGCGCATCGTCGACTCATTTCGTTAGGCTTTCGAATGTGATCTGAGAGGTCGAATTCCTCCAGATCCGCTCAAATTCAGCGCGGAGGCGCCTCCGGGGAGCGATCGTGTCCGCCGCACGAAATCGCCCTCCGCCCGGCTTGACGCTGATGCAATTAATATGTATATGCATTTAGTAAGCATCTTCAAGATGCAGGCGACTCGGCGTCGTGCCTATCGGCGCTCGCGAGGCCACGCTCCACGGGCATGGCGTCGCGAGCCGGGAGGGGTACATTTGCGATAGCTGTCCATGACAGGTCGGCGTGAGCTCCGACCCGCAGATCGCGGGGGCGGGCGCTGCCGTATCGTCATGTCGTGACGAGAATCTCGTCTGGATGGGGTGCGACCGCATGGGCCTGCGAACCTCGCAGGGCCCGCGGGTCAATGCTGGAAGGCGCGCGAAGCGGAACGCTTCGACCATCTGCCGCTCGGTCGACGTGTTTACCGTGACGCCTGTTCCCGATTCGAAGGCTCGCCACCCGAGCACGAAGCGGGGGCGCGGCCGTGGCTCGCGCCCGGAACACCGCGCGTAGCGAGCGGGACGTGGGCTGAAGAGCTCACGTGCTTCTGCTGCGACTGACGTCTCGGTTGCGGCCTCTCGTACCAGAGGTGACCTATGTTGCAAAAGCAACTTTTGTGTAAATACAACAGAAGCGATGCGGAGCGACAGGGGGGATGCGCCCTCTTTCGCGCTCCTCGAAGAGATCGAGGCGCAGGCGGCCCGGGACGGCATCACTCACGTGCGGGGCGAGCATGAACATCTCTCATCAACGGCACTATTTCGAGCGCCGCGTCTCGATCGGCGCAGACCCCATCGACCTCGCGGCGGCGCTCGCCAGGTCGGGCTCGCGCGCGACGTACTTCGTGTACGAGCGCGACGGCGAGTGGAGCGTCGCCCTCGGCGCGGCCTTCGAGCTCACTGCAGACGTGCACGGCGTGCACCGCGTCGACGCGACGGGAAAGCAGAGCTGTCCCGGCGGGGACTGCCTCGCCGCGGTCGAGGCGGCGCTCGCGTCGATCCCGCTCCGTGGCTGGCGCGCGTACGGCACGGCCTCGTTCGAGTTCGCGTACCTGCTGCACGGCATCGAGGCGAACCTCGGCACAGAGCCCCTGCTTCACCTGACCATCCCGGAGGTCGAGATCCGCCTCCAGCGCGGCACGGCGCTGGTTCGAGCGCTGAGCTCGGACGAGCTCGAGAGGATGGTGGACGTCCTCGCCTCCTCGAACCGGCGCCATGCGCGCGGGATGAGCGAGGTCGCCGGCCTCCCCCCCCTCCCCGTCCCGCCGCCGGAGGTGCTCCCCGCGAGGCTGCTCGAGACAACCGGCGCGGCGAAGTACAAGGAGCTGGTGGCCGCGGCGACGACCGAGATCGCGGCGCGCAAGCTCCACAAGGTCATCGCGTCGCGCGTCGTCCCGGTCGCCGCGCCGGTCGATCTCATCGCGACGTACGTCGCCGGGCGGCGACAGAACACCCCGGCCCGATCGTTCGTGGTCAACTGCCGCGACCTGAAGTTCGCCGGATTCAGCCCGGAGACCGTGCTCGAGGTGACCGCCGGAGGGCAGGTGATGACGCAGCCGCTCGCCGGGACCCGGGCGCTCGTCTCGGACGACGATGAAAACGCGCGCTTGCGGGCCGAGCTGCTCAGCAATTCGAAGGAGCTGGCCGAGCACGCGATGTCGGTGAAGCTGGCGTTCGAGGAGCTCAGCCGCGTCTGCAAGCAGGGGAGCGTGACAGTGAACGAGTTCATGGCGATATCCCGCCGCGGGACCGTTCAGCACCTCGCCTCACGGCTCTCGGGCATGCTCGAGACGGGCAACACGGCCTGGACGGCGTTCCAGGTGCTGTTTCCCGCCATCACCGCGTCGGGGATCCCGAAGAGGGAGGCTGTCGACTGGATCCGGAGGCACGAAGCGGAGAGCCGGGGCCTCTACTCGGGCGCGGTCCTGACGCTGGATCACGACGGCGCGATGGATGCGGCGCTCGTGCTGCGGACGATCTTCCAGCGAGGGAGCAGCGTCTGGCTGCGCGCGGGCGCCGGGATCGTCGCGGAGTCGACGCCCGAGCGAGAGCTGGAGGAGACCTGCGAGAAGCTCCAGAGCGTGGCGCGCCACCTGGTGCCGCCGGAGTTCGCCAGCGAGCCGCTGTGACGCAGGGGACATGGTGTTCCGGACTTGAGCTTGCCTTCTCACGAGTCAGCCAATGCACGAACAGACACAGCGAATGCACGACGAAGTCGCCTCTTCGGATCTGAGGGAGACGGTCGCGAGCGTGCTCGGCGTGGTGGCCGAGACCGTCCGTGAAGACAGCAACCTGATCGAGCTCGGGATGGACTCGATCACGATGATGCGCCTCGCCGGCAGGTGGCGGCGGCAAGGCATCGAGGTCGACTTCGCCGAGCTCGCGGCGAACCCGCGGGTGTCGGCCTGGAAGGCGCTGATAGGAGAGCGGAGCTGTACCAGGGGCGAACGCGACGAGCGTTCGCCCGCGGCGGCCACCATCGACGAGGCGGCGCCCTTCGAGCTCGCGCTGATGCAGCACGCGTACTGGGTCGGCCGCGAGCAAGGCCAGCAGCTGGGCGGCGTCGCCGCGCATTTCTACAACGAGTTCGATGGCGAGGGCGTCGACCCCGCGCGGCTGGAAGCTGCCGTAGGGGAGCTGCGCAAGCGGCACGGGATGCTGCGGGTGCAGATCCTGAGCGACGGTCGCCAGCAGATCCTGCCCGACAGCCGCGGGCGCGGGCTGAAGGTCCACGATCTGCGCGCCCTGTCGGCCGAGGCGGCCGAGGAGGCGCTCGCCGAGCTGCGCCGGACGCTGTCGCATCGGACGCTGGATCTGGCTGCAGGCGAGGTGTTCGAACTCCAGATCTCGCTCCTGCCGGACGCGATCCGCGCGGGCGGCACGCGCCTGCATGTGAACCTGGACATGGTGGCCGCCGACGCGCTCAGCCTGCGGGTGCTGCTGGCCGACCTGGCGCACCTCTACGCCGGTTCGCAGCCGCTGCCTCCGATCAACACGAGCTATCCGCGCTACCTGGCGGAGCGCGAGGCCAGCCGCGCGAGCGTCAAGGGCCAGCGGTCGCGGAACGCCGACCGAGCGTACTGGCAAGCTCGCTTGAGCGACCTTCCCGCTGCGCCGGAGCTGCCCGCCGCGCCCTACCACGTGAACGTGGGCGCCACGACGGTGGTGCGGCGCCATCGCTGGCTCGCTCCGGAGCAGGTGCGCGCCTTCGCGTCTCTGGCGGCGCGCCACGGCCTCACGCCGGCCATGGCGATGGCGGCGGTC
This sequence comes from Sorangium sp. So ce204, assembly GCF_051526795.1. NCBI lineage: Bacteria > Pseudomonadati > Myxococcota > Polyangiales > Polyangiaceae > Sorangium > Sorangium sp. So ce204. The sequence goes on along the minus strand of NZ_CP150317.1, from coordinate 10,809,917 downwards.
TTCGCCGAGACGCTGACCGCCTGGAGCGCGGAGCCGCGGTTCTTGATGAACCTGCCGATGTTCGACCGAGAGCCCTTGCACCCGGACGTCGGGATGCTGGTGGGCGACTTCACCTCCTCGGTGCTCCTGGCCTGGGACGGCGCGGCCCCTGGCACCTTCGCTGAACGCGCGCAGCGCCTGCAGGCCCAGTTCCATGCGGACGCGGAGCACGTGGGGTATTCGGGCGTCGAGGTGCTGCGCGACCTCTCCCGGCAGCGAGGCGAGCAGGTGCTGGCGCCAGTCGTCTACACGAGCGCGCTCGGCCTGGGCGAGCTGTTTCCGGAGGTGGTGAAGCAGCGCTTCGGGAGGGCGTCCTGGATCATCTCCCAGGGGCCGCAGGTGTGGCTCGACGCGCAGGTCACGGAGCTCGACGGCGGCCTGCTGGTCAACCTGGATGCGCGTGAAGATGCGTTTGCGCCGGGCGTGCTGGACGCGATGTTCGACGCGCACGGCCGCCTGCTGGAGCGCCTGATGGCGTGCGAGGAAGCCTGGCGGCAGCCCGTACCAGCGCTGCTCCCGGGAGAGCAGCTGAAGGTGCGCGCCGCCGCGAACGCGACAAGGACGGCTGTCTCGGGCAAGCGCCTGCACGACGGCTTCTTCGAGCTCGCGAAGCGACAGCCGGAGGCGCCTGCTCTCCTCTGGGGCGAAGGCGGCAGGATCTCGTACGGAGAGCTCCGGCAGCGCGCGCTGCGCGTGGCGGGCCACCTGCGGGAGCACGGCGTGAGCGCAGGCGCCGTGGTGGCGATCCAGCTGCCCAAGGGGCCGAGTCAGATCGTCGCCGTGCTGGGCGTGCTGGCCGCCGGCGCCACGTACCTTCCGATCAGCGTGGATCAACCCGCGCTGCGCCGCCAGCGCATCCTCGACGCCGCCGGCGCCGCCCTCGTGCTCGATGACGTCCCGGAGGGGCAAGCGTCGCTGGCGGAGCCGCTGGCCGGCGCGGACTCGGATCTCGCCTACATCCTGTTCACCTCGGGTTCGACGGGCGAGCCGAAAGGCGTGGAGATCACGCACGCCGCGGCGATGAACACCATCGAGGATCTGAACCAGCGCCTCTCGCTGGGCGCGGCCGACCGGACGCTCGCGCTGTCCGCGCTCGAGTTCGATCTGTCGGTGTACGACATCTTCGCGCCGCTGTCGGCCGGCGGCGCCGTTGTCTGCGTCGAGGAGTGGGCGCGTCGCGACGCGGGGGTCTGGGTCGAGCTGCTGCGCAGCCATCGCGTGACCGTGCTCAACTGCGTGCCGGCCCTGCTCGATATAACGCTCGCCGCGGCCGGCGACGGTCCCGCTCCGCTGCCGCTCCGCGTGGTGCTCCTGGGCGGCGACTGGGTCACCCTCGATCTGCCGGGCCGCCTCGCGCAGCGCGCTCCGCGCTGCCGCTTCATCGCGCTGGGCGGCACCACGGAGACCGCGATCCACTCCACGATCTGCGAGGTCACCGAGGTGCCTCCGCACTGGAAGTCCGTGCCGTATGGCAAGCCCCTCGGCAACGTGCAGTTGCGCGTCGTCGATCCTCTGGGGCGCGACTGTCCGGACTTCGTCCCGGGCGAGCTGTGGATCGGCGGCGCCGGCGTGGCCCGCGGCTACCGTGGCGACCGAGAGAAAACGGCGAACAAGTTTCTCCACGCGGACGGGACGCGCTGGTACCGCACCGGTGACCGCGCGCGGTACTGGGCCGACGGCAGCGTGGAGTTCCTCGGGCGCGCCGACTTCCAGGTGAAGCTGCGCGGGCACCGCATCGAGCTCGGCGAGATCGAGGCCGCGGTCGGGGGTTATCCCGGCGTCAGCCAGGCCGTCGCGGTGCTGGGTGAACGTGGGCTCTATGTGGCCATCACCCCGGATGATCCGAGGATCGATGTGCCCGAGGCAGGCGAGATCATCGATCTGCGGCGACCGCCGCCGGAGCTCGCGGATCTGCGCGAGTTCCTGGTGAACCGCCTGCCCGCCGTGATGGTGCCGGATCACGTGTTGCGCTGCAGGAGCTTGCCGCTCACGCCCAACGGCAAGATCGATCGCAACGCCTTGCAGCGAGCGGTGAGCACCATGGCCCTTCAGGCCAAGGCGACCGTGAGCGCGCCGGTCGGCGAGGTGGAACGCCGGGTCGCCGGCGTCTGGGCCGAGCTGCTCGAGGTGCCGGAGGTGGGCCGCGAGGACAACTTCTTCTCCGCGGGCGGCGACTCCCTCCTGGCGACACGCCTCGTGCGCCGGCTGCGCGAGGTCGGCCTCGACGGCGTCAAGCTGGCCGATCTGTTCGCCCACCCGACGCTGGCCGGGTTCGCTGCCAGGCTGTCGCTCGGCGCGGGCGCTCCGGCGCTGCCGACGCTGGTCGCCGATCCGGAGAGCCGCCACCAGCCCTTCCCGCCGACCGAGGTGCAGCGGGCCTACTGGCTGGGTCGCGACGAGAGCTTCACGCTCGGGGGCGTCGCCTGCCAGTTCTACCGCGAGTACGACGTCGTCGATCTCGACGTGTCGCGGCTGGAGGCGGCCGTCGACGTCCTGGTGCGACGGCACGAGATGTTGCGCGCCGTCTTCGATGAGCAGGGCCAGCAACGCATCCTCGCGGACGTGCCGCGGTTCACGATAGAGGTCGTCGACGGCGGCGACGACCCGGCTCAGGCGTACGAGGCGCTGCGGCGCGACTGCTCACACCGGGTCTTCGATCCGACCCGCTGGCCGCTGTTCGGCATGCGGGCGGTGCGGTCGGGCGACAGGACGCGCCTCGGTATCAGCCTCGACAACCTCATCCTCGACGCGCTCAGCATCCTCACCTTCTACTCGGAGCTCACCGCGCTCTACGAGGCGCACGACGCTGCTTTGCCGCCGGTCGGGATGTCCTTCCGCGACTACGTGCTGACGTGCACGCCGGGATCGGAGGCGCTCGCCGCCGCGCGGGCGTACTGGGCGAAGAAGCTGCCAGAGCTGCCGCCGGCGCCGCAGCTGCCGCTCGCCCGAGATCCGGCCGAGGTGGGGCGCCCGCGCTTCACGCGCCACGAGGGCAGCGTCGACGCGAGCCGATGGCGCCGGATCGTCGAACGCGCGGGCGAGCACGGCATCACGCCGTCCACGGTCCTTCTCACGGCGTTCGCCGAGGTGCTCAGCCGCTGGTGCAGCCGCCCCGACCTCACGCTCAACCTGACGCTCTTCGATCGCCGTGAGGTGCATCCCGACATCCACACGGTCATGGGCGATTTCACGTCGCTCACGCTGGTCGGATACCGGCCCGCCGCCGGCGAGAGCTGGGTGACGCGAGCCCGGCGCGTCCAGCAGGAGCTGGGCGACGCGCTCGACCACCGCGACGTGTCGAGCATCTCGCTCGTTCGCGAGCTGGCAAGGCTGAGCGGCGCGCCCAGCCTGACCATGCCGGTGGTGTTCACGAGCGCCCTCGGCGTCCCCGGCGGCACCGCTGCGCCGTCGAGCGGCCCCTTCAGGAAGCAGGTGTGGGGCCTGACGCAGACCCCGCAGGTGTGGCTCGACCATCAGGTGATAGAGGCCGAGGGCGGCATCGCCCTGAACTGGGACGTTGTCGAGGACCTGTTCCCGGCGGGCCTGATCGCCACGATGTTCGATGCGTACCTGCGCGAGCTGAGCTGGCTGAGCAGCTCCGAATGGCACCTGCCCGCGCCCGATCTCCTGCCCGAGCCGCAGCGGCGCGCGCGCGCGCTCGTCAACGCGACCGCCGGAGAGAGCCCGCGGCAAAGCCTGCACCGCGCGTTCTTCGACCTGGCGCGCGAGCAGCCGCGGCGGATCGCATTGCGCTGGGGCGAGGCCGAGGTGATGCGCTACGGCGAGCTCGCGTCGCGCGCGCTGCGCCTCTCGGCCGCGCTGGCCGAGCAAGGCGTGGCGACAGGCGATGTCGTCGCCGTGAACCTGCCCAAGGGGCCCGATCAGATCGCCGCGGTGCTGGGCGTGCTGGCGGCCGGAGCCGCCTACCTGCCGGTCGGGGTGGATCAACCCGATGCGCGCCGCGACAGGATGCTGGGCCAGGCAGGGGTCCGGGTCGTCGTCACCGGCCCGGAGCCGAGGTGCTGGCCGGACGGCGTTCGTCCGTGCGTGTTCGGACAGGCGATGGCGTCCGCGCCCGCGCCGAGCCCCGCGGCGATCGACGCAGAGCAGCTGGCTTACATCATCTTCACCTCCGGATCGACCGGCGAGCCGAAGGGCGTCGAAATCACCCATCGCGCCGCGCTGAACACGGTGCTGGACATCAATCAACGCTTCGACGTCGCCCCGGAAGACCGCGTCCTGGCCGTGTCTGCGCTGGATTTCGATCTGTCCGTCTACGATATCTTCGGTCTGCTGTCCGCCGGCGGCTCGCTGGTCTTGATCGAGGAGGAATCGCGGCGCGATGCGAGGCGCTGGCATGAGCTCGTGTGCCGGCACGAGGTGACGATCTGGAACAGCGTTCCGACCTTGCTCGACATGCTGCTCATCGTCGGCAGCGCGGCGGAGCCGCCGGGCGCCCTCCGCCTGGCGCTCGTCTCGGGCGACTGGATCAGGACGGATCTGCCCGGGCGGCTCGCCGCGCAGCGGCCGGGATGTCGGTTCATCGCGCTCGGCGGCGCCACCGAGGCCTCGATCTGGTCCAACTTCTTCGAGGTGGATGGGGTCCAGCCGTCGTGGCGCTCGATCCCCTATGGCTATCCCTTGCGCAACCAGCTCTTCCGCGTGGTGGACGCGCATGGCCGCGACTGCCCGGACTGGGTGCCGGGCGAGCTGTGGATCGGCGGTCTCGGGGTAGCGCGCGGTTACTGCGCCGCGCCGGATCTGACGGCTCGCAAGTTCGTGGGAGACGGCGCGCGGTGGTATCGCACCGGCGACGTCGGGCGTTACTGGCCCGACGGCGCGCTGGAGTTCCTCGGCCGCACCGACACTCAGGTCAAGATCCGCGGTCATCGCATCGAGCTCGGCGAGGTGGAAGCCGCTCTGCGGTCGCACCCCGGTGTGCGGAGTGTGGTGGCCGTGGCGGCCTCCGGGCGCCTCGCCGCCGCCGTGGTCCCTGCTGCCGCGGAGCTCAGCGCGGAGCAGCTGCGCGACCATGTCACCATGAGCCTGCCGATTCACATGGTGCCAGAGAGGATCGTGGTGCTGGCCCAGCTGCCGCTCAGCGCGAACGGCAAGGTCGACCATGCCGAGATCGTCAGGTTGATCTCGGCGGAGGCCGAGCCCGACGCCCGACAGGTCGAGCCCCCGCAGGGGGAATGGGAGCATGCCGTCGCGGCGCTCTGGAGCGAGCTCCTTGCCGTCGCCGACGTCGGCCGCCATCAGAGCTTCTTCCAGCTGGGTGGCGACAGCCTCCTCGCGACGCGCTTCATCGAAGCGGTGAATCAGCGCCACGCCATCCTGTTGCCGCTGAGGCGCCTGTTCAACGGGCCGACGCTGCGCGAGGTCGCAGCGGCGCTCGCCGCCGAGCACGAGGCCTGCCAGGAGATCGAGGAGGGCGTGCTCTAGCGGCGTCCACCGCGGTGGCGCGCCGGAGCCGGCGCGCGGGAGAGCGCTTCGCCGGTGAGTTCATCGTCTGATGTGACGCTCGTCGTCAACAAGCTACAGGAGCTTACGTCCATGCCCGTTGCCGGGATCATCGAAGAGCTGAAGACGCTGGGGGTCGATCTGTGGGCGGAATCGGGGCAGCTCCGGTTCCGTGCGCCCAAGGGGTTGCTCACGGAAGACAGGATGACGGTGCTGCGCGCGCACAAGGCGCAGATCATCGATTTTCTGGCGGCAAACCAGGGGGTGGTCGTCGCCGCCGACGAGCAGGGGCGTCATGAGCCGTTCCCGCTCACCGACGTGCAGGCGGCCTACCTGCTGGGGCGCCAGAGCTCCTTCGGTTACGGCGGTGTCGCCTGCCACGGGTACCTGGAGGTGACGTATCCAGAGCTCGACCCCGCGCGCCTCGCCGACGCCTGGAACCTGCTGATCGAGCGGCATGAGATGCTGCGCGCCGTCATCGAGCAGGACGGCTACCAGCGCGTCCTGCCCGCGGTACCCCGGTACCCCATCCGGTCGACTGACCTCCGCGGCGCGCCCGCCGCCGAGGTGGAGCGCGCGTTATGCGGCATCCGCGCCGAGATGGACCACCGGATGTACGAGACCACCGCATGGCCGCTGTTCGAGCTGCGGCATACCCGCACCAGCGGCGGCGATGTCGTGCACTTCTCGCTCGACTCGCTGATTGCCGACTGGGCGAGCGCCGGGATCTTCTTCGAGGAGCTCGACCTCCTCCTCGCCGGCCGCAGCGACGAGCTGCGACCGCTGGACCTCCGCTTTCGCGATTACATCTTCGCGGAGCGGCGGCTGCGCGAGACAGGGCGTTACCAGCGTGACCGCCAGTACTGGCTCTCGCGCGTCAACGATCTGCCCCCCGCGCCCGAGCTCCCGGCGCTTCCATCGGCCGCGGAAGCCGGGCCCGTGCGCTTCCGCCGACACCACGGCCGCCTGTCCGCCGAGCGCTGGGAGCGCCTCCGCCAGCGCGCCGGCGAGCGAGGTCTCACGGCCTCGATCGCCGTGCTGGGCGCCTATGCGGCGGTGCTGCAGCGCTGGAGCCGCCGCCAGCGGTTCAGCCTCAACCTCACGCTGCTCAACCGCCTGCCGCTGCACCCGCACGTCGACCGGATCGTCGGAGACTTCACGTCGGTCAGCCTCCTGGACGTGCAGGCGGCGTCCGGGCGCAGCTTCAAGGAATGGGCTGCGCGGCTCGGCGATCAGATGTTCGCCGATCTCGATCACCGGCTGTTCACGGGGGTCGAGGTGCTGCGCGAGATGACCCGCCGGCGCGGGCGGGAAGCCGCGCTGATGCCGGTCGTCTTCACCAGCGCCATCGGCCTCGGCGCGCGGCGCCGACCCACGAGCGGCCGGCGCTTCGGCCATGGCGTCACGCAGACCCCGCAGGTCTACCTCGATTGTCAGGTCATGGATGACGCCGACGGGCTCGAGGTCAACTGGGACGTGCGTCAGGGCATCTTCCCGGACGGCCTCATCGACGACATGTTCGGCGCGCTGCAGCGGCTGCTGGAGGATCTCGCGGAGCGCTCCGAGGCATGGGACGCCGTCGAGCCGGTCGCGTTGCCCGGATGGCAGGCGCAGGAGCGCGAGCGGGTCAATCAGACAGGCTGTCCGCTGCCGGACTCCCTCTTGCACCGAGGGTTTTGGGAGCAGGCCGCCCGCGACCCCGGCGCGGTGGCGGTGATCGGCCACGCGGGCAGCTTGACGTACCGCGACCTCGCGCTGAGGGCGGCCTCGGTCGCAGAGGCGCTGCGAGACGGCGGCTGTACCGCGGGCGACCGCGTCGCCGTCGTCATGACCAAGGGGATCGAGCAGATCGTCGCGGTGCTGGGCGTGCTGCTCGCGGGCGCGGCCTATCTGCCGCTGGACGCCACGCAGCCACGGCTGCGCATCGAGAAGGTGCTGTCGAACGCGGCGGTGCGACAGGTCCTGACCCAGTCGTGGATCTCCGCGGCGGCCAAGCTGCCGGACGGCCTGCGGGTGATCGACGTGGACACGCAGGCGCCTGCGCAGGCCTTCCCCGAAGCGCCGGTGGGCGACCCCGACGCGCTGGCGTACGTGATCTACACCTCCGGCTCCACGGGTGATCCGAAGGGGGTCATGATCACCCACCGGGCGGCGCTGAACACCATCGACGACATCCACCGTCGCTTCGGGGTGACCGGATCGGACCGGGTGCTGGGCCTCGCCCAGCTCGGCTTCGACCTGTCCGTGTACGACATCTTCGGCACGCTCGCCCTCGGCGGGACGCTCGTGCTCCCGGATCCCGACCGCGGCGCCGATCCCTCCCACTGGGCGGATCTCCTCGTGAAGCATGAGGTGACCCTGTGGAACTCCGTGCCTGCGCAGCTCCAGATGCTGGCGAGCTACCTGCAGACAGAGCCTGTCGCGGTTCGCTCGTTGCGCATGGCGCTGCTGTCCGGCGACTGGATCCCGGTCACGCTGCCCGACCAGATCCGCCGGTTCATTCCTGACCTGACGCTCATCGGGCTCGGGGGCGCGACCGAGGCGGCCATCTGGTCGAATTACCATCGCATCGAGCGCGTCGACCCGGCGTGGACGAGCATCCCCTACGGGGTGCCGCTCGCCAACCAGGGCTTCCGCGTCCTCGACGCGTCGCTCCGCGACGCGCCGGTGTGGGTCCCTGGAGAGCTGTACATCACCGGGCACGGCCTTGCGGCGGGGTACCTGGGCGATCCGGAGCTCACGGCAGCGCGCTTCTTCGACCATCCCGTCGATGGACAGCGCCTTTACAGGACCGGAGATCTCGGGCGCTATCTCCCCGGCGGATCCATCGAGTTCCTCGGACGCGAGGACAGCCAGGTCAAGATCCGCGGGCACCGGATCGAGCTCGGCGAGATCGAGGCCGCGCTGCTCGCGCATCCGGCGGTCGGCGCCGCCGCGGCCGTGGTGGCCGGCAAGGACCCCACGGATCGCACGCTGCTCGGCTTCGTCGAGCTCGCGCGGCGCGGCGCGCCTGCGGACGAGGATCTGGCCACGTCGCAGGCTCGCCTCGTGTCTGCGGCGCGGCAGTTCGCCGACAAGGAGGTCAGCGGCGTGACCGCGGCCCAGGTGAGCGAGGCGACCCGAGCGCTGCGCGACGCCTCGTTCGCGTCCATGATGAACGCGCTTTCCGAGCGCGGGCTCTTCGCCGGTCCGCGCGACACGCACTCGGCCGAGGAGATCCTGCGCGAGGCGCGCGTCCACGACCGCCATCACTGGCTCGTTCGTCGCTGGCTGGGGCTCCTTTCAGAGGCGGGATGGCTCACGTACCACGAGGACAGCCGCCGTTACGCGCAGCGCAGGGGCGCCGGCGCGACGGCGGTCCACGACGCCTGGCGGCGGTTCGAGGAGCTTTCGTCGTCGTCCGGGCTGTGTACGCCCGAGTTCGTCCAGTACCACAGAGCGCACGTGGAGCGGCTGCACGCCTTGCTCGAGAACCAGCAGAACCCGTTCGAGCTGCTGTTCCCGCAAGGGAAGCACGACGTGGCGCTCTCGGTGTACCGCGACGACGCGATCGCGCGTTACAACAACCACGCGGTCGCGGCGCTCCTGTACCGGATCGCCGCGGCGCATACGGACGGCGCCCCCCTGCGGGTGATCGAGATCGGCGCCGGCACGGGGGCCACCACCGGCGTTGTCCTCCCGATGCTCGACGGCCATGACGTCGACTACCTGTTCACGGACCTGACGGCGTTCTTCCTGGCCGACGCGCGCGAGCGGTTCCGGGAGCGCCCGTGGGTCCGGTTCGGGCAGCTCGATCTGAACGAGGATTACCGCGCCCAGGGCTTGCTGCCGAGCTCCGCGGACGTCGTGCTGTGCGCCGGAATGCTGAACAGCACCCGCAACGTCGAAGCCGCGGTGGCGGCGGCGGTGGAGCTGCTCGGGCCGTCGGGGTGGCTCGTGTTCACCGAGCCTACCGCCGATCACCCGCACGTCCTGCTCACCCAGGGCTTCATGATGGACCCCTCGGGCGCGGACCGGGAGCGCGGCACCACCAAGTTCCTGTCCACCGAGCAGTGGCAAGGCCTGATCGCGAAGAGCGGCGGTGAGCTGGTGCTCCGCCTGCCGGACGACGACCATCCGATGGCGGCCTGTGGCATGCACATGTTCGCTGCGCGCTTCAAGACCGACCGGGCCCGGGTCGGGACCGACGAGCTCACGAGCTTCCTCGGGCAGCGGCTGCCAGCGCACATGGTGCCTGCGCATCTGCAGGTCGTCGACCGGCTGCCGCTCACGGCGAACGGCAAAGTCGACCGCAAGGCGCTCGCCGCCCTGCGGCCCGCGGCGTTCATCGACAGCGCCGGGAAGGAGGCCGATGCGACGCTGGACGAGCTGGAGAGCCGGCTGTGTGCGCTCTGGGCGAGCGCGCTCGGCATCGCGCGGATCGGCAAGGGCGAGAACTTCTACGACCGCGGCGCCGACTCGCTGATCCTCGCCAGGGTGGCAGGGCGACTGCGCGAGGAGGTGCCGGAAGCCGCGCCGTTCGCCTACGACACGCTCCTGCGGCAGATGCTCAACGAGCCGACCGTCGACGCGCTTGCGCGCGCGCTGCGCAGGCAAGACGGCGCCGCGCACGCGCCGAGCGGCGCTGGGCCGGGCGCGGAGGCTTCCTCCAGCGGCGGCAAGACCGCGCAGGTCGCGCAGCGCCGGGAGGGCAGCAATTCGTTGATCCTCTCGTTCGGCGGCGGGGACGGGCCGGCGCGGGTGATGTTCCACGCGGCGCTGGGCACCATGGATTACTTCCAGCACCTGGGGCGGGCGCTCGCCGCCCAGAACCTGGGGCCCGTCCTGGGCTTCGCTGTCGCCGACCCCGAGCTGTACCTCGCCATTCCCCCGAAGGAGCTCGTCGCGCGCGTGTCCGACGATTACGCGCAGCGGCTCATCGATGAAGGCTTCACGCGGTTTCAGCTCATCGGCTACTGCCTCGGCGGGCTGCTCGCCACCGAGGTGGCCCGGCGGCTGCTCGAGCGCGGGATGTCGGTGGACCTGGCGCTCGTCGACAGCATCCCCATGTTCATCGAGACCGACGAAGAGCTCGCGTTCGAGGCGATCTTCGCGCCGAATCTGAACCTGGATCCGGTGAAGGCCGTCTTCGGCGACGACGTCGACAGCGCCGACGTGTACCGCGCCATCGAGAAGCTGATGGTCGAGTACGATCGCAAGATTCCGGCCGGCGCAATGGCCAGGCTCGGCGGAGACCCCGGGCTGGAATCGGTCGCCGCCGCCGTGCGCAGGCAGTCCGCGCGCAGTCAGGACGAGCGCCTGGCCAGCTATGCGAAGGCGGCGGCCGCCCAGGCCGGGGTGCCCGTCGGACCCGAGCTCATCCCGGCGCTGTTCCGGACCTGCAGGCACAGCATGCGCGCCGCGCGGTTCGATCCCGAGCCGTACGTCGGCGATATGACGTTCTTGCGGTGCGACGAGGAGCAATCCTTCGGCATCACCGCGGGCGTCGGGCACCTGACGGCGCCGTTCTGGGAAGGCGTCTGCCTCGGCGAGTTCAAGCTGATCGACGTGCCCGGCAACCATTTCAGCGTCATCGAGCCGCCGCATGTGAATGTCGTGGCCGAGCACCTCGCGGTATCGTTGCGCCACACATGAGAGAGCATCGAGAGAATCGGCAGAAGGACGGGGCGCTCCGCGAGCTGCGCCGCCCGATAGCAGGGCTGACGCGGCTCGGGATCTTCCTGGGCGGCGTCGGGGCGCTGACGACCCTCGTCCCGTTCATCGGTATCGCCGAGCTCGCGCGGATCCTGGTCGCGTCAGGCCCGATCGACAGCGCGAAGGTGGCCTCTGTCGCGCTGATCATCGTTGTCGGCCTCGGCGTCGGATGGACATGCACCGGAACGGCGCTGTGGGTGACCCACCTGGCCGACCATCGGCTTCAGGCCATCCTGCGGCGCGCGCTGGTGCGCAAGCTGGGCGAGGTGCCGCTGGGGTGGTATTCCGACAAGACGTCAGGGGTGGTCCGCAAAGCGGTCCAGGACGACCTGGAGGACCTGCACCATCTCGTCGCGCACCACGATGTCGAGCTCGTCTCGGCCATCGTCCTTCCGCTCGGCGGCCTCCTGTACCTGTTCTGGCTGGACGTTCGGCTGGCGCTGCTCGCGATCGCCACGCTGCCCATCTACATCGTCGCTTACGCATGGATGATGCGGGGCTTCGCCGAGAAGATGATGCAGCTCGACGCGAGCTTCGCCAGGGTGAGCGCCGCGATCGTCGAGTTCGTGCACGGCATCGCGGTCGTGAAGGCGTTCGGCCAGACGGGCCGCGCTCACCAGAGCTACCAGCGCGCCGTCAGCGATTTCAGCGACCGGTACGCCGGCTGGGTGCGGCCGCTGCTCCGGCTCGAGGCGCTGACCTCGATGGCCCTGTCGGTGCCCGTGATCATGCTGGTGAGCCTGACGGTCGGCGCCTGGTTCATCCGGGAGGGCTGGGTGAGCCCCATCGACCTGCTCGCCGAGACCCTTGTCGCCGTGGTCATCCCGCAGACGGTGCTCACGCTGAACCAGGGGCTCACGGCCCAGCGCAAGGCCGTGGCGGCGGCGGAGCGCGTGGCCTCGCTGCTCGACGAGCCGTCATTGCCCATCACGACGACGCCAGAGGCGCCGCGCGGGGCGGGGGTGCAGTTCGATCACGTCTCGTTCAGCTACGACGGCTCGAGGAGCGTGCTCTCCGACGTGAGCTTCGCTTGCAGGCCTGGCACGGTGACCGCGCTGGTCGGGACCTCGGGCGCGGGGAAGTCCACGCTGGCAAAGCTGGTGCCCCGGTTTTATGACGTGACCGGCGGCGCTGTCCTGCTCGGCGGCGTCGATATACGGAACATCGCGCCGGACGTGCTGTACCGGAACGTCGGCTTCGTTCTGCAGGACGTCCAGCTGGTCCATGGAACGGTCGCCGACAACCTGCGCCTCGGCCGGCCCGAGGCCAGCGACGCAGAGGTCGTCGCCGCCGCGCGCGCCGCGCAGATCCACGACCGGCTCGTCGCGCTTCCCAGGGGATATCGGTCGGTGATCGGCGAGGACGCCATCCTGTCCGGCGGCGAGGCGCAGCGGCTGTCCATCGCGCGCACGCTGCTCGCGGACACCGCGGTGCTGATCCTGGACGAGGCGACGGCGCACGCGGATCCGGAGTCAGAAGCGCAGATCCAGGACGCGCTGTCCGCGGTCGCGCGCGGGCGCACCGTGATCGTCATCGCCCACCGGCTGGCGACGATCACCGGCGTCGACCAGATCGTCGTTCTCGACGAGGGCCGCGTGCGCGAGCGCGGCACGCACTCCGCGCTGCTCGCCGCGGACGGGCTCTACGCCAGGATGTGGCGCGCTCACGCCGAGGGCGACATGGCGGCTGCCGCTGCAGCGGTGGGTGAAGCCTCATGATCCGGCAGCTGACCAAGATCCTGGGACCGCAGCACGCAAGGGCGCTGCACGTCTATTTCGGCTGGCTCATCGTCTACTCCGTCGTTCAGGGGGTGGCGATGGCGTTCCTCGTCCCGGTCCTCAAGGCGCTGCTCGGCGGGGACCTGGGCGAGGCGCTGCGCTGGCTGCTCCTCCTTGCCGCGGTCGTCGCGGTGACGTGCGTGGCCCGTTACCAGCAGACGATGAAGGGCTTCGCGCTCGCGCTGGTCGTCCTGACCACGCTGCACGACCGGCTCGGCAACCACGTCGCCCGCCTGCCGATCGGCTGGTTCTCCTCGGAGAAGGTCGGCCGTCTCTCACGGAGCGCGACGGGCGGCACCATGATGGTCACCAACGTGTTCGCCCACCTCCTGACCCCGGTGGTGAGCGGCATCCTGACGCCCGCGACGATCGCGGTCGCCATGCTGTTCTTCGACTGGCAGCTCGGGTTGACGGCCATCGCTTGCACGCCGCTGATCTACCTGACGCACCGCTGGTCGTCGGCGTGGATCGGCCGAACCGAGGAGCAGGTCGACGCCGCGGGGGCGCTCGCCAGCAACCGGGTCGTCGAGTTCGCGCGCAACCAGCAGGTGCTTCGCGCCTTCGGCCGGGCCACGGGGGGTTATGCGCCGCTCGAGGAGGCGATCGATGGGCAGCGCGCCGCGGGCGGGTCGATGCTGCGCCAGACCTTCCCCAGGTTGCTCGCGGGCGGTCTGTCGGTGCAGCTCGCGTTCGCCGCGCTGATCGCTGTCGGCGTGGTGCGCGCGCTCGATCGGTCGATCGATCCGATCGAGCTCGTCGCGCTGCTGGCGCTGGCCGCCAGGTTCGTGGGGCCGCTGGCCGAGGCCGCGGGGCGGAGCGGGCTCTTGCGGATGGCGGGCAACGATCTGGAGCGGCTGTCCGCCATCTTCGACGAGGCGCCGCTGCCCGAGCCGGAGCGCTCCAGGCCCGTCGCGGCGCCGGGGGAGATCGAGCTCTGCGATGCCGTGTTCGGCTATCAGCCGGGCGCTCCCGTGCTCCGTGACGTGTCCTTCCGGATAGCGCCGAGGACGATGACGGCGATCATCGGGGCATCCGGCTCGGGGAAGACCACGATAACACGGCTGATCGCGCGCTTCTTCGATGTCGACGCGGGCTCGGTGCGGGTGGGCGGCGTGGATGTCCGCGAGCTCTCCACGGAAGACCTGATGGCGCAGCTGTCGCTGGTCATGCAGGACGTCTATCTGTTCGATGACACGCTGGAGGCGAACATCCGGGTGGGCCGGCTGGACGCCACGGACGCGGAGGTGCGCGAGGCCGCCCGCCTGGCCGGCGTGGAAGAGATCATCGGGCGCCTGCCGCAGGGCCTGAAGACCCGGGTCGGCGAGGGCGGAGCGTCGCTGTCCGGCGGGGAGCGCCAGCGGGTGTCGGTCGCCCGAGCCGTGCTCAAGGACGCTCCCATCGTGCTGCTGGACGAGGCGACGGCGGCGCTCGACCCGGAGAACGAGCGTTACATCCAGAGCGCGATGCGGACGCTGATGCACCGGTCGACCCTGCTGGTCATCGCGCACCGGCTGCCGACCATCGTGTCCGCGGATCAGATCCTCGTGCTCGACGGCGGCCGCATCGTCGAGGCGGGAACGCATCAGGAGCTCCTGGCGCGCAACGGGCGGTACACGGCGTTCTGGAACGAGCGCCGCCGCGCCCACGGATGGCGGCTGGTGGAGGCTGCGGGATGACGATCGGCATCTTGGGAGGTTATGGCGACGTCGGCGCGCAAGCGGTCCGGCGGCTCGCGTCGCTCGGCGTCGGGCCGCTGCGGATCGGCGGGCGAAACCTCGATGCGGCCCGTCGCTTCGCGAAGGAGCTGTCCGTGGGAGCGGTCGAGCACCAGGCGGTCGATTTCCGGGACGACGCGTCGTTGCGCCGCTTCGTCGGTGGTTGTCGGATCGTGCTCAACTGCGCAGGTCCATCTCACGCCATCGCGGACCGCGCGGCGAGGGCAGCCGTGGAAGCAGGCGCCGACTACGTGGACGCCGCCGGCGATGATGCGCTGTACGCGCTCCTGGACGACGAGGCGTACCGCACGCGCGGGCGCGTGGCCGTGCTCTCTGCGGGGCTGCAGCCTGGCCTCACGGCGCTCTTGCCGCGATGGGCGGCGCAGCGGGCTTTCAGCCAGGTCCACGGCATGCGCAGCTATTTCGGCGTGCTGGACCGCTTCACCGAGGTCGCCGCGGACGACTACCTCCAGGCGGCCACGGACGGGGTGAGCGAGCCGCTCGCGGCATGGCGAGAGGGACGTCGCTCCGGGGTGCTGACCCGGGCGCGCAACGTGGAAGTCCCGTTCTTCCCCGGTCCGGCGACCTTGCTGCCTTACCTCAACACCGAAGGGGAGCGGCTCGCGGCGTCGCTCCGGCTCGTTCGAGGAGAGTGGTATACGGTCATCACAGGCCAGCACATCCTCACGGCCTTCGACCGCGCGCGCAGCCTCGAACGCCGCGAGGCGGTCGCGGCGTTATGCCGGGCCAGCTTGCTCGACCTCGCTGGACGCGAGCCTCACGTCCTCCTCGTCGCGCAGCTCGACGGCCTGCGAGACGGCGCCCCGGTCACGCGCACGCTGGTCATGCGCGGGCGGCGCAACGCCGAGCTCACAGGGACCCTGGCCGCGCTCGCCACGCTGGCGGTGGACCAGGGCCAGGTGCCCGCAGGGCGCCACTTCGCCGCGGCGGCGCTCGAGCCCCTGTCGACGGTCGGTCGCCTTCGCGAGAGCGGCGCGGTGACAGCGCTCGATCTGCTGGATACGTCGATCGACGCGCTCGGCGCTACCGAGGAGGGCTCCCTGTGACCGCCGGGATGCCTCTCGTGCTGTGCGGCGCCGGGTTCGGTCCTCTGCACCTGGCCGCGCTCCAGCGGCTGAACGGGCGCTTCCGCCTCATCGGCCAGCTCGCCGACGATGGCGAGGGCGCCCGGAGGTTCGCCGATCAGGCCAGGATACCGCTGTGGACCCGGCCGGATCAGGCGCCCCTCGGCGCCGGCGTGAGCTGCTGGGTAGCGTCGACCGGGCACGGGGTGCCGGTGACCGAGCGCGCCGTCGACCTCCTGGGGCGGGGCAGCGCCGTGCTGGCGGAGGCGCCGCTCGAGCACGATGAGCTCGCGACGTGCCTGCGGCAAGCGCGCCTCTCCCGAGCTGCCTTCCGGGTGGCAGCGGTCGCCTCTGCCACGCCGGCATCCCGGCGGCTCCTCGGCGCAGCGCAGGTGTTGCGCGCGCGCACGCCGGTCAGGTACGTCGCGGCGACCTGCACGAGAGCGTCGATCCAGGCGCTGCTCCGCCTCCTGGGAGACGCGCTCGGCGCCCTGCGCCCCTGGCAGATCCGTGAGCCGGCGCCGCTCGGGAGCGGGCTTGTCGTGCTCGGAGGCAGCCTCGCGGGGGTTCCCATCGTCCTGCGCGTGCGCAACGAGGTGTCGTCAGAGGCGCAGATGCTCGTCGAGCTCGCCCTGGGCAGCGACGCCGGCGAGCTGAGGTTGACCGGGGTTCACGGCGACGTCCTCTGGACCGCACACGCCACGGGGTCTGGCGTGCTGCTCGGCGGAACGGACGCGCCGGCCGAGCGCGAGACCCTGAGCTGGCTGCGCGCGACCCGCGGCGAGCTGACGGCGTTTGCCAATGCCATCGAGAGCCCAGGCGCAGCCGCCAGCGAGGCTCAGGTTCAGCTCACGTTGTGCCGCCTCCGGCACGACATCCTCGCCGCGCTCGGCTCGGCGCTGGCGCGCGCCGACGCGGAGGCCGTCCCCGCCGCGGATCTGGCCGCCGCGGCCGTGGAGGCCGCCGCCGACGACGCCGGCGGTGAGGCGCCCGGCGTTCCGTCGGCCGGCGAGACACACGAGGCGGGCCTGAGGCTCACTCGGCTGCTGGAGCCCGCGCCGGGGAGGGACGCCCTGGCGCACCTCCCGGGGGCGATGCAGCGACTCGAGGCGATCAGCCTGCGGGCCATCGGGGAGCTGCTCGTAGCGAGCGGCGCCGTGCATCCCGGAGGCGAAGCGCGCACCGCGGAGGAGATCGTCTCGGCGCTGGGCGCGGCGCCGCGGCACGCATGGCTCGTCCGGCGGTGGCTCGCCGCGCTGCGCGACCACGGTGTGCTCAGCAACGTGGCGGATAAGTACGCGTGGCGACGGGCCCTGCGGGACGCCGGCGCGGCCGCCGACCTGCCCGACGCGTATGCCGCGCTCGGCTTCCCGCCCGCGATGGCGGAAGTCCATAAGGCCGCGCTGCTCCGCCTGCACGCGCTCGTGCGCGACGATCTCTCGATTCAGCAGCTCTTGTTTCGCGAGCGGCAGGACCTCTCCGACCTCGCCGCCTACCAGGACAACGTCTTCACCGCTTACCTGAGCGCCGCAGGCGCTCACCTCGTGCGCCGCTGCGCGGAGCTGCGGCACCGGCCGCTGCGCGTGCTCGAGCTCGGCGGAGGCGCCGGGCTCACCACGACAGCCGCGCTGCGGGCCCTCGACGGCGCGCCGATCGACTACCTGTTCACCGACATCGCGCGCGCGTTCACGGCCGCGGCGCAGGAGCGGTTCGGCCGCCATCGCGGGGTGCGCGCTGCCGTGCTCGACATCAACATCGATTTCACGGCGCAGGGGGTGGAGCCGCACGCGGCGGACGTCGTGCTCGCGGGCAATGTCCTCCACAACGCCGCGCATACGGGCCGGACGCTGCGCCGCATCCGCCGCGCGCTCGCCCCCGGCGGGTGGCTCGTCTTCACGGACTCCACACGAGAGAACTGCGCGATCCTGACGGCGATGCAGTTCCTGCTGTCTCCTGCGGCCGGCTCGCCGCCGCTCGGCAGCGAGGACCGGCGCGCCGGGACCGATCAGGTGTTCATCGACGCGCCCGGCTGGAATGAGGAGCTCCTGGCCGCGGCCTTCGTGCCGCGGTTCGTCCTTCCTTCGCTCGAATTACCCCTGGCCGTGGCAGGCCAGCACCTGTTCTTCGCCACCGCCTGCTGACGACCACCCGAGGAGGTGCCATGACCGTGAGACAGATCATCGATGGGCTGGAGCGCCTCGGGAGCCGGGCGGCGCTGGTGTCGAGCGGGCGCGAGTGGACAGGAGCAGCGGTGCTCGACGCGACGTACCGCGCTGTCACGGCGCTGCGCCAGCGCGGGGCCGCCGCGGGCCGCACGCTGAGCTGGAGCGCCGGAGACAGGCCTCAGGCCCTGTCGGTCCGGCTGGCCGCCATGCTGCTCGGCGCGCGGTTCTCCGCCGAGCCGCTGGCGAGCGACGGCGGCGATGTCCTGAAGATCACGGACGCCGACCTGTCCTCGCTCGACGGGGCGAGCGCCTGCGAGCCCCGCCTGGCGGACGACGCGCCGTTCTCCGTGGTTCGCGGATCGTTCGTGTGGTCGAGAGCGGTGTTCTGCGAATCGGTGGCTGCCCTGCGCGACGCGATCGGCCCTTCGCCTGCGCGCACGGCGGTGCTCTCGCCGCTGGCCGGGTTCGGCGGGGATGCGGTGTTCGCGAGCTGGAGCGCCGGCGCCGCCGTCCACCATCACGCGGTCGACGTGAGCGCCGCGAGCGCCGCGAGCCCGGCCAAGGCCCTCTCGTTCCTCGAGCGAGCGGCCCCGGACTGCGCGATCGTGTCAGCGACGCTGCTGCGCAGCCTCCTGGCCCACCCGGCGGCCGCGCTCGCCGACCTCGGGGCGCTGCGGCGCATCGTGTACGACGCCGGCGCTGGCGCCGGTGGAGCGCTCTCCGCCGAGTCGTCCGCGGCCGTGCGGCGCGTCTTCGGCGCAGAGCTCGTGGACAGGATCGCCGGGGAAGCCGGGCTCGTGCCCGTGGAGCGCGAGCTGCGCAGAGCCGAGCAAGAAGCGGCGCGCATCGCGGAGCTCGTGATGAGCCATCCGGGCGTGGCGGCGGCGGCGGTGATCCCCTCCGACGGCGGCGGCTGGGCGATCTTTGCCGTCCCCGCGAAGCGTGCCAGCGACGATGCCGACGGGGACGCGAGCGGACAGCGCCTGATCGCCAAGGCGACCGCCGCGCTGGACGCCGAGCTCGCCAAGACCGACCTGAACCGGGCGATCGCGGCCGTGGAGCGGCTGGGGCAGACAGCGCTGCTGTCGATGCTCAACGCGCTTGGCCGCAGCGGCCTTTTTACCGACACGGCCGCCGCCCACACCGTGGACGAGGTGCTCGCGCGGGCGCGGGTCGCCGCCGCGCACCGGCCGCTCATCCGCCGCTGGCTCAGGGTGCTCACGGAGCAGAAGCTGCTGCGCCGGGACGGAGATCGGCTGAGCGCCGTGGGCCCGGTCTGCGTCTTCTCGGACGCCGCGCTGGCGCGCGCATGGGACGAGCTGAAGGGAGAATGGCTGGCCACGGTCGGCGCGGCCGGCACGATCGACTACGCGGTCCGCAACGCCGACCGATTGCCCGACCTGATCTCCGGCGCGGTGCGGGCCGTCCACCTGTTGTTCCCGGAAGGGCGCACCGACCTCGCCAGGGCCTTGTATCGCGAGAGCATCGCCGCCCGGTACCAGCACCGCGCCGTCGGTCTCCTCGTGAGCAGGATTGCCAGGGAATGGCCCGGGCAGCGGCCGATACGGCTGCTCGAGGTCGGCGCCGGCACGGGGGCGACCTCCGAGTCGCTCCTGCCGGAGCTCTCGGGCGCCGAGGTCGACTACCTCTACACCGACGTCTCCAGGTACTTCCTCGATCAGGCCGCCCCGCGGCTCACGGGGCACCGGTGCGTGCGCTTCGGCCTCTACGACATCAACGTCGCGCCGAGAGAACAGGGCTTCGTCCCGAGCTCGTTCGACGTGATCATCGGCGGGGGCGTGCTCAACGCCGCGCGGAACACGGATGCCTCCCTCCGCTGGCTCAACGAGCTGCTCGGCCCCGGCGGCTGGCTCGTCCTGACCGAGCCCACGGTCGAGGAGTTCTGGGTCATGGCCTCCCAGGCCTTCATGCTGGACGACGCCAGCGACGGCAGGGCCGAGACGGAGTCGACGTTCCTCACGCTGCCTCAGTGGAACGCGGCGCTGGACGGCGCTGGCCTCCAGCGCGTCCTCGGGCTGCCCCGGGACGGCCACCCGCTGGAGCGGCTCGGCCATCGTGTGTTCGCGGCCCGGACCAAGATGGATCGGGCGCTGCTGACCTCGGAGCGCCTCTCCGAGCATCTCGGCGAGCGCCTGGGCGCCTTCGCCAGCATCGAGATCGTGGATGAGCTGCCGCTCGCCGCAGGCGGCGCCCTCGACCGCGAGCGGCTGCGGGACTGGGCCGCGCGCCGCCGGCGCTTCGATTCCCGCCCGCTTTCCACGGCGGCATCACAAGGACGAACGCAATGACCACCGCGACGAATCCCCCCATCCAGTATCCGTTCAATCTCTTCGACGGCATCGCGCTCGCCTCTGCGTACTCCCGCGCTCAGCAAACGCCGGGGCTGCTCAAGGTCAAGCTGCCTTACGGCGAGCCGGCGTGGCTCGCGACCCGCTACGAGGACGTCCGCTTCGTGCTGTCCGACCGGCGGTTCAGCCGCGAGGAGGCCACGAAGCGCGCGGACGCCCCGAGGGCGCTCCCGCGCATCGCCGGCGGGATCGTCATGATGGACCCGCCCGAGCTGACCCGCATCCGCAACCTGGTCACCCAGGCGTTCACCAACCGGCGCGTGGAGCAGCTGCGCCCGCACGTCCGCGACCTCGCCAACGAGCTGATCGACAGGATGGTGGCCAAAGGCCCCCCTGCCGATCTCGTGCGGGACTACGCGCTGCCGATCCCGATGTCCGTGATCTGCGAGCTCCTGGGCGTTCCGGTGGCGGATCAGTCCAGGTTCAAGGAGTGGAACGACTCTCTGCTCTCGACCAACACGCAGACCGCGGAGCAGACGCAGCGGAACCTCGGCGAACTATCCCAGTACATCATGGGGCTGATCCGCCTACGCCGGGCCGAGCCGGGCGACGACCTGATGAGCGCGCTCATCGAGGCCCACGACGTGGACGACCGCCTGAACGAGCGCGAGCTGGTCCAGCTCTGCATCGCCATCCTGATCGCGGGATACGAGGCCACGTCCTCGCAGATCCCGAACTTCATCCACACGCTCCTGACCCATCAGGAGCAGCTCGCGCGCCTCAGGTCGGATCCCGGCCTCGTGGCGCAGGCGGTCGAGGAGCTGCTCCGCTTCGTGCCGGTCGCGTCCGCCGCGATGTTTCCGCACTACGCCGCCGAGGACGTCCAGGTGGGCGACACGCTGGTGCGCGCGGGTGAGCCCGTGTTTGCGTCGGTCGGCGCGGCCAACCACGACCCCCGCAAGTTCTCCGATCCACACCGGCTCGACTTCGATCGGGACGCGCGGGCGCATTTCGCGTTCGGTTGTGGGATGCATTATTGCATCGGCGCGTCGCTGGCCCGGGTCGAGCTCCAGGAAGCGCTGAGAGCGCTCGTGACCCGCTTGCCGGATCTGCGCCTCCACGCCGACGTCCAGTGGAAGACCGCGACGTTCTTCCGCGGCCCGCTGACGATGCAGGTGACCTGGTGAGCGCCGGCGGCGGCAAGAAGAAGCGCGTCGTCGTCGCCGGCACCGCCTTCGGGCGCATCTACCTCGATGCGGTCGCGTCGGCGCAGGAGTCATTCACGCTCGCCGGCGTGCTCGGGCGCGGCAGCGAGTTCTCCAGGAAGTGCGCCGAGCGCCACGGAGCGCCGCTCTACACCAGGGTGGAGGACATCCCCGGCGACATCGACATCGCCTGCGTGGTGGTGCGCTCGGGGGCGACCGGCGGCCCAGGCTCGGATCTGGCCACGGCGCTGCTCGAGCGCGGGATCCACGTGCTGCAGGAGCATCCCGTGCACGCCGCGGAGATCACCGCGTGCCTGAAGGCCGCGAAGCGGGGGGGCGCGGCGTATGCGGTCAACACGCTGTACCCGAACGTGCGCCCGATCCGGCAGTTTCTCGCCGCGGCGGAGTACATCAGGAAGCGCCAGCGCATCCAGTTCATCGACGCCGCTTGCAACAGCCAGGTCGCCTATCCGTTGCTCGACGTGATCGGCCGCGCCGCAGGCGACTTGCGCCCGTGGTCGTTCTCCGAATGCGCGCCGCGCGGAGGCCGGCCGTCGCCGGTCGCGGGCCAGCCGTTCCAGAGCCTGGGCGCGACCCTCGGCGGCGTGCCCGTGACCCTCCGCGTGCAGAACCAGGTCCACCCCGAGGATCCCGACAATCACTCCCTGCTCATGCACCGGATCTCGCTGGGATGCGACGCCGGCGTGCTGACCCTGGCCGACACCCACGGACCCGTCCTCTGGAATCCGCGCTTGCACTCGCCGCGCGACCCGACCGGGCGCCTGATCATGAGCGGCCCCGGCACCGACCGCCTCGCCGTGGAGAGCACGTCGATCCTGGGCGACCAGCACACGCGCAGCTATCACGACGTGTTTGCGCGGACGTGGCCCGACGCGGTCGTGGTCGCCTTGCAGGACCTGTGCGGCGACATCGCCGACCCGGCCCGCCGTATTCGCAGCGGCCAGTGGGCCCTGGGCGTGTCGCTCGCGTGGCGTGATCTGACGGAGCGGATCGGGATGCCCGAGCTCATCCGTCCGGAGACCCCGGAGCCGCTCCCTCTCGACGAGCTGCGTGCGGCGGCGCGCGCTGCGGCCGTCGATGCGGCCGGGAGCGGCGCGCGTTGATCGAGCGCCTGGCGCTCGGGAGAAATGAACATGGCGACTTCTTGCAGCCACGTCCTGGTATGGGTGCGCGACATTCATCGAGCCGTGCGCGACTACAGAGAGCTCGGGTTCAAGGTGGACTACGCGACACCCGAGCGAAAGGCCCAGCACGCGCACATCTGGTTCACGGAAGGCCCCATCGTCGAGCTGCTCACGACGCCGCGCAGCGCGCGGTGGTTCAAGTGGCCGATCGAGCTGATGGCCGGGCGCGGCTCGGGCCGGCGGATGATCCGCTGGTCCGAGCACGGTGAGGGCTTCTGCGACGTGGCGGTCGTGGTGGACACGCACGCTCTCGACCGTGAGCTCGCCGCGCTGCGGGAGGCAGGGGTCCCCGTCGGCAGAGCCATCGGGTGGCGGCGGACGAAGCCCGATGGCCAGGAGATCCGCTTCAAGTTTGCCTATCCGGCGAACGATCGTCTCCCGTTCATCGTGACCCCCTACGATCCACCTCAACATCCGGGAGAGAACCGCCATCCGAACGGGGCCAGGAGGCTCAGCCGGGTGCGCATGGGGGTCCGCGCCGAGCATCGAGAGGCGGTGCGCCGGATCGTCGGTGACGACCCGACGTTCGCGCTCGAGCCCGCCGAGGTCACGGGGGTCCGCGCCATCGAGATCGCCGGCCTGACCGCCGATCTCGACCCGACCCTCCTGCACGGCGCGGCCGTGCTGCCCGCCCGCCCGGACGCCGACCCGGGCCGCGCGCATCGAAGCGCAGGACAGTGAGCGCCGACGAACGTCGGTGAAAGCGAGGGAGCTCCCATGTTGAGTGGATGTGTCGATTGGCCCGCCGAGTTCGTGGATCGTTATCGGGAAGCGGGGTACTGGCGAGGCGAGCGCCTGGGCGAGATGCTGCGCACGCGGGCCCGAGCGACGCCGGCGCGCGTGGCCGTCGTCGACGGAGCGCGTCGCTGGACGTACCAGGAGCTCGACGAGCGCGCGGATCGCATGGCCGCCGGGCTGCGCCGGCTCGGCATCGCGCAGGAGCAGCGCGTCCTGGTCCAGCTGCCCAACATCGCCGAGTTTCTGCCCCTGTGCTTCGCGCTGTTCCGGATCGGGGCCATCCCGGTGCTGGCGCTGCCGGCGCATCGAGAGACGGAGATCGTGCATCTGGCAGAGCTCTCCCAGCCGGTCGCCTATGTGATCGCCGACCTGCATGTCGGCTTCGATTACCGGTCGCTCGCCCGCTCGGTGTGCAAGCGGGTGGCCAGCCTCCGGCATGTGCTCGTGGCGGGCGACGCAGAGGAGTTCGTGCCGCTCTCCGAGGTGGACGCGCCGCCGGAGATCATGGCCGGGCCGGACGCGCGCGATGTCGCCCTGCTCTTGCTGTCGGGCGGCACGACCGGCGCTCCCAAGCTGATCCCGCGCACCCACGACGACTATGTTTGCAACGTCCGCCTCAGCGCCGATGTGACGGGCCTGGACGCGAGCACCCGGTACCTGGTGAGCCTCCCCATCGCGCACAACTTCGCGCTAGGGTGCCCAGGCGCCCTCGGCGCCCTGTACGCCGGCGGAACCGTTGTGTTCTGCAAGGACCCGAGCCCCGAGGCGGCGTTTCGGCTGATCGAGCAGGAGAAGATCACCGTGACAGCCCTCATCCCGCCGCTCGTCCTGCTGTGGCTCGAGGCGGCGGAGTGGGTGCGGGCCGATCTGAGCAGCTTGCGGTGGATCCAGGCGGGAGGCGCTCGCCTCAAGGCCGAGACGGCGGCGCGGGTCCGACCCGTCCTCGGCTGCGGGCTGCAGCAGGTCTACGGCATGGCGGAAGGGCTGCTCAACTTCACGCGGCTCGACGACCCCGAGCCCGCCGTGATCGACACGCAAGGCCGGCCGGTCGCCGAGGACGACGAGGTGAGGATCGTCGACGCCTCGGATGTCGAGGTGGCGGACGGCGAGGTCGGTGAGCTGCAGGTCCGCGGTCCCTATACAATCCGCGGATATTATCGCGCGGAGGAGTACAATCGCCGGGCGTTCACCGCCGACGGCTTCTACCGGAGCGGGGATCTTGTGCGGCGGCTCGCCAGCGGGCATCTGGTGGTGGAGGGCCGGAGCAAGGACGTGATCAACCGGGGAGGGGAGAAGGTCCCGGTCGAGGAGCTCGAGAACCATCTCCTGGCTCACCCGGCGATCCGTGACGTCGCCATCGTCGGCATCCCGGACGCCACGATGGGGGAGCGCACCTGCGCCTGCATCATCGCGCGCGGCGAGGCGCCCACGCTCGCCGAGGTGAACGCCTACCTCAGCCGCCTGGGGGTGGCTGCGTTCAAGCTGCCCGATCGCTTGAAGGTCCTGGAGAGCTTTCCGCAGACGAGCGTGGGAAAGGTCAACAAGCGGGCCCTGGCGAAGCAGGTCTGTGGCGCCTCGCCGGCCATGCGCACCTAGAACAGCGATCAGCTTGGAAACGCGAGAAATGAGACGCCAGGACGCCAGAAGACGCCCAAAGACGCCAGAAGACGCCAGAAGACGCCAAAAAAACAATAAATATTGGCGTCTTCTGGCGTCTCTGGGCGTCTTCTGGCGTCCCAACTTCTCGCTGTTTGCGTGCGGCTTCAACCCGTTTGTCACTCTAGTGGACGGCTTGACCTCGATTCAGACGCCGATCGTTCCTCGAGACATCCACACCGACCCGAGAACCCATGAACAGATCTGCCCGAAGTTTGCGCCGCATCGTGAGCGCGTCTGCCCCGTCCAGCCCGCACCTGATCGTGTGCCCTTTCGGTGGTGGGAGCCATAGCGCCTTCCGCAGCTGGAAGGCGCTGTCGCAGGTGGACGTCTCGGCGTCCCTCGTGACCTACCCGGGGCGCGACCATCGTCTGCACGAGTCCGGCATGCAGAGCGTTCAGCACAGCGCGTCCGAGCTGGCGCACGAGCTGTGCGCGGAGCCACCCGGCGGCCAGTGGCTCTTGATAGGCCACAGCGTGGGGGCGCAGATCGCTTTCGAAGCCTGCCGCTTGCTCGAGCCGTGGGGCCGTGCGCCAGCCGGCCTCGTCCTGTCCGCATGCCACGCTCCCCATCTGATCCCACGCCGCATGCTCAGCCCGCTCGATGATGACGGGTTCGTCGAGGCGCTGATCCGCCTGGGAGGGTGTCCCGCGGAGTTCCGCGCCGACGCGCAGCTCAGAGAGGTGTTCCTGCCGATGCTGCGCGGCGATTTCCTCGCCTCGGAGAGCTACCGCCTCGCGCTGGACCGCTGTACCAGGCGTCTCCGGACGCCGACCCTCCTGCTCCACGGATCCGCCGACGATGAGGCCCGCCAGGACGAGGTGGAGGCGTGGAAGCACTGGCTGGAAGGGCAGGTCGAGCTGCGCGTGATGGCTGGCGATCACTTCTACATCACGCAGGATCCAGGGGCGTTCGTCTCGGAGGTGCTGCGCGTGTTCCGGCTCCCTTCGAGGTCGACGGCTCCCCTCGGACAGGCGCAGATGCCCTGGAGTTATTTCCCCTGAGATCCCACACTCCGGTGCGGGGCCGTTTGACCGGGGCGGCCTGCGCGTGGGAGAACGCCCGGCCCGGACGCGATGACGTTTCTCCCGCTGCAGCCGCCCGATCTGCCCCCCATCCGCGCGCGCGGGACGCCGCGCTGCCGCGGCTGCGGCTTGCCGCAGGCGATGTGCCTCTGCGGCGCGCTGCCCCGGCTCGCCGTGCGCACGCGCGTCGTGCTGCTCACCCACCGGATCGAGCGCACGCGGAGCACCAACACGGGCCGGCTCGTCGCGCGCCTGCTCGAGGGCGCGGAGGTGCGCGTGCGCGGCGAGATCGCGCCGCGGCCGCGCCCGCCGCTGCCGGAGGGCCGCCGGCTCGTGCTCTTCCCGTCGCCCGAGGCGCGCGCCCTCACGCCCGACGACGCGAGCGGCGAGCCGGTGGTGCTGCTCGTCCCTGACGGCAACTGGAACCAGGCGCGCCGTGCGGTCCACCGGGACGCCGACGCGCGCGGCGCCGAGCCGGTCACGCTGCCCGAGGGCGCGCCGAGCCGCTATGGCTTGCGCCGCGCGCCGCACGAGGGCGCCCTGTCGACGCTGGAGGCCGTCGCGCGCGCGCTCGGCCTGCTCGAGGGCGCGGCCATCGAGCGGCGCATGATGGAGGCGTTCGACGTGTGGGTGCACCGCGCGACGCGCGTGCGGCTCACCGGCAAGCTCGAGGAGGGCGCGGCGGTCCTGGGAGAAGATGAGTCCGCCGGCGCCCGCGGGGGCACGGCGCCCGACGGATGAGATCCGTGAGCGCTCGCCGCGCCCGTCACCGGAAGTTCTGCACCGCCCAGACGCTGCCGTCCGGGAAGGTGTGGAACCCGCAAGCCACCTTCGTGTAGCGGGTGCTGCTCATGTTGATGTAGTGGCCGTGCTTCTCGAAATCCTCGCCCGGCCCCTCGTCCCACATGAGCTGCAAACACGGGACGATCATCTCGTCCGGCGGGCCTCCCCACCCGGGGCACTCGTTCTGGGCGCTCTCCTTGCAAAGGCCGAACGCGCCGTGAAACTCGCCGGTGTTCCCGTCGGACTCGGCCTCTTCATCGGAGCACGACTCCGCCTCGACCCAGCGCGCGAGGGGCGGCAAGCCGAGCGTGGCGCGGTGCTGGTTGATCGTATCGACGCACAGCTGCGCCGCGCCCGTGGCGCCGCCCGAGCCGCCTGCGCCGCTCCCGGAGCCCTCGCCGCTCGAGCCTCCGGTGCCGGCCGTGGTCGAGGCCGTGGCCGAGCCCCCAGCGCCCTGCGTGGAGGAGCCGCCGGCGCCCTCGGCAGACGAGCCGCCAGCGCCCGCCGTGGCCGAGCCGCCAGCGCCGCCGGCGCCGCCGGCGCCCTGCGCAGACGAGCTGCTGGCGCCGCCGGCGCCCTCGCCGCTCGAGCCGCCTGCGCCTGCCGTCGCCGAGCCACCCGTGCCCTGGGCAGACGAGCCGCCGGCGCCGCCGGTCGCCGCGCCGGACGAGCCGCCGGTGCCCGCCGCGGCCGAGCCGCTGCTGCTGGTGCTCGGCCCGCTGCCGGAGTCTCCCGGGTGGATCACGACGCCGGCGCCGCTCGACGGCCCGCCGCCTTCGCCATCGAGCGACCCGTCGCCCACCTCACCGACGCAGCCCGACAGCACAGCACCGATGAACGTCGCGGCGAGCGCGACGGCGCATGAAGGAGTCCGAGGGTTAAGCATCCGTCGATTCTATGGGGCATTCGACGCATGCTCAACATCGACCGATCCTGCTTCACTTTTGCATGCTTGATCGGTTCAGGCCCGATTGGCGGGCTTCCCGCGTGTCTGTGCGGAGAGAAGCGCGCGTGTCGCACGAATATGTGTTCGTTTGCTTCGAATTCCACTCGTGCGAGATAAGACAGCCAGCGCACCACGACCGGCTCTCAGAGGTCGCCCCCGCGGGCCCGCGGCCCGTGGGAACTTGAACGCTCGCCGGGGCCTGGCCTCGTCTTCCGCCGATTCCGCCGGCCGAGGCGCGCGGCGCCTCCGCTGGAGATAGACGATCGTCGCGCCGGCGAGCGCGTTCGCGACCATGAGCGAGTTCGTCGCCACGAAGACCCAGCTCTCGAGCATCCAGCTGTAGAGGACGAATCCGAACGACGCGGCCAGCTGGCCGACGAAGAGCCACCTCGAGATGCCCTGGCTCGTCTTGCTCCTCCACTGCTTGTAGACCTGATTGCCGATGGTCAGCACGAGGATGGCAGAGCTGACCCAGCCGATCGCGTCTTTCATGTCTCACCGCCGGACCGCCGCGCGACCTCTCTCCTCGAGCGGGCCTCGTCAGGCCCGGGCCGCGCCGTTCGCGTGGCCCTCGTGGATCGCGTGGCTCGCCTGGTCCGCGGACGTCTTCTTGTAGCCCGCCGGCAGGAGCGTCTCGTAGCCCTCGGCCAGCCGCTGCTCGAACTCCGCCTTCATCGACCTGCCGAGCTCGCTGAGGCGCTTCTCGTCCACGGCCTTCTCGACCGCCGGGAAGAGCTCCTTCTCCTCCTCCTCGACGTGGTGCTGGATGAGCTCCTTCAGCGTCGTCACGCGCGCCTTGAACGAGAGATCGTCCGGGGAGGTCGAGAGCAGCCGCTTCAGCGCGAGCTCGGCGATGGCGTGCTCCTCGAAGCTCTCGAGGATCACGTCCTCCTTGATCTGCTGCACCGCGGGATAGAACGTCTCCTGCTCGATCGCCATGTGCGCGGCGAGCTCGTTGGCGAGCTCGGCGAGCACGAGCGCCGGATCCGATCTGCCGCTCTCGAGCTGCTTGAAGAGGGACTCCACCTTGCGATGCTGCTTCTCGAGCAATGACGTCGCCTTCATCTTCCTGCCTCCAGGGTGCGCCGCGCCTCGGCGCGGCCGGGGTTGTTCGGGGTTCATCGCCGGCCGGGGCGATCTCGCGCGCGAGGCGCTCCGGCCAGCCTTGCTACGGTTCGAGGCGCAGCGAGGGGCGAGCGCACCGGCTCGCCCCTCGCTGCGCGAACGGCCCGAGATCGCTCGTGGCCGCTAGTCGGTCTTCTCCTCGACTTTGTCACCCGCCTTCTCGGCCGCGTCGCCCGTCGACTCCGCGGCGTCCTTGGCCTCGTCCTTGACGTCGCGCGCGGCGTCGTCCACGGCCTCGCCCGCCTTCTCGGCAGGTCCCTCCGGCTGAGGCTTGCTGCCTCCGCAACCGATCACACCGACGCAACCGATGACCATGCTGCCCAGGAGCAGCGATCGAATCCCTGTTTTCACGGTATCCTCTCCTCCGCGCTCGACCATGTCAGCAATGCCCGGGCCAAACCGCGCCGAGCGCGCGCGCGTGCTCCTCGTCATCACACCCTCGGATCCAGGGGATCGCGCCCCTGAGACACATCGCCTCGACCGTGGCGTCCTGCGACGCGCCATGGCCGCCCGCCCAGGATCCGGGAGGCGGGCGCTCTTGGCGCAGGGGCAGGGGAGGCCCCGCACCGCAACGCGGGCGCCTCCGCTTGGCCTCCGCGGCGATCGGAGCAAGACTCCGCCCGGAACCGCGACATGACCCACGACTTCGCCAGCGCGCTCAGCGCCATCTTCACGGGCGAGCGAGCCCGCCTGCTGCACGTGATCGTGCCGGCACACGTCCACGGCCACACGCTGGCGCTGCTGCGGGCGCTCGGTGAAGCAGGCCCGGCGCCCCGTCCCGTCTGGGTCCTGGCCGATCCGGTCTACGGGCCCAGCCGCGGCTGGGCGGCCCGAGAGCGCTCGCTGTCGCGCGAGCTCGGCGCCCCGGCGGCGCTCGCGACGCCCGAGGACGGCCCGCTGCGCGAGCCGCTCGACGCCTTCGCCAGCGCCCTCGCGGCGCACGTCGCTGCCAGCGCCCCGGACGGGACCGCGGTCGTCGTGCTGGCGCCGCAGCACATCGACGACCCGCGCGCCTATGCCCGCGACCTCTTCTGGCTCGCGCACTGCCCCGACCTCGCGCTCGTGCGCTGGGTCCTCGTCGATCCTGCCCACTCGAGCGTCGGCGATCTGCTCGTGCGCCTCGGCGAGGGCGCGTCCCGCGTCGTGTGGCCGGAGGCCGACGGCGCGGCCATCGCCGATCTCGAGCGCGTGATCACCGATCTCTCGGCGCGCGGGCGGCGCCTGCCCGCCGATCTGGAGCTGCGCATCGCCGCCGGGTCGCCCCTCCGCGCCCCGGAGCTGCTCCCCGCGCGGCGCCTCCTGCACGAGGCGGACACGTGTTTTCACGCGGGGCGGCACGCCGACGCCGCGCAGCTCCAGCAGCAAGCCGAGGAGATGCTTGCGAGCCGGGGGCTGGGCGAGGAGGCCCTCCACATCGCCATGCAGCGCGCGCGCTCGCTGATCGCGGCGGGCGTTGTCGAGGAGGGGCATCGGGTGTTCGTCGCCGCGCTGAAGGAGGCGGAGCGGCGCGGCCTGTTCGCGATCGTGCCCGAGGCCTACGCCTCGCTCGGCAGCCTGCACAGCAAGCAGCGCCGCTTCCTGGACGCGTCGGAGGCGTACGCGCGCGCGGGAGAGCTCGCGGACCGCCGAGGGAGCCACGAGTTCGCGGCGGACATGCACCGCTGCTCCGGCCACGCGGCGCTCAACGCCGACATGCCGGACGCCGCGGCGACGGCGTGGCGGCGGGCGTTCGAGCTGCTCGGCTCCGTGGCCCCGACCGTCGGCGCGCTGGAGAAGCCCCAGCAGATCGTCGTGCTCGGGCTCTCCCTTGCCGACGTCTTCGAGGAGCACGGCAACCTCCCTGCCGCGCGCGGGCTGCGGGGGCACGCCGAGGCCATCGAGACCCGCCACCCGCGGCGCTCCGCGACGTGGAGCTGAGGCGCGGCGCCGGCCGGGTCAGGCCGCCGGGCGCGCGGGCGGCGGGCCAGCGCCCGGGCCGGGCCGCTCGGCGACGAGGAGCCGGGTGTTCGTGGCCGGGTTGGACGGCGCGAACGGGGCTCCAAGCTGCCGTGCCCAGTCCGCTACGCCCGTGTCGCGCAGCGCCTGGAACCCGGCCCGCTCGACCTCCGCGAGCATCACCTCGCGCCGGCGCAGGCCGATGAGCGGCTCGCTCCAGAGCCACGTGAGCAGGCGGATGATGCGCTGCGCCCGGCGCGGTTCGGGCGGTTCCATGTAGTACACGAGGAGGACGCTGCCCGGCGCCGAGGCGTCGGCGAGCGCCCGCAGCGCCGACCGCAGCGCCTCGTCCGACAGGTACATCACCACCCCCTCCCAGACCCACGCGGTCGGCTCGTCGGATCGATGGCCGGCCGCCGAGAGGCACGCGGCGAGCGCGTCGCGCTCGAAGTCGACGGGCACGTAGGTCAGCTGCTCCACGAGCGGCGGCAGCCCCGCCGCCTTGCGCCGCTTGAAGGCCTGCGTCGCCGGGTGATCGATCTCGAAGAACCGGGTCGCCGAGAGCGCCTTCATCCGGAAAGCGCGCGTGTCGAGCCCCGCCCCCAGGCTCGCGACCTGGCGGCACCCGAGCGCCACCGCGCGCTCGAGCTCGATGTCGATGGCCATCACGCGCAGCGGGACCGCGGAGAGCCGGCCGAGGGCGCGCGCGCGCTTCGCGGGGTCCAGGCGCCGGAGCCGGCGCGCGAACAGCGCCAGCGCGGCGCTCCACCCGCGCGACAAGAGCCGGTGGACGACCGGATCCTCGAAGCCCGGGACATCGGTCAGGCCCTGGTCCGCGAGCGCTCGGATGAGGGCGACGATGGATGCCGTCTGGCTGGGGCGACGCTCACGCATGCCTCGTGCATAGCCTCCGGCGGCGGGCTTTCAAAGCGCGAGGGCCCGGGCAGCGGCCCCGCGGCGCGGTGACGCGAGGAAATTTCGTCGATTCCGGTTCATCGATCCCGACCCGGCTGCTCCGAGCGGCGCGTCGCCGTCCAGGCCGGACACGCAGCGGAGCGGCGCGGTGGTCATCGCCCCGGCGATGCCTCAACACCCCACGAGGCGGACCGTCTTTCCCTCGTGCGCCACCTCGCGCACGAACAGCTTCTCTGCCCACGATCGCTCCTTGCGCAGGTCGAACATCACGAGCCACCCCTCGCCGAGCCCCGCGTGCTCCAGGTACCGCGCCACCTGATCGAGCGCCTCGGCCTCCGTCTCGGTGTCGCGGCGGACCTTCACCTCGATGGCGTGGCGCTCCTCGCGCCAGCAGATCATCAGGTCGAGCGCCCCGCGCCCGAGCCCGTACTCGCGCTCCACCCGTCCACCGCCGTTCACGACCCGCTGCAAGAAGGCCATCAGCATCAGGTGCGGCCCGGCCTCGCGGTAGCCGAACCCCTCGGCGGCGAGGTGGCCGTCCTTGCGCCAGAACGCTTGCCAGTCGGTGAAGAGCTTGTCCATGTCGAGCGAGCCGTCCGGGCGGACGTAAGCGGCGGGCTCGGCCGGGATCTGCGCCTGGCGAATGAACGTGAGCGCCCGAGGGACGACCTCGCGATAGATCGGATTCGCGATCTCGAAGCGCCCGCCGTGGAAGCGGATCAGGCCCAGGCCGAGGACGTAGGAGAAATCGTCATCGAGCACATCGCTGTCCGTTTGCGTGCCAGCCAGCATGGGATCGAGCACGCGCCGCACCCGGGGCTCGCGCAGCCGGGCGATGAGCGAGTCGATGTGCGAGCGGCGCTCCAGGATGAGCGTCTCCTTGGCCGCCTCGACGTGGGTTGTCGTGATCGGGACGGCGCGGTCCTCCACGTCGCGGCGGACGATCTGGTCGGCCATCGCGCTGGTCAGCCACGGGTGGCCCTGTCCCAGCTCCCAGATCCGCCGCACCGCCTCGGGCTCGAAGCGCTGTCCGGTCGCGGCGGTGTGCTGCGCGAGCAGCTCGGCGACCTCGGCCTCGGTGAAGGGGCCGAGCGTCGTCGCCTCGGCGGTGATGTTGAACGGCGAGGTCGTGCCCAGCCACGCGACCGCGCGCCGCTCCTCCAGGGCGAGCGCGTAGTCGCGCACCTGGCGCTGGCCGATGAGGGCCACGCTGGAGGGGAACGGGATCCGGCTCCGGTCGAGGTAACCCTGCCGGAGCTGGGTCAGGAACGAGACCATCGCCGCCCCCACGAGCCCGTCCGCCTCGTCGAAGAGCACGACAAGCGGCCTGTCGCTGCGCGCCGCGAGATCGCGCAGGTAGCGCAGGACGAAGGTGCTCGCCGGATCGACGCGGCGGACGTCGTCCGCGGGGCGGCCGAGGTCGGGCAGGTCGCGGTCGACCGCGGTGTCGAGCGCGTAGAGGACGGCCTCGAAGGCCTTCGCCGGATCGGGCTCTTCGCGGGCGATCTGGACGTCGACCCAGACGGCGCCGAGGTCGCCTTCGTGGTTCAGGTGCTCGACGAGCCAGCGGGCGCTGGTGGTCTTGCCCGTCTGGCGGCCGGCGTGGAGCGTGAAGTACCTGCGTTCCTCGATCGCATCGAGCACCGGCCCCAGCCGGCGCTCGGGCGGCAGCATGTAGTGCTCGCCGGGGATGCAGGGGCCAGCGATGTTGAACGAGAGCTTCACGGGCGAAAGCTACCACGCGAGGGGCGGCCCGGCGGTCGGGCCGCTGGGCCGAGCGCGGGTCGGTTGCGCCGATCGCGCCGGTCGCGCCGCCGCCCTCGCTCGCGCCGTCCGTGGCGGCCGGGACTCCCGTGCTCGGATCAGCCGCCCGTGGTGTCGATGAACCGCATGTCGCGCCCGCTGCGCTCGGGCTCCTCGGGCGGCTCCCACATGTCGCTCGCCAGCTCGAACATGTCCGGTGGAACCACCATGGAGAACGTCTCGCCCTTCTCGCGGTTGCGCTGCTCGACCCGCTCGCGACGCAGCTCGCGGGGCGCGTCGAGCACGTAGACGGTGAGCTCGTACCCCGCGGTGTCCACCCGCTTGTACAGCCGCTCGCGGTCGCGCCGGCGGATCAGGCCGATCTCCAGCACGACGTTCGTGCCCACGTCGATCGCGCTCCTCGTCAGGCTCCAGATCTGCTCGATGCAGCGCGCGGTGCGCTCGTGATACCATTCCATGATCCCCGTCTCGGGCCGATCGGGGCGGAACAGCCGCGCCATCCATTCATCCAGGTTCAACCGGAGGGCGGCGTGATCCCGGTAGAGCCGCTGTGCGAACGTCGATTTCCCTGCGCCCACGGGACCGATGATCAGGTGGATTCGCGCCATGCCCCGACGCTATCCTGCGGTGCTGCCGGCGAGCAAGCGGCGCGCACGTTCCGCCCATCGCAGGCGC
The DNA here is from genome assembly GCF_051526795.1 of Sorangium sp. So ce204. NCBI lineage: Bacteria > Pseudomonadati > Myxococcota > Polyangiales > Polyangiaceae > Sorangium > Sorangium sp. So ce204. The sequence continues at coordinate 10,775,697 of NZ_CP150317.1, read as the reverse complement.
CAGCATCTTCATGAGGGGACGCTGAAGCATCCCGTCGAGCTTTTCGGGAAGATTCACAGGGAGGCGGGGAGACGGGGAGAATAAATCCCATGAATCTCCCCGTCTCCCCGCCTCCCTGTTCAATTTTTTTCTTCTCTGAAATGCCGGCAAAGGAGGGATTTGTCAGGAGGGGACGACGCCGCTCCTGGAGCAGCGCCTGGCCAGCCATGAAAGGACCATGACGGCCGCCGCGGCGGCGCCCATTCCGGCCCACGCCGACGGGGGCGCGTCGCGCAGGGCGTCGAAGACCCGTTGACCGAAATAGGCAGTCGCCAGGAGCGGCAGGGTGTACCCGGCCAGCGAGCCCCAGAAATGCGTCCAGAAGCGCACCCCGGAGACGCCGAAGAAGACGTGGAGCATGGGCGGCATCCAGAGCACAAGGCGGAGCACGAACACCGTCAGGAACGCCCGCCGCTTCAGGGCCTCGTCGTAGGCGCGGAAGCGCGCCGGCACCCGCGCGGCGACCCAGTCGCGGGCGACGAAGCGCGCGAACGAGAAGCCCACGACGCTCGCCGCCATGGTGCCCGCCATCGAGAGCGCGAACGCCACCGGCCAGGGCCAGATGAGCGGCGCCGCCAGGATGAACACCGTGCCCGGCACGCCGAACGGCTGGAGCGCGGCGTACGCCAGGACGAACGCGACATACCCCCACGGCCCGAGCGAGAGGAGCGCCAGCTTGATGCGCGCCGGCTCGCCGAAGACCTCGAACAGCCCCGTGCGCTGCGCGACGACGAGGAGCGCGGCGGCCGCGGCGACCACGCCGATCTTCACCCCCCGGCGGGCGCGGGAGGGGGTGAGCGCGGGATCGGCCGGAGAGGCGGGCTGGCGCACCCGACGTTCCTGACAGCCCACCTGCGCACCGTCAAGGCGCCTGTTGACAATTTGGTCTATTCTTGTCAACGTTGACCATCGTGAACGAGGGCGGCCCGAGCTCCACCGACAGACCCGCCGAGGATCTGCGCCGCCGCAAGCTGATGGACGCGGCGTTCACGGTGTTCCTGCGCTTCGGCTTCCGGAAGACGTCGATGGACGAGGTCGCGCGCGCGGCGGGCGTCTCGCGGCAGGGCCTCTACCTCCACTTCGCCACGAAGGAGGAGCTCTTCCGCGCGTCCGTGGGGTACTTCCTTAACACCGCGCTCGCCGCGGCCGCGGCCGCGCTCGGCGACGCGGAGCGCCCCCTGGAGGAGCGGCTCGTGGCCGCGTTCGACGCGTGGATCGGCCGGTTCGTCGGCGCGCTCGGGGCCGACGCGGCGGATCTCTCGACCGCCGCGAGCGAGCTCGTCGGCCCCCTCGTCGCCGAGCACGAGGGGCGGTTCGTCGAGGCCGTGGCCGAGGCCTTGCGCGCCTCCGGGCTCGCGGCCGCCTACGAGCCCGCGGGGGTCACCGGGCGCCAGCTCGCGGACACCCTGGTCTCCTCGGCGCGCGGCCTGAAGCACGGCGCCGCGACGCGCGAGGCCTTCGTCGAGGGCATGGCCATCGCCGCGCGCGTCGTGTGCTTGCCGGAGCGGCGCGCCCGGGAGGCGAGGGCGGGGCAATCCCCGCAATCCCCGCAGGCCTTGCCATCACGGCAAGGAGAGCCGTCCGCGCCGGGCCCTCGCCGCGAGGGCAAGGGGCGCGGCGCGGCGCGCAAGCCGCGCGGCACGGCGCGATAGCCGGAGGGCCACCCGAGCTCGGCGCGGCGGCCCCGCGCCTCAGCCCCGGCTGAAGCGCAGCCGCGAGCGCTCGCGCGCCTTGGTCGCCTCGACCTCGCGGTCCCGCGGCGCGGCGGTCGTGGACAGCGACGCCATCAGCACGCGCGCCGCGGCCGCGACGTCCTCCACGGCCTGCGCGAACGCCGCTTCGTTGGCCTGCGACGGCCGGTTGAAGCCGCTCAGCTTCCGCACGAACTGCAGCGACGCCGCCCGGATCTCCTCCTCCGTCGCCGGGGGCTCGAAGTTGAACAGCGTCCTGATGTTCCGGCACATGGCGATCTCCCGAGGCTCGATGTGTACGGGGGACGATCCTAGTCTCGAGCCACGCCGGCGGTCCAGGCGCTCTCGCGGCGCGTCAGCGCCTCTGCTGGCGCTGGCGCGCCGCGACAGTCGTTGACGCGGCCACCGTGTAGGCAATTCGCGCATACACGCGGCGAGACACACGACGAAACACACGACGAGATCGCGGCGAGACACGTAGGCGAGACACGTAACAGACACGTACCAAACGCGACACGGCCGCATCACGACATCACCCTTGTTGGCTGCCCAACAGGGAGCACACCAATGGCATCAGGAAGTTCTTGATTCCTCAAGGATAACCGTGCACTTCTACACTGAGGAGTCCTTTTGCCAAAGCCCCCTGGCAAGGAGGTCGGTATGCCCCCACATCGTGCACTGCGCTCCCAGAATCGCCTGCTCTCCACCGCCGCCACGCTCGTTTGCCTCGCTGTCGGAGCAAGCGCGGAGGCGGCTCCGTCGTACACCCTCTTCGAGAGCGGTCAGGTCCGACCGCTCGCGCTCTCACCAAGCCGAAACCTGCTCTTCGCGGCCAATACACCCGACAACCGTCTGGAGATCTTCTACGTCTCGTTGGGTGGTCTGACACACATTTCATCCGTGACCGTCGGCCTGGAGCCCGTCGCTGTCGCCGCGCGCAACGACGGCGAGGTGTGGGTCGTCAATCACCTCTCCGATAGCGTCAGCGTCGTCGACGTCTCGTTCCCCTTGCGGCCGCGGGTCGTGCGCACGCTGCTCGTCGGGGACGAGCCGCGGGACATCGTCTTCGGCGGTCCCGGGCGGTCGCGCGCGTTCATCACCGCCGCCCACCGCGGCCAGAACGCGCCGTTCGATCCGCAGCTGACGACGCCCGGGGTCGGCCGCGCCGACGTGTGGGTGTTCAACGCGAGCGCCATCGCGACCCAGCCATCGCTCGGAGGCACGCCCCTCACGATCCTCTCCTTCTTCACCGACACGCCGAGGGCGCTCGCCGTCAGCCCGGACGGGACCTCGGTGTACGCCGCCGGCTTCCACACCGGCAACCGCACGACCGCCGTGCACCGCGCGATCGTGGAGGACGAGGGCGGGATGCTGCCGCCGTTCACCAATTACCTCGGGGTGCCGCAGCTGACGACGTCGCTCATCGTCCAGCACGACGGCGCCAACTGGCTCGACGCCGGGGGCAACGCCTGGGACGCCTCGGTCATGTTCTCGCTGCCCGACAAGGACGTCTTCGTCATCGACGCCACGGCCAATCCCCCTGTCCAGCGGCCCGGCAGCGCCGGCTACTTCACCGGCGTCGGGACCGTCCTCTACAACATGGTCGTCAACCCGGCGAACGGGAAGGTCTATGTCTCCAACACCGAGGCGTTCAACCTCGATCGCTTCGAGGGCCCGGGCACCTTCGCCGGCACGAGCGTCCGGGGACACCTGCACGAGAGCCGGATCTCCGTGCTCGGCAGCGGCGGCTCGGTCCTGCCGCGGCACCTGAACAAACACATCGATTACTCGACGTGCTGCGCTCCGGTGCCCAACGCCGAGAACGCGAAGAGCCTGGCCACGCCGGTCGACATGGCGGTGACGAGCGACGGATCGAAGCTCTACGTCGCGGCGTTCGGGTCGAGCAAGGTCGGCGTCTTCCAGACGGCCCAGATCGAGAATGACACCTTCACGCCGAGCCTCGCGAGCCAGATCCAGGTCACCGGCGGCGGGCCGAGCGGCCTCGCGCTCGATCAGCCGCGCGGACGCCTGTACGTGCTCACGCGCTTCGACAACTCCATCTCGATCGTCAACACGTCCACGAACGCCGAGACGGCGCACATCGCCCTCCACAACCCCGAGCCGGAGAGCGTGGTCCGCGGGCGGAGGTTCCTCCATGACGCGAGCTTCTCGTCGGCCCACGGCGACTCGTCGTGCGCGACCTGCCACGTCTTCGGCGACGTCGACAGCCTGGCATGGGATCTCGGCAACCCCGACGGGGACACCGTGACGAACCCTGGGCCGTTCACGAACATCAACCCGCCGTTCCCCGCCGACACCTCGCTGAAGCCCATGAAAGGGCCGATGACGACCCAGAGCCTGCGCGGCATGGCCAACCACGGCCCGATGCACTGGCGCGGCGACCGCACGGGCGGCAACGACGCGTCCACCGCGCAGCCGGACAGCGGGGCCTTCGACGAGCGCGCGGCGTTCGAGAAATTCCAGGGCGGCTTCACCAACCTGCTCGGCCGGCACGCGCCCATCCCCGACGAGGACATGGAGGCGTTCACGGACTTCATCCTCCAGCTCTCGTATCCGCCGAACCCGATCCGGAACCTGGACAACTCGCTGAACGCCGATCAACAGGCCGGGCGCGATCACTTCTTCCGCGAAGGCGGCGCCGGGACCTTCTCGTGCAATTCCTGCCATACCCTGGACCCGGACGGGAACGCCGGTACCAGCGAGCCTTTCCCTGGCTTCTTCGGGACGGACGGCGCGAGCATCGGCCAGGAGAACGGCCAGAGCTTCAAGATCCCCCACCTGCGCAACATGTACCAGAAGGTCGGCATGTTCGGCATGGCTCCCGTCCCGAGCCTCTTCCACCTGGGAGACAACGACTTCAAGGGCGACCAGATCCGCGGCTTCGGGTTCATGCACGACGGGGTGATGGACACGCTCTTCCGCTTCCACCAGGCGATCGGGTTCGAGCAGAGCGAGTTCTCGCCGAACGGCTTCCCGCCCGGCGCGCCCGGCGAGCTCCTCCGCGAGCAGGCCGTGGAGTACATGCTCGCGTTCGACACGAACCTCGCCCCCATCGTCGGGCAGCAGGTCACGCTCGGCTCGCACAACGCCACGGCGGCGTGGCCGCGCATCGACCTGCTCCGCCAGCGCGCCGAGGTCGGGGAGTGCGACCTCGTGGCGAAGCTCCCGTTCCTCCTCGAGGAGACCGGCCTCCTCTATATCGGAGGTGGCCAGTTCACCTCGGCGCGGGCCGCGGCCCCGCCCTTGAGCGATCTCGTCCTGCGCTCGCTCGCCGCGCTCACCGGGCACCCGGTGACGTACACCTGCGTGCCGCCGGGCTCGGGCACGCGCATCGGCATCGACCGCGACGGCGACGGGTTCCTCGACGGTGATGAGTGCGACGCGGGCACGGATCCCGCGGATCCGACGAGCCACTGAGTCGCCACTGCGTCGTTACCGAGTCGAGCCAGCGCCGCGCCGCACCGCGCTCCACGCAGCGCGGCCGGCGCGGCGCCTCAGCCGCGCTCCAGGCGGCGGCCGGCGCGGCGCCTCAGCGGCGGCGCGCGCCCATGCACCAGCGCAGCGCTTCCTTCAGGCTGCGCAGCGTCTTGACCTGCGAGAGATCGAAGCCGAGGCCGACCATCGTCTGCGCGACGGGCGGGCGGATGCCGGTGACCACGCCCTTGCAGCCGAGCAGCGTCAATCCATTGATGATCTTGATGAGGTGCTGCGCCGTCGTCGTGTCGACCGAATCGAGCCCGGTGAGGTCGAGGATGGCGAAGGCGGATTGCTTCTCCACCACGCTCGCGAGCAGCGACTCCATCACCATCGCCGCGCGATCCGCGTCGACCGAGCCGATCAAGGGGACGATGAGCACGTCCTGCCAGACCTCGATGATGGGGCTCGACAGCCGCGCGATCGACTCCTGCTGATCCTGCGTCAACCGCAGCTGCTCCCGCAGCTGCTGCTCGACGCGGAGCTGCTGCGTGATGTCCTCGCAGATGGCGCCGACGCCGGTCGTCTCCCCGAGGACGTCCTTCTGGGGAACGAACCTCGTCCGCCAGATCCTGTCTCGCCGGATCTGCTCGACCTGCGCGATCTCCCCGGAGAGGGCGTGCTCGAAGGCCGCGCGCACGTCCTCGGTGTCGCCGCACAGCTCGCGCATGTGCTTGCCCAGCTCGCCTCGCTCCGTACAACCGATCTGCGCGAGCGCCCCGCCCTGCGCGATCACGCAGAGGCCCGCCCTGTCGAACGCCAGGATGGCGATGGGCATGCTGTCGATGCACGCGCGGAGCAGCTCCCCCTTCACGGCGAGCCTGACATCGTCGGCCAGGTTGATGCCGAACGTCTGGACGCCCACGATCTCGCCGTCATCGTCCCGGCGGGGCGCGTAGTGCACGATCCAGTGCACGCCCCCGGCCACGGTGTCCGTGCGGACCGGCTCCCCCTCGAGGACGCGCTTGCACAGGCCCATGACGTCCGCGTCCGCGCCGTAGAGATCGAACATGTTCATCCCGACGAGCTGATGGCGTTTGAGCCCCATGCTCTCGAGCCCGTTGCCGTCGGAGACATAGATTGTGCCCGCCCGATCGCACCACCAGACGATCGCATCCATCGTCTGGAACACGTCGACGAGGATGCGCGCCTGGGCCTCCCACTCCCTGCGATCGGGCTTCACGGCGGCCCAGAGCGCCGTGTCGTCGGCTCGCCACAGCGTCCAGTGCAGCGGGACGCTCTCCCCGCGGGCGCCGACGACGCGCGCCGCGGTGGAGACGATGCCCGCGGCGGCGCGCGCGCCAGTGATCCGGGCTGACAGCTCGCCCCGATCGTCCTCGTGAACGCGCTCGAGGAGTCGCCCGGACGGGCCAACGCAGCGCTCCCAGGCCGCGTTGCAGGCCACCACCTCCCCCGCGCTGGAGAGCAACGCCAGCGGTGTGGGTGTGCCGTCGAGCAGTGTCTTACACGAGAGCGAAGCGAGCCTGTCGTCCATTGAATCCTTGCAGGAGGCCAGAAGCGACGACCCTCGGCGTGCCAGCCCCGGGCCTCTCACGGTGGGTGAACAAACGCGCTGTGGGCGCCGTCACGACACCGGGTGCGAAGAGGTGGGATGCTGCTCGGATTCTCGGCGCTTGGGTCATCGAGCCTGGCACCATGGCGAACCGTAACGCGGTGATATCATTTGAGGGCGCCGAGACGCCAGCCTCATCGCTAGACGCGCCGCGGCGGATCGAGGCTCGGGGGGGCGCGCGTGCATCCGCCGAGAGGTCGGCCTGGAGCTCGCCGCGTGGAGAGGGAGAGCGGCCGCCGCTGCACGGCCGCCGAGCGCGAGGCGGGCGCGCGGACACTGGCGGTGACGTGCGCTGGCGGACGTCGTTTAACGCGTCGCGCTCGCCTTGGCGTGCGCGCCAGCGCGCATTAGAGACCTGCCGAATGGAACCCGAGGCCCACGAGAGATTCGCTGACTCGGACCCGAGTTTCCGACAACTCCATCCTTGCGAGCGCCTCATCAGCGTCGTGCAGGACCTCTCGCTGGCCCGTGACCTCCAGGCGATCATGCAGATTGTCGATCGGGCCGCCCGCGACCTCACGGGCGCAGACGGCGCTTCCTTCGTGCTCCGCGACGGCGACCTCTGTTACTACGCGCAGGAAGACTCGATCGCCCCGCTCTGGCAGGGGAAGCGGTTTCCGATGTCGGCGTGCGTCAGCGGCTGGGTGATGCTGAATCGGAGGCCGGCGGTCATCGGCGACATCACGCGCGACGCCCGCGTCCCTATCGACGCCTATCGACCCACCTACGTGCGGAGCATGGCCATGGTGCCGATCCGCGCGCGCGCTCCGCTCGGGGCGATCGGGACCTACTGGAGATCCATACGAGAGATCCCGCAGAGCGAGGTGTCGCTGCTCCAGGCGCTCGCCGGCAGCGCCGCCGTGGCCCTGGAGAACGTCGCGCTCCACGACGGCCTGGAGAAGGGTAAGGCGCGGGCGCGCGAGGTCGAGGCGGCGAACCGCGATCTCGCGGAGAGGCAAAAGGCCCTGGAGGAGCTCCACCGGCAGAACGAGGCGCTGAGCGAGTTCCTCGCGCACGATCTCAGGAGCCCCGCCGCCGGCATCATCCTCGCCGCGCAGGCGCGCCTGAAAAAGCAGGATCTCCCGGAGCCGGAGCGGCGCCGATGGAATGCCGTCCTCACCTCGGCCGAGGTCATCCAGCGCACCGCGCTGAACCTGCTCGACGTCGCGAGCCGCCAGCACGGGATGTTCGTGCTGCGGCCCGCCGAGCTCGATCCGGCGTCGCTGTTCGAAGGTGTGGCCGAGATCCTGGCGCCGCTCGCCGCGTCGCGCGGGCAGCGAATCGAGCTCTGCCCCGCCATGCCGAGCTGCCTTCTCCGCGCCGATGAGGAGCTCGTGCGGCGCGTCCTGCTGAACCTCGTCGACAATGCGCTCCGTCATAGCCCGCCCCACGGCGCGGTGCGCCTGGAGGCGCGGTGGCTCGACCCGGGCTGGGTCGAGCTCAACGTGTGCGATGAGGGCCTGGGGATCCCGGCCCACCTGCGCGACCGCATCTTCGACAAGTACGCGCGGCTCGCCGACGGGGGCGCGATCTCTGCGGCCGGCCGCGGCCTCGGGCTGACGTTCTGCCGGCTGGTCGTCGAGGCGCACGGCGGCACGATCGACGTGAGGGACAACGAGGGGCGGGGGAGCCGATTCTGCGTTCAGCTGCCGGCAGCCTGACAGAAGAGCGTCGCGAGCGCCGAGAGCGGGTGTCGCTCGGATTCCCGCCAAAGAGGCCAGCGAGATGAGGGGGTTGCCGGGGATCGCCCCACGACGACGAAGCGATGACGTCGTCGATGTCGTGTCATGTGATCTATCGATTCTCGCGCCGCTCTCCGGGCGGCCGAGCGAGAGGCGCGCAGCCTCGCGTGCGGCGCGCCCGCGCGCCTCTTGCTCGGCCGCCCGGCGATGCCTCTCGCGTCTTGCGATTCCGGAGGCGATCAGGTAGCGCAGGATCCACGGTGAGCTCTCCCGCGGACCCCGTGCACATCGCGACGCGCCCGCCGCGGGCGCCCTCCCTCGGGCTCGCGCCGCGGCCGCGGGGTGCCTCATGAGGGAGCGGCTCGAGAGCCTGCTCCTCGTCCTGGCCGTCGGCTCGGCGGTCGCGATCGGGGCGAAGCGCGTCGCGATTCCCTACAACGTCGCGCTCGTGCTCGTGGGGCTGCTGCTCGTCGTCGTCGACGTGCTCCCGAAGGCGCCGATGGACCCGGAGGTCATCCTCATCGCGTTCCTCCCGGTGCTCGTGTTCGAGGGCGCCCTGTTCGCCGACGCGGACAGCCTGAGGGGCGCGAGCCGGCCGATCCTCGCGCTCGCCGTGCCGGGCGTGCTCATCTCGCTGCTCGGCACCGCCGCGGTGGCGACGCAGCTGCTCGCGCTCCCGTTCGCGGCGGCGCTCCTCCTCGGCGCGCTGCTCTCGATCACCGACACCGTGAGCGTGCTGCTCGCCTTCCGCAGCGTCCGCGTGCCGCACCGGCTCGCGGCCATCATGGAAGGCGAGAGCCTCTTCAACGACGGCACGGCGCTCGTGCTCGTTGTGCTCGCGTCGCAGGTCCTCGCGAGCGGCACCTTCGACGGCGCCGAGACCTTCCGCGCGCTCGCCCTGGCCATGGTCGGCGGCGCGGCCGTCGGGGGCGCGTTCGGCGCCGTCGGCGCGTCCCTCCTCCGCCGCACGCCGGATCACCTGACCGCGATCCTCGCCTCCATCGTGCTCGTCTTCGCCACGGCCCTGCTCGCCGAGCGGCTCCACGCCTCGCCGGTCATCGCCGTCGTGGTCCTCGGGGTGATCGTCGGCAAGGCCGCGCGCCGCATCCTCGAGCCCTCGCGCGTGCTCGCGCTCCAGGGCTTCTGGGAGACGAGCGGCTTCTGCCTCAACGTGGTGCTCTTCGAGCTCGTCGGCATGCAGATCCAGGCGGACATGCTCGTGCGCGAGGCGGCGTCCATCGGCCTCGCGCTGATCGCCCTGCACGGGGGCAGGGCGGTGGCCGTCTACGGCTGCTTCGGCGCGCTCCGGGCGCTCACGGGCGAGGCCGTGCCCTTCCGCTGGCAGCACGTGATGCTGGTCGGCAACATCAAGGGCGCGCTGTCGATGGCGGCTGTCCTCAGCCTCCCGAGCGGCCTGCCGTACCGCGACCGCCTGATCACGATCGTCTTCGGCGTGACCTTCGTCACGCTGGTCGCGCAGGCGCTGCCGTTCGCGCGGCTGCTCAAGTTCCTGCGGGTCGCGATCCCGGCGGCGGACAGCGCGCTCGACGCTGCGAAGGCCACGCTCATCGCGGCGCGGCGCGGCCAGTCCGAGCTCGACGATCTGCTCGCGTCGGGCCTCGTGTCCCGCAAGGAGCACGCCGAGCGCCGCGCCGCGTTCCAGCGGCAGGTCATCCACGCGGAGGTGGCGCTCCAGACGCCGCAGGGCGAGGTGGTCCGCGACCACCTCACCGATCTCGCCCTGCTTGCGGCGCAGAAGGCGGCGGTGCTCGACGCGTCGAGGCGCGGCCTCATCGCCGCCGACACCGCGCACGCCCACGTGAACCGGATCGACAGGGCCATGGTGGAGCTCCCCGGCGGACACGCGGCGCCCGGCGCGAACCCTCACGAGCACGAAGGAGAGAGCTGACATGCGCGTTCTCATCGCGGGCGCCGGGCGCGCAGGGCTCAGCGTCGCGGTCCACCTCGCGAAGATGGGCCACGACGTGACGACCGTCGATCGCGACGAGTCGATCGCCAACAGCGCGTTCGAGCGGCACGGCCTCGTCTCGCTCGTGGGCGACGCGACCGACGCCGGGCTCCTCCAGGAGGCCGAGGTGGCGCGCGCCGACGTGGTGGTGGCGATGCTCCGCCGCGACGCCGACAACCTCGCCGTGGCGCTCCTCGCGCAGGCCGGGGGGGCCAAGCGCGTCATGGTGCGCATGCGGGACCCCGCCTACCGGAGCGTGTACGTCCGCGCGGGCGTGGACCAGATCCTCTCCGAGATCGACGTCTTCATCGGCGCGATGGCCACCGCCATCGAGCACCCGGGCGTCCGCCACGCCATGGTGCTCGGCGCCGGCGAGTCGGTCGCGTTCGAGCTCGACGTCCCGGTCGACTCGGTGATCGCGGGCCGCACGGTGAGCACCATCGCGGGCAGCGCCAGCTTCCCTTCGTCGTGCGTCTTCGCCGGCGTCTACCGCCAGGATGGCCGCGTCGAGGCGCCGCGCGGCTCGTCCGTCGTCGCGGGGGGCGCCACGGTGCTCCTCGTGGCCGCGCGCGACGAGCTCACCGAGGTCATCGCGTTCTTCCTCCGGCGCGAGCCCGCGAGCGGCGGGGGCAACGAGCGCCGCTGACACGAGGCAGGTGTTCTATGACGAGGTGCGTGGGGACCACGGGCTCATGGGCACGGCTTGCGGCGGCGCTGGCCGTCCTCTCTGCCTGCGGCGGCGATGACGCCGGGGCCGCGGCGGGCGGCGGCGTCATCGCCGCCGTCTCGTACTACCGGGACGTCAAACCCATCTTCGACGCGCGGTGCGCGGGGTGCCACAGCGACGGCGGCGTCGCGCCGTTCTCGCTCGAGGGCCACGAGACCGCGGCGTCCTGGGCCGCGCCCATCAAGCGGGCCGTCGTCGAGCGCACGATGCCCCCCTGGCCGGCCGACAACACCTGCGCCGAGTACGTGGGCGACCGCTCCCTGTCCGAGCAGCAGATCCAGACCATCGCCGCGTGGGTCGACGGCGGCGCGGCCGTGGGCGATCCGGCGGACGAGGGCCCGCCGATCGACCCGCCGGCGAGCGCCGCGCTCGCTCGTGTGGACCGGACGCTCGAGATGCCGGTCGAGTACACCCCGCAGACGGGGCCCGACGAGTACCGCTGCTTCGTGATCGACTGGCCGGAGGAGGCCGTGCGGTACGTCACCGGCTTTGGGATCAGGCCCGGCGAGCAGCGCGTCGTCCACCACGTGATCGCCTTCATCGCGGCGCCGGACCAGCTCGCCGAGCTCGACGCCCTCGACGCGGCCGACCCGGGCCCGGGTTATCCCTGCTACGGCGGCCCTGGGCTCAAGCCGCGCTGGCTCGGCGGCTGGGTGCCCGGCGGCGGGAGCATGATCTTCCCGCCGGGCGCGGGCACCCGGATCGAGCCTGGCTCCAGGCTGATCATGCAGGTCCACTACAACACGCTGACGGCGGGCAAGCTGGCGGATCGCACCGCGATCGACGTGACGCTGGAGAGCTCGGTCGAGCGGGAGGGCACGATGCAGCCGTGGGCGAACCCGGCCTGGCTCACCGGCGACTCCATGCTGATCCCTGCCCTGGAGAGCGACGTCGTCCACCGCTGGGGAGCCGATCCCTCGCGGGCGCTCGCGGGCAGCGAGCCGATCGAGATCCACTGGGTGGGCCTCCACATGCACACGCTCGGCACGCGCGCGCGCCTCGAGATCGAGCGCGCGGGCGGCGGCTCGGAGTGTGTGCTCGATATCCCGCGCTGGGACTTCCACTGGCAGGGAAACTACAAGCTCGCCGAGCCCAAGGTGCTCGAGCCGGGCGACAAGCTGTCGATCGAGTGCCACTGGGACAACACGCCCGAGAAGCAGCCGATCATCGACGGACAGCCGCGGGTCCCCGGGGATGTCGTCTGGGGAGAGGGCACGACCGACGAGATGTGCCTCGGCACGTTCTACATGACCGGGCGCTGAGCGCGGGCTTGCCTGAAGCGATCTTCGGGGATCGCGGCGTGCCTGCGTATAGGATGCAAGACCAACCGTTGGATCTTCGTCCGTGAGCATCGCGAACCAGACCCCCTTCGCCGTCCAGCCCGTGCCGCTCCTCGATCGCGAGGGCAACGATGTCCTGGTCGCCATCGTCAAGGGCACGTTCGTCGTCGATAGGAGCGGGGGCGCGCGGCTCGCCGACGACCCCGCGCCGGTCCGTGTCGCCGACGAGCCCTGGGAGCCCGAGAGTCCGCGGAGCAGCCTCCGCTTCCCGTCGGATCTCGGCGTCGCCAAGCTGGGCACGGACGTGGTGGTGACCGGCGACGCGATCGCCCCCGAGAAGGTGAGGGTGCTCGACGTCGCGGTGCGGGTCAGGCAGCGGCTGACGCCCCTGCGCGTCCACGGGCAGCGCTTCTTCTTCAAGGGCGTCCTCGGCGTCGGGCTCGGGCCTGCTGCGCCGTTCGAGCGTGTGCCGATCGTCTACGAGCGGGCGTATGGCGGCATGTCGGAGGACCTCTCGGTGGTCGATCTCCGGAACCCGTCCGGCGTCGGCGCGGCGAGGAGCGCGGCGGACCTCGTGGACACGCAAGCTCCGCAGATCGAGCACCCGGAGCGGCCCCACGCGTCTGCGTCGGATCGCCATGCGCCGGTGGGCTTCGGCGCGATCATGATGCACTGGTCGCCGCGCCTCGAGCACGCTGGCACGTTCGACGAGCGGTGGAAGGCGACGCGGATGCCGCTCCCGCCGGAGGATCAGGACATCCGCTTTGGCAACGTCGCCCACCCTTCGCTCCAGTTCGAGGAGCACCTCGCGCCCGGGGATCCGGTGGGCATCGTCGGCATGTCGCTCGAGCCGGTCGTCTTCGCGCTACCGGGGTTTCCCGTGGTGGCGAGCGCGCGTTACGACACGGGGGAGCGCGTCGTCGTGCGGCCGCCGATCGACACGGTGCTGATCCAGCCCGAGGCGCGGCGCGTGGAGCTCGTGGCGCGCGCCGTCTTCCCGATAGGCAGGGGCCGGCGGGTGCTGCGCGAGGTCGTGGTGCGCGGCGATGGGTGACGCGGCGATGGGTGACGCGGCGGGTGGCGCTGGGGAGCCTGTGGATCCCGAGATCGCGGGCGTGCCGCTCTCGGCCTATGCGGCGGTGCTGGCGTACACGGCCGAGGGCGTCTCGCTCGAGGCGAGCCTGGAGCACGCCGCGATCGCCGCCGGAGCCTGGCCGCCGGCGGAGGAGGCCTGGTCGGAGCGCCTCGCCGGGAGCGCGATGGGGGACGGGGCGCTGCTCGCGGCGTGCGACGAGCACCGCCTCGCGGCGCAGGCGCACGTGGAGCGCAAGGTGCCTCCGCTCGACACGGACCTGCGCGCCTGGCTCGATTTCTTCCGCGCGTTCACGGCGTCGGAGGATCCGCTCGGGTTCCTCGAGGCGCGCGGGCTCGGCGAGGGCGACGTGTTCCGGCTGCTGGACGCCTGGCAGGGGCGGATCGTGGCGGAGGGGGGCGTGCGCGCCGAGGCGACGGCGATCCTCGCCGCCGCGCCCGGGCCGGTGCCGGAGGTGCGGCCGGAGGCGCCCGTGCTGAGGGCGTCGACGCGGAGGCTGCGTGGCGGCGGGGCGGCGGCCGTGAAGAAGGCGCGGGCGGTGGTGGGGATGCCGCTCGAGACGGCGGATCTGCCGCGGGATCTATCGAAGCTGATCTTGCCGTTCGTGAAGCAGCCGGGGGGCGCGGAGAGGGCGGAGCCGCCTGCGCCGGCGGCGAGGTCGGGGCCCGGGCTTTTGCCGTCGGTGGCCGCGCAGGAACTCCCGAAGCCGGTGCTCGCGCAGAAGGAGATCGCCGAGACGGCGCCGGTGTTCCCGGCGCCGAGCCGGCCGGCGCTGCCGTTTGGGTCGCGCGTGGGGGAGCGGGACGCGCCGCGCTCCGGGCCGCCGGCTGTGGGGCTGCCGCCGTTGCGTGAAGGGGCATTCGAGGAGTCGATTGCCGGGCCGCCCGGCGTCGGGACGGCGCCTGTGATGTTCGAGGCCGCGAAGCCGGCGCTTCCGTTCGCCGGGTCACCGGACGCTCCATCGTCGGGCGGCGGCGCGCGCTCGCCTGTTGCCCAGGGGCCCCGGCTCTCGCTGGAGGACTACGCTGCGATGCTCGCCGAGATCGCGGCGAGCCCGGCGACGGCGACGGCGACGATCGCGCGTTACGGGCTCACCCGCGAGGCGAAGAGCGCCGAGGACGCGGCGTGGCAGGCGAGGTTCGCGACGGAGCCCGGGCTGCGGATGAAGTGGATGCGGGCGCTGGTCGAGGCGGGAGAGCGGGTTCGCGCGAAGCGGTGAGGGAGCGAGGAGGAGGAGTCGAGCACGGTATGTTCAGGGCCATCGCATCATCGCCGCAGCCCATCCGGTTGCACAGGCTGCATGGGGCGATCCTCGCCTCTACCGGGTTTCACGTCGCGCGGGCCCAGGACGGCCAGCTCCACGAGATGCGGAAGCTGGAGTTGCCCGGTGCCCCGGACGCTCAGCCGCTGCTCGCGCGGCATGTCCCGCCGCAGATTACCAGCATGGTGGGCCGGTGGCCTGACCAGGTCTGGGCTCTTGTCTATGCAGGGCCGGGGATGCGCGCCGTCGAGGGGCCGATGCCTGGTGCCACGCTCTGGACCCAAGTCAGCAGGAATGTGGTGGTTCGTTGGGACGACGCCTCTGGTGGTTGGGTGGAACACCCCGAGAACGAGTGGGTTGGTGAGTGGGCTGATGGGGTGCTCGTCACGGGATCCGACGGCAGGTTCAGATGGACGGACGGCGCGGACACGCCGATCGATCCCGTGCTCACTCAGGGTATTTTTTGCCTACAATCCTTATGTGACCAGGGCTGGCGAGGTCATCATCCGCGTCGTGAAATCCCCTCAGTATGAGCCTGGCTGGTGGATCTTTCGGCGAGGAGAGCGCGAGCCGGAGCGGTTCGAGTGGCCACCCGGAGTGGATGAGCAGAGCGCGGAGATTTTCATCGACTATCGGTCGAACGGGCTCTTCGCCTCAGGTATGCGGACGTCAGCGGAGAATTTTATTGCACATCGTGTTCAGGGGGAATGGAAGTGGCTGCCGCCCTTTCGAGAGAACTACGAAGTGCAGGGCATCTTGACCACATCCTCGGGGCAAGTATTTCTGTGCGCACAGGCGCACTCCATGCCAGTGCGCATTTACCGCCTGGCGGCGGGAGGGGACTGGGAGAGTGTCTCAGTGCCGTTTCATGCGAGGTGCAGCGGAACTTCTCTGTTTCATCTTATTGCTACGAGGTTCGGTGGCTGTCCTCCGTATCAGCTCGTGGCCAGCGAGAACGATGAGCTGTGGCTCGCCGCCGACTTCGGCGAATCAGACATGCATCGCGCCGTCCTCTACCATGCGTATGTCTAGCTCACGGGGTGTTGAGTTGACCCTTCGACATGTCCGCGAACGAGCTCCGCGACACCTGTGATCTGGTCCGCGGAGCGTCCCGTCGTACTCGCGCGGCAGCGCGCTCGCCGGCGGCCGATGGTCCCCGGCTCTCGCTGGAGGACTACGCTGCGATGCTCGCGGAGATCGCGGCGAGCCCCGCGACGATCGCACGCTACGGGCTCACCCGCGTGGCGAAGCGCGCTGAGGACGCGGCGTGGCAGGCGAGGTTCGTGGCAGAGCCGGGGCTGCGGATGAAGTGGATGCGGGAGAGCTGGTCGAGGCGGGCGAGCGGAGCCGCGGGAAGCGGTGAGAGCGCGCGCTACTGAGGGAGGAGGAGTCGAGCACGGTATGTTCACGGCCATCGCGCACTCGCCGCAGCCCATCCAGTTGCATCAGCTCCAGGGAACGATCCTCGCATCTACCGGGCCCTACATCGCGCGGGCCCAGGACGGGCAGCTGCTTGATCAGCGGAAGACGGAGGTCGTCAGGCCGCCGAACGCCCAGGGAGAGTACTCGTCGCCGCTCGCTACAGAGTATCTTCGATCCATCGATGGGCGGTGGCCAGACTCCGCCTGGACTTCGACTCAGGTGGGATGGGCATTATCGCGCAAAACGCCCTATCCGAGAGAAGGCATGGTCCGCTGGAACGAGGAGCGTGGTCAATGGGTCGAGCAGCCGGACATCGCGTGGGCCCGTGGTTGGGGGGACGGGGTGCTCGCCGGGAGCGTCGACGGTGAGCTCAGATGGGTGGATGGCTCGGACCGACCCATCCCTCCAGCGCTCGCCGAGGGCCTCATCCCGGACTTCTTGAGCGTGTCCCGGTGTCGGGTAACGAAGGCCGGCGACGTTCTTCTCGAGATCCAGCGGTCCCCCCATTTGGCGCCTGGATGGTGGATATTCCCGCGCGGAGAGTGCAAGCCGGAGAGGGTCGTGTTGCCGCCCGATATGGACGAGACACAGGTCTCGCTGGCGTTCGGTCATTCACCCTGCGAGCTCGTCGTCGAGGGTAGAATGAAATCCGGGGAGCCGTTCTACGCCTATCGCGACCAGGGGGTGTGGCATCCGCTGCCACCACTGCCAACCGATTCTGGATGGACTAGGTTGATGAACACGCCTTCGGGCGATTTCACCATCATCTCATTGGATCATTCGTCCTTGTTCTCCATGTATCGACTGGTGCGACAAGAGGTCTGGGAGCCCATGCCGATCTTCTTCTATGCAAATCGGTGTTTCCCTTCCATGTATGAATTCGAGATCGGTGAGGGGGGTGATCTGTGGCTCGCTCTCGAGTTCAGTATCTCCGGTATGCACGACGGAATGCTCTATCATGCGCGCATCTAGCAATATTGCGGGAGGTTGCCCCGGATCGGCAGATAAACCGCAATGCCGCGAGGCGAAGGGCGCCGAGGACGCGACGTGGCAAAAGAGGTTCGCGGCGGAGCCAGGGCTGCGGATGAAGTGGATGCGGGAGCTGATCGAGGCGGGAGAGTGGGTCCGCGCGAAGCGGTGAGGGAGCGCGCGACCGAGAGGAGAAGGGGTTGAGCACGGTATGTTCACGGCCATCGCGTCATCACAGCAGCCCATCCGCCTGCATCGGCTGCAGGGAGCAATCATCGCTTCTACTGGGCCTTACATTGCGCGGGCCCAGGGCGGGCAGCTCCACGAGCAGCGGAAGACGGAAGTGGTGAGGGCACCCGACGCCCAGGGTGTGGTTCCGGAGCCGATCGCTCCGGACGAGATTGTTGGCATGGCCGGTCGATGGCCTGACTGCGTCTGGGCTTCGGCCATCGGTGTGGGCTGGACGTTCCGCATGGGATCCCGGCGGCTGCATCCGCTGGAGGCGATTGCACTGGCGGAAGAGCTGAAGAAGCCGAGGAGCGCGGTGGTCCGGTGGGACGAGCGCCACGGGCGGTGGGTGGAGCATCCCGACCTCGTATGGGTCCTGGAGTGGGCGGGCGGGGTTCTCGGCTTGGAAGTCGACCGCACCCTCAAGTGGTTGGACGATTCGGATAAGCCGATCCCTCCCATGCTTGCCAAGAAGATCGTCTGGGACGGCTGGTACCCACCTGCGCATTTCCACAGAACGAATGCAGGCGACGTCGCTGTCCACATCGCGCGATCCCCCCATCATGAGCCTGGATGGTGGATGTTTCCGCGAGGAGCGGAAAAGGGAGAGAAGTTCGAATGGCCGCCGGGGGTGAATGAGAGGAGCGTCGAGCTGTATGCCGGGTATCCACCCTATGAGTCCATAGCCAATGGCAAACTGGATTCTGGGGAGCCCTTCCTTGCGTACCGTGCCCAGGGGAGGTGGCTCCCGTTGCCGCCCATTTCACAGGAGTCTCGTGTGATGAGCCTGGCGGCTACGCCTCGGGGCGAGCTTTTTGTCTTTTCAGAGAATGCCTCGGCCGCGCTTTATATCCACAGGTTGATGCGAGGTGTGGACTGGGAGCGCATTCCCATTTCATTCCATACGACCCTGCAAGTGGGGCACGAGCGTAGCTTTGTAGCCAGCGAGGAGGACGAGCTGTGGCTTGTCATTGACTTCGGCAATTCGACCCAGCATGAAGCCGTTCTTTATCACGCCTGTAACTGACCGGATGCGTCCCGCGAGGCCGATGAGCGAACGCCTGTGGAATGCTGGTTTAGCTCGAAGGGCTCACCCGAAGGGCCGCGGATCCCTCGGCGGCCGCACATCGATAGGTTGCGTCTTGGTGAGCGGCGTTTCCTGGTATACGTTCTGTTTGGCCACGTGTGGTTTACCATCCCTGAAGTAGTTCCATTGTCCGGGGCGGGTCAGATCGGGCCTGGCATTGCTCAATTCGACGGGAGTAGGCGCCCAGGTCGCGCTGTTGCCGACGCCTTCGGGAGGGGCGATGTACTGGCCATTCCCCCAGACGAGATCGTTCGGGGCGCGGACGTCGCGGTTGGGAAAGGAGCCGGAGACGGCCCGCGCCACGCCATGTTCGATGCGGCCCGTATTGCACGAGTTGAGGGTGATGAGCGGCGCGTTATTATAGTTCGCAGCGGTGCCGATCATTTGAAGTAGCTGGTCTGGCGTATGCATGGTGCTCATGCCGTTCACGTCCGATGATGTGACGTGCTGGGGCTCGCCGTGGATCATAATACGATAATTGTTCGGATCTGGTCTTACATGCCGTATGCAATATCGGACGAGGCTGTCGTGCAGCGGGTTGCCGATGATGAGGCAGGAAAGGCCTAGCGGATCCGCATGGGTGGTGGGGCTGCCGTCGAATGCGAACAGGTTGCGGCTGCCGAACAGCTCAAGCGGATCTGGGCTCAAGAAGCGAGCCGTCTTCGGATCGAAGTAGCGGTAGCGTACGTAGCAGAGATCGGTCTCCTCGTCGTGGTACTGTCCGAGAAGCCGGAATGGCGACGCCACAAGCGGGCCGCTTTCGGGCCGTGTGGTCTCGATGATGATGCCGAAGGCTGAGTGACGCGCTGACCACGCGACCTCACCCTCCGGGCCGATGAGCTCGGTGGGAGTGCCGAGGTGATCTGTAATCACCGCGTAGATGGTGGCGTCGTCCTGCTGGAGGAGTGGGGTCATCGTTCCCGGCTCGTGCACGAAGACGCGCGTGCCTCGCTCGGAGTCGATCTCGGCGGCAAGGCAGAGGCCGTCCCATAAGTACTCGACGATCCGGGGCTTCCGCGTCTCTGGCAGACCGAGGGCGCCCGGGGCGGAGGGCGGAACGATCTCCTTCCTGATCCGACGGCTAAAAGCATCGTAAGCGAAGAGCACGCGGGTGCCATCGGGACGCGAAACCTCGCGGAGTTGGCCGCGGCAGTCCCACAGGTACTCCGTCTCGCCATCGGACCGTGTCTCGCGCGTGCGTCGGCTCGCGTTATCGTAGGCATACGAGGCGTCATCGGTGCGGAGCAAGAGGCCGCCCGGCGCCGTCTCCCAGGCCGAGCCCGCGGGCTTCAGCGATCCCCCCGCGTCGTACACGAAGAACTCGCGCCCTTTCGAGCTGCTCGCCTCGAGCAACATCCCGAGCCCATCGTAGCGGTAGCGGGTGACACCCCAGCGTAGGTCGTTGCGCTCGACGAGCGCGCCGGAGGCATCGTGGGTGTAGTGACGATCCACGAGCGTGCGCCCAGCGGCGCCGACCCAGTCGTAGGTGGGGCGCGCCATCGGGTCGACCTTGCGGCGCGCCTCCACACCCGCGCTCACAAAGACCTTGCGGACCACAGAGCCGGCGAGATCGCGCTGGATCTCCACGCGGTAGCCGCCGTGATCGAGCGATGAGACGTTGCCCTCCTCGTCGTAGGCATACCGGGTCACGTGTCCTGTCGAGAGATGGCGCGCGATACGGCGGTTCTGAGCGTCGTACTCGTAGCGGATGGTTCGGCCGTTCTGCGTCTCGCTCACCACGCGGCCGAGCGGATCGCGCTCCACGCGTAGGCGAACCTCGCCGGCGGGATCTTCGCAGATGTAGTCGACGACGCGATCGTCGGGCGTCTCGACCCTGACGGCGCCGTGTGGCGTTTCCTCGGAGAGGATCCTTCCCGCCCCGTCATGACGGATTGCGCGGAACGTGCCGTCGGCGTTCTCCACGCGCGTCAGGAGGCCGTTCTTCCCGTGTCGGGCACGGACGACGCGGCCGTCATACGAGCGGTACTCGCGGAGGTTGCCTGCGCGGTCATAGCGGAGATCGAAGGTCTCTCCCTTCGGGTTCTTCACCTGCTGTAGGCGCTCGTTGAGATCGAACGACAACGACCAGATGGAACCGTCGGGTTGGGTCACCTCGATCGGAGATTTCAGTCCGGCGTAGCGGAATGTCTCGACACGCCCCAGCGCGTCGGTGCGGCCAATGAGGCGTCCGAGCGCGTCGTGCTCGAACCGCAGCGAGGTCCCATCGGGCAAGTGGAGCGCGACCGGCCGACCGAGCGCGTCAAGCTCGCGGCGCGTCACTCCGCCGAGGGGGTCGACGTACACTACGGGCCTCCCGAGCGCGTCGTGGCGCCAGCGACGCACCCCGCCGCGAGGCGTGTGCTCCTCGATGGCGTTGTTCTGCTCGTCGTAAACGAAGCCGCTGCAGAGTCCATCCGGCCCATGCACCGCGGCCAGGCGTCCCTGCTCATCGTGTGTCAGCGTGAGGAAGGCACCGGACGGGTATCTAATCGAGGTGAGCCGGCTCCGGTGGTCGTAGCCGTAGTGGGTGGTCAGGCCATCGGCGCGGCGCCGCACCAGGAGATCGTCCGAGTACTCGAGCTCGACCGTTCGGCCGAGCGGATCGGTGATGCGCGTAACGTTTCCTCGCCCGTCGCGGGTGAACGTCAGGGGTTCTCCCGCCGCGTTCTTCGTCTTGAGGAGCAGTCCGTCGGCGTCGAGTTCGAGATCGCGCACGAAGAGGCCGTCGGTCGATGCCTCGCGCACCACGGAGCCGTCGTCGGGCCGCCACTTGAAGACGCGGGGCTCCGGGGTGCCGGTGAGGTGGGTGATGCCCTGCTGTAGATCGTAGGTGAGATCGCCGGCGTGGAGATCGCCGTCTCCCCAGGAGCGGACGCACCGGCCAGACTCGGGATCATATAGATAGTGGAACGAGAGGCCGGTTGGCAGTATCTTGCGATTGAGGCGGCGCTGCTCGTCGTAGCCGTACGTTTCCGCGAGGCCGAGCGGATTGGTCACCCGCACAAGCTCGCTGCCGTCGCTGTACGCGAACGAGACGGTGTGCACTGGAGCGCGCCCCTCGGCATAGGGAGGGAAAACATGGAGGCGCACGATGTGGCCGTCGTCATCATGGGTGAGGGCGATCGTGCGGCGCGCGGTGTCAATGATCCGCGTGAGCCGTTCCCCGTCATACTCTAGGACGACCTTGTGCCCGGACTCATTGGTGATCTCGCGGAGGAACGCGCGGCCGCTACCGGCAGGAACGAAGGTGCGGGTGAGGCGCGTGTCGAGTGAGAACACGGCGGCGCCGCCGTGGCCGTCACGGGTGATCACGAGGCGCTTGCCGCGGTGAAACGTCGGCTCGCGCGGCTTCGCATGGTGCATAGTGATGGTTGCGCCGTCCGCATCGCGGAGGCGCAGCACATCGCCGTTGATCTCAACCCATTGGTGGTACGAGTGCGTCCAACCGCCGCGCCCGAGCGGGGTGTGGTCTCGTGTGCTTGCGGAACTATAGAGGCGCTTCCACTCGATGGGGATGAGGCCGGGGATCGATAGATCCATGGTCTCGTCGACCATGGCTCCGGATGCGACGGAGATCGGATCGAGCACCACCGTCATATTCACGATGGTGTTATCGACCGTGGCGGTTTGGACGATGCCCGCCGCCAACAGCACCCCGCCGATCTGGGCGACCTGCGCGGCACTTTTGGAGGTGTTGAGAATCACGTAGTCGCCGGTGCAGGCGAGCCCGCGGTCGCCGGACAGGATCGTGGCCGACGCGCTCTTTACAAAGCACGCTTTGTTCACGACGAGCGTCACCACGTCGCCCCCGGTCCCCTGGCAAGGCATGTTGCCTGGCTTCTCGACATCCATCGAGCTGCCCTCCAGGAGCACCGGCGCGCCGCCAATCTCGATCCGCTCGCCTGTATCCGTCGCACTCGACGAGAGCGCAATATACGCAAACGGACTTGGCACAGGCCCGGTCGGAGGCGGCGGCGGCGCTGTGCTGACGGCCGGAAGCGGGCCAGGACAGAAATGATTGCTCCGCGTCGTTGCAATGAATCTGTAATTGATCGTCGCCACAGCGATCCCTCTCTCTCCCGCCCGCCCCCAGCGCTCAGCCCCGGCTCCGCGCCACCTTCAGAAACGCCACCAGGTTCGCTTCCGCCCTCACCCAGAACCCGCTCATGTCGACCGCATCCGGCAGCCGCAGTCGAGCACGCAGCTCGTCGACGCGCGCCTCCACCGCGAGGCGCGACAGCCTCCCCGACGCGCACTCCTCCACCGCCCCCGCGATCGAGAACGCGCGCCCCCCGCGGTACCTCGCCCTCGGATCGAGCCGCAGCGCCGCAATGGCCTCCCGCCACGCCCCGGCCTCGAGCTCCCGCGCCTCCTCGACGACCGGCCCGAACAGCGTGCGCAGCGCCTCCGCCGCGTCATCCGCGAGCGCCTCGTCGTCGAGCCGCTGGATCATCCAGCCGGCGCTCGCGGAGCAGCCGAAGCGCGCCACCGCGGAGAGCGCCGCGCGTGTCGGCCGGTGGCGGCCGAGCAGCCCCTCGAGCCGGGGCCAGTCGCCCGGCTCCCCCGCCAGCGCGAACAGCTCCGCTGCGCGCAACCCGACCCGCGCGCTCAGCGCCTCGTCGCGCACGAGATCCACCTCGCCGCCGATCACCAGCACCCTCGCCGCCGACCAGGCCACGTCGGGGGAGGCCGCGCCGCAGAGCTCCCGCAAGCGCTCGACGAAGCGCGCGCGCTGCGCCGCGGGCAGCCGCTCACAGCCGCAGATCCCGGCGCGCACCACCGCGTCGTGCTCGTCGGCGAGCGCGGCGCCGATCCCTTCGATCGGCAGCTCGCCGCGCATCGAGCGCAGGTTCACGCCGGCAGCCCGCGCGATCGGGTGCGCCGACGCCGACAGCGCCCGCGCCAGCCCCGCGAGCCCAGGTCGCTCGACCAGCGCGAGCGCCTCCGCGACCGCGATCGCATGGTCCTCGACGTCCTGCGGGAGCAGGTGCGCCGCCCGGTGGATCGCGGCGAGCGCGTCGTCCCCCGCGAAGGCAGCGAGCGAGATCGCGCCCGCGAACGACTTCCACGGGTCGTCCATCCAGCGCTCCCAGAAGGCCGCGACCTCGATCAGCGCCCGCGGCCCCGCGGCCACGATGGCGTCGACCTGCCGGAGCATCCGCGCCTCCGTCTCCGGCAGCCACGAGCGCCGCCCCTCGACGCGGTCGCGAGCGAGCGCGGCCACGAGCTCCGCGCAATGATCGACGACCGACGCATAGAACCCCGCCAGCGTGACCTCGGTCACGCGCCCCGCGTCGAGCCGCACCAGCGGCGCGGGGGCGCTCTCGCGCGGCAGCTGCGGGAGCGCCGGCGCCACATCGTTCGCCGCCGCGATGCTCGTCGCAGCGATGGCCGCCGCCGCGCCCGCCTCCCCGGCGCTCTCCTCGAGCCACGCCTCGTCTCCCGGCTCCTCCGCCTCGACCGGCGGCGGGACGAACGCCTCGCGCTCCACCCGCCGCGCGATCACCGCCCCCGAGAGCGGCGTCATCACCGGAAGCGCCCCCTCCGCTCCCGCCGCGACCTTGCCCGCTCCCGTGCTGGCCGCGGCGCCGAGCGCGATCCCGCGGGTGCCATCGCGGGAGATCGCCCAGGCCACGAACGACCTCCCGGCCTCGGCCGGCGCCGCGCCGTGCCGGAGCGTCGCGAACGCGCACGCGAGGCCCATCACGCCCGCCGCGGCGCCGAGCTCGCCGATCTCCGCCTCGAGGCAGCGATCGAAATAGCTTGGCGAGAGCCGCTCCGCGCACCGCGCCGTCGTGAACTGCCACTCTCGGCACCGGAGCGCGCCAGCGCGCCCCTGCCCGAAGACGGCCTGGATCGGCCCGGCAGCGGCGGGCAGGCTGCGGAGGAGCGCGGTCATCGCCGCCGCGTCGACGGGCTCGTCGTCCTCGTCGGTCGCGCGCCCCGGCGCGTGCCGGCTCGCGACGATCTCTCCCACGGCCGCCACCCCCCACCGCGACGCCTGCTCCGCGGAGGCCACGAGCAGCGCCCCCGCGCCCTCGGACGGCGGCGGCGGCGCGAGCAGCCACGGGCTCTCCGGCCTCCGCCGCCGCTCGGCGAGCGCGTCCACCCCGGCGTGCGAGTCGACGCCGACGAGGAGCGCTGCGCCGCCCGCGCCGCCCGCGAGCAGCTCCGCGATCCGCGCCAGCGCCGCGAACGCGCCCGCCGCCCCGGTGAAGCGCTGCGCCGCGGGGCCGAGCGCGCGGGCCAGCTCCGAGAGCGATGCCTCGGGCAACCCCGGCCGTGGCGCCGGCGTCACGACGAAGCGCGGGATCCCCGCGGCGTCGACCCCCGGCAGCGCCGCGAGGGCCTCGGCGACGGCGCCCCGGGCGAGCGCGAGGAGGCGGCCCGCGTCGGCCTGCGAGGGCCTGATCCACGGGCAGTAGCGCGCGTCGATCCGGCGCCCGTCGGGCCCGATGAACGGCGACGGCGGGGGCGGCGGCGCCCCGGCGCGCGGGAAGAAGACGTGATCGCGCGCCGAGGCGCCGGCGGGCGAGATCAGGCCGAGGCCGAGCACGGTGAGCTTCATCGGTGCGTGAGCGAGCCCGACTGCTTCGAGCTCCCGGTGATGGTGATCGAGGGGGACTTGATCGTGACGCCCGCCGGCGTCGCCGAGATCTCGGACGCGCCGCACCGGAAGGTGATCGGGCTGCCGTCGAGCTTCAGGTTCCCGCTCACCTCGAGCGTCAGCGCGCTCTTCGCGGTGAGCGTGTACGAGCCGCCCGCGCTGATCTTCAGCGCGCCCTTCACGTCCGAGGTCATGGCCCCCGCGACGCTCCGGGTGATCGCCCCCCGGCTGCCGATGTTCAGCGAGCCGAGCCACTCGCCGAGGCCGCCGCCCACCGTGAGGCCGGCGCTCGCCGCGCTGCTCGTGTGGCTCCCGTTGATCACGGTCGTCGCGGGGCCGGCGGTCACCCACGACACGGGGCCCGGCGTGGTCAGCGCGTAGAGGGCGCCCACCGCCTCGGTGTACGAGCCGCTCGCGACGACGCTGCGGTGGCCCGGGCCGGGGCCCGCCGGCCCGCCGCCCGCGCCGCTCGCCCCCGCGGCCCCGCCGCCCGGCGCCGCCTCGCCCTGCGCGGGCCGGCCGTGATCCCACGGCATCGGGCTCGACGACCCCTTCACCGCCGCCAGGATCGCCTCGCCCCCCGGCAGCAGCGACATCGCGCTGCCCGCCGCGCTGTCCTTGATCGCGGCGAGCGCGCCCTCCGCGCCCTTCGCCTGGTAGCCCTCGTAGGCCGCGCGCGACGCGCCCATCGCCGACGCCGCGATCTGCCCGGCGGCGCCCCGCGCGCTCACCTTCGACAGCAGCGCGGACGCGGCGAGGTTGGCCGCGCCCTTCACGGGGTTGCCGGCCTGCTCCACGAGCATGCCCCCCACCACGGCCGTCTCGGCGCCGACCTCGCTCACGAAGTTGCCCCCCGCGCTCTGGCGCTGCGCGGCGCCCACCGTCACGCTGCGGGAGCCGTAGCCGCCGATGTACCCGAGGTGCACCGAGGTCGACTCGTCGCCCCCGACCTCGGCCTGCAGGGCGGCGCCGACCTGGAGATCCTCGTTCTTCAGCGTCTGCGCCTCGTGATCGCCCCCGACCGTCGTCTCCTTGGCGAAGGGCGCGTGCACGAGGACGTGCTCGCGGCCGGCCGCGTCGTCCATCTGGATCGCCGTCCGCGCCCCCCCGCCAGGCGAGCTGTCGGTCGCGATCGACGTCACCGTCTTGTTCGCGGGCAGCGCGAGGGGCGGCCGCTGCTTCTCGTTGTACGAGCGCCCGAGCACGACGGGGCGATCCGGATCGCCGTCCTCGAACATCACGAAGACCTCCCAGCCCACGCGCGGCAGGAGCATCGGATCCGGCAGGTGCGGCTGCGCCACCCGAACAGGCAAGCTGCTCCGCTGGTCGCCCTCGCCGTGCAGATCCCAGTGGAAGCGGAGGTGGACGCGGCCGAGCGCGTCGGGGTGGATCTCCTGCCCGCGCTCCCCCGTGACCCAGGCCGACTGCACGCCCGCGATGCGCGGCCTCGGCGTGACCTTCGGCAGGCGGAACGGCACGCTGGCCGGGATCGCCCCGACGCTTTCGCGGAGGACCCCGTCGCTCGCGTCCCAGCGCAGCGCGACGTCGGTCACCACGCAGTCGCCCGCCGCCCGCACGACGCCGTTGTGGTCCGGCGCCTCCACGAGGCGGCAGCGCGCGCCGGGCGAGAGCGCCAGCGCGTTGCTGTCGAACGACAGGCGCGCGGCCTCGGCGCGCAGCGACTCGAGCCGGATCCGCGCGCGCGCCGCGCCCTCGGCCGGCGAGGCGAAGCCGCCGGGCGCCTCGTAGACCTCCACGTCCCGCTCCGCCTCGGCGCCCCCCGAGGCCTCGGCCTCGAGCGAGAGCCGGGGCTGATCGGGGCTGTGATCGCGCAGGACGACCTTGCCGGCCGCGCGCCGGAGCCGCCGCGCCGCGTCCACCGCGACGGGCCCCGGCTCGTCCAGCGTGCTGCGGGTGACCAGCGCGACGCCGCCCGGGTAGGCGTCCTCGGCGGAGGCGGAGTCGTCCTCGAGGACGAACACCTCACCCTCGCCGTCGTCCTCGAACCGGAAATACAGCCCGTGCTCCTCGCAGATCCGCCGGACGAACGCCGCGTCGCTCTCCTGGTACTGCACGACGTAGCGGCGCTTCGGGTAGGACGCCGCGAGCCGCTTGCGCACGGTCCTGTAGCCGCCCCCTCGCGCCACCTGCTCGACGATCTCCGGCGCCGTCATCTCCTGGAACGTGCGCGCCCTCCGGGTGAGCCCGAGCAGGGCGAAGCGCGACGCGAGCGTGAGCCGGTAAGCCCGCAGGTGCTCGTGATCGCTCGCGATCACGGCGAACCGGGTGACGACGCCGAGGAACGTCCTGCTCCCCGTGGGGGCGTCCAGGGCGAGCCGCCCCGCCTTGCGGAGCACGCTCCCGGGCGCGACGAGCGCGTCCCTCGGGCCGTGGAGATCGATCTCGAACGCCGAGGCCTCCCCGAGCCGCTCCGCGCCGCGGACGCGCGACGGCGAGAGATCCGGATCGCCCTCGATCGTCAGCGCGACGCCGCTCACGGCAGCTCCACCCGCGCCGAGAAGATCCGCACGAGCGCCGCCATGTCGATCACCAGCCGGTCGCCCTCGATCCGCACCGCGCCGCCGGGCTCGATCCGGAGGCTCGATCCCGGCACCTCGAGCTCCAGCGTCTCCCTGGCGCGCAGCCGGAGGTGGCGGGCGTCGAGCGCCAGCGTCCCGTGCGCGTCCGGCGCCGGCGCCGAGGCCGTCTGGAGCGCGCCCAGGATGGCGACGCCCCCGGGCGCGTCCGCCAGCACGACGGTGCGGCCCTCGCGCATGCACTCCTCGATGAACGCGGGCGAGACGCCGGCGGCGAGCGTCGCGAGGAGCCGGCGCCCGTCGCTCGGGCGCACCTGGAACGCGGGGCGCGCGTCGCTCTTCTCCTCGCCGCGCGCGACGATCATCTCCACGACCCCCGGATGGAGCCCGGGGCCGAGGGGCTTCGCCTCGCCCCGCGCGGGGCGGGCGGTCGATTGCTGGACCGTGCGCGACCTAGCCATAGTGATGAACCCCTTCCTCCACGCTCGACGTCGGACCCTCGAGCTTGCCCGAGATGGTGATGGAGCCGGGGGTCATGGTGATCGTCACCCCCTGCGCCTTGATCGTGAGCTTCGCGGCCGCCTCGACGGCGATCTCGGCGCCGGCGATGTCGGCGGCGCCCCGCGAGGTGGTCGTGACCTTGCCGAAGCTCTCCGCGACGTCGCCTCCCGCGGCGACGCTGCGCGAGCCGAAGCTCTCGGCGTAGAGCCCCCGCACGGTGAGGCCGTAGGAGCCGGCGTCGATGGTCTGCGCGCCCGAGACCTTCACGATCGCCGCGCCGGCCACGCCCACCGACTCCGACGGGCCGGCGGTGGTGCTCACCGAGCCGCCGACGAGCAGCGTCGAGGCGCCCTTGGCGAACACGCTCTGGTGCTCGACGCCGACCTCCTGCTTCGCGCCGCCCACCATCCGGACGAAGCTCGGCGTCACGGTGAGGTAGTCGCCGCCGGCGCGGATCACGCGGGCGCCCCCCACGGTGATCGCCTCGGAGGCCGCCTTCAGCCCGTAGTTCGAGTCGACCGCCACCTTGCGCTCGCCGCCCACCTCGAGCGACAGCGCGCCCGCCACCTTCTCGACCCGCCGCTCCTTGATCTCGAGCGTCCGGGCGCCGCCGACGACGCGCTCGGATCGCCCGGCGATCTCGGTCCGCTTGTCGTTCTCGGTCCGCTCCCGGTAGTCGCCCGACGTGTCGAGCCCGAGGCGCTCGTTCCCGGCCTCGTCGCTGATCCCGACGCCGCTGCCGCCCGAGCCGCCGGGGGTCGCCCGCGTGCCGAGGCGGGTCTCGACCTTCTTCGCGGGCAGCGCGGCGGGCGGCGCCTGGACGGCGTTGTACAACCGGCCGAGGATCACCGGGATCTCCCCGCCCCGGTCGCTGAAGCCGACGAGCTCCTCCCAGCCGACCCGCGGGTTCAGCATCGCGCCCGAGAGCTGCGGCTGGGTCACGCGGGCGAAGCCGGAGCTCCGGTGGTCTGACGGGTCGCGCGTGTCGCCCGTGTCCAACGTGCCCTGGCGATCCCAGCGGAGCCGGAGGCGGCTGCGGCCGTGCTCGTCGAGGGCGATCTCCTTGCCCGGCGGCCCGGTGACCACCGCGGTCCCGGCGCCGCCGCGAGGCTCGGGGGTCCGGCGCGCCGGGCGGAAGCCGTCGCGCGCCGGGACCGCCTCGAAGCGAGCGCGGTAAGCGAGCTCCTCCGGACCCGCCTCCGCCCTCGCCTCGTGCACGACAGCGAGCACGAGCCAGCGCGCGTCGCCGAGATCCTCGGGCGGGTCGGTCACCTCGACGATCTCGCCGGCGCGGAGCTCCGGCGCCGTGGCCTCGCCCTCGAGCGAGGTCGCCCCGGCCCGGCGCTCGGCGAGGCGGATCACCGCGAGCTCGCGGCCCGCGCCCGGATCGTCGAGGCCGCCCGGGACCTCGTACCACTCGAGCGCGCCCTCGCCCGAGGCGCCGCTCAGATCGAGCATCGGCCGCGTGAAATCGTACGCCTTGAGCGCGACCTTCTCGACCGCCACCCGCCTGCGGATCCGCGCCGCGCACAGGGCTCGCCCGGGGACGAGCCCCGCCTCGTCGCGCCACGGGATCGCCGCGCCCGCGTCGAGGAACGTCTCGGGCGCGTCGGCGACGTGGAGGAGCGCGGGATCGCCGTCGTCCGGGAACCAGCTCATGCCCTCCTCGGCGAGGAGGCGGGCGCAGAAGCCGAGGTCGCTCTCGAAGACCTGCGCGCAGTGGGGCCGCTTCGCCGCCGCGCGGCGGGCGCGGAGGTCGAGGCGGACGCCGTGATCGCCGAGGACGCGCGCCGCGATCTCGGTGGCGCTCTCGTCGACGAAGACCCGGTAGTCGCGCGTCTCGTCGAGCCGGGCGACCGGCGAGGCGAGGGTCACGCGCGCGTGGGCGTCGCGCTCCTCGACGGCCTCCACCGCGAGCGCGAAGCGCCGCTCGACGCCGTGGAAGCGCAGCGTGAGCGTCGCGGCGCGGCCGATCAGATCGAGCGCCGCGAGCTCGGCGGGCTCGCCGCCCACGAAGGCGGCGCAGCGCGCGTGGGCCACCGTCGGGGCGCAGGCGCGCTCCTCGACCTGGCACGCGTGGACGCGGAGCTCGGCGTCCACGCCGGGGATCTCGAGCAGGATGGGTCGCTCGCTCACTTGCCCGCCTTTCCGCTGG
This sequence comes from Sorangium sp. So ce204, assembly GCF_051526795.1. Taxonomy (NCBI): domain Bacteria; kingdom Pseudomonadati; phylum Myxococcota; order Polyangiales; family Polyangiaceae; genus Sorangium; species Sorangium sp. So ce204. The sequence goes on along the minus strand of NZ_CP150317.1, from coordinate 10,745,381 downwards.
CGCGCCGGGTCGTGCCGCCGTCCACGTGGGTGACGCCGCCGGTCGTCTTCAGCTTGCCGCCGCCCAGCGTCATCGTGCCCGCCGCGATGCTGCCGCTGGCCTGGATCGTCACCACCGGCGCGCTGATCGACACCTTCCCGCCCGCGCCGATCGACACCTTCCCGGCCGAGATCGCGCCCGTCGACGCCTTGACGCCGACGTTCCCCGCGGCCCGCTCGTGCACCGCGCCCGCCTGGCTCCGCTTGCCGCCGTTGATCGACTCGGCGTAGCTGCTGCAGCGGATCGTCCGGGAGCCGCGGCAGGCGTAGGTGCGCGCCCCCGCGACCGACTCCGTGACGCCGAGGCCGCTCGTGATCGACGTCGTCCCGAGCACCACCCGGGCGCAGCCGCCGCTCACGTTGACGTTGGACTGGTTGCAGAGCAGCGCGTAGCCGCCGCCCACGACCTCGACGCACGACCCGCTGGCCAGCACGGCGCGGTTGCCGGTGACGTCGACGAGCTCCGCCCCGCCGACGAGCTCGGAGCTCGCCCCCTCGACCGAGAGGAGCATCTCCTGCCCCACGTCGACGCGCTGGGTCGCCCCGACGCGCGCGGCGTGGCTCCCGAGCACGTTGCTTGTGAGCGACAGGCCGACGACCTGCGCGTCGTCGCCGTCGATCCGCGTCGCCTCCGGGCCGCCGACCTTGACCGAGAGATCCCGCGAGGCGTGGATCGAGAGCGCCTCCGCGCCCGCGTCGTCGACCATCGTGATCCCCTGGGTCTCGCCGCTCCTCGGCGTGGTCCACGACTGGAGCGCGGTCGTCGCCGACGCCGCGGGGAGCGGGAACGGCGCGACGGCGGTCGCGTTGTAGGCGCGGCCGAGGACGAAGGGGCGATCCGGCGAGCCGTCGAGGTAGCCGACGTGGACCTCCCAGCCCACGCGGGGCAGGAACATCGAGGCGCCGAGCGGGTGCTGGAGGCAGCGGATCCAGTGAGAGGCGCGGTCGTCGGTGATCCCGGAGCGATCCCAGAGGAAGCGCAGCTTGATCCGGCCGAGATCGTCGACGTGGATCTCCTCGCCGGGCGGCCCCGTGATCACCGCGCCGTCGATGTGCTCCACCGCGGGCGCCGGGCGGAGCGCGGGCCGGAAGGGCGGGTGATCTCCGCCGTCCGCGGCCTTCGTCGGCCTGAGCGCGATCCGGTTTCCGTAGGGCGCGGCCGCGCCGCCGTCGCGGCTCGGCCGCGCGTAGCGGTGGGAGAGCTCGGCGACGAGCATCCGCTGCTCGAAGAGGTCCGCGCCCGCGCCCGTGATCTCCACGAGGCGCCCTGGCCCGAGGCGGATGCAGTCGCTCTCCCCCGTGACGGTGACCTTGTCGCGCTGCAGCTGCTCCAGCCGCCGCCTGGCCCGCGCCTTCGCGGCCTCGGCCGTGGGGACGCCGGCCGGCACCTGGAGCCACGCGAGCTCGCCCTCGCCGGCGTGGCCGTCGATGTAGACGTCCGGGTGCCGCACGTCGAAGTCACGCACCGTGACCCGATCGGCCACGGCCTGCTCCTCCCACTCGAGCGACGAGAGGGCGCGCGCGCCGAGCTTCGCCCCGCGAACCCCGGCGTAGGGGAGCGCCGCGCCGCCCTCGATCCCGTCGTGCGAGCCGCTGCCGTCGCCGAGGACGACGCGGTGCTCGCCCTCGGCCGTCGTGTCGAACCAGTACGAGATCCCCTCGTCGGCCAGCAGGCGCTCGATGAACGCCCACTCCGCCTCGGCGTACTGGACGCACTGGGGCCGCACCGTGTACGCGCCCGCGAGCCGCGGCTCGATCGCCGCCGCGGGGATGCCCGCGCCCGCCAGCACCTCGGTCACGATCTGCTCGGTCGTCTTCTCGAGGAAGACCCGGTAGCCGCCGCGCAGCGTGAGGAGCCACGGCGGATCCGAGAGGCGGAGCGCGTAGATGCGCTCCCGGCCGCGGCGGAGATCGCTGCTCGCCTCGACGACGAGGAGGCGGACGAGCCGCTCGGAGCCCTCGGCGGGGTCGACGAGCGCGAGCGTCGCCGGGGCGCGGAGGAGGGCCGCGAGATCCACCTCGTCGGCGACGGCGACGCGCACCTCCCAGGACGAGAGGGCGTCCATGGCCTCGCGCCCAGCGAGCTCCAGCACGACGCACTCACCGAGCGGCTCGCAGGCGAGCCGGACGTCGACGTCGCTCATGGCTCCCAGGTCCGTGAGCCACGGGGGAGGCCGGCGTCGTTCCGCGGGGATCTGCGCATGTTCGCTGCCACCTCGAGATCGCTCCTGGCCACGCGAGGTCGCCGTGGCCGGTGTAGACAAGAGCCGCAACACCGTAACAGAGCAGATCTACGCGCCCGTTGGCCAGCCCGTCGCGCGGCGTCGCGCGGCGTCGCGCGGCGGACCGCCCGGGGAACGCTCGGATCGGCTCGAGGGTGCACGCGGGGCTCGTCGTCGGAGGGCAGCACGACCATGCCCGCCGGTTGTCGTGAGTCTCTGGGTCCTCGGCGCACCCAGGCTCACGCAATTACGCGTGTTCTGCCTGAATGATCTCTCTATTTCTGCCTGGCCAACGAGCTGCCGTTGCGGGACGAGCTGGTACCGTTCCTGGTGGCGCGCTCGGGACGGGCCCTGGACGATTTCGCCCGGTGGGTCGCACCGCGGCGGGAAGTGGAATGGGTGCTCTCCATGCTACAGTACATGCCAATGTCACCGTGGACCCAGGAGGAATTGAAGCGGCGGCTCGCTCGCTCCGATGATCCGGAGATCGAGGCGCGCCGGCAGGGGATCCTGCGCACCTTGCTCGCGGATAGCCCGGAGGTGAAGGAGGAGCTCATCGAGGAGGGCCAGCCTTGCGACGCAGAGCCGCTCCGTGAAATTTTTCGTGAGGGCGTTCACGAGAGGCGACGATCTGGATAGACGTGCCCCGGCGGCTTCGGTCGACCAATCGACGAATGGTCCGGTGGGCAGAGGCACCCATGAAGCGACGGTTTCGGGAGGAATACGATCACAGCCCGAGACCCATCGCTCCGGGTTCGGTGTCGATCCTCCTCGTCGCTTGTCCGCGCTGCTGCGAACGGGCCGAGCTGGCTCGCCGCCACGAGCCGCCCCAGGAGGTGCTGAGCTGCTCGCGATGCGGGCACGTCGAGCAGAACCCGAGCAGATATCGGTACTGGCTTCGGGTCGCATGCTGCGGCCACACCCTCTATGCGGTCGACAGCCACCACCTCGCGTTCCTGGAGCTCTACATCGCCTGTCCCCTGCGCGAGCGCCTGCGGATGCATTGGGCCGATCGCGATTACCTGGCCACGCTGCCCCGGTGGATGTGCCTCGCCAGGAACCGCAAGAGGGTTCTCCGCGGTCTACGGGCCTTACGGAGCAAAATCGTTGATTCATGATCGGGTCGATGGTCATGCGGTTGACGCGGCCCGCCACGCCACACCTCGTCGCGGCCTGACTTCACCGTCGACGGCGTCAGGGCGCACGGGTAACACTGCGTGGAGCCGCGGACCTCCATGACCGACGAACACCCCGCCTTCGAGCAAGCCATCCAAGACGTCATGGAACACCGCGCCTGCGCCCTGGTGGTGAAGCGCGACCTCGTCGAGCTTGCGCTTCTCCTCGCAGACGAGTTCTCGTATGTCAATTCCCAGGGTGCCCTCTGGGGGAAGGCCGAGTACCTCACGGCGGTCGACGGGAGCGCGCTGCGCTGGGCAGTGCTCGAATTTACCCGGAGAGAGTTCACATAAAGGCGGGAAGAACATTGACCTTTTCTTCCTGGCTTCCCGCCTTCATGTTCAATTTTGAGCACTACCTGCTCGGTGGTCTTCTCGAGGATGATCCGGCAGCCGCCGCGCCGCGTGAGGATCCCGTGCACCTCGTGGATCACGTGGCGGAGATCGGGGACAGGGCGGAGAACCCTCTTCGGGTGACGCCGCCGGCAAGCCAGTAAACCACGCCCGGCCCGCTCGCAGGTGCTTCGCGTGGCGTGGGCTAGCGAGGACCCGCCCCGCCCGCGGGCGCCGCCGCGGCGAGCGCGCGGAGCCGCGCGTGCAGGGGCTCGCCGAACGCCTCGAACTCGACGACCTCGACCGGGAGCGCTGCGGCGCGCTGCTCGAACGCCTTCCGGTCCTCACGTCGGACGAGCGCAAAGTGCGGGCCGGCCGCGCCCCGGAAGGCGTGGGAGACCCAGCGGAGCTGATCGCCGAACACCCGATCCTCGAGGCTGACGCCGATGAAGAGCAGCGTCCGCCCCGCCATCTGCGTGCGCAGCGACTCGAGCGCGGCCGTGTAGCGGACCTCGACCGCAGGGCTCGACGGGTACAAGGTCGTGTACCCGTCGGGGGTGAGGATGATGTCGTCCACGTGCTGAATGGCGCCGTGCAGGTGCCACACGGTGGGCCGCTGCAGCGCGCCCTGAGAGAGCTCGACCAGGCCGCTCGGGGACTCGATGATCCACTCGCGCAGGTTGCCGGGATCGGGGCATGCCCAGCGCAGGACGGCGTCGTAGTTCGTGGTGATGACGAGCTGGCTGCCCAGCCCCCACACGAGCCGCGCCAGCTCGAGGGACGCCGGCTCCACGTCCGTCGCGTCCGGGCTGAGCTGCTCGACGAGGAAGCGGTTCCAGGTCGGCCCGAGCGCGCGCTTCGCCTCCTCTGCCGCCTCGAGCAGCCGCGGCGCATCGAGCGAGAGGAGCGCGTTGACGAGCGCCGCATCCTTCTTGCGACCCTCCTCGTCGAGGCGCACCGCGGCCGCAGCCAGCAGCGCAGGCCAGCTGGGAAAGAGGCAGCTCCCGTCGGAGGCCCGCCGCACCGCCATCGCGACGCCCGCCCCGACGAAGGGGACGAGCCTCCTGTTGCGGACGGCCTCGGCCAGGCTGCGCGGGAAGGTCATCGATGTCTCAACCGCCGCGCCGACACGTACCATCGGCCCCGGCCGCCCGTGCGTCGGCGCCGGCGCGGAGATCCTGTAGCGACGCCGCGCCGCGGCGGCGTAAAGCGCGTTGCTCGGCCGGCAGAGCCCGGCCTCGTCTCGGACCACACCGATGAGCTCGAGCCGCGCGATGTCGTCGTCGAGCCGCGTGAAGGGGATCGGCTCCTCTGCGACGATCTGCCGGAAGACCGGCTCGAGGCCTTCGCGGTCGATGGCGTGGAGGACGTGCGGCAGGTTGTGGGCCTCAGCGCGCAGCAGCGTCGCCGCCCCCTCCGTGAGCGAGCCGGAGCGCGCCACCTCCTCCGCCAGCGCCTGCGTGAGGTACGGCTGCCCCGCCGTGAAGGCGCAGAGCTCGGCGGCGCGCGAGGCGGGGAGGCTCGGCGCCTCGGCTGCGGCGAGCAGCGCCGCCACCGCCGCCTCGGAGAGGCCGCCGAGGTAGATCTCATCGAGCACGTTGCGGAGCGGCGAGTTGCGGTGCACCGCCATGTCGCAGAGCTCGATCCCGCCCGCGAGGACGAACGTCCAGCGGCCGAGCTCCCGGTTGACCAGCCGGAGGTTGAACGAGGCGCGCAGCGCGGAGCCGAGCCAGCGCCGGGTCTCTTCCGGCAGCACGCCGAGCTCGTCGAGGAAGAGGCCGATCCGCGGCGCCTTCGCCGCGCCGGCCGCCGCCCGGAGGAACGCCTGCAGCCCGCCGGCGCCGCCCGGGAGCGGGGGTGCGGTGGCGAGCGTGCCACCGAGCTGATCGGCGATCTGATCGGCGAGGTGGCGCGCGCACGCCGCTGGATCGGCCCCGGCGACCGCCTGGAAGTCGACGAAGGCGATCGGCTGCCACGGCCGCGCGCGCTCGCGCGCCCGTAGCAGCACGCTCGTCTTTCCGAGCTGCCGTCCGCCGAGGACCGCGCCGACGGCGTCGCCGTGCCGCAGCCAGCCCTCGATCCGGGCGAGATCCTGCTCCCGGCCGACGAAGAGCGGGCTGCCTGGATCGAGCGGGCCGTGCAGGTGGAAGATCATTCGAGGGTCCTCCGCGCGAGGCCCGCGATGAGCGCGTCGACGTCGTGCGATCTCCGCACCATCGCCGGGTAGGCCGCCATCGCGAAGCGGTATTGGTCCCCGTCGTAGGCGACGAGGCTGTAGAGATCGAGCATCTCGAGCGCCTCGGTCACACGCCCCTCGTCGAGGAGCCCGCGGCGCCGCGCCTCGGCCATGAGCTCTGCGAGCGAGAACGTCGGTCCGGGCAGGAGCAGACTGACGATTCGCTCGCATGGCGTCGTGTCGCTCCAGGCCGTCTCGATGACGTCGCGCTGGAGCTCGCGTTGCGCCGCGATCCGCCCGACATCTGCAGCGGCGACCCGCCGATCGAGGGTCCCGACGACGAGCTGCTGGCAGACGAGCTGCACGAGGTTCGGATGGGAGGAGGTGACATCCATGATCGCGGCGACGACGCGCTCCGGGTCCAGCAGCTCGAAGCCGAGCTGCTGCATCGGCTTACGGACGATCGCCTCGACCGCGTTGTCGTCGAGCGGCCGCAGCAAGAGCTCTTCGCAAAAATTGAAGAACGGCGAGGCGGGATCGTGGAGCTGCTGGTAGAGCGTGCGGCTGCCAGAGAAGACGAAGCGGCAATGTCCCTCGTGCGCGACGGCCCGAAGGGCGCGGAAGAGCCGCCCTCCGTGCGCGACGTCGTCCGCGAGCAGCGCGTCGATCTCGTCGAGGAGAAGTACGACCGTCCGCCCGCTGGCGTGCTTGCGGAGCGCGGCGATGTGCGGCCTCACGAGCGCCACATCCACCGCTCCGCCGCCTTTGGTGTCGACCTCGCCGCCGAGCATCGCCAGGAACTCGCCCCGCGTGGGTCGATCCTCGCAGCTCAGGTAGAGCGGCTCGTAGCGTGGATCGGTCGCGAGCACGCGCTGCACGCGGAGGAGGATCGAGCTCTTGCCCATGCGGCGCCCAGCGACGACCGCGAAGCTGCGCGTGCCGATGCTCTGCGTGAGCGTCTTCACCTCGCGCTCGCGCCCGAAGAACATGTTCTCGGGCACCGGCCCGCGGACGACGTAGGGCGATAGGCTGCCGGGATCCGTGCCCTGCTCGAGGATCATCTCGACGAAGCGGTGCGCCTCGTTGGCGATCACGAGCGAGGCGAGCTGCTCGCGATCGAGCACTACAAAGTCGTAGCGGTAGGGGGACCCGTTGATGCGGTCCCGCAGCGTGCGGGCACCGGACGACGCGCCGGGCGGCGGCACGGCGACGAGGACGATGAAGTACCCGAGGAGCTGCCCTGCCTGGAGGAACTCGGCGAGCCGATCGACGAGCGCCGGGTCGTCGTCCTGCTGCAGGACGAGGACCGGGAACCGCGTGTGGCGGATCCAGAGCATTGGCGCCTCGACGAGGAAGCCGATGACGCCCCGGCGCAAGGGGAGCTCGCGCTCGACGCGGAAGCCGATCGCTTCGCGCAGGAGCTCGTCGAGGAGCCTCCGGCTCTCCTCGACGAAGCGCGTGCTGCCGGTGTCCGCCGCGTCGATCAGCCGCTGCCAGCGCTCGTCGAGCGTCGCCAGGCGGTGGCGCACCTCCTCTGCGTCGGCCGCTGGGCGCTGTACGAAGAACAGCGTGACGTCGCCGACGCGCAGCGCGTCGCCGCGCTCGAGCCGGACCGGCTCGCGGACGCGCTGGCCGTTGACGAAGGTGCCCTGGGTGCTGCCGAGATCTTCAACGGTCACCACCTGCCCGGCCACGTGCAGGCGAGTATGGCGCGGGGAGACCGATGGGGAGTCGAGCTGCAGCCCGCATTGTACGGCCCGTCCGATGGTGACGTCGCTGGCGATCGCGTAGTAGGTGCCGCGCCCCTGGCCCGCGGCGATCAAGAGGACGCCGACCACGACCGGCGGTACCATGTCGAGGGTCGTCGCCATCTCGAACTCCGCGTCCTCGGACGGGGTGGGCGCCGCGCAGAAAGACAAGAGAGGCGCACCCCCGACCCGCTCATCCGAGGGTGCCAGGCGTTGAAGCGCCTGGGCGAGCTCGTCGGCTGCAGGCCGCTTCGCGGGATCCTTGTGCAGCGCGCGGAGCACGATCGCGTCGAGCTCGCGCGGGAGGGCCGGGTTCCACGTCGACGGTGGATCCGGCTCGTCGCGCGTGATCCTGACGAGCACGTCGACGATCGTGGCGCCGTCGAATGGCAGCCGCCCGCACAGGAGCTCGTACGCCACCACGCCCAGCGCGAAGATGTCGACCGCCGGTCCGCGCGCGTCCCCGCCGATGGCCTCCGGGGCCATGTACAACGGCGTTCCGGCGATCGTGCCGGTGCCCGTGGGTGAGCTTGCCCCGACCGGCGCCGCGAGCGCGAAGTCGAGGAGCACGAGCCGTCCCGCCGGTGTCGCCATCATGTTGCTCGGCTTGAGATCTCCGTGCACCACGCCCTGCGCATGCAGGTACGCGAGCGTCTCGGCGATGCGCCGGACGATCGCGATGGCATCATCGAGGCGCGGCGGCCCTCTCCGCCGCAGCGCGTCGAGCGGCTCGCCCACCACGAGCTCCGTGACCATGTAGGGCCGCCCATCGTCGAGCACGCCGTGATCGACCAGCGTCACGATGGACTCGTGCCGCAGGCGCGCGAGCACCCCGATCTCGTTGATGAGGCGCTCGGCCGCGCCGTGTTCGCCGATGACCTTCACCGCGACCTCGGCGCCACCCGCCACCGGCCGCGCGCGGTACACACGCCCGAAGCCGCCGCTCCCGAGCAAACCCAGGATCACGTAGCCGCCGACGCGGCTATCCGGCAAAAGCGCACCCCTCACCGTGGCGATCCTACCGCCGTCTCAGCCCGCGCGGGACGATGGCGACGAGGTCGAGGAAGGCGAAGTCGACGAGGGAGACGATCGGACCTCGGGCGGCGCCGCTCCGGTGAGCCGCGTGCACGGGTCACAGCCGCCGGATCCGCTTGCTTGTGTTCCGGAGGCGCCACGCGCGGTACGAGACGCGGGCCGTGTCGAACGTCGCGCTCCGCGGGGTTCTGGGCAGGAGATCGCAGATGACCATCCCCGCTCCAAAGTCTGTGAACCGGAGGCTCGGCTGGTTCGTTTTCAGCCCAGTGGTCATCGTTGCCGTCGCCTGTGGCCTGTGGATGGGCTGGGTTCACGACCGGCCACAGCCGGAGGAGCAGCGGGCTGGTCGCATGGCGGAACCAGCGGAACGAAGCGATGCCATGCCGCTCGGAACCGACCCGAACCGGCCACAAGGTACCTCTTCCTTTCACGTCTACAGGTCTGACGATCACGGCCTGTCCTGGAGCCTGGCCGGGAGAGGGCTTCCCACCAGAGGACGGATCCACGCCCTCGCGGTCCGGGAGACGACCGCATACGCCGGCTCCGATGACGGACTTTTTGTCTCTGCGGACGGCGGGCACAGCTGGGCGGGGCGCGACATTCCCCCGGATTCCGCGGTGCAGTGCTTCGCCTTCGTGGGACGCCGTCTCTTCGCCGGGACGAAGGGGGCGGGAGTCTTCGTCACGGAAGACGCGGGCCATTCCTGGCGTGCAAGCTCCAAGGGCCTCATCGACCCGAATGTACGATCCCTTGCGGTCCAGGGGGCCGTCGTGTACGCCGGGACCGATTCCGAGGGCGTCTTCGTCCTCCCCGATGGCGCCGAGGCGTGGATCCCGTTCGGCCGCGAGTTGCCCGACGGATCGCAGGTCTTTGACCTGGCGGTCAAGAACACGTGGATCTACGCCGCTCTGTACAGCAGGGGTCTTTATCGGCTTGCCGTCGGTGGCGGGAGCTGGCGGAGAGTGGGAGACGTGGTGCCGCTTCGATTTCACGTGCATGGCGAGTCCCTCCTCGCCGGGCACAACCCGGGAGGGGTGTACCGGTCCATCGACGAGGGACTGACGTGGCATCTCGCTGACGGTCTGACGGATCGCTCACCGACCTGGGTTCTCGGCGACGCGGGCCCGAACGTCCTCGTGGGAACGTCACCGGAAGGTGTCTCGATCAGCCACGACGCAGGCGCGAGCTGGAAACCGAGCGCCGCCGGGCTCCCGCCGGGTGCGGCGGTCGTCGCGCTCGCGGCCGACACGAGCTATGTTCTCGCGGGAGTAGTGACTCAAGACGGCAGGTAGACCCGGGGGCGAGCGGGGCCCGCTTCGGTTGACCAATCGACGGATGGTTCGGTGGGCAGAGGCACCAGTGAAGCGGACGGTTTCGGGAGGTGCTGAGCTGCTCGCGATGCGGACACATCGAGCAGAACCCGAACGGGTAGTTGCATGGTTCCAATGGATTGCGAGGCTCGACCGATCTGCCGGGAAGCAAGCTCCGAGGGCAAGGAATGCGGAAAGGAGAGCAACCGCAAGGACACAAGGGGCGCAAGGGACCAGAGACGAGAACTTCTCTTGCCCGCCCCTTGCGCTCCTCGCGCCCTTGCGGTTTCTCTTCCCTTCTGCTGATTTTCTCGGGACCTGCGCGTCGCCATGCGAGCCGCGCTGCGCGCCCCGGACCTCCATGACCGACGAACACCCCGCCTTCGAGCAAGCCATCCGCGACGTCATGGAACGCCGCGCCCGCGCCCTGGTGACGCGCGACCTCGCCGAGCTCGCGCTCCTCCTCGCAGACGACTTCTCGTACGTCAACTCCCAGGGGACCCTCTGGGGCAAGGCCGAGTTCCTGACGGCGGTCGAGGCGGGCGCGCTGCGCTGGAGCGCGCAGACCGCGGAGGAGGTCAGCGTGCGCAGCTACGGCGAGCTCGCCGTGGTGACGTGCGTGGTGCGCGACGAAGGGACCTGGCACGGCGAGCCGTTCAGCGCGCGGTTCCGCTCCACGCAGGTCTATGCGCGCCGCGAGGGCGTGTGGCGCTACGTGGCGGGCCAGTCGACGGGCCTGGACCAGGGCTGAGCGCGGGGGGAGGACCCTCGCCCGTGGAGCGCGCCAGCGGAGCGCTGGCGAGGGGCTCCGCTCGCCGCGCTGCGCTGCGCGGCGTCACGCGGTGGACCCCACAGGGAACGCTCGGCTCGGGTATAGTCCCCGGGCGCTTGGCGCGAGGCGGGCCCTCGTGAAAGAGAAGATTGCTTCAACCCTCTCGCAGGCGATCCTGCGCCCCGGCGGCGCGGAGACGCAGCCGCGGGCGGGCGACGCCCTGCCGCCGTCGAGCTTCGGCCCGGAGAGCCTCGCCCCGTCGAGCTTCGGCCCGGAGAGCCCCGGCCCGTCGAGCTTCCACCCGCCGAGCCGGTTCGAGGAGTACCGGCTCCTCCAGAAGCTCGGCAGCGGCGGCATGGGCGACGTCTACCTCGCGCACGACACGCTGCTCGACCGCATGGTCGCGGTGAAGTTCATCCGCGCGGCGACCGCGGACGCCGAGGTGCGCGCGCGGCTGCTCGCCGAGGCGCGCGCGGCCGCCCGCATCCAGCACCCGAACGTCGTCGCCGTCTACCGCGTCGGCGAGCTCCGGGGGCGGCTGTTCGTCGTCTCGGAGTTCGTCCGCGGCCAGAGCCTCGACCGCGTCGACATCCCGATGCCCTCGCGCCGCGTGCTCGAGCTCGGGGCGGGCCTTGCGCGGGGCCTCGCGGCCGCCCACCGCCGGGGGGTGCTGCACCTCGACATCAAGCCGGCCAACGCGGTGCTCACCGCGGAGGGCGAGGCGAAGCTCCTCGACTTCGGCCTCGCCAAGCTCCTCGAGCCGGCCGCGCGACCCGACGCGCGCGGGGCGCGATCCGAGATCCCTGGAGGGCGATCCGACGTCCCTGGGGGGCGATCCGACGTCCCTGGGGCGCGGTACGATGTCCCTGGGGCGCGGTACGATGTCCCTGGCGCGCGAGCCGACGTCCCTGGCGCGCGGTACGACGTCCCTGGCGCGCGGTACGACGTCCCTGGCGCGCGAGCGGACTGTCCCGGAGGGCGATCCGACATGCCCGGGGCCCGAGCCGACGGTCCCGGAGGGCGATCCGACATGCCCGGGAGCCGATCCGACGCGCTCGGCGAGGGCGCGCTCGCTGGCGGCGAGGCCCTGCGAGGAGCTCCGTGCGACGCCGACGCGGCGATCGCGCCCGGCGATGAGCCGCTCGCGGGCGAGTTCCGCGAGGCGGCCGAGATGGCGGCGCGCCTGCTCGACGTGACGACGAGCGTCGGCGGCGGCACGCCCCACTACCTGCCGCCCGAGCTGTGGCGCGACGAGCTCGCGACGCGCCGCTCCGACGTGTACTCGCTCGGCGCGCTGCTCTTCGAGCTCTGCGCCGGCGTCCCGCCGCACCACGACGTGCCGATGACCGAGCTCCCGCTCGTCGTCCAGAGCGAGGCGCCCAGGCCCCTCGCCGCCCTCGCGCCGGGCGTCGATCCGCGGCTCGCGGCCGTCATCGAGCGGTGCCTCGAGATCGACCCGGCCGACCGCTTCGCCTCGGGCGACGAGCTGCGCGACGCGCTCGAACAGCTGCTCGCCAGGAGCCGCCACGCCTCCGTCGCCCCGGAGGGCAACCCCTACCGCGGGCTCCTCGTCTTCGATCTCGAGCACCGCGCCGTGTTCTACGGGCGCAGCTCCGAGACGGGGACGATCCTCGACCGGCTCCGCTCCGAGCCCATGATCGTCGTGGCCGGCGACTCGGGCTCGGGCAAGTCCTCGCTCTGCCGCGCCGGCGTGCTCTCGCTCGTGCTCGAGGGCGCCCTCGGCGGCGGGCGCGCCTTCCAGGCGGCCATGATGGTGCCCGGCCGGCAGCCGCTCGCCGCGCTGGCCGCCGCGCTCGAGCCGGTCCTCGGCGCGCCCGCCGAGCGCATCGCGGAGGCCGTGCGCGCCGCGCCGGGCTCGCTCGCCCGCGACCTCCGCGCGCGGCTCGGCGAGCGCGGCGGGCTCGTGCTGTTCATCGACCAGATGGAGGAGCTCGCGACGCTGAGCAGCCCGGGCGAGGCGGCGCTCGTCGGCGAGGTGCTCAGCGCCTTCGCGGCGCGCTCGCCCTCCCTGCGCCTGCTCGCCACGGTGCGCGGCGACTTCCTCGCGCGCGTCGCCGGCATCTCCGGCCTGGGCGACGACATCGAGCGCGCGCTCTACCTGCTCCGCCCGATGTCGGCGGACAAGCTCCGCGAGGCCATCACCGGGCCGGCGCTGGCCAAGGGCGTCGCGTTCGAGTCCGACGCGGTCGTCGACGCGCTCGTCGAGTCCACCGCGCGCGCCGAGGGCGGGCTGCCGCTCCTCCAGTTCGCGCTCGCCGAGCTCTGGGACGCCCGCGCCGCGCCCGACGCGCCGCTCAGCAGCGCCGATCTCGCGCAGATCGGCGGGGTCGAGGGCGCGCTCGCCCGCCACGCCGATCGCGTGCTCGGCCGCATGCCGCCCGAGGTCCACGCGGCCGCGCGGCGGCTGCTCGGCGCGCTCATCACCCCGCAGGGCACGCGGGCGCGGCGCGCCGAGGGCGAGCTCGCGGAGAAGGGCGGCGACGGCGCGGCGCGCGCGGCGCTCGACGCGCTCGTGCAGGGCCGCCTCCTGTTCGCCCGCGAAGGCGAGCAGGGGACGGTCTACGAGATCGCCCACGAGGCCCTGATCCACGGCTGGGGGACGCTGCGCCACTGGCTCGAGGAGCAGCGCGAGCAGCGCGCGACGCGCCAGCGCCTCGACGCCTCGGCCGCCGAGTGGGAGCGGCTCGGCCGGCGCCGCGACGCGCTCTTCAGCGCGCGCCAGCTCAAGGAGGCGAAGGGCCTCGATCCGGCCGACCTGCCGCCGCGCGAGGCGGCGTTCCTGAGGGCGTCGCGGCGCGCCGTCCTGACGCAGCGCGCGGTCCGGTGGGCCCTCGTCGTGGGCGTCCCGCTCGTCGCCGCGCTGCTCTACGGCACGCTGGAGCTCAGGGCGGCGCGCCAGCTCGCCGCGCGGGCGGACAGGAAGATCCACGAGGCCGCGCTCACCTCGTCCGCCGCGGCGATCGAGCGCGCCGAGGCCGAGGCGATCCGCGCGGAGGCGCTCTCGGCGTTCGATCGCCGGCGCCGCGACGAGGGGGAGGCGCTCTGGGAGCGCGCGCAGGGGCGCGCCGCCGAGGCCGAGCGGCTGCAGCTGCAGGTGAGCCAGAAGCTGGAGGCGGCGCTCACGCTCGACGGCGCCCGCAACGACGCGCGCGCGCGGCTCGGCGACGTGCTCTACGAGCGCGCGCTCGCCGCGGACGCGCGCGGCCACGCCTCGCTGCGCGACGAGCTGCTCCAGCGCATGACAACGTACGATCCCGACGGCGAGCGCCGGCAGCGATGGAACGCGCCCGCCGAGGTCGCCATCGAGACCGATCCCCCCGGCGCGGACATCACGCTGGAGCGGTACGAGAGCGACGCGGAGGGGCGCCGGCAGCTGACCGGCCAGCGCCTCCTCGGGACGACGCCCTTCGCGAGCATCGCGCTCGCGCAGGGCTCCTACCTGCTCACCTGCGAGGCGCGGAATCGCACCATCGTGCGTTATCCGTTCCTGGTCCAACGCGGAGAGTCATTGAAGCTCTCCATCCCGCTCCCGCACGCCGGGGACGTTCCTCCCGGGTACATCTACATCCCGCCGGGCCGGTTCCTCTTCGGCGCCGCCCTCGACGACATGTACCGGTGGGCGTTCCTCTCCACCGTTCCTCTCCACGAGATCCGCACAGGCGCGTACCTGATTGCGCGGCACGAGACGACGTTCCAGGAGTGGCTCGACTACATCCAGGAGCTCCCGAAGGAGTCCCGCGGCAGCTCGTCCATCCAGGCGGGCAACGGCGCCATGACAGGCGCCCTGGGGCTGCGCCGCTCGCCAAGCGGCGTGTGGCAGCTCACGATCCAGCCCACGATCCAGGCGTATACCGCGCGGGCAGGGGAGCCGCTCGTGTATCCATCGCGGGCGGTCCGCGCGCAGCAGGACTGGCTTCGTTTCCCCGTCACGGGCATCTCCTTCGCTCAGGCCACCGAGTATGCCGCGTGGCTCCACAGGACAGGCCGCGTCCGCGGAGCCCGCCTCTGCACCGACTACGAGTGGGAGCGCGCGGCGCGGGGCGCCGACAGCCGCATCTTCCCGCACGGGGACAGGCTGTCTCCCGCCGACGCCAACTTCGATGAGACCTACGGCAAGGAGAGCTCCACGATGGGGCCGGATGAGGTGGGCTCGCACCCCGCCTCACGTAGTCCGTTCGGGGTCGATGACATGGCGGGAAACGTGCTGGAGTGGGCCATTTCTTCGATCGAGCCCGACAAAGTGCTGTTGCGAGGTGGTGCTTATATCTATGATCAAACCTCGGTCCGAAGTGACAACCGGACCGTCGTTGATGGCACCTTCCTCGACCCGGTGATCGGGCTCCGCATCTGCGCCTCGTTCCCTCCACCACCGTGAAGGCGACGAGGCCTGCGGCGCTCGAGCCGACGCGGGCTCCGTCGCTCGCGTGATCGGGCCCCGACCGCCCGAGGGAAGACCGTCGATGCGCAAGGCGTCACGGCTTTAGCGGCAGCGTTCGGAGGCGATCATGTTGAAGCGAGGGTTCCTGGCAGGGGCGATGGTCGGGCTCATATCCCTCGGCGCCGGTTGCGCCGCGGAGATCGACGGCGGCGAGGACGAGGAAGCGCTGGCGGAGAGCTCGTTCGCGATGAGCAGGCTCAACGGCATGGCCCTCAACGGGGTCCGCTTCAACGGGGTTCGCTTCAACGGGGTCCGCTTCAACGGGGTCCGCTTCAACGGCGTCTCGCTGGACGCGACGACGCTGGTCGGCACGCGCGAGGGCGACGGCGCGCCGGTCGCCGGGGCCGACTTCATCGGCGCGGACGTCGAGGCGGTCCTGGACGATGGGTCGTCGGTGGCCGTCCGCGTCACGAACGTCGTCGAGCGCGACGGGCTCCAGTACTACACGGTCAAGTACAGCGCCGGCCCCGGGGTCTGGGTGAACATCTGCGGCGAGGGCCTCGACGCGATCCCGGTGAAGGGGACGTGGAACGCGGTGACGGGGGCCCACTCGGACGACGGGGGCATGTTCACGTTCGCCTGTCAGGGCGCGGCGATCGGGAAGTGCGCCGAGTGGGGCTACAGGGAATGGATGGCCGAGGCGGAGTGCAACGCGAGCGGCTGCGAGGACAGGGATCTCTCGTACTTCCATCAAGCGTGCATCCGCATGGTGCGCGCGGACTACTGCGGCGACGGCGTGCCGCACACCCAAGCCGGGACGGCGATCGACGTCTGGGATGCGCTCGGCATCCAGACCGAGACGGTGGGCTCTGGCATGAGCCTCGAGGCCGAGTGGACGGTGGACGGCGCCGCCTGCGTCAAGCACACCCGGTGGAACGGCCTCGGCAGCAGCAACCCGGATCGCGACTACATCCTGGCGCATTGCCCGGAGCGCTGGGCCGGGGACGATCCGAGCTGCGGCGGGAGCACCTCGACCTTCCACAAGGAGAACGGCTTCACGACGCCGCTCGGCCAGCGGCGCATTCTGCGGAACGCGTCGTTCACGACCAACGTGAGCCCGCTGTAGGCGGCGCCGTCGCGCAGGTCCCGTCACCGTCGCGCCCGGGCGGGGGAGTGCCGGAGTGTGTCAGCGCTGCGGCGCGACGATCGAGGGGGGCCGCTGCGCTCCCCGCGAAAACCGCGGCTCTCGACGCGATCGAGCCCCGCGCGGCGGTGGACCATGTCTTGCGATGGGGGCGGGAGCGTCAGGTACAAGCCGCCCTGTTCCGAGCTCCTCGCCGCGCGCATGAGGCAGCGAGCATGGGCTGGAGGTGCACGTCATGCTGCTCGACCGATCCTTTCGACGAACGCTGATTGCCCGTCTCCTGCAGAGCGCCGGCCCCTCGGCGGCCGCAGCGCTCCTCGTCGCAGCGCCGGGCTGCGGAGAGGCCGCGGCCGAGGCCGAGAGCGCCCAGCAGCTCCGTTGCTTCGACTGGTTCGACGAGCTCGGGGCTTGCCTGGACCGCGACGCGGCGCTGGAGGAGTTCAGGACCATCTACCGGCCCTGCGACGGCAAGGACAGGGAGCTGGAGAAAGACACGATCGTGTCGGTGGAGAGCGACGCGACCCGCCGTGACGGCGCGTGCTGTTACGAGGTGATCGTCGAGGAGAACACCATCGACTGCGCCGCGGTGGGACGGCCCTTTTCCCTGGACGGGCACCACCTCACGGCGGCGCCGCGGCCGGCCGAGGCGGGGTGGCTCGCGCGTGCGACGGCGAGCGGCGCCGGTGGGCAGCTGCCTTCGCTGGCGGATCTGACGGACGAGGAGCGGGAGACGCTCGCCGGCGGCTGGCTGCGGAGCGCGCTGGAGGAGCACGCGTCGGTGGCGTCGTTCGCGCGCTTTGCGCTGGATCTCATGGCGCACGGCGCGCCGTCGTCGCTCGTCGAGGCGGCCCACATCGCCGCGCTCGACGAGGTCGGTCACGCCCGCCTCGGGTTCTCGCTCGCGACCGCGTACGGGGGCGGTCCTGTCGGTCCGGCCGCCTTCCCGATGTCGCCGGCGGTGCCGATCGCCGCGGATCTCGCGGCGCTGGCGCGCGCCGCCGCGGAGGAGGGCTGCGTCGGCGAGACGGTGGCCGCGATGATCGCGGCGGAGAAGCGCGCCCGCGCCGAGGACCCCGCGGTGCGGGCGGCGCTCGAGGTGATCGCGGAGGACGAAGCGCGGCACGCCGAGCTCGCGTGGCTGACGGTGGCGTGGGCGATCGGGGCGGGCGGCGAGTCGGTCCGCCGGGCCGTGGCCGAGGTGTTCGAGGCCGCCGCGGCGTCGCTCGGGCGTCCGCCCCCGCCGGGGGCCGAGCCGGGCGGCGGCCGCGCCGCGGCGCTCGCGGCGCATGGGCACCTCGCCGTGGCCGACGTGCGCGCGCTGCAGGGCGCGGCGCTCGCCCAGGTGGTGCTGCCGTGCGCGCGCGCGCTGGGGCTCTGGAGGCCCGCGGCCGCCGCGGGGGCGGCTCGGCCGGCGGCGAGCGCCTAGCTCTACTGCGGGAAGTCGGCCGGGGAAGCGAACCGCCAAGACGCCATAAGACGCCAAGAAAACCGGGGAACAGGGGGGAATGCCCGGACGGCCAGCTTTCCCCTCTCCCCTTGGCGTCCTTGGCGGCTTGGCGGTTTTTCTGCTGATCCGGGGCAACTTCCCGCAGTAGAGCTAGCGACCTCCGGAGGCGCTCAGCTCTTCGCGGCCGCGAGGATCGCCGAGGCGTGCTTCTTTTGGAGCCACCTCGAGCCAGACCTGCTTGATCTTGCCGTCCTTGCCGACTTCTTCGAGCCTGGCAGCGAGGCGCCTCCAGGGTTGGACAAGAGCCGCCCGGTGCATCGGGCCTCGTCCCCTGACGTTCGCCCGTTGGCGCAATCCTCCTCCCGCCGATGACCGGCTGAGAGCATGCAGGCCGTGGAGCCTGGAGAGCCACCTCGATCCCGGACGTTCCGCGAGGCGCATCGCCATTTGAGGCAGCGCAGAGCGCCGGTACAGCGAGGCCACCGCGTCGCGCCCAGCGTCAGCGATGAAAGCGGATGTTACGCCGGTGATACACCGCGTTGCGCCGCGGAAACCCCGCCGCACAGGTCCCCCCGTAACGGGTTGGACGCTCCACCGTTACGCCGCGCAGCGCTGCACCTCCCCTCCATGGGATTCCCGTGGAGGAGATCGCGTTCCTTTCAAGGGGCGGGCGCAGGTCCTGCTCGTCAGCGGTGCCCCCAATCCGCGCCGGCGCGCGCAGGCCCGCGCCTTGCTGAATACGAGCGCGCGGCCCGCTGGACGGCCGCGTTGGCGAAACGAAAACCACAAGGGATCACCATGAAGACGATGATCAAGACCCTGGGTGCGATTGCATGTCTCTGCGCGGGTTCGCTCGTGATGCTCGACTCCGGCGACGCCTCGGCGGCGGCGTTCCGGCGGCTCGGCGTCGGCTACTGCGGATACGAGGGCCCGTCCGTGGTCAACACCAGTCTCTCCAGCTCCACCAAGATCACCTGCACGCTGCCGTCGGACAGCACGCTGGAGCACTCCGACATCGTGACCCTGAAGGTGTACGTCCTCAACCCCTTGGGGAGCCTCTCGAGCGCGAGCGCATGCGTCAGGAACCCGACGGGCACGAGCTTTGTGTGCGGTGGCGACGATGATTCGAACGACGCCAGCGCCATTCTGCAGCCCGCCGTCACCTCCAGCGTCCTGCTGAACCCGAGCTACGCGAGCTGGTTCCCTTACGTCAACGTGACCCTCGGCGCCATGAGCTCCCTCAACGGTATCAAGGTCACCGACTACTGAGCTGCGCGCCCGCATCCGCGGGCCGCGCCCGCTGGCCTCGCGGGCCGGCGGGCGCGGCCCCGGCTGCGCCATTCCCCCTGCATCGATTCCAGCTCGCGACCTCCGGCACGAAGGGAGAGGAACGAAGATGAACGACGAACGAACCCGCCTGCGCTCCTCGCGGACAGGCCTCGCCGTGATGGGGATCTCCACGGCGGCGCTGCTCGCCTCGCTCGTGAGCCTGCTCAGGACCGCGCCCGCCGAAGAGCAACCCCCACGGGAGGCACCCTCGCGCGGAGCGCGCGTGATCCAGGACCCGGCGCGCGAGCGCGCCGCGGGCCAGGGCGACGCCGAACGGGTGGGGCGGCTGGAGCGCCGCGTCGCCGATCTCGAGAGCGCCGCCGATCCGCAGGAGGAGGGCTCCGAGGCCGCCCCGAGCGAGGGGCGCGAGGGCGCGGAGCCGCTCGACCCCGAGGCGATGCGCCGCGAGGAAGCCGCCTGGTGGACGGGCGTCATCGACGCGCACGCGCAGCAGCGCCGCGACCCGGGATGGGCCGGGAGGGCGGAGGAGAGCTTCCAGGCGGACCTCGGCGCGATCGCGCCGGGCCGAACGCTCGAGGTCGTGGACGTGGACTGCCGCACGACCTCCTGCGCGGCCACGATAAGGTGGCCCGCCTACACACCCGAGGTGATGAAAGACGCGGGCTCTCTCGCCGGGCATCCCTATCGGGAGAGGTGCACGAAGAGCATCTCGGTGCCCCCCCCCGAGGACCCCTCTGCGCCCTATCTGGCGCAGATCGTGTTCGACTGCGCGACGCAGCGCGCCGGCCTCGCCCGCCGCTGAACCGCCGGAAGGCTCGGCCGGCGGCGAGCGCGTAGCGACCTCCGGAGGCGCTCAGCTCTTCGCGGCGGCGAGGATCGCCGAGGCGTGCTCCTTGGGATCCACCTCGAGCCAGACTTGCTTGATCTTGCCGTCCTTGCCGATGAGGAAGGACTGGCGCGCGGCGAAGTCGTTGCGCAGCGGCACGCGGAACGCCCTGGCGATCGCGCCTCCGGCGTCGACGACGAGCGGGAACGGGAGCTCGTGTTTCTGGATGAAGGCCTCGTGGCTCTGCGCGTCCTGGGTCGAGACACCGTAGACCTCGAGCCCGGCGCTCTGGAGATCGGCCCAGCCGTCGCGCAGGCCCTTGGCCTGGACGGTGCAGCCCGGCGTATCGTCCTTGGGGTAGAAATAGACGAGCACCTGCTTGCCTTGCAGGCTCGAGAGCTTCACGTCCCTGCCGTCGTGCAGCGTGAAGGTCACGTCGGGCGCGGCGTCGCCGGCCTTGAGCGCGGCGGGCTGGGCGGCCCCGGACGCGCCGGCCTGCGAGGGCTTCTCGGCGGCCCCGCTGGCCGCGCCGGAGGGCTCGTTGCAGCCGGCGGCGAAGGCCAGCGCCGCGAGCGCGATCGTGGGGGCGAGGTGTGCTCTGCTCTTCATGGCGCGCATGGTCTCATCGGCTTCCGGGGACGACAAGCGAGCATCGGCGAGCCGAGGAGCGGCACCGCCAGGACGCCTGAAGGCGCAGAGAGGTGTCTTCACAAGAGGCGCCGAGAGAGGCCTCGTGTTCTTCATGGCAAGGCGCAGGCGGCGATTCGCTCGGTCGCGCCGCGCCGCCAGGCCGGCGCCACCACCAGGCGCGCAATACCCGCACGTCCCGACCGAACGCTAAGGTACCACCCGATGCGCGGTCCACGCTATACATGCGCTGGCCATGCGCTGGACACCTGGGAAACGCAGTGCAAACCTCCGAGACCTTCGCGGCGCATCCGGCGGAGCGAAGCTCGGTGTGGGCGGGACGGTGATCCTGCTCGTGCTCTCGCTGGTCTTCGGGAAGGATCTCCTGTCGGGGCTCGGTCAGGGCTCCGCGATCCCCGGCGCGCAGAGCGGGCGCGCGAGCTCGCCCGAGGAGGAGCGGCTCGTCGATTTCGTCTCCTTCGTCCTCGATGACACGGAGGCCGTGTGGACGCAGGTGTTCAGCCGGACGGGGCAGCGCTATCCGGCGCCCGTGCTGACGGTGTTCACCGACTCCGTGAGGTCGGGCTGCGATATCGGCGAGTCGGCGATGGGCCCGTTCTACTGCCCGGCGGACCGGACGGCGTACATCGACCTCGGCTTCTACCGCGAGCTCAAGGCGCGGTTCGGCGCGCCGGGCGACTTCGCCCAGGCGTACGTGCTCGCCCACGAGATCGGCCACCACGTGCAGAACGTGCTCGGGACCGAGCGCCGCCTGCGCCAGCTGCAGGCCGCGCGCCCGGGCGAGAAGAACGCGCTCTCCGTGAAGATGGAGCTCCAGGCGGACTGCTTCGCCGGCGTGTGGGCCCACTCCACGCAGAAGCGCGACCTGCTCGAGGCGGGCGACGTCGACGAGGCCCTCCGGGCCGCCTCCGCGATCGGCGACGACCGGCTGCAGAAGGCCGCGACCGGCAGGGTCAACCCGGAGACGTGGACGCACGGCTCGTCGGCGCAGCGGGTCGCCTGGTTCAAGCGCGGCATGCAGGGCGGCCGCGTCGAGGACTGCGACACATTCGCCGAGAGCTCGCCCTGAACAGGCGCCGTCCGCCTTCCCGCGCGCGGGAAGGCGAGGGGCGCGCAGATCGCACGAGCGGCGGCTCGCGACAGCTCCGCGCGACGGTGTACGCTGCTCGCCCGCCGATGGTCTCGCCGCACGGTGCCCCTCGCTCCCCGACGCAAGGCCGCCTCCGCCCTCGTGCGCGTCCCCTTCGCCCTCGCGCGCTCGCGGAGGCGCCGTGAGCTCGCGCGAGTCGCCTGACTCCTGGACCGCCGCGCCACGATCGATCGCGGAGGTCATCGAGGACAGCCTCCCCCAGATCGAGGTGCGCCTGCGCCCGCGCGCCATCGCCACGGTCGTCGCGCGCGTCACGGCCGACCTGGGCGACGAGGAGCACCCGAGGCCCGCGCTGCTCGCCGCGCTCGCCCGGTGCGCCGACGGCGCGGCCGCCGAGGTCGACCGGCTGCGCAGCGCCGAGTCTGCGCTCGTGCTGGCCTACCAGTCGGCCGCCACCCCCGCCGAGCGGCGCGAGCTCCTCGCCCGGCAGCTCCGCGTCTGGGCGCGAGAGCGCGAGCAACGCGAGAGGAGCGGCGCCGCCTCCCTGCTCGGCTGGGCCGCCGCGCGCGTCGAGCGAGCCGGCGACCTGTCGGCGCTCGGCCGCAACCTCGACCTCGAGGCGGCCCAGGAGCGCTTCGCCACCGCCATCGCCGACCGCCTCGACGAGATCGAGGTCGCCTACCACGCCCTCACCCACCTCGCGAAGCACCTCGACGACCCGTCCGACGCGGTGCACGTCGCCCGCGACGGCGGCGCCCTCCGGCTCGCCATGGCGCACGCCGAGCCGAGCCGCCCCGCGCCCGTCCGCCGGGCCGCGCTGCTCGCCGCCGTCGCCCTCCTGCACCGCCTCCCGGCGCGCGAGCGCCTCGGCCACCTCGGGCTCGACGCGGCCCGCTCCGTGCTGGCGTGGTCGCGCGGGGTCAACGCGTCCCGCTGGGTGCAGATCGCCGCCCTCGAGATCGGCGTCCTCCTGTTCCCCGACGAGGCGTTCTCCCTGCTGGCCGAGCGCCTCCGCGCGCGCGACGCCGCCGACAAGGACGGCCCCATCCTCCGCCGCAACGCCCTGCGCCTCCTCGGCGCGGCGGCGCGCCCGTCCGCCCCGGTGATCCCGCTCGACCGCGCGGCGCGCCTCGCCGGCGCCCCGCGGGACCCGCGCCGCTCGAACGGCGCGCAGCCGAGCCGCGCCAGCCGGTCGACCATCGCGCCGGAGGCCGCCGCCGCCTCCGGAGGCGCCCGCGAGGGCGAAGGGCCGCCCGACACGCCCGCGCCCGACTCGGCGCCCCGGCTCAGCGCCGATCCCGCCGCCGGCGCGCCGCCCGCCCGCGTGGCGCCCGCGAGCGCGGACCCGCTCGCCATCGCGCTGCTCGCCCGCGACGACCCGAGCGAGCACGTCCGCCAGGAGCTCGTGCGCCAGCTCGTCGAGCTCGGCGGCGCGGAGGCCCTCACGGCGCTCGCCGAGATCGCCGAGGGCGACGGGTCGCCTCGCGTCCGCGGCTACGCGCTGCGGGAGCTCTCGCGGCACGCGACCGACCACGCGGACGCCGCCCCGTTCGCCGAGCGCGCCGTCCGCTTCGCCCTCGCGAAGCCAGGCCCGCCGCTCGCGTCCCGCGCGGCCCTCGAGGCGGTGCGCACGCTCTGCGCCGGGCCCTACGCCCCGCTGCCTCCGGGGACCTTCGTCGAGCTGCTCGCCGAGTTCGCGAGCCGCCCGGCGATCTCGCCGGACCTGTCGGACGACGCCGCCGCCGCGCTGCGGCTGCTCGAGGTCGAGAGCCGCCCGGTCGCCGAGCACATCCGCCAGACGCTCCTCGCCGCGGCGTCGGAGCTGCTGGAGGGCGAGAGCGCGCCGGTCGAGCTCCCGGCCGACGCCGAGCCCAGGGACGTCGAGCGCGCGCTCGTCGTCGCGTCGCGCGGCGACATGACGTACACGCTGCGGCGCCGCGGCCGGGGGCGGTACCTGCTCACGCGCGGCGAGCCGCGCGGCTTCCGCCTCTGGCGGCTCATCCACGAGATGCGCACGCCGATGCCGGACAAGCGCAAGGGGTGGATCCACACGAACGGCCGCCTGTTCGCGGGCGAGCTCGTCGCGCCGCCGGTCGGCATGGCGGAGGTCACGCCGACGCGCGTGCCGGGCGAGCGCCACGTCTACCCGCCCGTCGGCGGCTGGGGGCCGTTCGTCCCCCGCATCGACGACCTGCTCGCCGCCGCCAGCCTGACCCAGCGCGAGATCCGCCTCATCACGGCGCGCGGCACGGTCACGGTGCGCGGCCCGGCCAAGCTCGCGCACCGGCTGCGCGCCCGCGCCCTGCTCACGCTGCGCTACGACCGCTACGCCCAGGCCCGCATGCGCGCGCTCGTGGCGCAGGAGCCGGCCGAGCAGAAGAAGTTCACGCTGATGACGGGCGAGCTCGGCTTCACCGTCGCGCTCGGCGACACCGGGGGCGAGGTCGAGGGTCGCCCGTACGCGATCGAGCCGCACCTGCCGGGCAAGTACCTCGCGGTCGCGCTGCCGCCCTTGCTCCAGAGCGGCCGCGACTGGCTCGCCGGCCCGTCGGTGCCCGTCTGGATCGACGGCTTCTTCTCGTACCTCGTCTCGCCGGCGGGCAACGTCCCGACGCAGCTCGCGTGGATCGTGTTCCTCGTCCTCGCGTACATGGTGCTGCGGGCCGCGTGGATCGCGGCGCAGATCGAGCGCGCCCGC
Organism: Sorangium sp. So ce204; assembly: GCF_051526795.1. NCBI lineage: Bacteria > Pseudomonadati > Myxococcota > Polyangiales > Polyangiaceae > Sorangium > Sorangium sp. So ce204. The sequence goes on along the minus strand of NZ_CP150317.1, from coordinate 10,721,030 downwards.
CGGGGCATCCCGCTCACGATCGGCGGCTGGGGCACGCGCGGCAAGAGCGGCTCGGAGCGGCTCAAGGCCGCGCTGTTCCACGCGCTCCGCTACGACGTCGTCGTGAAGACGACCGGCTGCGAGGCGATGTTCATCCACGCCATGCGCGACCTGCCGGCGCAGGAGATCTTCATCTACCGCCCGTACGACAAGGCCACGATCTGGGAGCAGCGGAACATCCTCACGGCCGGGCGGAACCTCCGCGCCCAGGTGTTCCTGTGGGAGTGCATGGCGCTCCAGCCGCTCTTCGTGGACACGCTCTGCTCCGAGTGGATGCGCGACGAGATCACGACGCTGACGAACGCCTACCCGGATCACGAGGACATCCAGGGCCCCGGGGGCGAGGACGTCGCCCGGGTGATCGCGCGCTTCATGCCCACGGACGGGCTGTCGTTCACGACGGAGGAGCAGATGCTCCCGCTGCTCAAGGACCAGGCGCAGCGGAAGGGGACGAACCTCGTCGCGATCCCGCCGATCGACGCCGACCTCCTGCCGGTCGACCTCCTGGATCGGCTCCCCTACCAGGAGCACCCGCGCAACGTGGCGCTCGTGCTGGCGCTCGCGGACCATTTCGGCGTCGATCGCGAGTTCGCGCTGGTCGAGATCGCGGATCACGTGATCCTCGATCTCGGCGTCCTGAAGACGTACCCGACGGTGCAGTACCGGGGGCGGAAGCTCACGTTCTCGAACGGGATGAGCGCGAACGAGCGCGCCGGGTTCATGTCGAACTGGACGCGGCTCGCGTTCGACAAGCACGACATGGACGCGACGCCCGGCAAGGCGACGGTGATGGTGGTGAACAACCGCGCGGACCGGGTCGCGCGGTCGCGCGTGTTCGCGCAGATCATCGTGGAGGACATCGGGGTCGATCACGTGGTGCTGATCAACTCGAACCTCGGCGGGATGATGCAGTTCATCACCGAGGGGCTCGACGCGCGGCTCCGGGACATGGTGATCACGGGCGACGGGGGCAAGGAGCGCGCGCTCGAGCGCTTCGACGAGCAGATGAAGAAGGTGGGCGTCCCGGCGCGGGCGGGCGCCTTCGAGGAGGATCTCACCCGGATGCTGCGCGCGCTGCCGGCGATCGACGAGGCGGCGGCGGCGGCGATCGTGGGCGGCCCCGCGGTGGCGGGGAAGAAGGGGGAGCCCGAGGCGATCGAGGCGGCGGTGAAGCAGGCGCTGGAGGCGCACGCGCCGCCGGCGGGGGAGGACGACATCCGCCCGGACATCGTCCACCACGCGGCGCGGCTGTCGCGCCGGCTCGCCCGCCGCGACAAGGCGCGCGCGGAGGTGGAGGCGGCGCTGTCGCGGGGCGCTGACGCCGAGGCCAACCAGGCGTTCCGCGCGGCGTTCCGCGAGCTGTGCCTCGAGCGCATCGCGGTCCTGTGGAACGCCGACGCGAAGGGGGACAAGGTGATCGACTTCATCACGCGCGAGATCCCGCCGGGGTTCGACGCGCGGCTGATGGGGTCGCAGAACATCAAGGGGACCGGGCTCGACTTCGTCTACCGGTGGCTCTCGATGGATCGCGTGAGGACCGCGATCGAGCGGATGCAGAGCAACGCGTCGGCGCGGCGCGAGGTGCTGACGTTCTTCCTGTCGTACTCGGATTTCGGCCTGATCGATCTGCGCGAGGCGCTCGCCGCGACGCGCGCGGCGAAGGAGCAGGGCGGCGCCGGGTGGGCGGAGCACGCGAACCTGATCGACGGGGCGATCCGCAGGCTCGAGGCGCTCGACAAGGAGAAGACGGCGGCGCTCGTGGTGACGGGCAAGACGGGGGTCGGGACGAAGGTGCTGCTCCGGGTGGAGCAGTTCGTCGATCACATGGACTCGGTGCGCCGGACGCGGTGGGCGAAGATCGTGATGGACGATCTGTTCGCGATGCGCATCGGCCACGGCCAGGCCGCGCTGCTGCTGCGGGAGATCGTGGGCCGGCAGAAGGGCGGCTGGCTGGCGAAGGATCTCGCCAAGTGGGTGGAGAAGCGCAGGGCGTGGCTGGAGAGCCGCCGGAAGAAGCAGCCGAAGAAGGCCGAGCCGGCCGCGCCGCCGGGGGCGGCGGCGGAATCAGGGTAGGGGCGTAGGGGCGTAGGGGCGTAGGGGCGTAGGGGCGTAGGGGCGTAGGGGCGTAGGGGAGCGCGCGCCGGGGGCGCGTGGCGGCACGGCAGGCGGGGCGCCTCGCCCCCGAGGGGCGGATGCCTTAAGCTGACCGGGCGATGGGACATCCTGCCAGGCGCACCGGCCTCTCCCCCGCGGAGTACCTCGCGTTCGAGCGGGCTTCCGAGCAGAAGCACGAGTACGCGAACGGCGAGATCTTCGCGATGTCGGGCTGCACCCGGGCGCACAGCCTGCTGGCGGGGAACATCCAGCGCGAGCTCGGCAATGCGCTGCTCGAGCGCGCCTGCGAGGTCCACACCTCCGACATGCGCGTCAAGATCGCGCCCACGGGGCGCTACGTGTACCCCGACGCGTCCGTCGTCTGCGGCGATCCCGTGTTCGAGGACGCGGAGATCGACACGCTCCTCAACCCGAACGTCATCGTCGAGGTGCTCTCCGACTCATCGGAGGCCTACGATCGCGGCGACAAGTTCGCGCAGTACCGGAGCGTCCCCTCGATCGCGGAGTATGTGCTCGTCTCCCAGAAGGAGGTGCGCATCGAGCACTTCCAGCGGCAGCCGGACGGCCGGTGGCTGCTGTCGATCCTGGGCCCCGGCGCGCAGATCGAGCTCGAGTCGGTCGGCGTCGTGATCGACGTCGATCGCGTCTATCTCAAGGTGCCGCTCGCGCCCTCCGCGAGCGATTGAGCTGTGTGCCTCGAGAGCGCCTCAAGGTGCCGCTCGCGCCGTCCGCGGGCGATTGAGCTGTGTGCCTCGAGAGCGCCGGGGGCATTCTCGATCTCCGCGAGGCGCTCGCCGCGGTGCGCGCGGCCAAGGAGCAGGGCGGCGCCGTGGGGTGGAAGCGTGCTATCCTCACAAGCCGTGATGGCTGGCGCCGCCGTTGCTCGGGACAGCTCGGACCGCCTCAGCGATGAGGCCTGGCTGGAGCTTGCCGAAGACGAGCCGGGCGAGCTCGTCGGCGGCGTGCTCGTGGAGGAAGAGGTGCCGGACTGGATCCACGAGACCGCCGTCATGTGGCTCATCCGGGTGCTCGGCGCGTGGGCAGCGGCCCGCGGCGGTTTCGTGGCCGGCTCGGAGCTCAAGTACCTCCTCCGCAAGGGCAGCGGGCGCAAGCCGGACGTCTCCATGGTGCTGCCCGGGCAGAGGCCCCCGCCGCGGCGCGGGCCCATGCGGCGCCCGCCGGACGTGATGATCGAGGTGGTCTCGCCGCGGCCGCGCGATGTCCACCGCGACCGAATCGAGAAGCTGCGCGAGTATGCGGCGTTCGGCGTGCGCTGGTACTGGCTGCTCGATCCGGCGACGAGGATGCTGGAGATCTACGAGCTCGGCCCGGACGGGCGCTACGTGTGGGCGCAGGCAGCCGCGAGCGGGCGCGTCGAGGCGGTGCCGGGGTGCGACGGGCTGGTGGTCGATCTGGACGAGCTCTGGGGCGAGCTCGACCGGCTGGGGGACGAGGAGCCGGCCGAGTAACGTTCTCTTTGTCAGGCACCGGACGGATCGTTCCCCGAACCGGGGACGAGCTCCTCCAACGGGTCGAGCAACGGGTCGAGCCGACCGATGCTCGCCCAGGCCGCATGCGCAGCTTCCACGTGTCTGCGGCGGAGATCTGCGTCGGTGGCGATGCGTGCCAGCCGCTCGTGCGTGAGGCCGATTGAGTACGGCTCCGAGAGGCGCTGGAAGAGTCGCAGCGCCTGCTCGTAGCAAGCGCGAGCAGCGTCGTGGTCGGATCGATCGCGTGCGACGTCACCGAGGTTTAGGATGCAATTGGCCTCGGCGAGCACGTTGCCGACGCGGCGGCAGAGCGGAAGCGCCTGCTCGAAGTGCGTGCGCGCCTGTTCATAATCCGAGTGTTGCAGCGCGATGATCCCAAGGCCCTGGACGCAGTTGGCCTCGCTGAGCACACTGCCGATGCGGCGATAGAGCGGCAGCGCCTGCTCGAAATGCAGGCGCGCCCGCTCGTGGTCTGAGCGGTCCAACGCAATGATACCGAGGTTTCGGATGCAGTTGGCCTCGCCGAGTACACCGCCGATGCGGCGGAAGAGCTGCAGCGCTTGCTCGAAATGCGCGTGTGCCTGCTCGTGGTCTGAGCGGTCCAATGCAATGGCGCCGAGGTTGTGGATGCAATTGGCTTCCCCGAGAACATCCCCGATGCGACGATACAGCTGGAGCGCGTCCTTGAAACAGGCGAGCGCCTGCTCATGATCCGAGCGTTCCTGCGCGATGCGTCCGAGACGCAGGATGCAATTGGCCTCGCCGAGCACATCGCCGATGCGGCGGTAGAGCGGCAGCGCCTGCTCGAAATGCGCGCGCGCCTGCTCGTGATGCGAGCGTTCCAGCGCGATGCCTCCAAGGCTGTGGATGCAGTTGGCCTGGCCGAGCACGTTGTCGGCGCGGTGGTAGAGCTGCAGCGCCTGCTCGAAGTGTGCGCGCGCCTGCTCGTGGTCTGAGCGGTTTAACGCGATGTCCCCAAGGCTTTGGACGCAATTGGCCTCGCCGAGCACTTCGCCGATGCGACGATAGAGCGGCAGCGCCTGCTCGAAATGCGCGCGCGCCTGCTCGTGGTTTGAGCGGTTCAACGCGATGTCCCCGAGGTCGTGGATGCAGTTGGCCTCGCCGAGCGCATCGCCGATGCGACGATAGAGCGGCAACGCCTTCTCGAAATGCAGGCGTGCCTGCTCATAATCCGCACGGTGCAACGCGATGAGGCCGATGGCATGCAAGCTATCGGCCTCGCCCTTGGCCTCGCCCGCGGCCCGATATGCCTCCAAGGCGCCCCGCAGCTCAACGTCTGCCTCGTCGTACCGATAGGCATCCAGCAATGCGCGGCCAAGCCGAAGCCGCACCCTTGCACCCTCGAGATCGCCATGCCCCGTCCGCCGCTCAACCACGCCCTGCAGCAGCTTAGAGAGCCGAGCGACCTCGGCCTGTGCCTCCTCCAGGCTCCCCTTCGACGGCGGCAGGTGCGCGTGCGCCCTCTCTTCCCGCTGCGCTTGCGGCTCTCCAGCAGCCCTCACGCTGATCTCGAACTGCCGCCACGTGAAGAGGTCCGGTGCGCTTCGAAGCAGCGCATCGAACACCTCGTCCGACGCCATCAGCACGAGCGGCCCCGGCACGAGCCGCGGCAGGAGATCCCTTGCGAAGTTCAGCTCGGCCAGCGCGGGGGAGACGCGCGCGCCCACGTCGCATTGCTCAAGCCCGACAAGGACCACCGCCGTCCGCCCCGCGTCGCCAAGGCCGAGCTTCTCCAGCTTGTCGAACGGCCGCTCCGCCGCGCCGAGCGTGACCAAGAGGACGTCGGGCATCCCGTCGCGCCCCGACCAAGCCTGGAAGCGATCGAGCAGCTCGTCCCGCGCCGGGCCTGGGGGGACGTGCACGAAGATCAGCGCGAACGACTCGCTCCAGGCGACGGCCCGCCAGAGTGCGTCCACCCTGCCGTCCGCGTCGATGTCGAGCACGACGCCGCTCAGCCCCCGGTCGGCGCGCTGCGCGCCTGCCGGAACGCGTGCGTCCGCCGCGCGAACGGGTGCACGTCGTACCAGGTCTCCCCGTTGTACTCGAGCACGACGAGCTCGTAGAGCAGCCACTGGCGTGCCTCATCATCGAAGGCGCCCGGGAAAGAACCCGTGTTGACGATGTGGTGGAGCTCAGCGAGGTACGCTCGGCCCTGAAGCAGCCGCTCCATGTTGCCCACGAACTCCTTCATCACCCCGTCGATCTCCGCATGGGTCAGCCGGAGCTCGGGCTTCATGAGCGCGCCCTGCGTCACGATGCGGAGCAGATCGCGCAGGCAGCCGCCAGACTGGACGATCGCGTGACGGAGCGCGTCGTCGTCGGCGAACACGACCGAGCAGTCGATCCGGCGCGCGAGCATTCTGCGGAGCGCCGCCACGCCCGCCTCGTCGGGGATCTCGGCGCCGGTCCCCCGCGCGCGGACGGCGATCATGGGCAAGACGACGTCGTTCGGGGCGCGGTAGACGTGTCGGAGGCGCCCCTGGGTGAAGTGCAGCGAGACGGGGATCGTGACGATGAGGTGAACAGGGACGTTCTGGATCAGCGGAAGCTGCTCCAGGAAGAAGAGATCGTGTGTCGTGCGCTTTGTGCCGTCGTCGAGCTGGAGTCGTTCGATGCGCTCCAGGTTGTCGGCGATGATGACGAGATCCTCGATGTCCTGCTTCACGAGATGAGAGCGCACGTCTTGGATCAGATCGCCGAGGCCCTCGATCAGCGATGTCACATGATCGCGGCTCGCCTCGCGGTAGCGCTTCTGCAGGCCGGGCGACGTCTTGAGCGACAGCTTGAGCTTGGCTACGCCCGCGGGGATCTCAGCGTCGAGCGAGATGCCCAACCCTTTCACCCAGGACAGGACCTCTTTCCACACCTTCCTTGCCGTGGTCGATGTTCGCGCATAAGGACCGAGCACCTCGTCATCCAGGATCGCAGAGAAGATCGCTGTGATGAACTCAGGAAGTTGGATATCCCGGACGTCAAGGTATTCCTGTAGATCGACCACGACAGCGTGAAAGCTCTGCCCTTGTCTGTCCTTATTGCAGCTCGCCGGCGAGCCAGCGGAGCTCGGTCGATTTCCCGCTGCCGGGGTGCCCACTGAGGAGCTGGACCTGGTAGTCGCCGCGGAGCGAGCCCCGAATGCACTCCTCCATCCGCTGGATGCGGTTGCCGCCGCGCACGCTCGAGAGATCCTCTCGCAGCGCCAGCAGGTCCTTGCCGACCAGATCGAACCGGGGATTGCAGGCAGCGCGGACCGAGCGCGCATCCCGAGCCGGGAGCTCGAGCTGGTCGGTCAGGACGATCGATTCGAAGCGGGCAGCCATGATGCGGTGCACCTTGCCGCAACCGAGCCCGGGCCGCTAGGCGGACTCGGGTTGGCGCTGAATAATGAGTAATTACATGTGGTTGGCTAGCGCTGTCGCCATGGCCGGCAGCGCCGCGAGCCACAGTCTTGCGCACCGCCTCCCCGCGCAGGCCATGCCGTCGCCTGGTGGCAGGCCGAGCAGCTGCAACGCAGCGCGCGGAAAGATCAGCCGCCGGTCTCGATGCCGGCGAGGATCCCCTCCAGCGCCTCGACAGCGCGCATCGGAAGCCGCACCGAAACGGCGGTGGAGATCGAGGTGAGCTCCGGGTTGATCTCGATGGTCGGAACCCCGGCGTGAGCGGCGTCCAGCACCGGCCTCGTGATGTAGGGGAACAGGCTCGACGTCCCGATCGAGACGACCACGTCGAAGCCCCGCGCGAGCTCCCGCCGGAGGATCTCGACCTTCTCCAGGGGCAGCATCTCCCCGAAGAGGACGACATCGGGCCTGAGCACGGCGGCGCACGCGGGGCAGCGCGGGCACGGGGCGAGCTCCGCGTAATCGTCGACGTGCGCCTCGTAAGGGCAGCGCGTGCAGAGGATGCGGTGGAGATCTCCGTGGATGTCGATGACGTTCGTGGAGCCTGCGCCGCGGTGAAACCCGTCGACGTTCTGGGTGAGCACCCAGCAGCGCTCGAGGCGGCGCTCGATCCGGGCGATCGCCGCGTGCGCGGCGTTGAGCCGCGCGCCGCGGCACGCGCGCTCGATCTGGTGGACGTACTTCCACGTGACCTCCGGGCGCTGCTGGAACATCTCGCCCGAGAGCGCCTCCTCGATGGCGATCCCTTCGTCGGTCGCCTTCTCGCCGTAGAGCCCTCCGATCCCGCGGTAGGTGGGGATGCCAGAGGCCGCGGAGACCCCCGCGCCGGTGATGAAGAGGGCTGAGCGGGCCGAGGCCAGGAGCGCGCTTGCTCGTTCGATCGACATCGCGCGCCCAGTCTACCCGTGTCGCCCGCGCTCGTGCCCGCGGATCGGCCAGGAGCGCGAGCGGGAGCTGCGCGAGCGCCGGCGCAGGGCCGGCGATGGTCGGCCGCGGCCCCGGCCAGCCGGGGCGCGACTACAGGCTCTTCCCGTCGAATTTCATGGTCTTGAGCGTGTCGATATCGACGTCGTCCAGGCAGCGGACGTTGATGGCGCACATCTCCTGTCCGTTGGGACCGACTCCCCGCGCGAACGACTCGACGCCGCAGACGGAGCAGAACACATGGTGAATGACCTTCTTGTTGAACTGGTAGTCGGTGAGAACGTCGCCACCCTCCTTGAGCGTGAGCTGGTCCACCGGTGCGAAGGCCAGCATCGCACCCAGCTTCGAACAGCGTGAGCAATTGCACATGACCACGGGAGCGCTCAGGTCCACCTTGACCTCGTAGCGAACCTTCCCGCAGTGACAGCCACCTGTATAGGTCTTGATCTCCGTCATGCGCGCATGGTGCCACAGGGAGCTGGCCGCGTGACGCAAAAATGCGATGTGTCGTGGCGGGCTACGCGGGTTACGTGGGCTACGTGCGTTTGCGTTACGCTTGTGCAAAAGATGTTCCGCGCCGAGGCATCGCAGCGGCAGGTCGCCGGCGCTGGTCTCGGCCGCGCTGCATTGCATTCTGTCGGAAACTTTTCTCGGCCCAGGCTGTCGAACGACGCCGCTCCTCGGCGAGGGGCCGCGCCCCGCCTACTGCTCCTCGTAGTTCCACGTCAGCCCGCCATCGACGAAGTACGTCGAGCCCGTCACGTAATCGGCGTCCGCCGAGGCGAGGAACACGGCGAGCCCGGCCACGTCCTCTGGCTTTCCCAGGCGGCCCAGCGGGATCTGCTCGAGCAGCGCGCTCAGCTTGTCGCGATCCTCGAGCAGAGTGGCATTGATCTCCGTCTCGATCGCGCCCGGCGCGATGGCGTTCACGGTGATCCCGGTGCCGCGCAGCTCCACGGCGAGCGTGCGCGTGAGCATGCGGACGCCGCCCTTGCTGGCGCAGTACGACGCAAAGTGGGGAAACGGAAGATCCTCGTGGACCGAGCTGATGTTGATGATCTTGCCGGGTCGCCCCGCCTCGCGCAGGTGACGGACCATCGCCTGGCTCCCGAAGAACACCGCCTTGAGGTTGGTGTTGATGACCTGATCGTAGTCCTCCTCGGTCACCTCCCAGAACGGCGCCCGCTTCTCCAGCCCGGCATTGTTGACCAGCACGTCCAGCCGGCCGAAGCGCGCGACGGCCTCCTGGAAGAGCCCTCGCACGCTCTGGACGGAGGTGACGTCGACGGCGAACAGATGACCTCGCCTTCCGGCGGCCTCGACCTCTGCGAGGGCTTCCTCGGCGCCCTCCTTGCTCTTGTGGTACGTGAGCGCCACGTCGGCGCCCTCCCGGGCGAACCGGACAGCGATGCTGCGGCCGATTCCCCGGCTGCTCCCTGTGACCAGCGCGATCTTGCCTTGCAGTCTCATGGGGACCTCCTGTCTTCACGAGCATTGTGCGCGCCGCGCCCCGCGGGGATCGCCAGGAGATAGAATACCGCGCATGCGCATCGCCTCCCTGCTGCCGTCCGCGACCGAGATCGTCTGCGCGCTGGGCGCTCAGAGCGAGCTCGTCGGTATCTCTCACGAGTGCGACTTCCCCGAGGGGCTGACCGGCCTCCCGGTGCTCACCCGCCCGCGGCTCAGGCCGGCGCGCTCCAGCCGGGAGATCGACGCCGCGGTCCGCGACGTCCTCCGGGACGCGCTCGCGGTCTACGACATCGATCTGGACGCCCTCCGGGAGGCGCGGCCGGACGTGATCGTGACGCAGGACCTCTGCGACGTCTGCGCGGTCTCGTTCGAGGACGTCCGCGCGGCCGTCGCCCGCCTTGCGCGGCAGGACGTGCGCATCATCAACCTGCACCCGACGCGGCTCGACGACATCTGGGCCGACATTCGCCGCGTCGCGGAGGGGATCGGCCGCCCGGCAGGCGGCGAGGCGCTCGTCGAGCGGCTGCGCGCGCGCGCCGCCGCCGTCGCCGCGCGCGCGGCCGCGGCGCCGGGCAGGCCGCGCGTGCTCGCGGTCGAGTGGATCGAGCCTGTCATGATCGGCGGCACGTGGATGCCGGAGCTCATCACCCTCGCGGGCGGGGAACCCCTCGTGACGCGACCCGGCGAGCACGCGCCAACGCTCTCGCCGGCCGCGCTCGCCGCGCTCGATCCCGACGTGGTGATGATCAAGCCGTGCGGCTTCACCCTCGAGCGCACGCTCGATGAGCTCGATCTCCTCCCCCATGTGCTGCCCTGGGCGACGTATCGGGCCGTGGCGCAAGGCCGCGTGTACATCGCTGACGGCAACGCCTTCTTCAATCGCCCTGGTCCCCGCATCGTGGAGTCGCTCGAGATCCTCGCGGCCTGCGCTCACCCGGCCCTGTTCGCCGACGCGCGCCGCGCGCATGCCCGGTCGGTGGCGCGGATCGACGCGGAGCTCCGGCGGCACGCCTTCGACGACGGGTGACGCCGCCCGCTCCAATGTCGAACAAGGGCAGGAGGCGGCAAGAACCGTGCGCTGTCGGCCGTCTCCGCTTTTGCAACGCGGGTTCTCGCTCCCCGGGTATCGTGTGCGGCATGTCTCCACGTCCCGCGCTGGCGTCTTTCGCTCTCGTGACGGGCATCGTGCTGCTCCTGGGCGGCACCGCGCACGCGGCCTGCGTGCTGGCTGGCGTCGCGAAGAAGGGCGTTGTTCCGCACGCGGATCGGGCTGCTCATCTCGCCTTCATCAGCTTCGCCCAGTGGACCGCAGGCGCGCTCGATGTGCTCGCCGCCCGCGGGCTCGGGCGAGGCGAGCCGTGGACGCGCGGGCCGCTGACGATCTCGGGGCTCCTCGTGATCGGCTGGGCAGGCGTGGCGCTTCCGCTGCCCCTCGATGCCTCGCTGACATTGCGGGCGATGCTCGCCCTCTACGCGGCCGCGCACCTCGGCCTGCTGGCGGCCCTGTGGGGCTCGCGAGGAGCTCGCCTGGACGTCAGCACGCCTCCGTGATGCCCTCCGCACGAAAAAACAGGCATCTTGATCTCGGTGCGACCGAAGCGGCGGAGAGCATGCGTGTTGAGCTCAGGCTCGGAAGGAAGGCTTACCGTAGGGTGCCACTCTTCCGCAGCCGCCGCAACGCGAGGAGGGCGAACGGCGAGGCGAGCGTCAGCAGCCGCCACGGAGATCCGCCTCGGGGGTCGCCGGCGTCGATGGCGCAACCGCCGCTGTCCGCTCCTCCCTCGTCCGGCGCGCCGCCGCCCGCGGAGCCCGCGGAGGCGACGGCGCCGCCGGCGCTTCCCGTGCTTCCGGCGCTTCCGGCGCTTCCGGCGCTGCCAGCGCTCACGGCCGTGCCGGCGCCGGTCCCGCTGCTGCACGTGCCGCTCGGGCAGCCCTCGCCGGGCGCGCAGAGGCCTGGGTCCTCGTCGACCTCGCCGTCGCAGTCGTCGTCGAGCGCGTTGCACACCTCGGCGCTCGGTTCGCCGGGCGTGCATGACCCGGGGGTGCACGCGACCGCTTCCCGCGCGCACATCCCGACGCCGCACACCTCGCGCACGCCCTCGTCGATGCGGCCATCGCAGTCGTCGTCGGCGAGATTGCATATCTCGGTCGCGTCCGGGTGGACGTCAGGGGCCCTGTCGTTGCAGTCGTTGGAGCTCGGCGCGTACCCCTCGGGGGGGCACTTCGCCGTGACCGTCGCGCCGAAGAACGAGCCGTAGCCGTCGCCGTCGGCGTCTTCATACTGCGTGGTGATCGCGAGCTCCTCGTCGACCTCTCCATCGCAGTCGTCGTCGATCTCGTTGCAGGCCTCTTCCTGATCGGGATGGATGTTGATGCTGTAGTCGTCGCAATCGCCGCCGCGGTCGGCGTGATCGGCTGGCCGGGTGCAATCGACCCTGGGCACGCTGGAGTCGCCGTAGCCGTCGCCGTCGCGATCGAGGTAATACGTCGTCCCTGTGCATCCGTAGGCAAACGCGGTGTCGGCGGACGAAGCGCCGTCTCCGCGCTGGCTGTTGTCGCCGTTGGCCGCGAGGGCCCACACCTGGACGACGACCCCGCCCGGCGCGCCCGGCGCGATCCACTGCGCGTCGAAGCGGACGACCCCGCCGCTCGCCCGCTTCGGCGCGTCGTGGACGAGCTGGCGCTCGTCGATGAGCTTGGTGCCTTGACCGTTGATGGGGGAGAGCCGACCTGTTTCGGTGAGGAGATAGATGCCCCCGGCGTTGATGTTGGCAGAACGGATCTGCACCTGCAGAGTCACCGTCTCGCCGGCCGCCGGGTTCTTGGGGCTATGGTCGATGGTGATGTCCGGCACCGCGCCGCCGGTGTGACAGCCGTTGCACCCCTCCACCGCAAGCCCGGCGCGGCGGGCGTGGGCCTGCGGCGCAGCCAGGGTGGTCAAAAGGGCCAAGCTCACCGGGAGGACCGGTGAAATAAGCGATGTACTTCGCATGCGCCTCGCCGCGCAGCCCAGGCTCGCGAGCTCCGCGCGCTCCGCTGCGACGCTCAGGGATAGCTGCCCTCGCCGGGTGCGACAAGTGCATTTGTGCGGAGTGTAAACTTGCGCCGTGACCACCCAGAGATGCTGTTTTCGACGTTTCTCGGACGGCGGTTGTCGCGACGTGCATTGCCGCTCGCTGCGACGCGTTATCCGGATTCGAGCCGGACGTGCTGCGGCCTTGTCACATCGCAGACGACACCGTGGTACTTGAGGAGCCCTTCGTCGAGCGTCACCACGGTCGCATCCGCGCAGCGGGCGGCCCACAGATACACGAGGTCGGTCGCGTTGGCGAAGGGCCTGCGGCCGCGCATGCGCCTCGTCAGCTGGTCGAGGAACTCCGTGATGGCGCCCGCGTCCACGGGCGCGACCAGCTCGATCGCGAGGCCCCCCAGCGGGCTCGTGGCCGCGGGCGCGGCCCGCCGCGACGCCGCGAGCCGCTGCTCGGCGACGTACACCTCCAGCCATAGCTCGGGCGGCGCGAGCACGCGCGCCGCGCCCGCGGCCACGGCGGCGCGGGCGCGCTCGAGAAACGCGAGTGCGTCCGCGTGCCCGGGCTCTGCAAGCTTCATCGAGGCGATGGCGACGGAGCTATCGAGAACGATCCGCATGAGGCCTCCTCGGGGCGGACGCACCATCGCGCGCGCCGCTCCAGATCTGCCCGGCGGTCCGGGGGGTCTGGTGACATCGAGACCCGGTATCCAGGGCCGCGGCCGGATGGAAGGTCCACCGGCAGCATGGGCCGAGGCCGCGTGGAGGGGACAGGGCGATGGCACATGCTGGCACGGCGGTGCTCTCCCGGCGGCCGGAGACACGTGGGGTCGCCCGGTACATGCCTTGCTTGTCGCCGTCCATGCGAAACTTCCTGCTTCGAATCCTGGTCGCATCCCAGTGGGGCGCGAGCCTTGCGCTGGTGTCGGGCTGCGGCACGCACATCGAATCCGGCGCGAGCTCGAGCTCGCCTGGAGGCGCGACGTCGGGGCCGAGCTCCGGCTCGAGCTCGCCTGAAGGCGCGACATCCAGCTCGAGCTCGACGGCAGGCGCGACGTCGGGGGCCGGCGGAGGTGGCGAGGTCGATCCTCCCGACGCCTCGGCGCCGCTCGAGCCCTATCCGGATCCGACCTGCGTCGGGCCGTTTCATGACGGCGGCTATTACGGCCAGTGTTGCTACGAGGTGCACTGCACGGCGCCGGCCGGCGGCGCCTGCCTTGCGGCCTCCGAGGCTGGGCCGCTCCTCGACGACCTGCCGCCCGGCTCGGGGACGTGTACGTGCAGCCCCGAGGGCGAGGGCGCGGCCGGGTGGATCCAGGGCCCCTACGCGAACCGCAAGGCGTCGGATCCGGCGAGCTGCTGCTACCTCGTCGGTTCCATCGCCTGTGAAGGGCGCCCCCTCCTGGTCCGGGGCGAGCCGCGCGTCGCGCCGCTCGCGCGCGCCCCGAGCGCGTGGTCGCAGACCGACGTGCGGCGCTTCGAGCGCGCGCTCGCCGACACCGACCTCGGCGCGCTCGCGCCCGCGGCGCGCCGCGAGCTCGCCCGGCGCTGGGCCGAGCGTGGCCAGAACGAGCACGCCTCGGTCGCCTCCTTCGGCCGCTTCGCGCTCGCGCTGATGGCCCAGGGCGCGCCTCCCCAGCTGCTCGAAGCGGCGCACCGCGCGGCGCTCGACGAGGTGCGGCACGCGCGCCTCGCGCTCGCGATCGCCTCGGCGTACGCGGGGGAGCCGGTGGGCGTCGGCCCGCTGCCCCTGCACGGCGCGCTCGACGATCTCGGCTCGCTCGAGGCCATCACCCTGGCGACCGTCGTGGAGGGCTGCGTCGGAGAGACCCTCTCGGCCATCGAGGCGGAGGTCGCGGCGCAGGCGGCAGAGCCGCCGGCGGTGCGCATGGCGCTCCAGGCGATCGCGCGCGACGAGGCCCGCCACGCGGAGCTCGCCTGGGCGTTCGTCCGCTGGGCCGTCACGACGGGCGGCGCGCGCCTTCGAGAGCGCGTCGCCGCGGCCTTCGCGCGCGCGCTCGAGCAGGTGGGCGCCGGAGCGCCGGGCATGGCGGACCGCGATCTCCCGCCCTCCCACGGGTTCCTGGCGGCCGACGAGCTCCACCGGCTGCGGCGGCAGGCCGTGGTCGACGTGCTCCGCCCCGCCGCCGCCGCGCTCGTCGACGAGCGTGGTTCATCCGCCGGACGAGAGTTCAGCGGCGCTCGCGGGAATGCCGTGCTGCGCGGCGGCCCGACGTACCTGTCGACGTGACCTGGCGCCGGGCAAGCGCCGTCCTCGCGGGGCCGCGCCGGGCCCGACCTCGCGGGCGCCGGCGCGCTGCCGAGGCGGCGCGCCTGCGACAGCCTGGATCCTGGCGCGCAGTCAAGCCCTGGGCACGATCTTGCTTGTGCGTCGCGATGAGGTGGAACGACATGGCTACACTCTCGACATCCGCATGGGTGCTGCATGAGCTCGGTCTGGCCGCGGGGTTCGGCGGCCCCCTCTTTGGCCGGCTGGCGTTGCGCCAGGCGGTCAAGGACATCCATTCCGAGGCCGAGCGGGGCAAGGTGCTCTCTGACGCATGGCAGCGGTACAACCTCGTCAGCGCGATCTCGCTCGGCACCGCCGCGGCCACCTGGTTCATCGGGCGGACGGTGATCTCGGGGCGATCGATCGACCGTGAGACCCGCGATCTGGTGCGCTTGAAGGACGTCCTCCTGGGCGCGACGCTCGCCACGAGCGTCGCCAGCATGCTGGGCGGACAGCAGATGCTCGAAGAGGCGCCCGACGGCGGGCTGCCCCTCCTCAAGGAGGGTGAAGCGCCGGCGCCTCGCCCGCCCGCGAAGGCCGCGGCGCTGCACCGGCTCCTCGGCGTCATGGGGCCGCTCAACATCGCCCTCACGGCGGGGGTGATCGGCGTGACCACGGTCCTCGCCATGAAGTCCGGTCGTTCGGCGAAGTGGAGCCTCCTCTCCCGGCTGCTGCCTTGAGCCGCACCCTCCCGGGCGCGGCCGCCGGAGAGCCGGCGCGCCGCCCTGGCGGCTGCCCACTGGCGCGCACCTGGGCCGCGCCAGCGCGCGGCGTCGCGCTCGTGATACGGTGGGCCGATGAAGGCAATGACCATGTTGGTGCTCGCCCTCGTCGCCGTGGGCTGCAGCGACGAGCACGGCGAGGAGGGGTGCCCTGAGCTCTGTGAGCAAGCCGTGGAGTGCCCGGGGGACGCCATGACGGAGCAGAGCTGCCTCGCGATGTGCAGCGCCGATACGGAGGCCGCCGAGGAGGCAGGCTGCCACGACGCCTGGGAGTCGTATCTCGAGTGTCGGAGCCACGCCGAGGACCACTGCGATCCTGCGAAGTACGACGAGGAGTGCAGCATCCAGAAAGAGTCGCTGAGCAGCTGCCTGGATCGCAGCTGAGCCGGGGTGCCGGCGGGCGCTCGACCAGGTGAGCGCCGCCCGGCCCGCGGCTACTCGAAGCGGTGGACCTCGCGCCCGCTCGGGAGCTCCTCCGGGATGAGCGCCTCGAGCCGCTTCGGCGTCGCGCGCGGGTCGAGCAGCGCCTCTCCGACGAAGGCGCAGAGCCAGCTGATCTCCTCCTCCGTGAGGTCGATCGGCTCCTGCAGCAGCGGGTCGACGGCGGCGAGGACGGGCGCGAGCGGGCCCATCTCACCCCGCAGATCGCGATCGAGGTGCTTGTTCGTGTACTCCGTGGCCGACGTGTAGACGTCGAGGTGGTGGCGGATGGCGCCTTCCAGCGACGTGAACGAGCCGTTGTGGAAGAACGTGGGCTGGAGGGCGACGTTGCGCAGCGGCGAGGTCCTGAACTTGTACCGATCGGCCGGATCCCCCGTGACCTGCTCCAGGCCGAAGTCCTCATCGGCGTTCGGGCCGTCGAAGACCACGTTCGCGTGCGCCGGGTCGTCCTTCGGCGCGATCTGCGGCACGCCGATCGCGTGCTGCTGGAAGTCGCTGAACATCTCGTTCGACTCCCCCGACACCGCGTGGCACCTGACGCACCCCGCCTCGCCGAAGAAGAGCAGCGCGCCGCGCTTCTGCTCCAGCGTCATCGCGTGCCGGCGGCCGCGGGCGAACCTGTCGATGGGCGCGTCGGCGAACGTGAGCGACATCTCGAACTCGGCGATGGCGGCCGCGATCATCTCGTAGGTGATGTCGTCCCCTCGCTTCACCGCCCGGAAGCTCTTGGCGAACCGCTTCCGGTACGCCTTCACGTCGTTCACGCGCTCCGTGACCTCCTCGCGCACGACATCGTGCGACGGCGGCGCCTCGTACCCGGTCATCTCCGTGATCTCGGTCGGCGGGATGAACGCCTGGGCGTTGAGCAGGTGCGGCAGGGAGGAGAGCGACATCCCCTCCGGCGCGGTGAACGAGAACCCCTGGCTGTTGTCGAAGGGGTCGCCGGACACGGCGAAGAACCGCGAGTTCCACATCAGCGTGGGATAGAACGCCGTGTTGATGATGGTGGGCGTGCGGCGCTGGTTGCGCGGCCCTGTGCGGCGCGGCCCGACGACGCCGTTGTTGTCGATGCCGATGGCGATCGACTGCGTGTCGGCGAAGCCCGCGGTCGGCGCGTGGCAGCCTGAGCACGAGTTGTCGTCGTTCAGGCCGAGGAGGCTGTCGAAGAAGAGGTCACGCCCGAGCTTCGCGAGCTTCTTGTCGAGCTTCCGCCCGAGCCGCGACTCCAGCGTCGACTCGATCTCTCCGGTGAACCCGTGTCGGGCGAGCACCTTGGCGAGCCGCTCATCGACGGAAGAGCCCTTGGCGCGCGCCGGCCGCGCCAGGACGAGCGTGAGGACGAGAAAGGCCGTCAGGGCGGCGAGCGCGCGCCCGAGGGATCGCAGGGTCATGGTGCCTCCAGGTCCCCCGGCGGGGGAGGCGCACATCGGGGTGCGCGCTTGAGATCAACCAGTCCTGCCCAGATCCTGACCGAGCGGCGGTGAATGGGATGATAAGAGTCTAAACTCGTGAGCTTTCGATCGGCAAGACAAATGAGACAAATATTCCATGATTCAAAGGGCTTACTGCGTGTACTCGCGTATCACCGCGTGTTCATGCGTATCCATGCGTATCCCCCCGTGCTCTTGCGTGTCCCCGCGTATCCCCTCGTGTCCTCGCGTATACGGCGGTCCGTTCACCGCGTTATCTGCGGTTGTCGCGCCTACATTCGGCGGGCGCGCCGCCGTGCGGCGGGCTTGGCGTCGTTGTAGGTGCGTGGCCGGCGCTCCGCGTCGGTGCGGCGCCCCCGCGCAGCGCGCCTCCGAGGTCGCGTGACACTCATGCTTTGTGGGGCGCGATGGGCCGTCGTATGCTTGAGGACATGGGCCGGACAGCACCTCTGGCGGATCCGACGGCGCTCGTGGGGGGCGCGCTCACCGGCGGATATCGGATCGTCCGCGTCCTCTCCGCGCAGGGCTTCGGTGTCGTGTTCGAGGCCCGGGGCCCCTCGGGCCGCCGCGTCGCGCTCAAGGTCTTGCGGCCCGAGGTCGTCACCGAGGACACGCTGTCACGGCTCACCCGCGAGGCGAGCGTCACCGCGAAGCTCGACAACGCGCATGTCGTCCCGATCGTCGATGCCGGCCACGACCTCGAGCGCGATCTCGCCTACCTCGTCATGCCGCTGCTCGACGGGACCGACGTCGCCGCCCTGCTCGCCGAGACGGGGCCGCTCGCGCCCGAGGTCGCCGTGCGGATCGCGCTCCAGGCCGCCGCGGGGCTCTCGGCGGGGCACGCCGCGGGCCTCGTCTACCGCGACGTGCGGCCGCCGCGCATCTTCCTGGAGCACCTCGCGAGCGGAGAGATCCTCGTCCGCGTCTTTGGCTTCGGGCTCTCGAAGGGCTGTGACACGGCCACCTCCGCCCCTGGCAAGGCGGCGAGGAGCACCGGTCCCCTGCGCGACGAGTCGGGGCCGCGGGACCGCACCGCGGACGTGCGGGGTGACGTGTTCGGCCTGGCGGCGACGCTCTACGAGATGCTCTGCGGCGCCTCGCCGTGGGCCGAGCTCGACGTCACGGCGGACACGGCCGAGCTCGGCCCCACGGACACGGCGGCGGACGGGCCGGCGTCGTCTCTCGCGCATCTCGCGCAGCTCCCGTCGATCCAGGATCGCGCCCCGTGGATCGGGGCGCGCCTCGCGACCGCGCTCTCGCTCGCGCTGCACAGCGACGTGGACCGGCGCTATCCGTCGATCGAGGCGTTCGCCGAGGCGCTGCGCGCCGCGTCGGGCAGCGAGGAGCGCATCACCATCGACATGCTGAGGCCGCTCGATCCCGAGCTGCGCGAGGCCATCGCCGAGCGCGCCGGCGCCGAGACCGATCCGCTGGTCGGCCGCGAGCTCGGCGGCCGGTACGCGGTGCGCCGGCTGATCGGGCGCGGCGGGATGGGCGCCGTCTACGAGGCGGAGTCGCCCGAAGGGCGGCGGGTGGCGGCCAAGGTCATCTTCAAGAGCGCCGTCGGGCAGGACGACCACGCCGTGCGCCGCTTCATCCGCGAGGCGCGCGCGGTGACCGCGATCCAGAGCCCGCACGTGGTCAAGACGTTCGAGCTTGGCATGGATCTCACGCTCGCGACGCCGTTCATCATCATGGAGCTCCTGCACGGCGTCGACCTCGCCAAGCTCCTCAGGATGCGCGGGCCGCTGGAGCCGGAGCCCGTCGTGCGCGTGTTCATCCAGGCGGCGCGCGGGCTCGCGGCGGCGCACGCCGAGGGGATCGTGCACCGCGACATCAAGCCGGCGAACCTCTTCCTGCACGCGCCGTTCGAGGGCGCGGCCCAAAGGCCGTCGACCTCGATGGCGCCGCCGTCCACCCGGCGCGGCGCGCTCGCTTCGGGGCCGCCGTCCACCCGGCGCGGCGCGCTCGCTTCGGCGCCGCCGTCCACCCAGCGCGGCTCGCTCCCGGCGGGGCCGCCGTCGGTGCGGCGCTCGGGCGGCTCGGTCCGCCCGCCGTCCTCGGGGCGGCGCCCGTCCGGCTCCATCCGCCCGCCGTCGTCGAGCGATCGCAGGATCGTGGTCAAGGTGTGCGATTTCGGCATCGCGAAGCGCACGGGGGACGGCGTCTCGCACGAGCTCACGCGCGCCGGCGGCGTGCTCGGGTCGCCCATCTACATGTCTCCCGAGCAGGCGAAGATGGCGAAGGACGTCGATCACCGCTCCGACATCTGGAGCCTCTCGGTCTCGCTCTACCAGGCGCTCTGCGGGAGCTGCCCCTGGGATGCCGACGCCTCGCTCGCCGAGCTCCTGCTCGCGATCTGCACCGAGCGCGTGCCGCCGCTCTCCGGGGCCGCGCCGTGGGTCTCCCCGGCGCTCGCGGCCGTCGTGCACCGCGGCCTCCTGCGGGATCCCGCGGAGCGCTGGCAGAGCATGGAGGAGCTCATCGCCGCGCTCGAGCCGCACGCGGACGGCACCGGCGTCGTCACGCTGGATCAGCTGCGCGGCATCGACCCCGAGCGGCGCGCCGGCGCCACCCCGATCTCCGCGCTGCGCGAGTCCAGGCTCTCGCGATCGGCCGAGGGGGAGGAGCGATCCATCGGCGGCAGCTCCTTCACCGCGGTGAAGGAGCCTTCCGGCGCGGCGCGGCGGCGCTTCGTCGGGGCGGCGGTCACGGTGGTCGCCCTGGCCGCGATCGGCGGCGGCCTCGCGCTGCGCGCCTCGACGGGCAACGAGCCGCTCGCGTCGCCCGCCGCGCCGAGCGAGCCCGCGCTGCCCGTCGCGCCCGCGCCCGCGCCCGCGCCCACGCCTGCGTCCTTCACCGCCGTCGTGACGCTCCCGAAGGAGGCGACGGTGCGGGTCAACGGCGCGGCGCGTCCGGTGAGCGACGGCCGGCTCGACCTCACGGGCAAGGCCGGCGACACGTTCGAGATCGAGGTGACCCGCGGCGGCGCGACGACGAAGGAGACGGTGTTCCTGCTGAGCGACGGCACGATCCGCCCCGATCGCATCGATCTCCAGCCGCCCCCGCCGGCCTCTGCGTCGGTCGCGGCCTCCGAGCCTGCCCCGCGCCGTGACAGGAAGAGCCGCGCCCCACGCGGCGCTCCTCCCGTGGCCGAGCCTGCCGCGCCCTCCGCCACGGGGGCGCCTGCGGCTCCGCCCGCTCCGCCCGCGGTGGTGCCGGTCGACCGGTGGTGAAACCGATGCCGCGCGCCCGTCGCGCCCTGCGGCGCTGCTTTGCGGCGTGCGCGCTCGCCACGGCGAGCGCGGCGCCTGCGCCTCCGGCCCGCGCGCAGCCCCCGCCGGCGGAGGCTGTCCCGGGCGCGCCACCCGAGCCGCCTGCGCCTGCCTCGGCGTCCGCGGCGCCCGCGTCGCCCGCGCCGGCCGACGAGGCGCTCGCCCGGGCCAAGGCGCTCTTTCAGGAAGGGAACGAGCTGCGCAAGATCGGCGACTTCCAGCGCGCGCTCGAGCTCTACCTGAGGTCGCGTCAGGTCGTCGCCTCGGTGCCCAACACCCTCAACGCCGCGTTCTGCCTCGATCAGCTCGGGCGTTACGACGAGGCGCTCGAGCTCTACGAGGCGCTGCTCACGGAGCTCCGCGCGGAGCTCGGCGAGCCGGAGCGCCGGAGCGTCGCGTCCGCGGTCGCCACGCTGCGAGCGCGGATCGGCAGCGTCGTCGTCTCGTCGAACGTCGATGGCCTGGTGCTCATCGACGGGAGGCAGCGCGGCCGGCTCCCCCTCGCCGGCCCGATCCGGCTGCTCCCCGGGGATCACACGCTCCGCGTGGTCAAGGACGGCTGGCACACGTTCGAGCGGATCGTGACCGTCGGGGTCGCCGAGACCAGGTCGGTGGACGCGAAGCTCGATCCGCTCGCCAGCACCGGCCGGCTGAAGGTCGAGGACGAGCGGCTCGTCGGCGCCGATCTCCTCATCGACGGCGCGCTGATCGGCC
This sequence comes from Sorangium sp. So ce204, assembly GCF_051526795.1. Taxonomy (NCBI): domain Bacteria; kingdom Pseudomonadati; phylum Myxococcota; order Polyangiales; family Polyangiaceae; genus Sorangium; species Sorangium sp. So ce204. The sequence goes on along the minus strand of NZ_CP150317.1, from coordinate 10,699,676 downwards.
AGCTGCCGTGGGAGGGCGCGCTCGCGCCTGGCCCGCATTTCTACTCGGTGCGCAAGGGCGATCTCGGCTCTGCGCCCCGCGAGGCGAGCGTCATCGCGGGGCAGCTCGCCGTCGCCACGGTCGAGGCGGGGCCGCTCGGCGAGGAGGTCCGCGTCGTCGCCCAGCCGCTGAGCGCGGATCTGACCATCAACGGCGTCCCGGTCGGCAAGGGGCAGTGGCGTGGGGCGCTGCCGCTCGGGCGCCACACCTTCGAGGCGCACGAGCCGGGCTACTTCGCGCGCACGCTGCGCGCGACCGTCGACAGGACGACGAGGGGCGACATCGTCCTGCCGCTCGCCATCGACGACGCGCACCCGCGCTGGGGTCGGAGGGTCGGCGTCTTCCGGCTGGAGGCGACCGGCGGCTATGCGTTCGCGTCGTCGCTCGAGAGCGACGCCGAGCGGAGCTGCGGCAGCTACAGCTGCTCGGGCGTCTCGCGCCCGTCCGGCGTGCTGGCCGGCGTGCGCGGCAGCTACGAGTTCCCGATCGGCGCCGCCATCGAGCTCACGGCCGGGTACCTGAGCCTCCACACGACGCTCGATCGCTCGCTCGACGCGACCTATGCCGCTCCGCGCGGGGGCGACGAGAGGCTCCCCATCCGCTACAGCTTTCACGACGACATCGGCCTGGCCGGCGTGACGGTGATCGTCGGCGGCAGCTATCATTACGGGCTGTCGTCATGGCTCGACGTCGGCGGCGCGCTCGGGCTCGGCGTGGTGCTGGCCGAGATGAGCGACGAGGTGACCGGCACGGCGTCCGACGCGGAGAGGACCGTCAGCGTGGCCGTGCAGAACGCGGGCAGGGCCGTCCGCGCCGCCGCGCCGTTCGCGATGCCCGAGCTGAGGCTCCGGCTGAAGCTCGGGCGCCTCAGCGCCAGCGCGGGCCTCGGCGTCGGCTTCTTCCTCGTCGACGGCCCGCCGCTCGAGACGGGCAACACCTACGTGGTCGGGGCCGAGTGCGACGCGGCGCACCCCACGGTCGACTGCGCGCCGGGCAAGAAGGTCGTGTTCGAGGAGCTCGCCCACGGCACGTTCACGATGTTCTTTCCGAACGTCTCCGCAGGATACCGGTTCTGAGCCCCGCCGCGCGCGGCGCTCACCGGTTCGCTTGATCCCTCGCGAGGCGCGCCTGCTCGCGCACGAGGTCGAAGAGGGCCGCCGCGTCGAGCAGCGACGTCGTGAGCCGGCCGAACTGGATCACGTCGCCCACCGAGACCTCCTGCGGCTCGCTCTCGGAGAGCAGCTTGCCGTTCACGCGGGTCCCGTTCTGCGAGCCGTTGTCGACGAGCACGAGCTGCCCCTGCTCATTCCGCCGGAAATGCGCGTGCAGCTTGGACACGGAGGGGTGGCGCAGCACCACGTCGCAATTGCGCGTGCGGCCCACCGAGATCTGGTCGAGATAGGGATTGCCCTTCGCCTTGACGATCTGGAACACCTCGCTCGCTGGGCCGGGCGGAGGCGGCGGTTTCCGGTGCGCCGCCGGCGACGCGGCGACCGTCCGGAATGCGATCTGCTGGTTGTCCGGACCAGCCTCGGACACCACGAGGAGCAGGTTCGTCACCTGGCGGACGAAGCGGTCCCGAGGCATCACACGCGCTAGCTCGATGATGTCCCCTGAGTCTTCCACGATGTGTCGAGTATAAGCCGATCCGGCGCCGCGAACCGTCCAGGGAGGCACTTTTGCCCTGGCGTCCCGCCCACGCACAGGGTCCCCGGCGCACGTGGAACCGCGATGCCGCCCGCACGTCATCGCGGCGCAGCGCGAGGCACCCCAAGCGCCCGAGCGCATCTCGGCGTGCAGCGCGCGATGCCGTGACCTCGCGCCCGCCGCTTGGTTTACCGTGTTGTGGTAATTCTATTGTGTTGGTGCGAGCTCAACGGGCAGCTTGTGCTCGAACGCGCCGGGATCTGGCGTACCTTCCGCGCCTATGCACGCACCCGTTCGTGGACGCATCTCGGTCAACCCCCGTGGCTTCGGGTTCCTGAACATCGAGGCCTCTCCGGAGAGGGCGGGGGGGCCGGGCAGGCCGGGCTTGGCTGCCCTCGGCTCGGCGACCGCCTTCATCGCGCCGCCCGATCTGAACCCGTTCCTTGACGGCGACGTCGTCGACGCGGTGGTCGTCGAGGCGGAGCCGGGCCGCTTCAGCGCGTCGCAGCTCGCCCTCGTCCAGCGCGATCGCTCCGAGCTCTTCGGGACGGTCGTATCGCACGCGAAGCGGCCGCACCTCCGGGTCGATCGCCTCGTCTCCAACACGGACTGGCCGTTCAAGCCGGGCAGCGCCGACGACCTGCCCGAGGGCGCCGCGGTGGTCGCCACCATCGAGGGCGCGGCGGTCGTCCCGGCGCGCGTCGTCGCGTCGGAGGCCGATCTCGGCATCGAGCGGTGCCTCGCCCGCAACGGCGTGCGCGCCGTGTTCTCGGGCGAGGTCCTCGAGGCGTCGCGCGCGGCGGTCGCGGCGGTGTCGGTCCAGCGCGAGCTCGCGCGCGGCCGCCGCGACCTGCGCGACGTCATCACCGTCACGATCGACGCGCCCGTCACCACGGACATCGACGACGCCGTCTCGGTGCTGCCGGCCGGCCCCGACGGGGCGCTCCGCGTCCTCGTCTCGATCGCCGACGTGGACGCGTTCGTCCCCGAGGGCTCGCCGCTCGATCTCGAGGCCCGCGCCCGGGGCACGAGCGTCTACCTGGCTGGCCGCGTCATCCCGATGCTCCCCGACGCGATCTCCAGCGAGGCGGCGAGCCTGCTCCCGGGGGTCGATCGGCTCGCCGTCACGGTCGAGCTGCGCATCGACCCCGAGGGGGGCATCACGTCGATCGACCTGCACGAGAGCGTGATCCGCTCGCACGCCCGCCTCTCGTACGACGCCGTCGAGGAGTTCCTGACGACGGGCCGCTCCGCCGGCATCCCCGAGGCGGCCCGGCCGGTCGTGCGCTGGCTCCGCACCGCGGCCGCGCGGCTGTCGACGGTCCGCGCGGCGCGCGGCGGCGTCGAGCTCGATCGCGAGGAGGCGTACGTGACGCTGGACGCCGAGACGCGCGAGCCGACCGCCGTCTCGCCGCGCTCCGACACGGGCGCGCACCGCCTCATCGAACGGCTGATGGTGGCGGCGAACGAGGCGGTGGCCAGCTGGCTCGTGGCGCGCGGGCTCCCCTGCGTCTTTCGTGTCCATGACGAGCCGACCGAGGAGCGCGTCCGCGCGCTCGAGCAGTTCGCGCACAACTTCGGCGTCGAGGCCGGCTTCGGCGCGCGCCTGAGCCCCCTCGGCCTCGCGGCGTTCGAGGCGCAGTACAGGGGCTCCGAGCTCGCGCCGGCCATCCGCACCGTGGTCGGCAAGGCGCTCGGCCCTGCCCGGTACACGGGCGCCGGAGGCCTGCATTTCGGCCTGGGCGCCCCGCTGTACCTGCACTTCACGTCCCCGATCCGCCGCTACGCCGACCTCGCGGTGCACCGCGTGGTCAAGCGCTATCTCCAGGGCCGCCGCGACCAGCGCGCCGACGCCGAGGTGCTCGCGTCGCTCGCTCACCACCTGAACGCGCGCGCGCGCAGCGCCGCCAAGGCCGAGACGGAGCGGCACCGCATGCTCGTGGCGCGCCTCTTCGCCTCCCGCGTCGGCGAGGAGATCGAGGGCTACATCGTATCCATCAAGCCGTTCGGCCTCGTCGTCCAGATGGTCGAGTCCGGCGCGACGGGCACGATCGCGCTGGAGGCGCTGCCGGGCGGCCCGTATCGGATCGACGTCGCCGCCCAGGCGCTGGTCGGCGCGAGCCGTCGCTACGGCGTCGGCGAGCCGATCCGCGCCGCCATCGCGGCGACCAACGAGGAGCTCGGCCGCGTCGACCTCGTCCCTGCGGGCGCTCGCGGCGCCCCGTGACCGGGGCCGCGGCTCCTGTCTACGGCGACAGGAGCACGACGAACGCGTCGGTCCCGTTCGCTGCGTGCTCGCCGAGGCCGAAGTCGATCTTCCCCTCGGCGGTGCCCGAGAGCGCGATGACCCCCGTGCCCGGCGCGACGGCCGCCGCGTTCGACCTCTGGTTGCCGGCGGCGCCGAGCACCTTCCCCCAGACGTGATTGCCGTCGGCGTCGAGCTTCACCACGAAGGCGTCGAAGCCGCCGCCGCCGGGCAGCGGCCCGCCGCCGAGGTCGACAACGCCCTGGACCGAGCCGGTCACCACCACGCCGTTCTCCGCGTCCGCGGCGATCGACGTGCTCTCCTGCGTGCCGTCTCCGGCGAACCACCGCGCCCACACGGGCACGCCGTCGGGGGCGAGCGACGCCACGAACGCCGTCTGCACATCGTTGGCGGGGAGCGTGCCGGCCGCCCCGAAGTTGAGCTCGCCCATGTACGTCCCGGTCACGAGCACCGCGCCCGAGGGGGCGACGGCGATCCCGGTGCCCGCCTGCGACGCCGTGTCTCCATAGTCCGAGAGCCAGACGCCGTTCCCGCCGCTGTCGAGCTTCAGGACGAACAGGTTCGGCCCGAGCCCGGTGTTCTTCACCTGCCGGGAGCCGACGGTCAGGGCGCCGTTGTACCTGCCGGTGACGAGCACGCTGCCGTCGCTGCCGACGGCGGCGCCGGTGGCGAACTGGTTCTTGTCGTCTCCGTAGATCCTGGTCCACAGGGTGGCGCCGAGCGGATCGTACTTCCGCACGAAGATGTCGGTGCCGCCTGCGCTGGTCGCGCAGACCGGGACGGGCGGCGACGAGCAGAGCAGCGAGCCGCTGAAGTAGCCGGCGATCACGATGTTTCCGGCGGGGTCCACCGCGATCGAGCGCAGCGTCTGATCGGCCGCGTCTCCGAGCTGGCGTGCCCAGCCTTGCTCGCCCTTCTCTCCGCTCATCGTGACCACGAAGGTGTCGAGCGCGTTGACGTTGCGAAGCGTCGTGCCGCCGAACGTGAACGACCCGTAGAACGTCCCGCCGAGCACGAGGTTGCCTTCGGGCGTCACCGCGAGCCCGTTGAGCGTCTCGGCGCCGCTGCCGCCGAACCTCACGCTCCAGCGGTGCTGTCCGGAGGGGTCGAAGCTCGCGACGTACACGTCGGAGGTGCCGATGCTGACGAGGGTGCCCGTCTCCTTGCCGGTCAGGTTGATGGTCCCCGAGAAGGTGCCGCCGATATAGACGTTTCCCTGCGCGTCGACGCCGACGCTGGTCGCGCTCTGGGTGTTCTGATCACCGTAGAGGGCGGCCCAGAGCGGCGCGCTGCAGGCGAAGCCGTCGCAGTCCTCGTCGGTGTCGTCCGTGCACGTCTCTCGTTGCGGGGCGACCTCGCCGCCGCACGGCCGCCACGACGTGCCCGAGAGATCGCACATCTGCAGCCCCACCGCGCAGAGCCCCACGCCGCTCGTCCCCTCGGGGCCGCTGTAACAAGTCTTGATCTGGCCCGGGGTGCACACGCACCCCGCGTCGGGCTCGTTCGTCGCGCCGTCGCAGTCGTCGTCCACGGTGGTGCCGCAGTCCTCGGGCCTCGGGACCACGGCGCCTTCGCACTCGCCGAAGCCCTGGCCGTCTGGCTGGCACCTCCGCACGCCCGCCGCGCACACGCCGACACCCTCGGTGTCTGCCGGGCCGGGATAGCAGGGTTGCACGTCGCCGGAGCTGCAGAGCGGCGGCGCGCCTCCGCTGCCGCCTCCACCGTCGCCGCCGGCGTCGGGACGTGGGCCGATCGGCACCGGGTCCGAGCACGCTCCCGAGAGCGTGAGCGCCAGCGCGGACCCGACGAGCATCGATCGAGCGCGCGGGGTTGTCCTCGTCACCATGAGGGGGCGGAGCTCCATGTTCGGCGATCTGGCTTCAGTCTTGGCGTGATTTTCTCGTCCGCTGCTTCTTCTTGGTCAAGTCGATGATGAACGTGCTCGCGGGCGGCGCGGTCGCCGGAGCGTTCGGCGCGTCCGGGCGCATCGTCTCTGGCTCGTTCACGTTGCTCCGCGATCCTGGCTCGTTCACGTTGCTCCGCGATCCTGGCTCGTTCACGTTGCTCCGCGATTCGTCGGTGCTCTCCGAGGACGGGGAGAGCTGGGTCGGCCTGGCGCTCGCGCTCTGGGCCGGCAGCAGATCGTGCTGGACCGCGTCGCTCTGGGGTTCGTCGCGGAGCGCCATCCAGATCGCGAGCACGCTCACGATCATGAGCGCCACGCCGCCGAGCGCGAGCGGGATCATGAGCTTCGGCGGCAGCCTCGGCTGAGCGTGGCGCGGCGCCCACGCCGCGGCCGGCTGCTCGCCGTAGGGCGCGCTGGCGCCGTGCGGCGGCGCGGGCGCGCCGTAGGCCGGGCCGGCGTTGTGCAGGCCGGAGCCCGTGTTGTGGAGCGAGGCGGGCGCGCCGTGCGGTACGCCGGCGCTGTGCCGCGGGGCCGGCGCGCCGTAGGCCGGGCCGGCGTTGTGCAGGCCGGAGCCCGTGTTGTGGAGCGAGACGGGGGCGCCGTGGGGCGCGCTGGCGCCGTGCGCCGGGGCGAGCGCGCCGTAGGCCGGGCCGGCGTTGTGCAGGCCGGAGCCCGTGTTGTGGAGCGAGACGGGGGCGCCGTGGGGTGCGCTGGCGCCGTGCGCCGGCGCGCTGTGGGGCGCGCTGGCGCCGTGCGCCGGCGCGCCGTGGGGTGCGCTGGCGCCGTGTGGCGGCGCGCCGTGGGGTGCGCTGGCGCCGTGTGCCGGCGCGCTGTGGGGCGCGCTGGCGCCGTGCGCCGGCGCGCTGTGGGGCGCGCTGGCGCCGTGCGCCGGGGCGGGCGCGCCGTAGGCCGGACCGGTGTTGTGCAGGCCCGAGCCTGTGTTGTGGAGCGAGACGGGCGCGCTGTGGGGCGCGCCGGCGCCCTGCCACGATGGGGGCGCGCCGTGCGCTCCGGCGTGGCCGGCGCCGGTGTTGTGCAGGGCCGACGGCGGTCCATTCGGAGCGCCGGGGGCGGCCTGCGCCATGCCGGGGTGTCCTCCGTGCGCCTGGGCCGCATCCATGGCGCTCCCGCGCGGAGCTCCGGGCGCCGCCATCGTGGCGGCCTCCCACGAGGACGCCCCGCTGTTGCCCGGGCCGAGCTCCGACCCGATCGCGGGCGCCGAGCCCATCTCGTTCCATCTCGCGCCCGACGGGGCCGCGGGCCGCGGCGGAGGCTCGGCCTGCGCGTCCGCCGAGGCGGCCGCCGACAGGAGCATCGGCGAGAGCGGCGGCGCGCCCGCCGACGGCACGTCGCCCGCCGCGAGGCGCGCCGACGCGTGCGGCGGCGCCGCTCCATGCAGGAGCGCGCGCACGTCGGCCTGCATCGTGCGGGCGTCCGGGTAGCGCCGGTCGCGATCGAACGCGAGCGCCCTGTCCACGACGAGGCACAGCCCGTGCGGCGTCTCCGGCGCGACGCTCGCGAGCGGCGGCGCCGCCATGGTCGCCATCTTCACGAGCAGCTCGGACTCCGTGCGCGCCTCGTGGATGCGCCGCTTCGCGATCACCCGGAACATGGTCGCGCCGACGGCGAACAGGTCCGCCCTGTGGTCGACCGAGATGCCGCGCACCTGCTCCGGGGCCATGTACGACACCGTCCCGAGCGTCGCGCCCGTGCGGGTCCGCATCGCCGTCTTCACGCCGTCGCGCATGCGCGCGATGCCGAAGTCGAGCACCTTGAGGCGCCCGGTCTTCTCGACGAAGAGGTTGTCGAGCTTGATGTCGCGGTGGATGATCCCCTGCCCGTGCGCGGCGCCGAGCACGTCGAGCAGCTCATCCATCAGCCGCAGCATCTCGCCCGGCTCGATGCTGCCGAGCCGCTGGATCCGGTCGGCGAGCGACTCGCCGTCGAGGAGCTCCATCACGAGGAACGGCGCGCCGTCCTCGGTCACGTCGATGTCGCGGATCTCGACCACGCCGGGGTGCTGGAAGCGATTGACGGCCTGCGCCTCGCGCTCGAACCGGGCGCGCAGGTCCTTCGAGCGGGCCACCTCGGGGTGGAGGATCTTGATCGCCTCGCGCCGCCCGATCTTGTGGGTCGCGGCATAGACGGCGGCCATCCCGCCGATCCCGACGAGGCGATCGATCGTCCATTTGCCCCGCAGGGTCGTTCCTACGCGCCTTTCGCAGGCCGCCCTCTCGTCGTCCATGCCCCGATCGAATGTCACAGCGTGCGGGATCGAGGTCAAGGTGAGAGCCGCGGCGGAAGCGACCTCGGCGCGCCCCTCCGCGCCGACGAGCCTACCAGCGATCCTCGCTCAATCGGGGACGGGGTGCACCCCGTCGCGCACCCAGGGATCGATGGTCCGCCGGAACGCCGCCTCGGTCCGGAGCCCGGCCAGCACGGACGCGAGCCCCCACTGGAGGCGATTCACGAACGTGAAGTCCTGCGGCATCTTCGGCACGTGGGGGATGGTGGGCATCTTCTCTCCCTCCTTGAGGGCGAGCCCCCGGATGCCGCGGGTCAGGTACGCCACCGTCTCGCGCGCCTTCTCCGGGGAGCACTTCCATGTCCCGTGCGTGCACAGCGGGACCATGAGCTCCATCGTGTAGCTCCGGTAGAGATCCCAGCTCTCGTCGGCCGGGTCGTAGCCGAGCACCTCCACGCACGCCCGGTCGAACTCCTTCCAGTCCGCGTCCATGGCGGCGCGCATGTAGCGCTTCATGCCCGCCACGAGGTCGGGCGGGAGCTGCTTCACGCAGCCGAAATCGAGGATCGTGACGCGCCCATCCTCGTGGAAGCGGTAGTTGCCCGGGTGCGGGTCGGCGTAGAGCCAGCCGTACCGGAGCATCGAGCGGAAGGTGAAGCGCCAGATGGAGAGGCCCGCGCGGTTCTTCGCCTCCTGGCTGCCGCGCTCGCAGAACTCGGCGTAGCTCATGCCGTCGACGAGCTCGAGCGTGAGGACGCGCCTCGTGGTGAGGCTGTGGTGGATGCGCGGGATAGAGACGTCCTCGTCCCCGGCGTTCATGCGGCGGAACAGGTCCGCCATCTCGGCCTCGCGCGCATAGTCGAGCTCGGACAGGAAGACCTTGCGGAGCTCGTCGACGGTCTGCCGGGCGTTCAGCTTCTTGGCGAGGGGCGCCATCATCGCCTCGAGCATCGAGACGCTCTTCAGGTCGTTCTCGATGGCCCTGTCCATGCCGGGGTACTGCACCTTCACCGCGACCCGCTCCCCCGACCTCGTCGTTGCGCGGTGCACCTGTCCGATGCTCGCCGCCGCGAACGGCTCGCGCTCCCAGGCCGCGAACACGTGCTCGGGCGGGGCGCCGAGCTCCTCGCGGATCATCTGCTCCGCGGCCTCCGGCGACAGGGGCGGCGCCTTGTCGAGCAGCTTCTTCAGCGTGGCCTGGAACTTCTCCTCGTATCCCGGCGGCGCGAGCCCGTCGATGTAGCTCGCCATCTGGCCGAACTTGAGCGGCAGGCCCTTCATCTCGCCGAGCGTCTTCAGCATCGCCTCGGCGGTCTTCTTGACCTCCTGGGCCATCCTCCGCCGCGCTTCGGCCTCCTCCTCCTCGGTCCGGGTCGCGCCGAGGACGCGCTTCGCGCCCTCGATGGCGAACGGGATCGTGCGGGGGGCGAGGCCGGCGAGGCGCGCGAGGCGCCCCAGCTTGGATGTCGGCGGGTTGTCTCGGGGTTTGTCGTCGGCCATGCGGGACTGACTCGCTAGGGTGGAAATGTCGGCGGCGGGGTCATGCGCCCGCGCGGCGCTTCGGGGCCGCGCGGATCTTCGGAACCGGCCACATGGAGACGGTGTTCCTCAGCTGCTGAGCCTGCTCGGGAGAGATATCCCCTTCCACGTGGACCCGGGCGCGCCGGTCCTCGACCACGACCCGCACCGCGCCTCGCCCGACCGGCGCCGCGCGGAGGACGTCCGTGATGTCGTCGAGCAGCCGCTGCGGCACCCGGCCCCGGAGCAGCCGGACGTTGCGCCCCTCGACGCGCACGCAAAATAGCTCATTTGCGCGCAGGAGCGCCACGACCAGCGGTACGACGAGGGCGAGCAGGGCGACGGGGATCAGGAGGGACATGGGTGGCCGCCCACGACGAGAGCTCCTCCCCAGGCCCACCGCGGGCCTCGATCGTGAACCGGTGCCGGCCGTTGTCAACGAGGGAGACGCGGCGGGCCGCGCGGCTGGAGCGCGCCGCGCGGCTCGGGCGCCGGCGACCGCCGCACCGGCTGCGTGGCCGTGCCTGGGGAGCGCGCCGGAGCTCGCCGCGCGGCTCGGGGGCCCTGGCCAGCGCGCCGCGCGGTGCCTACCTTAGGTAGCCATGACGAGCGCCGCGCCCCAGCCTGCCGCCATCGATCCGCGCCTGGATCTGCACGACGAGATCAGCCGCCTGAAGCGGGAGAGGAACGCCGTCCTCCTGGCCCACTACTACCAGGACGGCGACATCCAGGATCTCGCAGACTTCCTCGGCGACTCGCTGCAGCTCGCCCAGCAGGCGAAGAAGACGACCGCGGACGTCATCCTGTTCGCCGGCGTGCATTTCATGGCCGAGACGGCGAAGATCCTGAACCCCGAGCGCATCGTCGTGGTCCCCGACCTCGCGGCGGGCTGCTCGCTCGCCGACGGCTGCCCCGTCGACCGCTTCCGCGCCTGGCGCGCCCGGTACCCCGGCGCGGCCGCGATCTCGTACATCAACTGCTCCGCCGAGGTGAAGGCCGAGAGCGACTACATCTGCACGTCGTCGAACGCGGAGAAGATCGTCCGCGCGATCCCGGAGGGGCAGGAGATCCTCTTCGCGCCCGACAAGAACCTTGGGCGCTGGCTCGTCGAGCGGACGGGCCGCCCGATGCGCCTGTGGCAGGGCAGCTGCGTCGTTCACGAGACCTTCAGCCTGCGCAAGATCGTCGCGCTGCGCGAGCGCCACCCGGACGCGAAGCTCATCGCGCACCCGGAGTGCGAGGAGCCGATCCTGCGGATGTCCGACTACATCGGCTCGACGACCGCGCTGCTCAAGTACACGACAGCGGACGACGCCCTGAAGTACATCGTCGCGACGGAGAGCGGCATCGTGCACCAGATGCGCAAGGCGTCGCCGCACAAGGAGTTCATCGAGGGGCCGCCGGAGGGCAACTGCGCTTGCAACGAGTGCCCCTTCATGCGGCTCAACACGCTCGAGAAGGTCTATCTCGCGCTGCGCGATCTCGCCCCGCGCCTCGAGATGGCGCCCGAGCTGCGCGAGCGCGCGCGCGTCCCGATCGATCGCATGCTGGCCCTCAGCTGAGCTCGCCGCGCGACGCGGCGATCACAGCACGAGGGAGAGGCCGAGCGTCTGGACGAACGAGCCCCGGGCCTGCGGCAGCGCGCCGACGTTGCGCCGCCGCCCCTGGGCGTCGATGGCCTGGCCTTCCCGGGTGGCGTCGCCGCCCCGGCCGAGCAGGAAGGCGCCCGAGGTCTCCAGCTCGATCGTGAGCCAGCGGCGGATGATGTCGAATGACACCCCGAGCCCCAGCGGGATCGCGACGTACGACGCGCCGCGCTCGCGGACCGTGAACTCACCCCCGGGGTCGAGGACCCGCATGCGGTCGAAGTCGAACCTGTCGTAGCCGACGCCGACCGACAGCCACGAGCGGGCGCGCTCGCCGAGCGGAAGCGTGGGCGCGAGGCGCGCGCCGAGCGCGAGGGTGCGCACCGTGGGCGCGCCGTCCTCGCGCGGCTCTGCCGTGATCGGGCCGGGCTGCGCGAGCGCGCCCGCCTGGAGCGAGAGCTCGTGCCTGGCGTGCACGAAGAAGGCGGAGAAGCGCAGGTAGTCGAAGATCTCCCAGCGCGCGTGGACCCCGACGCCGATCGCGGGCTTCAGGCGAATCCCCGTCGGCTGGCCGGCGTCGTCGCTCGAGCCGAACCGGTTGACGAGGGCGATGTCCGGGCCGACCTCGATGTGCCTGGCCCACGGCAAGCCGGTCCGGGGGGGCGCGGGCGGCAGCGGCGGTCGCGGCGGCCGCGGAGGTCCCGGCGGCTGCTCGGCGGAAGCGGCCTCCTTCGAGGTCGCGGCGCTCGAGGGCTCCTCGGCGTGCGCGGTCGAGGCGCAGGCGAGCGCGACCGCGCACGCCGCCGTGCCTCGTCCGACGCGGGCGCGAGCGGTTCGCATGCCCGCCCTTGTAGCAGGCTTTTGTGAGCGGCCGAGCCGCCAGCTGCGCTCGCGCCCCACCTCCTGCTGCGGGCCCGCCGGGCGCGCTCCGCGGATGCCGAGGTGCTCTTCCCTGGGCCGGTGGCAGCG